>CAVVYA010000001.1:0-43752 GCA_963752345.1 uncultured Alphaproteobacteria bacterium
GCCGTCTTGCCGGTTCGTGAGCAGAAAATGTCCGCAAAAAAACACATGCCGGACAGCGATTCGTGACGTAAGTCTGTCCTGGCCGCGTGTCCGCGCGGCACATCACCCAGCGTATCACTTTGCCCATTCCGCCGACGTAAAGCGGCGCACCGATCCGGGGGACCTCTCGATGAGTCTGCCATTCTCCAGCATCCGGCCGAGCGAACTCAGTGCTCAACAGGAGGCTGGCCGGCTTGCCGCCCTGCGGCGCTACGACATCCTCGACACGCCACCCGACGGATCGTTCGACCGCATCACGGCCATCGCCGCCGACCTGCTCGACGTGCCGATCGCCATCGTCAGCCTGGTCGACCACGAACGCATCTGGTTCAAATCGCACCATGGGCTCGACGTGCAGCAGATCGACCGCGGCCCGGGCCTGTGCGCCTCGGCCATCTTGCAAGACGAGCCTTGGGTCTTGACCGACGCCAAGACCGACGCGCGCTCCTTGACCAATCCGCTGGTCGCCGGCGAATTCGGCTTGCGCTTCTACGTCGGCGTGCCACTGCGGACCCGCGACGGGTTCAATCTCGGCACGCTCTGCGTCATCGACAAGCAGCCGCGCACGGTGACCGAACAGCAAATCGAGCGGCTGAAGAATCTCGCCGCCATGGTCATGGATCAGATGGAGCTGCGGCTCTCGGCGCGCAACGCGATCGACGAGCTGTCGAAGGTGGTTGCGGAGAAGGACGCCGCCCTGCGTTGCGCCGAGATGATGGCCAAGGAAATCGACCATCGGGTGATGAACAGCCTGCAGCTCATTTCCGGGCTGTTGCGCCTGCAAAGCCGTGAGCTCGGCAAGACGGACGCCGGCCACGAGCTCGAGATCGCCGCTCAGCGCGTCATCACCATCGCCAAGATCCACCAGCATATCTATCTCGGCGACGGCATCGAATACGGCGAGTGTAAAAGCTATCTGGAACGGCTGTGCGACGATCTGTCCGCCATGTTGCGCTCGGTGAAGCGCGAGGGCATCGCCGTCTCGGCGGTCGAGGCGCGCGTGCCGACGGCGCAGATCGTGGGCATCGGGCTGATCGTCAACGAGCTGGTGATCAACTCGCTCAAGCACGGGAAAGGCCGGGTCACCGTGTCCTTCGAGGGGTCCGAAAACGAAGGCTACGCGCTGTCCGTCAGCGACGAAGGCAAGGGCGTGCCGGAGGGTTTCGATCCCGCCGAGGCCAAGGGACTCGGCATGAAGGTGGTCGCGGCCCAGGTCCAGCAGCTCGATGGGCGGCTGGTGGTCGGCCAGGCGGAAGGTTCCGGCGGCGCCAAATTCACCGTCCTGTTCGGCGATCCCCAACGCCGCAACCTGAACTGAGCGGGCGGCTCGGGGAATCCATCGGTCAGGTCCAAGGCCCATCGAACGCGGCGCCGGCGACGTTGACGCGCGTCAATTCCGGGTAGCGATCTATTTACGCTTATGCGATAGAATATTCGCCAAGGCGCCCGAATGACGCCGAGTGATCAGTTGAGTAGCGACGTAGACGGGGATCGTCATGCAGAAGGATTTGCTTGGGCCGGAGCTCAATCCGGCCATGGTGAAGGCTATCGCCAAGGTGGCCGAGGAATATCTCGGCGCCGAGCACGCCGTGACCAAGGCGTTCGGCGCCGTGCTCATCTCGTCGGACCACCAGAAGATGTTCGAGATGGCGCGCGCGCTGTTCGGCGCCTTGCCGGCCGGCCAGCAGAATATGATCTGGCTCACAGCCAAAAGCCGCCTGGCGAGCGTCAGGACGAGCAGCATTCCTGTGAACAAGAGCCGCGCTCTGGCGAAGCTGAGCGACACCCCGTACAGCGCCGCCGACCTGTCGCCCAACCGGGTGCTGCACTAAGCGGCGACGCAGCGGCCGCCTTCGCCGCGCTATTCGACCGCCATGCCGATGCGCGACCGGTCGCGCGACCAATAGATGAAGGCCACCTTGCGGTAGATGTTCTGCGCCGGCACGAAGCCGACCTGAAACATGGCGCGGCTGTCGAGGGAATTGTCGCGGTTGTCGCCGAGTACCCAGTAATGATCCTCCGGCACTCTCTGCTGCTGCACGGTGTCGAATGCGCTGTCCGGCGCCTGATCGAGAATCAGATAGCCGTTGCCCTCCGGCGTGACCTCCACGAAGGTGCCGCCCGGAATCGATGACGGCGCCGAGGCCGGTTCGACCGCGGTGCGGTGAAGCGGCACATTGTTGATCACAACCCGGCCCCCGTGCATTCTCACCCGCTCGCCGGGCAATCCCACGATGCGCCTGATGTAGGAGATCTTCGGATCTCGCGGCAGGTGCAGAACAACCATGTCGCCGCGCGCCAGATCGTTCGGTGAGACGCTGTAGGCGATCACGCGCTCGCCTTGGTGCAGCGTCGGAAGGTTGGATTCGGTTTCGATGCTGAAACTTTCGAACGCCCGGTAGTGCTTGAGCCCGGATGACAGAAGCACGACGGCGATCACGAGGCCGGCATAGACGATGACGTGGTTGTAGCGCGCGAGCGGGATGGCCTGTAGCCGCCGGGCTTGCAGGAAGGCGTCGGTCGCCACGGCAAGCTGCCAGACCACGGCAAAAGCGAACAACATCGCCATCGCAGAAAATGTCCGGGGCGGCGTAAATGTCACCAGCAGGGCGAAGGCAACCCCCACCGAGAACGTCAGCGCCGCGCGCCGCGGCTGCCGGTTGTAGAGTTGCCCGAGCCATCCGGTGAACAGCGACAGCAAGGCCGCGAGCCAGGGCCGGCGGAGTTTGGCTGTCGCAGCGGCCGTTTCGTTCATCACCCTTCCTTCGGGTTTTTGGCGTCAGTCCCGATAATCCGCGGCCCCCGTCTCGTCGCGCGCCGGCGTCTTACGGATCGCGCGGAAGAGCACCGCGAGAATCGCGGTAACCGCGAGGTTCCAGTTGGTATGCCCCAAGCGATCCCCCAACGCGACGTCTAGTTACGGCCCTGTCCCGCGCGCGGCAGCGCGATGGGTTGTCGTTCTATGGCCGGTTCGGATTGCGCCGGCTCTTCTCGGTGGCGAAGCCGGATTGCTCATGCCCTGCCCTGGCTCTGCTCGATTTCGCTGCGGCCCGTTGTCTCGAGCCTTTGTCTCGATCCTTTGTCTCTGGCAAGATTTAGCCCAAGTCACGGGCGGCGACAATGTCACTGCAGAACGGCGCCGCCGAGCCAGCGGGCGAGACTGCTCACGCCGGCGCCCTGGGCAAAGCCGCGGTGGCGATGAAGGCGAGCAGCAGGGTGACCACGATGACCGGCCCGGTCGGCAGGTCGAACGCCGCCGAGGCCATGAGTCCGACCACGTAACCGGCGAGTGCCGAAAGATAGCCCGCTGCCAGACGCTGGCGCTCAGGCAGCTTCCGCACGGCGAGCGCCGGCAGGATGAGCGTGGCGAACACCAGATAGATGCCGACGAGCTGCACCGACTGGGTGACGGCGAGCGCGAACAGCACATAGAATCCGATCTGTCCGGCGCGGCCGTCGAGCTTGCCGCCGCGCAGCACGGTGAACCACAGGGCGAGCAGCACAGCATAGAGAATGGCGACCGGCAGCAAATCGCCGGGCGTCACCCAGAGGATCTGGCCGACCAGCAAGTCCTTGAGGTGTTCGCCGCCGTGCGGATTGTGCGCGAGCAACAGAAGCGCGCCGCTGGCCGCCACCACGAACAACACGCCGATCAGGGCCTCCTGAACCTCGGGCCAGTGCCGTTCGGTCCAGGTCAGCAGCGCGGCACCGAGCAGTGCAGCCATGGTCGCCGCCGCCTGCACCTGCCAGCTGGATTCCCAGCCGAGGAAGCCCGCGACGATGACGCCGAGCCCCGCGACCTGGGCGACGGCGAGATCGATGAACACGATGCCGCGGGCCAGCACGCGCTGGCCCAACGGCACGTGGGTGGCGATCACCAGGACGCCGGCGAGGAACGCCGTGAACAGGATGCCGAGATCGATGTTAGCGAGCACCCGCAGCCGCCAGCAACCGGTTGACGGTGTCGTCGTAAAGTCCAAACAGATCCTTTGCCGCGGGCGTGCCGCCCACGGTGGATGGCAGAACCGCGACCGGCACGCCGGCGCGCTCCTTGAGGAAGTCGGATGGCCGCGGATCCTCGTAGTTACCCCGGATCACGAGCTTGACGGGCTGCTGCCGGACGGTCTCGACCACCTGGGACAGATAGCCGCTCGACGGCGGAATGCCGGGTTTGGGCTCCAGGGTCGCGACCTCCTTCAAGCCGAGCCAATCGATCAGATAGGTCCATGTCTTATGCTGAGTCGCCACCGGCGCGCCGCGCAACGGGGCGGCCTGCTGTTGCCAGCGCTCGGTCGCGGCGGCCAGCCGCTTACTGAAGTCCTGCACACGGGCCCGGTAGGTAGCCGCATTGCCCGGGTCGAGATCCGCCATGCGCTCGGCTAGGTTCTGTACTCATAAGGGGGATTCCCTTGGATAGGGCATCTGTGATTCAACTCTCCGGACGAACGGAGGGCTGGATCATGGCTCGCTTTGAACTGACGGATGCGGAGTGGTCGATCATCGCTCCGCTGTTGCCGAACAAGCCGCGGGGCGTGCCGCGTCGGGATGACCGTCGCGTTCTGAACGGCATATTCTACATCCTGCGCACAGGCTCGCCGTGGCGCGATCTGCCGGAGCGCTATGGCCCCTACACGACGGTTATAACCGGTTCAACCGCTGGGCCAAGGCGGGGGTATGGCTGCGCATCTTCACGGCGTTGGCCCGGCAATCCCCCGAGTTCAATGCAGCTGATCGACAGCTCGATCATCCGCGCCCACCAGCACGCGGCGGGCGGTAAAAAGGGGGCGAGGATCACGCCATCGGCCGTTCTCGTGGAGGACTGAGCACCAAGATCCACGTCGTCGTCGACGATCATGGCCTGCCGGTGCGCATCCTTCTCACGCGCCGGCCAGGCGTCACGACAAAACCGCCGCGCCGAAGCTGCTGGAAGGCCTCGGGTTGACCGCCACTGTGGTCGCCGACCGCGGATATGACGCCCGACGCAATCATCGACCTGATCCGAGGCCGGCGGCGGCGCCGCCCACATCCCGAGCCACAGCCAACGTCTCGTTCATCCGCAGGGTCCGTCGACCGGGCAATCTATCGCCAGCGCAACCTGGTCGAGCGGCTCTTCAGCAAACTCAAGCACTTCCGACGCATCGCCACCCGCTTCGACAAGCTGGCGCGCAACTATCTCGCCGCCGTCCTCCTTGCCTCAATCCGACTCTGGCTCCGCGCTTATGAGTTCACGACCTAGAGGCTGGGCCACGGCGGCGATGTTGCGCGGGGCGGTCTGGATATGTGGATTTCCCGCGGCGTGGACGTCGCCGTCCGCGCGGTCAATTCGCGTCGGAATATCGCGCAATGGCACGTAGCGTGCCGCCTCGAAGTTGCCGCGCGCGCCGGGCTGGATCTTGCCATTGGCGGCCTGGCGGATGACCTGGGGCAGCCAGCCGACTTCCAGCTCGGCCCCGGTGCAGACCATCAGATCGGCGGCGCGTGCCCGAGCGATCAGGCTCGGCCGCGCCTGGATGCGGTGCGGATCCTGGGCCGCCGTGGTGGCGGTATAGATCGTCACCTTGTCGCCGCCGATCTCCTTCGCCAGGCTTTCCCATTCCGGCTCACAGGCGAAGATATTGAGATCGGCATAGGCCGCCGTGGGCAGGACGGCGGCCGACGTGAAGGCGAGCGCGGCGCCCAGACCCATGGCGATGAGTTTCGTGTTCATGATGCGTCTCCAAAAAAGAAATGCTGTCAGGCTTCAATACTGATGCGCGCCATGCGGGCCGAAGATGACGGTGTATTGCAGCAGGAGCGTGTCGTTGCTTTCCACATCCGTATCGTCCCGGCTGTATTGCAGGCGGATGCGGCCGAATTCGCTCGTGTCGTATTCCAAAAGCGCGGTGCCGCGGCGCGGCGTGTGGCCCATATTGTCGAGCGCCGTGCCGGCAAGCGCGACATCGACGTCGTCGGCGTTGACCTGGTCGTAGCGCAGGCCGGCGCGCCACCTGGGCATGAACTGATAGACCGCCTGTGCATACCAGCCGGTCTGGTAGCCTTCGATCGTGGTGCCGTTGAAATCGCCGGTCTGGCGCTGCAGGAAGAATTCGCGTCAGGTTGCGTTCGCGTGGGTTGCCGTCGGGCGCCCATTTGTAAACCAGGCTGGCGATGCCGAGGTCGGTACGGCCGCTGAACACGTCGGGCGTGTCGCCGGTCTCGCGGTCGCGCGCCGCGGCACGCAAGTAGGACAGACCCGCCTGCCAACTGCTGCTGTCGTCGATGTCGTCGCCAGCGCGGACGAAGACGGTTTGGGTGCCGACGCCGCCGTGAGCCGGGCCGGCCGCCGGGAAGCCTTCGCCGCGGTACAGCTCGCCGCCGAATTCGAGGAAGAATGGCGTCGGCGCAAGCCAGCGCAGTTGCACGCCGTCGTCGCCGTATTGTCCGTCGAGCATGGCGAGATAGGGCAGCGGCTGGTCGATGAAATCCCAATTATGGGCATGCTTCTCATTCAAGTAGCCGACACCGGAAAAGAACCGACCGGCCTTGGCGGTAAAGCCCCACGGCAGGCTGGTGGTCTGGATGAAGGCTTCCTCCACCGCAACCTCATCCTCGCTGGTAAAGGCCAGCGTCAATTCGCCACGGAGAACCTGATCGATGTTCGCGCTCAAGCTGACCTCGGATTCTCCCAGGGAGAATCCGCGGGTGTTGGCTTCCGAGGCCTCGCCGCCGAGCGCGAAGCCGGGAATGCGGCGGTCGCCTGGCGTGTGCGAGAAGGCGCCGAAGGTACCGTTGAGCGCGCCGCTGATCTGGGGGTTGAAGGCGTTGGGGTTGGGCGCCGACGCTGGACTGGCCGCCGCGGTCGAGGCCACCTTCGGCTGGGCGGCGACCGCCGCCTTGGTCTGCGCCGCGCTTTCCTTGGCCGCCTGGGCATCGCCCTCGGCCCTCTCGAGCCGCTGTTCGAGCGCGCGGATCTTGCTTTCGTAATCCCGCTTCATCTGTTCGACCATCTGGCGGATGGCCGCGGTATCCGGATTGCTTTGCGCCCAGGCGATCGAGGATTGATTCGCCAGAACCAGGGCGCCCGTGGCCGCTGCCACGCTCAGGGTCAGTCTTGCACGCGTCATGATCTGCACTTTCGTTTGTCCAGCCGCCTTGACGGCGGCGAGCATCGACCGCGCGTGTGCGTCGAGCGCACGACACGGATCGCTAGGATATGCCTCCCAATGCGGCACCACGGCCGCACGGAAACACAGTTCAGGCTGGGACAAACAGGGAGGGCGGCGCGCGGGAGGAATAGGCGGCCTGAGCGCCGCGCAACGCGAGGCGGTCGTCGGCCGCGACATAGGCGACCGCGAGCGGCGGCGCGAGCGTCAGGCGGCTGGCCGGCGGCGGCAGTGGGGCCGAGCCGACGCCGGCCAGGTGGCAGATGAAGCAGTGGAGGTCGTGACCGTCGCCGTCGAGCGGCGGTGCCGGCGCGCGGTCGCCATCGCCGCCGACCACCGGTGCGAAAGCGGCCGTGGCGTTCCCGGCGGTGGCGGCGGCATCGTGATTGTGGACTTGGCTTAAATAGCCCTGCAGGACAAGCGCAACGACCAGCAGCCCCATCTTGAGGAGCTTCGCGATGTCACGAGTGGCGATCGCGCGCCGTCTACTCACCTGTCCACCGGTCCCTTCAGCAGCTTTCGTCCGCTAGCAATACGGGATTTCGCCGGTGCGGTAAAGTTACATTATAACATTTAGTCGCACGTCCAGTGCGGGGGGTACTGCGCTGTGGGGTGAACTATTCCTTGGTGTAGCGCTTCACCACGGCCTGGGCGCCCTGCAGCTTGCGCGAATGCTCACGAATGGTTTCGTGGTCCTTGCTGTTGCGGTATTTCTCGATCGCCTCGTCGCTCTCCCATTCCGAGTAGGAGATGTATTCGCCCGGCTCCTCGATGCATTTGAGCAGCTCTTCCGACAGGCAGCCAGGCTGCTTGATCATCAGCGGCGCGCAATTCTGTTTCCAGATGCGCTCGGCCTCGGCGCGGGATTCCGGTTTCACCTTGACGTGAATGAGACGGACGATCGGCATGGCGGCCTCCTTTGTTGATACAGGGTCAACAGGGCGAAAGCCGCAATGGTTCCGCTTCCTTCCCTCGGGGTGCGACGAATCAGGCGCGTGGCGCGGAACGCCGGCAAGCTGGTAGAATATCGCGATGACAAATACGCCCATCCACATCATCGGCGGCGGACTCGCCGGGTCCGAGGCCGCCTGGCAGATCGTCCGGGCCGGCCTTCCCGTGGTGATCCACGAGATGCGTCCCTTGCGCCAGACGGAGGCCCATGCCACCGACCGGTTCGCCGAGCTCGTCTGCTCCAATTCCTTCCGCTCCGACGACGCGCGGAACAATGCCGTCGGCCTGCTGCACGAGGAGATGCGGCGCTGCGGCTCCGTGATTCTCGAACTCGGCCGACCGCCATCAGGTGCCAGCGGGCGGCGCACTCGCGGTCGATCGCGACGGATTCGCCGCCGCGGTTCATGCCTACGCTCGAATCTCATCCGCTGGTCACCATCGCGCGGGAAGAGATCGCGGGCTTGCCGCCGGCCGATTGGACAAGCGTGATCGTCGCCACGGGTCCCCTCACCTCGCCGGCTCTGGCCGAGGCGATCCGCGCGCGCACCGGCGAGGAGTTGCTCGCCTTCTTCGACGCCATCGCGCCGATCGTGCACAAGGACAGCATCGATTTCGACAAGGCCTGGTTCCAGTCGCGCTACGACAAGGAAGGCCCGGGCGGCGACGCGGCCGCTTACATCAATTGCCCGATGGACAAGGCGCAGTATGACGGTTTCATCGCCGCGCTGCTCGCGGCCGAGAAGACCGAATTCAAGGAATGGGAAAAAAATACCCCTTACTTCGAAGGCTGCCTGCCGATCGAGGTGATGGCCGAGCGCGGGCCGATGACGTTGTCGTTCGGGCCGATGAAGCCGGTCGGCCTGCGCGATCCGCGCACCGGACAGCGGCCCCATGCCGTGGTGCAGCTGCGTCAGGACAATAGGCTCGGCACGCTCTACAACATGGTCGGATTCCAGACCAAGCTGAAATACGGCGAGCAAAGCAAGATCTTCCGCCTCATCCCCGGTCTGGAAAAGGCCGAGTTTGCGCGGCTCGGCGGCATCCACCGCAACACGTTCCTCAACAGCCCGAAGCTGCTCGATGGCGAATTGCGCCTGCGGGCCGAGCCGCGCCTGCGCTTCGCCGGCCAAGTCACCGGGGTCGAGGGCTATGTGGAATCCGCGGCGATGGGATTGCTGGCGGGCCGCTTTGCCGCCGCCGAGGCACTCGGCCAGGCGCTGGCGCCGCCGCCGGCCACCACCGCACTCGGCGCGCTGCTCGCGCATATCACGGGCGGACATCTCGCCGAGGGCGCGACCTTCCAGCCGATGAACGTCAACTTCGGCCTGTTCCCCGATCTCGCGGCGCGCGATGTCAAAGGCCGTCCGCTGCGCGGTGGCGACCGCAAGCAGGCGATGTCGGCGCGGGCGCTGACGGACCTGGCGGACTGGCTGGCCGGTACGGCGGCGCGGAACGCGGCGGAATAGGCCGCCGCCCTCGCCGGGAGAATTTGGTGCGCGTCATGTTAGTCTTGGCCCAGGTCTCGTCGATGAAGACCAGCCGGGCGGCGTCGAGCTTCCCCTGATGGGTCTTCCAACGGACGCGTCGCCGGGCGACGTCAGGCCGGTCTTGTTCGCTGGCGTGCAGGCTTTTTTTTGAAGCTGACACCTTCGTCGTTCAGCAGCCGCCACACCGAACCGTAGCTCGCCCTCACCGCGCGGGCGTTCAGTTCGTTGACCAACGCGCGCAACGTTACGTCCGGCTTCGCCGCGAGCCGCGCCAGCATCCAGTCCCGCTGCGCCGCCAGCAACCGCGCCTGCCGGCTGCCCATCGGCTTGGCCGCCACGCTGCCGGTCTGACGCTTGCGCTGCGACCACTTCACCACGCTCGAAACGCTCACCCCGAACGTCTCGGCCACCTCCCGTACCGAGTGCCCGGCCTCGACCCGCCGAACCACCCGAATGCGCAAATCCTCCGAATACGGCTTCACCATCGGATGCTGACCTCCTATCCAGCCAGCATCTTGAATCATAACAGCGCCCCCAAGGGAATCCCTCGATTCAATTAAGACGATTATGCTCTAGCTTGTTTCGAAAACCTGGCGGATTTTGCGCGCCAGGTCCTGCTTGCGGAACGGCTTGTTGAGCAGGAACACGCCGGCGTCCAATCGCCCGTGATGGACGATGGCGTTCTCCGTATAGCCGGACATGAACAGGACCTTGAGATTCGGCGCGGTGGTGCGCAACTGATCGGCGAGCTTGCGGCCGTTCACGCCGCCCGGCATGACGATGTCGGTGAACAGCAGATCGACCTCGGGGTTCTTGCCGAAGACCTCGATCGCGTGGTGCGCGTCGCTCGCCTCGATCACCGAATAACCAAGTTCGCGCAACTGGGTTGTGACGTGGCTGCGCACCATATCGTCGTCCTCCACCAGGAGGACGACTTCCCGGCCGCGCGGTGCCGTTGCCGGCTCGGGCCGCTCGACGGTGCCGGCTTGCGCATCCTCGTGCGCGCGCGGCAGGTAAAGCTTCACGACGGTACCTTCGCCGAGCTCGCTGTAGATCTTCACATGGCCGCCGGACTGCTTGACGAAGCCGTAGATCATGCTGAGGCCGAGGCCGCTGCCCTTGCCGACGTCCTTGGTCGTGAAGAACGGCTCGAAGACGTGCGTCAGCACATCCTTCGGAATGCCGGTGCCAGTATCGCTGATGGCAACGAGAACATATTGGCCAGGCGCCACCTCCTCATGGACGGCGGCATAATCGTCGTCGATGCGGGCGTTCATGGTCTCGACCGTGAGGCGGCCGCCGTTCGGCATGGCATCGCGCGCATTGATCGCCAGATTCAACAGCGCGCTTTCGAGCTGCGCCGCATCGACATTGGCCTTCCATAGCCCCGTGGCCTGCACGAGCTCGATGCCGATCTGCTCGCCGAGCGTGCGCCGCAGCAGTCCTTCGAAACCTTTGACCAGCTTGTTGATGTCGATGATCTTCGGGTCGAGCGGCTGACGCCGCGCGAAGGCGAGTAGCTGTTGGGTGAGCTCGGCGCCGCGCTCCGCCGCCGACCGGGTCATTTCCGCAAAGTGCAACAGCTCCGCGTTGTCGTTCAGGTGGTCGACCAGGATGTCCGCGTTACCGAGGATCACCGTGAGCAGGTTGTTGAAGTCGTGCGCGACGCCGCCAGTGAGTTGCCCGATCGCCTTCAGCTTCTCGGCTTGCTGCAGCTTCGCCTCGATTTCCATCTGGGCCGTGATGTCGCGGAAATAAACGGAAAGGCCCCCCTCGTAGGGAAACGTGCGGACGTCGAACCAGGATTCGAGCGGTGGAAAATATATCTGCAACGTGATGTTCTCGCTCGTCGCCTTCGCCCGATGGTAGGCCCTGTACAGATCCGTGCCGACAGCTTCGGGAAAGCTCTCCCAGACGCTGCGCCCGAGCAGCTCCTCTCGCGGGCGCTTGACGAGCGCGACGGCGCGGTCGTTCAGGTAGGTAAACCGAAAATCGTTATCGAGCACATAGAGGCCGTCGGAGATGCTGCTGAGCACCGTCTCGACTTCGGCCTTGGCTGCTTCGGCGTCGGCCGCCGCTGCCTGGCTTCTCTCGAGGAGTTCGGTCTTTTCGATGCAGACGGAGACGACGCTCGCCAACTGCACAAGAATGGCCTCGTCCTCGGCCGAATATTCTCCCGTCTGCCGATCGGCCAGTTGAATGAGCCCGATATAGTCGCCCGAATGGCGGATCAGCGGCGCCGCGAGAACGCCTTGCATGGCGGGGTGATCCGCACGAGTGGTCGTTTGCGCGCCGCTCCGGTGCGCGAGTTCGGAGGAAGTCAGGCGCACCGGGCCGTGGTGTTCACGGATAAGACGCTCGATCTGGTTTTCGAGAGCGGCCAATTCGTGATCCGGCCATCCCTCGTACTTGTCGGATACGGAAACCGCGCGGATGTTTCGCTCCCGGCCTTGGCCCGGGAGCACCTTGGTGACGGCTCGGTGGCTCGGCACGACAGCGCGCGCCCGCTCCATCACCTGGTCGAGCAGCGTTCCGACGCTGTCGAGTCCGATCAGCTCGATCGACGTGTCGGCGATCGCCCGCAGGGTAGCCAGGCGCTCCTGATCCTGGGCCTGGTCGCGGCGAACGGCGCGTCTGAGGAATCCGGTGAAGGTGATCACCATGCCCGACAGCACCAGCGCGAGCACGGCGGCGAAAATCGCCCGGTGCCGCCAGTCGACCAGAACCTCCGACTTCGACAGGCCGACGAATGTCACCATCGGCAGATCGGAAATCGTCCGGTAGGCACTGATACGCACGATATTCTCGGTTGCGAACCAGCTTTCATAGGTACCGGACGCCGTTTCCTTCAGGCGCACCTGGAACAATTGTCCGGTGGCGAGCGAGCGTCCAAGAAAGCCCTCCCGCTCCGGATGACGCAGCATATAGAAGCCATCGGACCGGAAGAGCGCGACGGAGCCCTCCATGCCGACGTCGAGCGGCGCCAGGTTCTCCTGCAGTTTGGCCACGGACATGGTGGCGAGCGCGACTCCCCCGAAGGCCCCGTCGCTGCGCCGTATGCGGCGCCCGACATTGATGACCCATTGATCCCTCAGGGCGCCGTCGCGGGCTTTCACCGGCGGCTCGATGAACAATCCGACATCGTCGCGGTCGCGAACCGCGGTGAAGACGTCGCTGTTCGAGAAATCGACGTTGAAGGGCTGGTCGGCAAAGGTCCGGAGAAAGCCGTCGGCCCCGATGATGTAGAGGCCGAAAGCGCCCGGAATAGTGTCGCTGAGGGTCGAAAGCGTCTCGGAAACCTGCCAGGCATAAGCCGGGTCGTCGAGCCGATCGACATCGACGGTCGCGGCGATCCGGCGGATGGCGCCGTCGACCGCGTTGAAATTGTTCCGGACGTGCACCGTGACGGCATCGGCCAGATTGGCCACGTCCCGATAGGCGGTCGCGATGACCCGTTGGCGGTCGAGCCAGACCGCAACGCCGATGACGGCCAATATCAGAGCAACGACCGCGACATTCGCGATCCGAATACGCATTGCCAGGGATGGCATGAGAAAACCCGATCAGAACTTACGCTGCGCGGACTATACCAACCGGATATTACTTTAGTGTATAGGAAAAGAATAAGCGATTTGGATCAATAGCTTCTCCGCCACGCGCCCCAGGCGAGCAGGAGCTGGCGCCGGGGCTTGGACAGTTCCAGTCTCGGGCTGAACAGGTCGTAGCCGTGCTTGGCGAGTCGCTCCAGGTAGCTGTCGGCCAAAGGTCCGAGCAGGAGCGCCGGCATTGCGGCTCTCGGCACCTGGGCCGACAAGGCGCGCGCCGCCTTCAAATGCTCTTCGGCGCGCTCGCCGAGGCGCTGAGCTGCTTCTGCTAGAGCGGGTGTCGCCCGGCCGGCGCGCAGATCCTCCAGCGCGCCGTCGAGCACGTCGGCCGGCAGATACACCCTGTTGTGGCTGGCGTGAAAGCGCGCCGCCCGCAGGTGGCCGACAATGGCCCAGCAGATTCCGACGTGTTGTCCCGCCTCATGCGCCGATTCGTCGGCGACACCGAGCGTATGCAGGGCCAGGCTGACCAACTCGCCCGACGTCGCTTCGGCGTAGACCTCGAAATCGTCGATGGTCGCCGGCGGTTCGGGCGACAGGTCCTGTTCGCGCGCATCGAGCAGCGCATCGAATGAATCGCGCGGCAGGTTGTAGTCGCGGATCGCATGGCACAAGGCCTGGGCGACTTCGGCGCCCTTGGGCGGCTCGCCGGCATAGATTTCGGTGATGCGGTCGCGCCACCATTGCAAGCGGATCTGCCCCATCATGGGCTCGCTCACCGCCTCGGGTACCCGCGCGATTTCAAGATTGAACGCATAGAGGGCGAACAGCCCCTCCCGGCGCGCTTCCGGCGCGAATAAAGCCGTCAGGAACCGGTCGCTGTCGCCATCGCGCACGAGCCGGGCGCTGTAGGAAAGATCATTGCCTTCGCTCATCACGCGAACCATAACCTGTCCCGAACCCAATGGGGAGGTCTCTCGGGCGCCAGCGCCGCGCTGCTGTGCTGGCCGTGCGGCGGGCGTCGGCGGTTGCGTCGCGGCGATCCACGCGCGGCAGCCGCCGCGATCTTCGACCACGCGCCCGAGCGCATCGTCGCGCAATGGCGTGGCCATTGGCGTGTGGTGTGGCGCTGAGGCCGCACGATTCGTGACACCCACCCGGTGTGCGCTCGGGCTGCCTTATTCCACTGGCGGTTGTGTCCTGATCCGCCTTAAGCTGCCCACGGAACGGGCATTGCGGCCACCTGGCATCTGCTATATCTTGCGTCGTGGCACTCATAGCCTACTAGATAAAATCAATCATGGGGGAATGAATGACGAATCCTCTCGTAAAATTGGAAGGGGCCCTGGCGCTCGGTGTGGTTATCACCATTGTGATGGCCCTCATCATCAAATACTCGTTCGCCGGCTGAGGGGGATCGGACAATGGACTTCTTACACGACCAATATGTCGTCTTCTTCGTTCGCTGGCTGCACGTCGTCAGCGGCATCATGTGGATCGGGCTGCTGTGGTATTTCAACTTCGTGCAGATCCCGTCGATGCCGAAGATTCCCGATGAGCAGAAACCCGCGGTCTCCAAAGTCATCGCGCCGACCGCGCTGTTCTGGTTCCGCTGGGCCGCGCTCTCGACGCTGATCTGGGGCCTCATCCAGGCCTGGCAGCTCGGCATCTTGCACGATGCCCTCATGCTCGGATTCGCCACGCAAAGCAAATATGCCATGACCATCGGCTTCGGCATGTGGTTCGGCATCATCATGGCCTTCAACGTCTGGTTCATCATCTGGCCGAATCAGAAGAAGGCATTGGGCATCGTCACGGCGCCCCCGGAGGAGAAAGCCAAGGCCGCGCGTCTGGCCATGCTGGCCTCGCGGTTCAACACGATGCTGTCGATACCGATGTCCTACGCCATGGTCGGCGTCCACCTGTATCGCCCGTAGCAGCGACGGCGCGACAGACGAAAAACGGCGGGGCCAGGCCCCGCCGTTTTGCTGTACGGGGTCCGCTTTTTCCGATGGTCAGGGGATGGCGACCAGCATGGCGGCGACGCGCCGGCCTTCGATCTGCAGCAGATTGAAGGTGCGGCAGGCGGCGCCGGTGTCCATGGCTTCCACGGTCATGCCGGCGGCTTTCAGTTGGGCGCGCAGCGCGCCCGGCAGCATGACGCCGCGCAGGCCGCAGCCCAGCAGCACGATGTCCACATCGGTCGAGGCGCCGGTGACCGGCGCGAAATCCGCAACCGTGAGGTCCGCGAGACTGTCGGGAGGCCGCCAACTCACGGTCTGCATGCGCAGCACAACGACGGAGCCGTTGTGGCGCATACCCGACATGGTGAAGCCGCCGTTGCCGTAGGCCTGAATGACCTGCGGCGTGGGCGGACGCTCAGGCTGTCGGTCGGCGGGCGGCTTGTCGGCGGGCGTGGTCATCGGACCGCCGCGTTCAGGATCCCGGCTTCTTGGCGTGGGCCGGTGCCGGCTCGCCGCGGGCGATCGCCGCGCTGCGACGATGATGCGACCGCGACATGTACCACTCCATCGGCGCCGCCACGTAGATCGTCGAATAGGTGCCGGCGACGACGCCCCACAGCATGGCGATGCTGAAGTTCTGCAGCACCTGCCCGCCGAAGATGACCAGCGCGAGCACCGCCAGGAACAGCAGGCCGTTGGTCATGATGGTGCGCGCCATGGTCTCGTTGATCGAGCGGTTGATCAGATCGCGGAAATCCATGGTCTTGTATTTGCGCAGGTTCTCGCGAATGCGGTCGTCGATGACGACGGTATCGTTGATCGAAAAGCCGGCGATGGTGACGATCACGGCGACCGAGGTCAGGTCGAACTGCAGCCCCGTCACCGAATAGAGGCCGAGCGTCGTCCAGCAGTCGTGGATGAGCGCGGCGATGCCGGTGAAGCCGGCGCGCCAGCCGAAGCGGAAAGCCATGTAGGCCATGATGCCGCAGATCGACAGCAGGACGGCCCAGATCGCGTCGCGGATGAGCTCGCCACCGACCTTGGGGCCGACCACCTCGATGCGGCGATATTCGATCCGGTCGCCGAGCACACCCTGGACCTGCTTGACGGCCGCCATCTCCTGCTGCTCGCTGCTCCCCTGGCGCTGCACACGGATCAGGATGTCGTTGGGCGAGCCGAATTCCTGCAGCGCGACGTCGCCGAGATTGAGGTCGTTGAGCTTGGCGCGCATGTCGGCGAGGTCGGCTGGACCGGGCGTGCGCACTTCCATGAGGATGCCGCCGGCGAAATCGACGCCGTAGTTCAGCCCGCGCGTGGCGAGCGACACCGCGGTTCCGATGCACAGCAGGATCGAGAGCGCGAAACACAGCTTGTGGTAGCGGAAGTAATCGAAGTTGTGGACAGCCTTGAAGAGGCTAAACATGAGGCAACCTCAGACCGTGATCGTTTTCGGCTTGCGCCATTTGAGATAGGCGGCCATCAGCGCGCGCGTCAGGGTGACGGCCGTGAACATCGAGCAGATCAAGCCGATCGACAGCGTGACGGCGAACCCTTTCACCGGACCGGAGCCGAACAGATAGAGGAAGAGCGCCGCGCACAGCGTCGTCAGGTTGGAATCCAGGATGGTGATGAAGGCCTTTTGCGATCCCACGTCGGCCGCCAGCAGCGGCGACCGGCCCGCACGGATTTCCTCCCGCATGCGCTCGTAGATCAGCACATTGGCGTCGATCGCCATGGCGAGGCCGAGCACCATGCCGGCGATGCCCGGCAGGGTCAGGGTCGCATGGATGATCGACATGATGGCGACGATCAGCAGGAGGTTGGCGGCGAGCGCGACATTGGCGATGACGCCGAACGCTCTGTAGCGCACGATCATCAGGACGGCGATGAGCAGGTAACCGATGATACAGGCCATTTTGCCGGCCTCGATCGAATCGGCGCCGAGATCGGGCCCGACCGTGCGCTGCTCGAGGACGTGGAGCGGCGCCGGCAAGGCGCCGGCGCGCAGGAGCAGTGCCAGGTCCTTGGCCGATTCGGTGGTGAAGCTGCCGGAAATGATGCCGGAACCGCCGAGGATCGGCTCGCGGATGACGGGCGCGCTGATCACCTTGTTGTCGAGCACGATGGCGAACGGCTTACCGACGTTGTCGCGGGTCGCGTCGGCGAAGCGCCGGGCGCCGACCGTGTCGAAACGGAAGCTGACGACCGGCTGGCCGTTCTGGAACGTTGCCTGCGAGTCGGTGAGATTGTCACCGCCGACCAGAATGCGGCGCTGCACCAGATATTCGACCGGTCGGTTGGTCATCGGATCGCGTTCGGCGTCCGCGGGCAGCAGTTCCGTGCCGGGCGGCACCCGGCCGGTCTGGCGCGCGATCTCCGGACTGGTCGTCAGATCGACCATACGGAAACTCAGCTTGGCGGTCTTGCCGATCAATTCGATGAGTCGTTGCGGGTTGTCCAGACCGGGAACCTGGACGAGGATGCGGTCTTCGCCCTGCTGCTGGATCGAGGGCTCGGTGGTGCCGAATTCGTCGACGCGCCGGCGCACGATCTCGATCGATTGGCCGATGACCTGGTTGCGCAGTTCACGCAAGCGCGCCTCGTCATAGCGGATCGTGACCTGTCCGCCCTGACCCTGCTCCACGGCGAGCCCGGTCTCGATGTCGCGCAACAATTCGCGCACCTTCGGCAGGTCAGCCGGATTGCTCAGCGTGAGCTGCACTGCATTGTTGGATGCGGCGAGGTTGGTGTGGTTGATGCGCTCCTTGCGCAGCGCCGCGCGCAGATTCTGCTCGAGCGCCTGCATGCGCTCTTGCGTGACGGCGCTCATGTCGACCTCGAGCAGAAGATGCGAACCGCCCCGCAGATCGAGCCCCAGGTTCATGCGGGCGCTGGGCGACCAGCTGGGGAGTTGCGCGGCTTGCTGAGGACTGAGCAGGTTTGGGAAGGCGTACAGCGCCCCGGCCAGCATGACGACGATGATCAGGATGATCTTCCAACGGGGGAAGTGCAGCATGGCTGGGTCTTTGTCCGCGATCCGTGGCTTGGGCCGTGAAGACAGGCGCCGCCCCGTCGGGGCAGCGCCGTCGGGCTATGACTTCTTGGTTCCGGTCGCCTCGTCCTCGTCCGCATCGGCGGGCTCGGTTTTGGCGAGGACGCTCGCGATCCCGCTGCGCAGGGCGCGGACTTTGATGCCGTCGGCGATCTCGAGAATGAGTTCGTCGTTGTTGACGACCTTGTTCACGGTGCCGATGATGCCGCCATTGGTGACGACGCGGTCGCCGCGGCGGATCGCCGCGAGCATTTCCTTATGTTGTTTCATCCGCTTCTGCTGCGGGCGGATCAACAGGAAGTAAAACACGACGAAGATCAGCACCAGCGGCGCGAAGGACATGATCTGGCTGTCCAGGCCCGGGGCAGCCCCGGCGGCTTGTGCGTAAGCCGATGAAATCAACATCAAATTCTCCTAGTATCTGCGCAGAAGCCCCTTTTGGGCAGGCGGACTATAGCCGCCCGGCCCTTGTTTGCAAATGCAAAGCTGGTCATGGACAAACCTCTGAAATCCGCCCCGAATCCCGACTCTCGAGACCCTGTTGGCGCGCATTGCCGAGGCGCTCGATCGCTTGGCGCCGCGCCCCCCTGCCCAGCCCGCCCTCGATAGCGCGGACGCGTTCGTGTGGTCGGCGGAGGATCGCCGGCTGCAACCCGTTGCCGACATAAATCGGGTCGAAATCGGCCTATTGCAAGGGATCGATCGCCAGCGCGATATCCTGCTCGACAACACGCGCCGCTTCGCCCGCGGGTTGCCGGCCAACAACGCGCTGCTGTGGGGCGCGCGCGGCATGGGCAAGAGCTCGCTGATCAAGGCCGTGCATGGCGCGGTTGCCACAGAGATGAAAAACGGCGCCCGGCCGGCGCTGATCGAAATCCATCGCGAGGATATCGCCGGGCTGCCGCAGCTCCTGGCGACCCTGCGCGCGAGCGAGCGGCGCTTCCTGTTGTTCTGCGACGATCTGTCGTTCGACCAGGACGACACCAGCTACAAGGCGCTTAAGGCGCTGCTCGAGGGCGGCATCGAAGGCCGCCCGGCGAACGTCATCTTCTATGTCACGTCGAACCGCCGCCATCTGATGCCGCGCCAGATGATCGAGAACGAACGCTCGACGGCGATCAATCCGGCCGAGGCGGTCGATGAAAAAGTCTCGCTGTCGGACCGCTTCGGATTGTGGCTCGGCTTCCATGCCTGCGACCAGGACACGTTCTTCGCCATGATCGACGGCTATGCCGACCACCATGGCCTGAAGATCGACCGCGAGCAGCTGCACGCCGAAGCCATCGAATGGTCGATGACGCGCGGCGCGCGCTCGGGCCGCGTCGCCTGGCAATTCATCCAGGATCTCGCCGGCCGCCTCGGCCAGACGCTGAACTGATGTCGGGACCAGCGCCGCGATGATCAGCGGCTGCTGACGCCCTGTCCCGACAGGTAGCGCGTCGGATCGACGGTGCGGGTACCCTGGCGCAGCTCGAAGTGCAACTGCGGCTCGCTGACACTGCCGCTCGCGCCGACCCGCGCGATGATCTGGCCGCGCTTGACCCGGTCGCCGCGGCCGGCCAGCAATTCGCTGTTATGCGCATAGGCGGTCATCCAGCCATTGTCGTGGCGCACCAGCAGCAGGTTGCCATAGCCGCGCAATTCGTTGCCGGCATAAGCGACGGTGCCCTCCTGGGAGGCGCGCACCGGCGTGCCGATCGGCGCCGCGATATTGATGCCGTCGTTGACCAGGCCGCCCGGCTTGGCGCCGAAGCCGGACACCACCTGGCCCTGCACCGGCCAGATGAAAGCGCCGGGCGGCGCCGTGATCGGCGCCTCGGCCGGCGCGCTCGGCGGCGGCAGCGAAGCGAACGTGTCGGGCGGCCCTTCGTAAGTCAGCGCCTCGGCCGACGCCGGCGGCTGGCCCGGGACGGGTTGTGCTTGCGAGCTGTGGCCGGGGTCCGGCCGGGATGTCGCGCCGCCGGGCGTTGCCGTGCCGGATGGCGGCGCGGCGGCGACCGCCGTGCTTGGCGGCTGCGTGGTCACCGGCAGGAGCAGCGGCTGTCCGACATAGATCAAATAGGGCTGCTCGATGCCGTTGGTGCGCACCAGGTCCTGGGTGCTGATGCCGTAGGCTCGCGCGATGGTGGCCACGGTCTCGCCCGGTGCGACGCGGTGGTAGGGCTGGCGCGGCAGGACGAGAGGCCGGCCGACGGTCAGGTGGTAGGGCGGCGTCAGGTTGTTGGCATTGATGATGGCGCGGATCGGCACGCTGTTCTGGCGCGAGATGCCATAGAGCGTGTCGCCCGGCTGCACGATGACCGTGCCCGGCGTGGTGACGAGCGGTGCGCGCGCTGCGCCGACGACGGAGTTCGGCGGCCGTTCGGCGGCCGGGCGCGCCACGGGAATGGCGGTGCCGCGGCCAAAAAACAGGGCGCCCCGGTCGTCGATCGGTGCCGGGCCGCCCTGACGCACGCAGCCGGTCAACGTCACCGCGGCGAGCAGGCTCGCCGCCAGTCCCAACCACCTCAGACGGGAAAATGAAACCATCCCCTGCAACAGGGTCCTCTCACCAACCGCCCGCGACTCGACGAAACCCCTCCGGCACATCATGACGGGCGACTGTAAGGCAAGGACACGCCGCGCCGCAACCGGACATGACGGCGGCGGATGAGCGGCCTGTCTAGCTGTCGCCGTTCTTTTCGCTGACCAGCGGCACGAACCGCACCGGCCAGAGCTGTTCGCTCTGATAGTCGGCTTCGCTGGTGCGGCGCACCCGCACGACATATTGCTCCGAGGTGCGGTCGCCGACGGGAATGACCATGGTGCCGCCGACCGCGAGCTGCGCCATCAGCGTCTCGGGAACCTTGCGCGCCGCGGCGGTGACGATGATGCGATCGAACGGCGCCTGCTCGGGCCAGCCGCGCGACCCATCGGCGACGATCGCGGTGACATTGGTGAGGCCGAGCTTGCGGAATCGTTCCTCGGTCGGCTTGAGAAAAGTCTTGTGCCGCTCGATGGTGTAAACGCGGCGGCATAGCCATGACAGGACCGCCGTCTGATAGCCCGAGCCGGTGCCGACCTCGAGCACCTTCATGCGGTCGGTGACCTCGAGCGCCTGGGTCATCAGCCCGACGATGAGCGGCTGGCTGATGGTCTGGCCCTCGCCGATCGGCAGCGCGATGTTCTCGTAAGCCTGATCGAGGAACTGCTCGGGCACGAACAGCTCGCGCGGCACACGCTCGATGGCACCCAGCACGGCAGCGTCGGTGACGCCGAGCCGGCGCAATTCCATGATCAGACGCAGGATGCGCGGCTCGCCGGATGCCGCGGACTTCTTCATGGCGAAAGCGTCCTCATGGGAAGAGCTTTCTCAGATCCCGCCTCATGTTCTGGTGGGTGAGGTCGAGGTCGAGCGGGGTGACTGAAATCTGGCCCCGCATGATCGCGGAGATGTCGCTGTCCTTGTGGAGCTCCTGCTCCTTGCGCGGCGCGCCGATCCAGTAATACGGCCGGCCGAACGGGTCGACGCCCTCGGTGATGTGCTCCTTGATGCGGCGGCGGCCCTGGCAGGTCACCGCGATTCCCGTGATGGCGTCGGCCGGGCGGTCCGGGAAATTGATGTTGACCACGGTGTCGCGGCGCCAGGGGGCCGCCATCAGCTTGCGGATCAATTCGGGCCCGTAATGCAATGCGCCGGAAAAGTCGAGCGGCGCGCCCATCGGGAAGTTCTGGCTGAAGGCGATGGCCGGAATGCCGAGCGCCGCGCCCATCGACGCGGCCGCCACGGTGCCGGAATGCTGAATATCCTCGGCGAGATTGCCGCCGCCGTTGACGCCCGAGAGCACCAGATCGGGCGGCTCATCCTTGAGGACCTGCAGCACGCCGAGCAGCACGCAGTCGGTCGGCGTGCCGCTGACGGCATAGCGGCGCTGGCCGAGCTTGCGGATGCGCACCGGCGTGCGCACGGTCAGCGAATGACTGGCGCCGCTCTGCTCGATCTCCGGCGCGACGATCCACACGTCATCGGAAATCTGTTTGGCAATGCGCTCCAGCACTTCGATGCCCGGCGCGAACACGCCATCGTCGTTGGCGATCAGGATGCGCGTTTTCTTGGCGCTCGCCGCCGTGGTGGCGATCTTGGTCCCGCTTTGGCTCGTGGCGCGCGGCTTGCGTTGCGCGCGCCGTTTTGCCGCGCTCCTGGCGGCGCTTTTGGTTTTACTCTTGGGTGGACGCGCCATGCGGGGTCTTTCGTTCAGGACGGACGGGTGATGACGGAGAGTCCACCCATATAAGGACGCAGCACTTCGGGCACGACCACGCTGCCGTCGGCCTGCTGATAATTCTCGAGCACCGCGATCAGCGTGCGGCCGACCGCGAGGCCCGAGCCGTTCAGGGTGTGCAGGAAACGGGTGCCCTTGTCGCCTTTGGCTTTGAAGCGCGCATTCATGCGGCGCGCCTGGAAGTCGCCGCAGTTCGAGCAGCTCGAAATCTCGCGGTAGCGGTCCTGGCCGGGCAGCCAGACCTCGAGGTCGTAGGTCTTGCGCGCCGCGAAGCCCATGTCGCCGGTGCACAGCGTCATGACACGATAGGGCAGCCCCAGGCGCTGCAGCACCATCTCGGCGCAGCCGGTCATGCGCTCGTGCTCCGCGTCGGATTGTTCCGGCGTCGTGATCGAGACCAGTTCCACCTTCTGGAACTGGTGCTGGCGGATCATGCCATGGGTGTCCTTGCCGGCCGCTCCCGCTTCCGCGCGGAAGCTGTGCGTGAGCGCCGTGAAACGCAGCGGCAGATTGGTGTCCTCCAGAATCTCCTCGCGCACCAGATTGGTCAGCGGAACTTCGGCGGTCGGGATGAGCCAGTAACCCGTCGTGCTGACGAAAAGATCCTCGGCGAATTTCGGCAATTGTCCGGTGCCGAACAGCGCGTGATCGCGTACCAGCACCGGCGGGCTCACTTCACGATAGCCATGCTCGCCGGTCTGCAAGTCGAGCATGAAGGCGCCGAGCGCGCGTTCGAGCCGCGCCAAGGCACCGCTCAGAACGACAAAGCGTGCCCCCGACATTTTGGCCGCACGCTCGAAATCCATCATGCCGAGGGCTGCGCCGAGCGCGACGTGGTCCTTCGGGGTAAACGCGAAATTCTTCGGGGCGCTCCACCGCCGAGTCTCGACATTGGCGGTTTCGTCCTTGCCGGGCGGCACGTCGGCGGCCGGCAGGTTGGGAATCTCGGCCAGCCGCTTGTTAAGCTGCGATTCGATTTCGGCGGCCTGGGCCTCCGCGGCGGCCTGATCGTCCTTGCTGCGCGCCACCACGGCCATGATGTCGGCGGCGTCCTCGCCCTTGGCCTTGCGCTGGCCGATCTCGCGCGACAGGGTATTGCGTTCCGCTTGAAGGCCCTGGGCGATGGTCAGGGCGCGGCGGCGCTCCGCGTCGAGCGCGATCAGTTGCTCGGCGACCGGCGGATGGCCGCGCCGCGCGAGCGCCGCGTCGAAGGCGCTGGGATTGTCTCGGATGGCTTTGATGTCGTGCATGGTCTTAGATGTCCCGGCCGCCGACATGGCGCGTATCGGCGGTGGGTCTTATACGGTCAAGGCCCCGCCCCGTCCACAGTGCCGTGGCGGATGACAGAAAGGAACCCAATCAGGAGACGTCGGTCGGCTGCACGGGTACTGCCGGTTCCTGTCATTTCGGCCTCCTCGGCAGCCTGCTTGGCGGCGCGGCGGCGCTCGATCAGCTTGATCGACAGGATCGATATTTCATAGAGCACATACATCGGGACCGCCAAGGAGATCTGGCTGAACACGTCGGGCGGCGTCAGCACGGCGGCGATCGACAGCAGGATGACGATGGCGTATTTGCGCTTCGCCGCGAGCGACTTCGAGCTGACGATGCCGACGCGCCCGAGCAGGGTCAGCAGGATAGGAAGCTGGAAGCACAGGCCGAAGGCGAAAATCAGCGTCATGACGAGCGACAGATATTCGCCGACCCGCGCCTCGAGCTAAATCGGCAGGCTGCCGTCAATGCCCGGCGTCTCGAAGCTCAGGAAGAACCTCCAGGCCATCGGCATGATGAAGTAATAGACGAGCGCCGCGCCGATCAGGAATAGAACCGGCGTCGCCATCAGGAACGGCAGGAACGCCTTTTTCTCGTGCTTATAAAGTCCGGGCGCCACGAACATCCAGATCTGCGCCGCGATCACCGGAAACGCCAGGCACAGGCCGCCCCACAGGCCGATCTTCACATAGGTGAAAAAGGTCTCGGTCAGGCTGGTGAAGATCATGCGCCGGCCTTCGCCGAGCGCGTCGGCCAGCGGCTGCACCAGGAAGGCGAAGATGTGCTCGGCGAAGTAGTAGCAAATCAGGAAGGCGACCAGGAGCGCGGCTATGGCATAGATCAGCCGGTTGCGCAGCTCGATCAGATGATCGAGCAGCGGCATCTTGTTCTCTTCGGGATTGTCGCTCACGACGCGCCCTCGCCCGGTCCGCGCGGCGTGCCGACGGTCGGCGTCGCCAGGGTGGGAGCCGCGGTCGACGCCACGGGCTGCTCCAGCGCGGGGACAGCGGGCATATCCGCATTCTCGGCCATTGGCGTCGGTGTTGGCAGCGCGGGTGGCGGCAGCGACGGCTCGAGCGGCGCGCCGATGTTGCGGAGATCGGAAACCTGGCTCTTCAGGGTGCCGTCCGGATCGAGCGCCTTTTCGATCCGCTGCGCCGGATTGATGTGGCGCAACGCCTCGGCTTCCTTGCGCACCTCGTCGAGGCCGGACTGGCGCGACATCTCTTCGAGTTGATCCATGAACACGCGCGACATGCCACGGGCGCGCGCCACCCATGTTCCCAGCTCACGCATGACCTTGGGCAATTCCTTGGGGCCGATGACGATGACCGCGACAACGGCGATCAGCGCCATTTCCGTCCAGCCGATATCAAACATGACGCTTCATCGCTCGCGATCCAAAAAGCTCCGCCTCTACTCAACTCCGTGGCGGCCGTTCAGCTTTTCGTCGCCGAATCCTTGTCGGTCTTGGTTTCGCCGGGAATCGGCCGCTGCTGCGTGACGGGCGGCGGCTCGACCGTGGTCGGCGGCGTCTCGCCCGGATCGCTGATGCCGGCCTTGAAGTTCTTGATGCCCTTGGCGATGTCGCCCATGACCCGGGGCAGCTTGCCGGCGCCGAAAATGATCAGCACGACGAGAAGAACAAGAATGACGTGCCAGATGCTGAGACCCATGGCGCGAGGCTCCACCGCAGTCGGAAAGACGGGATAATGGCAGGTTCCGGCCGGTGCCGCAACCGAGCGGCTATCAGCAACCTACTGCTTCGCTTAGGATTTCCCGCCTGATGCGGTCTTGTCCCGGGCCTTGGCATCGGTGTTGGCCGCTTCCGGCGCGGCGACGCCGCTTTGCTGGGTCACGCCCGGCGCGTCCGGCGTGTCCTTCTTGTCGCCCTCGTCGGCCATGCCCGCCTTGAAGTTCTTGATGCCCTTGGCGAAGTCGCCCATGACCTGGGGCAGCTTGCCGGCGCCGAACAGGATCAGCACCACCACAAGCACCACGATGACGTGCCAGACGCTCAGGCCCATGTCTCAAACTCCTTGGCTCGAATGCCGTGAAATCATCGCAGAAGCCGCGCCCATCCGCAACCCGCAACGGCTGGCGCGGCCAGGCAACGCGCTGACAAATCTGTGATTTCCTATGCCGTATGCCCAGGCTTGTGCGGCGGGCATTCGGGCGGGACGGCGGCCGCGCGCTGCAGGTCCGGGGCGGCCGGGAAGACGAAGGCCTGAGCGCGGTCGAGCGTGACGTGAACCCGGTCGCCGACCTTGGGCATGGTGCGGCCCGGGACGCGGCAGTGGAAATGCAGATGGCTGCCCTCGAAATCGCCGAGGCAGAGATGCAGGAAGCTGGCCCGCCGCAGCATGCGGACGGTCAGAATATGCGCCTCCGCGGCACCTTCGGGCGCCGGCGTGCCGCCAGCCGGCGTGATGCGCAGAGCTTCCGGGCGCATCAGCACCTCGACCCGCGTGCCGTCGCGCAGGCGCGGCACGGCGACCGGCCCGAACGGCGTCGCGACCGATTTGTCCTTCACCGAGCCTTCCAGGCTGTTGGTCGAACTGAAGAACTTGGTGACGAAGGCATTGGCCGGCTTGTTGTAGAGCTCGATCGGATCGCCCGTTTGCTCGACCCGGCCCAGGCACAGGACGGCGATCTGGTCGGCCATATACATGGCCTCCTCGGGATCGTGGGTCACGATCAAGGTCGTCGTGCCGCTGTCCTTGACGATATGCAGCGTTTCGTCGCGCACCTGGCTGCGCAGGCGCGAATCGAGTCCGGAGAACGGTTCGTCGAGCAGCAGCAGGCGCGGCCGCGGCGCGAGCGCGCGCGCCAGGGCGACGCGTTGCTGCTGGCCGCCCGACAAGGTGTGCGGGAAGGCGTCCTTGAAGGCGCTCATGCCGACCTGATCGAGCACCTCGCGGGCGCGGTCGAGGCGTGCCGCGTTGTTGCCGCTGCGCAGTCCGAACAGCACGTTGTTGAGCACCGAGAGGTGGGGAAACAGGGCGAAGTCCTGGAATACCATGCCGACGCTGCGGTCCTCGGGCGGCACATGGAAGGCCGGAGCCGCGACGACCTGCCCGTTAAGCAGGATGCGACCGCTCTGCAGTTCCTCAAGCCCGGCGGCGAGCCGCAGCGCCGTGGTCTTGCCGCAGCCGCTCGGACCGAGCAGGCACAGGATCTCGCCCGGCCCGGCGGTCAGGCTGACATTGTCGAGCACGCGCACGCCATCATAGGCGTGACTCACGCGCTCCAGCACCAACACATCATTGGACACGACGATTCCTAACCCCTGCTGCTCTACTCGTCGCCCGCCCCGGCTGAATAATCCTCTCGCACCGGCGTTTCGCGCGTGCCGGGACGTGAGCGGGCGATTGCCAGCGACAACAAGATCACCGGAATAATGCCGACCAGCACGATGGCGAGCGAGGGGCTCGCGGCGTCGGCAAGGCGTTCATCCGAGGCCAATTGATAAGCGCGGATCGCCAGTGTGTCAAAATTGAACGGCCGCAGCAGCAGCGTCGCCGGCAATTCCTTCATGACGTCGACGAACACCAGGATGGCGGCGGTCAGCAGGCTGCCCCCGGTGATCGGCAGGTGGACCCGGAGCAGCGTCGCGAGCGGCCGCGTGCCGAGCGTGCGTGCGGCATCGTCCATATGGCGCGTCACCTTTCCGAGACTCGCTTCCACGGTGTTCAGCGAAATCGCCAGGAAGCGCACCAGATAGGCGAAGATGACGGCGACGATGGTGCCGCTGAGCAGCAGGCCGGTCGAGATGCCGAAGCGTGCCGTCATCCACTCGTCGAGCCAGTTGTCGAGGGCGGCGAACGGGATCAGCACGCCCACGGCGATAACCGCGCCGGGCACCGCGTAGCCCATGCTGGCGATGCGCACCGCGGTCGACATGGCGCGGTTCGGCCGCATGCGCAGCCCGTAGGCCATGGCCGTGGCGACGATCACCGCGACCAGCGCGGCGACGGCGGCGAGCAGGAAACTGTTGATGGCATAGGACAGGTAGCGCGCATCGACGATCTGCGCGGCGGTATCGACCGACCAGCCGAGCAGCACCACCGCCGGCACCAGGAAGCCGAACAGAATCGGCAGGAAAGTCGCGAGGAACGCCAGCACGGCGGAAAGTCCGCGCAACCGGAAGCGCGGCAGTTCGCGGTAGCGGCTGGTGGTGTGATGCACCCGGCCGCGGCCGCGCGAGATGCGTTCGAGGGCGACCAGCGCGAAGACGAACAGGGTGAGGATCGCCGCGAGTTGAGCCGCCGCCGCCGGCTCGCCCATACCGAG
Organism: uncultured Alphaproteobacteria bacterium; assembly: GCA_963752345.1. GTDB lineage: Bacteria > Pseudomonadota > Alphaproteobacteria > SMXQ01 > SMXQ01 > CAVVYA01. Next base: position 28,008 of record CAVVYA010000001.1, read on the forward strand.
CCAGGTGCGGTAGATCCCGGCGGTAAAGGTGCTGACCCCGAAGAACTGAACCGTGCCGAAGTCATTCAGCGTTTCCATCAGCACCAGCGCCACGCCGGTGACGATCGCCGGACGGGCGAGCGGCAGGGCGACGGAGAAGAAGCAGCGCCACGGCCCGCTGCCGAGCGTGCGGCTGACCTCGAGCACGCAGACCGACTGCTCCAGAAACGCAGCGCGCGCCAGCATGTAGACGTAGGGGTAAAGCACCAGTGTCATCATGACGATGGCGCCGGGCAGGCTGCGGATCTGGGGAAACCAGTATTGGCCGTAGGACCAGCCGAAGCTGTCGCGCAGCAGACTTTGCACCGGGCCGGCGGCATCGAGCAGACCGGTGTAGGTGTAGGCGATGACGTAGGCCGGGATCGCCAGCGGCAGCAGCAGCGCCCATTCGAACAACCGGCGCCCCGGAAAGCGGCACAGGGTGACGAGCCAGGCGGTACCGACGCCGATCACCAGGGTGCCGATGCCGACGCCGGCGGCGAGCGCCAAGGAATTGCCGATGTAGCGTGACAGCACGGTCGAAGCGAGATGTTGCCAGATTTCCTTCGTCGGCACGAAGACGTAAGACAGCACGACGAGGATCGGCAGTGCGATCAACGCGGCGGCGACGAACGAAAACGCCGTCCATCCGTCGAAGCGGCGGACACTGCGCAACGCCGAAATGCGGCGTGGCAAGATCAGAGTCGGGACGCTCATATCCTGTCGTTCACCCAATGCCGAGCAAAACACGCGAGAGCACCGGCGCCCCCGCGGCAAAAAACGAGGGCGCACCGCGCCCTTTCCAGCAAAAATAGAGGGGGACGCCGCGCGTCCCCCTCTCGGTGAGCAACTTAGCCAAGTGCGGTGGAAGACCGGTCCGTTGGAGAGAGAGCCACGGAAAGGACGACACCTAAGCTGCCCCCCATTCGCATATGGCTCACTTCCAATTGGCGCGGTCCATCAACCGCACGGCTTCGGCGTTGGTTTTGGCGAGCACGCCGACGTTCAGCGGATCGCGCTTGAAGTCGAGGCCCCAGGCCGCGACCGCCGGCGAGATGGCGACGCCCTGCACGACCGGATATTCGAAGTTGGCACCGGCGAACACCTCCTGCGCTTGCGGCGAGGCGAGGAATTCAAGGAACTTGATCGCATTGTCCTTGTTCGGCGCGTAACGGGTGACACCGCCCCCGCTGACGTTCACGTGGGTGCCGCGATCCTTCTGGTTCGGGAAGAACACGCCGAGCTTTTCGAAGCCCTTGGGATTCGCCTTGATCATATGGCCGAGGTAATAGGTGTTCGAAATGGCGATATCGCCTTCGCCCGCCATCATTGCGGTGATCTGGTCGCGGTCGCCGCCCTGGGGCGGGCGCGCCATGTTGGCGACGATGGCCTTGGCCCACTCTTCGGTCTTCTGCACGCCGTGCACATGGATGAGGGAGGCGACGAGCGACTGGTTGTAGGCATTGCTCGAGGAGCGGATCAGAATCTTGCCCTTCCACTTCGGATCGGCGAGATCCTCGTAGGTCGAGAGCTGCGACGGGTTTACCCGGTCCTTGTGGTACATGATGACGCGGGCGCGCTGGGTGAAGCCGAACCAGTTGCCGTCCGGCTCGCGCAGGCTCTCGGGGATGGCTTTCTCGAGCACCGGGGACTTGATCGCCTGCAGCAGGCCCGCCGCCTCGGCGCGGCCGATGACGCCGGCATCCTCGGTCAGGAACACGTCGGCCGGGCTATTGCGCCCTTCGCGCTGCAACCGCTGGATGAGATCGCTACCACCCGCCTGGATGACATTGACCTTGATGCCGGTCGCTTTGGTGAAATCCTTGTAGAGTTCCTCGTCGGTCTGATAGTGGCGCGAGGAATAGAGATTGACCTCGGCCGCCTGCAGCGGTGCCTGGGCCGTGGTGCTCAGCAGCGCAGCCGCGCCAAGCGACGCAGCGGCGAGGGACTTCCAGAAGCGGATCATCATGTTCTCCTTGGGGCGGCGTTTCTTACCGAGACTGTGCCAGAAATGCGAATGCATCGCAATTCCAGTTCCCATTCTCTAGCCGCCCTCTAGGACAAGCAAAACAACTTTATTGATCGAGGAGATAGATAGAAATTCTATGGCCCGGGGCGGGGCTGCGACGGTATTCCGCGCCCAAGCTGAGCCCATGCAGCCTATCCGGCCTTGATCTGGGTCAAGGGGGCCTTCACGCGGCCATCCGGTTCAGGACCTAGGACCGGCGGGTCCCCTCCTCGTTGTCTTTGCCTTCGTCTTCGTCGTCATCCGTCTGTCGTCGTCATCTTCTTCGTCGTCATCTTCGTCCTCGTCTTCGTCGTCGTCTAGATCGCTCCTCCTCCTCGTCGTCATCCGCATCGCCTTCATCCTCCGCATCGGCTTCGTCGTCATCGGCGTCCGCGTCCGCGTCCTCGTCGTCCGCCGAAGACTCTTCATCACCATCATCATCGCCATCGTCGGTGGCAGAGGCAACCGGGTCCTCGCCTTCGGCCATGGCAGCGTCGGTTTCGCCGTCGATGCTGGCCAGGAAGGCGGCGTCCTCGGCGAGCTTCTCCTGTTCCTCGGGCGACAGCGGCTCTTCCTCCACCGGCATGGCGGCGTCGGTGATCTGGATCGCGGGCCGCTTGTCGAGCAGGCCGGCGGCCTTCAACTCGTCCATGCCCGGCAGGCTATCGATGCTCTCGATGCCGAAGTCGGTGAGGAACTTGTCGGTGCTGCCCCACGTCACCGGCTTGCCCGGCGTCTGGCGCCGCCCGCGCGGCGTGATCCAGCCCTGCTCGAACAGCATGTCGATGGTGCCTTTGGAGAGGCCGACGCCGCGAATCTCTTCCATTTCGGCGCGCGTGACGGGCTGGTGATAGGCGACGATGGCGAGCGTCTCGATCGCGGCGCGCGACAGCTTGCGCTGCGGATTGGCATAGACGCGCATCGCCGGCGCGAGATCCTCGGCGCTGCGGAACAGCCATCGGCCACCCGCCTGCACCAGATTGACGCCCCGGTTGGCATAGGATTCAACAAGCGCGGCGAGCAGTGCCGGCACGTCGGCGCCTTCCGGCAGACGGGTCGCGATGGTGGCTTCGTCCATCGGCTCGGCTGAGGCGAACAGCACGGCCTCGAGAAGACGCAGGATTTGCGGATCGAGTTCGCCGCCCTGCGCTGCGCCGTTGGCTTGCGCCTCGCTGTCGTCGGATTGCAAGGCTTGAGCCTCGCTGTCGTCGGTTTGCGATTCGGTTGCGGCGGCGTCTTGATCGGTATCGGTCATTCTTGTGGTCTCTCAGGTGCGTTTCGCACGAAGATTTGCGCGTAGGGGCCGGATTGCCGCAGCATGAGCTTGCCTTCGCGCACCAGTTCGAGGGTGGCGACAAAGGTCGAGGCGATCGCCGAGCGCATGACCAGGCTGTCTTTCAACCCAGGCGGCAGGAAGGTGGCCAGGGACAGCCAATCGGGCATGCGGCCGAGCTGCTCGCGCAGCCGTTCCAGCGCATTTTCGACGGAATAGAGTTCCGGCGCGGAAATCTGCAACGCCTGGTGTCCCTCGATGCGGACCTTGATCGAGCCATAGGCGGCGAGCAGATCATAGAGTTTGGTTTCGAAGGTGGCGTGGGTGATGACCTCGGTGCGCTCGGGCGCGCCGCGCGCGAACACGTCGCGGCCGAGCAGCGAACGCGCCATCAGACGCGCACCGGCTTCCTGCATGGCCTCGAGGCGGCGCAACTGGAACGCCAGGGCGGCAGCCATTTCCTGGCCGGTCGGCTGTTCGTCATCGCTCTGCGGCTCGGGCAGCAGCAGGCGCGACTTGAGGTAGGCAAGCCAGGCCGCCATGACGAGATAGTCAGCCGCCAGTTCGAGCCGCACGCTCCGCGCCCGCGCCACGAACGCGAGATACTGGTCGGCCAGTTGCAGGATGGAGATCTTGGTGAGATCGACCTTCTGGTCGCGCGCCAGGGTCAAAAGGACATCGATCGGCCCTTCGAAACCGTCGAGGTCGACCAGCAACTGGCTCTCGGTGACCAGGGGCGCCGGGCCGTTGTCGTCGCCGTCCGGCGCGCCGCCCGCCGTGAAGGCCGGCGCTGCGTCGTTCTCGGGGGGCTCGGTGCTTTGGCCGTTCACGCTGGCATCCTCGATGGTGGCCCCTGCCACGGCTACGGGATTTGAATGGGTCGGCTGTTCGCCGGAATCGTCGGTCATTCGCAGATACGCATACGCAGCTCAGAGCAGGCCGGTCAGTTTGAGGATCAGGCCGATGAGATAGTCCACCGGGACGCCGACCAGCCAGGAAAAAATATTCAGATTGATCCCGAGTTGGCCGCCGATCAGCGGCAGAATGAACAGAGCGCCCAGGATAATGAACATGCCCCAGCGTTCAAGCTGCGCGAGCGGATAGGCGAGCGCGTCGGGCAGCAGCCCGACAGCCACCCTGCCGCCATCGAGCGGCGGTATCGGAAGCATGTTAAAGACGGCCAGCACAACGTTGATTTGAATGGAATTACTCAAATTCTCCAGCGCCCATTTTCCGGCTGCCTCCGGCAACAGAGGCACGGCATGGACGAGCAGCGCCGAAGCGAAGGCGAGCGCCAGATTGATGCCCGGCCCGGCCGCCGCGACCCACACCATGTCTTGCCGCGGATTGCGCAGGCGCCCGAAATTGACCGGCACCGGCTTGGCGTAGCCGAACAGAAAAGGCGAGCGCACCAGCAGCAGGAGCCCGGGCAGCAGGATCGTGCCGAACGGGTCGATATGCTTGAACGGATTGAACGTCACGCGGCCGGCGCGCAACGCCGTGTCGTCGCCGAAGCGCAACGCGACAAAGCCGTGCGACGCTTCGTGGAAGGTGATGGCGATCAGCACCGGCAGCAGCCAGACCGAGATGCCGTGAAGGATCGTGTTGATATCCATCATGAACGGGCGGCGACGGTCGTGGCGGAGAGCAGACTCTCGAGCCGGCGGCGCAGCGCGTCCTGATCCGCCGCGGGATGCCGCGGCAAATCGGCGGATGCCTTGGCGAGGCGCCGGTTGGTGGCGTCGGACAGGGCTGGGCACACGGCGGCGATCTCGCGCATTTCGTCCATCTTGCCGTTGCAATGGAGCACGAGGTCGCAGCCGGCGGCGAGCGACGCCTCGGTCCGCTCGCGCAGGCCGCCGCTCAGCGCCTTCATGGAGAGATCGTCGGAGATCAGCGGGCCGTCGAAGCCGATCTCGCCGCGGATGATGGTTTCGATCACGGTCGGCGAAATGGTGGCCGGCCGGTTGGCGTCGAGCGCCTTGTAGACCACATGAGCGGTCATCGCCCAGCAGTGCGCGCCGCCGTTCAGACCTCGGCTCACCGCGCGGAACGGCGCGAAATCCCAGGCGCGCAGTTCGGCCAGCGTGGCGTCGACCACCGGCAGTTCGAGATGACTGTCGCTTCGCGCGCGGCCGTGGCCGGGGACATGCTTGATGATCGGCATGACGCCGCCGTGGCGCAGCGCCCGGCACACCGCCGCGCCGAGCCGCGCCACGACGCCGGGATCGTCGCCGAAGGCGCGGTCGCCGATGATGTCGTGCGCGCCGCGCACCGGCACATCGAGCACCGGCAGGCAATCGACGTTGATGCCGAGTTCCATCAGTTCGGCGGCGATCAGCCGCGTGTTGACCTCGACGGCCTCTTCCCCTGCCCGCTGGTCAGCGGCGAATAGCGCGCCGAAGCGCCGCGCCGGCGGGATGGCGCGCCAGTGGGGCGGACCCAGGCGTTGCACACGGCCGCCTTCCTGATCGATCAACACCGGCGCATCGGGATTTCCGACCGTGGCGCGCAGATCGGCGACCAGCGCGCGGACCTGCGCCGGGGTCTCGATATTACGGGCGAACAGAATGAAGCCGAGCGGGCGCACCGTGGCGAAGAACGCGCGCTCCTCGTCCGACAATTGCGCGCCGGCGCAGCCGAAGATGGCGGCGCGCGGCCTCGTGCCAGCGCCCTTCCCGTTACGGTGACCACTACTGTCTGACAATGATGCAGCTCACGTTGCGCGCCTTGAGCTTGGCGCAGAGATCGTTCGCTGCCGCCTGATCGCCGACCGGGCCGGCCTGGATGCGGTAGAAGGTGCCGCGATCGCCGAGATTGGCCTGCGACACGGCGAGCCCCAGCTTGCCGAGCAGGTCGTTGTTGGCCTTCTGGATGCGCGCCCATTCCTTCTGCGCCGCGTCCTGCGAGCGCACGGCGCCGAGCTGGACGCGGAAGCTGCCGGCCGCGCCGGCGGTGTTCGGCGGCAACGAAGCGACGGCGGCTGGTGCGCTGGTTGCCGCGGCCGGCGGCTTTGCTTGCTGCGCCGGTGTTGCCGCCGGTGCGGCCGGCGTCGCCTGTCGTGGCGCGATCGACGGCGGCTCGAGATCGTTGGATTGCTGGACCGGCTCGCGCGGAGCCGGTGTCGCCTCGGGCAGCAGGGATTCGGTGACCTGCGGCGGCGCCGGCGGCGGCTCGGGACGCGCGGCAGGGCTCTCCGGCTGGCGGCAACAGCCGCTCGACGGTGTTGGGCGCATTCTGGCCGGGTGTCAGCCGGTCGTAGATCAGCTTGTCCTGGTTCGGCACGTCCAGGCCGCCCGGCTGATCGGGCCGCACCTTGGTCGGCGTGTTGTCGGCCTGAATCAGCGGCACGACGCCGTCGCCGTTCGATTGCTGGCCTTGGTTGTAGGCATTCCACACGATGCCGGCGAAGGCGCCGACGACGAGCAGGACGACCGCCAGGGTGATCAGCCGGCGGCGAGCCGGCCGGCGGCGACCGCTCTCGTAGGCGATCGAGCTCGATCCGACCCCGCCGCCCGACGGCCGGCTCAGACGGTCGTCATCTCGTCGTCGTTCCATCCGCCGCGGTTCCGGTAATCAGCCATCAGCGCATCTCCTCAACTGGGGCGACGCCGAGCACGGCAAGGCCCGATGCGATCACCGTTGCCATGGCGCGGAGCAGCGCGAGCCGGGCACGGGTCAGTTCGGCGTCGCCCTTGACGATGAACCGGGCGCCCGCATCGGTGTTGCCCTTGTTCCACAGCCCATGAAACGCCGCCGCCAATTCGCCGAGATAGAAGGCGATGCGGTGCGGCTCGTGCGCCTCCGCCGCCGACTCGACCAGGCGCGGCCACGTCGCCATCAGCTTGATCAAAGCAAGCTCGTCCTTGTCGGTCAAGCGGTCGAGCCTGGCGTCGCGCAGATGGGCGGCATCGGTTGCCAGATCGGGAAACTCCTCGGCGGCGTTGCGGAACACAGAATGCGCCCGGGCGTGCGCATATTGCACGTAAAAAACCGGATTGTCCTTGGACTGCTCGAGCACCTTGGCGAGGTCGAAGTCGAGCGCGGCGTCGTTCTTGCGCGTCAGCATGATGAAGCGCACCACGTCTTTGCCGACGCGGTCGACCACGTCGCGCAGCGTGACGAAGGTGCCGGCACGCTTCGACATCTTCACCGGCTGGCCGTTTTCGGTCAGGTTGACGAGCTGGCAGATCTTGACGTCGAGGCTGGCGCGCTTGTCGGTGATCGCGGTGACCGCCGCCTGCATGCGCTTGATGTAGCCGCCGTGGTCGGCGCCCCACACGTCGATCATGCTGCCGAAGCCGCGTTTGAACTTGTCGTAGTGGTAGGCGATGTCGCTCGCGAAATAGGTCCACGAGCCGTCCGACTTCTTGAGCGGCCGATCGACGTCGTCGCCGAACTGGGTCGCCTTGAACAGCACCTGCTCGCGCGGCTCCCAATCGTCGGGCGTCTTGCCCTTGGGCGGCTCCAGCGTGCCCTTATAAACCAGGCCGCGCTCGTCGAGCGCCCGGAAGGCTTCATCCACCATGCCGGTTTCGACCAGGGCGCGCTCGGACGCGAAAACCGCGTGCTCGATGCCGAGCGCCGCGAGGTCTTCCTTGATCAGCGCCATGAGCTGCTCGATGGCGAAGGCGCGAACCGCTGGGATCCACTGGCGCTCGTCGCTCAGGCCGAGCCATTTCCGGCCGTCGCGCGCGGCCAGGGCCTGACCGACGTCCTTCATGTATTCGCCGGGATAGAGGCCCGACGGGATCTCGCCGATGGCCTCGCCGAGCGCCTCGCGGTAGCGCAGATGGGCGGAGCGCGCCAGCACGTCGACCTGGGCGCCGGCATCGTTGATGTAGTATTCGCGGGTGACGTCGAAGCCGGCCTTCTCGAGCAGCCGGGCGAGCGCGTCGCCGAACACGGCGCCGCGGCCATGGCCGACATGCATCGGGCCGGTCGGATTGGCCGAGACATACTCGACGTTGACCTTCTCGCCCTTGCCGGCCTGGGAATCGCCATAGCCCACGCCGGCCGCCAGGACATCGCGCAACTGCGCGCGCCAGACATCGTCCTTGAGCCGCAGATTGACGAAGCCGGGGCCGGCGACCGTCGCTTCGGTCACATCGGGCAGCTTGGCCAGTCCGTCGGCGAGATGCTGGGCGAAATCGCGCGGCTTGAGGCCGGCGTCCTTCGACAGCAGCAAGGCGGCGTTGGTGGAAAGGTCGCCATGGCCGGAATCGCGTGGCGGTTCGACCACAACGCGCGCCGGATCAAGCCCGGCCGGCACCGTGCCGGCCGCCGCCATATCCTGCAGCACCTTGGCAATTTCAGTCTTGAAGTCTTTGTAGAGGTTCATGGTCCGAATACTGATGGCGCTCAGCCGAGCGCCTGGAACAGGCGGGAGTGCTCGCGCAAGGCATAACCGTCCGTCATGCCGGCGATATAGTCCGCCACCACCCGCGCGGTGCGCGGCGTCCCTGCCCCGTCGGCGCGCCCGCGCCATTCATCGGGCAGACAATCCGGGTCCTCGAAGAACTGGTCGAACAGGTCGCGCACCACGCGCTTGGCCTTGGCGGTCATGCGGTTGACCTTGTAATGGCGATACATCCGGTTGAACAGAAAAGATTTCAACGCCTTGTCGTTGGCCGCCATGGCATCGGAGAAGGCCGCCACGGGGTGATCCAGGGCGCGCACATCGTCGGCCGATCGCGGATTCGCCGCGGCCAGACGGCGCCGCGTTTCACTGAGCAGATCGGCCACCATGAGGTCGATCAGGCGGCGCACCGACTCGTGGATCAGGCGCTGCCGCTCCAGCCCGGGATAGCGGAGCGCCACCTCGGCGAAGACCGGACCGACCAGCGGCACGTCGGCGAGATCCTCGGGCGCGAACAGGCCGGCGCGCAGACCGTCGTCGATATCATGGTTGTTGTAGGCAATATCGTCCGACTAGAGCAGCCACTTGCGCCTCGGCACTCGCGTAGCTTGTGAGATGAAGATCGAACTCCTCATTGAATTCTTTAATCGGCATCGGCAGGAGCTTGTCGGAAAACGCCTTTTTGTCGCTGCGCAGCAGCGGCCCATTGTGCTTGACCACGCCCTCCAGGGTTTCCCAGGTCAGGTTGAGCCCGTCGAACTCGGCATAGCGCTGCTCGAGCTTGGTCAGGATGCGCAGGGTCTGGGCATTGTGGTCGAACCCGGCGAAATCCTTCATGCAGGCGTGCAGCGCCTCCTCCCCGGCATGGCCGAACGGCGTGTGGCCGAGATCATGGGCGAGCGCCAGGGCCTCGGCGAGATCCTCGTTGAGGCCGAGCGCCCGGCTGACGGTGCGGGCGATCTGCGACACCTCGATGCTGTGGGTCAGCCGGGTCCGGTAATGGTCGCCCTCGTGATAGACGAACACCTGGGTCTTGTGCTTGAGGCGGCGGAAGGCGGTGGAATGGATGATGCGGTCGCGGTCGCGCTGGAACGGCGAGCGCACCGGACTTTCGTCCTCGCGGTGCAGCCGCCCGCGGCTGTGCTCGGCCTGGCAGGCGTAGACGGCGAGACCTGGAACCATCGGCGGGCTGCTCGAAGGCGCCCCGCCCCGCGCCGTGCGAGAGGGCTGCGTCATGGCGCGGACCCTACAGGGGGAAGGCGGGGCCGTCAAAGGCTGGCACGTACGGGTACTGCGACGTGACTTGGCAGAAGCCCCCGGGGTGACTACATATGGGCCATGAATGACATGGCCACGACCGCAGCCGTCCCGCTCGCCCTGACCGAGCGCGCGGCCAAGCGCATCCTGGAACTGGCCGCCGAGGAGGCGCAGCCCGGGCTGATGCTGCGCCTTGCCGTGTCGGGCGGCGGCTGTTCCGGCTTTCAATATGGCTTCACCCTCGACGATGCGGTGAACCCGGACGACAAGATCATCGAGAAAGCCGGCGCCAAGCTGGTGATCGACGAGATCTCCCTCGGCATGCTGGCCGGCTCGGAAATCGACTTCGTCGAGGAATTGGTCGGCTCGTCCTTCGCGATCCGCAATCCCAACGCCACCTCGTCCTGCGGCTGCGGCAACTCCTTCGCGGTCTGAGTCGAGCCACTTATCCGCTCGCGCGCCTCCCCTCTCCCATTCCGTCATGGCCGACCGAACCATCTCGTGCGGCTATCCCCGGATAGTTGCCGGTAGCGCCTGACGTGCGCGGCGCCTTAGCGCAAAGAAAAACGTCACCCCGGACTTGATCCGGGGTCCATTGGTCAACTGCCAGCGCTCGAGCGCCTGCCCCGTCTCATGGATACCGGATCAAGTCCGGTATGACGAATTGGTGAGGTGGCGCAGCACGTCAGTCGAGAGATGGGGCTGTCGAGCCGGACATGACGAATTGAACGGAGAGGCCGCGCCGCGCCTGAAGAGCGTGCCCGCGTCTCTTCAAACCCGTGGTGGCAGTCCATCCGGCTTCGGTTCGCCAACCACCACGCTCAGCATGCTGATCGCGCCCATGTCGATGCCGTCGACCGGAATCCAGGCGGGCTCGTCTTCGTCCTGCGCGCCGATAACATGCAGCAGCGGCAGATAGTGTTCGGGGCTCGGCACCGCGAGCCTGGCGGCGGCGCCGGCGGAGTCGTAATCGATCAGCGCCTCGGGCTTCCGCCGTTCCACCGCGTGGCGCACATAGGTTTCGAACGACACGGCCCAGTCCGGGGCGTGCCCGTTGCCGGCGCGCTGCATCAGGCGCAGGTTGTGCACCACGTTGCCGAGGCCGAGAATGAGCACGCCCTCGTCGCGCAGCGGCTTGAGGCTCTGGCCCACGGCGTAGTGGAATTCATTGGGCTCGCCCTGGTCGATCGCGAGTTGCACCACCGGCACGTCGGCCTTGGGATACATGTGCGCCAGCACCGACCAGGTGCCGTGATCGAGGCCCCATTCCTGCTCATCGAGCGTCACCGGCACCGGCGCCAGCAGCGCGCGCACCCGCGCCGCCAGGTTCGGATCGCCCGGCGCGGGATAGCGGAATTTCTGCAGCGCTTCGGGAAAGCCGTGGAAATCATGGATCGTCGGCGGCGTCGCCATGGCGGTGACTGCGGTATGGTCGATGTACCAATGGGCGGATATGGCGAGGATGGCGCGCGGTTTCGGCAAGGTGCGCCCGAGCTGGCGCCACGCCTCCGTGTAGCGGTTGCGCTCCAGGGTGTTCATGGGGCTGCCGTGGCCGATGAAGGCGGCCGGCATGCGGTGCGCCATCGTCGCCTCGCGTCGGGATGGAAATGACCGGGACAATCTAGCGCCGGCTCGCGTGACCGGCACCTGATAAACATGCTAACTAGGCGGAAACCATCAATGACTCTTGTGAGGTCTCGCTTGGTCAAAATCGCCAGCTGGAACGTCAACTCGGTCAAGGCGCGTTTGCCCAACGTGCTCGCCTGGCTGCGCGATTCCCAGCCCGACATCGTGCTGCTGCAGGAAACCAAATGCGTCGACGACGCCTTCCCGCGCTGGAGATCGAGGAACTCGGCTACAATCTCGCGCTGCACGGCCAGAAGACCTACAACGGCGTCGCCATCCTGTCGAAGGCGCCGCTCGAGGATGTGACCTCCGGCCTGCCGGAAGCCGAGGGCGACGACCACGCGCGCTACATCGAAGCGACGGCCGCGTTCGACGATCTGGTGCTGCGTGTCGCCTCGATCTACCTGCCCAACGGCAATCCGGTCGGCACCCCCAAGTTCAGCTACAAGCTGGCCTGGATGGACCGGCTGCGCCGCCATGCCCAGAACCTGCTCAAGCTCGAGGAGCCGACCGTGCTCGGCGGCGACTACAACATCATTCCGACGCCGGACGACGTCTACAACCCGGACGCCTGGCGCGAGGACGCGCTGTTCCGCATCGAGAGCCGCGAGAAATTCCGCGCGCTGACCCACCTCGGCCTGACCGACGCCTTCCGCACCATGAATCCGGACAGGACCCATGCCTATACCTTCTGGGACTACCAGGCCGGCTCGTGGCAGCGCGACAACGGCTTGCGCATCGATCACCTGCTGCTGTCGCCCCAGGCCGCCGACCTGCTGGTCGCCAGCGACATCGACAAGACGCCGCGCGGCTGGGAAAAGGCCTCCGACCACACCCCGATCTGGTGCGAGCTGCGTCCCGCCTGAAAACGGCGGTCCATCAGCCTTTTTCCCTCTCGAACCATCGCTTGGCCCCTTGCGGCGCCGGCCATTCCGGGACCATAGTTCCTCAGCGCGAGAGCGTCACCGGGGAGGTTATGGTATGAGCGGATCATCGGCGATCCTGGGGTCGTCACGCGGGGCCTCGGACGGCCTCGCCCGGCTGAGCCTTCTCGGCTTGATCGTCGCTCTGGCGGCCGGTCTCGCCCAGATCGCCGCCGGCCCGGGCCGCCAGTTCGGTTTGTGGGACCACAGTTTCGGTTTCAAGATTCTGGAATGGGCCGCCTATGCCGGACTCGCCGCGGCGGGCGCCTCGCTCATCGGCATGTTCTTCGCCTGGGGTGTCGGACGGCGCCACCTGATCGTCATGGGACTCTTCGGTACCGTCATCGGCGGGCTCGTCGCCTATTGGCCGTGGGCCCTGCAGAAAGCCTTCCGCGAACCGCCGCCGCTCTACGACATCACGACCGACACGGCCAATCCGCCGCGTTTCGTCGCCGCGCTCGAACTGCGCAAGGTCGCCAGCCGTCTGCCATCGGAATATCCGGCGAACTTCGCCAACGAACAGCAAAAAGCATATCCCGATATCAAGCCGGCGCTGCTCAAGATGCCGCTCGGCGACGCATTCGCGCTGACCCTGCGCCTGGCGCGCGACACGCGCGGCTGGCGGGTGCACACCGTGGTGCCGGCGGATGGCCGCATCGAGGCGGTGGCCAAGACCCTGTGGTTCGGCTTCGAGGACGACGTGGTGATCCGGGTCACCGCCACGGACGGCGGCACGCGGGTGGACGTGCGCTCGACCGGCCGTCTCGCCCGCCGCGATGGCGGCACCAATGCCAAGCGTGTCCAGGCGCTCCTGAAGAAGCTGAGCGGCGCGCGGTGACGCCGAGGGTGTCGAACAAACGGGTGGCGGGATCGCCGGAACGTTGGCGCACCATCGACGGCCAATCGCTCGAAGAGCTCGAGACGGTGTAGCGTCGGTTTCTCACGGAGACAGTCCGGGCGCCGGCGCCGAATCCGACGAGCGGAATCGCGGTTAGCCCGCAGTCACCGCCGGATCGTTGCCGACCGGGAAATTCACCGAATTGGCGATGAAGCAGCCAGCGTGGGCCTCGGCGTGCAGCGCCTTGGCGCGTTCGAGCTTGGCGGGATCGGTGATGATGACGTGCGGCCGCAGCAGGACGGAGACGAAGCGCATCTTGCCGTCCTTGATCGCCATGGTGCCGGCCGCCTCGTCGCGATAGGACTTCACGGCGATCTTGTCGCGCGCGCAGACCGCGAGATAGCTCAGCATATGGCAGGCCGAAAGCGCCGCGAGCAGCAGTTCCTCGGGATTGTGCAGCTTGGGATCGCCGAGAAAAGTCGGATCGGCGGAGCCGGTCAGCGCCGGCTTGCCGGCGAACTGGATGCGGTAGTCGCGCGAGTAGCTTTTGTAGTCGCTGGTCGGACCGGCGGCCGCGCCGGTCCATTCCAACGTGGCTTGGTAGATATGCTCGCGGCCGGTCACGGGCGCCTCAGATATCGGCGTAGGTGTGGGTTTCCGCCTCGGCGCCGCCGTGGGTCACGGCACCTTTATGGGCGGGGCCGACGAGCTGGGCGTATTTCCACAAGGCGCCCGATTGATGGTTGGTCTGGCGCGGCTTCCAACTCTTGCGGCGTGCCTCCAGTTCGGCCACGGACAATTCGACGTCGAGGGTGCCCTTGTCGGCATCGATGGCGATCATGTCGCCGTCCTTGAGCAGGCCGATCGGGCCGCCGACCGCCGCCTCGGGCCCGACATGGCCGATGCAGAAGCCGCGCGTGGCGCCGGAGAAGCGCCCGTCGGTGATCAGCGCCACCTTCTCGCCCATGCCGCGGCCGTAGAGCGCCGCGGTGGTCGACAGCATCTCGCGCATGCCGGGGCCGCCCTTCGGCCCTTCGTAGCGGATGATGATGACGTCGCCTTCCTTGATGCCGTTGTTCTCGACCGCCGCGAAGGCGTCTTCCTCGCGGTCGAACACGCGCGCGGGGCCGCGGAACTGCAGCTTGTGCATGCCGGCGACCTTGACGATGGCGCCGTCGGGCGCGAGCGAGCCCTTGAGGCCGACGACGCCGCCGGTCGGCGACAGCGGCGTGCTCGGCCGGCACCACCACGTCCTGGTCCTTCGGGAACACCACGTCCTTGTGGTTCTCGGCCAGCGTCTTGCCGGTCACCGTCATGCAGTCGCCATGCAGGATGCCGGCGTCGAGCAGCGTCTTGATGACGACCGGCACGCCGCCCACTTCCCACAGGTCCTTGGCGACATATTTGCCGCCCGGCTTGAGCGAGGCGATGTAGGGCGTTTCCTTGAAGATCTTCGCCACATCGTCGAGGTCGAACTTGATGCCCGCCTCGTGGGCGATGGCCGGCAGGTGCAGCGCCGCATTGGTCGAGCCGCCGGTCGCGGCGACGATGCGCGCCGCATTCTCGCAGCGCCTTGAGCGTGACGATGTCGCGCGGCCGCAGCCGCAGCTCGAGCAGCTTCATCACCGCCGCGCCGGAGGCTCGGCATAGGCGTCGCGCGATTCGTAGGGCGCCGGCGCGCCGGCCGAGCCGGGCAGCGCCAGGCCCATGGCTTCCGAGACGCAGGCCATGGTGTTGGCGGTGAACTGGCCGCCGCACGAGCCGCCCGACGGACAGGCGACGCATTCCAGCTCGTGCAGGTCCTCGTCCGACATGTTGCCGGCGGAATGCTGGCCGACCGCCTCGAACACGTCGACCACGGTGACGTCCTTGCCCTTGAACTTGCCGGGCATGATGGTGCCGCCATACATGAAGACGGCGGGCACATTGAGCCGCAGCATGGCCATCATCATGCCGGGCAGCGACTTGTCGCAGCCGGCCAGCCCGACCAGCGCGTCGTAGCAATGGCCGCGCATGGTGAGCTCGACCGAATCGGCGATCACCTCGCGCGACACCAGCGACGACTTCATGCCCTCATGGCCCATGGCGATGCCGTCGGTCACCGTGATGGTGGTGAATTCGCGCGGCGTGCCGCCGCTGACCTTGACCCCGCGCTTCACCGCCTGGGCCTGGCGGCTGAGCGTGATGTTGCACGGCGCGGCCTCGTTCCAGCAGGTCGCGACGCCGACGAACGGCAGGTGGATCT
The DNA here is from genome assembly GCA_963752345.1 of uncultured Alphaproteobacteria bacterium. Taxonomy (GTDB): domain Bacteria; phylum Pseudomonadota; class Alphaproteobacteria; order SMXQ01; family SMXQ01; genus CAVVYA01. Next base: position 43,555 of record CAVVYA010000001.1, read on the forward strand.
CCGCCTCGCTCAATCCCATGGCGTAATAATAGGAGCGGTGCGGCGCGCGCTCGGGCCCTTCCGTGGTGTGGCGGCTGGGCAGCTTCGACTTGTCGAACACGGGACGCGGCTTCATATCGTCGGGCATCGGAACCTCGGAACTCGGGTCACTCGGACAGGAAAGGCTGGGTGGCGCAGCATAAGGAACCGACGGGCGGC
>CAVVYA010000002.1:0-250000 GCA_963752345.1 uncultured Alphaproteobacteria bacterium
AGGCTTTCACGTGGTGCCGGTCATCCGTCACCAGTCCGGGCCACCGTTTGCGCGGACGTTCGTTCAAGCGCTCAATTACGGCACCGCGACAATCAAGGCGGAGGCGATCGCGGCCAATCGGACGCCTGACGTTCGATCGTCGATCTGCGAACGGAGAAGGCGTTCCGCATTAGCGCCCTACGGATCATCGGATTTTTCGACGTCTATAACATGTTCAATACCAATGCGGAGCAGACGCTGACCACCACGTCGGGGAGCTTCTGGCTGCGCCCCACGGCGATCACCGGGCCACGTGTCCTGCGCCTCGGCGCGCGAGTGGATTGGTAGCCATGACTGGATCACCGTCATCTGGTCAACGGTCGCGTCGGCGTGCCTCACGCTGGCGGTGATCTACTTTTTCGTCTGGTACCGGACCGCGCCGCGCGGGCCCACCTGCTGTTTTCGGTGACGGCCGCCTCGACCGCCGGTTTCGCCTTTTTTGAATTGTGGCTGATGCGAGTGAACACGCCCGCAGAGCTCGTCCAGGCCATGAAATGGGCGCAGGTGCCGCTCTGTTTCTGCCTCGTGTCGTTGACCTGGTTCGTGTATTCGTATCTGGGCGCCGGGCGGCGATGGCTGGCGGGGACGATCACCGCCATGCGGCTGGTCCACCTCTCGGTCACTCTGCTGGTGGGGCAGAACTCGACTCCTCGAGGTGCCTGACCTCCGGCAGATCAGGCTCCTCGGCGAAACGGTGACGATCCTCTCCGGCGGGACGAGCGATCCGGAGATGATTTTCGGCCAGTCTTCCGTGTTGTTGATCCTCGTCTTCGTCGCAGACGCCGGCATCGCCGCTTGGCGCCGGGGCGACCGCCGGCGGGCGGCGACGATCGCGGGGAGCGCCGAGTTCTTCGTGTTGGCCGGACTCGGGACGGCGTCGCTGGTGGTGTGGTGGCATGTCGAGGCGCCGATTGTGATCAGCCCGCTGTACTTGGGCCTGGTAGCAGTGATGGGCTACCAGTTGAGCCGCGATGTGTTGCGCTCATCGCAACTGGTCCGGGAGCTTCAGGTGAGCGAGGCCGGATTGCGCGAGAGCGAGGCGCGCATGAGCCTGGCCGTCGATGCCGCGGACTTCGGCATCCTGATCCAGGATCTGGTTCGACGCGACTTCTGGGCGAGCGAGAAATGGCGCGAGCTGTTTGGTTTGCCGTCCGAGACGCTGGACATCGAAACCATCCTGCTACAGGTGCATCTCGACGACCGCGAGGGTCTTCGCCAGGTCTATGCGAACGCGATCGCGGGCGCGGGCGGCGGTCGATACCAGATCGAATACCGTTTGTCGCGGCCGGATCGATCAATCCGCTGGGTCTCGTCACAGGGGCGGGTCGAGTATGACGCGGCCGGCCAGCCGGTCCTGATCCGTGGCGCGTGCCGCGACGTCACCGCGCGCAAGCGCGCCGAGCTGGCCCTGCATACCTTGAGCGGGCGCCTCCTGTCGGCGCAGGAGGACGAGCGCCGCCGGATCGCGCGCGAGCTGCACGACAACTTGAGCCAGCAGATGGCGCTGCTCTCGATCGAAATCGAGCAGGTCGCGGCACAGGCGGGCCGGTCTCAACAACTGGCGCGCGCGATACAGGAGCTCGGTGAACGGACGGCCGAGATTTCGAGCGAGCTCCACAACATGTCTCATCGCCTGCACTCGTCGAAGCTGGAGGCCCTCGGTCTTGCCGCGGCCGTGCGCGGGCATTGCCGCGAAGTGCTGGCGCAGGGCGTTCGCGTGGAGTTCTGGGAGGTGGATGTGCCGGCGTCGCTGCCGCACGACGTGAAACTGTGTCTGTTCCGCATCGTGCAGGAGGGCCTGAACAACGTCGTCAAGCATAGCGGCGCCGGTGAGGCGCAGGTGACGCTGAGCGCGGCGCGAGAGACGCTGCTCCTGCGAATTGCCGACGCCGGGCGCGGGTTCGACGAAGCGCAGGCGGACGACCGGGACGGATTGGGGCTGGCGAGCATGCGCGAGCGGCTGCGGCTGATCGGCGGCGAGCTGACCGTCACGTCTCGATTGGGCCAGGGCACGACCATCGAGGCACGCGCGCCGCTTGCCAGCGCGCGGCTCAGGCCGGCCGCTGCCGACGCGCCCGGCGTCGCGCAACTGAGGGTTCACTGAACCCTCGTCCTGTCTGAGGCGGCGAATCGTCACGACCACGACGCGCCGCGAGTGGCGGGGGCGCTGCGCCCGGCTACGACTCCGCGCGTGTGTCGGCGCTGCCGTTGCTGCGCAGGGTTGCCGACGGCGACTCGCCGAACACCGCTTTGTAGGTGCTGGCGAAGCGCCCCAGCTCGAAGAAGCCATAATCCGTGGCAATCGTGGTCACGGCGCCGCGCGTGCCGTTGGCGTCGCTCAGTGCACGGCGGACTTCGGCCAGCCGTGTGCGCACGGCCCAGCGCTTCGGGCTCATACCGCGCACGTCGTAGAAAGCGTTGCGCAGGCTGCGCTCGCTGACGCCGGCAACCCGACAGAGCTGTGCGATCGACACCGGTTCGTCGATCCGCTGGCTGAGAAACGCCTCGGCCCGTTCGACCACCTGCCGCCGCGACGTGATCGGCTGTGTGCTGTGACGGAGAGTTGTTGTTGAAGTCATGCCGGCAAACTTAGCCGGGTCAAGAGCCGCCGAAAACTGAGGGAAGTGGCAGAAGTGACATGTAAAAAATGACAGAGGGGGTGGTTTAACCCGGGCGTTTCATGCCGAATTTGCATAGCAAGCGATTTACGCGTCCCCTATTGTTGGCAACACGCGAAGGCCGGCTTCAGCACGAACAGCCGCCACACAATGTCAAATCGTTGCTTTAGACTCCTATTGACGACATGACTGGCCCCCGGGTCCTCATCGCGACGACCACAACATGCTGCTCGGCGCGTTCGAGAAGCTGTTGTCGTCGGAGTGTGAAATCGTCGGCACGGCGTCCGACGGCCGGACCCTGGTTGCCGAAGCGACGATGGTCAGGACGCCGGTCAGGGATAGCGCAATTCCCGCTCCCTGCAGCGGTCGCACCGTGTCGCGGAAGATCACATAGGCGAAGATGACGATGCAGATCGGGATGGCCGACTGCAGCAGCACGGCATTGAGCGCGGTGGTCGACTGCAGCCCGAGATAGACCAGCGTATTGAACGAGGCGACGCCGATCGCCGCCAGGGCGAAGATGATGCGCCAATGGCGCCGGATCGCCGGCCAGTCGGCTTTGATATGGCGCCAGGCGAACGGCAGCACGAGCGCCATGGCGCCGAACCAGCGCCAGAACACCAGGCCCATGGGCGGCACGTCGAGATGCACCGCGCGCGCGACGATGAAATTGCCCGACCAGAACAGCGCGGTCAGGCTGAGCAGAACGTAGGGACGATCGAAAAAACGGCGCTGCAAGAGGAGTTCCCAGGCTGAGCCTGTCCCAAGCCGGACAGACCTACGGCTTCAACTCTTCGGCGAGAAAGCGCAAGGTTTTGTCCCAGGCGTCGGCGGCCGGTCCGGGTCGGAAGCTTTCCCGATTGGCGAAATTCTGGAACGCGTGGCCGGTGCCGTCGTAGCGATGGAAAACATGGCGCACGGCGAGGCGGGTCAGTTCCGCGTCCAAGCGGTCGACATCGGCGGGCGACGGACCTTTGTCGTCATTGCCGAAGAAACCGGCGACCGGACAGTACAGATCCTTCAGCCGCTCGAACGGTGACGGCCCGGGGATGCCCCAGGGCTTGAACATATTGCCGCTGTAGTAGGCGACGGCGGCGCGACAGCGCGGATCGGTGGCGGCGCCGAGAAACGCCAACCGGCCACCCAAGCAGTGCCCCATGATGGCGAAGCCTTCGGTCCGCGCATTCTCATGCGCCGCCACGTAATCGACCGTGGCGCCGATGTCGGCGATGATTTCGGGATCGCGCAGGCCGGCGAGCTTGTCGGGGGCATCGGGGGTACGATGATAGACATCGGGTACCGCGCAGAGGTAGCCGGCTTCCGCGAGGCGGGCGGCGCGCTCGCGCGGGAATTCGTCGATGCCGCCCTTATGGTGCATGAGAACGACAACAGGCCGCGGCCCGGCGAAGCCGGCGGGCCGCGCGACCAGGACGTTCATGGCGCGGCCCTCCACCTGGACCTCCACGAAATCACTCATCGCGCGTTCTGCCGGAGCGCGTGAGCCAATTCATGTCCGGCCGTTCGGCTTTTCCATCGGCGCGAGCCCGGCGTCGATCGCCATCAGCGCGGCCTGGGTACGGTTGCTGGCGCCGAGCACCTTGAGAATGGCGCCGACATGGACTTTGACGGTGCCTTCGGAAATTCCCAGCGCGTCGGCGATGTCCTTGTTGGACTTGCCTTGGCCGAGCAGCGCCAGGACGTCGTATTGCCGCTGGGTCAACGGCGCGAGCAGCGTCGGATCGAAGGTGCGCGCCGCCGGTGCCGTCGGATGGGCCGCGTCATCCTCGTCTTCCTGGGTCCCATTGGTGCCGTACATCAGCGTCGGCGGCAGGTAGATCTCGCCCAGCATGATGAGCTTGAGCGCGTTCAGCGTGACATTGATCGCAGCCGATTTCGGGATGAAGCCCGAGGCGCCGGCCTCCAGCGATTGTTCGGCATTGCGCCGGGATTCGAAGCCCGAGATCACCACGATGCGCGCGTTCGGCACCGCCCGCTTCATCGTCCTGATGCCTTCGAAGCCGTCCATGCCCGGCATGCGCAGATCGAGCAGAATCAGATCGAAACTGTTGCTGTGGCCGCTCGCCAGTTGGTGGGCTTCGGACAGCGCGCCGGCTTCGACGATGGTCGTTTGCTCGTCGAGTTGATCGACCAGATGCCGCAAGCCATCCCGAAACAGGGGATGGTCATCCGCAATCAGAACACGCAGCATGGTAGCCTCTCAGCCGCTCGGCTTTAGGATTACGCCTAAGCATTTCTTATTACGCACAATAGGGAAAGACCACAACCGCCCACAAGGAATATTGCACCCCCGTCAGCGCTGGGCCAATCGGTCCACTTTCATTCCACCGGCACGGCTAAGGCTAAGTGTTGCTTGGCTAAAGCCTGTAACTGCGGGAAAGTTCCTTGTCCTGGAATATTTCACCCGGGAACCGGTAAGTCAGCCATGCGTCTCTTCACCAGACGATCCGCATAGGAGGGTATATTGAAAGCGATGACACGATGGTCCGTCCGGTTGATAGCCGGTGCGGCGGCGGCTGGGCTGCTGCCACCCTTGGTCATGGCGCAGGACCAGCCTCCCGGCACGCGGATCGAAGTCAAGCCCGGCGATCTGCCGCCGCCCTATGCGACGCCGAGCGTGCGGAACCGCGCCCAGCCGGTCGAGCGGCGCGACAATCGGATGCCGCGCGCGCCCGAGGGCTTCTCCGTCAATATTTTCGCCGATCGGCTCGAGCATGCCCGCTGGCTGACGGTAGCGCCGAACGGCGACGTGTTTCTCGCCGAGCCGCGCGCCGGCCATATCCGCATCCTGCGCGATGCGGACGGCGATGGCCGTGCCGAGATCAGCCAGGAATTCGCTCGTGGTTTCCGCCAGCCCCATGGAATGGCGGTGCGCGATGGCGCGCTCTATGTCGCCGACACCGATGCGGTGTGGCGCATTCCCTACCAGGCCGGCGATCTCAGGGCGAATACCAAGGCGCAGCAGATCACCGCCAAAGGCGCGTTAGGCAGCAGCGGCGGGCACTGGACGCGCAATCTCGAGTTTGCGCCCGACGGCAGCAAATTCTACGTCGCGGTTGGATCCAGCTCCAACATCGACGAGGAAAAGGCGCCGCGCGCGACGGTCCAGGAATTCTCCGCGGACGGAAAAAATCAACGCACATTCGCGACCGGCCTGCGCAATCCGGTCGGCATTGCGTTTTATCCCGGCACCAATGATCTCTACACGGTCGTCAACGAGCGCGACGGCATGGGCGACGAGTTGGTCCCCGACTACATGGTCCGCCTGCAGGACGGCGGCTTCTACGGCTGGCCCTATTCCTACATCGGCGGCAATCCGCAGCCGAAATTCGCCGAGAAACGGCCCGATCTGGTCAAGCAGGCGATCGTGCCGGACCTCTTGTTCCGCGCTCATACCGCGGCGCTCGGACTGGCATTCTATACCGCCGACCAGTTCCCGGCCGACTACAAGGGCGACGCCTTCGTCGCCCTGCACGGCTCGTGGAACGCCGCCCAGCCGCGCGGCTACCACGTCGTCCGCGTGCCGTTCAAGGACGGCAAGCCGGCCGGCCACTACGAGGTCTTCCTGTCGGGCTTCTGGATCGACGGGGTCCAACCGGCGCAGGTCATCGGCCGCCCGGTCGGCCTGGCGGTGGCGCGCGACGGCAGCCTACTGGTGGCGGACGACGCCGCCAACGTGGTCTGGCGCGTCAGCCATAACCGCTAGCTTCGAGAGCATGATCCGCTTTTATCGGTCGGATCATGCTCTCGCGTCTCGATCGAATGGCGTTTTCCACGCCGAACCGGCTTCCACTTCGCCGCAAAACGCTTAAGCCGAAATAAACCGCAGCCAGCCCGCGCCTTCATGGGCGTGCGTCGACCGCGCTGGCTACTGCGCCTGGTCGACCAGCTTCTGCAGATAGGCCGGCATGGCGAAGGCGCCGACGTGGATGTCGGGCGTGTAATACTGGGTGTCGATCTTCGCCGCCGCGAAGCGCCGCGCGATGAGATCGCGGCTCGCGTGGCGGTTGGCCGGATCGAGGCTCGCCCAGGCGAGCGACATCAGGCCGCCGATATAGGTCGGCACGGCGGCGAAATAGAAGCCGGTGTCGGGAAACAACGGCCGCATGCGCTTGTAGGTCGTGGTGAACTCGTCGCGCTGCAGGAAGGGCACGCCGTTTTGCGTCACCAGGATGCCGCGGGCGCTCAGGCAACGCTTGCACTGGGCGTAGAAGTCGGTCTGAAACAGCACTTCGGCGGGGCCGATCGGGTCGGTCGAATTGACGATGATCACGTCGTATTTTTCCGTGGTTTCGGCGACGAACTTGACGCCGTCGCCAATGATCAGGTCGGTGCGCGGGTCCTCGAAGGCATGGCCGGGGATCGACGGCAGGTAGGTTTTGGCGATCTCGATCACAGCCGCGTCGATCTCGACCAGGGTCGCCTTTTCCACCGAGCGGTGCTTGAGCGCCTCCTCGAGGATGCCGCCGTCGCCGCCGCCGATGATCAGCACCTTGCGCGCCTCGCCGTGGGCCAGGATCGGCAGGTGGGTCATCATCTCGTGATAGAAGAACTCGTCCCGCTCGGTGGTCTGGCAGACGCCATCGAGCGTCAGAATCCGGCCGAAAGCCGGCGTCTCGTGGACGGCCAGTTCCTGATAGTCGGTTTTTTGACGAAACAGAGTACGGGTGATGAGGAAACGCTGACCGTACTGGGGGTGCAGCGTTTCCTCAAACCACGTTTCCGTCACTCCGTGAGTCCCCGCTTGTGCTCGCCGAGCTGCACGGTTGCCGGCTCGAAGTAGCGGCGCAGGATGGGAACCGCCATGTGCGGCTTGGCGTCGCCGCACATGAAGATGTCGATGGCCGCGTAGTCGCGCTCGGGCCAGGTGTGGATCGAGATATGCGATTCGGCCAGCACCGCCACGCCGGAGATGCCGCCGTTTTCGCTGAAGCAGTGCAGGTGCAGGTACAGCAGCGTGGCGCCGCATTCGCTGATGCATTCCTTGAGCGCGGTCTCGATCAGATCCGCGTCGTCAAGATGCTTGGCGCCCCACATGTCGACCAGGAGATGCGTGCCGGCGAACTTAAGACCATCCTTCAAAACGAAATGATCCTTCGACGCTTCGGGCATGGGGAAAAGGGTATCCACCGGCTGAATTGCCGGCTCAAGCTCGACCACCACACCCGTCTTCCTGGCAGCAACTTTACGCGCCATTCCACCGCCTCCGATAAGTGGTGAAACCAAAACAACAGCCGCGTTGTTTGAGGCATATGGCCCCCCCATGCAAGAAAAAAATGAGGAAATTTGTGACAGGGGCCAAACTGAGTTGGCGGAAGAGCTTTGACGCAACACCATGGCGGTTGTTCGTGCCGGTCCGCGCGTCGTGCGTCAGCGCGCCACCAACTTGACGCGTCAGCGCGCCACCAATTTGACGCGTCAGCGCGCTACCGACTTGGACGCGTCGGCGCGCCGCCGGATTCGCGCGTCACGACACTGGCGATTTGGCGCGCTCGCGCGCCAAATGCGATGCCCGCGAGAGCGCCGAAGCTGTTGGCGGCGGCGTCCCACACGTCGCCGTAGCGCAGAGGTACAAATGCCTGGGCCACTTCAATCAAACAGCCGAGCGGGATCATGGCGAGGGCGGCCAGCAACGCCACCTTGCGACGCTCGAAGGCGAGATGCGGAAGGAGCGCCAGGCAGAGGTAGCCCGCCGCGTGCGCCATCTTGTCGAAGCCGTAGTCGCCCGGCGGCGCGGTCGCTGGCAGAAGTGACAGTGTCGTCACCGCGGCGACCGCAGCAACCCAGATCGTCATGCCCACGCGGCGCCAACGGGCGGTGAGCGTCGGCCAAGCCGCCGGCGCCTGACGGCCGGTCGGCGACGCCTGTTCGGAGACACCGTTCGTCACAGGATCTTGCCCGGATTCAGGATGCCGTGTGGATCGAGCGCGTTCTTGATCCGCTGCATCAGCGCGAGCTCGACCGCCGAGCGGTAACGGCGCAGCTCGGCCTTCTTGATCTGACCGATGCCGTGCTCGGCGGAGAAGCTGCCGTTCATCTCGGCCACCAGATCGTGGACGATTCGATTGAACTCACCCCAATGGCTGTGGAACGCCTGCTTGTCCATGCCAACCGGCTGCGTGACGTTGAAGTGGATGTTGCCGTCGCCGACATGGCCGAACGGGAAGAGCCGCACCCCGGGCATGACGGCCTCGATCCGGCGCGTGCCTTCGGCGATGAACACGGCGATGTGCGAGATCGGCACAGCCACATCGTTCTTGATGCTGCCGCCTTCGCGCGTCTGCGCCTCGGGCAGGATCTCGCGCAGGCGCCACAGTTGGCGCGCCTGGGTTTCGCTCGCGGCGAGCACGGCGTCGCTGATAGAGCCCTTCTCGAAGCTGGCGGCGAGGAACTCTTCGACCATGGCGCGCAGTCGCCCGCCATCGCTGCCGGCGCCGCTGCCGCCGGCGGAAAATTCCATCAGGACGTACCACGGCGAATCTGTCGCCATCGGCTTGCTCATATCGGCGAAGTGCTTGGTGACGAGCTCGATGCCGAGTCGCGGGATGAGCTCGAAGCCGGTGACGCCGTCGCCCGACGCGATCTGCGCTTCGCTCAGGAGCACCATGACGTCGGCCAGCTTCGGCACAGCGGCGAAAGCGGTGGCGGTTTCGCCCGGACGCGGATAGAGCCGCAGCACGGCCGCGGTGATGATGCCGAGCGTGCCCTCGGCGCCGATGAACAACTGTTTCAGGTCGTAGCCGGTGTTGTCCTTGCGCAGCCCCCGCAGGCCCTCCCACACCGTGCCGTCGGGCAGCACCACCTCGAGCCCGAGCGCCAGGCTGCGCGCATTGCCGTAGCGCAGCACCTGCACGCCGCCCGCATTGGTCGAAAGATTGCCGCCGATCATGCAACTGCCCTCGGCGCCCAGGCTGAGGGGGAACAGCCGGCCGGCGTCGGCGGCAGCCTGCTGCAGGCTGGCCAGCACGCAGCCGGCTTCCACCGTCATGGTGTTGTTGATCGGGTCGATGGCGCGCACGCGGTTCATGCGAGCCAGGCTGAGCACGATGCCGCGCCCGTCGTCGGACGGAATCGAGCCGCCGACCAGGCCCGTATTACCGCCCTGGGGCACGATGGGAAGCTTCGCGCCGGCGCAGAGGCGCACGACCTCGGCGACTTCCGCCGTGCTGGCGGGCCGCACCACGGCCCGGCAATGGCCCGTGTAGAGCTCGCGCTGATCGTGCAGATAGGGCGCCATGTCGGCCGGGCTGTCGATCCAGCCTTTCGGTCCGACCACGGCTTTGATGGCGGCGAGCGCCGCGGCATCCGCGGCGCTGGGCCGCGCGGTGGATCCGACGGACTGGTCAGGCAGGCCCGGCGACGGCGACATCATACCTCCGAAATTTGCCCGCCAGCTTTAGCGGTCAGCGGCGTGCGACGCAATTGCCCCATCGGCCGCCTCTTCGGCGAGACTGTCGGGCGCGGCGGCGGCGCGGCGCAGCCGGTCATTGATGGCGACGCCGAGCTCACGCTCGGGAATCGGCATCGCCGCAAGTCCGGCGAACCCGCCGGCATCGAGCGCGCGCAGCATGGCGAACAGGTTGGCCGCCGCCTCCGTCAGATCGCCCCGCGAGCTGAGGTTGAGCACTTTGCCGGCGCCGTTCGGCACGCGCGGCCCGAAGGCGAGCAGGGCCTCGTCAGCCTCCACGCTCGTGGCGTCCAGACGCAGCGGCGTGCGGGGCGCATAATGGCGCGTCAGCAGGCCGGGCGAGCGCCGTGGCCCGGAACCCGTGTCCGCCACCGGGTCATGACGGATCGCTCCGATCACCGCCTCGATCTGCGCCGCCGTCACGGCGCCGGGGCGTAGCAGCGCCGGCGGTTCCGTGCTGAGATCGAGCACCGTGGATTCGATGCCGACCGGGCAGGCGCCGCCGTCGAGGATCATGGCGGCGCCGGCGCCCAAGGACTGGGCGACGTGCGCGGCCGTCGTCGGGCTCACTTCGCCCGAGCGATTGGCGCTCGGCGCGGCGAGCGGACGGCTGCTGGCGGCGAGCAGCGCCTGGGCGACGGGATGGCGCGGCATGCGCAGAGCCAGGGTATCGAGCCCGGCACTCGCCAGCAGGGATACCGGGCAGCGCGGCGCGCGCGGCAGGACCAGGGTGAGCGGCCCGGGCCAGAAGGCCGCGGCAAGGCGGCCCGCCTTGTCGCTGAAACGTGCGAGAGCCTTGGCATCGGCGAGCCGTGCCACATGAACGATCAGCGGATTGAAGCTCGGCCGGCCCTTGGCGGCGAAGATCGCGGCCACCGCGCGATCGTCGCAGGCGTCGCCGCCGAGGCCATAGACCGTTTCGGTCGGAAAAGCCACCAGCCGGCCTTGGCGCAGCAGCGCGGCGGCCCGATCGATGGCGTCGGGCGTGACGGGATGGATTGTGGCAGACAGTTCGCTCGGCATGGCGCAGGGCTAGGCCGCGACCATGGCCCCTGTCAAATTTTTTATGAGGCCGGCGCGGGGGCGGCGACCGGCGCCAGCCCGCGCGCGATGAAAGACGGGTTGCGGAATCCCGCCTTGCCATAGAGGAACGGGCTGCCGTCCATCAGCGTCACTGTGCCGCCGGCGGCCTCGAGCACGGCTTGGCCGGCCGCGGTATCCCATTCGCTGGTCGGGCCGATGCGGGCATAGAGGTCGGCGTCGCCGGCGGCGATGCAGCAGAATTTGAGCGAGCTGCCGACCCGGCGCCGCTCCTTGATCGGGTAGCGCGCGAGAAAGTCGGCCAATTCGCCATTGCTGTCGTGGGAGCGGCTGGACAGCGCGATGAGCCCGTCGCCGGGCGGATGACGCGCCGTGATCGCCCGCGCCACCTGGGTCAGGCGCTGCATCCGCGCGGTGCCCGGGCCGGCCGCGCTGTAGGTCAGATCGAGCGCCGGCGCGTGGACGATGCCGAGGATCGGCCGGCCGTTCTCGATGAGGGCGATGTTGACCGTGAATTCGTCGCTCTGGCGGATGAATTCCTTGGTGCCGTCGAGCGGATCGACGGCCCAAAACCGGTCGTGGGCGAAATTGACCGTATCGCCCCGCAGGCCGGCTTCCTCGGAAACAATGGGAACGCCGGGCAGCAGCTCCGCCAGGACGGGCAGGATGATGGCGTCGGCCGCTTCGTCCGCCTCGGTGACCGGCGATTCGTCCATTTTGGTGCGGACCGTGAACCCGTCGTGGTAATAACGGTTGATCGCCGCGCCGGCCTGTTCGGCCAAAACGCAGAGCGGTTCGATCAGTGCGGCGAGTTCGTTGTTCATCGGCTGTCCAAGCTGGGACCTTCAGGCTCGTCATATCGACATCATCCTACAACAACGTGTCGCGTCCTAGTTCCATTGATGCCTGACCCGATCAGATCTCTCTTCTTCGCCCGGTTCCATGCCAGCGGCATCGGGCGAGCCTGGGCCGAGCGGAACTTCCGCCTCTTCACCATCGGATCGATTTTTTCGCTGATCGGTCAATGGACCCAGCGCATCGGTATCGGCTGGATGACATGGGAACTGACCCATTCGGGAACCTGGCTCGGGCTGATCGCCTTCGCCGACTTGTTCCCCACCGTGGTGGTCACGCCGTTCGCCGGCGTCATCGCCGACCGCGTCGACCGCCGCCGCATGATGACCGTCACCCAGACTCTTGCCATGCTGCAGGCCATCACGCTCGCGGTGCTGACCCTGACCGGCCTGATCGATATCTGGTCGCTGTTCTTTCTCTCGCTGTTTCTCGGCATCGTCATGTCGTTCAACGTTGCCGCGCGACTCGCGCTCATGGCCGGCATGGCGCGGCGCGAAAACCTGCCCGCGGCGATCGGCATCAGTGCCGCCATCTTCAACAGCGCGCGCTTCGTCGGCCCGGCGGTCGGCGGCTTCATCATCGCGGTATGGGGCGTCGGCGGCGCGTTCATCTTCAACGCCGTCAGTTTCTTTTCGCTGATCGTGGCGCTCGCCATGATGCGCGATCTCTACCGCGAGGAAACCGCCGTGCGCAAAGGCGGCATGTTCGGTCAGATCGGCGAAGGGTTCGCCTATGCCCGCCACCATCGCGGCATCGGGCCGATGCTGGTCGTCATTACCGCCGTGGCCTTCGGCATCAAGCCATACCTGGAACTGCTGCCTGGCATTGCCGACCAGGTCTACCGCGGCGGCGCCCCGGCCCTCGCGCAACTCACGGCGGCGGCTGGTCTCGGCGCCTTGGTGGCGGCGCTGTGGCTGGCCCAGCGCGGCTCCCTGCGGGGCCTGACCGTCATCGCCCTGGTCAGCATGGCGGTCGCCGGCATCGCCATCCTGGTGTTCTCGGTGACCGACATATATTGGCTCGGCCTGGTCTGCGCCTTCGTCGCCGGCGCCGGCATGACCGTGGCCGGCACCGGCACCCAGACCCTGATGCAGAGCGCCGTCGAAGGCGCGATGCGCGGCCGGGTGATGAGCCTCTACGGCATCATTTTCCGCGGCGCGCCGGCGTTGGGCGCGCTGCTGCTCGGCACCCTGTCGGAATTCATCGGCCTGCAGGCCGCCCTCGCCATCGGTGCGGCGACCACCATCCTGGTCTGCATGTGGCTGTGGCGCCTGCGCCGGGTCACCGCCCGTGCGCTCGAACGCGACCCGGTCTCCTAAGGCGCGTCAGCGGGCTTGCGAAAGCCCTATCCGCAGCCCGCTTTCCAGCGTTATATTTTAATGGATACGACGCTTCCGAGGGGGGCCATGCAAGCCGACCAGCCAGGGACAGGTGGATTGCCGGCAATCGCGTTCATCATAGCGGCGATTCGTGGTTTCGTCGTGCTGGCGCTTGTTCTCGCGGGTCATGGCGTAGCGGTCGCGCAGGATCGGCCGGTGCTGGTGTTCGCCGCGGCGAGCCTGAAGACGGCGCTCGACGATGTCGCCGGGCATTGGCAGCGCGAGACCGGAAAAAAGGTCACGATTTCCTATGCCGCGACCTCGGCTCTCGCCAGGCAGATCGAGCAGGGCGCGCCGGTCGACCTGTTCCTGTCGGCCGATCTCGACTGGATGGACTATCTGGCGGCGCGCGATCTGATCAAACCCGAGACTCGCACCAATCTTCTCGGCAGCCGCATCGTCCTGGTGGCGCCGCGCGACGTCTCGATCCGTCTCGTCGGTTTCGATTTCACCGAGGCGCTCGGCGACGGCAAGCTCGCCATGGCCAATATCGACGCGGTGCCGGCGGGGAAATACGGCAAGGCGGCTTTGCAGCATCTCGGCCTGTGGCCCGCGGTGAAGGACAGGGTCGTGCAGACCGACAATGTGCGGGCGGCGCTCGTGCTGGTGGCGCGCGGCGAGGCGCGGCTCGGCATCGTCTATCAGAGCGACGCGGAAGCCGAGCCCGGCGTGCGCATCGTCACCCTGTTCCCGGAGGACTCCCATCCGCCGGTGATCTATCCGGCGGCGGTCCTGCGCGAGCTCGCGCAATCCGGATGCCGCCGCCTTCGCGGACTATCTGCGTCTCGGCCACCGCGCCGGGATTTTCCGATGGAACGGCTTCACGGTGCTGAACTGAGCGCATGACCGATTATCTGACACCCGAGGAATGGACGGCGGTGAAGCTCAGTCTGCGCGTCGCGCTGTGGGCGACCGCGGCGAGCCTGCCGATCGGGTTGCTGGTGGCGTTGGCTCTGGCGCGCGGCCGCTTCTGGGGCAAGTCGCTGCTCAATGTCCTGGTGCACCTGCCGCTGATCATGCCGCCGGTGGTGACCGGCTATCTGCTGCTCATCCTGTTCGGCCGCAAGGGGCCGGTCGGCGCATTCCTCGCCGACAAGCTCGACATCGTGTTCGCCTTCCGCTGGACCGGCGCCGCGCTCGCCTGCGCGGTCATGGCCTTTCCGCTCATGGTCCGCGCCATGCGGCTGTCGATCGAAGCGGTGGACCGCCGGCTGGAGGATGCCGCCGGCACGCTCGGCGCGCGGCCCATCTTCGTCTTTGCCACCGTGACGTTGCCCCTCGCGCTGCCCGGCGTCATCGCCGGCATGATCCTCGCCTTTGCCAAGGCGATGGGCGAATTCGGCGCCACCATCACCTTCGTCTCCAACATTCCGGGCGAGACGCAGACCCTGCCGCTCGCGGTCTATGTGTTGACCCAGGTGCCGGGCGGCGACGCGGGCGCGCTCCGGCTGACGCTCGTCTCCATCGTGATCTCGGTCGCGGCGCTGCTGCTGTCGGAACTGCTGGCGCGCCGCGCGGTCCGTGGCGCGGTCAGGGGGCCGAGCGCGCTATGACCATCGAGATCGACATCCAGCATCGGCTGGGCGGTTTCGAGCTGGCGGCATCGTTCGCCAGCGAAGGCGGCCTGACGGCGCTGTTCGGCCGCTCGGGATCGGGCAAGACGACCCTCGTCAATGTCATCGCCGGATTGCTGCGGCCCGATGCCGGGCGCGTGATCGTCGACGGCCAGGCGCTGGTGGATACCGATCGCCGCCGTTTCGTGCCGGCCTACCGGCGCCGCATCGGCTATGTCTTCCAGGAGGGCCGGCTGTTTCCCCATCTCACCGTGCGGCAGAACCTGACCTATGGCCGCTGGTTCACGCGGCGCGGCCAACGCCATGGCGAGATCGGCGACGTGGTCGAACTGCTCGGGCTCGGGTCCTTTCTCGATCGCCATCCGGCCTCGCTGTCGGGCGGCGAGAAGCAGCGCGTCGCCATCGGCCGCGCCCTGCTCGCCAGCCCGCGCATCCTGCTGATGGACGAGCCGCTCGCCTCGCTCGACGATGCGCGCAAGGCGGAGATCCTGCCCTATATCGAGCGGCTGCGCGACGAGCTCGGCATGCCCATCGTCTATGTCAGCCATTCGGTCGCCGAAGTGGTGCGGCTGGCCTCCACCGTGGTCGTGTTGTCGGACGGTCATGTGGTTGCCAGCGGAACCGTTGCGGATGTGATGGCGCGGGCCGAGGTCGCGGCGATCACCGGGCGCGCCGAAGCGGGCGCCGTTCTCGAGATGCGGGTCTCCACGCATGATGTGCGCTACGGCCTCACGACGCTGGCCTCGGCGGCCGGGCAGGTCCGCGTGCCCTACGCCAATCTGCGTCTCGGCACGGCGGTGCGGGTGCAGATCCTGGCGCGCGATGTGATGATCGGCTTGCAGCCGCCCGTGGGATTGAGCGCGCTCAACGTGCTGTCGGGCACCGTGGCCGAAATCGGCCCGCCCAATGGTCCCATCGTCGAGCTCAGGCTCGACTGCAACGGCCAAGTGGTGCTCGCGCAACTGACGCGCTACGCCATCGACAAGCTCGGCCTGACGGTCGGCCGCCCGGTTCACGCCGTGATCAAGAGCGTGTCTTTCGCGAGCCGCGCTTGAGGCTGCGCGCCGCACTCGCCGGCACTGCGTCGCCGGTGCCGAGGAAGGTGGCGAGCGACGCCAGCTCGTCGGCGACGGTCTTCGCCGCCGCGGCTTCGATATCGCGATAGGTCCGGATCAGCGTCTTGCCGAAGGCGGTGAGCTCGGCGCCGCCGCCTTTGGCGCCGCCCGAGAGGGTGGCGAGGGCGGGTTCGCGGAACGCGCCGTTCAGGCTGTCGATCAGCAGCCAGGCCTGGCGGTAGGACATCCCCATCGCGCGGCCCGCGGCGCTGATCGAGCCGGTCTCGCCGACCAGTTCCAGCAGACGGATCTTGCCGGGCCCGATCGCCCCGGCGGCCCCGAGATCGACCCGCAGAGTGAGCGTGACGCCGGCCTGAGGGCCGTCGCCGGCGGTTGTTTTGCGCGGCTTGCGGGTCACGCGGCCGGCCGAGCGCGTCGTGCGGGACATCGGATCAATACGTTATGAATTTGATCCAGTATAAGACCGCGGCCCGGCGCGGCAAAATCCTATGTCACCGCCCGGACCGTTGGATTAGACTTTGACGAGAACGCGGCTCACGCGCCGCGCAAGAAATTTGGAGGTTGCCCAGATGGCCACGCAGTACAAGTCCGAAACCCTGTCCGACCAGCACACCGCGGCCGACCAGAAGCGCACGCGCGCCCGCAATGGCGAGAAGCCCAAGGCGGAACCCTACAAGTGCCGCGCGCAGCTGCTCAAGCAGGGCCGCACCAACACCCACCTCGGCGCCACCGAGAACATGTGGGCGACGTTGAAGGTTTATGCCTCGGGCGGCGAAAACGGCCTGCACACCCACACCAACCAGGACCATACCTTCCTGGTGCTGCAGGGCAGCGCGCGGTTCTACGACGAGAACGGCACCACGACCGACGTCAACAAGCATGAAGGCATCATGCTGCCGGCCGGCGCCTACTACTGGTTCGAGGCGACGAGCAAGGAAGAGCTCATCCTGTTCCGCATCGGCTGCCGCACCAACGACAAGGACCCCGGCGAGCGACTCAATATCAACGGCGATCTGATGCCGGGCGAGTCCGCCGAGAACAAGAAGGGCGTCATCGTATACAAGGATGGCGAGTTCTTCGGCTAAGCGAGTGTCCAGCGGTTGACACGAAGGGCCCCTGCAGGCGCATGGGCCCTTTTTGTTGTCACGACGGCGCTGGCGTGACTGCCGTGCAATTCCTCGTCGTTCTCGGGGGACCCAATCCTGAGGCTCTTAATGGACGAAGGCGGGATATACGTCGCGCCACTCGGGATTGGTCTTTTCGATCAGCGCGAACGTTCCACGCGCGTAGCCAATGCTCCAGCGTCTTTCCCGCTGAATCGCGATCCGAACGTCGTCATACGTTTCGAAATACACCAGCCGCTTGACCGCATATTGGCGCGTGAAGCCTGCGGTCGCACCTTGACGATGCTCGTAGGCGCGCCGCACGAGACCGTTGGTGACGCCGACATAGAGCGTGCCATTCTTCCGGCTCGCGAGGATGTAGACGTCGCTCGCCATCCAGGATCGGAGCCTCGGCGATATGGGTCCTCGGGGCAAGCCCGAGGACGACAAGGAATAACAGTCGCTACGTCTACGCCGTCGGTTACGGGGCCGGCTTCAGCGGCGGCATCAGGCCGCGCTCTTTCAAAAATTCGATGACGAAGCCATCGAAGGTCGCCGGGTCTTCCAGGCAGCAGGCGTGGTTGGCGCCGGGCAGCACCTTGTGCACCGCGCCCGGCACGCCGCTCGCCGTGCGCTTGCCGGCCGCCATGGAATTGTCGAACTCGCCGTTGATGACCAGAGTGGGCACCTTCATGCTGGGCAGCCGGTCGGTGTTGTCGGTGCCGTTGCCGGCGCGGAACACGTTGGCGATCGCCTCGCCCTTGAGCCGCGGCCCGCGCTCCAGGAACATGTTCAGCAGGTAGCCGCCGAGCTTGCTCTCGGCGAACGGCTTCTCGACCAGCATGCGGATGTGCTTCGGGATGATAGTCGGCGACGCTCGCCGTATAGCCCTCGATGCGCGACTGGTAGCGGTCGCTCGCCCCGCTGTTGCCGCCGACCAGGATGATGGCGTCGAACAGCTCCGGGTGATCGAGGCCGAGCTCGATGGCGATCCCTGAGCCGACGCTGCAGCCGCCGAGCACGGCGCGCGCGATGCCGAGATCCTTCATCACGCCGATCACGTCGTTGCACATGTCGGCCTGGGTATAGGGCGTGAGCACCTTGGCGGACCGGCCGTAGCCGCGGATATCGATGCCGACCACCTTGAACCAGGTGGAGAAATGGGCGATCTGATAAAGCCACAGGTTATGGTCGAACGGGTTGGCATGGACCAGCACCATGGCCGGGCCGTCGCCGCTGACCTCGTACCAGATATCGACTCCATTGGCGCGGCTATAGGGCATGCGAAGTCCTCCCGTGGGGAAACAAGGCCGTTCTGAATTGGCGGCTCGCGTGAATATTCCACTCGCGCGCGCGTTGGTCTAGGGTTGTGGATCACAGCACAGGTGCCGTATGTCTCAGCCGTCCGAAGCGTCCCAAGCCAAGCCGCCCACTGAGCCGCGTCTTCATAAGGCCGAGCGGCCCGGCGCGCCCGATGTCATGGCATTCTTCGATGCGGCAACCTCGAGCGTCTCCTATCTGGTGATCGACCCGCAGAGCGAGCAGGCGGCGATCATCGATCCGGTGCTCGATTTCGATCCGGCGGCGGCGCGCATCGGCGTCAGCGGCGCCGACCGCCTGGCCCGCGAAGCCGAGGATCGCGACCTGGCGATCGCGTGGGTGCTCGATACCCATATCCATGCGGACCACGTCACGGCAGCGGGTTATCTCAAATTCCGCCTCGGCGGCCAGCTCGGTATCGGCGCCGAGGTCGGCCAGGTGCAGACGACGTTCGCCGAGATCTACAATGCCGGGACCGACTTCAAAACCGACGGCTCGCAATTCGATCATCTGTTCAAGGACGGCGAGCGTTTCAAGGTCGGCAATCTGCCGGCGGTCGCGCTTCATGCGCCGGGCCACACCGCGGACCATATGTGCTACGTGATCGGCGACGCGGTGTTCGTCGGCGATACCTTGATGATGCCGGACTACGGCACGGCGCGCGCGGATTTTCCCGGCGCCGATCCCCATGTGCTCTATCACTCGATCCGCAAGATCTTCGAATTGCCGCCTGCCATGCGCCTGTTCGTGCTGCACGACTATGCGCCGAACGGGCGCCCCTATGCATGGGAGACCACCGTGGGCGTCCAGGCGGCGGACAACGTGCAGGTGCGCGAGGGGATCGGCGAGGAGGAATTCGTCGCCGAGCGGACCCGGCGCGACAAGACCCTGACCCTGCCGCCGCTCATGCTGTCGGCGATTCAGATGAACATGCGCGCCGGTGCCCTGCCGCCGCCCGAATCGAACGGCCAGCGCTATCTCAAAATTCCCGTGGACCGCTTCTGATGACAGCCGATATCACGCCGGCCAAATACCTCGACCTCAAGGGGCTGAAGTGCCCGCTGCCGGTGCTGCGCGCCAACAAGGCGTTGCGCGGGCTGGAAAGCGGCGCGGTGCTCGAGGTCGCGGCCACCGATCCGGCGTCGGCCAAGGATTTCGAAACCTATTGCCAGACGGCCGGCCACGTTCTGCTGGCGCGCGAGGAAACGGACGGCGTTTTCACCTTCCGCATCCAAAAGGGTGCCGAAGGATAAAGTGGGGGACGGACCATCATGACCTCCGGCGCGACATTGCTTTACACGCACCGCGCGTGCCTCGACCATGATCCGAGTCCGGGCCATCCCGAATCGCCGGCGCGGCTCGCCGCCATTCTCGCCGCGCTCGACGCGCCGGAATTCGCGCCGCTCATCCGCCGCGAGGCGCCGCGTGCCTCGCGCGCGCTGATCGAGCGCGTGCATCCGGCCGATTTCGTCGACCGCATATTCGCGTCCGTGCCGCAGTCGGACTATGCCGCGGTGGATGGCGACACGATCCTGTCGCCGGGCTCGGGCGAGGCGGCGCTGCGCGCGGCCGGCGCGCTGTGCGCGGCGGTCGATGCGGTGATGGCGGGCGAGGGGGCCAATGCCTTCTGCGCGGTGCGGCCGCCCGGCCACCACGCCGAGCCCGAGCGCGCCATGGGATTCTGCCTGTTCAACAATGTCGCCATCGGCGCGCTCCATGCCCGCGCGGTCCACGGCTGCGCGCGCGTCGCCGTGGTCGATTTCGACGTGCATCACGGCAACGGCACCCAGGCTGCGTTCGAGCGCGACCGCGACCTGTTCTTCGCCTCGACCCACCAGTCGCCGCTCTATCCCGGCACCGGCATGGCGAGCGAGCGCGGCGTCGGCAATATCGTCAACGTGCCGCTGCCGCCGCGCTCCGGCAGCGCCGAATTCCGGCGCGCCATGAGCGGCACCGTCCTGCCGGCGCTCAGCCGAGTTCCGGCCCGACTTCATCCTGATCTCGGCCGGCTTCGACGCCCATCACGAGGACCCGCTCGCCAACCTGGAATTCACCGAGGACGGATTTCGCCTGGGCGACCGAGGAGATCCTCGCCGTGGCGAGAGCCCATGCCAGGGCCGCGTCGTCTCGACGCTGGAAGGCGGCTACGACCTCGACGCGCTGGCCGCCAGCGCCGGCGCCCATGTGCGCGCGCTGATGGCGGCGGCCTGAGAGCTGGGCGGCAGCGCACGACCACGCCTCATGCGTTTAACCTTTCCCTTTCCTTGTCGTGCTCGGGCTCGCCCCGAGCACCCATTCCGCAGCTGTCCGCGGGCGACTTCGGCGGTATGGATCCTCGGGTCGAGCCCGAGGACGACAATGGAGCAGGTTCACGGCCTTGCCCCGAGCACCCATTCCGCAAGTGTTTCTCGGTGCGGAGGTCAGCGGCGAGGGTCCTCGGGTCGAGCCCGAGCACGACAATGGAGGGAGGTTCGCGGTCTTGCTCTGGCCGGGGCCAGCGCTTAGACTGCGCGCCCAATCAAGGATTTGCCATGGCCCAGACGACACCATCCGCCGCCGCCGACGATGCCCGCTGACATCGCCCAGCTTTCGTTCGAGGACGCGCTCGGCGAACTCGAAAAGATCGTCGGCGATCTCGAGCGCGGCAAGGTCAAGCTCGACGACGCGATCGCCGCCTACACGCGGGGTGCCCAACTTAAGGCACATTGCGAGCGCAAGCTCGCCGATGCGAAGGCGAAGGTGGAGAAGATCGTGCTGCGTCCCGACGGCAGCGTCGCCGCCGAGAATGCTGCGATCGAGTAGCGATCACGCCGCTCTCCGCGCCAACCCCGACTGACCCGACAGGCCGCAGCTTGAACGACATTTCCGCCGCCTTGGCAGACTCCGCACGCACGGTCGACGCGGTGCTGGCCGAGCTCCTGCCGCAGCCCTCCGGCCGCGGCGAGGACGCGTTGTTCGAGGCCATGCGCTATGCCGTCATGGGCGGCGGCAAACGTTTCCGTCCGACCCTGACGCTGGCCTGCGCCCGCCTGTTCGACGTACCGGAGAGCTACGCGCTCCGTGCCGCAGCAGCGATCGAACTGGTGCATTGCTATTCGCTGGTGCACGACGACCTGCCGGCCATGGACGACGACGATCTGCGGCGCGGCCAGCCGTCGTGCCATGTCAAATTCGGCGAGGCGACCGCGATCCTTGCGGGTGACGCGCTGATGACCCTCGCCTTCGAAGCGCTGGCGGCACCCGAGACCCATCCCGACGCCGCGCTGCGCTGCGCCCTGATCACCGGGCTCGCCCATGCCGCCGGTGCCCGTGGCATGGTGGCCGGCCAGATGGTCGACCTCGCCGCCGAAGGCAAGACCCAAGGCCCGCGCGCGCTCGATGCCGAGGGCATCGCCCGGATGGAGGGGCTGAAGACCGGCGGCCTGATCGCCTTCGCTTGCGAGGCCGCGGCCATTCTCGGCCGCGCGCCGGATGCGGCGCGCCACGCCCTGGCGGGCTATGCCCGCGCCCTCGGGCTGGCCTATCAGGTGGTCGACGACCTGCTCGACGCCGAAGGCGAGGCGGGCTTGATCGGCAAGACCGCCGGCAAGGATGCCAGGGCGGGAAAGGCCACTTTTGTCGCCGTTCTCGGCCCCGAGAGCGCCCGGCAGGAGGCCGCGAAACTGGTCGCCGAAGCGGGCCGCAACCTTGATTTCTTCGGTAAAAAGGCCGACTTTCTCAGAAACATGACGCGCTTCGTCATCGAGCGCCACAGGTAAGGCCTTGGATAACAACGTAAATAGCAAGACGCCCCTGCTCGACCTGGTCAAGGAGCCGCGCGATCTCCGTCATTTGGCGGAGAAGGACCTGCGCCAAGTCGCCGACGAACTGCGGGCCGAGACCATCGAAGCCGTGTCGCTCACCGGCGGCCATCTCGGCGCGGGCTTAGGCGTGGTCGAGCTCACGGTGGCGCTGCACTATGTCTTCAACACGCCGGAGGACCGGCTGATCTGGGATGTCGGCCATCAGGCCTACCCGCACAAGATCCTGACCGGCCGGCGCGACCGCATCCGCACCCTGCGCCAGGGCGGCGGGCTGTCCGGCTTCACCCGGCGCGCCGAAAGCATCTACGACCCGTTCGGCGCCGCCCATTCCTCGACCTCGATTTCGGCGGCCCTCGGCATGGCGGTGGCGCGCGATCTCAAGGGCGAGAGCCGCAACGTCATCGCCGTGATCGGCGACGGCGCGATGAGCGCCGGCATGGCCTACGAGGCGCTCAACAACGCGGGTTCGATGGACGCGCGGCTCATCGTCATCCTCAACGACAACGACATGTCGATCGCGCCGCCGGTCGGCGCCATGAGCGCCTATCTCTCGCGCCTGATCTCGTCGAAGTCCTACCGCTCGCTGCGCCACGTGGCCAAGGTGGTGTCCGATAAATTTCCGCGTCCGCTGCAAAAAGCCGCCCAGCGCGCCGAGGAATATGCGCGCGGCCTGGTCACCGGCGGCACGCTGTTCGAGGAATTCGGCTTCTACTACGTCGGGCCGATCGACGGGCACAATCTCGACCATCTGCTGCCCGTGCTGAAGAACGTGCGCGATTCGAAAGAGAAGGGCCCGGTGCTGGTCCATGTGGTCACCCACAAGGGCTACGGCTATGCGCCGGCGGAAGCGGCCGAGGAAAAGTATCATGGTGTCGGGCGCTTCGACGTGGTCACCGGCGAGCAGGCCAAGGTCAAGGCGGTGGCGCCGACCTACACCAAGGTGTTCGCCGACAGCCTGATCGCCGAGGCCGAGCGCGACGACCGCATCGTGGCGCTGACCGCGGCCATGCCGTCGGGCACCGGCATCGACGCCTTCGCCAAGCGCTTCCCCGATCGCGCCTTCGACGTCGGCATCGCCGAGCAGCATGGCGTGACCTTCGCCGCCGGGCTCGCCGCCGAAGGCTTCAAGCCGTTCGCCGCGATCTATTCCACCTTCCTGCAGCGCGCCTACGACCAGGTGGTGCACGACGTCGCGATCCAGAGCCTGCCGGTGCGCTTCGCGCTCGACCGCGCCGGGCTGGTCGGCGCCGACGGCGCGACCCACGCGGGCTCGTTCGATCTCGCCTATCTCGGCTGCCTGCCGGGCTTCGTCATCATGGCCGCGGCCGACGAGGCCGAGCTCGTTCACATGGTGGCGACCGCCGCCGCGATCGACGATCGGCCGTCCGCGTTGCGCTATCCGCGCGGCGAGGGCTTCGGCTTGCCCATGCCGGCGCGCGGCGAGGTGCTGCCGATCGGCAAGGGCCGCGTGCTGCGCGAAGGCACCTCGGTCGCCATCCTCAGCCTCGGCGCGCGCCTGCACGAGGCAATGGCGGCGGCGGACGCGCTCGCCGGCTTCGGCCTGTCGACCACCGTGGCCGACGCGCGCTTCGCCAAGCCGCTCGACGCGGACCTCGTGCGCCGCCTGGCGCGCGACCACGAAGTGCTGATCACCATCGAGGAAGGCGCGATCGGCGGCTTCGCCGCCCAGGTGCTGCAGTTCCTCGCCGGCGAAGGCCTGCTCGACGGCGGTCTCAAGATCCGGCCGATGACTTTGCCCGACCGCTTCATCGATCACGATTCGCCGGCCAAGCAATATGCCGAAGCCGGACTCGACGCGCGCAGCATCGTCGCCACCGCGATGACGGCCTTGGGGCGCAACGCGACCTACAGCGAGCAGGACCTCGCCGCCTCGCTCGCCCGCAAGCGGACTTGATTTTCAGCGGCCAGTCGGCCATCATCAGGCAGTTGTTCCGTTGGAGACAATTCAGTCCGCCTCGCTCCTCTCCCGCGAAACTGATAAAGACTGGTGTTCACGTTCATGGCCCGATGCCTAGCCGGAAGAGGGGCAGGCGTCTGTTACGAGTTTTCGGGACCAGACTTCGTGCTGGGTATGCGTCAAGCAAAGACGGTAGAGCACTTGAGTAGCTTCGATCACAAACAGCAATATGATCCTGCTCCAATCGAGCGCGATTGGTTGAAGGGCGAACGCAATTCGCAAAGGTATCCGATGCTCGGCATACAAGAGACCGGTGATCTTCTGTTTTCCAGCAACACGTCAATTGCAGTGTCAGTACGGGTACGAGATATGGGGATTTTTTTCGCCGAGGCACGAGCTATTCGAATTATAACAAGTGACATGGTCGCTAAGCCGGGCCACGACAATAGAATGAAATGGCGCACCGATCTCAGCCCGAAGCGCCTCCAACAAAATCGTCGTTCCGAATCCGCCGTTTGCGGCGATAGTCGCCGGCTCATGACACCGGATACCACATCAAAACGGAGACGAACGTCGAGCGGGACTCGACCGAGCGCGCTGGCGCGCAGGCTGCGCGGAGCGAGCGGACACCGCGCCGCGTCGCGCTCTGGCGGCGGCTCGCGCCGTGGCGCGCCGAGGCCAAGGCGACGCTCGCGCTCGGCATTCCGCTGGCGCTCAGCCAGCTCGCCCAGATCGCGATCCAGACCACTGAGGTGGTCATGCTGGGCTGGCTCAGCTCCCGAGGCGCTGGCGGCCGGCGGGCTGGCCGCCAACGTCTTCTTTATTCAATTCCTGCTCGGCCTCGGCGTGGTCACCGCCGTGTCGCCGATCATCGCGCAGATTCTCGGCCGTCCGGGACGGCGCGGCAAGGTGCGCGACGTGCGCCGGGTGGTGCGCCAGGGTTTCTGGGTGGCGTCGGCGCTCGGCGTGCCGTTCATGATCGTCAGCTGGCAGGTGCGGCCGATCGTGATCTTCTTCGGTCAGGATCCCGATCTGGCTGTCATGGCGGAAGCTTATATGCATGCGCTGCTGTGGGCGTTTCTGCCGGCGCTGTGGTTCGTCGTGCTGCGCTGTTTCGTGTCCGCCTTCGGCCGGACGCGCGCGGTGCTGACGGTCACGCTGTGGGGTGTCGCCTTCAATGCGGTCTGCGGCTACGCCCTGATCTTCGGCCACTTCGGCATGCCGGCGCTGGGCATGTTGGGCGCCGGCATCAGCGCGGCGCTCACTCATGGCAGCATGGCGGGATTGCTGCTGGCCCATGTGCTGACCGACCGGCAATTCCGGCGCTACCAACTGCTCGGCCGATTGTGGCGGCCGGACTGGTCGCGGTTCTTCGAGATTTTCCGCATCGGCTTGCCGATCGGCGGGATGTGGGTGCTGGAAGGCGGCGTGTTCGCCGCGGCGCTCTTCCTCATGGGGCTGATCGGCACGGTCGAGATCGCCGCGCATCAGATCGCGCTGCAATGCGCCGCCATCGCCTTCATGGTGCCGCTCGGCATCTCCCAGGCGGCGACGGTGCGCGTCGGGCTCGCCGCCGGCGCCGGCAGCGTGCCGCAGATCCGCCGCGCCGGCTGGACGGCCATCGTGCATCGGCACCAGCTTCATGGGCTTGACCTGCCTGTTGTTCCTGTTCGCCGGGACCGTCCTGGTCAAAGCGCTTCCTCGATCCCGCCGATCCGGCGACCGCGCCGGTTGCCGCGCTGGCGACTCGGCTTCTGGTCGTCGCCGGCATCTTCCAATTGTTCGACGGCGCACAATCGGTCGCCGCCGGCGCGCTGCGCGGGCTGAAGGACACCCGCCTGCCTCTGGTGATCGCACTGCTCGGCTATTGGCTCGTCGCTTTTCCGCTCGCCGTCGCCCTCGGCTTCGGCTTTGATGGCGGGCGGTCGGCATCTGGATCGGCCTGGCGAGTGGGCTCGCGGTCGCCGCCGTGCTGCTGAACCTGCGGTTCTATTGGCTGTCGCGGCGGCCGCTTCCGAAACGTGCGATGGGATGAGCGAATAGCCGTGGCGCAGAGAAGAGCCGGCAAGAAGCAGCGCCTCGACCAACTGCTGGTCGAGCGCGGACTGGCGGAGAGCCGGGCCAAGGCCCAGGCGCTGATCCTCGCCGGCAAGGTGTTTTCCGGCGAGCGGCGGCTCGACAAGGCGGGGGCGGCATTCGCGCCCGATACCGCCCTCGAGGTGCGCGGCGCGCCCCATCCCTGGGTCTCGCGCGGCGCGCTCAAGCTGGTGCAGGGGCTCGATCATTTCGCCCTCGACGTGGCCGGCAAGGTGGCGCTCGACGTCGGGCTCGTCGACCGGCGGCTTCACCGAAGTTCTGCTGGCGCGCGGTGCGGCGAAGGTCTATGCCGTGGATGTCGGCCGCGGCCAGCTCGCCTGGACACTGCGCAACGATCCGCGAGTCGTGGTCATGGAAGGCGTCAATGCCCGCCATCTCACGCCAGCCGATGTGCAGGAGGCGCCGCGGCTCATCGTCTGCGATGCGAGCTTCATCGGGCTGCAGACCGTGCTGCCGGCGGCTCTCGGCTTGGCCGCGCCGGACGCGGTGCTGGTGGCCCTGATCAAGCCGCAGTTCGAGGTCGGCAAGGGGCGCGTGGGGAAGGGCGGCATCGTGCGCGATCCGGCGTTGCACGCCGAGGTCTGCGAGCGGATCGAACAGTGGCTCGGCGGTGTCATGGGGTGGCGCGTGCTGGGCATCACCGACAGTCCGATCACGGGCCAGGACGGCAACAAGGAATTCCTCATCGCGGCGACGCGGGGAGCCGGAGACAAATGACTGAGACGGAGATCAGACAGCATGGAATTGACCATCGAGGCGCTCGGCGCCGAGGGCGACGGCATCGCCGAATTGCCCGACGGCGGCAGGATCTTCGTGCCGCTGGCCTTGCCGGGAGAGCGCGTGCGCGCCCGTCCGGCCGGCGAGCAGAACAAGGCCGTTCTCGAGGAGATTCTGACGCCGTCGCCCGACCGCGTCGCGCCGGTGTCGCCGCATTTCGGCCTGTGCGGCGGCTGCAGCGTGCAGCACTTGGCGCCCGAACCCTATCGCGCGTGGAAGCGCGGTCTGTTGAGCCATGCACTCGCCAATGCCGGACTGTCCGACGCGGCGGTCGGCCCGCTCGTCTCGGTGCCGCCGGCGAGCCGCCGGCGCGCCACCTGGTTCGCCCGGCGCGCCCAGGACGGCAAGGTGATGATCGGTTTCCTGGCGCGCACCAGCCACGACATCGTCGATATGCGCGAATGTCCCGTGTTGGCGCCGCAACTCGTGGCGCTGCTCGGTCCGTTGCGCGATCTGCTCGGCCGCATGCTGCCGCCCGGCGGACGCGCCGAGGTGGCGGCCAATCTGCTCGATACCGGGATCGATCTGCTGTTGCGCATGCCGGGCGCCTTGCCGGCGCCGTTGCGCCAGATGCTGGTGGGCTTCGCCGCCCAGCGCGATCTCGCGCGCCTGTCGTGGCAGGCGATCGCGCGGCCCGGCACGGCTTCGCCGGCCTGGGAACCGATCGTCGAGCGCCGTCCGGCGCGCGCCATGTTCGGCAAAGTGGCGGTGGCGCTGCCGCCCGCCGCTTTCCTGCAGGCGACCAAGGAGGCGGAGGATATTCTGGTGGGCGAGGCGGTGAAGGCGACCGCCGGCGCCAAGCGCGTCGCCGACCTGTTCAGCGGCGCCGGCGCCTTCACGTTTCCGCTCGCCGCCCAATCGCAGGTCCATGCGGTGGATGGCGACAAGACGCTGATCGCCGCCTTGCGCCGCGCCGCTGACGCGGCCGGCATCGGCGGCCGCATCACCACCGATGCGCGCGATCTCATCAAGCGGCCGCTGGTGGCCGACGAGCTCAAGAAATTCGATGCCGTGGTGTTCGATCCGCCGCGTGCCGGCGCATCGTCCCAGGCCGGGCGCATCACCGCGGCGCGCATTCCGCTGGTCGTCGCCGTGTCGTGCAATCCGTCGACCTTCGCGCGCGACGCCAAGCTGCTGGTCGACGGCGGCTATACGATGGAAAAGATCGTCCCGGTCGACCAGTTCCTGTGGACCAGCCACCTCGAACTGGTGGCCGTGTTCCGACGCTGATCTGAGTTTGTCGGATCAGCTGCGTCGCTTCAGCCGCACTGGCCGCGTTGGCGCAGCGCGTGATCGGCGAGCACGCAGGCGACCATGGCCTCGCCCACCGGCACGGCGCGGATGCCGACGCAGGGGTCGTGGCGGCCCTTGGTCACGATCTCGGTGTCCTGGCCATGCACGTCGACGGTGCGGCGCGGGATGAGGATCGAGCTGGTCGGCTTGACGGCGAAGCGCGCCACGATGTCCTGGCCGCTGGAGATGCCGCCGAGGATGCCGCCGGCCTGGTTGGACAGGAAATCGACCTCGCCGTTCTTCATGCGCATCTCGTCGGCGTTCGTCTCGCCCGAGAGCGCGGCGGCGCCCATGCCGGCGCCGATCTCGACGCCCTTCACCGCGTTGATGCCCATCAGCGCCGCGGCGAGCTCGGAGTCGAGCTTGCCGTAGACCGGCGCGCCGAGCCCGGCGGGAAAGCCGCTGGCGACGATTTCGATCACCGCGCCGGTCGAGTTGCCCGACTTGCGCACGCCGTCGAGATAGGATTCCCAGGACTGCGCCGTCTGGCGGTCAGGGCACCAGAACGGATTGTCGCGGATCGCGTCCCATTCCCAGCGCGCGCGGTCGATGGCATGGGGTCCCATCTGCACCATGGCGCCGCGAATGGCGATCGCATCGCCGTAGATCTGTTCCAGCACCTTGCGCGCCACGCCGCCCGCGGCGACCCGGCTCGCGGTCTCGCGCGCCGAGGAGCGGCCGCCGCCGCGGTAATCGCGCAAGCCGTATTTTTTCCAATAGGTGTAGTCGGCATGGCCCGGGCGGAACTTGTCCTTGATCTCGCCATAGTCCTTGGAGCGCACGTCCTCGTTGGCGATGAACAGGCTGATCGGCGTGCCGGTGGTGACACCTTCGAATACGCCGGACAGGATCTGCACCGTGTCGGATTCCTTGCGCTGGGTGACGAAGCGCGATTGGCCGGGCTTGCGCTTGTCGAGCCAGACCTGGATGTCGGCCTCGGCGAGCGCGATGCCCGGCGGGCAGCCGTCGACCACGCAGCCGATGGCCGGCCCGTGGCTCTCACCCCAGGTGGTGACGCGGAAGAGTTGTCCGAAGCTGTTGTCCGACATGGCCTCTGCTCCGTCCGCTCAGACCACCGAGATGTCCGGCGCGTCGACCGCCTTCATGCCGACCACGTGATAGCCGCAGTCGACATGGTGGATCTCGCCGGTCACGCCGCTCGACAGGTCGCTCAGCAGGTAGAGGCCCGCCTTGCCGACGTCCTCGAGCGTGACGTTGCGCTTGAGCGGCGAATTGTACTCGTTCCACTTGAGGATGTAGCGGAAGTCGCCGATGCCCGAGGCGGCGAGCGTCTTCATCGGCCCCGCCGAGATGGCATTGACGCGGATATTGCGCTTGCCGAGATCGACGGCCAGATAGCGCACGCTTGCCTCGAGCGCCGCCTTGGCGACGCCCATGACGTTGTAGTGCGGCGTCACCTTCTCGGCGCCGTAGTAGCTCAGCGTCACCAGGCTGCCGCTGCCCTCCATCATTTCGGAGGCACGCTTGGCGATGGCGGTGAAGGAGTAGCAGGAGATGTCCATCGTCCTGGCGAAATTGCCCGACGAGGTGTTGAGATACTGGCCCTTGAGTTCCTCCTTGTCGGAGAAGGCGATGGCATGGAGCACGAAGTCGAGCTTGCCCCAGCGCTCCGCCAGGGTCTTGAACACGGCGTCGACCGAGCCGTCGTCGGTCACGTCGCAGGGCAGCACGAGATCGGAGCCGACCGACTGGGCGAGCGGCTGGACGCGCTTCTGCAGCGCTTCGCCCTGAAAGGTGAAGGCGAGCGCGGCACCGGCTTCGGCGACCTGCTTGGCGATACCCCAGGCGATCGAGCGCTCATTGGCGACGCCCATGATCAGGCCCTTCTTGCCGGCCATTAAACCGTTGACGTTGGTCATTCACTCCTCATGACGACAGGGCTCTGTGACGCATCTCTCCCGGGCGGAGAGACGAAAGACGCAAAGGCAGGAGCCGCGCGGAGCCGCACCGATCCGCAGCCCTGGCGGTTGGAGCCGCATGCTACACGAAAGGCTCGGAAATCAAAAGGTTGGGAAGCCCGGAGGGGCCCCCGGGAAGAGGAAGCGGTGGCGCGGGCGCCGGGCGCCGCCGGTCTCAGTTGTCGATTTCCTTGAGAATAGCGACCAGGCGGGCACGCGCCGGCTCCGGCAGTTCCTCGGCGGCGAGCAGCACCTGCTTCAGGGTCGTGCGCAGCGCGTTGATCTGGTCGACCAGGGAGAGCACGACCGGAATCGCCTCCTCGCCGATCATCATGTCGCGCACCAGTTCGGAGATGAAATTCACCCGGGCGGCGTCGATGTCGTCGAACACGAAGCCGCTCTCGTTGCGGGACGGCACGACCCACCCTTCCTCGATCCAGGCCACCAACTGGCCCCGCTCGAGGCGGGTGCGCGCCAGCATTTCGTCCAGATTGAGCGTCATGAGCTCTCCTTCGCGGTCGCGGTCTTCTGCTCCGCCCAACGAACGAGATCCTCGTCGCGCGGCTCGGGCAGCGTGATGAGCAGCCGGACGAAGTGGTCGCCCTGCTTGCCGCCCGCTTCGATGCCCTTGCCCTTGAGGCGCAGCGTGGTGCCGCTGCTCGAATATTGGGGCACCTTGACGGTGAGGGGGCCATGGATGGTGTCGACCGCCACCGATCCGCCGAGCACGGCGGTCCGCAGCGGCACCTTGGCCTCGGAGTGGATATCGTCGCCTTTGCGGGTGAAGGCAGGGTCGGGCTCGACGTGGATCTCGACATAGGCATCGCCGGCGGCGCGCACTGTCGATGCCGGGTTCGCCCTGGCCCTTGAGCCGCAGCTTCTGGCCGTCGGTGGTGCCCGGCGGAATGTTGATTTCGAGCGTCTTGCCATTGGCCAGACGGACGGTCTTGCGGCCGCCCTTCGCGGCATCGCGGAAGCTCACCGACAGCGTATAGGTCACGTCGCCGCCGCGGGCCCGCGGGCGCCCGGCGCCGGCGCCACCGCCGCGGCCGGCACGGTTGAACAGATCGGCGAAAATATCCTCGGCGGAAAACATGTCGTCGACTTTGAAGCCGCGCTGGTATTTGCGTCCGCTGGCGCCCTGTTCGGCCTCGTTCCAATAATAGCCGCCGCGCGGCCGGACCTCGGCGCCGCTCGGGTCGATCTCGCCGCGGTCGTAGCGCGCCCGCTTTTCGGCGTCGGACAGGAAATCATAGGCGGCGGAGACTTCCGAGAATTGATCGGCCTTCTTCTTGTTGCCCGGATGGAGATCGGGATGAAGATCCTTCGCCAGCTTTCGGTAGGATTTCTTGATCTCGTCCGGGCTCGCCGATTTCGACACGCCCAAAACCTGGTAAGGATCTTTCATAACCGCAGTTCTTTCTCGCTGCTTCGCCAACGATCCGCCATCAACACGACCGCGCACCGCCCAGCTTCGGATGGAAGCGGCGGACAAGACAAACATGGGCTTTTGGCCCCAGCCTGCCAAGTGGCATCGGGTGCCACCAGCACGGGGCTCGGGCGGCGCAGGCGCCAGCCTGCGATGGCGGGCTTGGCAGCATCACATCGGCACATGAAAACGGCCCGGCGGAGGACTGCCGGGCCGTTTCGGGCTTGTTCGTCGACGAGCAGGGCCGCTTTGTTACGAATTGACCTTCCAAGTCCCGTCGGGCTGACGGCAGGCGGTGCCGTAGGCGCTTTCGGTCTTGCCGCCGATCGACACGGTCTGCTGGAATTCGCGGCAATAGGCGCCACTCCGCGTGTCGGTGCCCTCGCGCACCGGCGTGACAGTGCCGTAGTTGCCGGTCTCCGGATTGGTCCATTGGATCGGCTGGTTCAGCGGCGCCGCCTGCGCGCGCTGGTTCGCCTGATTGGCATAGGCAAGGTCCGCCTTGTCGAGCGAGCGGCCGACTTCGCTGCCGACCAGGGCGCCGAGCAGGGTGCCGAGCGCCGCGGCGGCGATTTGGCCCGTGCCGCTGCCGAACTGCGCACCGGCGACGGCGCCGCCGACGCCGCCGAGCAGGGCGCCGCCAGTCTGCTTCTGGCCGCCCAGGCTTTCGCAGCCGGCAGCCGAGACGGCGATCAACGCCGCGAGAGAAACTGTCGAGATCTTCTTGGTCAAGCTCATGGCCGTACCTTCGTGTTCGAGGCCACCCGCGCATTGACCGCGAGGATGGCCGGCGTTCATGGTCACATCCGGTGACCGCACCCCGGCGCGGACAGGATACCTGCCCGCAGTCACCAGAATTAATAATAGCAATTTACGGCAAAAAAAGGGCTAGAAAAGTGTTAAAGAAGGTTACGAATCGCCAGAGTTTATAAAGCCTTAAAGACCATGACAGACCTCGAACACCAGGATCCTTTCAAGCTGTTCAACGCGTGGTTCGCCGAGGCGCGCGCGCGCGAGCCCGCGGATCCCAACGCCATGGCGCTGGCCACCGCCGGGCGGGATGGCCGGCCCTCCGTCCGCATGGTGCTGCTCAAGGGCATCGACGGCCGCGGCTTCGTGTTCTACACGAACTTCGAAAGCCGCAAGGGCCAGGACATTCTGGGCAGCGGCTTGGCCTCCCTCTGCTTCCACTGGAAGTCGCTCAAGCGCCAGGTGCGCATCGAGGGCACCGTCGAGCAGGTGAGCGAGGCGGATGCGGATGCCTATTTCGCCACCCGGCCGCGCGACAGCCAGATCGCCGCCTGGGCTTCGCTGCAGTCGCAGCCGATGCAGGAGCGCTTCGAACTGGAACGGCGCTTTGCGCATTTCAGCCGAACATACGACGGCATCGCGGTGCCGCGGCCGCCGCACTGGTCCGGTTTTCGCGTCATGCCGGACAGCATGGAATTTTGGCTCGACCGTCCCTATCGTCTGCATGAGCGGGTGCTGTTCCACCGCACGGGCGAAAGTTGGACGGCAAGCAGGCTTTACCCGTAGAGTGGACAAACATGGTCGCTGAAACCGAAACGAGCCTGGCTGCAACCGATCGTGATCGCTACGTGCGCCTGCTGCGCCTGGCGACCCATGCGTCGGTCGCCACCGCGACGATCCTGATCGCGGCGAAGGCCGCCGCCTGGCTGATGACCGGCTCGGTCAGCCTGCTCACCACGCTGATCGAGTCCATGATGGATCTGGCGGCCTCCATCATCAATCTGTTCGCCGTGCGCCACGCGCTGCAGCCGGCCGACAGCCATTACCGCTTCGGCTATGGCAAGGCCGAGCCGCTGGCCGGCTTGGCGCAGGCCGCGTTCGTCGCCGGATCGGCGATCTTCCTCATCATCGAGGCGATCGACCGTCTGATCACGCCCAAGCCGATTGCCAACGAGGCGGTCGGTATCGGCGTGATGTTCTTCTCCATGGCGGTCACCTTCGTGCTGATCCGCATCCAGGCTTACGTGGTGCGGCGGACCCAATCGCTCGCCATCAATGCCAACTCGCTGCACTACAAGGGCGATTTCCTGATCCATGGCGGCGTCATCGTTTCGCTGCTGCTCAGCGCGGCGCTCGGCTGGCAATTGTCCGATCCGCTGTTCGGCATCGCTATAGCACTCTACCTTCTGTGGAACGCCAAGACGATCGCCGCCGAGTCGCTGCATATCCTGATGGACCGCGAACTCGAGGAGAGCGAGCGCCGGCGCATCCATGCCATCGTTCTCTCCCATCCGGAAGTGATCGATATCCATGACCTGCGCACGCGCTCTTCCGGCCCGCGCGTGTTCATCCAATTTCACCTGGAGCTGCCGCCGACCATATCCCTGACCCGCGCCCACGAGATCTCCGATTCCGTGGAGGCCAAATTGCGCG
The DNA here is from genome assembly GCA_963752345.1 of uncultured Alphaproteobacteria bacterium. Classification (GTDB taxonomy): domain Bacteria; phylum Pseudomonadota; class Alphaproteobacteria; order SMXQ01; family SMXQ01; genus CAVVYA01. The sequence goes on from CAVVYA010000002.1 coordinate 34,071, forward strand.
CGGCATTTCCCAATGCCGGGGTGATCATTCACCAGGATCCGGAAGGGGTGACGGAGCGCCGCGCGACCTTCGCCGGCGACCGCGAGCAATCGCCGTTCTATTGATCTGGCGCAATGCAACGGCAGCCCGGGAAGTCCAATTTCGGCGCGGGTCGCCTGAAGACAGTCGCAAGTCCCAACGCACGCTAAGGAGGCAAAAACAATGACAATCAAGTGCATTCTGGTACCCTTGTCCGAGCCCCGCCTGGTCAAGACGTCGCTCAAGGCCGCGGTCACGCTGGCGGCGCGGTTCGCGGCGCATATCGACGCGCTCCACGTGCGGCCCGATTCCCGCATGGTGGCGGCGAGCTACATGGGCGACGCGATGCCAGGCTCCATGGTCGAGCAGCTGATCGAGGACACCGAAAAGAAATCCGCCGAAACCGCGCGCAAGACGCGTCAGGCCTTCGATCAATTCTGCAAGACGGCGGGCATCAAATACGCCGAAAAGCCGGGACGCGGCACGAATGCGCTCACCGCTTCGTGGCGCGAGGAGATCGGTTACGAGGACCAATGGCTGCGGGTTCATGGCCGCGTCTCCGACTTGATCGTGCTGCCGCGGCCGAGCGGCGATATCGATGTCGCCGTACGGCTGTCGCTCGAGGCGGCCTTGATGGATACCGGCCGCCCCCTGCTGATGGTGCCGGAGAAATTTTCCAGCAAGATCGGCAGCAATATCGCGATCGCGTGGAACGGCAGCAGGGAGGCTGCCCGCGCCGTGGGCGAGGCGCGCCCGCTGATCGAGAACGCGCGGAAAGTGACGATCCTCACCGCCGCCGAAAAGGACAAGGATGAGGATTTCGATCCGGAGGGCTTGAGCCGTTTCCTCGCCTGGCACGGCGCGAAGGCATCGGTGGTCAAGGTCCGGCCCCGGGGCGACGTCGGCAAGGCGCTGCTCTCGGCGGCCGGCAAGGTCGGCGCCGACCTGCTGGTCATGGGCGCCTATAGCCATAGCCGGGTGCGCGAGATGATCCTGGGCGGTGTCACGCGCGAAGTGCTGACCAGCGCCGATCTGCCGGTGCTGATGGCCCATTGAGCCCGTAAGGTGGAAAGCGCCGCTGGATCGTCGGCGCTTTTTTCACTAACGTCGCGCCATGAGCCATGACGCGACGCCGCCCGACAAACGAACCGTCATCCTGACCGGCGCCAGCCGAGGCATCGGCCATGCCACGGTGCAGCGCTTCAGCGAAAACGGCTGGCGCGTCATCACCTGCTCGCGCGAGGACGTGCCGGAAGGCTGCCCGCGCGATCCGGCGCGCCATGTCCATGTGCCGGCCGATCTGACCGACGAACAGGAGCAGGGCCGCTTCATCCGCGAGGTGTCCGATCTGCTCGGCGACGCGCCGCTGCACGCGCTGATCAACAATGCCGGCGTCTCGCCCAAAACGGAGTACCAGGAGCGGCTCGGCTGCCTCAACGGCGACATCGATCTGTGGCGCGAGGTCTACGAGCTCAACCTGTTCGCGCCGCTGCGGCTGTCGCGCGGCTTCGCCGGCGCGCTGCACAAGGGCAACGGCGCGATCGTCAACATCACCTCGATCGCCGGGCACGCAATTCATCCCTTCGCCGGCTCGGCCTACAGCACGTCGAAGGCGGCGCTGTCGTCGCTGACGCGCGAAATGGCGGCCGAATTCGCCGAGCTCAACGTGCGGGTCAATGCGGTGGCGCCGGGCGAAATCGAGACGGTCATGCTGTCGCCCGGCACCGACGCCTTGATTCCGCGCATTCCCATGAAGCGCCTGGGCAAGCCGCAGGACGTCGCCTCGGTGATCTACTTCCTGTGCTCGGAGGATGCGGGCTACGTCAGCGGCACCGAGATCTTCGTCACCGGCGGCCAGCACCTCTATTAAGCGCCGCCAAATGGTAGCAGCGGCGGTCAATCCTCAGGCAGCAATTTGTGAACGGCGGCCAAGAACTCCGCCACCACGATCGGCTTTCGCAGGTATCCGTCGAAGCCCAGCGAACGGACCTTTTCTTCATCGCCGGGCATCGGGAACGCGGTCACGGCAATCACGGGGATATGTTTCAAAGACCCGTCCTGCTTGATCCAGCGCGTGACTTCGATGCCCGATATATCCGGCAGTTGAATGTCCATGACGATGAGATCGGGGCGGTATTCCCGCGCGAGAGACAGGGCTGATGCCCCATCGTAAGCGCATACGGTCACGTAGCCCGCCACGCGCTTGAGCACATCGCAGAAAAGCGTCATGCTCATCTCGTTGTCCTCGACGACCAGGATCGTTTTCGACATTCACTCCACCAATGCCAAGAATCTCGTCTCGGGTTCGGCATGCGCCGTTCTCTGGCGCACGGCTGATGACGCCGGACTGCCGGCGCACACTACATCACCTTGTGGCGAGGGATCGGTAAGAGCGTCCAGGTCCGTGGTGAGCACGGGCTTCGGCCCGCGGACGATGCTCAGTTCCACGATGATGGTCGATATGGTCAGTCCAGGAGTTCCTGAACCGTTGGTCAGCGGCTCGACTGGGCGATGCTGCTGGACGGCGCGGTGCCCGCCACTTCGCGGATCAGCTTGTGCAGCACGGCATCGGAGAAATCATGAAAGCCGGTGGCCGGCACCATGAATGCGCCCGGCCCGCCGATGACGTTCTGCTCGAAGAAGACATCCAATCCGGGATAATCGGTGAGGATCGGCAGGCCGTTGACGGTAATGCCGCGCCCGTTGGCAAAGTCGCGTCCGCTTGCGGCCGAGCGCCCCTGATTGGTCGGCCCGTCACCCGATACGTCGATGACCTTGCGTTCGCCCTCGAAGCCGCTGCGCTCGAACAGCGAGACGGAGTAGAAGATCGCCTCGCCCACCGCGGTGCCGCCGCCGTAGAGGGCGCGCGGGGTGGACAGCAGTTGCTGGGCGACGCGCTCGGCGCTGTCGGCGTCCTTGATCACGGTCCATGGCACGACGATCACCTGCAATCCGCGGCCGGTCCACTCCACGTAGGTGACCGCGATCGCCTGCTCACCGCCGCTGCGAATCGCGTTGAGCACGCGCGGATCGCGCAGCGCCTGGGCGTAGCCCATTCTTTGCAGCGCGTGCTCGCCATCGTCGATGCTGCCGGACGCATCGGCTGCCAGCACCAGTTGCACGTCGACATTGGTCGCGTGCGCAGCCGTGACGGCATATGGATTGCCGAGTGTGATGAAGAGGCTCGCGGCGAGGCATCGGGCAATGACGCGAAACGGCATGAACACGCGGAATCCCCCTTGCCGACGCGGCGGCGATCGTCGAGAGCAGGATGGTAGGACGGTGAACGACGGGCGGTCTACTGCAAAAGCCCGGCCGTTCGCGCCGTCAAAGCCGGGCGGCGAGAGCTTCGAACCACGACAGACGGTCCTGCGCCTGGGCGATGTCATGGTCGAGCCAGGCAAGGAACGGGCCTGGGCGGCCCGATTGCCGGCCACGCAGATCGAGCAGCCGCGCCAGCTCGACCCGGCAGGCCTCGATCAGCAGCGTCGTCTGGTCATGCTGTTCGGCGGCGGGCAACAGGGGCAGGAATCGCAGCTTCAGGGCGACGACCAGCTTGTTGAGGTCGTTGAACGGCGTGCGCACCGTGGCCAGCATGAGATTGACGAATTCGGCGCGGCCCTTGGCGGTCAGTTCGAAGGCCGGCTCAGCCTCAGTGCCCTCGCGCGGCCGCACCAGTTCTTCGATGCGCAGCAACTCGAGAGAGCTGCCCATGGCATCGGGCGAGGGCCCCATGATGTGATGGACGAAATCGCGCACCGCGCTGGCGAGCGCGCCATACGTCATCGGCTGCTCGGCCAGCATGCCGAGGGCGGCAAGTCGCAAGGCTTCTTTCGGCATCAGCGAATGGTCGGAGAACATCGCTGGCTTTCACTTGGTTTAAGCCGCTGAGCGGATATTGAGCCGCGCCCAGACGTCGCTCAGCGCCGCGACCAGATCGTCCATCATCGCGTCGGTGTGCGCCGGGTTCGGCGTGATGCGCAGGCGCTCGCCACCCTTGGGCACGGTCGGATAATTGATCGGCTGGATATAGATGCCGTGCCGGTCGAGCAGCTCGTCGGTGGCGAGCTTGCACAGGCGGGCATCGCCGACCAGCACCGGCACGATATGGCTCGGCGATTCCATCACCGGCAGGCCGGCCTGCTTGAGCAGGCGCTTCAATCGCTCGGCACGGTCCTGATGGCGCCGGCGTTCGGCATCGCTCGCTTTCAGATGGCGCACGCTGGCCAGCGCGGCGGCGGTGATCGCCGGCGGCAAGGCCGTGGTGAAGATGAATCCCGGCGCGAAGCTGCGCACCGCGTCGATCAGCGGTGCCGAGGCGGCGATATAGCCGCCATGGGCGCCGAATGCCTTGGCCAGCGTGCCTTCGATGACCGTGACGCGGTGGGCATTGCCCTCGCGGTCGCAGATGCCGCCACCGCGCGGGCCGTACATGCCGACCGCATGCACCTCGTCGATATAGGTCATGGCGCCGTAGCGGTCGGCCACATCGCAGATCGCGTCGACCGGCGCGATGTCACCATCCATCGAATAGATCGATTCGAAGGCGACGATCTTGGGCGCGGCCGGATCCGCGGCGCGCATCAGTTGCTCGAGGTGCGCGGGATCGCTGTGGCGGAAGATGCGCTTCTCGGCGCCGGAATGCTTGATGCCCTGGATCATCGAGGCGTGGTTGAGCGCGTCGGAAAACACGATGCAGCCGGGCAGCAGGCGGGCGATCGTGCTCAGGGTCGCCTCGTTCGACACGTAGCCCGAGGTGAACAGCAGGGCGGCGTCCTTGCCGTGCAGGTCGGCCAGTTCGCGCTCGAGCAGCACGTGATAGTGGTTGGTGCCCGAGATATTGCGGGTGCCGCCGGCGCCCGCGCCGCAGGCCCGCAGCGCTTCGGTCATCGCTTCGAGCACGACCGGGTGCTGGCCCATGGCCAGGTAGTCGTTGCTGCACCACACCACGACCTCGGCCTTGGCGGCACCGCCATGCCGGCGGGCATAGGGGAAGGCGCCGGCCCGGCGCTCGAGATCGGCGAACACGCGGTAGCGGCCCTCGGCTTTGAGCCGGGCGATCGCCGCAGTAAAGAAACTATCGTAGTCCATAGGCCTATATACGGTTCCTGGCGGTCGGCCGTCCACTCACCAAACTGGCAGGCAGCGATGCAGGGGCGGCAAGGAAACCCGAGTTTACACGCCGCCCGGCGCAGTTGCCAACCCGAGCGGCAGGCGCATCCCGCGTCCATGGCGCGGTGCGGACTGATAGTGCCGGGAAGGGCCTATTTCGCGGGCCGCGCCGGGTCGGCGGGCTTCGTGGGGGCGGGGGCCGTCGTCGGGCCTGGGCTGGCGGGGCTCGAAGCCGTCCGCGCTTGCTGGTAGTAGGCCGCGGCTGCGGCGAAATCCTGGTCGCTGAGCCGTTTGGCCAGCACCGTCATCTGGGCCCCGCCGTCATTCTTGCGCTGGCCCTTTTTCCACAGTTGAAGCTGCTGGTTGACGTAGGGGCCGAATTGGCCGGCCAGATAGGGAATGATCGGCGGCTGACCGATCCCTGCCGGGCCGTGGCAGTTGTTGCAGGCCGGAACTTCTTTTGCGCCGTCACCGATGGCCGCCAGTCTCTCGCCCAGGATGATCAGGCCCTTGTCACCCGGGGCCAGCTTGGGAAACGGCTCCTTGGCGGTCGCGTAATAGGCCGAGACGTCCAGGGCATCGGTGTCCGACAGGCTCTGGGCGACGGTGCTCATGATGTCGTTGGTCCGCCGGTTCGCCGCATAGTCCTGCAACTGCTTGATCATATAATCGCGCGGCTGGCCGAACAGCCGGGGAAAGCTGCCGCTGCCATCGGGATTGCCGTCCACCGCGTGGCACGAGACGCAGGCGGGCGCGCCTGCCGGGGTGCCTTCGGCGGCGATCTGCGCGCCGCGCTTGGCATCGCCTTGGCGCGCCGCGTTCTGGCCATGGGCCAATTCCATGGTGACTCGGGATATCACCGCCATGGCGATCAGGCAGCTCACGATGATGAGGAGACGCCTCAAGTCGGAACCAGCCGGCCGGGGGATGTTGCGCCTCATGTCGGGACCAGCGGGCCGGGGGATTTCAGATAGCGGTTCTTGATGGCATCCGCCGCCCAGTAGGTCAGGGCGCCGACCGTGCCGGTCGGGTTGTAGCTGGCATTCTGCGGAAAGGCGGAGGCACCGACCACGAACAGGTTCGGCACGTCCCAGCTCTGCAGATAGCGGTTGACGGCGCTCGTCTTCGGATCGGCGCCCATCACCGCGCCGCCGGTATTGTGCGTCGTTTGATACAGCGTGGCATTGTAAGGCGCCTTGCGCGGGCCGCCACCGACTTGGCGGCCGCCCATGGCGCGGCCGATCTCCAGCGCCTTGTCGGTGCACCAGGCCGACATGCGGATGTCGTTGGCGGGAAAATCGAACGTCATGCGCAGCAGCGGCTGGCCCCAGGCATCCTTGTAGGTCGGATCGAGATCGAGATAGTTGCCGCGCATCGCCATCGACGAGCCGTGGACATTGAGCGCCACGGTATGGTTGTAGCTGCGCGCGATCGCCCGTTTCCAGCCGAGGCCCCAGGTCGGCGTGCCCGGCGGCACCGGATTGAACTCGATCGGCCGGCCGTTGGTCTGGATCGCGCCGATGTAGGCGCCGCCAATGAACCTGTGCGGCGCGTGATCGAAATTGTCGCCGCCGAAGTCGTCGACCATAGTGCCGTTCGCGCCCGACGCCATGAACGGGTTAATGTTGACGTCCGCGTCGTAGAACACCTGCACGCCGGACGTGGTCTGGTAGGCATAGTTGCGCCCGGTGGTGCCTTCGCCCGTGGCCGGGTCGTAAGGCTTGCCGATGCCCGAGAGCAGCAGCATGCGGACGTTGTTGAGCGCGTAGCTCGTCACCAGCACGAGGTTGGCCGGCTGCTCGAATTCGCGGCCGCTGCTGTCGGCGTAGGTGACGCCGGTGGCTTGCTTGCCCGTGCTATCGAGATTGATTCTCAGCACATGGCAGCCGGTGCGCAGCTCGAAATTGGGATTCTTCAACAGGATCGGCAGCACGGTGGTCTGCGGGCTCGACTTCGCGTAATGCTCGCAGGCGAAGCGCTCGCAAAAACCGCAGAACACGCAGGTATTGAGCTCGATGCCCTCGGGATTTGTATAGGGTTGGCTCAGATTGCCCGACGGTTGCGGGTAGGGGTGATAGCCCAAGCCGCTGACCGCCTTGCGGAACAGCGCGGCGAAATAGGGCTCCTTCTGCGCCGGCGTCGGGTAGGGCCGCGAGCGCGGCGCCTCGAATGGATTGCCGCCCGGCAGTATCTTGCCCTTGACGTTGCCGGCAGTACCGCTGATGCCACACAGGTATTCGAAGCGGTCGTAATGCGGCTCGAGCTCGTCGTAGGTGACGCCCCAGTCCTGGATGGTCAGCTCGGGGTCCATGAACCCGCGCCCATAGCGTTCGTCCATGCGCGAGCGCAGCACGAAATCGGCGACCTGGAAGCGGAAGGTCTGGCCGTTCCAGTGCACCATGCTGCCGCCGACCCCGGTGCCCGGCAGGAAGCCGGAGATGCGGCGCAGGGGCAGCGCGGTCTGGTTGGCGGCGTTGCGGAAGGTGAAGGTCTCGCGCGTGGTGTCCACCATCAGCGCCTTGCGCACGGCGAAGCGCAATTCGTCGTGCATCGCGGGCGACTGGAAATCCGGCACCGTGTCACGCATCAACCCGCGCTCCAGCCCCACGACCTTCAGACCAGTGGTGACCAATTCCCTGGCCAGCATGATCCCGGTCATGCCGGCGCCGATCGTCACAACATCGACGGGATCGAGACGGTCGGCCATGAAACGACTCCCTGCGTTGCTATGGCAGCTTCGGCGGAATGTTCGGATCGGGGTGGATGTGCCCTTCGGCGTCCTGGGCCAGGCTCATCGGCTCGCGGTCGATCTTGATGCCGTGCTTGTCGACGAGGTCGTAGTAGGAGGCATAGGCGCCGGGGAATCCGATCATGCGCCACGCCATCATGTCGCGGTTGCCGCCATAGACCGGATCGCTGAAGAATCCTTCGACCGTGGCCTGCCACAGATCGGCAAAGAACACGCGGCCCGGCACGCCGCCGAGGTCCTTGCTGCCGGTTTCCAGTTCTTTCAAATAGGCGTCCTGCTGCTCGGCCGTCATCTTGGCGAAGGGCGTGCGCGACAGCTCTTTGTTGATCGCGCCAAGCGCCGTGCGAAACAGCTCGGCCGGCGTATAGGGCAGTTGGTAGCCCTGGCCCGGCAACCCGCTTTGCCATGGACCGCCGCGATAGAGCCGCTCGCCGGCACCCCAGGCGCCGGCCATCTGCTTGTCGATGTAGTTGGTGACGCCGCATTCGAGCGCGCCCGGCCATTGATCATCCGCCGGAATCAGCCGCGCGACCGCGGCTTCGAGGAAAGCCGCCTCGGCCGCGTTGAAGAAGACGTATGTGATCGGCGGTTGATTGCTCGCGCGCGGTGGCGCGGCGGGTCTCGGCGCCTGCGCGACGCCGACGCTCGGTTGCGCCACCGCGCCGCCGGCCAACATGGCAGGCGTCAAGACAACGGCTCCGGCCGCGCCTGCTTTCTTGATCAGTCCTCGACGAGAAATCTTGGACATCGCGAACTCCGGATCCCGTCCATGTGGACGACGGATGTTCGAGGTAATCCGGAACGACGAAAAGATATCAGGCGACGCGGCAACGCGATGTGACAAATGTCATGACGCCGTCAAATCTTACGGTGCAGCTCCGCCTCGGCGTCGTCGAGCGCGCGGCCGATACGGTCGAGCATCGCCTCGATCTGCGGCGGCTCGATGACAAGCGGCGGACAAATGCCGATGACGTCGCCGAGCGCGCGGGTGATGAGCCCGTGCGCCTGCGCATGGCGGGCGATCATCGCGCCGACACGGCCCGGCGGGTCGAAGGGTGTTTTATTTTTCTTATTGGCAACCACTTCGATGCCGGCGATCAGGCCGATGCCGCGCACCTCGCCGACCAGCGGATGGTCGGCGAAGCGGCGCAGGCCGGCTTGCAGGATCGGGCTCATCTCGCGCACATGGCCGGGAATGCCGCGCTCCTGGTAGATGCGTAGCGTCTCGATGGCGACCGCCGCCGGCACCGGGTGCGCGGAATAGGTGAAACCGTGACCGAAGGTGCCGATGCGGGCGCTCTCCTCGGCGATGGCGTCGTAGAGCGGCTGATTGATGAGGAGCGCGGAAATCGGCTGGTAGCCGCTCGACAGCGCCTTGGCCAGCACCATCATGTCGGGCTCGAGCCCGAAGGTCTCGCTGCCGAACATGTTGCCGGTGCGGCAGAAGCCGGTGATCACCTCGTCGGCGATGAACAGGATGTCGTGCCTGCGCAGGACCGCCTGGATTTTGTCGAAGTAGGTGGCGGGCGGCACGATGATGCCGCCGGCACCCTGCACCGGCTCGGCGATGAAGGCGGCGATCGTGCCCGGTCCTTCGCGCAGGATCAACGCTTCGAGATTGGCGGCGAGCCGCGCCGCGAATTGGTCCTCGCTCTCGCCCGGCTCGGCGTAGCGATAGTGGTGCGGACAGTCGGCGACGAGAAATCCGGGAAGGGGCAGGTCGAAGCTGCGCTGATTGTTGGGTAGCGCGGTCAGGCTTGCCGCGGCGATCGTCACGCCGTGATAGGCCTTCTGGCGGCCGATGATCTTTTTCTTTTCGGGCCGGCCGCGCGCATTGTTGACGTACCAGGCGAGCTTGATCGCGCTGTCCACAGCCTCGGATCCAGAATTGGCGAAGAACACGCGGGCCATGGGGACCGGCGCGATGGCGAGCAGCATTTCGGCCAGTTCGATGGCGCGGTCGTGGGATTTGCCGCTGAACAGATGATAGAACGGCAGCCGGTTCAGCTGCGCCGCGGCGGCGTCGGCCAAGCGCTTCTCGCTGAAGCCGAGGCTGGCGCACCACAGGCCCGCCATGGCTTCGATGTAGCGATTGCCCTGGTCGTCGATCACATGAATGCCGTCGCCGCCGGTGATCACCAGCGGGCCGGCCTGCTCATGGGCCTTCAGGTTGGTATAGGGATGCAGCAACGACGCGACATCGCGCGCCGCGAGAGAATTGGGATTGCGAACGGACGAGCCGGTGTCGGTCATGGCGGCACACTACGCGACGGCGCGTGTCAGCGAAACCATGTCTTGTAGGTACGCCGCGCCAGATCGAACGCGAGGATGCGGTGGTTGTTGGTGTCCGACACCAGCAGACGGCCGTCGCCGTCGGCCGTCACGGCGGCGGGCTCGGCTAGCGGATAGCAGACCGGATCGAGACAGGTGAAGCCGTCGTCCAGGTCAGCCACGCGGCGGACGCGCAGGTCGAGCAGGCGGAGCGCGTTGTTGTAGCTGTCGGCGACGACGAGATGGTGCTCGTCGAGCACGGCGATGCCGAGCGGATGCTGCAGCAGCGCCTCGTCGAACGCGCCGTTGCGATGGCCGAACGTGAACAGGCCCTTGCCGACCAGGGTATGCACCGTGCCGGTCTCGAGATCGAGCACGCGGGCCGCCGAGGTTTCGCTGTCGGCGAAATAGAGCTGGGTGCGGTCGGGGCTCAAGGCGAGCCCGCTCGGCTGGGCGAGAGCCGCCTCGGCCGCCGGTCCATCGGTGATTGCCTCCGCGCCGCTGCCGGCGAGCCGCGCCACCGTGCTCTCGGTGAGGTCGATCACGCCCAGCTGGTGGGTGCCCGCATTGGCGAAATAGAGCCGCGCGCCGGCCAATTCCACGTCCCAGGGCGAGGCCAGCGCGACATCCTTGGCAGGGGTAGGCGCACCCAGCGCACGGCCGCGCCGGCCATTGCCGGCGAGCGCGGTGACGTAGCCGGTGCGCAGGTCGATCTTGCGCAGCGCATGATTGAATGTATCGGCGACATAGACCGCGTCGGATGTCGCGACCAGCCCTTGCGGCGAATTGAAGCTCGCCGTCTTGCCGTCGCCGTCGGCAAAGCCGGGCCGGCCGGTGCCGACGATGCGGCGTACTTTGCCGTCCGCGTCCAACAGCACGATGCGATGGTTGCCCGAATCGGCCAGTACCCAGCCCGCCGCCTCGCCGTCGTCGCCGCCGGGTAGTGGTTTGATCTTGCCGGGAAAGCGCAGATGGCTTTTCGCAGCCGGATCCTCGATCGGCGCGAGCGCCAGGGGCGCGGGACGCAACTCGCCTTCGGCTCTGCCCTCGGCGATGGTCTGGGCGACCACGTCCATCAGCTTCTGCGGATCGGGCTCGCCGGAGACCTGCCCGATCACATAGCCGTCCGGTGAAATGAACGTCAGGGTCGGCCAGGCGCGCACGCCGAATTCGCGCCACAGGATATGGTCGGGATCGTGGACCACCGGGTGCCGGATGCCGTAGCGCGCGATGGCTTTCACCACATTGGCCGGCTCGCGTTCTGCCGCGAATTTGGGCGAATGCACCCCGATCACCACCACCTCGTTCGGGAAAGCCTCCTCGACCCGCTGCAAGATCGGGATGATGTGCATGCAATTGATGCAGCAGAAGGTCCAGAAATCGAGGATGACCAGTTTGCCCGCCAAATCGGCGAGCGACAGCGGTTGCGCCACGTTGAACCACTGCAACCCCGGGCGGTCGATTTCCGGGGCGTGAATTACCTTGGCCATGGCGTTCCTTCATGCTCCTCGTGGGACAAAGGCCCGGCAGGTGCTGGGAACCCGCGGCGCCACCATATGATCCACCGAAACCCCCGCCGATGGGTCCCGCCGCGGGTCATTGCCGAATTCGGCTATCTAGCGGTATGATAACCCAAAATGGCGGTCAAGCCGCCGCGACAATGCGTATTGGGCAGGCGAATCGGAGGACGTTTTATGGGTTACAAGGACATCCTTGTGCATCTCGACAGCTCACCCGCCTGTCCGACGCGGATTGATATCGGCGTCACCCTGGCACGCAATTTCGACGCGAAGCTGACCGGGCTCTACGTTGTCGGGCTCGCGCCCATGCATCAGTACGCCGAAGCGGATCTCGGCCCCGAGCTGGTCGAGGCTCATGACCGCTACATGCGCGATGCGGCACGCGAGGCGGAACGCATGTTCCACGAGCGCACGCGCGTCGCCAATGTGCCGGCCGAATGGCGCCAGGTGGAAGGGGCGCTGCCCGACCTCGTGCTGCAGCACGCGCGCTTTGCCGATCTGATCATCGCCGGTCAGCGCAATGCGGAACGGCTCGATCCGGGCACCGCGCCCGAACTGCCGGAGCATCTGATCCTCGATGCCGGCCGGCCGGTGCTGGTGGTGCCGCACACCGGCTCGTTCCCGACCGTGGGCGAGCGAGTTCTAGTGGCGTGGAAGACCAATCGCGGCGCGGCGCGTGCCGTCAACGACGCTCTGCCGTTCCTGAAGCAGGCGAAAGCGGTCTGCGTCGTTACCATCAATCCGGAAGACGGCATCTCCGGCACCGGTGAAGATCCGGCGGGCGACGTGGCGGCCCATCTGGCGCGTCATGGCATTTCCGCCGAGGCGCGCAGCCCGCGTGCCGAGCGTGGCTCGTTGGGCCACACCCTGCGCGAAACCATCGGCAACTTCGGCGCCGATCTGGTCGTTATGGGCGCATTCGGCCGGTCACGCTGGCGCGAGTTGATTCTGGGCGGCGTCACCCGCACGATGCTCGGCAATACGCCCGTTCCGGTGCTGATGTCGCGTTGAGTTTTGGAGCGTCGCTGCGTAGCGCGCTTGCATTCCGGCGCGATCTGACAAAAAAGCTTTCGTAAAATTCCGCCCGCCCGTAGCGGCCGATCCTTCGTCGGCACGCGTGGCTAGCAAAAAAGGGGACCACCATGCTGAACCGATTCACCACGATCCTCCGCAATCTATCCCTGGGCGTTGCCGCGGCGGCGCTCGGCCTGGCCGTGGGGTCGGCCGGCGCTCGGGCGCAGAACTATGAAATCTGGGCCCTCGATCAGGGCACCCACCACGTGCACATCTTCAATCCGCAGCTTCAGGAAATCGCCAAGATCAACATGATCGCCCATGGCGTCCGCGTGCCGCATATGATCGATTTCACGCCGGACGGCGCCTATGCCTTCATCGCCAGCACGGCATCCGGCGACGTCACCGTGATCCGCACAGGGGACCGCTCGATCGCCGGCATCATCAAGACCGGCCCGGGCACCCACATGGCCCGCGTCAAGCCGGACGGCAGCGCGATCATCGCCGACGTGATCGGCGACGCGAAGGTGCCGCGCGACGGCAAGCTGGTCGAGATCACGTGGGACAAGGCATCGGGCCGCTACGCGCCGGCGCGCAGCCTGGTGATTTCCGAGGATCCGGTATTCAAGGCGAATGAAGCCAAGTTCAAGGATGCCAGCCCGATCTGCCACGACTACACCCGCGATGGGCGCTACGCCTACATCACGCTCGGCCCGATGATCGCCGACGGCGGGTTGGTCATTCTCGACACCAGCAGCTTCAAGCTGACCCAGGTCTTCGGGCCGCAGGAGCTGCGCGTGAACTGCGGCACCATGCGCACGCCGGACGGCAAGCACATGATCGTCAACGGCGGCGACCATGACGTGGGTGTGTGGTACGCGCTGGAGATCGGTTCGAACAAGATCGTCAAGCAGGACAGCAGCCGTGGTAACGATGCCCACGGCGTCTGGGCGACGCCGGACGGCCGCGAGGTGTGGATGGTCAACCGGGTCAGCAGCAACGGCATCATCATCGATCCGCGCACGCTGCAGATCATCGAGGAACTCAAGGACGTCGGCCCGACGCCGGACATCATGGCCATGTCACCGGACGGCCGCTACGCCTTCATCACCACCCGCGGCCCCAACCCGATCTCGGCGCCGCACGTGGCCAAGGGCACCGTGCCGGGCTTCGCCGTTGTCAGCATCAAGGACCGCAAGCTGGTCCGCATCGTGCAGCCGGCCCAGGGCAACGACCGCAGCGATTTTCACGGCATTGGCGTGCGCGTGATCCGGGACGCCAGCCGGACGCGTGCCCGCTAGCGGTCGGAGACAGCGTATGGACGATCGAGAACTTCACCCCCTCAGTGCCTTCATCGGAGGCGCGCTCATTGGCTTGGCGGCGGTGCTGCTGTTGCTGCTCAACGGCCGCATCGCCGGGGTCAGCGGCATCGCCGGCCGCCTGCTGAACCCGAAGTCCCTGCCGCCGGGTGACGCCTTGTGGCGCGTGCTGTTTCTCGTCGGCTTGGCGATCGGCGCCGGGCTCTACGGTCTCTTCGCCCCCGTGACGATTCAAGTGCAGGCTTCCTGGCCGGTGCTGATCGTCGGCGGGCTGCTGGTCGGCTTCGGCACGCAACTCGGCAATGGCTGCACCAGCGGCCATGGCGTGTGCGGCATCGCCCGCCTGTCGCCACGCTCGTTGGTCGCGACTGGCGTGTTCATGGCAAGCGCCATCGTCACGGTCTATGTGACGCGCCACCTGGTGGGGAGCTGACGATGAACCAGAACATCGCCGCTCTGGTCGCCGGCATCCTGTTCGGCATCGGACTTGCCGTGTCGCAAATGATAAATCCGGCGAAGGTTATCGGCTTTCTCGACATCTTCGGTCGCTGGGATCCGAGCCTTGTTCTCGTCATGGCGGGCGCAGTGGTGGTGGCCTTCGTCGGTTTCCGGCTTGTCCAGAGCCGCTCGGCGCCGCTGTTCGGCAAACGTTTCGAGCTGCCGACCCGGCGCGATCTCGACAGCCGGTTGATCGGCGGCGCGGCGATCTTCGGCATCGGCTGGGGCCTGACGGGGTTCTGTCCGGGCCCGGCCATCGCTTCGCTGGCGTTCGGCGATTCCGGAGTCTGTCGTCTTCGTCGCCGCCATGGCGCTCGGCGCGTGGCTGCAACAGGTGAGCGACCGGCCGAAGCCAGTCGCCAGCGCCGCCGGAAAATCCTAGTCGCTGGCGGTGGCGCGCGGGTCGAGCGCGTCCTGCAAACCGTCGCCCAGGAAGTTGAAGGCGATGACCGTGACGAAGATCATGACGCCCGGCCAGAAGGCCAGCATGGGCGCGGTCCAGATCGTCTCCTGGGCGTTGGTCAGCATATTGCCCCAGCTCGGCGTCGGCGGCTGAATGCCTAAGCCGAGAAAGCTCAGGACCAATTCCAGCAGAATGACATTGCCGACCGACAGCGTGGTGGCCACCACGATGGGCGAGATCGCGTTGGGCAGGATGTGCCGGGTCATGATGCGAAAGGACGACGCGCCCTGGGTGATGGCGGCGAGCACGAAATCGCGCTCGCGCAGGGACAGGGTCGCGCCGCGCACCAGGCGGGCCACCGTCGTCCAGCCGACCAGGGCGATGATCAGGATGATGCGATAGAGACTGACGTTGGGGTCGTTGACCACGGCGGGCGGCAGGCCGAGCTTGGAGAGATCGACCGCCGCCAGCACGATGAGCAGCGGCAGAAGCGGCAGCGCGATGACCCCGTCGGTCAACCGCATGAGCAGCGCATCGAGCTTGCCGCCGAAATAACCGGCGAACAGGCCTATCGCCGTGCCGATCACCGCGGCGACGAGGGCGGCGAGGATACCGACCAGCAGCGACACCTGTCCGCCGTAGAGCAGGCGGAGGAACATGTCGCGCCCGAGCTCGTCGGTGCCGAGCGGATGGTGGAGCGATGGCGGCCCGAGCCGTTCGAGCAGATCGACGGCGGTCACGTCGAAGCCCATGAGGCGCTCGAACAGCGGCGCCAGGGCGGACGTCAGCGACAGCACCACCAGCACAACGAGGCTGACGACCGCCAGCTTGTGCTGCAGGAAGCGGCGCCACAGCAGGCTCCAGGGTGCGCTGCGCTCGGTCTCGACAGTGGGGATCGCGGGCGCGGTCATGCGCGCGCCTCGCCGCCGCCGTAGGAAATGCGCGGGTCGAGCCAGGCATAGGCGATGTCGGCGAGCAGATTGCCCGCGAGCGTCAGCAGGGTGGCGAACAGCAGGCCCATGAGCGCCAGGTTGTAGTCGTTGCCCATGATGGCGTCGTAGATCAGCTTGCCCATGCCGGGATAGGCGAACATGGTCTCGGTGACCAGCGCGCCCGAGAACAGGCTGCCGAAACTCAGCGCCATGATGGTGACCACGGGGATCAGCGCGTTGGGCAGGGCGTGACGCCACAGGATGCGCGGCCGCGGCGCGCCCTTGGCGCGCGCCGTGCGGATATAGTCCTGACGCATGGTTTCCATCATCGCGGCACGCACGTAGCGGGTGTAGTGGCCGATGCTGAACACCGTCAGGGTCAGGGTCGGCAGGACGAGATGCAGCAGGCGGTCGCCCAGGCTGCCGTCGCCCACGGTGGCGACGCCGCCCGCGGGCAGGAGGCCGAGCCCCACCGAAAACACCATCATCAGCATGAGTGCCAGCCAGAAGACCGGCACGGAAATGCCGGCGAAGCACAGCAGGTTGATGATGTGATCGAGCTTCGAATGGGGCCGCAGCGCGGCGAACACGCCGGCCGGAATGGCGACGGCGACGGACAGCACGAAGCTAGCGCCCATCAGAACCATGGTGTTGGTCAGGAACGGCCCCATGACGTCGAGCACCGGGCGGACATGGAGGCGCGAGTTGCCGAAATCGCCGGTCAGCGCCGCGCCGAGCCAGGCGAGGTAGCGGTCCCACAACGGCTGGTCGAGGCCATACACGGCCTTGAGACGCGCGATGTCGGCGGAGGTCAGCTTGGGATCGCCGGCGATCATCAGGTCGACCGGATCGCCCGGCATCAGGCCGATCAGCACATAGACGACGAACGACATGACGAGGACCACGACGAACGATTCGGCGAGCCGTCCCGCGATGAAGCGCATCATGGCGCGGCCGCCTTCGCTTGCCGTGGCGTGCGCTTGCCGCGGCCCATCTGCGGCACGGCGGCCAGCAGGGTGCGGGTATAGGGATGGCGCGGATTGGCGAACAGCTCCTCGCGGCTCGCCATTTCGACGATCTTGCCCGCGTGCATCACCGCGACGCGGTCGGCGATGGCGTCGACCACGGCAAGGTCGTGGGTGATGAAGAGGCAGGCGAAGCCGAGGCGCGCCTGCAGCTCGGCGAGGAGATTGAGGATCTGGCTTTGGATCGAGACGTCGAGCGCCGAGAGCGGCTCGTCGGCGATGATCAGCTCGGGCTCGAGCACCAGCATGCGGGCGATGGCGATGCGCTGGCGCTGGCCGCCGGAAAATTCGTGGGGATAGCGCATCCCGTCGGCCGGATTGAGCCCGACCCAGCGCATGACTTCGGCCACGCGTTCGCGCCGTGCCGCGCCATTATTCCAACGTTGGACGACCAGCGGCTCGGCGATGATATCGCCGACGCGCTGGCGCGGATCGAGCGAATCGAACGGATCCTGGAACATCATCTGGAAGGCGCGGCGCAGCGGCCGCAGGGCGCGCGCCGGCGTGCGGCTGATCTCGACGCCCTTGAACAGGATCGTGCCCGCGTCGGGCTTATAAAGGCGCGCGACCGTGCGGGCGCAGGTGGTCTTGCCGCTGCCGCTCTCGCCGACCAGGGCCAGGGTTTCGCCGGGCATGATGGTGAAGCTGACGTCGTCGACAGCCCGGAGTACGTCCCGGCTGCGGCGGAACAGCGAGCCGCCGCCGAGCGGGAAATACTTGCTCAGGCCTTCGACCCTGAGCAGCGGCGGATTGGCGAGGCTATGCGCCGAGGTCACAGAGGCCGCTCCGGCCACTCGCCGGGCTTGTAGCAAGCCACCCAGCGCCCCGGTTCGACCTCGGCGAACGGCGGGTCGGCCCGGCGGCAACCGTCGTCGGCCAGCGGACAGCGGTTGGAAAAGCGGCAGCCGGAGGGCAGATGCAGCAGATCCGGCACGGTGCCGGGAATGGCCGGCAGGCGCTTGCGTCCGTGGCCGACGCGCGGCACGGTTTCGATCAGGCCGCGGGTGTAAGGATGCAGCGGGCGGACGAATAGCGCGTCGGCCGGCGCCTGCTCGACGATGCGCCCCGCATACATCACGGCGACATCGTCGGCCACTTCCGAGACGACCGCGAGATTGTGGCTGATGAAGACCATGGCCATGCCCAGCTCGGCCTGCATCTGCATCATCAGGTCGAGAATCTGCGCCTGCACCGTGACGTCGAGCGCCGTGGTCGGCTCGTCGGCGATCAGCAGCGCCGGGCCGCAGGCGAGCGCCATGGCGATCATCGCGCGCTGGCGCTGGCCGCCGGAAAGCTGATGCGGGAAACTATGCGCGCGGCGGGCGGCGTCGGGAATGCCGACCTTCTCGATCATGCCGACGGCGGCGGCGCGCGCATCCGCCGGCGCGGCGCCGCGGTGCACGATCCAGGCCTCGGCGATCTGGTCGCCGACGGTCATCACCGGATTGAGCGCCGTCATCGGCTCCTGGAAGACCATCGCCATGCGATTGCCGCGCAGCCGCTCCATGGCGGGTTCGCGCAGGCCGGCGATGTCACGACCCTCGAACAGGATCGCGCCGCTCATCTTCGCCTGCGAAGGGATGAGGCGGAGCAGCGCCAGCGCGCTCACCGTCTTGCCCGAGCCCGATTCACCGACAATGCCGAGCGTGCGTCCCGCCGTGACCCGGAACGACACGCCGTCGACCGCGACCAGATCGCCGCGCGGGGTCGGAAAGGTGACGCGCAAATCCCGGACAGCGAGAAGCACCGGTGGATCGGACGAAACAGAGGTCGATGCCACGGAGTCGGTTGAAGGCATAGAGGAGGCGGTCAGGGGGCGACGTGCCAGTTCTCGACCCAGAGCGTCGAGATATCCTGGTGGCCGGTCGGTTCGATGCCCTTCAGCCATTTCGGAAAGATGAAGGGATCGGCGCGGAAATAGAGCGGCAGGGAGGGCAGATCCTCGGCATAGATCCGCTCCAGCTTGCTCCACAACGCCATGCGCTTGTCGCGGTCGAACTCGACCTCGATGGCGTCGATCAGCTTGTCGACCTCCGGATTGCGATAGCCGGTGTAGTTCTGTCCCGCATAGTTGTTCTGCGCGGTCGGGATCTCCTCGGAGTGCAGCGTCGAGCGCGGCACGTTCTCCGGCGCGGAGAACCAGGCGAACATGGCCATGGCCGGGAACTTGCGCTTGGTCACCGTCTCGCCGAAGAACACGCGGGCCGGCTCGTTGCGGATGCGGATATCGACTCCGAGCTGGCGCCATTGGCTCTGCAGGACCTGCTGCACCTGCTCGCGGCTCTTGTTGCCCGCCGTGGTCATCAACTCCAGAACCAGGGGCTCGCCCTTGGCATTTGTCCGGGTGCCCTTGCCCTTCGAGGTCCAGCCCGCCTCGTCGAGCAGCGCGGCCGCTTTCTTCAAGTCTTGCTTGTATGCCGGCACATTCGGGTCATAACCCTGATCGAGCGGATGGACGGAGGCGTTGGCCACCGGCTGGCGGCCGCCGAACAGCTGCTTGTTCATGACGTCCCGGTCGAGCCCGAACAGCAGCGCCTGGCGCACCCGCTTGTCCTTGAGGATCGGGTTGTCGTGATTGAGCTCGATATGCTCGTAGACCAGGCTCGGCTTGTAGAGGACGTCGTATCTGGCGCCGTGACGCTTCTCGAAGGTGAGTGCCTGATCGAGCGTCAAACCCGCTTCGCCGGCGATGTAGTCGACGCTGCCCGACAGCAGGTTGGCCTCGAGCGCGGCCGTATTCTCGATGATTCGGACCACGATGCGGTTGAAGGCGGGCGGCTTGCCCCACCAGGTCGGGTTCCGCTCGAGCACGATGTGCGAGCCGACCGCCTTTTCGGTGATCCTGTAAGGCCCGAAATAGAGGCCGGGATTGGTGGTGTCCGTGTCGTAGCCGTTGCGCCCGCGATAGTTTGCGGGGTCGGCGAAGCGGGCGCGCTCGAGATGCTCGGGCAGCACGAAGAAATCGTTGATCGCGGCGTAATCGAAGGTCAGCTTGTTGACATGCAGGGTGAAGGTCTTGTCGTCCTTCACATCGACCTTGGTGATGCGGCGGTAGAGTTCGCCGTTGGCGACGCCGCTCTGCGGATGGCGGCCCACTTCGTAGGTGAAGAGCACGTCCTTGGTGGTGACCGGCGTGCCGTCGCCCCATTTGGCGTCCGGCTGGATGGTATAGGTGACCGCGATGCCCTTCTTGCCGTCGGGCTGGTCTTCCGGCACCGCCTTGCCGTTCTCGATGCTGGGCAGCTCGGTGCACAGCATGCAGACGAGCTTCCAGTCCTTGTCGTAGGCGGTGAACGGCCGCCGCGTCATGTTGAGCACGTAGGTCTTGGCCAGCATCGATTCGATGCTCGGGTGGAGCGTCGTCGGATACTGGGTCATGCCGATGACCAGCTCGCCCTTCGATTTCGGCTGGGCATGACCGACCGTCGCGGCGGTTGTGGCGGCGAGCAGGAGAGTGGCGCAGAAGGCGAGAATGGAACGGTGCATGGCCAAACTCTAGCAAAGATCGCCGGTCGAGCCAGTGAAATCGCCGTGACGAAGGAGTTCAGAGACCGGACAGTTCAGGCAGTCCGCCGTCCCCGGCGGTATGGCGGCGCGCGGTGGATTTGGCGAAATTCGTGCAAAGGTGCTAGGACTTGCCGGCCATCCCAGCGTCCCAGAGGCCATGACGTCACCACCCGCTGCCCCGCCGCGCCCCTCCCTCTGGGTCCTGACCGACGATGTGGTCGGGCACGCCAATCAGAGTCTCGGCGTCGCGGAGGCCTTGGGCGTGCCGTTCGAAACGCGCAGCGTGCGCTACCGCGCGCTCGCCGTGCTGCCCGGCGCTCTGGGGCCGCGCCGCCTTGCCGGTCTCGATGCCGCGAGCCGCAATAGCCTGATGCCGCCATGGCCGGAGCTGGTCATAGCCACCGGCCGCCGGCTCGGCGCCGTGGCGCGCTGGCTCAAACGCCGCGCGTCGGCCGACGGCCAGCGCATGCGCATCGTGCAGATCATGGATCCGGTGCAGGGCCGCGACGACTTCGACCTGATCGCGGCGCCCCGCCACGATGCCTGCGCCCACCGCGCCAACCTGATCGAAACCACCGGTGCGCCCAGCCGCGTCACGCGCGCGCGCCTGGCGGAGGAGGGCGAGCGCTGGCGCGAGCGGCTCGCCGCGTTGCCGTCGCCGCGCATCGCGCTGCTGGTCGGCGGGGCGACGCGCCGCCGCGGCTTCTCGCCGGCGCTGGCGGCGGAGCTCGGCAGGCTGGCGTCGGGCTTGGCGCAAGCCTGCGGCGGCAGCCTGATGATCACGACAAGCCGGCGCACCGGCGAGGCGGCGGCCGACGCGCTGACCGGCGCGGTCACGGTGCCGTCCTACGGTCACCGCTGGGGCGCCACGTCCGCCGGGGAGCCAGGGACGGAGACAAGCAACCCGTATTTCGGCTTTCTCGGCCTGTGCGATGCGGCGATCGTCACCGGCGAATCCGTATCCATGTGTTCGGAAGCCTGCGCCACGGGCAAGCCGGTCTATATCTATGCGCCGCCGGCGATCATGAAGCCGGCCTTCGCCCGGCTCCATGAAGAGCTGTATCGGCTCGGCATGGCGCGGCCGCTCGAGGCTGGGATTGCCGGGGATTTTACACAAATGCACTATGTCCCGCTCTCCGCGGCGGCTCAGGTCGCGGCGGAAATCCGGCGCCGGCTGCTCCTCGCCGGCTGATCGCAGTCGCGGCACGGGTTCGCATCAAATTTACCAATAATTGACGCTTTAAACACCGCTTAACCGCCCCCGGGCACAATAGCGCGTGAGGAATCATGAGCGCGTGAAGAATCATGCTCACTCGGGATCAGGACGTCATGGCCAAAAGCCGCTTCATACGCACGATTGCGCGCCGACTGCTGCGCGCCCGCGAAGGCATCGCGGCGGTGGAATTCGCGTTCGCCTTTCCCGTGGTGCTGGCGGCGGTCATGGGCGTGATTGAAATATCGATGATGCTTTTCGTCTCCTCGCTGATTGAAGGCGGGCTGCGCGATGCGGCGCGCTTCGGCATCACCGGCAATATTCCTGCGGGCATGACACGCGAGGAGGCCATTATCAGTAAGGTGAATGGCGCGGCGATCGGTCTCGTTCAGGTGACGCCGGCAGACGTGACGATGCGGGTTTATAAGTGCCTGTCGGACATCGGCAAGCCGGAGCCGCTGACCAACGACGTCAACGGCAACGGCAAATGGGATCCCGGCGATACCTACACCGACGTGAACGGCAACGGCCAATGGGATGCGGACATGGCTGCGGCGGGTGCGGGCGGCTCCGGCGAGGTCGTGGTCTACAACATCGTCGTAGACTGGCACCTTCTCACGCCTTTCCTGTCGCCGTTTTTCGGCAATGGTGGTGTGATTCCGCTCGCGGCATCGATCGCCGTCCGCAACGAGCCGTGGGATGTGAGCCAAGGTAGTACCACATGCTGACGAGCTCCCTCGCGCGCCGGATTGCCAGGCGGTTTGCCGCCGTCGCCGGCGATCGCCGGGGCATGGTGTTTCCGGAAACCGCGATCCTCATGCCGGTGCTGATCACGATGATGCTCGCCGGCTTCGACGTCGCGCGCTTCGCGCTTCTTCAGCAGAAGCTCAGTCGAGTGGTCATGACGACGTCGGACATGGTTTCGCAGGGAGAGTCGATTTCGATTCCCGAGATCAATATTATCTTCGATGCCACCAGCACGATGGTCCAGCCGTTTGCGGCTGGTCCATCTCAGCTCGTGATCGTGTCATCCGTCAGTGCGACCGGCGCGGCGCTTCCGCGCGTTGACTGGCAGCGCAACGGTGGCGGCACGTTGGCCGGGGTGACGAGCAAAATCGGAGCGGCGGGCCAGAATGCGACATTGCCGCCCGGCTTCCTCGTGCGGGATGGCGAGAACGCGATCATTGCCGAGATCTACTACCAATTTTCGCCGATGTTCATGTCGGCCATAGTACCGCCCAGCACGCTGTATCACCGCGCCGTCTTCCGGCCCCGGCAAAGCACGTTGTCGACGCTCTGCGCCAACCCCTGCTGATTCTCCCGACGCATAGATCGCCCCCCGCATCACCATCCTGCCGTTGGGCCAGGAAGCCGAAAGTCATGCGCGATGAATAGCAAGTGTCGGTCCCATCGCCCTGGGGGGCTGCCACAGGGGGGGTGACCGGCCATCCGGCATCTGAAAACCACGATGGATTTAGGGGAGGGTGGCTGCCGCCGGCCGCGGGCAGCGAGTGCGTCTATGGCCCGCTGTTGCTGGCGGTGCGCTCCTCGGTTGGTCTTTTGTCTCCAGATGCCCGCCTATTTCGACAGCCGGAGCCTCGAGATCTTCATTGCGATATCGCGGAACGCGTCCTTCATTTCCGCGCCGTTTGCCGGCAGGTAGACGTGCGACGGGCTTGAGGCGCACCCATTCACAAGCGCCTGGGCGTTGGGCGTGTTGAGGACGTTGAGCCCTACCGTATAAACCGTAATGTCGGTGCCGGGCGCCTTCATCGCGGCGCACAGAGCCTGGGCCTGGGTGTAAGTACTGCCGTTGTGCGAATTGTGGTTGATATGGGTGGCGGTTCCGTCGCTCCCACTCGTCGAATCTTGCGCGATCACGCCGTTGTAGTAGACGCTGTTGTATTCGCCGTCGGTCATGATGACCACCACCTTCAGCAGCTTCGGCGTGCCGTAGGCGGCGGGCTGGCTGGCGGCCGGCCACAGATATCCGAAGTTCGGCGACACCATGTACCATCCCCATCCCACGCCGATATGGCCGCCTGTCGAGCCACCCGCGTTGAGCTGTCCGATTTTCGTATGTAGATCGGCCTTGTCGCTCGAAAGCGGCGTGATCGTGCTGCCGAGGCAGGGATTGGATGGAGCGGCGTAGTTGCGTCCGAGGGGGGCGACATTCGGCGCGGCGTCGGTGTAGGCATTCGCGCCGGCGCGTTCGGTCACGCAGGTGGTGACCTGATAGGTTCTCCAGCTGCCGTTCTGTTGATTCTGGAAGGAGTGATACTCACAGCCCGGCGACGTGCAGTATATCAAGCCGCCATTCGTGTAGGTACCCCAGTTCGTGCCATTGGCATTGGAGTTATCCGCTCTGCGGAGAGCGAACGTATCGGTTGTCGCGTTCGTCGACCACCCAGAACTGGGGCGATGTCGTGGCGGTGGTCAGCGCCGTCATGTTGTTTCTGATCTGCGTCATTCCATTGACGCCGTAGATGAAAACCTTGTCGCCGTTGTTGAAGCCGTGGTTTGCAGAGGTGATGACCACCGGATTGGTTCTTGTGGCGCCGGTGATGACCTTCGGTGCCGCAATTGGCCCGCGCACATCCGCAGCCTTGGCAGCGCCAACATTCACGGCCATGGAATAAGGCACGATGGCCACCTTGGAGTAGAACGGCACCTGCTGATCCTGGACGACAATGTCCACGAGTTCATTGGCTGCGGCCCGGAGGTCGATGATTGATTGGCCAGCCATGGAGGCGGTGACGTCGAGCACGAGCGCCACTTCGATATTCTGCGACGCGATCGTGACCTGTGAAGTGGTCGCCACGTCGACAGAATCGATATCCACCAGGCGCATGAAGGTGGTCGGCACCGTTGCCGTGGCGGTTACGGTTAGTGTCTTTGCGACGTCATCGGGGGTGATCACGAGAGGGGTGGTCACCGCGTTCATATAGCCGTCGGGGAAATTGGCTTTGAAATACATCCGGATGTCGTCGTCGCGGGTCGGGCTCGCAAAGACCCGTCCGCCGGCCAGCACCGCGGCGTCGAGCGCCTGGTTCATCCGCGCCTTCACGAGGTAGCCGCGCGTCGTATCGACCGCGAGACCGATGAAGGTGATCAGCGGAACGACCAGGACGGCGAAAAACAGGGCCGTGCCGCCGCGCTCGCTGCCAGCGAGTAACCGGACGAGCTGCTTTGCGTTCCCTGCAATAAAGTTCGAAGAGCGGATGACCGCGCCCGGCGGAAAGCCCAGCCGCTTGCGCCGATATAAAAGGGACATGACTTGGGCACCTCTCCTGATAGGCCTCTTGCGGAGAACGATGCCAGACTTGGCTTACGAAGCCGTAAACAATAGATGCAGTAATCGTCAAATAATCAGAAGATTTGATTCATGAGCGCTGCCGGCGCGCCACGGTCGGAAAGACCGCTTGGAACAGCCATTTTTGCCTCTCAGAGCTATCGGGATATCACGACGCTCACATTTTAGATAATTTATATTCAAATATTCGCCTAATATAGAGGTAAAAAATTGTAGGTCTTTACCTTCTAATCTATTTTTTTCTCCTCGGGTTTACCGCCTCTTAACCCAGCGCCGACAAGATGGTGCCACTTGCGACCATCATCTCTGAGGAGAGAACCATGATTACTTCTACTTTTCGCAGCCTGATCGCCGACAAGTCCGGCGCGACGGCGATCGAGTACGGCCTGATCGCCGCGCTCGTGTCGGTTGCCGCTATCGTCGCCCTGAGTCAGCCTTGGGCGGTTCGTTGAGCGGTATGTTCGAGCATGTCGTCTCAGTGCTTGTCGGACGCGATGGAAAACGTCGATCCGCCGTGCCCGCCCGCTCCGTAACAAGGGCACAAGACCTCATGAGACATTCGGGGTTCGCATGAAAGGGGGCGCTGGATCCTTCGGGTCCAGCGCTTCCCACCTCGATGCGGCCCCGAATGCCATCACAACTCACTTGCTTCTTGTAATTGACAGCCATGGCAACCGCACTTCTCACCCAACAAGTCATTCTCTGGTGCTGTGGCGCCCTGCTCTTAATTGCGGCGGCGAGTGACCTGCGCAGCTATCTGATCCCCAATCGGCTCTGCCTCGCCATCGCCGCGCTGTATCCGGTTTATTGGCTGGCCGGTCATTTGGGCGGCGCGCCAGTGGATTGGTCGGGTGGCGTGCTCGCCGCGGCGTTGGTCTTTGCCATCGGCTTTGTCCTTTTCAGCGTGGGCTTGATCGGCGGCGGCGACGTGAAGCTTTTTTCGGCCGTTGCGCTTTGGACCGGTCTCAATTGGCTGCTTCCGCTCGTGATCATCGTCGGCGCTGCCGGCGGTATTCTGTCGCTCGGCATTATCGGTGCAAAGGCAGTGATGCTCATGCGTCTGCCCGCCGATGTTCGCGCGGGTGCCTACCCATCTGGAACGCCCAGCATGGTCCGCTTCATCCTGAAGACTCATGTGCCTTATGGCGCGGCGATCGCCTTCGGTGGCCTGTTCATCATTTATAGACTTCTGGGCTTTAAGCTCCTCTAGGGAGGCACATCATGAGCCCGCGTAACATCATCCTCATCGTATTCGCACTCGTCGCTGCGCTCGGCACAGCGATGCTGGCGCGCAGCTGGATCGGTTCGCAGCGAGTCGTGACGGCCGCCGCTCCGCAAGCGGCGCCGGTGGAGCCGTTGCAACAGGTGCTCGTCGCCAAAGCGCCACTTCCCGCCGGCCGCTTCATAAAGCCGGAGGATCTGCGCTGGCAGGCCTGGCCGGAAGGCAAGGTGCCGCCGACCTATCTCCTGAAGGGGAAGCGCGAGCCGGAAGAATTGACCGGCGCCGTGGTTCGCAGCGGCATCGCGGCTGACGAACCGATCACGGATGCGCGTGTCGTGAAGCCCGGCGACCGGGGTTTCATGGCCGCCGTGCTGGAGCCTGGCTTACGCGCCGTTTCGGTGTCGGTGACGGCAACGTCCGGCATCGCCGGTTTCGTCTTCCCGGGCGACCGCGTTGATCTTCTCGTAACCCATTCGGTCAAGAACGACGACGTCGACGGCCGCAAGAAGGCCTTGGCGACCGAGACGGTTCTGCGCGACGTGCGCGTCGTCGCCATCGACCAGCGGACAGACGATCAGAATTCCACGCCGACCGTGGCGCGCACCATCACGTTCGAGGTGACGCCGAAGCAAGCGGAAATGGTCAATGTGGCCCGCCGGCTCGGCGAGCTCACGCTCAGCCTGCGCAGCCTGAGCCGCGAAGAACTGCAAGGCGCATTGGGCGTGGCAGAACTGGCCGAAGGCGACGCGGCGTTCCCCGAAGACATTCTCGCTGCGATCGACACGAACAAACCGAAGCCAGCCGAGATCACCATCAGCGAAGGCCGCTTCACGATCGACAATGAAGTCAGCCGTCTGATCGGCGGCCTCGGCGAGACCCAGAAAGTGACCATCATGCGCGGCGATAAGAGCCAGGTGAAAGGCTTTCGCAACGGAGTTGCCGAGGCGGACAACGGCTCGACTAACTCGTCTGGCGCGGACACGGCATCAGTGGAACCCGTGCAATGACGTTTAGCCGCTCACTTCTTTGGGCTCTTCTCTTCTTGAGCCTGCAGCTCGCCTCCTGCGTCGGGATTAGCGCGGCGATGGCTCAGGCCGTGCCGCCTTCGGCTCCGGTAAAGGCGCAGTCGAACGGTGCTCGTCTCGTGGCGACACAGGCCGCTGCCATGCGGATCGAAGTCAACAAGGGTCGTCTCGTGCGGCTCGACCAGCCGGCCACAAGCGTGTTTCTGGCCGATCCCGAGATCGCCGACATCCAGGTGAAATCTCCGACACTGGTCTATGTTTTCGCAAAGAAGGCTGGCGAAACCTCGCTGTTCGCCGTCGGTCAGGATGACGAGTTGCTCGCCAACTTCCGAATTGCCGTTACCCACAATCTGAGCGGTTTGGAACAAGCCCTGCGCGACTACATCCCGGACGCCTATATCAAGGCGTCGTCGCTGGGCGACGCCGTGGTACTCAGCGGCGTCGTGCGGTCGGCGCAGCAAGCCGAGGATGCGCGTAGCTTGGCATCGCGCCTCTCCGGCGGTGACGCCAATGTGATCAACCGCATTGCGGTGAAAGGCCCAAACCAGATCAACCTGCGCGTTCGCGTCGCGGAGGTGTCACGCGCCACCGTGAAACAAATCGGGTTCAATTGGGAAGCACTGTTTTCCGCTGGCGCATTCACCTTGGGGCTGGCCACCGGGTCTCCGGTTTTCAATACGTCCGTGCGTGGTGCGGCCAATTCACTGACTCGCAAGTTCCTGGTTGGCAATACGACGGCGGGCGGCGCGGCGGATAGCGCCGTTGGCGGGTTCACCAAGGGCAACTTCGACGTCAATACGGTAATCGATGCGCTCGAGAACGAGGGGCTGCTCACCATTCTCGCGGAACCCAACCTCACGACGTCATCTGGTGAGACCGCCAGCTTCCTCGCCGGCGGCGAATTTCCGATCCCGGTTCCACAAGACGGCAACACAATCACCATAGAGTTCAAGAAATTCGGCGTGGGCCTGGCTTTCACGCCAACGATCTTGAACGATGGCCGGATCAATCTTCGGGTGCGCCCCGAGGTCAGCCAGTTGTCGAGCAACGGCGAAGTCCGCATCAACGGGTTTGCGGTTCCGGCACTGACGGTGCGGCGGGCGGAGACTACCATCGAGGTGGGTTCCGGTCAGAGCTTCGCAATCGCCGGCTTGATTCAGAACAATATCGCTCACGATGTGCGCCGCTTTCCCGGCTTGGGCGATCTGCCGATCCTCGGTGCCCTGTTTCGCTCCGATGGCTTCCGGCGCAACGAGACGGAACTCGTGATCGTGGCTACGCCCTATATCGTCAAACCGGTCAGCGACAGCCGCATGGTGGCGCTCCCGACCGACGGCCTGATGGCGCCGACCGATCTCGAACGACTCTGGGCGGGATCCGCTCGTTCGTCAGCAGCAGCCAATCGGGCAGCCGACCCCCGTGATGAGCTCGGGCCGCCGGCTGGTGGGCACCGTCGGCTTTACCTTGGACTAGTCACATGAAGCATCATTCCATCAGAGCCTACACCTTGGCCGCCGTCGTGCTATTGGCGCTCGGAGCTTGCGCGCAGTCGGCCAACTGGTCGGAGGTGCAGTCACCCAAGCGCAATCAGGTGGAACCCGTGCGCCTGGTGCACGACGTCAAGTTCACCAACGGAACACGGCTCTCGCCTGTGGAGATGGCGCAACTCGACGGTTTCATCGCTCGCCATGACGTCGGCTACGGCGATCGGGTTTATGTGCTCACCGAATTGGTTGGCGCCACGTCGCAGCGCAGCAACGTCGTGCTGAATTATATGAAGGCCCACGGCATCGCAGCCGCCGCGCTGCCATCGCCGGAAGCGCAGCCAGGCCTGGTGCGTATTGTGCTGAACCGCTATGTCGTCGTGCCGCCAAATTGCCCGGATTGGAGCAAGCCGATGACGCCGGATTACGCGAACACGCCGATGAGCAATCTCGGCTGCGCCACCACGGCGAACTTCGGCACGATGGTGGCGGATCCGTCGGAGTTGATTTCAGGGCCGCCAGCCTGGCCCCGCCGACGCTGAAGGGTCGACCGGCGCCATCCAGCGCTACCGTACCGGTAAAATTACGCCACTCGAGAAACTTGTCACGGGTGGCAAATGAGCACGGCGGCGATCAGACTGTCCGGCGAAAGCCGCTCCGAGCCACAGCATGACCTGTCGGTCATGGCTTTCGTCGCCGATGATGTGACGCGGCAGACGCTGATCCGTGTCGCAGCGGAGCAGAAGTGGCACGATCCCATCATCCAGACGGGTGGCATAGCGGCGGCGCGGCGCGAGCTGGGCGAGTCCGCGTCGCCCACGCTGCTCATTGTCGATTTGTCCGAATCATCTGAGCCCTTGGCCGAAATCAACAGCCTTGCCGAGGTCTGCGAGCCGGGAACCCGCGTCATTGCGCTGGGAACGACAAACGATGTGCGCCTCTACCGGAGCCTCACGGACGCTGGCGTGACGGACTACATGGTCAAGCCAGTCGCGGCGGCCGATCTTGTGCGGGCTGTCGCATATGCGAATTCCGGCGGCAAACAGGATAGCGCGGAAGGCAAGCGAAGCCGCATTCATTCGATCGTCGGCGCGCGCGGCGGCGTCGGTGCCTCGACGGTCGCGCTCAATCTCGCATGGATCTTGTCTCAGGAGCAGAAGCAACGGGTCGTCCTGATCGATCTGGACCTGCATTTCGGCACCGTCGCTTTGTCGCTCGATATCGATCCCGGCAATGGCTTCCGGGACGTCCTGCACAATCCCGGCCGCATCGATCCGCTGTTTCTCGAACGCGCTGTGATCCGAGTGAACGACACTCTGGCGATCCTGAGCACCGAGGAACCGCTGTCCGCAGCCGGTCAGTGGAGCCCGGAAGCCTTTGTTCCGATGCTCGCGGAACTCGGAAAACTATTCGATCACATCGTCCTTGATCTGCCACGCACCTTCGCCGTCCAGCATCCCGAGCTGATTTCGGCGGCCACCACCACCGTTCTGGTCACCGATCTTTCACTGTCCGCCATGCGCGATGCCTTGCGGATCAAGACATTGGTCCGCGAAGCGGCGCCGCAGACCCACCTCAAGATCATGCTCAATCAGTACCGGCCGTTGGGAAAATCGGACATGCCAGCGGCCGAGTTCGAGCGCAGCATCGATGACAAGATTTCCTGTCATATTCCGTTCGACCCGAAATCCGTGGCGCAGGCGGCCCATGCCGGCAAGCCGATAGCGGCCGTGGCGAAGAAGAGCAGTGGCAGCCAAGCCTTACGCAAATTCAGCGAAGGACTGGTTGTGGCGAAGGCCCGAAAGAAACGCAGCTCCGTTCTCGCCCGACTGTTCAAATCATGAAGCCTCCCGTCTTCGGCCGGCGCAGCGCGAAGCGCGAGGGCGAGGGCGAAGTAACTCCCTTTCCCGGCAATCCACGCACCGACCCTGCACTCGGGTCGGCGACGACCGCTTCTGCCACGCCGGTGCCGGGGGCAGCGGGCGATACCGGCCCTGCCGAGCCGCTCGACGTCACACGTCTGAAGGTCCAGTCGATCTTTCTTCAGCAGGTCGACATTTCGATACTGGCGCGCCTTCCACGCGCCGAAATCGCCAACCAGGTCGGCCAACTCGTCGATGAGATACTCGCCGAACGCAAAATCGTGCTTGGCGAGGTGGAACGGCGCAACCTGATTACCCACCTGGTCAACAGCATCTTGAATCCCGGCGGCCCGCAAGCGGTTCCGCCACCGCAACAGGCCAAACCCGCCGTCCAGCAGGACGAAAAACTGGTCGTCCCCACGCCGACCATCGTCCGCGCGTCGGCGGCTACCAACGCGCACCGGGCGGCGCTCGAGGATGCCCGGTCGCGCATTCAGACCATCCTGCTCGAACGGCTCGACGTCACGGCCGCGTCGCGCCTGCCGCGCAAGGAACTGGCGCGCCAGATCAGCAACGTCGTGGTCGAGATCCTGGGCGAGTTGAAGCTGCAGCTCAACCTGCTGGAGCAGCGCGACCTGGTGACCATGCTGCTCAACGACATGTTGGGCCTGGGGCCGCTGGAGCCGCTACTCGCCGACGAGGCGGTCACCGATATCATGGTCAACGGCGCCAAGCAGGTCTATGTCGAGCGCAAGGGTAAGCTCGAACTGACCGGGGTAACCTTCCGCGACGACGCGCACGTCATGAATATCGCAACTCGCATCGTCACCCGGATCGGGCGCCGCATCGACGAAACCACGCCGCTGGTGGATGCCCGCCTCGACGACGGCAGCCGTGTCAATATCATCGCGCCGCCGCTGGCGATCGACGGACCCTCGATCTCGATTCGTAAATTCTCCCAGAAGAAAATTACCCTCGACGTCATGTCCAACCAGCGCAACGTCTCGCCGGAGATGTCGCGCGTTCTCAAGATCGCCGCGCGCAGCCGACTTAATATCCTGATTTCCGGCGGCACGGGCTCCGGCAAGACCACCCTTTTAAACGCCATGTCGCAGCTCATCGATCATGGCGAGCGCATCGTAACCATCGAAGACGCCGCCGAGTTGCAACTGCAGCAGCCGCATGTCGTGCGTTTGGAGACGCGGCCCGCCAACCTGGAGGGCGACGGCGAAATCACCATGCGTGATCTCGTCAAGAACGCCCTGCGTATGCGCCCCGACCGCATCATCCTGGGCGAGGTGCGCGACGCCGCCGCGCTGGATATGCTGCAGGCCATGAACACCGGTCACGACGGGTCGATGTCGACGGTCCACGCCAACAACCCGCGCGAGGCGCTGACCCGTCTCGAGAACATGGTGGCGATGGCCGGTGTCAATCTGCCGAGCCTGGCGGTGCGTACGCAAATCTCCTCGGCCGTTCACCTGATCGTTCAGGTGAGCCGCATGCGTGACGGTATCCGGCGTATCACCCATATTACCGAAGTCATCGGCATGGAAGGCGACGTGATCACGACGCAAACCCTGTTCCAGTTCGAGTTTCAGGGTGAGAACAACGATGGGCTACTCAAGGGCGCCTTCAAATCGACCGGACTGCGTCCGCACTTCCTGCCGCGCGCGGAATATTTCGGTCTGGGCCGGTCGCTCCTGGAAGCGGTCACGGGGGCAGCATGACTCCGGTTGATATGATCACCGCGGCGATATTCTTAGGCGCCCTCGCAACCGTCGCGTCCGTGGGACTGGTCCTGGGTGGCGGCGCGGGCCGCAAGCAGAAAAAGCGCGTCGATACCGGTACGGCGCCGCTGGTCGGGCTTCTCGCCGGTGGATACAGCGGGAGCGAGCGTTCTGCGCGGCGAGGACACCAGCCGCCTCGGCAGCATGGCGCTGCGCCTCATGCCGCGCCGCCATATGCTTCGGCACCGGCTCATGAAGGCGGGACTCAATCTTTCGCCCGGTCAATACGCGCTCGTTAGCGTCGCTCTCGGCGCGACTTGCTGCATCGTTGCGAAGTTCGTCTTCGGCGTTCCCCTCATGCTTGCCGGTTTGGGCGCCATCGTCATCGGCATCGGGCTGCCGCATATGGTGGTATCGAACATGATCGGACGCCGCCTGCGTAAGTTCACGAAATTGTTTCCCGAGGCGATCGATCTCATGGTCCGCGGCATCAAGTCGGGCTTGCCGATCAGCGAAACGATAGGCGCGATCGGGCAGGAGATGATCGATCCCGTCGGCATCGAGTTCCGGCGCATCACCGATTCGGTCAAGCTCGGACAGACCCTGGAAGAAGCGCTTTGGGATGCGGCGCAACGTCTGGACACGGCGGAATTCAAGTTCTTCGTCATCAGCCTGTCGGTGCAGCGCGAAACGGGCGGCAATCTCGCCGAAACGCTCGACAATCTCGGCGATATTCTGCGCCGGCGTCAGCAGATGCAGCTCAAGATCAAGGCCATGTCATCCGAGGCGAGGGCGAGCGCCTATATCATCGGATCTCTGCCCTTTGTCATGTTCGGCATTCTCATGCTGATGAGTCCGGATTACGTCATGATTTTATTCACGGACTACCGCGGCATGATCATTACGGGTATCGGCTTGGCAACCATGCTCATGGGCGTGTTTGTCATGGCCAAAATGGTGAAGTTCGACATATGAGCGATCTCGCCAAATACCTGCCGGCAGGCATGAAACCGGAAGACGCTCTCGCTGTCTTGTTCGGGTTGGTGGCCTTTTTCGTCGTCATCGCCCTTTGGCAGGCGCTCCTGGTGCGCGACCCGATCGTCGTGCGCGCCAAGTCCCTGCTGGCGCGTCGGGCGGAACTCATGGCTCAGTACCTCGGACACACGCGCCCGCGACAGCGCCCCGCCGCGCGCGGTTTCATGGCCAACATCGTGCTGCGCCTCCGTCTGCTGCAAGGCGAAAAGGCCGGCAGCATGCGCGAGCGCCTTGCTCAGGCCGGCATTCGTTCGCGCGAGGCATTGATCGCCTATCTCTTTTTTAAGCTCTGCCTTCCCTTGGCGTTCGGCGTGGTGGCGTTAATTCTGTTCGAGGGCATGAACGCTTACAATCTGACGTCCTCCAATAAAATTATCGTCTGTATCGGTAGCGTTCTATTTGGCGCGCTCGCGCCGGCGGTCTGGATCAAGAACAAGATCTCGAAACGTCAGGATGCCATTCGCAAGAGCGTGCCCGACGCGCTCGATTTGCTGGTGATCTGCGTCGAGGCGGGCCTGAGCCTTGACGCCGCCTTGACGCGTGTCTCTCGCGAGCTCGGGCGCGGCGCCCCTGAACTCGCCGACGAATTCCAATTGACCGCGCTGGAACTGGGGTTCCTCCCGGAGCGGCGTCAGGCTCTCGACAACCTGAGCAAGCGGGTGACCTTGCCGTCCATTCGCGCGGTGGTCGGTTCGCTGCTGCAGACGGAAAAATACGGCACGCCGCTGGCGCAATCCTTGCGGGTTCTGGCGGCCGAGTTCCGCAATGAGCGGATGATGCGGGCGGAAGAGAAGGCGGCGCGTCTGCCGGCGATCCTGACCGTGCCGATGGTGGTGTTTATCCTGCCGACCCTGTTCATCGTGCTGATCGGGCCCGCGATCATCAAGACGATCGACGCGCTTACAAAAATGTAAGCGGCCTGGCCGCCCGATCCGAGCGGCAGTCACCCGGCTTCTTCTTCAGAATTTTTGGATGCCGGCCGATCTTGCAGGATTTCCGAACGCCCGCTCGGCGACGGGCGCATCCGAATGCCTGCCGGCGCGGCTGGCGGCCGACGGTCAATTGGATCCCGAGGCGACCGTGGCCGCCGGTGCGGCCTGGGCCGGCTGCTGGGGCGCGGGCTCGGAGCTCGGCGTCACGGTGATGCCGAACACCGCCGCGGCGCGCTGCTGCTGCGACATGGCCCGCAGGGTCTCATAATAGGCCAGATTGTTCTGCACCGTCGGTTCGTCGAAATCGAGCCGGGCGACGCCCGCGGCCTCGGCGAACTTGCCGGAAAGACCATAGACCAGAGCCAGATTCTGGCGATGCCGCGTGGTGCCGCGGCGTTCGTTCGCAAGCCGGCTGAGGATCTGGATGGCGTCGTCGTACTTGCCGCTGATCGCCAGCGACAGCGCCAGATTGTTGCGGAGATTGGCGTCATTGGGCGCGATATCCAGACCGCGGCGATAACTGTCCTGCGCGCTTTGGTAATTCCCGTTCATATCCTGCACGACACCCATGCCGTTATACAGCCGGGGGTCGTTCTGCAGGGCCAGACCTGCGACAAACTGCTCGAGCGCCAGCTCGGGTTGATTCATAGCCAGGAGAGCATTGCCCAGCCCACGCAACCCATCGACGTTCTTGGCGTCGAGCTTGAGAGCCTCGCGATAGACCTCCGCCGCTTCGTTGTGAGCGCCCAAGGCGCTCAGCACCTGGCCGAGTTCGACGAGAATATCCGCACGGAACGGCGACAGCTCATGCACGCGTTTGTAGACGGTGACGGCGGAGGCGAAATCGCCATTGTCGCGCGTGCTGCGCGCGACGCGCAGCAGGGTGGAGGCGGGGGAGCCGGGCGCTTCGCCGGTGGCCTCAGCGCTCGCTCTTGCGGCGGCGCTGGCGCTTGGCTCGAGATGGGAATCGGAGGCGCAGGCGGCCAGCCCGAAGGCCACCGTTGCGAGCAGCGCGGCGCGCAAGGCGCGGCGCGAGACGATAGAGCGGTTCAGCATGATCATCGGCAGCATGGGACATTCCTGTGAAAGGATTGTCCCAAGGATACGCCGATGCGTCTTACCGTAAGGTAAAGAAACCCTAAAATTTGCTGCGCATTCGGCGCGAAGACGAAGCGTCGGAAGGAGCCGGAGCCCCTTCCGCAGCGCGTTTTTTCCGCTATCAGTCCTTGGCCGAGATCGGCTTGCCCGCGTACATCTTGCCGAGATAGGGCGCGGCCTTCTCATAGAGCAGCGCCGCGACGTCGTCGGCCTGGTAGTTCTTGATGAGCTGGTCGACCTGGCCGAAGAACGGCAGCGGCAGCTTGCGCTTCTGGGCGAGGTCGAGCGCGATATCCATGTCCTTTTCCTGCCAGGTGAAGCGCGTGCCGTCCCAGCGCTCGAGCGTGCCGTTGGTGCCCGGGCACTGCAGCAGGGTCTCGCGCATCTTCTGGCCGTCGATGCCGTAGACCTTGGCGAGCAGGATCGCCTCGTAGTTGGCGATGCAATGGGCCCAGTGCAGCATGTTGTTGATGGTCTTGCCGATCTCGCCGGCGCCGAGCTCGCCCAGATGATGCACGGCGCGGCTGTAGGCTTCGAGCACGGGTCGGGCCTTCTCCACGTCCTTCTTCGCGCCGCCGACGGTCGAGGCGAGCGTGCCGTTCTTGGCGCCGTCGAGGCCGAAGCAGACCGGCGCGTCGATCACGCCGATGCCGGCCTTCTTGGCGATGGCGGCGCATTCGCGCACCATGTCGGGATGGCTGGTGGCGGTGATCACCAGTACCTGGCCTTTCTTGCCGCCGGCGGCGGCGATGTCGGTGACCACCTGCTTCACCTGATGGTCGAATCCGACCATGATGATCACCACGTCGCAAGTGGTGGCGAGCTGCGCGAGCGATTTGGCGACCTTGGCGCCCTGCTTGGCGATGCCCTTGGTCGCCGCCTTGTTGATGTCGTAGACCCAGACTTCGTCGAATTTCTTGCTCTTGAGCACATGGCCCGCCATCGGTTCGCCCATGGCGCCGACGCCGACAAAACCCACTTTCATCGCTGACTTCTCCCTTTTTTCGGTCGACCGCATAGACGCGGGAACCCGCTCGACGGCTGCGCTGCCGCTCGACGTTCGAGGGAATTTACTACACGACGCCTTCCGGCCCCGCTAGTCCCCTCTGTCTGCCCCGTTGGCGCCTTTGCATTCGGGCGCGGCGCTGGAGTATTCTCAGCCATCTCATTTCACTGGAGGTTTTAGGATGGCGCGCGATTTCGAAGACCATTGTTGGAAAGACATCGTCGACGACGAGATCCTCGAGATCTATGAGGCCTATCACCGCAAGACCTACGTCGGGAAGAATCCGGCGGTGCTGGCGATCGATCTCTACAACAAGGCATATGAAGGCGGTAACAAGCCGGTGCGCGAGGTCAACCGGCAGTATTCCGGCTCGTGCGGTGAAAACGCCTGGAAGGCGATCGAGCCGACCCAGAAGCTGTTCGCCGCCGCCCGCAAGGCCGGTGTGCCGGTGATCTACAGCACGCGCCACGTCGACACCCGCGGCGTCCATTCGACCAACCGCAATATGGGCCGCGAAACGCCCAAGTCCGATATGTACGACATCAAGGCCGAACTGGCGCCGCAGCCGGGCGAGCTGGTGATCTACAAAGAGCGCGCGTCCGCCTTCTTCGGCACGCCGCTGGTCGCCCACCTGCGCCAGATGGGCGTCGACAGCCTGATCATCTGCGGCGAAAGCACGTCGGGTTGTGTGCGCGCCAGCACCGTGGACGGGTATTCCTACGGCTTCCACAATACGCTGGTCGAGGAGTGCACCTACGACCGCTCGATGCTGAGCCACAAGGTCAACCTGTTCGACCTGCACCACAAATATGCCGACGTGATGCATGTGGACGAGGTCATCGCCCATCTCGAAGGCCTGGCGCAGCAGCGCAAAGTGGCGTGAGTCAACGGCGAGAATTCGGATGAGAAAAAGGGCTGTCCTCGGGCGGCCCTTTTTCATTTCTTTTTTCAGGACTGATAGGCATGAGCTCCGCGCTTGCCGGGACCGCCCGGATCGAAGCGGCTGCCGGCGAGACGCGCGACGCCGATGCGCGCTCCCCGTTTTAAAGCCGCGCGCCGCCAGTTGCTCGGCCAGCTTCTCGGCGCGGCCCTGGTGATCTCCAGCCTATCGGTATGCGACAGCGAGTCAGGATCTTTTGGCCGTCACTTTGTCCCGTAATCCCGGCTCACGGCTTCGGGCGTGGCGGCGCCCTCGGCCTGGTCGCGGGCCAGCGCCGCGCGGTCGCGCTCGCGCGGCTCGCCATAGCCGCCGCCGCCCGCGCTTTCGAGCAGGAAGCGCTCGCCGGCCTTCATCTCGAACCGGCCGGAGGCGGGGGTGAGCGTTTCGTCGGGCTGGCCCAGGCGGATGACGAAGCGGCTGGCGCGCCCCGGCTTGCCGCCGGCCAGGCCATTGGGCGGGAACCTGGCGCGGTCGTAGCGCCGGATCACGGTGGCATCTTCGAGCAACTCGTATTCGCGGCGGAAGCTCAGGCCGCCGCGCCACCGGCCGGCGCCGCCGAAATCGGCGATCATTTCGAAGCGGGTGACGCGGCACGGGTATTCCAATTCGAGGATCTCGATCGGCGTGACGTGCAGGTTGCTCAAGTGAGTCGCCGTTGCCGAGGCGCCGTCGTGGCCCTGGCCGCCGCCGTAGGCCGAGCCGAGGATTTCGTATTGCATGTTCGACTGGCCGGCGCGGCCCTTGCTCCAGGCGATGCTGAGAGCGCCCGACGAGCCGGCGTTGGCGGCGGCGCGCGCCGGGTGGAAATGGGCCAGCGCCTCGAGGATCACGTCGACCAGCTTGAGATTGACCATTTGGTAGCTGGAAACCGGCGCGGGCGCCTCGGCATTGGTGATGGTGCGCGGCGCATAGGTGAAGCGCACCACGTCGCGCATGCCGTCGTTGGACTGCAGATCGGGCCCGAGCGCGCCGATCAGCGAATAGAACACGCAGGCCTCGACCATGGAAGGCCGCAGATTGATCGGTCCCTTGGCCTGCGGGTCGCTCTGGGTGAAATCGAACGCGGCGATGCCGTCCTTGATGGTCACCGTACAGGCGAGCTTGACCGGCTTGTCGAGCACGATGCCGTCGGTATCGACGAAGCCTTCGGCGGACGCGCTGCCTTCCGGCAGTTTGGCGATGGCGGTGCGCAGTTCGTCCGCCGCACCTTGAAGAATGGCGGCGAATGAGTCGGTGACGGTCTTGGCGCCGAAGCGCTGGCACAGTTCGCCAACGCGCGTCGCCCCGATGCGGGTCACGGCGATCTGGGCGCGCACGTCGCCGCGCACCAATTCGGGCTGCCGGCTGTTGGCGAGGATCAGCCGTTCGATGTCGGGCAGTTCGCGGCCGGCGTCCCAGATCTTGATCGGCGGCACGAGCAGCCCTTCATGGAAAATTTCCGTGGCGCTCGCCGATGTCGAGCCCGGCATCGTGCCGCCGATATCGGCTTTGTGGGCGATCGAGCCCGAGAAGGCGACGAGCTCGCCATTGGCGAATACCGGCGCCACGAAGGCCATGTCGGAAACGTGGGGCAGCCCGCCCTCGTAAGGGTGGTTACAGACGAACACGTCGCCGTCTTTCAGATTGCCGTCGCCGTACAGCTCGAGAATTCTTCCGACCAGGTGGCGATAGACCGGCGCGTGGAAGAACATCGGCGGGGCGACGATCAGCCGGCCGTCGCGGTCGAGGATGACGCAACTGAAATCGCGCAATTCGCGGATGATGGTGGAATAGCCCGAGCGATAGAAATGATAGTGCATCTCGTCGACCAGGCTGGCGATCTTGTTGCGCAGGATCTGGATGGTGACGGCGTCCATGCTCACCCCTCCCGTTCCAGGATCAGGTTGCGGTAGGCATCCACCCGCGCGCTCCAATGGGCCGGAATGACCGTCGTCGCATCGAACTGCTCGACGATGGCCGGACCATAAATCTCGGTCCCGATGTGCAGCTTGTCGCGCTCGTAGAGCTTGGCCGGCGTGGCGGTCTGGCCCTCGAAATAGACGTTGCGCGTGCCCTTCGCCGCATCCTGGGCATTGCGGATGGTGCCGGGCGGTTCGGCGATGGGCTGGTATTTCGGCACGGCGACGCGCACGCGCAACCGGTAGCTCACCAGTTCCACCGGTTTCTCCTGCGCGGCATGGCCATGGATCTGGGCGTGGCGCTCGTCGAAGCGGGCGCGTGCATCGACCAGCGACCGGGCCTCCAGCCGACCCTCGTAGAGCCCGTCGAGCGGCGTGCGCAGCTCGTAGCCCTGGCCGGTGTAGCGCAGGTCGAGCTCGCGCAGGAACTGCGCGTGTCCGTCGCTCATGCCTTCGGAGGCGAGAGCCTCGCGCGCCTTGGCCTCCAGTTCGCGGAAGATCGCCTCCGCGTGCTCCGGCGTCAGCGCGGCGAGCGGCTGCAGTTCCGAGCGGATGTAGTCGTGCACCACGTCGGTGCAGAGCAGGCCGAGCGCGGAGAAGGCACCGGGGCGCGCCGGCACCAGGATGCGGCGCATGCCGAGCTCCTCTGCCACCGCCGCCGCATGGACCGCGCCGGCGCCGCCGAATGGCAGCAGGGTGAAGGCCGACAGATCGACGCCGCGCTTGGCGGCGAACACGCGCACCTCGTCGGCCATGCGCATGTCGACGATGCGGCGGATGCCGGCTGCGGCCTGCAGCACGCTCAGGTTCAGCGGCTTGGCGATATGGCGTTCGAGCGCGGCATGGGACGCCTGGGCATCCAGCGTCTGCGTGCCGCCGAGAAAATACGCGGGATTGAGGAAGCCGCAAACCACGTCGGCGTCGGTCACGGCCGGCTGGCTGCCGCCGCGGCCGTAGCAGGCGGGGCCGGGGTCGGCGCCGGCGCTCTGCGGCCCGACAGTGAGGAAGCCGCCGTTGTCGATCGCGGCGATCGAACCGCCGCCGGCCGAGATGGTGGTCATGTCGAGCGCCGGCACATCGAGCTGGCGCCGCGCGATGGTGCCTTCGGTCACCTCCAGCGGCACGCCGCCTTCGATGAAGGCGATGTCGCAGCTCGTGCCGCCCATGTCGAGGGTGACCAGCCCGCTCATCGCCTCGTCCTTGGCGAGATAGGCGCTCGCCTGGGCGCCGGCCGCCGGTCCGGAGAACAGGGTATGCACGGTCTTGCCGCCGGCGATTGCGGCGGCGAAGGGCATGACGCCGCCGTTCGACTGCATGAGGAAGCGCTGGTGGGTATGGATGTCGGC
Organism: uncultured Alphaproteobacteria bacterium; assembly: GCA_963752345.1. Classification (GTDB taxonomy): domain Bacteria; phylum Pseudomonadota; class Alphaproteobacteria; order SMXQ01; family SMXQ01; genus CAVVYA01. Next base: position 74,543 of record CAVVYA010000002.1, read on the forward strand.
CGCGTCGAGCCCCTTGCTCAGATGGTCGATGTAGCGCACCAGCACCGGCTCGAGATAGGCGTTGAGCAGGGTGGTCGACAGACGCGGCCATTCGCGGATGCGCGGCAGCACCTCGCTCGAGATCGAGACGGAGACGCCGGGGAATTCCGCCAGGATGATGCGGCGCGTCTCCTCCTCATGGGCCGGGTTCATGAAGGAGAACAGGTAGCAGACGGCGATGGATTGCACGCCCGCATCCTTCAGCGCGCGCGCCGCCTGCCGCACCGCGTCGCGGTCGAGCGGCAATAACACTTTGCCCGAGAAATCCGAACGCTCTGGAATTTCCTTGGTCAGGCTCTGCGGCGCGATGGGCCTCGGCTTCTCGTAGAAATAGTCGAACGGGTTGCCGTCGCGTGCCTGGTTCTGGGTCTCCTGCACCGCGCGGTAGCCCTTGGTGATGAGCAGGCCGACCTTGGCGCCGCGCATTTCCAGGAGTGCGTTGGTGGTGATGGTGGTGCCGTGGGCGAAGAAACCGATCTCGTCGGGGTTTACGCCGCGGGCGATGAACTTCGCGACACCGTCGAGCACGCCGAGCGCCGGATTCTTCGGCGTGCTCGCCACCTTCTCGACCATGAGCGTGCCGCTCTCCGCGTCGAGCAGCACCAGGTCGGTGTGGGTGCCGCCCACGTCGACGCCGAGCCGGTAACGCGGACCACCGAGGATCGCCATCCTATTGCTTGTCTCCTCCCCGCAGAATCACCAGCGCATCGAGCGCGATGCCGCCCTTGCCCTTGGGCAGGGCGACGAACGGGTTGACGTCGATCGATTCGATGACGTCGCCGAGGTCGAGCGCAATGCGCGACAGCGCCACCAGCGCCTTGACCACGGCCTTGCGGTCATAGGGGCCGGCGCCGCGGTAACCGTCGAGCAGCTTGGCCGCCTTGGTGCGGCCGATCAGCGCGTCGGCCGCCGCCGCGTCGGTCACCGGCCTGGAGAAGGCGACGTCCTTGTAGAGCTCGAGATTGACGCCGCCGCTGCCGACCATGACCACCGGGCCGACCTCCGGATCGCGCGTCATGCCGAGCACCAGCTCGATGCCGCCGGTCACCTGCTGGGCGATCAGCATGCCCTCGACCGTGGCGCTGCGTTTGTAGCGTCGCACGTTCTTGAGGATCGTGTCGTAGCCCTTGCGCACGGCGGCCGGTGAATCGAGGCCGAGCAGCACGGCGCCAGCGTCGGACTTATGGGTGATCTCTTCCGAAATCGCTTTCAATACCACCGGAAAGCCGATGGCCTTGGCCTCGCGCGCCGCGGCGGCCGGGCTTTCCGCCACCGCTTCCTTCGGCGGCTTGATGCCATAGGCCTTGAGCAGCGCCTTCGACTCGACCTCGGTCAGCGCGCGGGCCGCGCCCGACTGACCGGCGATCTTGCGGATGCGCTGGGCGATGGCGGGCGGCTTGCCAGCCGTCGTGCGTGGCGCTTTCGTGGCAGCCGCCTTGCGCGCCGCATAGTCGGTCACATTGCGAATGGTGCGCAGGGTCTTGTCCGGTTCCTGCAGGAAGGGCAGGTGGGGCAGTTCGGCGTGTAGTTGGCGGCTGTGATCGGACAGGCCGTAGGAGATCATGCTGACATAGGAAATCGGCTTGCCGCCCTCGGCGTTCTCCCGCGCCGCGATCTTCTCCACCTCGCGCAGGTTGCTGGTCTTGCGCTCGGCGCCTTCGGGCGCGCGCGGCAGCTCTTCCTGCAGCAGCACGATATCGATGCCCGGGTCGGCCAGCATGGCCTCGACGCAATCGAGGTAGGCCTGCTGGCTCGACAGCGCCGCGAAGCCGGAATCGAGCGGGTTGCCGACGATGCTGCCGACGCCGAGGATCCTGGACAGCTTGTCGCGCGTCTGCGGCGCGAGCTCGGCGAACTTGAGGCCGTTGTTGGACGCCGCGTCGAGCAACAGGCCGCGCAATCCGCCCGAGAAGGTCACCGCGCCGAGCCCGGCGCCCTTGGGCAGCCGCGCATAGACGAAATACTCGACCAGTTCGACCACCTCGTCCATGTTGCGCGCGCGCACCACGCCGGCGGCGCCCGCCACCGCGTCGAATGCCTCCATGGCGCCGGCCAAGGCACCCGTATGGGCCATGGCGGCCGCGCGGCCCTCCGCCGAAGCGCCGAGCTTCATCACCACGACCGGTTTGCCGGCCTCGCGCGCGTCGCGGCACGCGGAAAGGAACGCGTCCGCGTCATGGATCGATTCGAGATAGGAGACGATGACCTTGGTCTGCGGGTCGGCGGCGAAATAGCGGATGTAATCGGCATTGGTCAGGCCGGTCTCGTTGCCGCTGGTGATGATATAGCCGACATCGCAGCCGCGCTCTTCCAGCGTGCGCTTGATCGCCATCAGCAGGCCGCCAGACTGGCCGATGATCGCCACGCCGCCCGCGGTCACGCGCTGCGGCCGGTCGTCCGGCATGGTGACCAAGTGGGCGGCGGCCGAGATATTGCCGAGGCAGTTGGGGCCCGACACGGCGATGCCGGTTTCCTCGATCACCCGGCGCAGCTCGGCGGCGACCGCCTTGCCTGCGCCGCCCTCGGCCTCCTCGAAGCCCGAGCTGATGATGGTGGCGCTGCGCGCGCCGGCCTGGGCGGCCTCGCGCAGGCTCGCCGGCACGGCGGCCGCGGGCACCAGCACGACGATGTGGTCGGGCTTCTCCGGCAGGTCGCCATAAGCGCGATAGCATTTCACGTCCCACACCGTGTCGCGGCCCGGGATTCATCGGGAAGATCTTTCCCGGAAAGCTGTAGCGCTGCAGGTTGCGGAACACCCGCGTGGTCCACGAGCCCGGCTTGTCGGTGGCGCCGAGGATCACGACGTTGCGCGGGTTGAGCAGCGCCGCGACCTTGTCGTTGTTGTTCTTGGTTGCCGGCTTGTTGGTTCCCCACATGGGTGCGCTTCCTCCAGAATGTTCTGCTCTTGTCATTGACTGTAGGCGTCCGACGCGCTGCGCCGCGACAGGACGTAGAAGATAAAGGCGATGACGGTCATCAGGGCGGTCCACGACAGGCCGAGCGCCGCGAGCTCGGTGCCCTGGCCGTTGCTCCACATGTCGAACATGGCGACCGCCATGGTCTGCGAATTGGGTCCGGCGAGCAGGATCGGCAGCGACAGCACGCGCGCGGCGAGCAGGAAGATGAACAGCCAGCCGGCGAAGATGGCGGGCGCCAGCAGCGGCGCGATGACGCGGCGCAGCGTCGTCAGGGGCGTGGCGCCGGCGACGCTGGCGGCTTCCTCGAGCTCGTTATGGATCTGCAGCACGCCGGTGTAGCTGTAGCGCATGCCGTAGGGCAGGTAGCGCACGACGAAGGCGATGATCAGAATCCACACCGTGCCGTAAATCTTGAACGGCAGCGCCAGGGCGACCTGCATGATGGCGACGCCGAGCACGATGCCCGGGAAGATCAGCGGCGCGCTGGCGAGCTGGTCGAGCACGGCGCCGCCGGGCCGCCGCCGCGCGGCGATCCAGCCGGCAAGCAGGGTGAGCGCCATGGTGATGGTGGCGGCCGCCGCGGCGACGAACACCGTGTTCCACGCCAGGCCGAAATAGAGGCCGGAGGCGAACACGGCGCGATAGTTCTCGAACGAGAGCAGCGACAGGGCCTTGACCGAGAAGGTCTGATAGAACGGCAGCAGCGAGGCCCAGACCAGCACCAGGGTCGGCAGGCCGAGCACCAGCAGGAAATTCACCAGGATGATGGCGCCCGCGAGGAGGCGGCCCTTGCCGAGGTCGAAGGCGCGCGGGCGGAAGCCCTTGCCGGTCACCGTATGGTAGCGCTCGGCGTGTTTCGAGATGCGGCCGTAGAAATAGAGCAGCACGCCGACGACGACGAGCAGCACGCTGGCGAAGGCGCTGGCATAGCCGAGGTCGGGCGGCACGCGGCCGCGGATCTCGAGGAAGATGTCGGTGGTCAGCACATGCACGCGGCCCGGAATGCCGACCAGGGCGGGCACCTCGAACGCCTCGATGGCGCGGATGAACACCAGCATGGCGAGCGCCAGCAGGGCCGGCATCGCCATCTTGAAGGTGACGCGGCGGAAGGTCTGCCAGACGCCGGCGCCCGACATGCGCGCGGCTTCCTCGAGCTCCGGGTTGGCCGCGCGGAAGGTCGCCGAAAGCAGCAGGAAGACGAGGGGCGACCACAGGAAGCCCTCGATCATGATCATGCCGCCCAGGGAATAGACGTTGAACAGCAGGTCCGTGCTGCCGGTCAGATTGCGGTAGGTGGCATTGAGCGGCCCGGCCCGGCCGAGCAGGAACAGCCAGGCGCTGACATAGAGCACGTAGGGCGTGCCGAGCGAGATGATGGTGGTGAGATAGGCGAGCGGCTTGAACGGTGCGTTGGTGCGCTCGACCAGCCAGGCGAGCAGCCCGCCGAACAGCAGCGCCACGACCGCGCTGCCGATGGCGAACAGGACAGGAGTTGATGGCGCTGCTGATCAGCCGCGCGTCTTCCGCCAAGCGCGCGTAGTAGCGTCCGGTGAAGGGGCCGAGCGAGCCGTCGAGCCTGTTGACGAAGAAGCTGCCCTGGACCAGGAACCACAGCGGCGGGATCACCAGCAATCCGATGGCCAGGATGAGCAGCAGCGTGCCGGAGCGCCGGCAGCGGCAGGCGGGCGAGCAGGCCCGGCCGCCGGGTCTGCTCGGCCGCCATGCCGGCGGCGGAGGGAAGCGCTTGGGTCACGCGGGGTTACGCAACGCCGGGCAGGGGATCAGCGGAACAGCTTGGTCGGAGATCTTCTTCCATTCCGGCAGTTTCTCGCCGAGCGTTTCCGGCGTGAAGACATTGACCTTGAACTTGCCGCCTTCGGGCGTCAGCTCCGGCTCGCGCGGCTTCACATTGGGATGCACCGGCAGATAGTCGGCGGCCTCGAACAGCTTCTGGCCTTCCTCGGAGACCATGTAGTCGATCAGCAGCTTGCCGGCGTTCGGATGCTGAGCGTCCTTGGTGAGGGAGACGACGCTGAGCGTCGCCGTCACCGGCTCCATGGCGATCCAGGTCACAGGCGCGCCTTTCTTGGCGCTGATCACCGCGTGATGGTTGAAGATCTGCAGGGCGATGGGGAATTCGCCGGCGATCGCCTGGTCGAGCAACTGGCGCGCGCTGACGTCCATGTTGACGATCTTCTGGCCGGCGAGCTTCTTCAGGTAGTCCATGCCCTTCTGCTCGCCCATGGTGGTCAGCACATTGCCGACGAAGCCCGGGCGCGCCCGAGCTCGACATCGACGAATTCCACGCCAGCTTGCCGCGCCATTTCGGGTCGAGCAGATCCTCGAAGCTCTTCGGCGCGTCCTTGAGCGGCACCAGGTCCGTGTTGATGCCGGGCGTCATGTAATAGGCGTGGGTCGCGACCCACTGCTGGTCCTTGTCGACGAACTGCGGCCCCAGCGCCTTGGCGCCGTCGGGCACGTATTTGGCGACCAGGCCGGCTTCCTTGAGCGGCGGCGTCGCGCTGGTGCCGTCGAACAGGTCGGCCTGCACCTTGCCGGCGCGCGCCTCGTTGATGATCTTGAGCGCCGTATCGGAGGCATTGGCGCGCACATACTGCACCTTGATGCCGTATTTCTTCTCGAAGTTGTCGGCGAGCGGGCGGACGAGCTGATTGACGATGACCGTGGTGTACCAGACGACCTCGCCCTCCTTCTTGGCGGCGTCGATCAGCGCCTGGTCGGCCGCGCCGGCGGGCAGGCTGAAGGCGAGGAGGGTGCCGAAGGCGAGGGCGGATGCGGCAAGCCGCGGGCGTGTGCAAGGCATGGCGGGACTCCCTGAGGCTCTTCTGTGGCTTGCCGGTTCCGGCTTTGCCCATTGTTCGTTTCCGTGAGTTTCGCCCGCCCGGGCGGCCCAGTCAACGCGCCCCGGGAAAATCGCGAAAAGCGGTGCTCCATCGGGCTTGACCGCCGCCGTGGAATGGCGAAATCTGACCTGAGACACCATTGCCGTATCGCCCAGGAGTTTCGCCATGCCCATCCCGACGCAGACCGTGCAGGTCCAGTTGCGCGACTATCAGCTCTCGTTCCTCGAGGAGATGATGGCGAAATACAAGATCCCGGACCAGGGCAAGGCGCTCCGCGTGCTGCTCGACTACGCGGTGCAGGACGCCGACCTCGACCTGGTGTTCGACAAGAAAAACATGCGCTGCATCGCCTGCGGCGGCGCGGTCTAGGTCGTCACTCGCACATGACGGACTGATGCGGGCATCCTCCCCCTCACCCCGACCCTCTCCCGCAAGGGAGAGGGTGGCAATTGGACGTGCGGGGCGCAGATCTTGGAAAGCGCGTCAAAATCGCCGAACATCCGTGGCTCGAACGAGCGACCCCAAGCGCACTATTTTCACCCGTCATGGCCCGATTTGGTCGGGCCATCCACGTTCTTCTTCTCTCATCCAACAGGAAAGTCGTGGATGGCCCGACCAAATCGGGCCATGACGGTGAGAGGGGCCAGCGTTCAGCCTTTCACAACCTGAGAACCCCCTCCCCCTCGATGGGGGAGGGCTGGGGTGGGGGTGCTCAGCGGTTCGTCGCAGCATCGCTGCGCTCTTGCTCGCTCTTCATCCGCACAGCGCTTTCGCCGCCGATTTGCAGCCGCCGTTCGACATGGCCGCGCGGCGCGAGTTGCGCGGCGGTCCGCTCGGCGTCTTCAGTTGCGGCGCGCCGCCCAAGCCGGTGCGCGACCTGCGGTTCGACGGTTATTACGCGGACCGCGGTTCCGGCTCCAGCGTGGTCGATCAGCAGGCGGAGAAGGCCTATCGCGAGGCGACCCAGGCCATCGCCCAATACGAGGCCGCGCTGACGAAAATGTCCGACCGCTACGTGGCGAGCAAGCCGGCGGACGCGCAGCCCGCCGCCTGCGTGCTCGACTGGCTCGCCGAATGGGCGGCCGCCGGCGCGATGCTGGGCGAGGCGAGCCAGCAGGGCGGCTTCGTGCGCAAATGGGGCTTGGCGCCGGTCTCGGCTTCCTATCTCAAGATCCGCGACGAACCCGGCCTCGATGGGGCGAAGAAGCGGGCCGTCGAGCAATGGATCGGGCGCTGGGCGCGCGTCGTGCGCGACGACTACAACCCGACGAAATTGGAAAGCCGGCGCAACAATCACGTCTATTGGGCGGCCTGGTCGGTCGGGCTCGCCGCCGTCGTGCTCGATGACAGATCGCTGTTCGACTGGTCGATGGAAAAGGCGCGTATCGGGTTGAAACAGGTCACGCCCGAAGGCACGCTGCCGCTCGAAATGGCGCGCAAGGCGCGTGCCTACCATTACCATGCGTTTTCCGCCGCTCCCTTGGTGCTGACCGCCGAACTCGCGGCGCGCAACGGCGTCGATCTCTATGCCGACAATGGCGGCGCGCTGCGGCGGCTGGTGACGCGGACGATCGCCGGTTTCACCGACGATTCGTATTTCGCCCAGGCGGCCAACGTGAAGCAGGACCGCAGCGGGTCGAGCAAGGGTCCGCACGTCGCGTGGCTCGAAGCGTATTATGCGCGCACCGGCGATGGCGCGGCCGCGCCGATCATCCGCCAGTTCCGTCCCATGAGCGAGCGTCGGCTCGGCGGCGACATGACGCTGCTCTACGGCGCCGACCTCCCGTAAGACCATGATTGCGCGCGTCCGCCGATCCGGCCGGAACCGTTGATACCGCACATCGTTGATAGGCAGAGGCTGAACGCAGGAGGATTCCATGCGCCTGTTTTTGCTCGCCCTTGCCACCGCCGCGTCGCTCGCGCTCACCGCGTGCGGCAGCGATGACAAGACCGTGGTGGTGCCGCCCGGCGGAACCGCGGTGATCGAAGACGGCAACGCCAAGGTTTGCCCCGCCGGCCAGACCTGCTGACGCAACCCATTTATTCAGGAGACGATATGCCCCTGCCGCCCCGCACGCGCGCCTACGATGTTCCCGCCGTCCTCGATGTGCTGAACGAGATCCTCAAGATGGAACTCGCGACCGTGGTCTATTACACCCACTATTCCTTCATGGTGTATGGCCATGCGCGCATTCCGGTGATCGATTGGATGCGTGGGCAGGCGACCGAATCGCTGACCCACGCGCAAGGCGCCGGCGACATGATCCTGCGGCTCGAGGGGCGGCCCGACATGGGCATCGCGCCGCTGCCGTCGACCCATCACAACACGATCGACGAGATCCTGCAGGAAGCGGTGGTGCGCGAGAACGAGGGCGTCGAGCTCTATCGCAAGCTGCACGCGCTGATCAAGGACAAGTCGATCGTGCTGGAGGAATACGCCAGCCGCATGGTCGCCGCCGAATCGATGCATGTCAGCGAGATGCGCATGATGCTGCGCCGCTCGGCGCCGCAGAACTGACGGCCTTCCGTCATCGCCCGGCTCGTGCGTCAGCACGCATGCGCATGACGCCGGGCCGTCTTTCACAGAGCAACGCACCGATCACCATCGTCATGCCCCGGCTTGTCCGGGGCATCCACGACTTTGTCGGAGGCGAAAAGAACGTGGATGGCCCGACCAGGTCGGGCCATGACGATTAGAAACACACCGCCCGAGGGTATTCGGGTGCGTCGCTCACACGAACTCCGGCGTTTCCTGGATGTAATGCTTGGCGAGTTCGGCGCGCCATTTTTCCATGGTGGCGCGGTTGAGCTCGACCGGCGGCTTCTGGTGCGGCGGCAGCAGCGGCTTGTATTGCGTATCGGCGATCTCTTCCTGGAACACGCGCTTGGCTTCGGCGACCACCGCCGGGTTCTTCAGGCATTCGACGACCGAGCCCGCGAGCACCTTGGCGCCGGCCACGGCGCCCTTGTGGGCGATCGAGGTGGCGAGCGCCACGCCGGCCGCCCAGTGATGGGCGTTCACGTTCGGGATGTTGGCCGGATAGTAGAACTTCACCATCGGCACCTTCCATGAGACATCGCCGGAGTCGTTGGCGGACGGCTTCTGGTCGCCGCCCTTGACCGGCGGAATCGCCGTGCGCAGGCCCTCGACCTTCACCTTGGCCTTGGCCTGCAGCGTGCGCGCGAGATCGTTCTCTTGCGGGCTCCATTCGGGCGAGCCGACCAGCTCGATGTTGCGCTGGACCAGCTCGGCCAGCGTGCGGTTGCCGCGCACCGGCCAGACCGCGCTCATCACGTCGACCTCGACACTGGTGTTGGTCATCATCGCCGCGCCCTCGGCGATCTTCTTCGCCTGGTCGAACAGCTTGCCGGCGAGCTCGGCGCTCGAGGCGCGGAAATACCACCACACGGACGCGCGGCGCGGGATGACGTTCGGCTGGTCGCCGCCATGGGTGATGACGCGCTGCGCCAGCATGGTCGGCATGAAATGCTCGCGGTACTGCGCCATGCCCATGTCCATCAGCACCACGCCGTCGAGCGCGTCGCGGCCTTTCCACGGCGCGACGCCGGCATGCGCCAACTCGCCATGAAAGGTGAAGGTGGCGGAGATCAGCGCCGACTGGGTCAGGCCGTAGCCGACCTTGAACTCGGCGGCGATGTGATCGTGGAAGGCGATGTCGACGTCGTCGAAATAGCCGTCGCGCACGAAATAGGGCCGGCTGATCACCTGCTCCTCGGCCGGCGCGCCGAATACCTTCAGCGTGCCCTGGAAGCCGAACTTGTCCATCGCGGCTTTGGCGGCGAGCGCGCCGCCGACCAGCACGGCGGCATTGACGTTATGGCCCTCGCAATGGCCCGGCGCGCCGTCGACGATGTGTTTTTGTTCCGCGACCCCGGCGGCCTGGGAATTGTCCGGGTTGGCGTCGAATTCGGTGTGCAGCGCGATCACCGGCGAGCCCGACCCGTAGGTCGCGCAGAAGCCGGTCGGAAAGCCGGCGATGCCGCGCTCGACGGAGAAGCCGGCCTTCTCCAGGATGCCCGTCAGCAGCTTGGCGGTCTCGAACTCCTGCATGCCGAGCTCGGCGAAATGGAAGATGCTGTCGCCGACCAGGCCGATGGCCTTGCCGTTGCGCGCCACATGATCGAAAACGAACTGCTTCTCGGGAGCGAGATTGCCGGTGGTGTTGTTCATCAGGCTTTGACCTTGTTCATCAGACTTTGATTTTGGTTTTTTCGGCGATGCGGTTGGCCTGAGTGGCGGCGCCGACCGGGCGCACCAGGCTTGCCGCGCGCTTGGCGTTGGCGCGCGCGGTTCCCGTGTCGGCGGCGCGCGCGAGGGCCACGCCCATGCGGCGCTTGCGGAAGCTCTCCGGCTTGCCGAACAGCCGCACGTCGGAATTCGGCACGGCGAGCGCCTCGGCGAGACCCTCGAACACGATGGCCTTCTCGTCGAGTCCGCCATAGATCACGGCACTGGCCGCCGGCGTGGCGAGCTCGGTCGAGACGGGAAGGCCGAGGATGGCGCGCGCATGCAGCTCGAATTCATTCTGCGTCTGGCTCGCCATCGTCACCATGCCGGTGTCGTGGGGCCGCGGGCTGACCTCGCTGAACCACACCTCGTCGCCCTTGACGAACAGCTCGACGCCGAAGATGCCGCGGCCGCCGAGCGCCGTGGTGACCTTCTCGGCGATCTCCTTGGCCTTGGCGAGCGCTCCCTGGGTCATCGGCTGGGGCTGCCAGGATTCGACATAGTCGCCATCGACCTGGACATGGCCGATCGGTGCGCAGAACGATGTGACGATCTCGCCTTCGGCATTGCGCGAGCGCACGGTGAGCAGCGTGATCTCGAAATCGAAATCGATGAAGCCCTCGACGATGACGCGCGGCTGGGCGACGCGGCCGCCCTTCAGGGCATAGGTCCAGGCATCGTCGATGGCGCTTTCCGTTTTCACCGTGCTCTGGCCCTTGCCGGATGACGACATCACCGGCTTGATCAGACAGGGCAGGCCGATCTTGCGGATGGCCGCCTTCACTTCATCCGCCGATCCGGCGAAGGCATAGGGCGAGGTCTTGAGGCCGAGCTCCTCGGCGGCGAGCCGGCGGATGCCCTCGCGGTTCATGGTGAGCTGGGCGGCGCGCGCGGTCGGGATAACCTCGGCCAGCCCTTCGCGCTCGATGGCGGCCAGCGCGTCGGTGGCGATGGCCTCGATCTCCGGCACCACGAGCTGCGGCCTTTCCCGCTCGATCAGCGCGCGCAGCGCCTTGCCGTCGGTCATGTCGATGACGTGGGCGCGATGCGCCACCTGATGGCCCGGCGCATCGGCATAGCGGTCGACGGCGATGACCTCGACGCCGTAGCGCTGCAAGGCGATGATGACTTCCTTGCCGAGCTCGCCCGATCCCAGCAGCATGACGCGGGTGGCGAGGGGGCTGAGCGGCGTGCCGATACGCATGGGAAACGATCTTTCTACCTGGTGGGACGGTCGCCGCCCTAGAATTGCCCGGCGCGCCGCCCGAACTCAACACGAAAGCGAGCGGCCGATGATATGCCACGTGCTAAGTCGCGTCTCACCCCCACCCCGACCCTCCCCCGTCGAGGGGGAGGGACTAATGACCGCCGGGCGAACCTTGCCTCCGTTTGACGCGAGAGAAATGCATCGCAGCTTGCGGCGAAGGCGGTGTGCGGTTCACCCCCACCCCGACCCTCCCCATCGAGGGGGAGGGAGTGACTGGGGGAGGGAGGGAGTGGCTGTGGAGGGGATCGAGTAACGGTGGAGGGGAGGGAGTGACTGCGGAGGGGGAAGGAAGTAGCGCGGAATCAAATTTACTGTTCCTCCCCCCTTGTGGGGGAGGTTAGGTGGGGGGTGCTGTTAGGCCTCCTGTGGGAGAGTTGCGGCAAGACGAATCGATGCCGGCGCTGGCCGGTGCGGAAAGACGCGAAGGGACAATGACGGCAAGCGATATTCTCACCACCGATCGGCTGCTCGACCATATTTCCACCGCGCCCGCCATCGCCGGGCAGCCCGTCAAGCTCTTCGTGCGCGAAAAAGTCCGCGCCGATATCCGGGAGGCGGGCGATCGGATCGTGCTCATGGTGCATGGCGGCTTCTGGCCATCCGACCTGGCGTTCGATTTTCCCCACGAGGATTACAGTTGGATGGACGCCCTGGCGCGGCAGGGCTGGGATGTGTTTGCCATGGACATGACCGGCTACGGCCGGTCGAGCCGTCCGCTGATGGACGACCCGCGCAATCTCGACCCGGCCCAGCAGCCGTTGCTGGTGCCACACGTGCTCGCCGCGCCGGCCGCGCCGCGCAATCCGGTCCAACTCGTGACCAGCGACAGCGAATCCGACGACATCGACCGCGTCGTGGATTTCATCCGGCGTTTACGCGGCGTCGATCGAATTTGCCTGCTCGGCTGGTCGGGCGGCGGCTGCCGCGTCGGCAGCTACACGGCGCGCCATCCGGAGAAGGTGGCGAAGCTCGTCATCTATGCCTCGTCCAATTATGCGCGCGACGGCGAGAGCAAGCCGCCCCGCCGGCTTCCCGCGCCTGGCTTTCCGATGATCCTGCAAACCAAGCGCGGCATGGACGAAGAGCGCTGGGGCCCGGCGATCACCTGCGAGCGCCAAGTGGCGCCGGGCATTCAGGATCTGCTTGGCGGCTTTGCATGGCGTCCGATCCGGTCAGCGCCGTCTGGGGCGGCTTGCGCGGACCGACGCGCAGCTATTGGGGCTGGAACGGGGCGACCGCCGGCGCCCTGAAGCCAGCCGGCGCTGGTTCTGATCGGCGCCAACGACGGCTGCTGCCGGCGAACCGCGACCTGTTCGACGACCTCGGGTCCGATCGCAAGGCGCTGGTCGAAATCGCCTGCGCCTCGCATTTTGCTCAATGGGAAATGCAGCGCAGCCTGCTGCACCGGCTGTCGTTCGATTGGTTGGAGCAAGGCACCGTCAATGGAGAGACCAGCGGCCGGTTTAATGCCGACCCGTCGGGATTGCTCAGCCGCCGCTGAGCTGGGCTGCGGTGCTGCTCATCAATTTCACACGGCCGAGAATGGCGTAACGTGTTGATAATTATTGAGATGTTCATTACGGCGAGGCGGCGTCAGGGTAACGGCGGCGAAATTTACGGTATATAGTGAGCAACTACGAGGCTTGAACGTTAGATTCTGACGTCAGCACAGGGGATTCTCTGGAATGTCGAGCAACGTCATACCGTTAAGCCCACTTGGGTACTTCGACGATCCTTCCCGGATTCTGGAAGCACCGCCGCGCCTGATCGAGATGCTACCCCTGGCGATCTACGCCTGTGGCGTGGACGGCCGTATCCGTTGGTTCAATACGCGCGCCACCGACCTGTGGGGCCGCACGCCCCGTCTTGAAGACGGCGAGATGTTTTGCGGCGCGGACAAAATAATCGACACCAATGGACGGCATGTCCGGCACGACCAACTTCCGATCGTGCAGGTGCTGAAAACCGGCAACCGAGTGGATGGCAGCAAAGCCGTCATCGAGCGGCCGGACGGATCGCGCGTCACCGTGATGGTCCACATCGACGCGATCCGGGATGCCGACGGCCAGATTATCGGCGCGATCAACTGCTTTCATGACGTGACCGAGCTGAAACGCGCCGAGCAAGCCTTGCAGGAGCGCGAACGGTGGTTTCACGATCTGCTCGAGGCGTTGCCGGCGGCCATTTACACGACCGATGCGGACGGGCGCATCACATTTTACAATCAGGCCGCCATCGACCTGTCGGGCCGCCGTCCGGAGCTTGGCAGCGACGAGTGGTGCGTGACCTGGAAACTTTACCGGCCGGACGGCACGCCGCTGCCCCACGATCAATGTCCGATGGCGGTGGCCTTGAAGGAAGACCGCGTAATCCGTGGTCCGGAAGCGATCGCGGAACGGCCGGACGGCACGCGCCTGTCGTTCGCGCCCTACCCGACGCCGCTGCATGACGGCAGCGGGAAGCTGGTGGGCGCGGTTAACATGCTGGTGGACATCACGGCGCGGAAACAGGCCGAACAGCGTATGGAGCTGCTGGCGCGTGAGGTCGACCACCGCTCCAAGAACATGCTGGCGGTGATCCAGGCCATGGTGCGCTTCACCCAGGCCGATACCCCGAAGGATTTCGCCGCCACCATACTCGGACGTATCTCCGCGTTGGCCAATGCGCACACGCTGCTGTCCGAGAGCCGCTGGGAAGGCGCCGACCTGAAGCGCTTGGCGGAAGAAGAGGTGGCTGCCTATCGCACCGATAGCGAGACGCGCGTGCGGATCGACGGCCCTACGGTCGCCCTCGTGCCGAACGTCGCCCAATCCCTCGCGATCGTGCTGCACGAGCTGACGACCAATGCCGTCAAGCACGGCGCTCTCGCTCACCCTGATGGCCAGGTTTCCGTCACCTGGTCGCAGGTTGAGAATGGCGCTCTCCGCTTGTGCTGGACCGAGACGGGCCCCGCCCGCCTCCGACAGACCCCGCGCCGGGATGGATTCGGCATGAGCGTCATCAAACGGACAATCGAGGATCAACTCGACGGCGCTGTGGCATTGGACTGGGCCGATAGCGGCCTCGTCTGCAATATCCAGATTCCCGCGGCGACCATGGCCCGCGGGTAAGCGCGTCCCGCGCCTTACACGCCGTATTCTGTCGGAGTCGAGACTAACCTCTGGCGCGTTCGCCGTTACGCAACGGTACGATGTTGCCGACTTCTCCTTTGATGATCTCGGCAATCGATTCGTCGCGGGCGATATTTTCGGGCGGGCAGTCGTCGATGACGAAATCGGCGAGCGACGGCCGCGATTGACCCGACTCGCGCAGCCAGGCTTCGAACGGCGGCTTGCCCATCAGATCCTCGATGGCCTCTTGGTAGTTGCCGCCCCGGCCGACGGGACTCGCGGCATAACTGACAAAGGTGGGACCCGTCGCGACCCACTGATCGCCGTCGCGAGACAAGCGGTAACAGCCCGGGTTTTCCATCTGCATACCTCCACGGATGGCGGGCGGCGCAAATCCGAGATCGCGCATCCCGCGCGCGCAATTCATGTCTGCCGTCTGTTAAACGCTCGATCCGTCCGGGAGGTTGCACAACCGGATCGCTATCCGCGAGGACCGACGCTGGCAAAAAAAGCAAACACCGGGCGACGCGAATCGCCCGGTGCGCTGAGCGGAAGACCCGACGATTGGTTGGGCTTCCTTACGCGTGAGTGTTAGTCGTTTTGGCCGCGCGGCACGTCCCCGCCACCGCCAGGGCTCTGCCCCGGAATTGTCTGGGACTTGCGGCTCGAAGGATCGGAGGGCACCGTGCCGCTGCCGGCTGTGCCCGGCGCGGTGCGGACGGTGCTGCCCGAATCCGGAACGGCACCTTGCTGCATATGACGGTCATACTCCGCCTGAATGCGGGCGCGTTCTTCCGGTGTCTTCGCCGCCCGCAGGCGATTCTGATAATCCTGATCGAGCTGGCTGCGGTTTTGCATTTGGGCCTGCGCCAGTTGCTGCGGGCTATCGGCGATCGCCGCGCTCGACACGCCGAGGAAAAGTGAACCGGCGATGAGGGCTGTTGCCTTTAACATCAATCAATCTCCTTCTGTGGGTGTGCTTTCCGTCAGCACTCACCCAATCCAATGGTTGCCCGCTCCAATTGTTCCTGGAACAACGCCGCGTTTCTCGGGAACCCGCGGAAATGTCTAGGGAACGGGTGAAAAAAAATTGCGTCGCTCGCGATGGCTGCGCGGTGAATCTTGGCAAAAATGCGGCGGCGGGATTGATTATCATTGCGTGGCGACTAAGACGGACGTCCCGCGCAATAGGTGGATGCAACGACGCGGCGAACGTCAGCAGTGGCCGGCGGCGCGTGCATCACGGATAGAGTTCGAGCGCTCCCGCAGACCGATCCAAAGGCTGACCGGCGATCAGGGCTCGCGCGGTGGCAATCGCCTGGACCAGCTCGGCATCGTTGAACGGCTTGCTGAGGCAGCCGAGGGCACCGGCCTGCAGACCGACTCGCCGGCAATCGGTCGGGTTGCCCGACACGAAGATGACTGGCACCCCGTACATCTCCAACAAGTGACGCGCGGCGATCGCGCCGGAGGCCGTATTGGCGAGGTTGAGATCGACCAGCGCGAGGTCCGGCCGCTGGGCGGCGGCAATGGCGAGAGCGGTCGCCACGTCACGCGCGATCCCCACCACGCTGTGGCCGGTGTCGGTCAGAATGGCATCGATTTCCAAAGCGATGATCGCTTCGTCTTCGACGATCAGAATACGCATTTTACAGTGTCCCACGATTGCGAGCAGGGCTGCCCCATCCGCCGCCTAGTAAATGGTGGCCGGCCAACTTGGTTCCATTTGGCCGCTCCGTGCGGATACGAGCGTGGCGCTTCCCGCGCGGCAAAGATGCGACAGCGCAAGGGCTTAGGTAGGATCGCCCGAAACGCGCCTCGTGCGGCAGCGTGTCCACGCTTCGGACGAGAATCACGATTCGGGATCGCTGGCGGGGCGGGCGCTCCGCCACGTTGCCGGCCAGTCCGCCGTTGCTGGTATTCCAGCGCAGGCGCGCGACATGGCGAGGGCCGTTGAAATCGGTTCTGTCCCAGGACGGGAAGCCGGTTCCAAGCATGCCACTGGCAAAGACCGCTCGGGCGCTCTGCGAAGAGTTCGAAAATCCTCTCCGCGCGCGCAGTCATCACGCGCCAGGTTCGGGTAGGAAGCCGCGCACTGGCGTCCGCCGACTTTCTTTTGCCCGAGCCGTGAGGAGCTGTTGAGTGGGCCCAGTGGACAGTCTCGTCTGCGCTGGGCGCGTGTCCACGCCCTGCGGCGGCGCGCGCCGGTGCCCGCTCTGACGATGACGATATTTCGCTTTGCGGGCCGGGTGCCCGCGTGCTGCAATGCGCGTCAATAACGCGGCCGCACCCGCTCGGGAGGCGGTGATCGAGCCGCGGGGCAAATGGGGGAGACGAACATGCATTTCGCTTTGCGTGCACTTCTGACCTGCTCTGTCGCCGTGCTGACGATCCTGGCGTCGGCCACTGCCGGCGCTCAATCCACGACGCAATCGACAGCCGGCCAATCGCCCGCCGACTTCTACAAGGGCAAGACCATCGACCTCATCGTCGGTTACGCGCCTGGCGCGGGCTACGACGCCTATGCCCAGCTGTTGCGCAGCGCCTTCAGCAAAAACATGCCGGGTAATCCCAATGTCTTGATCAAGCATATGCCGGGCGCCGGCAGCCTGATCGCGGTCAATCATCTCTATAACCGCGCGCCGCGCGACGGCACGGTGATCGGCCTGTTCAACCGCGCGGCACCCATGGAGCCGATGCTCGCCAACGAGAATGCTCAATTCGATCCGGCGCGGCTTAAATGGATCGGCAGCCTGAACAACGAGGTCAGCATCTGCGCCGCATGGCATACTGCGCCGGTGCGTACCTGGGACGACGCGACCAAGCACGAACTGATGATGATCGTCGGCAACATCACCGACGATACCGGCATCTTCCCGACCATCCTGATGAACATGTTCGACGCCAAGTTCCGGCTGATCACCGGCTTCGGCGACGGCACCAAGATGGACCTCGCCTTCGAGCAAGGCGAGGGCAACGCGCGCTGCGGCTGGTCGTGGGGCACCGCGAAGCAGCGCCGCGGCGAATGGTTCACCTCGGGCCAGGCGATTCCTTTCGTGCAGTTCGGCCTGCGCAAGCATCCCGATTTGCCGAACGTGCCGCTGGTGCTCGATCTGGCGCGCAACGACGACGAGCGCGAGGTGCTCAAGCTGCTGTTCGCGCGCCAAGTGATGGGCCGTCCCGTCGCCGGACCGCCCGACATCCCCGCCGACCGCTTCGCCGTCCTGCGTCAGGCCTTCGCCGATACCATGAAGGATCCGGAGTTCATCGCCACCGCCGAGAAGATGAATTTCGAATACGAATTCGTCAGCGGCGAGGAGGTCGAGAAGATCGTTGCCGACATGTCGCGCGCCTCGCCGGCGGTGGTGAAAATGGCGATCGCGGCGACGAAGCGGCGGTGATCAGGCTCCTCCGAGCACGCGTCAGCGAACCGACGCGGCGCTCGCCGCCAGGTTGTTCGGGTCGAGGCCGAGCGCCGAAATCGTCGTCGGCGTGAGTTGGCCGGTAGCGTCGATCCCGCGGCTCCGTTGGAAGCGGCTCAAGGCCGCCTCGGTCCGTGGTCCCCACACGCCGTCGATCGCGCCCGAATAGAATCCATTCTGGCGCAGCTTCAGCTGGATGCCGCGAACGACGCCCCGGTCGAGCGTGCTGCCGGCGAAAGTTGCGCCAGCCGGCGCGCTCTGGTTGGCACCCGCGGTCCGCGTGGGAAATGTGGATACGTCGAGTCCCATGGCGGCAACGCTCGCGCGGGTCACTTGGCCGACCTGCAGGCCCCGGGCGCGCTGAAAGTTCTCGAGCGCGACCTGGGTTCCCGTACCCGAGACGCCGTCTGCGGGGCCGTTATAGAAATTGAGCTGGCGCAACCGGTTCTGAATCGTGCGCACGTCGGTCCGATCGGTGATCGAGATCGGCGCCGCATCCGCGTCGCGTAGCGCGCTGACCGTCGCACCATCGAGCCGCGCCGAGATCGGTATCCCCTGGCTGCGCTGGAAGCGCTCCACCGAGGCCTGAGTTTCCGGACCCCAAAGGCCGTCCGCCGCGCCGTCATAGAGGCCGAGCGTGCGAAGGCGGTTCTGGGCGTCGCGCACCTCCGCTGATGGCTGAGGCGCCTCGGCGCGCACCGTGCGCGAAGCCGTCGACGACGGGGTCTGGGTGTTGGCACAGGCGGCGACAAGGAGCGTGGTGGCGAGCAGGGCGATGAGCTTCATCCCGGTCTCCTACGGCGAATGCCCATAGGGTCGATGGGCGCGACCAGCCTCTCTTCGGAGATAACGTCCGAGATACCGCGACGCTCCGTGGCGTCGAAGAATGTCCTGATGGTTATCGTGGGCCCTCCGGTGACTTCCGGCGTCTCATTCAGCGGCCCCTTCCGGTTCGCCGCAGCGTCGAGACGCGACTTGGCCATCGTCGGCCTTCAATTAGTCCATCCCGGCGCGGAGGTCGTGATGGGCTTGCGGGACAGCACCGGAGCGGCTGCCGCCTAACAAGGAACTCCACTCAGTGGTGTGATATCCTCGGCGGGCCACCTGGCCCGATTTACAAATCGCTCGACCGTTTCCAAGAAGTCGACGATCGCGATCGGCTTGGACATATAGCCGTCGCATCCCTCTCCCAAAATGCGATCTTTGTCGCCTTGCATGGCAAATCCCGTCACCGCGACCACGGGAATGTGCCGCAGCGACGGATCCCGTTTGATGCAACGGGTCACTTCCAGCCCCGATACATCGGGCAGCTGAATATCCATGAGGACGAGGTCTGGACGATGTTCGCGCGTCAGACTTAACGCGGTCGCGCCATTCATCGCGCTGAGCGTTCGAAAACCGTCGTTCTCCAGAACGTCGCACAGCAACCGCATGTTCAATCCATTATCCTCGACAATCAAGATCGTCTTCGACATCTCACATCCTGTATTTGACTCGATGTTCGTCGAACGCAAATCACGGGTCGCGGTTCACGCCAGCCGAATCCGTACGCGGTCGCGCCTCGCCAGAGCCGTCTGTCGTCAGATCGTGGTGGTGTGAATTATTCAGGAGATTGTCGCTGTGGGTAACTGCCAAGCGCACTTGACAGTTTTGTGGCATGTCGGCGCTAAAACTGACGTTTTTCGTCATGGGGTAAGAAGAAGCCAGCCACGTGGGCCTTCCCTCGGACGGCACAGGTGGCACGAGATTGCTGTATCTTTCCGTAAACTATTGATCGTGACCGTGTCGACCGACCGCGTGTGAACGGCTAATAGTCCACACAGCGCGCACCATTGGGGTTATGGTGTGACATGCGAGAAATAGCGTCGTTGTCCCCTTATGCTTCACAGTCACTGCGAGATGAGTTAGATCAGCTATTACACGGCTTAGAGGTGGCCTGCGGAGTGTTGGGGGACGACCCGCAGGAAGCCCTGCGCGTTATCCAGTCCATCAAGGACCGTCTCGCATACGTCCGCGCGAGCACTAGGTTCATCTAATTCACGGACTTCGATAGTCAGCATCCGGTGCCGCGATCGCCCGTCACCCAAGCTTTCGTCAAAGCGGTAGATGTGGCTCATCGGTGACGCAGCAGCTGAGCCCGATTGTCAACCACATCAACGGCGTTTGGCCGCATCTCCATCAGTGTCCGACAGGTCGGGACGCTCGGATGGGTTCTCACTGTCGGCCAGCAACTTTTCGACCAGTTCACTGAACTCCGTTATTCTGACGGGCTTTGCCATATAGGCGTCGCATCCGGCGGCTCGAAACTTTTCTTCATCGCCCTTCATGGCAAAGGCCGTGACGGCGAGAATAGGGCCAGGCTTAAGAAATGGATGGTCCTTGATCGAGCGGGCCACCTCCAGTCCTGACATATCCGGAAGCTGGATGTCCAAAATGATCAGGTCCCAATCGTGGGCTCGCGCCAGTTGGAGCGCGGCCATCCCGCTATAGGCACGCGTTGTGTCATAGCCTCGGCTCTCTAGAACATCGCTGAAGAGCTTCATATTCATCTCGTTGTCTTCAACCACGAGAATTTTTTTCGCCATTGTCCCCCCTACTCAACGCCGTACCATTAGCAACGCTTTGCTTGGGTCAATAGACAGCGCTGCAATAGGTTAATTTGATGCTCATTTCGAAATGTGCCTGTGTATTAGCAAAAACATTAGCAAAATGACGATCGGCAGCGCGTCGTAATGCGCCGTGCGGCCTACTTAAATCCTTGACTTCATTGTGGTGCCGGCTGAGGGACTCGAACCCCCGACCCCCTGATTACAAATCAGGTGCTCTACCAACTGAGCTAAGCCGGCGCCGTGACGGGCAGGGATGCAAGGTCCCGCGGCGGCGTTTTTAAACCTCGCGGACTCGCGCGTCCAGTGTGCCTGGAGAATCTGGCCGTCGCGTTACCATTCGCCGTCCGCGGTTTCGCGGCCTCGCTGCCGCGCGCCACTCTGCGCCTCGCCTTCGGCCCACGCGCCGATGCGCATTCACGCCGTGCCGGCCGATCGGCGTCACGCCTTGCGCGCCAATTCATAGAGCGCGACCGCGGCGGCGGCGGAAACGTTCAGGCTCTCCATGCGCTCCGAGATCGGCAGGCGCACGAGAATGTCGCAATGGTCGCGCGTCAGCCGGCGCAGGCCTTCGCCCTCCGCGCCGAGCACCAGCGCCACTTTGCCGGTCATGTCGGCGGCGGCCAGCGTCTGGGGCGCCTGGCCGTCGAGCCCGGCGATCCAGAAGCCCGCCTTCTTCAGCTCCTCGAGCGCGCGGGCGAGATTGATCACACGCACCAGCGGCACGATTTCCACCGCGCCCGATGCCGCCTTGACCAGGGCGCCGGTTTCCGGCGGGGCATGGCGGTCGGGCACCAGCACCGCGTCGGCGCCGAAGGCGGCGGCCGAGCGCAGGATGGCGCCGACATTCTGCGGATCGGTCACCTGGTCGAGCACCAGGACGACGGATTTTTCCGCCTCGGCGGCACGGTCGAGCACATCCTCCAGGGCGACGTCGGTCAGCGGCTCGGAGAGCAGGGCGGCGCCCTGATGGACGGCACCGGGCGGCAGCACGCCGGCCGATCCCGTCGCGGTTCGACGCCTCCACGGCGAGCTCGCCCAGAATATTGGCAACACTGGCGTCACCGCGCAGCGTCTCGGCCGCTTCGTCGCTCAGCAGCAGCCGATGATGGCGCCGGCGCGGATTGGCCAGGGCGGCTTTCACCGCATGCAGGCCATAGAGCCAGACCTGATTGCGCCCCGGCCGGCCCGGGCGGGAGGCCGGCGTGGCACGGGGCGCGGCTGTGGCGTCCGAGGCGGCGGAACGGCGGTCGGAACCATGGTCAGGCCGCGCTTTGCGCGAAACCGGGGCGGAACGGGCATCCTGACTGAGGGAATTGAAGCGCGGGGCGGCCTCGCCGTGGCTGGCGTGATCCCTTGCGGCCGGCCTTTTCAAGCGTGGCGCGGCCTCGCCATGGGCCGCACCCGTCCGTGCGGCGGGCTTCGTGAAGCGGGAGCCGGCTTCCCCGTGGGCCGGATTTCCGCTGTGCCCGTGACGGAACGGTGCCTTGCCGGGCCGCTTGCCGAAGGCCGGCCGGTCGTCGCGCGCGCCGCCGCCTTCGCCACGGCCGAAGGCCGGCCGGCCGGCGGGTTTGCCGTGGGCGCCTTTGGCCATACGCGGTTTGGGACCGCCCTTGCCATAATACGAAGGACGGTCGGAGAAAGAGCCGGAGGTTGAAGGGCCCGAACGGTCGGAACGGGAGGACGGGCGGCCGGAAGGGCCGCCGGGGTGCTTGCGCTTGGCCATGATCGTCCTTATATTCCGTTCCTCAAAACAAGTTGCAAGCTCTCTTCTCGCCGCTCCGAACGGACGGGCGCGCAGGGGCGCTATGCACTTGATTTGCGGTTGACATTAAAAGGTAAATCCTCATAGTGCGCACTCCGTTCCGCCGGCTTGTCACGTCGCAGCGGAGGGGTTGCCGAGTGGTTAAAGGCAGCAGACTGTAAATCTGCCCGCGTCAGCGTTCGAAGGTTCGAATCCTTCCCCCTCCACCACGCGGCCGTCGCACCGGCGGGCGTATCGGAGGCGGCGGGATCGGTTGGGCGCAAGGAACGGAAGGATTAACGAATAGGCCGGATCAGGCGGGTGTAGCTCAATGGTAGAGCTCCAGCCTTCCAAGCTGGCTACGTGGGTTCGATTCCCATCACCCGCTCCAATCCCACGCCGGGTCCGCCTGGTGTGAAACGAGCGGAGTCCGATGCCGGATCCATAGCCGACTGATCGATGCGTTTCACCGAGACCACTTCCTCTAACGACTTAATCCTCAGGACTGACAAATGGCCAAGGAAAAGTTTCAGCGGAACAAACCGCATTGCAACGTGGGGACGATCGGCCACGTTGACCACGGCAAGACGACGTTGACGGCTGCGATCACGAAGGTGTTGGCGGAGTTGGGGGGCGCGACGTTCACGGCGTATGACCAGATCGACAAGGCGCCGGAAGAGAAGGCGCGCGGCATCACGATCTCGACGTCGCATGTGGAATATCAGACGGCGAACCGGCATTACGCGCACGTCGACTGCCCGGGCCACGCGGACTACGTGAAGAACATGATCACGGGCGCGGCGCAGATGGACGGCGCGATCCTGGTGGTGTCGGCGGCGGACGGCCCGATGCCGCAGACCCGCGAGCACATCCTCCTGGCGCGCCAGGTCGGCGTGCCGTCGCTCGTGGTGTTCATGAACAAGGTCGACATGGTGGACGACCCGGAGCTGTTGGACCTGGTCGAGCTGGAGGTTCGCGAGCTGCTGTCGAGCTACCAGTTCCCGGGCGACAAGATCCCGATCATCCAGGGCTCGGCGCTGAAGGCGCTGGAAGGCGACACGTCGGACATCGGCCGGGGTGCGATCCTCAAGCTGATGGAGGCGGTCGACAGCTACATCCCGCAGCCTGAGCGTCCGAAGGACAAGCCGTTCCTGATGCCGATCGAGGACGTGTTCTCGATCTCGGGCCGCGGCACGGTGGTGACGGGCCGCATCGAGCGCGGCATCGTGAAGGTCGGCGACGAAATCGAGATTGTCGGGATCAAGGCGACGACCAAGACGGTGTGCACGGGCGTCGAGATGTTCCGCAAGCTGCTGGACCAGGGCGAGGCGGGCGACAACGTGGGCGTTCTGTTGCGCGGCACGAAGCGCGAGGAAGTGGAGCGCGGCCAGGTTCTGGCCAAGCCGGGCTCGATCACGCCGCACACCAAGTTCCAGGCCGAGGCCTACATCCTGACCAAGGAAGAGGGCGGCCGTCACACGCCGTTCTTCTCGAACTACCGTCCGCAGTTCTACTTCCGCACGACGGACGTGACGGGTCAGGTCGAGCTGCCGGCGGGCACCGAGATGGTGATGCCGGGCGACAACGTGAGCGTGGTGGTGACGCTGATCGCGCCGATCGCCATGGACGAGGGCCTGCGCTTCGCCATCCGCGAAGGCGGCCGCACCGTCGGCGCCGGTGTCGTCGCCAAGATCATCGAGTAGAGCAGGCAGGTTAGGTCAGGCGCAACGACAAGGAGCGCACCGCACGGGACGGATGTCCCACATCCGTTCGCTCGACGCCCGGTTGGCCGCAAGGCCTCGCCGGGCGCCGGCATCTCATCGGCGAGACCATTTGGGGCGAGACCATTTGGTTTCAAGTGGGCCGGCGACATAGGAGTGTAGCTCAACTGGTAGAGCACCGGTCTCCAAAACCGGGGGTTGGGGGTTCGATCCCCTCCACTCCTGCCATCGCCCCGTCACTCGACTGGCAGGCGAGGCGGGGGCGCATGAGACGGCGATCGCATGAGACTGTGTTGATGAGTGGGCGGTAGTTACGGACGATGAGCGGCGCAGGAAAGCAAAGTTAGAGCATGGCGAAGACGTCACCCTTTGAGTTCATCCACCAGGTTCGCCAGGAAGTCGCGAAAGTGACCTGGCCGAGTTGCAAGGAAACCCTCATCAGCACCGGCATGGTGTTCGTGATGGTGTTTCTTGCCGCCGTGTTTTTCTTTGTGCTCGATCAAGTGCTGCACTATATCGTGCGTCTGATCATGGGCCTTGGAGCTTAATCCCATGACCAAGCATTGGTACGTCATCCACGTCTACTCCGGCTTCGAGAAGAAGGTCGCCGAATTGATTCGCGAGCAGGCAGGCCAAAAGGGCATGGCCGACAAGTTCGACGAGGTTCTCGTGCCCGTCGAGGAAGTGGTGGAAGTGCGGCGCGGCGCCAAGGTCTCGGCCGAGCGCAAGTTCTTCCCGGGCTACGTGCTGGCCAAGATGGAAATGACCGACGAGAGCTGGCACCTGGTCAAGAACACGCCGAAGGTCACCGGGTTTCTCGGCGGCCGCGGCAAGCCGTCGCCGGTCACCGAGGCGGAAGTGCAGCGCATCCTGCGCCAGGTCCAGGAAGGCATCGAGCGGCCGAAGCCGTCGATCACCTTCGAGATCGGCGAGCAGGTGCGGGTCAGCGACGGGCCGTTCCAGTCGTTCAATGGCTACGTGGAGGAAGTGGACGAAGAGCGGGCGCGCCTGAAAGTGGCAGTGTCGATCTTTGGCCGCTCGACTCCGGTGGAGCTCGAGTATTCCCAGGTGGAAAAGCTTTAAGCCTCGGCATCGGCCGGGCTTCGTGGATTTCGTTCAATCTGACCGTCGCGTTTCGTTTCGCGTCGCATGACGCGTTTTCGGGGCCGTTGCCCCACCCGTGCGGGAGGCCTTCTCCTTAAGACCATGGGGAGCCGCACCGCGCAACTCGTTGAGGAGTGTTATGGCGAAGAAAGTCACTGGCTACATCAAGCTGCAGGTGCCGGCAGGCAAGGCGAATCCGTCGCCGCCGATCGGTCCCGCCCTGGGCCAGCAGGGCGTCAACATCATGGAGTTCTGCAAGGCCTTCAATGCTCAGACGCAGAGCCTGGAGCCGGGCATGCCGCTTCCGGTGGTGATCACGGTCTACCAGGACCGCAGCTTTACGTTCATCACCAAGACGCCGCCCGCTTCCTACTTCCTGAAGCAGGCCGCGAAGCTGACCTCGGCCTCGAAGAATCCCGGTAAGGACTTCGTCGGCAAGGTGACCATGTCGCAGGTGCGTGAGATCGCCAAGAAGAAGATGGTCGATCTCAATGCCAACGACGAGGACGCCGCGATGAAGATGATTGTCGGATCCGCCCGGTCCATGGGCATCGAGGTTACGGAGTAAGCGTCATGGCAAAAGCAGGAAAGCGCCTTCGTAAAGGCTACGAGAACATCGACCGTGACGCCTTCTATCCGCTCACCGCTGCGGTGAAGATGGTCAAGGGCGCGCCCAAGGCGAAGTTCGACGAGACGATCGAGATTGCCATCAACCTCGACGTCGATCCGCGTCACGCGGACCAGATGGTGCGCGGCGTGGTCAGCCTGCCCAACGGCACCGGCAAGACCGTCCGCGTCGCCGTGTTCGCCAAGGGCGACAAGGCCGAGGAAGCCAAGAAGGCCGGTGCCGACGTCGTCGGCGCCGAAGATCTGGCCGAGAAGGTCACCAAGGGCGAGATCGAATTCGATCGCGTCATCGCGACGCCCGACATGATGGGCGTGGTCGGCCGCCTCGGTAAGGTGCTCGGCCCGCGCGGCCTGATGCCCAACCCGAAGCTCGGCACCGTCACGGCGGACGTCGCCAAGGCGGTGAAAGAGGTGAAGGGCGGCCAGGTCGAATTCCGCGCCGAGAAAACCGGCATCGTGCATGCCGGCGTCGGCAAGGCGAGTTTCTCGGAGGATCAGATCGCCGAGAACGTGCGCGCCTTCTTCGACGCCATCATCAAGGCCAAGCCCGCCGGTGCGAAGGGCACCTTCGTGAAGAAGGTGAGCATCAGCTCGACCATGGGGCCGGGCGTGAAGTTGGAAGTTTCGAGCCTGGCGCATTGAGCGCCGGGTCGCAATGGTTCCGCTCAAGCGTGGTTCGCCAGGTTTGAGCGGTCAGTAGGATGGTCGCGCAAGCGGCCGTCCGCCTGTCCAAGACCGTGGGTGTGCGGTCCGGTTCGCCGGCCGCACTTAAGGGGGTAACCCGCCTGCGCAGACAGATCGAACCCATTCTCGGCGGGCATCCGCCGGTCGTGGGCTTGAACTTCTGGGACAGGGGAATGGACCCGCGGGGTCTTGTCCCGGGTCCTGTGCAACGGTGCTCCGCGCATCCGTCACCCAATTCGGGCGGCGGCGGTTCGGGGCCCAAGCATCGGAGACGATAGTGGACCGATCGCAAAAGAGCGCGCAGGTCTCCTCCCTTCACGAACGCTTCGCCGGGGCCACCCTCGTGGTGGTCACCCGTCAAAGCGGTCTTACCGTCGCGGAATTGACAGATCTGCGCCGCAAGATGTTGAAGGCCGGAGCCGGCTACAAAGTGACGAAGAATTGGCTCGCCTGTCTCGCCCTTGAAGGTACGAAGTTTGCGGAACTGAAGCCGCTGTTCAAAGGCCCGACCGCCATCGCGCTGTCGACGGATCCTGTGGCAGCGGCGAAGGTGGCCGTCGAGTTCGCCAAGACCAACGAAAAGCTCGAGATCGTTGGCGGCGCGCTCAACGGACAGATGCTCGATGCCGCCGGCATCAAGTCTCTGGCCACCTTGCCCTCGCTGGATCAGCTCAGGGCAAAGTTTCTCGGCATGCTGCAGACGCCCGCGACTCGCATCGCTGGTGTGTTGCAGGCGCCGGCAGGCCAGTTGGCCCGCGTTCTTCGCGCCAAAGCAGACAAGGGTGAGGCAGCCTGAGTGGGCTGTCCCGAAAATCGAAGTTCAAGCCTTTAGGAGATAGAAATGGCTGATTTACAGCGTCTTGTTGATGATCTTTCGAAACTGACCGTCATTGAGGCGGCGGAACTGTCCAAGCTTCTCGAAGAGAAGTGGGGCGTGTCCGCTGCCGCGCCGGTCGCGGTCGCCGCCGCCGGTGGGGGCGCCGCTGCTCCCGCCGCCGAGGAGCAGACCGAGTTCAACGTGATCCTCGCCGCCGCCGGCGACAAGAAGATCAACGTGATCAAGGAAGTGCGTGCCATCACCGGTCTCGGCCTCAAGGAAGCCAAGGACCTGGTCGAGGGCGCGCCGAAGCCGGTCAAGGAAGGCGTCAACAAGGACGAAGCCGAGAAGATCAAAAAGGTGCTGGAGGAAGCCGGCGCCAAAGTCGAGATCAAGTAACACGGCTGCCGTTCGGCGGCGGGATGGCGGCATCGGCCGTCATCCCGCCCGCCTCTTCGAGCTTACGTCCGAGCCGGTCCCGGGCGGAATTCCGAAAGCGGAATTCGACATGGACGGACAATTTTTCGGCTTCGGTTTTCTCCGAGGCCAGTGCATGAGCCGCGGACATCCGCGGTGGCGGGCCAGCCCGCCCGGATTTGCGGAACGTGTCGTTCCGCAGGCCGGCGCGAAAGCGCATTGAGACGAATTGCCATGGGGGCCGTGTCCCCCGAGCGCATGAGGAGCAGTAATGGCGAAATCCTATACCGGTCGTAAGCGCATCCGCATCAACTTCGGTCGTATCCCCTCCGTGGTCGCGATGCCCAATCTGATCGAGATGCAGAAAACATCCTATGATCAGTTCCTGCAGATCAATGTCCGCTCGCATGAGCGAGAGAACTCGGGTCTGCACGAGGTGTTCCGTTCGGTATTCCCGATCCGCGATTTTTCCGATCGCGGCACGCTCGAATTCGTCAAATACGAGTTCGAGGAGCCCAAGTACGACGTCGAGGAATGCCAGCAGCGCGGCATGACCTATGCGGCGCCGCTCAAGGTGACCCTGCGCCTCGTGGTGTGGGACATCGACGAAGACACCGGCGCGCGGTCGATCCGCGACATCAAGGAGCAGGACGTCTACATGGGCGACATGCCCCTGATGACGAACAACGGCACCTTCGTGATCAACGGCACCGAGCGCGTCATCGTCTCCCAGATGCACCGCTCGCCCGGCGTGTTCTTCGACCACGACAAGGGCAAGACCCACTCGTCGGGCAAATACCTGTTCGCCGCCCGCATCATTCCCTACCGCGGCTCGTGGCTCGATTTCGAATTCGACGCCAAGGATCTGGTCTATGTGCGTATCGACCGCCGCCGCAAGCTGCCGGTCAGCACGCTGCTCATGGCGCTCGACAACGGCGCGACCCAGAAGCTGCGCGCGGAGCGCAAGGCCAATAGCGAGACCGTGGCGCCGGGCGAGGTCGTCGGCATGTCGCCCGAGGACATCCTCAACTACTTCTACGAGACCGTGACCTTCACGACGACGAAGAAGGGCTGGAAAGCCCCCTTCCAACCGGAATTGGCGCGCGGCATGAAGCTGACCCACGACCTGGTCAATGCCAAGACCGGCAAGGTGGTCGCGGAAGCCGGCACCAAGATCACGCCGCGCCTGGCGCAGAAGCTCGCCGATCAGGGTCTCAAGGAGAGCCTGGTGCCGAACGAGGATCTGGTCGGCCGCTACACGGCCGTCGACCTGGTCGACGAGAGCACCGGCGAAATCTTCGCCGAGGCCGGCGACGAACTGACCATGCCGATTCTGGAAGCGATCGAGAAGGCCGGCATCAAGGAACTGCCGACCCTCAACATCGACCATATCAACGTGGGCGGTTACATCCGCAACACGCTGGCGATCGACAAGAACACCTCGCGCGAGGAAGCGCTGATCGACATCTATCGC
The DNA here is from genome assembly GCA_963752345.1 of uncultured Alphaproteobacteria bacterium. Classification (GTDB taxonomy): domain Bacteria; phylum Pseudomonadota; class Alphaproteobacteria; order SMXQ01; family SMXQ01; genus CAVVYA01. The sequence goes on from CAVVYA010000002.1 coordinate 103,606, forward strand.
GTCATGCGTCCGGGCGAGCCGCCGACGCTGGAAACCGCGGAAGCGTTGTTCCAGGGCCTGTTCTTCGACTCCGAGCGCTATGACCTGTCGGCTGTCGGCCGCGTCAAGATGAACGCCCGCCTCGGCCTCGAGGTCGAGGACACCGTGCGCGTGCTGCGCAAGGAAGACATCCTGGCCGTGGTCAAGGTGCTGGTCGAGCTCAAGGACGGCCGCGGCGAGATCGACGACATCGATCACCTCGGCAACCGGCGCGTGCGCTCGGTCGGCGAGCTCATGGAGAATCAGTATCGCGTCGGCCTGCTGCGCATGGAGCGGGCGATCCGCGAGCGCATGAGCTCGGTCGATATCGACTCCGTGATGCCGCACGACCTGATCAACGCCAAGCCGGCGGCGGCCGCGGTGCGCGAGTTCTTCGGCTCGTCGCAGCTGTCGCAGTTCATGGACCAGACCAATCCGCTGTCGGAGATCACCCACAAGCGCCGCCTGTCGGCGCTTGGCCCGGGCGGTCTGACGCGCGAGCGCGCCGGCTTCGAGGTGCGCGACGTGCATCCGACCCATTACGGCCGCATCTGCCCGATCGAGACGCCGGAAGGCCCGAATATCGGTCTGATCAATTCGCTCGCCACCTATGCGCGCGTCAACAAGTACGGCTTCATCGAAAGCCCGTACCGCAAGGTGAAGGACGGCAAGGTCACCGACGAGGTCGTCTATCTCTCGGCCATGGAAGAGGGCAAATACACCATCGCCCAGGCCAACGCCGAGCTCGACGACAAGGGCCGCTTCAAGCAGGAGTTCGTGAGCTGCCGGCGCGCCGGCGAGTTCGTCATGTCTCCGGCGTCGGAAATCACCATGATCGACGTGTCGCCGAAGCAACTCGTTTCGGTCGCCGCGGCGATGATCCCGTTCCTCGAGAACGACGACGCCAACCGCGCGCTCATGGGCTCGAACATGCAGCGTCAGGCCGTGCCGCTGATCCAGGCCGATGCGCCGATCGTCGGCACCGGCATGGAAGAGGTCGTGGCGCGCGATTCGGGCGCCGCGATCGTGGCACGCCGCTCGGGCATCGTCGACCAGATCGACGCCACCCGTATCGTCGTCCGCGCGACCGAGGAGACGTCGAGTGCGGCGCCCGCGGTCGACATCTACAACCTGCTCAAGTTCCAGCGTTCCAACCAGAACACCTGCATCAACCAGAAGCCTCTGGTGCGCGTCGGCGATCTGGTGCGGCAGGGCGACATCATCGCCGACGGTCCGTCCACCCAGCTCGGCGAGCTGGCGTTGGGCCGTAACGTGCTGTGCGCCTTCATGCCGTGGAACGGCTACAACTTCGAAGACTCGATCCTGCTGTCGGAGCGCATCGTGCGTGACGACGTCTTCACCTCGATCCATATCGAGGAGTTCGAGGTGATGGCCCGCGACACCAAGCTGGGCCAGGAAGAAATCACGCGCGACATCCCGAACGTCGGCGAGGAAGCGCTTAAGAACCTCGACGAAGCCGGCATCGTCTACATCGGCGCCGAAGTCCATCCGGGCGACATCCTGGTCGGCAAGGTGACGCCGAAGGGCGAAAGCCCGATGACGCCGGAAGAAAAGCTGCTGCGCGCCATCTTCGGCGAAAAGGCCTCCGACGTGCGCGACACGTCGCTGCGCCTGCCGCCGGGTGTCGCCGGCACGATCGTCGAGGTGCGCGTCTTCTCCCGCCGCGGCGTCGAGAAGGACGAGCGCGCGCTCGCCATCGAGCGCGAGCAGATCGAGCGCCTGACCAAGGACCGCGACGACGAGAAGGCGATTCTCGAGCGTGGCTTCCATGCCCGCCTGCGCGAATTGCTGCACAACCGTCAGTCCGCTTCGGGACCCAAGGGCATGAAGCCCGATACCAAGCTGACCGATCAGGCGATGGACGAATGGACCGTCGGCCAGCTGCGTCAGGTCACCATCAAGAATGACAAGGTGATGGCCGACATCGAGGCGCTCAAGAAGCAGTTCGACGACAGCGTCAACCAGCTCCAGGCCCGGTTCGAGAACAAGGTCGAGAAGCTGCAGCGCGGCGACGAACTGCCGCCAGGCGTGATGAAGATGGTCAAGGTCTTCGTCGCGGTGAAGCGCAAGATGCAGCCGGGCGACAAGATGGCCGGCCGCCACGGCAACAAGGGTGTCGTGTCGCGCATCGTGCCGATCGAGGACATGCCGTGCCTCGAGGACGGCACCCCGGTCGACATCGTGCTCAATCCGCTGGGCGTGCCGTCGCGCATGAACGTCGGCCAGATCCTCGAGACCCACCTCGGGTGGGCCGCTGCGGGTCTCGGCCGCAAGCTCGGCGCGGCGCTCGATGCCTATCGGCGGACCGACAAGAACGCCGGCGATCTGCGCAAGACCCTGAAGGACGTCTATGGCGACAAGGCCTATAAGGCCGAGATCGCCGACCTCAGCGACGAACAGGTCGCCGAGCTGGCGGACAACGAGCGCTCCGGCGTTCCGGTCGCTACCCCAGTGTTCGACGGCGCGCGCGAGGAGGACATCGTCGTCATGCTGGAAAAGGCCGGCCTCGACCGGTCAGGCCAGGTCACGCTGATGGACGGCCGCACCGGACGTCAGTTCGACCGCAAAGTGACTGTCGGCTACATCTATATGCTGAAGCTGCACCACTTGGTCGACGACAAGATCCACGCCCGTTCGATCGGTCCCTACAGCCTGGTCACCCAGCAGCCGCTGGGCGGCAAGGCGCAGTTCGGCGGTCAGCGCTTCGGCGAAATGGAGGTCTGGGCGCTCGAGGCTTACGGCGCCGCCTACACGCTGCAGGAAATGCTGACGGTGAAGTCCGACGACGTGGCGGGCCGCACCAAGGTCTACGAGGCGATCGTGCGCGGCGACGACACGTTCGAGGCGGGCATTCCGGAGTCCTTCAACGTCTTGGTGAAGGAACTGCGGTCGCTCGGTCTCAACGTCGAGTTGAACCAGCGCGACTACTAAGGATCGGAACGCGGCGGAAGATACTTCCGCCGCGTCTCGCCCGGTTGGCGCCGGGCTGATCTTCCTCCCGGCTGCGCCGGGTATCGATATCTCGTCCGGCGTGGCCGGGCATGGGATTGAGGAGAGAGTTGATGAATGAGTTGATGAAGATCTTCGGTCAGGCCCCGGGTCCTCAGAGCTTCGATCAGGTGAAAATCGCGATCGCCAGCCCCGAGCGGATTCGGTCCTGGTCCTACGGTGAGATAAAGAAACCCGAAACCATCAACTACCGCACCTTCAAGCCGGAGCGCGACGGGTTGTTCTGCGCCCGCATCTTCGGCCCGATCAAGGACTACGAATGCTTGTGCGGCAAGTACAAGCGCATGAAGTATAAGGGAATTACATGCGAGAAGTGCGGCGTCGAAGTGACGCTGTCGAAGGTCCGGCGCGAGCGCATGGGCCATATCGAGCTGGCCTCGCCGGTCGCCCACATCTGGTTCCTGAAGTCGCTGCCGAGCCGCATCGGCCTGCTGCTCGACATGACGCTCAAGGACCTCGAGCGCGTGCTCTATTTCGAGAACTACGTGATCATCGAGCCCGGCCTGACCCCGCTCAAGCGCCATGAGCTGCTCAGCGAGGAGCAGTACGTCAAGGCGCAGGACGATTACGGCGAGGACGCGTTCGCCGCCTCGATCGGCGCCGAAGCGTTGCGCGACATGCTCTCGGTCATCGATCTCGAGAAAGAGCGCCAGGAGATGCGCGTCGAGCTCAGGGAGACCACCTCGGAAGCGAAGCGCAAGAAGCTCGTGAAGCGTCTCAAGCTGGTCGAGGCGTTCATCGAGTCCGGCGCCCGTCCGGAATGGATGATCCTCGAAGTGGTGCCGGTGATCCCGCCCGAGCTGCGTCCGCTCGTGCCGCTCGACGGTGGCCGCTTCGCGACATCCGACCTCAACGACCTTTATCGCCGCGTCATCAACCGTAACAACCGGTTGAAGCGCCTGATCGAGCTGCGCGCGCCCGACATTATCGTGCGCAACGAAAAGCGCATGCTGCAGGAAGCCGTCGACGCGCTGTTCGACAACGGCCGTCGCGCCCGCGTCATCACCGGCGCCAACAAGCGTCCGCTCAAGTCGCTGTCCGACATGCTCAAGGGCAAGCAGGGCCGCTTCCGGCAGAACCTGCTCGGCAAACGCGTCGACTACTCCGGCCGTTCGGTGATCGTCGTCGGTCCCGAGCTCAAGCTGCACCAGTGCGGCCTGCCGAAGAAGATGGCGCTCGAGCTGTTCAAGCCGTTCATCTACTCCAAGCTCGAGCTCTATGGCATGGCGACCACCATCAAGGCCGCCAAGCGCATGGTCGAGAAAGAGCGTCCGGAGGTGTGGGATATCCTCGAAGAGGTCATCCGCGAGCATCCCGTCATGCTCAACCGCGCGCCGACGCTGCACCGCCTGGGCATCCAGGCGTTCGAGCCGGTGCTGATCGAAGGCAAGGCGATCCAGCTCCATCCGCTGGTCTGCGCCGCCTTCAACGCCGACTTCGACGGCGACCAGATGGCCGTGCACGTGCCGCTGTCGCTCGAAGCGCAGCTCGAAGCCCGCGTGCTGATGATGTCGACCAACAACATCCTCAGCCCGGCCAACGGCAAGCCGATCATCGTGCCGAGCCAGGACATCGTGCTCGGCCTGTACTACATGACCATGGACCGCGAAGCGCAGCCCGGCGAGGGCATGGCGTTCGCCAACATGGGCGAGCTGGAACAGGCTCTCGACGCCGGCGCCGTCACGCTGCATTCGCGGATCAAGGCGCGCTACAAGACGATCGACGCCGAAGGCAAGCCGATCACGACCCGCGTCGAGACGACGCCGGGCCGCATGATCCTGTCCGAGATCCTGCCGCGCAGCACGGCGGTGAATTTCAGCCACATCAACCGCACGCTGACCAAGAAGGACGTGCAGAACCTCATCGACGTCGTCTACCGCAACTGCGGTCAGAAGGAGACGGTGATTTTCTGCGACCGCCTGATGACGCTGGGCTTCACCAACGCGTTCAAGGCCGGCATCTCGTTCGGCAAGGACGACCTGGTCATTCCGGCGGCCAAGACCAAGCTGGTCACCGAAACGCTGGCGAAGATCGAGGAATACGAGCAGCAGTATCTCGACGGCCTGATCACCCAGGGCGAGAAATACAACAAGGTGATCGACGCCTGGTCGCATTGCACCGACCTCGTCTCGAAGGAGATGATGAAGGCGATCTCGTTCCCCAAGGCGGGCGAGCAGCCCAACGCCGTCTACATGATGGCGCACTCCGGCGCGCGTGGTTCCGAAGCGCAGATCAAGCAGCTCGCCGGCATGCGCGGCCTGATGGCCAAGCCGTCGGGCGAGATCATCGAGACGCCGATCATCTCGAACTTCAAGGAAGGCCTCACCGTGCTCGAGTATTTCAACTCGACTCACGGCGCCCGTAAGGGCCTGGCCGACACCGCGTTGAAGACGGCGAACTCGGGTTACCTGACCCGCCGTCTCGTCGACGTGGCGCAGGATGCCATCATCTCCGAGCCGGATTGCGGCACCACCCGCGGCCTGTCCTATACGGCGGTGATCGAAGGCGGCAACGTCATCGATCCGCTGAACGAGCGCATCCTCGGCCGCGTCCCCGCGGCCGACGTCGTCGATCCCCTGTCGGGCAAGGTCATTGTCCCGGCCGGCGAGCTGATGGACGAGGACGCGGTCGAGCGTATCGACAAGGCCGGCGTCGAAGAGGTCAAGATCCGCTCGGTGCTGACCTGCGAAGCCGAGGTCGGCGTCTGCGTCAAGTGCTACGGCCGAGATCTGGCGCGCGGCACCATCGTCAACATCGGCGAAGCGGTGGGCGTCATCGCCGCCCAGTCGATCGGCGAGCCGGGCACCCAGTTGACCATGCGCACCTTCCACATCGGCGGCGCGGCGCAACGTGGCGCCGAGCAGTCGAGCGTCGAGGCGGCGTTCGATGCCAAGGTCGTCATCAAGAACCGCAACGTGGTCATGGACTCCTCGGGTCGCCCCGTGGTCATGGGCCGCAACTGCGAGATCATTCTGGAAGACGAGTCGGGCCGCACCAAGGCACGCCACAAGGTGCCCTATGGCGCGCGTCTCCTGGTCGACGAGAACGAAAAGGTCACCAAGGGCCAGAAGATGGCCGAATGGGATCCGTACACTCTGCCGGTCATCACCGAGCGCGAGGGTATCGCCCATTACGTCGATATGGTCGAGGGCGTGTCCTATCGCGAGATCGTCGACGAGGCGACCGGCATCTCCAACCGCGTCGTCATCGACTGGAAGTCGCAGCCGAAGGGCGCCGACCTGCGTCCGCTCATCACCTTGCGTGATCCGAAGGGCGAGGTCATCAAACTGCCGAATGGCGTCGAAGCCCGCTACTTCCTGTCGGTCGACGCGATCCTCAGCGTCGAAAACAAGTCCAAGGTCAATGCCGGCGACGTGCTCGCCCGTATCCCGCGCGAATTCTCCAAGACGCGCGACATCACCGGCGGTCTGCCGCGTGTTGCCGAGCTGTTCGAGGCGCGCAAGCCGAAGGACTACGCGATCATCAGCGAGATCGCCGGTCGCGTCGAATTCGGCAAGGATTACAAGTCGAAGCGCCGCATCTTGGTGCGGCCGGAAGACGGCGAACCGGTCGAATACCTGCTGCCCAAAGGCAAGCACATCAGCGTCCAGGAAGGCGATTTTGTGCAGCGCGGCGATTTGCTGATGGACGGCAACCCGGTGCCGCACGACATTCTGCGCGTCATGGGCGTCGAGGCGCTGGCCAGCTATCTGGTCACCGAGATCCAGGACGTCTACCGGCTGCAGGGCGTCAAGATCAACGACAAGCATATCGAGGTGATCTGCCGCCAAATGCTGCAGAAGGTCGAAATCTCCGATGCGGGCGAGACGACCTTCCTGGCCGGCGAGACGGTGGACCGCACCGAATTCGATCAGGTCAATGCCAAGGCGGAGTCCGAAGGCCTCAAGCCGGCCAGCGCCAAGCCGGTGCTCCAGGGCATCACCAAGGCCAGCCTGCAGACTTCGTCGTTCATCTCGGCGGCCTCCTTCCAGGAGACCACCCGGGTGCTCACGGAAGCCGCGGTGTCCGGCAAGGTCGACCGCCTGATCGGCCTCAAGGAGAACGTCATCGTCGGCCGCCTGATTCCGGCCGGAACGGGCTCCATGATGAACCGGTTCAAGGAGGTTGCCGCCAACCGCGACCGCGAACTGGCGGAATTGGCGGCCAAGGAAGAGGCCGCTCTGGCGCCGCCGGAGCAGCCCCAGCCGGAGGCCAAAACCGCCTCCTAGGCGGCGATTCGTTCAGCGCCGGCCCGGTCGTTCTGCGCCGGGCCGGCGTGTCGCCCTCCAGCCCATCGGAAATCGCCATAAACCCGCGATTTGGCATGGCTTTCCGCTTGACGGGGTAGGGTCGCGTTAATAGTATGCGGCCCTCTTTCGGGCCTGGTGGTAGGCGAACAGCCTAGACGCAGGCCCACGAAAACCTAAGCGAAAGCTTACAGAAGCCCACCCCGGCATGGTCCGGGTAGGCTGACCGAAATGCTCGCAGGCGAGGGGCCTTGGCCCGCTCGCCACTGTTGCTTTATGCACGAGCCATCGATCAGCGGGCATGGAAGATGAAGGACGTTTGATGCCGACGATCAATCAGCTGATCCGCAAGCCGCGGGCGAAAGTGGGTAGCCGCAACAAGGTGCCGGCCCTGCAGGCCTGCCCGCAGAAGCGCGGCGTTTGCACGCGCGTCTACACGACGACGCCGAAGAAGCCGAACTCGGCGCTCCGCAAGGTCGCCCGCGTGCGTCTTACCAACGGCTTCGAAGTGACGAGCTACATCCCGGGCGAAGGCCATAACCTGCAAGAACACTCGGTGGTCATGATCCGCGGCGGTCGCGTGAAGGACTTGCCCGGCGTGCGCTATCACATCATCCGCGGCACGCTGGATACCCAGGGCATCGCCGCTCGCCGCCAGCGCCGTTCGAAATACGGCGCCAAGCGTCCGAAGTAAGGGGAAGATCCAATGTCCCGCCGCCATTCCGCCGAGAAGCGCGAAGTTCTGCCCGACGCCAAGTTCGGCGACATCGTGCTCACCAAGTTCATGAATTCGCTGATGTACGACGGCAAGAAGTCGGCCGCCGAAAAGATCGTCTACGGCGCGCTCGAGAGCATCGAGAAGAAGACCAAGGGCGATCCGATCAAGGTGTTCCGCGACGCGCTGGACAATGTGAAGCCGGCCATCGAAGTGCGCTCGCGCCGGGTCGGCGGCGCCACCTATCAGGTGCCCGTCGAGGTTCGTCCGGACCGCCGCCAGGCGCTCGCCATCCGTTGGATCATCGAGCACGCCCGCGGGCGTTCGGAAAAGACCATGCAGGACCGGCTGTCGGCCGAGCTGCTCGACGCCGCCAACAATCGCGGCGCCGCGGTCAAGAAACGCGAAGACACGCATCGCATGGCGGAGGCCAATAAGGCCTTCTCCCATTATCGCTGGTAAAGACAAGGTCCCGACGTTATGGCACGCACCACGCCGCTCGACCGCTATCGCAACATCGGCATCATGGCTCACATCGATGCCGGCAAAACGACGACGACCGAGCGCATCCTCTATTACACCGGCCGGTCCTATAAGATCGGCGAAGTCCATGAGGGCACCGCCACCATGGACTGGATGGAGCAGGAGCAAGAGCGCGGCATCACCATCACGTCGGCCGCGACGACCTGCTTCTGGCGCGACCACCGCGTCAACATCATCGACACGCCGGGCCACGTCGACTTCACCATCGAAGTGGAGCGCAGCTTGCGCGTGCTCGACGGCGCCGTCGCCGTGTTCGACTCGGTCGCCGGCGTGGAGCCGCAGTCCGAGACGGTGTGGCGCCAGGCCGACAAGTACAACGTGCCGCGCATCTGCTTCGTCAACAAGATGGACCGCATCGGCGCGAACTTCTATCGCTGCGTCGACATGATCATCGACCGTCTCGGCGCGACGCCCCTGGTGCTGTCGCTGCCGATCGGCATCGAATCGAATTATGCCGGCATCGTCGATCTCGTGAAGATGAAGGCGATCCTCTGGAAGGACGAGAGCCTGGGCGCCGAGTTCTATGAAGCCGAAATTCCGGCCGACATGGCCGACAAGGCTGTCGAATGGCGCCATAAGCTGCTCGAAACCGCCGTCGAGTTGGACGATGCGGCGCTCGAAGCCTACCTCGAAGGCAAGGAGCCGGACGAGGAGACGCTGAAGAAGCTGATCCGCAAGGGCACCGTGACCGGCGCGTTCGTGCCCGTCATCAACGGCTCGGCGTTCAAGAACAAGGGCGTCCAGCCGCTGCTCGACGCCGTCGTCGATTTCCTGCCCTCGCCGAGGGACGTGGAATCGATCAAGGGCGTCAAGGTCGGCTCCGACGAGACCATCGAGCGCCATTCGACCGACGAGGAGCCGTTCTCGGCGCTCGCGTTCAAGATCATGACCGATCCGTTCGTCGGCTCGCTGACCTTCATCCGCGTCTATTCCGGCGTCGTCAATACCGGCGACGGCGTGGTGAATACGGTCAAGGGCAAGCGCGAGCGCGTCGGCCGCATGCTGCTCATGCATGCCAACAACCGCGAAGAAATCAAGGAAGCCCGCGCGGGCGACATCGTCGCGCTGGCCGGCCTGAAGGACACGACCACCGGCGACACGCTGTGCGATCCCGAGAACGAGGTCGTGCTCGAGCGGATGGAATTCCCCGATCCCGTGATCGAGGTCGCGGTCGAGCCGAAGACGAAAGCCGACCAGGAGAAGATGGGCGTCGCCCTTCACCGCCTGGCGCAGGAAGATCCGTCGTTCCGCGTGTCGATCGACCACGAAAGCGGCCAGACCATCATCAAGGGCATGGGCGAGCTCCATCTCGAGATTCTGGTCGATCGCATGAAGCGCGAGTACAAGGTCGAGGCCAATGTCGGCGCGCCCCAGGTCGCCTATCGCGAGACGATCACCAAGACCACGGAAACCGATTACACCCACAAGAAGCAGTCGGGCGGTTCGGGCCAGTTCGCCCGCGTCAAGATCCGGTGGGAGCCGCTCGCGGCAGGCTCCGGCTTCGTGTTCGAGAACGCCATCGTCGGCGGCGCGATCCCGAAGGAATTCATCCCCGGCGTGCAGAAGGGCCTGAACTCCGCCAAGGATACCGGCGTGATCGTCGGTTTCCCGTGCATCGATTTCAAGGCCGTGCTTTATGACGGCAATTACCACGACGTCGATTCGAGCGCGCTCGCGTTCGAAATCGCCGCCCGCGCCGCCTTCCGCGAAGGCATCCAGAAGTCGGGTCCGGTGCTGCTCGAGCCGATCATGCGTGTCGAGGTGGTGACGCCGGAAGACTACATGGGCGACGTCATCGGCGATCTGAACAGCCGCCGCGGTCAGGTGAACGGCATGGACCAGCGCGGCAACGCGCGGGTCGTGCAGGCGACCGTGCCGCTGGCCAACATGTTCGGCTACGTCAACACGTTGCGCTCGATGAGCCAGGGGCGCGCGCAATTCACCATGCATTTCGATCATTATGCTCAAGTGCCGGCGGCTGTGGCGGAAGAAGTCCGCGCCAAGCTGGCCTGAGCCCGTAGCGTCTAAGGATAAGAGGAAAGAAAATGGCCAAGGAAAAGTTTCAGCGGAACAAACCGCATTGCAACGTGGGGACGATCGGCCACGTTGACCACGGCAAGACGACGTTGACGGCTGCGATCACGAAGGTGTTGGCGGAGACGGGCGGCGCGACGTTCACGGCGTATGACCAGATCGACAAGGCGCCGGAAGAGAAGGCGCGCGGGATCACGATCTCGACGTCGCATGTGGAATATCAGACGGCGAACCGGCATTACGCGCACGTCGACTGCCCGGGCCACGCGGACTACGTGAAGAACATGATCACGGGCGCGGCGCAGATGGACGGCGCGATCCTGGTGGTGTCGGCGGCGGACGGCCCGATGCCGCAGACGCGCGAGCACATCCTCCTGGCGCGCCAGGTCGGCGTGCCGGCGATCGTCGTGTTCATGAACAAGGTCGACATGGTGGACGACCCGGAGCTGTTGGACCTGGTCGAGCTGGAGGTTCGCGAGCTGCTGACGAGCTACCAGTTCCCGGGCGACACGATCCCGATCATCCAGGGCTCGGCCTTGAAGGCGCTGGAAGGCGACACGGGCGGAGATCGGCGAGCAGTGCGATCCTGCAAGCTGATGGAGGCGGTGGACAGCTACATCCCGCAGCCTGAGCGTCCGAAGGACAAGCCGTTCCTGATGCCGATCGAGGACGTGTTCTCGATCTCGGGCCGCGGCACGGTGGTGACGGGCCGCATCGAGCGCGGCATCGTGAAGGTCGGCGACGAAATCGAGATCGTCGGGATCAAGGCGACGACGAAGACGGTGTGCACGGGCGTCGAGATGTTCCGCAAGCTGCTGGACCAGGGCGAGGCGGGCGACAACGTGGGCGTTCTGCTGCGCGGCACGAAGCGCGAGGAAGTGGAGCGCGGCCAGGTTCTGGCCAAGCCGGGCTCGATCACGCCGCACACCAAGTTCCAGGCCGAGGCCTACATCCTGACCAAGGAAGAGGGCGGCCGTCACACGCCGTTCTTCTCGAACTACCGTCCGCAGTTCTACTTCCGCACGACGGACGTGACGGGTCAGGTCGAGCTGCCGGCGGGCACCGAGATGGTGATGCCGGGCGACAACGTGAGCGTGGTGGTGACGCTGATCGCGCCGATCGCCATGGACGAGGGCCTGCGCTTCGCCATCCGCGAAGGCGGCCGCACCGTCGGCGCCGGCGTCGTCGCCAAGATCATCGAGTAATTGGAAAAGAGTCGATTGGCCCCGCTTCGGCGGGGTCAATAGCGGAGATCGGGATATGGAAAGCCAAAATATTCGCATCCGGCTGAAAGCCTTCGACCACCGGTTGCTTGACCAGTCGACGAGCGAGATCGTCTCGACAGCCAAGCGCACCGGGGCGCAGGTTCGCGGTCCGATTCCGCTGCCGACGCGCATCGAGAAGTTCACCGTGAACCGCTCGCCTCACGTCGACAAGAAGTCGCGCGAGCAGTTCGAGATCCGCACTCACAAGCGGCTGCTCGACATCATCGACCCGACGCCTCAGACGGTGGATGCGCTGATGAAGCTCGACCTCGCCGCCGGCGTCGATGTCGAGATCAAGCTTTGATCGGTTTGGACGAGACCGCAGTTAGGAACGTGCCATGAGAACCGGAGTGATTGCGCAGAAAGTGGGAATGATGCGCGTCTTCGCTGAAGACGGCGCCGACATCCCCGTGACTGTGCTGAAGATGGACAATTGCCAGGTCGTCGGCGTCAAAACCGCCGAGAAGGACGGCTATACCGCGCTGCAGCTCGGCGTCGGCAAGGCGAAGGTGAAGAACGTCACCAAGGGCGTGCGCGGCCACTACGCCAAGGCCAAGATCGAGCCGAAGGCCAAGTTGGTCGAGTTCCGCGTCAGCGACGACGCCGTGCTCGATGTCGGCGCCGAGATCGTCGCCAGCCACTTCGTGGCCGGGCAGAAGGTCGACGTGATCGGCACCAGCAAGGGCAAGGGTTTTGCCGGCGTCATGAAGCGCCACAATTTCCGCGGCCTGGAAGCCACCCACGGCGTGTCGGTCTCGCACCGCAGCCACGGTTCGACCGGTCAGCGCCAGGATCCCGGCAAAGTGTTCAAGGGCAAGAAGATGGCCGGCCATCTCGGCCAGGACCGCGTCACCACCCAGAACGTCCAGATCGTGTCGACCGACATCGAGCGCGGGCTGATTTTCATCCGCGGCGCGGTGCCGGGCGCCAATGGCTCTTACGTGCTCGTCTCGGACGCCGTGAAGAAAGCGGCGCCGAAGGATCTGCCGTTCCCGGCCGCGCTGCGCAGCGCCGCCGTGGCAGCCGAACCCGCCCCAGAAGCTCCAGTTGGCGACGCGCCCGCTGGCGAACAGCCAGCCGGCGAGCAGAAGGAGTAAGCGGCGATGAAGCTCAACGTCGTCAATTTCAAGAACGAGAACGTCGGCTCGATCGACGTCGCCGACGCTGTGTTCGGCGCGCCGCAGCGCAAGGACATCCTGGCTCGCGTGGTTCACTGGCAGTTGGCCAAGCGCCGCGCCGGCACCCACAAGACCAAGGGTATCAGCGATATTCAGGGCACGACCAAGAAGCCGTTCCCGCAGAAGGGCGGCGGCCGCGCCCGCCAGGGCTCGCTGCGCTCGCCGCAGTTCCGCGGCGGCGCCGTGATTTTCGGCCCGGTCGTGCGCGACCACGGCTATTCGCTGCCCAAGAAGGTGCGCCGCCTGGCGCTGCGCACCGCGCTGTCGGCCAAGCAGGCCGAAGGCAAGCTGATCATCGTCGACGACACGAAGAGCGCCGGCGCCAAGACATCGGCCTTCGCTCGTGAACCTGCGCGACAACGGCTGGTCGTCGGTCCTCATCGTCGACGGCGCCGAGCCGAACGGCGATCTCATCCGCGTCGCGGCGAACATCCCGCATGTGGATGTGCTGCCGAGCCAGGGCGCCAATGTTTACGACATTCTCCGCCGCGACGTTCTGGTCCTGACCAAGAGCGCGGTCGAGCAGCTGGAGGCCCGCCTGAAATGAGCCGTCTGAGCGCAAAGCAAGTGAAGGTCGGCGAGGGCCGCAAATTCGATCTCGTGCTCACCCCGGTGATCACCGAGAAGGCGACCCAGGGTTCCGAGCATAACCAGGTCACGTTCCGCGTGCCGCTCCAGGCTTCCAAGCCGGAGATCAAGGCCGCGGTCGAGAGCCTGTTCAAGGTCAAGGTGACGGCGGTCAACACCCTGCGTCAGCAGGGCAAGGTGAAGCTGTTCCGCGGCCGTCCCGGCAAGCGGTCCGACACCAAGAAAGCCATCGTCACCCTGGCGGACGGCAACACCATCGACGTGACGTCGAAAGTCTGAGCGGAAGAACAACGGTCATGGCTCTGAAAACATACAAACCGTCCACGCCGTCCCAGCGCGAACTCGTGCTGGTGGATCGCTCGGCGCTCTGGAAAGGCAAGCCCGTCAAGGCGCTGACCGAGGGCGTGCGCTCCAAGGGCGGCCGCAACAACACCGGCCGCATCACCGTGCGCCATCAGGGCGGCGGTCATAAGCGGCGCTATCGCATGATCGACTTCAAGCGTCGCAAGTTCGACGTGACGGCCACCGTGGAGCGTCTGGAATACGATCCCAACCGCACCGCGTTCATCGCCCTCGTGCGCTACGAGGACGGCGAGCAGGCCTACATCCTGGCACCGCAGCGCCTGAGCGCCGGCGCCAAGGTGGTTTCCGGCGAGAAGGTCGATATCCAGCCGGGCAATGCAATGCCGCTCAAGTCGATCCCGGTCGGCACCATCGTGCACAACGTGGAGATGAAGGTCGGCAAGGGTGGCCAGTTGGCCCGTTCCGCCGGCACCTATGCCCAGCTCATCGGCCGCGACACCGGCAACGCGCAGCTCCGCCTGTCGTCCGGCGAGGTCCGCCTGGTCTCCGAGCTGTGCATGGCGACCATCGGCGCGGTGTCCAACCCGGATCAGCAGAACATCAACATCGGCAAGGCCGGCCGCAAGCGCTGGATGGGCGTCCGCCCGAGCGTGCGCGGCGTCGCCATGAACCCCGTCGATCACCCGCATGGTGGTGGCGAAGGCCGGACGTCCGGCGGCCGCCATCCGGTCACCCCTTGGGGCAAGCCCACCAAGGGCGCGCGCACCCGTAAAAAGAAGCCGTCGGATGCGATGATCATCCGCCGCCGCTATCAGAAGTAGAGGAGAACGGTCTTGGCACGTTCCGTATGGAAGGGACCATTTATTGACGGTTACCTCCTCAAAAAGGCGGAAGATACCCGCGCTTCGGGCCGCAATCAGGTCATCCGCACCTGGTCGCGTCGCTCGACGGTTCTCCCGCAGTTTGTTGGACTGACCTTCGGCATCCACAACGGGCACAAGTTCCTGCCGGTGCTGGTCACGGAAAACATGGTTGGGCACAAGTTCGGCGAGTTCGCGCCGACCCGCACCTTCCATGGCCATTCCGCCGACAAGAAGGCGAAGAAGGCTTAAAGACGATGAGCAAAAAAGCAAAACCCCGCCGCGTGGCGGACAACGAAGCGATGGCCAAGGCGGCCACCATCCGCGTCAGTCCGCGCAAGCTCGGCGTCGTCGCCGGCCTGATCCGCGGCAAGAACGCGGGCGCGGCTCTGGCCGAGCTGACCTTTTCCCACCGCCGCGTCGCGCGCGACGTGAAAAAGGTGCTGCAGTCGGCGATCGCCAACGCCGAGAACAACCATCAGCTCGACGTCGACAAGCTCTATGTCGCCGAGGTGAGCGTCGGCAAGGCGCTGGTCATGAAGCGGTTCCACGCCCGTGCGCGCGGCCGCGGCGCCCGGATCGTCAAGCCGTTCAGCAATCTGACATTGATCGTGCGCGAGCGCGAGGAGACAGCCTAATGGGTCAGAAGGTCAATCCGATCGGGCTTCGGCTCGGCATCAATCGCACCTGGGATTCGCGCTGGTACGCGAAGGGCGACTATGCCGACCTGCTGCACCAGGACATCAAGATTCGCGACGTGCTGCGCAAGCGCCTGGCCCAGGCCGGCGTGTCGCGCATCGTCATCGAGCGGCCGGCGAAGAAGGCCCGCATCACCATCCACACCGCCCGTCCGGGCGTGGTCATCGGCAAGAAGGGCGCGGATATCGAAAAGCTGCGCGCCGAGCTCGCCGCCATGACCAAGGGTGAGGTGCACCTGAACATCGTCGAAATCCGCAAGCCGGAGATCGACGCCCAGCTCATCGCCGAGAACATCGCGCAGCAGCTCGAGCGCCGCGTCGCGTTCCGCCGCGCCATGAAGCGCGCGGTGCAGTCGGCCATGCGCCTCGGCGCCCAGGGCATCCGGATCAACTGCTCGGGCCGCCTCGGCGGTTCGGAAATCGCCCGCGTGGAATGGTATCGCGAAGGTCGCGTGCCGCTGCACACGCTGCGCGCCGAAGTCGATTACGGCCGCGGCACGGCGTTCACCACCTACGGCACCTGCGGCGTCAAGGTTTGGGTCTTCAAGGGCGAAGTGCTCGCCCACGATCCGATGGCCCAGGACAAACGGGTCATGGAGCAGCAGGTCGCGCGCTGATCGGCGCGTCCCGCGATCGAACGAGAAAGTCTGAGATATGCTGAGTCCAAAGCGCACGAAATTCCGCAAGGCCCACAAGGGCCGCATTCACGGTCTGGCCAAGGGTGGCACGAGGCTCAACTTCGGCGCCCATGGACTGAAGGCCATGGAGCCGATGCGAATCACCGCCCGTCAGATCGAGGCGGCGCGCCGCGCCATCACCCGCCACATGAAGCGCGTGGGTCGCGTGTGGGTGCTGGTGTTCCCGGATGTGCCGGTTTCGAGCAAGCCCGCCGAAGTCCGCATGGGCAGCGGCAAGGGCGCGCCCGAATTTTGGGTATGCCGCGTGAAGCCGGGCCGCATCATGTTCGAGATCGACGGCGTGCCGGCGGCGGTGGCCAAGGAAGCCTTCGACCTCGCCGCGGCCAAGCTGCCGATCAAGACGAAGTTTATTACGCGCCAGGCGGTGGAGGCCTGAGATGAAAGCGACAGATCTCAAGACCAAGACGCCTGACGAGCTCAAGACCGAGTTGGTCGCCCTCAAGCGCGAGGTGTTCAACCTGCGCTTCCAGAAGGCCAGCGGCCAGCTCGAGAACACCGCCCGCGTGCGCGCCGTGCGCCGCGACATCGCCCGCATCCAGACGGTGCTCGGCGATAAGTCCGCACGGGCCTAAGGAGAGAGCAAGATGCCGAAGCGTATTCTGCAGGGAACCGTCGTCAGCGACGCCATGGACAAGACCGTCGTGGTTCAGGTCGAGCGGCGCATCATGCATCCCGTCTACAAGAAATTCATCCGGCGCTCCAAGAAGTACGCCGCGCATGACGAGGCCAATGCCTGCAAGGTTGGCCAGACCGTGCGCATCCAGGAGTGCCGCCCGATCTCGAAGAGGAAGCGCTTCGAAGTCATTGCCGGCGAAGCCGAGTAGTCGCTGGAACGCTTAAGTAAGAAAGGCAACATGCCATGATTCAGATGCAGACGAACCTCGAAGTCGCCGACAATTCCGGCGCCCGTCGGGTGCAGTGCATCAAGGTGCTGGGCGGCTCCCACCGTCAGACCGCGGATGTCGGCGACGTCATCGTGGTCAGCGTGAAGGATGCCATTCCGCGCGGCCGCGTGAAGAAGGGCGAGGTGCAGCGCGCCGTGATCGTGCGCACCGCGAAGGAAATCCGCCGGGCCGACGGCAGCGCCATCCGTTTCGACCGCAATGCCGCGGTGCTGATCGACAAGCAGGGCGAGCCGATCGGCACCCGTATCTTCGGCCCGGTCACCCGCGAGCTGCGCGGCAAGGGCTATATGAAAATCATCTCTCTTGCGCCTGAAGTGCTGTAGGCCGAGGACGACATGGCTAGCAAATTGAAGATCAAAAAGGGCGACAACGTCGTCGTCATCACCGGCCGCGACAAGGGCAAGTCCGGCACCGTACTGCGCGTCAATCCGAAGGAAAGCCGCGTGCTGGTGCAGGGCATCAATGTGGTGAAGCGCCACAGCCGCCCGAGCGCGGGCCAAAGCGGCGGCATTATCGAGAAAGAGCTGTCGATTCACGTCTCAAACGTCGCGCTCGTCGACCCCAAGACCAGCAAGCCGACTCGCGTCGGGTTCAAGGTCATGGAAGCTGGTCGCAAAGTACGCGTCGCTCGCCGGTCCGGCGAGGTTATCGACATCTAAGGAAGCGGGTCATGGCCAAGAGCACCGAAAAGAAATCCAAAGGCGCCGAGACTGGCGCGGCGCCCAAGGCGCCGAAGAGCAACGCCAAGCCCACGGGCAGCAACGGCGAGAAGTATGTGCCGCGCCTGCGGCAGCACTACGACACCGTCGTCAAGGCGGCGCTGATGACGCAGTTCGCCTACACGAACGCCATGCAGGTGCCGAAGATCGAGAAGATCGTCATCAACATGGGCGTCGGCGAATCGACGGCCGACGGCAAGAAGATCGACGCGGCGGTCAGCGACCTGGCCGCGATCTCGGGCCAGAAGCCGGTCGTGACCCATGCGCGCAAGGCGATCGCGAACTTCAAGGTGCGCGAGAACATGCGCCTCGGCTGCAAGGTCACCCTGCGCCGCGAGCATATGTATGAATTCCTCGACCGGCTGATCAATATCGCCCTGCCGCGCGTGCGCGACTTCCGCGGCGTGCCGGGCAACAGCTTCGACGGCCGCGGCAACTATTCGATGGGCCTCAAGGAACAGCTCGTGTTCCCGGAGATCGATTACGACAAGATCGATCAGGTCCGCGGCATGGACATCACAATCGTGACGACGGCGGAAACCGATGAGGAAGCCAAGGCGCTCCTCAAAGGCTTCGACATGCCGTTCGTCAATTGAATTTGGAAACGGAGGTCTCGTAATGGCGAAAACCAGTGCCATCGAGAAGAACAAGCGTCGGATTCGTCTCGCCAAGAAGTTCGCCGGCCGTCGTGGGCGTTTGAAGGCCATCGCGCTCGACAAGACGGTGACGCCAGAGGAACGGTTTGCCGCCCAGCTCAAGCTGGCGCAGTTGCCGCGTAATTCATCGCCCGTCCGCATCCGCTCGCGGTGCGATATGACCGGCCGCTCGCGCGCAGTGTATCGGAAGTTCCGGCTGTCGCGTATGGCCCTGCGGGATCTCGCCTCCAACGGGCAGATTCCCGGCATGGTCAAGTCGAGCTGGTAAAGGAGAATAGGGAATGTCCGCGACCGATCCGCTCGGCGATTTGTTGACCCGTATCCGGAATGGCCAGCATCGCCGGCTGCCCAAGGTGAGCAGCCCGTCGTCGAGCCTGCGCGCCAACGTGCTCGAGGTGCTGAAGAAGGAAGGCTATATCCGTGATTTTTCGACGACCGAGATCGAGCCCGGTATCTCGGGTCTCGAGATCGAGCTGAAATATCATGAAGGCGAGCCGGTGATCCGCGAGATCCGTCGGGTGTCGAAGCCCGGCCGGCGCGTCTATTCGAAGATCAAGGACCTGCACAGGCCCTACAACGGGCTCGGCATCGCCGTGCTGTCCACGCCGCGTGGCGTGATGTCGGACAGCGAGGCGCGCGCCGCCAATGTCGGCGGCGAAGTTCTGTGCCAGGTGTTCTAACGGAACGAGGAGCGAGGGCCGCGTGAGCGGCCCGCGAGGAGAAAGTCATGTCGCGTGTCGGTAAAAACCCGGTCAATGTGCCCAGCGGCGTCACCGTCAATGTCTCCGGACAGCAGGTGTCGGCGAAGGGCAAGCTCGGCCAACTCAGCATGGTGTTCGCGCCGGACGTCGCTTTGTCGCTCGAGGGCGACAAGGTGTGGGTCAAGCCGCGTGACGAATCGAAGCGCTCGCGCATGATGTGGGGCATGGCGCGCAACCAGATCAATAACATGGTCAAGGGCGTCGCGACGGGCTACACCGTCAACCTCGAGATCAACGGCGTCGGTTATCGCGCGGCCGTGCAGGGCAAGAAGCTGAACATGCAGCTCGGCTATTCGCACGAGATCGTCTATCCGATTCCCGACGGCATCACGATCAAGTGCGACAAGCCGACGGCTATCTCCATATCCGGCGCCGACCGCCAGAAGGTGGGACAGGTCGCGGCGGAAATCCGCGGCTACCGCAAGCCCGAGCCCTACAAGGGCAAAGGCATCAAATATGAAAACGAAACCATCCTCCGCAAGGAAGGCAAGAAGAAGTAGGACCGAGCCATGTTCAACGCGAAGGATCTTTTCACTCGTCGCCAGACTCGCGTCCGGCATCAGATTCGGCAGAACGCCGGCGGCCGGCCGCGGCTGACCGTGTTCCGTTCGGGTCGGCACATCTACGCCCAGGTCATCGACGACTCCCAGGGCAAGACGCTGGCGGCTGCCTCGACCATCGACAAGGACCTCAAGTCGCGTCTGAAGTCGGGCACCGACAAGGCCGCTGCCGCCGAAGTCGGCAAGCTCCTCGCCGAGCGCGCGGGCAAGGCCGGCATCACGGACGTGGTCTTTGATCGCGGCGGATATCTGTTTCATGGCCGCGTGAAAGCGCTGGCCGATGCGGCCCGCGAAGCGGGCCTGAAGTTTTAGAGGGCTGACGAATGGCACGTAGACCAGAACGAGGCGGCCGCGGCCGCGAAGACCGCGAAAACAGCGATATCGTCGATAAGCTCGTCTCGATCAATCGCGTGGCGAAGGTCGTGAAGGGCGGTCGGCGGTTCGGCTTCGCCGCGCTCGTCGTCGTCGGCGACACCAAAGGCCGCGTCGGCTACGGTTCTGGCAAGGCCCGCGAGGTTCCGGAAGCGATCCGCAAGGCGACCGAGCATGCCAAGCGCAACATGATCCGCATCCAGATCCGCGACGGCCGCACGCTCCATCACGACGTGAAGGGCCGTTTCGGCGCCGGCCGCGTCGTGCTGCGCGCGGCGCCCGCCGGCACCGGCATCATCGCCGGCGGTCCGATGCGCGCCGTGTTCGAAACCTGCGGCATCCAGGACATCGTCACCAAGTCGGTCGGCACGTCGAACCCGCACAATATGGTGAAGGCCACGTTCGCCGCGCTCAAGAGCCTGCGCTCGCCGCGCATGGTCGCCGCGTCCCGTGGCAAGAAGGTCGGCGAGATTCTCGGCCGCCCGGCAACCGATGCCGCGGTCCAGGAATAGGCCAGGAATAAGGAACGCGTACCATGGCAGAGAAGACCATAAAGGTGACGCAGATCGGCAGTCCGATCGGTCGCAAGCATGATCAGCGCGAGACCTTGATCGGCCTCGGTCTGAACAAGCTCAATCGCTCCCGCGAACTGCCGGACACTCCGGCGATCCGCGGCATGATCGACAAGGTTGCGCATCTCCTCCGCGTTGACACGCAAGGTTAAGCGCACTGGCGCCGGCCGGCTTCGGTCGTGGCTCGCAACAAGGACTGTAAGACCATGTTTTTGAACGAAATTACCGATAACAAGGGCGCCCGTAAGTCGCGCCGCCGCATCGGTCGCGGCATCGGGTCCGGCCGTGGCAAGACGTCGGGTAAGGGCGTCAAGGGCCAGAAGGCGCGCACCGGCGTGGCCATCAAGGGCTTCGAAGGCGGCCAGATGCCGATCCATCGCCGCATGCCGAAGCGCGGCTTCAACAATGTTTCGGCCAAGAACTACGCCGAGATCAGCCTCGACCGGCTGCAGAAGGCGGTCGACGCCGGCACACTCGATACGGCGAAGCCGGTGACCATCGAGACGCTGAAGGCCGCGGGCCTGGTGCGCCACACGCGCGACGGCGTGCGCCTGCTTGCAAACGGTAGCCTGAAGGCCAAATTGACTCTTGAGGTGACCGGCGCGTCCGCCGCCGCCAAGGCGGCGGTCGAGGCTGCCGGCGGCTCGCTCAAGGTCGCGGTCCTGCCCAAGGCCGAGCGCCCCGTGATCGAGACCAAGGGCATGAAAAAGAAGGCCGCCAAGGCGGCAGCCAAGTCGAATAAGAAGCCTGCCGCCGAGGCAGACGCGGCCGGCTAAGGCGTCCCAACACACGGCATCCATTGCCGTAAGGAGTCGACGTTATGGCTTCAGCTGCCGAGCAGCTTGCCGCGAACATCAATTTTGGCGCGTTTTCGAAAGCCACGGAGCTCAAGAAGCGCCTGTGGTTTACGCTCGCGGTGCTGGTCGTTTACCGGATCGGCAGCTACATCCCGATTCCGGGCATCGACCCCGCCGTCCTGGCCGACATCTTCCGCCAGCAGCAGGGCGGCATCCTGGGCATGGTCGACATGTTCGCCGGCGGCGCGCTCGGCCGCATGACTGTCTTCGCTCTCAACATCATGCCGTACATCTCGGCGGCGATTATCATGCAGCTCCTGACGAGCGTCTCTCCAAGGCTTGAAGCCTTGAAGAAGGAAGGCCCGTCCGGCATGCGCAAGATCAATCAATACACGCGCTACGGCACTGTGGTGCTGGCGACGGTGCAGGCCTACGGCATCGCGGTCGGACTCGAGAGCATGACCTCGAGCCAAGGTGCCGCGGTGCACGATCCGGGCATGTACTTCCGCGCCGTGACCGTGATTACCCTGGTCGGCGGCACCATGTTTCTGATGTGGCTCGGCGAGCAGATCACAGCGCGCGGCGTCGGCAACGGCATTTCACTGATCATCTTCGCCGGCATCGTGGCGAACCTGCCGTCGGCCATGGTGCAGACCCTCGAGCTCGGCCGCACCGGCGCGCTCTCGGCGGTGCTGATCGTCATCATCATCATCATGGTGATCGGAGTCATCGGCTTCATCGTGTTCATGGAGCGCGCCCAGCGCCGGATCATCGTGCAATATCCGAAGCGCCAGGTCGGCAACAAGATGTACGGCGGGGAAAACTCCCATCTGCCGCTCAAGATCAACACCTCCGGCGTCATCCCGCCGATCTTTGCTTCGTCGCTGCTGCTGATGCCGACGACCGTCGCCGCCTTCGGCGCGGGGGACGGGCCGGAATGGCTCACCTGGATCACGGCGACGCTCGGCCACGGCCAGCCGCTCTACATGGTGCTCTACGCGGCGCTGATCATCTTTTTCGCGTTCTTCTATACCGCGGTCGTGTTCAATCCGAACGACACGGCCGAGAATCTGAAGAAATACGGCGGCTTCATTCCGGGCATCCGTCCGGGCAAGAACACCGCCGACTACCTCGACTACATCCTGACCCGGCTGACCGTGGTCGGCGCCGCCTACCTGGTCGCCATCAGCCTGTTGCCGGAATTCCTGATCACCAAGTTCTCCGTGCCGTTCTACTTCGGCGGCACCAGCCTGCTGATCGTCGTCACCGTGACGATGGATACCGTGGCGCAGATCCAATCGCACTTGCTCGCCCACCAGTACGAGGGCCTGATCAAGAAGTCGAAGCTGCGCGGGCGGCGTGGATGAACCTGATTTTGCTGGGTCCGCCGGGGGCGGGCAAAGGGACACAGGCGCAGTTGCTCAAGGACCGGCATGGTCTGGTGCAATTGTCGACCGGCGACATGTTGCGCGCCACGGCGGCCTCGGGCAGTGAGCTGGGCCGCAAGCTTAAGGCGATCATGGCCTCGGGCGCCCTGGTGCCCGACGACATCATGATCGACATGATCGCCGACCGGATTGCCCAGCCGGACAGCGCCAACGGATTCATCCTCGACGGCTTTCCCCGCACCACCCGGCAGGCCGAGGCCTTGGACAAGATGCTGGCGGAAAAGGGCATGGGGCTGGACGCCGTGATCGAACTCAAGGTCGACGACGCGGCCCTGGTCGACCGGATCAGCGGGCGGTTTAGCTGCGGTTCGTGCGGCGCGGGCTACCACGACACCCATAAAAAGCCAAACAAGCCAGGGGTTTGCGACATTTGCGGCGGCACCACCTTCGTCCGCCGCGAAGACGACAAGGCGGAGACGGTGAAGGCGCGGCTCGATGCCTACCATCGCCAGACGGCGCCCTTGCTCCCCTACTATAAGGCCCGGAATGTGTTAAAATCCGTCGATGGCATGGCCCCCATCGACGAAGTGACCCGACAAATCGAAAAAGTTCTGGCCAAGGGTCTAACAAGTTGACTTGATACTGGGTTTTCCTATAATCCCGGGCCTTCCGCCTCTATGGCGGTCCGGTTCAATCCACATCCTGATCAGGAGTACGCGGCTTGGCGCGCATTGCGGGCGTTAACATCCCTACGGAAAAAAAGGTTCAGGTCGGCCTGACCTATATTTTTGGGATCGGGCCAGCACGATCGAAGGATATCTGCACGAAGGCGGGCATCGCTGAAGCGACCCGCGTCAACCAGTTGTCCGACGACGATGTGATCCGGATCCGTGAAATCATCGATCGCGACTACCAGGTCGAAGGCGACCTGCGGCGCGAGACCGCGATGAACATCAAGCGGCTCATGGACCTCGGTTGCTACCGCGGCCTGCGTCACCGCAAGGGCCTGCCGGTCCGTGGCCAGCGCACTCACACCAACGCACGGACCCGCAAGGGACCTGCACGGCCTATCGCCGGCAAGAAGAAGGCCGTCTAACCAGCGGGATTATTTATGGCAAAGCCAGCAGAAACCAAGGCAGCGGCCGGACGGCCGCGGCGTCGCGAGCGTAAGAACATCACATCGGGCGTCGCCCATGTGAACGCGAGCTTCAACAACACGATGATCACCATCACCGACGCGCAGGGCAACACGATCGCCTGGTCGTCGTCGGGCATGCAGGGCTTCAAGGGCTCGCGCAAATCGACGCCGTATGCGGCGCAGATGGCTGCCGAGGACGCCGGCCGCAAGGCCATGGAGCACGGCATGCGCACGCTTGAAGTCGAGGTCAAGGGCCCGGGCGCCGGCCGCGAATCCGCGCTGCGCGCGCTGCAGACCGTCGGGTTCACAATCATGTCGATCCGCGACGTGACCCCGATCCCGCACAACGGATGCCGTCCGCCGAAGCGTCGCCGCGTTTGAGTTGTTGCCGCGGCGCGGGGTTCGCCCCTGCCGCGGTCGTGTCGATCGGGCCCGCGGCACAGGGCCCCATGCCTGAGCCCGCTCCGGGCGGCAGGCAAGCCGGACAGGATCTGGCAGGACAATTCCAGGCGGAGCGCTCCGCCTCACTGAGAGGTCTTATTCGTGATTCAGAAGAATTGGACGGAACTGATTAAGCCCACCAAGCTGCAAGTCACGCCGGGGGCCGAACCGCAGCGTTTGGCCACCGTTGTCGCCGAGCCGCTTGAGCGGGGCTTTGGCCTGACGCTCGGCAACGCGCTGCGTCGCGTGCTGTTGTCGTCGCTGCAGGGCGCCGCCGTCACGTCGGTGCAGATCGAAGGAATTCTCCACGAATTCTCGTCGATCCCGGGCGTGCGCGAGGATGTCACCGACATCATCCTCAACATCAAGGCGCTCGCCATCCGCATGCAGGGCGAAGGACCGAAGCGCATTACGCTCAAGGCCACCGGCCCGGGCGAAGTGACCGCGGGCATGATCGAGACCGTGGCGGACATCGAGATCCTCAATCCGGATCTGGTGATCTGCACGCTCGACAATGGCGCCAAGATCTCGATGGAATTGACGATCGAGACCGGCAAAGGCTATGTGCCGGCGACCCAGAACCGCCCCGAGGATGCGCCGATCGGCTTGATTCCGGTGGACGCGCTCTACAGCCCGGTGCGCAAGGTCGCCTATAAGGTCGAGAACACCCGCGTCGGCCAAGTCACCGACTACGACAAGCTCAGCATGGACCTCGAGACCGACGGCACCGTGACCCCGGACGATGCGGTGGCGCTCGCCGCCCGCATCCTGCAGGACCAGTTGCAGCTCTTCATCAACTTCGAGGAGCCGCAGGCGGCCTCCGAGGAGGAGAAGAGCGAAGAGCCGGCGTTCAACAAGAACCTGCTGCGCAAGGTCGAAGAGCTCGAGCTGTCGGTGCGTTCGGCGAACTGCCTCAAGAACGACAACATCATCTATATCGGCGATCTGGTTCAGAAGACCGAAGCCGAGATGCTGCGCACGCCGAACTTCGGCCGCAAGTCGCTCAACGAGATCAAGGAAGTCCTGGCCCAGATGGGTCTCCACCTCGGCATGGAGATCCCCAACTGGCCGCCGGAAAATATTGAAGAGCTGGCGAAGAAGCTCGAGGAACCGTACTGAGTCGGCGTTTCGCCGCTCAGCGTTGAGGAGAACCTAGTTATGCGTCACGGGATGAGCGGTCGTAAGCTGAACCGCACCTCCAGCCACCGCAAGGCCATGTTTGACAACATGGCCGCGGCGCTCATCAAGCATGAGCAGATCAAGACCACGCTGCCCAAGGCGAAGGAGCTGAAGCCCATCGTGGACAAGCTCATCACGCTCGGCAAGCGCGGCGATCTGCACGCTCGCCGTCAGGCGATCTCCATGCTGGGCGACAGCAAGCTGGCGGCCAAGCTGTTCGACACCCTGGCGCCGCGCTACGCGGCGCGCGCCGGCGGCTATACCCGCGTGCTCAAGGCGGGGTTCCGCTACGGCGACGACGCGGCCATGGCCGTCATCGAGTTGGTCGATCGCGATCCTGACGCCAAGGGCCTCGATTCGGGCCCGGTCCAGGCCGTCGAGCAGAGCGATGCCGAAGCCGAGGCCGCGAAGGTCTGACCGGCGTTTCAGCGCAGTTGAGAAAAGGGCAGCCGGTGGCTGCCTTTTTCGTTTTCGGATCTGTCCAGGCGGTCGCGCCGCACCCATATTTTGGCGGCCCAGGCGGTGCTAGGCTGCCAAAAGCGCAGTTGAGATTTTGGATGAACGCGCGGCCGAGGTGGGGCGCGCGGGTTAAAGCGATGGATGAGAAAACATGCTGAGCAAGGCTTTGCGTCACGCGGCGAGCCTTTTCCTGCTTTTGGCAATTGTGCTGTCGTCTGAGCCGCCCGCCATGGCGCAGCAGCGCCAATTGCCGCAGATCCCCGATTCGCGCCAGCAGATCACGCTCAGCTTCGCGCCGGTGGTCAAGCAGGTGGCGCCCGCCGTGGTCAACATCTACACGCGCACCGTGGTCCAGGCGCGCCAGGCCCAGTCGCCCCTGTTGGACGATCCGTTCTTTCGCCGGTTCTTCGAGAATTCGCCGCTCGGCCAGCCGCGCCAGCGGGTGCAGAGTTCGCTCGGCTCGGGCGTCATCGTCGATGCCGGCGGGCTGATCGTCACCAACTTCCACGTGGTCAAAGGTTCGACCGAGATCACCGTCGTGCTGTCCGACCGGCGCGAATTCGAGGCCAAGGTCGAACTCGCCGACGAGCGCACCGACCTCGCGGTGCTGCGCATCGATACCGGCGGCGAGAAGCTGCCGACCGTGCAGATCCGCGATTCCGACGATCTCGAGGTCGGCGACCTGGTGCTCGCCATCGGCAACCCGTTCGGCGTCGGCCAGACCGTGACCAGCGGCATCGTCTCGGCGCTCGCCCGCACCACGGTCGGCATCGCCGACTATCGTTTCTTCATCCAGACCGACGCGGCGATCAATCCCGGCAACTCCGGCGGCGCGCTGGTCACCATGGACGGCGGCCTGGTCGGCATCAACAGCGCGATCTACTCGCGCAGCGGCGGCTCGATCGGCATCGGCTTCGCCGTGCCCTCGAACATGGTGCGCGCGGTGCTCGCCGGTGTCGGCGGCGGCAAGCGGCTGGTGCGGCCGTGGTTCGGTGCCGGCGGCCAGACCGTGACCTCCGAGCTCGCCGCCAACCTCGGCCTGCCGCGGCCCGAGGGGGTGTTGATCAACAATATCTATCCCAATGGCCCGGCGGCGCGCGCCGGCCTGCGCCAGGGCGACATCGTGACCGAGATCAATGGCCGCGACGTCGACGACCCGGAGGCGCTGCGCTTCCGCATCGCCACCCTGCCGATCGGCGGCAAGGCGCAGCTCGCGGTGCTGCGCCGCGGCCAGCGTTCGCTGTTGGCGCTCGCCTTGGAGCCGCCGCCGGAAACGCCGCTGCGTGAGGAATCCTTATTGCAGGGCAGCCATCCGCTCGCCGGCGCCACCGTCGCCAACCTGTCGCCGGCGCTGGCCGACGAACTGTCGCTCGGGGCCGAGCTCAGCGGGGTCACGGTGCTCAAGGTGGCGCGCGGCAGTCCCGGCGCCCGGCTCGGCCTGCAGGCGCGCGACATCGTGCTCACCGTCAATGGTAGCGAGGTCGACTCGGTCGGCCGGCTGCGGCAGTTGCTCGGCCGCCCGGCGGCCGACAGGCGCTGGCGGGTCGCCATCAAGCGCGGCGACAAGGTTTTCACGGCGGTGGTGGAATAGGCCGTCCCAATGAGCGTCGTATGAGCCCGGCCCTATGAGCCTGTTCGAGAAAGATGCGCCGAGGCCGCTTGCCGACCGCTTGCGGCCGAAGACTCTGGCCGAGGTGGTGGGCCAAGGCCATCTGCTCGGGCCCGAGGGACCGATCGGCCGCATGGTGGCGGCGCGGCGGCTCGCCTCGATGATCCTGTGGGGCCCGCCGGGCTGCGGCAAGACCACCATTGCGCGCCTGCTCGCCGAAGGCACCGAGCTGCATTTCGAGCCGCTGTCGGCGGTGTTCTCCGGCGTCGCCGATCTCAAGCGCCTGTTCGAGGCGGCGCGCAAGCGGCGCGCCATGGGGCAGGGCACGCTGCTGTTCGTCGACGAGATCCACCGCTTCAACCGCACCCAGCAGGACAGCTTCCTGCCCTATGTCGAGGACGGCACCATCATCCTGGTCGGCGCCACCACCGAGAACCCGTCGTTCGAGATCAACGGCGCGCTCTTGTCGCGGACCCAGGTGTTCGTGCTCAACCGGCTCGACGACGCCGCGCTCGAGGAGCTGCTGCAGCGGGCGGAAAACGACACGAAGCGCAAGCTGCCGCTCGACGGCGAGGCGCGCGCCGCGCTGCGCGCCATGGCGGACGGCGACGGCCGCTATGTGATCAATCTCGCCGAGCAGCTGTTCGCCCTGCCGGTCAAGGCCGGGCGACACGCTCGACACCCTGGCGCTGACCAAGGCGGTGCAGAAGCGCGCCCCGCTCTATGACAAGGCGCGCGAGGGCCATTACAACCTGATCAGCGCGCTGCACAAGTCGCTGCGCGGCTCGGACGCCGACGCGGCGCTCTACTGGCTGGCGCGCATGCTGGCGGGCGGCGAGGATCCGCTCTATATCACGCGCCGGCTGGTGCGCTTCGCCTCCGAGGATATCGGGCTGGCCGATCCCAACGCGCTGCTCCAGGCGCTGGCCGCCAAGGATGCCTACGATTTTCTCGGCTCCCCGGAGGGCGAACTGGCTCTGGTCCAGGCCACCGTCTATCTCGCCACCGCGCCGAAATCCAATGCGCTCTATCGCGCCGAGGGCGCCGCCAAGCAGGCCGCCAAGCAGACCGGCTCGCTGATGCCGCCGATGCATATCCTGAATGCGCCGACCCGGCTGATGAAGGATCTCGGCTATGCCGCGGGTTACGAATACGATCATGGGACGCCGGAAGGATTCTCCGGCCAGAATTATTTTCCCGACGGCATGGCGCGCGGCGAATTCTATCAGCCGGCCGAACGCGGCTTCGAGCGCGAGGTCGGCAAGCGGCTTGCCTATTGGGCCAAGCTGCGCGCCGGGCGCGGCGACAGCGAGACCGAAAGCGACCCGGATTCGAAGGGGGAGGGCGAGACGTGAACTTTGGGATGTTGGCGGCGATTGCCGCCGGAGGGGCCTTGGGGTCGGTGGCGCGCTATTTCACCGTGATCGGGGTCGGCCGCGTTGTCGGTGTGGAGTTTCCCTACGGCGTGCTGGCGGTCAACGTCGTCGGCGGCTTTGTCATCGGCGTCCTGGTGGAATTGATGGCGCTGGTCTGGTCGCCCGGCGAGACCATGCGCGCCTTCCTGGTCGTCGGCGTGCTCGGCGGCTATACCACCTTCTCGGCCTTCTCCCTCGATGCCTGGCTGCTGATTGAAAAAGGCCTCTACGGTCCGGCGATCCTTTACATCCTGGCGTCGGTTATCCTGTCGATCGGCGCGCTGGTGACCGGCCTGACCCTGACGCGTATGGCATTGGCATGAACAGCGTTCGCACCCTGACCGTGACCCCCGACGAGGCCGACCTGCGGCTCGACCGCTGGTTTCGCCGGCACTATCCGGGGCTCGGCCATGGTCCGTTGGAAAAGCTGCTGCGCACCGGCCAGGTCCGCGTCAACGGCAAGCGCGCCAAGGCGGCGCTGCGGCTGGAATCGGGCATGGAAGTGCGCGTGCCGCCGCTCAGCGAGCAGGCCGCCGTGCCGGCCAAGCCAGCGGCGAAGCCGGCACCCAAGTTCAGCCAGGACGAGCTCCGCGGCCTGCAGGCGACGGTGCTCTACCGCGACAAGGACGTGATCGCGATCAACAAGCCGTCTGGCCTGGCGGTCCAGGGCGGCACCGGCACGGACAAGCACCTCGATGCCATGCTCGACGCCCTGCGCTTCGACGCGCCCGAGCGGCCGCGCCTGGTGCATCGTTTGGACAGGGACACCAGCGGCGTGCTGCTGCTGGCCCGCAGCGCGGCGTCCGCCCGCTGGCTCGCGGAAGCCTTCCGGGCGCGCAACGCGCGCAAGGTCTACTGGGCGCTGGTGGTCGGCGTGCCGAAGATCCGCCAGGGCAAGATCGACCTGGCGCTCGCCAAGCTGCCCGGCCGGGCCGGCGAGAAAATGGTCGCCGACGAGGACGAGGGCAAGCGGGCGGTGACCTATTACACGGTCATGGAAGCGGCCGGGAAGCGGGCGGCATGGCTCGCCATGATGCCCCTGACGGGACGCACCCATCAGCTCCGGGCCCATGCCGCGGCGCTCGGCACGCCGATCCTGGGCGACGGCAAATACGGCGGCCCAGCGGCCTTTTTCGAGAAGGACAGCGGCACCGGACAGGCCGGGCGCCAGCTCCATCTCCATGCGCGGGAGCTCGCCATCCCGAAACCGGGCGGCGGTCTTCTACAAGTCATCGCGCCGTTGCCGCCCCATATGCGGGAAACCTGGACGTTCTTCGGACTCGACGCGAACGACCGCAGCAATCCCTTCGCCGCGATCGAGTAGCCGGGGCGAGTAACCTCTGACCACCCCTCGCGGGGCAAGCCCCAAGGTCTGCTCTGGCGAATCCTCGGCTTGATCGGGTAGCATGGAGCAAGGCCGGAGGGTCGCTGGGACCTTACCCAGCAGTGGCGTGTTACCTTCACGGCTGAAAATCGGGGAGTTCCTGGGTTGCGCCTGCGCACCGTTCTTAAGCTCGTCCTGCTGTCCGTGATTGTCGCGGGTGCGGCCATCGTCGGCGTGCTCTCGACCATGGACTTCAGCACCTACCGGCCGCTCGTCGCCGAGAAGGTCAAGCACGCGACGGGGCGCGACTTCGAAATCACCGGCGACTTGCGGCTGTCGATCGGCATGACACCTGCGCTCGTCGCGGAAGAGGTGCGTCTGCAGAACGCGCCCTTCGGCACGCGCGCCGAGATGATCAAGGCGCGCCGCCTGGAAGCCGAGGTGGCGCTGCTGCCGCTGCTGCTGGGCCGTGTCGAGATCAGGCGTCTGGCCTTGATCGGCCCCGACATCCTGCTCGAGACCGACGAGCAGGGCCGCAGCAATTGGGATTTCAGCCGCGACGACGAACCGGCGACTTACGCGCGGCCGGCGACCGCCGAACAGGCGGCGCTCGATCTGCCCAATCTCGACGCGGTCACCATCGAGAACGGCCTGCTTACTTTTCGCAACGGGCGGACCGGCAAGACCACGAAGGTCGAGGTGGTTCACTTCAACGGCTGGTCGGCCAGCCGTCGTGCGCCGCTCGAGGTCGATCTTGCCGCTGCCATCGACGGCGTCCCGTTTCATGTCGCCGGGCAACTCGGCGCCTTCGTCACGCTCGGCAGCCCGGGGCCTTTCCCGGTTGACCTGACCGCCGACCTCGCCGACTTCCAGATCGCGGTGAAGGGCACTGTCAACCGCCCGCTGGCGCCCACTTCAAGTCAATTCTCAATTGAAGCAACTGGCAATAGCCTCAAGGGTTTATCGGCTACTCATTAAGACTCCGCTTCCGGCCGGTCCGGTGGCTTTCTTCGGCCAGGTGGCGAGCGCGAACGGCGACGTCGCGGTGAGCGACATCACCGCCAAGCTCGGCGGCAGCGACCTCATGGGCACGGCGCGTCTGCAGCGCAACAAGGACCGCGTGACGGTCGGCGCCGTGCTCACCGCTCATCATTTCGATCTCGCCGATTTCCGTGCGGTCGAGGCGCCGGCGGAGAACGGCAACAAGGCCAAGGCGAATCCGAAAAGCACGGCGGACGATGGCCGCCTGTTCAGTGCCGAGCCGCTCCCCCTGAGTTGGCTCGCGGCGTTCGACGGCAAGCTCGACGCCAAGATCGACCGGCTGGCGCTCGGGCGCACCACCCTCGAGGGGACGGTCCTTTCCGCCACCTTGCAAGACGGCCAACTCAGCGTCGAGCCGCTGTCGGCCACCGTCGCGGAAGGCGCGCTGGTCGGTGCCGTGGCGCTCGACAGCAAGGCCGGTACCACCAAGCTCAGTCTTCAGGTGAACAAGCTCGATGTGAACGCATTCGCCCAAACCTTTGATGCCGGGGATGTTTTGTCGGGCAAGGTTGATATCACCGCAAATCTGACCGGGCACGGCCAATCGATCCGCGCCGTGATGGCGAGCCTCGCCGGCAAGGCGAGCGTCGTGATGGGTCAGGGGCAGGTCAAAAGCAGTTATGTCGAGTTGCTCGGCGCCGACCTGTTGCGCTTCGCCGCCAGTGCCGGCACGGCGAGCGACACCACGGCGGTGAACTGCATGGTGGGCCGCTTCGAC
This sequence comes from uncultured Alphaproteobacteria bacterium, assembly GCA_963752345.1. Taxonomy (GTDB): domain Bacteria; phylum Pseudomonadota; class Alphaproteobacteria; order SMXQ01; family SMXQ01; genus CAVVYA01. Next base: position 135,837 of record CAVVYA010000002.1, read on the forward strand.
ATCGCCAAGGGTCTCGCCGACAGCCGCGACATCCTGTTCGACACCAGCCATATGACGGTGAAGGGCGAGGGCACCGTCAATCTCGCCAGCGAGCGGCTCGGCCTCAAGTTCACCCCGCGCCCGAAGGACATGAGCCTGGTCAACCTGGCGACTCCCTGGCGCGTCGATGGCACCTTCGACAACCCCCAGGTCTCGCCCGACGAAACCGGCATCGCGACCCGCGCGGCAGGCGCGCTGCTCTCGCTGGTCAATCCGCTCGCCCTGCTCGTGCCCATGGTCTCGGCCGGCACGGGCGACAAGAATCCGTGCGTCGCCGCGCTCGAGCCGCAGCAGGCCCGCGTGCCGGCCGCCAAGCCGAAGAAGGAAACGGGCGGCATCCGGGGGCTGATCGACAGCGTAATCCCAGGTCGATGACGGCGCCGAATTCAGACGATCCATCGGTCGGCAAGCCCGCCACCGCACGCCAGCCGACGTCCCGCCGCATCGCCAGTTGGGACGTGCGCCCGGCCGGCGACGGCTTTGGCGTCCATGGCGACGGCCGCCTGCTGCGCACGCCGGCGGGACACGACCTGGTCGTGCCGACCCGCGCCCTGGCCGACACGATCGCCGATGAATTCCGTGCCCAGGCCGCCGCGAAGGTGCCGAACTTCACCGCCATGCCCAATCTGCGGCTCGCCGCCACCGCCATCGACCAGGTGGCGCGGGCGCGCGACGCCATGATCGACGCGGTGACCGCCTTCGGCGACACCGAGCTCCTGTGCTATCGCGCCGAACATCCCGGCGATCTGGTCGAGCGCCAGCATGCCGCGTGGCAGCCGCTGCTCGACTGGGCGGCCGCGCGGTTCGACGCGGCGCTGTGCAACACGGCTGGTGTCATGCCGCGTCCGCAGTCGCCGGCGGCACGCCAGGCGCTGCGCGCCGCGGTCGCCCGGTACGACGATCACATGCTCGCCGGCCTTGCCTTCGCGGTGCAGACGAGCGGCTCGCTGGTCATCGGCCTGGCCCTGGCGGAGGAGCGGCTCGATGCCGGCCAGGCGTTCGACCTTGCCGAGCTCGACGAGAGCTATCAGATCGAACAATGGGGCGAGGACGCGGAGGCCGCGGCGCGGCGCGCCACCCGCCGCGGCGACCTGCGGCAGGCCGCGGCCTATATGGCGCTGGTGCGGAAGGTGCCGCCGCGCCAGTCTGTTTGAGCGTGCAATTCAGGTGAGGTTTCACATGAACTGCACCTTATGTTCCACATGAGGAGTAAGCATGGCTGACCGGCAGGACGAGCCCGACAATCTCGCCGTTCATGTGCGCATCCAGGGGCAGGTGCAGGGCGTCTGGTTCCGCAACTGGACGGTCGACGAGGCGACCAAGCGCAACCTGCGCGGCTGGGTGCGCAACCGCGGCGACGGCTCGGTCGAGGCGGTGTTCGTCGGCCAGGAGCCCGACGTGCGCGCCATGGTGGCGGCCTGCCGCCAGGGCCCGCCCAAGGCCCAGGTCGCCCGCGTGATCCAGATCCCCGGCGAATACCGCCCCGACGAAACCGAAGTGCCGCCGGGCTTCAAGATTTTGCCGAGCGTTTAGGCGGCGGCTCAGCCGAACACCTCGCCGAAGCTCGCCTTCAGGGCCGCATCCACATCCGCCATGGTGGCCGCGACGCCGAGCGCGGCCAGCGAGGTGACGCCGTGCTCGCGGATGCCGCAGGGCACGATGCCGGCGTAATGGCCGAGGTCGGGCGCCACATTGATGGCGATGCCGTGATAGCTCACCCAGCGCCGCACGCGCACGCCGATGGCGGCGATCTTGTCTTCCTGGGCGCCGAGCACCGTATCGCCGCCGGGCCGCGTCACCCACAGGCCGATGCGGCCGGCGCGGCGCTCGGCGCGCACGCCCAAGCGGGCGAGCGCGCGGATCACCCAGTCCTCCAGATCGGCGACATAGGCGCGCACGTCCTCGCCGCGGCGCTTGAGGTCGAGCATGACATAGGCCACGCGCTGGCCCGGGCCGTGGTAGGTGAACTGGCCGCCCCGTCCGGTGCGGTAGACCGGAAAGCCCATGCTGTCGATCAGGTCGGCGTCGCTGGCGCTGGTCCCCGCCGTATAGAGCGGCGGATGCTCGATCAGCCAGACCAGTTCCGGCGCGGTTCCGGCGCGGATCGCCGCGACCCGCTCCTCCATGGCCGCCACGGCCGCCTCATAGGGCAGCAGGCCCGGCGCCGTGCGCCATTCGGGAGCGGCCGGGCGCGCGGCGTCGGCGAATGGGGCTGGAACGGCAGAACCAAAGCTTTTCATTGGAATATCAGGCAACAGCGGTACCATCTCCCTTGCGAAGGGTTGGCTGATTTGGTATTCCCCACCTCTCCGATTGGCAACCCAAATTGGCCCTGGCCCAAATCGGCTCTTTGTTTTCTGCGGTCGTGGCGGAATTGGTAGACGCGCAGCGTTGAGGTCGCTGTGGGGGAAACCCTGTGGAAGTTCGAGTCTTCTCGACCGCACCATACTTGAAAGCAGAGTGAACTCGGCCCGTGGCGCTCCGCTCCGGGCCCTTTAAATTTCGAGCGATCAGCGGCACCGCAGGGCATCGCCTGCGGTCCGTATCGGTGGGCCCGCCCCGCGCGCCCGTCTAGGAGCAGCCTATGGCAAACCTGTCTCCTGAGTCCGGCACCGCGGCGCCGACCGCCGAAAGCGGGACCAAGCGCGAATACGAGGACCGCGTCCGGGCCGTGCACGACGCCCTGGAAGCGGGCGACGCCGAGCGCGTCCGCGACATCGTCCTGCCGCTGCATTATGCCGATATCGCCGATCTGATCGAGGCGCTGTCGTCCGAGGACCGCGCCGCCCTGATCGGCATCATCCACGGCGATCTCGACCCCGAGGTCCTGCCGATGCTCGACGACGACGTGCGCGACGAGGTCCTCACCCTGCTCGGCCCGCGCGAGGTCGCCGCCGCCTTGGGCGAACTCGACACCGACGATGCGGTCGAGGTCGTCCAGAACCTGGAAGAGCCGCTGCGCGAGGAGGTGCTCGAGGCCGTCTCGGCCGAGGAACGCGCCGTGCTCGAGGAGGGCCTGACCTATCCCGAGGAGAGCGCCGGCCGCCTGATGCAGCGCGAGCTGGTCGCCGTGCCGGCGAACTGGACGGTCGGCCAGACCATCGACCATCTGCGCGAAGTTGCGGAACGCGACGACGAGGACCTGCCCGACGAATTCTACGATATCTTCGCCGTCGACGACGCGCGGCGGCTGCTCGGCGCCGTGTCGCTCAGCCGTGTGCTGCGTTCGAAGCGCCCCGTGCGGATGGGCGAATTGATGACCACCGAGCTGCGCAGCGTGCCGGTCACCATGGACCAGGAAGAGGTCGCCCGGCTGTTCCGGCAATACGACCTGACCTCCGCGCCGGTGGTCGACGACGGCAACCGCCTGGTCGGCGTCATCACCATCGACGACGTGGTCGACATCATGCACGAGGAGGCGGAGGAGGACATCCTGCTGCTCGGCGGCGTATCGGAAACCGACCTCTACCGCGCTGCCATCGATACCGCCCGCTCGCGCTTTCCCTGGCTTGCGGTCAATCTCGCCGCCGCCCTCATCGCCGCCAATGTCATCGGCCTGTTTCAGGCCACGATCGAACAGGTGGTGGCGCTGGCGGTGCTCATGCCCATCGTCGCCTCGATGGGCGGCAACGCCGGCACCCAGACCATGACCATCGCGGTGCGCGCGCTCGCCACCAAGGAACTGACCGTCGGCAACGCGCTCCGCATCGTCTGGAAGGAAGCGCTGGTCGGCGGCGTCAACGGCATCCTGTTTGCCGTGCTGATCGGCGTCGTCGCCTGGCTGTGGTTCGGCGATCCGGCCATCGGTGCCGTTATTGCCTCGGCGATGATCATCAATCTGATCCTCGCCGGCTTTGCCGGCGTGGTGATTCCCGTGTTGCTGAGCCGTGGCGGCGTCGACCCGGCGGTGGCCTCGCCGGTGTTCCTGACGACGCTGACCGACGTGGTGGGGTTCTTTGCTTTCCTCGGTCTCGCGACCATCTTTGTCGTGTGAGACCTAACGTAACGAGGAGGTTTTCATGCCGACCGTGATGATAACCGGCGCCAACCGTGGCCTTGGACTGGAATTCGCGCGCGAATACGCCGCCGAGGGCTGGACCGTGATCGCCACCTGCCGCGACCCGGCCAGCGCCAGCGAGCTCAAGGCCGCCGGCAAGGCGGTCGAGGTGCATGGCCTCGATGTGGCGGATTTCCCGGCCATCGGCCGTCTGGCCCAGACATTGAAGGGCCGGCCGATCGACGTGCTGGTCAACAATGCGGGGGTCATGGGCAGCGAGCGCCGGCTGGGCGAACTCGACGGCGAGCGCTGGCTCGCCACCCTGCGGGTGAATGCGGTGGCGCCGCTCCTGGTCGCCCAGGCCTTTCTGTTCAACCTGAAGGCCGGCGCCGGCAAGAAGGCCGTGTTCATCACCAGCCTGATGGGCAGCATCGCCGACAACACCAGCGGCGGCTATTACGACTACCGGTCGAGCAAGGCGGCGCTCAATGCCGCGGTCAAGAGCTTCGCGATCGATACCGCATCCGAAGGCATCACCGCGGTGGTGCTGCATCCCGGCTGGGTGAAGACCGACATGGGCGGCGCCAACGCGCCGATCGAGCGCGCCGCCAGCGTCGGCGGCATGCGCAAGGTGATCGCCCGGCTCAAGCCGAGCGACAGCGGCCATTTCTTCAATTTCGACGGCAAGGAACTGCCCTGGTGAGGCGTTCGGTCAGGATATGACGGTACATCTGGTGAAAATGGCGGTCGGAATCGAGTCGCTCGATCATCTGGCCGAGGTGCAGAAGCAGCGCCGCGCCAGCCTCAAGGCCGAGCGCGGCAAGGCGATCCTGATCCACAAGACGCGCAACATGCCGAAGCGCGAGGCGGAGATCGTCGGCGGCGGCTCGATCTTCTGGATCGTCAAAGGATTCGTGCGGGTGCGCCAGCGCATTCTCGGATTCGAGAAAGGGGTCCGGCCGGACGGCCGCCCGGTCTGCGAGATCCGGCTCCATCCCAAGCTGGTGCGAACCGTTCCGTTCGCCCACAAGCCGATTCAGGGCTGGCGCTATCTCGAATCCGCCGACGTGCCCGCCGACCTCACCGGCAAGGCGGCCCAGGCCGACGAAATGCCGCCCGAGATGATGATGCGGCTCAAGGAACTGGGGCTGCTGTAGGAAGGGCGTCCGCGCGCCGCGCCTACCCGAAAGAATTCCGCGTTAAGCATGAACTCGCGCCCGGCATGGGTATAATCGGGCCGATGATCTTCTCCAATTCCCCCCAGGATCGTGGCCGGCGCTGGCAGCGCCTCGCCGAGGCCTACCGGGCCGACGAAACGAAAACCGCCGAGTCGCTGCTTGCGGCGGCGCCGTTCGATGGCGCGGCCCAGTCGCGCATCGCCGGCAAGGCGCGCGCGCTTGCCCTGAAGGTGCGCGCCGACCGCGCGGCGGCCAGCCGCATCGATTCCTTCCTCCAGGAATATGCCCTGTCGAGCCAGGAGGGCATCGCGTTGATGTGCCTGGCCGAGGCGCTGCTGCGCATTCCCGACTCGGAGACCGCCGACCGGCTGATCCGCGAGAAGCTCGGGGCCGCCGACTGGCAGCGCCATCTCGGACGCAGCGAATCCCTTCTCGTCAATGCCTCGACCTTCGGCCTGATGCTGACCGGCCGCATCATCCGGCTCGACGATGCCAAAGACCGCGACCTGTTCGGCACGCTCGGCCGGCTGATCGCGCGCAGCGGCGAACCGGTGATCCGCGAGGCGGTCGAGGCCGCCATGCGCATCCTCGGCCGCCAGTTCGTCATCGGCCGCAATATGCCGGAGGCGCTGCAGCGCGCCACCTCGCGCACCGAGCGCGGCTACCGCTATTCCTTCGACATGCTGGGCGAGGAAGCGAAGACGGCCGCGGCCGCCGATGCCTATTTCGCCGCCTATAGCGACGCCATCGCCAGCCTGCGCGAGGAGGCCGGGCGGGCGCCCGATCTGGCCTCGGCGCCGTCGATCTCGGTCAAGCTGTCGGCGCTCCATCCGCGCTACGAATTCGCCCAGCAGGAGAAGAGCGTGCCGGCGATCGCCGCGCGCCTGACCGAGCTTGCGCGCATGGCGCGCGACGCCGGCGTCAGCCTCACGGTCGACGCCGAGGAATCCGAGCGGCTGATGCCGTCGCTCGCCATTTTCGAGCAGGTCTACGACGACACGGCGTTCGGCGGCTGGGACGGGCTCGGCCTCGCGGTGCAGGCCTATCAGAAGCGCGCCGTGCCGCTGCTCGACTGGCTCGCCGAACTGGCGGCGCGCCGACGCCGGCGAATTCCGGTGCGGCTGGTCAAGGGCGCCTATTGGGACAGCGAGATCAAGCGCAGCCAGGAACGGGCGCTCACCGGCTATCCGGTGTTCACGCGCAAGGCCGCGACCGACGTCTCGTGGCTGGTCTGCGCCGCGCGGCTGTTCGCCGATCCGCAGGCGTTCTATCCGCAGCTCGCCACCCACAATGCCTATAGCGTTGCCGCGGTGCTCGAACTGGCCGGCGCGCTCGAGGGCGGCGGCGCCTGGCTGCCGTTCGAATTCCAGCGCCTGCACGGCATGGGACGCGGGCTCTACGACCAGCTCGTCGGCGAGGACGGCTACCCCTGCCGCGTCTATGCGCCGGTCGGCAGCCACGAGGATCTGCTGCCCTACCTGGTGCGCCGGTTGCTGGAGAATGGCGCGAACACCTCGTTCGTCAATCGCCTGAGCGACGACAGCGCGCCGATCGAGAAGATCATCGCCGATCCGGTTGCCGCGTTGCGCGCGGCCCATCCCAAACCCCATCCGCGCATTCCGTTGCCGCGCGATCTCTACGGCGCCGCGCGGCTGAATTCGCTCGGCGTCGACCTGTCCGACGAGAATGAGTTGCGTCCGCTCGCCGCCGCGATGGCCGCCGCCGCGAAACAGGCGTGGCGCTCGGCGCCGCTGATCGGCGGCAAGGCACCGGCGAAAGGCTCGGCGCGCGAGATCCACGATCCGGCGGACCGCCGCCGCACCATCGGCAAGGCCGCGGACGCCAGCGTCGCCGAAGCCGACCGCGCGCTGGCCATTGCCCACGCGGCGCAGCCGGCGTGGGACGCGCGCCCGGTGGAGGAGCGCGCGCGCATTCTCGAAACCGCCGCCGATCTCATCGAGGAGAATCGCGCGGCGCTCATGGCGCGTCTGGTGCGCGAGGGCGGCAAGAGCCTGAGCGATGCGGTGGCGGAAGTGCGCGAGGCGGCCGACTACTGCCGCTATTACGCCGCCGAGGCGCGCGCCCAGTTCGCGCCGCGTCCGCTGCCCGGGCCGACCGGCGAGGAGAATTCGCTCGAGCTGCATGGCCGCGGCGTGTTCGCCTGCATCAGCCCGTGGAATTTTCCGCTCGCCATCTTCACCGGCCAGGTGGCCGCGGCGCTCGCCGCCGGCAACGCCGTGGTGGCCAAGCCCGCCGAGCAGACGCCATTGACGGCCGCGCTGGCGGTCGAGCTGCTGCATCGTGCCGGCGTGCCGGGCGATGTCCTCCATTACGTGCCGGGCCCCGGGCGCACCATCGGCAGCGCGTTGGTGGTCGACCGGCGCACCGCCGGCGTGGTCTTCACCGGCTCGACCGAGGTGGCGCGCGGCATCGCCAAGACTCTGGCCAACCGCGAAGGCCCGATCGTGCCGCTGATCGCCGAGACCGGCGGGCAGAACGCCATGATCGTCGATTCCTCGGCGCTGCCCGAGCAGGTGGTGGCCGACGTCATCGCGTCATCCTTCCTGTCGGCCGGCCAGCGCTGCTCGAGCCTGCGCGTGCTCTTCGTGCAGGACGACATCGCCGACAAGCTGCTCGCCATGCTGGCGGGTGCGGCAGCGGAGCTGGTGCTCGGCGATCCGGCACTGCTCGCCACCGACATCGGCCCGGTGATCGACGACGAGGCGCGCAAGATGCTCGAAGACCACGTCACGCGCATGGCGCGCGACGGCAAGCTGCTGTTCCAGGTTCCGCTCGCCAAGGACGTGGCGCGCCACGGCAGCTTCTTCGCGCCGCGCGCCTTCGAGATCGCCTCGCTCGACCTGCTCAAGCGCGAGGTGTTCGGCCCGATCCTCCATGTCATCCGCTGGAAGTCGGGCGAGCTCGACAAGGTGGCCGACGCGGTCGCCGCGACCGGCTACGGCCTGACGCTCGGCATCCATTCGCGCATCGCGGAAACCGTGGAGCAGGTGCGCGCCCGGCTCGGCGTCGGCAACACCTACGTCAACCGCAACATCATCGGTGCCGTGGTCGGCGTCCAGCCGTTCGGCGGCGAGGGCCTGTCGGGCACCGGCCCGAAGGCCGGCGGACCGCACTACCTGCCGCGCTTCGCCGTCGAGCGCACGCTGACAGTCAACACCACGGCGGCCGGCGGCAACGCGAGCCTGCTGACGCTGGACGACAACTGAGTCGCGTCAGAAGGCGTCGCGCACGCCGTCGATGACGAACTGCACGGCGAGCGCGGCGAGGATGATGCCGAGCACGCGGCTCACCACGTTGGAGCCCGTTTCTCCGAGCCATCGGGTCACCCGGTCGGCGGCGAGCAGCACGACCAGGACGATGGCGAGCACCAGCATCATCACCGCGAGCACGACCGCCTCGAGCAGCGGATCCGCTTCGACGCGGCCCATCAGCAGCACCGTGGAGGTCAGTCCGCCCGGTCCCGCGATCAGCGGTATCGCCAGAGGGAACACGGAGATGTCGTGCTTGGCCTCGGCCTCTTCGGTCTCACGCGCGGTGGTGCGGCGGATCGCCGTGGCGCGCGCGAACAGCATGTCGATGGAAATCAGGAACAGCAATATGCCGCCGGCGATGCGGAAGGCGGCGATGGAAACGCCCAGCGCGCGCAGCAGGAAATCGCCGGCGAAGGCGAAGATGAGCAGGATGATGCCGGCGATGAGGGTGCCGCGGATCGCCATGCGGCGGCGGAATTCGGCCGTCTCGCCGCGCGTCAGCGCGATGAAGATCGGCCCCATGCCGAGCGGATCGAGCACGACGAAGAAGGTCACGAAGGCATAGAGCGCCGTCTCGATCAATTGGGGCGTCATGCGCGAAGTGTAGCCTTGGCGCGCGCCGGCATGCCAGCGGCCGAGCGCCGCTGCGAGACGCGCGAAGCCCGCCGCGTCTGGCAGGCCGAAGCGCAGCCAGGTGGGCTGCTCGGCGAAGGCGCGCACCAGGACGCCGCCACGGCCGAGATGATCGAACAGGTCGGCGGCGCGCTCGTGCGAGGCGAGGCAGAAGTTCGCCGTGCGGCCGATAGTGGTCAGTCCCGCTTCCTGCAGCAGCGTGGCCAGCCGCGCGCTGTCCCGCCGGAGCCGCTCGCGCGTCCAGGCTGCCCAGTTGCGGTCGGCCAGCGCCTGGGTGGCGATGGCGATGGCAGGGCCGTTCACCGGCCAGGGACCGAACGCGGCGCGCAGGGCGGCGGCGAGGTGCGGCGGCGCCAGGGCGAAGCCGAGCCGAATTCCGGCGAGTCCGAAGAACTTGCCGAACGAACGCAGCACCACGAGCCCGTCGCGGCCGGCGTGGGAGGCAACGCTGAATTCGGGCGCCGCGTCGGCGAACGCCTCGTCGACGACGAGCCAGCCGCCGCGCGCGGCCAGCGCCTCCGCCAGCGCGATCAGCGTCGTCGGGTGCGATGCTTCGTCCGTCGGGATTGTTCGGATTGGCCAGCACCACGCATGGGCGCCGGCCGTTGCCGCGGCGGCGATATCGGCGACCGGCACGATCTCATGGCCGGCGGCCCGAAAGCAGGGGGCGTATTCGCCGTAGCTCGGCGTCACGATGGCGACGCGGCCCGCCGGCATCAGGCGCGGCAGCACCTGGAGAATGGCCTGGCTGCCGTTCGCGGCGACGATCGCCGCCGTGTCGCTCACACGGTAGCAAGCGGCGGCGGCATCGATCAGCGCCCGCATATCGGCGGCCTGCGGCAGGCGCTGCCAGATATCGTCCGCCAACGCCGGCGTCGGATAAGGCACCGGATTGATGCCGGTGGAGAGGTCGAGCCAGCCACCCGCCGGCGTGCCGAACCGCGCGCTCGCCCAGGCGAGATCGCCGCCGTGAACGGGCAGGGCAGGCGTGGTGTCGGCGGGTTGGCTCATCGCGCCACCCTGTCGGAAGGCGCCGTGTCGGTCAAGCCGACGCTGCGACTCACAGACCGCCGGGTTGGCGCCGCTTCAGCCAGATGACGATGCCACCCAGCATGGCGAGCAGCAGGCCGCCCATCACCAGGAAGCTCGGGCCGACGCCCCAGACTTCGGCCACGGCGCCCATCAGCACCGGCAGGATCAGCACGGCGAGCCGGTTGACCGTGGTGCGCAGCCCGATGCTGGTGGCCTGCTCCGCCATGCTCACGGCGCGCGACAGGTAGGTGAACATGATGGGCTGGCTGACGCCCTGGAAGAATCCCCGCGCGATCACCGCGACGGCGAGCAGGAGGAAGATGCCGCCGAGCAAGGGCGTGATGGTGATGAAGACCACCGAAAAGAACACGGTGACCAGCAGGGCGGTCTGCGGCTTGAGCAGGCGCTCGATCCAGCCGCCGGTCAGGGTGCCGAAGCCGGCGGCGATCTGGGTCAGCGCGATCAGCGTGCCGATCAGCGTGCCGGAGAGATTGATCTCCTGGAGATAAACCACATAGAAGGAATTCTGGATATTGGCCGAGGAGGCGCGGATGAACGAGGCGGCGACCACCAATGTCACCGCCGGAATCGCCATCATCGCCGCGGCCCCGATGTAGTCCGACAGGCGCGGCGCGACGTCGGCCAGGCGGAACTTCTTGTCGCCGGGGCTGGCGGCGGCGGCGCTCTCGGGGATCAGCAGCGATGTGACGAGGAAGGCGCCACCCCAGGCGCCGGCAATGACGAACGACGGCACCGGCCCGAGCACGTCCCAAGACACCCCCAGCACCACCGGGCCGCTCATGGCGCCGATGCGCGCGAAGAACGCCCAGCGGCTGACGAAGGCGGTATCGGCATTGCTGACCTGGATCGCTTGCGCCTGGGCGCCGACCCAGGCCCAGGTGCCGGCAAGCCCTCCGGCGGTCTGCAACAGCAGCATGACGCCGAACCACGGCATGACGGGAAACAGCGGCGGCACGATCAGGCAGACGGCGGAGACGATGACCATGACGCGGCGCGTGCCGAACTTGTCGATCATCACGCCGCCATGGATGGCCAGGAAGAACGGCAGGAAGGCGCGGGCGCCGACCAGGATGCCGATCTCGATCGGCGTCATGCCCAGATAGACCGCCCACAGAGGCACGATCAGCGTGAACAGCTCGGTGTAGCTGTCGCAGAAGAAGCCGGTGGCATAGGCCGACCAGGCGACGCGGCGCGACAGGATCAGCGGCGGCTTCGCGCCGGCTGCGGCATCCGCCGCGGCGGGAGTCACCGGCGGCCTCATGGCACGGGCCGGCTGGCTGGTGCCGGCGTCAACGCGAGCGCCACCGCCGCCCTGCCGCCGGGCCGCAAAACGGCACCGTTCGGCGGCTCGCTCATGTCTTGAATCCGGGGATGCGGCGGATCACCAGGCCGACCACGGCGCACAGCGCGATCAGCCCGCCGCCGAGGATATAGAAGCTCGCCTCGATGCTGGTGGCCTCCACGAGATAGCCCATCATCGGCGGAATCATCATCGAGGACAGTCGATTGGCGGTGGTGCGCAGGCCGATGCTCATGCCTTGCTCGCGACGGCTGACGGCGCGCGACAGGATGGCGAACATCACCGGCTGGCTGATGCCCTGGGAACTGCCGCGCACGGCCGAGGCGATGAGCAGGAGAATGAAGACGCCGCCGAGCAGCGGCGTGATGGCGATGAAGAACAGCGACAGCGCGGTATGCAGCAGCAGGATCCAGTGGGGCGCCATGATGCGCTCCATCGGGCCGGCGACCAGGGCGCCGAACAGCCCGCCGCCTTCCGACATCGCGATCAGGACGCCGATCAGGGTGCCGGTCAGCCCGAGGCTCTCCACGTAGACCACGTAGAACGAGCCCTGCATGGCGGAAGAGGCGATGCGCAGATAGGTCACGGCGACAATGAAGGCGACCGCCGGAATCGCCATCATGGCAAAGGCCTGGATGTAGTCCGACAGGCGCGGCAGCAGTTCCTTCAGGCGCAGCGGCTGGTCGGCCTGTTCGGCGGCGGATTCGACGAGCGCTTTCGGCACAATAAGGAGAGCGGCCACCACGGTGAAGGACCACAGGGCACAGAAGATGAAGGCGCCCCAATGTCCGGAAATATCCCACACGGCGCCGACGGCGACCGGCGCCATCAGTGTGCCGAGACGGGAAGCCAGGCTGAATCGGGAAATCACCGTGGTGTTGCCACGGCCGAATTGCACGATCAGCGACTGGGCGCCGACCCAGCCCATGTTGGTGGTCAGCCCCGACAGGATCTGCAGCAGGAACAGCGCGGCGACGAAGGGCAGGAAGGGGTAGAGGCCGCATAGCAGGGTGCTGGTCACGGCGAACACCAAGGTGACGCGGCGTGTGCCCAGCCGGTCCATCAGCGAGCCGCCATGAATGGCGAGCAGGAACGGCAGCACGCCGGCGGCGCCGATGGCGAGCCCGATCTCGCCCGCCGACATGCCGAGCTGCAGCGCCCACAGCGGCACCAGCACCTTGAGCATGAGCACCAAGGCGTTGCTGGCGAGGCCGACGGCGTAGGTCGCGTAGAGGATGCGGGCGGAATCGGCGTGCCGTCCGGCGCGGCGCCACGCCGGTCGGGCGGGTCCGCGGGTGGTGTTTTACGCATCATGAAATCTTCGGGCTGCACCCGAAAAGCCCCTTGCCCGCGGATCGGAGCAAGGGGATGGGTTTCGGCGCACGCTCAATGGGTCACGGGCTTAGTTACCGGACACCTTCTTGACGCGCTCAATGATGGACTTGGGCGTGGCGTAGACATCGCGCACGACTTTCTCGAGCTCGGCACCGCTCACCGGTTCGATGTCGAGCTTCTGCTTCTCGGCCTCCTTGAGAAACTCGGGGTCTTTCATGGTGGCGTCGAACGCCGCGCGCAGGGTCTTGAGAATGGCCGGCGGCAGATCGGGCGGCGCGACGAAGGGCCGGCCGATGACTTGGCCGGCGTAGACGAATTCGAGGGCCTTGTGCTGGTCGGCGTCCTTCACCAAGTCGAGAAGGAACGGCGCCTTGACCTCTGGATTTTTCTTGAGCGACGCTTGGAACAGGATCTTGATTTCGCCCTTGGCGATCGCCTCCGCGTCCTTGCGCATGACGCTGGAGTAGCTTTCGCAGATGCCATGCACCTCGTTGCGCTCCATGGCCAGGAAGACGTCGGTCGACGACGGATAGCCGCCGATCACCTTGAACTTGGTGCCGACAAGGCCGTTGAGCGCCTTCGGGTAGATTTCCGTGCCGGTGCCGGCGCCGGTGCCGCCGATGATCAGCTCGGTCTTGAGCAGATCCGCGAAGGTCGCCACCTTGGCTTTGTTGGTGGCGACGCAAACATTGGTTTCGGCCGCCGGGCTGCCGATCCAGCTGATCTTCGTGGCATCGTATTTGGCCCCGGTTTGGTCGGAGACCAGTGGCTGGGTGACGGCATCGCGCGCGATGATGCCGAAGACGGAGCCATCCTTGGGCGAGTTGGCGTAAATTGCATTGGCGGCGGAGATACTGCCCGCGCCCGGCATGTTCTGCGGCACGACGGTGGGATTTCCGGGCAGGTGCTTTTCGATATAGCGGCCGACGACGCGGCCATATTGGTCATAGCCGCCGCCCGCGCCAAAGCCGATGATGAGGCGTACCTGTTTGGCTTTGAATTCGCTATTCTGCGCCATGGACTGGCTCGCCAAAGGCGCGGTCAAGCCACACAGCGCGACGCAGGCAACGATCAATTTCCCGGACGTCATTGCACCATCTCCCTTAAGCCTTGTTATTGGATTAAGTATTTCATCGCCCACCCGTAGCGTCCAGAGGTATTGCCAAATGACCAAGCGGCCGGACAAGCTGCCGGAAAAATCTAAGACCGACGTCGACGCCTTTCTGGCCAAGCTGGCGGCAACCCCGCCGGCCGGCCGGGGCCGCGGCCGGCTGATTTTCGCCATGGACGCCACCGCGAGCCGGGAGCCGACCTGGGCGCAGGCGTGCCGAATCCAGAATGAAATGTTTACCGCCACCGCCGCGCTCGGCGGACTCGCCGTGCAGTTGGTATTTTATCGGGGTTTTGGCGAATGCAAGGCGAGCGGCTGGCTGTCCAATGCGGATGATTTGGTCAGGCGCATGACGTCGGTCCGGTGCCTGGGCGGACAGACCCAGATCGGCAAGGTGCTCGGGCACGCGGCGCGCGAGGCCGCCAAACACCGGGTCGGCGCGCTGGTCTTCGTCGGAGACTGCATGGAAGAGGATATCGACGCGGTCTGTTCACAAGCTGGTGAACTCGGCCTGCTCGGGGTGCCGGCCTTCCTGTTCCACGAAGGCGACGACCCGGCGGCGGCAAGTGCCTTCCAGCAGATCGCCAAGCTCACCGGGGGCGCCTATTGCCGCTTCGACGCGTCGAGCGCCGATCAGCTCAAGCGCCTGCTCGGCGCGGTCGCGGTCTATGTCGCGGGCGGCGCCCCGGCGCTCGCGGACTACAGCAAGCGGACCGGCGTCACGTTGCAACTGTCGGGTCGGCACGCATGACGCCGCTTTTGCGTTTACGCTGACGGATCGCCGATGACTTATTTATTCGCCGGTTTCGTGGCCTTGGTGTTCGCTTTGCTGCTCGGGCGCTGGATGGCGGGCGCGCGGCCGGCGATTGTCGCACTCACCTTGCGCTGGGGACTCGGCATCGTCGTCACGACCGCGCTGCTGTTCGTCCTGTGGGCGGGACGTTATCAGATCGTTCCCATGCTGCTGCCGTTTCTGATTCCCGCCTTGCTGCGCTGGCGCACCATCAGCCGCTGGCGCAAGAGCGCGCGTGGTCCGACGCCCGGCCAGGCGTCGACCATCAACACGCCGTTCCTGCGCATGGCGCTCGATCACGACAGCGGCAACCTGGACGGCGAAGTGATTGCCGGCCGCTATGCCGGCCGCCGGCTCGGCGACCTGACGCTTGCGGAATTGATGCGGCTGCATGACGAATGCCGATCCGACGAGGCATCGCTGCGCATTCTGGAGGCCTATCTCGACCGGGTGCATGGCGCCGCCTGGCGGACGGACGAGGCCCGGCAAGAGCAAACGGCCGGCGGTGCCGCGCCTCCCGGACGGGCCATGACTCGCGAAGAGGCCTATGCCATTCTCGGACTCGAGCCGGGCGCCGATGATCAGGCGGTCAAGCGCGCCCACCGCCATCTGATGGCCAGCTTTCATCCCGACCGAGGAGGCTCGGACTATCTCGCGGCGCTGATAAACCGGGCAAGAGACTTGTTGCTAGAGCGTTAATGACACAAAAAAAACCTACCGTAAGAGGCTTCCCTGCTTGGCAGAGCAGCCGGGCTGTGGCACAAAATCGACCACCTTTCCGCAGCCCTGCGCCGCTTCTCATGGGCAGCTCCATCGCCAACATTCCGACGGATTGAATGACCCAACCCATTCGCAAGGCGGTTTTCCCCGTTGCCGGTCTCGGCACGCGTTTTCTTCCGGCGACCAAAGCGGTGCCGAAGGAGATGATGCCGGTGATCGACCGGCCGCTGATCCAATATGCGGTCGAAGAAGCCAAGGCGGCGGGCATCGAACATTTCATCTTCGTCACGGGCCGCGGCAAGCACGCGCTGGAAGATCACTTCGACCGCAATCCCGAGCTCGAACAGACGTTGGAACGCGGCGGCAAGAAGGCCGAGCTCACCGTGCTCCAGGCGGCGCTGCCGGAAGCCGGGCAGATTTCCTACACGCGCCAGCAGGCGCCGCTCGGTCTCGGCCATGCGGTATGGTGCGCGCGCGATATCGTCGGCGACGAGCCCTTCGCCGTGCTGCTGCCCGACGATCTGGTGAAGGCCAAAACGCCCTGCCTCAAGCAGCTCATCGACGTCTATCAGCGCACCGGCGGCAACGTCGTCGGCGTCATGGAAGTGCCGCGCGACCAGACCAACAAATACGGCATCCTCGACATCGCCGAGGACGATGGCAGGCTGGCGTCCATCAAGGGCCTGGTGGAAAAGCCGAAACCGGAAGAGGCCCCGTCCAACCTGTCGATCATCGGCCGCTATGTGCTGCTGCCGGAAATTTTTAACCATTTGGAGCGTAAGGAACGGGGTGCCGGCGGCGAAATCCAGCTCACCGATGCCATGGCCCGCATGATCGGCGGCAAGCCGTTCCATGGCCTGCGCTTCGAGGGCGAGCGGTTCGACTGCGGCAACAAATGGGGTTGGCTGACCGCCAACATCGCACTGGCGCTGGAAGCGCCCGACCTGTCGGCGCAGCTTCGCGATTTCCTGCGCCAGCGCGTCTGATACGAAGCGGCCAAGGCGGCAGAGGGGAATAGGTTAAACATGCGCATCGCAATGATCGGCACCGGCTACGTCGGGCTCGTTTCCGGCGCCTGCTTTTCGGAATTCGGCGTCGAAGTCGTCTGCGTCGACAAGGACGAGAGCAAGATCGCGCGTCTCAAGGGCGGCGAGATCCCGATCTACGAGCCGGGCCTTGAAGCCCTGGTCAAAAGCAACGTCGCCGACGGGCGTCTCAGCTTCACCACCGATCTGGCCGACGCGGTGCGCAAGTCCGACATCGTGTTCATCGCCGTCGGCACGCCGAGCCGGCGCGGCGACGGCCATGCCGACCTGTCCTACGTCTATGCCGCGGCCGAGGAAATCGCCAAGGCGATGGACGGCTATACGCTGGTGGTCACCAAATCGACGGTGCCGGTGGGCACCGGCCGCGAAGTGGCGAAGATCATGCGCCGCGCGCGCAACGACGCCCAGTTCGACGTCGCCTCCAATCCGGAATTCCTGCGCGAGGGCTCGGCGATCAACGATTTCATGCGCCCCGACCGGGTGGTGATCGGCGCCGAGAGCGACAAGGCGCGCGAGCTGCTGAAGCGGCTGTATCGGCCGCTTTACCTGCTCGAGACTCCCATTCTGTTCACCACGCTGGAAACCGCCGAAATCGTCAAATACGCGACCAACAGTTTCCTGGCGACGAAGATCACCTTCATCAACGAAATCGCGGACCTGTGCGAGAAGGTCGGCGCCGACGTCAGCGACGTGGCGCGCGGCATCGGTTTCGACGGCCGCATCGGCCGCAAGTTTCTCCACCCCGGGCCGGGCTTCGGCGGCTCGTGCTTCCCCAAGGACACGCTCGCCCTGGTGCGTACCGCGCAGGACAAGGGCGCGCCGATTCGCATCGTCGAAGCGGTGGTCGCGGTCAACGACGCGCGCAAGAAGGCCATGGCGGGCCGCATTGCCGCGGCGCTCGGCGGCTCGGTCTCGGGCAAGACCGTGGCGCTGCTCGGCCTGACCTTCAAGCCCAACACCGACGACATGCGTGACAGCGCCAGCCTCGATATCGTGCCGGCTCTGCTGGCCGAACAGGCCCGGGTGCAGGCGTTCGATCCGGAAGGCATGAATGAAGCGAAGAAACTTCTCAGCGGCCCAATCGTTTGGTGCGACAGCGCCTACGATGCGATGAAGGGCGCCGACGCGCTGGTCATCGTGACCGAGTGGAATGAATTCCGTTCGCTGGACCTCGATCAAGTCAAGCGCCTGCTGCGCCAGCCGGTCATCGTCGACCTGCGAAACATTTACAGCCCCGCGGAGATGTCGGCGGCGGGCTTCCGATATAGCTGCCTGGGTCGCCCATCCAACGTGGTGTGACCGCTGAGCCGGCACAAAGAGGAGAATACAGCGTGAGTGACGCGGCACACCGTTTCGATCCCACGATCCTCCGCGAATACGACATTCGCGGTCTGACCGGCAAGACGCTGACGGTCAAGGACGCCCATGCCGTGGGGCGCGCCTTCGGCACCGTTGTCGCCCGCAAGGGCGGTAAGCGCGTTCATGTCGGCCGCGACGGCCGGCTGACCTCGCCGGAACTGGAGTATGCGGTCGTCGAAGGCTTGATGGAATGCGGCCTCGAGGCCGTGCGCATCGGGCTGGGCGCGACGCCGATGCTCTATTACGCCACCTACACCCGTGAGTCGGACGCCGGCGTGATGATCACCGGCTCGCACAATCCGTCGGAATACAACGGCTTCAAAATGGTCTTGGCCAAGAAGGCATTCTTTGGCGAGGACATTCAGAAGCTCGGGCAGATCGCCGCCAAAGGCGACTATGCGTCGGGCAAGGGGCGCGAGAGCAAAGAAGACGTTTTCGAGGATTACATCAAGCGCCTGGCGGCGGACTTCGAAGGCGGTAAGCCGCTCACCGTCGGCTGGGATGCCGGCAACGGC
The DNA here is from genome assembly GCA_963752345.1 of uncultured Alphaproteobacteria bacterium. GTDB lineage: Bacteria > Pseudomonadota > Alphaproteobacteria > SMXQ01 > SMXQ01 > CAVVYA01. Next base: position 154,188 of record CAVVYA010000002.1, read on the forward strand.
TCGGCCGGTCCGGCCATGGCGGCCCTGGTCAAACGCCTGCCCGGCAAGCACATCCTGATTCACGAGACGGTCGACGGCAGCTTTCCCAACCATCACCCGGACCCCACGGTGCCCGAGAATCTCGAGCAGCTGCAGGCGCTGGTGAAGCGCGACAAGTGCGACCTCGGCATCGCCTTCGACGGCGACGGCGACCGCATCGGCGTGGTCGACGGCAAAGGCCGCATCCTGTGGGGCGACCAGCTGATGACGGTCTGGGCGCGCGGCGTGATCGAGCGCAAGCCCGGCGCCACCATCATCGCCGACGTCAAGGCGAGCCAGGTGCTGTTCGACGAAATCGCGCGCATGGGCGGCACGCCGCTGATGTGGAAAACCGGCCATTCGCTGATCAAGTCGAAGATGGCCGAGGTCGGCGCGCCGCTCGCCGGCGAGATGAGCGGCCATATCTTTTTCGCCGACCGCTACTACGGCTACGACGACGCGCTCTATGCGGCGGTCCGCCTGCTGTCCGTCGTCAGCAAGTCGAACGAAAGCCTGGCGGATATCCGCGACCGTCTGCCCCAGGTCATCAACACGCCCGGAGATCCGCTTCCCGTGCTCCGACGAGCGCAAGTTCGCCGTGGTCGACGAGGTCAAGGGCCGCCTCCAGTCGGCCAAGGCCGAAGGTCAACGATGTCGACGGCGTCCGCGTCCTCACCAAGGACGGCTGGTGGCTGCTGCGCGCCTCCAACACCCAGGACGTGCTCGTCGCGCGCTGCGAATCGACCAGCGAGGATGGGCTGAAGCGTCTCAAATCCGACCTGGTCGCGCAACTCACCCAGAGCGGAGTCACGCCGCCGGCCATGTGACCGGCGCGTGCTTCCCCGATAAAGGGCGAAGCCGCGATGCGCCTGTTCTTCTATGGCACCTTGCTCGACGCGGACGTGCAGGCCCTCGTGCTCGGCCGCTCGCTGCCAAGCGATGCGTTGACGCCCGCCGAGCTGCGCCACTTCCGCCGCGTCTATATCGCCGGCCGGCTCTATCCCATGGTGCTGCCCCACCGCGGCGGAGCGGTGGCGGGGGCTTACACCGACGGCCTCAGCAAGGACGAGTTGGCGCGCATCGCGACCTACGAAGGCGGCGACTACTGCCTCGAGCGCCGCACCGTCTATCCGCGGGAAGAAGAGGGCGCCAGCACCGCGCCGGTCACCGTCTGGCTCTATCGCAGCCAATCCACCGCACGGCCGAGCACCCGTGAATGGCGCCTGCCGGCGTGGCAAGCCAGGATAAGGCGGTCTATCTCGGGGACGCGGCGCTGGCTGGCAGAACCGGGGCGCGACCGATTGAATTCGCCGGCTATGCCGGGTTCATGGCGCATGGTCCACAGTTCAGCCGCCTCGGCATCCCCGTGCCGGGCGTCCGGCTGCCGATGCGCGGCGCGGCGAGGGCCGCCCGGACACCCGGCGCGCCCGCGTCGCCGCGCCCGCGCCGATCTCGCGCTCGCGACATTTTAAACTCATAAGCCGCCCGATCCGGCTCCGGGCTAAGGCGCACTCTCGTTACGTCTGGGCGGCTCAGGCGTTTCAAGAACACCACACGTACGGAGCGCTTGCGCTTTCGCGGGCGGCATCCTGCCGCCAACGATGGCGCTATTGAGGAAATGCCATGCGCTCCACAAACCTACCCATGCTTCTGCTCGCGGCGTGCATCGCCATGCCGGCGGTCAGCCAGGAAGCCGGCCCGACCGGCCGTCCGGGCGGCGACCGCCCCCGAGGTCGAAGCCGGCCGGACACGTCACCGCCGGCCGCCAGCCGCCGCAGGACGCGCGCGAGGCTCGGGTGCCGCGCGGTCGCAGGCGCCGTTCGAAGGCTCGGGGGACAATTTTGGACCGCCCGATGGAATTCCGGGCGGGTCGGGCGAACGCCGGCAGACGTTGGCGGAAGCTCCGGCGGGTCTGCCGGCAGCTTTACCGGCGGGACAGCTCCGACGGCACGGACCGGTGACGCGCCGCGCCGGCCGGTTCAGCCGCCGCGCGCGGCGGGCGATGCAGAATCGAAGCGGGTCAAAGCGCCGCTGAGGGTCAGCCCGCGGCTGGTCCGCCCATCTGGTCGGGCGAGATGGTGATGCAGGCCGTGCCACGGTCCATGAGCTGGCGGCAGGCCGACTGAGCCTGTTTCTCGGTGAGGCCCATCAGGCGCGCGCGGTAGAGGGTGCCGCCGTTGTCCTCGCTCGGGGTCACCATGACGGTGCTGCCCTTCAAGGTCTTGGGCAGCTTGTTCTTGGCTTGGTTGGCGGCGCTCTGGGCGGGGCTCTTGCCGCTGAAGGCGCCGACCTGGATCGCCCAGCCCTGGCCCGGCTTGCTGGTGACCCGCGACACTTTGTTGGGCGGCAGAGCAGCGACCTTGGTACCGCCGCTATCGCCTTGCTCGACGCCGGCGCGCTCGGCCGGAGCGGCTTGCGCGCTGGCGATCAGGGACGAACGGGAGGCGGGCTGGGCTTTGCGCGATGGGGCGGCTTTGGCCATCATGGTGTCGCCTGCCGGCAATGTGCGATCGAAGCCCTGGTCGAACAGGCTCATCATGCGCGCATCGCGCCAACCGGCCGATTCGCCGCCCAGCACGACGCCGGTCAGCCGGCGCCCGTCGCGCATGGCCGAGGCCGCCAGGTTGAATCCGGAGGCATTGATGAAGCCGGTCTTGATGCCGTCGGTGCCTTCGAAGCCGGCGAGCAGCCGGTTGTGGTTGCGGTGGGTGATGCCCTTGAAGGTGAAATCCGGCGTCTTGAAGAAGGCGTAGTGCTGCGGAAAATCGCGGCGCAGGGCGCGCGCCAGGGTGGCCATGTCGCGCGCCGTGGTGACCTGCTTGGCATTGGGCAGGCCCGAGGCGTTCTTGAAGGTGGTGTTGGTCATGCCCAGCGCGTTGGCGCGCTTGGTCATCATGACGGCGAAGTTGGCTTCGGTGCCGCCCATGGCTTCGCCGAGCGCCGCCGCCGCGTCGTTGGCGGACTTGGTCACCAATCCGAGAATGGCCTGGCGCACCGTGATGGTTTCGCCGGCCTTGAGGCCGAGACGGGACGGGGCCATGCCGGCCGCCCTGGCCGACACCGGAATGCGCTGGTCGAGGCCGAGCTTCTTCTGCTCGATGGCCTCGAACGTCATGTAGAGCGTCATCATCTTGGTGAGCGAGGCCGGGTAGCGCTGTGCATCGGGATTGACCTGGTGCAGCACACGGCCCGTCGCATCATCGATGACGATGGCGGCGTAGCGGGTGGCACTGGCCGTCGTGGCGGCCAAGGCGCCGGCGGCGATCAGGGCGACCGCAAGCAAGCGGTTCAGAGAGAACTTGGACTGCTTGAAACCCGTCACCCTACGAGACCCCCAACTTACCCCATCGACGAAAGCCACGGCCGGCAACCCAGACTAAGCTCAGCCACATGGTAAAAAATCAATGATTCCTTGTCTATAAGTAACTTCGAGAGGTGAAAATCCGGTTAACCACGAGGGACCCTCGGAAAAGATGGTTCGGACTGTCGCCCAGGGAACGCCGGGCGCTTGGTCTCGCGCCCCGCCACGGCTTATGCTGCACTGCACAAAAAACCGCTTGACCGGCGCGCGGGCAGAGGCGATATTACCTCTATGTTGCATTGCAGCATTGCCTGATCAGCGGCATCCCGCCGTCCCCCCGACCGCTGCTAGAGGAGATTGTTGATGACCGAGAAAACCACGACATCCGCCAAGGCCAAGGCCTCCGCCACCGTGACACCGGCCGAACAGATTTATGTCGCCTTCGCCGAGAACGCCGAGTTGATCCTCAAGGCGGGCACCGACGCCGCGCGCAAGAGCTACGAGACCGCCGTGTCGGTATCGCGCGAGCCGGCCGCCGCGGCCCTGAAGACCGGCGGCGTGGCGATCCAGGATTATGACGACGCCGTGGCGTTCGGTCGCGACAACATCGAAGCCGCCGCCGAAGTCGGCACCATCGCCGTGCGCGGGCTGCAGGACGTCGGCAAGGAATGGGTCGGCTTGGTGCAGAAGTCGGCCGAGGAATTGCCGGCAACCGTCAAGGCGCTCGCGAGCTGCAAGACGGTCAAGGAAGCGGCCGAGTTGCAGGCTGATCTCGCCAAGGCCAATTTCGAGGATATGCTCAACTCGGCGGTCAAATTCCAGCAACTGGGCTTCAAGCTGGCGACCGCGACCTTTGAGCCGATCAACAAGCGCTTCGCCGAGGCTGTTTCGAAATACGGCAAGCAGTTCGCGGCATAAATCCGGTAACGCGGCTCGTTCGGCGGTGCCCTATGCGATCACATTCCGATGATGAGAGAGACGCGCCCGCGTAAACCTTGGTTAGCAATCTGACCATCCGCCCGGCCATCGTGCCGGGCTTTTTTTGCCCGGCCGTCCGTCCATGACAACTTGCCCCTTTTGTTCGGGGCTTGAAATCCCATATGATATCCATGACTCGGAAGTATTTCCGTGCGACCTGACAAGCAGCGATGGTGACAGTTTCACGCGTTTCCCTTCACCTCGATCGTCGGCGTCCCTGGCTGAAGCCCGCCAGCGTCCGTGCTGTCGAACGAGGCCAGGGGGATTTCGCTCCCATCGGCGCAGCTCAGCGGGGGCCCGGCCAGAACGGCGGCACGGGTCCCAACACCGGTGTCATAACCAAACCCCGCGCGAAAACGCAGAAACCTTCGATGTACAAGGTTCTGCTGCTGAACGACGATTACACCCCGATGGAATTCGTCGTTCACGTGCTGGAGCGCTTTTTCAGCAAGAATCACGAAGAAGCCACGCAAATCATGCTCCATGTACATCGGAAGGGTGTCGGCATCTGTGGCGTTTACCCTTACGAGATCGCCGAAACCAAGGTCACGCAAGTCATTGACCTGGCACGAAAGCACCAGCATCCTTTGCAGTGCACGTTGGAAAAAGATTAATCGGCCAAAAAGATTAACGTCGCACAATGCGGCGGAGGGGAAAGAGGAGATCAGGCGTTAGACTTAGTAGAAAAGGAATTTGATCGATGCTCTCGCGTAACCTGGAACAAACTCTGCACCGCGCGCTCGCCTTCGCCAATCAGCGTCGCCACGAGTTCGCCACGCTTGAGCATCTTCTACTCGCGTTGACCGAGGACCAGGATGCGGTCGCGGTCATGCGGGCATGCGGCGTCGACCTGACCCGCCTGCGCGAAGAGCTGGTCGGCTACCTGGACAACGAACTGTCCAGCTTGGTCATGGACCGCTCCGAGGATGCCAAGCCGACCGCCGGCTTTCAGCGCGTGTTGCAGCGGGCCGCCATTCACGTTCAATCCTCCGGCCGCGAAGAGGTTACCGGCGCCAATGTGCTGGTCGCGCTGTTCTCGGAACGGGAATCGCACGCCGTCTATTTCCTGCAGGAGCAGGAGATGACCCGGCTCGACGCGGTCAATTACATCTCTCACGGCATCGCCAAGGTCGCCACCCGCACGGAACGGCGCGGCGTGCACGGCTCCGACGACGAAGGTAAGTCGGAGAAGGTGGTCAAGAAGGGCCACGACGCGCTCGACGCCTATTGCGTCAACCTCAACAAGAAAGCCGCGAGCGGCAAGATCGACCCGCTGATCGGACGGGCCGACGAGGTCGACCGCACGATCCAGATCCTGTGCCGCCGCACCAAGAACAACCCGCTCTACGTGGGCGACCCGGGCGTCGGCAAGACCGCCATCGCCGAGGGACTCGCGCGCCGCATCGTGCACGGCGAAGTGCCCGAGGTGCTCAAGGGATCGACGATCTTCGCGCTCGACATGGGCTCGCTGCTCGCCGGCACGCGCTATCGCGGCGATTTCGAAGAGCGCATCAAGGCGGTGATCAACGAGCTGCAGGAGCAGGACAACGCGATCCTGTTCATCGACGAGATCCACACGGTGATCGGCGCCGGCGCCACCAGCGGCGGCTCGATGGACGCGTCCAACCTGCTCAAGCCGGCGTTGGCCAGCGGCAGCCTGCGCTGCATCGGCTCGACGACCTACAAGGAATACCGCAGCTACTTCGAGAAGGACCGGGCGCTCGTCCGGCGCTTCCAGAAGATCGACATCAACGAGCCGTCGGTCGAGGACGCGATCAAGATCCTCAAGGGGCTCAAGCCGTATTACGAGAAGCATCACCGGGTGCGCTACACCGACGACGCGATCGTCGCGGCGGTGAACCTGTCGGCGCGCTACATCAACGACCGCAAGCTGCCGGACAAGGCGATCGACGTGATCGACGAAGTGGGCGCGGCCCAGATGCTGGTGCCCGAAGGCAAGCGGCGCAAGGTGATCGCGGTCAAGGACGTGGAAGGCATCGTCGCCAAGATCGCCCGCATCCCGGCCAAGACCGTCACCTCGACCGACAAGGAAGGTCTGCGCAATCTCGACCGCGATCTCAAGGCCGTGGTGTTCGGCCAGGACAAGGCGATCGAGGCTCTGTCGAGCGCGATCAAGTTGGCGCGCGCCGGATTGCGCGAGGGCGAGAAACCGATCGGCTGCTACCTGTTCTCCGGTCCGACCGGCGTCGGCAAGACCGAAGTGGCGCGCCAGCTCGCCCGCATTCAGGGCATCGAGCTGATCCGCTTCGACATGTCGGAATACATGGAACGCCACACGGTCTCGCGCCTGATCGGCGCGCCGCCGGGCTATGTCGGCTTCGACCAGGGCGGATTGCTCACCGACTCGATCGATCAGCATCCCCATGCGGTGCTGCTGCTCGACGAGATCGAGAAGGCTCATCCCGACCTGTTCAACATCCTGCTGCAGGTGATGGACCACGGCAAGCTGACGGACCACAACGGCAAGACCGTCGATTTCCGCAACGTCATCTTGATCATGACGACCAACGCGGGCGCCGCCGATATGGCCAAGGCGGCGATCGGCTTCGGCTCCACCGTGCGCACCGGCGACGACGAGGAGGCGATCAAGCGCATGTTCACGCCGGAGTTCCGTAACCGGCTGGACGCGGTGATCCCGTTCGCCGGCCTGGCGCCGGAGATCATCGCCCGCGTGGTCGACAAGTTCGTCATCGAGCTGGAAGAGCAGCTCGCCGACCGCAACGTGCAGATCATGCTCGACGACGCCGCGCGCGAATGGCTCGGCCGCAAGGGTTACGATCCGCTGTTCGGCGCCCGGCCGCTCGCCCGCATCATCCAGGAGCATATCAAGCGGCCATTGGCCGACGAGCTGCTGTTCGGCAAGCTGTCGAAGGGCGGCACGGTGGTCGTGAAAGTGGCCGACGACAAGCTCACCTTCGAGACCCGCGAGGCGCCGCCCAAGCCGCCGAAAGGCCAGAAGCCGAAACCGCCCAAGGTCCCGGCGCTGGTGGAATAGACCTGAGACTCGCGTTGAAAAGCCCCGATCCTCGCGGATCGGGGCTTTCTTTATGGGCTCGTCGATAGTTCGCGGGTCGCGATCACTCGGCGGCGGGCTTGTCGCTGCTCACGGAGCCTTTGACAAGGTCGGTGGCGGCGATCGCCTTCTTGGCCGCCGCGACGATGGCGGGTGGCGTGCCGACGGTTTCCTCGACCACGGCCTGCAGCAACTCGCCGGAGAGCGGCGCGATGTTGAAACGCAGCTTCTGCGCATCGGCCAGGAATTCGGGCTGCCTGGTCATGGCCTCAAAGGCGCGGCGCAGGAAGGCGACGCGGTCTGCCGGCACGTTCGGTGGCGCGATCACCGGCCAGCCGAGCGCCGAGGGCGAGGAGAACAGCCGAAAGATCGCCCGCTCGGTGTCGTTGCGCGCGAGATCGATGAGATTGGGCACGTTCTCGTAGCCGGGCTCGGGCGCCAGGCCGAACTGCACCAGGAAAGCGACCTTGTGAACGAGATCGGGCGTCGCGGCGGCCATGCTGGCGAAGCTGTTGCCGGCGCGTCCATCGACTTCGCCGCGCTCCAGGGCGATGTCGATGTCGGAGCCGGTGCCATAGCCGGCGATCACGCGGAATTTGGTGCCGAGCACGTTGTTGAGCAGGGCTGGATAGATCTCGTTGCCGCCGCCCGCCCCGGTGGCGCCGAGGATCACCTCCCGCGTCTTGGCGTCTTCCAGGGTCGCAATCCCGCGACTGGCCCAGACATAGAGGTTGATCGTGATCGGCTGGAGGGTGCCGATCCAATTGAACTTGCCCGCGTCATACTGCACGCCTTTGCCGTCGATCATCTGATGGAGCGCGATGGTATTGCCGATGGTGGCGAGCGTCGTGCCGTCGGCGGGTGCCTGAGTCGCCATGTAATTGGCGGCGCGGACATGGCCGGCGCCACCCATATTGCGCGGCACGATGGTTGGCGCGCCGGGGATCTGCTTCGGCAGGTGCCGGGCGACCAGTCGTCCGCTGTTGTCGTAGCTCCCGGCCACGCCGGTCGAGATCACCATGGTCATGGTCTTGCCGCGGAAGAATTCGCCCGCCGTCTGGCTATGGACCGGCAGGCTCGACAAGCTGCAGAGCGTGACCACGACGGCGCTACCAACGGCCGCCTTGCGAAAATCGATCAGCATGGCTCCTCCCAACGACTTATTTTTATGACGTCCCAGTGACTCGATAAGGATAGCCGGATTTTCCTCTGAAAGAAGCCGGATTGAGCTTTTTTCAGTCGTTCCCGTAAGCTTGGCGCATCTGCGCGATCTCGGCGAGCTTGGCCTGAAGCGCCGACCAGTCATCGGTCTCAGCGATCGGCTTCCACAGCGCTTCCATCTCCTCGATCAACATGGTGCAGGGCGTCGCACGCTGGAAGTAGGGATGGTCGAGGCGCGCGCCGGGTGCGGGCGCATGATGTGCCAGCGCAGCGCGCACGGCGGCGAAGTTATCGGTCTTGTAGAAGTCGCGCGAGGGGCTGGCGTCGAGGCGCTCGGCGCGCGCGAGGCCGCCGTGGCAATCGAAGAAAGCCTGCTCGAACGGCGCCTTGGTTTCGGCGAGGAAATTCCAGAAGGCGCGCACCAGCGCCGCGTCGGCGTCTTCGCCGCCGCTTGTGAGGCCGAGGCGGCGGAGCAGGGCGGCGGTGAAGGCCTCGTGGATGGTCGGCTCGAACACGCCCAGCGCTTTTTCGAGTTCGGCCTGCGTTGCGCGAACGGCACCAGGCATTCGGCGAGCCGCGTCAGATTCCAGAACAGCGCTTCCGGTTGGCGGCCGAATGAATAGAGCCCGCTATGGTCGAAATAGGCGGCGGTGAAAGCCGGGTCGTTGGCCGGCAGGAAGCGCCATGGGCCGTAGTCGAAGCTCTCGCCGGTAACGTTGATATTGTCGGAATTGAGCACGCCGTGGACGAAGCCGGCAGCCAGCCAGTTCGCCCCGGTGCGCGCCACGCGGCGGCAGACCTCTTCGAGAAAGGCGACCGCGCGTTGGCTCGTGTCGTCGTGCCGGATCTCCGGCATATAGGTCCGCACGGTGTGATCGAGCAGGCGCAGCACATTGTCCGTCTCGCCCAACGCGCGCAGGCGCTGGAAGCTGCCGATGCGGATATGGGAATGGCTGAGGCGCACGAGGACCGAGGAGCGCGTGGGCGAGGGCTCGTCGCCACGCACGAGCTCCTCGCCGGTCTCGATCAGGCTGAAGCTCTTCGAGGTGTCGACGCCGAGCGCTTCGAGCATCTCGGTCGCCAGGATCTCGCGCACGCCGCCCTTGAGGGTGAGCCGGCCGTCCGCCGTGCGCGAATAGGGCGTGCGCCCGCTGCCCTTGGTGCCGAGATCGAGCAGGCGGCCGTCCTGCGCATCGTGCAATTGCGCGAACAGGAAGCCGCGGCCATCGCCGATCTCGGGATTGTAGGTGCGGAACTGATGGCCGTGATAGCGCAGCGCCAGCGGTTGCGGGAAGGTGCCCGGCAGCGGTTCGAACTTCGCGAAATGCGCGATCCATTCGTCATCGCTGAGGCCATCGAGCCCGACCCGCTCGGCCCAGCGCCGGTTGCGGTAGCGCAGGATGTGCTGCGGGAATTCCGCCGGGCGCACGGTGTCGTAGAAGGCGCTGCCAAGGTCGGCATGGCGGGTGGACGGCCGATAGGTCGGAGACGGCGGCATGACAATCCTGAGGCGTGGAGAAATGGCGAGCTGGATGGGGATGGAGGGGCGAACAGGAGTGGCGGTGACTGCGTGGTGTGTGATGGATGCGGCGCGTTACGGCTCTTCCTCGAACCGGCGGCCTTTGGCATCGATCGCGGAGCCGTCGACGCAGGGCGCCTCGATCCCGGTGACGAATGCGCCGTCGTTGTTGCGCTTGAAGGGCGCCTGTTCGGCGATCTCGTCGCGCTGGGCGGCGACCTGGCGGCGCTCGGCCTTGAGGTAGCGGTCGACCGCCTTGGCGAAGCCCTCGTCGGGAATGTAATGGGCGCTGTAGGTCGGCTCGGGCATGTAGCCGCGCGCCGGCTTGTGGTGGCTGCCGCCGGCGCCGGCTTCGACGCGCGCCAGGCCGCGCTCGATGGCGAAATCCATGGCGCGGTAGTAGCAGACCTCGAAATGCAGGAACGGGTGATGCTCGAGCGCGCCCCAGTTGCGGCCATAGAGCGCGTCGCCGCCCATCATATTGAGCGCGCCGGCGATCGGCCGGCCTTCGCGGTAGGCGATGACCAGCACCGTGCTGTCGGCGAGCGTGGCGCCGAGCCGGTCGAAGAAGTCGCGCGTCAGGTAGGCCTGGCCCCACTTGCGCCCGGCGGTGTCCATATAGAATTCGAAAAACGCATCCCAATGCTCGGGCTTGATGGCGGCGCCGTTGAGCGTCTCGATGGCGATGCCCATCTCGGCGACCTGGGCGCGTTCCTTGCGGATCATCTTGCGCTTGCGCGACGAGAGCTGCGCCAGAAAATCGTCGAACGTTTTGTAGCCCAAGTTATGCCAGTGGAACTGCTGGCCTTCGCGCATCAGGAAGCCGTGGCGGCCGAACAGCTCCCACTCGGCGCGGGTCGGGAAGGTGACATGCAGCGACGAGACATTGCTGCGCTTGGTCACCTCGAGCAAGCCGCGCACCAGCAGGTCGGCCACGTCGGGGCCCGCCGCCGGGTGCAGCAGCAGGCGCGGGCCGGTCACCGGCGTGAAGGGCACGGCGGACTGCAGTTTCGGATAATACCGCCCGCCGGCGCGCTCGTAGGCGTCGGCCCACGCCCAGTCGAAAACGTATTCGCCGTAGGAATGGCCTTTCAGGTAGAGCGGCACGGCGCCGACGATTCGTCCGCCGTCGTCCTCGGCGATGACATGCTGGGCCTGCCAGCCGGTACCGCGCACCGCGGACTCGCTGGCCTCGGCGGCGTGAAAGAACGCATGGGCGAGGAACGGATTGCTGCCCGGCTCATGCGGCCTGGCGCAGGCGTCCCAATCCTCGGCCGCCACGTCGGCGATCCGTGGGATGACTTTGAGAGTCAGGTCCTGACCGCCGTCAGGCATCGCTTGCTCCTTTCTGCCGGCGCCGGTGCAGCGCCTGGCGCAGCGGCTCGCTCAGCGCGACGATGACGATGCGCATCTGGTCGGGCCAGCGGCGCGCCGACGGCGGCGGTTCGATATCGAGGCCGACCCGCGTCACCACGCCGGATTCGACCGCGCGGACGATGAACTCGACCTCGCCGATATGCAGTCTGCGGCCTGGCTGCGGCGATTTCAACAGGCCGCGGCGGAGGAATCCGCCGACCGTATAGGCGCGCAGGTTGCGCGGCACGCGGAACTCATAGAGGTCGGCCACCGCGCCCAGGTTGGCCTCGCCGTCGAGCACGAATTCGCCGAGCATTTCGTCGGGCCGCGACCGGGCGCTGCGCTGGCTGCGCGCGGCGAAGAAGCGGTCGAGCAATTCCATCTCCTCGCTCGGCGCCATGATCAGCACATAATCGCCAGGCGCCAGCCGCTGGATTGCCTTGACGTCCTGCAGCACGCCGTCGCGGATGATGCTGACGATGTTGACGCCGTCGGGCAGGGGCAGACGTTCCAGGCGCCGCCGCGTCGCCATGCTGAACGGCTGCACCGTGTAGGCGGCCATGTCGCGCCCGCTGCGGCCCGGCAGGTCGAGATCGGCGCGCAGCGGCGCCGCGGGCCGCGGCGGCCGTTCGAGGCCGAGCCGGCGGGCGGCGGCCGACACCGTCCAGCCCTGCACCACGAGCGAGGTCAGCACGACGACGAAGGCGACGGCGAAAAACATCTGAGCGCCCGCCACGCCGGCGAGCACCGGGATGGTGCCGAGATAGATCGGTACGGCGCCGCGCAGGCCGACCCAGGAGATGAAGGCGATCTCGCGCCACTCGTAGCGGAACGGCAGCAGGCAGAGCACGACGGCGGCCGGCCGCGCGACGACGATCAGGAAGATGGCGAAGGCGAGCGCCGGCAGCAGATGCGGCACCATCTGGTGCGGCGTGACCAGCAGGCCGAGCATGAGGAACATCATGATCTGGCTGAGCCATGCGAGCCCGTCATGAAAGCGGTTGATGAGCTGGGTCGCCCGGTGGCGCCGGTTGCCGAGGATCAGGCCGACCAGGTAGATCGCCATGAAGCCGCTGGCATGGACTGACTGGGCGATGCCGAACACCGTCATGGCGAAGGCCAAGGCGAAGATCGGATAGAGGCCGGAGGCGATCTCGAGCCGGTTGATGATCTGCAGCAGGAGCCATCCGCCGACCAGGCCGAACGCCGCGCCGCCGGCGATCTGGATGAGGAATTCGATGGCGAAATCGTCGGCCGCCGCCCAGGTCAGGTCGCTGGCGCCCGCCTCCAGGAGTTGGACGCAGAGGATGGTCAGGAAGATCGCCATCGGATCGTTGAGGCCGGATTCCACCTCCAGGATGGCGCTGACCCGCTCCTTCAGGCGCAGGCCATGGAGGTGCAGCAGGAAAAACACGGCGGCGGCATCGGTCGAGGCGACGATCGAGCCGACCAGTAGGCCCTGCACGAAATCGAGGCCGAGCACCCACATGGCGAAGCCGGCGCACAGCAGCGCCGTCACCAGCACGCCGACCGTGGCGAGCACGAGCGCCGGCCGGCCGGCCATGCGCAGGCTCTGCCGGCTGGTGCGCAGTCCGCCGTCGAACAGGATGACGGCGAGCGCGATGCTGCCGGCGATATAGGCCGCCTGGAAGTCGTTGAACAGGATGCCGCCCGGTCCGTCCTCGCCGGCCAGCATGCCGAGCGCGAGGAAGACCAGCAGCAGCGGCGCGCCGATGCGCGAGGACACCAGCCCCGCGAGGATGCTGAGGGTGACGAGCCCGGCGCCGACCAGGATCAGACTGTTGGCGAATTCCATGATCCTGTTTTACGTCACGGGAGGCGGATCAGACGATGCTAAATTGACGGGCAAGCCGTGTTGAGCGGGATAGGCGAGTCGCGCCAGTTCACTGTAACTCCCTCCCCCTCGATGGGGGAGGGTGGGGTGGGGGTGACCTGCGTCATCGCTCGTGGCGCCGCACCCCCCACCTGACCTCCCCCACAAGGGGGGAGGGAAAGATGTTCGTCATGAAGAGATGACGACCGTGCGCCTCACAGGATCTCCAGCACGCCGTCGACCTCGACTGCCACGTTGAAGGGCAGGCTGCTGACGCCGACGGCGGCGCGGGCATGCCGGCCCTTGTCGCCGAACACCTCGACCAGCAGGTCGGAGGCGCCGTTCATCACCTTGGGCTGCTCGGCGAAGTCCGGCGCGCTGTTGACGTAGCCGTTGATCTTGACCCAGCGCACCACCCGGTCCAGATCGCCGCCGCACGCCGCCTTGGCCTGGGCGATCAGGTTGAGCGCGCAGACGCGGGCGGCCTCCTGGCCCTGCTTGAGGCTCAGCCCGCCGCCCAGCTTGCCGACATATTTGAGTTCGCCGTTCCACAGGGTGATCTGGCCGGCGAGGAACACCAGCCGGCCGCTGACCACGAACGGCACGTAGTTGGCGGCAGGCGCCGCCGGGGTAGGAATATCGAGCCCGAGTTCCTTCAGGCGCGCATCGATCTTGCCGGTCATGGCGAGCTCCGTCGTGTCACGATTTGTCCCGCCGATTTTAGCAGCCCCATGTGACGGGGCCAGCTTGCTTGTTTGTATAAGCTGAAGAAGAACGTCGAAAGCCCGCCCCTGCTATCACGCCAAAGTGTCGGGAATTCAGGCGGGCGCCCGCCCGACTGGAGAAAATCCACTTTTCGCTCCATGGTTTGGGATTGAAGGGCCTATGACGTTCCACCGTTTGGCGACCGCCGTCCTCGTGATCGCCGCTGTGGCGGGGCTGGGCTCTGTCTGACGCCGGTGATCGACCGCGATCTCGACCGGCTTTCCGGCGCCCGCAAGACGCCCGCTCCGGTGCCGGCGCCCGCGGAGTAATCAGGCGGCGGCCGAGCTGCCGGTCGCGCCGAGCCGCTCGCGCACCCCGGCCAGGAGTTCGAGGGAGCGCAGGCGGGCGGCCTGGCTGTGGATATGGGCGGTGACCATGAGCTCGTCGGGCCGGGTCGCGGCGACGAATTGCCGCAGTCCGCTCGCGACCGTGTCGGGCGATCCGACGAAGGAATAGGCGAGCGCCTCGTCGACGCCTTTGCGTTCCTCGCGCGTCCAGCCGATTGTCTCGACCGGCGCCGGCACCTGGCCGGGATTGCCGCGATGAAGATGGAGGAATGCCTGCTGCTGGGCGGTGAACTGGTAGCGCGCCTCCTCATCGGTGTCGGCGGCGAGCGCGTTCACCGTCAGCATGACGCGCGGCCGGTCGAGCCGCGCCGAGGGCTCGAAGCGCTCGCGGTAGGCCGTGATCGCCGCCATCATGGCCGGTGGCGAGAAGTGCGCGGCAAAAGCGAACGGCAGGCCGAGAAGAGCGGCCAGTTGCGCGCTGAAGGTGCTGGAGCCGAGCAGCCAGACCTCCACAGAAGCGCCGGCGCCGGGCACCGCCTGGATGCGCTGGCCCGGGCGCGCCGGTTCGAAATAGGCGAGCAGCTCCTGGACATCCTGGGGAAACCGCTCGGCACTGTTCATGTCGCGGCGCAGCGCGCGCATGGTCAGCATGTCGCTGCCCGGGGCGCGGCCGAGGCCGAGATCGATGCGGCCCGGATGGAGCGCGGCGAGGGTGCCGAACTGCTCCGCGATCACCAGCGGCGAATGGTTGGGCAGCATGATGCCGCCCGATCCGACCCGGATCGTCGTGGTGCCGCCGGCGACGTGAGCAATCACAACCGCGGTCGCGGCGCTGCCGACTCCGGTCATGTTGTGATGCTCGGCGAGCCAGAACCGGTGGTAGCCCAGGGTTTCGGCGTGGCGCGCATATGCCAGGGTATTGCGCAACGCATCGCTTGCCGTGGCCCCTTCGGCGATCGGCGACAGATCAAGCACGGAGAACGGCATCATGACGAGAACTCCACTGACATCCTTGTCAGGTGGCGTGAAGCGGCCGGGATTTCAACGCACCGGATGGTTATCGCGGTTTGATTGTGGCGCATCGCTTGGGATGGCTTGCGGCTCTGCGGAGCGTGGCGGGATGCAGGAAAAAGGGGAGTGCGGCGAACCACACTCCCCTTAAGTTTCAGGGAGAACCTACACCACTTACTCTAGGTTACTCGTACTCTGAGATCCCCAGCCGCGCCACGGTACGCTTTGGCAGTCCCGTGACGGACCAGGGATTGATTGCCGCATTCGAAGGTATCCCCCTCAGAGCACCGCTCTGAAATAGACCTCCTCTTGCGACCCTGAGGAGATTGGTTTTCGGCGTACCAACCTCTTCAGTCCGTGGGCGTCGCCGCATGTGGCGGCTTCGCCTGTTCTTGCCGTGAGCGAGCATACGCTCACTCACAATAATTTTCTCCTCACATCAGCTGCAGCCGCTGGTGCCGCCGCAGGTGTTGCATTTGAGACAAGTGCCGTTGCGCACGAGCGTGAAGTTACCACACTCTCCGCACGCGTCACCCTCGTATCCTTTGAGACGCGCTTCGCGAATTTTTTCGAACTTCCTCTCGGTGCTGGCGATGACGGCCGCCGCAGTACTCACCGTCGCTACGCCGATGGATTCGCTGCTGATCACTTCGGTCATGGCCGCCGAGGCGAGCAACGTTTCGCTGATATCCGGCGCGTAGCCGCCGTTGACCACGGCCTTGCCGGTGCCGCCCTTCAGCACATAGAGGTTGTTGCGCACAAAGCCGGTCGAGGCGATGCGCCGCATGGCGGCGATGGCGGTCTCGGCGGCGGCGGTGCCGGACGCCGGCAGGTCGCCTTCGCTGTCGCCACGTCCGACCGCGTCCGGATAGAGATCGGCCGGCTCCACATGGGCCAGGTCGTTGCGGCCGAGGTAGGAAATCGCCAGCTCGCGGAAGATATAGTCGAGGATCGACGTCGCCATCTTGATGGTGTCGTTGCCTTCGACGATGCCCGACGGCTCGAAGCGGGTGAAGGTGAATGCCTCGACGAATTCCTCGAGCGGCACGCCGTATTGCAGGCCGATCGACACGGCGATGGCGAAATTGTTCATCATCGCGCGGAAGGCGGCGCCTTCCTTGTGCATGTCGATGAAGATCTCGCCGATCGCGCCGTCCTCGTATTCGCCGGTGCGGAGATACACCTTGTGGCCGCCGATGATGGCCTTCTGGGTGTAGCCCTTGCGGCGCAGCGGCAGGCGCTTGCGGTCCGAAATGAACTTTTCGACGATGCGCTCGGCGATGACCTGGGCGCGCTGCGGGGCCGGGGCTTCGATGACCTTCTCGAGGATGGGTTCCTGCTCCTCCGCCTCGTCCTCGATGATCACCGAATTGAGCGGCTGGCTGAGCTTGGAACCATCGCGATAGAGCGCGTTCGCCTTGAGCCCGAGGCGCCAGGACAGCATATAGGCGTCCTTGCAATCCTCGACGGTCGCCACGTTCGGCATGTTGATGGTCTTGGAGATGGCGCCCGAGATGAATGGCTGCGCCGCCGCCAGCATGCGGATATGGCTTTCGACCGAGAGGAAGCGCTTGCCGGTGCGGCCGCACGGATTGGCGCAGTCGAATACCGCAAGGTGCTCGTCCTTCAGATGCGGCGCGCCTTCCAGCGTCATGGCGCCGCAGCAGTAGATGTTGGCCGCGTCCATGTCCGCCTTGGCGAAGCCGAGGCTCTCGAGCATGTTGAAGCTGACGTCGTTGAGCTGCTCCTCGGTGAAGCCGAGCACCTTGGTGCAGAAGTCTTCGCCCAAGGTCCACTTGTTGAAGGCGAACTTGATGTCGAAGGCCGAGGCGAGGGCACCTTCGAGCGCCTGGAGCGCGCTTTCGCTGAAGCCCTTGGCGGTCAGGGCCGCGTGGTTGACGCCCGGCGCATCGCGCAGGGTGCCGTTGCCGACCGCGTAAGTGATGATGTCGGTGATCTCGGCTTCGGTGTAGCCGAGCGTCTGCAGGGCGAGCGGCACGACGCGGTTGATGATCTTGAAGTAGCCGCCGCCGGCCAATTTCTTGAACTTGACCAGGGCGAAGTCGGGCTCGATGCCGGTGGTGTCGCAATCCATCACCAGGCCGATGGTGCCGGTGGGCGCGACGACGCTGGCCTGGGCGTTGCGGTAGCCATATTCCTCGCCGAGCGCCAGGGCCTTGTCCCAGGCGCGCGCCGCGGCGACCGCAAGGTTCACATCCGGGCAATTGTCGACGTCGAGCGGCACCGGGCGGACCGTCAGCTCCTCGTAGCCGACATTCTCGCCATAGGCGGCGCGGCGGTGGTTGCGGATGACGCGCAGCATCGCGTCGCGGTTCTTCTCGAAGCTCGGGAAGGCGCCGAGCTCGCTCGCCATCTCGGCCGAGGTGGCATAGGAGATGCCGGTCAGGATGGCGGTGATCGCCGCGGTCTTGGCGCGGCCCTCGGGCGAGTCATAGGCCAGTCCGTCGGCCATCAGCAGGCCGCCGACATTGGCGTAACCAAGTCCGAGGGTGCGATATTCGTAGGACAACTGGGCGATTTCCTTGGACGGGAACTGCGCCATCAGCACGGAGATCTCGAGCACCACGGTCCACAGGCGGGTGGCATGCTCGAAGCCCTCGATGTCGAAGCGGCCGTCCGCCTTGCGGAAGACGAGCAGGTTGATCGACGCCAGGTTGCACGCCGTGTCGTCGAGGAACATGTATTCGGAGCACGGGTTCGAGGCGTTGATGCGGCCGGAGTTCGGGCAGGTGTGCCATTCGTTGATGGTGGTGTCGAACTGCACGCCGGGATCGGCGGAGGCCCAGGCGGCATGGCCGATCTGCTCCCACAGGTCGCGCGCCTTGATGCGCTTGGCGACCTTGCCGTCGGTGCGGCGGATCAGCTCCCAATCGCCGTCGTCGAGCACGCGCTGCAGGAAATCGTTGGTGATGCGCACCGAGTTGTTGGAATTCTGGCCGGAGACGGTGAGATAGGCCTCGCTGTCCCAATCGGTGTCGTAGACGCGGAAATCGATCTCGCCGTAGCCCTGCTGGGCGAACTGGATGACGCGCTGGATGTAGTTGTCGGGGATCATCGTCTTGCGCGCCGCGATGATGGCCTTCTTGAGCGCCGGATTCTTCTTCGGGTCGAACTTCTCGGCGCCGACGATATCCTGCGCCGCCACGTTGCAGGCCTGCATGATGGCGTTGAGGTGCTTGCTCGCCAGCTTCGAGCCGGAGACCAGGGCCGCGACCTTCTGCTCCTCGACCACCTTCCAGTTCACATACTGTTCGATGTCGGGATGGTCGACGTCGACGGTGACCATCTTGGCGGCGCGCCGCGTGGTGCCGCCGGACTTGATGGCGCCCGCCGCGCGGTCGCCGATCTTGAGGAAGCTCATCAGGCCGGACGAACGGCCGCCGCCCGACAGCCTCTCGCCGTCGCCGCGCAGCTTGGAGAAGTTGCTGCCGGTGCCGGAGCCGTATTTGAACAGCCGCGCCTCGCGGACCCACAGGTCCATGATGCCGCCCTCATTGACCAGGTCGTCGGACACGCTCTGGATGAAGCAGGCATGGGGCTGCGGATGCTCGTAGGCCGACTCGGACTTGACCAGTTTGCCGGTGCGGTAATCGACGTAAAAATGGCCCTGGGCCGGACCGTCGATGCCGTAGGCCCAATGCAGGCCGGTGTTGAACCATTGCGGCGAATTGGGCGCCGCCATCTGGGCGGCCAGCATGAAGCGCAATTCATCGAAGAACGCGCGCGCATCCTCTTCGGCGTCGAAATAGCCGCCCTTCCAGCCCCAATAAGTCCAGGTGCCGGCCAGGCGATCGAACACCTGGCGCGAATCCATTTCGCCGCCGTTGCGCTCGGCCGGCTCGCGGTCGGCCAGCGCCGCGTCGTCGGCGGTCTTGCGCCACAGCCAGCTCGGCACGTCGTTCTCTTCGACGGCCTTCAGCGCGGCGGGCACGCCCGCTTTGCGGAAATACTTCTGCGCGATGATGTCGCAGGCGACCTGCGACCATGCCTCGGGCACCTCGATGCCGTCGAGACGGAACACCACGGAGCCGTCCGGATTGCGGATCTCGCTCGTGGCGGTACGGAAGGTGAGATCCGCGTATGGCGACTGATCTTTTTTTGTGAAATGACGCGCGATACGCATGTTCCCCCCAATCGCCTGATGATGGTGTCTCGAGCCCGGGACGGTTTCGCCGAAAACACCCCTGATGCCGTGTCGCCTTCTGCCCGAACTGCGTCGGTTTGGTCGGCTGCCTGCGACCCGGGCTTATGCCCCTACATCCAGAAGGAAGTTAACCGTATGCTACCACATGTTGTCCGGTCAACCAGATTTTGTGCGTACGGATGTGGATAACACAAGATTTGGAAACGACTGCCCGAAAGCTTTACGAATCCGAGGCGTGGTGCGATAGTCCGCGCCACTCAGCGGGCGAATGCGCATCCATGGCGCATGCGCCGGACAAGATTCAGTTGGAGACTTTCCAGGATGACCATCGGCACGCGATTGTTCACATGGCTCCGCGGCGAGCAGGTGGGCAGCGACGGGTTCGGCAACCGCTATTATCGCGAGCGGCGCAAGCCGCCGGCCCGCGCGCTCGAGGCGGGCAAGCGGCGGGTCAGTCTCGCGCGCGAGAAGCGCTGGGTCATCTATGCCGGAGAGGCGGAGGGTTCCAAAGTGCCGCCGGTGTGGCATGCCTGGCTGCATCACACAATTCAAGATCTGCCGACCGGCGAAGCCGTGCGCGGCTATGCATGGCAGAAGCCCCATATCCCGAACATGACGGGCACGCCGCTCGCCTATCGCCCGCCGGGCTCGCTGCTTGCCGAGGGCAAGCGCCCCAAGGCGACCGGCGACTACGAGCCGTGGCAGCCGTCGTAACACGCGCGCGGGCGTCGAGAGACGAACAGGAGGATCGGCAGGGATGCGCAGGAATGTGATCGAAACGGTGTTGGGCGGCGTGGTGCTGCTGGTGGCGGCGCTGTTTCTGGTGTTCGCCTATAGCAACGCCAGCCTGCGGACGGTGAGCGGGTACGAACTGGTCGCCAAATTCGACCGCGTCGATGGTCTCAACCAGGGCAGCGACGTCAAGGTCAGCGGCATCAAGGTCGGTACCATCACCGGCCAGGACATCGATCCACAGAGCTACCTCGCCGTCGTGCGTTTCTCGGTCGATCCGCGCATCAAGCTGCCGGTCAATTCGGCCGCCGAAGTGGTCAGCGAGGGCCTGCTCGGCAGCAAGTATCTCTCGCTGGTGCCAGGGGCGGATGCCAAGACGCTGCAACCGGGGCAGGAAGTCCGCTTCACCCAATCGCCGATCAATCTCGAATCGCTGATCGGTCAGCTGATCTTCAGCGGCAAGGGTGGCGCCGGTCGGTGCCCCTCTCGGTGGCGCGCCGGACAATTCCAAGGGCGCGGCACCTGAGGACAAGAAATCCGCTCTGCCCGGCGGCACGCTGTAAACGCGCCGCGGACGGCCGGGCGTACCTTGGCGTTGCGACGCCGGCTCGCTATGTTTGACTGATGAAGCCCAGCAAGACATCGAACCTCCGGCTGCCGGTCTGGCTGACGCCCGACGGCCAGCCGGTGTCCTGCCTCGAGAAGCTCAAGGTGCTCAACGAGAACCTGGAGGAGATCCGTGCGCTCGCCCAGGATGCGCTCGAGGACGCGGTCCTGATGGGCTGCGACGAGGCGCAATTCCGCGACGTGCTGCAGCAGCTCGTCGGCGCGCTGGAAAACCCTTACCGGAAGGACTGATGGTGCGCAGAGCGGCAATCGGGGGTGCGCTGACGCTGGCGTTCGCGTTCGGCCTGGCGCGCAGCGCCGCGGCGCTGGAAGGCGACGGCGTGTTGCTGCAGGGCCTCGACAAAGTGACGGCGCGCATCACGACGATCGAGGCGCCGCTCGGCAAGCCGGTCCACTTCGGTCCGCTCGAGATCACCGCGGAGCGCTGCTCCAAGCGGCCGCCGGAGGAATCGCCCGAGAGCGCGGCGTTTCTCGAAATCCGCGAGGTGCGGCCGGGCGAGGCGCCGCACCAATTGTTCCGCGGCTGGATGTTCGCATCCTCGCCGGCACTCTCGGCGCTCGAGCACCCGGTCTACGACGTCTGGGTCAAAGACTGCCTGAACGTCAAATCCGACGAATTCGAGCGGGCCCAAGTAGAACTCGGCCCGGGTGTGCAGCGCCTGGGTCAGCATGCGGCGATACTGGGCGCGCGGAATTTCGACGGCGCCGAATTTCACCAGATGCTTGGTGACGAACTGGGTATCGAGCAGGATGTAGCCGCTCCGCCGCAAGCGGGCCATCAGATGGCAGAGCGCCACCTTGCTCGCGTCGGTCACTTCGCTGAACATGCTTTCGCCGAAGAACGCGCCGCCGAGCGATACGCCATAGAGCCCGCCGACCAGATCGTCGCCGAGCCAGCATTCCACGGAATGGGCATGGCCCATGTCGAACAGCCCGCTGTAGAGCCGGATGATCTCGCTGTTGATCCAGGTGTTCGGCCGTTCGGGCCGCCGCTCGGCGCAGCGCCGGATGACCTCGGTGTAGGCCGTGTCGCAGCGCACGTCGAACGGGTTCTTGCGCAGCGTGCGCTGCAGCTTGCGCGTGATGTGGAACGTGTCGATCGGCAGGATGCCGCGGCGGTCCGGATCGACCCAGAACAGCGTCGGGTCGTCGGAGCTTTCGGCCATGGGAAAAATGCCAGCGGCGTAGGTCCGAAGCAGAATGTCCGGTGTCAATTCCGACATCTGCCCGTCCCGCGCGCTCATTTTTCCGGACCGTTCATTTTTTCAGGCCCACGAACCGTTCGAGCCAGTGGATGTCATAGTGGCCGTTGACGAAGTCCGACTCGGCGATCAGCCGGCGGTGCAGCGGGATCGTCGTCTCGACTCCCACGATGACATATTCCTCGAGCGCGCGGCGCAGCCGCATCAGGCACTCGTTGCGCGTCGTGCCATGCACGATCAGCTTCGAAATCAGGCTGTCGTAATAGGGCGGCACGCTGTAGCCGGCGTAGAGCGCCAAATCGACCCGCACGCCGAGCCCGCCCGGCGGATGGTAGTCGCGGATGCGGCCCGGTGCCGGCACGAAGGTATCGGAGGTTTCGGCGTTGATGCGGCATTCGATCGCATGGCCCGACAGCTTGACCTCGGCCTGGGTAAAGCTGAGGGGCGAGCCGGCCGCGATGCGGATCTGCTCGCGCACGATATCGATGCCGCTGATCATTTCGGTGATCGGATGTTCGACCTGCAGGCGCGTGTTCATCTCGATGAAATAGAATTCGCCATCTTCGAACAGGAATTCAAGGGTGCCGGCGCCGAGATAGCCGATCTTGGCGATCGCGTCGGTGGCGACTTTGCCGATCCTGTTGCGCTGCTCGGCGTTGAGCGCCGGGGAAGGCGCCTCTTCCAGCAGCTTCTGATGGCGCCGCTGCATGGAGCAGTCGCGCTCGCCGAGATGCACGACGTTGCCATGGCCGTCGGCCAGGATCTGGATCTCGATATGCCGCGGGTGCGACAGGTATTTCTCCATATAGACCTGGTCGTTGCCGAAGGCGGCCTTGGCCTCCGACCGCGCCGTACCGAAGGCTTCGGCGAGCTGCGCCTCGGTCTCGGCGACCTTCATGCCGCGTCCGCCGCCGCCGGCCGAGGCCTTGATCAGCACGGGATAGCCGATCTTCCTGGCCATCGCCCTGGCTTCGGCCTCGTCGTTGACCGGACCGTCGGAGCCGGGCACGCAGGGTACGCCGGCGGCGATCATGGTCTCCTTGGCGACGATCTTGTCGCCCATCATGCGGATATGATCGGACGTCGGCCCGACGAAGACGAAGCCGTGTTCCTCCACCATGCTGGCGAAGGTGGCGTTCTCCGACAGCAGGCCGTAGCCTGGATGAATCGCGTCCGCGTTGGTGATGATCGCGGCGGAAAGTACCGCCGGCATGTTGAGGTAGCTGTCGGCCAGCCGGGGCGGGCCGATGCACACGCTCTCGTCCGCCAGGCGCACATGCATCGCGTCGGCGTCGGCCGTGGAATGCACGGCCACGGTCGAGATGCCCATCTCGCGGCAGGCGCGGTGAATCCGCAGGGCGATCTCGCCGCGGTTGGCGATCAGCAGCTTATCGAACATGGCAATGACTCAAAACGCGCACCGGCAACGCACCCACTCGCATGACTATTCGAGAATCAGCAGGACTTCGCCGTATTCCACCGGCGCGGCATTGGTAATGAAGATCTGGCTGACCTTGCCGGCGCGCGGCGCGCGGATGGGATTCATCGTCTTCATGGCCTCGATGAGCAGCAGCGTCTGGCCTTCGCTGACGGTGTCGCCGACCTTGACGAAGGGGGCGGCGCCTGGTTCGGGCGCGGTATAGACCGTGCCGACCATGGGCGAGGTCACCGCTCCCGGGTGATGCGCCGCTTCGTCCGCCACGTTGGCCGCCGAACGTCCGGACGCGACGGCGGCGGCTGCGGCTGCGGCGGCGGCGGGCACGACGGTGGAGGCGGAGGTCATCGACTTGGAAACCCGCAGGTGCCACTTGCCCTCGCCAAACTCGATTTCGGTCAGCCCGGTCTCGTCGAGAAGCTTGGCAAGCTGGCGGACCAGGTCGTCGTCGATCGTCGGCCTTGACATCATCGTGTCCTTTTAACTTTTGCCGGTGTTTTTTTATTCGGGGTTTTTTTATTCGGTGTTTTTTTCGCGGGCGGCTCGGTCAGCAAGCGGGCCATCGCCGCGATGGCGAGTTCGTAGCCCTGCGCGCCCAAGCCGCAGATCACGCCGCGCGCGGCGAGCGAGATATAGGAATGCCGCCGGAATTCCTCGCGCCGGAAGATATTGGACAGGTGGACCTCGATGACCGGCAACGCCACGGCGTTCAGCGCGTCGAGCAGGGCGACCGAGGTATGGGTGAAGGCGCCGGCGTTGATGATGATGCCGGCGCGCGTGGCGCGCGCTTCCTGGACCCAATTCACCAGCTCGGCTTCGCTGTTGCTTTGGCGGAAATCGACGGCAATGCCGAGCGATTTCGCCGCGCGCCCGCATAGCGCCGCGATATCGCTCAGGGTCTCATGTCCGTAGATTTCCGGCTCACGGCTGCCCAGCAGATTGAGGTTGGGGCCGTTGAGAACCAAAACCGTTGACGGCATCGGTGACGGGATTCCTCAGATTTCGTTAATGGCGACGTTTATAGCAAGGTCACAGCCGGCGCAACGACACTCTGCGGAGCGCCAAGCCGCCTGGGCTCGGGGCTATTTTACGCCACGTTAACCGATTTGCCTTATGCCTTTCGGCAGGATCCTGCTGTTTCCCGGAGAGCCCGTGAGTATTCAAGCCCACCTCAGCGAACGCCGGCTCGTCTTGCGCCTGCTCGATTATTGGCGCGGGGCCTGCAATGAGCGCCGCTGGCCCGCGCCGGACGACTTCTATCCGGCGGCCATTCCAGATATCTGGGACTATTGCTTCGTCATCGATTTGGGCGGCGCTTCGGACAGCGCGGAACCGATCTTCAGCTACATCGGCGACTACCACCGCCGGATCTACGATTTCGACCTGGCCGGCGTGGCGCTCGCCGACGCCGAGCAGAACACGCTGATCGGCCGCGCGGCCTCCTATGTGGCCGACGTGGTGAGCCGCGGCGTGCCGGTGACCTACGGCGGCCAATTCATCGACAGCCGCGGCTATGGCGTGCTCTATCGCAGCATCATGTTGCCGCTGAGCCGCGACAATCAAACGATCACCGCCATCCTGGGCGCGGCGAACTGCCGCGAGACGCCGCCCGAGATGGGCGAGCCGGAGTAAGGCCATGATGGTGGTCTATGAAATCCATACCCATCGCGACGGCACCTGGAAAATCGATTCGGTGTTCGACGACAAGGATCTCGCGGTGCTCGAGGCGACCCGGCTGGAGCGCAGCAACCGCCATCCCGCGGTTCGCGTGGTCGAGGAGACGGTCGATCAGGCGACCGACCACAAGGTGACCCGCACGATCTATCGCACGGCGAAAAGCGAGCCCGGCGCACCGCCGAAGGCCGAGCCGCGCAAACTTCCGACATCGCTCAATGTCAATCGGCCGGCCGAAGTCATCAAGTCCGAGAAGCCGATTTCGAGCGCCTCGCGCTGGGTCCTGATCAGCGTGCTGACCGTCGCGGCGGTGATTTTCTGCAGCCTGGGCGCGATTTACGCCCTCAACGCGCTCGCCCGCTGACCCCGGCGGCGTCCACCGCCGGCTTGCGCCACCAGCCAAATCCGCCATAATCACACCGTGTGAGCCCGCCGGCCGCGGCCCGGGTTCACGGCGGCGCCGCGCGCCGTTTGTTCAATTCCCACGCGAATTGGCTTCCGGTGACCATGCAAGTAACCATCAACGGTGAACCTCGCCCTTTTTCCGCGCCCCAGAGCGTCAAAGTTCTGCTGGAAGGCCTCGGCCTCGATTCGCGCAAGGTCGCGGTCGAGCTGAACCGCGAGATCGTGCCGCGCTCGGCCTATGACGCGACCCCGGTGAGCGACGGCGACCGGCTGGAGATCGTGCATTTCATCGGCGGCGGGGCGGACGGCGCGGGCGCGGTCAGCCCGGACGACACCCTGGAACTCGCCGGCCGGCGCTATGCCTCGCGCCTGCTGGTCGGCACCGGCAAATACAAGGATTTCGAGGAGACGGCGCGGGCCATCGAGGCGTCCGGCGCCGAGATCGTCACGGTCGCGGTGCGCCGGGTCAATATCGCCGACCCGGGCAAGCCCATGCTGGTCGATTACGTCAGCCCGAAGCGCTACACCTACCTGCCCAATACCGCCGGCTGCTACACCGCCGACGATGCGGTGCGCACGCTCCGCCTGGCGCGCGAGGCGGGCGGCTGGGACCTGGTGAAGCTCGAAGTGCTGGGCGACCAGAAGACCCTCTATCCCAACATGCCGGAGACCCTCGCGGCCGCCGAAACCCTGATCAAGGACGGCTTCAAGGTCATGGTCTATTGCTCGGACGATCCGATTCAGGCGAAGCGGCTGGAAGACATGGGCTGCGTCGCCATCATGCCGCTCGCGGCACCGATCGGCTCCGGTCTCGGCATCCAGAATCCGGTGAACATCCGCCTCATCGTCGAGGCGGCGCGCGTCCCGGTGCTGGTCGATGCGGGCGTCGGCACCGCGTCCGACGCGGCGATCGCCATGGAGCTCGGCTGCGACGGCGTGCTGATGAACACCGCCATCGCCGAGGCGAAGAATCCGATCCGCATGGCGCAGGCCATGAAGCTCGCGGTCGAGGCGGGGCGGCTGGCCTATCTCGCCGGACGGATGCCGAAGAAGCGCTACGCCGATCCGTCCTCGCCGCTCGCCGGCCTGATCTGAGACGACCACCGAAAGCATGGCCGCTCGACGGCGGCCGACCGAGCCTCGACAACCGGCGCCGCGAACGGCCGGACGAACCAACAGGGGATATGAGAGCCTATGAAGCTGTACGGCTATTTCCGCTCATCGGCGAGCTATCGCCTGCGCATCGCGCTGGCGCTCAAAAGCATCCCGCACGAGAACGCCTATATCCACCTGCTGCGCAACGGCGGCGAGCAGCTCGCGGCGGAATTCCGCAAGCTCAATCCCCAGGCGCTGGTACCGATCCTCGAGGATGACGGCACGCTGCTCATTCAATCGATGGCGATCATCGAATATCTCGAGGAAACCCATCCGCAGCCGCCGATCCTGCCGAAGGCGCCGGCCGAGCGCGCCCGCGTGCGCGCGCTGGCCCAGGTGATCGCCTGCGAGATCCATCCGCTCAACAATCTGCGCGTGCTGAAATATCTGACGAAGGAGATGAACCAGCCGGAAGAGGCGCGCAACCAGTGGTACCATCACTGGGTGGCGCTCGGGCTCGGGGCTCTGGAGGGCCTGCTCGCCGGTCATCCGCAGACCGGCCGTTTCTGCCACGGCGACACGCCGACGCTGGCCGACATCTGCCTGGTGCCGCAGATCTTCAATGCGCAGCGGCTGAAGTGCCCGCTCGACGCCTATCCGACGGTGATGCGGATTTTCGATGCGTGCATGGCGCTGCCGGCATTCGATACGACGCAGCCGATGAAGCAGGCCGACGCGGAGTAGCGCGCGCCCTTCGCGCGATCTCAATCGTCCTTGCGGCGCGCGGCGTCGATGATGTCCTGGGCGCGGATCCAGCCGCGCGTTCCCTGAGCAAAAGACTTCGATG
The DNA here is from genome assembly GCA_963752345.1 of uncultured Alphaproteobacteria bacterium. Taxonomy (GTDB): domain Bacteria; phylum Pseudomonadota; class Alphaproteobacteria; order SMXQ01; family SMXQ01; genus CAVVYA01. The sequence continues at coordinate 181,634 of CAVVYA010000002.1, forward strand.
CGCGCGTGGCCTGGATCCAGGCCTCGCGCTTGTTGTTGCGCGACAGCGCCGCCTCGGCCTGGGCCAAGGCGCTCATGCCGAGCTGCTCGTCGCGCCCGTAGGCGATGGCGAGCTGCGACCAGGCGAACGAATTGAGCGGCTCGCGCTGGGTCGCCCGCTGCAGATGCACGATGGCTTCCTTGTTGAGCGCCGGATCGTTGCGCTCGATCATGGCGCGCGCCAGATCGACACGCAGTGGCGCGTCATCGGGCTTCAATTCGACCGCGCGCCGATAGGGTGGGATCGCGGCCTCGCCGCGGCCGTTCTCGAACAGCATCTGGCCCTTGAGCTCGTAAAAATAGGCGTTCTCGGGTTCTTGCTCGATCAGGCCGTCGATCAGCGGCAAGGCCTTCTGCAGATCGGCCATGCGATAGTAGGCGATGGCCCGGGCGTAGCGCGGCTCCACCCGCGGATCGTCCGCCTTGTAGCGCGCCAACGTCTGACTCGGCGGCGTCAAAAAGCCATTGAGCTTGGCCAGCATGCGCTTGTGCATGACGTCGAACTCGGCCGGCTCCGGCTGTCCGCTGTTGGGCGATTGGCGGATGTGGTTCTCGACCACCTCGACGCGTTCGCGGGTCAGCGGATGGGTGCGCATGTAAGGATCCTGCCGCCCGGCATTGAGCACGTCCTGACCTTCCAGGATGCGGAAGAAATCGGCCAGACCCTGGGCCGACTGGCCGGTCGCATCGAGGAACGACAGGCCGGCCTGATCGGCGGCGGATTCCTGCGCCCGGCTGTAGCTCAGGACCTGGCTCATCGCCACGCTGGAGCCGCCGGTCATGATCGCTGCGCCGACGTCGCCGCCGCCCGCCGCGGCCACGCCGGCTCCGGCAAGCATGGCCAGGATGGCGATGATGGATGCGTTCTTGAGCTGGCCCTGAAAGCGGGCGAGGTGCCCGCCGGCGATATGGCCGGTCTCGTGCGCGATGACGCCGATCACCTGATTGGCGCTCTGGCTGCGCATCAGCAATCCGGTATGGAGGAACAGGTTCTGCCCGCCGGCGACGAACGCGTTGAGCGACGGGTCGTTGATCAAGTAGATGTTGATGTCCGCCGCGCTCAGGCCGGCGGCCTGGAACAGTGGCGTCGCATAGGCGCGGATGGTATTTTCGATTTCCGCGTCGCGGACCAGCCGGGGCGCCTTGGTTTGCGCGATTCCGGGCGCGGCCTGAACAAGCATCAAAGAGCCGGCAACGAGGCTAGCACAAAGGGTTCTAATGGATTTCAGCAACAATCCGGCTCCGATGGTTATCCGTAAAGGTAGGGATCGCAGCAGGCAGCGTCAATGCGTGGCAGCCGTGCTGGCTTTGGGCCTGGCCCTGGTCGGCTGTTCCAGCAAGAAGGGCCCTGAAGAGGGCGAACTCGGCTTCGTGCGGGGTTTTCTGGGCGGCGTGGCCGCCGACGAGCCGCGTGCCGCGACGATCGGCCGCGATGTGCTGTCGGCCGGCGGCAATGCGGTGGATGCCGCCGTTGCGGTGTTCTTTACCATGGCCGTGACCCGGCCCTCGGTCGCCGGGCTGGCGAGCAGCGGTCAATGCCTGGTCTACAACGACGACGCCAAGCGCGTCGATTCGATCGATTTTGTCGCGCCGCCGGGCATCCCCGGCGCGCCGCGCGGCATGTTCGCCATGCACGCGAAATACGGCCGGCTGCGCTGGGAGCAGCTGGTCGCCTCGGGCGAATCTCTGGCTCGTTTCGGCCACCCGGTGTCACGCGGCTTCGTGCGCGATATCGCCGCGGCGTCGTCGCTGATCGCCCAGTCGCCCGATCTCGCCCGTATCTATCGCCAGCCGGATGGCAGCCTGCCCGGTGAAGGCGCATTCCTGCAGCAGCTCGATCTCGCGGCGACTCTCGGCCTGCTGCGCCGCGCGCCGGGCGATTTCTACAACGGCGCCTTCGCGCGGCAATATGCCGACGCGGCACAGGCCAAGGGCCTTTCCGTGACCACGGATGCGCTGCGCGCCTATTCGCCCGCGTGGCGCGACACCATCCAGGTCAGCTATGGCCTGCTCACCACCCATTTCACGCAAAGCCCGGGCGGCCAGCTCGCCGCCCGCATGTGGGCCGAACTCGCGGCCCAGGGCGCCTATGAAAAGGCGCGCGGCGACGCGCGGGCGACGGTGATTGCCGACTCGGCACTGCGGGCACGCCCGCAAGGCGTGACGCAAATGGCTGTCGAGGGCGCGCCCGCCGGCGCCAGCTTCGTTGTCGCCGACCGCTACAGCGGCACGGTGGCTTGCGCGTTCAGCATGGGCAAGCCATTCGGCAGCGGCCAGGTGATCCCGGGCACCGGCATCGTTCCGGCCGCGCCGTTGCCCGTCGGCGAACAGCTGGCCATCGTGCCGATGCTGGTCATCAACCCGCGCGTCAACAAGATGTTCTTCGCCGCGGCGGCGGCCGGTGGCGCGGCCGCGCCGACCGCCATGATCGAAGTGGCGCTCGGCGTGCTGGCCGACAACAAGTCTCTGCCCGATGCCTTGGCGGCACCGCGCATTCATCCGGTCGCGCCGGGCACCATCCTGCGCGAGCCGGTGGTCTCTCTAGGCTTGGTCAACGGCTTCAACTGTCCGAAGGGGCTGATTTCGCCCGGCGGCGAAAAACCGGAAGGCATCTGCGAGGTCCGCACGGACCGCCGCGGCTTCGGTCTCGCCCTGCAACAATAGCCGCGAGGGCCAGTCCAGCGATGGGCCTCAAAACCTCGAGCCGCGGCGCGATCGCGCCGTTCATCGTCATGGAGGTGATGCGCGCCGCGGCGCGAACGCGAAGCCACCGGCGCGCATGTCATCCATCTCGAAGTCGGCCAGCCCTCGACCGGCGCGCCCAAGCCGGTGATCGAGGCGGCGAAGGCGCGCGCTCGACCGCCGACCGGCTGGGCTATACCGACGCGCTCGGCGTGCCGGCGCTGCGCGAGCGCATCGCGCGCTTCTACGGCGAACGCTACGGCGTGGTGCTCGATCCGTCGCGCGTCGTGGTCACCACCGGCTCGTCGGGCGCCTTCCTGCTCGCCTTCCTCGCGGCCTTCGACGCCGGCGACCGCGTGGCGGTCTCGCGAGCCCTGCTACCCGGGCTACCGCAATATCCTGCAGGCGCTCGACGTGGTGCCGGCGACCTTTCCGACGACGATCGAAACGCGGATTCCAGCCGACCGTCGCCCAGCTCGACAAGCTGGCCGGCCTGCGCCGGCGGGCCTGATCGTCGCGTCGCCCGCCAATCCGACCGGCAGCATGCTGAGCGCGGCGGCGCTGGGCGACATCGCCGCATGGTGCCGCCGGCGCGCGCGTGCGCCTGATCTCCGACGAGATCTATCACGGCATCACCTTCGACAAGCCGGCGCAGACGGCGCTCGCGGCCGCGGACGAGGCGATCGTCATCAACAGCTTCTCGAAATATTTCTCGATGACCGGCTGGCGGCTGGGCTGGATGGTGATGCCGGCCGACCTGGTGCGCACGGTCGAGCGCCTGGCGCAGAACCTGTTCATCTCGCCGCCGACCCTGGCGCAGTTGGCCGCGGTGGCCGCTTTCGACAGCATCGAAGAACTCGACGGCAACGTGGCGCGCTATGGCCGCAACCGCGCGATCTTGATCGAAGGGCTGGAGCGCGCCGGCCTGGGCCACATCGCGCCGGCCGACGGCGCGTTCTACGTCTACGCCGACTTGCAGGGCGTCGCACCGTCGAGCACCGATTTCTGCGCCCGGCTGCTGCGCGAGGCGGGGGTCGCCGCCACGCCGGGCATCGACTTCGATCAGAACCGCGGCGAACGGTTCGTGCGCTTCTGCTTCGCCGGCAGCGAGGCCGAGATGCACGAGGCGGTGCGCCGCATCATCGCCTGGCGCGGCTGAAGACGTCCGCTCTCGCGGACTCGGTGCTCGTTCCGCAAAAGCAAAACGCGCCGGATTTCTCCGGCGCGTTGCATACGCTTGCCGATCAGGCGAGCGCTATTGGGTGAGCCGCTGCCACCAGCCCTTGCGCTTGGGAGCGTCGGGATCGGCCTGCGCCGGAGCGGTGGGAGCGGGCGGCTCCGGCTGCCTTGGCGCCGATTCGCGCGGGGCCGGCGCGCTGGCCCCATAGGCTTCGCCGTTGCCGCGATGCTCGGTTGCGGCCGGGCGCTCGTGTTGTGTCGGCTCGTAACGTGGCGTCGGCTCATGACGATGTTCCGGCTCATGACGATGTTCCGGCTCATGACGAGTCGGCGGCGGCGGTGCGCCGTCGTCGGGTGACCGCCAATCTTGCTGGGCCCCGGAGGCGTTGCTGCCATGGCCTTGGCTGGTGTCGTCGTGGGGTTCGCCCTGGAAGGCGCCCTGGTGTTCGCCATCGGCATTCATGTGGCCGGTATCGAGGGTGCCATCTTCGTGACGGCGCCGACGGCGCCCGCCGCGCTTGCCGCGACGGCGGCGCTTGCGTGCCGCGTCGTCGCCTGGGCGGCTCTCACCGCCACGGCTCTCCACCGGACGCGGCTCGCCGACAGCGACATCGCCGGCGCCTTCAATAGCGATGCCTTCGTGCATCTGATCCGCGCCGCTCGCCGCTCGCGGCTGCGGCGGCCGGACGATCCTGGCGTTGACGGTCTTGACCCGGACGCTCCTGACGGTTGCGCCCGCGATCCCGGTCCTCGCCGCCACGACGGCGGCGCGAACGGCGTCCGCGGCGCTCGTCATGCGGTTCACCGGAAGGACGGGCCTCGTCGCCACGGGATTCGACCTCGACCGGTTCGTTGCGTTCCTCGGCGGCGACGGGCTGCTCGTCGCGTTCTTCTTCCTCGTCCTCGACCGCGGCTTCATCCTCGATGTCGAGGTCGCCGCGGCTTTCTTCGTCAGGCTGCGGTGGCCCGGCTTGAACCGACAGCGACGGCGGCGGCGCGGTCTGCGCCTTGAGCCGCTCGAGGCGGAAGTTCGGCGGGATCAGCGTGTCGTCGGTATCGATGACGATATTGAAGCCGTAGCGCTGCTCCAGAGTCACCAGCGCGGCGCGCTTGTGATTGAGGATGTAGAGCGCGACGGTCGTCGGCACCACGAGGCGAATTTCGGCGGCGCGGCGGCGGATGCCTTCCTCCTCGACCGCGCGGATGACATGCAGCGCGGCGGATTCCGTCGAGCGCACCAGGCCGGTGCCCTCGCAATGGGGGCAGCGCTCCGTGGACGCTTCGAGGAAGCTCGGACGCAGCCGCTGGCGCGACAGTTCGAGCAGGCCGAAGGCGCTGATCTTGCCGATCTGGATGCGCGCCCGGTCGACGCGCATGGCTTCCTTCAGCCGCTTCTCGACGTTGTGCTGGTTGCGCGACTCTTCCATGTCGATGAAGTCGATGACGATCAGGCCGGCGAGGTCGCGCAGGCGCAACTGGCGGGCGATCTCGTCGGCGGCCTCGCAATTGGTCTTGTAGGCCGTCTCCTCGATATTGCGCTCGCGCGTCGCGCGGCCCGAGTTGACGTCGATGGCGACCAGCGCCTCGGTCGGGTTGATGACGATGTAGCCGCCCGACTTGAGCGTCACGACGGGATTGTGCATCGCGTCGAGCTGACTCTCGATCTGGTAGCGGTGGAACAGCGGAATTTCCGGATCGCGGTACTGCTGCACCTTCTTGGCGTGACTCGGCATCAGCATGCGCATGAATTCTTTCGCGGTGCGATAGCCGTCGTCGCCCTCGACGAGAACCTCGTCGACGTCCTTGGTGTAATGGTCGCGGATCGAGCGCTTGATCAGGTTGGCTTCTTCATAGACCAACGCGGGCGCAATGGATTTGAGCGTGAGCTCGCGCACTTCGTCCCACTGCCGCAGCAGGTATTCGTAGTCGCGCTTGAGTTCGGTCTTGCTGCGCTCGACCGCGGCGGTGCGCAGGATGACCGCCATGCCCTCGGGAATATCGAGTTCGTCGAGATGCGATTTGAGACGCTTGCGGTCGGCCGGGCTGCTGATCTTGCGCGAAATGCCGCCGCCGCGCGCGGTGTTGGGCATCAGCACGCAATAGCGGCCGGCCAGCGACAGATAGGTGGTGAGCGCCGCGCCCTTATTGCCGCGCTCTTCCTTGACGACCTGGACGAGCAAAATCTGGCGGCGCTTGATGACTTCCTGGATCTTGTAGCGATGACGGCCCATGCGGCCGCGCCGGCGTTCCGCCGCGGCGCCCTCGACTTCGGCTTCCACCTCGTCGGCGCCGCCGACCACCTCGAGGTTGTGCGGCGTCTCGCGCACCTCGACGTGATCGCCGCCTTCGGCGGTGGCCGGAGCAGCTTCGGCAGTCTCGCCGCTGTCGCCGGCATCGCTCGCGTCACCGGCGATGACGACGCTGCTGACCACATCCTGACCATTCAACTCGTTGGCCAAGGGCATGGTGCGGGCCGTTTCGTCGACCGGCCCTTCGCCCGCGACTTCAGTCGGCGCGTCGAACAACGCAGACGGCGCGGCATAGTCGGCGTCGCGCTTCTCCGTTTCGCCTTCGATTTCCGCGTCGATCGGCGCCGGGTCGGTGGAGACCGGTATGGCCGCTTCGCCGCCTGCCTCGGGGCTGGAGGCCTGTGCCTCGCCCGTGGGCTCGATCGCGAAGAGTTCGGTCGGCGGCTCGGCCAGGATGGCGTGCGGGATGTCGCCATGACCGGCTACGGTCATGGTCATGGTCGCCATGATCATGATCGGTTACCGGCTCGAAGTCCGCATCGGAATCACCATAGCCGCCCATGCGCTTCTGCTCGGCGAGCAGGGCCATGCGGTCGGCGACGGGGATCTGATAGTAGTCCGGGTGGATTTCGCTAAAGGGCAGGAAACCGTGGCGGTTGCCGCCGAAATCCACGAAGGCGGCTTGAAGGGACGGCTCTACCCGCGTGACTTTCGCGAGGTAGATGTTGCCCTTCAGTTGTTTCTTCGTTGAACTTTCAAAGTCGAATTCGTCGAGACGGGTTCCATTTGCGATCACCACCCGGGTTTCCTCCAGGTGGGTCGCGTCGATCAGCATCCGTTTAACCATTTATCCTTTTCGCTCCGGGATACGGCCGCCTGGCGCGCATACTGTAAGCGCGCGCCCGCGCTGCATCCGACATTTTGCGAAGCCGGCGACGCCTCGTCTCGACCCGTGTAAACCTGGATTCAAAGAGAAATCCGGTGACGGGGAGGGCCGGGGACGCCGCACTGTGGCAAGACCAAAGTCAGCCAAATGACGGCTTCAGGGTTTCACACAAGCCTCCATTGGGCTGAGCGCGCCACGAACAATCGAATGAGCCATAGAGCTCGGAGGATTGTCTGCGCCACGCCGCCAATCAGCACTTGATACGTAGGCTGTGCCGGATTGGCCGACCGGGAAGCATCCATCTGCAAAATAGTCGCAATTCCCCCATTCCACAATCACTTAAATGGCGTTCTTCAAGGCTTGCGCAGGCCTTTGCGGTTGCTGGGATGCCGAAAATCACGCTATATATTGACGTTAGCAGGGAAATTAGCCCGATATGTGGCATATGATTCGACGAGTCTCCGTCGCCCTCGGCGGCCTCGGGATGTTTATCGCCGTGACCCTCGTCGGGATGACCCTGGCGGCGGCACAACCCCGCGTCACCGATCTCCGCATCGGCGACCAAGGCGGCGCCACCCGGCTGGTGCTCGAAATCAGCGAGCAGGTCACGCCCGAGGTCTCCGTGCTCGCCGCGCCCGACCGTGTCATCATCGATTTTCCCGAGATGTCATGGGCTTTGCCCATGAATGCGGCGGCCGCGAAGGGCGGCATCATCCAGAGTTTCCGCTTCGGCTCTTTCACCGCCGGGCGCTCCCGCATGGTGCTCGACGTCAAAGGCCCCGTGGTCGTCAAGAGCGCCTTCATGATGGAGCCGCGCGACGATCACCGCTTCCGCTACGTGGTCGATCTGCAACCCAGCCAGCCGCCACGCCAGCAGCAGGCGGCCAATCCGACAGCGACGCCCGTGGCGCCAGCGCCGCCGCAAATCCAGGCCCGCGCGGCGCCGCCGCAGCAACAGAGCGCCGTGGTCCAGCCGCTGCCGAGGCCGCCGGGGGCGCGCCAGCCGGCGAAGCCGAGGGACGCCCGCCATGTGGTGGCGATCGACGCCGGCCATGGCGGAGTCGATCCGGGCACCATCGGCAAGGGTGGGACGCAGGAGAAGGACATCACCCTCACCATGGCGCGCGAGCTCAAGGCGCGCCTGGAAGCGACCGGCCGCTATCGCGTCATCCTGACGCGCGACCGCGACATTTTCCTGCCGCTGCGCGACCGGTTTGGCATGGCGCGGGCCAACGGCGCCGAAATGTTCATTTCCCTGCATGCGGACGCCAATCCGAACCCGATCGTGCGCGGCGGCTCGGTCTATACCCTGTCGGAGGTGGCGTCGGACAAGGAAGCCGAGATGCTGGCGGCCAAGGAAAACAAGGCCGATCTGATCGCCGGCATGGACCTGAGTCACGAAAATCCCCAGGTTACCAGCATCTTGCTCGACCTCGCCCAGCGCGAGACCATGAACTATTCGGCAACCTTTGCGGCCATGATGGTCGCCGAGCTCGGCAAATCGGTGCAATTGCTCGGCCGCTCGCATCGCTTCGCCGGTTTTGCCGTCCTCAAGGCGCCCGACGTGCCGTCGGTCCTGCTCGAACTGGGCTATCTGTCCAACAGCGCGGAGGAAAAGCTGCTCAACCAGGCCGCTTATCGGCGCAAGATCGCCGACGGCGTGGTCCGGGCAGCCGACCGCTTTTTTCGCGAACGGCCGCAGGCCGGCCGCTGACGTTAACAATTTGCTGCCACATTTCTCCTCTATAATTGCGGTTTCCCGACACGAGCCGGGCCGTGGTAGTCCTGCCGGACGCCAAGGCAGCCGGGTGGGGCGGACGAACTGACCATGCTCAAGAAACTCGCGTATCTCTTTTCCGGGCTGGTGACGCTCGGCCTCATCGGCCTGGCCGGAGTCGCGTACCTGTTCCACCACTACGGGCGTGGCCTGCCGGACTATCAGCAACTGGCGACCTATGAGCCGCCGGTGGTCACCCGCGTCCATGCCGGCGACGGCGCCTTGATCACCGAATACGCCCAGGAGAAGCGCGTCTTCGTGCCGATCGAGGCGATTCCGAAACCGGTGATCAAGGCGTTTCTCGCCGCCGAGGACAAGAACTTCTACAGCCACCCCGGGATCGATTTCCTCGGCATCGTTCGCGCGTCGGTGCAGAATCTCATGCAGGTCGGCCAGAACCGCCGTCCGGCCGGCGCCTCCACGATCACCCAGCAGGTCGCGAAGAACTTTTTGCTGACCAACGAGGTGTCGATCGAGCGCAAGGTCAAGGAGGCGATCCTCGCCTTCCGTATCGAGCGCGCGATCTCCAAGGACCGCATCCTCGAACTCTACCTCAACCAGATCTATCTCGGTTTCGGCTCCTACGGCGTGGCCGCCGCGGGTCTCAACTACTTCAACAAGTCGCTCGACGAGTTGACCGTCGGCGAGGCGGCCTATCTCGCCGCGCTGCCCAAGGCGCCCAACAATTATCATCCCTATCGCCAGCCGGGTGCCGCCAAGGCCCGCCGCGACTGGGTGATCGAACGCATGCTCGAAGAGGGCTATGTCACGCCGCAGGAAGCGGCGCAGGCTCAGGCAACTCCGCTCGCGGTGCAGCCTGCGAGCGAGACCCGCACCACCGAAGCGTCGTTCTTCGCCGAGGAGGTGCGCCGCACGCTGTATGACCGCTACGGCGAATCGGGGCTTTATCGCGGCGGCTTGTCGGTTCGCACCACGCTCGATTCCCGCCTGCAGGAAGCCGCCGACCGCGCGTTGCGCGACGGGTTGATCCGCTATGACCGGCGGCATGGCTGGCGCGGTCCGATCGCGCATGTCGCCCTCGGCAAGGCGAATGACGATTGGCAGGCGCAACTGATCAGCACCAACCGGCCGCAAGGGCTGGCGCCTTGGCGCTTCGCTATCGTGCTCAAGACCGACGAGCACGGCGCCACCATCGGCATCGAGGACGGCAGCCAGGGGCATATTCCGTTCGCCGAGCTGCGTTGGGCGCGCGCCTGGCGCAAGGGCCAGTTGCTCGGACCGGCGGTGAAAACCACGACCGACGTGATCCAGGCCGGCGACGTCATCGCCGTGGCGCCACTCGCCGCCGACAAGGGCGCGCCCACGGGCAGCTTGCCGGCCTACAGCCTGCAGCAGATTCCCGAGGTCAACGGCGCGCTCGTCGCGCTCGACCCGCATACCGGCCGCGTGCTCGCCATGTCCGGCGGCTTCTCCTACGAGATGAGCCAGTTCAACCGTGCCACCCAGGCGCTGCGCCAGCCGGGCTCGTCGTTCAAGCCGTTCGTCTATCTCGCGGCGCTCGATGCGGGATTCACGCCGTCGAGCCTGGTGCTCGACGCGCCCTTCGTGGTCGACCAGGGCCCCGGCCTCGGCCTGTGGAAGCCATCGAACTACAGCGAAGATTTTCTCGGCCCGAGCACGCTGCGCACCGGCATCGAAAAATCGCGGAACCTGATGACCGTGCGGCTGGCGCAGACCATCGGCATGGACAAGGTCGCCGACTACGCCGAACGCTTTGGCATCGTCGATCGTCTGCAGCCGGTACTTTCGATGTCGCTCGGCGCCGCCGAAACCACGGCGCTGCGCATGACGACCGCCTATGCCATGCTGGTCAACGGCGGCAAGCGCATCACGCCGACGCTGATCGACCGCATCCAGGACCGCCACGGCGACACGGTCTACAGGCACGACGAACGTCCGTGTCCGCAATGCGAAGGCGCGGATGCCAGTGTCGACCTCGTGCCGCGCGTGCCGGATTCGCGCGAGCAGATCGCCGATCCGCGCACCGCCTATCAGATGGTGTCGATCCTGCAGGGCGTCGTCCAGCGCGGCACCGGCCGCCGTCTCGCGCAGCTTGGCCGGCCGCTCGCCGGCAAGACCGGCACGAGCAACGATTTCATGGATACCTGGTTCGTCGGCTTTTCGCCCGATTTGGTGGCCGGCGTGTTCTTCGGCTTCGACACGCCACGCAGCCTGGGCAAGGACGAGACCGGCTCGTCGGTCGCCGTGCCGGTGTTCTACGAATTCATGCAGGAAGCGCTCAACGGCCAGCCCAACATCCCGTTCCGCATTCCGCCGGGCATCCGGCTGGTGCGGGTCGACGCCACCACCGGCAAGCTGGCCGGCGCGCGCGACAAGAATGCGATCCTCGAAGCCTTCCTGCCGGGCACCGAGCCGACCGGCCGCGAGATGGTGCTCGAAGGCAGCGAAGCCGAGCCCAAGCCGGGCCTGATCCGCCCCACCGCGGGATCGGCGGGCGGCGGGCTTTACTGAGTCTCCCGCGCCGCTTATCTATCCTGCAGTCACGAAGCGATTTGCTCACGGCGGCGGATTTGCGCTAGATATCCGCCGCTAGCACGCCGTCCGCGTTCGAGGAGTCACCATGCGCGCCGAAATCGAGAAGCTCACCGGAGAAACCAAGCAGTCGCTGACGCGGCTGAGGAGGTATCTTTGACTGGGACAATGCCCTCCGCCGCCTGAGCGAGCTCGACAGCTTCGCCGAAGATCCCAAACTCTGGGACGATGCCGCAAAAGCGCAAAAAATCATGCGCGAGCGCAACCAGCTCGCGCAGCTCATCGACGGCGTGCGCAAGATCGAGCGCGAGTTCGAGGATAACGTCGGACTGGCCGAACTGGCCGACGCGGAAGGCGACCAGGCGACTCTGGACGAGGTGCAGAACGCGCTGCAGGTCCTCGCATTGGAGGCCAAGCGCCGCGAATACGAAAGCCTGCTGTCGGGCGAGGCGGACATCAACGACGCCTTCCTCGAGGTCCATGCCGGCGCCGGCGGCACGGAGTCTCAGGACTGGGCCAGCATGCTGCTGCGCATGTATGTGCGCTGGGCGGAACAGCACGGCTACAAGGTGGAATGGATCGAAGAGAGCGAGGGCGAGGAGGCCGGCATCAAGTCGGCCACCATCCGCGTCAACGGCCCGAACGCCTATGGCTGGCTCAAGACCGAAACCGGCGTGCATCGCCTGGTGCGCATCTCGCCCTACGATTCGGCGGGCCGGCGCCACACCAGCTTCGCCTCGGTCGGGGTCTATCCGGTGATCGACGACACCATCGAGGTCGAGATCCTCGACAAGGATCTGCGCATCGATACCTACCGCGCCTCGGGCGCCGGCGGCCAGCACGTCAACAAGACCGACAGCGCGATCCGCATCACCCACAATCCGACCGGCATCGTCGTGCAGTGCCAGACCGACCGCTCGCAGCACCGCAACCGCGCCATGGCCTTCGACATGCTGAAGGCGCGGCTCTACGAGCGCGAGCTGCAGAAGCGCGAGGAAGCGAGCCAGGCCCTGCACGACAGCAAGACCGATATCGGCTGGGGTCACCAGATCCGCTCTTATGTCCTGCAGCCCTACCAGATGGTGAAGGACCTGCGCACCGCGGTCGAGACCAGCAATTCGGGCGGCGTGCTCGACGGCGACCTCGACGCCTTCATGCAGGCGGCACTCGCCCAGCGCGTCACCGGCGAGGGAGCGAAGAAGGGCAACCAGGCGGCCGCGGGTCTGGATTAGAGCGGCCCACGTCGCCGGAGGCCTTTCCCCCGGCCCGGGGCGGGTCTATGCTTTCTCCATAAGAACAATGGCCGCGCACCAGCGGCTGACCTTTTGGGAGGACAGCATGAGCAGCACCGACACCACGAATCCGCAACCGGCCCCGCTTCACGGCGCGGCGAAGAAGGAAGCCTTCCATCTCGCCGCCGAGGCCATGGTCAAGAGCTTCGCGTTCCAGCGTCCGGATGGCGAGATCGAGCCCGGCCGCAAGATGCATATCAAGCTCGCCGGCACCGACACGTGCCGCGCCCAGGTCCAGGTCCTCAAGAAGGGCGGCGAGAACAATCTGCATTATCATCCCAACATGGACCTGATCTACATGGTCCTGAAGGGCAAGGTCTCGTTCTACGGGCCGGGCGACAAGGTGATCGGCAGCTATGGCCCGCTCGAGGGGCTGCTGCTGCCGGAGAATTCCCGCTACTGGTTCGGCTCGGAAGGCGAGGAGGAAGCCTATCTGCTGCAGATCGCCGGCTACCCCAAGGGCGCCAAGATGTCGCGCCGCATCAACGCGGAGCCGCTGAAGGCGACGCAGGGCGAGAGCGTCTGGTTCGGCATCAACAAGGAGGAAGAGGAATTCCTCGATAAATACAGCAAGCCGACTTCGCCGAATTCGCATGGATAGACCAAACGGCGCTCTGCAGGAGCGCCGTTCTTTTTCGCGCCTTCGTGTAAGACCGGGAGCCGCGACGACAAAACAGTTCGGGGAGTTCGTCATGAAACGCGTCTTGCTCGTGCTTGCGATTGCCTTGTTCAGCGCCGTCGGATCTGAGCGTCGTTTCGGCCCAGGATTTCTATAAGGGCAAGAGCGTCAAGCTGATCGTCGGCGCGGCGGCCGGCGGCGGCTACGACTAGCCATTCCCGCCTGGTCAGCAGGCATATGACCCGGCACATTCCCGGCAATCCCGGCATCGTCGTGATGAACATGCCGGCGGCTGGCGGCTCGTCGCCACCAACCATGTCTATGCCATCGCCGACAAGGACGGCTCGGCCATCGGCCTGTTCAACCGCTACAGCATTCTCACGGGAATCCTCGGCAACGAACAGGCGCGCTTCAAGGTCGAGGAATTCAATTGGCTCGGCACGCCGGCGAGCTACAGCGACAACGCCTATCTCTTCGTCATCCGCGCCGCGCTGCCGCAGAAGACCATCGAGGATTTGCGCAATGCCGATCCGCCGCTCAGCGTCGGCAATGTCGGTTCGGCGCCGGTGCGCGTGCTCAAGGAGGCGCTCGGCCTCAACCTCAAGATCATCGAGGGCTACAAGGGCAGCAACGAACTCGATCTCGCCTTCGAGCGCGGCGAGGTCGACGGCCATACGGTGGGCTGGGCCAATATGCTGTCGCGCCAGCCGGAGTGGATCGAAAAGGGCTTCGTCCGCCCGATGATCCAGTTCGGCCGAATCGACCGGCTGCCGGCGCTCAAAGACGTGCCGACGGCGCGCGAAGTGGCGCGCACGCCGGAAGACCGCGCGCTGATCGAATTCACCGAGGCGCCGCTGCTCATGGCCTTTCCCTTCGCCGCGCCGCCGGGCGTGCCGGCCGACCGCGTCGCCATCCTGCGCCAGGCCTTCAAGGACACGATGGACGACAAGGCCTATCAGGACGACGTCGCCAAGCAGAAGCTCGAATTCACGCCGAAATTCGGCGAGGAACTCCAGGAGATCATCGCCAGCATGGCGCGCGCGCCGAAATCGGTGACCGACCGCTACAACGACATCGTCGGCAGCCGCTCCGGCGGCTGAGATGAGAACAAGAGCAGGGAAGAGGCATGTCATGAAACGTCTCGTGGCCGCAACAGCGGTCTTGGCGGCGGCAGCTGCAGTCAGCGGTCCCGTTTCGGCACAAGATTTCTACGCCGGCAAACAGGTGCGGATAATCGTCAGCTCGGCGTCCGGCGGCGGCTACGACGCCTACGCGCGCCTGCTGCAGCGCCACATGCCGAAATACATTCCCGGCAACCCGAGCACGATCGTGATGAACATGCCGGGTGCGGGCGGCCTGATCGCGGCCAATCATGTCGCCAACATCGCCGAGAAGGACGGCACGGTATTCGGCACCTTCAACCGCTACAGCGCGGTGATGCCGCTGCTCGGCAGCGACCAGGCCAAGTTCAAGGCCGAGGACTTCCAGTGGCTCGGCACGACGGCGAGCTACAGCGACAATTCCTATCTGCTGGTGATCCGCGCGGCGCTGCCGCACAAGACCATCGCCGACCTGCGCAATCCCGACATGCCGATCCATATCGGCAACACCGGCACCGACGTTCCCGCGATTCTCAAAGAGGCGCTCGGGCTCAACTTCAAGCTGGTGAGCGGCTACAAGGGCAGCGACGAGATGGAGATCGCCTTCGAGCGCGGCGAGGTCGACGGCCATACCAGCGGCTACAATTCCATCCTGTCGCGTCATCCGGAATGGATCGAGAAAGGCTTCATCCGCCCGGTGATCCAGTTCGGCCGCATCGACCGCTTGCCCGCGCTCAAGGATGTGCCGACCGCGCGCGAGCTTGCCCAGAACTCCGTCGGACCGGGCGCTGGTCGAATTCGCCGAACTGCCGCTGCTTATGGCGCGGCCGTTCGCGGCACCCCCGGGGGTGCCGGCCGACCGCGTCGCCATGCTGCGCGCCGCCTTCATGAAGGTCATGGCCGATCCGGGATACATCGAGGACGGCAAGAAGCAGAAGCTGGAACTGACGCCGAAGAGCGGCGAGGAGGTCCAGGCGATCGTCGCCAGCCTGGCCAAGGTCGACCCCGCCGTCATCCAGCGCTATCTCAAGGCGCTCGGCGGCAAGCTGCCATCGGGCAACTGAACGCGTCGCAAATCGCCGACGCGAAAAGAAAAAGGCCAGGACGACGTCCTGGCCTTTTTCGTTTATGCAGCGGTCAGTGGTGTTACTGCGATATGAACCAGCCGCCGTTCGGCGCCTGACACGCGTAATTGGCCGGCGCGAATGGATCGTTCGACATTAGCGCCTGACAATTGGATGCGGTCCAATTGCCGTAGCGCGGAACATAGGCGCGCGGTAACGCCCTCGGAGCGCCGTAGTAAGGACGCGGCGCGTAGCCAAAGTAGGGGTTTGGTACTTGCTGCGGAATGCGCTGGCTGTAATGGGCCTGGTCTGCTCGGTCCAAGCTCGCTCCCGCTTCAGACCCGATCAGGGCACCCAGCAATGCGCCAGCCCCGGTGGTGGCAAGCTGCCCTGTGCCAGAGCCGAATTGCGCGCCGGCAACCGCGCCGCCGACTCCGCCCAGCAGGGCGCCGGCCGGCTGCTTATAGCCGCCGGTATTGGAACAACCGCTTAAAACCGCGGCACTCAAGATGGCTATGGCTATCGATCGCACGATGCACCTCCCGCACATTGAGGCCGGACGCGAATACCCCTTAACGCCACACGCCCAGCAGCGCCGACATGGTCTCGAGCGCCAACGTATTGCCGACATCATCGACACCGTAGGACTGGGTGGCCCGTTCGAAGCCCTGATTTGTCGCGACATAGCGCGGTGGTCCTTCTTCCCTGGGGACCGCCCTGGAGACCACGTTCGTTACGATCATCCCGCTCTTCAGGTCCTTGATCGCGACGCGAAAAGCGAAGCCCGACGGCGACGTCTGATCGGGCGTCTGCAGCACCTCCATGAGAAGGTCCGCCTTGGCGGCGAGGGCGGCGGCTTCGATCCCCTGCAGGTTGGGACGTCCGTCCGGATTTTTTGCTTCTGCGGAGCCGCGAATTATCAAATTTCGATCGATCAGCCGGCCGCCTGCATTGAGAAAGGCGTTGGTGAAGCCGTTCTCGAATTGCCAGTCGTTGAGCTCTGCGAAACCGGGACGGCGCGGCGCCGAATTGATCGGCCCATCGCGGCGGTCGATGTCGGTCGTCTTGTCGAACGAGCTGGTGTTCTGAGTCATGGAGGTGACGCCATCCAAGCTGCGCGTCTCGTCATGGGTGCGCGTCGATTCCGCGCCGCCGGTCGACCGGATCCGCAAGCCATCGCGATAGGTGGTGGCCACCTGGTCGCTGAGCTGTCGATTCCAGAACACCGCCAGCCGCGGCTGCTTGCGTGCGCTATAGGCGGAACGAAAACGCTGCAGCACGGCGTCTTCGGCGCGTGGTGTGGGCGCCGGCGGCGCGAGCACTAGCGGTGTTTCGTTGCGATAAAACGCGCCGTTCACCCTCGATTTACGTTCCGTTTGGGCTGAAATTGGCTGATCCAGAGCCAATCCAGCTACCGAAAAACACATCAATGTGCTGAACAAGACAATCGGACTACACATTTCATGTTCCTCTGAGGAAAAATGGACTATCTCACATTTTGTAACAACGCCCATTACGCCCTACCCGCAACGTCCACCAATTTTTGTACAGGGCCGAGGGCCGCTCCCGGATTGACCGGACGACGATGGGCTTAGCCTAGTTCTGTTGTCTGCTGATTGAGGGGGAGTCCCGAACGTGCCATTGCCACCCCCGGCGCTATAGAGATCGGAGAGGCTCCTGCCATTGTTATATTGCGCAGAAAGCGCCCTGGGGTCGTAAGCTGGGTCGGGCATAGTACCCACTGTCGGATTTACGAGCGAAGTTGGTTTAGGGTTGTAAGTTGTGATACTATTCACCACTGCGCCTAGAATCTCGAAGCCAGAACTGCCGCCGCTTTCGCCTGAGCTGGGAGTGTAGGAACGGGAAGCGCGCTCGGACGCGGCCTGGCTCTCGCGCTGCTGCTTCAACTGCTCAAACTTGCGGCGCTGCTCCTGCAATTTCGCTCGATGTGCGGGAATATCCGTATCCGCTCGCTCAAGAATTTCGGCCTCTTTCCGTGCAAAATACTTATCAACAGCCAAGCCGGTGATGAAGTTTCCACCGTCGATTGCGGTGCCCGCTAAACCGACGCCGGTATCACATCCCTTCATGCCCGCCTCAAGTGCGCCAGCAATACAGGAGGCCCCTTTTGCGATGCTGTTGCTGCTGTATTCGAGGGCTTTCGCAACGCTGCCCTTCTGGGTGTATTCGTAAACCTTGGCCATGTCAGCGCCGATATGGACCAGGCCGCTTCCTGCCACTCCAGTCACATCGTATGCGTTTCGCACAAATTCGACCTTGTCACCGTCTCTGAGCGCCACCACCGCCCCCGCACCACCTCCAATTCTGGAAAGCCCGCCGCCGACGTTTTCCATCCCGCGAGAGAGCCTGGAAGCGCCAGAAGGGGGCACATCGGCATGGAAGTGCGACACTGCTTCGTGAGGGGAGTTCAGGTACATCCATCTTTGTCTCGATGCTGCGTAGCGTTGCTCCACTAGCGTCCAGAAGAGACCCAGATCCGCCAGATACGGTTCCCAGCGTGCCGATGGAATCCGCATTTTTATCGACAAAGAGCAAAACCCGGTCCCTAACGGATGGTGCTCGCTCGCTCGAGGTTCTGCTTACTCCATTGTCGAGGCTCCAAACACTCCCACTGATCATTTGAGCCAGAGCAACGGCTGGAACAGCAGCAACTGTGCAGGCGAACATCAATCCAAGCAATTTCATCTATGCCTCCTTCAGAAGATGCCCTACCGCCCCTCGCGAACTTCGATGATGAAACTCGAGACTTGCGTGGTCGAAGCCGATAGCTCGGTGTAAACCCCCATCGCCCGTGCCGGCAGAAACACTCTCCTCCATGCCGATACGGACTCGGTCGGTGCTTGCTGCGCGGTGAGGAAGTGAGTGCGGCCTTCGACCTGCAGCGGGAAGTCCGTGCAGTTCACCAGCCGGCTCATCACCTCGACGGTGTCGGCCTCAGTCCGGCGCGCACCTGTGGTCTGCACCAACACCTTGTTGGTGATCGCCGGGTCGGTCATGCTCACCGCGTTAAGGGGCACATCGGTCATGGTGCCTGGCACAGGTCCCACCAAGACGGGTCCAGGAGCGCGCTGCGCAGCCAGCATCGGCGTGAAATCGCATCCGACTGTCGGCGCGATGGCGACGGGTTGCTGGCACGCCGCTAGAAAACCGAGAAGGACAACAACTGAAGGTGAGGTAAGTCCCGGTAAACTCATGCTGTATCCTCGTTAGCGGACGGACGCGACGGCACCCGGCGCGCTGTCCGGGATGGAGAGCGCCGATTTCGAACGGGCCCAAGCGAGGCTGCAATTTTGAGTCGTGGAGACCTTGACTGGCGTCGGTGCGCCACCCGGCAAGAATTCTACCGCGATCGGCGTGGTCGCCGGTAGCTCGCTTGTGGCGAAGAACAGCTCGCCCGGCAAATTGTCCCAATAACGGATATCCGCTTGCGGCATGGTCGCGGCCGCCGCGGCGTGCGCCATGAGCCCGAACAACCCGACGAGCGCGCCTGCGGCTTGCATATCGCTGTTTCCGCTATAGGCGCCGGCAGTCATTATTCCGATGCCCGCTCCCATCGCGACATTGCCGACGGTTTGCGCACCGTCCTTGAATTCCGCTTTTCCGGCGTTGATCGTGTCGACTGCGCGACCGCCTCGGGTCGATGCCTGCCAATAGAGGTCCTCGGCACGACGCGCCACCAGCTTTTTAGCGCCGACGCTGAAGTTCACCGATTGCTCGGTGGCCTCGCCGCGTTGGTATTTCAACAGGTGCTTGAATTCCCCTTCCGCGACCTTGCGTGGCGCAGAACCCGCTTCGGCGATGAGCAGGACGCGATGGTTCGCGGGCGGCGCGCCGAAATCGCTTTTGATTTTTGCTGCCTCATTGAAGTCGTCAGCGGCTAGCGGGCTGCCTTTGCATTTCGCGGCCCAGCCGCTCAAGAAGGCGAGCGAGGCGAAATCGGCATTGTATCTCTGATCCTCGGCAAACGTGTCTTGCAGAAGGCCGCCCTGAAAGCTGGCACGGGCGTTATCGAAATCCCCGGCTTTCAGATAAAGCAATCCGCGATAGTAATAGACCATTGCGCGCTCATAGGCTTCGCCTTTGAAGTCCTTGATGTTCTCTTTCGTGAACGTCGAGCGCGCCGACTCCGCGGCCGGGTTGTTGGCGTAAATCGCTTCGATCCGCATCAACGCCTCGTCGAACGATTTTGCCGCGAAATCATCCTCGCCCAACTCGAACGCCGCCAGTCCGGCTCTCATGTGATTGAGGGCGATGTTTCGATCGCCTTCCTTGAGCACTCGGGCATACAGGCGATGCGTTTGCACCGGCTTATCGGCCAAATACGAGGTCATCACCTCAGGCTGGATCTCGACTTCGCGTTCGTGACTTTGTGTGGTGACGCAACCAGCCAATAAGACCAGCGAAACGCCGGACAATAGGACTCCCCTGAGCATTTTATCCCCCGATATTGCTCGTCTGATGCTTCAGCGGTAGACGACGTCGTCTGCAGCTGCTCGCTTGAACTCGTATTGGTTTGCCCACACCGAGACGGAGCGCTCCAGATCGATCATCTCGAAGGTGATTAGGTTGTAGCGCTGGATCATTCCACGTGAGTCTTTCTGGTCGTGGCTCATGATCTTGCCAATGAGCTGGTAGTCGGCACCCGCAACGGCCCGTGTAAGCCCTCGCGTTCCGACATCGGTGATTCCTTGGCGCTTGAGGTCCCGCGCCTTCGCTGAAGCGGCGGCGGCCGCCTGACTGATGAACACCATGCGGCCATTCGCGGATCGTGTGAGTTCGATTCGCAATCGCTCTACTATGAGGTTTTTATTGATGCGCTGGCTGCTTTCGTTGTCGAAATTGCTCGCGTCGATGATCACTTGTGGAGGGTTTGGGGCGTTTGCGAGCCGTGGGTTGGCGAGCATGTCGCGCATCATGCGGTCGGTCATGCCAACGATGTCCTGGCTCTCGATGCCAACACCGGCCACGGGACCCCTGGTCCCTACGTCCAGTTCGACCGTGGGGGAGCCCGCGGCGTTATGGACGGGGGACGTTGTTTGACATGCCGCGGTCAACCCCGCCGACAAAACGATACCCATGAGCCGTGAGGCCTTACTAATCATGACAGTCCCCCCGAGATAGCCAGACAGCAGAATGAATTCAGCGAGGGGATAGTATTCGCGCTAAAAGGCCGCGGGTATTATCAGCCTTGATAAGTTAGGGGTGCTTACGCCAATCGTGCCACCGCTGCACGTCAAGGGTTCAGATCGACACCGGAGAACTGCAACGGGCTTAGAAGCACGAGACGGACCAAATCGATTTGGCGCCGTACGCCTGTCTTGTTGAAAATCGATTGAATGTGCTTACGCACTGTTGCCATGCTGATTTGAAGCTCGGCTTGAATATTTTCGGGCGTCGCGCCGTTGACGAGCGCTTGTAGTACTCGGGCTTCTTTCGCAGTAAGGCCGTAGAACTGAATAAATCCAGTCGCGAGCTTCACCGATCGCCGCGCCGGATTATTCAGTAATCTCATCAGTGATCCTTGCTTGAACGTCTACGAATAAAAATGTAGGCCACCGTCCGCACCGCGCCGGTAACGGCAAACGGCCTCCCGACAACCAGCCGCTCTTCAGTCCGTTCACGCATGCTTACGCGTATGCTTGCGGCTACAGCTCCGCTCCTGTGCCGGAAAGCATTCCGACAAGGAAGAAGCGCCTCAACACATATCGTCGTGGCGGTGCGGACAGTATTATCGGTTTAGATAAGTTAGGGAGCCTTACAGCCGTACATGCGTCAGTTGACCAACACGTTGGCCAACGACTTTTACGACGGTAGGAGACGGGCACGCGGCAGGAATACCAAATTGGTTTCCTATTCGGTGCCCGTGAACTGAAGTGGGCTGGTCAGCACGAGCCGCACAAGATCGATTTGACGATTCACGCCGGCTTTGCAGAAAATCGTTTGAAGGTGCTTACGCACTGTCGCCATGCTGATCCCGAACAGGGCTTGGGCATTCTCTGGAGTTGCGCCATTGACGAGTGCTTCCAGCAATCGTGCTTCTGTCGGTGTAAAGGCGTAGGACTTTATAAAAGCGGGCGATAACCTCACGCGTGGTCTTGTTTCTGGGTCGCTTACAAACAAGATTGCGTGTCGTCCGGAGAGCGCCAGTTCGCCCGACAGCGTGGATCCTCCAGGCACAACCGAGACGACTAGCGGCCGATTTCTCGAGGGTCGCGCCAGAAGAATGGACTCCGCGGCCGCGAAACTTTGGTTCAGACCGGCTACGAGCGCTTGCGCCACAAGCTTCAGCAATGCAGCGGTTTCCTGCGGACGGCAGGCGGCCAAACCGTCGGGGGTGCTCCGTAAACCGTCACCCGATGCGACGAGGGCCTCAGCCGTTCGGTTCATAATAACGGGCTTCGCCTGTTCGTCCAGGACCACGACACCTGTCGGTAGCCGGTCGAGTATTTCGACCAGCATCTGTCCTCTGCGTTGCAGGGTGTCGAGACGGCGTTGTATCAGGAGCGCGCGGCGGAGATGCGGCAGCAAAAGCGTAAGGCGCTTGATGTCTACGTCTTCAAAGGCGCCTGCGCGAGGGGATCGTTGGATTGCGATGGCGGCGATGACATCGTTCGAGTTTTCCAACGCGCCCCCGAGGTGGTAGCGAAAATCGAAAGGTGCGAGAAATTCCTGGTAATACTCGCTACGGTCCATCTCGGCTTCGGTGATGAACATTGGCTCGTGCAGAAGCGAGCCAGCAGGCAAATGTTGAGCGGCAGCGAAACGTATATCCGTCTTGATGTAGTGTTCGGTATAGAGCTTCACAATTTCATTGCAAAACCCCGACTGAAGGATGAACGTCGGCTGATTCTCGCGAAAATCCTTGTCGGATATGGCGACGCCATTTCCGCCAAAGACATTCACCAAATTACCTAGAGTAGATGACCATTGCGCGGGCTCAAGTGCCAAATCGTAGATTTCGCCGATCAATGCTTGAAGTTGGTCGCAATCTGACACGGTCGCTCCCCCGAACCCACCGTTTGTAAATCTGTCTTTCATTCGTACAGAAATAGCCATCTAAGATTTTTCGTACTCATTTTGAATATTGGTACGCAAAGAAAAAGGCCAGGACATCGTCCTGGCCTTTTTGCGTTGCGTATCGAACGACCGCTAACGGCGCCGACGCGCGGCGGTGCGACGCGCCGGCCGGCGGGCGGCCGTGCGGCGGGCCGCGCCCGGCCGTGCGGCGGCGCGCTTCGCCGGCTTCTTCGCGGCTTTCTTGGCGGGCTTGCGGCCGACGGCTTTCTTTGCCGTCCTGGCGGTTTTCTTCGCCGGCTTCTTGGCCGATTTCGCGGCGGCTTTGCGCGCCGGCTTTTTCGCGGTCTTCTTGGCGGCGGCTTTCTTGGCGGGCGCCTTGCGGGTCGATTTGGCCGCGGCCTTCGCTTTTACCTTCGCCTTCGGTTTGGCCGCGGCCTTCTTCGGCGTGGCCTTCGGCATGGCGGTCACCTTCGGCGCCGCGGGCGCCTTCGGCTCGGCCGGCACCATGACGGACGCTTCCTGACCATTCAGCGCGGCCAGTACTTCCTGGCTATGGCCCTCGACCGAGACGGTCGGCCAGATCTTGGCGATGTTGCCGTTCTCGTCGATCAGGAAGGTGGAGCGCTGGATGCCCATGAAGGTCTTGCCGTACATGTTCTTCTCGCGCCATACGCCGAACGCCTCGGTGACCTCGCCGGTGTCGTCCGATGCCAACGTGAAGTTGAGGCCGTATTTGTCGCGGAACGCCTGATGGCTTTCCGTGTTGTCGCGCGACACGCCGATCACCTCGGCATTGGCGCCTTGGAAGTTCGGCAGATTGTCGCGGAACGAGCAGGCTTCGATGGTGCAGCCGGGCGTGTCGTCCTTGGGATAGAAATACAGCACGACTTTCTTGCCGCGGAGATCGTTGAGCGACACGGTGCCGCCGGAGACAGTCGGCATTGTGAAATTGGGCGCGGGATCGCCCACTTGAAGTGCCATGGCTAGAGTTCCTCCTCGCTGGTTGCGGTCCGATGGACGCTCCCCTCGTGCGTCCGAACTGATCCGTCGCTGGTGCGCCGGGTGGGGTCTGCAATGACACTCTGGAAGATAGCGAAAACATCGGCCGCCGTCGCGTGCATCTGTCGCTTGAGCGAATCAAAATCGGCGGCGCCGCCCGCCTTGGCGAGCGCGGCCTTGAGTCCGGCCGGCGCCTGTTCCTCATCGAGCGGGCCGGCGACGGTCAGGCGCAGCATGCCGAGCAGGGCGCGCCACAGGCGCTCGGCGGCGATCAGGCGATCCGCGTCGGCGGCCGGCAAGTGACCGGCCCGCGCCAGCCTGGTCAGCGCCTCACCGGTCGAGGCCGACAGCACGGCGGGACTCTCATGGGCGTGGCGCAGTTCGAGGTATTGGGCGATGAACTCGATGTCGATCAATCCGCCGCGCAGGTATTTGACGTCCCACGGAGAATCACCCGGATGGGCGCGCACCAGGCGCTCGCGCATGTCCGCCACGTCGGCGGTCAGGCGATGCGGATCGCGGGGCCGCGTCAGGACTTCGCCGATGACAGCGCGCAACCGGTCGGGCAGGGCGCCGGCGCCGGCGGCCACGCGGGCCCGGGTCAGGGCCATATGCTCCCAGGTCCAGGCCGATCCCGCATGATAGAGCCGGAAGGCGTCAAGGCTGGAAGCGACCGGACCGGCATTGCCTGACGGACGCAACCGCAGGTCGATCTCGTACAGCTTGCCCTCCGCCGTGGGCGACGACAGGGCGCTGATCAGGCGCTGGCTGAGCCGGGCGTAATACATGCTGGCCGCGAGCGGTTTGGCGCCATTCGACACGGCTGTGATATCCGGCACCTCATAGACGAACTGCAGATCGAGATCCGAGTTCTCGGCCAAGGCCCGGGCGCCGAGCTTGCCCATGGCCAGGATGCACATCTCGCCGCCGGGGATTTTACCGTGCTGGCGGGCGAAATCCCGGGCTACCTCGGTCATCATGCGGCCGCAGCACGGTATCGGCGATATCGGCCAGCGCCGCGCCCTGCTTATCCACATCGATACGGGCGCGCAGGGTCTGGATGCCAACCCGGAACTTGTGGTCGTTGGCGAACCGGCGGGTGATTTCCAGCACGTCCTCGAAGTCGCGCGCCTGGTGCAGCCGGGTATCCAGTTCGGCCGATAAAGCCTCGGCGTCGGGCAGCACCTCCTCGAAACCGTCGCTCAGCACGGCGTCCAGCAGGGACGGATTGGCGCTGAGATAGGTGGCGAGCCGCGGCGCGCTGCCCATGATCTCGGCGAGCAGCTTGAGCAACCCGGGATTGGCATGGAACAAGGAAAGAAGCTGCACGCCGGCCGGCAGGCGCTTGAGGAATTCGTCGAAATTCATGAAGGCGGCGTCGGGGTTGGCGGTCTGCCCCAGGGCGCCGAGCAGGGCGGGCATCAGCTCGGTGAGCAGCTCGCGGGCGCGCGCGCTGCGCATGGCGCGGTAGCGGCCGTGGTGCCAGCCGCGAATCACCGCCGAGATCGCCGAGCCGTCCTTGAAACCCATGGCGGCGAGGGTCTTCAAGGTCTCCGGATCGTCCTCGGCGCCGGTGAACACCAGGCTGCCCGGGCCGCCGAGCGACGGCGCTTCCCCGAACAGCTCGCCATAATGGGTTTCCACCCGGCCGAGATGGCCGAGCAGATCCCCGCTGAACGTGGCGACGTCGGGATAGCCGAGAAAGACCGCGACCTGGCGCAGGCTTTCGGGATCGCTCGGCAAGGTATGGGTTTGCCGGTCCTCGATCATCTGCAGGCGATGTTCCACCCGGCGGAGGAAGGCGTAGGCCTCCTTGAGCTCGCCCGCGGCC
Organism: uncultured Alphaproteobacteria bacterium; assembly: GCA_963752345.1. GTDB lineage: Bacteria > Pseudomonadota > Alphaproteobacteria > SMXQ01 > SMXQ01 > CAVVYA01. Next base: position 206,902 of record CAVVYA010000002.1, read on the forward strand.
TCGGGCTTGACCCGGCCGGCGGCGACCAGGGCGTCGAGCGTGTCGCAGGTCGCCTGGGTGCGCAGGCGGGGCTCGCGGCCGCCCCAGATGAGCTGCTGGGTCTGGGCGAAGAATTCGATCTCGCGGATGCCGCCGCGGCCGAGTTTCACATTGTGGCCGCCGACCGCGATCTTCTCGCCGCCGCGGTGGGCGTTGATCTGGCGCTTGATCGAATGAATGTCCTGAATGGCCGCGAAATCCAGATTCTTGCGCCACAGGAAAGGCCGCAGGCGGTCGAGAAATTCCTGCCCGCTTATCTTGTCTCCGGCGACCGGGCGCGCCTTGATCATGGCGGCACGCTCCCAGTTCTGTCCCATGCTTTCGTAATAGATTTCCGCGGCGATCATGGAGACGGCGAGCGGCGTCGCGCCCGGATCGGGGCGCAGCCGCAGGTCGGTGCGGAAGACATAGCCGTGCTGGGTGCGCTCCTCCATGATCTTGACCATGGTGCGTGCCAGGCGGACGAAGAACTGCTGCGGGCTCTGGGTTCCGGTGTAGGCGACCTGCTCCTCGTCGAACAGCACGATGAGGTCGATGTCGCTCGAATAATTCAGCTCGCGGGCGCCGAGCTTGCCGAGCCCGAGCACGACGAATCCCGAATCGCGTTCGGGATCCTCCGGGTGACGCAGAACGATCTCGCCGCGTTGTGCGCCCTCGCGCAGCAAATGGGAGACGACGGTGGAAAGCGATTGCTCGGCCAGGGCGCTCAGCGCGCCGGTGATGCGCTCGAGCGGCCACAACCCGGCGATATCGGCGAAGGCGATGGCGAGCGCGGCATGCGATTTGGCGATGCGCAGGGCCGCCATGAGTTCGTCGGTGGTGGCCGGCCGCTCGCCGTCCGGTCCGCGCAATGGTGCAGTGCAGCGGCGAATTTCGGCCAGGGCGACGGCTGCGCCATCGCCCGGCCCACGACGCAGCAGCTCACGAAAATAGACGGGATCGTGAACGACGAGCCGCGTCAGATAGGGACTGTTGCCGAACATCGCGTCCAGCAAGGCCTTTCCCGCATCGCTGCGGGCCAGTTCGCGGGCGAATTCGATCATCGCCGGGTCAGGCAGCCGCTCGGCGGCCTCGAGCCACTGTTCGACGCCTCGCGCCGCCCGGTCGGCGTCCGCCGCCTTGGGCAGCGACGCGGGATCGGGTAAAAAGGCCAACTGTTCCATTTTCTGCCGCTGAAATTTGGCGCAGACTGCGCGAAACCGCCACCTCGGTCAAGGCAAGCCCCCGCCGGCCAGGTACTATTCCAAAAGGTCTCCATCGCCCAAGGTTTCCGACGGCGCCCCATCGAAAGCCCGCGTTCACGTGATACGCCGTACCACCAAGTTGTTCCTGGAAATCGTCGCGCTGGTTTGCGCCGGCCTGACCATTCTGGTGGTGATGGCGGCCATCAAGCTGTCAATGGGCCCCTTGTCGGTCGGTTTCATCGCGCCCTACATCGTCAATGCGCTCGAACCGGAGGATGGTTCGCTCCAGGTCAGTCTCGACGATGCGGTCCTGACCTGGGGCGGGTGGGAACGCTCGCTTCAGCTTCGTGCGATCAGCGTCAAGGTGGCCGACGCGGCGGGCGACCTGCGCGCGGAGATACCCGAACTGACCATCGGCCTCAGTGCCCGAGCCTTGCTGGACGGCCAGCTTGCACCGACCAGCCTGGAGGTGGTCGGTCCGCGGCTCACGCTGGTGCGTGCCGAGGACGGTTCGATCCGCTTCGCCGACCGGTCCGCGCAGCCCCAGGAGGATACCACGCCGGCCGCTGAGGACAGCGAGGCGCGACCGCAAGTGGCGGGCGATTTCGTCAACCGCGTCTTCGGCGATCTGCTGTCGCCGCCGGGCCCGTCGAACAAGCTCGGCTATCTGACCAGCCTGAGCATTCTCGATGCGGATCTCACGCTCGAGGACCGCAATCTGAACATCACCTGGCGCGCGCCGTCTGCGACCTTCGTTGTGCTGAAGATGCGCGACGGGCTGCGCCTGAAGGGCACCTTCGGCCTCGAGATCGGCGGCGAAACGGCCGAATTCGCTCTCGATGCCAATTACGATACGCGCGATGAGCAGATCGCGGCCGAAATCGAGCTGGCGCATATCCAGCCTGCGTTGTTCGCTTCGACCGCGCCGCTGTTCGAATCGCTGGCCGGCATCAAACTGCCGCTCAGCGGATCGTTGCGCGTGCGCGCTGGATTCGATGGGACGGTCCGAGAGGTCGTGCTCGATGTGACCGGCGGCGAAGGTTCGATCGCCTTGCCCTGGGAGCCGGACGACGCCCCCAGCCTGCCGGTGCGCGCGTTGCGGCTGCGCAGCAGCCTCACCCGAGACCTCACCGTGGCGCAGATCGATGAACTGACGCTCGATCTCGGCGACACGCGTATTGGCGCGTCCGCGACCGTCCAGGGCATATCGCAAGGGATCATAAACGGGCCGTTCGAGGCGGTGGCCGAACTCTCCGTGAAGCAACTCCCCGTCGCCCTGCTCAAACGGCTCTGGCCGGAAAGCGTGGCGCGCAATGCGCAGCACTGGGTCGTTGCCAACCTCCAGGAGGAAATCGTCCCGGACGGGCGGGTCGCGCTGAGCGGCACCGCCGGCGACGACGGCCTCGCCGGATTCGACGTGACGGACATGTCGGGCGGATTTCAATTCCAGGGTCTCGCACTGACCTACTTCGACACCATGCCGCCGATTCGCCGCGGGCAGGGGCAGGCGGTATTGCGCAAGGACGCGCTGAGCTTCGTGGTGACGAGTGCCGAGGTGCAGCGCCTGCAGGTCGGGCCGGGCAAGGTGGACATCACCGGGCTCGACAAGCACGACCAGCACCTGGCCATCGAAACGGTGGTGCGCGGTGCTGTCGCCCAGATTCTCACGTTGCTCGATCATCCCCGCCTGGGATACGCCAAGGCATTGGGCGTCAAGCCGGCCGACGTCGGCGGCGACGCGGCTGTTCGCCTGCAGCTTCGTTTTCCGTTGCTCGAGGCCTTGACCTTCAAGCAGGTCGAGATCGCCGCCGCCGCCAATCTGCGCGGGGTGACGCTGCCGAAGGCGGCGTTCGATCTCGATCTGAGCCAAGGCGATCTCGTCCTGCAGCTCGACGGCCGCGGCATGGACATCGCCGGCACAGCCGTGCTCGGCATGACGCCGATCAATCTCACCTGGGTGGAGAATTTCGCGCCGGGCGGATTCGATCGCCAGTTCAGGATCCAGGCGACGGTCGACGATGCCGGCCGGCGCAGCATGGGACTCGATTTCGACGAGTATCTTCGTGGTCCGGTCGGCATCGACGCGGTCATGACGCAATATGCGAGCAAGGCCAATACGCTCGTGCTCAATGCGGACCTCACGCCCGCCGAACTCGAGCTGAGCGAACTGGTCTGGCGCAAGGCGCCGGGCACCGGGGCCAAGCTGAAAGCCGAACTCGCGCTGACCGGCGACAAGCCGACGGCGATCCGGGATTTCGCGCTCGACGCCGAGGGGTTCAGCGCGGCGGGCAGCGCAGGGTTCGCCGCCGACGGCAAGACCATCAGCAAGGCCAGGATCAACCGTCTGGTCTATGGCCGCTCCGACGTCAGCGCCGACATTGCGAAACGATCGGACGGCGGAGTCGATGTGGCGCTCACCGGCAGATCCTTCGATGCCGCGCCTTACCTGAAGAGCGAAAGCGACAAAGCCGCGCCCGGCGGCACGGGCGCGGAAGCCGAGGCGAGGCAGCCGCCGCTCGGCATCGCGCTGACGCTCGAAACCCTCTATCTGAGCGATCAAGGCGGCCTCGCCAACGTGTCGGCCCGCCTGCAGCGCGACACCAGACACTGGCGCTCCGTCACCCTCGACGGCCAGCCGGCGCCGGGCAAGATCTTCAGCCTGAGCATCGCGCCCGACGGCGCCAACCGCCGCCTTGCCGTGCGCTCCGACGACGCCGGCAGCGTGTTCAAGGCGCTCGATATCTCGGACAACGTCGTCGGCGGCCGCATGCAGCTCGACGGCAATTTCGATGATGCCACGCCGGGGGAGCCGCTCTACGGCAAGCTCGAGGTCGAGAGCTTCCGCGTGGTCAAGGCGCCGGCCATCGCCAAGCTGCTGTCGGTCGCCCTGTTGACCGGCGTGCTCGATTCGCTGCGCGGCGAGGGCATCGGCTTCGATCGCCTCGAATCGACCTTCGTTTTGAAAAACGACGTCATCGAGACCAAGAACGCCCGGGCGCACGGACCGGCGCTCGGCCTCACGGCGGAAGGCTGGATCAGCCTGCGCACACAGACCATCGGCCTGCGCGGCACCATCGTGCCGGCCTATGCGGTGAATTCGATCCTCAACAATATTCCCTTGATCGGCCCGCTGCTGGGTGGCGCGGGCTCGGGCATCTTCGCCGCGACCTACCGCATGACCGGTAGCCTGGAGGACCCCGACATCACCGTGAATCCGCTGGCCACTCTGGCGCCGGGATTCCTGCGCGGGATCTTCGGCATCTTCGAAGGCGGCGTGCCGCAACAGCCCGGCGCGCTGCCCGATCCCAGCCTGGAGAAGGAAGTGCCGCTGCCCGCGCCGTCGCAGCGGGATTGAGAACTTGATGGCCGTGGCGGCCAGACAAAATTGAATTGGAGGAAGCTTGCATACCTTCTATGTCATAGCTGGGAAGTTGCGCCGATGAGCTCTCAGGGTTTTCGATATTTGACGTTCCTGGCGCTCGCAGTGCTCATCAGCTGCCTTATCCTAATCGCGCTCTCGTTGTCTGAGTGGTGGTTCTTTGGAGAACATCAACTTGGGGTCCGAAAGCGACCGCTGACCGGTCGCTACCATGTCGCGCGGTTCGTTTTTGCCTGTCTCATGTCAGTCCTGATCGTCGTGGGCCTGTATCGACTGCGTGGCAAGGATGCACGCATAAATTACGGTCAGATGGGTGGTTGGCAAATACGGGCTGCTTACGGACTTCTTGCGGCGGCTGCCTCTTGCACTTTGTTGTTTGTCGTTGATCCCACGGTTTTCAGAGACCTGGCGCTGGAAGACAACGGTTTGGAATGGATCTCGGCGTTCCTCCCATTGGCAGCGAGCGGTATCTTTGCTCTGGCGTTCGTTCGTGTATGGCGGTCCCATCGCCGCGATTCACGGCGTCGTGTGGCGCTCGTTTTGACACCGCTGTTCGGTGCGATCCTCTTCATCTTTGGGATGGAGGAAATTTCCTGGATGCAGCGGATATTTCAAATTGAAACGCCCGCGCTATTCCAAGCAAATCAGCAAGGTGAAATGAACCTTCACAACATGCATAATATCGCTATCGCGCTAGCGCATCATCTCGTTATGTTCGCATGGCTAATAGCGCTGCCCTTTATCATCGATACTGCCCCTCAAAATCGCTTGCGAGACCTTCTTAGTGATTTTTTGCCAAGCCGTTTCATCTTGGCGGTCAGCGCACCCTGGGCGGCTTTCAACTACAACACGTGGAATTTCTTTGGAACGCAGATCATCTATGTGCTTACGGTCGCCATCGTCCTGTGCCAAGCGGTGGCCGCTTACAACCGTCATGACCGCGCCGAGGCCATTCTATTCAGTGCCCTTGCCGGATTCATCCTTGTGGCTCAGCCGTTATTTCTCGCCACTGGGGAAAATTTTGTCCGGATGTGGGACGCGAGTGAGTATATGGAGCTATTCATAGCCGTCGGCCTGGCTCTCTTCGCATGGGAGACATTTCAGCGCCTGAATGCCCGATACAAGCTCTCTAAATCACCGCGGCATCAGCGAAGCAGTCCAACAATAGGGCGCGGACCTCAGGGTCAAGAAGAATGACATGATCGCACGGGCAGCATAGCGACTGCGATCGTGCGATCCGTCCTCGCCATTCAGAACTCGGGGGACCGGCGGTCAGCGCGGCTGCATATTGACCGACGCTCGGCAACCTTCCGCCCTGGCGAACTTCAGTGTCAGCTCGCGCGCACCAGGGCGTGGCGCTTCTTGCCGGCCGACAGCTTGATCACGCCGTCCTTGGCGTCGGCGAGAGTCACCGCGCGGTTTTCGTCGCTGATCGGTTGATCGTTGAGGCGGGCGCCGCCGCCTTTGATCGAGGCGGCGTGCCTCGCCGTTGCTCGCGGCGAGGCCGGCGCGGCGCAGGATCTCGTAGGCCGGCAGGCCGGCGGTCAACTCGACTCGCGGGAATATCGACGGTCGGCAGGGCCTCGCCGAGCGCGCCTTCCTCGAAGGTGCGGCGCGCGGTTTCGGCGGCCTGCTCGGCGGCCGTCGCGGCCGTGGCACAGCGCCGTCGCCTCGAACGGCGAGCACCTTCTTGGCGTCGTTGATCTCGGCGCCCTGCAGGGCCTCGAGGCGGCGCACCTCGTCGAGCGGCAGGTCGGTGAACAGCTTGAGGAAGCGGCCGACATCGGCGTCCTCGGTGTTGCGCCAGAACTGGTAGTACTCGTAGGGCGACAGCCGGTCGGGGTTGAGCCACACCGCGCCCGCGGCGGTCTTGCCCATCTTGGCGCCCGACGCGGTGGTGATCAGCGGGCAGGTCAGGCCGAACAGCTCCTGGTCGGCGACGCGGCGGCCGAGATCGACGCCGCTGACGATGTTGCCCCACTGGTCCGAGCCGCCGGTCTGCAGGCTGCAGCCGTAGCGCCGCGCCAGTTCGACGAAGTCGTAGCTCTGCAGGATCATGTAGTTGAATTCGAGGAAGGTGAGCGGCTGCTCGCGCTCGAGCCGCAGGCGCACGCTGTCGAAGGTCAGCATGCGGTTGACGGTGAAATGGCGGCCGATGTCGCGCAGCAGCGGGATGTATTTCAGCTCGTCGAGCCAGTCGGCGTTGTTGACCATGATGGCGTCGGTCGGGCCCGCGCCGTATGTCAGGATAGCGGTCGAAGGTTTTCTGGATCGCCCGGATGTTGGCGGCGATGTCGGCGTCGTCGAGCAGCTTGCGGCTCTCGTCCTTGCCGGACGGATCGCCGATCTTGGTGGTGCCGCCGCCCATCAGCGAGATCGGCCTATGGCCGGTCTTCTGCAGCCAGCGCAGCATCATGATCGGCACGAGATGGCCGATATGCAGCAAATCCGCCGTCGCGTCGAAGCCGTTGTAGGCCGTCACCACGCCCTTGGTCAGGCGCGCGTCGAGCCCTTCCAGGTCGGTGCACTGGTGCAGGAAGCCGCGCTCGATCATGACGCGCAGGAAGTCGGAGCGGGGCGTGAAGGGCGCCGGGGTGTTCATGTGATGACGGCTTTGGATGCTGCGCCGGCCAATCGGCTGCTTTCGACCAAATGGCGGCGGGTTGTCGGTTTCCCAATTGCGAAGGGACCGCCGATTTAGCACAATCGGCGGATGGCGACAATGCAAGCGGCGATGACTGCGCCCGTCCAGCCTATGGTGAAAGAGCCTGTTTGGGCGCTCGGGCTGATGAGCGGGACCTCGCTCGACGGCGTCGACGCCGCGCTGATTCGCACCGACGGCGAAACGATCACCGATTTCGGAGCAGCCCTGACGGTGGCTTACGATGGCGATCTGCGCGAGCGGATTCGCGGCGTGCTCGGCGCCGACAAGCTGGCCCGCGCGTCGGCCGGCGTGGCCCGCGCCGTCACCCTTGCCCATGTCGAGGCGGTGCGCATCCTGCTGACGCGCAGCCAGTTTGCCGTCGACGACCTCAAGGTCATCGGATTCCACGGCCATACCATCCTGCATCGCCCCGATGCCGGCATCACCCGGCAGATCGGCGACGGCGGCCTGCTGGCGCGGCTGACCGGCTTCCCGGTGGTCAACGATTTCCGCACCGCGGACGTGGCGGCGGGCGGCCAGGGCGCGCCGCTGGTGCCGCTGTTCCACCGCGCGCTTGCCGCGAAGCTGCCGCTGCCCTTGGCGGTGCTCAATCTCGGCGGCGTCGGAAACGTCACCTGGATCGGGTCGTGCGACGGCGACGAGGAGATCCTGGCGTTCGACACGGGGCCGGGCAACGCGCTGCTCGACGATTGGGTGCGCCGTCACACCGGCCGCGCGTTCGACGAGAACGGCGCCATCGCCGCGTCGGGCACCGTCAATCGGCAAGCGCTCGAAGCCTTGCTGGCCAATCCGTTCTTCGCCCGCCGGCCGCCCAAATCGCTCGATCGCAACCACTTCAACATCACGGTCATGGCGGGCTTGCCGGTGAACGACGGCGCCGCGACTCTCGCCGCATTCACCGCGGCGGCGGTGGCGCGTGCCCAGGATCACCTGCCGGCGGCGCCGAAACAGTGGCTGGTGTGCGGCGGCGGCCGCCACAATGCGGCGCTGATGACGGCCCTGCGCGCGGCGCTCTCGGCGCCGGTCGAAGCGGTCGAGACGGTGGGCTGGGACGGCGACGCGCTGGAGGCGCAGGCCTTCGGCTTTCTCGCGGTGCGCAGCCTGCGCAGCCTGCCCCTGAGCCTGCCGCGCACCACCGGCGTCCGCCAGCCCATGGCGGGCGGCAAGCTGCATTTGCCCGTCAGCGGGTGAGCGCAGGACAATCCCGAATGGTCCCGCCCTTGCCCTCGATGGAGGAGGGACGGGTGGGGATGATTCGAAGGAAGATGGCACCCGGGCGCCGCACCCCCCACCTAACCTCCCCCACGAGGGGGGAGGGAAAGTGATGAAACCGAAGCCTGGATTGAGCCTGAGAGCTTTTGCCTAGCTGGCTTTGGCGATGTTCGGCGAGGCGCCGAGCGCCTTGTCGAGATACTTGTCGACGATGCCGTTCAACTCGTCGAGCTTGTCGGTGAAGAAATGATTGGCGCCCTTGATCAGCTTGTATTCGACCGTGATGTCGCGCTGATGGGCCAGCTTGTGCGCGAGCTTGGCCACGTCGGCCTCGGGCACCGTCTCGTCGCGGTCGCCTTGGACGATCAGCCCGGAAGCCGGGCAGGGGGCGAGGAACGAGAAATCATAGTTGTTGGCCGGCGGCGACACGGAAATGAAGCCTTCGATTTCCGGCCGGCGCATCAGCAACTGCATGCCGATCCAGGCGCCGAAGGAAAATCCGGCAATCCAGCAGCGTGACGCGTCGGGATTGTGGGCCTGCAGCCAATCGAGCGCCGCGGCCGCGTCGCTCAACTCGCCGGTGCCATGATCGAAGCCGCCCTGGGAGCGTCCGACGCCGCGGAAATTGAATCGCAGCGCGGAGAAGCGGCGCTGTGCGAAGGCATGAAACAGGTTGTAGACAACCTTGTTGTTCATCGTGCCGCCGTGCTGCGGGTGGGGATGCAGCAGCAGCACGATCGGCGCGTTGGGCTCCTTGCCGTGCTGATAACGGCCCTCGATCCGCCCATCGGGACCGTTGAAAATTACATCTGGCATCGTGCACCTGCCTGCTGCGACGGGGTCTGAAATCGCCCCAAAACTGAGTAAGACACTGGGTTAATCGACATGGTAGATTTACCTTTCCAGGCAGCTAAACTTGACCCCGCTGCATGGGATATTTATATGGGTTTGGTCGTTTCCAAGATGGACGGGATTCCAAATTTCGGCGAGGCACGGCATGCCGGCTTTCGGCCGGCCCGATGCATGATCGGGGGTGGCCAGCGGGCCGCGCGCTTCAAAGCGCTGGAATACTTGCCATAACTCGCAACAATACCATAGCAGGCCCTATGTTTTTCAAAACTCTTCGCAGCGATATCGACTCGATGATGGCCCGCGACCCGGCCGCCCGCTCGCGGCTCGAGGTGATTTTTTGCTATCCCGGCTTCCATGCCCTCTTGATCTATCGCCTGGCCCACGGCGCCTGGCGCCGCGGATTCCATCTTTTGGGGCGCTGGTTGTCACATTTGGGGCGGTTTTTGACCGGAATCGAGATCCATCCCGGGGCCGAGGTCGGCGAACGGCTGTTTATCGACCATGGCATGGCCGTGGTGATCGGCGAAACCGCCGTGATCGGCAACGACGTCACGCTCTACCAGGGCGTCACCCTGGGGGGCACCTCGCTCAAGGGCGGCAAGCGCCACCCGACCCTGGAGGACAACGTGATCGTCGGCGCCGGCGCCCAGGTGCTCGGCCCGATCACGGTCGGCCAGGGCGCCCGCATCGGCGCCAATGCCGTGGTGCTCAAGGATGTCGCACCCTGCGCCACCATGGTCGGCATTCCGGCCCGCCCGGTGGTGGCGCGCGAAGCCTCGCTGCGCGAACTCGCCCACCGCGAGACCTACGACGGCGCGCCGGTCAGCGCCGAGCTTCTCGCCGAGGAGTTTCGCCATTCGTCCGATGCCGGTATGGACCGCGAGGAATTCGTCGCCTATGGCACGCCTTCGGCCGACCTGCCCGATCCGGTGGCGCGCGCCATCGACGCCTTGGTCGAGCAGGTCAATACGCTCAAGGCACGCATCGAGGAGTTGGAGCGCAAGGGTGATTCGGAGCTCGAGCCCGACGAAGCCGCCCAGGAGCGCTCCAAAGCGGCGTACCACGGCTGACCATGGCGCGTGCCGCGCGCGTCAGCATTTCCTGAGCACCGCGCCAGCGAGCGGCGCCGGGCGGGTTCGAGCCGCGCGGCAAGGTGTCGGACCGCGTGACCTGGGGAATAGGCGCCACGCGTGAGCGGGCGAAGCGGAGGGAACGGTGAAGCTGAGCACGAAGGGCCGCTACGCGGTCATGGCGATGGCTGATCTGGCGAAGAACACCGGCTCCGACAATGCCGGCGTGCGGCCCATTTCGCTGGCCGACATCGCCGCGCGCCAGGAAATCTCGCTGTCCTATCTCGAGCAATTGTTCGCGCGCTTGCGCCGCGGCGGCTTGGTGAAGAGCGTGCGCGGCCCGGGCGGCGGTTACCTGCTCGCCGCCCCGCCGGACCAGATGCGCATCGCCGACATCATCCTCGCGGTCGACGAACCGATCCGCGCCACGCGCTGCATGCCGGGCAGCCCGCGCGGCTGCACCGGATTCCAGGGCCGCTGCATCACCCACGACCTGTGGGAAGAGCTCGGCAATCACATTCACCTGTTCCTCAATTCCGTCTCCCTCGCCGATGTGTGCGAGCGCCGCGTGCTCGGCCAGTCCGGCGCGCTTCACCGCAGCGCCGCGGCCGAATAGCAGGCCCGCGCCCATGTCCGCCCTGTCCCCCGTCTATCTCGATTACAACGCCACCGCGCCGCTCAAGCCCGCGGCCAAGGCGGCGATGATCGAGGCCATGGAGCTGACCGGCAATCCGTCCTCGGTGCACCGCTTCGGCCGTCTGGCGCGCCGCATGCTCGAGCAGTCGCGCGCCAAGGTCGCGGCACTGGCCGGCACGGCGCCGGCCGCCATCGTCTTCACCTCGGGCGGCACCGAAGCCAATGGGCTGGCGCTGCTCGGCAGCGGGCGCCAGCGCGCGCTGGTCTCCGCCATCGAACATGATTCGGTGCGCGCCGCTGTCCGGCCGCTGCCCCATGCCGGCGAAATTCCGGTCACCGCCAACGGCCTGGTCGATCTCGCGGCACTCGACCGTCTGCTCGGCAGCGATGCCGGCGATACCATCGTGTCGGTGATGCTCGCCAACAACGAGACCGGCGTGGTCCAGCCGGTCGCCGAGGTCGCTGCCCTGGCCCATGCCCGCGGTGCGCTGGTCCATTGCGACGCGGTGCAGGCGGCGGGCAAGCTCGCGCTCGATATGGCCGCGCTCGGCGTCGATCTGCTGACTCTCTCCGGCCATAAGATCGGCGGTCCGGCCGGCGTCGGCGCGCTGGTGGTGCGCGACGGATTGGATCTGCTGCCGCTGATGGTCGGCGGCGGCCAGGAGCGCCGCCGTCGCGGCGGCACGGAAAACCTGACCGGCATCGCCGGATTCGGCGCGGCGGCCGAGGCAGCGGTCGGCGACGTCGCCGATCAGCCGCGCCTCGCCGCCTTGCGCGACCGCATCGAGGCCGGGGTGCGCTCCCTGGCGCCGGGCGCCCGCGTTTTCGGCGCCGATGCGCCGCGCCTGGCGAACACGAGCTGCCTGTCCATGCCGGGTGTGGCCAGCGAGATTCAGGTCATGGCGTTCGATCTCGCCGGCGTGGCGGTCAGCGCCGGCGCCGCCTGTTCGTCGGGCAAGGTCGCCGCCTCCCATGTGCTGCGCGCCATGGGCGTGGACGAGGCCGCGGCCGCGAGCGCGATCCGCGTCAGCCTCGGCTGGCGCAGCGCGGCGGCCGACGTCGAGGCTTTCCTGCGGCCTGGGGCGAGCTTTATGCGCGCGCCGGCGGTCGTGATACACATTCACGCGCCGGCCGGCGCAGCGCTGCGCCGGCCGCCTGAAAGAGTTCTCATGAGCAACATGAACGCAGCACACGGGCCAAGCAGCGACAAGCGCCCAGCCCGTCCGATCTACCTGGACAACCACGCCACCACGCCGCTCGATCCGCGCGTGCTCGACGCCATGCTGCCCTATTTCACCGAGAAGTTCGGCAATCCCCATTCGGTCAGCCACCTTTACGGCTACGAAGCGGAGGAGGGGGTCGAGCTGGCGCGCGAGCAGATCGCGGCGCTGATCGGCGCCGAAGCGCGCGAGATCGTCTTCACCTCCGGCGCCACGGAATCCAACAATCTGGCGATCAACGGCGCGGCGACATTCCAGGGCCAGCGCCGACGCCATATCGTCACCGCCGTCACCGAGCACAAATGCGTGCTCGAGAGCGTCCGCCGGCTCGAGCGCGAGGGCTGCCGCGTCACCTGGCTGCCGGTCGATGCCAAGGGCCATGTCGACCTCGACCAGCTCGCGGCGGCCATCAGCGAGGACACCGCTGCTGGTCTCCATCATGGCGGTGAACAACGAGATCGGCACCATCGAGCCGCTGGCCGAGATCGGCGCGCTGTGCCGCGCCAAGGGCGCCTGGCTGCACACCGACGCGGCCCAGGCCTTCGGCAAGATTCCGCTCGACGTCGCGGCCATGAACATCGACCTGATGAGCATCTCCGGCCATAAGATCTACGGCCCGAAGGGTATCGGCGCGCTTTATGTCCGGCGCCGGCCGCGCGTGCGCCTGGCGCCGCTGTTCGACGGCGGCGGGCAGGAGCGCGGCCATCGCTCGGGCACCTTGCCGGCGCCGCTCTGCGTCGGGCTCGGCGAGGCCGCGCGACATCGCCCGCCAGGAGATGGCGGCCGAAGCCGCGCGCCTCACCGCGCTGACCAGCCGGCTGCGCGACGGCATTGTCGGCCGCCTCGACGGGGTACGGCTCAATGGCGACCCGGTGGCCCGGGTGCCGGGCAATCTGAACATGAGTTTCGAAACGGTCGATGCCGCCGCGCTGATCGCCGCGCTGACCGGGGTGGCCCTGTCGTCCGGCTCGGCCTGCACTTCGGCGGTGGTCGAGCCGTCCCACGTGCTGCGCGCCATCGGCCTGTCGGACGAGGCGGCGCGGGCGTCCTTGCGTTTCGGCATCGGGCGCTTTAACACGGGGGCCGAAATCGACAGCGTGATCGAGGCGGTCGTCGCCGCGGTGACCGAATTGCGCCGCCAGGGCGCCGCGGGCTCCCGGGCCGCCGAGTGAACCGCGTGCCCGCCTCGATTGTTTCTGAGCCTGAGACCGTTCCGCCTAACCCTGTTCCGCCCGCCCTGTTCCGTTCGAGTTGAGAGAGGACCGATGCCCAAGATGACGTTCGTCGACCCCAACGGCACACGCCACGAAGTGGATGCGCCGGTCGGCCTTTCGGTCCTCGAAATCGCCCATAGCAACAACATCGACCTGGAAGGCGCCTGCGAAGGCTCGCTCGCCTGCTCGACCTGCCACGTGATCGTCGATGGCGAGGATTTCGAGCGGCTGGCCGAGCCGACCGAGGACGAGGAGGACATGCTCGACCTGGCCTTCGGCCTGACGCGCACCTCGCGGCTCGGCTGCCAGATCATCATGAGCGACGAGCTCGACGGCCTGACGGTCACGCTGCCGACCGAAACCCGCAACATGCAGAAGTGAGGAAGGGCCGCCGCCCGCTCCGGCCATGACCGCCACCGTCACCCTAGACTCGCCACCGCTGCGCGCAGACGACCGCGCCTCGGGCGCGTGAACCGGCTCGGCTTCGCCAAGCCGGCGGCCGCGACGCGCGTGGTGGTCGCCATGTCGGGCGGCGTCGATTCCTCGACCGTGGCGGCGCTGCTGGCCGACGACGGCTTCGAGGTCATCGGCATCACCCTGCAGCTCTACGATCATGGCGCGGCGGTCAACCGCAAGGGCGCCTGCTGCGCCGGCGAGGACATCCACGATGCGCGCCAGGTCGCCGAGCGGCTCGCCATTCCGCATTACGTGCTGGACTACGAGGAGCGCTTCCGGCGCGACGTGATCGCGCCGTTCGCCGCCGCCTATGCCGCGGGCGAGACGCCGATTCCCTGCGTCGCCTGCAACCGCACGGTGAAGTTTCGCGACCTGCTGGCCGCCGCGCGCGATCTCGGCGCCGATGCGCTGGCCACCGGCCACTACGCGCGGCGCATCGCCGGCGCCAACGGCGCGGAATTGCACCAGGCCGCCGATGCGGCGCGCGACCAGAGCTATTTCCTGTTCGGCACCACGCCGGCGCAGCTCGACCTGCTGCGCTTCCCGCTCGGCGATCTGGCGAGCAAGGCGGAGACCCGCGCGCTCGCGGCCCGCTTCGGCCTCGCCATCGCCGACAAGCCGGACAGCCAGGACATCTGCTTCGTGCCCAACGGCAGCTATGCCCGGGTGGTCGAGAAGCTGCGCCCGGGCGCCGCCGAGCCCGGCGACATCGTGCATGTCGACGGCACCGTGCTCGGCCGCCACGCCGGCATCATCCACTACACCATCGGCCAGCGCCGCGGCCTCGGCATCGCCAGCGAACGGCCGCTCTATGTGGTGCAGGCTCGATCCGGCGACCCGGCGCGTCGTGGTCGGCCCGGAAGACGCGCTCGGCAAGCGGCGCATTGCGCTGCGCGAGGTCAATTGGCTCGGCGACCGGCCGCTGTCAGACGAGGGCATCGCCGTCGCGGTGAAGATCCGCTCGGCCCACGGCCCGGTGCCGGCTATGCTGTCCGGCAGGCCCGACGGCGGCGCCGAGGTGCTGTTCGATACGCCCGAGCGCGCCGTGGCCCCGGGCCAGGCCTGCGTGTTCTATGCCGGCACCCGCGTGCTCGGCGGCGGCTTCATCTGCCGCGAAGACTGACGAGAAGCGACGACGACGAAACCCTCGCAGAAGGGAAGACCGGGTTGCGGCGGCAGACAGATCGCCGGACCTGGTGCGAGAAGCGAAACACAGGTGAGGAGAAGCCAGCATGAAACTGCAATGGGTGTTTGCGGCAGCCTGCGCTTTGTCGGCCGTCACGGCCGCGGCGGCCCGTGCCGATTCCGAACAGGACTTTTTTCGCGGCAAGACCGTGACGGTGGTCGTCGGGTTCACGCCGGGTGGCGGTTACGACACCTATGCGCGGCTCCTCGCGCGCCATTGGGGTTCTCATCTGCCGAGCAAACCGACCATCGTCGTGCAGAACATGCCGGGCGCCTCGGGCATCGCGTCCGGCAACTATCTGTATGACCGGGCGCCGCGCGACGGCTCGGTGACGGCGATTTTCAACAAGGCGATGCCGACTTACGAAGTCCTCCAGCAGCAGGGCGTCCGTTTCAAGTCGAAGGAGTTGACCTGGATCGGCAGCATGGAAGCCGGCCATGGCACCATCGCGACCTGGACGGCCAGCGGCATCACCTCGATGGAGGATGCCAAGAAGCGCGACGTCATCATGGGCGCCGTCACCGTCAACGGCAGCATGGGATTTCTGCCCGCGATGGCGAACAGCCTTCTCGGCACCCGTTTCAAGATCATTTCCGGCTATCCCGGCTCGACGGAAGTGATCCGCGCCATGGAGCAGGGCGAGGTCGAGGGCATCGGCGAGGCGCCGTGGTCCACATGGACCAGCCTCCATCCACAGTGGGTGCGTGACAAGACGATCACCGTGCTGGCGCAGACCGGCGATAAAGCCAACCCGGAGATAGCGGCGCCGCTGCTCTCCGACCTCGCGCCGGACGAGCGGGCGCGGAAGATCATTCGCTTCATAACGGCCGATGTGGCGATCGGGCGCACGATCGTCGCGCCGCCCGGCTTGGCTCCCGCCCGCACCGAGACGCTGCGCCGAAGCTTCGACAAGGCGATGGCGGATCGAGCGCTGATCGATGAAGGTGCCCGATTGAAGCTCGAACTCAGCGCGGTGTCCGGCGAGCAGGTCGAAAAACTGATCGCGGAACTCATCGATACGCCGGAGAGCATCGTCAAAGAAGGAACGGCGGCGATCGATCCCAAGCGGCTCGTGCAGAAAGACCTGAGCAAACCCGCACGATGATGCCGCAGGCGGGCCGGCTGGAGGCGGTGCCCGGCCGGGCTCATGGGGTAACGGGAAGGAGTGGTGGCGGAGCACCGCCGGCGCCGGGCAAGCGGCGCATGACGCTACGCGACGTCAATGGCTCGGCGATTGCCGCTGTCCAGAGGGCATGGCCGTGGCGGTGAAGATCCGCTCGGCCCCCGGCCCCGTGCCGGCTACACTGTTCGGCAAGCCTGACGGCGGCGGCGAAGTCCCGTTGGATACGCCCGAGCGCGCCGTCGCCCTCGGCCAGGCCGGCGTGTTCTATGCCGATACCCGCGTGCAGCGGCGGCTTCATTTGCCGCGACGGCTGACGTTCGCCCCGGCGGGGATGTATCGTCGCCGCTTCCGCTCCATTTATATGAAAGATTTGGCGGAAAAGCCGTAAGGCCGCCCGCGGCGGTCAGGTAAATCAATCGGGGGAGACCTCGTGAGATCTGCGGAAGGCCGCGTCCACGTCCCATTCGATGGGGAACGCATAGACTATTGATATCGATTGATGACTTGCAGCAATCGGACGAGATCGACCGCTGTTGGATGGGCAGAAGCCCGCAGCCGCGGAATAGCATGACGGTGTTCCCGTCGGACAGGAGACAAGATGAGCCACGGCCGATACGGACCGTCATCGCAGGATGAGCGAATCTCTGAGGCCGGTCGAGAGCAGTGCGCGGCGATCGAGCGTCAAAGGCGAGCCGTCTTCACCCAGATGGCTGCGCTTCACAGGCAAGAAAACCCACAAGACGAAAGCGACGAAGCTCTCGCGCAGATGATCGAGAACTGGGCGCAGGCCGAAGTCGACCATGCGTCCGGCCTCGAAGCGAAGACTCCGTTGGAGAAGCTACTGAAACAACATCATGATCTCGGCGAGGATATCATGGATGTCGTGGCCGAGAATCTCCCTTGTGATTGATTTTGCAGTGCCGCCGCGCATCCGTCTTTGCGCGTCGCCCGACTTAGAAAATAATAATGCAATAATGATCTCAAAAGCGGACGATTAAGTCTTGTAAATACTTGACTAGCACCCATCTGAAAGTCTCCCCACAAAACCGATGATCATGCGGCGGCTTGCCAAGCCGGTCCGCCGGGGGTGCTCATTCGAAAGGTATGAACCGATGAAATTCCGTCCGCTGCACGACCGCGTCGTTGTCCGCCGCCTTGAAGGCGAGGAAAAGACGAAAGGTGGCGTCATAATTCCCGAGACGGCCAAGGAGAAGCCGCAGGAAGGCAAAGTCGTCGCTGTTGGCCCCGGCGCATGGGACGAGTCCGGCAAGCGGACGCCGCTCGACGTCAAGCCCGGCGACAGCATCCTGTTCGGGAAGTGGTCTGGCAGCGAAATCAAAATCGACGGCCAGGAATACCTGATCATGAAGGAAACCGACATCTTGGGCGTGATCGAAGGCAAGGCTGCAGAAGGCGAGGTTACCGGCCGCAAAGCGGCATAACGTCTCCGCGCGCCCCCTCCGTAGCCTCTCGCACACATAAGGATTCAAGTCATGGCAGCCAAGGACGTCCGTTTTTCCACCGATGCGCGCGATAAGATGCTGCGCGGCGTCGATATTCTCGCCAACGCGGTCCGCGTCACGCTCGGCCCCAGAGGCCGTAACGTCGTTCTCGACAAGAGCTATGGCGCGCCGCGCATCACGAAGGATGGCGTGACCGTTGCCAAGGAGATCGAACTCGACGACAAGTTCGAGAACATGGGCGCGCAGATGGTCCGCGAAGTGGCCTCCAAGACCAACGACATCGCGGGCGACGGCACCACAACCGCGGCGGTCCTCGCGCAAGCGATTGTCCGTGAGGGCGTCAAGCTGGTCGCCGCCGGCATGAATCCGATGGATCTGAAGCGCGGCATCGATCTGGGCGTTGCGGCGGTGGTCAAGGATATTGCCGGGCGCGCCAAGAAAGTCGAGTCGTCGGAGGAGATCGCCCAGGTCGGCACGATCGCCGCCAATGGCGAGCGCGAGATCGGCGACATGATCGCAAAGGCGATGAAGAAAGTCGGCCGCGAAGGCGTGATCACCGTGGAGGAGGCGAAGTCGCTGGAATCCGAGCTCGAAGTGGTCGAGGGCATGCAATTCGATCGCGGCTATCTGTCGCCCTACTTCGTCACCAATGCCGCGAAGATGGTGGTCGAGCTGGAGGACCCCTACATCCTTCTCCACGAGAAAAAACTCGCCAATCTGCAAGCGCTGTTGCCGGTCCTGGAGGCCGTTGTCCAGTCCGGCAAGCCGCTGCTCATCGTCTCGGAGGACGTCGAGGGTGAGGCGCTTGCCACCCTCGTCGTCAACAAGCTTCGTGGTGGCCTGAAGGTCGCAGCCGTGAAAGCGCCGGGCTTCGGCGATCGCCGCAAGGCGGTCCTGGAGGACATCGCGGTGCTGTCCGGTGGCCAAGTCATTTCCGAGGACCTCGGCATCAAGCTCGAGAGCGTCACGCTCGACATGCTCGGTCGCGCCAAGAAGGTCACGATCTCGAAGGAGGACACGACCATCGTCGACGGCGCCGGCAAGAAGAAGGAGATCCAGGCCCGGGTTGAGCAGATCAGGGTCCAGATCGAGGAGACCACCTCGGACTATGACAAGGAGAAGCTCCAGGAGCGCCTTGCCAAGCTCTCCGGCGGCATCGCCGTGATCCGGATCGGCGGCGCGAGCGAGATCGAGGTGAAGGAAAAGAAGGATCGTGTCGACGACGCTCTCAATGCCACGCGCGCGGCGGTCGAGGAAGGCGTCGTCCCCGGCGGCGGTGTTGCGCTCCTCCGCGCCAAGCGCGCTCTCAGCAAGCTCAGCGACGACAACCCCGACGTGCAGGCGGGCATCAGCATCGTGTTCCGCGCCATCGAGGCGCCGGCTCGCCAGATTGTCGAGAACGCCGGTCTCGAAGGATCCATCATCGTCGGCAAGCTGCTCGAAGCGAAAGACCCCAACTACGGCTTCGATGCCCAGACCGAAACATACGTGAACATGATCGAGGCTGGCATCATCGACCCGGCCAAGGTCGTCCGCACGGCCCTGCAGGACGCGGCTTCGATCGCCGGTCTGTTGGTTACAACGGAAGTCATGATTGCCGACCGGCCAAAGACCGAATCGGCGCCGGCCATGCCGGGCGGCGGAATGGGTGGAATGGGTGGAATGGGTGGAATGGACTACTAAGCGGAAGCAACGCCGCATTGGCGCGGCGTCCGCCTAGGTTCTGTACTCATAAGGGGGATTCCCTTGGATAGGGCATCTGTGATTCAACTCTCCGGACGAACGGAGGGCTGGATCATGGCTCGCTTTGAACTGACGGATGCGGAGTGGTCGATCATCGCTCCGCTGTTGCCGAACAAGCCGCGGGGCGTGCCGCGTCGGGATGACCGTCGCGTTCTGAACGGCATATTCTATATCCTGCGCACAGGCTCGCCGTGGCGCGATCTGCCGGACCGCTATGGCCCCTACACGACGGTGTATAACCGGTTCAACCGCTGGGCCAAGGCGGGGGTATGGCTGCGCATCTTCACTGCGTTGGCCCGGCAATCCCCCGAGTTCGATGCACCTGATCGACAGCTCGATCGTGCGCGCCCACCAGCACGCGGCGGGCGGTAAAAAGGGGGCGCGGATCACGCCATTGGCCGTTCTCGTGGAGGACTGAGCACCAAGATCCACGTCGTCGCCGACGATCAGGGCCTGCCCGTGCGCATCCTTCTCACGCCCGGCCAGGCGTCCGACAAAACCACCGCGCCGATGTTGCTGGAAGGCCTCGGGTTGACCGGCCCTGTGGTCGCAGACCGCGGATATTACGCCCGGGCAATCATCGACCTGATCGAGGCCGGCGGCGGCGCCGCCCACATCCCGAGCCAAAGCAACGTTCGCATCCGCAGGGTCGTCGACCGGGCAATCTATCGTCAGCGCAACTTGGTCGAGCGGCTCTTCAGCAAACTCAAGCACTTCCGACGGATCGCCACCCGCTTCGACAAGCTGGCGCGCAACTTCCTCGCCGCCGTCCTCCTTGCCTCAATCCGACTCTGGCTCCGCGCTTATGAGTTCACGACCTAGTCACCGCGAAACGACGAACGCCCGGAAGCTGAGTCCAGCTCCGGGCGTTCTGACGTACCGCGATATGGATCGATTGGCGATGTTGCCAGTGAGCCAATGCCGAGTCGGTGCTGTTTGCAGAGGCAGAGCGATGCTCGATTGTTCTGGCGCCGATGATCGTCGCCTTACAACGTAGCGGTGCTTGAGGTTACGGCGCGGGGCTTGCTGCAATTGCCGAGCTTGAAGTCTGGCGGGCGCCGTACGCGGCGACGCCCCAAGCCGGGCATTGCAATGGTAGCGGAGGAGGGACTTGAACCCCCGACACGCGGATTATGATTCCGCTGCTCTAACCACCTGAGCTACTCCGCCCCAAGGCCAGACCGAACCTTAAAGCCGGCGCGATCGTCCCATTATATGGCGGCGGCCGGTCTCACTTGAAGGCCACTGCGCGGGGAGACAGGCGTATAGGGCGGCCCCGGCCCGTCTGTCAAGGTTTACGCATAGTTAGAGAGCGCCGGGCGGGCCGAAATCGGGGCGGCGGGAGGCCCGCTTTGGCGGCCTCTCGGTTCGACCGCGTCATTTCCAGCCATGATCGCCCTTGCCGGCCTATTTTTGTTTGCGGCACACTGCGCGCCGCCGAATCCGGGAGAGGTCCGTGCCGCGTCCATTCTTCGTCTGCGCCCTGGCCGTACTCGCGATGGCAAGCCTGGTTCCGGCCGGAGCCGGGCGCGCGGCGCCGCTCGTCAGCGAGAACACATTCCTGAGCGTCGACATCGCCGGCAAGCCCTATCGTCTGCAGGCGCTCATCACCAAGGAAGCGGGCCGCACCGCGCCGTTGCCCGTGGCGCTGGTCACCCATGGCATGAGCGCCGATCTGGAGCAGCGTCAGGCGCTGTCGCCCGCCGCCAACGCGCGCATGGCGCGCGATCTGGCGCGGCGCGGCTGGCTGGCGGTGGCGGTCGTCCGCCGCGGTTTCGGACAATCGGTCGGGCCCACGGACTACAGCCTGCGCCAATGCCCGGCCGTCAGCTTCGCCGAGTTGCTCGACGATCAAACCGATGACGTGGCGGCGGCGCTCGCCGCCATGGCCAGGCGTCCCGACGCGGACGGCACGCGCATGATCGCGATCGGCGCCTCCGTGGGGGGCGCCGTCGTGCTCAACCTCGCGGCCCGCGCTCCGCAAGGGTTGCGGGCGGTGATCAATGTTTCCGGCGGCTTGCGCATGTCGATGCGCGCCGGCGCGCCAGTGCCGGAGACCTGCGCGGCCGACGACTTGCTGCCGGTCTTCGCGGCCTATGGCGCGAAAAGCCGTCTGCCCACGCTGTGGATCTACGCCGAAAACGATCTCATGTTCCCCAGCGCCTATGTGCGAAAGCTGCACGAGGCCTATGTCGCCGGCGGCGGCCGGAGCGAATTTCACATGTTCGATCCGATCGGCGACGACGGCCATAATATTTTCGGCACCGCCGACGGGCTGCTGCGCTGGATCCCGGTGATGGACAGGTTCCTCGGCAGCCAGGCGCTGCCGACCTTCGATCGAAAGAAGATGGATGCGGCGATCACGGCCTTGCGCCTGACCCGCGGCGCGCGTGACGTCGCGCGTCAATATCCCGGCTGGCCGACGGAAAAGGCCCTGGCGGTGTCCGCGACGGGCAAGTTTGTCAATGCCTCCTACGGCTATCCGTCGACCGAGGAAGCCGCGGCGAAAAGCCTGGCCGAATGCCAGAAGGTTGCCAACGAGCCGTGCCGCGTGGCGCTGGTCAATTTCGACGCGGTCGAAGCGCCGTGAGTCGGACCACGGTTCGCGCGATGCGCTCGCGCGCCACCGCAGGCTCACGGGCCGGCGCGCAATCTGATTATGTCGATGTCGTGGGGAGTGCCGCTGCGACTTTGGTCTCGGCGGCGGACGGGCGATAGTGCGCAATCAGCTGGCTGCCATGCTGATAAGAGGGGCAACCAGCAGCGCGCGAGCCAGGCACTGTGATTACTCGCCGCCGACTTTCGCGATCTGTTGGCCGTTCGGCGCGTACAGCGTGAGGCCGGGCGCCTGGATCGACAGATTGATGCATTGGGTCGTCTGTTCGGGCTTGATGGCGCCCATGGGGTCGAACTTGCTGACGACACCGCCGCCGTAACCGAGCAGGAATGCGGCGAGCATTCCCGTGGTCAGCATGGCGCAGGCGCTGGTCGATACGGTCATCGTGTCCCTCCCGTCGATACTCGAACAAGGCGCCAGTAGACCCTAAAACGGGAGGTGGCGCGAACCGGAACTTTGCGCTTTGGGCAAACAACAAAGTTCCAGTTACCGGTGTGCCACAGCTTTTCGGCCTATAACCCGACAACTCACGCCTCCGTTCACGGGATTCGACGCAAATTTAACCTGTCCGGAACCATTCGTTAATCCGCGCCGTACGTGGTGTTTCACGGGCGTGGCGCCGTGGGCGGCAGGGCCACGGTTTGCAGCAGGAGCGCGCAAAACGCGCAGCCGGCGATCACGAAGGCGAGAGGCCGGGCAGAATCATCGTGCACCGCCGCCAGCACCCCCGCGACAATCGCGCCGCCGGAATATTGCAGCATGCCGATGAGGGCCGCGGCGCTGCCCGCGTTCTCGCCGTGGCGGGCCATGGCCGCGGCCACCGCGTTCGGTGCGATGAAGCCGATGCTGGCGACGCACAGGAACAGCGGCGCCAGAAGCAGCGGCAGGCTCGCCGTGCCGCTGAGCGCGACGAGCGCCAGGACCATGCCGGCCGCCGCATTGCCCATCACCGAAACGCGCAGGATCTTGTGGCCGCTGGTTTTGCGCAGCAGGCGGTGATTGATCTGCGAGGCGAGGATGAGGCCGGCGGCATTGCCGCCGAAGATCCAGCCGTAATGTTCCGCGGGCACGCCATAGAGATCGATGAACACGAACGGCGAGCCGGCGATATAGGCGAACATGCCGGCCTGGGCGAAGCCGCTGGTCATGACATAGGCGAGAAAAGTCCGGTCGCGCAGCAGCAGTCCGTAAACCGCCAGGACACGGCCGAGGCCGCCCGTGACACGCCGTTGGGCGGGCCAGGTCTCGCGCAGGGCCAGAATGACCACGATGAAGGCGGTAATGCCGAAGGCGGCCAGCGTCCAGAAGATCGCGCGCCAGCCGACTCAGGCTCAGCAACTGGCCGCCGACCAGCGGCGCCAGGATCGGCGCCACGCCCATCACCAGCATGAGCATGGCGTACATGCGCGCGGAATCGCGTTCGTTGAACAGGTCGCGCACGATGGCGCGCGCCATCACCACGGCGGCGCAGGCACCGGCGGCCTGGAGAAAGCGCCAGACGATCAGGCTCTCGACGCTGTTGGACAGCGCCGAGCCGACGGACGCGAGAACGAACAGGGCGATGCCGAAGAACAGCGGCGGGCGGCGGCCGAAGCGGTCGGCGAGCGGGCCATAGAATGCCTGTCCCAGGGCAAGGCCGATGAAGAATACCGACAAGGTGGTCTGAATGCGGCCCGCGCTGGTGTGGAGTTCCCGCACCAGCGTGGGCAAGGCCGGCAGGTACATGTCGATCGCCATCGACGGAAAGGCGATCAGGCCGCCGAGCACCAGGGTCAGGACGAGTCGTTGGCGCGGACTCATGGACGAGTCCCTGTCCGCCGGGGCGGGCGCGACGGTGCTCAGTGGGTCGTACCGCTTTGTGGCGGCGTGGCGGCGCCCGTGCCGGCTGTACTCTTGCGCACCATGTCGCGCATCTGGCCGATCAGCGTTTCGAGCGCCTCGCGCACTTCGGCGGCGAAGAAATCCGATTGCGCCGGCTCGAGGCCGGCAACGGCGAAGCCCGCCATATGCTGGCGCAAGTCGTCGGCGAAGGCTTCCGTGGCGCCATGGGCGTCCGGACTGCCGCGGAACAGCATGGCATAGAGATTACACAGCAGATATTCGCTGGCGAACAGCCGGGCTTCGAGCTTGATGCGGTCGGAATCCATGGGGCCTCCTGGTGAACGGACGTCTTCGCTCCAGTCTATAGCGGCTGCCGCCCCACGTTGCCAGCGGCGGCATTCGCCGCCATAGTAAGCGACGGAAAAAACCCCAGGTGACCAGCATGAACAAGACGGCCATTCCCGATTGGGTCAAGACGCGCGTCGGCGAGCGGCGCGGCAGACCCCATGTGTTTCACGATATGGCGCCGCCGCGCACCGCGCTGGTCGTCGTCGACCTGCAGAACGGCTTCATGATGGATGGCGTCGCCCATAGCCTGATCCCGCAGGCACGCGGTATCGTGCCCAACGTCAACCGGCTGGCGGCCGCCTTGCGCGGCGCCGGCGGCACCGTGGTCTGGGTGCGCACCGCCGCCACCGAGGAAACCTTCAAGAGCTGGTCGGTCGCCTATGACAAGCTGTCCAGTCCGGCGCGCCGCCAAAAGCGCATCGAATCGCTGACGCCCGGGTCCAAGGGCCATGAGTTCTGGCCGGCCTGCGAGGTCCAGCCGAACGACGTAATCGTCGACAAGACGCGGTTCAGCGCCTTCATCCAGGGCTCCTCCAATATCGAGGCTACCCTGCGCGGGCGCGGCATCGATACGGTGCTGATTACCGGCACGGCGACCAACGTGTGCTGCGAATCCTCCGCGCGCGACGCCAGCATGCGCAATTTCCAGACGGTCATGGTCAGCGATGCGCTCGCCGCCAGCACGCGACGAGGAGCACAACGCGGCGCTGATGAGCTTCTGGCTCTATTTCGGCGACGTCATGACGACCGACGAAACGATCGGCTATCTGCGCGCCAATACCAGCGCCAAAGCCGCGCCGGGCTGAACGGGCGGGCCTATTCTGAAGCAGCCATTTTCACGATCGGCCAACGGGGGCGACATTGTGAGAATTGAAAACGGGATCGCCGCGGTCTGTCTGGCGATCGCATGCCTGTTCACGACACTGTGCCACGCTGCCGAGACATCGGAGGCACGTCATTATGGCGTGGGCAACAAGGTCGAGACTTACGTTTTTCAGCCCCAGGGGCCGCGCAACGGCAAGGCGATTCTGGTCCTCCACACGAGTTCGGGATTGCGGGATACCGATCTGCGATATGCCGAACGGCTGGCCGGCGAAGGTTTCGTCGCCGTGGTCCCTGCCTTCATGAAGCGATATGGCATCACCGAGGGGGCAAGGCGGGCCACCTGGCAGACTTATTCGCGGGATATCTACGCCGATTTTCTCGCCGTGATCGAGCAAAGCAGCGCCGAATTCGGCGTGCCGAGAGATCATTGTTACGCGGTGGGGTTTTCCAATGGCGGCTATTGGGCGGCGTTCCTGGCGGCACGCGGCGCGGTCCGGGCGGGTGTCGCCCACTATGGCGCCTTCAGCGAAGCCGGCAACGATCCATCCTTGTCGAGTTTCCGGTCCGCGTTCAACGCGAAGAGCAGTCCGGTGCTGATCTTGCACGGCTACAACGATCAAACCGTCGCCGTGCGATTCGCGGAAGAACTGCAATCCATTATCCAGCGGTCGGGAAGCAAAGTCGAAGCGCATTTCTTCAAAGGCGTGGGGCACAGCTTCGAGCGCCTGCGGCAGGATGATCCGAGCTATCGTGAAGCAGCCGCGAAATCCTTCGAATTCACGATGAAGTTTCTGTCGGAAAATTGACGCCGGGCGTCGGTCACGGCTCACCTGGCCTGCGTCGACATCGAATGGACAGCGCGAACAATCTGCACTGCTGGCTCGATGCCGCGATCACTCCGTCCAGGTCAGGCCTTTGAGCATCTCCGTGACTTCCGGCGGCTGCTCGATGACGTCCTTGATCATGGCAGCCACCTGCTCGCCGCCGAGCGGTTTGAGCGGACGCTTGCCTGCCTCTTTCTTGAGCTCCGGACTGTCGTAGGCGGCGAGGAATGCGCCGCGCAGGGCGGCAAGCCGGTCGGCGGGAACCTCGGGCGGTCCGGCGCACAGGCGATAGATGGTGCCCTGACCCTCGAGCAGGGCGACGACCTTGCGTTGCATCTCGTTTGCCGCGATGTCGCGGCCGTTGGTCGCGTTCGGGATGTCGTCGCCGAAGGCGAGCACGATGCGGCCCTGGGTCAGGGCGCCGATCTCCTCGACCGAGGAATAGCCGCCGATCGTGCCGTCGAGTTCGCCGCGCATCATGGCGAGCGAGCGCTCGCCGCCGCCATAGCCGAGCATGGGCTTGAACGGCAGGTTGAAAGCGCGGGCCAGGATTAGCGTCTCGTTGTAGTCGCCGGCGCCGACGCCGCCGGTGGCGAGCTTGATCTCGCGCTTGGCGTTCTTCACATCCTCGAAACTCCGCAACCCGGATTTTTCCGCGAGCAGGAGCACGCGCGTGTCCGTCGCGCCCTTGCCGATCCAGGACATCTTCGTCAGATCGAAACGCACGCCTTCCTTGCCGACGATCTGGCTCACGGTCAGCCCGGTGGAGAAGGTGCCGATGGTCAGCCCATCGGGCTTGGAGCCATAGATGGTGTTGGCGCCGATCAGATGGCCGGCGCCCGGCACGTTCTTCACGACGAAGGAGGAGCCGGGCAGGAAACGCTCCATGTGGCGCGCGACCATGCGGCCGTAGAAGTCATGGCCGCCGCCGGGTGCCGTGGCCACGATGTAGCTCACGGTCTTGCCGCGATAGAATTCGCTGCCCGAATCCGCCGCGCGCGCGGGAGACGCTGCCCCAGCCCACGTCAGAAACCCCGCAATTCCAAGTCCAAGACAGACGCGCGGCACGCTGGTTGCGACGCTCATGCGGACCTCCCTGATAGACGGCCTCGGTGACGCGCTAGCGGTTCTTTCGTGCGTTTGGCGGTTGCGCTAATCGCGCATCGAAGCGACCGCCTTGTCGACCACCGCCTGGGGATAGCTGAAGAAGCGCTGGAACAGCGCCTCGACGCCTTCGCCGTCCGACGGCGTGACATCGAGTTCGGAGCTTCTCCGCTTCGGCGGTAAATTTCGGATCCTTCATGGTTGCCATGAAGGCGGCGCGCAGCGCGCTCTTGCGGTCGTCGGGAATGGCGGGCGGTCCGGCGACCGGCCGGCCGATGACATGGCGGCCGAACACCAGGTCGAACACCTGGCGCGTCTCTTCGTCCTTGGCGAAGTCGTAGATATGGGCAACTCCCGGCAATTCGGGACTCTTCTCGATGGCGAGCTGGACGATGACGTTCATCTGGCCGCTTTTCCATTCGGTGACATGCTGCGACTTGAGCGACGACAACGCCATGCCGCAGCCGGCCTGCACTTCGCCCCGCGCCATGGCGAGCTTGACCTCGAGCGCGCCGTTGTAGCCCTGCACCAGCTTGATCTTGCCGCCGAGCAGGTGACGCAGGGCGAGCGCATGCTGCGATGTCACTGCCGCGGGACCGCTGCCGCCGAAGATCGTCTCTTTGCTCATCAGGTCTTCGAACTTGGCGATGCCCGATGTGTGCCACACCGCGCAGGTGCCGACGCTCTCGTCCATATTGCCGATCCAGGTGAACTTCGCCGTGTCGAACTGCGCGCCTTCGCCGCCAAACAGCGGCTCGAACGCGGCCGACGAGGCGAAGATGCCGAGCACGCTGCCATCCTTGGCGGCGAGATTGTAGAGGTGATTGGCGGCCTTGATGCTGCCGGCGCCCGGCATGTTCTGCACCACGATGACGGGATTGCCCGGAACATGGTTGCCGTAATGGCGCGCAAACAGCCGGCCGTAGGTGTCGTAGCCGGCACCCGGCGCGTAGCCGATGATCAGGTTCAGCTGCTTGCCTTTGTAGAAATCCGCCACCGCATCCGCTGCTGCGGATGGCATGTGAGCGGTGAACAGCAGGGCGGCGGCAGCAAACCCGGCAAACCCAGGACGCAGAGCCATGTCTTCCTCCCGTTTCATTGGCCTTGTATGGTGGCCTTCCTGAGAGCGTAGGGCCGGCGTGGCCGTCGGTAAAGTCGATAGCGAAGCGATTGGTTCCGAATTGTGACGACGGCGTCACCGACCACAACACGATTTGCCCCGAGCCCGACCGGGCTTCTGCATCTCGGTCACGCCCATGCGGCGCTGTTCGCCTGGCGCCAAGCGCAGGCGGGCGGCCGCTTTCTGCTGCGCATCGAGGATATCGATCTCGGCCGCTGCCGGCCGGAGTTCGAGGCGGCGCTCAAGGAGGATCTCGCGTGGCTCGGATCTCGACTTGGCCCGAACCGGTGCGGCGCCAGTCCGAGCACCTGGCCGACTACGCGGCGGCGCTCGACCGGCTGACCCAGCAGGGGCTGCTCTATCCGTGTTTCTGCACGCGGCGCGACATCGCCGGGGAGATCGCCCGCTCGGGCGCGGCGCCCCACCTGACTCCCATGGGGCCCGAGGGCCCGCTTTATCCCGGGATTTGCCGAAGCCTGAGCGCCGGTCAGCGCGCCGCGCGCATCGCGGAGGGCGTGCCTCATGCGCTGCGGCTCGACGTCATGAAGGCGAAGGCGCAGGCCGGCTCCTTGCGTTGGACCGACCATCGCCATGGCGAATTCGTCGCCACGCCGGAAATCCACGGCGACGCGGTGCTCGCGCGCAAGGATGTGCCGGCGAGCTATCACCTCAGTGTCGTGGTCGACGATGCGCTGCAAGGCGTGACCTTGGTGACGCGCGGCGAGGATCTGCTGCCGGCCACCCATCTGCATCGCCTGCTGCAGGCACTGCTCGGCCTGCCAAGGCCGGACTACCATCATCATGGATTGGTGACGGATGAGGCGGGTCGCCGGCTCGCCAAGCGCGACGACGCCCGGTCGCTGCGTAGCCTGCGCGAGGCCGGCCATGACGCGGCGGAGGTGCGCGCCATGGCCGGATTTCCGGACTGAGCTGTACGGCGTCAGCGACTCGCCGCAACCTTCGCCCGGTTCGTTTCGAAGCCGGCATGGGAGCCGAGCAGCGAAATCGGCCCGTTCAGATCCTCCTGCCACAGCAGGCAGTCGGTGTTGATGCAGAACGGCATGTCCTGAATGGTGAGCTCGTAGACCGGGCCCTTGTCCGCCACATGGTTGTGGATCGCCCAGCCTGGCGCCGAGAACATGAAGTCGCCGGCCTTCCACTCGTAGCGCTTGCCTTGCACCATCGAATGCCCTTCGCCGCCGAAGTAGTAGTTCATCGCCGCCGAGGCATGGCGGTGCGGCTTGTCGGCGATGCCCGCGGGCCGGATCGTGATGGTGGCGAAGAAGTTGGGCGTCGTGCCGTTGCTCCGACCGGTCACCGGGTCATAGAGCAGATAGAGCCGGCGGCCCTTGTAGGACGCGCCGAGATCGGCGAGCTTGTCGAGCTCGGCCTTGACCAGCTTCCAAGGCCACGCGTGCGGCTTGATCGCGACCGGGTCGGGTGAGACCAGCTTTTCGTAGGGCAGCAGCCAAGCGCCGTCATCCGTGAGCGGGATCGTGCCGAACGGATTGCGGTGGCTCTCGTTGACCTCCTCGGGGGCGGGCGTCAAGTTCCGCGCGTTCGGCCCGGGCGGATCCTCGTCCACCAGATGGATATTGAGCCGCTCGAGCAGCGCGCCATTCGAATAACGCAGGCGCACCTGGATGTCCTTCGTGTCGTTGACGTATTGATGCACGGTCATCGACGGCGTCGTGAACACGTCGTGTTGCTGGAATGGCGTGGCCCGCCCGTTCGCCACAGCGAAGCCGCCGCCTTTGATGCAGAAGTTGACGACCGAGGAATTCTGCCGCACAAGCGCCGTGCTCTCGCCGGGCAGCAGCACATCGAGGCTGACGTCGATACCCGGCGCGAAGCCGAGGCGCTGGGCGTCCTGGGGATGGACGATCATGGTGCGCCGGGTGCCGTTGTCGGGTGCGGGCAGGGCGGCGAGCCGCGCGACCTCCTCGTCGATGCGCTCCTTCGGCACGATGATCGGCTCCCACCACTGGAGGGAGTGATCGCCATGGGTGTGCTTGTCGGGGGCCTGCCGGCCCGATTTGTCGATGAAGACCGCTGAATTGGCCATCTTTCCCTCCGCATACGTCCGGTTGATTGACCAGATTTAATTAGAGTTCTAAGGTTATCCTTCTTCGCTCTCGTGGGGTTGATCCAGGTCAAACAGCGACGGATTTTTCGCATCGCGCGCGGCTTCCCGGGCTGAACGGCTGTATGCTTGGCACCGGCGGTGTCGGGTCAAATCTCGAGAGCCCGTTCGGGGGGCGATATGACGGATGGGCGATTGTTGATGCATGGAGAGCGCCGCTGCGCGGGAACCAGCTGCGACATCTGTGAGATGCGGCACATCACGTTCTGCTCGGCGCTCGAGCCGCCGGACATCGCGCGCTTGGCGGCGATCGTTCATCATGGCCACTTCACGCCGCATCAGGTTCTGTTCCAGGAAGGCGACCCGGCCCAGGAGGTGTTCAACGTGCTCGAAGGCACGGTCAAGCTGTCCAAGAGCCTCCGCGACGGCCGCACACAGATCACCGGCTTCCTGTTCGCCGGCGATTTTCTCGGCCTGTCGACAAACGGCGATTATTCCTACAGTGCGGAAGCGGTCACGGCGGTCAAGGTTTGCCGGTTTCAAAAGCGTGAGCTGACCAAGCTCTTCCAGGACTTCCCGGCTCTGGTCAATCGGTTGCTGAAGATCGCCAGTGACGAACTCGCCGTGGCGCAGGAACAAATGCTGCTGCTCGGTCGCAAGACCGCTCAGGAGAAGATGATGACGTTTCTGCTCGCCATGTCCGAGCGCGCCAAACGCCGCGGCGAACCGGGCGAATCGGTCACCCTCACCATGAGTCGCGCGGACATCGCCGACTACCTCGGGTTGACCATCGAGACGGTCAGCCGGACCATGACGAAACTGCGGGAACAGGGCGCCATCCGGCTGCCGCGGCCGCAGGATGTCATCCTCGCCAAAGATCGCGATCTTGCGGCATTGGCCGAGGGCGCCGACTGATCCAAATCAAAGCGGTGCGGCGGTGCGTCCGCCATCTTGGGCCCGGTGATTGCGAACAGCGTCCGGGCAGCATGCATACCGCCGAATTGCGCGAATCCGATTTGCCATTGATCTTCGCACTCGTCCGCGAGGAGTTTCCAGCCATTGGCCTTCTGCCATGGCTGGTTTATGCGTCATCCTACATCGACTGGGATCTGCGCGGCATCGTCGCGGCGCACATCGGCCTGCGCCGCTACCGCGGCCTGTTCTTCTATTCCGTGGAAACAACCTTACAGCACGGGCGAACGCTGGTTCTGCCGCATCTTATCGTGCCCGAGGTACCGGACCGTGCCGCCGTGCTCGAAACGCTGATCAGCAAGGCTTATGAAATCGCCGCGGACAACGCGTGTCATGGGCTTCAAGCCTTCTTCCGCCCGCAAACCGCGGCCGATCTGCTCCCCCTGTTCCGCCTCGAGGCAGTGGTCAGCAGCCTCTGCCTGTCGGCGCCGTTGCCGCAGGAACGCAGCGCCACGAGGCCGTGATTTCCGATCCGGCAAGCAGACGATCGCGCACGACAGAAATGCCGAACCTTTGACCATCGTCAACGCGCCTGCCCCGTGACCGCTCTACACCTCCGCCAGATTCGCAACGAGATGACGGAGGAGAGCATGATCAGCATTCCTCGCACAGCGCTCACTTTGGGCCTGCTTGCAGTCTTGGCGGGCTGCGGGCTGAGCGAGACCGACCGCGCCATGCTGGCCGAAACCCGCGACGCGGCAGAGGCTGCCGCGGCCTCGGCGGCGGCCGCGGCGGTGCTGTCGAAGGAAGCGGCGGATCATGCAGCTTTGGCGGCGGCTGCCGCCGCGTCGACCAACCAGTCGGCGGCTGTTCCTCCCAGCGATCGTCCGCCCGCGCGGCAATCCGCGCCGCGGCGCGCGGCGCCTCCCGCCGGGCAAGCGAACCCGCAGCGCCAATCGCCCCCTCCCGGCCAGCGCACGCCCGGCGAATCCCGCTAGTGGCTATTGCCAGGCGCGAACGAAGCTGGATCGCCATGCGGCGCTACCGCCGCGTGCGGGTCCATGGCAAGCCGGCCAAGCTCGTGTGTGCCGAACTGCGCTACGGCGCGCCGCCGATGGTGGCATCCAGCGCCGGCAAGCCTGATCGTGAACCGCCGGAACCAGCACCGGGCCTGTCCTGGCCGCGGTCCGCGCCACGAGTCGCCCACTGAGCTCGCCGACTGAGTTCGCCGCTCTCGCCGATCGCATCTGACCGATCGGCACAATGCGGCTCAGCGCCGCTGGATTTGCGGCGTGAGGACGGCAAGCGTCGTTTGACCGGCGTCAAGGCGAGGCGCGAGAAATCCACGTAGATCAGCAGAGTTGCGCATGAGTCGTTCGCCGACCTGGAACAGGAGAAAAAAATGGCCAAGGCCCCGGTATTGATCGCGACGTTCTGTGCGGTGCTTGCGTTGGTCGGCTGCAGCAGCCGAGGCGAGGAACGTGCTGCCGTGTCGAGCGGCGCGCAAAGCACGGCTGCCGCACCCCGGCCCGCGCCCGAGACTCGTCAGCCGGCGCCGCCCCAGGCCGCCCCAGCGCCGCAATCGCGCGCGGCGGCCGATCAGAGCTTTCGGCAGGATCAGCGCAAGTGATCACGGCGCGAGCACGGCCGCTGCCTGGTGGCGGGGCTCGACTGTTCGGGTGATTTTCACGGCGATGCCGCTGCGCTCGGCCGCGGCGCGTTCCACCACGCGCCAGTCGACGCGGTCGATGGCGCTGCCCGCGTTCGACGCGATCGCCCAAGCCAGGTCGGTCGCCGGCGCGGGCGTAAAGGTGCCGGTATCTTCGATCTCCTCGGCCTGGCTCTGGGTCGGATGAACCTGCAGATAAAGTTCGCCGTCGAGCCAGCCGACCTTCACGGGCTGATCCACGACCGTGACGGGCGTACCTTTCTCGACCATCGCGAACAGCACGCGGATATGTTCCGGGTAGAGCCGGATGCAGCCGCTCGTCAGCCGGCGTCCGATGCTCAAAGGCCGGTTGGTGTCGTGAATGACATAGCTGGTCCAGCCGAGATCGAGCGCCAACTCGCCCAGTGGATTGTCCGGGCCGGGCGGCACGACGGCGGGCAACTCCGGGCGGCGCTGCCGGATCGACGGCGTCGGGATCCAGGTCGGGTCGACGCGCTTGTTGACCACCTGGGTGGCGCCCGTCGGCGTCGCGCCATCCATGCCGCCGATGCCCACCGGCGCGGTGAAGCGCAGCACGTTGTCGGGCGAAAAATAATACAGCCGCTGGTCGGCCAGGTTGACCACGATGCCGCGGCGCGGCGCGGCCGGCGCGAGCTGGCTGTCGGGAATCACGAGCTCGTCGACGGCGACGGATGCCCACGGATCGAGCGTCAGGTTGGCGGCGGCAAGTTCGGTATAGCCGAGCCCATAGGCACGGGCCGCTTCGAGCAGGGTGGGATAAGTCTCGCGTGCTTCGGGTGCGGTGAGGAAGATCATGTCGTCGCGCAGCACCTGGGCGCGGCCGTCCGTTGCAGGGAAGCGCGCAGGCCGCCGCCAAGGCGAGCGCGAATCCGCAAGATCGTTTGGCGCAGTATCGTTCGCCCATGTCATCGCCTCGCGCGATGCCGGGTTGCGCCGGCACGGAACCGCGCAGTGATGATAAAGGTCGAGGCTTGCTGCGCCTTGACGGCGGTCAGTTTCGACGTCTGCGGCGAAACCTCGAGTTAGCGCTTGAGGTCGCCGAGGATGGCGCGCGCGGCGTTGCGCCCGGGCAGGCCGGTCACGCCGCCGCCCGGATGGGCGCCTGAGCCGCAGAGATAGAGGCCCGGCACGGGCATGCGGTAATCGGCGTAGCCGGCGGCGGGCCGCAGGCTGAAGATCTGGTCGAGATGCAGCGCGCCATGGAAGATGTCGCCGCCGACGAGGCCGAATTCGCGCT
Organism: uncultured Alphaproteobacteria bacterium; assembly: GCA_963752345.1. Taxonomy (GTDB): domain Bacteria; phylum Pseudomonadota; class Alphaproteobacteria; order SMXQ01; family SMXQ01; genus CAVVYA01. Next base: position 240,925 of record CAVVYA010000002.1, read on the forward strand.
CGAGGTCGAGGGGCGATAGCACCTGGCGGCCGACAATGGCGCGCTTCAGGTTGGGCGCGTGTTCGGCGACCGTATCGATGATCAGGTCGGCGGCCTGCTCCTTCACCGCGTCCCAGCTTCGGCCGTCCGGCAGGTCGAAATTGAAATGCTGGCAGAACAGGCTGGCGATATGTGCGCCGGGCGGGGCGAGGGTGTCGTCGAGAATCGTCGGAATGTTCATCGACACCACAGGGCGGCGCGACCAGCCGAGCGTCCGGGCGTCGTCGTAGGCCTGCTCGAGATAGGCGAGCGACGGGCTGATGTTGATGCTGCCCTTGAGATGGGACTCGTCGTCCCGGCCGTTCAGGCAGGTGAAGCGCGGCAATTCGCTGAGCGCGAGATTCATGCGGAAGGTGCCGGAGCGGCAGCGCCAGCCTTCCATGCGGCGGCGGAAGTCCGCCGGCAGCAGCGCCGGATCCATCAGCCGCAGGAACAAGAGCTTCGGATTGACGCCGCTCGCGACCGCCCTGGCGCGGATCGTGCGGCCGTCCGCCAGCACGACGCCGGCGGCGCGGCCCTTGTCGACGATGACCTCGCGCACGCCGGCATGGGTTTCGATCTGCGCGCCGTGCGCTTGCGCCGAGCGCGCCATGGCGTCGCTGATCGCGCCCATGCCGCCGACCGCGTGGCCCCACGCTGCAGCCTTTCCGTTCACTTCGCCGAACATGTGATGGAGCAGCACATAGGCCGAGCCTGCCTGGAACGGACTCTGCATATTGCCGATGACGCCCTCGAAGCCGAGCGCCCCTTGCACGGCCTCGCTCTCGAAGCGCGTCTTCACGTAGTCGCCGATGCTCGCGGTCATCAGCTCGGCGAGCGTGGCCTGCAGATGGGTATCGAGATGGCGCAACCGGTTGCCGAGCTTCAGCGTGCGCCACAGGTCGGTCAGGCCGCCGCCGATGTTGGGTGGCGCGCTCGCCATGATCTCGCGCAAGGCCAGGCCGATCTCCGTCAGCTCGTGGTCGAACTGCTCGTAGGCCACGGCGTCGCGGGGCGAGAAGCGCGCGATCTCGCGCTTCGCCTCGGCGACGTCGCGGCTGATCTGGAAGCCGTCGCCGCCGGGCAGCAGGCAGAGATAGCCCGACGGGCGGTCGAGGATGGTGAGCCCGTGGCGCGCGAGCTCGAGATCCCGGATGACCTGGGGATGCAGCAGGCTGACCACATAGGCGCATACCGAATTGCGGAAGCCGGGATGGAATTCCTCGGTGACGGCGGCGCCGCCGACCACGCCGCGGCGCTCGACCACCTTCACCTTGAGGCCGGCGCGCGCGAGATAGGCGGCGCAGGTCAGCCCGTTATGGCCGCCGCCGATTACCACGATATCGAAGGTTTCATCGCGCCCAGGAACCGCGTGGGCGGCCTGTGCCGGAGCGGGGTTTGCCGGCGCGTCTGGTGCCGAAGGATCGGGCATGCGTGACATGGCTTTGCAAGGTGGGCGACTTCGGCCATCATACAGCATCGACCCCGCCGACCAAGACGCGGGGCGGCAAATCGAAGTGGGAGACGTCACGATGAGAAACGCCCTGGGTGTGCTGTCCGGTCTGCTGGTCGCGTGCGCCGTATCGCCGCTCGCCGCCGATCCGGTGGAGGATTTCTACAAGGACCGCCAGGTCACGGTGATCTTCACCGGCGCGGTGGGTTCCATCTACGACATCTCGGCCCGCCTGGTCACCCGCCACATGGCGGACCATATCCCGGGCAAGCCGACCATGGTGGTCAAGGCCATGCCGGGCGGCGGCCATATCACCGGCACCACCTGGATGTACAACGTGGCGCCGCGCGACGGCTCGGCCCTGGCTTCGATCGGCGAGGCGATTCCGCTGACCCAGGTGCTCGATCCGGAGAAGGTCAAGTTCGACGTTGCCAAGTTCATCTGGCTCGGCAATCCCAACGTTGCCAACCTCGTGCTGTCGACCTGGTCGGCCACCGGCATCAAGACCATCGAGGACGCCAAGGCGCGCGAGGTGATCATCGGCGCCGGCGGCGCGACATCGCCGTCGGGCCAGATCCCCAAGGCGCTCAACAATATCGTCGGCACCAAGTTCAAGATCATCACCGGCTTCCCGAGCACCCATATCGATCTGGCCATGGAGCGCGGCGAGGTCGAGGGCCGCGGCAGCGCGCTATGGGCCTGGTGGAAGACCGGCCGCGCCTCGTGGGTCGCGGAGAACAAGCTCAATCATCTCGTGCAGTGGGGGCCAAAGCGCGATCGCGAGCTGCCCGACGTGCCGCTGCTCACCGAACTCGCCAAGAACGAGGCCGAGCGCCAGGTGTTCCAGCTGCTGTCCTCCACCGTGATCGTCGGCCGCCCGATCCTGACCACGCCGGAAGTGCCGGCCGACCGGGTCGCGGCGCTCAAGGCCGCGTTCGCCAAGCCGCGATGGACGGACAAGGGCTATCGCGCCGAGGCGGAGCGCGCCAAGCTCGAGGTCAATCCGATGATGGCGGACGAAATGCAGAAGCTGATCGAGGCGGTGATCGCCACGCCGCCCGAGGTGGTCAAGCTCGCCAAGGCGGCCACCACGCAGGGCCAGGTGTTCGACTGCAAGGCGTTGGTCAAGGACGCGGCCTTGTGCGTGGGCAGCGAGTGACCGCGGATTCGTTTCACGTCTAAGGCGGCGTTTCCGCCGCCCTTTCCAGGGGAGCTTCATGAGCAGTCGCGTCAGCTTGACCGTCGCCACGACGGACTACGATCACGTGCGGGATTTCCGTCTGGGCGAGGTCAAGGCCCCCGGCATCGACGTCACCTGGCTCAACATGGACTTCCACGAGATCTTCGCGCGCTTCACATTCAACCGCGAATGGGACGTCTCCGAGCTGTCCTTCGCCAAGTTCATCGCCCAGGCGACGCGCGACAAGCCCGATATCATCGGTCTGCCGGTCTATACCTCGCGCATGTTCCGCTTCTCGTCCTTCTACGTGAACAAGAAGTCGGGCATCAAGCGACCGCAAGACTTGGCGGGCAAGCGGATCGGCGTGCCGGAATGGGCGCAGACGGCGGCGGTCTATACCCGCGGCTGGCTGCAGCACGAGGCCGGCGTCGATCTCGCCTCGATCGACTGGTACCAGTCGGGCACCGAGCAGGCGGGCCGCGCCGAGAAAGTCGAGCTCGACTTGCCCAAGGGCCTTCGTCTGACCCCGGTGAAGGACAAGTCGCTGAGCGACATGCTGGTCGATCACGAGCTCGACGCCATCCTGGTGGCGAGCGTGCCGCGGATCTTTCAGCGCAACCACCCGGACATCGCGCGGCTGTTCCCCGACTATCAGGCGGTGGAGCAGGAGTATTTCGCGCGCACCAGGGTTTATCCGATCATGCATATCGTGTGCATGCGGCGCGAGGTGCTGACCAAAAATCCGTGGATCGCGCGCAACCTCTACAACGCCTTCGAGGAATTCGAAGAACCGCAGTCTCGAGCGTATCCTCGAACTCGGCGTGTCGCGCTATCCGGTGCCCTGGCTGACCGACCATGCCGAGAAGCTGCAGAAGACATTCGGCAAGGACCTGTTCCCCTACGGGATCGAGGAGAACCGGCCGACCCTGGAGCTGTTCCTGCAATATGCCCATGAGCAGGGCATCGCCCACCGCCATGCCAAGGTGGAGGAGATTTTCCCCGAGGGCATTATGGTTTCCGTCAAGGTTTAGGGGGCGGATCAAGGGTCTTACAGGAGACGTCTTCGGTGAAAAAACGCTCCCGTTCCATGCGGGATGGGATAGGCTAACCGAAAACCCGCCGGCCGCCTGCAAGGACGGTATGAGAGCGGCACAGCGACAGGGAGATCAACATGGGAATCCGTCTGTTTTGCAGCGTTATTGCCGGTGTGGCGGCCGCGGGCAGCCTGGGCGCAGGTGCCGCGCGCGCCGACGCGGTCGCCGATTTCTACAAGGGCAAGACGGTCAGCCTGATCGTCAGCACCGGGGCGGGCGGCTCCTACGACACCATCGCGCGCCAGCTCGCGCGCTTCATGCCGAAGCACATCCCGGGCGAGCCGACCATCGTGGTCAAGCAGATGCCGGGCGCCGGCCATATGCTCGCCACCAACTTCATGTTCGAGACGGCGCCGAAGGACGGCACCCATATCGCGACGGTGGGCAATACCATTCCGCTGCATCAGGTGCTCGACGGCAAGGGTGCCCGCTACCAGGCGAACAAGTTCAACTGGCTCGGCACCACCGGCATCAGCAATCTGCTGACGGTGGCCTGGGCCGCTTCGGGCGTCAAAACGATCGAAGACGCGATGCAGCGCGAGGTTACGGCCGGCAGCACCGGCGCCGGTTCCGGCACATCGCTCTATCCGACGGTGATGAACAGGGTGCTCGGCACCAAGTTCAAGATCATCGCCGGCTACCAGCGCGCCGTCGAAATCGACCTCGCCATGGAGCGCGGCGAAGTCGATGTGCGCAGCGGCTTCAGCTACGGCAGCTTTGCCATCGAGCATCCGGATTGGCTGCGCGAGAAGAAGGCGGTGGTGCTGGTCCAGGTCGGCGCCCAGCGCGAGCCGGACTTTCCCGACGTGCCGCTGATGAGCGACCTGGCCAAGAATGACGAGCAGCGTCAGATCCTGAACGCTGATCTCCTCCACCGTGGCGCTCGGCCGGCCCTACCTGACCACGCCGGACGTGCCGGCCGACCGGCTGGCGGCGCTGCGCAAAGCCTTCATGGATACGCTGGCGGACAAGGGTTTCCTCGCCGAGGCGCAGAGGCTCAACTTCGACCTGCGCCCGGCGGACGCCGCGGCGGTGACCAAGATTGTCGAGGACGTGGTCAATTCGCCGCCCGACATCGTCGCCAAGACCAAGGAACTGGTCGGCGAGCTGGGCGGCGGCTGACCGCCGGTTCTTCGTCGCCTCACAAGAAAACACAGGAGGATCGCGTGTTCGCTCGCATCAATCACATGGCCATCATCAGCCACAACTATCCGATGTTGGGCAAATTCTACGAGGCGATGTTCGGCCTCAAGAGCTCGGGCCGCACCTCGCCCTATGGCTCGGTCGTCTACGGCGACGGCTATGTCGGCATCAATATCATCCCGCGGCGCGACGGCTATGTCGGCGGGCTCGACCACTTCGGCGTGGAAGTCGACGATTGCGAGGCGGTGCTGGCGCGCATGCAGAAAAAGCACCCCGGCGCCAACATCGTCAAGCGTCCGTCGACGCGGCCGTTCGCGGCCTACAGCGGCCACGATCCGGACGGCAATGTGTTCGACATGGCGCAGAAGAAGAACGATACGCGCTCCGACATTTATGCCGACCAGTCGGGCGAAGGCTGGCACCAGGACCGCTACGTCAACAAATTCGCCATCCGCACGCCCAACGCGGAACGCTGCGCCGAGTTCTACCGCGACGTGTTCGAGCTGACGCCGACCAATATCTCGTCCGAGATCCCCGGCTATCACCTGAGCGACGGGCGCGTGACGCTCTCGATCCTGCCGTGGTCGATCGAAACCTTCGAGGGCATGTCGATCAAGCGGCCCGGACCCGACCATATCGGCTTCAAGGTGGAGAACCTGGAGGGCTTCAAGGAGCATATGACCAAGGTCGCCGGCATGAATCCCTATATCGCGCCGGTGCCGCTCGGCGGCAGCAAGGAATCCGACGTGCGCAAGCGCCTGGTCGCGCGCAGCAGCACCGGCAAGTTCCAACTGGCCGATCCGGACGGCGTGTGGATCGACGTGACGGACGAATAGGCGAGCGGTAGAGTCGAGCGGGTTCATCGGGAGGCGCGTATGGCGACAGCATTGAAGATCAAGACCGACGACAAATACGTCACCGTCGATGGTCTGCGGACGCGCTACATCGAAGAAGGGCAAGGGCCCGCGCTGTTGCTGCTGCACGGCGCCTCGCTCGGCTCATCGGCCGACGTGTTCATCCGCAATCTCGGCGCCGCTGGCGCGCGCCGGCTTCCGCGCCATCGCGTTCGACGCGCCGGGTTTCGGCCTGACCGACAATCCGACCGACCATTCGGCCGCCTATCGCCGCAACTTCATCCCGAAGTTCATGGACGCGCTCGGCCTGCGGAAGGCGGCGCTGGTGGCCCATTCGCAGGCAGGCGGCACGGCCGTGCAATTGGCGCTCGCCGATCCGTCGCGCTACAGCCATGTCCTTGTGCTCGGCACCGGCAGCCTGCTGCCGCCGCTCGGCGCCAAGGGCGGCGAGACCAAGGAAGCGGCGGTGCAGCAGCGGCTGGAGCGGCGCATGGCGGCGTCGGAGCCGACCATTGCCGATACGCGCAAGCTGCTCGAGGCGAATCTGTTTCACCACGAGCTGATCACCGAAGAGGAATTGCAGCTGCGCCACGCGCGCAGCATCGGCAAGAATTTCGAATCCTTCGTCGCGCGCCAGGAGGCTGCGGATGCGGCGCCGGCGAAAACGCCCGCGACGCCTCTGTGGGAGCGCCTCACGGACCTCAAGGTGCCGCTGCGGATGATCTTCGGCCGCAACGACCGCGCCAACGCGGGAGAGCGGGCAGCCTTGCTCAAGGAAATCCGGCCGCAGCTCGATGTCCATATCGTGGACGACTGCAAGCATCTGGTGCCGTGGGACGCGGCGGACGAGATCATCCGCCTCGGTGTCCCGTTCCTGAAATCGTGAGACTGTAGTCCGCGCAATCCCCGTGGTGGCTTCGCCCTCGCGTATAAATAACATATAAAATATGTTGATATAATTCATACAACGTAATTTCGTAGTATTATTTTTCTTGACGCCGTCGTCGGCATGGCTAATCTCGTCCCGGTCGGCATCGCAGCCATGCAGGTTGCCGGCATTCGCTAGAGCAGCTTGCACCGCGCTCTAATGCCCAGGCCGCCTCGTCGCGGCTTGGAAGGAGAACGACCGATGTTCGGGTTCAAGAACTCCTGTCGCTCGGAACAGGGCGCCCGTGGCGCAAGCCGGGGCCGTGGTCCGCTGTCTCTTCCCCTCCTCGATGGCGTGTTGTCGCGCCGGCTGATCGCCGGCCGCCGACGAACCGCTTCGCTTTCACACTCGTGCCGCCGATGGCGGCGATAGTGCCGGCGCGAGACGCCCAAGACGGGCGACGTGCGCCCTCAAGGAGAGAAGTCATGTTGAATTCCTACGCCAACGACAACAGCGAAGGCGCCGCCTTCGTCATCGAAACCGCCGAGACCGCCGCGGGCATCGTGGTCCGCCAGCCGGGCGGCTACCGGTTCTTTGCCGCCCACGCGCAATTCACCCTGCTCGACGGCAGCATCTTCAAGTCGCCCAAGGCGGCCCAGAAGGCGGCCGATCTGATGCACCAGGCGGCGGCGCGCGATCAGGGCACCACCCAGCGCTTCGGCGGCAACAGGCACGACCGCGCTGGCCGCCTCGTGTCGCCGTCCAGCAAGGCGCGCGCCTGATTCCGGCGCTGGGCCGATCCACCAACCACTCGGCCAGGCCGGCAAACCGTTCATGCAAGCTGCGCGGCTTGCCGGCGGAGGGAGGCGGCGGATGGGTGACGGCCCATCCGCCGTTCTCTTTTGGCGCGTTCTCGTTTCACATCGCCGTTTGGCCGCCGAAAGGGCAGGGGCGGGACCGGGACCGATGCCTCGCCAGGGACGAAATAAGCGGTAATATGGCGTCATAAAAAAGGTCTTCGGGGAGGGCGTATGCATGACTCTGATCATCAACAACGATGAGGTCTCCAAGCTGCTGACCATGGAGACGACCATCGCGGCGTTGGAAGACGCCTATCGCCAGCTGGTCGCCAAGGAATCGGTCTGCCGTCCGCGCATCGACATCCAGATCCCGACGTCGGATCCCAGCAAGACCTATCAGTGGGGCACCATGGAGGGCGGCTCGACCAGCGGCTACTTCGCCGTGCGCATGAAGTCGGACGTGGTCTACGAGCAGAGCTACAACGGCGTGGTCACCGAGGAGAAATACTGCACCAGGCCGGGCCTGTTCTGCGGCCTGATCTTTCTCACCGATACCGAAACCGGCGAGCCGCTCGCCTTCATCAACGACGGCGTGCTGCAGCATATGCGGGTCGGCGCCGACGGCGGCATCGGCGTCAAATACATGGCGCGGGAGGATTCCGAAGTGGTCGGCATCCTCGGCTCGGGCGGCATGGCGCGCACCCACATGGCGGCGTTCATGGCGGTGCGGCCGGGCATCAAGCGGCTCCAGGTGTTCAGTCCGACCAAGGCAAATCGCGAGACGTTCGCCGCCGAGATGGCCGAGCTCTACGGCATCGAGGCGAAGGTCTGCGACAAGCCCGACGACATCTACAAGGGCGCCGACATCGTCGCCGGCCTGACCAACTCCGCGGTGCCCGTGCTCAACAGCCGCCATATCGAGAAGGGCACCCATGTGCTCAACGTCGGCGCGGGCGGCCGTCCGACCGGCGATCTGATGCAGAAGATCGACGTCTATTTCCGCTTCGGCAGCGCGCCGGCGCCAATCGGTTTGCCCGAGTTCGGACTGGACGACGAATTCCTCGTCTATGCGGCGCAGCCAGGCCCGTCATCCAATTTCACGAACAAGCGGCGCGGCAAACGCAATCACCGTGGTGCGCTGCCCGACCGCATGGTGACCTTCGCCGACATTCTCGGCGGCACCAACCGCGGCCGCACGTCGCGCGACCAGATCACCTATTCGGAACGCGGCAATCTGCAGGGCAACCAGTTCTGGGCGGTCGCCGGCAAGGTCTACGAAGCGGCCAAGGCGAACAAGATGGGCCGCGAGATTCCCACCGAGTGGTTCCTGCAGGACATCCGCGACTGATTTCGGTTCGCGATACGCGGCGCGCTTTCTTGCCATTCGTGCCGGCGTGCTTGGCAGCGTCCGCAACAGGTTTGCCGATTGTCGGCGTTCTTGTGGCTTTGAGAAAGATGGTCCGGTCGAGCCGGGCCCTGACGAGGATGAATATGGAAGGTGCGCGTGCGCGCGCGCGAATCGCATGCGCGTGCGAGAGACGGCGCGCGCGTGAGAAACAGGAACGATGCGTGTGAGTTCGTTCAGCGCAGCGGCTGAGCGCTCACTGGCGGTCGTTGTGGCGGAATGCCGCCGCTCGAATCGAGCGCACCGCCGGTGCGCGGCGAG
>CAVVYA010000002.1:255000-1223142 GCA_963752345.1 uncultured Alphaproteobacteria bacterium
GGACGTATAGGGTCTGACGCCTGCCCGGTGCTGGAAGGTTAAGAGGAGAGGTGCAAGCCTTGAATCGAAGCCCCAGTAAACGGCGGCCGTAACTATAACGGTCCTAAGGTAGCGAAATTCCTTGTCGGGTAAGTTCCGACCTGCACGAATGGCGTAATGACTTCCCCGCTGTCTCCAACATCAACTCAGTGAAATTGAACTCTCCGTGAAGATGCGGAGTACCCGTGGCTAGACGGAAAGACCCCGTGCACCTTTACTACAACTTTGCAGTGGCATTAGAGGATGGATGTGTAGGATAGGCGGGAGGCTTTGAAGCGCTGGCGCTAGCCAGCGTGGAGCCAACCTTGAAATACCGCCCTTCTGTTCTTTGATGTCTAACCGCGACCCGTTATCCGGGTCCGGGACCCTGCATGGTGGGTAGTTTGACTGGGGCGGTCGCCTCCCAAAGAGTAACGGAGGCGCGCGATGGTAGGCTCAAGCTGGTCGGAAATCAGCTGTTGAGTGTAATGGCACAAGCCTGCCTGACTGCGAGAGCGACAGTTCGAGCAGAGACGAAAGTCGGTCATAGTGATCCGGTGGTCCCGCGTGGAAGGGCCATCGCTCAACGAATAAAAGGTACGCCGGGGATAACAGGCTGATGACCCCCAAGAGTCCATATCGACGGGGTCGTTTGGCACCTCGATGTCGGCTCATCACATCCTGGGGCTGGAGCAGGTCCCAAGGGTATGGCTGTTCGCCATTTAAAGTGGTACGTGAGCTGGGTTTAGAACGTCGTGAGACAGTTCGGTCCCTATCTACCATGGGTGTCGGAGAATTGAGAGGAGCTGTCCCTAGTACGAGAGGACCGGGATGGACGCACCTCTGGTGTACCGGTTGTCGCGCCAGCGGCATCGCCGGGTAGCTAAGTGCGGAAGGGATAACCGCTGAAAGCATCTAAGCGGGAAGCCTCCCTCAAAACAAGTTCTCCCTTGAGAGCCGTGGAAGACCACCACGTTGATAGGCCAGGTGTGGAAGCGCAGCAATGTGTGAAGCTAACTGGTACTAATCGCTCGAGCGGCTTGATTTGTTTTCGTCGTGCGCAGCGGCCAGCCCGTTGCGGACAATCTCCGATCAGGGGAACCCCGATCGCGAGGCGAGCAAGAAATGTTTGGATCTAAATACTGACGACATCGGCATGAGCCGAGCCACTTATCTTCTTGGCAATCGCGAGGAAGACAGCCGCGCGTTTCGACGGCCTGGTGGTAATTGCGAGAGGTCTACACCCGATCCCATCCCGAACTCGGCCGTGAAAACTTTCTGCGCCAATGGTACTGTGTCTTAAGGCACGGGAGAGTAGGTCGCTGCCAGGCCTTCCAAACGCGAGGCCGGCTCGCTCATCGATGACGTCGCACGGATCTGATCGACCTGATCACAATGTTGAAAAATTCGCGACAAGCCGGCGGCCTTCTCGTTCCGGCCTTCCGGCTTTTTGTTTGACCTCGGGACAGCCACAACCGCGCAAGCGGCGCCGGCCGGTCGTCCCGCCAAGACTTTGACGCGGGGTGGAGCAGCCCGGTAGCTCGTCAGGCTCATAACCTGAAGGTCGCAGGTTCAAATCCTGCCCCCGCAACCAATCTTACCCAACCACGGAACCACCAAAGAATAGCCGCCCTTCGGGGCGGCTTTTTTTATGCGCGGTCAGGTTGGTGCGGCGCTCGCGACCGGCGCCCGTCGTTCTATGGCCTAGAGCGTGATCCATTCAGATTGACGTGTATCCGGCATTGCGAAGGTAGTTGGCACATTCGGCGGGTGTGAAGCGGTCGAGCAAGGTGCCGATGCGGCGCCAGGTTGCTTCGACGGAGCGTTCGTCGGCTTTGCGCAGGAGGGTCTTGAGTTTGGCGAAGACCTGCTCGATCGGGTTGAGGTCGGGACTGTAGGGTGGCAGGAAGAAGAGCTTGGCGCCGGCCGCCCGGATGGCGCGCCGCACGGACTGTCCCTTGTGGCTGCCGAGGTTGTCCATGATGACGATGTCGCCGGCCGACAGCGTCGGCACCAGGATCTGCTCGACGTAGGCGAGGAAGCTCTTGCCATTGATCGGGCCGTCGAGAACGCAGGGTGCGTCGATCCGATCTACGCGCAGGGCCGCCAAGAAGGTCAACGTCCGCCAGTGTCCGTGCGGCACCTTGGCGATCAGCCGCTGGCCGCGCGCACACCGGCCATGGGTGCGCGTCATGTTAGTCTTGGCCCAGGTCTCATCGATGAAGACCAGCCGGGCGGCGTCGAGCTTCCCCTGATGGGTCTTCCAACGGACGCGTCGCCGGGCGACGTCAGGCCGGTCTTGTTCGCTGGCGTGCAGGCTTTTTTTTGAAGCTGACACCTTCGTCGTTCAGCAGCCGCCACACCGAACCGTAGCTCGCCCTCACCGCGCGGGCGTTCAGTTCGTTGACCAACGCGCGCAACGTCACGTCCGGCTTCGCCGCGAGCCGCGCCAGCATCCAGTCCCGCTGCGCCGCCAGCAACCGCGCCTGCCGCCTGCCCATCGGCTTGGCCGCCACGCTGCCGGTCTGACGCTTGCGCTGCGACCACTTCACCACGCTCGAAACGCTCACCCCGAACGTCTCGGCCACCTCCCGTACCGAGTGCCCGGCCTCGACCCGCCGAACCACCCGAATGCGCAAATCCTCCGAATACGGCTTCACCATCGGATGCTGACCTCCTATCCAGCCAGCATCTTGAATCACAACAGCGCCCCCAAGGGAATCCCTTCAATTCAATTAAGACGATTCATGCTCTAGCGTGGCAGGACCGTCGATCCCATCAGGAACTCGTCGATGGCGCGGGCGCACTGGCGGCCTTCGCGGATCGCCCACACCACGAGCGACTGGCCGCGGCGCATATCGCCGGCGGAGAAAACGCGCGCCACGGAGGTCTTGTAGTCGAGGGTGTTGGCTTTGACGTTGGTGCGCGGGTCGATCTCGACGGCGGCCTGTTCGATCAGGCCCGGTTTGTGGGGGCCGAGGAAGCCCATGGCGAGCAGCACCAGGTCGGCCTTGAGCTTGAGTTGGCTGTTCGGCACTTCCTGCATCTGCAGGCGGCCGTCGGCGGCCTTGCCCCATTCGACACGCACGCACTCCAACTCCTGGATGCGGCCGCGTTTGCCGATGGCGCGCTTGGTGACCACCGCCCAGTCGCGCTCGGCGCCTTCTTCCTGCGACGAGGAGGTGCGCAGCTTCATCGGCCAATCGGGCCAGGTCAGCGCCTTGTTTTCCTTCTCGGGCGGCTTCGGCATGATTTCGAGCTGGGTCACCGATGCCGCGCCCTGGCGGATCGAGGTGCCGATGCAATCGGAGCCGGTGTCGCCGCCGCCGATGACGATGACGTGCTTGTCCTTGGCGGAGATGGTGCCGCGCGGCGCGGCGCGGCTTTCGTCGTCGCCGGCGTTGCGCTTGTTCTGCTGGGCGAGGAAATCCATGGCGAAATGGATGCCGCCGAGCTCGCGGCCCGGGATCTCCAGGTCGCGCGGCCGCTCGGCGCCGCCGGTCATGGCGATGGCGTCGTAATTCTCCATCAGCGATTTCACCGGCATCGAGACGCCGACCTCGACGCCGGTGCGGAATTCGACGCCTTCCGCTTCCATCTGGCGCACGCGGCGGTCGATCAGCCATTTCTCCATCTTGAAGTCGGGGATGCCGTAGCGCAGCAGCCCGCCGATGCGGTCGGACTTCTCGAACAGGGTGACGCTATGGCCGGCGCGGGCGAGCTGCTGGGCGCAGGCCAGCCCCGCCGGGCCGGAGCCGACCACGGCGACGCGCTTGCCGGTCTTCCTTGTCGCGATGAGGGGATGGATCCAGCCCTCTTGCCAGCCGCGATCGACGATCATGCATTCGATCGTCTTGATGGTGACGGGGTTGTCGTCGATGTTGAGCGTGCACGCGGCTTCGCACGGCGCCGGGCAGATGCGCCCGGTGAACTCGGGGAAGTTGTTGGTCGAGTGCAGCGTCTCCAGCGCGGCCTGCCACTGGTCGCGGTAGACCAGATTGTTCCAGTCCGGGATCATGTTGTTGACCGGGCAGCCCTGATGGCAGAACGGGATGCCGCAGTCCATGCAGCGCGCGGCCTGCTCGCCCGTCTCGGCGTCGGACAGGGGCTTGACGAACTCTTGCCAGGTCTTGGTGCGGACCTCGGGCTTTTCGTAGCTCCGGTCATGACGCGCAATCTCTAGAAAGCCAGTGGGCTTACCCATGGCGAAACTCCGGCCGCTCGTGTTGAAATTATTCCGCGGCGACGATCTTCGCCGCCTGCGCCACGCCCTTCTGGTCGAGAAGGGCCTTTCGGTAGTCCTTCGGCATCACCTTGACGAAGCGCCCGCGCGCGTGGTCCCAATCTTCGAGGATGGCGCGGGCCCGCGCGCTGCCGGTGTAAAGCAAGTGACGCTCGACGATGATCTTGAGCCGCTCGGCATCGAACCGCAGCAGGTCGCCCATGCCGTTGTCCTCGGCGCTGACCGAGCGCTGCTTCGGGCGGCCGGGATCGTCGGCCGGCGCCTCGGTGTCGACAATCGCATCGAGATCGACCATCGCCTTGTTGCACAACGCGCCGAAGCGGCCGTCGGGATCGTAGACGTAGGCGACGCCGCCCGACATGCCGGCCGCGAAGTTGCGTCCGGTCTCGCCGAGCACGACGACAATGCCGCCGGTCATGTATTCGCAGCCATGGTCGCCGGTGCCTTCGACGACGGTGACGACGCCGGAGTTGCGCACGGCGAACCGCTCGCCCGCCACGCCCTGGAAGTAGGCTTCCCCGGATATGGCGCCATAGAGCACCGTATTGCCGACGATGATATTCTCGGTCGGCTCGCGCTTCGCCTCGGCCGGCTGGCGGACGACGATGCGCCCGCCCGACAGGCCTTTTCCGACATAGTCGTTGCCGTCGCCGGTCAAATTCAGGCTGATGCCGCGGGCGAGGAACGCACCGAAGCTCTGGCCGGCGGTGCCCTGCAACTTGATGGCGATGGTGTCCTCAGGAAGCCCGGCATGGCCGTAACGGCGCGCGACTTCGCCCGACAGCATGGCGCCGACGGTGCGGTTCACGTTGCGCACGGTCGTCACGATCTCGACCGGCTGGCCATGGTCGAGCGCCGGCCGGGCGGCGGCGATCAATTCGTGGTCCAATGCTTTGTCGAGACCGTGATCCTGCTTCTCGCCGTTGTAAATCTTCACGCCCGGCACGGCCGGAACCTGATGGAGAATCCGCGACAGGTCGACGCCCTTGGCCTTCCACTGCGAGACGGCGCGGCGCATATCGAGCTTGTCGACACGGCCGATCATTTCGGAGATCGTGCGGAAACCGAGCTGCGACATCAACTCGCGCACTTCCTCGGCGACGAAGAAGAAATAATTGATGACGTGTTCGGGCTGGCCGGTGAAACGCTTTCTCAGCACCGGATCCTGAGTGGCAATGCCGACCGGGCAGGTGTTGAGGTGGCATTTGCGCATCATAATGCAGCCGGCGGCGATCAGCGGCGCCGTCGCGAAGCCGAACTCGTCCGCTCCCAAAAGCGCGCCGACGACGACGTCGCGGCCGGTCCGCAGACCGCCGTCGACCTGCACCGCGATGCGGCCGCGCAGGGCATTGAGCACCAGCGTCTGTTGCGTCTCGGCGAGGCCGATTTCCCACGGCGAACCGGCGTGGGTCAATGAGGTCAGCGGGCTGGCGCCCGTGCCGCCCTCGTAGCCCGAGATCGTGACGTGGTCGGCGCGCGCTTTGGCGACGCCGGCGGCAACCGTGCCGACGCCGACTTCCGAGACCAGTTTCACGGAGATGCGGGCCTGGGTATTGACGTTCTTGAGGTCGTGGATGAGCTGCGCCAGATCCTCGATCGAATAGATGTCGTGGTGCGGCGGCGGCGAGATCAAGCCGACGCCCGGCGTCGAGTGGCGCACCTTGGCGATATTCTTGTCGACCTTGTGGCCGGGCAATTGGCCGCCTTCGCCGGGCTTGGCGCCCTGCGCCATCTTGATCTGGATGTCGTCGGAATTGACCAGATACTCGGCGGTGACGCCGAAACGGCCCGACGCCACCTGCTTGATGGCCGAGCGCATCGAATCGCCGTTGGGCAGCGGCTTGAAACGGTCGGTTTCCTCGCCGCCCTCGCCGGTGTTGGAGCGCCCGCCGATGCGGTTCATGGCGATGGCCAGCGTGGTATGCGCCTCGCGCGAGATCGAGCCGAAGCTCATCGCGCCGGTGGCGAAGCGCTTGACGATCTCCGCCGCCGGCTCGACCTCGTCGAGCGGGATCGGCTGGCCGGCGGTCTTGAATTCCAACAACCCGCGGATGGTGAGCAGCCGCTCGCTCTGGTCGTTGATCGCCCGGGCGAAGGCCTGGTAGTCGTCCTTCGAATTGCCGCGCACCGCGTGCTGCAGCTTGGCGACCGATTCCGGCGTCCAGGCGTGGTCCTCGCCGCGCAGGCGGAACGCATAGTCGCCGCCGACGTCGAGCAGGTTGACCGTAGATCGGGTTGTCGCCGTAGGCGTTGCGGTGGCGGATCAGGGTTTCTTCGGCGATCTCGCGCAGGTCCGCGCCCTCGATCGTGCTCGCGGTGCCGGTGAAATATTTCTCGACAAACTTGGTCGACAGGCCGACGGCGTCGAAGATCTGCGCGCCGCAGTAGGACTGATAGGTCGAGATGCCCATCTTGGACATCACCTTGAGGATGCCCTTGTTGACGGCCTTGATGTAATTCTTCTGCACTTCGTAGGGCTTGAGCGTCGCCATAGTGTGGGCGCGGATATATTCGAGCGTCTCGAAGGCGAGATAGGGGTTGATGGCCTCGGCGCCGTAGCCGGCCAGGACGCAGAAGTGATGCACTTCGCGCGCTTCGCCGGTCTCGACTACGATTCCGGTTTTCGTGCGCAGGCCTTGGCGGATCAGGTGATGGTGGACGGCGGCGGTGGCCAGCAAGGCCGGCACCGGCACGCGCTCGACCGAGGCGTTGCGATCCGAGAGAATCAAAATATTGTTGCCGTCGAGAACCGCATCGGTGGCCTCGTGGCAGATCCGCTCGATGGCGCGCTCGAAACCGTCGACGCCCTGGCTCACCGGCCACGTCGTGTCGACCGCATGGGTGCGGAACGCGCCGTTCACCAAGCTCGCGATCGAACGGATTTTTTCCAGATCGGCGTTGGTCAGGATCGGTTGCGCGACTTCGAGCCGATAGTGTGTGCCGGCTTGGTGCCCCAGGAGATTCGGCCGCGGTCCGATCATCGAGACCAGCGACATGACGAGCTCCTCGCGGATCGGATCGATCGGCGGGTTGGTGACCTGGGCGAAGTTCTGCTTGAAGTAGTTGAACAGCAGCTTCGGCTTGCTCGACAGCACGGCAAGCGGCGTGTCGGTGCCCATCGAGCCGATCGGGTCGTCGGCCTCCTTGGCCATCGGCTCGAGAAAGATGTTCAGGTCTTCCTGGGTATAGCCGAACATCTGCTGGCGGTGCAGCAGGGTGGACGAATCGTTGGCGCGGACGACGTTGCCCGCGTCGGCTGGGTCGGGCAGCTCTTCGAGCTTGCACTGGGTGTTGCGCAGCCACTCCTCATAGGGGTGCTCGTCGGCGAGCTTGCTCTTGATTTCGTCATCGCCGATGATGCGGCCTTCCTCGAGGTCGATGAGCAGCATCTTGCCCGGTTGCAGACGCCACTTGTGCTTGATGTTTTCTTCCGCAACCGCCAGCACGCCGGCCTCGGAGGCGAGCACGACGTAGTCGTCATTGGTAACGATGTAGCGCGCCGGGCGCAGACCGTTGCGGTCGAGTGTCGCGCCGATTTGGCGGCCGTCGGTGAAGGCGATCGCGGCGGGGCCGTCCCACGGCTCCATCAACGCGCCGTGATATTCGTAGAACGCACGGCGCTTGGGATCCATCAGCGGATTGCCGGCCCAGGCCTCGGGAATCAGCATCATCATCGCGTGCGACAGGGAGTAGCCGCCGGCGACGAGCAGTTCGAGCGCGTTGTCGATGCAGGCGGTGTCGGACTGGCCGTGCGGGATCAACGGCCACATCTTGTCGAGATCGGGACCCAGCAGGTCGGAGGCCATCGAACCGCGCCGCGCCGCCATCCAGTTGACGTTGCCGCGGACCGTGTTGATTTCGCCGTTGTGGGCGAGAAAGCGGTAGGGATGCGCCAGGCGCCACGACGGGAAGGTGTTGGTCGAGAAGCGCTGATGGACGAGCGCCAGCGCCGAGACCGTGAGCGGATTGCGCAGGTCTTCGTAGAAGCTGCCGACCTGGGTGGCGAGCAGGAGGCCCTTGTAGACCACCGTGCGGGTCGAGAACGACGACATGTAGAACTCGGTCAGGCCGGAAATCTTGCGCTTCGTCTCCAGGTCTCGCAGGCTGTTCAAGGTCTGCTTGCGGATCGCCAGAATCTTGCGCTCGAACGCCTGTTGGTCCTTGATCTTGGGATTGCGCGCGACAATCGCCTGGCGGATGACCGGCATGGCCTCGATGACGCGCGTGCCGAGACCGGTGAGGTCGACCGGGACGTCGCGCCAGCCGAGCAGGGTTTGGCCATCGGCCTTGATGAAATGCTCGAAATGGCGAACCACTTCGTCGCGCGCCTTCGCGTCGCGCGGCATGAAGCACATGGCGACCGCGTAATGGCCGGCGTCGGGTAGCGTGAGGTTGTTCTTGCCGGCCCAATCGCGCAGCAGGGCGTCGGGAATCTGGATCAGACAGCCGGCTCCGTCGCCGACCAGGGCGTCGGCGCCGACCGCGCCGCGGTGGTCGAGGTTGACCAGAATCTCCAGTCCGCGGGTGATGATACCGTGGGATCTTTGGCCCTTGATATGCGCGACAAAGCCGACGCCGCAGGCGTCGTGCTCATTACGTGGGTCGTACAGGCCTTGGGCCTCGGGCAAAGTCATGCTAACCGCCGTAAACTTGAACGTCCCGAAGGGATAGACGCAGTTTGATGTAATCCCAAGTGCAATTGTAACCTTAACGGGCTTTCTTCTGCTCTTGCTAGTATTCCATCGAGCCGCGATGGTTCAATTGCTGAGAAGGCTTGGCCGAAGCCGCCCAAGGTTAGCTCGTCCAGTTCGGCAAAGAGCCTGTCGGCGCGGGATTGAGATTGTTCAGTCCCGTACACGAGCGTTCGACATGGTTCGCGACGCCCCCCTGCAACCATCAATAACCTGAAAGCCGTCCTCGAAAGAAGGCGGCTTTTTGGTTGTGTGATGGAAGACGCGCGGCGTTTTGGCCGACGCCGCGAACAGGGAGGAGTCCCGCCATGTTAGGCTGTCCTCCGCCGCAGCTCGGGATTTGAATGCAAAATTGACGGCGAGGCGGCCTGTAACAGCCGCGGTCTAGGCGCGCTGGCGGTCGGTCAACTGCTCGATGGCCGCCGTCTGCTTGTTGCGCAGATGCAGAAACAGAATATCGCTCAATTCGCCGCCGGCGCGTCGGCGCAGGGCATCGAGAATGGCTTCGTGCTCGCGCATCGCCTCGCCCCAACGGTCGCGCTTGCGCGCCAGGTTGGCGCCGTAGCGAATGCGCCGGATGCGCGCCGTGTAGCTGTCGTAGGCCGTGGCCAGTGCGGTGTTGCGCGCGGCGGCGACGATGGTTCGGTGGATCGCCTGGTTGGCTTCGAAATAGCCGTGCATGTCGCGGCGCAGATAGCAGCCGTACATTTGATGATGGAGGCGCTCGACCTCGGCGATCTCGTCGTCCGTGATCGAACTCGCAGGCGAGGCGGCCGGCCAGCCCTTCCAGCCCGGCCATGAGGTCGAACAGTTCGCGGATATCCCGGGCGTTCAGGGTGCGCACGCGGGCGCCGCGGTTGGGCAGCAGATCGACGACGCCTTCCGAAGCCAGGACCTTCAGGGCCTCGCGCAGAGGCGTCCGCGACACCCCGAACATCTCGCAGAGTTGGCGCTCCGGAATGCGCGCGCCGTCGGGCAGGTTGCCCTCGACGATGTAGTCGCGCAGCCGGACGAGAACCTCGCCGTGCAGGGACGCGCTGGCGCTGGGCACGCTCGCTCTGACGCCGGTGGGCGGACGTGCCGGCAACGCCGAATCGCTGGCGAGGGGGGCCAAATCGGACATGAAGCAGGAATAGCCGCTCCTCAGCCGGGTGTCCATTATTGAATTACAGATTCACGTTGCGCCCCTCGGTTTTGAATGCAATATTTTCACCATAACAATCAGCCGCTCCAGCGGCCACCACGCGTCAGGGGGGCGCATGAGCGAAGGCGTAGGGCTCCATTTTCTGCAAATTCCCGGTCCCAGCCCGGTCCCCGACCGCGTGCTGCGCGCGATCGCGTCGCCCGTCATCGATCATCGCGGGCCGGCATTCGCGCGCCTCGGCAAAGAGGTGCTGGATGGCTGCCAGCGCGTGTTTCAGACCTCCGGCCCGGTGATCATCTATCCGTCGTCCGGCACCGGCGCCTGGGAGGCGGCGATCGTCAATACGCTGTCGCCCGGCGACCAGGTGCTGATGGCCGAGACCGGCCACTTCTCCATGATGTGGCAGCAAATGGCCTCGCGCTGGGGCATCGAGGTCGAGCTCATTCCCAGCGACTGGCGGCACGGCGCCAGCGCAGCGGCGATCGAGGCGCGGCTGGCGGAGGATCGCGCGCACGCGATCAAGGCCGTGATGGTGGTCCACAACGAGACTTCCACCGGCGTCACGAGCCGCATCGCCGATGTCCGGCGGGCGATCGACCACGCGCGTCATCCGGCACTTCTGCTGGTCGATACCATCTCGTCGCTCGGCTCGATCGATTACCGTCACGAGGAATGGGGCGTCGACGTGACCGTCTGCTGCTCGCAGAAGGGACTGATGCTGCCGCCGGGCCTCGGCTTCAACGCGATTTCCGCCAAGGCGTGCGCGGCGGCGAAAACCAACAAGATGCCGCGCTCCTATTGGGATTGGGAGGACATGCTGAAGCCGAACGCGAGCGGCTTCTTCCCCTACACGCCGGCGACCAACCTGCTCTACGGCTTGCGCGAGTCCATCGCCATGTTGCTCGAGGAGGGTCTGGGCGCGGTGTTTGCCCGCCACGAGCGCCTTGCCGGGGCGACGCGCGCCGCGGTGCGCGCCTGGGGCCTCGAAGTCTTCTGCCTGGAGCCGGCCGAATACTCGCCGGTCCTGACCGCGGTGTTGATGCCGCAAGGGCACAATGCGGACCGCTTCCGCGAGATCGTGCTCGAGAAATGCAACATGTCGCTCGGCGCCGGCCTGTCGAAAGTCGCCGGCAAGCTGTTTCGCATCGGCCATCTCGGCGTCTGCAACGAACTCACATTGCTGGGCGCGCTGTCCGGCGTGGAGATGGGACTCGGCCTCGCCGGTGTTCCGCACACCGCCGGCGGCACCGATGTGGCGCGCGACTATCTGACCAAGACACTCAACGGGACACGAACGCCGGAACTGGCCGCTGCGCAATGACGCAAGTATGTGAACAGTCCGGCCGCGATCGAGACGGAGCGTCCTCCCTATGCTGACCAAAGAGCAGAACGACTTGCTGACGCAGACCGGGCCGGGTACGCCGTGCGGCGAATTCCTGCGCAGCTATTGGCAGCCGATCGCGGCCGCCGAGGAGATGCCGCCCGGCGGCGATCCGCTGCCGATCCGCATCATGAGCGAAGACCTGGTGCTGTTCCGCGACGACAAGGATCGCCTCGGGTTGATCCAGCAGTTCTGTCCCCATCGCGGCACCGACCTGTCCTACGGCCGGGTCGAGGACGGCGGCCTGCGCTGCCTCTATCACGGCTGGCTGTTCGACATCCATGGCAAGTGCCTCGACCAGCCGGCGGAACGGAAGAAGTTCTGCGACAGCGTGCCGATGACGCCTATCCCGTGCAGGAGAAGGGCGGCTGCGATCTGGGCCTATATGGGCAAGGGCGAGCCGCCCATGATCCCCGATTTCCAGTTCCTGACCGCGCCCGAGGCCAATCGCCAGACGTTTCGCACCAAGCAGATGTGCAACTGGCTGCAGGGCCTGGAGAGCGTGCTCGACCCCGCGCACACGACCTATCTGCATCGCCGGCCCGTCGGCACGCGCAGCATCCGCTCGGGCTTCGACATCGTCGCCATGCGGGGCACCGAGCCGCCGGAGGTCACGACCGAAAGCACAAGCTTCGGCATGCGGATTTACGCCCTTCACAGGTCTGCGAACGGCGGCAAATACCTGCGGGTGAACAATTACGTTTATCCCTGCGGCGCGACACCTTCGACGGGCAACGCCAGCGCCGGATATCAAGGGCGCTGGTATGTTCCGATCGACGACCACAGCCATTATGGCTTCGAGTTTCTCTATCGCCATTCGCAGCCGGTGGATAAGGCGGCGCTGAAGAAGTTTCGCGCTTGAGAACGTGGCACCCGACAACCGTCATATCCGCCGGGCGGAGAACCGCTATTTGCAGGATCGCAGGGAGCAGAAGAGTCCGGGCGGCAGCTTCTCCGGCATGGGCGATTATTTTCCGGCCCAGGATGCATTCGCGATCGAAAGCCAGGGCGCGATCCGTGATCGCACCAGGGAGTATCTCGGTTCGAGCGATGTGGTCATCGTGGCCATGTTCCGCACGCTGCTCAAGGCGATCCAGCAGATGCAGGCCGGTGGCGAAGCGCCCGGCCTGATCCACGGCAATCCGCAAACCTATTTGGCGGATTTCATCTGCTTCGAAGGCCCGATCCAGGACGATGAGGATGGGCCCAGTCATTGCCGTCGTGTTCTGGCCGGCACGACCGCGGCGGAGTGAGGCGATCGTGTTCGCGGATCCAAAAACAAATCTCAGACAGGCGCTTTGATCGAAAGACGCCTGCCGACATGGTGCACGAATAAAGTCTTGGGAGGACGAGGAATGCGCAATCGCGCGAAGGGGTATCACCGGAAGAGGGCAGGCAAAGGCCGTCCGCTTCTCGCCAGCGTCTCGGCGGCCGTGCTCTGGACCGGCCTTGCGTCCGCCGCTGCGGCGCAGGACGCGGATTTCTATGCGGGCAAGACCATTGAGTTTTATATCGGCTATGAGGCCGGCACCGGATACGATATCTACGCCCGGTTGCTGGCGGAGAATATCGGCCGCTTCATTCCCGGGCATCCCGCCATCATTCCCCGCAACATGCCGGGCGCCGCAAGCATGCGCGCCATGAACTTCATCCACGAGGCGGCGCGCCGCGACGGCATCGCGTGGGCGGCGGTCGACCGCAATGTCGCGATGGAGCCTCTCCTCTACGGCAGCGAGTCGAAGGCGCCTTACAAGACGCCGCTGGAGTTCAACTGGATCGGCAGCTTGAACACGGAAATCGGCGTCGCCGCGGTGTGGCACACCACCGGTATCAAGTCCTGGGAAGAGGTACGGACGAGGCCGACGATCGTGGCGATGGCCGGCGCCCAAGGCGGCATCGGCGCCCGCGCGCTCAACAGCTTCCTCGGAACCCAGTTCCAGCAGGTCTGCTGCTATGGCGGGGACGGCGGCCAGAATCTCGCCATCGAGCGCGGCGAAGTCGAGGGGCGCGTTGGCTGGTCCTGGTCGACCCTGAAAGCCTCGCGTGCGGATTGGGTGGAAAGCGGAAAGCTCAAGCTCCTGATGCAAGTCGGTTTGCAGAAGAATGCGGACATTCCGGCCGACGTGCCGTTGGTCATCGACCTCGCCAAGACCGAAAGCGACAAGCAGGCGTTGAAGATCATCTTTGCCAATCAATCCCTGGGGCGGCCCTATGTCATGCCGGCCGGGGTGCCGGCGGATCGCCTCGCCGTGGTGAGGCGCGCCTTCATGGCGATGGCCAAGGATCCCGCGTTTCTCGCTGATGCGGCAAAGCGCCGCCTCGAAATCAACGACCCGAAATCCGGCGAGGAGATTCATCAGATCCTGACAGAGGTCTATGCTTCGCCGCCGGAGATCGTCGCGGCCGCACAACGGGCGATCAAGGAGGGCGAATTCAAGATGAAGGACGAACCAAAGAAATAGCCGACGGCGCGTTCGGGAAAACAGGACACTTCACATGCTGACCAAAGAGCAGAACGACTTGCTGACGCAGACCGGGCCGGGTACGCCGTGCGGCGAATTCCTGCGCAGCTATTGGCAGCCGATCGCGGCCGCCGAGGAGATGCCGCCCGGCGGCGATCCGCTGCCGATCCGCATCATGAGCGAAGACCTGGTGCTGTTCCGCGACGACAAGGATCGCCTCGGGTTGATCCAGCAGTTCTGTCCCCATCGCGGCACCGACCTGTCCTACGGCCGGGTCGAGGACGGCGGCCTGCGCTGCCTCTATCACGGCTGGCTGTTCGACATCCATGGCAAGTGCATCGACCAGCCGGCGGAACGGACAGAAGTTCTGCGACAGCGTGCCGATGACCGTCCTATCCCGTGCAGGAGAAGGGCGGCGCGATCTGGGCCTATCTGGGCAAGGGCGAGCCGCCCATGATCCCCGACCTCCAATTCCTGACGGGGCCCGAAGCCAACCGGCTGACATTCCGCGTCGTCCAGATGTGCAACTGGCTGCAGGGCCTGGAGAGTTCGACCGACCCTGTGCATACGACCTATCTGCATCGCCGGCCCGCCGGAACGCCGAGCGAGCGTTCGGATTCCGACATCGCCGCGCTCAGAGGCATCGAGCCGCCCCACGTCAGCACCGAACCGACCAGCGCCGGGATGCGGATCTATGCGCTTCACGACGCGCCGAACGGCCGCAAGTATCTGCGGGTCAACAATTACGTTTATCCGTGCGGCGCGACGCCATCCACGTCGACCGGCGAATCCGGCTACCAGGGCCGCTGGTATGTGCCGATCGACGACTTCAGCCATTGCCGGTTCGAATTCTTCTATCGCCACTCGCAGCCGCTCAACAAGGAGCGGCTACGGAAAAACCGCGCCGAGAATGTCGCGCCCGACAATGCGCCATGTCCGCCGGCCAGAGAACCGCTACCTGCAGGACCGCAAGGAACAGAAGCACGGCAGCTGGGGCGGCATGGGCATGCATTTCCCCTCGCAGGACGCGTTCGCCATCGAAACCCAAGGGCCCATCCAGGACCGCACCAAGGAGTATCTCGGCGCGAGCGACATGGTGATCGTCGCCGTGCGCAGGATCCTGCTGAAGGCGATCCGCGAGATGCAGGAGGGCAAGGAAGCGCCCGGCCTGATCCGCACGCCGGCCGACAATCCGTTCGCCGATTTCGTCTGCACATCGGGATACATCGAGGATCACGAGGACGGTCCGAGCTTCTGCAAGCGCGTCCTCGCCACGGGCAGAGCCGCTGCTGAATGACATTGGGGCCTTCCGGGCCCGTCGGATGACAGAGGAGACAGTCATGAATGTGAGCCAGACCATCACGGGCATCAGCCACAGCGGGTTCTACGTCGAGGATCTCGACCGCACGACCGAGTTCTACACGAAGGTGTTCGGCGCGCGCGTGGCGTGGCGCAACGACAAGTCCGCGAATCCGCTGATGAAGCTCTATATCGGCGACTTCGGCCTTCCGATCATCAAGCGGCCGCCCGACGAGCCGAAGCTCGACATCCCGCACGCCATCCACTGGGCCTATCGCGTCGATCCCGGCCAAGGCCGAGGAGACCATCGAATACATCAAGTCCCTGCGGCATCGAGGTCGAAGGGCCGGTGGGCCACAAGCGCGAGCCAGGGATCGTCAACTGGTTCTTCCTCGATCCCGACAACTATCGCGTCGAAGTCGAAGCGCGCTTCGCCACGGCCAAGGAAGGCGAAGACGTCCTCGAGCGCGGCAAGGCGACCCGCAACGCCGAAATGGGCCTGTATGGCGGCGATGCCAATCGCAGGAAGCTGAAGCAGGGCGCCTGATGGCGCCGCGTCCGAGCGCGATCGAAAAACTCGAAACGGAAAACAGATACAAGGCAGGGAGACGGAACATGCACAAGGGAGTGATGGTTGCCGCAACGGCACTGATGTTGACGGCCGTCCAGGGTGCCGTCGCGGCCGATCTGCCCAAGGCGACGCAGAAGGCGCTCGCCGGCCTCAAGCTCGAGGCCTCGGCGCTCGACGGGCTCGACCGGGAACTCGCGGTGCCCAAAGACTGGCTCGACGGCGCGGTCAAGGAAAAGGAAATCTTGATTGCGGGCACCTGGAACGAGCGCGAGTTCTCGGTCATGACGGCGCCGTTCAAGGAGCGTTATCCAGGCGTCACCCTGAAGTATGACCGCAGCGGCACGGCGGGGCGCGGCACGCGCGTGCTGGTGGCCCTCGCCGAAGGCCGCTACCTCGCCGACGTGCTGACCAGCATCGCCGACGCCATGCCGCAGTTCGTCGAGGCCAAGGCGCTCGCCGATATGCGCGAGCTGCCGGCCTTCGCGAGCGTGATGAGCGACTATGTCGCTTCGGATGGCTCGTGGGCCAGCTTCAAGCTGTCGTTCCGCTGCATGGCCTACAACACCGAGAAGGTGAAGAAGCAGGACCTGCCCGAGAAATGGGAAGACCTGCTGAACAATCCGATTTGGCGCAACGGCCAGCTCGGCATCTCCGACCACCCGAACGCCTGGCTGCTCAGCCTGTGGAGCGCCAACGGCGAAAAATGGGGCCAGGATTTCACGCGCCGCCTGTTCAACGAGGTCAAGCCGCAGAAGCGCAAGGAGGGCATGACCCAGATGACCGCGCTTACGGTGGCCGGCGAGTTCTCCGCCAATATTCCGGCCCCGGAATGGACGGCGCAGCGCTATGCCACGAAGGGCGCGCCGATCAGCTATCACTGCCCGATCCCGGTGCCGATCAGCACGTCGCAGATCGTCATGCTGGACAAATCGCCGCGCAAGAATGCCGCGCGCCTGTTCGTCAACTGGATTTTGAGCCGCGAGGGACAGCTCATGCAATATGCCGAAACCTTCGCGGTGCCGGTCCACAAGGCGCTGCAATCGCAAGATTTCCTGCCATTCGCCGATACGATCGTCGGCAAGCCTGCGGTGGTAAGGGACGAGGGCATGCTGGGCGACGAGTTGCAAAAAACAGTGCAGGATACATGGTCGGGCTATTGGGCGAAGTCGCCCACCGGCGGAAACCGCACCCCGCTGACATGAGACCGCGGAGTCTGGGCCCGGCTATCGGGCCGCAAGGGCAAGCCGCAGTCACTTGTGCGGCTTGCCCTTAAACTCGTTTGACAGGACGAAATAACGCATATGGCCAAGATCGTTTACGGCTTCGGATCATCCCATGGGCCGCTGTTGTCGACGCCGCCCGAAAAGTGGGACCTGCGCGCGGCCGACGACCGCAAGAATCCGAGCCATCCTTTCCGCGGCCGCAACTACACCTTCCCAGAGCTTGTCGAGGCGCGGCGGGGCGAGAGGGA
Source organism: uncultured Alphaproteobacteria bacterium (assembly GCA_963752345.1). Lineage (GTDB taxonomy): Bacteria > Pseudomonadota > Alphaproteobacteria > SMXQ01 > SMXQ01 > CAVVYA01. Next base: position 272,281 of record CAVVYA010000002.1, read on the forward strand.
TTTCGAATCGGAAATGTCGCTCGAAACGCGCCAGGAGCGGCATGCGCGCAATCAGCGCGCGCTGGACCGGCTGGCCGAGAAGACCGCCGCGGTCGCGCCCGACGTGGTGGTGGTGGTCGGCGACGACCAGCATGAGTGGTTCCATGACGACATCCAGCCGTCATTCACGGTTTACTGCGCCGGTCAGGTGATCAACACCGCGATCGATCCGGTGAAATTCGCATCGAAGAGTCCCGGCATTCAGGTCGCCATGGCGGCCAACCAGCCCCCCGAGGACCAGGTCTATCCGGTGCCGCGGGATCTTGCCCATGCCATCATCGAGCAGGCGATCGATGACGAATTCGACGTCGCCATCTCGGCGAAGCAGCGCGCCAACGAGCGGGGGCCAATCGGCATCGGGCACGCCGTCGGTTTCATCTATCGCCGCATCATGAAGGACCGGCCGGTTCCGGTCGTGCCGATCCTGCTCAATACCTATTTTCCGCCCAATCAGCCGACCGCCAAGCGGTGCTACGAATTCGGCCTGTCGATCGGCCGCGCGATCCGGAAATGGAACGCCGACAAGCGGGTGGCGGTCTGCGCGTCTGGCGGCATCAGCCATTTCGTCGTCGACGAGGAATTCGACCGCCGCATGCTGACGGCGATGAAGAACCGCGACACCGCGACGATCTTCGCCGAGCCGCACAGCATGTTCCGCTCCGGCACCTCGGAAACGAAGAACTGGATCACGGTCGCCGGCATCCTGGCGGAGACCGATTTGCAAATGAACCTGATCGATTACGTGCCCGCCACCCGCTCCGAAGCGGGGACCGGCTGCGGCATGGCTTTCGCGACCTGGGAATAAATCTCAATGAAGCTGCAACTCAGTATCGGTATGGCCGACAATCCGCGCACGCGGCCGATCTTCGAGGGCAAGGTGAAGCCCGACGGCATCGAATTCATCTGCACGTCGGTGCACGCCTCGGAGCTGTTCTGGCGCCAGTTGCGCTTCGGCGATTTCGACGTCTCGGAAATGTCCATGTCGGGGCTGATGATGGCGGTGGCCGGCGGCGACGACCGCTGGGTCGCGCTGCCGATCTTCACCACGCGCCGGATGTTCCAGGTCGGCGTGCTGGTGCGCAAGGACCGCGGCATCGACAAGCCGGCCGATCTCAAGGGCCGGAAGATGGGCGTGCCGGAATATCAGCAGACGGCGGCGCTCTGGACGCGCGGCTATCTGCAGCACGAATACGGCATCCATCCGCGCGACATGGAATTCTGGATGGAGCGCAACGACGACCATAGCCAGGGCGCCGCCATCGGCTTCAAGCCGCCGTCGGACGTGAAGCTCAACTTCATTCCGAACGACACAAACATGGGGCAGATGCTGCTCGACGGCAAACTCGATGGCGCGATCCGCTATCTCGCCGGCACCAACAATCTGGTCGATCGCTCGAACGCCGATCTATACCGCCACCCGGACTTCAAGACCCTGTTCCCCGATCCTCACGCCGAGGGAGTTCGGTTTTTCAAGAAGACCGGGATCTACCCGATCAATCACTGCATGGTGGTGAAGCGCGAGATCGCCGAGCGGCATCCCTGGATTGTGCTCAATATCTTCAAGGCCTTCCAAAAGGCGAACGAGCTGGCCGAGAAGGCCCGCAAGGAAGCCGTCGAGTATCACCTCGAGACCGGTCTGCTGCCGCCCGAGGCGCGCAAGGCGCTGGCCACGCCCATCGTCACCCATGGCATCGCGGCCAACCGGAAAACGCTCGAGACGACGGCCCAGTATTCGTTCGAACAAGGGCTGACGCCGCGCCTGATGAAGCTGGAAGAGCTCTTCGCGCCATCGGTCATGGAGCAATAGATGTCGGATCGCGGCGGTCGGTAAGCTTACGCGGCATTCCGTTCTCTCTATCCGGTGAGGCCCCTGCGAGCCGTTATTCTGCTCGGGTTGCCGAGCAGCGTTTGGTCGGCTGATTTTTTTTGGGCCTTATTCCTCACCCTTTGCCGGCTTGGCGCCCGGCTTGCTTTGCTCGCTGCGGGGCGTCATCACGTCCTTCGCCTTGGCCACGATGTCGGGCGGCGTCTGAATAATGCTGCTGACGACCTTCTGCAACTCCTCACCCGTCAGCGGCTCCACCTCGATGAGCTGTCTGGACGCCTCGGACAGGAACGCCGGATCCTTGACCATCTGGTTGAAGGCACGGCGCAAGGTCTGGAGGCGTTGCGGCGGGATTCCCGGCGAGGCGGCGTAGGGATATTCGTAGCTCGTGTTGGAGAGAATGAAGTCAAGAACTTTGCGCTGCTCGTCGGTCTGCGCCAATTCCGTCACGAGCGGGACATTCGGCAGGTCGGGGTCCTTGTGGGTGTTCATCTGCAGCAGCGGTAAGATCTGGCCGTCGCGAATCCAATCCGGCTTGGCTGCCTTGTAGGATGTCCAGTAGGCGCCACCGACGCCTTGGACCTCGCCGCGCTCCAGGGCCGGGTAGAGATTGGCGTTGGTCTCGTAGCCGGTGATGATCTTGAACTTCGTGCCGAACATGTTGTTGAGCAGCGCCGGATAGGTGGCCGTGGTACCGCGCACGCCGGTGGCACCCATGATCACCTCGGTCTTCTTCGCGTCTTCAATGGTTTTGACGCCCGCCGTATGCCAAACGATAATGACGCTGACCACGCGGCCGAGACTGGCGATCCAGGATAGGTCATTGAGGTTGAAGGTGATGCCCGATTGCTCCATCGCCTGAAGAAGGGCAAGGCGCTATTGAACGTCGCGATGGTGAGGCCGTCCTTCGGCGCCGAGTGGACATAACTGGCCGCGCCGACGCCCGACGCGCCGCTGATCGCCTGTGGCACCATACTGGGCTTGCCGGGAATGTAGTTTCCCATGTGACGTGAGACCAGACGCGCCCGCACGCCGAAGCTGCCGCTGAGCGCCGCGCCGACGATCAACTTGATCTGCCGTCCCTGGTAGAAGTTATCGACCTCCTGAGCGTGGGCCGGAGACGCCTGCAGGACCGCGGCGCCGCCACACAATACCAGACCGAATAGGCGCAATCGTTTCATCGCTCTCTCCCCATTGACGCGCGCCTACCTGGCAAGTCCTCGCTTCGTGGTCTTGTGCTCTCCTGTACTGGATATGATCCCGCTGATTCGGATCAGCTGATTATCTTTGATCCAGTTTGAAGTATTCGATTGCGTTCCCCGCCGTGATCTTCCAGCGCTGCTCCTCGGTCACGTTCGTGAACGTCTCGTCGATCAGCTTCAGGGACTCAGGCCAAGCGCACTCGACATGCGGAAAATCCGTGCTCCACATGACGCGGTCGATCCCGATCTTGTCGAGCAGGCGGATGCCGGTAGGGTCGTCGAAAAAGCCCCAATAGCAATGCTGATTGACATATTCGCTCGGTGGCCGTTTCAGAGGTGCAAGATCGAGCTCACGCATGGCCCAGTGATAGTTGCGACTGTACTGGCGATCGAGCTGCTGTAGAAACAAGGGAATCCAGCCGATCTGATTTTCGGCAAAGTAGATGTTGAGGCCTGGAAAGCGGTCGAACACGCCATGCAGGATCATCTGCACCGCATTGGTCGCGCCGCGCAGACCATAGCGGTAGCAGCGCTGGGCAAAATCCACCTGCGTCCACTCGGCGGCCATTGGCGTTTTCGCATAGACGAACACCGGTTCTTTCGAATCGTCTCTTGCCGACATCGAAACATGGGCGGTGAGGGGCATCTCGTAATCGAGCGCCGCTGCCCAGAATATGTCGTCCTCGGTAGAGGGATAGCGGTGCCCTGCCGGAAACGCGGCGAGATTCACCGCGGGCAGGCCGAGCGCCTTGCAATGCTTCAATTCCGCTACCGCCGCATCGATGGTCGACACGGGCAGCACGCCGACACCCAAGAGCCGGTCCGGAGCCGCAGCGCAGTATTCCTGCGCAAGCCAATTGTTATAAGCGCGCAGAACGGTGTTGTAGGCCTCGACATCGGTGATCTGGCGGCACAACCTCAGAAACTGAGGTGAGGCATAGAGGATTTCCGCGTCGATTCCGTCGGCGTCTTGCTCGCCCAGTCGCTGCTTAGGCGAGCCCGTGCCGACGCCCGTCCATGGCGTGCCGAATGGCGTGAATTCCTCAATGGCATGGCCGGCGAACAGGCTTTGGTGGGCGACGGCGGGCTTCGAATTCTTGATGACGAATCCTTCGCCACCGTCAGGAAGGTTGACCTTGCGCGGGACCCACTCCTGGTATTTCTCCGGCACCCAATGAGCACAGCAATCGGTCGGCATTTCGAGGTGCGAATCCGCCGAAATGTAGTTGTACTTGCGCTTCACATCGGACTGCCTGGCTCGTTCCATCATCGTGCTCATGGTCATTTCCTTAATCGGGCAAAATACGAAGCCGCTCTCGCAGGGCGCGGACCGGCCTGCGGGACGTCATATCGCAATCATGCGAAATGAGCCGGTTCTCGCTGCGCAGGCCCGCCCAGTATTGTCTGGCGCGTCCGAGACGTTCCCTCCCGTATTTTTTCTACTGCATGCAGGAGGCGAAGCCTCCGTTGCTGTTGTTTCGTTGTACGCTAGGTCGATTGCAGGTTCTTGTAAATTTGAGATATAGTGTGGGTAGCTCAAGTTTTGCTTGACCTAGGGCACGCCGCGCTGCCGCGGCCTGGGAGGCCGCCCGAGCATGGACCTCGACACGCTGGATCTCAGGAAGCTGCGCGCGTTCTATCTCGTTGCACGGCACGGCAGCCTGCGCCGGGCCTCCACGAAGCTCAACATCACGATGTCCGCAGTCTCCTTCAGCATCCGTCGCTTGGAGGAGCAACTGGGCGTCCAGCTTTTTCAAAGGTTGCCGAATCGACTGGTCCTGACGGCGGCGGGAGAACGATTTGCCGCGAGCGCGGAAGCCATTTTCGATAGCATCGGCAAGGTCATCGGCGATTCGACGCTCGAGACGGTGCCGAGCGGACGGATGTCGATCGCGGTCAATAGCGATTTGGCCTGGTACTTCATCCCCAAGATCAGTGATTTCCTCAAGCTCTATCCCGATATCGAGCTCGGCATCTACATCCGAAGCTCATCCGACGCGTTGCGCTCGGTCGAACGCGGCGATATCGACATGGCCATCGGCCGCTTCATGAAAGTACCGAACATCCTGGAGACGGAGCCCATCATCGAAAGCTCCATATCGCTGGTATGTCCATTGGACCATCCGCTCGCCCGGCGCCGGAGTCCGCGGCTGGAGGAGATAGCGCGCTATAAACTGGTGTCCTTGTCAGGCAATCTATCGTCGCGACGGATGATCGACGCCGCCTTCACCAAGGCGGGCGTGGTGCCCGGCAGCTTCATCGAGGCGGGGAATTGTCAGACGGCGTGCGAATTCGTCGAGGTAGGGATCGGCGTCGGGCTCGTGCACACCTTCTGCACGCGGCGCGCCACGTTGGCCAATCTGCATTTCCGCGACCTCAGCCGTTATCTCGGCACGGGCACGTTTTCGGCGATTTACCAAAGGGCCGGATCTCGCCCCGCCCTGTTCAAGCGGTTGCGGGATGCATTGCTGACCCCTGGCGCGTAGCCCGCCGCACGGTGGAGCTAGATCAAGCAAAACTTGATCTAGCTCCACCGAAACTCAAGTTTACACCGAGGGGGCCGGGTCCTAGCGTCGATGATAATGGCCCTGGCTCCTGAAGGCCCGCCGCACACGGAAACGCAGAGGGGATGTCATATGGATGCCGTCGTGCGCAACCCGCGCATCGATTCGCTGCATGCCGAATTCGAGCGGCTCGGCGTTCGCGGCTTCTGGCAGGAGCGGCCGGAACAGCCGAAGCCTATGCCCCGTCTATGGCGCTGGGCGGACATCTATCCGCTGCTGATGGAAGCCGCCGAGGTGGTTAACCTGGGTGACGATTCCGCGCGCCGGTTCGTCGGTTTGCAGACGCGCTCCCAGACAATCTCTCTTGGCTTTCAGATTGTCATGCCAGGGGAGAGCGCCGAGGCGCACCATCACACGCCCTCGGCACTACGGTTCGTGGTTCAGGGCCAGGGCGCCTATACCACCTCGAACGGCGAACCCATGACCATGGCGCCCGGCGATCTTCTCACCCAGCCGAACTGGGTGTGGCACGACCATACCAACAACACGGTCGATCCCATCATCTGGATCGATTCGCTCGACGCCGGACTCGTGCGCATGCTCGATGCGCGCTTCTTCGAAAAGTGGCGCGACGGACGGGTACAGCCGCTGACCAAGCCACACGGTTTTTCGTTGCGCCGCTACGGTATCTCTCAGACAGCCGGGAGATGAGGACTGGGCGGTGCCGTTCCACTATCCATGGCAAGACACGCAGGCGACCCTGCAGATCATGGCGCAGAATAGTGAGAACGACCCACACGATGGCGTACTGCTGGAGTACAGGAACCCGGTGACCGGCGGGCATACCCTGCGGAACGCCACCTGCTATATCCAGATGCTCCGCCCCGGCGAGATCACCAAGCCGCACCGTCATACCGGCCTTTGGATCTATCACGTCTACGACGGCTCTGGCGTGACGATGGTGGGATCCGGCAAGGAAACGCAACTGGCCTGGCAGAACAAGGATGTGTTCGTCGTGCCGTCTTGGCAATGGCATTGGCACGAGAACCACTCCAACGAGCCGGCCTATCTGTTTTCGGTCAGCGATCGGCCGATCGTTGAAGCCGCGGGACTGTACCGCGAGGAGTTCACGTCAGAACGTGACCAAGTCTAGAGACTAGCGTGCCGCCACGGTGAGCGTATCCTCCATGGCGGGAGAGGCATGCGTGCGACTCGGATGATAACGAAAAATGTGCGACCGAAGAGCGCTCGGCATAGAGCGGGCTCGGTCATAGGGGAGGCTAAAGGCATGAATTGCTCCCGATGGCTCGCTTGCGCGATTGGATTGGGCGCGATGATCGATGCGTCCGCCGCGGCGGCGCAGGATGTCACCAAATTCTATGAAGGCCAGCAGCTCAGGATCATCGTCGGCACCGGCGCGAGCGGCAGCTTCTACAATTATGGTCGGCTGGTCGGGCGCTTCATGGGCAACCACATTCCTGGCAAGCCCACATTCATCGTCCAGGCGATGCCCGGTGCGTCCGGCATCAAGGCGGTCAACTATCTCTACGCCGTCGCGCCGAAGGACGGCACGCTGATCGGTACCTTCAACAGTGCCATGCCCTTCTATCAAATGATGGGGCAGACGGGTATCCAGTTCAAATCCGATGAGCTCTCCTGGATCGGCAGCGCGAGCCGGGTGGTCAGCACGTTCATCGTCTGGCATACCGCGGGTGTGCGCACCATCGAGGAAGCGAAGACCAAAGAAGTCATCATGGGCGCCTCGGGCGCCGCCGGCACTACGGCGACCTATCCCGCGCTCGTCAATGCTATGCTCGGCACCAGGTTCAAGATCGTGACCGGCTATGAGGCGGGCAATATGATCAATCTCGCTCTCGAGTTGGGCGAGGTGCAGGGCAGGGGAGGCGCTTATTGGTCGAGTTACAAGACGGCCAAGCCCGACTGGATCCAGGACGGCAAGATCGTGGCACTGTTACAGGTCGGCACAGCGAAGGATGCGGACCTGCCGCATGTGCCGCTGCTCACCGAAATGGCGCAGAATGACGAGCAGCGCCAGATCTTCGAGTTCGTCTCCTCCAACCATGCCTTCGAATACCCATTCGCTGGCCCGCCAGGCATGCCGTTGGACCGCCTGAACGCCCTGCGGCGCGCCTTCGATCAGACCATGACGGACCCGGAATTCCTCGGCCAGGCAGAGAAGCAGGTCATGATCATCGAGCCCCTGTCAGGCGAGGCGCTGCAGAGGGTGGTGCAGCGTATCAATGCGACGCCGCCTGCGATTGTCGCCAAAACGCGCGAAGCGATGACGGTCAGGGGTGTTACCGAGCGCGCGGGCGCCCAGAAAGGGGCTGGCGAAGAGTGAATTGACCGCGATTTATCGCCGTTTTGGTTGACTTGCACCGCCAAGTTGCGTAATCAAACGCAAAGATGGATGGTCAGTTCGTCAAGTAGCGCACCGACGCGGTAGCCAAGCTTGAGACAACTGCAAGTAGCGCTGGCTGCGGGTTCCCGCAACCGCTTTTAAAGGCCGCCTCAATAGGGCGGCTTTTTTGTTTGCCGGATGAGAGTGCGTAAGAATGTCGGCGATCATGCCGAGGAACCCGGTTTGGCGTCATCGGTTGTCGCGTAGACGCCTGGCGGTCAAATCAACACAGGAGATTTAATGAGCAGTTACAAAGACCCTAGTCTGCAAGATCGTCAGAGTAACGCCGCTGCGGCGAAGAAAGCGATGCTGGAAAAATTTCGCGCGGCGTCCGACGATCCCGCTGCCGCGGCGCGGCAGGCGGCCAGGCTGGCGGTGAACGAGGCGCGAGCGGCGCGCGTGGCCGAGCGCGAAGCCGTCAAGAAGCTGCGGCAGGCTGAACTGGCCGAGAAGGCGGCCCAGGCTGCTGAACTCGCGTTGCAGGCGCAACGCGAAGCGGAGCAAGCCGAGGCGCTGATCGCAGCCGAAAAGGCCGCAGCCGAGGTGGCGCTGGCGGCCGAGCAAAAAGCCGCGCGCGATGCCCGGTACGCCGCGCGCAAAGCGGCAAAGAAGCAGCGGCGCAAGGGGTATTGATCGTTCGAGCCGCGGCAATGTCGGCGCAGGACGAGCGCCGGATTCGCCGATGGCGTGAATCGCAGGCTTCGGCGGCGGCGGATCATGGTGCGGTCGCGGGATGCCTTGCACCTCGGCGTCTGGTATCGGTTTCTGTCGCGCGTATATCGCTGCAACAGTTGCGATCGGGGACACCGTAAAGGGGGCGTCGCCCGCTCTCCGTCAGACCGCCATGCCGGCGACCCAGCCGCTCGACCAGGCCCACTGGAAATTGTAGCCGCCGAGCCAGCCCGTCACGTCGACCGCCTCGCCGATCACGTAAAGGCCGCGCACGGCATTCGCCTCCATCGTCTTTGATGACAAAGCCATGGTGTCGATGCCGCCCACCGTCACCTCGGCCTTGGCATATCCTTCCGAGCCGGACGGAACCAGGCGCCACCGATTGAGCGCTTCGCCGAGACGGGCGAGTTCGTGCGTCGGCAATCTCCCCGAGCGGGCGCGACGGCAGGTGCCGTTCGGCCAGCGCATCGGCGAGCCGTCTCGACAGAACCTCGCCCAGCACCGTCTTGGCTTCCGCGCGCGCTCTGGTCTGCTTGCGTTCGAGCAGGAAGGTTGTCGCATCCATCCCCGGCAGCAGGTCGATTCGGATCTCGTCTCCCTGACGCCAGTAGGACGACGCCTGAAGGATCGCCGGACCGGAAAGCCCGCGATGGGTGAACAGCAGGTTCTCGCGAAACACGCCCGGTCCGCAGGCTGGCCACCACATCGACGGCCACCCCGCTCAGCGGCCGCATGAGTTCGAGGTCGGCATCGGAGAAAGTGAGCGGAACCAGACCGGGCCGCATTTCCGTGACCGCCAGGCCGAAGCGCTGCGCGATCCGATGCGTGAAATCGCTGGCGCCCAGCTTGGCAATCGACAGCCCGCCGGTGGCCAGCACGACCGAGGAGGCCGTAAAATCGCCGTGATTCGTCGCGACGCGAAAGCGGTCGGCCTTGGTGATCTCGGAGATCGTGTGGCCGAGCCGAAGGTCGACCGCCGCTGCGGCGCATTCGTCGAGCAGCATGCGGACGATCGATTTCGCCGATCCGTCGCAGAACAACTGACCGCGCGTCTTCTCATGATAGGCGATGTGGTGTTTCTCGACGAGGGCGATGAAATCGTGCTGCGTATAGCGCGCCAGCGCGGAGCGGCAGTAATGCGGATTGTCGGACAGGAACCGGTCGGGCACGCATTCCAGATTGGTGAAATTGCACCGGCCGCCGCCCGAGATGAGAATCTTCTTGCCGGGCTCCGCGGCATGGTCGAGCAGCAGGACCCGCCGCCCGCGCGCGCCCGCGGCGATGGCGCACATCAGGCCGGCCGCCCCGGCACCCACGATCACGACGTCGAATTGCGCGGTCACCCGGCCATATCCCGATCACGGTGACGTGCAAGCGGCGCCGATCGCCGGAACGTCCGTCTTCCGAACCGCTTTCTAACCGTTCTTGCCCGGCGCGACAATCAGCGAACGGCTCCGGTTCGGATCGAGCATCCTTTCGCCGGCATGGCAGTCGATCATGGCTGCTGAGCGATGTGGCCGGTCGCGGCCTGAGAAAATTTCGCGGGATGGCCGAACAGAATCCGCGCGCCGTGCCGATTTTGCGATGGCGGCGGTAGCCCCGAAGATCATGCCTGTGGCGTGGTGGCCGCCGCTTCCGCGGCAGCGGGCGGCCCACCCTCGAGCACCGCCGCCAGCGGTCGACGCTGCAGCCATGCCCAATACCACAGACCGATGCACAATGCCGCGCCCACCGCCACCGGCGCGCGCAAGCCGACATGATCGGCGATAACGCCCATGATCAGGGCGCCGATGGCCGGCACGCTGTGCTGGACGAGCGAGTGATTGCTGATCACGCGGCCGCGCATGGCGGGCGCAGCCGACATCTGAATCAGCGTCTGGTTGGCGATGTTCTGGACGATGAAGGCAAAGCCGACGATGGCCATGAAGGGGCAGGCGATCCAGAAGTTCGTTGACGCGACGAACAGAAGCAGGCCGATGGCGACCACCAGGATGCCGCTGATGCTGATGGCGGTCAGGCCTGCGACGCCCTTGTCGCGGCTTATCATCCAGAAGGCCCCTGCCATGGCGCCGATGCCGTAGGCGCTGGTCAGTATGGCCAGGCCCTCGGGGCCGCGGTTGAAGACCTCGCCGACGAAGCCGGGGAGAAGGTCGGCCAGCGGCTTCGCCAGGAATCCGATCACCACCAGGATGGCCATCTGGATGCGAATGCCGCGGTGCTGCAGCATGTAGCGCAGGCCGGCCACCGTTTCGGCGATCATCGAGCCCTGCTCGCGCGCCGGCGGGCTTGCGACCCGCGCGCTGATCATGTGCAGCATCAAGGTGAACACCAGGAACAGCCCAGCCGCCGCCGCGAAGGTCCAGCCGACGCCCGCGAGCACGATCAGTCCGCCGCCCACGGCGGGACCGACGAAACGCGATACGTTGAAGATCACGGAATTGAGGGCAACGGCGGACGAGAGCATGTCGCGCCCGACGAGCGAGTAGAGCACGGTCGTGCGCGACGGCCGGTTGAATGCAACCACTGAGCCGCGTAGCAGGACGATGAAGAAGAGGAGCCATATGTCCATGACGCCGCTCAACGTCAGTGCCGCCATGACGATGGCATAGGCGAGCGACAGAGATTGCGTGCAGCGCAGCAGCTTGAAGTAATCGACGCGGTCGATGACCGTCCCCGCGATCAGCGAAAAAACCAGCAAGGGCGCGGATTCCGCGATGGCGATGGCGCCGAGCCAGGCGGGCGAATGGGTGAGTTCCCAGGTCAGCCAGCCGAGTGCCACGCGCTGCGTCCACAGGCCTATGTTCGACGTCAGATTGCCGATGACGAACAGCCGGTAGTCCCTGATCGCCAGGGTGCGTCCCAGCGTCCCAAACGAGCCGGAAAACGTCATGCTGGGAATTTCATGATTGTGCGGCCCACGGCCCGAACTTTTTGCGCTGTCGGTAACATCCACCAAACCGACGAAAAAGAGAAGCCGCTACCGTCGATGCCATGGAATGCCGCCAAGACCATTCCTGGACATTTTGAAACACAGTCATGCCGGAAAAAAGGTAATGCGCGGTGCCGTAATTGCGCTGGTGCCGTGCGGCGGCGCCCTTTGCGCCTGGTGCCATCGGGCATGATCGGCGGCGCGATCCACGCCGCGCTGTTCCTCGGCGAGCAGATCGAATATCAGATCGAGGTCGACAAACAAGGCGTTGTGGTGATCTGCGGAGAGCGCCATACGCCCATAGAAGACGGCAGGGTGTTTGGCTCAAGCCACGCCCTGACGGGCATACCGCCTGGCCGTCCGGCGCGATCGGGCAAAGCGCCGATCACTGAGAGAAGCTGACGGCATTCCTATCGCCGAGCGCGCACGCCCCGGGAAACCGGTCGAGCGATTGAAGGCCGTGCTGAAACTCTTTCCTGACGCGGCGGCGTAGCAGCGCCTTTGGCGGCGCGCGTCAGAGCCCGAGTTCGCTCAGCCCCGGATGATCGTCGGGCCGGCGGCCGAGCGGCCAATGGTATTTACGGTCGCCTTGCGCAATCGGCAGATCGTTGATGCTGGCGATGCGCAGGCGCATCAGACCGTGCTCGTCGAACTCCCAGTTCTCGTTGCCGTAGCTGCGGAACCACCGGCCGTTGTCGTCATGCCATTCGTAGGCGAAGCGCACGGCGATGCGGTTTTCACGAAAGGCCCAGACCTCCTTGATCAGCCGGTAGTCGAGCTCGCGAGCCCACTTGCCGGTCAGGAATGCCTCGATGGCCTCGCGGCCCCGCAGGAACTCCGCGCGGTTGCGCCACCGGCTATCCGCCGTATAGGCCAGCGCGACGCGCGCGGGGTTGCGCGAATTCCACGCGTCTTCCGCCATCCGCGCTTTCTGAGCGGCGCTCTCGGCGGTGAAAGGCGGCAGCGGCGGACGATCCATAGCAATGGTCCTTTGCGGGTTCTCATTATCGTTTGCAAAGGGGTATGGCCGCAAGCCATGGCTCAGCTACGCTGCGCCGTTGCCATAATCTTAAAAATTCGCTGCCGGCCCAGGCTGAGTTTGCGGCCCGTGCCGCTTGGTTTCGCGCGGCTGGACCTTCGGATCCGTCAGAAAAATCAGCTCGGCAAGAGCCGGACACGCGATCTGGCACAACAACTATAGGTTGTATTTGTCACAAGATTGCCACCCTGCTGACAGGGTTTTGCCCCTGGTCTGAATCCCGCTTTGGAAATAACCATAAGGTCGTATATCGCTTTCGTCATATTCATTAGGGGAATAAAATGGCTCCACCGATATCCGGCATGAAACTGACCTTTGCCGAAGAGTTCAATTCATTGAAGCTCGGTTCCACTTGGAAACCCCATGACCAGTGGGGCAACCGCTATCTCGCGGGCAATAAAGAAGAACAGATTTATGTCAATTCGACCTACAAAAACCTCGGCATCAATCCCTTCGATGTGACCAATGGGGTGCTGACGATCAAGTCGCGCCCGGCCGGCGGCAACGCAGCGGCGCTTGGCAAGAAATACACATCCGGCATGCTGTCGTCCCATGGCGCGGGCGGCTTCTCGCAACAGTACCGGCTATTTCGAGATGCGCGCCCAGTTGCCGCAGGGCAAAGGCATGTGGCCGGCGTTCTGGCTGCTCGCCGACCACGGCAAGTGGCCACCCGAGCTCGACGTCATGGAATTGATCGGCCAGTCGCCGACCTATCTGGTGCAGAGCATTCATTCGAAGGATGGCAACAAGGGCAAGACGACCTGGACGGGCCATAATCTCCAGACCAGCTTCAACACCTACGGCATGAACTGGACCAAGGATTCCATCACCTACTACTTGAATGGCAAAGCCACCGCGACTTACGCGACGCCGTCCGACATGCATACCAAGATGCATATGCTGCTCAACACCGCGGTCGGCGGCAGCTGGCCGGGTTCGCCCAACAGCACCACCAACTGGGCCAATGCCAACTACAAGATCGACTATGTCCGGGTCTACAGCAGCAACCCCAATGCCAAGCCGGTCGCCGGCGGGACTCCGTCACCTTCGACTTCGTCGCCGTCACCTTCGACTCCGGCGCCGTCGCCGAGCAATCCGGCGCCGGTCGGCACGGGCCACGTCGTCCTCAGCCACAAGTTCAACGCCTTGGACCTGAGCGACAGCTATCGCGCGGGATACGCCGGCAACAACACCTCTCGCACCTATTCGGCCGGCCAGATGGCGATCGCCGGCGTGAAATCGCCGACCACCGTCGGTGTCTCCTACAGCGGCGCGAAGGACATCACGGTCGCCAACAACGGCGCCTGGGGCGGCATCAAGAACGCCTCAGTCAAGACTGGTGAGGTGCGCAATATCACGCTGCGCAACTTCGTCGATACGCAGATCGCCGTCGGCCATACCGCGCGCACGATCACCGTGTCGGATGCCAAGCGCGGCACCATCACGAGCGGCAACGGCAGCGACACCATCACCGTATCGGGCCGTAGCGATACCAACGACATCAACCTGATGACGATCAACACCGGCGGCGGCAACAACAAGGTGAGCTACACCGGCGGCAGCCTCAATCGCGTTCGCGTCAATGGCGGCGGCGGTGCGGATACGGTCACCATTTCCGGCAAGGCGGCCGCGACCATCAATGCCGGCGCGGGCAATGACCGAGTCAACGTCAACAGCGGCGCGACCTCGACCGTGACCGGCGGCACCGGCCGGGACGTCTTCTCGTTCCTCGCCGGCGCGCATGCGACGGTCACCGACTTCAAGCGCGGCGAGGACCGCGTGGAGTTGCGCGGCATCAGATCGAGCAGCGTCAAGGTCCGCACCAGCGGCAACTCGACGCTGATCGATCTGGGCAGCAGCGGCCGCATCACGATTGCGGGCGTGGCCACCAACGCCACGGGGCTGAGCCTGTCCTACGCCTAAGCGTGCCTTCCGACTTTCCGTAAACTGCGGCCCGGCAAAAACCGGGCCGCTTTTTTATGGGCTGGATGCGGCGTCAATGAGCACGGGAAACGAGCCGTCCCATGCCTACGCGAAACTGGGCGGTAGAGGGCGCGATATGCTATGCCATAGCGCCATGAGCGAACCGAGCCCTCCATCGAGCGGCCACGGCGGACCGGCATTCACGATCGGCAACGTCAGCGTGGCCGGCCGGGTGCTGACCGCGCCGATGACCGGCGTGTCGGATTTGCCGTTCCGCCGGGCGGCATCCAAGCTGGGCGCGCCCTATGTCGCGACCGAGATGGTCGCCTGCGAAATGTTCGCGGCGGGCCGCCCCGACGTGGTGCGCCGCGCCGCGGTGGGCGAGGGGCTGCCGCTGATGGTCGTCCAGCTCGTCGGGCGCGAGGCGCAGTGGCTCGCCAAGGGCGCGCGGATGGCGGAGGCCGCCGGGGCCGAGATCATCGACATCAACATGGGCTGCCCGGCCAAGGAAGTCACCGGCGGCCTGTCCGGCTCGGCACTGATGCGCGATCTCGATCATGCGGAACGGCTGATCGCCGCGGCGGTCGGCGCCACCGCGCGGCCGGTGACCTTGAAGATGCGGCTTGGCTGGGACGACGCCAGCCGCAACGCGCCGGAGCTCGCCGAGCGGGCCGAGCGCGCCGGCGTGCAGGCGATCACCGTCCATGGCCGCACGCGCCAGCAGTTCTACAAGGGCACCGTCGATTGGCATGCCGTGGCCGCAGTCAAGGCGGCAACCCGGCTGCCGGTCATCGTCAACGGCGACATCGTGGACGCGGCATCGGCGCGCGCCGCTCTCGCCCAGTCGGGCGCCGACGCCGTCATGATCGGCCGCGGCGCCTACGGCCGGCCGTGGATCGCCGCCAGCATCGCGCGCGCCTTGGCAACCGGTGAGGCGATGGTCGAACCCATGCTGAGCGAGCGGCTGGCCATCGTGCTCGATCATTTCGCCGACGCCCTGCGCTTTTACGGCGACGCGCTCGGGCTCAAGGTTTTCCGCAAGCATCTCGGCTGGTATGTCGAGAACGCGCCGTGGCACGCCAACGCCGAGGCGCGCCGCGCCGTCAAATCACAACTCTGCCGGCTCGAATCGCCGGCCGAGGTCGAGGCGGCGCTCATGGCGCTTTGGTCGCGCAACGAACAGCCGGCCAGCGCCGCGGCCTAGACCGCTGTCTGTCCCTCACCATTGCATCGCTGAAACCCCCCACCTAACCTCCCCCGCGAGGGACGAGATCGGAGCGGTCGCGATCGTCTTTTGAGCGCGAGAGGAATAGTTAGCCGGAACGATCGTAGGCGAGATCGTAGGAAGAGATGCGTAGGAGAGAGCACTCGTCGGAGAGAGATCGGAGGAAAGGGATCGCAGGAGGATTTCTAGGGAGAGGCGTCGTAATCTCCCTCCCCCTTGACGGGGGAGGGTCGGGGTGGGGGTGAAAGGCGGCGGGCAGTCAGGCCTTTGCGCTGTATCGGAGATGGCACCACTGCAATCGCCTTTGGCGGAGGGGCGCCAATCAGGCGCCGCCGTGTCAGGCGCCGTAGTATTACGCTTTCGGCGGCGCGCCGAAGAAGGCGCCGTCGCGGAAGATCACCGGCACGGATTTGTTCTCTTTCGAATCGCCGCGCAGCTCGTTGCCGTTGATGTCGAGGCGATAGGGCGCCTTCTGCTTGCGCGGGCTCGGGCTGCCGACGCGGATCATGACGAGCGGCTCCTGGCTCGTGGCATAGAAGCGGTAGTAGGTGTTCTTGGGCAGCATGATGCCCTGATACTGGCCGAGCTCGACTTCCTCACCCTCGGGTCCGAAGAACTTCGCCGAGCCTTGCAGGATCATGAAGCTATGGTCCTCGCCCGTATGGGCGTGCAGCTCGTTCTCGCCGCCCGAGGCATAGACCTTCATGCGGATGATCAGGTCGTCCGCCGCGGCGACGACCGTATCGGTGCGCCCCTGGTCGAGAAGCTGGGCTTGCAGCGTGAACACCGACGGCTTGGTGTTCTTCGCCATCTCCATTTCTTTTTGCTTGAGCTTGTCGGTGCCGATGGACGGCTCGACGAAGGTGGATATTTGCATCACGATTCGCCTTTCACGAAGGTCCTATCATTCGCCTGTGCGGAACGGGCGCAGCGGGCATCCCGCCCCACCGCTCGTCTCGCTCAGAGCTTCAGGCCGTAAAGATCGATGACATTCTGGTGCACCAGGCGCTTCTGGCGCGCCGGCTCGAGATCGCCGATCTGCCGGGCCAGGAAGGCGCGCGAGTTCGGCCAGGTCATGTTGGCGTGCGGGTAGTCGCTCGACCACATGCAGTTCTTCTCGCCCCAGATCTTCAGCAGATGGGAGCCGACCACGTCGTCCATGAAGGTGGCGTAGAAATGCTCGGTGAAGATCGTGCTCGGCAGGCGCGAGATCTCGAACTTCTGCTGGGCCGACTGGCCCGGCTTGGTGAAGCGGTTGTAGTAGTAGTCCCACTGCTGCAGGGTGAACGGCAGCCAGCCGATCTCGCTCTCGACCAGCTCGACTTTCAGCTTCGGATGACGCTCGAACACGCCGGACCAGATCAGGTCGAACACGGTGGTCACCGCGTCGGCGGTCTTGATGTTGACGGAGCCGCGCACGACCTCCATGCCGGCAAGCTGCGGCATGAAGCGGTTGTAGCTGTGGCCGCTCAGGATATGGAAGTTGATCGGCTTGCCGAGCTCGGCTGCCGCCGCCCAAAGCTTTTCGTAATGGTCGGACGTCAGCGGCAGCGCCGGATCGGGCACCTGCCAGACCAGGCCGCCGAGCAGGCCCATGTCGGCGCAGCGCTGCATTTCCTTGACCGCCCAGTCGATGTCGTAGACGGCAAGGCAGGGCACGCCGAACAGCCGCTTGGGCGAGGTCTTGCAGTAAGCGGCGAGCCAATCGTTGTAGAGGCGGAAGGCCGCTTCCTGCACCTTGTGGGGCACCGCGAAGGCGCGTAGCGCGGTCGTCGGATAGAGCACTTCCGCAGCGACGCCGTCGAGGTCCATATGCTCGATGCGCACCTTGGGGTCGAGCCCGCCGGCGGGCCGCTTGTCCTTCGGATAATTGCCGAGCTTCGGCAGTTCGGCCGCGCATCTCTTCCGGCAGCGAGTCCCACAGGTCGGTCGGCTCGTCGACGTGCGAGTCGGCCGAAACCAGCAGCTTCGGAATCGCCTGGGCCTTCTGCTTGAATGCCGCGTCGACGGTGCGGGCGGACATTTCCTCGATCTTGGTCGCCATATGCGTTTACTCCATCGTTTCGTGACTGACGCCTGCGCGGACGCGGCGTGTCTCAGTTTGCCGCGGTGAGCTCCAGCGCGCGCTCGACCACCGAACGGTCGAAGCCGCTGATGCGCTGGACGATCTTCTGCATCTCGACGCCCGGCACCGGCTCGACGTCGATGCGCAGCTTTCCGGCGTCGGCGACGAAGGCCGGATCCTTGACGGTGTCGTCGAACGCCTTGCGCAGCAGTGCCAGGCGGTCGGCCGGCACGTCGGGCGGCGCGATCAGCGGCCAGGCGGTGACCTGCGGCGCGAAGATCAGTTCGAGCGCCTGGCGGTCGCGGTCGTTCTTGGCGTAATCCATGATGAAGGGCGTATCCGGCAGGTCCTCCGCCTTGTTCATGCCCATCTGCAGCAGGATGTTGATCTTCTTCTGGTCGAGCCAGTCCTTCGAACGGCTTTTCACGCTGCCCCACGACCAGCCGAAGCGGCCCTGCACCTCGCCGCGCTCCATCGCCAGCGTGATGTCGTTGCCGCCGGGATAGCCCTGCACGATCTTGATCTTGGCCCCGGTGAGCTTGCGCGTCAGCATCGGGAAGCGGCCGGTGTCGTCGGTCGTGCCGGTCGCGCCCACGGTGAGCTCGTTCTTCAGCACGTCATCGAAGGTCTTGAAGCCGGTGGTGTGCCAGGCGACGCCCACGGAAACCTCGGAACTCGTGCTGCCGATCGGATTGAAGCGGGTCGGGTCGTATTTCGCGCTCTCCGGGCTGAACACCGGCTCGATCGAATAGCTGCGCGCCACCATGCCGAGCACCGTGCCGTCCTTGGGCGCCACCGTGTAGAGATGCAGGATCGCCTTGATGCTGCCGGCGCCCGCCATGTTCTGCGGGATCATGGTCGGCTGGCCGGCCAGATGGTGCGGCATGTGGCGCGACAACAGCCGCGCCGTGGCGTCGTAGGTGCCGCCCGGCGCGTAGCCGATCAGCACCGTGATCGTCTTGCCCTTGAAGAAATCCTGCTGGGCGAGCACCGGCGTGGCGATCCCCCATCCGGCCACCGTAAGCAGCAGCCCCATCGTCGTCATTGCGCGCATGGTCTCTCCCCAGTCGATGTGAGCCCGGCTGCCGCTTCTTCGGGGCTTGGCCGGCTCCACTCCCAGACGGCGCGATGATCCTCATGGACCACCGCGAGCGTCGTCAAATCGTGTAATCCCCAAGTATGAAGCGCGCGACTATTTCCCACAACGAAACAGTGGGAAATAGACCATTCACTTTCCGGCAATACTGCCATCCGGAAGCAGAAATGCTGCGCTGCGGAGGCCTCTAAACCTCCTCCTTCGATGGCGGAGGGGGCGCGCGAAGCGAGGCGGGTGGGGTGATTCGCACGGTCTTTGGACGTCCCGGCCGCTTGCCCCCACCCGGCCCTCCGGTATGGAGCGAGGAGGGCGTGCAAGGGTGATTTGCAGCAACGCGCGGGTTCGTGGCCGATCTCTCGGGCTGGCCGGAACCATCCGCTGTTTCCTGCGTAGCCATGACGGGCGCAGAGCGGGCACAGCAGCGCGGGAGAACGGCATGGCACGGGTCGTCGGCATCGACCATCTGGTCATTCGGGTGAGCGACTTTGCGAAATCGAAGGCGTTCTACGGCAAGTTGTTCGACTTCCTGGGCTTCGAGGTGCTGGACGAATATCCCGGCGCGATCGGCTGGACCAACGGCAAGACGCGGTTCTGGATCGGCCGCGCCGACGCCAGGGGACACCCGCGCAAATACCGCATCGGCGACGTCGGATTTCACCACTATGCCTTCGCGCTGCGCAGCCGCAAGGACGTGGACGCACTGCAGGCGATTCCTTGAACGAGAACGGCGTCACAATCGTCGATGAAGCGGGCGAGTATTACGACGATTATTACGCCGTGTTCTTCCTCGATCCCGACGGGCTCAAGCTCGAAGGCATGAAATACGGCGAGGCCCACGCGCGCGCCGCGCGCAAACGTGCCGCCGCGCGCAATGCCGCGAAGCGGAAACCGCAACGCCGCCCAAGCCGCAGGGCCGACTGACGCCGGCTTCCCATCAGGGGCGGTTTCACATCTTTTAGAATATAGGAGGGCAGGCCGCGCGCTGACTTATGAGCCTTCATGGGTGCGCCACGCCTCGATCACGGCCAGGAACGCCGTGCCGTAGCGCAGCAGCTTGACGTCGCCCACGCCATGGATGCCGCGCATCTCGGCGAGCGAGGCGGGAGCGCGGTCGGCCATGTCGACCAGGGTGCGGTTGGAAAAAATCGCATAGAGCGGCAGGCCGGCGGCGAGCTCGCGCCGCTTCGCCTTGAGCGCATCGAGCAGGCCCTGGTTGACCGAGGTCTCCGCCGCCGCCGCGGATTTCGCTTTCCGCTTGCTGGAAGCCGCCGACACGGCGATATCCTCGCGCATCTCGAAGGTGATGGTGCCGCGCATCAGATCCCGGCCGGTCTCGGTCAAGGCGAGGCCGCCGTGTCCTGCGATGTCCGGCACGATATGGCCGGCGGCGGCGAGCTGACGCAGGATCGAGCGCCACTGTGGCGCGTTGTGTTCGGTGCCGACGCCGAAGGTCGGCAGGCGGTCGTGGCCCAGCTTGGTTATGCGTTCGGTGAGATCGCCGCGCAGCACCGCGATGACATGCTCGGCGCCGAAGCGCTGGCCGGTGCGTGCCATGGCGGAGAGCGCCTTGCGCGCCGCCGTGGTGCCATCCAGGCGATGCGGCGGGTTGCGGCACAGGTCGCAGTTGCCGCAGGGCTCCGACGTCTCGCCGAAATAGGCGAGCAGGGTCTGGCGCCGGCAGCGCGGCAATTCGCAGAGGCCGACGAGCGCATTGAGGCGCTGGCGGTCGATCCGCTTGCGTGCCTCGTCGGCGTCGCCGTCCTCGATCTGGCGGCGGCGCAGCACGATGTCGTCCAGCCCATAGAGCGTCAGCGTGTCGGCCGGGTCGCCGTCGCGCCCGGCGCGGCCGATTTCCTGCCAGTAGGATTCGATCGTCTTGGGCATGTCGGCATGGGCGACAAAGCGCACGTCCGGCTTGTCGATGCCCATGCCGAAAGCGATGGTGGCGCAGACGATAACGCCGTCCTCGCGCAGGAAGCGGTCCTGGGCGGCCTCGCGGGCCGGCGTCGCCATGCCGGCGTGATAGGAAACGGCGATCAGCCCGGCCGTCGTCAGCCATTCGGCGACCTGCGCGGTCTTCGCGCGCGAGCTGCAATAGACGATGCCGCTGTCGCCGCGATGGCGCTCGGCGAGCTCGAGGATTTGCCGGCGCGCGTTGAGCTTCGGCGCCATGGCGAGGGACAGGTTCGGCCGGTCGAATCCGGCGACAAACACTTCGGGCCGTGTGGCGAAAAGGTGCGCGAGGATGTCGGCCCGGGTCGCCGCGTCGGCGGTCGCGGTGAGCGCGATGGTCTGCAAGCCGGGCAGGCGCGCGGTCAGACGCGGGATTTCGCGATACTCGGGCCGGAAGTCGTGGCCCCATTCGACCACGCAGTGCGCCTCGTCGACCGCCAGCAGCCAGGGCTTGGCGGCGGCCAATAGATCCAGCGTGTCCGCCCGCGCCAGCCGCTCCGGCGCCAGATAGAGCAGACGGATTTCGGATCGGCGCACGGCGTCGAGGATGCGGCGGGTCTCGGTCCAGTCGTTGGCCGAGGTCAGGCAGGCGGCGGGAATGCCCATGGCGGACAGCGACGCGACCTGTTCGCGCATCAAGGCGATCAGTGGCGAGACGACCACCACCAGGCCACCCCTGTGGACGGCCGGCAGCTGGTAGCACAGCGACTTGCCGCCGCCGGTCGGCAGCACGGCGAGCACGTCGCGCCCGCCGAGCACGGCCTCGAGGATCGGCGCTTGCATGGCGCGCAGGCCGTCGAAGCCGAATACGGCGCGCAGGGTTTCGTGAACAGAATCGATGGATGGAGGCTCCCGTCGCGGCTCAGTGTAGGCAGTTTCGCCGGCTTGCGGAAGGCGTGTCGGGATGCTCAATCCTCACCGGCCTTCGACAGCTCGGGGCGGCGCCAGAGATAGACGCCGATAGCGGTCATGGCGACGGTGGCGACGATGCCGACCACGTAAAACGACTCCTCCAGTCCGACCGCCTCGGCAATCGCACCCATGGCGAGCGGCGATACGATCGAGGCGATGCGGTTGGCCGTGCCGCGCAGGCCGATCGCCTTGCCCTGATTGCCAGCGCCCGCGCCGCGCAGCACCAGCGTGATCACGAGCGGCTGCGCCAGGCCGTTGGCCGCCGAGCGCGCGAACATGGCGATCTGCAGCAGCACGTAGGTGGCGAGCAGCGGCGTGATGCAGATAAAGACGATGCCGAGCCACAGCGAGACCAGCAGGATCCAGAAGCCGCTGATGTAGCGCACCAGCTTGGCGGTGAGCAGGGAGACCAGGGCGGCGGCGATGGCGCTGGCCGGGCTGAGCAGGCCGATGGCCGTGCCGGTGATGCCCATTTCGGTGAGCCAGGCGACATAGAACGAGCTCTGCACCGAGTTGCCCAGGTGCATCAGAGCGCCGAGCAGCACCACCAGCGCGACCGCCGGTGCTGCGAGCAGCTTGAAGGCGGTGACGTAATCGCCGAGGTCCGGAAGCAGGGCGCGCAGGCCGCCGTGACGGCGCTGGCCCGGTGCATCCCCTCCGCCGGCTTTTGGCGGCAGAATCAGGGCGCAGACCACCGAGCCGGCAGCCCATAGGGCCATCATGCCGTAGGCCCCCCAGGGGCCGAAAAAATCCCAGGCGGCGCCGGCCATGGGCGGCGCCGCGAGCTGGCCGATGCGGATCGCCAGGCTGAGCCGGCCGGCATAGGAGGTTTTGCCGTACATATACTGGCCGATCATGGTCTGGGCGCCGATCCAGCCCATGGATTCGGAGATGCCGAGCAACATCTGCAGCACGACGAGCGCCCAGATGCCGGGTGCCATGGGATAGAGCAGCGGGAGCAGCGCGCCCACCGTGGCGCACACCAGCATGACCCGGCGCGAGCCGACCCGGTCCATCAGGGCGCCGCCATGAATCGAGAACAGCAGGGGCAGGATATGCGCCGCGCTGAACACCAGCCCGAACAGCAGGGGCGAGGGGTTCATGGTGTAGGCGTAGAGCGGCGTGATCACCGAGCCGATGTAGAAGACCGAGGTGCTGAAGGTGCCGATGCCGTAAACCGCGGCCTGCACGCGCCACGACACCGCCTCGGCTGCCAGTGGCGCGCCGGGTTTTGTATCGCTCATTTTGACAGTCATAGGTGGCGATGCGGCACGAAGCGCTCCCCCAATGGGCTCGGCGGAGCGGGAAGCCGCGGCCGGCAGGCGTGTGATGATCTTGATGCGCTTCGGTAGACTGTTTTGCCGAGTTTCTCAAGTTCGAATGACGACTGATGCAGGTCTGGCCGTCATTCCGCGGCCCGACCGGCGGCGGCACGGCCGTCCGCCGGCATGCGGCGGAAGGCGATGCTCATTCGGTTCGCGCTGTTGATGGCGCAGATCGCCATGGTGAGGTTGGCGAGTTCCTCGTCGGTGAAGTGCTTGCGCACCTCGTCATACACCGCGTCGTTCGCATGGCTTTGCGCGATCAGCGTCACCGCCTCGGTCCAGGCAAGCGCCGCCCGCTCGCGCGGGGTATAGAGCGGTGCCTCTTCCCAGGCATTCAGCAGATAGAGCCGCTGCTCGCTCTCGCCGGCGCCGCGCATTTTCTTGGTGTGCATATCGATGCAATAGGCGCAGCCGTTGATTTGCGAAGCGCGCAGCTTGACTAGCTCGAGCAAATCCTGATCGAGGCCGCAGCCATGGAGAAATGCGTGTACCTCCGCCATTGCCTTGGCACCCAGTGGGGATGCCTTCCTGTAGTCCATGCGTGCTTTCATGACAGCCTCGTTTCAATGAAAAGTCCGGCAGCGTGCGTTCTACTCCCTCCGCGGACCGAACAGGGCCTGCAACTCGGCGCGGGTTACCGTTCCCTTGAGCCGGTCGAATGTGCCGGTCGCCCGCAGGTCTTCCGCGATTGTCCGTGCGGACGTCATGGCCGCCAGGACGGGACCGGTGGCGGTGCTGATGCGGGCGACGCCGATGCGCTCCCAATCGGCGGCGGGCGGCATGCCGGCGCGCCCGATAATGTTCACGGGCGCGGCGACCGCCTTGACCAGCGCGGCGACTGTCTGCATGTCGGTCAGCCCGATGGGATAGAGGCAATCGGCGCCGGCCTCGCGATAGGCCTTGGCCCGGCGCACCGCTTCGGCGAAGCGCGAGGCTTCGTCGCCGATCTGCTTCGACCACAAATCGATGCGCGCATTGATGACCAACGGCACGCCCGCCGCCGTGGCCGCCTGCCGTGCGGCACGGATGCGCGCGGCAGCGTCCTCGATGGCGCGGATCGGCATTTCGCCTCGCGCTGTGCCGTCCTCGATGTTGATGCCGACCGCGCCGGCGGCGATGATCTCCCCGACATGGGCCGCGACCGCGCCGGGCGTGTCGCCATAGCCGCCTTCGATGTCGGCGGTGACCGGCACGCGCACAGCGCGGGCAATGCGCGCGGTGGCGGCGACCACCTCGGGCCATGGCGCTTTCTCGCCATCGGGATAGCCGAGTGCCCAGGCGACCCCGCCGCTGGTGGTGGCGGCAGCCTCGAAGCCCGCCGCCTCGAACAGGCGGGCGCTCAGCGCATCCCAGGCGTTCGGCAGCAACAGGAGCGGCGGCGCGAGGTGCCGGCGGCGGAACGCTTCCGCCAATGCTGCCTGCCTGCTGGTGTCCATGCTGTCCCCGGCTTGCTTATTTGCTGGCGTAGATCAGCGCCTGCTTGGTGCGTTCGATGATCGGTGCCGGCGTGGCGAACATTTTCGCGACGAGCTGCTGAACCTCCTCGCCGGTCACCGCATCGACGTTGATCTGCGCCTTGGCCGCCTCCGTCACCAGAGCCTTGTCCTTCATGGTGGCATCGAAGGCGCGGCGCAGCGCCGTCACCCGCTCTGCCGGCACGTCCGGCGGCAGCACGAACGGGCGGCCGAACACGAGCTGGCCATAATAGAGCTCCATGATCTGGCGCTGCTCATCGGTCTTGGCAAATGCGACCGTGAGCGGCACGCCCATCTTGTCGAGTGTCGGATGGCTGCGCATGGTTTCCTGGGCGAGCACGCGCACCTTGCCGCTGTGCAGCAGGTCGGCGTTCTGCGCGATCAGGCTCGACCAGCCATAGCCACAGGTGCCATGGACCTCGTTGCGCTCGATTGCAAGGGTGATCTCCTTGCTGCCGGGATAGCCGCTGACGATGGAAAACCTGGTGCCGAGCACGTTGTTGAGCAGCGCCGGAAAATCCCGGGTCGAGCCGCCGGCGGCGCTGGCGCCGAGGATAATGTCCTTGGTCAGCGCATCCTCGAACTTCTGCACCGGCGCGTCGGACCGGGCGATGCAGATGAAGACCTCGTTGTTGGCGCTGCCGAGATAGATCAGCTTGGTCGAATTGTGCTGCACCTGGGTGATGTTGCCGAGCAGCGGCTCGATGATCGCGCCGGGGAAGACCGCGCCGATCGATGTGCCGTCCTTCGGCGCCACGGTATAGATGTAGCCGGTCGCCTTGTTGCTGCCGGCGCCCGGCATATTTTTCGCTACTAAGGTCGGCTTGCCGGGGATGTAGTTGCCCATGTGGCGGGCGACAAGGCGACCGTAGGTGTCGTAGCCGCCGCCTGGCGTCGTGCCGATGACGATCTCGATCTGCTTGCCGGCGAAAAACTTTTCTGTCGCGTCCTGCGCGGAAACGGGGACGGAGATCAGCATGACGGCACTCAGAACGCTCAAAGCGACGGTCGTGTTTCGCATAGTGGTTCCCCCCCCCTTGTATGGCATCCTTATTGCCGGCTGTTCAGTCTGCCGGTCGATCAGTGCCAGACCTGGCGCGCCGTCTCGACCATGGTTTCGAGCTTGCGCTTCTGGTCGTCCGCGCTGACCAGGTTGCCGACCACGTCGGAGGCGAACCCGCATTGCGGGCTGATGGCGAGCTGATCGACGGGAATGTATTTCGCGGCCTGGTCGATCCGCTTGCGCAGCTCGTCGACTTTTTCCAGTTGCGGCTGCTTGGTGGTGATGAGGCCGAGCACGATGGTCTTGCCCTTGGGCACGAAGCGCAGGGGCGCGAAGCTGCCGGCGCGCGGCGTGTCGAATTCGAGCAGGAAGCGCTGGTGCGGCAGCTCGTTGAACAGCCGCTCGGCGATGGCGTCGTAGCTGCCTTCGCGATGCCACATGCTGCGCTGGTTGCCGCGGCACAGATGAATGCCGAAGGTCACGCCCGGATAGCCTTGGACGACGGCGGCCTCGGCTTTGAGCGAGCGCGCGAAGTTCTCCATCGGATCCTCGCCGCGGCTGCGCATCTGCGCCATGGAGGGTTCGTCGACGTAGGCGGTGAAGCCGGGCGCGTCGATCTGCACGTAACGGCAGCCGGCATCGGCCAGGCCCTTGATCATGGCGCGCTCGATGTTCACCACGTCGATGATGAAATCCTCCATGCCTTCGTAGATGCCGGCGGACTGCTCGTAGGCGAAGCGCTGGGAAATGCGGTCGACGCCGATCAGCGTCACCTTGACGGGCTTCTTGGCGATGGCGGCCGCCGCCTGGAATTCCTCGAGCGGGATGTTGCGCACCAGCTTGAGCCGGCTGGCGACCGGGCGGCGGTGCGACACCGCGGTGCCGTGGCCGCCGAGATCGGGAATCTCCCAGCGCTGGCCCGGCGCCGCGCCCTCGACCCGGCGCTCGTAGGTATGCAGGTCGGACTTCGCCGCGTCGAAGCCCTCGACCGCGGCGCCGAAGCTTTCCTGGAAGTTGAG
This sequence comes from uncultured Alphaproteobacteria bacterium, assembly GCA_963752345.1. Classification (GTDB taxonomy): domain Bacteria; phylum Pseudomonadota; class Alphaproteobacteria; order SMXQ01; family SMXQ01; genus CAVVYA01. The sequence continues at coordinate 298,909 of CAVVYA010000002.1, forward strand.
CCGCCGCATCTCGCCGTCGGTGATCACATCGAGCCCGGCGAATTCCTGCAGCGCCACCGCCTCGCGCACGGCCTGGTCCTCGAACGTCTGGAATTCGCTGGCCGAGAGCTTGCCTTCGTCGAAGGTCTGGCGCGCCGCCTTGAGATAGTCGGGGCGCAGCAGGCTGCCGACGACATCGGTGCGGATGGTGGCGAGATCGGTCATCGGCAAACTCCTTCGACGGGTGATTTCTTTTATTGTTATGGCGGGCGCGTGGCGGCGGATGGGGGGCTTATTCGGCGCCCCCCATGTATTTCTTCGCCTCCGCGATGATGTTCGGCGGCGCGTTGATGGTGTCCATCACCACCTTGGTGATCTCCTCGGCGCTCACCGGGTCGATTTCGATGTCCATCTTCTTCGCTTCCTCCAGGAAGCCTTTGTCGCGCAGGGTGGCGTCGAAGGCCTTGCGCAGGATGGCGAGCCGGTCGGCCGGAATCTCCGGCGGCGTCAGGTAGGGACGGCCGAGCGCGATGGGCGAGGAGATGAGCTGGATGATCTGGCGGTCCTGCTCGTTCTTCGCGAAGTCGGTCATCAGCGGCACGTCCGGCAACAGCGGATCCTTCTTGCCGCCGATCTGCGCCAGGATGACGACCTTCTTGTCCCTCAGCCAGTCTGGGTGCTCGCTGGCCAGGGCCGTGTAGCTGCCGGTGCGGGACTGCACTTCCTGGCGCTCCATGGCGATGTCGATCTCCATGGTGCTCTGGTAGCCGAGGACGATCTTGAACTTGGTGCCGAGCAGGTTGTTCATCACCGTGGGATAGATGACGATCGAGGAGCCGGCGCCCGTGCCGCCGAGAATCACCTCCTTGTCCATCACTTCCTTGAGCGTCTTGACGCCGGCGGTATGCCAGACGTAGGCGACCGAATTGTAGGTGCCCGTCGATCCGAGCCAGTTGAAGTTGCGCGAATCGTAGCGCACGCCCTTGCCGTCGAGCACCTGGTGCAGCGGGATGGAATTGTTGATGGTGCCGATGGTGGTGCCGTCCTTGGGCGCGACATTGTACAGGAAGTTCGTCGCCAGCACGTTGCCGCCGCCCGGCATCGCCTTGACGATGATGTTCGGGGTGCCGGGAATGTATTTCGGCATGTGGCGCGAGAACGCCTGGGCGAGCTGGTAGTAGCTGCCGCCGGCACCCGTGCTGACGATGATGGTCATCGTCTTGCCCGCGTAGAACTCCTGGGCATGGGCGGGCAGCGCGGCGCGCGGCGAGGAACGCCGGCAAGGACGAGAATGCGCATCGTGGTCTCCCTATGTGTTTCGTTGCTCGGGTGGGCACGAGCTTGCCGTCGTTTCGCCCGCCCAGTCGAACCTAGCTTGAGAAGTCGTAGCCCTCCTTGACGATGAACTCGAGGAGGAACGGCTTGCCCGATTCGTGGTGTCGACAGCCTGCTTGATGCCGTCGACGATATCGGCCGGCTTGGTGACGCGGCGCGAAGTCACGTTCAGCGCCTCGGCCAGCTTGGCGTAATTGCCGCCGACGTCGATCGAATCGTATTTCCGGGTCGAGGTCTCCATGACGTGGCGCTCGGCCGCCATGACGCCGTTGTTGAACACGATGGTCAGGATGGCGATGCCGTTGCGCGCGGCGGTCTCCAAGTCCATGCCGGTCATGCCGATGGCCGAATCGCCCATCACGTTGATGCATAGCTTGTCGGGCGCGGCGAGCTTGGCGCCCATGGTGAGGCCGAGCCCGTAGCCGAGCTGGGTCGACTTGCCCCAGCCCATGTAGGAGCCCGCCTTGGTGGTCTGCCAGAACGGCAGGAGCTGCTTGCGCGGGCTGCCCGAATCGTGGGTGATGATGACGTCGTCGGCGTCCACCGTGCGCATCAGGTCGCGGATGACGCGATACTGGTTGATCGGCACCTCGTCGGAATCGAGCTGCTTGGCCCAGTCCTGCATCCAGGCCTTCTTCATGGCTGCGATCTCGTCCTTGAGCGCGCTCAGCGCGCCGTTGGCCTTGCTCTTCTTCTGGCGGCCGATCTCCTCGATCAGGGCGTCGATCACCAGCGCCGCGTCGCCGACGACGAAGTGGTCCGCGCGGACATCCTTGTTGATGTCGCTCGCCTCGTTGGTCGAATGGATGATCGTCTTGCCTGACGGAATTCGCGGCCCGAACGAGGTCCGCGTCAGGCTCGAGCCGATGGCGAGCATCACGTCGGCGCGCGCCATGAAGGCGGTATACATCTTGGGCTGCATGCGGGTCGAGCCGCCGAGCGACAGCGGATGCACGTCGGGGATGGCGCTCTTGCCCGGATTGGTCGCCGCGACGGGCGCGGGGATCAGCTCGGCGAGCGCCGCCAGCCGGTCGCCCGCTTCGGCATAGTGGATGCCCTGGCCGGCCCAGATGATCGGGTTCTTGGCCGCGAGCAGCATCCGCGCCGCCTGCTTGATGGCGTCCGGATCGGGCGCGCACGCGCGCGTGCGGCACCGGCTGGTAATCGAGCTTGCCCTCGAACGGCTCCTCGAGCACCTCGACCGGCACCTCGACCAGCACCGGGCCGCCCTTGCCGGTGCGCATGGCGTGATAGGCGCGGCGGAACAGGTCCGGCAACTCGGCGGTCGAATGGGCCATGGCGGCCCATTTGGTGATCGGGCGGAACGCCTCGGCGGCGCGGAAGGTCGGCCGCTGGTATTGCCGCTTGAGCGAATAGCCGGCCGGAATCACCAGCAGCGGCACATTCTCGCTGAAGGCCTGGGCGACGCCGGGAAAGGCATTCTCGATGCCGGGGCCCTGCTGGACGGCGAACACGCCGTTCTTCTTGCCGCGGCGGATGCGCGTGAAGCCGTCGGCGATGCCGACGCCGACGCGCTCCTGGCGGCACAGGATGGTGCGGATATCGAGCTTGGCGCAGGCGTCGATCACCGGATTACGCGGATAGCAGGCGAGGAATTCCGTCCCCTCGCGCTTGAGGATCTCGGCGATGACGTCGGCACCATTCATTTCTTTAGTTTCCTTTGGTTACGCGGACGAAGAACGTGGGCAAGGCTTGTGCGCCGTTGGCGCGCGCGCCGCCGCGCGCGGGCGCTTTTTCAGCCCACCCGCGCACCGGCCGCTATTGCGCGGCAGCGACCGGCACCTTGAGTCCGATGTTGCGCTTCACGGTTTCCATGAAAGGCTCGTCGATCGGCGCCTCGCAGCGGATCGAGCGCACCCGGTAGCTCGCCGGGTTCATGCCGGGCAGCGGCTTGCCCGACGCATAGTTATCGAGCGCCTGGAGCAGCAGCCGGCGGATCTTGACGACGGCCGCGTCGCACGGCAGCAGATGCTCGAGCGTGCGGTCGGCGATCGGCCCCATGGATTCCTGCATGGCGCAATCCTGCACGCCGAGGCCCTTCACGCCGGTGAAGGACTTGCCGCTCGACTGCAGCGCGACGGTCGATCATGTAGTCGTTGTCGCGGTTCTGGATGGCGCGGTCGGAGCCCGGGATGTTCTCGGTATGGATGCCGCGCCAGGCCTTCTCGCGCTCGAGGTCCTCGTCGGTCAGCGGCCGCTCGGAATTGAAGTTGATGGAATAGAGCATGGTGTTCTCGTCATCCATCGGCGCCCAGACATGGGCCGCGCGCGGTACCGAGGGGATGATCTTGTGGAACGGCATCAGCATCACGTCGACATGCCATGAGATCATGCCGTCGCCGAGCTCGCGCCCGCCGCCGCAGGCGAAGCCGAAATCCATCGGCACCACCTCATAGCGCGTCGGCACGATGCGGCGGTGCGCGTCGGTATTGCCGCGCCGCAGATCGACCACGCCGGAATGCAGGAAGGAGAGGTGGCTCGCGTCGAAGCCGCCATCGAGACCCTGCAGCCAGTTGCATTCCTGGATATGGCGCGTCGCCCAGCGATGGCTTTCGGGCAGCAGCGTCCATTCGAGGTCGGGGAATTCCGGCTTGAATTCCGGCGGGCCCATGTAGGTCCATACCACGCCGCCGCGCTCCAGGCAGGGATAGGACTTGGCGCGCAGCTTGTCGCGCACGTTGCGCAACTGGGCCTCGTCGCTCATCGGCACGCAGGGAATATCGGTGCAGCGCCCTTCGACGTCGAACTTGATGCCGTGATAGACGCAGCGCAGGCCGTTCTCCTCGTTGCGGCCGAAGAACAGGGAGGCGGTGCGGTGCGGGCATTGCTCGCCGAGCAAACCGAGGCGGCCCTGGGTGTCGCGGAACAGCACCAGGCTTTCGCCCATGAGCTTGACCCGGAGCGGCGGCGAATCCGGCCGCTCGACCTGATGCGAGAATGCGGCCGGCACCCAATAGCGCCGCATCAGCTCGCCCATCGGCGTTCCGGGGCCGACGCGGGTCAGCCGTTCATTGTCCTCACGCGAGAGCATCACGGACCTCCTACGAAGAACGCACGGGGACGGGCAAGCGGCCCGTCATGGCGATAGTCGGCATCCAACGAGCATGCGTAGAGGCGGTCGACGCGCCGGGCGCGTCTCGTCCTCCCTTTCCGTGGGCTTGAGCCCATTCTTAGGCGAGGATCATGCCTACACTTGGCGCCAGCGGCAAGCCCCGCATGGCGCGCCCGGCAAAGCGTCCCGCCGGTCGTGGAATCGCCGGTTTTTGATTGCGCGCCCGACGGCCATCCTTATCCTGGCGATCCCTTCGCACAACCGCGTGGATTGGCATGGCCCTGGCGAAACCCAACGAAATCCTCATCGGCGTGAGCGGCAAGCCCGAGTGCCTGGCGCTCGCCTATGCCAACCGGCACGGCCTGATCACGGGCGCCACGGGCACCGGCAAGACGGTGACGCTGCAGGTCCTGGCGGAGGGCTTCGCCGACCGCGGCGTGCCGGTATTCTGCGCCGACGTGAAGGGCGATCTGTCCGGCCTCGGCGGCGGCGGGCGGCGCGAACGAGAAGCTCGAGGCGCGCGCCAGGCAGATCGGGCTGTCGGAGGCGGAATCGGCGCACAAGGCTTATCCGGTGCTGTTCTGGGATCTGTTCGGCGAGGAAGGCCACCCGGTCCGCACGACGGTTTCCGAGATGGGGCCGCTGCTGCTCGCCCGCCTGCTCGATCTCAACGAGACCCAGGAGGGCGTGCTCAACATCGCCTTCCGAGTCGCCGACGATGAAGGCCTGCTGCTGCTCGACCTCAAGGATCTGCGCGCGCTGCTCACTCATCTGGCCGAGACCGCGCCCGAGGTGACCGCGCGCTATGGCAATCTCAGCAAACCCTCGGTCGGCGCCATCCAGCGTCAGCTGCTGGTGCTGGAGGAGCAGGGCGGCGAGCATTTCTTCGGCGAGCCCGCGCTCAATATCGCGGAATTCATGCGCACCACGCCCGACGGACGCGGCATGATCAGCGTGCTGGCGGCGCGCCGGCTGATGAATTCGCCGCGGCTCTACGCCACCTTCCTGCTGTGGCTGCTGTCCGAGCTGTTCGAGGAACTGCCCGAGGTCGGCGATCCGGAAAAGCCGCGCCTGGTGTTCTTCTTCGATGAGGCGCATCTGCTGTTCGACGAGGCGCCGAAGGCGCTGCGCGAGAAGGTCGAGCAGGTCGTGCGTCTGATCCGCTCGAAAGGCGTCGGCGTCTATTTCGTCACCCAGAACCCGCTCGACATTCCCGAGTCCGTGCTGGCGCAGCTTTCCAACCGGGTGCAGCACGCGTTGCGCGTCTACACGCCGCGCGAGCAGAAGGCGGTCAAGAGCGCGGCCGAAACCTTCCGCGCCAATCCGGCGTTCTCGACCGCCGAGGCGATTACCCAACTCGCCGTCGGCGAGGCGCTGGTGTCCACATTGGAGGATCGCGGCGTGCCCTCGATGGTTCAGCGCACGCTGATCCGGCCGCCCGCTTCGCGGGTCGGGCCGCTTACCGACGAGGAGCGCCGCCGGGTGATCGCCGCGAGCCCGGTCGGGCCGCTGTACGACAAGCCGGTGGACCGCGAATCGGCGTTCGAGATGCTGAACCGCGCGGTCGCGGACAAGCTGCCGGCGGGCCGGGGCAGCGTGCCGCGCTCCGGCGGCGAACCGGACATGCCGCAGAGCGGGGAGGGCGGCATCACCGGCATGCTGGGCACAATTTTCGGCACCAACCGGAGACGCGGCGAGCGGCTGAGCGGCACGCAGCGCGTGGCGCGCGAGGTGACGCGAACGGTAACGAACAAACTCGCCGGCGACATGGCCGCCAGCGTCGGCAAGCAACTCGGCGGCCGCATGGGCGGCTCGGTCGGGCGCGCCATTGTGCGCGGCATGCTCGGCGGCATTCTGCGGGGGCGGTAGAGGACCGGCCGACAACGGCCGGCGCCTGACCGATGCCGACGCCCTGGTCCGCGGACCATGAATCGGCCGCGCGCGTCTTGCCGGGACAGAGCGCGCCTCACGTGGTTGAGCGACCGACGCAACAGGGGGAGACGGGCGTGGCGCATGCATTGGGAGTTATGCTCGGCGACGACATCGGGCCCGAGGTCGTGCCGGAGGCGGTGCGCGTGGCCAAGGCGGCGCTCAAAGCCGCCGGCGCCGATGTCGCATGGACCAACATCCCGATCGGCAAGGCGGCGCTCGACCGCTATGGCACCACCATGCCGAAGGGCACGCTCGAAAAATTGTCGAAGCTCGACGGATTCTATTCTCGGCCCGATCGGGCATCAGGCTTATCCGCGCGACAATGCGCTCGCGATCAATCCGCATCCGATCATTCGCGCGGCATTTCGACCTCTATGCCAATATCCGGCCGGCCTACTCCTTCGCCAACCTGCCGTCGATCCACAAGGACGTGGACCTGGTCATCGTGCGCGAGAACAACGAGGGCTTCCAGCCCGACCGCAACATGTTCGCCGGGTCCGGCGAATTCATGCCGAGCGCCGACATGGCGCTGTCGGTGCGCGTCATCACGCGCCAGGCGGCCGAGCGGCTGGCGCGCGTCGCCTTCGAGCAGGCGCGCCGCCGCCGCAGGCATGTGACCGCCGTGCACAAGGACACCGTGTTCAAGATGGGCTGCGGCCTGTTCGCCGCGACCTGCCGCGAGGTGGCGAAGGGCTATCCCGACGTGACCTACGACGAGGTCATCGTCGATACCTTCGCGCTCAAGGCGGTGATGAAGCCGCAGCAGTTCGACGTGGTGGTCACCACCAACATGTTCGGCGACATCCTGTCGGACCTCACCGCCGGCATCGTCGGCGGGCTCGGCCTGGCACCGGCGCTGCAGCGCGGCCCGCGCTATGCCATGGCGCAGGCTTCGCACGGCTCGGCACCGGATATCGCCGGCCAAGGCCTCGCCAATCCCTATGCCGAGATCATGTCGATGCAGATGCTGCTCGAATGGCTCGGCACCGAGCGCAACGACAAGACAGTGCTGCGCGCGGCGGCCGCGGTCGAGCAGGGCGTGCGCGACGTCATCGCCGAGGCCAAGACCCTGACGCCGGACATGGGCGGTAAGGCGAGCACAAGCGAGATGGGCAAGGCGATAGCGGCGCGTGCGCGTCGCCAGTGAGGGCGGCCACTGACGTTGGGCTGTCGCAGTCCCGTCAATCCATGCTGAGAGGGGAGAGCTGATGCGGCGTTTCGTGTCGATCCTGGTTTTGATAGGGCTGGCTGGTTGTGCGACGTCGGTGAGCCAAGAACGCAAGAGCGCTATGCGCAACGTTGCCGTTGTCTCAGCGATCGGAGATGACGTGACCCTGTTTCGTATACTTGCTTTAGCAAGGAACAGCCGGAGCGGCTGCCGTGGAATTTCGACAAGCTGGCAAGCGATGCGGTCGTTCTGTCGATCCGAACACGAAATCCGAACACAGCGATCGTCCCTGTGGACTACGATCCGAATGTCCTTTCTGCCGGCATACATAGATACCAGGCATTCCAGTCCTACGCCGATCCGGCGCGGATCGAACCCGCTCTGCGCCAACTCACGAGCGGAAAAGCCGCCGATACGATCATCCTGATTGCCCGCAACAGCGTGGAGCAAAGCGGGCTCTTGACTTACGAGGGTGTCGGCATCGTGACCGAGGTATCGGTTCTGTCGGGCGCGCCCATCACGCCGTTCGCCGCGCTATCCCTGTTCGTCATCGACGTGCCGACCATGCAAATTCTGTCGAAGCAAACGATTCTGATGAAGGGTCGGATCTACAACATCAAACCGCTGATCCATTTCGAGCCCATAGGTGGGCCGGCGCCCTTCCTGCCGGGATTCAAGTTTCCCTTGAACGACGAGCAGAAGGCATTTTTGCGGCCCCTCCTGCAAGACCTGGTCGGGACAGGTACGCAGGAGCTGGTACGCCGCTCAGGCTTATGAACTACGCCGCGCTCAGCGGCCCGCGCGAAGTCCCTGCTTCTGCTGGGTGGTCCGCAGATAGGCCTCCCCGGCGTCGGTCAACTCGGTCGCTTTCTTGACCATCAGTTGCATGTCCTCGTGGGTCTGGGCGCCGATCTCGTCGCTGATGCGGCGGCCCTTCTCAAGGAATTCCGCATCCTGCGCCACCTTGCGGAAGGCGTCGCGATAGACCGCGACGATGTCCGCCGGGGTTTGCGGCGGCAGGCCGAACCAGGGGTCCTGGGACGAGGTCGCGACCCAGAAGTCGAACGCCTGCTTGGCGCCCGGATCGGTGATCTTGCCGGCCATCAGATCGGGGAACAGCGGCACATCGCGGAAGCTCGCGCGCGGCACGATCTTGCCGTCCACCAGCACGCCGGTCTGCGCCACCAGCGTGAACTTGCCGGTCTCGAGCAATTGCTTGATCAGGAAGGTGTTGGCGGTCGAGGCCATATCCACCTCGCCCTTTTCCAGTGCGTTGGCGGTATCCGCGGTGCCGCGGTAGCCGACCACCCACTTGGCGTTCCAGTCGAGGAATTCCTTGCCCCAGAACACCATCTGCTCGCCGGCGCGCGAGCCATCCATGGCGCCCATGGCCGCTGGCTCGCCCTTGCCGAGCAGCTTCTTCTCCGCCTCCTTGCTCATGAGCAGGAAGATGCCGCCGCGCGACAGCCCGCCGATGAACTCGAACGTGGCGGGGTCATGCTGCGAATTCGGGTTGCGATAGCTCGAAGGCTCGAGCTGCGCACCCGACCCTGCGGTGAAGGTGAGGCCGTCCGGCTTGACCTGGCGCACGAAATGGTTGAGCGCCACGGTGCCGTCGGCGCCTGGCATGTTGCGTGCCACGATGGTCGGATTGCCCGGCAGGTATTTGGTGAAATAAACCGCCGCCAGCCGCCCCGCCGCATCGACACCGCCGCCTGCGGCATACCCGATGATCATGGTCAGAGTTTTATCCTTGAAGGTGACCGGGTCGGCTGCCTGGGCCGTCATCGTTCCGGCGGCTGCGAGAAGCAGCGCGGACATGCCGAAGGAGGCTGCGGCACGCAAGGCAGTGTGGCGTGAGGCGGCATTCGATGCTGACATGACGTTTCCCCATTTTATATCGCGCTTCGCTTTCGCGACCTTCCGCATGGTCTTGCAGAGGTCGTGTTGAGCCCAGAACCCTATGCCCGCGCGTCGTGCCTCGGCAAGATCTCGATTAACCTTACAGGGCCACAGTCCTATCCCTTCGGGTGAGGGCACCCCGCCGAAATTGCCCGCGGGCGATCATTCGCGCAATGTCGCTCGGCCCCGCGAAGCCTCTATTCTACCGTCATGTCAGACCTTTTCCTTCATAGCGTCGGGGCGGTCGTCACGGCAACGCTCGGCTTCTATCTGGTGGCCGTCAGCTTCCAGATCGGAAGTCTGGTTAACGATGGCATCCGCGTTCGTTCAATTCCCGGTGTCCCTGTGCTGGCCGCGTTGTGGCAGAACATCGGGCTGGGCTGCACCATCCTGGCGCTGCTCTCTGGCGATACCCAGCTGATGGTTTTTGGCGGCATGCTCATCGCGCTGCGCACCATGCTGCAACCGCTCCACGCGCCATCGTGGGACGACCGGATCGAGCAGCCCCTCCTCGTCATGGCCCTGATCAGCGTTGTCCTGCTGGTGGCGATACGGCTCGCCAGCTAACACCCGCTGATGACAGCGGCTCGACCTGCCGCTACAGTCCCTGGAACAAAAGGCGAGCCCGATGGGCCGCGCAGCCCTCTCGACGCTGAAGTCGCGGGGGTAGGGAACACAGGGAGGACCACATGCAGGATCGGTTCGTCGGCGCCGCGGCCGCAGCGCTACTGTCCATATCCAGCCTGGCGATCGCCGGCGGCGCGGCCCACGCCCAGGATGCCGCCGAGTTCTTCAAGGGCAAGACCGTCACCTATATCGTCGCCACTGGCGCGGGTGGCGGTTACGACTACTACGGCAGGCTCGTCGCCGAATTCATGCAGCGCCACATGCCGGGCACCACCTTCGTGGTGAAGAACATGCCGGGCGCCGGCCATATGATCGGCGCCAACAGCATCTATCGCCGCGCGCCCCGACGGGCTCACGGTCGGCAGCTTCAACACCGGCCTGATCTACAACCAGCTCGTGCAGCTCGACGGCGTGAAGTTCGACCTCGGCAAGTATTCCTGGATCGGCAAGGCCGCCACCGAGGCCCGCGTCGTCATGGTCGACGCCAAGTCGCCCTACAAGACCCTCGCCGACATGCGCGCCGCGAAGACGCCGCTCAACTGGTCGGCGTCCGGCGTCGGCAGCGCGGCTTATGTGGAGACCCGTTTCATGATCGATCTGCTCGGCATCCCGGGCAAGATCATCTTCGGCTACAGCGGCAACGACGAATTGCTGGCGATCCGCCGCGGCGAGATCCAGGCCGTGGTCGGCTCGCCGTCGAGCTACGACACCTTCCTGTCGTCGGGATACGGGCGGCTCGCGTTCCAGATCGGCGGCAAGAGCCAGGAAGGCGTGCCGCAGCTCCGCGATCTCGTTGCCGGGGAGAGCGCCGATGCCCGGGCGGTCGTGGCACTGGTCGAATCCCAGGTCGAGATCCAGCGCTTCACCGCCGGCCCGCCAGCATCCCGGCCGACCGCCTCGCCATGCTGCGCGCCGCCTTCCGCAAGGCGATGGAGGATCCCGAGCTGCAGGCCATGGCGCTCAAGGGCGGCAAGCCCGTCGAGCCCGCCTATGGCGAGGATGTCGCCAAGATGATCCAGGCGGCGCTCGACCAGCCGCCGGGCGTCATGCAACTGCTCACCGCGGTGCTCAAAGAGAACAAGGCCAAGTGAGTCTCACCGCTGCCGCCAAACCGCGCGACAGGGCGGCCTGACGTTCGATTGGGTGTCGCCCCTGGGCTCTTTCGCTTGACCGGTCGCCAGCGTGGGAAAGAATTCGGCTTCAATGGAGCTGGCGATCCCCGTTCGAAGCGGAACGGGGCCGGCTTCCATGTCCGACTCGCTGCCTAACCTTCCAGCTTTGGGGAAAGAATGCCGCGAGTTAAATTCTATGTTCCACCCGACGAGTTCCCGACCGGATTACCCCGCCCTCGGGCGATGGTGCAGTAGCGGCGTCTGCCGATGAACGGCGAGTCGCGCCATGCCCACGCGCCGGCAACATTGCGCAATCGCGAGCCGATCCTGGCCGAGCTGCGGCGCGTGCTGCCGGAGCGCGGGCTGCTGCTGGAAATCGCCAGCGGCACCGGCGAGCATGCCGCCTTCATGGCGCCGCGGTTGCCCGGGCTCGAGTGGCAACCGAGCGATACGCGGGCGGCGGCGCTGGCCGACATCGACGCCCACGCGCGCGACAGCGGCTGTGCGCGTATCCGTCCCGCCATCCGGCTGGACGTCAGCGCGCCGCAATGGCCGCTCGCGCGGGTCGATGCGATATTCTGCGCCAACATGATCCACATCGCGCCCTGGGCCGCCGCGGAAGGGCTGTTCGCGGGCGCCGGCAAGATCCTGGCGCGCGGCGCGCCGCTCGTGCTTTACGGCCCGTTCAAGCGCGACGGCGCTCACACGGCGCCGTCCAACGAGCGGTTCGATCAGGCGTTGCGCGCGCAGGATCCGCGATGGGGCGTGCGCTGCCTCGACAGCGAGGTGCTGCCGCTGGCGGAGCGCTCCGGCTTTGGCCTCGAAACAGTGATAGCGATGCCGGCCAACAACCTGACCGTGGTGTTCCGGCGGTCCTGACATCCGGACAAGCGGCGATCCCGATTTTTCTGTGCGCGGAACGCGCGAAGGACTACACCTGTCGCGACGTGTGGATTTCAACGAATGGAGGGTGCCATGGCGAAAGGTCAGATGCGGTCGAATCGCGAAAAGAAGAAGCCCAAGAAGTCGGAAGCTGAGAAGAAGAAGCCTGGGACGGCTCCCACGTTCGGGCAGCCGACGCCGACATCAGGCAAGGGTTACGGCAAGAAGGGCTGAGCGGGCGGACCGCGGAAGGGCGGTCTCCGGCCCAGCCGCCGAAGGGCGGTTTCCGGTTCAAAGTGGCAAACAGCCGCCTGATGCGGCTGTTTTGCTGTGTGATGATCGGCGGCGGGGCGCCGTGTTTACGGAAACGCCCGCCGTTGAAGGCTCACGGCAGATCCTTGGCGAGATAGCTCTCGAGATTGTTGTTCAGCCGGTTCAGCATGCTCCATAGATGCTCGCGGTCGCCGTCGGCCAGGCCCTGGATGGCCGCTGCGCTGACGGTGTCCGCCAGCGGCAAAAGCTTTCGTTCCAGGGCGCGGCCGGATTTGGTCAGATAGACATTGACCTTGCGGCGGTCGTCCGCGTTGCGCTGGCGGACCACCAGGCCTTTTTCTTCCAACCCGTTCAGCACCGCCACCATGCCCGAATCGAACAGGCCGATATTCTCCGAAAGCGCGCGCTGGGTCTGACCGTCCTCGTTCCACAATTGGCGGAGCACCCACCATTGCATGATGGTGGTGACGCCGGCCTCGCGGATCAGCTTGAGCAGGCCGCGCGAATAGAGCCGGTGGGTATTGCGCAGCAGGGACGCAATCGACTTGCGCTTGTCGCGCGTGATCTTGCCGGGAGGCGCTCCACGAAGCCCAACCGGCGGAGCTGATTTTTGCCTGCGGTCGGCCACGCGAACCTCGATGCAGTCGGACTAAGCCGGACAGGCGCCACACAGCGTGACGCCGACGGCCCGTGACTTACGCGACCAGGTCCCATTTGTCGAGATCGACTTCCAGGCCCTTGCTGTAGCACAGGTCGATGCCGTTGCCCTCCGGATCGCGCGCGCGATAGTCCTCGTAGGGGCGGTCGGGACGGGCCGCAACCGGCGCGGCCTTCTTCAGATCGGCGACGAAATTCTTGCTTTCGCCGAGCAGGAAGCCGAAGTGGTTGACGCCGTAGCGCGCCTCGTGCCCGAAGTTCGATGTGTAAAAAGGATGCAGCGCCAGGTTGGAGTTGCCATCGCCGAGGAACCGGTTGGGCTCGCCGCGCCTGCGCCACTGGCTCGTCGTGCGGACCTCGCGGAAGCCGAAGACCTCGACGTAGAAATTGCGGATGCCCTCCACGTAGAGGGCGTTGAAGGCGATATGGCGCATGCGCGGCAGCCGCTCGACCGGGTCCTTGATTCCGAAGCCGGTGGTGGACAGCGAAACCGGGTTGCATTCCGGGTCGTAGATGCGCAACTCGCCACGGTGGATGCCGCCTTCCTCAGGCACTATGCAGCCGCCGGGATTGAATTTCAGGTAGCGCTCCTTGACCGCCTCCAGGTCGTCGACCTCCAGGCCGAGATGATGCAGGCCGAGTTCCATGCGCGGCTCGCCGAGTTCGGGACGGAATTGGAAGAAGGTGAGATTGGCAAATCCGTCCGTGAGCGAAATATCTCCCTCCTTGGATCGGCCGAGCTCTGTCAAGCCGAAGTAGCGCACGTAGAACGCGGCGAGCTTGGCGGCGTCGGCGCACATGAAAGCGAGGTAACGAATCCGGGCCATCTGGTCTTCTCCGCTGGCGGCTCTTTTTCGCCGCATCAGAAATCTTGCGATGAAAATCGTTATAATTTATAACGGTCTGGAAATCCACTGGTTCGACGCGTGAATGTGACGCCGGCTCTGCGAGGCTCGAGAGCGAGCCTTCTGCTCCGGACATCAAGATGGATCGCACAGGGAGGAAATGAATGAGTTGGGCACAGCCGAAATCCGTCCGCATGTCATGGTGGTCCGCCGGCATCGTGGCCTTGGCGCTCACGGGGACGCCTGTCGGACAGTCGCCTGCGGTCGCGCAGGAGGCGGAAGCCGCCTTCTACCGGCACAAGACGGTGAAAATGATCGTCGGCTATGGCCCGGGCGGCGGTTACGACGTCTATGCGCGCATGCTGGCGCCCCATCTCGCGAAAGTGCTCGATGCGACGGTCGTGGTGGAAAACCAGCCCGGCGCCGGCGGTCTCACCGCTCTCAACCGCATCTATGCGGCGCAGCCCGACGGATTGCAGATCATGATCGTCAACGGCACCGCGGCCGGCTCCGCCCAACTGATCGATCAGGAGGCGGTGCGCTACGATCTCGCCAAGGTCGGGCATCTGGGATTGATCAGCGCTTCGCCCTGGATCTGGCATGTCCGGCCCGACGCGCCCTATCGCACGCTGGCCGATGTCATGAAGCCCGGCGTCAAGGTGCGCTGGGCGGCGACCGGCCTGATCGACAGCATGTCGGACGGCGCCGCCATCATGTGCGAGGCGCTCAAGATCGATTGCCAGGTGGTCATCGGCTACAAGGGTAGCAACGAGGCCGTTCTCGCCGTGGTGCGCGGCGAGATGGACGCCATCTACAGCTCCGACACGTCGGCCAACAGCTACGTGAAATCCGGCCAGACCCGGCCGATTGTCACCTTGTCGCGCGAGAAATCCCGCTTCTTCCCGGACCTGCCGACGATTTTCGAATCGGTCAAGCTGACGCCGGAGCAGGAGTGGTGGTTCAACCTGCGCGCCACGCTGGATGCGCTCGGGCGTATTCTCGTCACCTCGCCGAACCTGCCGCCCGATCGGCTGGCGTTCCTGCAGGCGAGCGTCAAAAAGATGCTGACGGATCCGGCGCTCATCGCCGAAGGCGAGAAGACCCAGCGCTATATTGATTTCATGGATGCGGAGAACACCCGGCAGATGGCGGTGGCGACGGTGAGCGCACTTTCGCCGGATCAGAAGGAGCGGGTCAAGAAGGTCATGACGCGCGCCGACTAGAGCCGCGCGATCGTTTGACGCCACAATAGGCCGCTTTCGAAGCCACAGTTTCAGTGAGGGACGACACGATGATTCGCATTCGCTACCTGGCTTTTCTTTGCTCCGACGCTGCCAAGGTGGCGGATTTCTACGTGCGATATTTTGGTCTGAAGGAAATGGGCCGCTCGGCCGATAAGGACATTTCGCTCACCGACGGCTTCATGAATCTGACGTTCTTCCAATTGCGCGCCAAGCTCGGCGAGCCGCGCATGGAAGTCGGATTGCATCACCTCGGCGTCGAGGTCGACGATTTCGAAGCGGTAAAGGATCGCTATCTCGCCTTCAATCCGAACGGCGTGATCGTGCCGGAGGAGGGCGGGCTGCACCAGGGCAAGTGGCGCCTCTACGATCCCGAATGCACGCCGGTGTCGGTGTCCGACGGGACCTACGGTGTGACGGGGGGCGAGGACCGTTATCCGCGCATGCGGCACGTGGCGTACAACGCGCTCTATCCGGGCAGGATTGGCGATTTCTATATCGACGTGCTCGGCTTCCGCGAGCTCAAGACGACGCAGAAGTGGCGCGACCGCGGCCGGTCCAATCGCTTTCTCGGCGATGGCCATTCCAATCTGGCGATCCATCCCTTCTACAATGACAACCACGGACACGAGGCGCGCTACGGCATCAACCACTTCGGATTCCTAGTGGGTGAGCTCGACGATCTGGTGGGTGGCTTGCAGAAGGTCGTGCCGATCGCGGCCCGGCCGGACCGGCCCTACGAGGACTATCGGGCGCGCGATCCGGAAGGCAACCGCATCGACATCTCCTATTCCAAGGGAT
Source organism: uncultured Alphaproteobacteria bacterium (assembly GCA_963752345.1). Classification (GTDB taxonomy): domain Bacteria; phylum Pseudomonadota; class Alphaproteobacteria; order SMXQ01; family SMXQ01; genus CAVVYA01. The sequence continues at coordinate 314,736 of CAVVYA010000002.1, forward strand.
TCGAGACCGACATCGACAAGTGGGACATGGCGCCCGCGGCCGCGCGTTGATCCGCGCGGAGGCGACCAATAAAAAACGAAATGGGGAGTGACGGGATGGCAATGAAGACCTCGATGCGCCTGCTGGCAGCCGCGGCGGGCGCATTCGCGCTGGCGGCGGCCGATCAAGCACCGGCCGTGGCGCAGGATGCCGGCGGCTTCTACGCCGGCAAGACCGTCCGTCTCACCATCGGTTATGCGCCCGGTGGGGGCTATGACAGCTATGCCAGAGTGTTGGCGCGGTACCTCGGCCAGCAGATTGCGGGCCACCCCGAGGTGATTGTCGTCAATATGCCCGGCGCGGCGAGCCTCAAATCGGTGCAGTATCTCGACTCCGGTGCGCCGAAGGATGGCACGGTGCTGACCAGCTTCAATCCCGGCCTCATCACCCAGTCCCTGACGACGCCCGAGACTGTGAAAGCCCGCTTCACGGATTATGCTTGGATCGGCACCATGAGCCGCGACGTGCGCGTCTGCTATCTGTGGAACGCCACCACCAAGGCCCGCTCGCTCGACGATATGCGCAAGCTCGATCAGGTCGTATTCGGCGAAACCGGCACAGGGTCCTCCGCTTATGTGGAGCAGCGCCTCATCGGTCAATTCCTCGGTGTGAAGGTTCGCCAGGTGCTCGGCTATCCCGGCAGTGCGGAAAAGCGTCTTGCCGTCGAACGCGGTGAACTGGATGGCGATTGCGGCGCCTGGACCAGCATTCCGCCCGACTGGCTGCGCGACGGCAAGATCAGCGTGGTGCTGCGCTTCACGCGCGATCTCGCCCCAGGCATGGACGACAAGGCGCCGGTCGCCAGCAACCTTGTCAGCGATGACAAGAAGGACCTGTTGAATCTTCTCGGGGCGCCGAACGACTTCGGCCGGCCCTATATCGTATCCAAGGAGACGCCGGCCGATCGTGTCCAAGTCCTGCGCCAAGCCTTCGCCAAGACGCTGGCGGATTCGCAGTTCCGGGCGGAGGCTGCAAAGCAGAATCTGACGATCATCGGGCCGATGGGCGGCGAGGAGGCTGAAAAGCTCCTGAGCAAAATCTACGCGACGCCGGCCGCAGTGATCGCCGAGGCAAAAGCCATCAGCGAGTGATCGCGCCTGATCCATGGGGAGTCCGTGATGAATGGAAAGTCTTGCGCTATCGTAATCGCCGCCTCCGCCCTGGCCCTCGCCATGCCGGCGCTGGCCGATGACGTGGAGACCTTCTACCGCGACAAGCCGGTCACCCTGCTGGTCGGCTATGCGCCGGGCGGCGGTTATGATTCTTACGCGCGCACCCTGGCGCGCCATATGCCCCGGCATCTGCCGGGCAAGCCGACCATCGTGGTCAAGAACATGCCGGGCGCCGGCAGCCTGATCGTCACCAATTTCCTCTACAACACGGCGCCACGCGACGGCACGCAGTTCGCCGCGGTCGGCCGCGAGATGCCGACCGCAGATTTGTTCGGCCAGGAAAACATCCGGTTCAAGACAGATGAATTTACCTGGATCGGCAATATGGAATCCGTCGAGACGTTTTGCGGCGCATGGCACACCACCGGCCTGACCAAGGCCGAGGATCTGCTCGACAAGCCGCTGATCGTCGGCGGCACGAATGGCAAATCGACCACGGTGACTTATCCGGTGGCGCTCAACAATCTGCTCGGCACCAAGATCAAGCTGATCGCCGGATATCCCGGCGGGGCCGCCATGCACCTGGCGCTCGAGCGCGGCGAAATCGAAGGCCGCTGCGCCTGGAGCATGTCGAGCCTGCAGACCACCGGCCACAATTGGGTCGAGGAGGGCAAGGTCAAGGTTCTGGTGATGGGCACGCTGGAGCGCAGCAAGCGCTTCCCCGATGTGCCGACCGCGCCGGAGCTCGCCAAGACGCCCGAAGCGCGCCAGGCGCTCGAGCTGCTGTTCTCCCAGGACATCCTCGGGCGGCCCTACCTCGCGCCGCCCGGCGTGCCTGCCGATCGCGTCACCGCCCTACGCGCCGCATTCGAGAGGACCACGGCGGATCCGGCCTTCGTCGCCGACATCGAGAAGCAGAAGCTGGACCTGAGCCCGATGAGCGGCGCCGAGGTCGAGCGCATCATCAAGAAGCTCTATACCACGCCGAAGGCGGTCGCCGAACTGGCCTCCGCCTCCGCCAAGCGCATGGACAAGACCGAGATGAAGCAGACCGAGCAGGCGGTCGAAACACTCAAAGGCGCGATCGGGGCGGTGGAGAACGAAGGCCGCAGTATCAGCTATGTGGCTGGCGAGAAGAAGGGCAAGATCAACCTCAGCACGACCGGCACCGAGGTCATGATCGCCGGCAAGAAGATGGCGCGTAAGGACCTCGCCGCCGGCATGACCTGCGAGTTCACCATCAAGGGCGAAGACGCCCAGAAGATCACCTGCAACTGATCCACCTGGTTCGAACAAGCGTGAGCACGATGAACGATCGCAGAGTTACCGTCGATGGCTTGAATATCCGTTATCTGGAAGAGGGCAGTGGTCCGGTGGTGCTGCTGGTGCACGGCGGCACACCAGGCTTTTCCGCGGATCTTTGGCGCGGCAATATGACGGCGCTGGCGAAGGCGGGTTATCGCGCCATCGCCTATGACCAGCCCGGCTTCGGCCACAGCGACGCGCCGCGCGACTTCGCCTTCAAATATCGCCAGGATTTTCTCGCTGGGTTTTGCGATGCCATCGGTGTGTCGAAGCCCGCGCTGGTCGGCCATTCGCAAGGCGGTGGCCTGGTGGTCGGCGCGGCCCTGGATGCGCCGGCGCGCTACGCGGGCGTTGTCGTGCTCGGTACCGGCAGCCTGCTGCCGCCCGCCGCCGGCGCGGCCAAGGATGTCGAACCGCCGCTCAAGGAGCCCGCCTTGGAAGATACCAAGGCGTTGCTGCAGTCGACCACCTACAATCACGCGCTACTCACGGCCGAGGTTCTCGCCGACTATCACGCCATGAGCATCGGCAGGAATTTCCACAACGCGGTGCGCCGCGCCGAGGCCGCCGCCGCCCAGGGTAAAGGCCCGGGCGCGCCGCTGTGGCAGCGGCTGGGTGAGGTGGCGATTCCCTCGCTCTTCATCTACGGGGCCAACGACCGCGGCGATCCGAAGGCGCGGGTCGAGCTGGCGCGCCAACGCTATCCGGGTCTGGTCTTCCATCTTCTCGAGCGCTGCCACCACATGGTGTTGTGGGACCGGGCGGACGAGGTGAATCGGCTGCTGATCCATTTTTTCGAAGGGCTCAAGGCCGACGGCTATCTGGCGCGTGCGCGACGCGGCGGCGCACGGCTGAGTTACATAATGATCGCGCGCCGCATGATGCGCGCGGGTGGACGGAGGACGAACGAATGGGAAAGATCCGCTATCTGGCCATGCTGAGCGAGCAGCCTGGCGCCCTGGCCGATTTCTATACCCGTTATTTTGCCATGCGCGAACTCGGCCGCTCGCCCGAGGGCGACGTGTCGCTGACCGACGGCTATTTCAATCTCACCGTGCTGAAGATGCGTCATGCCCTGCGCGAGAGCGAGCCGCGCCTGGCGATCGGCGCCAATCATTTGGGGTTGGAGGTCGATAGCATCGAGGAGACGGTCGAGCGCTACCTGAAATTCAATCCGCAGGGCATCGTCGTTCCTGAGCCGGGCGGTGTCCATTACGGCGAGATGCGGATCTACGATCCGGAATTCATGCCGATCAGCCTGTCGCAGCGTGGCTTCGGCGTGACGACCTGCGAAGCGCAGATGCCGAAGCTGCTGCATGTGGCGCTCAACGCGTTTTATCCGTCGAACGTCATGGCGTTCTACGAGCAGGTGTTCGGCCTGCGCCAATTGCAGAAGGCCAACGCCCAGCGCGTGCGCCAGAAGCGGCCCAATCGCTTCATGGGCGATGGCCATGTGAATTTCGCCATTCACGCCTTCTATACGGATTACGCCGGGCACGAGGGTCACTATGGCATCAACCATTTCGGCTTTATGGTGAATGACTGGCAGAGCATCACCGCCGACATCGGCAAGACCTGGCCGGCCATGCTGCGGCCGGCGAATCGCCCCTACGAGGATTCCCGTGTCGAGGATCCCGATGGCAACAAGATCGACATCGGCCAGACCAAGGGCTGGGAGGTCGATAACGACGTCTGGGTGCAAGTGGCTTAGGCGGCGTGCCGCCATCGACCGCCGTGGCTGCCCAGCGGGCTGTCCTGCCGAGTGGTCATCGATGGCGCCGGCGCGCCAGCCCTTGTCGAGGTGCGGTCGCTCAGTCCGCGTCGTCGAGCACGGCCCGGACCTTGATGCCGAGATCCGCCTTGCGGTAGGGCTTGCTCAAGACATGAGCGAAGTCGGCCGAGCGCTGCCCGCTCCCCAGCGCCATCCCGGCGAACCCGGAGGTTACCAGCACGCGGAGGCGAGGGCGCATCGTCCGCGCCACGCTGGCAAGCTCGCCGCCGGTCATGCCGCCCGGCATCACCACGTCCGTGAACAGCAGATCGACCCGTTCGCCCCGCGTCAGGATATCGACGGCGGCGGGGCCGTTCGCGGCTTCGACCACGCGGTAGCCGAGCTCGCGCAATTGCATCACCGTCAACTGGCGAACGTCGGGATTGTCCTCCACGACCAGGATGCATTCGCCGGGCCTCGCCATCGGCGGTCGAACGAGATGCGTCTGCTGGGTAGACGCCTTGCCCTCCGGGGCACGTGGCAGGTAGAGGCGCACGGTGGTGCCGCTGCCCAGCGTGCTCGAGATTTCGACATGACCGCCGGACTGTTGAGCGAATCCGTAGACCATGCTGAGACCGAGGCCGGTGCCCTTGCCCGGCTGCTTGGTGGTGAAGAAGGGTTCGAAGACCCGGGCCTGCACCTCGGGCGCCATACCCGTGCCGTTGTCCGAGACCGCGATCATGACGTAGTCGCCGGGCGGGGACTGGCCGCTTTCTCTCGCATCATTTCCATCGATATGGACGTTTGCGCTCTCGATGACGAGCCGGCCGTTGCCGTTCATGGCGTCACGCGCATTGATGGCGAGGTTGATGAGCGCCGATTCGAACTGCACCTCGTCGGCGAAGGCCGGCCACAGATCTGGCGCCAGCGCCGTCTGGATGTCGATCTGCTCGCCCAAGGTCCGCCGGAAGAGCGTCAGCGTCTTTGATATCTGCTTGTTGATATCGAAGGCTTTGGCATCGAGCGGCTGGTGGCGGGCGAAGGCGAGCAGGTGGTGGGTCAGCTCGGCGCCGCGCAGCGCCGCCGTCATCGCCGGCTCGACGAACTGGGCGAGCTTTTGATCGGCGCCCGCTCGCTCCTGCAGCAGCTCCAGATTGCCGGTGATCACCATGAGAAGATTGTTGAAGTCATGCGCCATGCCCCCCGCGAGTTGGCCGAGCACTTCCATCTTCTGGGATTGCCGGAAGTCTTCCTCGACCTTGGTGCGCCTCTCGACCTCGGCGGCGACGCGCTGTTCCAGCGTCTTGTTGAGCTCGTGGAGCTCATATTCCGCTTGCCAGCGGCGGATGGCGATGGCGGCCTGATTGGCCGCCACCCGGAGCGTGACCCGCTCGCCTGGACGGGGGAAATCGTCCCGGCGGGAAGCGACCGCGATCACCGCGTCCGGGCCCGTGCTGATGGGAAGGAATGAGACCCGAACCAAACTGTCGCCGAGCGGATTCGGGATGGCGATCACCTCGTGGGGCGGCCGCGCTAGCCACGCGCTCAGCGCCTCACGGACTGCGGGAGTGACGTCCGCCGCATTCCGCCCGGTCGTCTGCGCGACGTCGAGTTGCTGACGAGTCTCGGGCCACCACAGCGACAAATAGGCGAATTCCAGCCCGAGCATCCTGACCAGCAGCTCGGTGAGGCTCTCGGCGATTTCACGCGCGTTGTAGGTCAGCCAGATGGCCGGCAGCATGGAGACCGCCAGAAGGTCGCGGAGGCCCCGCTGCAACTCCTGGGGATCGTCCCGGATTGCTTGAGGTTCTGGCGCGGTCAATTAATTCCGACCCCCTTTTGCCACGGCTCCTCGGCCATACTGGTCAGTGAAGAGGGGACTGCCTGCTTCGCAGCTCGTTCAGGAGCCGGTCGGGCGGAATGTAAAAGGGGTTTTCCTGCAACAGGCCGCCCACGATCACCCGAGGATGAGTGCGCAGGACGTCCATTACGACGGCGGCGTTGAACCGGTTCAGATCGTAGGCGCAGACCACCACGTCGTCGTATCGGGACGTCAACTCGTTGAGACGCGTTTCGTACTCGATGAGATCGTCGCTGCCTGGAAAATCCAGGAGGGACCATTCCATGTTGGCCCACAGGCGGGTCATGCCGAACAGGCGGTCGCCCTTGTTGAGAGTTTCCTCGATCAGGGCCAGCATGGCGTGTTGGTCGAATCGGCAGTCCCGCAGGTATGTATTCTCCCACGGCAGGATCTCGATTTGGCCCGACTGTTCGGCGCCGATCGTGTCGATGCCGATGTCGGCGAAACGCCGCACCAGATCGGCCCGCTTCCGCGCATCGACGATCTGCACCATCTTGTGCCGCTGCTCGTAGCCTTCCTTGGCGAATGGCAGAAGCAGACGATACTCTTCTTCCGGGCTGTGAAAAAACGCGCACGCATGACATCGATGCGTCATCGGCGAGCCAGCCAGTGTCACGTGATGAATCGAACTCACCATTGTGCTGGGCATTCTCTTATTGGAGCGATGCTGGAACGGCCAGCCATCGAGCACAGTGAAGATAGATATACAAAACAGTATATGACCGATATCAAGGCCGGCGCCACATTCCTGCCGGACCTCCGCAAATCGGGCCATTGTGGCACGACAGGCCCGCCGGGCGCTTCTTTCCAGTGGTTTTTCGGTTGTTGAACAACCGCTTACATGCCATAGCTTGCGTCCGGGCGACGGCTGGCCCGGGTCCGTTCCCGTCGCCGTTGGCGGCCGCCCGCCGGGGTGGCCCCTCCCCATGTCCCCAACGCCCGCCTGCCGGTCCGGCCTTGGTTTCCGAGTGCTATGGCTCCACCCGTCCTGTTCCTGCGCGACATCCATCTGACGTTCGGCGGCACGCCGCTGCTCGAAGGCGCGGAATTCGCCGTGTCCGAGGGCGAGCGCTTGGCGCTGGTCGGGCGCAACGGTTCGGGCAAATCGACCCTGCTCAAGATCGCCGCCGGCCTCATTGAGGCGGATAGCGGCGAGCGTTTCGTGCAGCCCGGCCTCACCGTGCGCTATCTGGCCCAGGAGCCGGACCTGACCGGCTACAGGACCGCGCTGGACTATGTCGCGGCCGGGCTCGGGCCGGGCGACGACCGCTACCGCGCCCAATTCCTGCTCGACCAGCTCGGGCTGAGCGGCGCCGAGGATCCCGCCCGGCTGTCGGGCGGCGAGGCGCGCCGCGCGGCGCTCGCCCGGGCCCTGGCGCCCGAGCCGGACATCCTGCTGCTCGACGAGCCGACCAACCATCTCGACCTGCCGGCCATCGAATGGCTCGAGCAGGAGATCGCCGGCCTGCGCTCGGCGCTGGTGCTGATCAGCCACGACCGCCGTTTCCTGCAGAACCTGTCGCGCTCCACCGTGTGGCTCAACCAGGGCGTGACGCGCCGGCTCGACCGCGGCTTCGGCGAGTTCGAAGCCTGGCGCGACGAGGTGATCGAGCAGGAGGACGTGGCGCGCCACAAGCTCGACCGCAAGATCGTCGAGGAACTGCATTGGCTGCATCGCGGCGTGACCGCGCGGCGCAAGCGCAATCAGGGCCGCCTGCGCGCATTGAATGTCCTGCGCGCCGAACGGCGCGACCAGCGCCGCGCGCTCGGCGCGGTCAATCTGGCGGCGACCGAAGGCGACGTCTCCGGCAAGATGGTGGCCGAGCTCAAGGGCGTTTCCAAATCGTTCGCCGGAACGCCGGTGGTGCGCGATCTCACCCTGCGCGTGCAGCGCGGCGACCGGCTCGGCATCGTCGGGCCGAATGGCGCCGGCAAGACCACGCTGCTCAATCTGCTGACCGGGGTGCTGCCGCCGGACGAGGGCACGATTCGGCTCGGCACCAATCTGCAGATGGTGTCGCTCGACCAGCGGCGCGAGAGCCTCGATCCCAACGTGGCGCTGGCCGAGACCCTGACCGGCGGGCGCGGCGACACGGTGTCGGTCGCCGGCCAGAACCGCCATGTCATCGGCTATATGAAGGATTTCCTGTTCGCGCCGGAACAGGCGCGCACGCCGGTCGGCGCGCTGTCGGGTGGCGAGCGGGGCCGGCTGATGCTGGCGCGCGCCCTGGCCAAGCCATCGAACCTGCTGATCCTCGACGAGCCGACCAACGACCTCGATCTCGAAACGCTCGATCTGCTGCAGGAAATGCTGGCCGATTATCCCGGCACGGTATTGCTGGTCAGCCACGACCGCGACTTCCTCGACCGCACCGTATCCTCGACCCTGACGGCGGACGGCGAGGGCCGCTGGATCGAATATGCCGGCGGCTATTCCGACATGCTCGCCCAGCGCGGCGGCGCGCCGGGTGCGGCCGCGCCGCTGCCGGCCGAGAAGCCGCGCAAGGCGAAGGACGCGGCGAAACCTGGTGGCGCAAATCCCGCCGCCAAAGCCGGCAAGCTCTCCTTCAAGGACCGGCACGCATTGAAGACTCTGCCGGTCCGCATGGAGACGCTGCATGTGGAAATCGAATTGCTGCGCGCGGTCATCGCCGACCCGGGCCTCTACGGCCGTGACCCCGCCGGTTTCGACAAGGCCGTGGCCGCCCTGCGCAAGGCCGAGGAAACGCTTGCCGCCGCCGAGGAGGAATGGCTCACGCTCGAGCTCAAGCGCGAGGCAGCCGAGCGGGCTTGAGGCGGGCGGACGCTCCGCAACGGGAGCGAATCTCTTTCGCCTCGATAGGGGGGCAAGGTGGGAGGAGGGGGCTCTGCTCGTCTGTCCAGAGGCGCGCGCCGCGGCACACCGACCCCGCCTGATCTCCCCCACAACAGGGGAGAGAATTTCATGATGATCGCGCTGCGTCGCTGATGCCTCGCGTCCGGCGTTTTCCTACCGCTGCCGCATGCTGGCGATTTTGTTCTGGACCGCGCCGCCGGGACGGGCGATGCAGGGATATGGCAAAGCTCCTTACGCTGCTCGCTGTCATGACGCTGCTTGTCGTCCAGGATGCTTGGGCGGCCATGCCGCCGGACCGCTCGCGCCTGATCGGCATCTATGGCGCGGACGACCGGCGCATCATCGAGAGCGATGGCCCGCCATGGACGGCGATCGGGCGGGTCAACCGCAATGTCGGCGGGTTCTGCACCGGCACTCTGATCGCGCCCGACAAGGTGCTGACCGCCGCCCACTGCCTGTGGAACCGGCGCACCGCGCGCTGGCTGCCGGCCGACGGCTTGCATTTCCTGCCCGGCTATCGCATGGGCAGCTATCTCAGCAACCGGCCGATCATCAAGATACAGCTCGCGCCGGCGGTCGCCATGGACGAGCAGGGCAGGCCGCGCGACCTGTCGACCGACTGGGCCATCCTCACGCTGCGCGAGCCGCTGTTTCCGAGCGATGTGCTGCAGCCGATTCCGCCCGCCAGCCGCGACGAGATCGCGGCGATGGGGTCCGGCACGCGGCTGGTGCGTGCCGGCTACAGCCAGGACCGGCCGCACCTGCCCACGTCGGTAACCTGCAGGCTGCTCGGCCGCGCCGGCGCGCGATTGCTGCGCCACGACTGCGACGGCACCTGGGGCAATTCGGGCTCGCCCATCCTGATCGAAACCGCGCAAGGCTGGCGCGTGCTCGGCCTGCATGTCGCGGTCGCCGACCGCGGCGCGGATTCTTACGGAGTCGGCACGCTGATTCCCGATCTGCTGCAGAAGTAAACTGTCCGCCCGGCAGCACCGTGAGCTCCGGGTTGACGGCTAGTAGGTCATGCAGGCGGCGTTGATGATGCCGATGGCGACCGACGCCGCGGCGAGCGTGGTGCCGGCGGCGATGTTGCCCTCTTCGATATGCCGCGATATCTCGCGCAGCAGGCGGTCGACCAGCAGGAACACGGCGAGCTGCACGACGAGCGCGATGGCGCTCCACACCAGCATGTCGATCAGCGAGACGCTATGGATGATGGCGCTGGCGAGCGGCAGGGTGAAGCCGATGAGCGCGCCGGCGAAGCTGATCGCCGCCGCCGTATTGCCCTGGCGGATGAGGCTCGCCTCGTGGTGGCTGGTGACCGCCATGTAGAGCACCACGAAGACCGCCATGGCGACGAGGGCCGCGCCGAAATAGAGCAAAAAGCTGCCCAGGGTCTGCAGCGACATGACGATTCCCATGATGATCCTCCTGGCCGGCGGCGGCCTGCTGTCTTATTCGAAGAAATGCGGGACGAAGCGGCTGGTATCGCGCGTGATCGGCGTCGAATCCTCGCGCATGCCGATGCCGGCCGGCTGGCTCGCCACGACCCAGGAGCCGATGACCGGGTAGTTGCCGTCGAAATTCGGCAGTTCTGCGTAGGCCTGGTAGACATAGCCCTCGGCGCCGTAGCCGCCGCCGGTCTCGGCCGACACTTGGCCCGCGTCGAGCACCTGGATATTGGCGCCCTCGCGGCTGTAGATCGGCTTGCGCACCACCTTGCCGTTGAGCTGGCGCGGATCGAGCGAAGCCGGCAGCAGATTGGGATGGCCCGGCGCCATTTCCCACAGCAAGGCGAGCGCTGCCTTGTTGGACAGCACCATCTTCCACGCCGGCTCGATCACCTTGGCGGCGCCGGTCAGCAGGTGCGCGCCGAATTCCTCGCACACCAGCCATTCCCACGGATAGAGCTTGAACAGCACGCGGATCGGCTGGTTCTCCAGGTCGAGGAACTGGCGGCCGTCCCAGCCGATGTCCTCGATGGCGATGCGCGCGGTGTCGAGGCCGGCCTGCACGGCGGTATCGCGCAGATATTCGACGGTGCCTTCGTCTTCCAGGTGGCCCTTCACGGCGGCGAAATAGACCCGCTCGCGGCCGATGCCGAAATTCTCCCAGGCGCTCGATCAGCTTCTCGTGGATCGAGTTGAACTGGTCCTTGTCGGGGAAGGTGGCTTCGAGCCAGTCCCACTGCACGACCGCGGCCTCGAACAGGGCGGTCGGCGTGTCGGCATTGTATTCGAGCAGGCGGGGCGGGCCCTGCCCGTCGAAGTGCAGATCCATGCGGCCATAGAGGTTCCGCTCGCCGGCCTTCCAACTGCCCTCGATGGCTTCCCAGGCGACCTGCGGAATGCGCAGCCGCTCGTAGGCCTGCTCACCCTGCTTGACCACGCGGTCCACCAGCTCGATCGACATCTGCTCGAGTTCGCCGGTGGCGGTCTCGAGTTCATCGATCTCCGCCGCGGTGAACGCGTAGCAGGCGGTTTCGTCCCAATAGGGCGCACCGTCGATGGTATGGAAGGCGAAGCCGAGATCCCGTTCGACATGGGCGCGCCAGTCGGCACGCGGAGTCGCTTTCAGTCGCTGCAAGGACTAGCTGCCGGCCGAGCTGCGATAGGCGGTCGCCTTGCTGCCGAACCCGCCGCGCTGGACCTGGGCGACCTGGGCGGCCGGCCGGAACGTGCTGGCGGCGGTACGGCCGCCACCGGCGAAGTTGCCGACGTTGAACATCTTGCCGCGGTTCTGGGTGATGGCGGTATTGTCCGGGCCGCGATAGACCGGGGCGGCGTAGCGGTTGCCGCCGAGCATGTTGCCCATCATGTAGCCCATCAGCATCGGCATGAAGAAGCTGCTGCCGCTGCCCGCGCGATTGTTCGCCGCCGGGCGGTTGCTGGCCGCCGGCCGCGACCTGCTGGGTTTCGCAATTCCCGGCGCCGAATTCGGCCTCGCATTGCTCTTTCTGGGTGAACTTGGGGGCATCGGCGGCGAAGCTCTGCGCCGCCTGCTTCTGGGCGTCCAAGCACTGCGACGTGTCATAGATCGCCGAGCATTCCTGGAGATTGGAGAAAAAGCGGGCGTCCTGCGGCGGCCCATCGTCGCCGCAGGCGGCCAAGGCGATGCTGGCGCTGCCAAGAAGCACGAGCCGGATCGAGCGAGATTTCTTCATCTGCAAAACTCCCTGTAGATCGCTTGAATATGGCGATTCTCAGGGCTTGGTGGAAGGGTAAATCGGTCATCGCTTCGGCAAGCGACCGTAAATTGACGGTCTGTCCGTATGGGCATGTTGGTAAAGCGCCGTTCGCTGCGCCACGGAGATCCGCCGGGCGCCATGATGTCATGATGCGGGGCTGGGCCAGGGGAGGTCGGTATTTGTCGTAAATCTCCGCAAACCGGGTCGGACGGCGATCCTGGAGATGCGCTGTCCACCGGATTTCCGGCAAGTACGGGCGGATGGGGCAACGAGGCGCCAGTCCGAGCGGTGCCGTGCAAGTTGGATATCCCGGTCTCGAGCAAGCCTGCGGCACTCCGCTCCAGGCGTATCCAGCTTGGCTGGTACCCACTGCGCCTCTGCCCGCCACGCGCATGGACAGGCGCCGCCGGGTGGGGCAGAATTCGCCGTGCTGAACTGACATCGGGTCGCGGCGCGAGCCGGGCAGGCTTTCGCAACTCCGACATCGCTGCCGGTTAAACCGGTGTCGCCAAGCGACGCAGAAGAGCAGACGGGCGCATGCTGTCATCCACGCAATTCAATTTGACCGATAACAGCTTGCTGGCGGCCGGGCAGGTCCCGGAGTCGCGCTTCGGCGTGTGGTTTCTCGGGACGCGAGACCTGGGCGGTCCATGTGCTGGCCCGCGCTCTCAATGATCTGGAGCGGCTCATTCCGCAGCGTTCCGCGTCCTACGGCGTCATCGTCGATATCGGCTGTGGCTGGGGCCGCTCGTTCCAACTGCTGCATCAGCGTTTCAGGCCGCGCCGCCTGATCGGCATCGATGCCGATCCGGCGATGCTCGCCGCCTCGGCCGCAGAAGCACGAAGGCGCGACATCCCGGTCGAATTCCGCCTGGAAAGCGCTTCGCAACTGTCGCTGCCCAGCGAGTCGGCCGACATGGTGTTCTGTCACCAGACCTTCCACCACCTGGTCGACCAGGAAGGCGCGATCCGCGAGATCTTTCGTGTGCTGAAGCCCGGCGGCGTGCTGCTGATGGCCGAATCGACCCGCCGCTATATCCATTCTTGGATCATCCGGCTGCTGTTCCGCCATGCCATGGACGTGCAGCGCACGGCCGATGAATATCTTGCCATGATTCGCGGAGCCGGATTCCGCGTCGAACCGTCGGCGGTCTCCTATCCATTCTTGTGGTGGAGTCGTGCCGACCTCGGCATTCTCGAGCGTGTTTTCGGCATCCAACCGCCGGCACAACGCGAGGAGACGCTTGTCAACCTCGTGGCGGTGCGGCCATAGCGGCCTGCCCGGTTAGAGCACCGGCAGCTGTCGAGGCCGCGGACCGCGCGGGAAGGCCTTGTCGATGCGATCGATATCTTCCTCGGTGAGCTGCAGCGCGCCGGCGCCGGCGTTTTCCGCCAGATGCTCGGGGGCGACGGCTTTCGGAATAGCGAACGAGAACGGCCAGCGCAGCAGAAACCGCAGCGCCACCTGACGCGGTGTCGCGTTGTGGCTTTGGGCGATGTCCTGCAGCACCTTGCCGCTCCGCGTCTCCGGACCGGGAAATTTTCCGTGACCGAATGGCGCATAGGCGACGAAGGCGATGCCATGCCTGATGCACCAGGGGATGACCGCGTGTTCGGCGGCGCGCTCCTGCAGATTGTAGAGCACCTGGTTGCATACCAGGTTGTGACCGCCATCGAGACTCCAGACTTCATCCAGGTCATCGACGTCGAAATTGCTGACGCCCCACGACAGGATCTGGCCGTGGTGCTTGAGGTGCTCGAACGCGGCGATGGTTCCGGCCAACGGAAACGTCCCGCGCCAGTGCAGCAGGTAGCAGTCCAGATGGTCGGTCTTGAGTCGGGCGAGGGATTCCTGACAGGACAGCACCGTGCCCGCGTGGGTGGCATTGGTCGGCAAAACCTTGGATACCAGAAAGACCTCGTCGCGCCGGCCGGCAATGGCTTGTCCGACCAGTTCCTCGACTCGGCCCGACCCATACATCTCGGCCGTGTCGATGTGGTTCATGCCGTAGTCGAGTCCGAGGCGCAACGCGGCAATGGCGCGGGCGGGGCCCGCTTCTTCCAGGAACCAGGTGCCCTGGCCGATCACGGAGACCTTGCGTTTCGTCGGCCCAAACCGCCTGAGTTCCATGCTGCCTGCGCGGTGGCGGTTGGACGCGGCTGTTTCCATCGACTTGTCTCGCACAAGGGTTGATACGTGGGGCCGGCGCGCGCCTCCACTAAGCAGACCATCGGGACCTTCGCATTGACCGGTGTCAACGCCTTCCCAGCGTCGAGAGAATGGATGGTCTTGGCGGCGGGAATTGACGGCCATCATGGCGTGCTGACGCGAGGCCGCACTACGATGCCCGCCACGCGAAACCCGGAACAATGGAGCGCTGGGCCGCGTCGGTATTGCGGCGCCGTTCCTTCATCGTGGTGGCAAACATGGCTCTCAAGAAACTCGACAAGGCGGAATGGCAAGGCTTGTTCGACCATCTTTCGAAAATCCTGATGGGCAAACGTGCCGAGATCGAAACGGCGTCGCTCGACTGGGGCGACCAGATCGAGGCGGAGTGGCTACCCTTTCTGGGCATCACTTACGATCCCAAAAACGACCTCGTCGAGATCGTGCTGGAAAGCCCGAAGCGAGAGAACATCGATCATCTCATCTATCATCCGCGGGAAATCTACATCGATGTCGGCGGCTCAGGCTTCCGCAGCATGGCGATCATCGACGGCGACGGCGTGATGCAGATCGTGACCTTGCGCGATCCCCTGATGCTGCCGCCACCGGCGCAACAGCAAAGCCACCGGCCCGCGGCGCGCTGAAGATCATCCGATACCAGAGGTCGGCTGAAGGCGTTCGCCTTGGGCGCGGGCCTCGTGAAGGAAGGATCATGCCATGCCCATCAGCCTTCACCTGCCGCGCAGAATGGTGTCCAGAGTTTGCCTCGGGCTGGTCACGTGCGGGGCCGCGTTGACGCTCGCCGCGTCCGCCGCATCGGCCGCCGAGTGCGCCGCGGACAATGGCGGCTTGACCCTGGCCGACGGCGTTTGCGCCACGGTCTTCGCCGACAATCTGGGCCAGGCGCGGCATATGGCGGTGGGGCCCGACGGCACGCTCTATGTCAACACCTGGCGCTCGCCCTACAAGAAGGACGCCAAGATTCCGCCGGGTGGCTGGCTTGTGGCGCTGCGCGACAACGACGGCGACGGCCGCGCCGAATATGTCCGGCGCTTCGGTCCGGACAGCGCCAGCGGCGTCGGCGGCACCGGCATCGCTATTTACAACAACTTCCTTTACGTCGAATCGAACGGCAACATCGAACGCTACGCGATGTCGGCAACGCCGCTGCCGCAGGGGCCGGCCTCAGTGGTGGTCTCGGGCCTCCCCATGGACGGCGATCACACGATGCACAGCATTGCCATCGCCAAGGACGGCGCGTTGTTCGTCAATTCGGGCTCGCCCTCCAATGCCTGCCAGCTCAAGAACCGGGTGCTCCACTCGACCGGCAAGGATCCGTGCAATGAACTGGCGACCCGCGCCGGCTTGTGGAAATACGACGCCAACCGAGCTCAGCAGCAGTTCAGCCCGTCCGAGCGTTATGTGACGGGGCTGCGCAACACGGTGGCGCTGGCTCTCAGGCGCCAATGACCTGCTCTATGCCGTCCAGCATGGCCGCGACCAGTTGCATGAAAATTGGCCGGAGCGCTTCACGCCCGAACAGGGGTCAGAACTGCCGGCGGAGATGCTGGTGCGCGTCGATCCCGGCGCCGACTACGGCTGGCCCTATTGTTATTACGACGGTCTCCAGAATCGCTATGTGCTGGCACCGGAATATGGCGGCGACGGCAAGCGTACCGAGCGCTGCACGGCTGCGACCGAGCCGGTCGCCGTCTACCCGGCTCACTGGGCGCCCAACGGACTGCTGTTCTACACCGGCAACGGCCTGCCGGGGCGCTACCGCAACGGCGCTTTCATCGCCTTCCACGGTTCGTGGAACCGGATCAAGCAGGATGGCTACAACGTGGTGTTCCAGCCGATGGATCAGTCCGGTAAGCCGAGCGGCAAGTTCGAAATTTTCGCGGATGGCTTCGCCGGTCCGGACAAGTCGCCGGAAGGCGCCGCGCATCGCCCGACCGGGCTGGCCATGGGACTCGACGGCGCGCTCTACATCAGTGACGATCAAGGCGGCCGCATCTACCGCATCCAGGCACGTCCCGAAGCCGCCGAGACGCCGCGATCGCGCTGAAATCCGCGTCGGTTAGCGCGTGAGTTTCGTTCACAAAAAAGGGTGCTCGACGGAGCACCTTTTTTGTGCGGCCAGCGGCGGCCCGACAAGTCCGCGGTCAAAACGGATATTCGCGCGGTGTGCGCTGGGCGGTGATCCAGTGGACCCGGGTGAATTCCTCCATGATCCATTCGCCGCCGTAGCGGCCGAGGCCGCTGTTCTTCTCGCCGCCGAACGGACTGTTCGGCTGGTCGTCCACGCTCGAATCGTTGATGTGCGTCATGCCGGCGTCGATGCCGAGGGCGAAGCGGGTCGCGCGCGCCTCGTTGGCGCTGAACACGGCGCTCGACAGGCCGTATTCGGTGTCGTTGGCGACCCGCAATGCTTCCGCGTCGCCGTTGACTTTGATCAGCGGCGCGACGGGGCCGAAGGTCTCGTTCCTGGCGATCGCCATGTCGTTCCTCACGTCGACGAAGACATGGGGCGGCAGCACGAGTCCCTGCGGGTCGCCGCCGAGGATTTGGCGGGCGCCTTGTTCGCGCGCCTGATTCATGAAACCCATCATCCGCTTGAGCTGCGACTGATTGATGATCGGGCCGATGACCGTGTCCGAAGCGTTCGGATCCCCGTATTTCAACTTCTGCGCATGCTCGATGAAACGATCGCAGAAATCGTCGTAGAGATGGGCGTCGACGATCAGCCGGTTCGAGCTCATGCAGATCTGGCCCTGATGCAGGAAGCGGCTGAAGATCGCGCTCGGCACGGCCTGTTCGAGGTCGGCGTCGTCGAGCACCACGAACGGCGAATTGCCGCCGAGTTCGAGCGCGACTTTCTTGAGCAGGGGACCGGACGAGATGGCCAGACCGGCGACGTGGCGGCCGGCCGCCGTCGATCCCGTAAAGGACATGAACGAGGCGAGTGGATGCTGGCTGAAGGAATCGCCGATCTCGCTGCTGGCGCCGATCACCACGTTGAGCACGCCGGCCGGCAGGCCCGCCTCTTCGAAAATCTTCGCCAACAGCAGGCCACCGGTGACCGGCGTGTCCTGGGACGGCTTCAGCACGACGGCATTGCCCAGCGCCACGGCGGGACCGACGGACCGGTTCGACAGGTAGGTCGGAAAATTCCACGGGCTGATCACGCCGATGACGCCGACCGGCTGGCGATAGACTCGGCTTTCCGTGCCTTCGCGGTCGATCGGCAGCAGGCGTCCCGTCACATTGTGGGCGAAGGACGCTGCTTCGCGTGTGATGCCCTCGGTGAGTTGCCATTCGATCTCGGCCTTGATCCGGGTGCTGCCCGATTCGTGAATCAGCCAGTCGACGATCTCGTCGTGGCGCGCCTCCATAATGGCGGCCGCCCGGAGCAGCACGGCCTCGCGCGCGTCCGGCAGCGTTTGCGCCCAGGAAACCTGGGCCTTCACCGCGGCCTCGTAGGCTTCGTCGATGTCCTGTTGATTGGCCATGGCGATCTCGGTCAGCGTCTCGCCGGAATAGGGGTTGGTATCCGTGAGCCGGCGGCTGGCGCGTCCGTGACGCCAGGCGCCGTTGATGTACTGACCGTCGAAGCCGCTGTTGTAGCGGGGCGGCGTGGGTGGAATTGGCTGCGCGCGCATGTCGACCTCGTCTGTTCGGGTTCGGATGGGAGGCGGGAAATGGCGCGACGGCTCACGCGGCCCGGGTCTGCCGCTACTTTTCTCGCCAAATCCTGAGCACGACCCGGCCGAGCACCTGGCTGGTTTCGAGCTGTTGGTGCGCCTTGGCCGCTTCGGCCAGGGGATAGATGGCGCTGATCGGCACCTGCAGCGGAATTTCCTCGGCCGCGCGCTTGAGCCGCGCGTAATCCCGCGGGCCGGCTTCGGCGTCGTAGGATGTCATCTCCAGCTTGCGCCGCTTGCGTGGCTCCGGATCGACGCCGTTGGGCCACGCGACGCGCCCGCCGTCGCTCACCAGATCGAGCAGTCGCTCGAGATTTTCGCCGCCGCCCAAGGCGAGCACCGCGTCGATACCGTCAGGTGCGATCTCGCGCAGCTTGTCCGCGGCATCGTCCTTGCGCGCGTCAATGACGGTATCGGCGCCGAGCTTGCGCGCCAGCGTCGCGCCGCGATGGTGCGACGCGGTCGCTATGACATGGGCGAGCCGCCGGTTGGCGAACTGCACGGCGAGCGTTCCGACGGCACCCGTGGCACCGAAAATCAGCACGGTTTCGCCCTTGCGGACGCGCAGATGGTCTTCGATACCCTGGAACGCCGTCAGGCTGGTGACGCAACCCGCGCCGGCCTCGAGCAGGGAAAGATGCTCGGGCGGCGCCGCGGCGAGATCGTGGTCGACCGCGACATACTCGGCGTAGAAGCCGCCCTTCTTGTTGGCCCAGTCGTAGGACCAGACCCGGTCGCCGACATGCAGGTTGCGCACGCGCGAGCCCTTCGCCGCGACCATGCCCGCACCGTCGAGGCCGAGGATGAGCGGAAATTTCGGACGGC
This sequence comes from uncultured Alphaproteobacteria bacterium, assembly GCA_963752345.1. Classification (GTDB taxonomy): domain Bacteria; phylum Pseudomonadota; class Alphaproteobacteria; order SMXQ01; family SMXQ01; genus CAVVYA01. The sequence continues at coordinate 333,483 of CAVVYA010000002.1, forward strand.
CCTTGGGCCGCCAGGCGCCGGTTCGCACTTCGATGTCCCACACGCCGACGCCCGCTGCGTAGAGTTCGATCAGCACCTCATGGGGCGCGATCTCGGGTACGGGAACCTCGTGGATCCGGATGACCTGCGGCGGGCCGAACTTGTCGATCGCCGCGGCCTTCATCGTCGTCGTCGAGACGGCGCGTGGCTTACCCTTCGGTGTCAGCAAGGTCGCCATGGACGGGGCCCTTTCATGGTGTTGCATCGCGGCGCCTGGCTCCCTTGCAGCGGTTATCGGCGACATCACGGGCTGATGACGATCCGGTTGTCGACCTTGGTGACGCCCGGCGCCGCCCACGCGGCGCGCTCGGCTTCCTGGCGCTCCGCCCAGGAGCGCACCGTGCCGCGTAGGACGACCTCGCTGCCGTTGGCCTCGACGACGATGCGGCCGGCATCGAGCTCGGCGATGCGTTTGAGGGCCTCTTCGATCTTCTTCTTGATCTCGGTCGGCTCGACCTTGGGCTTGAGCTTGATCAGGTTGCTGATGCCTTTGACGCCCTTCACGCGCCGTACGGCCGCCTCGGCCCGCTCGCGCTGATAATTCCATTCGACGTTGCCTTCGAGGGTGACCCAGCCGTTCTTGACGATGATCTTGATCTGTTCCCAGGAGTAAGGCAGTTCGTTGCGCAGCGAGGCCACCGCGTCGCGCGCGATTTCCGGATCGGGCCGCTGATCCGCGCTCGGCAGCCGCACCTCGAGGTCATTGGCCACCGCAACCACGCCCGCCACGCGCTTGGCGTCTGTTTCGGCCTGGTATTTCTGGCTGTAGCTGCGCACGAAGCCCGTAAGCGTCACCACGCCGTTGTGGACCGTGACCGCGATATCGGTGGCGTCGATATCGGGATCCCAGCGCAATTCTTGTTCCACGTCGCGTTTGATCTCTTCATCGGATCTCATGATCGCCTCCAGGATGTGAAGTGCGTCCGGAATGCACGCCGGTCGTCAGGCCGTGATCATGCCGCCAACCTACCTTCGATGAGCGGATCTGGCGTTGAGAACGGTCAAAGCAGCCGCGTTATCTTGCACTCCCGCAACGCTATGGCCGCGGCCTACGCAGCGCTTTGGCCGGCGGCTCTCCGCAGCGCCGTGAACAGCGTTTCGAAATCCCATGAGCCATCGTGGCGAACGCCGTTGATGAAGAAGGTCGGTGTGCCATTCACGCCGCTGCGCACGCCGCTCATGAAATCCTCGCGAACTTTCGGCGCATGGACATGCGTGGCGAGATCCTGGCCGAACCGTCCGAGGTCGAGGCCGAGCGCCTCGGCATAGAGCAGCAGATGCTGCGGTGTCGAGGGCCTGCTGATGCGCGAACAGCATGTCGTGCATGGCCCAGAATTTATGTTGCGCGCCCGCAGCTTCCGCGGCTTCGGCCGCCTGCTCGGCATGGGGATGAATGGTGGTGAGTGGGAAATGGCGGAAGACGTACTGCATGTCGCCGTCCATGCGGTCGAGGATAGCCGTTACGATCTGGTGGGCAGCGCCGCAAAATGGGCATTCGTAGTCGCCATACTCGACCAGCGAGACAGGCGCGTTCGCCGGTCCGCGAATATGGTCGCGGCCCTTCGCCACGGGCAGGGCCAATGTCGCTCCCCATCCTGTCATGCTCATGACCGACTCCTGTTCTGCCTGTCTTTTTCCATGCCTTCCAGCGCCTGCAGAATGCCGTCGGCGCCGGGGTTCAAGCCGACCGGCGAGACATAGCTCCAATAGACGGCGCCGTCCGGATCGATGACGAACAACGATCTCTCGCTGACGCCGTCACGCTTGCGATAGGAATTGTAAGAGCGCGCCGTTTCGCCCTTCGGCTCGAAATCGGCGAGCAGCGGAAAACGGATGTTATTGTGCTTGGCGAAGGCGAGATGGCACCACACGCTGTCGACCGAAATCCCGAGGAGTTCCGCGTTGTGCCTCTTAAATTCCGGCATCACCTCCTGATAGAGCACCATCTGGTCGCTGCACACCGGACTCCAATCGTTGGGGTAGAACGCCAGAATCAGCGGCTGCCCGCGAAAGTCGGATGGCGAGATTTCCTGGTCGGGGGTGCGGTGAAGGCGGAACTCGGGCGCCGGCGTGCCTTTCGGCAAAGGCGCGCGTGGTTGCGTCGGGCTGATCGGTTGTGTGTTCATCGCGCGCAAACCTTCCTTCCGTGCGTTCACGCATTGGCGAATGCGGCAGCCTCAGGATAAGTCGACGCACACGCTAACGCCTTGATGGCTGTCAACATGGACGGGCGCGAGAGTTGCGCGTCGACCGTGGATGGCGCGCTACCGTCGCACGATTGACGGCGGTCAAGGCGCGGCACCATTGCTCATCCTAGGGTTCGGACAGGCCGCTTCGAGGCCGCCTACGCAATCGGCCGCGGGTTTCGCGACACGCGGACATTCCCAACATGGGAGAACGATCATGAAGAAGTTCTATGCTCTGCCAGTGGCGGCAATGGCTGCCGGGATGATCATGACGCTGAACGTGCAACCTGCGTTGCCCCAGGCCGCCGTGGACATCATGGTGGTCGACGTGGCGAAAGTCGCCACCGGGTATCGCACCAGCAAGCTCACCGGCAAAGGGGTGCAGAACGACAAGAACGAGAAGATCGGCTCGATCGACGATTTCATCATCGCGCAGGACAAGGTGCTGTTCGTTGTCCTCCAGGTCGGCGGCTTTCTCGGCGTCGGCGGCAAGCTGATCGCCGTTCCCTATGAGATGCTCCAGATCAGCGAGAACGGCGACAAGATCGTCATGCCCAACGCAAGCAAAGAGGATCTCAGGAAGGTGCCGGAATTCAAATACAGCTGATCCATTGGCCGCATCCGCGGTCCGGTGTCCTGGCGCGGCGCGACGCCAGGGTAACGCGCGAAAGTTTCCGCGTGGCACGGGCAGCCAGTGCCGCCGGCGCTCAGGTTGACGCCTGTCAAGGCATGACGGCGCGGCATCTTGTTAGATGCTGGTTCGTGCAATGAATTGCGTTTTATCGTAGCTCGAAGGAGACCAAGCCATGGCCGCAACGATCGGTATCGATCTGGGAACGACGAACTCGTGTGTTGCCGTCATGGAAGGGGGTAAAGCCAAGGTCATCGAAAACGCCGAAGGCATGCGCACCACACCGTCGATGGTGGCTTTTACCAAGTCGGGAGAACGGCTCGTCGGCATCGCCGCCAAACGCCAGGCGGTGACCAATCCGGAGAACACGATCTTCGCCATCAAGCGCCTGATCGGGCGCCGCTACGACGATCCGATCGTCGAGCAGGACAAGAAGCTGGTGTCCTACAAGATCGTGGCGGGGCCGAACGGCGATGCCTGGGTCGAGGCCCAGGGCAAGAAATATTCGCCGAGCCAGGTCTCGGCCTTCATTCTGCAGAAGCTGAAGGAGGATGCGGAACGTTACCTCGGCACGACGGTCACCGAGGCGGTGATCACCGTGCCGGCCTACTTCAATGACTCTCAGCGCCAGGCCACCAAGGATGCCGGCAAGATCGCCGGCCTGGAAGTGCTGCGCATCATCAACGAGCCGACCGCGGCGGCGCTCGCCTACGGTTTGGAGAAGAAGGGCAAGGGTCTGATCTCGGTCTACGACCTGGGCGGCGGCACCTTCGACATTTCCGTGCTGGAGATCGGCGACGGCGTGTTCGAGGTCAAGTCGACCAACGGCGACACCTTCCTCGGCGGCGAGGATTTCGACAAGCGGATCATCGACTATCTGGCGACCGAATTCCAGAAGGAGCAGGGCATCGACCTGCGCAACGACAGGCTCGCCCTGCAGCGCCTGAAGGAGGCGGCGGAGCGCGCCAAGATCGAATTGTCCTCGACCACCGAGACCGAAGTGAATCTGCCGTTCATCACGGCCGACCAGAACGGACCCAAGCACCTCAATGTCCGGCTCAGCCGCGCCAAGCTCGAGGCGCTGGTCGACGATCTCGTCCAGCGCACCATCCCGCCCTGCCAGGCGGCGCTCAAGGACGCCGGCGTCAAGGCACCGGAAATCGACGAGGTCATTCTGGTCGGTGGCCAGACTCGCATGCCGAAGGTACAGGCCACCGTGAAAAGCCTGTTCGGCAAGGAGCCGCACCAGGGCGTCAACCCGGACGAGGTGGTGGCGATCGGCGCGGCGATCCAGGCCGGCGTGCTCAAGGGCGACGTCAAGGACGTGCTGCTGCTCGATGTCACCCCGCTTTCGCTCGGGCTGGAGACGCTGGGTGGCGTGATGACCAAGCTGATCGAGCGCAACACGACGATCCCGACCAAGCGCAGCCAGACGTTCTCGACGGCGGAAGACAACCAGCCGGCGGTGACCATCCGGGTGTTCCAGGGTGAGCGCGAAATGGCGGCCGACAACAAGCTGCTCGGGCAATTCGACCTGGTCGGTATTCAACCGGCGCCGCGTGGCCTGCCGCAGATCGAGGTCACCTTCGACATCGATGCCAACGGAATCGTCTCCGTGTCGGCCAAGGACAAGCAGACCGGCAAGGAACAGCAGATTCGCATCCAGGCCTCCGGCGGGCTCTCGGAGGCCGACATCAAGCGCATGGTCAGCGAAGCGGAGCAGCATGCCGAGATGGACCGCCGCCGGCGCGAGCTGGTCGAAGCGCGCAACCAGGCCGACGCCGCGATCTATGCCGCGGAGAAGGAACTGAACGAGCTTGGCGCGCGGCTGCCCGCCGCGCAGCGGCAGGCCGCCGAACAGGCCATTGCCAGCCTGCGCGAAGCCATGGCGGGCGAGGATGTGCAGGCGATCAAGCAACGCAGCGAGGCGCTGGCGCAAGCCATGCTGCAAGTCGCCGAAGCCGCCGCGCAATCCGCCGCTGCCGGCGGCGCGCAGGAAGCCGGCGGCGGCGCCGCCCCGCCGGGCGCGGCGGACGACGTCGTCGATGCGGATTTCAGTGAGGTCGACGACCGCAGAAGCGGATAGGACAGGCGGCGGACCCGCCTGGCGCGATTTGCGCCGAAGAGCGGTTCGGCCTAGAGACGCGATTCAACCAAGACTTCGAGGGCATGGTCCGAGTCCATCGAAGCGGATCCTGCTCTAGAACTCGCCGTATCCGGGAAAAGCAGTGGAGTTCGGGAATGAGCGTGGACAGAGACATAAAAGCCGGCGGTCCGAGGACGGACAACAAAGCCGGCGGTGCGAAGACGCACAACGCGCCGGCGCAGGCCGATCCCGCACCGCCGGAGAGCGCGGCGGCCGCCTCGTCATCGGCCAAAGCCGAGCCGCAGGACGGCGCGCGGCCAAGCGATCTCGAAGCCGAGCTGGCGAGAACCAAGGAGCGCCTGATGCGTGCCTTGGCCGAGCAGGAGAATGTCCGGCGGCGCGCGCAGCGCGACCGGGACGAGGCGGTGCGATACGCCAATGCCGATCTGGCGCGCGACCTGCTGCCCATCATCGATAATCTCACCCGGGCGCTGGACAGTCTGCCGGAGGAGGATGTCGCCGATGAATCCATGCTGCAGCTTCTGCGCGGCGTCGCCGCGATCGAGCGTCAGATGTTGCAAACCCTTGAGCGCTATGGCGTCCAACGCTTCGATCCGATGGGCGAACAATTCGATCCGCATTATCACCAGGCGGTGTTCCAGAAGTCCGCCGCGGGCCGGCCGGAGGGCACGGTGACGGAGGTGCTCCAGCCGGGCTATCGGCACCACGATCGATTGCTGCGGCCGGCGATGGTGGGCGTGGCCGGCGCGGCCGACCCTCAACCACCGCCGCAAGACGAACAAAGCGCCGCGCGCCACGAGCGCCGGCACTGAACGACTCTATCCTCCGGCATAGGCCGAGTGGCGGCCGTCCTTCGTCTTCGTCCGACGGCCCGCTATCACGCGAATGTCCGAAGAGTGTCGAGCCAGCCGAAAACGGCCCAGGTGGATTTGACGATAATCAAACAATCGTCGGTCATATCAGATAGAATTTTGTTTCGGTCGTCGTCGTTGCCCGGCACCCTGCCGGTGGGGCGCTGACACTGACTACTGAAGGGGAACGGGTTTGCGAGGCGGCCGCGGCGCCGATTCGCCGAATGCTGACGACGTATGTCGTGTATTTGGCGCCTGGATAAGTCACGTGCTCGACGCGCAAAACCAAAATTCGCCGAATCCCATGCGGTCGCCGCAAGCAGCCGCCGCCTGGGTTCATAGCAAAGAAGCGAGCGCCCCATGCAGAGCAGAAATCCCTTCGCGCACGATTACTGGCCGTTGAGCCGCCCGGTCGAAGCTCGACCTGATCCGTCACGCGACCTGCCGAGTTCGATGGAAGCCCTGGCGGCGACCAATCGATGGCATCGTGGCCAGCAGATCTACTGTCGGGAAGATCCGGTGCGGGACCTGGTACCGGATCGTCGCCGGCATGGCGCGCAAGAGCACGTTGCTGAGCGACGGCCGGCGCCGCATCGTGGATTTCCTGCTGCCGGGCGACTTCTTCGGATTTTCCATCAGGCCCGAACGCTATTTCGACGTCGAGGCGGTGGTCGAAACCAGTGTGGCTTGCTATCCGCGCCAGCGCGTGGAAATGCTCGCCGATTCCAATCCGGACGTGGCGCGGAGAATTCGCGAGAAAGCGTTTGAATCCATCTCACGCCTGCAGTCGCGATTGCTCATCCTCGGTCGGGTCACGGCGATCGAGAAGGTCAGCGCCTTTCTCATGGAGCTGGCGGAGCGCTCGAGCCCGGGAGGGGGCCGGGTGGTCATCCTGCAGATGTCGCGTTACGACATCGCCGACTACCTGGCGCTGTCGGTGGAAACCGTGAGCCGCTCGCTGACCGATCTGCAGAACCGCCGCGCCATCGTGCTTCTGGGCAAGCATCGCGTGCAGATCGCCAATCCGAGCGCCTTGTCGGATGACGAGTTCGGCCAGATCGCGTGAGTCGCCGATCAGTCGGCCGCGGAGCGTTTCTTCGACCTGATATCCGCCGACAGCTTTGCCCGCACTTCCTTGCTGCCTTCGACGAGCTGCGCCGCGGTTTCGAGCGCGCGGTTCCAGATCTCCCGTTCGCCGGAGCTCATGGGCCGCCGGACCGCATCCTCCGCTGGAATGCCGGGACGTATCGGCACCCAGCCCGGCGGATCGCTCGCCGGAAACGATTCCAGGCTGGCTTCCTCCACAGGATCTATGGAGTCCGGCTTGCATTCGCCGTTGGTCATCGGCCCCTCCGCGGAGACGCGCCCGCTTCGGTCTGCCAAATCTTGTCGGGCACAACACGCGCAAAATAACGCCGTCGCGAACATCGGGTAATTGACCCCCATCAAGGCAATCGCGCTGGCGCCTCCGGCATGGTCTTCCACCACGAGGCACATCCCGAATACTGATGGCGACGGAGGAAGACATGCTGAGACATCCTGGTTCAGAGGCACGCTGGGCCGATCTTCTCGGTGGCTTGTATGGCGGCCAGAGAGAGATGAACCGGTCCCTCGGCGGCCTGCAATATGGCCTGCAGGTGGAATTTCCGCCGGTCAATGTCTGGGCCAACCAGGATGGTGCCATTGTCATGGCCGAAATTCCCGGTGTCCCGGCCGATCAACTGGACATCAGCGTTCACCAGAACACCGTGACCTTGCGCGGCAAGCGCGAGCCCGAAGTCATGGGGGAGGATGTCCGGACCATCCGCCGCGAGCGGATATACGGCGCCTTCTCCCGCGCGGTCGTTCTGCCGTTTCGCATCGACCCCGAACGGATCGCGGCCAATCTCGAACGCGGCGTCCTGCGGCTCGAGCTGCCGCGGCCAGAGGACGACAAGCCGCGCCATATCAAAATCGCTCATTGAATGGAGATCGCGCCATGTCCGATCAATCCAATCCCGAAGCAAGCGCTTCATCGGCCGAAGAGCCGGCGTCGAACGTGCCGTCAACGATGCCGATGGCGCAACGGAACGGGCATCTGCCGACGTTTATTCCGCCCACGGACATCTTCGAGACGAAGAACTCGGTCATCATGCTGCTCGAGATGCCGGGCGTGGAGCCGAGTACGCTCGACGTCGTACTCGACAAGCGGGTGCTGACCGTATCCGCGCAGTCCACGCCGTACGATCCGAAGGGCTATACGCTTCTCTATAGCGAATATCAGGACGGCAACTACGAGCGGGCTTTCACGCTGTCGGATCAGATCGACGGCGATCATATCGACGCCGAGTTCAAGGACGGCATTCTGCGGCTGGTATTGCCGAAGATGAATCCGCCGGCGAAGAAGATCGAAGTCAAAGCAGCCTAAGGAGGGCATGACCATGAGCGTTAGAGACATTATTCCTTGGCGTCGAAGCGGACGCCGGTCCTCCACGCCGGCGCGGCGCGAAAGCGGGCATCCGATGTTCGCGCTTCAGTCCGACATCAATCATGCACTCGAGGATTTCTGGAGCACCTTCGAAACACCGATGATGCGGGCGTTGCAGTCCGACACGATGGACGAGGAGATTCCGAAAGTCGATGTCCGGGAAACGGATCAGGAGGTGGACGTCATCGCCGAGTTGCCCGGCATGGACGAGGAGGACGTGGAGGTCAGCGTCGCCGATGGCGCCTTGATCATCCGTGGCGAGAAAGAGTTCGAGTCGGAGGATAGGGAGGCGGACTACGTCCTGCGCGAGCGCAGGTTCGGCTATATCGAGCGGGTGGTGCCGCTGCCGGAAAACCTCGAATTGGACAAGGCCGAGGCGACCTTCAAGAACGGTCTGCTCGCGATTCGCATTCCGAAGCAGGCCGGCCAGCAATCGACGCGCAAGCGCGTTTCCGTCAAGCGCCAGGACGGCGAAGAACGGAGCGTTCGCGGTGAACGGAGCGAGCGCAGCGAACGCGGTGCCCAGCGCTGACCGGTCGGGACGGGCGGTGCCCTATCCGAAAGGCCGCCACGCTCGTTCGCGGTCCCTGGTTTTTGCCGCACGGACCTGCGTCCACCGTGGCGGGGCGGGGACGCCGGCGCAAATCCGAACTATCGGACGAGATCGCTCCGCGCGTTGGGGCCGGAGGACGGCGATGATGGATCGTGCCGGCGCTGTACGGGCCGCACAGAAAAGGGCGGGCTGTGACATGGCGTGGGGCGGCTGGCGACATAGGCAATTTCGTTGGGGAACGGCGGGCGGCGTTGTCAGTTAACCTAACGGTCATCATCATCGAGTTGACGAATGTCCCCACCCACATCAGACGTAAGCGGCGGGATGCAGTCAAGCAACCCGCCTTCGAACGGAAACGCTTTGTTTTTTCGGGCATGGCTCCGCGCACCGCTTGGTATCGCCTCGCTTGTTCCCTCCTCTCCGGCGACAGGACGCACATTCGCCCGCCTCGTCGATACGACGCGCGAAGGCGATATTCTGGAGCTGGGCGGCGGCACCGGCGCGATCGGTCAGGCGTTGCTGGAAGGGGGTATCCCGCCGCATCGGCTCATCATGGTGGAACGCGAGCCCGATCTCGCCGATCATCTGCGCCATCGCTTCCCCACTCTGCGCGTGTTGCAGGGCGACGCGACGGAAATCGGCTCCCTGCTGGCCTCGCTCGACGTGCGCCGGCTGTCGGCGGTGGTCTCCAGCCTGCCGATCGTCTGGTTTTCGCTGCAGGCTCAGGCCGACATCATCGACCCATGTCTGTATCTGCTGGGACACGGCGGCCCATTCCTGCAGATGACCAATCGACCGATTTCTCCGCTGCCGATGAAAAAGCTCGGCCTGCGCGGCGAGCGGGCCGCCACGATCTGGCGTAATCTCCCGCCGTCGTTCATCTGGCGCTATTGGCGCGACTGACTCTTCTATTCTTCCTCGCCGCGCGGCCTCGTCGGTCAAGCCGCCGCCTTTTGGCGACGGCGGATACCAGGTGTGGCGCAGCCAGGGAATGTTGCCATGGTCATCCCGCGCTCCGCGAACCCGCGTGTCTTCGGCATGTCGGGCTGCTCCGGTCTTTGACTAAGCCATCACCACCGCGCCATCGCGGATCTTCCGGGCATCGAAGGCGATCAGTTCGTTGCTCGGCTGACGCACCACGCCGGGCGGATCCTCGCCGCGCTCGACGGCGGTGATCGCCTCGCTGAGCATGCGCCGGAACATGACGACGCCGCGGTCGGATGTCGCCAGCGTCTCGCGCGAGCGATCGGCGATGCGGCCCTGGCTTTCCTGGGCGGCGCGGTCCTGCTCGCGCGACGCGAGGCCCCACCAGCCGTCCTCCACCCGCTCATAGACGCCGCGCTGCCGTTCCGTCACGCCATGGGTGACGATGCTGTCGCCCTGGCCGCGCGCCTCGCGCGCGCGGATATAGAAGGTCTGCGTGGTGACGTCGTCGGTCGGTACGCGGAAGCGCATGATATGGCTCGGCAGGTCGTCGACCCGTGCGCCGAAGTAGCGGCTATTGGACGGAAACAGGAAGTGCGAGACCTTGGTCTGCTTGCCCGGTACGTCGAACGCGGCGCGCACGCCGTACCACACGCGCTCCCATTCGACCGTCGGCCGCTGCAGGGCGATCTCCGGATAAACCGTGGCGTGCAGCACGGTGGAATGCATCTGATCGACCGCGTTCTCGGCCCGTTGCATCCAGTTGCAATGCTCGACGAAGGCGCCGACGTGGCGCGTGCAGTCGCCGCGAAACAGCAGATCGTAGCGCGGCAGGAGAGGGGCCGGCGCGGGGCCGAGATAGGCGAACACCAGGCCGGCCGCCTCCTGGGTCGGGTAGGCCGGCTGGCGCACCTCGCCCAGCAGCGGATTGTTCGCCGGCTCGGCGGGCATATCGAGGCAGCGGCCGGCCGCATCGAACTTCCAGCCATGATAGCAGCAGCGGATGCCGTCGGCCTCGACACGGCCGAGTTCGAGCGAGGCGCCGCGATGGGCGCAATGGCGCGCGAGCAAGCCGACCCTGCCGCCCTTGTCGCGATAGAGAACCAGATCCTCGCCCAGGATGCGCACCGCAACCGGGCGATCTTTGAGCGGCTCCGAAAAGCCCACGGGCCACCAGTAGCGCCGCAGCATCTTGCCGGCCGGCGTATTCGCGCCCACGCGCGTCAAACGTTCGTTGTCCGCTGGCGTCACGGCCGCCCCCTGTTCAGGCGTTCGTTCTCCGCCAGCAGTTAAGCAGGATTTCGCGGGCTATGCCAGACCGCCAGGACCGGATGAGGAAGCGTGTTCATTCGACGTCTAAGCGCCAGATCAGCAAGCGAAGGACTCTGCCGCTCACCCCCACCTAACCTCCCCCACAAGGGGGGAGGGAAAAGGTTGGATGATTGGCCTCCTTACTTCTCCCTCCCCATCGAGGAGAGCAAAGGATTGGTGATCTGCTTTCGTTTCTTCTCCCTCCCCCTCGACGGGGGAGGGCCAGGGGTGGGGGTGTGCCGCCGATTTAACTGCCGCGAAGTGATCGACGCTTAGGTAGCAAACCTATGATGGGGGTGCCGCTCAATCCTCGCGGAAGGCGCGTTCCAGGCTGCGTGTGATCGGCGATATGAAATAGTCGATCGCCTTGCGTTCGCCGCCGATGATCAGCACCTCGGCCGGCATGCCCGGATAGAGACTGACGCCCTTGAGGCCGGTCAGCGCCTCGCCGTCGATTTCGGCGCGGGCCAGGAAGAAGGGCACGCCCTTCTGATCCTGCTGGCGGTCGGCGGAGACATAGACCAGCTTGCCGGTCAGCACCGGCACCTGGTTCTGCTTATAGGCGGTCAGCCGGATGTTGATCTTTTGTCCGAGGTGTACGTTCTCGATATCCTTCGGGACGGATATTCGCCTCGACCACCATGCGGTCGTCCAGCGGCACGATATCGAGGATTGGCTGACCGGCGCTGATCGAGCTTCCCGGCGTGAAAAACCGGATGTCGGTGACGGTGCCGGCCTCCGGCGCGGTAACCAATTTCTTCGCCACGGTGTCTTCCGAGCCGCGGATCTTCTCGGCGAAATCGGCGGCCGAGGACTGCGCATCCTGCAGGTCCCTGGAGATCTCCTGCTTGCGCTGGTTCTCGGTCGACAGTTTTTCCAACTGGGTCTGCGCGATCACCTGCTCGGCTTCCGCGATCTTGGCATTCAACTCGCCGACATTGCCGATGAGTTCCGCCTGGCTGCGCTTGAGCTCGAGCAGCTTGGTCTTGGTGGCGAATCCGCTGGCGTACAGCTCATTGACGCCGGAGAGCTCCTGCTCCGTGTAGGACAAGCGCTGCTTCATGGCCGAGGCCTGGGCGCGGAAGGCCACGATCTGGTCGCGCAGCTGGCTGATCTTCTTTTCCTGGACGGCGTGGGTGCCATGGTAGGTATTCAGGCGGTCGCGCAGCATGGTCCGCTCGTTGAGCATCAAATCGGCCAGACCCGGCTCGTTCGCCGCCGCCTCGGTCAGCTCGCGCGGGAAATCGATGGCCGTGTCCCCCCGCTGCTCGGCGCGCAGGCGGGCGAGTTTGCCGACGGCGGACCAATACTGCACTTTGAGCGAACCGAGCTGCGATTGCGCCTGGGCGCCGTCGAGCCGGAGCAGCGGTTGACCTTCCTCGACCCGGCTGCCTTCCTTGACATAGAGTTCGCGCAGGATGCCGGAGTCCAGCACGCTGATGGTCTTGCGTTTCGAATTGACGACGATGGTGCCGTTGGCCGGCACCGCGCTGTCGAGCGGCGCGATGAAAGCCCAAGCGAAGAATCCGCCGAAACCGATGCCGATGATGGCTAGGCTGGCGATCACGATACGGCGCAGCGACGGACCATGATCCTCGGTCTCGATCTCGGCCTGCCAGGTAGGGATCAGTTGCGACATGGGACCACTCCGTAATCAGGGTGCGCCGGCGGCCTGGCCGGTGCGGCCGGCCGTGCCGAGGGACGGCCGCGGCGCGGCGTTCTCGATACCCACGATGCGGCCGGCCTCGAAAGCGACCACGCGGTCGACGGCCGCCAGGATGGACGGGCGATGGGTGATGAGAAGCACGGCGGCGCCGCTCGCCTTGACCTCGCGGATGACCCTGACCAGCGCCTGCTCGCCGTCGTGGTCGAGATTGGCATTGGGCTCGTCGAGCACGAGGAGCTTCGGATGGCCATAGAGCGCGCGCGCGAGCGCGATGCGCTGACGCGCGCCGCCCGACAGCGCCTGGCCGGCGTCGCCGACTTGGGTGGCATAGCCGTCGGGCAGCCGACCGATCAGGTCATGCACGCCGGCGCGGTTGGCCGCCGCGATGGCAAACGTCGTGTCGGCCAATTCCATGCGCGCGATATTGTCGAGGATGGTGCCGTCGAGCAGGCCGACCGATTGCGCCAGATAGCCGACATGCGCCGCCAGTTCGCCGCGCTCCCAGGCGCTGGTCGGGATGCCGTCCAGCGTGACGCGGCCGGCGGTCGGCGTGAGAATGCCCATGACCAGGCGGGCGAGGGTCGATTTGCCGGAACCGGAGGGGCCGACAATGGCGACGGCCTCGCCCGGTTCGATCGTCAGCGAAACCCCGTTGACGATCGGCGTGCTGATGGATAGCGGCGCGAAGCTGACATTGTCGAGCACCAGGCGGCCCTCGACCGTGGCCGGCGCAGGCAGGCGGGGGCGCGAGGTGGCGCTCGCCAGCAGATCCCGAACGCGGCGCCAGGAAGCCAGCGCCGCCGTCCATTGGCGCCAGGCGGCGATGAGCTGCTCGAACGGCAGCAGCAGCCTGCCCATCAAGAGTGCGGCGCCGAGCAAGCTGCCGGGCGACGCCTCGTGGTGCACCACGAGAATGGCGCCGATCGCCACCACGCCGGCCTGCATCGCCTGCCTGGCGGCCTTGGCGGCGACGGTGAACTTGGTGCTCAGCCGCATCACGGCGGCGCTGCGCGCCAGCAGCTTGTTCTGCTGGCGCGTCCAATGGCGCGCCACCTCCGGCAGCATGCCGAGCCCATCGATCAGTTCGCGGTGGCGCAGGGCAGCCGACAGCTCGCCGTGGGCCGCGGCGGCGGCGGTGTTGGCGGCCACCATGGGCTCGCGGGTCGCCAGATCGTTGGCCACCGACAGGACGAACAGCACGCCGGCGCAGAGCAGGGCATAGTGGCCGTACCAAGGATGCAGAAGATAGAGCACCACGACGACCAGCGGGGTCCACAGCATATCGAGGCAGACCACCGGTGAAGAGCCGGAGGTGAACATGCGCAGGGAGTCGAGATCGCGCAGCGCTTGGCCGCCGGCCGCGGGATCGCCCGAGAGACTCCGCGAGATGGCCGCGCGCAGGGTCGAAACACTGAGGCGGCGCGCCAGCCGATCGGCCAGCGCCATGAATACCAGGCTGCGGCAGAATTCGAGCGCGCCATACAGCACCATGCCGACCACGCAGACGATGCTCAGCATGGTCAAGGTATCCATGCTGCGCGACTGCAGCACCCGGTTATAGACGATCATGCTGTAGAGCGGCACGAGCAGCATGGCGATGTTGATGAAGAAGGTGACGAGCGCGGCAAACGCGACGGCGCCGCCCAACTCGCGGCGCAGCCTCTCCATCAGGCCGTCCGAGGGCGGCGGGCGCCAGCGGTTGGGAATCAGGGATGCGAGGCTCATCGCGCGGCCAGCCTTGCCTGGGGAGCGTCGGCGTCCGGCCCGCGCACAAGCTGCACGTTCGGCTTCTGCAGGGCCCGCATGACGGCGTCGCGCGTGCCGAACCGCTCGATGACGCCTTCCTTGAGGATGAGCAGCTTGTCGGCGACCGCCATGAGCGAGGGACGGTGGGCGATCATCATGACCGATGTGCCCTCGTTCCGCGCGAGACGGATCGCGTTGAGCAAGATGCGCTCGCCCTCGTCGTCGAGATTGGAATTGGGCTCGTCGAGAATCAGCAGGCGTGGATTGCCGAACAGGGCGCGGGCCAAAGCAAGCCGCTGGCGCTGTCCGCCCGAAAGCACGAATCCGGCGTCGCCCACTCTGGTTGCATAGCCGTTCGGCAGCTTCATGATCGCATCGTGAATGCCGGCGCGCGCCGCCGCGGCGACCACCATGCGCGGATCGGCATCCTGCAGGCGGGCGATATTCTGAGCGACCGTGCCGTCGAGCAGCACCGTGGTTTGCGGCATATAGCCGACGTGACGGCCGAAATCGCCGCGCTCCCACAGCCAGGTGTTGTTGCCGTCGAGCCAGACGCCGCCGGCGGTCGGCTCCTGAATGCCGACGATCAAACGAGCCAGCGTCGATTTTCCGGCGCCCGACGGGCCGATGATGCCGAGAACCTCGCCCGGTGCGATGGCGAAGGAAATGCCGCGCAGCACCGGCTGCTCGTTGCCGCGGGCGATATAGACCAGGCGGTCGACCGTCAGGCGTCCTTCGGGGCAGGGCAATGGAAAGGTACCGCGCACCGGTTTCGATTCCAGCAGCACCTGCTTGACCCGGCGCCAGGCGCCGCGCGCCGAGATCCAGGCGCGCCACGACGTGCTCAGCTTCTCGAACGGCGCCAGCAGGCGCGCTATCATGATGCCGGTGGCGATCATGGTGCCGGCGGTAACATGACCGTCGAGCGTCAGAATGACGCCGAGGCAGACCACTCCGGCGCTCATCACGAACCGCAATGTCTTGATGATGGAGGAAATCAGGCGCGTGGCACGGGTGCCGCGCCACAGCCGCTCGAGCATCGCATTCTGGGAAACCTGCCAGCGGCGGCTGAGCGCCGGCATCATGCCCAGGCCCTCGACGGTTTCTGCGCTGCGTACCGCTACGGCGATTTCGGCGAAAGACCGGACCTTCTGATCGTTCGCTTCCTCGAGCGGACGGCGCGTCATCACGTCGCCGAGGATGCTCAGGCCGAGAAGTATCGCGCCGCACAGCAGACCATAGGCGCCGTAAGCCCAGTGAAAGGCAAACAGGACGACGACGAGAATGGGTGTCCAGAGCAGATCCAGCAGAACGGTGATGACGCCGCCCGTGATGAAGCCACGCACCTCGCCGAGGTCGCGCACCGCCTCGCCCGGTAGGGCATGGTGGTCGCCATCGGCCGCGTGCGCGGCCGCGAGAAGCGTGGACAGGCCCAGGTCGCGCCCGATACGCTCGGCCATCGCTTCGTAAAGCAGCGAGCGGGTGTATTCGAGCCCGCCATAGACCGCCAGGCCGATGGCGAGGCCGATCGTCAGCCACAGCAGACTATTGAGATTGCGCGTGTTGAGCACCGTGTCGTAGACCTGCATGCTGTAGATCGGCACCAGCAGGACGCCGAGGTTGCACACAGCCGTCACGACGGCCGCAAACAGCAGCATCCGCGCGAGCCGGCGATAGGTATCGTTCAGCAGGCCGTCGTGGCGTTGCTTGTCCGTCTGGCGCCCCGACTCGGGATAGCGCTCGCGGCGCGATGACGTGGCGGCGCTCATGCGCAGCGCTCGACGGCGATAGAGGGCTGATCGTGTCCGGCGATGCCGCGCAGCAGGCGGACTTGGCGCGGCAGGCAGGTGGCGAGGTCGTGGTGGCCGACGATGGTGTCGCGCGCCTGCCGCCGCATCGGATCGAGCTCGCCGCGCCGGCGCACCGCGGCGATGGTTTTCTTGGCGATATCGGCGGGCGAGAAGAAGTCCGCCAAAAACCCGTTGTGGCCGTCGCGCAGGAATTCCATGACCGGCTCGGTTTGCGACCCGACCACGATGCAGCCCGCCGAGAGGGCTTCCATGACCGACCACGACAGCACGAATGGCACCGTCAGGTAGACATGCGCCGTGGAGACCTGGAGCAGCGAGATGTAGTCGGCATAGGGCAGCGTGCCGGTGAAATGCACGCGGACGTTCGGCCTGACCTCGTCGATCATGACCTGGCGCCAGTTGCGCCCGTCGGCTGGCTTGCGGCCATAGCTCACGTCGTCGCCGCCGGCGATGACCACGTGGGCGTCGGGCAGCGCCGACAGGATATGGGGCAGGGCGCGCATGAAGCTGGGAAAACCGCGATGGGGCTCGAGATTGCGCGCGACATAGGTGATGACCGTGTCGCGCCGGGTCAGCACGGTGCCGTCGGCCAGGCTGAACGTGGCCTCGGCATTGGGCCGCGCGCGCTCGGCGTCGATGCCGTCGAAGATCACGTCGATCTTGTGGCGGTATTCGGCGGGATGGAGAAACCGCTGCCAAGCGGTCGGACTCAAACCGCAGTCGCAGGAGGCGAGCGCCAGAAGCAAATGCGCGTTCTTCGTGCGCATCATGGCGGCCATGCCGGCATCGACCGGCTCGCTCGGGTCGAAGCCGACATCGGCGCCCGCCGCGTGATAGAAGAATTCGCAATAGTTGACGAGCTTGGCGCCCGGGATCACGTCCTTGACATAAAGCGACTCGCCCCAGCCGGGATGGGCCACGACGATATCGGGGACGAAGCCGCGGTCTTGCAGCTCGAGACAGGCATTGGCGACGGCCCGGCCATGCAGCACGGCCGCTTCGAAGCCGCGCACGAACGGATCCGACGCCGCCATCGGCGCGGGACGGTACATGGCGTGGAACACGCCGGGTGGCGGGGATTTTTGCGTTTTGGTCAGGAAGACGACGCGATTGTCCGTGTCGCGCGCGAGGAAGGCCGCGAGATGGCCGAACTGTCCCGGCATATCCTGATGGATGAAGAGGACGTTCATCGGCGAACACTCGACAAGCGGCATGAGCTTATGGAACGACCGCGGCGGCGACCGGTGCTGGACATCATGGCGGGCTTCCGTCAAACGGCCGGGTAGGCCGTCACGGTGAACCGCGCGATGCGGCACCCATGTCGCGCGGGCGTCGGCACCTCGCGCGCCGGGAACCGATCCCGATCGAAATTGAACGGCCGCGTCGCTCGAACTGGCACGGAACTCTCCTGATGACCGTCGTGGCTCGGCACACGATCGTCCGGCAATTCTCGCGCGATAATCCATAAGGTGGCGTTAATGTCGGGCGCCGATCACGATGGGAAGACGTACGAGATCGCGCTTCATTCCGACCTTGCATTTGTCGAGATAAATTTTAGTCAAATATAGATACGCACGATCGCCCATCTCCTCGAAATTCCGCGATGACGAATCGGGGTCGAGCAGAGACGGGAAATAGAACGATTGTGCATCGGAGCAGTCGTTCGGCAACAGCACCGGCATCGCGCGCAGCAACACGGGGAGGCCCCAATGGATCAGGTCCGGCGACGTGGCATAGTAGATGCCGGCCGGCCGGCGTCCGTCGCCGGCCGGCTCGCGCGCGGCCATCATGGCGACGTAGAGTCCGCTGGGCTTGTGTCTGGTCACGCTCGAGACAATGGTGATGAGCCGGCCGCTCCCGACGGGCGCGCAGACATGCCGTGTGTCATCGTCGACGGTTTCGCGCTCCGCGTTCGCGAAGGCGATCGCGAAGGATGAGCCGTCCCAGGCCCGCCAGGCCCGCAAATCGGACAGATCCGGTGTGCGCATCAGGCAGGCGCCGCGATTTTGCGCGCGATAGGTCTCGGTCCAGATGAAGGCGTAATAGTAGCCGCCATCGAACACAATATTCGACGGCCCGAAGTATCCGGTGTGTTTGCCCTCGGCGCCCGTATAGGCGTAGGGCAGGCCCGCGACGAAATGATCGGATTGGGACGCGTTGGAGAAATTCAGGCCACCGTCATGGGAGACGGCGAGGGCAATGCTGTTGCGCCAGCATGTCATGTAAATCTGGGCCGGACATAGCGCGGGGCGCCGGTGACCATGAAATTCATTGTGGATCAGCGCGAAGACTTGCCGTCCATCCGCCGTATAGGTACTGGCGATCCAGCCGCGATCGTCATGACGCGCCGGAACGTCGTGCTGAGCCCCTCTATAGGACACCCGGCAATCGTGACGCAGCTCGTTGAGCGATGCGCCACTCATCACCCGGTTGTTGGTATGGGCCGCGATCAAGTGGGCGCGCCCTTGCCAATCGCGCCAGGCACGGGCGGGACTATCGGGAATATCCCAATCCTCGCACCGCATCGATCGCCAGTCGTAGACGGTTTCTTCCGGCGCGGATGCATCGATGCTCAGGGTGATCGTCGGGGCCGGCGGTTGCGCCGCCGCGACGCCGGCGAAAAACATCGCCGCGAAAAGTCCGTACGGTATCGGCCGGCGATGTCGACGCGCGGTCGCAAACTGGTTGCGGGAGAGCTTCATCATTCCATCGTCGGTCGCAGCATGACTGCAATTGTGCAAGTATAGAATGCAGACACTGAAGACATAGCAGGCGAATACAATAAAAAATAGGCATTTCGCACGGAATAATATTTGCCATTTTTGTAGCAAGTCTGGAAAATTCGCGCGCAATTTGCGGTAAGTTTTCAAATGATAAACTTTTATCCTTATTCTATAGGCATTTATACTGGCGAATATCTGGCGCGTTAGGAATTTGTTAGGGGCTCCATTGGACACTGCCATGAGAGGCGTTGAGGGGATTTCCTCGGCCGCAGTCAGAGCAGATCGCTCGATCACACTCCTAACGATTCAGGGTGCATACAATGGCGACTATTCCCGGCGGGTCTTACGACGTGGAGTTCGGCACGAATCGAAGCGACCATATGGTTCTCGGCGACGGGAACTGGATCGCCTTCGGTCAGAACGGCAACGATACGATCTTCGGTGGTGACGGCCACAACATCATCTTCGGCGGCAAGGGCAACGATACCGTCCTTGGCGGCGACGGCTTCAACCTGCTGTTCGGCGACAAGGGCAACGACACCCTCATCGGCGGCCAGCATGGCAACTACCTGGATGGCGGCGCCGGCAAGGATACGTTGATCGGCGGCGCCGAGGACGACGTCCTCGCCGGCGGCGCCGACAAGGACGTGCTGTTCGGCGGCAAGGGCAACGATACCTTTGTCTTCTCGAGCGGCGGCGGGCGCGACCTGGTGATGGATTTCCAGGACGGCGACGTCATCGAGATCCAACGCAACATCAACGGGCTGCGCATCCATGACGCGGACGACCTGGCATGCCGCGTGCGCAGCGATCGCGACGGCAACGCGGTCATCGATCTCGGCCGGGGCGACAGCATCACCCTGGTGAATGTCAGTGCCGACGATGTCCATGCGGATCCGGACAGCTTCTTCAAGATCCACTGAGCCTAGCCTTGCCGCCGCGGGCTCCCTCCGGTGCCCGCGGCGGCGCCTCTTTTTTGCGTTGTCATCATGCTTCTCCGCTCCGCCGGCTTGATCCTCGACGATCTCCATGTCTTCCGACTCGGCGGGGACGTGCTGCTGGCCGCGTGGGACGACCACGAACCGCCCGATGCAGCCATCGAACTCGACCTCGACGGTAAAACGGCCGGACGCCAGCGCGCCAAGATGCGGCTGGCTACGTCAGCCGGCGCTTTTCGGGCGTTCCTCGCCTTTCGCGCGCCCACTGCGGCGTTCGCCGGAACGGTGTCGATCAAGCACGGCAAGCACGCGCTACGCTGCGACATGGCGAGCGGCGTCGCGCAGGACGCGGCGCTGCTGATCGGCGCGCTGGGCGAGCCCGAGCAGGCTCGCCTCGTCGGCTATGTCATGGGACTCTGCCGCGGCACGTTTCGGATTTCCGAAGTCGGGGAATTTGCCGCCTTCAGCCGCCGCCTGCTGCTCGCCTGCGGCCGCAAACCGACCATCCAGTTCCAACCCCGGGCCACGCTGGCCACCGGGCATGTCGTCTACGCGGCGGCGCCGTCGCCGGAAACCGGCGCTGTCGAGGCGATCTATGGCGCCAGCGACAAGCGCGTGCTCGAGCTTCCCTTCCGCCCCGTGGTCGCGCCATCGGACCTCGGGGATTCGCATCTCGTGCTGATCGCGCCGCGCTGGGCCGCGGCGGCGGGCATCGCCAGCGTCATGGTGGGCGACAGAGGCCTGGCGAGCGCCGAGTTGCTGCCCGTGGGCAATATTCCGAGCGTGGCGAGCCTCGCCGAGCAGAAGAAGCTGAGCAGCGCGGAACGTCACTATGTGCTGCGTTGCCTCGGCCTGATCGGCAGCGAGGAGGCCTTCGCCGCCGCGCGCGCGCTGCAGATCCTGGCGCCGGAGCCGATGCGCGAACTGGCCAATCCGAAACATCCGATCGGCGCGGTGCTGGAATTCTCCGCGAGCTGCGGCGGCGCCGGCGTCTTCGTCAAGGGTTGGGTGCGCGACCGCAACACGCTGGTGCAGGATGCCGAACTGCTGTCGCCCTTCGGGGCCGAGCCGCTGAAGGCCTTGTGGCATCGCCTGCCGCGTCCCGATCTGCAGAAGGCCCCGGGATTTGCCGGCGATCACCACACGCGGCCTGGTTTTGTCGCTCTGGTGCCGATCATCGAGCCGGTGCCCATTCTGCAGCATGGCCTCCGTCTGGTCACCGCCGGCGGCACGGTGACGACCACGGCGCCGCTCCGCGTCCTGTCGGATGCCGAGACGCGCAATGCCGTGCTGAGCGCCGTCGCCTCGAACGACCTGTCGCCACGCATCCTGGCGGACGTGGTGGCGCCCGCCACCGCCGAGTTGCACCGCCGCGTGATGGCCGGGCAGAGCGCCCCCGAGATCGTCGAGATCGGCCCGCCGAAAGCCAACCCTGCCGTCTCGATCATTATTCCGCTTTACCGCAACCTCAGCTTCCTGCGCCTGCAAACCAGCGCATTCGCCGTCGATCCCGAGATCGGGCGCGATGCCGAGCTGATCTATGTCTTGGACTCGCCCGAGCAGCGCGGCGAACTCGAACATCTGCTGCGCGGCCTGCATGTGGTGACGGGCATGCCGTTCCGGCTCGTCGTCATGAGCGGCAATTTCGGCTATGCCGCCGCCAACAATACCGGTGTCCGCGCGGCGCGCGGCAATCAGCTGATGCTGATGAATTCCGACGTGATTCCCCTCGGCTCCAACTGGCTGCGCAGCCTGCGCACCGCGCTGCGCATCGGATCCGCCGCGCGCCCCATGGGGGCCGTCGGGCCCAAATTGATTTTTGACGACGGCTCGCTGCAGCACGCCGGCCTGACGTTCGAGCGTGACATCGACGGACGCTGGTACAACACTCATTTCTTCAAGGGCTATCCGCGCGACTGGGCGGCGGCCAACGTGTCACGCTCGGTGCCCGGCGTGACCGGCGCGGCCATGCTGATGCCGCGCGCGGTCTATGAAGAGGTCGGCGGCTTCAGCGAGGACTATGTCGTCGGCGACTACGAGGATTCCGACCTTTGCCTCAAGCTGCGTTCGCGCGGTTACGACATCCGCTACGAGCCGCGCGCCGAGCTCTATCACTTCGAGCGCCGCTCCATCACGCTGCACAGCGGCTACGTCGGCAGCGCCGCCTCGGCCTACAACCGCGCGCTCCATGCCGAGCGCTGGTCGGCCATGATGGAAGAGATCACGGCGGGCGAGGAGCTGTCCGACGAGGAGCCCATGGCGGACGAGGCGCTGGATGAACCGCGGGCTGCGAGCGAGCCGCCGGTCGAGGAATTGGTCACCAACAATCCCGCCGCCGAGGTTCTGATCAACACGAGCCAGAATGCGCTGTTCGAGGCCACCGCGGCCGGGGTCGTGCGATGAGCGGCGCCGCGGTTCGCGCATTGGACAGCGAGATGTCGGACCGGGACGCGGATCTCGAGCGTCTGGCGAGCTATATCCGCCGCAATCGCTTTCTGCCCATTCCGCCGAGCGAGAAGAACTTCGTCGGCGACGGCGATTTCATCGCGGTCGGCGTCGAGTTCCTGAAATGGTTTGTCCGCCTCGGCGAGCTCACGCCGCAGGACCGCGTGCTCGATATCGGCAGCGGCATCGGCCGCATGGCCCTTCCGTTGACTCAGTATCTCGAGACCGGCACGTATGACGGCATCGATGTGGCGGCGGAAGGGATCGACTGGTGCGCGGCCAACATCAGCCCGTACTACGGCAATTTCCACTTTCATCACCTCGACCTCGCCCACCCGCTCTACAACCCAGGCGGCGTGCTGCAAACCAGTGCGGTGCAACTGCCGTTCGAGGCGGGTGCATTCGACTTCATCTTCATGACGTCGGTGGTCACCCACCTGACAGCCGTCGAGGTGCGCGCCTATGCGCGCGAAATCAATCGGCTGCTGGCGCCGGGCGGGCGCTGCCTGGTCACCACCTTCATGCTCAACGGCCCGGCGCGGGAAGGGCTGCAAGCCGGGCGCGGTGTCTTGCCGTTCGACGGTGCGGCCAGCGAACGCGAGATCTACGCCTATGCCGACAATCCGACGGCCGCCGTCGCCTTCGACGAGGACTTCCTGCTGTCGAAGTTCCTCGAATTCGGATTGCGCCGCATGCGGCCTCCCGTCTATGGCCGCTGGAGCGGGCGCGCGACGCCGGGCGACAGCTTCCAGGACATCAATGTGCTGCACATGGCAGCGAGCGCCGGTTGAGCTATGAAAAAGCCGCCCAAACTTCTGTCGATCTGCCACAACCATCCCGACCTCCATCCGGGCGGCACGGAGATCTTCAGCCATGGCCTGTTCCAGGAGCTGAAGACCCACGGCGTGGAGGGCCTGTATGTCGCGTGCGTCGACAAGCTGCATCGCGGCCGGCTGCCCGGCACGCTGCTGCAAGCGGTCGGCCGCGCGCCCGATGAGCTGCTGCTATGGACCGGCCACTTCGACCGTTTCAACATGTCCCAGGTCGACCTGCACGGCGTCATGCTGGAGCTGCAGCGGCTGCTGCGCACCTTCAAGCCGGACGTGGTTCATTTCCATCACGCGCTGCTGATCGGCGTCGAGGCCTTTCAACTGGTGCGCCGCACCTTGCCCGACGCGGCCATCGTACTGACGCTCCACGATTACTATCCGATCTGCGCCAATGACGGCCAGCTCGTCACGACGACGGATCGCCGCCTGTGCCGCGATCCCGGCCCGGATTCCTGCGTGCGGTGCTTCCCGGAGGCGACGCGCGATGCCTTCGTCATGCGCGAGCTGTTTCTCAAGCATGCCTTCTCCCTGGTCGACCGCTTCCTCGAGCCCGAGCGAATTCCTGCGCGACCGCTATGTGGAGTGGGGCCTGCCTGCCGACCGCATCGAGGTCATCCGCAACGGCTTGCGGCCGAGTCCGGTCGCGGGCCACCGCGTGCTGCCGGCCGGCGGCAAGCGCAACCGCTTCGCCTTCTTCGGCCATCTCAATCCGTTCAAGGGCGCGCTGGTCGCCATCGACGCCGCGCGGCGCCTGACCGAGAGCGGCGCCGGACCGATTTCGCTCACCCTGCATGGCGCCAGCGATTTCCAGACCGACGCGTTCAAGGCCGAACTCGCCAAGGCGACGGCGGATGCTCCCTATATCCATCTGCGCGGCCGTTATGGACGCGACGATATGGCAAACCTGATGGCCGACGCCGATTGGGTGGTGGTGCCGTCAATCTGGTTCGAGAATGCCCCGCTGGTTATCCAGGAAGCCTTCCACCATAAGCGGCCGGTGATCTGCAGCGGCATCGGCGGCATGGCCGAAGCGGTGCGCAACGGTATCGATGGACTCTGCTTCCGCCCCGGCGATGGCGCCAATTTGGCGGAAAAGATGGAGGCGGCGCTCGAACCCGAGCTGTGGGCTCGTTTGATCACCGGCATCGTCAAGCCGCGTGGCCTGGCCGATGCGGCCAAGGATCATCTCGACCTCTATGGCAGGGTCGTCGCGGAAGCACGCGCACGCGGCGGCGAGTCCGTGATGGCCACGGCGCTGGCGGGCTGACCGGTCATGACTCCGTCGCAGGACCGCCTCGGGGAGATCGTCGCCGGCCACCGCCTGGGCCGCGATACCCTGATTTTGCTCGGCTGGAGCGGCGAGGACATTCCCGCCCAGGGCGTCGCCATTCTCAAGAAGCGCCAGCAGGGCAAGGGCCGCTTCGGCGCCGCGACATGGACCGCCGGCGACAAGCGGCGCTGGTTCCTCATCGTCATCCATGCGCCGGAAGCGGGCTTGTCGCAAACCGGCGACGGCTTCCAACTCCAGGGTGGCGGCGCGCTGTCGTCCACCATCGCCTATGCCCCGGCCTCGATCCTGGATGCGGACGGGTTTGCCGGCGCGATACTCACGCATCTCGGCGCGCGGACAAGCGAAGCCGTGCGCTTCCTCATGGAGATCTTTCCCGCATTGTCGGGCGCGGCACCGGAGCCGGTCCGGATTCTCATCGCGGCCGCCCTGCATGCTGCGGCGGAGGAGAGCGGCGTCGTCGAAATCCTGGGACGCGCCGACGGCGAGAGTTTGCTCCTGCAAGGCTGGATTCGCGATCCGCACAAGGTCGAGCAGCGTTTGCTCATCGATAGTGGCGCGCTGAACGAGCATGACGCGGTCTTCGCCACGTTCAGCCGTTCCGATGTGGCGGCGCCGGCCATGGGCTTCGCCGCGCTCGTCCGTGTCGATGCCGCTGTGGCGACGGCGCCGCGGCAAGTCTACATCCGCAGCGAGAACCGCTTTCTGCGTCTCACGGTTCTGCCGGCCGCCATTCACCTGCGCGACGAGGATGTCGCTCCCCATCTGACCGGGTTGATGGCCCGGCTGCGCACCGACGCGGCTGGCCAGAAGGTCTTCCGCGCCGCCAGCCGGCCGCGCTTCACCGGGGAAGACACCGTCTCGACTTTGAATGTGCCCGTGCGCATGGCCATCGACCGGGCCGCACGCGTTCCCGGCGCCGGCTGGTATGTCACGGGCTGGCTGCTCGATCCGAAACGGCTGGTGACCTCGGTGACGCTGTGCGGTAGCGCCGGTTTGAGCGAACGGCTCGATGCCGGCTGGACGCGGCTGCCGCGGCCCGATGCCAGCGCCGCGTTCGCCGCGGACCCGCTGTTCGCCGGCAGCATCACCCACGATCTGCACGGCTTCGCGATTTTCGTGCCAAATCGCGGCGAGGATCGTCCTGCCGGCGAGGAAGCGGTGTGGATCGAACTCGATCTCGGCGGCCGCGCCCACGCCTTCTTGCCGGTCGGCGTTTCGACCAACGACGGCGCTGGTGACCGGCAGCGGTTGCTGGCGAGCGTCGACCTGCACAAGCCCGCCGCGACCGAGATCATCGAGCGCCATCTGGCGCCGCTGTTCCATGCGCGGCGGGGAGCGCCCAAGAAGCGCGGACCCTATCGCGCGGTCCGCACCGCTGCCCACTTCGGCCGCACGGCCCTGATCATTCCCATCGTCGATTCCGGCAACCAAGGCCAATGTGGTCGTCGCGCATCTGGCGCGCTGCGCGCTGCCCGCCGACGCGAAGCTGATATTCGTCTGTTCGCCCGCCGCGTCCGACGCCGTGCGCCGGCTGCCGCGCGACCTGGACTTCTATGGCATCGCCGCCGACGTGCTGGTCGCCGCCGAGCCGGTGGACCATTGCGAGGCGCTGGAGATCGGCGTCGATGCCAGCACTGGCCCGGTGCTCGCGTTCCTGTCGCCGCGCGTCCATGGCACTCGGCAAGACCTGGCTGGTGAACCTGCTGGCGGCGCTCGGCGACGGCGGGGCGCCATCGGCGGTCAGCCCGACCTTGCTCTACGAGGATGGCTCCGTGCGCTATGCCGGCATCGATGCGGTGCAGTTCGCCGATTCCGCCCCTTACGGCTCGGCCGTCTGCTCGCGTGCGGGATATCCGCGCGGCGCGTTGCCGCCCAGCGATGGGCGAACCTTGGCTTGCGCCATTGAATGTTGCGCCATGACCCGGTCGGCCTTCGAAGCGGTCGGCGGCTTCAGCCAGGGTTATGCATCCGACAGTTTCAAGGGCATCGATCTGTTCCTTCGCATGGCCGACGCCGGCGTGCGCATGAGCTGGACCGCCGCGGCCGAGCTCTATGCGCTCGACGATCTGCAGGCGGCCTCGGATGCCACCGTGCAGGTCGCCAAGCTGGTCGATGGCTGGAGTTTCCGCGCCGCCTGGCAGGATCGGCTATCGACGCCCTCCGCGGGAGCCGCGAATGATACCGCCGCGGGCCCGGTGGTTGCGCTTTCCGGCGTCGCGCGCGCGCGTGTCCGCGCCGCGGCGGCTGGCTGAGGGGTGGCCGTCATCATGCGTATTCTCGTCATCTCTCACGGTCATCCCGCCTTTTCCATCGGCGGCGCCGAAATGGCGTCCTACAACCTGTTCCTCGGCCTCAACCGCTTGCCGGGCATTGAAGCCTTCTTCCTGTCGCGCGTGGGCCATCCCGTCGCACGCCATGCCCATACGCCGCTGATGAGCCTGCGTCAGGGGCCGCGCGAGACGTTCCTGTGGGCGGACGATTACGATCACGAGCTGATCTCCAATCGCGCGACCGACGATCTCGCCGGCGCCTTCCGGCGCTATCTCGCCGATCTGCAGCCCGACGTGGTGCATTTCCACCATTTCATCGGTCTGGGCATGGAGGCGATCTGGGAAGTGCGCCGCACCCTGCCCAAGGCGCGCATCGTCGTCACCTTCCACGAATATCTGTCGATCTGCCTGCATCACGGCCAGATGGTGAAGACCCAGAAGAAGCGCCTGTGCAGCAGCGCGACCCCGGCCGAGTGCCATGCCTGCTTTCCGCAAAGCTCGCCGCGCCACATCTTCGAGCGCGAGTTGTTTCTCAAGGACCACCTGGAACTGGCCGACGCCTACGTCAGCCCGAGCCACTTCCTGATCGAGCGCTATGTGAAGTGGGGCTTGCCGGCCGAGAAGTTCGTCATGCTGGAGAACGGCATCGACACCGCGCAGATCGCGCCGCCGCGGCCGCTGCCGCCGAACGGGCGCCGCGCGCGCTTCGGCTTCTTCGGCCAGGTCACCGAATTCAAGGGTGTGCAGGTCCTGCTCGACGCGATCGGACGGATTCCCGACTCGGTGTGGGGCGACGACGCGGCGCTGTGCATTTTCGGCGGCAACCTGGAAAACCAGCCGCTCGCGTTTCGCGAGAATTTCGAGGCGCTGGTCGAGAAAGCCGGCCGGCGCGCCAAGTTCTACGGCGCCTACCAGGCTCATGAGATGGCCGACCTGATGCGTCAGGTCGATTGGGTCGTGGTGCCCTCGATCTGGTGGGAGAACTCGCCGCTCGTCATCCAGGAAGCCTTCCTGCACGGCCGCCCGGTGATCGCCAGCGACATCGGCGGCATGCGCGAGAAGGTGATGGACGGCATCAACGGCGTGCATTTCCGCATGGGCAGCGCCGAGGACCTCGCCGACAAGCTGGGCGAATTGCTGACCGATTGCGAGAAATGGGAGCGGCTCCGCGACTGCGCGCCCCGGCCGATCGGCCACGAAGATGCGGCACGCCAGCATCTCGCATTTTATCAAGGCCTCGGCACGGCCGCTCGGCAGTCGGCCAGCCTCCCTTGCGCACAGGGTGCCACAGTCACGGATTCGTTGGGAGAACGGGGATGAACGCCACCGCGCCGAAGCTCGAGCCGAAAGAGTCGCGCCAGGTCAGCGTGAACGGCTACATCGACGCCATCACGGGAAACCGCGTCTATGGCTGGGCGTGGGATGCGCAGCAGCCCAAGGCGCAGATCACCATCCGCCTGCAGCACGGCGACAAGATCGTCGGCATCGTCGCCGCCGATCTGCCGCGCGAAGATCTCAAGGCGAGCGGCATCGGCGACGGCGCGCATGCCTTCGAAGCCGCCATCCCCGATGGCATTTCGCCGAACGACATATCCATTCTCGCGGTTTGTCCGGACACCGGGGCCACGGTCGAACTGGCGCCGCGCGCCATTGCCGGGCGCTCCGCCGCGTCGGGCGGCGATCAGGATCTGCGACACGCGGTCGAAACCCTGACCAAGTCCCACGGCTTCATCCATCGCAAGCTGCAGGCCATCGCCAAGGTCGTGTCGGAGAAACGCCGCGATGACGAGACGCCCTCCGACCCGGCCGGCGCGTCGGCCAATTCCGCCGATGTCGCGCCGCTCTCCCGGCTGCAGACGCTGGAGGACGCGCTGCTGCGGCTCGATGACCTCGTGCAATCCCAGGGCGCGTCGATCGACGCGATGCATCACCGGCCGACCGACAAGCTGCCGCGCTTCCTCGCCATTGCCGCGGTCGCGCTGTCCTTCGCCGCGCTCGTGATCGCGTTGCTGCAATGAGGGAACTCATGAACAAGTCATGGAATGGACGCACCCTGCTGGTGTTCGGCGGGGCGGGCCAGGTCGGCCGCGCCATCGCGGGCCTGGTGCCGCCGGAAGGCTGGCGCATCGTGACCGCGTCGCGTGAGCAAGCCGACATCACGCGGGCGGACGAGGTCAGCGGCTTGGTCGCGCTGGTTCAGCCGGACGTGGTGGTCAATGCCGCGGCCTTCACCGCGGTGGACGATGCGGAATATCATCCCGCGCCGGCGGACCGGGCGAACCACCATGGCGCCGGCCTTGTCGCGGCGGCGGCGCTCGAGGTCGGCGCGCCGGTGATCCACCTGTCGACCGATTATGTATTCGACGGCCAGGGCAACCGGCCGCTGGTCGAATCCGATCCTGTCGCGCCGCTCAGCGTCTATGGCACCACCAAGGAGGCGGGCGAGCGCCTGGTGCGGCGGGTCCATTCCGGCCATGTGATCCTGCGCACCTCCTGGGTGTTCGGCAGCCATGGCAAGAATTTCGTCAAGACCATGCTGCGGCTCGGCGCCGAACGCCCGGCCTTGCGCATCGTCAGCGACCAGCATGGCTGCCCGACCTCGGCGACCGACCTGGCCCATGCCATCTGGCATATCGCGTGCCAGGTGGTGACGCTCGACAAGGACGTGTTCGGCACCTTTCATTTCGCCGGCGCGCGGGCCGTCACCTGGTACGATTTCGCGCGCGGCATCTTCGACGAGGTGGCGCGGCACGGCCGCGCGGTGCCCGACCTCGCGCCGATCACCACCCATGCCTATCCGACGCCGGCGCGCCGCCCGTCCTACTCGGTGCTCGACTGCGGCAAGATTCGCTCAGTCTACGGCATCGTCGCGCCGGATTGGCAGCCGAGCCTGTCCGCTTGCATCGATGGTCTTCTCGAACCCCAAGGCAAGCCGCAACGCAGAGGAGTGGCAGCATGAACGTGGAACCGCTGCCGTTAACCGGCATATCGCGGGTGACCCTGGATGTTTTCCGCGACGAGCGCGGCGCCTTCATGGAAACCTGGCAGTCGCGCAAATACGCGGCGTGCGGGATCGACTATGAATTCGTCCAGGACAATTGGAGCGAATCCAAGCGCGGCGTGCTGCGCGGGCTGCACTACCAGCTGACCCATCCGCAGGGCAAGCTGGTCGCCGTCGTGGCGGGCGAGATCTTCGATGTGGTGGTGGACATGCGCCGCACGTCGCCCACCTTCGGCCAATGGATCAGCGAGACCCTGTCGGCCGAGCGTGGCGCCGCCCTCTGGGTGCCGCCCGGTTTCGCGCACGGCTTCTATGTCATGAGCGAGCGCGCGACCGTGCTCTACAAATGCACCGATTTCTATCAGCCGGGCAGCGAGCGGACCCTGCTGTGGAGCGATGCGGCGTTGGGCATCACCTGGCCGATCGCGCCCGGCGGCCAGCCCATCCTGTCGCCCAAGGACGCCAGGGGTCTGTGCCTCGGCGAGGCGGATGCGTTCGAGCACGACCCTGACAGGGCGCCGGTCCTGCAGTGGCCGAAGTCCCGCGCACTCGCGTGATCCGGCGCGCGAAAACTGAACTATCATCACGCCGCGCACGCCGTGGCTGCGTTGCCTAGACAGGCTCCCCTGTCTCCATAGAAGAAGACAAAGCCGTCGCCATGAACCGGAAACCGGGTATCATGACGGAAACGGGCTGCAAGAATGGGAGACGTCCATGCATAAGGTCGAGATTCCCGAGTGGGTGTACGAGCGCGTCAAGGCGACGCGCGGCAAGGTGCATTCCTTCGACAATATCGATCCCGCCAAGACCGCCTTGCTGGTGGTCGATCTGCAGAACGGCTTCATGATGGATGGCGTCGGCCATGCGGTGGCGCCGCCGGCGCGCGACATCGTGCCCAACGTCAACCGCATCGCCGAATTGATGCGGCAACTCGGCGGCATGGTGGTGTGGATCCAGAACACGGTGACCGAGGAATCGGTCACCAGCTGGTCTGTCTGCAACCAGGACCTCGCCACCAAGGAGCGGTTCGAGAAGCGCTACGAATCCATGCGCGAGGGCAGCCTCGGCCATCAGCTGTGGGCGGCGCTCGACGCGCGCCCGGGCGACACCTACGTCAAGAAAACCCGCTTCAGCGCCTTCATCCAGGGCTCATCGGATCTCGAGGCGATCCTGCGCGTCGCGCGGCATCGACACGGTGATCGTCACGGGCACCGGCACCGGCGTGTGCTGCGAATCCACGGCGCGCGATGCCATGATGCGCAACTTCAAGACCATCATGATCACCGACGGCAATGCGGCGAAGACCGACAGCGAGCACAATGCGGCGCTCATCGCCTTCTATCGCAATTTCGGCGATATCATGAGCACCGACGAGGTCATCGGCTACATGACCCGCAACGCGCAGGCGAACGGCTCGGCGGCGAAAACGGCCGCGCGGGCGTAGCCGCCCTATCGTATTTCGGTGAGCTGACCGCCGAGCAGGCGGGACAGCTGGTCGGCGGTGGACTTCAACAGCAGGGCTGCGCGCCCGCCATAGCCGGCGTCGAAGGTATCGCGGATGCCGACCAGCGACAGGCTCATGGACAGACGGTTGTTGCGTCCGAAGACCGGCGCCGACAGCACCGACAGCGCCGGATTGTGGTAGCCGATGGAATGCACCAGGCCGCGCTGGCGGATCGACTTCTTCAGCGCCTCGGCATCCTTCAGCGTCATCTTGCTGGCGCCGGGTCCACGCTCGTTCCATTCCTTGATGTCGTGCTGCAGCACCGGCTTGATCTCGTCCGCGTCGAGATAGGCGAGGAAAATCTGGCCGGCTGCCGTGCCCACGAGCGAGGCGCGGGTGCCTTCGCGCACATGAATCGAGATGCCGACCGAGCCCTGTTCCCATTTGATGACGATCGGGCCGTTCGAGCTCCACACGCAGATCATCGACACCAGGCCGGTGGCGGCGGCGAGATCGCGCATGCCGTTGGCGGTCAGCCGCACCGCGTCCATGCGCGCCATGGCCGCCATGCCGAGCTCGAGCACGGCGGGGCCGAGATCGAACTTGCCGGTCTCCTCATCCTGGCGCAGGTAGCCGCGCCGCGTCAGGCTCATGAGATAGCGCGCGGTGCGGGTCAGCGACATGCCGGCGGCGCGTGAAATCGCCGTCAGTGTCGCGGGCGCGTCGAGGCGCGCCACCACCTCCAGCACATCCATGCCGACCAGCATGGTGCGATTGCCAGCGCCTTCGGCATAGCGCGACGGCGGCCGGCCGGCCGACGGATGAGGCTTCGCGAGCATTGGAGCTTTGACGGTCATGGCGAATTCTATCGAAAAACGATAGTGACTTGCAAGAATTGAAACACCAGCCTAGCATTCCCACGACATCGACCGGCGAGCAAAAAGCGACTCGATCGCAGCCGGCGAAGACAGGAGAGGCCTATGAGTGATGGGAGCGCCCTTGCCGGCGCGCCGATTTCAGGCGCACCCGGTCAGTTTTCCAAGGCATGGTATCGCGCCAACGAGCGGCTGCTGCTCGGTACCCTCGGCATTGTGGTCTGCCTCACCCTGTGGGAAGGATTGGTGCGCGCCGGCCTGCTCGATCCGCTGTTCTCGAGCTCGCCCTCCCGCGTGCTGACCGCCGGGATCGCCTATTTCAGCACCGGCTCCGGGTGGAGCGACCTCAAGGTGACCGGCGGCGAATTCGCCTGGGGCTTCTCCACGGCCGCCATCATCGGCATCATTCTCGGCCTGTTGATGGGCTGGTTCCGGCGCTTCGAAGCCTTCATCGATCCGATCTTCAACTTCGCCTATACCTCGCCGCGTCCCGCGCTGTTTCCGCTGTTCGTCATCTGGTTCGGCATCGGCGTCGAATCGAAGATCGCCCTGGTGTTCGTCAGCACGATCTTTCCGGTGGTCATCGCCACGGCAGTGGGCGTCAAGACGGTGGATCGCGCACTACTCAATGTCGCCTGGTCGTTCAGCGGGACGACCGGCCAGGTGTTCCGCTCGATCATCCTGCCGAGCTCGGTGCCCCACATCATCTCGGGCATCCGCGTCGGGCTCGGCCACGCGCTCACCGCCGTGATCTTCGGCGAGATGGTCGTGGCCAACAAAGGCATCGGCCATACCATGACCATCGCGGCCAACACCTTCAACACCGACCTGGTGTTCTGCGGTTTCATCCTGGTCGGCACCATCGGCCTGATGGTCACGGAGGGCTTGCGCCGCGTCGAACGCCGGCTCGAAACCTGGCGTCCGGATATACACAAATAGCATCGGCATAGAACCGCATGAGAACTCACCCGCCTGGGAGGCAAGCATGACAGCTTCAGCACTGGTCTTTCGCAGCATCCTGTTGGTATTCGCAATTTTGTATGGCGCCGCGGCCGGCGGATCGGCCGCGATGGCGCAGGTCGAGAAATCGAAGGTGGTGCTCGGCTACGGCTCGATGTCCGGCGCCTTCGCCAGCTTCTGGATTGCCGAGGACAAGGGCTACTTCAAGGAGCAGGGGCTCACTGCCGAGGTGACCTACACCAGCACCACCACCGGCCTGCAGGCAATGATCGCCGGCCAGATCGACGCGCTCGGCACCGGCTGCTCGGAATTCTTCGAGGCGACCGCGCGCGGGTTCGAGAACAAGGTCATCGCCAACCTGTTCGAATTCAATCTCTACCTGATCGCCAGCCGCAAGGAGATCACCGACGCCAAGATGCTGGTCGGCAAGTCGGTCGCCGTGAACCGCATCGGCGACACCAGCCATCTTGTCGGTGCGGTTCGCGCTGCGCCAGTTGGGGATCAACCCCGACGACGTGTCCTACGTCCAGGTCGGCAGCACGCCGGAACGCTTCTCGGCGCTGTCGGGCGGTTCGGTCGCCGCCGTGGTGCAGGCGGGCTCGCTCAAGCCGCTGGTGCTCAAGAACGGCTTCAACGTGCTGATCGACCTGCAGCGGCCGGATATTCCGAGCTGCCTCGGCGGCATCGGCGTTTCGGCGAGGACCGCGAAGGAGCAGCCCAAGACGGTCGAGGCGATCCTGAAAGGCATTCTCAAAGGCAACGCCTATCTGTCGGACGGCCCGGAGGCGGATACCCAGCGCATCTTCGGCAAATACATGAAGCTGCCGGCGGACGACGCGCGCGTGCTGGAAGCCTGGCAGTATTTCAAGGGCGAGGCTCACTACCGCAAGCCGATGATCACCGACGGGGCGGTCAAGAACGTGCTCGCCATGATGGCCGAGGCCGACGCCAAGTGGGCCAAGGAAGACCCCAAGCGCTTCGTCGACCAGAGCTTCATGCAGAAGCTCGACAAGGACGGCTATCTCGACGCGGTCTATAGCCAGATCAAGAAATAAGCCTGGGATGAGAGATGGAGACGCCAGCGATGCTGTCGCCGGTCAAGATGCCGATGCAGGATGAACGCGGCGGGGCCGAGGCGGGGCGCGACACGCGCCCCGCCAGCCTCGAAGTGCGGGATCTGCGCATCGGCTATCAGATGCGCGAAACCCGTCGCTTCGAGATCGCCGTCGACGGCGTGGATTTCTCGGTCAAGACGCAGGAGTTCGTGTGCCTCGTCGGTCCCAGCGGCTGCGGCAAGTCGAGCATCCTGAACGCGGTCGCCGGCCTGCTCAGGCCGGTCGGCGGCGAGATCATCGTCGAAGGTCAGCCGATCGCCGGGCCGGGCAAGAACCGCTCGGTGGTGTTCCAGTCGCCGGCGCTGCTGCCGTGGCGCACGGCGCTCGAAAACGTCCGCTACGGCCTCGACTTGTGGGGCACGTCGAAGAGCAGAGGGCAATGAGCGCGCCAAGGCCATGCTCGATCTGGTCGGGCTGACCAACCGCGAGGCCTGCTATCCGCACGAGCTGTCCGGCGGCATGCAGCAGCGCGTCAATCTGGCGCGCGCGCTCGTGGTCGATCCGGAAATCCTGCTGCTCGACGAGCCGTTCGCGGCACTCGACGCGCAGAATCGCGAGACCATGCAGCGCGAGCTGCTGCGCATCTGGGCCAAGACGCGCAAGACCTCGCTGTTCGTCACCCATCAGATCGACGAGGCTGTGCTGCTCGCCGACCGGGTGATCGT
This sequence comes from uncultured Alphaproteobacteria bacterium, assembly GCA_963752345.1. Taxonomy (GTDB): domain Bacteria; phylum Pseudomonadota; class Alphaproteobacteria; order SMXQ01; family SMXQ01; genus CAVVYA01. The sequence goes on from CAVVYA010000002.1 coordinate 368,332, forward strand.
GCTGAGCAGGGGGCCGAGCCGGATCAAGGCCATCGTCGCCATCGACCTGCCGCGGCCGCGCGACGAGCGCTTGCGCCGCGATGCGGCCTTCATCGCCTACGAGGAACGAATTCGCGATCTCATCCGGGAGGAACAAGGCGAAGCCGGTTGAAAGCCGGATCGCCGGGAACCACGACAGTGATCAGAGGAGAGCGAGCAATGGCGTCAGCAAAGGCGTTTGAGAAGAAGCTGTTCGAGACCGCATCGGCGGTCTGGTGGAAGGACAAGGCGGCGATCGTCGACTACGTGCAGGGCAAGCCGACCAAAGCCGGCATGCTGGTGTTCGGCCTCGAGCATTGCTATTTCGCGGCCAACTTCCCGCGCTGGTTCGGCAATATCGTCGGCAATTGCCCGCTGCTCGACATTCGCGCCTATCTCATCGGCAACATGTTCGTCGAGGAGGTCGAGGACCCGACCATCAAGAACGGCCATTACGAGAGCATGGTCGATTTCGCGGTGGGCTGCGGCGCCGACCGCAAGTCGGTCTACGCCTACCGGCCGAGCTACGAGATGCTCACGGCGGTGGCCTACTGGGACAACATCAGCCGCACGCGGCCCTGGGTCGAGGCTTTCGCGGCGATCGGCGGGCTCGAATTCCTCAACAACGCCAAGCTTGCCAAGATGAACAAGCAGACGCCGTTCAACTCGAAATCGAACTTCGCGAAGGTGAAGGTCTCCGACAAATACATGTCGCATTGGGAGGCGGGGGAAGCTGCGGACCAGGACGAGGAAGGCCACGGCCAGAAGACCATCGACATCCTGGTCGAGCATTCCAAGACGCCGGAGCAGCAGGAGGCCGTGCTGCGCGCTTTCCGCGAAAGCCTCAGCGTCTTCCGCCATGTCTATCACGCCATCGGCAAGCGGGCCTTCGCGGCCGACCGCAAGACGCCACAAAAAAAGATCGCGGCTTAACGAAGTCCGGTCCAAGTCAGGGAGGACAGCATGACGGATCTTCTGGTCGGCACCGATCAAGGCCTGCTGGCGCTCAATGAGAACGGCGGTGCCTGGGACGTCGCCGCTAAACATCTCGACGGGCTGGAGATCAACGGCGTCGCCCGGGAGAAGAGCGGCACCGTCCTGGTCGCCACCCGCAGCAAGGGGCTGCACCGGCTCGACCTGAAGAGCGGCAAGACGGAGCGGCTGGGGGCCGACGTGCTGCCCGACAAGACGCGCTGCGTCACGGTTTCGCCGCACGATCCACAAAAAATTTTCGTCGGCACCGAGCCGGCGGGGATCTTCATCAGCCGCGATGGCGGGAACAGCTGGCGCGAGAACAAGCAAGTCGCGAAAATGAATATCGACCGCGGCTGGAAATTCCCCATCCCGGTGATCGGCTCGCATATCCGCCATATCCTGGCCGACGCCAAGGACCCCAACTACGTCTATGCCGCCGTGCAGGTCGGCGGCCTGCTGCGCAGCGAGGACGGCGGCGAGACCTGGCAGGACGTCGACCAGGGGCTCGATCCCGACGTCCATCAGCTCGTGCAGCATCCGGGCGATCCCAAGGTGATCTATGCGGTGTGCGGCAGCGGCGGCTATCCCGGCGTGCCCGGCGATTTCTCGACCTATCCGCCGCCGTTTCCGCAGGGCCGCCCGCTCTATCGCAGCAAGGACTGCGGCAGGACCTGGGACTGCATCAGCAAGGATTTCAAGCGCGCCTACGGCGTGCCCATGACGGCGATTCCCGGCCGGAGGCCGACGCTGTTCGCGGCAGTGGCGCGCGACATTCCGCCGTTCTGGGGCAAGCGGCCGGAGAAGGCCGACGCCGTGCTGATCCGCAGCGAGGACGATGGCGACAGCTGGAAGGAAGTCGGCGACGGGTTGCCGGCGCCGTTCGGCGCCATGATCGAAGTGATCGAGGCCGACGAGAAGCGCGGCAACCGGGTGTTCATCGCCACCGGCGGCGAAGGCATGAAGATGCTGCCGGAGAACGAGCGCAAGGGGCAGGTGTTCTACTCCGGCGACAACGGCGTCTGGAAGAAGGTGCCGAAGGATTTCCCCTCGGTCTTCACCGTCACGCCGGTGTGACGCGTCCCTGAAGGAGTGAAGCGGTGAGCAAGAGCTACAATACGATCAAGGTCGACAAGGAAGACGGCATCACCTGGGTGATCTTCAACCGGCCCGACAAGCGCAACGCCATGAGTCCCGAGCTGCATTTCGAGATGGAGGATGCGCTCGAGGAACTCGCGCTCGATGCCGAAACAAAGGTGCTGATCATCACCGGGGCGGGCGTGGCCTTTTCGGCCGGACAGGACCTCAAGACCTATTTCCGCGAAACGGCCAACGACCCGAAGCTCAAGGCGAAAGCCCAGAAGGCTTCGAACCAGTGGCGCTGGCACAAGCTGTCGACGTTTCCGAAACCGACCATCGCCATGGTCAACGGCTTCTGCTTCGGCGGTGCCTTCACCCAGCTTTGCGCCTGCGATATCGCGATCGCGGCGGACGATGCCACCTTCGGCCTCTCGGAAGTGAACTGGGGCATCATCCCGGGCGGCGTGGTGAGCTGGAACGTGGCCGAGATCCTGAGCTATCGCGACGCGCTGTTCTACGCCATGACCGGCCTGCCGTTCGACGGCAAGAAGGCGGCGGAAATCCGCCTGGTGAATTATTCCGTGCCCGGCGACAGGCTGCGCGAAGAGACCGTCAAGCTCGCCCGGTTGCTGATGGACAAGAATCCCATCGCGCTGCGCTTCACCAAGGAGGCGATCCGCAGCGTCAAATCCATGACCCACGATCAGGCGCAGGATTACCTGACCGCCAAGCTCCAGGCCCTGCAGCACATGGACAAGGAGAAGGGCACCGAGAAGGGCATGAGCCAGTTCCTCGACGAGAAATCCTATCGTCCGGGGCTCGGCGCCTATCGCCGCGAGGCCTGACGCCGGCAAGCGCCCGACAGGAAACGCGTGACTTCCGGCGGCCGGTCTTCCTAGAATGGCGCAAAACAAGCCGTTCCCCGGGAGACCGCGTGTGCAGGATGTGTTGGATATCCAAGTGACGCCGTTGTCGCCCGCATGCGGCGCGGAAATCAGCGGCATCGACCTGACCAAGGATCTGACCGAGGCGCAGGTCACCGCCATCCGCAAGGCGTGGGACCAGCATATCGTGCTCGTATTCCGCGGCCAGACTCTCAGCCAGGAGCAGCAGCTCCGCTTCGGCGCCCATTTCGGCGAGCTCGGCAACCGCAAGCAGGCGCCCGCGCCGCTGCGCGGCCGCACCGAGGGGCTCTACCAGACCGACCCCAAGGTGCTGCTCGTCACCAACATCAAGGTGGACGGCCAGCCGATCGGCGCGTTCGGCGACGGCGACATGTGGTTCCACATCGATTCCGGCTATGCCGAGCGGCCGTACCGCTACACCTTCCTCTATGCGCTGGAGCTGCCGTCGAGCGGCGGCAATACGCTGTTCTCCAATATGTACAAGGCCTATGACGCGGTCCCGCCGGCGCTCAAGCAAAAGCTCGCCGGCAAGAAGGCGTTGCATATCCACGAATACAAGCGCACCGAGAAGCCGGACCTCAGCGACATCAGCAAGACGCCGCACTATTTCCATCCGGTGTTCGTCACCCATCCGAACACCAAGCGCAAGTCGCTGTTCGTCGACCGGCTGATGACCCAGCGCATCGAGGGCGTCAGCCCCGAGGAAAGCGCCGACATCCTCGAGCAGCTCTACGAAATCGGCGAGCGGCCGGAATTCATCTACGAACATGTCTGGCAGCTCGGCGATTTCCTGATGTGGGACAACCGCTGCTCGATCCATGCGCGGACCTGGTTCCCGAAGGAAGAAAAGCGTCTGCTGCGCCGCTGCACGGTCGAAGGCGATCCGCTGGTCGAATAGCCGCGACGTCCGACAGCGCGAGGGGGAAGCCATGAGTGGCCAGAGACTGCCGGTCTTCGAGACCTTCATCGCCGATCTGCGCGCGGTCTGGGCGAGCGAGCCCGACACCCAGCGCCGCATGGAAAAGGCCAAGCCGCTGCTCGAACGCCTGGTGCGCGACGAGGGGCTGCGCGCCCATTCGGCGAACTGGCCCTCGACCGAGGGCTACAAGAACTTGCTGCTCTACGAAGACCCGGAGCACGATTTTGTCGTCAACGCCGTGGTGCGCCATCCCGGCCGCACCGGCAGCGTGCATGACCACGCCCATGCCTGGGTGCTCTACGGCGTGCTCGACGGCGAGGAAATCCTCGAACGCTACGAGCGCGTCGACGACGGCAGCCGGCCCGACTACGCGGACGTGCGGATCGCCTCGGCGACCAGGGGCACGCCGGGCAAGGTCGACCTTGTGGCGCCCTTCGCCATCCATGCCGAGCAGGGCGGCGCGGCGCGCTCGGTCGCGGTCATCGTGCGCAGCGAGCGGCTGGTCGGCCGCGTGCTGCAGCGCGGCTACGATCCGGCGAAAAACACCGTCGTCGAACGCGCCGGCCCGACGCAGGTGCCGTTCGAGCTGGTGCCATAGAACCGAGCGTAACGAGAGAACGGTTCGCTCGCACGATGAAGACATCGGCCGCGCACCGGTGCATACGTCTGGGAAACGCCGCGCACCCGCGCGGCAAAGGGGAGGTCACAAGATGAAGACACGCGTAACAGGCGTCGCGGGCGCGGCATTTGTGCTCGCGGCCGTGGCCGCACCGGCGGCCGCGCAATCCGTCGGCCCGCAGGGGGCGCAAGCCGGCAGCGAATTCAAGACCGTCAATATCGTCGTCGGCTTCTCGCCGGGCGGCGGCTATGACGCCTACGCCCGGGTGCTGGCGCGCCATTACGGCCGCAACCTGCCGGGCAATCCCAATTTCGTGGTGCAGAACATGCCCGGCGCCTCGAGCCTCAAGGCGGTGCAGTATCTCGACGCCAACGCGCCAGCCGATGGCAGCGTGATGACCGCGTTCAATCCCGGGCTGATCACCGAATCCCTGGTCGACCCGGACAAGATCAAGATGAAGTTCTCCGACGTCGCCTGGCTCGGCAGCGTCACGCGCGATTACCGCGTCTGCTACTCGTGGCACGCCACCGGCATCAAGAACTGGGACGATCTGATGAAGCATGCGCGCTTCAATATCGGCGCGCCGGCGGCGGGTACCTCGACCTATATCAACGCGGCCATCCTCAAGAACATGTTCGGCGTCAAGGTGCACCATGTCACCGGTTATCCGGGCAGCGCCGAGGAGCGGCTGGCGATCGAGCGCGGCGAGCTCGACGGCGGCTGCGGCGCCTGGAGCAGCAATCCGCCGGACTGGATCGCCAACAAGCGGATCAATCCGCTGGTCACCTTCTCGCCGGTGCCGACGCCCAATCTGACCGAGGGCGTGCCGTTCGCCGGCGACCTGGTCAAGACGGCGGAGGACAAGACGCTGCTCAACGTGATGATCGCGGCCGACGCGGTGGGCCGGCCGTTCATCGTTTCGAGGAAGGTGCCGTCGGATCGGCTCGCCGCTTTGCGCAAGGGCTTCGACGCGACCATGAAGGACGCGCAGTTCCTCGCCGAGATGCGGAAGCTCGACCTCACCGTGAGTCCGATCGACGGCGCGGGCTCGGAGAAGATCATCGCCACGATCTACGCCGCCCCACCCGCGCTCGTCGCCCGCGCCAAGGAAATGGTGAAGTGACCCGCGCGCGGTGCGCGTCAATAATTCGTCATGCTCGGGCTTGACCCGAGCATCCATTGAACGACGCCGACGCTCGGTCGCTGGCAATTGATCGATGGACCCCGGGTCAAGCCCGAGGGTGACGATTTGTTTGCTCTGGTAACAGCCCGACCAAGCCATATAGGTGTGGGACGGTCATCGCAATCGGGTCGCGTGTCCGAGCATAGTCGTCTCTAAGCAATCATGCCCCGGTCATCGGGTCCGCGTTTGCGCGGCCCGAGGGGGCATCACGACTTTGTTGTTCCGTCAGAAAAATGCTCTGGATGGCTCGACCAAGTCGGGCCATGATGGGACAGAAGCAGGCGAGCAATCAGAGGTAAGGTCGCGGGGATCGCCGAAGCGGCGGCGCGCCAGGAAGGAGCGCCGCCGTTCGGTCGCAGATTTACTTCGAACGCACCAGCTTGGTCACCATCGCGGCGGTTTCGGGCGGCATGGTCATGGCATCGGCCACCATGCGTTCGACCGCGCTGCCATAGGCCGGATCGAGCGGCATCTTGCCTTGCGCGGCCTTTTCCTTGAATTCGGGGTTTTCCAACGCCGCCCTATAGGCCGCGCGCAGCACCTCGAGGCGGGCCGCCGGAATGGCCGGCGGGCCGGCGGTCAGCCGGGCGATGTCGCCCTGAGCCTGCATCAGGTTGAGCAAGGCTTTGGTTTCGGCGTCTTGGCCCGGCACCACGTCACGCAACTGCGGTATGCCGTCGACCTGGCCACCGACGGCGAACAGGAAGCGGCCGTAACCGTTTTCGACAAAACTCGCGGAACGCCGAATAGGAGGCGAAGTTGGCGTCGATTTCGCCGCGCCGCATCGCCATCTGATCGTCGTTGCCGGTGTAGCCGGCGAGCAGCCGCAGGTTCAGCTTGAGCGCCTTCTCGAGGATCTTCACTTCCGGATCGTCGGCGCCATTGACCGACACCTTGATCGGCGCGCCCGGCTTGCGCAGGTCTTCGATGGTCCTGATCTCTTTCGCATGGTCGGCGAGCACCAGCATGCGCGGATCCGACGCGGCCTTGCCGATCCACGACATCTTGGCGAGGTCGAACTTGATGCCTTCCGCCTTGGTAACCTGTTCCAGGGTCAGGCCGGTATTGAAGGTGCCGATGGTCAGGCCGTCGGGCTTCGAGTTGTAGATGAAGTTGGCGCCGATGATATGGCCGGCGCCGGGCTGGTTCTTGATCACCACCGTCACGCCGGGAATGCTTTTTCCCATATAATCGGCGATCAGGCGGCCGTAGCGGTCGTAACCGCCGCCGGGCGAGGTCGCCACCACATAGGTCAGGGTCTGTCCCTTGAAGAAGTCGGCTTCGGCGGCCTGCAGCGGGGCCGTAGAGGCAAGAACCATGAAGCCGCCAAGCGCGGCCATCCAACGGATCATGAGAAACCTCCTGTTCATTTCGCGGCGGCCGCAAGCTGCCGTCGCGTTATGGCGCGAGGGTCGGGAGTTTGAGCCCGGAATGTCAATGTCAGACCGGTCTGCCCTCGTCCACTGGCGCGGGATTGGTCACACGTGCTCGCCTTTAGGGCAATCATCCTGACTAAAAAGGCCGCAAGGGCGCAGATCACCGCCCCGCGCTGGCATGCCCAATAATGTGGCGCGGTGTGTGCATATCCGACAGGCGTATGTCCGAAAAACGCCTGTCCATCGCGATCATCGACGAAAATCACCTCCGCGCGGCTATCCTCGAGGATGGCCTGCGGGCTTCCGGCATCGAGACCGTCACCGTCATCCGCGAGCGCGCCAATCTGCTGCGCAAACTGGTGATGATCGATCCTGACGTGGTGATCATCGACCTGGAAAATCCCAGCCGCGACGAGTTGGAGCAGATGTTTCAGGTGTCGCGCGTCGTCGCCCGGCCGGTCGCCATGTTCGTCGACCAGTCCGACAGCGCCATGACCGAGGCGGCGGTCGACGCCGGCGTTTCCGCCTATATCGTCGACGGCCTGAAGCGCGAGCGCGTCAAATCGATCGTCGATATGGCGATCAGCCGGTTCAACGCCTTTTCCCGCCTGCGGGGCGAGTTGGAAGCGGCGCGCAACGAGCTGGCCGACCGCAAGGTCATCGAACGGGCCAAGAGCATCCTGATGACATCGCGCAAGCTCAGCGAGGAGCAAGCCTATGAGCTCCTGCGCAAGACCGCCATGAACCAGAATCGCAAGCTGGCCGACATCGCCAACAGCGTGGTGATCGCGGCGGGTCTTCTCAAATAGCCGGAGCCGGAGCATGTCACAGCCCACCCCAGCCGCTCGTCAGCCGGCCGCCCGCACGGATCGGGATGTCGTGCGCGCGGGCTTCATTCCGCTGCTCGACGCCGCGGTGCTGATCGTCGCCGCCGAGAAGGGGTTCGCCGCGGCCGAGGGACTGGAATTGCAGCTGACACGCGAATTGTCGTGGGCGAACATCCGCGACCGGGTATCGATCGGCCATTTCGACGTCGCCCATATGCTGGCGCCGCTGCCCATCGCCTCGACGATCGGCGTGGGCCATTGGACCGTGCCCATGGTGACGCCGCTGTCGATGGGGCAGGGCGGTCACGCTTTTACGGTATCCACCGCTCTATGGCGCGCGCTGGCGACCGCTGGCGCGCCGGAGAACGGCGATCCGGTGGCCATCGGCAAGGCCTTGCGCCAGGTGATCACGGCGCGCGAACGCACCGGGCAATCGCCGCTGATCTTCGGCGTGGTGTTTCCCGTTCGCCTGCCACAACTACGACCTGCGCTACTGGCTGGCGGCGAGCGGCATTCATCCCGATCGCGATGTCCGGCTCGTCGTCGTGCCGCCGCCGTTTACGGTCGATTCGCTGACCGCCGGCCATGTCGATGGCTTTTGCGTCGGCGAGCCGTGGAATTCGCTCGCCGTCGCGGCCGGTGTGGGGCGGATCGCCACCACCAAGGCGGCGCTGTGGCGCGGCGGGCCCGACAAGGTGCTCGGCATGCGCGCGGAGTGGGCGGCCGGCCACCCCGACCAATTGAGCCGGCTGTTGCGCGCGCTGCACCGTGCCGGGATCTGGTGCGACGATCCGGGCAATCATGCCGAACTGGCGCATCTGATGGCCGGCCCGCGCTTTCTCGATTGTCCGCCGGAGATCGTCCGGCGTGGCCTGTCGGGCAACCTGCTGCTCGGCGAGGCGCATGCCCATGCCATTCCCGATTTCATCATGTTCGCCCAGCGTGCCGCCAATTTCCCATGGACGAGCCACGCGCTCTGGATGTTCAGCCAGATGGTGCGCTGGGGACAGATCGAATTCACGCCGCAGACCCTGGCGGCGGCGCGCACCACGTTCCGCCCCGACCTCTATCGTGCGGCTCTGGCGGGACTCGACCTCGCCATACCGACGGCCAACGCCAAGGTCGAAGGCGCACTGGCCGAGCCGACGCCCGTCGCTTCGTCCAACGGCAAGCTCTTGCTCGGCCCGGATGGATTCTTCGACGGGTTGCGGTTCGATCCCGACGACGTCGAGCGCTATGTCGCCGGATTTCAGATTCGCGCCGACGCCATTGGCATCGTTTGAGATTCGGCTCTTCGATGGCGCAAAAATAATCATCGCTGCATTGCGAAGCGGCATTGCGCACGTCGTTAACTTTTCTTTGAGCGCGCCGAAACGTGGCGCTCGATTCCCGTCGGCCCAATGAAAGCGCGGCGATCGGCGCGTCTTTGCCCGATCGCCTGTCTTTGGCACATCCCGTGCAAGGATAGTGGGGCGAGCCAGCGATGGCTCGTGGAGTAGAGCGCCCAATGACGGGCGATAGGCAACGCCGCCGACGAGAAGACCGCGACATGGCTCGCCCGTCTTCGAAGATCGTGCGGCGTTTTTTTGTGCCCGCATCCGAAAGTCGGATTTGCCGACGTCCAACCATACGAACGGAGTTCCATCGATGGCCGACACGACAAAAGACTCCCGTAAAGCCCGCGCCCCACGCGCACTGTCGCGCCGTGCGGCATTGCAGGCCGGCGGCCGGATCGCCGGCGCCGCCGCGCTCATGGCGACGGTGCGTGCCGCCTTTCCCGCCGGCGTCTTCGCGCAGGCGGCGGGGCCCGAGGTCGGCAAGGCGACGTTCGGCTTCATCGCCCTGACGGATTTCGCGCCGCTCGCCATCGCCAAGGAAAAGGGCCTCTTCGCGAAATACGGCATGCCCGGCGTGGAAGTCGCCAAGCAGGCATCGTGGGGCGCCACGCGCGACAATCATCGGTACTCGGCGGCGCAGGCGGCGGCATCGATGGCGCGCATATCCTGACGCCGATGCCCTATCTGATCACCAGCGGCCGGGTGACCCAGAACAATCAGCCGGTGCCGATGTACATCCTGGCCCGGCTGAACCTCAACGGCCAGTGCATCTCGGTCGCCAAGGCGCATCTGCCGACCGGCACGAAGCTCGACTCCTCGCCGTTGCGCGACGTTGTTCAAGAAGATGGTCGCCGCAGGCAAGGAGGTGAAATGCGCCAACACCTTCCCGGGCGGCACCCACGACATGTGGATTCGCTACTGGATGGCCGCGGGCGGCATCGACCCCGACAAGGACGTCCAGACCATCACCGTGCCGCCGCCGCAGATGGTCGCCAACATGAAGGTCGGCACGATGGAGGCGTTCTGCGTGTGCGAGCCGTGGAACGGCCAGCTCGTCAACCAGGGCATCGGCTATACCGCGCTGACCACCGGCGAGCTGTGGAACGGTCATCCGGAGAAGAGCTTCGGCCTGCGCGCCGACTGGGTCGACAAGAACCCCAAGGCGGCCCAGGCGGCCCTGATGGCGGTGATGGAAGCCCAGCATGTGGTGCGAGAAGCCCGGCGAATGCCGAAGAGATGTGCCGCATCATCGGCAAGCGCCAATGGATGAACGCGCCCTTCGAGGACATCATCGACCGCGCCAAGGGCAAGTTCGTCTACGGCGACGGGCGCGTCACCGAAAACCACCCGCAGATGATGAAGTATTGGAAGGACCACGCGTCCTATCCGTTCCAGAGCCACGACCTGTGGTTCCTGACCGAGAACCAGCGCTGGGGCTACCAGCCGATGGATCTCGACACGGCGGCGCTGATCAAGAAGGTCAACCGCGAGGATCTGTGGCGCGAGGCGGCGAAGGCGCTCGGCGTCGCTGCCGCCGACATCCCGGCCTCCACCTCGCGTGGCAAGGAGACCTTCTTCGACGGCAAGGTCTTCGACCCGGAAAACCCTCAGGCCTATCTCGACAGCCTGTCGATCAAGAAAGTCGCGTAACGCATATCAGGAGTTTGTTCATGAGCATGCCTGCCCGCGATCTCCGGGCGCCGTTGCCGGCGCCGAAATTCACCGCCACGATCGTTGCCTTCGCCCGCCCCTGGCGCGAGACCTGGGCACGCGCGCCTGCTGGCGGTCGGCCGTCCGCTGCTCGACCGGGTTGTGCCGCCGGTCGTCATGCTGGCGCTGATCATCGGTCTGTGGGAGTTCTTGTGCAGCCAGCCCGGTGCCACCCTGCCGCCGCCGAGCAAGGTGGTGGCCGATACCTGGGAGTTGATCACCGATCCGTTCTACGACCGCGGCGGCCTGGACAAGGGCCTGTTCTGGCATCTGCTGGCCAGCCTGCGCCGCGTCGCCTCGGGCTATGCCTTCGCCGCGGTCGGCGGCGTCGCGCTCGGCACGCTGGTGGGCTTGAGCACCTGGGCCATGCGCGGGCTCGATCCGATCTTCCAGGTGCTGCGCACCGTGCCGCCGCTCGCCTGGCTGCCGCTGTCGCTCGCCGCCTTCCGCGACGGCCAGCCGTCGGCGATCTTCGTCATCTTCATCACCGCCATCTGGCCGATCATCATCAACACGGCGGTCGGCGTGCGCAACATTCCGCAGGATTACCGCAACGTCGCCCGCGTGATCCGGCTCAATCCGCTCGAGTATTTCTGGAAGATCATGCTGCCGGCGACCGTGCCCTACATGTTCACCGGCCTGCGCATCGGCGTCGGCCTGTCGTGGCTCGCCATCGTCGCGGCGGAAATGCTGATCGGCGGCGTCGGCATAGGCTTCTTCATCTGGGATGCCTGGAACAGCTCGCTGATCAGCGACATCATCGTCGCGCTGATCTATGTCGGCCTGGTCGGCTACCTGCTCGACCGCATCATCACGCTGATCGGGTATTTCGTCGCCCGCGGCTCGGTCGCGAATTAGGCAGGAGGGAACCAGCATGGCCGCCTATCTCAGTATCGAAAATCTCGGCATGACCTTCCGCACCAAGGGCGCGCCCTTCGTTGCCCTGGAGAACATCGATCTCAAGATCGATCGCGGCGAGTATGTGGCGCTGATCGGCCACTCGGGCTGCGGCAAGTCGACCTTGCTCAACATCGTCGCGGGCCTGCTCAACCCGACCAGCGGCACCGTGCTGCTCGATGGCAAGGAAGTGTCCTCTCCCGGACCCGACCGCGCCGTGGTGTTCCAGAACCACTCGCTGCTGCCCTGGCTGACCGTTTACGAAAACGTCCGGCTGGCGGTCGACAAGACCATGCGCTCGCATGAGCCGGGCCGAGCGCCACGACTGGACCCTGTCCCAGCTCGAGCTCGTCCATATGGCGGATGCCCGGCAGAAGCGCCCGGCGGAGATCTCCGGCGGCATGAAGCAGCGCGTCGGTCTCGCCCGCGCGCTCGCCATGCAGCCCAAGATCCTGCTGCTCGACGAGCCGTTCGGCGCGCTCGATGCGCTGACGCGGGCCCATCTCCAGGATTCGGTGATGGAGATCCACGGCCAGCTCGGCAACACGATCCTGATGATCACGCACGACGTGGACGAGGCCGTGCTGCTGTCCGACCGCGTGGTGATGATGACCAACGGGCCCGAGGCCACCATCGGCGAGGTGCTCGACGTCGGCCTCGCGCGGCCGCGCAGCCGGCTCGATCTGGCCAATGACGCGCGCTACATCCACTGCCGCGCCGAGATCCTGCGCTTCCTCTACGAGCGGCAGAAGATGCGCGCCGTGCGGGTGGCCTGAGTGATCGTTTACGAGGTGCGTTCATGAAGAAACTGGTCGTTATCGGCAACGGCATGGCGGCGGGGCGCGCGGTCGAGGACTTGCTCGCCAAGGCCCCCGACGCCTACGACATCGCGATCTTCGGCGCCGAGCCGCGGGTCAATTACAACCGCATCCTGCTGTCGCCGGTGCTGGCGGGCGAAAAGACTTACGAAGATATTTTGATCCACGACGACGCCTGGTACGCCGAGCATGGGGTTACCCTGCACAAGGGGCGCGCGATCACGGCGATCGACCGCGAGCGCAAGTGCGTGGTCGCGGCGGACGGGGCCTCTGTTCCCTACGACAAGCTGCTGATCGCCACGGGCTCGATGCCCATCGTCATTCCGGTGCCGGGCGCCAAGCTCCCGGGTGTGCTGAGCTACCGCGATCTCGACGACGTCAACGCCATGCTCGAGGCGGCGCAGGGCGGCGGCCGCGCCGTGGTGATCGGCGGCGGTCTGCTCGGACTGGAGGCGGCGGCCGGGCTCAAGGCGCGCGGCATGGATGTGACCGTGCTCCATCTCATGCCGAGCCTGATGGAGCGGCAGTTGGATTCGGCGGCGGGCTATCTGCTGGAAAAGGCGATGACCGACCGCGGCATTGCGGTGATCACGCGGGCCAATACCCACGCGATCACCGGCACAGACCGGGTGCACGCCGTGCGCCTCGATGACGGCACGGAGATTCCGGCCGACATCGTGGTCATGGCGGTCGGCATCCGGCCCAATCTGGCCCTGGCCAAGGCGGCCGGGCTGCAGACCGGGCGTGGCGTGCTGGTCGACGACCATATGGTGACCAGCGATCCCGACATCCTGGCGGTCGGCGAATGCGTCGAGCACCGCAACATCTGCTACGGGCTGGTGGCGCCGCTCTACGACATGGCCAAGGTGGTGGCGGCGCAGTTGGCCGGCGAGGCGGCGAGCGCCTACGAGGGCTCGGTCACCGCCACCAAGCTCAAGGTCACCGGCGTCGATCTGTTCTCGGCGGGGGATTTCGCGGAAGGCACGGATCGCGAGGACATCGTCCTGCGCGATGGGGCGCGCCGCATCTACAAGCGGCTGGTGCTCAAGGACAACCGCATCGTCGGCATCGTGCTCTTCGGCGACACCAGCGACAGCGCCTGGTTCACCCAATTGCTGCAGGAGAAAACCGATATCTCGGATCTGCGCGAGACCCTGATCTTCGGGCAGAGCTACGCGGGGGGCGCCGCCCTGGACCCTACGGCGGCCGTTGCAGCCTTGTCGGATAGCGCGGAGATTTGCGGCTGCAACGGCGTGTGCAAGGGCAAGATCACCGCCGCCATCACGGGCCAGGGGTTGCGCACGCTGGACGCGGTGCGCGCTCATACCAAGGCCTCCTCGTCCTGCGGCTCGTGCACCGGACTGGTCGAGCAATTGCTCGTCCTTTCGCTCGGCGAGCAATACAAGCCGGCCGACACCACGCCGATGTGCGGCTGCACCGACCTCGGCCATGACGAGGTGCGGCGCCTGATCGTCGCCCAGGAGCTCAAGTCGATTCCGGCCGTCATGCAGGACCTCGGTTGGAAGACCTCGTGCGGTTGCGCCAAATGCCGTCCGGCGCTGAATTATTATCTGGTGGCGACCTGGCCCGGCGAATACCGCGACGATTACCAGTCGCGCTTCATCAACGAGCGGGTGCATGCCAACATCCAGAAGGACGGCACCTATTCGGTGGTGCCGCGCATGTGGGGCGGCCTGACCAATCCGCGCGAACTGCGCGCCATCGCCGACGTGGCCGAGAAATACCATACGACGGTGAAGGTCACCGGCGGCCAGCGTATCGACCTGCTCGGCGTCAAGAAGGACGACCTGCCGCGGGTATGGTCGGAGCTCAACGCCGCCGGCCTGGTGTCGGGCCATGCCTACGCCAAGGCGATCCGCACGGTGAAGACCTGCGTGGGCAGCGAATGGTGCCGCTTCGGCACCCAGGATTCGACCGGGCTCGGTGTCAAGATCGAGCAATTCACCTGGGGCTCGTGGACGCCACACAAGGTCAAGATGGGCGTGTCGGGCTGCCCGCGCAATTGCGCCGAGGCGACCGTCAAGGATTTCGGCGTGATCTGCGTCGAGTCGGGCTACGAGATCCATATCGGCGGCGCCGCCGGCCTGCACGTCAGGCAAACCGACCTGCTGTGCAAGGTCGAGACCGAGGCCGAGGTGCTGGAAGTGTGTGGCGCGTTGCTGCAGATCTATCGCGAGCAGGGGCGCTATCTCGAGCGCATCCACAAGTGGGCGGGACGGGTCGGTCTCGACCGCATCAAGAAGCAACTCGTCGAACAGCCCGAGCGCCGGCGTCAGGCCAATGAGCGGTTCATCAAATCGCAGCGCTTCGCCCAGATCGATCCGTGGGCCAAGCGGGCGGCGGGCCGCAACTCCCATGAATTCCGGCCTTTGGCCAAGGTCGGCTACGCGGCGGTGGCATGATGGCGACGGTCGCCCGTTTTCCCATGGACCGCGCCGGCTGGATCGAGGTCGGCACCATCAATGCCATTCCGCGGCGCGGCTCGCGCATCGTCCGCACGCCGCGCGGCGACGTCGCCTTGTTCCGCACCGAGGACGACCGGGTGTTCGCGATCGA
Source organism: uncultured Alphaproteobacteria bacterium (assembly GCA_963752345.1). Lineage (GTDB taxonomy): Bacteria > Pseudomonadota > Alphaproteobacteria > SMXQ01 > SMXQ01 > CAVVYA01. The sequence continues at coordinate 383,570 of CAVVYA010000002.1, forward strand.
CGACACATGCCCGCACCGCCAGGGGCCGCTGTCCCAAGGCATCGTCGCCGGCGATACGGTGATCTGCCCGCTGCACAGTTGGACCATCAGCCTGTCGACCGGCGAGGCTCAGGGCGCCGACAAGGGCTGCGTCAGAACCCATGCGGTGCAGGTTCTCGATGGCCTGGTCTTTCTCAGCTTCGCCCATATCGCCCGCCAGGCGGTGTGATGGAAGGCCTCGCGGGCCAGCGCGGCGTCAAGACGACCTGTCCGTACTGCGGGGTGGGCTGCGGCATCGTCGCGGAGGCCGGCCCGGGCGGCGTGGCGATCAGCGGCGACGCCGACCACCCGGCCAATCGCGGCAAGCTCTGCTCCAAGGGCGCGGCGCTCGGCGAGACGCTCGGACTCGACGGCCGGCTGCTCCATCCCATGGCGGCGGGCCAGCGCATCTCGTGGAACGATGCGCTCGGCACCATCGCTCATCATTTACAATCCACTATCGCCGAGCATGGCCCCAATTCCGTGGCGTTCTACGTCTCCGGCCAGTTTCTCACCGAGGACTATTACGTCGCCAACAAGCTGATGAAAGGCTTCATCGGCTCGGCCAACATCGATACCAACTCGCGGCTCTGCATGGCCTCGTCGGTGGCGGGCCACAAGCGCGCCTTCGGCAGCGACACGGTGCCCGGCACTTACGAGGATCTCGAGCTGGCCGATCTCGTCGTGCTGGTCGGCTCCAATCTCGCGTGGTGCCACCCGATTCTGTTCCGCCGGCTGATGGACGCCAAGGCGGCGCGGCCGGCGATGAAGCTGGTGGTGGTCGATCCGCGGCGCACCCAGACGGCGGATGCGGCGGACTTGCATCTCGCAGTAGCGCCCGGCGCCGATGTCGCCTTGTTCAACGGCCTGCTCTGTCATCTGCATCGCCAGGGCCGCGGCGACACGGATTTTGTCGCGCGGCACACCGCTGGCTTCACCGAAGCGCTCGCGGCAGCGGAGGCCACGGATTTCGCCGGCGCCGTCGCGGCGACCGGCCTCGACCCATCGGCGCTGCGCGAATTCTACGATCTGTTCGCGGCGAACGAGCGCACCGTCACGGTCTATTCGCAAGGTGTCAACCAATCGTCGCGCGGCACCGACAAGGTCAACGCCATCGTCAACTGCCATCTCTTCACCGGCCGCATCGGGCGTCCCGGCATGGGACCGTTCTCGGTGACCGGCCAGCCCAACGCCATGGGCGGACGCGAGGTCGGTGGGTTGGCAAACCAGCTCGCCGCCCATATGGAGCTCGACAATACTCGAGCATCGCCGCATCGCACGGGATTTCTGGCGTGCGCCCACCATCGCCGACAAGCCGGGACTGAAAGCGGTCGAGCTGTTCCGCGCGGTGGGCGAGGGCAAGGTCAAAGCGCTGTGGATCGCCGGCACCAATCCGGTCGACAGCCTGCCCGATGCGGATGCGGTGCGCGCGGCGCTGTCGACCTGTCCGTTCGTCGTCGTCTCCGACGTGATCGCGCGCACCGATACGACGGCGCACGCCGATGTGCTGTTGCCGGCGGCCGCCTGGGGCGAAAAGGACGGCACGGTGACCAATTCCGAGCGGCGCATCTCGCGCCAGCGTGCTTTCCTGCCGCCGCCCGGCGAGGCCATGCCCGATTGGTGGATGTTCGCCCAGGTCGGACGCCGCATGGGTTGGCGAGAGGCCTTCGACTACGGCTCGCCGGCCGACATCTTCGCCGAGCACGCGGCGCTGTCGGGCACGGAGAACCACGGCACACGGGATTTCGACATCTCGGGCCTGCCCGATATCCGCGCCAATTACGCCGCCATGGCGCCGTTCCAGTGGCCGGTGCGGCCGGACCATCGCCGAGGCGATGCCGGCAAACGGTTCTTCGCCGACGGGCGCTTCTTCACGCCCGACCGCCGCGCGCGCTTCGTGCCGACTCCCGCGCAGTCGCCCGCCTCGGCGGTCGATGCGCGTTTTCCCCTGAGCCTGAACACGGGCCGGATCCGCGACCAGTGGCACACCATGACGCGCAGCGGGCGGTCGGCGCGGCTGATGGCCCACCTCGCCGAGCCGTTCGCCGAGATCCATCCCGACGATGCGGCGTCGTGCGGCGTCACGGATGCGTCGCTCGTCGAGCTGAGCAACGCGCAGAGTGCGATCCGCGTGCGCGCCCTGATCACCGATCGGCAGCGTCGCGGCTCGGTATTCGTGCCGATGCACTGGAACGACCAATTCGCTTCGTCGGCGCGCGTCGATTCGCTCGTGTTGCCGAACGTCGATCCGGTATCCGGCCAGCCGGAGCTGAAATTCACCCCGGTCTCGCTGCGCCGCTACGAGGCCGCGTGGCACGGCTTCGCGGTGATCGCCGAGCGGCCGGTGCGCGTTGCGGCCGAGTATTGGGCGCTGGCGCCCTGCGCCGGCGGCTGGCGCATCGAACTGGCGGACCGCATGCCGCCGGCCGATTGGGAAGCATTCGCGCGGCGCCTGTTCGGTCTGACGGATAGCGCCGCTATCGACCTGCTCGGTTTTCACGACGCCCGCTCCGGACGTTACCGGTTCGCCGCATTCCGAGGCCATCGCCTGCTCGCGGCGCTGTTTCTGTCGCGGGAGCCGGTCGCCGTGTCGCGCGCCTGGGCGGCAGGACAATTGGCGGAAGATTTCTCCGCGAGCCACGCCCGGCTGCGCCTGCTGGCAGGCCGCCCCGGTGGCGCGGTCGAGGAGCCGGGCGCCACGGTCTGCAGTTGCTTCGGCGTCGGGCTGAACCAGATTCTGGCCGCCGTCGAGCGCGGCTGCCGTACTGCGGACGATATCGGCGGCGCTCTCAAGGCCGGTACCAACTGCGGTTCCTGCCAGAGCGAAATCCGCGGAATCCTGGCGGACTCTCGCCGGCAAACCGGTTGACCACAGCATTTCCGCGGCTTTCAACAGGCTTTTCTCCGCCGCCCCGCAGGGGTAGCCTTGTGCCGCAAATCAAGCGCGCCCGGGAGATGAGGTCATGGCCCACGTATTCGTTGCGCCGACGCCGGCCGACGATTTCGGTCAGCTCAAGGAGGAGTTCGTCACGGCCTGCCGCATCCTGGCCCACGAAGGCGTCACCGAGGCGGCGTTCAATGTCAGCGTGCGGATTTCCGGCCATCGCATGATGGCGATTCCGATCACCAGCCCGAACCTGGTGACCACGGACAATCTCAAGATCTGGTCGTTGAACGAGGCGGTCGACGACTGGAAGGCGCATCCGGCGATCTACGAGGCGCGGCCCGACGTCAATGCCATCGTCCATGTCCATCCGCCCTATGCGGTGGCGTTCAGCACCCTCAACGAGGAGTTCCAGCCGATCCATCATTACGGCGCGCCGTTCCACGGCAAGCTCGCGATGTATCGCAGCCCGGGCCAGACCGGCACGGTGGACCGCGCCAAGGAGATCGCGCGCCAGCTCGGCGGCAACCGCGTCATCCTGCAGCAGGGCCATGGCTCGACCATGGTCGGCAAGGATCTGCGCGAGGCCGTGCTGTGCACGATCTATCTCGAGGAGTCGCTCAAGATCCTGACCATCGCGCGCCAGATGGGCAAGCCGGAGACACTGCCGCTCGAACTCTCCGAGAAGATCACCGGCCAGATTCTCAAGCCGCGGTCCCAGGCCAAGGCCTGGGCCCATTACGCCTCCAAGGTGGGACGCGCGGTCTAAACTCCGCGGCGGCGGCGCTCGGCGCGTCCGGCCGGCCGGCGGGCGTTCCTCTTCGTCCTCTCGACGATTGGTCCTTTTGCGCGGCTTGGGCGTTAAAGGAGAATGACCAATGGACTCGACATCCTGAGCAAGGTCGTCTTCAGCTTCACGAGCGTCGCCTTGATGCTGCTCGCGGCGGCGCTGATCGTCTATGCGGGCGTGCAGATCGCCGGCGCCTGGGAGCAGCCCGAGGGGGCCATCGGGACCGCCCTAATGGACGCCGTGGCCTACACGGTGATCGCCATCGCCATTTTCGATGCGGCCAAATACCTGTTGGAGGAAGAGGTGGTGCGCGGGCGGGAAATGCGCCACGCCGGCGAAGCGAGGCGCAGCTTGACGAAATTCGTCTCGACCATCGCCATCGCCGTGCTGCTGGAATCCCTGGTGACGGTCTCCGAGGCGGCCAAGGCCGACATGAAGGATATGCTCTACCCGACACTTCTTCTTCTGTCGGGTGTCGCATTGATCGTCGGCCTCGGAGTCTTCCAACGGTTGAGCGCAGCGGTGGAAGCCGAGGTCGGCGGGGAGAGCGGGGAAATCGCCGAGGAAGCCAAGGCGGACAAGACGCGCGCCAAGAAATAAATTCAGCGCGGCGGTTTACCGAGAGACGATCCCGGCGATACGGGTTTTGCGCGCGAGCGCCGCCATGAACGGCGGAAACAGGCGGCAGGCGTCGACCATGAGACTCTGCGCCCAGCCGTGAGCGGTGACGCGCGACAGGCTTGCCGCCGCGCCCATGCTGCCGCGCAGATCGGCGCGCACCCGCGTCAGGTAGTCTGCCCCATCGCGGCCTTGCAGGAAGCAGTCGGCCGCGAGCCGGGCGCTGTGCAACGCGATCGCGATGCCATTGCCCGAAAATGCCGGTATCACCGAGGCTTGGTCGCCGAGGCGATAGAGGCCGGCATCTTGTCGCTCTGTCATGGCGAGAAAGCCGAAGGGCAGGGAAGCAATCGCCAAAGGTTCTTCCCAGCATGGTTGCGCTCCGGTGAGGCGGCCGGCCAGATGCGGACATGCACCGGCGAGATGATCGAGCAGGGCAGGCCAGCTTTTGCCGACGCGCGCGAAGGTCGATTTCCGCACCAGCAGGCAGAGATTCGCGGTCGCCGGCGCGACCAGTTGCAGGCCGGCATAGCCGCCTTCGAACAGGATGAGCTCGACCGCGTCGCGCAAGGCTTCCGTCTGCGCCGCCGCCAGCCGGATGTGAATCTTGAAACCGATCAAGCCGTCGCGCGATGCCGCAGTGCGCTTGAAGGACCGCAAATCGTGCTTGCCGGTGGCGAGAAAGACGGCTCGCGCCGTCGCGCGCGCGTCGCCTGCCGTCACCTGCCATGCTGTCTCGCCGGCTTTGTCAATGGCGCGCACCGCCGCGCCGCGCCGCACCTCGGCGCCCGCGGTGCGCGCCTGGAGGAGCAGAGCCTCGTCCAGGCGGTCGCGCGATATGCCGGCCGCGGCGAAGGGCAGGGCGGCTTCGGCGATGCGGCGGCCATGGGCCAGCCGGACGCGGCTGACCGGCACGGCGCCGAGCGCTGCGAGATCGATGCCGAGCGCCGCGAGACCGTCCCGCGCTTCGCCGCTGAGGAATTCGCCGCACACCTTGTGGCGCGGCCTGGTTTCCTTCTCGAACAGCAGCACCGAGCGGCCCGAGGCGGCGAGGCGGCAGGCCGCCGCGGCGCCGGCCGGGCCGCCGCCCGCGACAATGGCGTCATAGGAGGATCGATCGGCGGTCATTTGACGCAGCCGACGCCGATGCGGAAGGGAAAGGCGCGGCGGATCGTCACCGCGTCCGCCGCGAGACCCGCGTCCGCCAGCACCCTGTGCCAGTCGGCGAGGGTGAGAGCGCGCTCGACCGAGACCGGCCCGTCGTGGCGCACCACCCGGTGATAACCCATGACCCGGAGGAATTGCGTCACGCCGGCATAGGCGAGCGCGCTGCGATGCAGGTCGTTGATGAACCAGCCCACCGCGGCATGGCTCTGCATCCAGCGCAGGAAGCGCGCGAGCGCCGTGTCGTCGAGATGGTGGGCGAAGAGCGAACTGACGATCACGTCATAGCGCTGCTCGGACGGCAGCTCGAAGATGTCGGCGGTGTGGTAGGTAATGGCGCTTCCGGCCGGCGTCGCCGACAAGGCCACTTGCCGCGTCACCGGGTTGATGTCGATGCCATGCAAGTCGACCGCCACGCCGTGCGCATCCGCCCAGCGGCGCAGCCGTCGCAACATGTCGCCAGAGCCGCAGCCGACATCGAGAAGGGACAGGGGACGTTCGCTCCCGCGGCGGCGAACCAGCGTCGCGAGCCAGCGCAGCGTGGGGCGATATCCCAGGCTCAGCAGATTGATCTGGGCGAGCTGCGCCAGGCACAGGCGCAATTCCTCGAAGCCGAGCGGTTCGATATCCATCCACTCGCTGGCCGTGCTGCGGTGGCGGAGATCGCGGGCCGCCATGTCAGCCGCCGATCTCGAACAGCAGGCTCTCCGCGGTGATGCCGGGACCGAACGCGAGCGCGCAGCCGGTCCCCGGCTCACCCTCATCCAGCATCTGCTGCAGCACGAACATCACGGTCGCCGACGACATATTGCCGTAGCGCCGCAGCACGTCGCGCGACGGGCCCAGTTCGCCGTTCTTCAGTTGCAGGCTGTCCGCCGCCGCATCGAGCACCGACCTGCCGCCCGGATGAATGGCCCAGTGGCGGATGTCCTCGCGCCGCGCGCCGGCCAGGATGTCGTCGAGGCTCGCGCTCAAATTCCGCGACAGAGTTCTGCGCGACCTGGCCGGACAGCATCATGTCGAAGCCCAGTTGCCCGATATGCCAGGTGATCTGATCGGCGCTGTCCGGCAGGATGGTGGAACGGAAGTCCGCCAGGCGAATGCCCGATGGCTCGGCGCTGACGAGGCAGGCGGAGCAGCCGTCAGCGAAGATGAGGAACGACAGCACCCGCTCCAACTCGGGAGTTTCCTGCAAGTGCAGGGTGCAGAGCTCGAGATTGACCACGAGAACCTTGGCCGCCGGTTCGGAGCGCACGATATGTTTGGCGAGCTTGAGCGCGTTCATGGCCGCGTAGCAGCCCATGAAGCCGACGATGGTGCGCTCGACCGATTGGCGCAGGCCGAAGTGGCTGACCAGTTGCAGATCGAGACCCGGGGCATAGAAGCCGGTGCAGGATGCGACGATGAGATGGCTGATCTCCGCAGCCTCGCCGCTCAGCGCCAGGCGCTCGACCGCCTGGCATGCCAGAGGTAAGCGCCTCTTCCTTGTAGAGCGCCATGCGCGCCTGGGTGTCGGGAAAGCGGCCCCGGACATAGAACCCGCGGCCATCCAGCGCGCCGGGTCCGCGTCGGCCGGCAGGCAGGAATAGCGATGCTCGATCTGGGCGCGCTCGGCCATGCGGCGGAACAGCAATTGCGCGCGCGCGATCGGCCAGCAGGCTCGGCGCATAGGCGACGAACTTCTCGTGCACGTCGTGCGCCGGCACGGCTGTCGCGATTCGGTTGATGAAGACATCGGGCAACATCAGGGCCGCGCTGCGACGGAATGGTCTGCGGATCGGCCATTCGGACGATCTCCTGATTAGGCGGAGGCCTGCGAGCCCTTTACGCTCGGCGCGGCGTTTCGGATACGGCTTTTTTGGGTCAATGCCGAGCTTCCTGACGGAGTCCGCGAAGGGATTGCGCGAGGACAGCCGTTTGTCGAGCAGGACCAACACGGCCGCTTCCTCCGGCTTCAATCCCTCGAGCTCTTTGCGCAGTTCCGGACTTGATTTCCCGCGATAGTTCCTCCGCCAGCGTGCCGCTGAGATAGGTGGTGATGATTTCCGGATGCACATAGCATTTTCGGCAGATCGTCACGGTATTGCCGAGGCGGGCTGCGACGCGTTCGATCGCGGCCTTGACGTTTTTCTTGGTTTTGGCGCCGGCATCGATCGCCTCGAACTCCTGGAGCGCCATGGCCGCCAGCACCGTTCCGGACCAGGTGCGGAAATCCTTGGCCGTCACGTCGGGCCGCCGGTGACCTCGCGCAGATAGTCGTTCACGTCGGACGAGGTGACGTTCTGCGGCTCGCCGGCCTCGTCGAAATATTGGAACAGCTGCTGGCCGGGCAAATCCTGGCAGGCGCGGATGACCTTGGCGACGCGCCGGTCCTTGATCCTGAGCCGCCATATCTTGCCGCTCTTGCCCTTGAAGTTGAAGCGCAGTTCCGATCCGTTCACGGTGACGTGGGGATCGCGCAGCGTGGTCACGCCATAGCTCTTGTTCGCCTTGGCGTAGTCCTCGTTGCCGACGCGGATGAGCGTGGTTTCGAGCAGATGCACGATGGTCGCCAGGACCTTCTCGCGCGTCAGGCCCGGCCGCGCCATGTCGGCGGCGACGCGGGCGCGGATTTTGGGCAGGGCGCGGGCGAAGTCGACCATGTGCTCGTATTTGGTGCCGTCGCGCGCCTCGCGGAAGTCCGGATGGTAGCGGTACTGCTTGCGGCCCTTGGCATCTCGCCCGGTCGCCTGGATGTGGCCGTTGCCGCGCGGGCAGATCCACACGTCGGTCCAGGCCGGCGGGATCGCGAGGGAATGGATGCGTGCCAGCGTCGCCGGGTCGCGGCAGGTCTCGCCGGTCGGCTTCAGATAGGTGAAGCCTTTGCCGGTCTTGCGGCGGTGCAGGCCCGGCTCCTGGTCGGAGACGTAGCGCAGACCGGCGGCTTGGACATCCTCCAGCACCTCGACGGGGGCCGGCGCTGGCGTGGGGGCGACTACCGAGACGTTATCGGTCAAATGCATATCCTCTTGGGATGGGGAAACGCATCGTCACCCGGCGGCGTTCCCCGACCGCCTCCCTACGAGGCCGACGATTGGCTGCTCATGCGGCTTGCAATGGCCCCGATGCCGTGCCAAATCACCCAGCAACGAAGCAACAGTTTTGTGACAGGGGTTCGTGCCGGAGAAGAATGGAAGAAAAATTATCCCGTAAATACAGTTTATTGTAAGGCCTTCTTCCAGTTATGGTTTATCCCCGTTGGACGTGACGACGAGGCCGCCGCCCGGCCTGAGAGGAGATGTCGGTGACACCAAACGAAATCGCGCGCGTACAGGACTATCTCCGCAAGACCTTCGCCAACCCGAAGATCAATGTCGCCGCGCCCGTGCGGCGCGGTGGTCCGATCGAGGTCAAGATCGGCGAGGAGTTCATCGGCGTGCTGCATCGCGACGAGGATGACGGCGAGGTCTCCTACGCCCTGCAGATTTCTATTCTGGAAGAGGATCTGCCGGCGGTGAGCCCGGTGCGCGGCGCGACGGATCCCAATCCCAAAAGATAGGCGCCGCCGATTATCCGGCGCGCCTCATGTATGTCAGTCAGGAGCGAGTTATGGCGCGCAAGAAGCCGACCACCAATGCCGAGGTCATCGTCGTCAACGTGCTGTACCAGGACGGCACGCAGACCTCGAACCGGCGGCTGCCCGGTGTCGAGTTGAACGGGTACGAGGACGAGGACCTCATCCGTCAGGCGGTCGAGGCGCAGGATCAGAAAATAGCCGAGCTGTCCGGCCAGACGCGCGGCCCCATCAAATCGATCCAACGAATCGGAAGTCGCTGAGGGGACGGCGCCTGGCCGCAGATCGGTGTCAGGCGGTTGTCGGCCTGATCAGGACGGAACGACCGAGATCGCCTCGCGGCCTTTCGCGGTCTGAACCACGCGCATGGAGATGCGCTGTCCTTCCGCCAGCGACCGCAGCCCCGCCTTCTCGAGGACGGAGATGTGGACGAACACGTCCTTGCCGCCATCCTCGGTGACGACGAAGCCGAAGCCCTTTTCGCCGTTGAACCATTTCACCGTGCCGTCGAGTTCGACCGCCGACGATTCGTCGGGCTGGAAGCCCCGGCCGCCGCCGCCGCCCGAAGGCGCCCGACGCGGTTGGGGTGCCGCGGCACTGGTGCGATCCACTTCGAGGACCGCCGTGATCTGACGGCCCTTCTGGCCCTGGCCGACCTGAACCCGCAGCTTGGTGCCGGGCTCGACGGCATCCTGCCCAGCGGCCTGCAGCACCGCGATATGGAGGAAGGCGTCGCCCGTTCCGTCGCCGAGTTCGGCGAAGCCGAAGCCCTTTTCCCCATTGAACCACTTTACCGTGGCGTCGATCGTCGGGCCTTCCGCCTGCGGCTGCCGTGCCGGCGGACCGCCGCCGTAAGGTGGCCGAGAGGCCGGACGTTCGTCGTGAAAGTCCCGGGGGGAAAACATGTCGTCATCGAATCCGCGGCGCCTGGGGCCGCGATCCCGTCCTTTACCCATCAAATTTTCTCGTCTTCGACCGCTGTTATGGATTTTTCATCGTGGTAATCGTGCCGCGAATTCGGCTCCTGCCGATGCCGGAGCTGATCCGCGGCCTGACCCACATCTGCCGGTTGCCGCCTGGCCCGAAAGCCATAGGTTCTCCTGTCCGAACACCCAATTTTTAGCATACGGCAAGGGCCGTGACACTAACTACTCGGAAGATCGGTTCATGCTCATCATCACATGTTTACGATGAGACGCCAATCCTTCGCAACAAGGCCCACAAAAGCGATGCATTCGACGTGCACTTAATATGAATGTCACAAATCCTCCGAATGCCGGCGCCCCGTGGGCGCCGCTCGCGAGAGTTGACGTCCGTGTTCGGCGCCAGCCATAGTTTGACAGAACGAGAATCGGTCGCATTGACGCTCCTCAATGACATCGGCACGACCTTCAGCCGTATCGGGAGGCGCACCATGGTCCGTCGCCGGCGAGCAACGATTGCATGTTTATTGGGCTGGCTTGCCGCAGGCCTGTCGGCCGCGGGCGCCTCTAGCGGTCCTGGAATTCTGGGATCGGATCGAGCTTCGTTACGCCGGTGTAGCGCAGGCCCGCGTCCGCCGCCTCGCGGATGACCCCGAGATCGAGCTTGTAGTTCTTCGCCAGTTCGGCGGCGAGCGGCAGGTCCTTGTTGAAGATATTGGCGCCGCCGTTGAGGGATGCATGGCCATCGGCGATCGTGAAAGCCTTTTCCCAATTGCGCACGATCGAGCCGCTGTCTTCCGCCTTGAGCACGTCGAGCATGCGGCGCACGTCGATGCCGCCCGCCTCGGCCAGCATCATCGCCTGGGCGAGCACGACGCGTTCCGCCCCGTTGGTCAGGTTCTTGATCAGCTTGGCGACATTGCCGGCGCCGAGCGGCCCGAAGTGATAGACCGTCTTTTCCAGGGCCAGCAGATGGGGGCGCACCGATTGCACCAGATCGTCCGGCCCGCCGACCAGAAACGCGCCTTCGCCGGCCAGCACCTTGGCGGGGACGGCCGTGATCGGCGCGTCCAGCACATGGACGTTCCGCTTGCCGGCCATCGCCGCGATATGCTGGGTCGTGGTCGGCAGAATCGTGCTGTGCAGCAGGATGATGCTGCCCGGGCGCGGCGCCGGCCAGCACGCCGTCCTTGCCGAGCACCGCTTCCACGACCTCCGCGTCGCTGCGCACGAAGACATGGATGAAGCCCGCGCCTTTGGCCGCCGCGGCGGCCGACTCGACGGTGGTGGCGCCACTGTCGCTTGCCGCCTTCAGTCGCTTCGCTCGAGATGTCATAGGCCCGCACCTGCTGGCCCGCCTTATGCAGCCGCGCGAGCAGGGCCTTGCCCATGGCGCCGACGCCGACCAATCCCACCATGCCGGTCATGATTTTCCACTCCCTGAATTTGTTGTCTTAATTGGGTGCAAGCATCCTCCAGAGGTCGGCCGAGTTCAAGGGCGGTGGAAACCTTTGTCGGACATGGCGCGTTTATGTCCGATGACAGTCAGACGCGAGCAGATCATCCATCTCCTGACGGAAGCAGCGGAGATCGAGCACAACCTTCTATGCTCCTACCTCTATGCCGCATTCAGCCTGAAGAGTGAGGTCGCAGACGGCCTGCGCGACATCGAGGTCGACGCGGTGCGACGCTGGAAGGGCAGCATCATGAGCGTTGCCATCGAGGAAATGGGCCATCTGGTCATGGTCAACAATCTGCTCGTGGCGCTGGGCGGGGCGCCCCATTTCGACCGTCCCAATCTGCCGGTGCCGCCGGGTTACCATCCAGCCGGATTCGTCATCCGGCTCACGCCCTTCGACGAGGCGACCCTCGATCACTTCATTTTTCTCGAGCGGCCGGATGGCGCCCCGCTGGCCGACTCTGCGGAATTCGAACCGGAGGTGGAAAAAGAGCGGCAGGCGCCGCCGCGGCAAATCACGCCTTCGGCGCACGACTATGAAACCATCGGGGAATTCTACGGCGAGATCCGTGAAGGGCTCGTCGCGCTTGCCGAGCAAACCGATGGTCGCCTGTTTCTGGACCCTCAGGCGCGCGGGCAACTGGGGCGAGAGATCGTCGATCTGCCGGGGGTGCTCGCGATCCGCGACCTCGACAGCGCGCTGCAGGCGCTCGATGCGATCATCGAACAGGGCGAGGGGGCGTCGGGTGACCGCGAGGATTGCCACTTCGCCCGGTTCCAAGGGATCAAGCAGGAGTGGTCCGATCTGCGGACAGCCAATCGCGGTTTTGCCCCGGCGTACCCAGCCGCGGCCGACCCCGTGATGCGGCGGCCGTTGACCGACGATGATCGCGTGTGGATCACCGCACTGCCTGCGGCGGTGCGCCTCGATCTAGCCAATGCCATCTATGGCGAAACCCTGATCTTGTTGGTTCAGGCATACGGAGCCGACACGCCGAAGGCGCTCCGCAAGGCCTTCGTTGCCGTAGCGATCCAGCTGATGCACGCGGTCGGGCAACTCGGCACGGCACTCGCCCGGTTGCCCGCCAACGAAGAACTGCCCGGGGTCAATGCCGGACTGAGTTTCGCCGTGCCACGCAATCTTGGCCTGCGTCCGCCCGCGGCTGTGGTGGCCGTGATCGGCGAGCGCCTGGCCGAACTCCGCGACGCCTGCGCCGCTGCCGATGCGGCGGAGGTTGCCGCCGTACTGCGGGAGGCCGAGACCACGCTTGCCGCCGCGCAGGAGAAAGAGCTGGCATGAGATGGGCGAAGCGCTGCGCTACGGACCCCTGACCGACCGCACGGTGCATCTCTGCGTCGACATGCAGGAGCTCTATGCCCAGGACACACCGTGGCATACACCGTGGATGGCGCGCGTCCTGCCGGTTATCCATAACATCGCCGACCACCATGCGGAGCAGACGGTGTTCACGCGCTTCATCCCGCCGGTCAAGCCGGAGGAGATGCGCGGCGCCTGGCGGCGCTATTATGAGCGGTGGCGCGAACTGACGCGCGAGCGTATTCCGCCGTCGCTGCTCGACCTGGTTCCGCCGCTCAAGGCCATGGCGCCGCCGGCGCTCGTGGTCGACAAGAGGTTCTATTCGGCGTTCTCGGCGCCGGCCCTGCATCGCCACCTGCAGGAACATGCCGTCGACAGCCTCGTGATCACCGGCGCCGAAACCGACATGTGCGTGCTGGCGACGGTGATGGACGCGGTCGATCTCGGCTACCGCGTGGTGCTGCCGACCGACGCGCTGTGCAGCTCGTCGGACACCACCCACGACGCCCTGATGACCCTCTATCACCGGCGTTTCAGCTTGCAGATCGAGACCGCCGACAGTGAAACAGTGCTAGAGTGCTGGCTGCGATAGTCGTCGAATCGTTCACCGCAGCGGGAGAGGCCACGGCCTACAGCGCAATGGCACAGGATGCTTGGCCCGAGCTCGATTATACGGCCTGGAAGGACACGATCTACGGGTTGCATATGCGCACGCAGATCGTCGGCAAGATCCGCCTCGCCAAGACGCCGTGGGTCAATCATTCCTGGCACGTGCCGCTCTATGTCACGGCGCGCGGGCTGACCACCTCGCCGATGGCGGACGGCAACCGCCAGGTCCAGATCGACTTCGATTTCCTCGATCATGAGCTGTCCGTGCAGACCAGCGACGGCGAACGCCGGCGCATCGCTCTGCGTGCGCAATCGGTGGCGGACTTCTACGACGAGATCATGGAAACCCTGGACGAGCTTGGAATCGGGGCGAGTTTCGTAGCCGCGCCGAACGAGGTGGTCGAGGCCATTCCGTTCCGCGACGACCGCGCGCCGCGGCCTTACGATGCCGATTATGTCCAGCGCTTCTGGCGCGTTCTCGGGCAGGCCGACCGGCTGTTCACCCAGTTCCGCGCCGGTTTCACCGGCAAGTGCAGTCCCGTGCATTTCTTCTGGGGCAGCTTCGATCTGGCGGTGACGCGCTTCTCCGGCCGTCCGGCCCCGCGCCATCCCGGTGGCGTGCCCCATCTGCCCGATGCGGTGACGCGCGAGGCCTATTCCCACGAGGTGAGCAGCGCCGGCTTCTGGCCGGGGGGCGGGGCGGTGGACTATGCCGCCTTCTATTCCTACGCCTATCCCACGCCGGAGGGTTTCAAGAACCAGCCGGTCGCGCCCGACGCGGCGTTCTTTCATGACGGGCTCGGCGAATTCCTGCTGCCCTACGATGCGGTGCGCCAGGCGCGCGATCCGGCTGCCATGGTGCAAGCCTTCCTCGACAGCACCTACGCGGCGGCGGCCGACACGGCGAAGTGGGAGCGCGCCGCGTTGGAACGGCCGCCGGTCCGGCCGACCGACTAGATCGTCCGCCGCTGGGATTATAGGCCCGTGCGGGCCTTTTAACCGCGCCGGCCACGGCGCATATTAGGGGTTCACCGTCCGAACCGGAGGCTCGCCATGTGGTTCTCATCCAGCAAAACCCATTTGCCCTCGACCGACGAGGCGCTGCCCGGCCGCGCCGAACCGATGCCGGTGCCCGCGCGCCACATGGTCAATGGCCATCCGCTGAAGCCGCCGTTCCCGGCCGGGCTCGAGACGGCGATGTTCGGCATGGGCTGCTTCTGGGGCGCCGAGCGGCTGTTCTGGCAATTACCCGGCGTCTACACCACGGCGGTCGGCTATATCGGCGGCCAAACCGAGAATCCGACCTATGAGGAAGTCTGCTCCGGACGGACGGGCCATACCGAGGCGGTGTTCGTCGCCTTCGATCCCAAACTGATCAGCTATGCGGACCTGCTGCGGGTGTTCTGGGAGGGCCACGATCCGACCCAGGGCATGCGCCAGGGCAATGACGTCGGCACCCAGTACCGCTCCGGCATCTACACCACGTCGGACGAGCAGCGCCGCATGGCGGAGATGTCGAAGGCCGACTACGAAGCGGCGCTCAAGGCGCGCGGCCTGAAGGGCATCACGACGGAAATCCGCGAGGCGCCGCCCTTCTACTACGCGGAGTCTTATCACCAGCAGTATCTCGCGAAGAACCCTAACGGCTATTGCGGGCTGGGCGGCACAGGGGTTTCGTGCCCGATCGATTTCGCCGCCGCTGCTCGATGATCGGCGGCCGCCGACGGAGCTCGACGTCACATCATCATCGTTGACTAAGTGGTTGTGCTTACTCGCACTACGACTTCATGTGATGCTTTAAGTCGGTGGCTCGCTGCCGACCGCCAAAGAGGCCGGGTGCGCCGGGTGCGAGCCAATTCTCCGATCCATCGGTGGTTTGCGGCGTTCGGTTGCGAGGCCAAATCTGTCCGTGGCGCTCGGCCGCGATCGTTCAATTTTCGGAAACAGAAAGAACGCAATTGCTGAACGCAATTCGCGCAGGCGTGGTTGAGGCGATGCCGCATGCCCGCTAGAGTGAGGGCAAGAATGCCGGGGGCCCCGAGTCGCCGGCGCACAGAACACCGAGGGGGGTTGGAATGAAAACTATGGACAGACATATCCTGAGCGCCGCCGTCGCACTTGCCGTGGCGCTGCCCGGCGCTGCCGCGGCGCAAAGCGTCGAGCAGTTCTACAAGGGCAAGACCGTCAATCTCTATATCGGCTTCGCCGCCGGCGGCAGCTACGACTACTACGGGCGCCTGGTGGCGCGGCACATGGGCAAGCATCTGCCGGGCCAGCCCACCGTGGTGGCCCAGAGCATGCCGGGCGCCGGCAGCTTCAAGGCCGCCAACTATCTCTACGCGGTGGCGCCGAAGGACGGCACGGCCATCGGCATCGTGTCGCAGACCATGGCGCTCGAGGAGGCCCTGAAGACTCCCGGCATCCAGTACAAGTCCGCTGACTTCAACTGGATCGGCCGGGTCACCAACATCATCGAGATCACCCTGACCTGGGAAACCTCGAAGGCCAAGACAGTGCAGGACGCAATGGTCCATGAGACACCGGTCGCCAGCACGGGCCCGGGCTCGCCCTCGATGGGCTATCCGCTGCTGCTCAATGCGCTGGCCGGCACCAAGTTCAAGGTCATCACCGGCTATCCGGGCTCGACCGACGGCATGCTCGCCATGGAGCGCGGCGAGGTCGACGGCGCGCTGACCTCGTGGAACACGATCAAGGTGCAGAAGCAGGACTGGCTGAAGAACAAAAAGATCAACCTGCTGGTGCAATATGCCTACGAGCGTTCGCCCGAACTGCCGAACACGCCGACCATCGTCGAACTCGGCAAAAGTGCCGAGGACAAGCAAATGCTGGCGTTCTATGCCAGCGGCGGCGAGATCGGCCGCTCGTTCCTGGCGACACCCGGGATCCCGGCGGACCGCGTCAAGGCCCTGCGTGCCGCGTTCGACGCCACCATGAAGGATCCGGAATTCAAGGGCGAGATCGACAGGTCGAATTCGGAATACAACCCGCTGTCGGGCGATCAGGTGCAGAAGCTGATCGCCGAAATGGCGAAGGCGCCGCCGGCCATGGTCGAGCGCATGGCGGCCTATCTGCGGGCCGGCGCAAGCGTGGCGAAATAAGGAATGATGGGAGGGGCGGGTGCTGCCGAGGCATCGCCCGCCCTTCGTCAAGGCGATTGAGGGAACGCGGCGACGATGAGCGTAGCGGTCAATGAGCTTTCGGAGTGCGGTGCGGCGGAAGTGACGGGGTTGGATTGTTCGAAGCCGCTCACCCCCGTTCAACTGGCGGCCCTCAAGCAGGCGTTTCGCGACAACCCGGTCCTGGTGATCCGCGACCAGACCCTGACCGCTGGACAACAGGGCATGTTCTCGCGCCAGTTCGGCCCGCTCGAAGCGCAGGACCAAGTGACCCACACACATCCCGACGACAGCGACGTCTTGATCCTGTCCAACGAGATCCGGCCGGATGGAACGGCGGTCGGCATCGTCGACGCCGGCGACTTCTGGCATTCGGATTCGTCGCACCATGAGGAACCATGCCAGGCGACGATTCTCTTTTCGGTCAGGAATCCGGCGCGCGGTGGCGATACCGAATTCTGCAATATGTATATGGTTTATGATGCGTTACCGGACGATCTGAAGCGCGAGGTCGAAGGCCGCTACGGCATTCATCACGTGAGCAAGACGAAGAATCCGCGCGTGACGATTTCGCCGGACCGTCCGGGCGCCAAGGATTATTACGAGCGCCGCGCCGGCGAGACCCACGAAGTTCGTCAGCCGCTGGTGCGCACGCATCCGGAGACCGGACGTCAGGCACTCTATGTATCGCCGCGCTTTACCATCGGTATCGCCGATATGGACGAGGCTGCCGCCCAGACGCTGCTCGACCGTTTGTTTGCCTTCTATGTGCGCGAGCGGCGCTTCCAATATCGCCACAAGTGGCGCGACGGCGACCTCGTGATGTGGGACAACCGCTGCCTCAATCACCGCGCCTGCGGCGGCTACGGACTGCCCGATATACGCCGTATGCATCGCACGACCGTCGTCGGCGACCGGCCTTTTTATCGCCCGGCAGCGTGAAATCGCTGCTGTTGCGGCAACAACTCAATCCACAGATATGTTGGCGCGCCTGCACAAAACAATTGTATGCGCGGGAAAACCGTGTAATTAGCGTATTTAGGCCATGTCGGACGTTACGACGGGCCGTTTCACTTAACCGGTTCAAACGAGAACATGCATGGCTGAAACCACGAAGACACCCACTGTTCCTCTCTCCAAGCTGGTCGCGGAGCTCGCCTCCAACCATGAGCTGTCAAAGAAGGCAGTGGCCTCTCTGTTCGACGATTTCATCGCCCTGACTGTGAAAAATTTGAAGAAGGGGAATAAGGTTCGCATCAACGGATTGGGCATTCTGCAGGTGCGCAAGCGCGCCGCGCGGATGGGACGCAATCCCGCGACTGGCGAAGCTATCAAGATCAAGGCTTCGAAGAAGGTTGCCTTCCGGGTCGCGAAAGACCTGAAGGAAGCCGTCTAAAGCCGAACGAGACATCCCCTTGGCCGGTTGGCCAGGGGGATGGCCTGCACGACAGTCTTCAGGCCTGATTCCGCGAGAGCGGGCACCGAAGGCTGAAGAGGGGAGATTACTCGCTCTTCATCGCCGTTTCCGTAGCCTGCGCATCCGCGGGCCGCGTCCGTTCTGTCCCGAATGCCGCCAGGGGCCGCTCCAGGAAATGCCGCACCCGCGGCGGTGTGGGCCCTTGATGCAGCGCCAGCACGGCATCTTCCGCCGTGCGGTCGGCGATCGTCACCCGATGATGCTGCCGCATGTGGTCGAGCCACGTGGCCACCTCGAAGCGTTCCAGCCAGGTTTCCGGATCGGCGACGTCCTGGGTCAGCATCCAGCGGCGCGCGCCGTCGCGCCGACGATTGCGCCGCAGGATACGCATGGCGCTGCAGGAAGGCCGGAACGTCCTTGGGCACGATCTTGTATTCCGCGCTGACGATCACCGGTCCGCTTTGCGGATCGAAATCGAGACTGACCTGCGGTTCCGGCCAGGCGCTGGATGGCTCCAGATTGAGCTGCTCATAGGCCGGCAGGCGGAAGCGCCGCGCGAGCAGCAGGCCGAGCACCATGGCCGCCGCACCGGCGACGGCGAGCGATGTGGCAATGCCGAACCGGTGGGCCAGCACGCCCCACATCCAGCTGCCCAGCGCCAGGCCGCCGAAGGTCATCATCTGATAGACCGCCATGGCGCGCCCCATGACCCAGCGCGGCGACGACATCTGCACGACCACGTTGAAGGTCGATAGCGTCATGACCCAGCCCGCGCCGGCCGCCGTCAGCACGATAGCGAGCGGCACCAGATCGACGATAAAAGCCGAGGCGAAAGCGCATAGGCCGAAACCGGCGACCGCGCCGCGCACCAGCATCTCGCCACCCAGCTGCTGACGCAACGGCGTGCTGACGATGGCGCCGAGGATAGCGCCGACGCCCAGGGCACCGAGCAGGATGCCGTAGGTCAGCGGTCCGCCGCCGACCAGATGGCGCGCCACCACGGGCAGCAGCGCCCATATCGCGCTGCCGCACAGGCCGAAAGCGAAGGTGCGCACCAACACCGCGCGGACCACCAGGGACAAGGCGGCATAGCGCAGGCCGGCAACGATGGCGGGGACCATGCTCTCGGGCGGCAGGCGGCGCTCGACGGGTGGCGCCTTCCATCGGACCAGCACGACGATCAGGGCCAGGTAGGAGATGGCATTGAAGACGAACGCCGCCTCCGGTCCCGCCGCCGCGACGATGGCGCCGCCGATCGCCGGACCGAGCGAGCGCGCGAGATTGAAGCCGAGACTGTTGAGCGCGACGGCGGCCGGGATCTTGTCGCGCGGCACCAGCTCGCCGACCGCGGCCTGCCAGGCCGGGCCATAGAGCGCGGCGCCGGTGCCCAGCGCGAAGGTGAAGGCGAGCAGCAGGCCGGGCGTGATCGTGCCGAGATGGGACAGGATGGCGAGGCCGGCGGCGACGATCAACATCAACGACTGGGCGACCAGCATGACGGTGCGCCGTGGCCAGATGTCGGCGAAAGCGCCGGCGGGCAGAGAGAACAGCAGGATGGGCAGCGCGGTCGCGGCTTGCACGAGGGCGACGATATCGGGCGACGGCGCGATGGTGGTCATCATCCAGGACGCGCCGACCGTCTGCACCAGGCTGCCGAAATTCGACACCAGGCTGGCGATCCAGACAGCGGCGAACAGGCGGTGCCTGAGGGGCAGCAGGGTCGCCGATCCGCGCAATGCCGCGAAGATCGAGGCGCCCGGTACGCTGGGATTCATGCTCATCGGGAAGGAGGCCTATGGAACACCTCGGACTCAACGCCGGCTGCGGCGAAGGTGCTCCCGCGCGCCCGCCGGAACGGTTATAATGGCGAAAACCGTCCGCCGGAGCCAGCACCGCTCATGCCACGGCGCAACGAGAGCGCGGTCCACCAGCTTCACGGCCGCACACGGCCGACCGCCACCGCAGGGAGGACATTGCATGCCGCCGATCACCCCGCGACGTCCCTTCACCGCCGCGACAGCGGCCTTATTTGCCGGCGCCATGCTGCTGGCCGTGGGCCTCGACCGCGCGTCGGCGGCCAGCCCCGATTTCCAGGCGCTGATCGCCGCGCCCGACCGCAGCGCCGCGGACCGCGAGACCGATAAGCGCCGCAATCCGGTGCAGTTGCTCGCCTTCACCGACGTGCAGACCGGCATGAAGGTGCTCGATGTGGGCGCGGGCGGCGGCTACAGCACCGAACTGATGGCCCGCGCCGTCGGTCCCAGCGGAACGGTCTATGGGCAGGACATGCAGGCGCGCGAGCGATTCATCGAGCGGGCGAAGGCGCCGGCCATGAAGAACGTGGTTCATGTGGTGCGGCCGTTCGGCGATCCCGTGCCGCCGGAGGTCAACGACCTCGACCTGATTACGTTTTTCTTCTTCTATCACGACGTCACCGCAATGGACGTCGATCGCGCGGCCATGAACCGCAGCCTGTTCCGGGCGCTTAAGCCGGGCGGACTGCTGATTATCGCCGACCATTCGGCAAAGGCCGGCGACGGCACGGCCGTGGGCAAGACGCTGCACCGCATCGAGGAAAGCGCTCTGCGCCAAGAGGTCGAGGCGGCCGGCTTCCGCTTGGTCGGCGAGGGCGACTTCCTGCGCAATCCATCCGACCCGCGCGATGCGCCGGTCTTCAAGCCGTCTCAGCCGGTCGACGAGTTCGTGCTCAAGTTTCAGAAGCCGCGCTGAAGCCGCCCAGCGGCAAAATACTCCCACCCTCCGCATCGAACCCTCCGCCATGGCCGCCGCGAAGGCGGAGGAAATTCGAATCCACGCCGCCGCGCATATTTCCGGTTGCGTGATTCCTGGCCAAGCTCCGCCGCCGCCCGGAACAACGCTGATCCTGGATGCTTGTATCTCAGCGTCAGCTTGGTCCTATGGGCCAAAGGAGGCGGTTATGGCGAAGTCGTCAACCGATCACGACGAGATACGCCGTTGGGCTGAACGGCACGGGGGCAGGCCGGCCACCGTAAAGCGCACGCACCACGATGACACATTGGGATCATTCGCATCATGTTCCCCGATGCGCCGCGCACCAAACATGAAGAGCTCGACGAAATTTCCTGGGACGATTTCTTCCGGCAATTCGATGAAGCGGGCCTCGTGCTGCTTTACGAGGAAGACTCAAATTTCAACAAGCTGGTGCGGCGCGCGACACTCGAACGGCGTGCCAGGCACGAGGGCTCGGGCCGCGACCGTAGCCCGCGCCATTAGCGCGTGAGCCCGCGCAAACGGATGAAGTCATCCGAAGACATGAATTTGGCATGGCGGTCCGAGCCGCGTCCACGACGGCGCTAAGGCTTGCGCCAATGCGGAAAATTGCGGTTCGCGCGGTCCTGCGCGAGCGCACCGGTTGGTTGTCGGGCGATCCGAGGAACCGTACCGGTGGAGCTTCGTTCACCAACGAAACAACACGCGAGGAGAAACCCATGCGTCCGATCACGATTTTGGCCATTGCAGCGTCGATCTTCCTGGCCGCCTGCGGCAGCGACGACAAAACCGTTGTTGTGAATCCGCAGCCACAGGCACAGCCGAGCACCACGGTGGTGACACCGCCCGCGCAGCAGCCGGCTCAGGGCAACACGGTGGTGGTGCCGCAGTCCGGTTCGACGACCAAGGTCTGCCCGAACAACCAAGCGGTCTGCTAGGGCGTTCGTCTAGTTCCCTGAAACGGCGTGTTGGCGCAGGCAGCGCCAGCACGCCCAATTGATTGCGATCATGACAGATCAATCGGCTTCTCTGCGGGACGACGCGCCTAAGAAAGAGCCGGGCGTTACGGAACTGAATCCTCCGGCGGACGAACGTCCGGAGATGTCGCTGCCACACGACCCCAAGAGCATCTTTCTCGGCGGGTTGTTCTTCCTCGCCACGCTCGCCGCGCTCTACGTGGCGGCCGACATCATCCTCCCCATCCTGATCGCGTTTCTTCTCAAGCTGCTGCTGCAACCGGCGCTCGGCCCGTTCGAGCGGCTGCATGTGCCACGCGCGATCGGCGCCCTTTTGGTGGTTTTCGTCGTCGCCACGGGGATCGTCGGATTCGTCGCCATGGTATCCGGCCCGGCGATGTCGTGGGTGCAGAAAATCCCCGAGGGATTTCCCCGCCTCGAAAAGCATATGAAGCAGATCACCCAGCCGATCGCTCAGATTGAAGGGGCGTTGAAGCGGGCCGAGAAGGTTGCCCAAGGCCCGACGGATGGCACGCCCTCGGTGAAGGTGCAGGGCGCCGGCCTCGCCGACACGCTGGTTACCGGCACGTTCAACCTGGTCGTCGGCGTGCTGACGACCATCCTGCTGCTGTTCTTCCTGCTGGCGGTCGGCGACACCTTCCTACGACGAATCGTCGAAGTGCTGCCGCGGTTCAAGGACAAGCGGCAGGCGGTCGATATCGTGCAGCAGGTCGAGCACGACATCTCGGCCTATCTCATCACCATTTCCGTCATCAACCTCATGGTCGGCATCGCCACCGGCGTCGCCATGCATTTCTACGGCCTGGGCGATGCGATCCTGTGGGGCGCCCTGGCGTTCCTGCTCAACTACGTGCCCATCCTCGGGCCGATGGTCGGGATCGGCATATTCGGACTGGTCGGCCTGTTGAGCTTCGACTCGCTGGGATTCGCGCTGCTCCCTGCCGGGATCTATCTGCTCATCCATGTGATCGAGGGCGAATTCGTCACGCCGCTGATCCTGGCCAGGCGCCTCACCTTGAATCCGGTCATCATCATCCTGTCGCTGATTTTCTGGTACTGGATGTGGGGCGTTCCGGGCGCCATCTTGGCCGTGCCCATCCTGGCGATCGTCAAGATCATCT
Organism: uncultured Alphaproteobacteria bacterium; assembly: GCA_963752345.1. Lineage (GTDB taxonomy): Bacteria > Pseudomonadota > Alphaproteobacteria > SMXQ01 > SMXQ01 > CAVVYA01. Next base: position 406,309 of record CAVVYA010000002.1, read on the forward strand.
GCGACCGCATCAAGCCGCTCATGGCGGTCGGTCACTTCCTGGAAGGCTGAGGCTCGCAGGCCGGCGCTGTCTTGAGCCAGAGAAGCGTCGCGTGTGCGGCGCCGCTGCGCTCCGGACCATATCCCGGGTCCGCGCGTTGTTAGTCACGACAACCGACGCACGAGGACGCCATGGCCGAGCCACGCAGACCACAGATCGCCACCGATACAGTTTGCCGCCTCGTCGTCCGGGCGCGGCAGTTCGACGTGAAGGAGGGCGCCGTCACCCCGGACGAGGGGAGCAACGGGATCGACGAGGGGTTTCGCGAGGTGTTGGAGGACACGCCCGGACGATCCGGTGTTCGAGGAAGCCAAAGCCTTCATCGACGATCTCGATATCGACGAGCAGTGCGAACTCGTCGCCCTCATGTGGATCGGCCGCGGCGATTTCGACCCGAGCGAATTCGCCAATGCGGTCGCCGTGGCGCGTGACGAGCACAACGACCGCACGGCGGAGTACCTGTTGCGCACGCCGCTGCTCGCCGACCTGCTCACCGAGGGCATGGCCAACTACGACATGACCTGCGAGGATTTCGAGCGCGAGCACCTTTAGGCTCCGACGCCGTTCCTGCCGCCGTTCAGCCGCGCGAAAAAGCCATGTTGGCCGGGCAAGACTTATTGTAAGGTACTGCTCTAAACCCGCCTTTAAAGGCGGGATGAAATACGGGAGAGGGCGATGGGGACGAGAAAGGCATCCGGCCTGGTGGCGGGGTTTGCGGCTGCGGCTGCGTTGGCTTGCGCGGCGGGCACGGCGCAGGGCGCCGAGGATTTCAAGGGCAAGCAGATCCGAGTGATCGTCGGATCGGGCACCGGCGGTGGCTATGACGGCCATGCCCGGCTGCTCTCTCGCCATATGGCCAAGTATATTCCGGGCAATCCCACCTTCGTGGTGCAGAACATGCCCGGCGCCGGCAGCCTCGCCGCGGCGAATTACATCTACGGCGTGGCGCCCAAGGACGGCACGGTGTTCGGCACCACCCACCGCTTCGTGCCGATCATGCCGCTGCTGGGAATGGATGGCGCCAAGTTCGACGCTTCCAAGTTCACCTATATCGGCTCATCGGACAAGGAAGTCGGTACCTGCATCACCTGGCACACGTCGGGCTTCAAGACCTTCGCGGACGTGCAGCAGAAGGAGCTGATCGTCGGCACGACCGGCGCCGGCGCGCAGCTCACCACCTTCTACGCGGCGCTCGCCAACGTGGCCGGCGCCAAGCTCAAGGTGATCAGTGGCTACAAATCCTCGCGCGACCTCAATCTCGCCATGGAGAAGGGCGAGATCCAGGGCCGTTGCGGCGCCTCCTACGGCAGCCTCAAGGCCGAAGCCACGACGCTGCTCGAGGAAAACAAGCTCAACATCCTGCTGCAGCTCGGCCTCGACAAGGAGCCGGACCTGCCCAACGTTCCGCTGATCCTCGACGTGGTGCAGGACAAGGAGCGCTACAAGGACGCATTCGAGCTGCTGCTGACGCCGACGTCGGTGGCGCGTCCGTTCTTCGCTCCGCCGGAAGTCCCCAAAGCAACCGCCGACATGCTGCGCGCCGCCTTCAATTCCAGCATGAGGGACCCCAAGCTGATTGCGGAAGCCGAGGCTCAGCGCTTCAAGATCGAAGCCACCAAGGGCACGGATATCCAGCGCATGGTCGAGCGGCTTTATCAGGCGAAGCCGGACGTCGTGGCCCAGGCCAAGGCGCTGGTGGCGGACTGAGGATCAGCGCCGGCGCGGACCGCTGTTCGCGGTGCAGCGATGAAAAAACGCCGGTGCGACTTATGCGCTCCGGCGTTTTCTTTATCTCCCTCCCCCTTGATGGGGGAGGGCCGGGGTGGGGGTGAAGAGACGATCGATTACTGGCTGCGCGCGTGGCGCCCGCGCCCCCACCTGACCTCCCCCACAAGGGGGAGGGAAAGTAAGGGAGGGAAGTGACAGCTACCGCCCCAGTTTGTCCAAGAACCCGAGCTTGCCCTTCCACTTCCTCTCGACCTCGGCGGCGTATTCGCGCGAGACCGTGTTGACCTTGGGGAATTCGTCCTTCCAGTGGTAGGGCCGCACCGCGTAGATGATGGCGCGCGAGTTGGTGGTGTTCTCGGCCTCGCGGTTTTCGGGCAGCAGCATGGGATCGATATAGCCGGTCCAGCAGCCGTCGATGATGTCCGTCGCGGTCTTCGGGTCCCAGCGCGTGGCGACCGCCCACATCACCTCGGCCGGATTGGTGATGTCGATGTCCTCGTCGACGATGATGACGATGCGCCCGAGGTAGGCCGCCGAGCCGCAGCCCACCGCGACCAGTCCGGCCATCTTGGCGTGGCCTGGATGGAGCTGCTGAATGGCGATCACGTTGATGAAGCGCGAGCCGCCGCCGGGCATCTTCCACACGCCCTTGATGCCGGGCACGCCGGCCGCCTCCAGATCGTCCCACAGGGCGGCGGCGCGGATCAGGCCCGAACCCGCCGTCCCGAAAAAGGTGCCGGGATAGGTCGGCTTGGCGGGCGGCGCGCCGACGATGATCGGATCGTTGCGATGGTAGATCGCTGCGATCCTGAGCACCGGTTCGGGGCGCGAGTTGGAGGCGTAGTAGCCCGGCCATTCGCCGAACGGGCCTTCCTCGCGGGTCTCTTCCTCAGGCGGCGGCATGACGCCCTCGAAGACGATCTCCGAATCGGCCGGGAAGGGCACGCCGGTGATCTTGCCGGCGATCAGCGAAATCGGCCGGCCGATGCGTCCGCCCGCGGCGGCGAACTCGGACGCGCCTTCCGCGAGGGTCGAAGCCGCGGCGGCGCCGAGCGCGGGTGATTGCCCGACGCTGATCGCCATCGGGCAAGCCTTGCCCTGGGCCCAGTATTTCTTGCGGATGGTGTCGGCATGCTTGCCCGGCTCGATGAATACGGTGAGCGTTTTTTTGTCGATCACCTGCACGCGGTAGGTGCCGGCGTTGACCCAGTCGCTGTCGGGATCCTTGGCGATCACCATGCATTCGGTGCCGATATAGCGGCCGCCGTCGCCCTCGTGCCAGTGCGGCGTCGGAAAGGCCAGCGCGTCGACGGCATCGCCTTCCATGACGTTCTCCATCACCGGCCCGGTATTGACCATGACCGGCGGGATCGGCTCGGAGCGCTTGCGGCGGTGCTTGCGGTAGCTCTGCACGAGTTCGAGTCCGACGCCCGGGTTGAGCACCTTGGACGAACGCACATTGACCACGACCCGGTGATTCGGCGGATAGCCCTGGATGTTTTTGAACAGCAGCACCGGCGGAATCGGATGCTGCAGGCTGAGCTCGTAGAGCGCGCCGATCTCGAGGTGCGGGTCGGCGCCCTCGATCACTTCGAGCTCGCCCATATCCTGGGCGATGTCCAGGCATGTGCGAAGATCGGCCAGCGCCTCCTGCCGCCGGTTCTCGGTCTTCGTCTCTGCCGTGGTGTCCGCCATGAAACTCTCCTCGCCGGCGCCGGGTCAGCGCCGGATCAATTGTCTGCCGCGACCGGTCAACGTCGCGAAGGAATGACCTGCCGGCGGCGCTTCAGCGCCGCGACTGAACGGCCTGCTTGTATTTCTCGACGACCTCGGGCTTGGCGTTGACCAGGCCGAGGACCATCTTCTGCATCTCCTCGCCGGCGATCGGCTGCACCTCGAGCCGCGCCTTCTTGGCGTCTTCGAGGAAGCCCGAGTCCGTCACCGCGTCGCTCAGCGCCTTGCGCAGGATGGCGACGCGGTCCGCCGGCGTGCCGGGTGGCGCGATCAGTGGCCGGCCGATGGTCTCCGTGGTGGCGAGCAGTGCCACGACCTGGCGCTGCTCGTCGGTCTCGGCCAGTTCGATCAGCGCCGGAACGTCGGGCAGCAGCGGATCGCGCTTCAAGGTCATCTGGAAAAGCACATTGATCTTCTTCTCCTTGATCCAGTCGGCGTTCTGGAACATGTAGGACATGTAGGAATTGCTGCCGCGGCCCTGCACCTCGCCGCGCTCCATGGCGACGTTGATCTCGGCGCCGCCCTGGTAGCCGGTGATGACCTTGAACTTGGTGCCGAACAGGCTGTTGGCCATCAGCGGATACATTTCCATCGTGGTGCCGGGCGTGGTCGCGCCGATCAGCACTTCTTTCTGCTTGGCCTCCGCCAGAGACTTGATGCCCGCTTCGTGCCAGGTCACCAGCACATTGGTCGGGCTCGCCACGGTGCCGATCCATTGGAACTCGGCGCAGTTGAATTGCGTCTTGGCGGGATCGAGCACCTGCATGAGCGGGATGGTGTTGAGCGGCGCGCCGAGCGCGGTACCGTCCTTCGGCGCCACGCTGTATGTCCAGGCGGCGACCGCCGTGCCGGCCGCACCCGGCATGTTGCGCGGCACCACGGTCGGATTGCCCGGGATCAGGCGGCCCATGTGGCGCGACAGCAGACGGCCATAGGCGTCGTAGCTGCCGCCCGCGGCCGAGCCGATGACGATCTGCAGCGTCTTGTCCTTGTAAAAATCATCCGCCATGGCGGGCAGCGAGAACAGGGCGCCGCCGGCTAGGGCCAGCCCACGGATCGTGGTAATCTTCATGCATTCCTCCCGGGCGGCGGGTCGTTGCCATGCCGCCGAACCTAGCGTATCTTGCGTTTTCGAGAAAACGAAACGATTTTCGTTTTTTACAATTCATCGGCCTGGACCGCAAGAGTCGCGAAAGCGGCCGCGACAACACGAACGAGGGAGAAGCGTTTCACTATGGTCAGCGTCAGCGCCACGCATATCGGTATTCCCTGGGACCGCCGCACCCCTTACGAGCGCTGGGTCGAGGACGACCTGAAGCTCGAGCTGCAGCGCGGCTACGCCGCCGGCAATTTCAAGAAGACGGCCCTGCGGCCGTGGAAAGAGCGCGGCTTCAACGCGAGCTTCTACGACATCATCGGCGCGGAATCCCTGGCCGGCATGTTCATCGGCGAGATCCCGCCCGGGCCAATCGAGCAAGCCGACCAAGCAGATGTATGACGAGGTGATCTTCATCATCTCGGGCACCGGCTCGACCACGGTCGACACGCCCAAGGGCCGCGTCTCCTTCGAATGGAATCCGCGCAGCCTGTTCGCGGTGCCGCTCAACCATACCTATCAATTGCACAACGGCTCGGGCCAGGAGCCGGTGCGGTTCATCAGCGTGAACACGCTGCCGATCGTCTACAACCTCTACCGCGATGCGGGCTTCATCTACGGCTGCGACCACCAGTTCGACCGCATCGATCCGACCGCCGATCCGTCCGACGCGGTGCTCTACAAGCCCGACGAGAAGCGTGAGCGCACGGCGGTCAATCTCTACGAAACCACCTTCGTGCCCGACGTGGTGGCCGTTCCGCGCTCCGGCTTCGCCGAACGGGGCACCGGCAACCGCACCGCCTATTTCGAGCTGGCCAACAGCGTGATCTCGGTGCACCTCGCCGAAATCCCTGGCCTGCAGTTCTTCAATCCGCACCGCCACGGCCCGTCGGCCTTCGTCTTCGTGCTCGAAGGCACTGGCTATTCGACCATGTGGCAGGACGGCGGCGAGGAAGTGCGCTTCGACTGGCCGGAGGACGACATCGGCCTGATCGTGCCGCCCAATATGTGGTGGCATGGCCATTTCGTCACCAGTCCGCGCTCGATCCAGCTCGCCATCAAGCTGCGCAGCCGCAAAATCCCGATCAACCATTTGTTCGACAAGACCCACAAGCACATCTCCGAAGGCGGCACGGTGCTCAAGTTCAAGGACCTCGAGGAGAATTTGCGCAAGCGGGTGTGGGACACCTACATCGAGGAATGCGCCAAGAAGGGTCATCAGGTGAAGACGCCGGAGATGGTGTGACGAACATGTAATTGCCGAGTTCGGCGTTCAGTAACCCGAGGCGTACAAGTCGGGAGCGAACAGGGAGATAGGGCATGAAGGCTTGGACCATTGCCGCCGCAGGCGGTGCGTTGCTGTCGGTCGCCGCCGCAAGTTCCGCGGCGCGCGCCGACACGGTGTCGGATTTCTACGGCAAGACCGACGTGCGGATGATCATCGGCGTCGCCGTCGGCGGCAGCTATGACGCTTCGGGCCGGCTGGTGGCGCGTCATATCGGCAAGCACATTCCGGGCAATCCGCGCATCCTGATCCAGAACATGCCGGGCGCGTCGAGCCGCCTCGCGGCCAATCATATCTACACGGTGGCGCCGAAAGACGGCTCGATCATCGGCGCGGTATCGGAATCGATTCCGCTCGCCCAGGCGCTCGGCGAGCAGGGCATCCGCTTCGATGCCAACAAGTTCAACTGGATCGGCACGCCGGTCCAGCCCGTCAGCGTGCTCGGCGTTTGGCACACGGCCGGCATCAAGACGTTGGAAGATACCAAGACCAAGGAACTGGTCGTCGGGGCCACCAGCGCGAGCGGCACCAACTACGTCTATCCGGCGCTGATCAAGGAATTGCTCGGCGCCAAGTTCCGCATCGTCGTCGGCTACGACGGCGGCAACGCGATCAACCTCGCCATGGAGCGCGGCGAGGTCGGCGCGCGCGGCAGCCTGGTGTGGACGCTGATCAAGCGCGAGCAGCCGGACTGGATCCGCGACGGCAAGCTGATCCCGATCGTGCAGATGACCATGGAGAAGGCGCCTGACCTGCAGCATGTGCCACGCCTGATCGATGTGGCCGACACGCCGGAGGCCAAGGCGGTGTTCGAGGTGCTGGCCTCGACCGACGGCATCGGACGCCCGCTGCTCACCACGCCGGACGTGCCGGCCGACCGCCTGGCCGCGCTGCGCCAGGCGTTCGACACCATGGTCAAGGACGCGGACTTTCCTGGCCGACGCGGCCAAGGCGGGCGAGGATATCTCGCCCAACTCGGGCGAGAAGCTGCAGCAGATCGTCGCCAACGTGCTGGGTGCGCCGCCGGCCGGCCTTCGAGCTGTTCAAGGCGGCCCTCGGCAAGCGCACCAGCACGGTCGACTGCTCGGCCTTCACGGACCAGAAATATTGCGTCAAGGAACAGCGTTGACGGATGGCTCCCGGGGGCGCCCGTCAAGGGATGGCGCCGGAGTTCTTATAGCGGACTGCCGGTGTGACAGCGCCGCCCGCGGCGGCTTTGCTCATGGACGGAAGACGGCATACAATGTTGCAAACAGAAGGAAGCCCTGAACAAAGGGCTCCGGGGTGACGGGCTTCAGCGGAACACGCGTTTAACGGCGCAGCGGGAGGTGTTCATGGCGACCGGTCTGGCGATTTCCCCGAGCATCCTGCGGCGGGCGGCGATGGCGGGTCTCTTCGCCCTGGCCGCGATGGGCGCCGCGGCGCCGGGCGATGCGGCGGTGAGCTTCGAAGGTCAGACGATCCGCGTGATCATCGGTCTTCGCCCGGGCGGCGGCACCGATGTCCAGGGCCGCCTCATCGGCCACTACATGCAGAAATACCTGCCGGGCCAGCCGCGCTTCGTCTATCTCAACATGCCGGGGGCCGACGGGTTGCTCGCCATCAATCACCTGGCGCAGCAGACCAAGCCGGACGGCGGCCACCTGCTGGTCGCCAGCAATTCCCAGCTCCATCCCCAGGTGCTGCGCTCCGAGGTCGTCAAATACGACGCGACGACGCTCGCCTATGTCGGCGCCACGTCGCAGAACGGCTCGGTGCTGCTGATGCGGCGCGACGCGCTGCCGAAGCTCACGGACAAAAGCAAGGAGGCCGTGGTCGTTGCCGACGTCGACGGCACGCGGGCGGGCGTGCAGATGGCGGTGTGGGGCCATCTTTATCTCGGCTGGAATCTGCGCTGGGTGTTCGGATACTCCTCCGCCAACGACATGCTGCTGGCGGTCGAGCGCGGCGAGGCGGATCTCACCGCCACGGCCAACATCAATCCGATCAAGGAAATGATCGCCAAGGACAGCGTCATGGCGCTGGTCCAGCGCGGCCGCTTCGCCGACGGCAAGTTCCGCGCCCGTAAGGATCTGGAAACCGTGCCCGTGCTGAGCGACCTGTTGGAAGGCAAGCTCGATCCGCAGGCCCAGGAGACCTTCAACGTGTGGGCGCAATCGACCAACATCGGCAAGTGGCTGACGCTGGCGAGCGGCACGCCGAGGGACATCGTGCAAGCCTACCGCGATGCCTTCGACAAGGTCGGCGAGGATCCGGAATTCATCAAGATCGGCCAGCAGCAGATCGACGCCGAATTCGGCATGATCAACGGTCAGGATCTGGAGACCATCGGCAAGCAGATGGCCACCGCCTCGCCGGCGTCGCTCAAGGCGCTCGATGGGTTGAACGAGACGATCCTGTCGCTGCGCCGCCCGGGCAGCGCCGACGCCAAGAAGACGGCCGCCGCGCCGGGTGGCGTGAAGACCAGGCTGACCGACGTGCAGAACGATGGCCGCGATCTGTCGTTCGAGGCGGGCGGCAAGGTCGAAACCGTGCGCGTCAGCTCGGGCGGCACCACCATCACGGTGTCGGGCCAGAAGGCCGAGCGCGCCGCGCTCAAGCCCGGCATGACCTGCGAGATCACCTATTCGGGAACCACGGTTTCCATCGTGGCCTGCCAGTAGGCGGGCGCGGAGACGACGCATACGTGAGACGATGATTCGGCAGAACAGACGGAGGCAAGGTTATGGCGATTGAGATCGTAGATACGCTTAAGCTGGCACGGGAAAAGAAAAAGCGCACCGTGGTCATGGACACCAGGAAAATGCATGCCTGGGTGCATTACTACCCGAACCCGGGCGACAAGGACGACATGCATTGCCATCCCGGCGATCAGACCTTTATGTGCCTGGACGGCGAATGCACCATGGCTTTTCCCGACGGCGGCAAGGCTGTGTTGAAGCCGGGCGTGGTGGCCCTGATCCAGGGCGGCTCGTTCTACCAGCTGGAGAACACCGGCAAGGGGCCGATGATCCTGATGGGCACGCGCACCGGCCCGACCTCGGCCAATCAGCACATCAATTACGAAACCCGCAAGGACATGCGCGAGCACGGCGATCATATTCGCTTCGCGCAGGACCAGCCGGCGGAACACTGAACCGACGTCACGGACGGCGGGCCGGTTTTCGGATCGTTTCGCCGTCCTCACCGGGAATCGCCGATCGTCGCCCGCTAGGGCGCGATCGGTGGACGGCATAGACTCCCGCTTCAGGCACCGTTAAGACAGGCGCACGACTTCGAACCGGTCGGTTCGCGCGGCGATGGCCTGTAACGTGCCTCGGCGGCTATGATCGGATTCACAGTTTAAGGGGAGTAGGCAAGGACTATGGCAACCGTACCGAGCGCGCAGAAAGCCGAAAAGACGGTCAGCACGGAAACCATCGCCGACCTGCGCGAATATCTGAAACAGGCCGAACTTGCAGGCGAGCTGCAGCGCGTGTCGGGCGCCGATCCCGACCTCGAAATCGGTGCGCTCTACGAATTGAGCCTGCGCGACGAATACCCGCCGGTCCTGCTGTTCGAGAATATCAAGGGCTGCGACCCGGACTTCCGCGTGCTGTGCAACATGCGCACCGCGAAATTCATGGTCGGCGATATTTCCATGGACGCGGTGAAGGCCTGGCGCAAGCGGCCGAAGGGCCAGAAGACCGAGCCGATTCCGCCCATGGAGGTCAATACCGGGCCGGTGATGGAATGCGTGCTGACCGGCGACGCGGTCGACGTGCTCAAGTTTCCGGCGCCGCGCTGGCACGAGGGCGACGGCGGCGGCTACATCGGCACCGAATGCGTCAACATCGTCAAGGATCCCGACAGCGACTGGGTCAATCTCGGCACCTACCGTGTCATGGTGCAGGACAAGACGACGCTCAGCGTCTTCATCGAGCCGGGCAAGCATGCCGACGTGATCCGGCGCAAATACTGGGCCCAGGGCAAGCCCTGTCCGATGGCGATCTCGGTCGGCCAGGCGCCGATCCTCGGCCTCGCCGCCGCATCGGCGGCGCGCTCGGGCGAATCGGAATATGCCTTCGCGGGCGGGCGCATCGGCAAGCCGGTGCGCACGGTGAAGGGCACGGTGACGGGCCTGCCGATTCCGGCCGATGCCGAACTGGTGTTCGAAGGCTACATGCCGCCGCCGTCGGAAGATTCGCGCTCGGAAGGGCCGTTCGGCGAATGGCCGGGCTACTACGCCTCCGACCACCGGCCGGAGCCGGTGCTCCATGTCAAGGCGATCTATCACCGCAAGGACGCCATCGTCGTCGGCCAGCCGCCGGCCAAGCCGACCCTGCCGGGGCGGCAGAATAAGATCTCGCGTATCGCCATGCTGTGGGATGCCATCGAGGCGGCCGGCGTGCCGGGCGTCACCGGCGTGTGGAAGATGCCGGGCGCCGGCGCGCGCTTCATCGACATCATCTCGATCAAGCAGCTTCACCCGGGCCACGCCAAGATGGCCGGGCTGGTGGCGGCGGGCTGCGGACCGGGCGCCTATATGACGCGCATGGTGATCGTGGTCGACGACGACATCGACATCACCGACCCGGCCGAGGTGATGTGGGCGCTGGCGACGCGCTGGGACCCGAAGACCCAGACCGACATCATCGACGGCTGCTGGACCGGCTATATCGATCCGCGCCTGTCGCCGGAGAAGCGCGAGTCGGGCGACATCACCAACTCGCGCATGATCGTCTATGCCGTGCGGCCCTATCACTGGAAAGATCAGTTCCCCAAGGTCAACACGGTCTCGCGCGAATATGCCGAGGAAGTGCGGGCGAAATGGGCCGGCAAGCTGGAGTTTTTGCGCAAATGAGTATGGCTGAGACGAAACCGCCGGTGTGGCTGCGCGACCCTTATCTCGAATGGACGGCGCGCGAGGGCGTGCCGGTGGTCGAGGAATTCGGCGTCGATCTGCATGCCGTCGAGACGAAACACTGGCCGCGCTTCGACGTGCCCGCCGCCTTCGTGCATCTCAAGGGCCGCGGCGACTTCATGTCGCTGTTCGTCATCGACCTGCCGCCCGGCGGCAAGTGCGCGCCGCAGCGTCACATGTTCGAGGAGGTGATCTATGTGCTGTCGGGCCATGGCAGCACGACGATCGACGTGGAGGGCAAGCCGCATACCTTCGAGTGGGGGCCGAGCAGCCTGTTCGCCCTGCCGCTCAATGCGCGCTACCAGCATTTCAACGGCTCGGGTCAGGAGAAGGCGCGGCTGGTGTCGGCCAACAATCTGACCCTGATGATGAATCTCATCCACGACGATGAATTCATCTTCAAGAATCCAGCGGTGCTCAAGGGCCGCCTCGGCAAGGAGGGTTATTTCCAGGGCGAGGGCGAGCGCCAGGAAACCGCGCCCGGCCGCTTCCTGTGGGAGACCAACTTCGTCGCCGACGTCACCGCCTTCAAGCTCGAAGCCTGGGAAAAGCGCGGCGGGCGCAGCAAGAACATCCGCTTCGCGCTGGCCGACGGCGTGATGCACACCCACACCTCGGAGATGGCGGTCGGCACCTACAAGAAGGCGCACCGCCACGGGCCCGACTTCCACGTGCTGGTCACCATCGGCGAGGGCTATTCGCTGTTCTGGGAAGAGGGCGCCGCGGATTTCATCCGCGTCGATTGGAAGCCCGGCACGGTGTTCGCGCCGACCGACGGCATCTTCCACCAGCATTTCAACACCAGCCCGCAGCCGGCGCGCTACCTCGCCATCGCGCTCGGCAGCCTGCGTTATCCGCTCACGCTCGATAAGCGCAAGATCTTCGTCGGCGTCGACGTCGACGTGAAGCAGGGCGGCGCGCAGATCGAATACACCGACCAGGACCCGCGCATCCACGCCATGTATCTGGCCGAGCTGGCGAAGAACGGCGTCGAATCCGGCATGGGCGACTATATCGACGAAACGCCGTTCAAGACCAAGCTCACCGCCAAAGGCTAACCAACCAAAAAAGTATCAGGGAGTCGCCCATGCAGAGAATTCCAGCCAAGCTCTGGCTGCCTATCGTGCTGTCCTTTGCTTCCATCGTTGCAGCGGTTCCGGCGCGGGCCGAGGTCAGCTTCAAGGGCCAGACCGTCAGCCTGATCATCAACTCCAACGCGGGTGGCGGGACGGATCTCCAGGCCCGCCTGGTCGGCGCGGCCATCGCCAAGCATCTGCCCGGCGAGCCGCGCATCCTGTTCAACAATCTGCCCGGCGGCGGCGGCATCAAGGCCAACAATTACTTCGTCGAGCAAGTGAAGCGAGACGGCAAGACGATGATCAGCGGCTCCCGCTCGATCATCAGCCCGCTCGGCCTGCGGCGCTCCGGCGTCAAATTCAACCCCGGCGAATACGAATTCATCGGCGGCTCGGAGCGGCTTGGCACCTTCGTTCTCATCCGCGACAAGGTGAAGGACCGGCTGACCGACGCCAACGCCACTCCGGTTGTGTTCGGCGACATCGACGGCGAGCGACCGGGGTTCCTGGCTACCGTTTGGGGCCGTGAATTCCTCGGCTGGAACGTCAAATGGGTGATCGGCTATTCCGGCACGTCGCAGATGCTGCTCGCCGCGCGCTCCGGCGAGCTCGACATGGTCGGCAACCAGAACGCCTTCATCGTCAATCCGCTGATCAAGGAAGCTGGTTACGTGCCCGTCGCCCAGATGGGAATGCGCGGCGACGGCGGCAAAATGGTGGCGCGCTCGATCATGCCGGATGTCCCGGTGTTCAGCGATCTCATTCTGCCCAAGCTGTCCGGCGAGGCGCTTGCGGCCTATAACACCTGGCTCGACGACCAGCTTGTCGACAAATGGTTCGCTCTGCCGCCCGGCACGCCGCCGGACATCGTGAAAGTCTATCGCGAGGCCTTCGCCAAGGTCGGCGAGGACAAGGACTTCATCGCGCGTGCCGAAAAGGAATTCGGCGAGGATTTCAGCCCGATGAGCGGCGAGGAAATGAGCCGCATCGCCAAGGCGCTGGCCGCGACCAAGGACGAAGACATCCAGTTCCTCAACAACCTGCGGACGAAATACAAGCTGCCGGTGCAGTGAGACTCCGCGGCGGCCGTCATGGCCCCGGCGGTCAGGCCTTGTGCCCGAGCTTGCGCGACACCGCCTGCGCCGCGTCGAGCAGCTTGCGCACGACGGGGCCTTTGGCCGAGGTATCGAAGCTGCCCTTGACGCCGGTGACCGTGAGCGAGAGCTGCAACGCGCCCTCGCGGTCGAAGATCGGCGCGGCCAGGCTGGCCAGCACCGGATTGTAGGTGCCGACGGCGCGGGCCAGCCCGCGCTTGCGCACGTCGGCCCGGATCGGCTCGACGTTGTCGGTCGACAGCGCGTCCTTCGCCGCGTTCGCCGCATTCCATTCGGCGATCTCGCGGTCGATGAACGGCTGGATGACGGTCGGCGGCATATAGGCGAGGAAGACCTTGCCGGCGGCCGTGCGCAGCATCGGCAGCACGGCGCCTTCGCGGATGCGCACCGGCGCCACCAGGTTGCCCTGCTCGCAGCGAATCGCCGTGGGCCCATGGGTGCCCCACACGCTGATGATGGAGACCAGGCCCGACGCTGTTGGTGAGATCGGGCAGCACGGAGGTCGCCTGCTGCACCGGGTCCATGCGGTTGATCGCGGCGAGGCCGAGATCGAGAATCTGCGGCCCGAGATCGTAGAGCCCCGACGGCTGGTTCTGCTCGAGCAGCCCGCTGTCGCACAACCCGCGCAGATAGCGGTAGGCGCGGCTCGGCGACATGCCGGCGGCGCTGGCGATGGTGGTGAGCGGCGCGGGTCCCTTGAAGCCGGCGACCACGCTGAGCAGACCGGCGCCGATCACGATCGTGCTGTTGCCGCGGGTCAGGGAGCGCGTCGATTTTCTTTTTTTCATGTCCGTGAAAAAAGGCCGATGGGCGAAGGGGGAGGGGCGATGAGCGGCCACCTGTTGCGCGTGCCGCGGATTATGGCGCAAGCGCGCGCCACAGGCCAGGGGCGGCGCGCGCCGACGAATGCGACGACGCCAGCCTTTCAACCAATCGACATCGGCGCGCCGTTGTTTGCAAAGCGCCGCCATGGCCGCCATGAGCAGGCCATATCACGCTGTCATGGTCCGTCCGTGCGTAGCATGAGCAGGCCATCTCAGGCGCCATGCTCGTAAGCAAAAAATCGTCATCCCGGACTTGATCCGGGATCCATTGAACAGGATAGGCGCTCGAGCGCTGGCTGGCTGGCCATGGACCCCGGATCAAGTCCGGGGTGACGATCTTTTTGCAGCATGATGGCCGATCAGGCCGAGCCATGACGGCTCTTGTTGTTGGCGCCGCTGTTCACCGGGAGAATGGCGGCCATGACGTCCTCCGAGAGACTGTGGGATGGCCCTATCAGTTGACGGGGAGCCAAAAGCAATTGGGCCGGCACAAGGCCAGCCCAATCGGAGTCGCAAATGGGGACGCGGCTCAGGCGTGTTTTTCGACCAGGCTCGCCAGGTAGTTGCGGAAGACGCGGTCGATGGCGAAGCTCTTGTTGGTGCCGTCGAGGATGAGCTGGCGCTGGGTGTCGTTCTCCGCCTCGCGCGCCACCTTGAGCAGCAGCAGGCCGTGCTCCACGTCGGCGACGACGTGCTCGGCGTTGGAATATTGCTTGGCCATCGGAATGCCGAGGTCGGCCTGCAGCTTCTCGCCCATGCGGCGCGAGATGCAGCCGCCCTTGATCAGCTCTTCGGAGTTGGCGACCTCGAGGCAGGCCGAGGCGGCGAATGCCTCGAGCCAATGGCTCTTCTGGGCGACGTTGAGCCAGGCCTGGCAGGCGGTGAAGGTGCCGTCCAATTGCGGCGTGTTCTTGTAGTCGTCCGGCGTCAGGCCGAGGCTGGAGCCCTGCTTGACGGCGAGCGCGTAATGGTCGGCGACGCCGCGCTGGCGGTTGCCGGCGAGTTCTTCCTCCTCGTGCTCCCACACCAGCTTCTTGATGTGCATCGGCGAGGCGCCCTGCACATAGCCCCAGCAGTCGCGCCGGTTGAGGTTGAAGTGGGCATGCTGCAGGAAGAAGACCTGGGCGCCCTTCTTGGTGAACTTGGTCTTGAAGAGCCGCTTGTATTCGTCGGTCTCGTACTGGGCGTTCGCCAGCTCGATGAGCTGCGCCTCGAGATCCTTGGAAGCGCTCTTGAACGACGTCTGGGTGGCCATGAGGTCCTCTTGCTTGACGGGTTGATCGGTTGTCGATGTGCCGCGCGGAGTGGCGGCTGATTGTCGGCGGCTATTTATTGGATGGCCGCGTTTCCTCGCGATAGAGCCCGAAGGCCTGCAGGATCGGCACGTCGGTGATGGTGAACAGGATCGCCGGCTCGCTCGGCGACGCGTTGATATGCTGGTGCCAGCCCCAGTTGGGCGCGACGACGGCATCGTGCTTCGACCAGGCGAGCTCCTGCTCGTCGAACACGGTGCGGCCTTCGCCCTGCACCACGAAATGGATGGCGCTCGAGGTGCGCCGCGTCTTCTCGCCGACGAAGCCGGGCGGCAGCCATTGCACGCGGCAGCTCAGCGTCGGCAGCACGGAGCCGCCGGTCAGCGGATTGATATATTCGAGCATGATGCCGTCGACCGGGGAGATCGCCGGATCCTTGCCGCTCGCCGCCGCCTTCAGGCTCTTCAGCATGTCGGCCCAGGCATAGCGCATCGGGCGGGCGCTGGCGCGCGTGGCGTTGCCGGCCATGCGCGCGATCGGCGCCGCGGGCGGTGTTTCGCCGGTCTGCGCTTGGGCGGATTCGCCGAACTCCTCATAGAAGTTCTGGTTGAGCGCCAGGGTGAAGGGCACGTCGAGCGCATCGAGCCAGATCGCCGGCTTGTCGCTCTGGTTGTGGTGATCGTGCCATGACCAGCCGGGAGTCAGCAGCAGGTCGTAGGGTTCCATGATCAGCGGCTCGCCGTCGACCACGGTGGAGACCTGCGGCCCGCCCTGGATGGCGAAGCGGATGGCGTTGATGGTGTGGCGGTGGGCCCAGGCGAGCTCGCCCGGGCGGATGATCTGGATGCTCGCCACCATGGTCTGGGTGGTGCCGCGCGGCAGGCTCGGATTGCACAGCACCAGCGTGCGGCGCGCGGTATAGCTCTCGCTCAGGGCTTCCATCGAGCCTTCGAGCAGAGGCCGCATCTTGTCCCACTGCCAGACATGGGGCACGCCCGCGGGCAGCGGCTCGATCGAGACCTGGCCGTCCGGGCCCTTGCCGACCTTCTGCGGCCGGTTGCCCTCGGCCATCCATTGGCCGCGCAGGTTGTAAGCGGCGAGGCGCTTTTCCAGGGTCGCGAGGTCGTCGGTTTTCTGAACGGTCGCCATGCGAATCTTGGCCTGCTCTGCGGCGTTGCGGATAGGGACCGGCGCGGCGTGCGCCAGTCGTCCCGGCCATTATAGCCGGCGGTCAAATTTATGAAAGCCATTTCGAATTTCGAAAAGAGTGGTATGCCTGGAGGGCAAATTCTTGGTTTCGAAAATAGATTACCGCTTTCGGCCGCAGCAATCGCTTTGCGGGATGTCTTGCGCCGGGATTTTGCGGTATGAGCGGTGCCGTGTCGAAGAAGGAATCGCGAGAGATGGCTGTGCAACCCCGCCGTGGCTTGATTCTCGCCGCGGCCATGATGGCGGTATTCACCGCCGCCGTGGAGGCGACGATCGTCGCGACCGCGTTGCCCACCATCGTCGCGGAGCTCGGTGAATTCGAACTGCTGAGCTGGGTGTTCGCCGCCTACTTCCTGGCGCAAACCGCGACCATTCCGCTGTTCGGCCGCTTGGCCGACGTCTATGGACGCAAACCGATCTTCTTCATCGGCATGGGAATCTTTCTGCTCGGTTCGGCGCTGTGCGGCTTGGCGCAGAGCATGGGGGCGCTGATCGGGTTCCGGCTCATCCAGGGACTCGGCGCGGGCGCAATCGGTCCGGTCACCAGCACCATCGTGGGCGACATCTACGGACCGATGGAACGCCCGCGCGTGCAAGTCTGGTTGTCCGTCGTGTGGGGCGTGTCGTCGGTAACCGGACCGCTGATCGGCGCGTTCATCGTGCAACACGCAGAGTGGCCTTATGTCTTCTGGATCAACCTGCCGGTCGGCGTGCGTCGCGGTGGGTCTGCTGGCGGTTTTCATGACGGAGCGCCCGGAACGCAAGGCGCACCATATCGACTACGTCGGCTCGGTCCTGCTGATGGTCGGCATCAGCGCCGTCATGGTGGCGATCACCCAGGCGGCGACCCTGAGCGGCACGGCGGCCGCGGCCCTCGCGGCGCTCGCCGTGGTGACGCTCGCTGTCTTCGCATATCACGAGGCGAGGACGAAGGAGCCGATTCTGCCAATCATGTTGTGGAGCAATCCGCTGATCCGCGCCGGCAACGGCGCGTCGCTGATGATGGGCGCCGTTCTGATGAGCGTCAGCGCCTTCATGCCGCTCTATGTCCAGGGCATCATGGGACACTCGTCGACCGTCGCCGGCGTGGTTCTCGGCGCGATGTCGCTCGGCTGGACGATGGCGAGCTTCGCCGCGGGCCGTATCATGGTGCGGACCACCTATCGAACCACCGCGGTGGCCGCGGGGGTCTGTCTCGTCGCCGGCAGTCTTATGCTGATTCTTCTGACGCCCGAAAAAGGCGCGCTGTGGGCAGGTTGCGGCAGCGCGCTGATCGGCTTCGGGCTGGGGTCCGGCAACACGACGTTTCTGGTCGCGCTGCAGTCGAGCGTGGGCTGGGGGCAGCGCGGCGTCGTGACCTCGTCAAATCTGTTCGGGCGCCTCATGGGCCAGTCGCTCGGCTCGGCGCTGTTCGGCGCCATCGTCAATGTCGGCGTCTATCGTCATTTGCCGGACGGCGGCGGCGCGGTCGAACGGCTGATGAATCCGGCGTTGCGCTCCACCCTGGATCAAGCCGAAACGGCGCCGGTGATCGCGGCGCTCGCCCATTCGCTGCACAATGTCTATCTGCTCTCGGGCCTGTTCGCGGTCGTGCTTTTCGTCCTGGCGTTTCGCGTACCCGCCGGGCTAAGCCCGCGCAGCCATGGCGCGGCCGCGCCAGAGGGCGAACTCGCGGGCGAGCACGCGCGAAGCACGGGCGCCACAGGCGAGCGGCCGCTGGCCGAAGCCGACGAGCGGCGCTAGACAGCCGATCGCATGTCAAATCTGCCATCGGCGGCGCATGGGTGATCTGCGCGTGGCGGAAATCGCTCATCAACATCCCGTCCGCAGGTCTCCAGACTGATCTCGCTGCCGTCGAGTAGCGTTCACAGGTCCGCCTGGGCCAGCGGCGCCGCGACCGCTTCCAGGGATTTGCGCTCGGCGGCGACGCCCCATAGCGAGGCGATGACCGCCGCGCCGATCATCAGGGCCGATCCGAGCAGATAGCCGGCGAAGACCGCCTCGCGCGAGCCGGTCTCGACCAGCGCGCCGAACAGCCAGGGCGCGAACACGCCGCCGATCCCGGTGCCGAGCGCATAGAAGATGGCGATGGTCAGCGCGCGCAATTCGAGCGGAAAGGTTTCGCTCACGGTGAGATAGGCGGAGCTCGCCGCCGCCGAGGCGAAGAAGAACACCACCATCCAGGCAATCGTCATGCTCTTGGCGTCGAGCAGATCCTCGAGGAAGAGCCAGCCGCTGATGGCGAGCAAAATGCCGGACATGCCGTAGGTGAAGGCGATCATCGGCTTGCGCCCGATGGTGTCGAACAGCCGCCCGAGCAACAGCGGCCCGAGGAAGTTGGCGAGCGCGAAAGGCAGCAGGTAATAGCCGACGTTCGAGGACGGCACCGCGTAAAAATCCGTCAGCACCAGCGCATAGGTGAAGAAAATCGCGTTGTAGAAGAACGCCTGGGCCGCCATGAGGGCGAGACCGACCAGGGCGCGCCGGCGGTAACGTTGGAACAGCGTGACGAAGATTTCGCGGAACGTGGCATGCCCGCGCGTGCGCAGGTGAATGTGGGGCAAATGGTCATGATGGGTCAGCACGAGGCCTTGGCTATGGAAACGGTTTTCGATGCGCTCCAGAATGTCGTGCGCCTCGTCGATCCGGCCGCGCGTCATCAGCCAGCGCGGGCTTTCCGGAATCCACATCCGCATGAAGAAGATCACCAGGCCGAGCACGGCGCCGATGAAGAAGCAGACGCGCCAGCCGAGCTCGCTGCCGAACAGGTCGGGGTCGAGCAGCACCACCGAGCCGCCGGCACCGAGCGCCGCACCGATCCAGAAACTGCCGTTGATCGCCAGATCGGTCCAGCCGCGATAACGCGCCGGAATCAGTTCCTGAATCGCCGAATTGATCGCGGTGTATTCGCCGCCGATGCCGGCGCCCGTGAGAAAGCGGAAGAGGGCGAAGCTCCACAGGCTCCACGAGAAGGCGGTGGCCGCCGTGGCGGCGATATAGAGCGCCAGCGTGATGAAGAACAGCTTGCGCCGCCCGATACGGTCGGTCAGCCAGCCGAAGAACAGCGCGCCGAGCACCGCGCCGGCGAGGTAGGCGGTGCTGCCAAACCCGACCTCGGCGGCCGACAGTTGCAGCACCGGGCTCTCGCGCAGGGCGCCCGCCACCGACCCGGCCAGGGTGACCTCCAGCCCGTCGAGGATCCAGGTGATGCCGAGCGCCAGCACCACCTGGGTATGAAAGCGGCCCCACGGCATGCGGTCGAGCCGCGCCGGAATCTTGGTGCGCAGCAAGGCGGCGTCCGCCGCCGAGCGGCTGGTCTGGGGCTGTATGGTGTGGTCCATGGCCGGTCCGTCTATTCGTCCCCGGCTGGAATAACGTAGACTGCGACGCATGGGTTGCATGGGGATCCGGAGATCGACACAGGCCGTCGCGGCCGCCGTCCTGCTGGCGGGCTGCGCGGCCAACGACGCGCATATTCCCGATTTCGCGCGGGTGCCGTTCGAGCCGTTCTCGCGCCAGGCGGCGGTCGCCATCGCGGTGCGCGAATGGCGCGCCTTCGGCGAGGCGGTGGCCGACGAGACGCCGATCGACGTGGCTGAGGACGTGTATGTCACCGAGCAGGTCGCCGGCCTGTGGCAGCGCATCGGCGAATATTGGTGGCTCGGGCTCGACGCCGACCAGCGCGCCCGCGCGCGCACCGGCAAGCACGACGAATACGGCAACCCGATCCAGCCGGCGAACGACGCGCCCTATGCCTGGTCGGCGGTCTTCGTCTCCTACGTCATGCGCATGGCGGGTGCGACCCGGCGCTTTCCCTATTCGCCGGCCCACTCCACCTATATCAACGAGGCGCGCCGTGCATCGCTCGGCCTGGCCCCGCCGCGCGCGGTGTGGGCCGAACGCATCGCGGACTACGCGCCCGATCTCGGCGACCTGATCTGCTTCGGCCGCGCCGCCAACCGCGGGCTGACGTTCGATGCGCTGCCCGCGCGTTCCTTTGCCAGCCATTGCGATATTGTGGTCGGCAGGGAGCCGGGCCGCCTCGCGGTGATCGGCGGCAACGTGGACGACGCGGTGGCGTTCAAATACGTGCCGGTGACGGCGGACGGCCGGCTCGCGGACGCGAACGGCCCGGTGGACCGCCGCTATCCGTGGTTCGTCGTCGTGCGCGTGCTCTACGAGCGGTGAGGAACGGTTCATGCGAATGGGAACGTCCGGCTTGGCGGTCATCGGCGCCGTGACGCTCCTATTGATTTCGGGCGCGCCGCGCGGGCAGACCCGCCCGGACCCGTCGGAGTCGGCGATCGCAACTCCGCAACCGGACGAAGTCCCGGCGCCGCAGGACCATCTCATGGCGTCGCAGTGCCTTGCGGAGGTGCGCGCCCGCTTTCCCGCCGCCACCTATGATTTTTTGGACCTTGCCTTCAGCCGCAGCAAAGCCCTGGGCGACATCATCCGCGTCGATTTCGCCGCGGGGAATGCCGGGGCTCAAGACGAGGAAAAAGCGGGGCGAGTTCATCTGGTTTGCTTAAAGCGGCAGCCCGACGCTTCTCTCGAGGTCCATCTTTTTCATACGAGCGCCAGGGTGATTCCGGGCAAGCGGGACGGCGACGGCAGCGACGCTTCCCATTATGAAGTTGCCGCGCGACCGCAGGCCGATGGTTCGCCTCCCTAAGCCTCCGCCGCCAGCATCTGGGCCTTGACCAGGCTGGTGAACATGCCGCCCTTGGCGAGCAGTTCCTGATAGCTGCCGCGCTCGACGATGCGGCCGTGGTCCATGACCAGCACCAGGTCGGCGTCGCGCACGGTGGACAGCCGGTGGGCGATGATGAAGGTCGTGCGTCCCTGCATCAGGACGGCGAGCGCCTCCTGCACCTTGGCCTCGGTCACCGTATCGAGCGCGCTCGTCGCCTCGTCGAGAATCAGGATGGGCGGGTCCTTGAGCAGGGCGCGCGCGATGGCGATGCGCTGGCGCTCGCCGCCCGACAGCGTGCGGCCGCGCTCGCCGACCATGGTGTTGTAGCCGTCGGGCTGCTCCATGATGAAATCGTGGGCCTGGGCCTTCTTGGCGGCCTCGATCAGCTCCGCGTCGGTCGCGTCCGGCTTGCCGACGCGCAGGTTCTCCGCGATGGTGCGGTAGAACATCGGGCTGTCCTGGAACACCACGCCGATATTGTGGCGCAGCGAGGTCAGCGTCACGTCGCGGATGTCGATGCCATCCACCAGGATATGGCCGTCCTGCGGGTCCCACAGCCGGTGCAACAAGGCCATGGCCGTGCTCTTGCCCGAGCCGGTCGCGCCGACCAGCGCCACGGTGGTACCCGCCGGCGCCTTGAAGGTGAGGTCGACGACCGCCGGGCGCGCGCCGCCGTAGGACAGGGTGGCGTGGGAGAAGCCGACCTCGCCGGCGACCCGGCCGAGTTCGGTGGCGTTCGGCTTCTCGGTCACCGAGCTGCGGGTGTCGAGCACGTCGAAGAATTCCTTGAGCACCTGCATGTCGAAGAACAGCCGCCCGGCGAAGCTCATGGCCTGCTCGAGCCGGCCGATCAGCAGCGTGGCGAAGCCCATGAAGCTGACGATCTCGCCGACCGTCGTTTCGCCGCGCAGGAACAGCCAGGTGCCGAGCAGGAAGATGGCGATGACCGTGATGGTCGAGGAGGCGCGGGTCAGCACGCTGACCACCGCCCACCAGTTGAGCACCGGGAACTGCGCCTTCAGCGTGCGCGCGGTCATCTCGCCGAGCTGCTGCACCTCCAGGGCGAGGCGCACGAAGCTTTGGATCAGGTGAATATTGCCCAGCGCGTCGCCGGCCCGCTCGGCCAATTCCGAATGGAAGGTCTGCACCTCGGCCTGGGCCGCTCTCGGTGCGCATGATGACGAGCACGGTGAGCACCGCGAAGATCACCATGAGCACGATGAGCAGCAGCGCCAGCCGCCAGTTCATCAGCACGGTCATCGGCAGCAGCACGATCAGGATGATGAAGGTCGAGAGATGCTCGCGGAAGAAGGCGAGCCAGATGCCGAACAGGCTGTCGATGCCCTGCAGCATGATCTTGAGCAGCCGGCCCGAATGGGTCTGGGCGTGATAGGAAATCGGCAGCGCGAGCACATGCTCGAAATAATACGACCAGGGCGGCGAGGCGGCGCCGGTGGGCCATGCGGTCGGCCTGCAGCGCCACCAGGATGTTGGCGACGATCTCGCAGATGCCGACACCGCCCCAGATCGCCAGCAGGATGAAGGCCGCGTGCCACACCTCGTCGGCCGGCTTGCCCGGGGCGTTGCTCAGGGTGTCGACCACCTTGCCGAACAGCACCGGCTCGAGGAACTGCAGCGCGGCGAGCACCAGATTGGCCACGGCGAGCATAATGGCGAGGCCCTTTTCGGGCGCCAGCAGCTTCAGCACGCGGGCATAGATGGAGAGGAAATTCATGAGCGGGAAGCAGGGTGCAGGCTGGAGACCGGAATAAGTCTATCGGCATTCGCGGTATTGTCGTATCGAAAATCTGTCTTTTTCGCGCCTATGAACCGCGTTCGTCATTTGCCATTTCGCGGTCGGCCGCCGCGATGGTAGAGCGCCAGGACCCCCACGGCGTTCGGATCCCCTCCATGACACCTCTGAGAACTCTTCATCGTGCTTTGCCTTGCGCTGACGGCCGCCGCCTGCAGCACACGGCGCGAAACCAGTCCGCAACGCACCGCCACCGAACAACTGCTGATTTCCGCCGCGGCCGACCGCGCCGCCGACCGGTTGGATATCGACCTTCCCGAACACAGCAAGGTGTTCGTCGATTCCTCCAACGTCGAAGGGCTCGATTCGAAATACGCCATCGCCACCATGCGCGCGGGCCTGCTGCGGCGGGGCGCGGCTCTCGTGGCCGACCGCGCCGCCGCGGACGTGGTCGTCGAGATCCGTTCGGGCGCGCTGTCGATCGACGAAAACAAATTCCTGCTCGGCATTCCGGAATTCGAGATTCCGGTCCCGGCCTCCGACGCGATCAAGTTTCCTGAGATCGCGCTGTTCAAGAAGGCGGAGCGCAAGGGTGTCGCCAAGTTCGCCGGCGTCGGCTACGAGCGCCAAGGATGGACGCCTGCTCGGCGTGTCGGAGCCGCAGTTCGGCTTCTCCCATGAGACCCGCTACGTCGTCCTGCTGTTCTTCTCCTGGGAGCGCAAGGATTTCATTCCCGACGACGACAGGCTGATACCCCTGAGCGGCGAAGATCTGCCGTGGCGCTCGGGGACGGAGGAGGACGAGCCCCGCTGAGCCGCGTTCCGGCGCTGGCATGCGCGGCGCGGATGCGATATGCAAGACGCATGAGCAGTTCATCGAAAAACGCCAACGCGCCCGATCTGTCGCACTATTGGATGCCGTTCACGGCCAACCGCCAGTTCAAGGCCGATCCGCGCCTGTTCGTGGCCGCCA
Source organism: uncultured Alphaproteobacteria bacterium (assembly GCA_963752345.1). Classification (GTDB taxonomy): domain Bacteria; phylum Pseudomonadota; class Alphaproteobacteria; order SMXQ01; family SMXQ01; genus CAVVYA01. Next base: position 429,993 of record CAVVYA010000002.1, read on the forward strand.
AGGGCATGCAATACACGACCATCGACGGCCGGCAGGTGCTCGACGGCACGGCCGGGCTGTGGTGCGTCAATGCCGGCCACGCCCGGCCGGAGATCACCCAGGCCGTCTCCCGCCAGCTCGACACACTGGACTATGCGCCGGCCTTCCAGATGGGTCATCCGGCCGCGTTCGATCTCGCGGCAGCCATCGCCGCCATCGCGCCGCCCGGGCTCGACCGGGTGTTCTTCACCAACTCCGGATCGGAGTCGGTGGATACCGCGCTCAAGATCGCACTCGCCTATCACAAGGCGCGCGGCGAGGGTTCGCGAACGCGGCTGATCGGGCGCGAGCGCGGCTATCACGGCGTCAATTTCGGCGGCGTCTCGGTCGGCGGCATCGTCAACAACCGGCGCGCCTTCCTCCATCTGCCCGGTGTCGACCACCTGCGCCATACCCACGACATCAAGCGCAACAGTTTCTCGCGCGGCGCGCCGGAGCATGGCGCCGATCTCGCCGACGATCTGGAGGGCCTGGTGGCGCTGCATGGCGCGGAGACCATCGCCGCCGTCATCGTCGAGCCGGTCGCCTGCTCGGCCGGCGTGCTGATTCCGCCGAAGACTTATCTCGAGCGGCTGCGCGCGATCTGCGACCGCCACGGCATCCTGCTGATCTTCGACGAGGTCATCACCGGTTTCGGCCGGCTTGGCGCGCCCTTCGCCGCGCAGCATTTCAACGTGATCCCGGACATCATCACGACCGCGAAAGGCCTGACCAACGGCGCCGTGCCGATGGGCGCGGTGCTGGTCAAGCGGGCGATCCACGACGCCTTCATGGCGGGGCCGCCGCACCTGATCGAATTCTTCCACGGCTATACCTATTCCGGCCATCCGGTGGCCTGCGCCGCCGGCCTGGCCGCGCTCGACATCTACAAGCGCGAGAACCTGTTCGCGCGCGCCGCCGAACTGGCGCCGTTCTGGCAGGATGCGGTTCATTCGCTGAAAGGGCGCCGCCACGTCATCGACATCCGCAACATCGGCCTGGTCGGCGCGGCCGAGGTCGATCCGCGTTCCGGCGCGCCGGGCGCGCGCGCCTACGACGTCTTCCTCGCCTGCTTCAAGGCGGGCGTGCTGGTGCGCGTCACCGGCGACGTGATCGCCCTGTCGCCGCCCCTCATCATCGACAAGCCGCAGATCGAGCGCATCGTCAATGTGCTCGGCGACGCGCTGGACGAGGCGGCTTAGCGGATCGCAGAACGATTTTTGTTGTTTCGTCATGACCCGGCTCGACCGGGCCATTTCAGGCGCTCGTCTTTTTCGTAATGTCCGGTTTGACCGGGCCATTTCGCGCACAAAAATTTGTCACCCCGGACTTGATCCACTGCTGTCCGGTTTAAATTTTGTGGACGGGTTGCACGGTGTCGATTCTACTCGTGTTCAGACGTTGGACGCGTCGAGTGGACACGAACTCGGAGGCAACACCGTGCGGCATCAGAATAGCGTTTTCCATGATCTGCTGAAGCGTATTCCTTGGGCGACATTTGAGCGGTTGGTGGCGACGCATGGGGCGGATCGCCGGGTGCGGCGACTGGCGACCAAGAGCCAGTTCATCGCTCTGCTGTATGGACAGCTGTCGGGCGCGGCGAGCCTGCGCGAGATCGTCGGCGGCCTGGAGAGCCACGCGTTGCGGCTCTATCACGTGGGCGGGCATGACGATTTTTTTGAAGCTATCGACGACCGCCGTAGGCCTTCCGCACCCGCCCGGCCGCTTCCATCAGCGCGTCCCGATTCAGCGGCTCGAAGGTGAAGACCACGTTGTGCTCGCCGGCCGGCAGGGCCACGGCGCGGAACAGGCCGTTGGCGCGCAGCACGGGCACGGGCCGGATGTCGACCCGCGCGCGCCAGGCCGGATGGTAGATGTCGTGCAGGATCAGGAAGCCCGGCTGGGTCAGCCGGACCCAGACCTGAATCCGCGATTGGCGATAAGATACGATCTCGGCCTGGCCGGCCACGGCGATGCGCGCCAACGCGGTGTCGATGGCGACGTCCGTACCGGCAGGGGCAGTGGCATCGGTGGGGCTGCCGAGGGGCGCCACGATCACTCGCGGCAGCACATCTTTGTTCTGGTAGAGATAAGCCTCGCCGTGCTGGCCGAGGAAGGTCAGCGATTTGATCGCGTCGCGCGGCAGGATGGTTTCGATCGGCGCGCCGGTCGCCACGACGCGAATGCCGAGCGCGCGCGCCAGGGGGCTGTCATAGCCGGTGAACGTCTCCGTGAGGTGTCGTTCCGGCAGATGGTTGTTCTGCAGGCTGCCGGTTGCCGCCTCGTAGTCGCGCAGGCGCACCGGGTCGTAGCCGAGCGTCTGCTCGAGCTGATAGGCGAGCGCCGCGTTCTGCCACGAACCGCCGAGTCCGAAGATCTCGGCGCGGCCGCGCGTTGTCCCGGTGCCGAGGCGCGCGCGGATTTCGTCGGCCAGCGCCACGCCGTCCGGACGGTAGGCGGCGATGGTTTCCTGCGGGTGAGCGCTGAACGCAGCGCCGGAATGATGCCAGATCAGATCGCCGGCTGTCAGTGCGACGAGGGCGCCGGCAAACAGCGAGAAGCGCCACCGCGCGCGTCCCCACAGGATGATAGTGGCCACGATCAGCAGCAGCGGCACGGACAATGACGACGGCGCGCAGCGTATCCTCGGCATGGCCGAACCGCTGGCCGAGCCACAGCGCGGCGGCCGCGGCCGCGGCGAGGATGACGATGGGCAGCAGCAGCCGCAGCTTCGATACCGGCCGCTCGTCCGGCTCGCGCGTCAGCACCGCATGGGCGGCGAATCCGACCAGGATGGCGAATCCGAAATTGACCAGGAAGGCGGCGTCATTGGGGCGGCGGAACAGATCGACGCCGGGCACCCAATCGTAGATGAAACGGAACACCGGCGTGTAGGCGCCGATGGCATAGAGCAGGCTGGCGATCCAGGCGGCGATGAAGAATCCGCGATAGGGATGGCGCGGCTTGCGGATCGCGAACGCGACGCCGAGCAGGGCCAGCGGCACGAGGCCGATATAGAGATGGCTGACCGCCTCGTCGGTCCAGTCGTAGCCGAGTCGCCGAAAGCGCCATCCAGGGCAGGCCGGCCCGGCCCCCAATAGCCGTCCGGCTGCAGCGAGCCGTAGATGTCCGGATGCAACAGGGTGAGCAGCGACGCCGGTTGCAGCGACGCGTGGGCGGCGGTGGCGTAGTCGATCTCCGGCCGCGTGCTCATGGCGAGCAAATCGAGGGTGAGCAGCATGGGAATCGCGAGCACGAGCAGGCCGGTGACCGCCGCCGGCATGAGTTCGAGCGCGGTGCGCAGGGCGGCGCGCGGCTGCGGCCACAGCCGCCGCGCGACCTGCCAGCCCGCCATGCCGAGCAGCAGCAGGCAATTGAGCAAGGCGACCTGATCGCGGTCGACCGCCATGAGTCCGGCGACCAGCCCGAACGCCGCGGCGTAGATCAGGCGGCGGTCGCGCCGCGCTGAGTCGCAGGCGAGTGTGAGCAGCAGCAGCGCCCAAGGCAGCCAGGCGTAGCTCACGATCATCAGGGTGTGCTGCAGCCGGCTCGCGGCGACTCCGCCGAACATGAAGACGAGGCCGGCAATGGTGGCGGCAAGCGGCCGCAGCCCGAGCGCGCGGCACAGCATGAGCAGGCCGATGGCGCCAAGCAGCAGATGCAACAGCTCGACCGCGTCCATGCGCGTCATCGACGGCGCCGCGTCGAGCGCGGCGAACAGCCGGAAGGTCGGCGTGAAAAACCACGACTGCGGATCGGCGATCGCGGGAAAGCCGCTATAGAGGTAGGGATTCCATTCGCCGGACTCGCCCTGCGCGAGCGATCCCGCGAGGAAGCGCAACACCGGGTAATAATAGTCCTTGGCGTCCCACGGAATCACGTAGCCTTGGAACAGCCAGGGAATGACATAGATGAACCAGGCGACGGCGAGCGCCAACGCGGCGAGCCACCAGCCCCTGGCCTGGGATTCGGGTACCGCGGAATCGACCGGCGCCGCGCGAATCACGCGCGGTGCTTCGATCACCTGATAATCGCCGTCGATGGTGCGGGCCACGGGACCTCGTTGTCATGGCTGCAGACGGGCGTAAATATCGCCGGAATTCGCCGAATCCGGTAGTGAGTTCAGCCAATCCTGCAGCTTTGCCGCGTCAAGCCATTGGGCGAACAGAAGCCTCTGGCTCTCGCCGAGCGCCGCATTGAAGTGATAACGCCCCAGGGCCGCGCAGCGATCCAAGGCAGCCAGGGCGACATCGCGCTGGATGATGGTGAACTCGAAGGACAGCGCCGCCACGGGCTGCGACAATCCGGCGAGGACGTCGGCTTCGAATCCCTCGACGTCGATTTTCACGAAAGCGGGCTTGCCGTGAATTCGGATCAGGGCATCGAGCGTGGTCTGCGGCACGGTGACGCGCTTCGTCCAGCGCTCCTGGCGCCAACCCTCGGCATTCCCGGCCGCGCCGATGAAGGCTTCCGAGCCGGTGGCGACCGTCGGGTTGGCGAGGTTGAGATGGAGGTCCAGGGTGCCCTCGGCGGCGCCGACGGCGGCCTGCAGGATGGTCACGTCGCGCCGCCAGCCATAGAGCAGCGTCAGAACGCGCGCGAGGGCGGGCTGCGGTTCGGCCGCCATCACCCGGCAGTCGAGGCGGCGGAAGGATGCGATGCGGTCGCCGACATGGCTGCCGATGTCGAACACGAGATCGCCGGGCTCGGTGAACTGCGCATAGAGCGCATCCATGGCACGGTGGCGCCGCCGGTCGGTGTAATAGATGCGCAGCGATCGCAGGACGCCATAGGCGGAATGGAAACGGTCGGCGAGGCTCTCGCCTCCGCTCACGGTACCGCGCCGGCCACGGCGGGGCGCGCCGGCGCGACCGCGGCGATGGCGGCGAGGCCGAGGCCGCCGATCGCCTCGGGCGGCGCCGTCTCCTCGGGGATGCGCGCGATGCCGAAGCGGGCGAAGAGCATGCCGAGCGGCGGCACGGCGGTGATCATCGAGAAGGGCACCGCGACGACCAGGCTGCCGATCAGGGGCAGGGAATAGAGCAGCGCGGCGGCCGAGATCTGGCCGAACCACCAGACGCCCACGGCGCCCACCATGGTCTGCACCCAGAGCCGCCCGAAGGCCGTCGCGAAGGATACCGCGTGGTCGTCGCGCAACTGCGCGGTCCAGCCGATGGTGCGGCCGACGCACAGCCCGCCGATGAACACCGTGTGGGTCACCGCCATGATCGGCGCGAGGATGGTGGTGAAGACGGTGTCGAGCGCCAGATTGAACGTGAAGCGGAAGAAACCGCCGAACGAACGGCGCAGCTCGCTCCGCGTCAGCACGTCGAACACCGTGGCGAGCTTGGGCGCAAAGGTCATGCCGAGCACGAACATCAGCAGCAGCGGCCCCGTATCGGGCCGGAACACCGGGCCGTCGGCAGGGAGGAAGACATGGCGCGTCGAGGCGAGGAAGGCGAAGCTCATCCAGGCGGGCGAACCGATATACATCAGGATCGCGAAGAACAGCTGGAAGCGGCTCAGCCCATGCAAGCCGGGCAGGCGGAGCAAGCGCCAATACTGCATGTTGCCTTCGCACCAGCGCAGGTCGCGGCGCATGAATTCGAGCAGGGTCGGCGGATTCTCCTCCCAGCTGCCGTCTTCCAACGGCAGCACGCGGACCTCGTAGCCGGCGCGCCGCATGAGCGCGGCTTCGACCTGGTCGTGGCTCAGGATGTGCTTGCCGTCGACCAGCGGCAGGTCGCACTGTTCGATGAACGGCTTCACGCGGATGATGGCGTTGTGGCCCCAATAGGGCCCGCAATCGGCCTGCCAAAAGGCGCTGCCGAGCGTGAAGGAGCGCATGCCGAGCCGCATGCCGAACTGAAAGATGCGCGCGAACGGGCTGGTGCTCGGCAGACCGACCACCAGGCTCTGCACGATGCCGAGCTTGGGATCGTCCTGCATGACGCGGATCAGGCGCAGGATCGCCCTGGTGCTCATGAAGCTGTCGGCGTCGAGCACCACCATATGATCGAAACCGCGGCCCCAACGGTCGCAGAAATCGCGGATGTTACCCGCCTTGTAACCGGTGTTGACGTCGCGCCGGCGGTAGGTCACCGCGAGCCGGCCCTCGTAGCGGCGCGCCAACTCGTCGCTGAGGATTTCCTCGGCCGTGCAGATTTCCGGCTTGAAGCTGTCGCTCAGGATGAAGCAGTGCAGCTTGTCGGCCGCGCCGCTGGTCGCCAGACCGCTCGAGCATGGCTTCGAGATTGCGCCGCAGCCGCGCCGTGTCCTCGTTGCGCACACAGACCAGGATGGCGGTGCGCGCGGTGATCGGGGTATCGCCGAGACCGAGCTTCGCCACCGGCGACGAGACGGCCTCCGGTGTCCGGGAGAACAGCATGAGGGTGAAGCCGATCACCGCATTCCAGAAGCCGATGACCGACCAGGGCAGGGTGATGGCGAAGGCCGCCAGCATCAGCCAGTCGACGATGTCGAGGCCGCCCGGCGAAAGCGTGTAAGCCATGAGCGCGAGCATGGCGAAAAAGGTCGCGGTCGCGGCCAGGGCAAAGCCGGCGCGCCGCCAGCGAACGGAAGCGGATGTGACGATCATCGGTGCGGGAGGGCTTCTCAAGATAGGGCTGAGGTCATGGGTTGCGGTTGGTGCGGACAGCCGCGCCGGTTTGCGTAATAGGTTCCTACGCCCTATTGTTCGCCGGCAGTATGTCCGTGGACCAGTCGTAATGGCAATAAGTGGAAATTCTAAGGCACTGTGGTTCGTGGCGCCCGGCCAGGCCGAATGGCGCGACGAGCCGGTTGCCGCGCCGGCCAACGGCGATATCCGTGTTCGCGCTCTGTTCAGCGGCATCAGCCGCGGCACCGAGAGCCTGGTGTTCCACGGCCGGGTGCCGGCCAGCGAATATGGCCGCATGCGGGCGCCGTTTCAGGCCGGCGAATTCCCCTTTCCGGTCAAATACGGCTATGCCGCGGTCGGCCAGGTCGAGGACGGGCCGTCCGATCTGGCGGGCCGCGCCGTGTTCGCCCTGCACCCTCATCAGACCCTCTATAGCTTGCCGCGCGCGGCCGTCACCGCGCTGCCGGAAGGGCTGCCGCCCGCGCGGGCCGTGCTGGCCGCCAATATGGAAACCGCGCTCAACGCGCTATGGGACGGCGGCGCGGCCCCCGCCAGCCGGATCGCCGTGGTCGGCGCCGGCGTCGTGGGCTGCCTGGTCGCCTATCTGGCCGGCCGGATGCCGGGCGCCGATGTCACATTGATCGACATTCAGCCGCAACGGGCGCGCATCGCCGCCGCCCTGGGTGTCGGTTTCCGAGCCCCCGATCAGGCGCCGGCCGACTGCGATCTCGTGTTCCACGCCAGCGGCTCGTCGGCCGGCCTGAATACGGCATTGGCGGCGGCGGGTGACGAGGCGACGGTTGTCGAAATGAGCTGGTACGGCGAAGGGCAGATTCCGGTGGCGCTCGGCGGCGGCTTCCACAGCCGGCGGCTGCGGCTCATCTCGAGCCAGGTCGGCCAGGTGGCGCCCAACCAACGCAGCCGCTGGGACTATGCCAGACGGCTGGCCGCGGCGCTCGAGCTGCTGCAGGATGCGCGGCTCGACGCGCTGCTCGAGCCGGCCTGCCGGTTCGATGCGCTGCCCGGGCGGCTGCCCGCCATTCTGGCGCCGGGCAGCGGCACGCTCTGCCAGCTCGTCGCCTATTGATCCAATCCCGTCAACGTCCCGTAGGAGATCGCATGTTTGCCGTCGAGGTCCGCGACCACATCATGATTGCCCACAGCTTCGACGGCGAGGTCTTCGGGCCGGCGCAGCGGCTGCACGGCGCCACCTTCGTGGTCGACGCGGCGTTCTTCACCCGGGAGCTGGATGTGGCCGGGCTGGTGGTCGATATCGGCAAGGCGACGGCGATTCTGCGCGAGGTTCTGGAGCCGCTCAATTACCGCAACCTCGATGACGTGACGCAGTTCAAGGCGCAGAACACCACCACCGAATTCCTCGCCAAGCATGTGTTCGACCGCCTGGCCGAGCGGGTGAAGAAAGACGAACTCGGCCGCGTCGCGAAGGACATCGCAATGATCCGCGTGACACTGTCCGAATCCCATATCGCCCGCGCCTGGTACGAGGGCCCGGTTGCCTAAACAATTGGTCTTCGCGCTACCCGGCAGCCTGGAGACGCCGACCGGCGGCTATGTCTACGACCGCCGCATCATCGCCGAGCTGCGCGCGCGGGGCTGGCACATCGATATCCGCAATTTGAGCGAACGCTTTCCCGATCCGGATATTTCCACGCTGGTGGCGACCTACACGACACTGGCGGCTCTGCCGCCCGGCGTGCCGGTCGTGATCGATGGGCTCGCGCTCGGCACGCTCGGCGACATCGGCCAGCATTTGCGCGACAATCCACTCATCGCTCTGGTGCATCATCCGCTCGCCCTGGAAACCGGCCTGATGCCGGCACGCGTCGCGGCGCTGCGCGTCAGCGAATATCAGGCGCTCGCGGCCGCGCGCCATGTGATCGCCACGAGCAACACCACGGCGGCCATCCTCGCCACCGACTACGGCGTGGATGACGCGCTGATCACCGTGGCGCCGCCCGGCAGCGACCCGGCGCCTCCGGCAAAAGGCAGTATGGATGGCGTCGTCAATCTGCTGTCCGTCGGGGCGGTGACGCGGCGCAAGGGTCATGATCTGCTGATCGCGGCCCTGGCGGTGCTCAAGGATCTGCCCTGGCGCCTGACCATCGTCGGCGATCTGACGCGCGACGCCGCGGCCGCCGCCCACTTGAGCAATACGATTTCCTATGTCGGCTTGGCGGACCGCGTGCGTCTCGCGGGCGCGGTGTCGGACTCCGATGTCGCCCAGGCGTATCATGAGGCCGACGTGTTCGTGCTCGCGTCGTACTACGAGGGTTACGGCATGGTCTTCGCCGAGGCGCTCGCGCGCGGCCTGCCGGTCATCGGCACGACTGGCGGCGCAATTCCCGAGGCGGTGCCGAAGGGAACCGGCATTCTCGTGCCCCCGGGCAACATGCCGGCGCTTGTCGATTCGCTGCGCGAATTGATCACGCAGCCCGATGGACGTGCGCGTTATGCGGCGGCGGCGAAACGCGCGGCAACTCTATTGCCCAAGTGGACGCGCAGCGCGGAACTCTTCGCGCGGGCCGTCGAAGCGGTCACGCCGTGAGCGGCTTCTCCGCGGACTGGCTCAGTCTGCGAGAGCCGATCGACCAGCGATCGCGCAATCCGGACATTCTCGCCGCCATCGAGCGTTATTTCAGCACGCGGGAATCGGTGACCGCGATCGATCTCGCCTCCGGTCGGGGTTCCATCGTGCGCGCGCTTTCGCCTCGCTTGCCGGCGCTTCAGGATTGGCATCTCATCGACGACGAGCCGGCCCTGCTGCGCGACGCCACGTGCGCGGGAACCGGAACCATCCACACACAGTCCCGTTTAGCTAATCTGGCCGAGGCGATCGAGGATGTGCTGGCGATCGACGCCGATCTTGTCGTGTCGTCGGCATTCATCGATCTGGTCTCCGATGCCTGGCTCGATCGTCTGGTGCGGAGCGCTGCGGCGCGCCGGCTGCCGGTCTATCTGGCGATGTCCTACGATGGCGAGGTCGCATGCGACCCGCGGCATCCGCTGGATGATGCGGTGTCCGCCGCATTCGACCGGCACCAGCAGCGGGACAAGGGCTTCGGCCCGGCGCTCGGTCCGCTGGCGGGCGCCGCCGCGGCGCGGAAACTCGCCGCCGCCGGCTATGAGGTGACGCGCGGCCGCGCCGATTGGCGCCTGGCTAGCACGGAATGCGACGTGCAACGGATGATGGTCGAAGGATGGTTTGCGGCGGTGAGCGAGCTCGAAATGTTGGATCTGCCGGCCCTGACCCGGTGGCGCGACCAGCGCCTGGCCTGGGTCGCCGAGGGGCGCGTCACCATGACAGTCGGCCACCTCGACATCTGGGCCGTGCCGCGCTGAGCTCAGGCGTTCGTCAGATCGCAATCGACCAGCAGATCCTGTCCCAGCCGGTAGACGGCAGTCGCCGGGCGCAAGCCCTGGTCGACCCTTTCGATCGCCGGCAGCGACATGCCCGACCGGTCCCGAGCCGAGGATGAGCGGCGCGATGGCGATATGCAGCCGGTCGAGGCAACGGCTGGCGAGGAAGGCGGAGACGGTCGTCATGCCGCCTTCGACCAGGATGCGCTGGAAACCCAGTGCGTGCAGGCCGTGGATGATGGCGACCGGATCGAGCTGCCCGGTCGGTCCGCGCGGGATGCGCAGGATTTCGACACCGCGCGCCGGACGGATCTCGGTGTCCGACTCGGTGACGACGACGCGGCGGCAGCCATCATCGCGCAGCAGCTTCGCATCGGCCGGCAGGCGGCCCTTGGTGTCGATGACGATACGGGCGGGATCGGGCCCCGTCACGTGGCGCACGGTCAATTGCGGATCGTCGGCGAGCGCCGTGCCGATGCCGACCACGACCGCGTCGACCAGGGCGCGCAGGCGATGCAGATGAACGATCGCCGGTTTGCCGTTGATGTAATGGGAATGGCCGGTCGGGGTCGCAATGCGGCCGTCGAGTGATTGGCCCAACTGCCCGATCACCCAGGGCCGGTCGCCGTCATGCCGCACCAGCGGGGCAAAGAGCGAACGCCAGGGTTCGGCGATCGACAATGAACGATTTTCGCGCGCGGCAATGATCCGGGACCAGGCTTTGTCCGTAATAACTCGTTCGGTATCCATGGACTGCATGCGGGGCGGCTATGGGAGCCAGCAACTGAGATTGTAGCCAGTATTCAAACAGTCTAGCATAGGTCGAGTCTTTCCGTGGCGATCCCATCCATTGTCAAACCTGACCCTGTGCAAATAAGCGAGGATGGAGGTGTCTGCGTGTCCGACGATTTGTTTCTCGATGCCGGCTTTACCGCCGTGCAACGCGCACTGGGTGACTTTCAAGCGGGCAATCCCGTGGTGGTTGCCGATCGCAAAACGGCGCGGCTCGCCCTCTCGATCGAAGCCCTGACGCCGCATCGCCTGGAACAGCTGCGCGAGATTTCGCGCGACACGCTCGCCCTCGCCATCTCCGCCACCAAGGCGCGGCTGCCGCGTGCCGTCGCCGCGGACGCCGCCACCATAAGGCTGAAGGCCGCGGAAACCTATCAAGACATCGTGACCCTGGCGACCGGGCCGGATGCCAGGACGGCGCGGCCCGCCGCGTTCGGCGACCGCGCCGATGCGGCGATCGTCGAATTGGCGAAACTCTGCCACCTGCTGCCGGCGGCAATCACGCTGCCGCTGAGCGCGGCGGACCAGTTCCCGGCCGCCCTGCGCGTCACGACCGACGACATCATGGGCTTTCGCGCCGCCAGCGCCCGCTCGCTCAAGCTGATCTCGCGCGCGAAGGTCGCCCTGCGTCTGGGCAGCGACAGTGAATTCATCGTGTTTCGCGATGCCATGGGTGCGACCTGGACGGCGGTCGTCATCGGCGCGCCGGACCTTGCCAAGCCTATCCCTGTGCGGCTGCATTCATCCTGCCTGACCGGCGATTCGTTCGGCTCGCTGCGCTGCGACTGCGGCGACCAGTTGCGCATGTCGATCGAGATCCTGCGCGACGACGGCGGCGTGCTGCTTTATCTCGATCAGGAAGGCTGCGGCATCGGGCTGGCCAACAAAATGCGCGCCTACGCGCTGCAGGACACCGGCCTCGACACCATCGACGCCAACATGGCGCTCGGCTTCGAAAGCGACGAGCGGCGCTACGACATCGCGGCGCGCATGCTCAGCCTTCTGGGTATCCAGCAGGTTTTCCTGCTGACCAACAATCCGGGCAAGGTGAGCGGCCTGGCCGACGCCGGCATCGAGATCATGGGGCGCATTCCCCTGATCGCGCCGGTCAATCATGAGAACCGCCGCTATCTCGACGCCAAGGCACGGCGCGCCGGACATCTGCTCGATGAGCTGCATAACTGCGCGAAGCACGCGCCGGGGATTTAGCGACACGCAAGGGGGAGGGGACGATGGCGACCGGGGCGATGACATCCCAACCGATGTCTGCGGACAGGTATTCACCGGTTGCGATCGCGCTTCACTGGATCACGGCGGCGCTCGTGCTGTTCATGATCCCGGCCGGTGTGGTGATGGGGAACCTGCCGGAGGGCGACCTGCAGAATCTGTTGTTCAACTTGCACCGCTCGGTCGGCGTCCTGATCTTCCCGCTGGTCCTCATCCGGCTGATCTACCGTTGGCGCAATCCGCCGCCACCCTTACCAGACGACCTGCATCCGTTGCAGAAGCTGGCGGCACACCTCAATCACTATGGGCTCTACGCGCTGCTGCTGCTGCAACCGCTGCTCGGCTGGTGGGCGACCTCGGCCTATGGCGCGGCGGTCAACGTGTTCTGGCTGTTCGATCTGCCGCCGGTCGTCGCCCAGGACAGGCCGCTGAGCGAAACGCTGCTGATGTATCACCGGCTGGTCGGATTCGCCATCGCTGGGCTGGTCGCGATGCATATTGCCGCCGCGCTCTTCCACCACTTCATCCGGCGCGACCGCATCCTGCTGCGTATGCTCGGACGCTGAGCGGCCGGTCAGCGGCGTGCCGGCCCGTCCTTGAGGGCGGATAGCGGATAGGCGGAGACCTCTGCCAACAGCGTGGACAGCCGTTGCGCGGTGTGCTCGAGCAAGGCCCTTCCGGCCTCGGCGCTCGCCGCGGTGGCATCGCCGCAGGCGCCGAGCGGATTGAGATCCTGGGTCTGCCAGCCGATGCCGGTGTTCAGGTCACCCTCCAGACGCAGCGCCTTGTGGCGTTTCTCGACCTCGGCGGCGGCGGAGGGGAAATTCGCCAGCTTGTCGCGGCGCACCAGGTCCGGCGCGAGATGCAGCATCAGCGAGGTCTCGTTGGCGCCGCCATGGATGCCGTGACGCCGTTCGTCGGCGCTGAACATCGCTCGGGGTTCGCCAAAGCCATAGCTGCTCGCCACCACCACCATCATGCCGTGGGTGGCGCGCAGGTGCCGCGCGACGATCTGCGCGATCTGAGGCTGACCGCCGTGGCTATTGAAGATCACCAGCTTGCGCAAGCCCGCGCGATGCACGGATTCGCCGATCTCCGTCCAGAGCTGCTGCAAGGTTGCCGCGCCGATGGACAGCGTGCCGGGAAAAGCCGCGTGCTCTTCGCTGTAGCCGACCGGCAACGCCGGCAGCACGAGAACCGGCAAATCGGCCGGCAGCAGTTCGAGACTGCGCGCGAGCACGCCGTGGTTGATCGTGGCATCGACCGAGAGCGGCAGATGCGGGCCATGCTGCTCGGTCGCCGCGACCGGCAGCACCGCGACCGTCTTGTCGCGGTCGAGCGCCTGGACATCCTGCCAGGTCAGCGAATCCCATAAGCGCGAGGAGGGCATGGTCATTTTTTTATTGTAACATGAGAAGAGGCCGGGTGATCCATGCCGCTCCTCAATTCTTCGGCTCGGACCTGACTCGAGCATCCATCGAACAAGGCCGCGCACTCAAGCGGTCGGGCGATCGACAAATGAATCCTCGGGTCAAGCCCGAGGACGGCGATCCTTCGATGCCGTCAATGCACGCGGTATCCGATGGCGGAATTTCTCACCGCCTGCGGCGGAAATCACCGCGTTTCCGAGGCCAGCGCGGCGCGCACGCGTTGCACCACCGCGTCGGGCGTAGCGTAGAATTTCTCGACCACGGCGGCGGTTTCGGCGCCGGAGATCGGCGAGATATCGAGCTTCAGCTTTTCGGCATCGGCGAGGAAGTCACGGTCCTTCACCGTGGCGTCGAAGCCCTTGCGCAAGATATCGACGCGCGCGGCGGGCGTGCCGGGCGGCGCCGCCATGGCGCGGCCGATCTCCATCTGGGCGAACAGGAATTCGAGCGCCTGGCGCTGCTCGGGCCGCTTCGCCTCGTCGAGGATATTGGGTGCGTCGGGAAAGTTGGGGTCCTTCGACAGGCCGGCGATGGTGGCGAGCTTGAGCTTGCCTTCCTTGTAGGGCTGCTCGAGGGTGGCGCGGAAGGTGCCCGTGGTCAGGCCGCAGGCGCCCTGCAATTCGCCGCGCTCCATCGCCAGCACCCGGTCGGCGGTGCCCTTGTAGCCCATGATGATCTTGAATTTGGTGCCGAGCACGTCGTTGTAGACGGTCGGGAACGAGAACGACATGGCGCCCGTGCCGGTCGCGCCGACCAGCACCTCCTTGCCGTAGAAATCCTTCGGGCTGTTGACGCCCGCCGTATGCCAGAACACGCAGGTATCGCGGTCGGCATTGAGATTGCCGATCCAGGCGAACTGGCGGCCGTCGAACTTGGCCGCGGCCATGCCGAACACGCTTTCGTAGAGCACGCTGGCGCGCACCAGGCCGATATGCAGCCCGTCCTTGGGCTCGGTGTTGAACAGCCGGTTGGCCTGCACCAGCCCGCCGCCGCCGGGCACGTTCTGCGGCACCATGTTGGGATTGCCCGGCAGGTGCTTCTGGTAGTGGCGGGCGAGCAGCCGGACATAGGTGTCGTAGCCGCCGCCGGCATCGCTCGGGATGCCCAGGTTGATGCTCTTGCCGCGGAAGAAATCGGCTTCCGACTGGGCGTAGGCGTGGGGTGCTGCCAGCGCCACGGCGGCCAGAGCGAATCCCCATAAACCGACGCGACCTGCGACCTGCTGCAAACTGCCCATGGGACCTCCCGTTATGGCGGACGGTCCTGATGGCCGCGCCGCTCGCTTGTATTTGACGAGAGGTTAGCGCGGCGCGGCGGGGGGCGCAATCCGCCTCACCGGCTGTGGTCGCGCCGCCGCAGGGCTTCGAACACATGCACCATGAAAGCCGCCGCGACGGCCGGCATGAACCAGCCGACGATGGGAATGCTGAACAGGCCGGCGACGATGACGCCCGCCATGAACAGGGTTCCGCCATGGCGCTGGCGCATGGCGCGGGCCAGAGTCGGATCCATCCGGCGCAGGGCCGCCAGCTCGAAATATTCGCGGCCCAGCAGATAACCGTTGAGGCCGTAATAGATGAAGGGGGTGAGCAGCGCGGCGAAGATATAGAACGGCAGCGCCAGCAGATTGAGAGCGATGGTCAGCCCGGCCAGCCGCATGGCGGCGGACAGCGTCTGGCCGAGCGGCGCCGGCTTTGCCGTCACGTCGGGGTAATGTTTGCGTTCGACCGCGGCCGCCGCGTCGTCGAGCAGCACGCCCTGGACCGCCAGCATGGCGCCGGGAAACAGCAGCCAGGCCACGAAAACGGCCCCCAGTCCGCCGAGCCCGGCGACGATGGTATCGAGCCAGCCGATGCCAAAGATGGCCAGGGAGGAAAGTCCCCAGGAGGCGAGCGCCAGCAGCAGCACGAACAGGCCGGCGGCAAGTCCGAAGCCGCGCCACATGACCTTGCGCAGCGGCGGGTCGTCGAGTTGCGCGAAGGCTTTGAACAAGGCGATCAGCAGCATCGGCGATCCTTCATGCGTTCCAGATTGGCGGGAGGTCGGAAAAAGAAGCCCTGGCGCCGTCCCGGCCAGCGCATTAAGAATCAGGGCGGCACGACAAGAATAGGTCACCGCCAGGCGCAGCGCACCGGTTTTAGCGCCCGGCGGGCCAGGAGGGTTTCGATGGGAGAGTACGCGCTCGGCCAAGGCATTCCGCGTTCCGAGGATCCACGCCTGCTGAAAGGCGGCGGCCGCTACGTCGACGACGTGGTTCTGCCGCGCATGTCCTATGGCGCCGTGCTGCGCTCGCCCCATCCCCACGCGAAGATCCTGTCGATCGACACCACCAAGGCCAGGGCGGCGCCCGGCGTGCTCGCCGTGCTGACCGGCGCCGACTGGCAGGCTTCGGGCTGGCGCGACATCCCGTCGGGCGGCGGCTACAAACGCCCGGACGGCTCACCGCAATACGTGCCGGCGTTCCCCGCCCTGGTGAAGGACCGGGTGCGCCGGGTCGGCGACTATGTCGCCTTCATCGTCGCCGAGACGCTCTACCAGGCGATCGACGCCGCCGACCTGGTCGAGGTGGATTACGAGCCGCTTCCGGCCGTCACCGGCACCGTCGAGGCCGCGGCACCCGGCGCGCCGCTGGTATGGGACGATTGCGCCGGCAATCTCTGCTTCCTGCACGAGGGCGGCGACAAGGCGGCGGTCGAGGCGGCGTTCGCCATGGCCGACCATGTGGCGCAGGAGCGGTTCGTCATCAACCGGGTGACCGCGAGCAGCATCGAGCCGCGCGGCTGCATCGGCGACTACGACGCGACCGACGATCACTACACGGTCTACACGGCGCTGCAGGGCGCGCATCCCTATCGCAGCAATCTGTCGAAGTTGATGAAGGTGCCCGAGCACAAGATCCGCGTGATCGCCGGCGACATCGGCGGCAGCTTCGGCATGAAGGCGTCGGTCTTTCCGGAAGTGCCGCTCGTGCTGCTCGCCTCCCAGTTGCTTCGCCGTCCGGTCAAATGGATCAGCAACCGCACCGAATCGTTCCTCAGCGATTCCCATGGCCGCGACAACGTGGTGGATGTCGAACTGGCGCTCGACAAGGCCGGCAAGTTTCTCGCATTGCGCATCCATAGCGTCGCCAATCTCGGCGCCTATCTGATGCAGGGCACCGTCAATCCGCCGGTCAACAACATCGGCTCGGTGGCCGGCGTCTACACCACGCCGGCGATCTACGTGAACGTGAAGGCGGTGTTCTCCAACACCAATCCGACGCGGCCCTATCGCGGCGCGGGCCGCCCCGAGGCCGCCTTCATGATCGAGCGCATCGTCGATCTGGCGGCCGACCAGATCGGCATGGACCCGGCGGAGCTGCGGCGCATCAACACGATCCCGCCCTCGGCCATGCCCTACAAGACCGGCCTCACCTTCAAATACGACAGCGGCGAGTTCGAGAAGAATCTCAACCTGGCGCTCGGCATGGCCGACTACGCGCGGCTTCGAGCGCCGCCGCGCCGAATCGCGCAAGCGCGGCAAGCTGCGCGGGCTCGGCATCTCCAACACCATCGAGAAGGCGGGATCGCCCGGCATCGAGGGCGCGGAGATCCGATTCGACCGCAGCGGCACCGCGACCATCTTCGCCGGCTCGGTGACAACCGGCGCAGGGCCACGAAACGGTATTCAAGCAGATCGCCTGCGACGCCTTCGGCCTGCCCATGACGGACGTGCAGTTCGTCACCGGCGACACCGACAAGGTGCCGTTCGGCCATGGCTCCGGCGGTTCGCGCTCGTCCTCCATGGGAGGCTCGGCGGTGCATGTGGCCGCGCAACGCGTGGTCGAGAAGGCGACGCGGATCGCCGCCCATCTGCTCGAGGCCAAGCCTGAGGATGTGACGTTGCGCGACGGCGTGTTCATGGTCACCGGCAGCAACCGCACGATGACCTTCAAGGAAATCGCCAAGGCGTCGATCAATCCGAAGAGCGTTCCCGAGGGCATGGACCCCGGCCTCATGGCGAGCGTGGTCTACACCTCCAAGGCGGGCAACTATCCCAACGGCTGCCATGTCTGCGAGCTCGAGATCGACGAGGAGACCGGGGTTGTCGAGCTGGTCAGCTACAAGGTGGTCGACGACGTCGGCACGGTGATGAATCCGCTGCTGCTCAAGGGCCAGATCCACGGCGGCATCGCGCAAGGCGCCGGACAGATCCTCAAGGAAGACATCCGCTACGACACCGAGTCCGGCCAATTGCTGACGGCGTCGTTCATGGATTACGGCATGCCGCGCGCCACCGACATGTGCCACATCGACGTGCAGTGCAATCCGGTGCCGACCAAGACCAATCCGCTCGGCGTCAAGGGCGCCGGCGAGGCGGGCACCGTCGGCTCCATGCCGGCGGTGGCCAATGCGGTGGTCGACGCGCTGTCGGTCTACGGCGTGCGCCACATCGACATGCCGGCCACCCCGGAGCGCATCTGGCGCACTATCCGGGCGGCGAAGAACGGCGGATAAGACGCTGCCGCTAGCGGGTCTTCGTGACTTGCTTCGGCACAGGCGATCAAAAGAGTGTCACCCTCGGGCCTGACCCGAGGGTCCATTCCGCAGACGACTCCGTGTCGGCATCACGGTATGGATCCTCGGGTCAAGCCCGAGGACGACAAAAGAGAAGCACCGCGCGACCACACACGGAGCGCGTGCACCGTCCCTTGACTTTTTTCCTGGTCGGCGGAGACTGATCGGTCGAGGCATATCCGCGCGAAGATCCAAAAATAAACGGATGCGCGGCACAGGGGAGGATCCCATGACAGTGCTTTGTCAGGCGTTCGTCCGTCATGCGTTAAAATTTCGCCCACCCATCCATCGTGCCGTGATCGCCGCGCTGGGCATGGCGGCGCTGGTCTCGCCGGCCGCGGCGCAGACGTCCTTCAAAGACAAATCCATCACCATGATCGTCGGCGCGAGCGTCGGCGGCAGCAATGATCTCTATGCCCGCCTGCTGGCGCGCCATATGGGCCGCCACCTCGACGGCAATCCGGGCTTCGTGGTGAAGAACATGGCGGGCGCGGGCGGTGCCGCGGCGGCGAGCACGCTCTACGCCAACGCGCCGAAGGACGGCACCACGATCGCCGCGGTCACCCGGGTGACCACGCTCGATCCGCTGCTGAGCAGCCAGAAGTTTCCCTTCGATCCGCTCAAGTTCAATTGGCTCGGCAGCCTGAACAAGGAAACCAACCTGATCGTCGTGTCGGACAAGGCGCCGGTGAAGACATTCGAGGAGGTGTTCTCCAAGGAGGTCATCGTCGCGGCGGCGGGCGCCACCACTGACGGGGTGATCTACCCGCGCCTGATCAACAACCTTCTGGGCGCGAAATTCAAGATCGTGTCGGGTTACGCCGGCAGCGAGGAGATGATTCTCGCGGTCGAGCGTGGCGAGGTGCATGGCCGCGGCGGCGTGCCGTGGACCACCATCAAAGGCAGTCACGCCGATCTGCTCAAGAGCGGCAAGTTCATCATCATTGTGCAACTCGCCCTGAACAAGGATCCGGAGTTGCCGAACGTGCCGCTGCTCATGGACTACGTGAAGGACGACAGCCACCGCAAGGTGTTCGAGCTGCTGTTCGCGCGCCAGGAGATGGGTCGGCCGTTCCTGGCACCGCCCGATCTGCCGGACGCCGTCGTCAAGCAGCTTCGCGCGGCGTTCAACGCCGCCGCGGCCGATCCGCAGTTGCTTGCCGAAGCCGCGAAACAGAAGCTCGATATCCAGGTGGTCACCGGCGAGGAGATGCAGGCGATGCTGGTGCGGCTCTACGCCACGCCGCAGGCCATCGTCGATATCGCCAGGAAAGAGCTCGAGGCGAAGTAAAGCACGCTGACGATTGTCGGTCCCTGAAAGGCGAGGGCCGCTATGCGTCATGGGCCGGCTTGACCGGGCCTGTGCGGGTATCCGCAAATCGACGGCTGCCAGCGGTCTCGGCATTAACCGGACAGCCGTGGGGCAAGCCGGGCCACGGCGGCAGAGGCCGCTGGTGGTGGGCGTTACTGCACCTGGAACGGCAGGTTGCCGGTGGCGGCGGCGCCGCGGCCATCGCGCACCGTGACGAACAAGCGGTAGTTGCCGGGCGCCAGATGCGGAATCTCCACCGTGCTTGCGTCGCTTCCGCGCAGACTGCTCGAATGATCCGCCGGCACCGATTCCGCGTCGCCGGCCTTCCCAAGGTCGGTGCTTTCCGCCATGACTTGCCAGGCGATAGCGAGGGCGTCGCCGTCGGGATCGTGCGCCGCGACCTGGGCCGTGCCGTGTGCCGATCGGGACCAGATATTGGCGCCGCGAAAACCGAGCGAGGAGATGCGCGGCGCGCGGTTCCCGCCGGGTGTGACGCCGTCCCAGCTCTCCGCCATCACCTCCGAGGCCTCGATCCATTCGCCGGTGGGCAGCAGCAGGCTGTGGAAGGTCGGTGTCACCTCCTGCTTCTGACCCCAGAAAAACAGAATCTGGCCGAGACCATGGCGGTTGCTTTCATGCAGATAGCGGCGCAGGCGCGCGGCTTTTTCCGTGCTGGTCGGCTCGAACGCCGCGCCCCATGGCGCGGTGCCGGTCTGCCACTGGCCGGCGGCGCCCAACTCGGTGATCACCACCGGGCCTCGCCAGCCCTGCGCGCGCACGCGATCATGCACGCTGGGAATCGCCTCGCCATAGGAATTGATGCCCAGCACATCGATATGCGGAGCCAGGCGGATGACCTTGGCCACTTTGTCCGCGCCGGTTTCGGCGAGCACCGCCATGGTCGGATGGCGCGGGTCGAGCGATTTGACCAGGCGCGCGGCGTCTTCGATGGCCGGCCACACGGGGCTGTCGTCGGTGAGCTCCGCTTCGACTTCGTTGCCGAGGCCCCACATCAGAAGGGCGGGGCTGTCCTTGTGGCGCAGGACGGTGGCGCGCAGGCGCGACATTTGCGCCTCGACCGCGATGGGGTTGCCGTAGTCGAATCCGCGCCGCGGATGCTCGAGCCAGAAATCCGAGAATGACCCTGAGGCCGAGCCGTTCGGCTTCGGCCATCACCTCATCGCTCTCCTCGCCGTAGGTGCGCACGACATTGGCGCCGAGCGCCTTGAGCTCCGCGAGTCTGACGCGGCCCGAGGCGCCGCGCGGGACGAACGGCACGCCATCGACCAAAATGGCGGTATCGCTGACGGAGACCTCGGCGCGGGCGGTGTGGCCAACGCCCATGGCCAGGGACAGGAGCAAGGCCGCAGCAGAGGACCAGATGAATGGCAGGCGATACATCATGACTACGATACGTTGTGCAACATCAGCGCTTTTTCATAAAAAAATCTAAATCTAGTGTTCTTCGGTTATGCCGCAGCTTTCTTACGAGTAACTCCAGGAAAACGGCGCTCTTCATGGTGATTATTGCCGAACTCTTCTAAGTCCTTGCACTGTCATCACGAAGTCGTAGGATACGGTTAAGAGCCGTTAACCATAGGGCTCGAGTCTTGTATGTTAGCATGCGTGAATGGTGTCGCTATCCGGCAATAGCGCCATCGGCCTCGAGCCGACTCGACGGGGATCGAGCCAAGGGGGAACAGTAAATGAAAACGTATGAAGAGCTTACCGGTGCGCAAGGTCGTCGGGTTTTTTATCGTGCGGAGCGCTACAAGGTCCAGGACCTGTTCAAGAAGCTCGTTCCGGAACTTTCGATCGATCGTTCGCCTTACGCACTGCACGATCTGAGCCTCAGCGGGCTCGCGGCCTACGCGCCGCGCACATCCAATGACGTGTGTGAGCCCGGCGCGCGTGTTGCCGTGCAACTCGGCGTGCGCGGCATTCCGCTGTTCGACGGCGTGGGCGAAGTTACGCGCACCGAGCCGACCACTTTCGGCACCAAGATCGGGGTGCGGCTGCTGGATTGCCTCAACGTTGCGCAGGTGCTTTCGAAGTACCAGGAAATCCTCATCCGCACCGATCTCGCGGAATTCGCGTCGGCGGATGTCGAAACCGTCGTCTCCATGGAATACCGCACGCTGTGCGCCGACGTGCTGCATCTGCTGCGCACCTACCGCGCCAATCTGGACCGCTTCGCTCAGACGCGGCCAAATGCGGCGGCGACCGCCGACATGTTGGCGGCGTGCGAGGAACGTATCGTGCCCACGTGGCGCGCTTTGTGGTATCGCGCGAACGAGCTCGTCGAGCCGTTGATGGGCGATCCGGACGCGCTGCGCGCCACCAAGCGCTTCACCGAGCTGGTGCTGACGCCGGAATTCATGGCGGGCGCCATCTGGCGCCGCAGCTACGAGAAGCCGCTCGGCTATCCCGGCGACTTTCAGATCATGAACATGGTCTACGACTGGCGGCGCGAGGGCGCTGGGCTATTCGAGCAACTGGTGCACCGCATCGGTCTCGACGTCGGCGGAATGCATTGCCACGCGCATGGTCATGATGCGTCAGGCGATCGCTGTCGACGGTGCTGTCGCCCTCCAATCACCCGGTGCGCATCGCGACGCTCGGCTGCGGCCCGGCGCGGGAAATCGTCGACTATCTGCAGATCCACGAGTTGCCCAGGCGGTGCAATTCACGCTGATCGATCAGGATTACGACGCTTTGTCGCTCGCCTATGAGAATACCTATCCGGAAACCATCCGGCTCCACGGCAAGAGCCAGCGTGAATTGCCTGCACACCTCGTTCGGCCAGTTGCTCAAGACCGGCGAATTGTTCGGCAAGCTGGCGCCGCAGGATCTCATCTACACGGTCGGCCTGATCGACTATCTCGCGGCGCGCAGGGCAAAGGCCCTGGTCAGCTCGCTCTACCAGCATCTGGCGCCCGGCGGCACGCTGATCGTCGGCAACATGATGAAGACGCCGCAGTCGGCAATCTGTGGCCGATGGAATTCATCTGCGACTGGAACATCATCTATCGCGACCATGCCGAGATGAGGGCGCTCGCCGCCGATGCGGAAGGCGCCGAGATCAGCACGGAACTCGACCCGACCGGGCGGGTGGTGTTGGTGACCTTGAAGAAGCCGGCGCTCGCCAGCTGACGCCGTGGAATTGGGCAGGGCGTCGCGCTAGGCGACGCCCGCCTCGGACATCGACTGATAAACCACGCAGTTCGCCGGGAAGGTAACGTCACCGTCGTGCCGACACCGAGCGCGCTCTTGATGCTCAGCGTACCGCCGTGCAGCAGCATGATCTTCTTGGACAGAGGCAGACCCAGGCCGGTGCCGCCGCGCTTGCGGACAAGACGTTCTCCACCTGGAAGAAGGGCTCGAGCACCTTTTCGATGTCGGGTTCGGCGATGCCGATTCCGGTATCGGTGATCATGCACGAGCAACTGCCGTCCGCCTCCTGCGTGATATAGGCGCGCACTTCGCCGCCCGCCTGGGTGAACTTGATCGCGTTTCCGATCAGGTTGATGAAGACCTGCTTGATCAGGGTGGTGTCCGCAGCGCAGCAGACAGGCGATCGCTGCGGCGGCTCGAGTGACATGCGCAAGCCCACTTCCGCGGCCTTTTCTCGCAGCAGGCGCAGGCATTGCTCGAGCGTGTGGGTGAGATCGACTTCCTCTTCCTTGATCGTCAGCCGGCCAACTTCAGCTTTCGAGAAGTCGAGCACGTCGGTGATGATGTTGAGCAGGTGCTTGGCGGTATAGTGGATGTCGTCGACATAGGTGGCGTAGCGGTCGGAACCCATCGGCCCGAACATGCGCAACTGCATGATTTCGCTGAAGCCCAGGATCGCGTTCAGCGGTGTGCGCAGTTCATGGCTCATGATGGCGAGGAAGTCGCTCTTGGCCTTGCTGGCGGCCATGGCTTCGGTCAGCAGCTCGCTGGTTTGTTCCTTCTCGGCTTTGAAGCATCTCGGTGCTGATGAAATCGAGCCGGACATAGAGTTCCTGCACATAGCTCGAGAAGATGCCGACCGCGACCGACATGCCGAGGAAGAAGTTGTTGCTCAGCAGAGGTCGGCCGGGATCGGGTTGACCAGACTGGCCACGGCCTGAGATAGATCGCGAACAGCGATCAGCGCGATGATGGCGGCGTTGATGCAGCGCAGCCGGATGAGGCTGGAGCCATAGATCACGACCATGATCAGGCCGGCGTAGTACTGCGCGTTGCCCGGCGACCCGGCTACCGCCGTCATCAGGATGATGCCGAAGCCCAGAAACGAACAGGCGCGCCGCCAGCAGCGTCTGCGCCCAGCGCAGGAAGAATGGCGTATAGGTAAGGCCGACGACGCCGAGCAGGAACGGGCAGATTCCGCCGAAGCGGATCAGCCAGACATCGTCAGGGCCTCCGGGATCACATAGATATCGAGAATGCCGAAGATGGCATAGAAGACGGCCGCGGCCACAAACAGGAAGATGCGGATCGATCGGCAGCGCGCGAATGAGGTGAGTCGGGATGAACCGCTGTTCGACGCTTTCGTCCTCAAAGCACAGGCTCAACGGCCGGATGCGGTAATTCGGCGCGTCTCCGGCCGCCTCTCCCGCGCCCGCAGTTTCCTGTGGCTTTGCGTCTTGCATTTAGAACTGCATTCGAAGGGTCAGGCCGACGATATCCGCGCTCGTCTCTGTGGTGCCGGTCGTCTGCACCGTGGTGAACAGCGCCGGGAAACTGTTCGTCCGATTGATCGGACCTTCCTTGGCGAACATGTGCTGGTACGAGAAATCCAGGGCCACGGACTCGGAAATCTCGTAGGTGGCGCCGACCGAGGCCCACAACCGGTCGACGTCCGGGATAATGGTCGAGCGATATTGATCGCGGGTCGGCGTCCGGTCGTACAACATTCCGCCGCGTAGCACCCAGCCGGGCGCCACCGCCCATTGCGCGCCGAGCGACAAGCTCCAGGTGTCACGGAAGTTCTCCGTGGTCGTCGGCTGAGTGCCGTCCGCCAGCATCAGGCGCACTTCCTTGAAGCGTGACCAGCCGTAGTAGCCGACCTGGCCGAGCAGTGTGACGGTCGGCGTGACGTCGTAGGCGACGCCGAGCGCGATCGTGTCAGGTAGTTTCACTTCCGTCGAGAACATCCTGCACGGTCTTGGCGCCGCCGTATTCTGTCGTCGCCTCGCCCGTCGATCTTGTGGGTAATGGGCGAGCGGTAGGTGATGCCGACGCGGACATTGTCGGCCGGCTTGAACAGGGCGCCGACATTGTAGCCGAGCGACCAGTCGCTGCCTTCGACACTGAAAAGTCCATCGGTCGCCGGCGTCGGCGCGCCGCTCGGGTCGAGCGGATTGGGCAGCGCATTGACGAGCTTGGCGTCCATGTACTGGGCGTCGATGCCGCCGCCGATCGATATCCGCGGATGCACGCGATAGGCGATGCTGGGTGCGATGTCGACGGCACGCAGGCTGGCGCGAGTCGAAGTCGTAGCGGCCGAAGAAGTCGTTGTCGTAGTGGTTTGCCAGGGCGAAGGGCACCGTCACGCCGAGGCCGAGCCAGAGTCCCTCGGCGGCGGGCGCCGCGAGATACATGTGACCGCTCATCTGCGGATCGAATCCCTGATCGGATGTGCCGGTAAACGGCGCGGCCGCACCGAACAACACCGAAGCGGTCGAACCTCTGTTCGAAATTTCCGCGTGCGGCATGATCACGTGCGTGCCGATCTGCGCTTCGGCACGCTTCAGCTCCGTCATGCCGGCCGGGTTGTAGAAGATGGTGCTGGCGTCGTCGGCGATCGCGGCGCTACCGGCGTAGGACCGTCCGCTTCCCGAGGCGCTCTGTTCGTTGAGCATGAAGGCGGCCGAATGGGTTTCGCCCGACAGTAAAATCAACCCGCCGAAAACGGCCAATGCTCTAAATCGGTCGCCCGTTACCATAGTGTTTCCATCCCCTGCTAAGTCATTGGAAGGGCGAACAGACTGCTGCGCGCCCCGTTGCGCACCCCTACATACCAGAGTGCACCGAGCGTGGTTAACGTTGGCTTAAACCAATCAAAAAGGCAGGGACCGGCGAGGCGCACCGGTCTCGAGGACCTTGCGGCCCGTTGTCGCGCAGTCTCAGGGGCGCCATGCGCGAGGCCTCAGCTGCTCGTACATATTATTGATATGACTGCTTTTTTACGGTGCGCGGACCGCTCTACCGTTACGCCGTCCACGAGGCTCGCCCTGGTTGCGCGACCATGCGTGAGCAACCAACAGCGCACACGGTTTGCCCCACGCGGAGGCCGGCAAGTTGCCATTATTGGCCATGCTCCCGATCGAACGCGTGCGTCACGGTGCTATCACCGTGAGATCGGCGCTGGCACGGGATCGAGGGCCGCGACACCTCTGCGCGATCCCATCGCCGAGGCGCGTCCCGCGTTGCGGTCGGCAAAAGCGGCAGCCCCGGGCGTGACGCTGCCCGATCACTCGGGCATTGCCACGGCCGGGGCCGCTCGATCAGGTTCGGCTACTTGCAGGTGATGGTCGTCGCTTCCTGCTTGTCGCCCGGATAGCTCACTTCGCAAGCCAGGCCGGCCTTCAGCTCCTTGCGGTCTGCCTTCTGGCCGGCGATCGTCACCTGGGTGCGGCTGCCGCTGACATCGGCGGTCTGCTCCTTGCCGTCGACCTCGAACTGGATGTCGCGTCCGCCGTTACCAACGGCTTTCAGCGTGGTCATCACGGACGGCATCTTGTCCAGACCCTTTTCCTTGGCGAGCGCCGCGAGTTGCTCGTCGTCAAGGGCCTCGGCCGGCAACCCGTTCTTGACCTTCATTTGCTCGATGAAGTCCGTCAGGGCAGGCGGCGGATAGGAGGTCTTGCTGACCAGCCGCTGCACCAGCTCGCCCTTCATGGGAGTGAAATCCTCGCTGAACTGAAGGTGGGCGTTCTTGAGGAATTCGGGATCCTGGATGGTCTTGTCGTAAGCCGTGCGATAAGCCGCGACGATGTCGGCCGGCGTATTCGGCGGCAGGGCATACCACTTGTCGATCTGGTTGAGCGTCGTCCAGAAATCGAACGAATCCTGTCCCGCGCCTTGCAGCTTGCCGGCGATCAGGTCATCGAACACCGGCACGTCGGCGAAATCCGATCGACCCTCCACGTCGCCCTTCTCGTTGAGAGAGCCCATCTGCGCCACGCCCCGGAATTCGCCGCTCTTGAACATCTCCTTAAGCAGGCTGAGGTTGGACGTGCCGATCATGTCGACCTCGCCGCGGCGCACCGCGAGCAGCAGGTGCGACGTGCCGGGGTAGCCGATGACGAACTTCACGTTCCAGCCCAATCCCTCCTGGCCGAACATCACCATCTGCGCCCAACTGCGCGAGCCGTCGAGCTCGCCCACCACGACCGGGGGCTGTGACCTGTCGGTCAGGTTCTTGTATTTCTTGCTGTTGATGAAGACAATCGATCCACCACGCGACACCCCGCCAAAGAGATGGAACTGGGTCGGGTTGTATTTGACCACCGGCTTCTTGAGGTTGTTGGGATCGATATGAGCGCTGCTGCCGCCGAGCCATGACAGGCCGTCGGGCTTCACCGAGGCGGCGAAATAGTTCAGCGCCTTGGTGCCATGGCCGCCGGGCATGTTGCGGTACTGAATAGAGGGATTTCCCGGCAGATATTTCTCCAGGTAGCGTCCCACCAGCCGCGTGGTGCCGTCGGTGCCGCCGCCGGCCCCGGAGCCCATGATCGCGTCGATTTTCTTGCCCTTGAAATTGACCTCGGCGGCGGCGTCGGTGGGCGCCAGCAGCGCGGCACCGGCGACAACGCCGAAAACCATCGTCGCCACAGATTGAATGAAGGCTCGCATCATACCTCTCCCTATCTTTGCCCTTGGTCTTGTTCTGTTTGGGGCAATTCGTCGGTTTCAGTCGTTTCGTTTCGCCCTAGACGGCAACCTCTTTTTTCTGCAGCAGCACACGTTCGTCCATGAACTCGTTCATGCGGCATTGTACGCCGTTTTTACGCAGCTCCTCCATAAAGATCTGGTGAACACGGGGGTCCTGATCCTCGTATTCGATCTGCGCGCCGCCCTTCTTGAAACTGACGTCGACGCCGAGCTTGATGCGCCGCTTCTCGTTCGAGAACGGATAGCGGCTGCTGCCATACGCCGTCGCCATGTAGCGCACCGGCTCGCGGCTGGTGTTGAAATGCTGGTGCCAGATCATGTCGGTAGGGGCGAAGACGCAGCCCTCCTGCCAGTCGTAGCGCCGGAGCTCTTCGCCTTCGTGCCAAAACAGCGAGTAGCCCTGGCCCTTGACGATGAAGACGTGGAAGTCGGGGCCGTGCCGGTGGGCCTTCTTGTAGGTGCCGACCGACATCTCCGAGCAGTGGGCGTGCATGGTGCCGTCGGCCAGGATGAAGACCATGTTGGCGCTGCCGGCGCCGCGGCTGCCCCAGGCATTGAGCTCGAAAGAGCCGACATCGGGGATGAAGTTGGTTTCCCACATCTTGCGGTTGCCATGGGTCGGCACCAGATCGCCTTCGCCGGCGAAATAGCCTTCCTTGCCCTCACGCTCCGGGAAAACGGCCGGGTTGTCGAAGATGAATTTGTCGTTGCGCAGGGTATTCATCATCATCGGCAGATTGTTGGTCGAGGCGATGCGCGCGGGCTCCTTGCCGGAGCCGTTGAAGAACCGGTAGGGCGCATTGAGGGGCAGCGCGAACAGGCTGCGCGGGCCCCACTCGAAGCTGTGCTCGCGGCCCTTCGAATCCTCGACCACGACGGTACCGTAACCCGACAGCACGTAGAACACCTCCTCGTAGAGGTGCTTCTGCTGCTGGGTCTTGGCGCCGGGTGCCAATTCCATGAGAAAGATCGAGATGAAATCGCCGCGGCCCTTCATATGCACGAAGGCGCCGTTGGCGCCGAGCCGTGCCCAGGGTTTCGTCTCGACTTTCATCAGATCGACGCAGAAGTCCTCGACGACGGGGATGCCTTCACTCTCGGTCCAGTCGAGATAGGTATCGACCAGAAAGCGCGGTTCGCCAGGATTGCTCATTACACCACCACCTTTTCGTATTTTGATTCGTCGAAGTGTTTGCCCATTTGCGACTTGACGCCGGTCCTGGCGATCTCCGCCAGCCACATCGCGTGAATGCGCGGATCCTGATCCTCGTATTCGATCTGCCGGCCGCCCTTCTTGATGCTCACGTCGGAGCGGTTGCCTTCCGAGCCGGCGCGGCGCAGATGGATCACGGGATAGCGCTTGGACCCCATGCCGACCGCCAGGTAGCGCGCCGGTTGCTGGCTCGTATCGAAGTGCTGATGGAACATGTCGGCGGGCGGCGCGAAGATCATCCCGTGACGCCAGTCGATGCGCGTGAAGTCCCTGTCGCCCTCGTACCAGAGCAGGGAATACCCCGTGCCGTGGACGAGGAAGATATGCAGACCGGCGCCGTGCCGGTGGCCTTTCTTATAAGTGCCGACCGGCATTTCCGAGGCGTGAGCGCCCAAGGCGCCGTCCGCCAGGATGAATTGCATGTTCGAGGAACCGGCGCCGCGATCTTCCCAGGGGCGGAGCTCGAAGCTGCCGAGATCGGGAACGAAGTTGGTATCCCATATGATGCGGCCGGGGCGAATCGACGTCATTTCGCCTTCGCCGCTGAAATAGCCGGCGGGGCCCTCGCGCTCCGGAAATTTACCGTCGCAGTTGAAGATGAATGTTTCACTGTGCAACAGGTTCATCATGAAGACGAAATCGTTGCACGAGGCGAGCCGGGTCGGCTCCTTGCCCGAGCCGTTGAAAATCTGATAGCGCGCGTTGAGCGGCGCGGAGAACATGCTGCGCGGACCATACTCGAACGTGTGCTTGCCGCCGTCGGAGGCCTCGACCATGACACTGCCGTGGCCGGACAGGACGTAGAAAACCTCCTCATAGAGGTGCTTCTGCGGCGCGGACTTGCCGCCGGCCGGCAGCTCCATGAGGAAGACGCTCACGTAGTCGCCGCGCCCCTTGAGATTGATGATCGCGCCCTGACAGCCGTCGCCGAGGCGCGGCCAGGGCCCGGTTTCGCAGGCCAAGCCATCGACCCCGAACTCGTCATAGACCGGAATCCCTTCGGCGTTGCACCAGTCGAGATAGGGATCGATCAGGTATCTCAGGGCTGCATTGTCCATATACGCCTCTTGCTTGCCACAGTTCTATGACGCCTCGCGCAGGATGCGCGCCTCGTCGAAGAAACGGCCCATGCCCGAGGGTACGCCGGTCTTCGCGAGTTCGCGCAGCCAGATCGCGTGAATGCGGGGATCCTGGTCTTCGTAGTCGATCTGCAGCCCGCCCTCTTTGACGCTCGCCTCCGGGTTGAGCTTACGCGCGACCTTGCGTGCTGTCATGGGATAGCGATGGCTGCCCAGCGAGACGGCAAGATAGCGCGCCGGCTGCGGGCTGGTGTTGAAATGCTGATGGAACATGCCGTCGTCCGGGGTGAAGACGAAGCCATGCTGCCACTCGTGGCGCATGAAATCGGTATCGCCTTCGTACCACATGAGCGTGTAGCCGGTGCCGCTGACGGCGAAGACATGGGCGCCGGCGCCGTGACGATGGCCCTTCTTGTAGGTGCCGACCGCCATTTCCGAGGTATGGGCGTGCATCACGCTGTCGGCCAGGATGAACTTGATGTTCTTGCTGCCGGTGCCGCGGTTTTCCCAGGCGGGCAATTCGAACGTCGCGAGGTCGGGGACGAAGTTCGTCTCCCACATATGCTTGCCCGGCTTGAGCGCCAGGAAATCGCCGTCGCCGGCGAAATAGCCGTCCTTGCCGGCGCGCTCGGCGAACGACCAAGGCTGGTCGAACACGAAGGCTTCCGAATGGAACAGGTTCATCAGCAGCGGCAGGTTGTTGGCCGAGACCAGCCGCGCGGGCTCGCTGCCCGAGCCGTTGAACAAGCGGATCGGCGCATTGAGCGGCGGCGAGAACAGGCTGTGCGGCCCCCATTCGAAATTGGTCGAACGTCCCGGCGCGGCCTCGACGACGGCGCTGCCATGGCCCGAGAGCACATAGTAGACATCGTCGTAGAGATGCCGCTGCCAGGACGTCTTGCCCCCAGGCGGAATTTCGATGATCTGCAGCGCGACGAAATCGCCGCGCCCCTTGAGGTGGACGAAGGCGCCGTTCGCGCCGACGCGCGGCCATGGCGCGACAGCCACCTTGTGCAGGTCGACGGCATGGCCCTCGACCACCGGCACGCCTTCCCCCTTGGCCCAATCGAGATAGGGCTCGAGGAGGAATTTGATGCCGGTGGGCGCGTCCATAGGCACGTCTCCCAGGTGGTAACTCAGCGCGGGCCGGGCTCTTCGGCCATCATGTCGTGCAGCAGGCCCTTCCAGACCCGCTCGATCGCCCAGCTCTCGTGCAATCCTTCGAGCACCAGGTCGAGATCGGCTTTGGTGTGCGCGTGGCGCTTGACGACCTGCAGCAGCATGTGGGCGTGCTCGACGTCGACCTCGGCATGCTCCTTGGCATTGAGTTGTTTATGGAACGGAATGCCGAGATCTTCCTCGAAGCGCTTGCCCATGCGGTAAGACATGCCGCCGCCGTCGACCCATTCGGAGGAGTTGCTGACTTCGAGCGCCACCGAGGCGGCGAGCGACTTGAGCCACGGGCTGTCCTTGCCGAGATGGACCCAGGCGTAGATGCAGGTGCGCGTCTCGGGCCGCATGACGGTCGTGCGAAAATCCTCTGCGGTCAGCCCGATATGCTCGGACGATTTGACTTGCAGCGAAAAGTGGTCCGTCACATTGCGCTCTTTGTTGCCCGACAGTTCGTCTTCCTCATGGGCCCAGACCAGCTTCTTGACGTCCATCGGCGCCAGCGCCTGGGCGAAGGCCCAGCAGTCGCGACGGTTGATGTTCCACAGGCTTTTCTGCAGCGTATAGATCTGGGCGCGCTTCTGGGTCAGCGGCAGCGCGAGCAGCTTCTTATATTGCGGCGATTGGAACTGCGCGTTGGCGCCGCGCCGGACCTCTTCGATGAAGGGCTTGAGATCGGGTTCGCTCGATTTGAGTGCTGTCGCCATCGTCTTTCCTCCTAAGTGTAGCTATTGACTTGCGGACCCGTTCGCGCCGACCTGCAGAGTGAGATCCTCGCGATAAAGGCCCAGACGTTCGAGAAGCGGCGTGTCATGCACGGAAAACAGGACGGCGTCGGACGAAGCCGAGCGGTTTTCGAAGCGCCGCCAGCTCCAGTTCGGGACCACGAAGCAGTCGCCCTGTTGCCATGCCAGCGTCTTGTCGCCGACCGTGGTCAGTGCCTTCGCCGCGTACCACATGATAGATCGCGCTGATGCTGCGGCGGTGGCTTTCGCCGGAAAAACCGGCCGGCAGGCGGTGCAATCGGCAGCCGAGTGTCGGCAAGGGTGACGCGCCGGTCTGCGGATCGCGGTAGTCGTAGACGAATCCGTCGCGCGTGCTGAGCGCGTCCGCGGGCAGGCGCAGCAGCGCCGCCTCGGCGTCGCGCCAGGGATAGCGCATGATCCGGCCGTCTTCGCTTCTGTCGGATTCGACGTTGCGCACCGGCTGCTGCTGCTCGCCGTAGGATTCGAACAGCACCTGATTGAACATGCCGAGCACCGGACCATCGAGCACGTCGAGCCAGACGGCGGGCTTGCCGGTCTTGTTGCGATGATCGTGCCACATCCATTGCGGCGTGAGCACGAGATCGCCGGTCTCCATCGCGCAGCGCAGACCGTCGACGACCGTATAAATTCCCGCATCGCCGCTGATGACGAAGCGCAGGGCGGAGATGCTATGACGATGGGCCCAGGCCAATTCGCCCGGGCGGATCATCTGGATGCCCATGTTGATGGTGTTGGTGGTGCCCTTCGCCAGCCCGGGATTGTTGAACATGATGGAACGGCGCGAGGTGAGGCTTTCCGGCACGGCCTCGCAGGATTCGGCGAGGAATTCCTCGACCGAGGTCCATGGCCACACATGGGCTTCGCCACCCGCCTTGGGCGAGAAGCTGCCATTGTTCCATACGCCGCCGCCGTCGCCCTGCTTGCGCACCGTCTCGTTCTGCCACTGACCGCGCATGTTGGCTCGCGCCAGCCGCTCGTGGAACCGGCCGCGGTCGGCATCGGAATAGGCGCTTTGCGGGGGCACGGATGCCAGGCTCATTGAGCGGCCTCCTGCGCTGCCCCGCTGCGCCGGGTGGCGGCCTTGAGCGCGACCACAGGCTTCACCGTGGCAAAGGCCTCGGGGGGCCTGCCTGCGGCGTGTGGCGAGATTTTCTCCACCGGCTCGACATTCTGAGCGAGCGCCGCGTCACCGGCCCGCGCTGGCGGCGCGAAAGTCGATGACAATATGGCGGTCTTGGCTCGCATTCATTCCTCCCTGGGAGACCCCTCGACGGGATCCCACACGCTTTTTTTATAGTGCGATTCACGTTTTTTAAAAACATGAATCTTTTTCATTTTTTGACCAACAGGCCGTGAGGGCCCGCAATAAGCCGCTATCGGGGTTCCTCACTTATAGAGGAAGGGCAACAGCAGCGGTTCGGGCCAGATCACCCCCTGCATGTAGTCGAAGATGAAATAGAGCAGGGCGACGGCGCAGATGCTGACAATCAGGCCGCGCCGCCATCCCGGTCCGTATATTTTGGTATAGAGCATGGGAAACAGGAAGAAGGTCAGGTGGAACCCGATCAGCGCGATGGCGCCGACCAAGCCGAAGATCCAGCCGGCCGCCACCCATTCGCGGCGCACCTCCTCGCGCGACCAGGGCACGATCTCCTCGCCTCCGGTGTTGCCCGCGGCCACTCTGCGGAGAGACAAGCACGTCGCGGAGAATTTGGATCAGCGCGAGCAGAATGCCCACCGCGCAGATGCAATAGACCGACAGGGACGCGAAGATCGGCCAGTGGGTCGCCGCATAGATGATCATGAAGCTGAAGATGGCGACCAACGCCACACACATGACGATGCTGCCGATCTCCATCGGCCGGCGGACCTCATGAACGAGATCCATGTTCATCGCTTTCTGCTTCTTCTTATGCTGACGCCAGAAGGGCAGGGCGATGGTGCCGGCAATGAGGATCGCCAGCACGATGATGCTCGGGAAAGTCATCCACTCGAAACCGTAGCGGTCCATCGACAGCCATAGGTATTGCTGGATCTGCGGGCCGAGCACGACCGCCACCATGACCGGCGCACGCGGCCAGCCGTAGCGCTTCATGAAAATGCCGACGACGGAAAACACCAGGAAGGCGATCAGATCGTCGAAGTCCAGGTTCACGCTGAACGCGCCGACGATACAGAACAGCAGCACCGCCGGCACCAGATCGTAGAAGGGCACCACGCAGGCCTTGGCGAACTGCTTGGCGAATACCAGGGCCAGCGTGGTCGCCATGATATTGGCGATGACCAGTGTCCAGATCATCGAATACATGAAGTGGCTTTGCGTCGTCAGCATGTTGGCGCCGGGCTGGATACCGACAGCGATCAGGCCGAGAAGAATCAGGGCCATCGAGGTCGAGCCCGGAATGCCGAACAGCAGGGTGGGGATGAGGTCGCCGCCCTCCTTGGAGTTATTCGAGCTTTCCGGCGCGAGCACGCCGCGCACGTCCCCGGTGCCGAATTTTTCCGGATTCTTCTCCGTCTGAACCGCATGGGCGTAGGCGAACCAGTCGGCGACCGAACTGCCGAGGCCGGGCAGCACGCCGACCCAAACCCCGACCATGCTGGAGCGCACCACCAGCCACCAATGGCGGTAGACGTCCTTCATGCCTTCGACGAGGCCGGAGCCGAGTGCCATTATTTCGGTGATGCGCGTGCGTTTGACGGCCAGCTCGTACATCTCGGGAATGGCGAAGATGCCCATCGAGACGATGACGATCGAGAGCCCGTTCCACAGGTAAGGGTCGTCGAACGTGAAACGTTCGATGCCGGTGCGTGCGTCGGTGCCGATCAATGCGAGGGCGAGACCGAAGGTGGCGCCCACCAGGCCCTTGATCGGTTGATTGCCGCCCAGCACGCCGACCGCGCTGATTCCCCAAATCACCAGCATGAGGAATTCGGGTGAGCCCATGCTCAAGACGAGCGGTCCGAAAATCGGCAGCGACAGGATGAAGCAGGCCGCACCGATCACGGCGCCGACCATGGATCCCATGAACGCCGCGCCGAACGCGCGATTGGCTTCGCCGCGCTTGGCCATCGGGTAACCGTCCAACACGGTGGCTTGCGAGCCCGCGCCGCCCGGCACGCCGATCAGGACGGAAGTAAAGGTCGTGGCGGTCCCGCCGACCGTCGCCGCGCCGATGATCAGCGCAATGAATTCATACGGTTGAAGGCGTGATTGCATAGGGCATCAGCAGCGAGAGCAGCAGCAAACCGCCGATCCCGGGGGCCGCCGCGAAAAAGCTCGCGACGATCACGCCGCCGATCATCAGCAAGAATGCCTTGGGCTCCAGAATGCCCCAAAGACCCTCCATCACCCCGTCGAACATCGTCTACGCTCCGATTTGACGCGCTCCGATCAGCGGAGGCGCGAGTTGGTTATTCAATCGGATGATCGTGAGGACTCTGACGCGCGCGCTGTTCGTGTTCGTTGCCGTGCGGAATGCCGAGCCGCGCTCGCGGCGATGTTGCCGCAAGCCAGCTGGCGCTCGAAGCCACGCACAAGGAAAGCGTCGTTCAGTCTCGTCCCCCGTAACCCCTACCACCGATCTATTGCGCCGCTTTGTGCCGATGGCGCCGCCACCGGCAGGGCGTGCTTGCAAAATCTTAAATAGATATTGTATTTTGAATGGATTAATTCCCGATTTCGCAATCCTTGTCGAATCATTTATCTGAGTGAAAGAGCGCTTCATGGCTAGTCGTTCTTCCGCCGCGAAAGTGAAGAAGCGAAAGACTCAGCCGGAGAAAGGTGCCAACGGCAACCGCTCGGTCGTCGTCGGCGTCCATCTTCTCAAAACCATCGCGGCCATCGAGGGCCCGGCGACGCTCGGGGCGATCGCCGAGGCCGCGGGCATGTCGGCCAGCCGGACCCATCGCTATCTCGCCGGCCTGATCCAGACCGGCCTGGTCGAGCAGGACCCGAACAGCGGCCGCTATGATCTGGGCACCACCATTGTCGAACTCGGCTTGACGGCGCTCGGTCGCACCGACGCGGTGAAGCTCGGCGGCGAGACATTGACTCTGCTGACCGAACGCACCGGCCTGGTGTCGCTTCTCAGCACCTGGGGATCGCACGGCCCGACCATCATCAAATGGGAGCAGGGCCGCCTGAACACCGCGGTTCGTATCCGCGAAGGCCGCAACCTGCCGTTGCTCACCACGGCCACCGGGCGGGTGTTTCTCGCCTTCGTGCCGGATAAGGAGATCAAGGAGCTGCTGCACCTGGAATTGGCGCGCCAGACCGACACGCCGAAGAGCAAGGTGCGCGATATGTCCGACGTGCAGGCGCTGCGGGCCGAGGTGCTCCGTCACGGTCTGGGGCGCATGATCGGCGAGGAAAATCCCGGGCTGGTCGCGCTTGCTGCGCCGGTGTTCGACCACGACGGCCGCATCATCATGACCATCACGCTGGTCAGCATCATCGGCACGATGGACGCCGGCTACGACGGCGCCCCGGCACGCGAGTTGAAAGCCACGGCCAACCAATTGTCGCGCCGCCTCGGTGCTCCGCTGCCCATGGTGCGCACCGCCGACGAGTCCGTTCCGCTGATCAAGAAGGCGGTGGCGCGGCATTGATCCGGCGCCGGCGCCCGAGATGAGTTTCCAACACTGAAACTGCCCGCCGAACGCAATCGGCAGGCCCGATAAAAAGGGAGAAGATGATGCTTTCAGCCAAGGATCTGCACGGCCTGATGGCCATGATGCCGGCGTTCGCCAAGGATACCGCGGGCGATCTCGGCGCGGTCGACACGGTCGACGTGGAGCGGCTGCGCAGCGGCCTCGACCGCATGATCCGCGACGGCGCCAACATCATCTCGACCACCGGCAGCTTCGGCGAATGCCACACCCTGCTGTGGGACGAATTCCGCACCCTGGCACACGAATGCGTCGATGTGACGAAGCAGCGCGTGCCGCTGTTCATCGGCGTCACCTCGGCCAATGCGCGCGAGACGGTGCAGAAGATGCGCGAGGTGGCGCAGACCAAGGCGGACGGCGTGCTGCTCGGCGTGCCCTATTATTTCGCCTCCACGGTCGAGAACGCGCTGCGCTTCTACCGCGAGATCGCCCAGATGTTCCCCAAGCTGAACATCCTGATCTATCACAATCCGTCGCTGCACAACGTGACGTTCCCGATCGAGTCGTTCGAGGAATTCGTCAAGATCCCGCAGGTCATCGGCATGAAGGACAGCCATCGCGACAACCTGACCTTCATGAAGATCAACAAGATCACCGGCGGCAAGATCGCCCAGCTTTGCGCGCAATTCCAATATTGCACCTACGCGCCGCTCGGCGCGCCGGGCTTCTGGTCGATCGACGCCTGGATGGGCCCGTGGCCGCTGCTGGCGCTGCGCGACGCGGTGGCGCGCGGCGATTGGGAAGCGGCGAAGGATATCACGCTCGACTTCTCGCCGGCCGGCACCCGCAAGGTCAACATGTCGTGGCGCGAAACGGCGTCCAAGATCGGCGTCGCCATGTCGGGCTACGTCAATCCCGGCCCGCTGCGCCCGCCGTTCCTCGACGTTCCGGCCGAGGTCACCGAGGGCCAGAAGAAGCGCGTCGCCCGTTGGCAGCAGCTTTGCGAAAAATATCGTCCGATGGTGGAGAGCCGCCGCGGCGTGGCGGCGGAATAAGAGCTCGGCATGGCGTCCCTGCGGGCGCCGTGCCTTGGTTCACAATTATAAGCGAGCGTCGGCTTGAGCCGCGCCGAAACAGGTAGGAAGACGATGACGAGGAATTTGATTCGGCGTGCCGCGCGAGCGGCGGTCTTCGACCACCATTGCAGTGGCGCCGCTTGCCGCGGCGGCGATCGCCGAGGAGATAACGTTCAAAGGCAAAACGATTTCGTTGATCATCAACTCGAAGTCCGGGTGGCGGAACCGATACGACCGGCCGCCTGGTCGGCAATTCCCTGGCGAAACACCTGCCGGGCTCGCCCAGCATCACGTACCGCAATTTGCCTGGCGGCGGCGGCCTGCAGGCGAACAATCATTTCGCCAGCCGCGTCACTGCAGATGGCCTAACTTTGCTGACCGGATCGCGGACCAGATATCAGCCCGAACAAGCTGCGTAACGCACAAGTCAAATACGATCCGTCGAAATACGAGTTCATCGGCGGCGACGCGAGCCTGGGCACCCTGCTGCTGATTCGCAAGGAGGCATTGCCTCGGTTGACCGATCCCGCCGCCAAGCCTGTGGTCTACGGCGATATCGACGGCACGCGTTCGGGTGTCCTTGCCTCGTTGTGGGCTAAGGAATTCCTCGGCTGGAATTTGCGCTGGGTGATCGGGTATTCGGGGACGTCGGCCATGTTGCTGTCGCTGCAAAGCGGTGAGCTCGACTTGGCAGCGAATCAAAACGCCTTCCATCTCGTACCGATGCTCAAGAGCGGCAATTTCATCGGCGTCGCGCAGCTCGGAATCTTCGACGAAAGCGGCAAGCAGGTGCGGCGTGCGTCCTACGGCGATGCGCCCCTGCTCGAGGAGTTGGTCCTGCCCAAGCTTAATGAACGGGAACGGGCGATCTTCAACAGCATGCAGGCGGACTTTGTCGTCAATAAATGGATGGCTTTGCCGCCGGGAACACCCAAGCCGGTCGTCGAAACCTATCGCGCTGCTTACGGCACAGCCATGAAGGATCCAAACTTTCTTGGGCTCGTGGCGAAGGAGATCGGCGAGGATTTCTCGCCATTGAGCGGCGAACGGATGGTCGCGATCGTGGCAGCGTTGACGGCGACGTCGGAGGCGGACCTCGATTATCTGTCTGACCTGCGGAAGAAATACGGTCTGCCGGTCGAGTAGGCCGCCCGGCAAAGAGGCATCATGGAGGCACCGATGAGAAGATATTTGAGTTTGGTCAGAATTGCCGCGGCGGCGGTAGCAATTGCGGTCACGGTCACTGCCGGCGCGTTCGCGCAGGAAGCGACGCTCAAGGGCAAGACGATATCCCTGATCATCAACTCGCCGCCGGGCGGCGGCACCGATACGACGGCGCGTCTCACCGGTCAGACCCTCGTCAAATACCTGCCGGGCAATCCCAGCGTCATCTTCCGCAACCTGCCGGGCGGCGGCGGCCTCAAGGCCAACAACTATTTCGCCAGCCAGGTGGCGGCCGACGGCCTGACCACCCTGTCAGGATCGCGCACCCAGATCAGCCCGGCCAAGCTGCGCGGACCGCAGGTCAAATACGATCCGTCGAAATACGAATTCGTCGGCGGCGATGCCAATCTCGGCACCCTGATGCTGATCCGCAAGGAGGCGCTGCCGCGGCTCACGGATCCGAGCGCCAAGCCGGTGGTCTATGGCGATATCGACGGCACGCGCTCGGGCGTCCTGGTCGGCCTTGTGGGCGAAAGAGTTTCTCGGCTGGAACGTGCGCTGGGTGATCGGCTATGCCGGCACGTCCGCCATGCTGCTGTCGCTGCAGAATGGCGAACTCGACATGGCGGCCAATCAGAATGCGTTCAACGTGGTGCCGCTGCTCAAGAGCGGCAACTTCATCGGAGTCGCGCAGCTCGGCGTGCTTGACGACCAGGGCAAGCGGGTGGGCCGCGAGGCCTTCGCGCCGGCGCCGCTGCTCGAGGAACTCATTGTGCCCAAGCTCGACGAGAAGCAGCGCGCGGTCTTCCGCAGCATGCAATCGGACTTCGTCGTCAACAAATGGATCGCGCTGCCGCCCGGCACGCCCCGGCCGATGGTCGAGATGTACCGCACGGCCTATACGGATGCGGTCAAGGATCCGGACTTCCTCAAGATCGTCCAGCAGGAGCTCGGCGAGGACTATGCGCCGCTGACCGGCGCACAGATGAACGCTATCGTCTCCGAGCTGGTCGCCACCTCGGACGAGGATCTGGAATATCTGGCTAGCCTGCGCCGCAAGTACAACTTGCCGGTCGACTGACCATTGGTTTTGGCCGCCAAGGGCCCCGGTTCAAAGCGAGCCGGGGCCTTTATTTCATGGCCGCTCCGAACCGGGCATGAACTTTCCGAGTTCCACAGCGTTCAACGACCACGAACGACATGAGGAGCTCCGTCAATGTGTGCCGCCAAGATTTCCGACGACGCAAGCGCCGATGAACTGCGCGCTCAGCTTATGGAATTGCGCAATGACTTCAGAGATTTAATGGGAACAGTTGAGAAACTGGCCAAGAACCAGGCAGACGGCGTGGCGACTCATCTGCGCGAGGGATTGCACGACTACGTGGAGCGCGGTGAAGAGGTGCTGGAGCATGCCCGTGAACAGGCCGAGCATCTCTACGAGGGTTTCCACGAAACCGTCGAGCGCAATCCGCTGACAGCCCTGATGATCGCACTCGGGCTCGGCTTCATCATCGGACTCCTGACCCGCCCCAGGTCATGATCGCATCGGTCCTCGGCGCAACTGCTGAACACGGCGGTTGCCAGCAAGAAGCAGATGATCGGACCGATCATCACGAAGATCGTGCTGGTGCTGATCGGCGGCATTCTGCTCATCGCCGGATTCGCCTTCGTTCTGGTGACGATCTATCACGCACTCGCCCCGGAGCATTTCACGCCGGCCGGAGGCGGCCGGGCTCATCGCCATCGCGCTCCTGGCGGTGGGTAGCATGGTCGTGCTGGTGGCGCTGAAAAAGTCTAACGTCAGGATGGCTTCGCCTGCGGCGACAGCAACGGCAAGGCGGCGGATCCGCAGATCGCCGAACTGACCGCCATTCAGGCCCTGGGCCTGCTCAACAAGGCGCTGACCGATCTCGGCAAGGGCCGCGGCGGCGCCACGCCCTACCTCGGCCTGCTCGGCATCGCCGCTCTGGTGGGATTCGTTTCCGGCCGCAAGCGCTGAGTTTCAGCGCGGCGAAGGTGCGTCGGGATCGTCGGCGAGCGTGCGCGCGATAGCGAGGGCTTCGGCGAAATTCTCCACCACATGCACGTCCGTCGCCCCGTTCAGC
Organism: uncultured Alphaproteobacteria bacterium; assembly: GCA_963752345.1. Taxonomy (GTDB): domain Bacteria; phylum Pseudomonadota; class Alphaproteobacteria; order SMXQ01; family SMXQ01; genus CAVVYA01. Next base: position 470,394 of record CAVVYA010000002.1, read on the forward strand.
ACGTGCATGCTGCGCAGGACGCCGAGCGGCTGAGACTGCAGGGCAGCGAACACGACCTGCGTGTGCTGGCGCCGGCATTTATCCACGAAATCCTTGAGTCGGCTGGCGCCGGTCGCGTCGATCATCGGCACCTCGCGCATGCGCAGGATGAAGACCCGAGGCGCACCGGCGATGCGGTCGATGATATCGGCCATGCGATTGGCCACGCCGAAGAACAGCGGTCCGCGGAATTGAAAGACCTCGACGCCGTCGGGCAGGGCGGAACGCTGGGTGTAGCGGTCGCTCGATGGGCGCCGCAGGTCGTCGATGTCGGGCTCGATCACGTGGTCCGCGCCGATCGCCGCAACCTCGCTCATGCGATGCATGAACAGCATGGCGGCCAGCACGACACCCACTTCGATGGCGACGGTGAGGTCGACCGCCACCGTCAGGCCGAAGGTGGACAGCAGCACGAGCCGGTCACCCCATGGCCCGCGCATCAGATGGCGGAAGCGCTCCACCTCGCTCATGTTCCAGGCAACGATGACAAGCACCGCGGCGAGGCTGGCGAGCGGGATGAAATCGGCCAGCGGCGCCGCCAGGATCATGAACAGCAGCACGAAGCCCGCATGCAGCATGCCGGCCACGGGCGAGCGCGCGCCGGAGCGGATGTTGGTGGCGGTGCGCGCGATGGCGCCGGTCGCCGGCATGCCGCCGAAAAGGGCGGACGCGCCATTGGCGACGCCTTGGGCGACCAGCTCGCAGTTGGAACGATGACGCCGTCCGGTCATGCCGTCGGCCACCACCGCCGAGAGCAGGGATTCGACGCCGGCCAGGAACGCGATGGTGAAGGCGCTCGGCAGCAGTATGAGCATTTCGTCAAAGTCGATAGTCGGGCCAATGGGGCATCGGCAAACCGTGCGGGATGCCGCCGAAGCGCGAGCCGATGGTGTCGACCGGCAGGCCGGCGACGGCAACCACGGCGGAGGCGGCGAGCACGGCAATCAGGAAGCCCGGCAGCTTGGGCGCATAGCGGCGCAGAGCCACAATCAAGGCCAGCGCGCCCAGGGCGATTGCCAAGGTGGCGGGATCGAAGGTGTGCCGCGACTCCCACAAGGCGGGCAGCTTGTCGATAAACTCGGCCGGCACCTGGGCCAGGGAGAGGCCGAACAGATCCTTGATCTGGCTGGTGAAGATGATGACGGCAATGCCCGCGGTGAAGCCGGTGACCACGGGCTCGGGAATATATTTGATCCAGGTGCCGAGGCGGAACAGCCCGGCGAGGATCAGCATGATGCCGGCCATCATCGTCGCCATCACCAGCCCGTCGTAACCATGGGCCTGAATGACATTGAACACCACCACCACGAAGGCGCCAGTCGGGCCGCCGATCTGGAAGCGGCTGCCGCCGAGCGCCGAAATGAAGAAGCCGGCGACCACGGCGGTGATCAGGCCCTTGTCGGGCGTGGTGCCGGAGGCGATGGCCAGGGCCATGGCGAGCGGCAGGGCGACGATGGCGACCGTCAGGCCGGCGATGGCGTCCTGGCCGAGGCGGCGCGCGGAATACCCCTCCCGCAAGACCGTGTAGAGCTTGGGAATGAACAGGTGCCAGGATACGGTTGGCTGGCCGGCGGGAAGCTGCGAGATCGCGGTCATGGTGACTGGGTGGAAACGGTCCGTCTATTTAGCGCGCTTCCTGGTTACGAAACAATTGATGTTCCCCGTCCAGGGCGCGGGGCAGCTGCGGTAAAATCGCATGGCGCGGCCCCACGAGATCGATTCAACGCAAGGAGCATGGCGGAACGATGATCACGAAACAGCTGCATTGGGCCGGCCTCGGGCTGGTCAGTCTCTACGAGGAAGGGGCACCGGGCCGCACGCCGGCGGAGCAATTGGCCGGCGTGCTTGAAGCGTGCGATCGGCGTCTGCGCGAATTCGGCCTCTCTTTGGAGAACGCGGTGCGTCACCGGCTGTGGACGCGCGACCGCCGCGCCCGCGACGAGTCCAACGATATCCGCGCGCGGTTGATCAGCGGCTATCGGCGCTGCGCCACGTCCAGCTTCATCGATCGCGACCGCTTCGCATCCGCGGGCGATGTCGCCATGGAATTGTGGGCGCAATTTCCAGCGCCCGCGCCGCGCCGCCGGCTTGTCGATTTCGAGCCGCCGCGGCGCTACGCCCATTACCTGGTGCAGGACGACATCTTGCATCTGTCCGGCATGGCCGAGACGGGCGCCACCATCGAAGCGCAGTTCGACAATGCCTTCGGCGAAGTGATCCGGGCGATGCAGCGGGAGACGGTCGGCTGGACGGATGTGCTGTCGGCGAGCCTGTTCGTCGAGCGCGGCCAGGGCGCGCCGCAATGGCTGATCGAGCGTTTCCGCGCGGCGGTCGGCGTCGATCTGCCGTTCCTCGAATGCGAGCCGGTGGATGGCCTGGCCTCGACCGACAAGCATCTCGAGATCGAGATCACGGCGCGGCTCGGCCGAGGTTGAGCCTCAGGCGGTCCGCTCCCGCCGGTAGAGCAGCCAGCCGGCCGTGGCGATGATCGCCCCGACCGCGATGACGATGATCGTGGCGAGCGCGTTGATCTGCGGGCTGACGCCGAGCCGCACGCTGGAATAGACCACCATGGGAAGCGTGCTGGCGCCCGGGCCGGAGACGAAGCTGGAGATCACCAGGTCGTCGAACGACAGGGTGAAGGCAAGCAGCCAGCCGGCGATCACCGCCGGCGCGATGAGCGGCAGGGTGATTGAGAAGAACACGGTCAGTGGCCGCGCGCCGAGATCCATCGCCGCTTCCTCCAGCGACTTGTCGAACGCCGCCAGCTTGGCCTGCACGATGACCGCCACATAGGCCATGGTGAAGGTGACATGGGCGATGACGATGGTTGTCGCGCCGCGCCCGGCCGGCCAGCCGACCCATGTCTCCATGGCGACGAACAGCAGCAGCAGGGACAGGCCGAGGATGACCTCGGGCATGACAAGCGGCGCCGCGATCATGGTGGCGAACAGACCGCGGCCCGGAAAGCGGCGGTAGCGCGCGAGCGCCAGGCCGGCCATGGTGCCGAGAATCACGGCGATCGTCGCGTTCACCACGGCGATGCGCAGGCTGAGCCAGGCGGCTTCGAGCAATTGCTGGTTGTGCAGCAGCTCGCCGTACCACTTGACGGAAAATCCGCTCCACACGGTGACGAGCCGCGACTCGTTGAACGAATAGACGATGAGCAGCACGATCGGCGCATAAAGAAAGGCGTAGCCGAACGCCAGCATGGTGAAGAGGAAGAACGGCCGGCGTCCGGCGCTCATGGTGCGGCGCGCTCCTCTTCGTCGGACTGGCGCTTGCGCGCCATCTGCAAGGCGACCAGCGGGCCGACCAGCAAGATCAGCAGCCCGATCGCCAAGGCGGAGGCCATCGGCCAATCGCGGTTGGTGAAGAATTCGGTCCACAACACCTTGCCGATCATCAACGCGTCCGGCCCGCCGAGCAGATCGGGAATGACGAATTCGCCGGTCGCCGGAATGAAGACGAGCAGCGAGCCGGCGACGATGCCGGGCAGCGACAGCGGCAGGGTGACGCGCAGGAAGGCGCGCCACGGCGGCGCGCCGAGATCGGCCGCCGCCTCGAGCAGCGTCAGGTCCATGCGCGACAGCGTGGCATAGAGCGGCAGCACCATGAACGGCAGGTAGGAATAGACGATGCCGAGATAGATCGCGGTGTCGGTGTGCATCAGGGCGAGCGGCTCGTCGATGACGCCGAGTGCGAGCAGGAAATTGTTGAGCAGGCCGGTGGTGCCGAGGATGCCCATCCAGGCATAGATCCGGATCAGAAACGAGGTCCAGAACGGCAGCACCACGATCATCAGCAACATCGCGCGCCAGCCGGCGGGCGCGCGGGCGATGGCGTAGGCCATGGGATAGCCGATCAGCAGGCAGATCAGCGTCGATATGCCGGCGATCTTGAGCGAATTGAGGAACGCGGCGATATAGAGCGGATCGCTCAGCAGCAGCGCGTAATTGCCCCAGTTGACGGCGAATTCCCACGAGCCGTCCGCCAGGTGGCGGATCAGCGGCGTATAGGGCGGCTGGCTCAGCACCGGCTCGGCCAGGCTGATCTTGAGCACGATGGCGAAGGGCAGGGCGAAGAACAGCAGCAGCCAGAGATAGGGCAGGCCGATGGCCAGCGCCTGTCCCGCCGTGCGCGGATAGCGCTCGCCCGGGCCCGCGGTCTTGCCGGTCATGACGGCAGCACCACGGTGTCTTCGGCGCGCCAGCCGAGCCACACCGCATCGCCGATGCGCGGCAGGGCGGTGACGCGCTCGCGGTTGGTCGCCTGCAGCCGGACGATCTGGCCGTTCGCTTGGAGCTGGAGCTGCAGGATCGACACGTCGCCGCGGTAGCCGACGCCGCGCAGGGTGCCGCGCAAATAGTTGACCTCGCCGCGCTCCGAGGTCAGCCGGATCTTTTCCGGCCGCACCGCGAAGCTCGCCATCGCGCCGGGCACCAGCGGCGCCGGATGGCGCAGCGTGAATTCCGTATCCGCGCCCGGCCCGCGCAGGCGCAGCAGCCCGTCGCGCCAGCCTACCACGGTGCCCTCGAACAGATTGGCGGCGCCGAGGAATTCGGCGACCTGGCGGCTCGACGGCGATTCGTAGACTTCCTGCGGCGCGCCGACCTGCAGGATGCGGCCCTTGTCCATCACCGCGATGCGGCTCGACATGGTCATGGCTTCGTCCTGGTCGTGGGTGACCATGATGAAGGTGATGCCGAGGCGGGCCTGCAAGGCGACCAGCTCGAACTGGGTGGCCTCGCGCAGGTTGCGGTCGAGCGCCGCCAGCGGCTCGTCGAGCAGCAAAAGCTTGGGGTGCTTGGCCAGGCTGCGGGCGAGCGCCACGCGCTGGCGTTCGCCGCCCGACAACTGGTCGGGCTTGCGGTCGATATGGGCCGCCAATCGCACCAGCTCGAGCATCTCGCGCACCCGTTCGCCGCGCTGCGCCGCCGGCATGCCTTCCTGGCGCAAGCCGAAGGCGATGTTCTCGCCCACCGTCATGTGGGGAAACAGCGCGTAGGACTGGAACATCATATTGACCGGCCGCTTGTAGGGCGGCAGGCGGGTGACGTCGGCGCCATCGATGAAGATGCGGCCGCTTTCCGGCTTCTCGAACCCCGCGAGCATGCGCAGCAGCGTGGTCTTGCCGGAGCCCGAGGCGCCGAGCAGGGCGAAGAATTCGCCGCGCGCGATATCCAGGCTGATTCCCGCCACGGCGGCGGTGCGGCCGAAGCTCCGGCTCACATTTTCTACGCGCAGGAAAGGCTGGTCGGCGTCGCTGGTGTCGAACGAACGATCTTTGAGTGTCATTACAACCGGAGTGTGACGTTAATAACGAGTCTTGACGCGGGTCCAGGCCCGCGTGCGCGCGCGCTCGAAGGTCTGATCGGCCGGCGGGATGGTATAGAGCTTGGCGCGCACCTCGGGCGGCGGATAGACCACCTCGTCGTTCTTGATGTCGTCGGGCAGCAGGGCGACCGAGGCGGGAATGGCGTTGGCGTAGCCGGTGGTCTTGGTGACGTCGGCCATGATCTCGGGCCGCATCAGGAAATTGATGAAGGCGTGGGCATTGTCGGCATTGGGCGCGTCGGCGGGAATGGCCATCACGTCGATGTTGAAGGCCGAGCCTTCCTTGGGAATGAAGATGCCGATCTCGACGCCGCGCGCCGCTTCGCGCGCGCGGTTGCGCGCCTGCACCAGGTCGCCGCCGTAACCCATGGCGACGCAGGTGTTGCCATTGGCCAGATCATTGATGTAGGCCGACGAGTGAATGTATTTGTAGTTCGGCCGCGCCTTCATGACGACGTCGGAGGCGAACTTGAGATCGTCCTCGGACTGGCTCGTCGGCGTCTTGCCGCTGTAGGCCAGCGCCGCCGAGAACACCTCGTCGGACGAATCGAGAATCGTCACGCCGCAGCCCTTGATCTTGGCCAGCACCTTGGGATCGAAGATCATCGCCAGGCTGCCGAGCGGCGCGTCGGGCATCAGCGACTTGATCTTGGCGATATTGTAGCCGATGCCGGTGGCGGCCATGAGATAGGGCATGCCGTGCCTGTTGTCCGGATCGTATTTGGCGAGCTCGCCGAGCACGTCCTTGTCCACGTTGCCGGCATTGGCGAGCTTGCTCTTGTCGAGCACCCGGTAGAGGCCGGCCTTGGCCTGCTTGACGAAGAAGGGCGAAGCGGAGGGGAACACCACGTCGTAGCCCGATTTGCCCGCGAGCAGCTTGGCCTCGAGGATTTCGTTGCCGTCGTAGACGTCGTAATTGACCTTGATGCCGGTCTCGGCGGTGAACTTGCTCAGCGTGTCGGGCGCGACATAGTCGTTCCAGTTATAGACATTGAGCAGCTTCTCCTGCGCGGCCGCGCCAGCGATCCCGGACAACGCCAGCACGGCGCCGGCGAGGAGCCGCAATCCGGCGGCCGGCAGACGGGCATTCATCATCGTATCTTCCCCTTCGTGGATGGCCACGGTAACAGGTCCGTGGATACCGTGCCTCGGTCTATGTTAATCGAATTGACGGGCAAGAAAAGGATTTGCGTTTCATGTGGACCGTCGCCGATCTGGTGGAGACCGTGGCACGGCGCGGCGACGATCCCGTGCTGGCGACGGTCCGTGGCGACTCGGTCGAGGCGCTGAGCGGGCGGGAACTGGCGGACCTGGTACGGCGGCTGGCGCGGGGGTTGCGTGAACGCGGCATCGGACCCGGAGACCCGGTATTCCTCGTCGGTCCGAACGGCGCGCCCTGGGTCATCGTGCGCCTGGCCACGGCGCTGATCGGCGCCGTGCCGGTGGCCGCCGACGACCAGTCCTCCGCAGCCGAGATCGCGGCGATCGTTGCCGACAGCGCCCCCCGCATCGCCTTCGCCAGCGCCGCGCATGCCCAACATTTGCGCAATGTTGACACAGAATTCCCCCTCTACAAGCTCGACGAGGATGGGGGTGATGCGGCAGCGCCTTGGCGCGGGCTGCTCGCCGCGGAACCGCTCGCCGAGCCGCCGGCGCTCGCCGCCGACGCACCCGCGATGATGATCTATACCTCGGGCACCACGGGCGCGCCGAAAAGCTTTGCACTGACCAACGCGAATGTGGCGGCCAACATCGAGGCCCTGCTCGCGGCGCGGGTGATCGGCCAAGCCGACGGCGTGCTGCTGCCCTTGCCGCTGCATCACGTGTTTCCGCTGCTGGTCGGCATGCTGACGACGCTCGCCACCGGCGCGACGCTGGTGTTTCCGGCCGCGCCGACCGGGCCCCAGATCGCCGCCGCCCTGCGCGCGGCCAAGGTCACCGTCATCGTCGGCGTGCCGCGCCTCTACAGCGCATTGCTTGGCGGCATCGAGGCCCGTGTCGCCGCGCGCGGCCTATTCGCGCGCGCGCTCTTTCACGGCATGCTGGCGCTGTCGGTGGCGGCGCGCCGCCGCGGCTTGCGCATCGGCCGGCGCCTGTTCGGCAGGCTGCACGCGCAGGTCGGGCCCGATCTTCGCCTGATGGTTTCCGGCGGCGCCAAGCTGGAGGCGCCGCTGATCTGGCGGCTCGAGGGGCTGGGCTGGAACGTGCTGAGCGGCTACGGCCTGGCCGAAACCGCCTCGATGTTCACCGGCAACCTGCCCCGGCGCAAGCGCATCGGCAGCGAAGGCCGGCCGCTCGGCGCCGGCGAGATCCGCATCGCCGAACCGGACGCCGAGGGCGTCGGCGAAATCCAGTTGCGCGGCGCCAATGTATTCGCCGGTTACCGCAACAACCCGGCGGCGAATCAGACGGCCTTCACGCCCGATGGCTGGTTCCGCACCGGCGATCTCGGCACGCTCGATCCCGAGGGGTTTCTCACCGTCACCGGCCGTCTCAAGGAGCAGCTTGTGCTCGGCGGCGGCAAGAAGATCATGCCTGAGGAACTCGAGCGGCACTATGCCGCGGCCACCTTCATCCAGGAGATCGCCGTTCTCGAGCGCGACGGCAAGCTCGTCGCGCTGGTCGTGCCCGATGCCGCCGCCTTGCGCGCGGCCGGCATGACGCGTCCCGAGGACGCCGTGCGGGTCGCGCTGGCGGAACAGGCGCAGAGCCTGCCCGGCTATCAACGGGTCGCCGGCTTCGCGCTGGCGCGCGATCCGTTGCCCCGCACGCGGCTCGGCAAGTATCAGCGCTTCCTGCTGCCGACGCTTTACGACGCGGTGCTGCGCGGCGAGGCGCGCGAGAAGCCGAAGCCGTTGTCGCCGGAGGACCAGGCGCTGGTGGATGTGTCGCCGGCGCGCGAGATCTGGACCTTGCTGAGCAGCCGCTATGGCGAAAAGGGAATCACGCTCGATTCCAATCTCGCGCTCGATCTCGGCATCGATTCCCTGGAATGGATGACCGTGTCGCTCGAACTCGAAGCGCGCCTCCAGGTTCAGTTGACCGAGGACATGATCGCCGAGGCGGCATCCGTGCGCGACCTGATCACTGTGATCACCGCCGCACGGGCTGGCGAACCCGGCTCGCGACCCGCCGCGGCGCCGAATTCCGCCGCGCTGGATGTGCAACAGTGGGTACGGCCGAACGGGCCGGGGCTCATCGTGCTCGGCCTGCTGCTCTACAGCATCAACTGGCTGGCGATGCGCCTGATGTTCCGGCTGCGCGCGACGGGGCAGGAGAATATTCCGGCCGAGGGTCCGTTCGTCGTCATCGCCAATCACGCGAGCGATCTCGATCCGCCCGCGATCGCCGCCGCGCTGTCGTGGCCGCGGCTTCGCCGGGTTTACTGGGCGGCGGATATCGGACGCCTGTTCCGGCACGGCTGGCAGCGTCTGTTTGCGCGCGCCAGCCACATCTTCCCGGTGAATGAGCGCTCGACGGCCTCGACGCTGGGCAATGCCAAGGCAGTCCTCGACCGCGGCCGGGCCGTGGTCTGGTTTCCCGAATCGTGGCGCACACCGGATGGCGAGGTGCAACGTTTCCTGCCCGGCATCGGCATTCTCCTCACCGAGCGCCCGGTCGCCGTCGTGCCGGCCTATATCGACGGCAGCTTCGCGGCGCTGCCGCGGACGGCACGCTGGCCGCGGCCGCGTCCAATCCACGTGCGGTTCGGCCCGCCCATACCGGCCGAAACCATTCGTGCGCTGGCCGTGGAACCGGAGCCTGTCCAGCGCATTGTCAGCCTGTTGCAATCCAGCGTCGTGGAGTTGGCGGGCCGCGCCAAGGGCCCCGTATCCAAGGCCGCCCATTTCGATTAGGCTACAGGCTCGTTGCGTTTATGGCTCAGGGCAGGCTGCCCATCCCGGATCGCCTGTTCTCGGTGTAGAAGGAGAACGGGCGTGCGCAGCTGCTTTTCGTGTTTGTTCGCCGGCATCATTTCCACGGCGGGCGTGTTGACCGCCGCGCTCGGAGCGCAGCCGCTCGGCGCGGCCGAACTCGAGGGAAAATACCTGGTCGAGGGACGCGATCCGAAGGGCGCCTCGAAGTATCAGGGCCAGGTCGTCGTGGTGAAGGAAGCCGAGACCTATTCCGTGGTCTGGAAGATCCAGAACCAGGTGCTCTACGGCACCGGCATCCTGCAGAGAAACGTGTTCGCGGTGACCTACCTCAACTACGGCCCGCGCGGCGCACCTGGCTTGGCGCTCTACGAGACCACGCCGGAAGGCACGCTGACCGGCAGGTTCACGTCGCTCGGCGCCAAGGAGATCGGCATCGAAGCCTGGATACCGGTGGGTCAGTAGGGTAGCCGCCCACCGGCGGCGTTGGTCCGGCGCGGCGCGATTTTATCCGTCGAGCCTTGCCGAGGCTCGCGCGCAGGCGGCGGCGCGCTCGGACTCCGCCATTGCGCCGGTCATACCTTTCGCTCCACCACCGTGCGCCAATCATCGCTCCGCGATGGCTTTCAGATTGGCCAGCCCGGTCTCGAATTCCTTGCCGATCATTCCATCCATGCTGACGAAGACCGTGATGACCTTTGAAATGTAGGCATTGGGCCCATGCATGGACCAGGTGACATCCGTGGAGTCTCCCCTCGGCTGCAGCGTGAACGCGGCCGTGCTGTGGGAATCGAACGGCTTGATGAAATGCATGGCGATAGTGACGTGCGACGGCGCGGAGGCCTCGGCAATCTCCATGCGCCCTTGGCCGACCTCCCTATTGCCGGCCCACTCGTAGACCGCGCCCTTGCCGCTCGCGGCGCCGCTGTAGGTTCTCGTCATCGCCGGGTCCTTTTTCTCCCACGGCGACCACGATGTCCAACTCCGGTAGTCGGCGATCAGCGGAAAGATCTTTTCCGGCGGCGCTTTGATGGCCACCGTGCGTTGCACGCTGAATGTGTCCGGCTTGGTCGCGGCAAAGATGAGAATGGCGGCGAGGACAACGGCGAATCCCGCGCCGATGAAGCGAAGTGCTTTGACCATTGTCTCCTCCAAACTGTGTGAATTTCGCCGGCGATTTGGATACCCGGGCGCGGTCAGACCATCCTCGTCGATCGGCGGCCATGGGTCATCAATTCTTGCGGATCGCCCGGCCTTGCCTGCATCTCTTGAAATCCTGCCGCGGCCTCCTGCACGTCGGCCGGCCAGTCGTCGAAGTCCTGAACCCGGCGCCCATCGATGAGTTCGTTTTCGCCCATGGGCGCGCGCTTGGCCCAGTCGAGCGCCTCGTGTCCTGATCGATTCGCGATGTTCAATGACTGGGGCGCGTGTCCTCGGGCATGACGATGACCATCCAGGACACGCCAAAGCGGTCAGCGAGCACGCCGAAGCTCGGCGAAAAGAAGGTCTTACCCAGCGGCATCTGGACCTTGCCGCCGTCGCTGAGCGCGGCGAATCGCCGTTTCGCCTCCGCCTCGTCGGCGACCGCCAGGGTCAGCGAGAATCCCTTGAATTCCGCCGGCGCGCCGGGTTGGCCGTCGGTCGCCATCACGGTCGTGTCGCCGACGCGGAAGCTCGAATGCATGACCTTGTTTTCCGAGCCGGGCGGCACGCAGCCGGGCGGCTGAGGCTCGGGCGCGTCCTTGAAGCGCATCAATGCCGTCACCTCGGCGTCGATTGCCTTCTTGTAGAAATCGAGGGCCTCTTCGCAGCGGCCGTTGAACATCAGATACGGTTGCACTTGCATGGCATCGCCTTTCTGTGAATGGGAACGGCTTTCGTGGGCATCGTTCTGGGCGAAGGTGGCCGCCTAGTGTTTCTTCGCCATCTCGGCGCGCAACCTGTCTTCCTTCTCGCGCAGTTCCGGGGTGAATTCCGCGCCGAAATCCTCGGCTTCGAACACTTGGCGGATCTCGACTTCGGCGCCGCCGTCGAACGGCGCGCGCTTGATCCAGGAGATCGCCTCGTCCCTCGACTTGACCTGCAGCAGCCAGAAGCCGGCGATCAGTTCCTTGGTCTCGGCAAAAGGCCCGTCGATCACCGTCCGCTTCGCACCATCGAAGCGGATGCGCACGCCCTTCGAGCTGGGGTGGAGGCCCTCGCCGGCGAGCATCACGCCGGCCTTCACCAGCTCCTCATTGTAGCGGCCCATCTCGGTCAGGAGTTTTTCATCCGGCATGACGCCGGCTTCGCTGTTCTTGTCGGCCTTCACGATGACCATGAAACGCATGACATTTCTCCGCGTGGGTTGAATTCGGACGAGCGGCCGGCTGGTTCCACCCGGCTGAAACGCTCGCTCACTGATAGGACGAACGACTTTTCGCCAGATCGACAGGCCGGACAAACTTTTTTTCACATCAGCTCAGCGATTGAATTGTCGCGCAGGACAAAAAAGGCGCGGAGCCGGGTGGCATCCGCGCCTTTTCAGCGACTGGCGTCGGTGACGGTTGTCGTTCAGCCCAAGGCGGCGGCGACCGCGCGCTTGGCCATGACGGTGGCGAGGTGGGCGCGGTATTCGGCGCTGGCGTGGATGTCCGACATCAGATCGCCCGGGTCGACCTTGATGTTGGCCACGGCGTCCGGCGTGAAGTTTTTGGCCAGCGCCGCTTCCATCTCCGGCACGCGGAACACCGAGGGGCCGGCGCCGGTCACGGCGACGCGCACGGCTCGCGCCGAACTTCGCCACCATGACGGCGGTCACGGCGAAGCCGGAGGCCGGATGGGCGAACTTCATGTAGCCGGCCTTGTCGGGAACCGCGAAATGCACGGCGGTGATGATCTCGCCCGGGTGAAGCGCCGTCTCGAACAGGCCCTTGAAGAAATCGTCGGCCGCGATCTTGCGCTCGTTGGTTTCCACCGTGGCGTTGAGCCCGACGATGCCCGCCGGGTAGTCGGCCGCCGGATCGGCATTGGCGATCGAGCCGCCGATGGTGCCGCGGTGGCGCACCGAGGGATCGCCGATATGGCCGGCGAGCACGGCCAGCGCCGGGATCGCTTTCTTCACGGCGGCCGAGGTCTCGACGTCGGCGTGGACGGTCATCGCCTTGACGGTGACCGTGTTGCCCGACACCGAAATGCCGCGCAGGTCGGGAATCGCGTTGAGGTCGATCAGGTCGCTCGGATTGGCGAGGCGCTGCTTGAGCGTCGGGATCAGGGTCATGCCGCCGGCGAGCAGCTTGCCGTCGGATGCTCCCTTGAGCAGCTTGGCGGCTTCGGCGAGGGACGTGGCTTTGTGATAGTCGAAATTATACATGGCCGCTTCCCTCAATGCTGCTCTTTGGGTTTCAGCACGCCGGTGCGCATGGCGTCCGAACCCGCCATCACCGCTTCGACGATGCCCTGGTAGCCGGTGCAGCGGCAGATGTTGCCATAGAGCTGATCGCGCACGGTCGGCTCGTCGGCGCCGGGCAGGCGGTTGGCGATATCGACCGCCACCATCACCATGCCGGGCGTGCAGAAGCCGCACTGCAGGCCGTGATACTCGCGGAACGCCGCCTGCATCGGATGCAGCGTGCCGTCCGGCTTGGCCAGGCCCTCGATGGTCACCACGTCGCAGCCGTCCGCCTGCACGGCGAGCAGCGTGCAGGATTTGATCGCCTTGCCGTTGTAATGCACGTTGCAGGCGCCGCACTGGCTGGTGTCGCAGCCGACATGGGTGCCGGTCAGGCCGAGATGATCGCGCAGGAACTGGACGAGCAAGGTGCGCGCCTCGACCTGGCCCGAAACCTTCTTGCCGTTGACGGTCATACTGATGTTGATCAAGGCGTTGCCTCCTAGCGGGTCAGAAACCAGATGAGCAGCGCGGCCGCCACGACGGCGATGCCGATCCACACGGCCGGGCTCATCTTTTTATTTTGTGATGGCGGACGTCGCGCGGCATTCCGGATTGATCCGCCGCGGCGGCCGCATCGGCGACGGCTGTGGGCGGCAGATCGGGCGCGAGCGCAGTCGCGGCGACGGTGCTTTCTGCATCGGCCATGGTCTGCGCCGTGGCCGCGACGCCCTTGGCCGTGAGATAGGCGGTGAAGTTGGTGAAGAACTCGTCGGCCATCTTCTTCGCCGCCGAATCGACGAGCCGCTGGCCGATCTGCGCCAGCTTGCCGCCGACCGAGGCCTTGGCGTCATAGCGCAGCAGGGTGCCGCTGCCATCCGGGATCAGGGTTACCCGGGCGCTGCCCTTGCCGAAGCCCGCGGCGCCGCCGCTGCCCTTGCCGGTGATGGTATAGGCGTTGGGCGCATCGATCTCGCTCAGCGTCACATCGCCGCTGAACTTGGCCTTCACCGGGCCGACCGCCATGGTGATGCGCGCCGTGAACTGGGTGTCGGACACCTTGTCGATGGATTCGCAGCCGGGAATGCTGGCCTTCAGGGCCTCCGGATCGTTGAGCGCGTCCCACACCGTCGCTTGCGGGGCCGGAATGCGCTGCTCGCCATTGATATCCACCGGGCTTCTCCGTGACGCGTGAAATGCTGGTCGTCCTAGGCCGCCTTGCGGCCGTGCGCTGTTTGTCTAGGCCGCCTTGCGGCCGTGCTCTGTTTGTCCTAGGCCGCCTTGCGGCCGTTCGCTGTCTGTATGGTACGCCAGACGCGCTCGGGTGTCAGCGGCATGTCGATATGGCGCACCCCGTAGTCGCGCAGGGCATCGACCACCGCATGGACGAGCGCCGAGGGGGCGCCGCAGCAGCCCGCTTCGCCGGCGCCCTTGACGCCCAGATCGTTGGTCGGACACGGCACCGGGTTGAAGAAAATCTCCATGTTCGGGAAGTGCTGGGCGCGCGGCATACCATAGTCCATGAACGAGCCGGTGAGAAACTGGCCGGTTTCCCGGTCATAGACGGTGTTTTCCATGATCGCCTGGCCGATGCCCTGGGCGATGCCGCCAAGCACCTGGCCGTGCGACGATCATGGGATTGAGCACCACGCCGCAATCGTCGACCGCGGTGAAGTTGACGATCTGGATCATGCCGGTATCCGGATCGACCTCGACCTCGCAGATATGGCAGCCATTGGGGAAGTTGTTGCTGTCGCCGTCGCCCTCGCTGTCGCGGTCGTAGAGGTAGCTTTCATCGAGCCCGGGGGTCATGCCGTCCGGCAGCTTCTTCGGATCCTGCGCCGCGCGGGCGACCTCCGCGAGCGTCACGCTGCCGGCGGCGGCGCGGAACACGCCCTCGCCGAAGGTGACCTTGGCCGGCTCCGACTGCAGCAGGTGGCCGGCGATCTTCTTGCCCTTCTCGACGACCGCTTCGCAGGCGCGCTTGATGCCGACGCCGCCCATCATCGAGCTGCGCGAGCCGAAGGTGCCCGAGGCGCCCTTCGGCATCACATCGGAGTCGCCCTGGACGAGGTTGACCGTGTCGAACGGCACGCCGAGGAAGTCGGCGACGAGCTGCGAATAGACCGTGTGGTGGCCCTGGCCGTGGGAGTAGGTGCCGGCGATGATATTGACGCTGCCGTCCTGCGCGATCTGCACGCGCATCTCCTCGGTCGGCCGCCCGCCGGCGCCTTCGACATAGTAGCCGATGCCGATGCCGCGCAGCTTGCCGCGCGCCTTGGCTTCGGCGCGGCGCGCCTCGAAACCGGGCCAGTCCGCCTTCTCGCAGCGTCATGTCGAGGGTGCCGGGGAAATCGCCGCTGTCGACGGTGCAGCCCATCTGGGTGGTGTAGGGGAAGTCGCGCATGAAGTTGCGCTTGCGCATCTCGATGGCGCTGATGCCGAAAGCCTCGGCCGCGCGCTCCATCAGGCGCTCCATGATGTAGTTGGCCTCGGGCCGGCCGGCGCCGCGGTAGGTGTCGGTCGGCGTCGTGTTGGAGAAGCAGGCCTTGACCGAGAAATACAGGATCGGCACGTCGTAAGCGCCGCCGACGATCTTGCCGCCGCCGTTGATCGGCAGGCGCGGGCCGTTCTCCGAAACATAGGCACCGATGTTCAGGATGGTCTCGGCGCGCATGGCGAGGATCTTGCCATTGGCGTCGAAGGCCAGCTCCGCGTGGTTGACCTGGTCGCGGCCGTGGTAGTCGGACACGAAGGTCTCGCTGCGGTCGCCGTGCCACTTGACCGCGCGCTTGAGCTTGCGCGCCGCGTAGACGGTCATCACCAGTTCGGGATAGCACTTGCTGCGCACGCCGAAGCCGCCGCCGGTGTCGTAGGCCACCAGGTGGAAATTCTGCTCCGGCTCCTTGAAGATCCGGCGCGCCATGGTGACGATGATGCGGCGCCCGCCCTGGGTCGGCGCATAGAGCGTGGTGCGGTTCTTGTCGGCCTCGAAATCGGCCAGCGCGCAGCGCGGCTCCATGGGCACCGGCACGACGCGGTTGTTCACCAGGTCGACCGCGACGATCTTCGCCGCCTTGGCGAAGGCTTCGTCCGCCGGGCCGGGCTCGCCATTCTCCCAGTGCAGGCAGAGATTGCTGCCGCGCTCCGGCCATACCAGGGGCGCGTCGGCGTCGAGCAGCTTCGCGGTATCGGCGACCGCCGGCAGCTCGTCGTAGTCGACCATGATCAGTTCGGCCGCGTCGCGCGCCTGGAGCTGGGTCTCGGCGATCACCATGGCGACCAGGTCGCCGACGCAGCGCACGCGTTCGACGGCCAGCGCATGGCGGGCCGGCTTGAAGGCCTCCTCGCCGGTGCGCTTGTTCTTGAGCTCGAGGTTGGTCGGGACCGGCGCGATCTTGTCGGCGAGCAGGTCCTCGCTGGTGTAGATGGCGACGACGCCGGGCGCGGCCAGCGCCTCGCGCGGTGTCGATCGACAGGATCTTGGCATGGGCCTGGGGCGAGCGCAGGAAATAGGCATGGAGCTGGCCGGGCAGGTTGATGTCGTCGGTGTAGCGCCCCTTGCCGGTCAGCAGCCGCACGTCTTCCTTGCGGCGAACCGGCTGACCGATGCCAAACTGTCCCATATGCGATTGATCCTCAACAAACGGGCTTTGCCTATGCGAGCAAAGCCCTGCACTTATCGATTGGGCGGTCATGGCCGCCGGTTGCCATTTTGTAGAAGGAAGGGGGGGCGGAAGACAAGCTTTTCCGGGGATCGGCCCCCCGGCGCCATACCCCCGGCGATGTCAAGCAACCGCGAGGGGCGCCAAT
Source organism: uncultured Alphaproteobacteria bacterium (assembly GCA_963752345.1). GTDB lineage: Bacteria > Pseudomonadota > Alphaproteobacteria > SMXQ01 > SMXQ01 > CAVVYA01. The sequence continues at coordinate 486,828 of CAVVYA010000002.1, forward strand.
CGCCGCTATCGGCGTGTCGCATCGGCGTCTTCCGCGCAGGACCAGCCCACGGCTCCGCATTGTCGCGGGCGGGGCGACCCGCTACCATCGCCTCCCTTCGTCCATGACGAGATCGCATGCCCGACATCGACACGCACGGCTTTCGCTGGGACGACCCGCTGCTGCTCGACGGGCAGTTGACGGAGGAGGAGCGGCTGCTGCGCGATACCGTGCGGCGCTATTGCCGCGACAAGCTGATGCCGCGCATCCTGGACGCCCATCGCCACGAGCGCTTCGACCGCGCGGTGTTCAACGAGATGGGCGAGCTCGGCCTGCTCGGCGCGACGATCCCGGGTGTGGGCGAGACCATCGGCTTCGTCGCCGAGGGCCTGATCGCGCGCGAGACCGAATGGGTCGACTCGGCCTACCGCTCGGCGCTCAGCGTGCAGTCGAGCCTGGTGATGTATCCGATCCACGCCTACGGCACGGAGGCGATGCGTGCGCGCTATCTGCCCAAGCTCGCCAGCGGCGAATGGGTCGGCTGCTTCGGCCTGACCGAGCCCGACCACGGCTCCGATCCCGGCGCCATGACCACGCGCGCGCGCAAGGCCGACGGCGGCTATCGCTTGAACGGCGCCAAGACCTGGATCACCAATGCGCCGATCGCCGACGTCTTCGTCGTCTGGGCCAAGGACGACAGCGACACCATCCGCGGCTTCGTGCTGGAGAAGGGCGCGAAAGGCCTGAGCGCGCCAGCCATTCTCGGCAAGATGAGCCTGCGCGCTTCCGCCACCGGCCAGATCGTCATGGACGACGTGTTCGTGCCGGCGGAAGCCATGTTCCCCGAGGTCAAAGGGCTGAAAGGCCCGTTCGGCTGCCTGAGCCATGCGCGCCACAGCGTCGCCTGGGGCGCGCTCGGTGCCGCGGAATTCTGCTGGCACGCCGCGCGCGACTATACGATCGGTCGCAAGCAGTTCGGCCGCCCGCTCGCCGCCAACCAGCTCGTTCAGAAGAAGCTCGCCGACATGCAGACGGAGATCGCGCTCGGCCTGCAGGCCTGCCTGCGCCTGTCGCGCCTGATGGACGAGGGGCGCGCCACGCCCGAGATGATCTCCATGCTCAAGCGCAATTCCTGCGGCAAGGCGCTCGACATCGCGCGCACGTCGCGCGACATGCACGGCGCCAACGGCATCGCCGACGAGTATCATGTGATCCGGCATATGATGAACCTCGAGGCGATCAACACCTACGAGGGCACCCACGACATCCACGCCCTCATCCTCGGCCGGGCGCAGACCGGTATTTCGGCTTTCACATCCTGAGTCCCCATCCATGAAGATTTGCATTTATGGCGCCGGCGCGATCGGCGGTTTCCTCGGCGCGGAACTGGCGCTGGCCGGCGAGGAGGTGACGCTGATCGCGCGCGGGCCTCATCTGGCGGCGATGCAGCGGAACGGGCTGACGCTGATCCGCGACGGCGAAAAGCGAGTCGCCAAGGTGCGCTGCTTCGAGAACCCGGCCGACGCCGGTCCGCAGGATTATGTGGTGATCACGCTAAAGGCCCATTCGGTGCCGGCGATCGTGCCGCACCTGAAACCGCTGCTCGGGCCGGATACCGCCGTGGTATGGGGCGTCAACGGCGTGCCCTGGTGGTATTTTTACGGCTTGGAAAGCGAATGGCGCGACCGCCGCCTGGCGAGCGTCGATCCGGGCGACGTGCAATGGAACGGCATCGGGCCGCAGCGCATGATCGGCTGCGTCGTCTATCCCGCCTGCGAGGTGACCGAGCCCGGCGTCGTGCAGCATGTCGAGGGCGACCGCTTCACGCTCGGCGAGCCGACCGGCGAGAAGAGCGCGCGCGCGACGAAGTTCAGTGAGGCGCTGATCCGCGCCGGGCTCAAGGCGCCGGTCCGGCCGCGCATCCGCGACGAGATCTGGATCAAGCTGTGGGGCAACCTCTGCTTCAACCCGATCAGCGCGCTGACCTACGCGACCCTCGACGTCATCGCCAGCGACCCCGGCACGCGCGCGGTGGCGCGCGCCATGATGCTCGAGGCCCAGGCGATCGGCGAGAAGCTCGGCGTCAAGTTCAGCATCGACGTCGACAAGCGCATCGCCGGCGCCGCCGCCGTCGGCGCCCACAAGACCTCCATGCTGCAGGACCTCGAACGCGGCCGGCCGATGGAAATCGACGCACTGGTCGCCGCCGTGCAGGAAATGGGCGCTTTGGTGGGAGTCGCGACCCCGACCATCGACATCGTGCTGGCGCTGATCCGCCAGCGGGCGAAGACGGCGGGACTGGCGTAGAACGCCGGCTTCCCTAATCGCTCGTCATGGCCGCACTTGTTGCGGCCATCCACGACTTTTCTCCCCGCGTAAAAAACTCGTGGATGGCCCGACTAAATCGGGCCATGACGGAAGAGAAAGAGACGACGGAACAAAGGCATCAAAGAAAGTTCGTCATCCTCGGACTTGATCCGAGGATCCATGCCGCAGTCGATTGCGCGAGCCTGGCCGTTGGAATGGGCCCTCGGGTCAAGCCCGAGGGTGACAACAAAAACAGGACGATACGCGCCCCGTATCAAGCCGTGATCACTTCCAGCAGATGCCCGTTCGGGTCGCGGAAGTAGAAGCCGCGGCGGCCGCGGTGGAGGTAGGTTTTCATGTCGTCGGGCGTCATCGGGCCGCTGCCGTAGGGAATTTTCTCACCCTTGACGCGCGCGAAGATTCCGTCGAATTCCGCCTCGCTCATCGCGGAACGCGTAATGGTGACGGTCGAACTCGGTTTCGTTGTCGAAATCGAGCGTCAGCGTGTCGTTCACCTTGACCGGCGCGAAGTGCGAGTGCGGGCCGTCGTATGTCAGCCCGAAGATGCGGGCGAAGAAGCGCGCCGATTCTTCCTTGTCGCGAGCGGGAACGATGGTGTGGTCGAGTGCGATGGTCATGGCGGCCCTCCCGACGGAGTGGAGCTTCACTGCATGTAGTCACTCGGCCGCCCCGATCAATCCCGAGCGCCAGCCGCGACGCCACGGCTCCCGAGCGACAGCGGGCCATTGGGTAGGCGGCCGCCTCCCGCAGGCCGGTGGGGCCCCCGGTCAGCCGCCCTCGGCCACCACCTTCTCGTAGGCGGGCAGGGTGAGGAAGTCGGGGCAGTCGTCGGCCAGCACCATGTCCTTGAACAGGGTGGCGGCGTCGTCGAGGCGCGTCAGCTTCTCGGCGCCGGGGATCGCGCGGATCTTGTCGAGTTCCTCGGCGAGGATGGCTTCGATCAGCGCGGCGTTGACCGTGCGGCCGTCGTTGAGCTTGGCGAGATGGCGCACCCATTGCCAGAGCTGGGTGCGCGAGATTTCGGCGGTCGCCGCGTCCTCCATGAGGTTGTAGAGCGGCACGCAGCCGATGCCGCGCAGCCAGGCTTCGAGATAGAGCGTGCCGACATTGAGGTTCTGGCGCACGCCGGCCTCGGTGATCTCGCCCGGCGGGATGGCGAGCAGGTCGGCGGCCGTGACGTTCACGTCCTGGCGCTGGCGCGCGATCTGGTTCGGCCCGGGCATGTGGGCGTCGAACACCTCCTTGGCGACGGCGACGAGGCCGGGATGGGCGACCCAGGTGCCGTCGTGGCCGTCGCTTGCCTCGCGCTCCTTGTCGGCGCGCACCTTGGCGAGGGCCGCGGCATTGGCCGCCTCGTCGTTGCGGATCGGAATCTGCGCCGCCATGCCGCCCATGGCATGCACGTTGCGCCGGTGGCAGGTCTTGATGACGAGCTGGCTGTAGGAGCGCAGGAAGTGCGACGTCATCGTCACCTGGGCGCGGTCGGGCAGGATGCAGGCGGGATCGTTGCGGAATTTCTTGATGAAGCTGAAGATATAGTCCCAGCGCCCGCAATTGAGCCCGGCCGAATGCTCGCGCAGCTCGTAGAGGAATTCGTCGATCTCGAAGGCGGCGAGGATGGTCTCGATCAGCGCGGTGGCCTTGATGGTGCCGCGCGGAATGCCGAGCTCCTGCTGGGCCATGACGAACACCTCGTTCCACAGCCGCGCCTCGAAATGGCTTTCCATCTTGGGCAGATAGAAATATGGGCCGCTGCCCTTCTTGATCAGCGCGCGCGCGTTGTGGAAGAAATACATGGCGAAGTCGAACAGCGAGCCCGATGACGGCTGGCCGTCGATCAGCACGTGGTTCTCCGGCAGGTGCCAGCCGCGCGGGCGCACGAACAGCACGGCGGTCTTGTCGTTGAGCTTGTAGTCGCGCCCGGTCGCCGGATCGTTGAAGGCGATGGTGCCGGCCACCGCGTCGCGCAGGTTGATCTGGCCCTGGATCAGATTGTCCCAGGTCGGCGTGGTGGAATCCTCGAAATCGGCCATGAAGACGCTGGCGCCGGAATTCAGCGCGTTGATCACCATTTTGCGGTCGGTCGGGCCGGTGATCTCGGTGCGCCGGTCGAGGATGTCGGCGGGCAGCGGCGCCACCGTCCAGTCGGCCTCGCGGATGTTGGTGGTCTCGAGCAGGAAGTCCGGCCTCTCGCCGAGATCGATCCCCACCTGCCGCTCCTTGCGGAGCGCGAGCAGCCGGTCGCGCTCGGGGCCGAACTTGCGTTGCAGCTTGGCGAAGAAGGACAGCGCGTCCGCCGTCAGGATCTGCTCGTAGCCCTTTTTGGACGGCGCCTTGAGCTCGATGCGGTTGATCGGTGTCTTGGCGGCCTTGGTTTTACGCGGTGGACGCTGGGTTTCCATTGTTCCCTCTGACACTGTGCGCAGCCAATCTGCGTTCTTGACGGCGCGCACCATAGCAGGTTTGCCGGGCCCGGCTAAAGTGGCGAAAGATCACCGGTTCTGCCCGGTTTTCCAGACCGTCCGGATGCGCTATATTCGAAAAGATATAGCCAACCGGAAGCGCCGATGCAGCCCGCCGACAGCACCCAGGACATCTTCGAAACCGCCGCCCGCTGGCAGGCCGAAGGCAAGGGCGTGGCGCTCGCCAGCGTGGTCAATACCTGGGGCTCCTCGCCGCGTCCGATCGGCAGCTATCTCGTGGCCGACGACTCCGGCCATTTCCAGGGCTCCGTGTCTGGCGGCTGCGTCGAGGGTGCGGTGATCGGCGAGGCACGCGCCGCGATCAAGGATCATAAGCCGCGGCTGCTCAGCTTCGGCATCACCAACGAGCAGGCCTGGGAGGTCGGGCTGGCCTGCGGCGGCAAGGTCGAGATTTTCGTCGCCGCGCTCGACGGGGGGCAGCCGTCGGTCACTTCGGTGCTCGACGCCCTGCGCGACAAGCAGCCGATCGCGCTGGTCATCGATCTCGCGAGCGGCGCGCAGGCGATGGTCGGCGAGAATGGCGCGACCGGCGCGTTGGCGCTCAGCGAAGTCGGTGCGCGCCGCCGCGACAACCGCGCTCGCCGCCGAACGCAGCGCCACAATCGAGGACGGCGGCCGGCGCTTCTTCATCAATGTGCTGAGCCCGCCGCGCCGCCTGGCGGTGGTCGGCGCCGTGCATATCGCCCAGCAGCTCGTGCCGATGGCGGCCATGGCGGGCTACGACGTGACCGTGATCGATCCGCGCAGCTCGTTCGCCAGCGACGCGCGCTTTCCCGGCGTCCGGCTGGTCGGCGAATGGCCCGACGCGGCGCTGGCCGAGTTCGCGCCCGACCGGCGCAGCGCCGTGGTCACCCTGACCCATGATCCCAAGCTCGACGATCCGGCGCTCGCCGCGGCGCTGCGCTCGAACTGCTTCTTCATCGGCGCGCTCGGCAGCCGCAAGAACTCATGCCTCGCGTCTCGCGCGCTTGCGCGAGCAGGGGTTCACGGACGGCGAACTCGCGCGCATCCACGGCCCGGTCGGTCTCGCCATCGGTGCTGTTTCGCCCGCCGAGATCGCCATCTCGATCCTGGCGCAGATGACCGAGGTGCTGCATGCGGGCGGCAAGGGAAGCGGCAGGGTGGCCGCCGTCCCGGCGGCCGGCGCGGACAGCGCCGCATGATGCGCGTCTCATGAAGTTCGGCGAAATTCCGCTCGACGAGGCCGCGGGCGCGCTGCTGGTGCATCGCCTGCGCGCGGGCAGCCGGGTGTTCGACAAGGGCCATCGCCTGACCGACGCCGATCTGACGGCGTTGCGAAAGGCCGGAGTCGCCACCGTCACCGTCGCGCGGCTCGAGTCCGATGATATGGGCGAGGACGAGGCGGCGGCGCGCATCGCCGCCGTGCTCGCCGGCGATCAGGTGACGGTGGGCGCCGCCTTCACCGGCCGTGTCAACCTGCATGCGCGGACCCACGGCGTGGTGGCGCTCGACGCGCCGCGCATCGACGCCGTAAACCGCATCCACGAATCGATCACGGTCGCCACGGTGCCGGGTTTCGCGCTGGTCGACACCAAGCAGATGGTCGCCACCATCAAGATCATTCCCTATGCCGCGCCGCGCGCCGCGGTCGAGGCCTGCATCAAGCTGGCGGCGGAAGGCGGCCCGTTGATCCGCGTGGCGCCGCTCCGGCCCGCGCGCGCGATGCTGATCCAGACGCGGCTGCCCGGCACCAAACCCTCCGTGCTCGACAAGACCGCCGACGCGGTGCGCTCGCGCCTGGAGGCGCTCGGCAGCACCCTCGCCGGCGAGCGCCGCGTCGGCCATCGGGCGGATGAACTGACCCAGGCGATCGGCGAAGCCAAAGCCATCGGCTGCGAGCTGCTGATGATCATCGGCGCCTCCGCCATCGCCGACCGGCGCGACGTGATTCCGGCCGCCATCGAACAGGCCGGCGGAACGGTCGAGCATTTCGGCATGCCGGTCGATCCCGGCAATCTTCTGTTGCTCGCGCACGGCGCCGACGGCGCGCCGATTCTCGGATTGCCCGGCTGCGCCCGCTCGCCCAAGCTCAACGGCTTCGATTGGGTGCTGCAGCGCCTGCTCGCCGGCATTCCGGTGACGGGACGCGACATCCAGGGCATGGGCGTCGGCGGCCTGCTGATGGATATTCCGTCACGCCCGCTGCCGCGCGCCGCCGCCGTGCCGCCCGTCACGGCCATGTCGCCCAGCATCGCCGCCGTGATCCTGGCGGCGGGCCGTTCGAGCCGCATGGGTGCGGAGAACAAGCTGCTCGCCGATGTGGGCGGCAGGCCGATGGTGCGGCGCGTCGTCGAGGCGGCGCTGGCGTCGGCGGCGCGTCCGGTGATCGTCGTCACCGGCCATCAGTCGGCGCAGGTGAGGCGGGCGCTGGACGGTCTCGCCGTCACGCTGGTGGAAAATCCGCACTATGCGGACGGTCTCAGCACCTCGCTGCGCTGCGGCCTCGATGCCGTGCCCGAGGATGTCGACGGCGCGCTGATCGCGCTCGGCGACATGCCCGGCGTGGCGGCATCGGACATCGACCGCCTGATCGCCGCCTTCAATCCGCTCGAAGGCCGCGCGATCTGCGTGCCGAGCGTCGGCGGCAAACGCGGCAACCCGGTGCTGTGGGCCCGCGCCTTCTTTCCCGAGATGCGCGAGGTGACCGGCGACACCGGCGCCCGCGCTTTGATCGCCGCCTACGGCGAGGCGGTGTGCGACGTGCCCATGGCGGGCGACGGCGTGCTGGTCGACATCGACGAGCCGCAGGCCTTGGCCGACTTGCGCGCGCGCGTCGGTCGCGGCGCCGGCGGACTATAAGCGCGGGCGGGTTGCGAGCCGGCCGAGGCGATGCCGGCGTAAAATCGCGACTGACATAGTCGGTTTGAGCCAAGCCGCCGTCAAGTTGGACCGCCGATCGGCAAGATCGAGGCGCACCAGCAATGGGGCCAGGATCTGAGCCCTATATTGTTTCCGGTTCGCCGCGCTGGACCATTTACCGGGTCCTATTGCGCGCCGCCAAGAATGCGCTCGGCGCCAGGGTAGGCGTTGTGGCAGCCATAGTGAAAAAAAGGGGATGCGGATCCCATCCCCTCTCTCTTGCGGCCTGATCTCGAACTCAGCCGACCATCGATGCCTTCACCCGGTCCGGCGTGAAGGGCGCCTCGCGCAGGCGGATGCCGATGGCGTTGTAGACCGCGTTGGCGATGGCGGCACCGGTCGGACCCTGGGTCACCTCGCCGCTGCCGAGCGGCGGCTTGTCCTGGCGCTGGATCAGGAAGGTCTCGATCTCCGGCACCTCCTCGAAGGTCAGGATCGGATAGCCCGACCAGTCGGCGCTGGTGACGCGGGTGCCGTCGAACTCGACCTGCTCCTTGAGCGTCCAGCTCGCCGACTGGATGAAGCCGCCGTCGAGCTGGTTGATCAGTCCGTCCGGGTTGATCACCTGGCCCGAGTCGGCGGCGATCCAGGCGTGCTTCAGGCTGATCTTGCCCGAGGCGCGGTCGACCTCGACATCGACCACCATGGCGGTATAGCCCATGATGTTCTTGTATTGCGCGAAGGCGAAGCCGCGGCCCTTGCCGTCGCCGCGCACGGCGGGCCCGGGCTTCCAGCCGGCCTTCTCGGCCGCGAGCTTGATCACGTCGCGGGCGCGCTCGTCCTTCATGTGCTTGAGGCGGAATTCGACCGGATCGATTTTGGCCGCCACCGCCAGCTCGTCCATGAAGGATTCGATGGCGAAGACATTGCCCCAGGCGCCGAGCCCGCGAGTCGACGAGACGCGCAGCGGCATGTCGGCCACGAAGCGCGACACCACCCGGCGCGCCGGGAAGGCATAGAGCGGATCGGCGTTGCGGAATTCGCCCGAGTGACGCCCGCCGCTCGGTTCGGCCGGGCTGCGCGGGAAGGGCTCGGCGAGGAACCAGCCGGCGCTCATCTCCGTGGTCTTGCCGCGGCCGCGTGGCCGGGTGCCGTGGGAGGTGCTGTAGACATCGTGGTTCCAGGCGATGACGTTGCCCTCGCCATCGAGGCTCGCCTGCATCTTCATCACCATGGCCGAGCCGTATGGCTCCCACTGATGCTCGTCGTGGCGCATCCATTGCACGCGCACCGGCTTGCCCGGCACGGCGCGCGCCAGCAAGGCGGCATCGAGGCCGGCATCGTCGGCCGCGTTGTGGCCGTAGCAGCCGGCGTTCTCCATATGGATGCAGCGCACCTGCTCCGGCTTGATGCGCAGCACCTGGGACACCACGTCGCGCAGGTTGAAGATGGTCTGGCTGTGGGTCCAGACCGTCACCTTGTCACCCTCGACCTGGGCCACCGCGGCGGACGGCCCGATCGAGCCGTGCATGAAGTAGGGCTTGTGGTAGGTCGCCTGCACGACGCGGCCACCGGCCGGCGCGAGAAGCTCGGGCACGGGATCCTTCGATGGCGCGCCGTCGACGATCAGCGCGTCCGCGGTCTTCGCCGTCGGTCAGGTAGCCGTAGACCTTGTCGCTCGTCACGCGTGGCCGCCGGTTCGCTCCACTTGGCGGATTCGCGCAGCTTGTCGCTGGCGCGGATCGCCTGCTCCTCGCGCTCGGCGATAACCGCGAGGAAACTGCCGTCGCGCACCACCTGCACCACACCAGGCATCGCCTTGGCGGCGGCTTCGTCCACCGACGTGAGCTTGGCGTCGTAGCTCGGCGGGCGCACGACGCGGCCGTGCAACATGCCGGGCAAGCGGAGATCCTGCACGAAGGCCGCGCCGCCGGTGACCTTGGCGGGAATATCGACGCGCGGCACCGAGGTACCGACGACCTTGTGGTCCTTGGCCGCTTTCGGCTTGCCGCGGCCGTCGGCGTCGCGCGCGAGCGACTGGCCCTCGACGAGCTGCCAGTAGGTGATGCTGACGTTGTCGCCGCGCACGGTACCATCCGTGACCTGCAACCGCTCGACCGACGCGTTGAGCCTGGCCGCCGCCAGCTCCAGAAGCACCAAGCGCAGATCGGCGGCGGCCCGGCGCATGACCGCGCCGCTCTGCTCGATCGACTGGCTGCCGACCGTGCCGCCCTCGTTGGGCGTCACGTCCGTGTCGCCGGTGATGACGCTAAAGCGAGATACCGGCACGTCGAGTTCTTCGGACGCGATCTGCGACAGCGCGGTCTTGAGGCCCTGGCCCAGTTCGACCTTGCCGGTGAACAAGGTGATGGTGCCGTCGGCATTGATGCGGATCCAGGAATCGAGCCGCGGGGTCGCCTTGAAGCCGGCGGGCAGGCGCATCTCCTGGGCGAGTCCATCGCGGATCAGCGCAGGCACCAGCGCGAAGCTCAGCACGAGCGCGCCGCCGCCCTGGAGGAACCGCCGGCGGCCGAAGGCCGGACGCATCGGAAGACGTGGGGGCGGGGGTCATGATCGTGTCGCTCATCATGCCATCTCCTTCGCCGCGCGCTTGATCGCGCGCGATCACTCGCGGATGGCTGCCGCAGCGGCACAGGTTTCCGGCGAGCGCCTGGCGGATTTCGCCGTCGCTCGCATTGCGGTTGTTCTCCAGCAGCGCCTTGGCCGACATGATCATGCCGCTGGTGCAGTAGCCGCATTGCGCGGCCTGCTCGGCGATGAACGCCTTCTGCAGCGGGTGCAGCTTGTCGAGCGTGCCGATGCCTTCGAGCGTGGTGACCGATTTGCCGTCGAGGCTGCCGACCGGGGTGACGCAGGAGCGTACGGCCGCGCCGTCGATGTTCACCATGCAGGCGCCGCATTGCGCGAGGCCGCAGCCGAATTTGGCGCCGTTCAGCGTCAGGTCGTTGCGCAGCACATAGAGCAGGGGCGTGTCCGGATCGGCGGCGACCTCGCGCGTCTGGCCGTTGACCCTCAACGTGATCGCCATGTGCCTGCCTCCGTAGCCTCGTTTGTTCCCGGGCGTAATTATTGTCGGTCTGTTTTCGGCCTAGGTCTCTGTGCGTTCAGGGAGCGTGCCGCCGAGCCTGCCGATAAGTCAAGCGACAGGCAGTCGTTCGATAGCTAATGCATTGGCTTGTTGACAGCGCGACGGGCGAGGGCATGGAATGCCGACCAGCCGGCGCCGCCAATAAAAGCCAAGAAGCAGCAGACGCGGCGGCGGGACAAGCCAATCCACCTTCGACAGGGAAGGATCATCATGGCCGAACGAATCACCCTCAACGTCAACGGCAGGTCGCATGCGGTGACCGTCGATCCCGACATGCCGCTGCTCTATGCGCTGCGCGACGATATCGGATTGCGCAATCCGAAGTTCGGTTGCGGCCTCGCCCAATGCGGCGCCTGCACCGTGCATGTCAACGGCGAGCCGACGCGCTCCTGCGCGACGCCGGTTTCGGCGGTGAATGGCGCGAAGGTGGTGACGCTCGAAGGATTGGGCACGCCGGAGAAGCCGCATCCGGTGCAAAAGGCGTTCGAGAACGAGCAGGTCGCGCAATGCGGCTACTGCATCAACGGCTGGGTCATGACCGCCGCCGCCATGCTCAAAAAGAAGCCAAAGATGATCGGATGCGGAGATCCGCGAGGGTCTGTCCGGCCTCAAGTGCCGCTGCGGCACCCATATGGCCATCCTGCGCGCTGTGAAGCGCGCCGGCACCATGATGGGTTGAGGGAGGGCGGCACAATGGCAACGAACATGAAAGACGTCTCGGCCGGCAATACTTTCTCGGTGAGCCGCCGCAAAGTGCTCGCCGGCACCGGCGCGCTGGTGGTCTCCGTCAGCATGCCGTCCTTCGGCGCGCGTAAGGCGCGTGCTCAGGCCGGCGCACGGCTCGGCAGCGCGGTCAAGCCGAAGCTCGATCCCAAACAGCTCGACACCTGGCTGCAGATCGGCGCCGACGGCAGGGTGACGGTGTTCTACGGCAAGATGGACATGGGCCAGGGCGCCGACGTCGGCCGTCGCGCAGATCGTCGCCGAGGATCTCGACTGCAAGTTCTCGGACATCTCGGTGGTGATGCGGCGACACCTTCTTCACCATCAACCAGGGCGGCGCCTCGAGCTCCAACGGCGTGCAGAACGGCGGCGCGGCCCTGCGCAACGCGGCCGCCGAAGCGCGCCGCGTGCTGGTCGAGCATGCGGCGAAGATGTGGGGCGTCGAGCCCGACAAGCTGGCCGGTCAGCGACGGCGTGATCAGCGTCGCCGGCGATCCGACCAAGAAGGCGACCTATGCCGAGCTGGTCGGCGGCAACTACTTCAATGTCGAGATGAAATGGAACGGCCAGATCGGCAACGGCCTGACCATTCAGGGCGAGGCGAAGACCAAGCCGGTCTCGGAATACAAGATCGTCGGCAAGTCCTATCCGCGCTTCGACATTCCCGGCAAGGTTTACGGCACGATGGATTACGTCACCGACGTGCGGGTGCCCGGCATGGTGCATGCGCGCATGGTGCTGCCGCCGGTCGCGGGCGCCTCGCCAGTCAAGATCGACAGCGGCTCGCTCAAGGGTATTCCCGGCGCGCGTGTCGTGCACGAGAAGGACTTCGTCGCCGTCGTCGCCGACCGCGAATGGGATGCGATCAAGGCGGCCGAGGCGCTTAAGGTCACCTGGTCCGACGCCAAGCCGAACTTCCCAGGCCATGACAAGATCCATGACCATATCCGCAAGGCGCCGGTTCACGGCGGCCAGAACATGGACAAGACGGCGGAGATCGAGGCGGCGTTAAAAGGCGCCGCGCGCGTCGTCGAAGCGGAATATGAATGGCCGTTCCAGTCCCATGCCAGCATGGGGCCGGGCTGCGCGGTGGTGCAGATCAACGGCGACGAGGCCACCCTATGGACTGGGACGCAAAAGTCGCACTATGCCCGCGATGGGGTGGCGCGCATGCTCGGCATGCCGCCCGACAAGGTGCATGGGATCTGGTTGCCGGGACCCGGCTCCTACGGCCGCAACGACGCCGGTGACGCGGCGGCGGCGGCGGCTGTGGTCGCCAGGCATGTCGGCAAGCCGGTCCGCATGCAGGGTATGCGTCATGAAGGCACCGGTTGGGATCCGAAAGGTCCAGCCTCGGTGCATCACGCCAAGGCCGGCCTCGATGCCCAGGGCAACGTCATCGCCTACTATTTCAAGAGCAAGGGTTTCTCGCGGCTCGACGTGAACTCGAACGAGAGCGATCCGCGCGATGTGCTCGCCGGCCAGTTGCTCGGCCATGCGAGCAAGAACCAGGCGGTGTTCAATGTGCCGGCGGAATCCTATGCCTTCCCGACCAAGTGGGCGGGCTGGGAAGTGGTTGCGCCGCTGTTGAAGAATTCCTCGCCGCTGCGCACCTCGCATTTCCGCGATCCGAGCGGGCCGCAGATCCACTTCGCGAGCGAGCAGTTCATGGATGAGTTGGCGCTCGCGGTCGGCGCCGACCCGATCGAATTCCGCCTCAAATACGCCAAGGACGCGCGCGACATCGGCGTCATCAAGGCGGCGGCCGAGAAGGTCGGTTGGAAGCCGCGCAGCAGCCCGGCGAATAAACCGGGCGGCACCAGCACCGTGAGCGGCCGCGGCTTCGCCTATGCGTCGCGCAGCGGCACTACGGTTGCGATGGTCGCCGAGGTCGACGTCGACCGGTCGACGGGCAAGATCTGGGCGCGCAAATTCACCGTCGCTCATGATTGCGGTCTCGTGGTCAATCCGGATGGCCTGCGCAACACTCTCGAAGGCAACGTCATGCAGGCGCTCAGCCGGTCGCTGTGGGAAGAGGTGCAGTTCGACGACAACATGGTGACCAGCACCGACTGGGCGGGCTATCCGATCCTGGATTCGACCGACGCGCCGGAGGCGATCGATGTCGTCCTGGTCAATCGGCCGGACGTGAAGCCCGCTGGCGCCGGCGAGGCCACCACCCGGCCGGTGTCGGCGGCCATCGCAAACGCCGTGTTCGACGCCACGGGGGTGCGCATCCGCCGGGCGCCCCTGACGCCGGATCGGGTCAAGGGCTTCCTCGGGCAGGTCTGACTGGTTTAAGGGCTGAATTAGCCCACCGAGGGCAAAACGGCGGATTCCCTAGAATTCCGCCGTTTTTCTTGCCCGGAAGGCCGATTGTTTGCGACGATACAGCCCTGTATATTCAATTTTTCGACAGATCAGGCGGTCGACGGGTGAAAAGTAACTAAGATTATAATAATCTGTAATAGCTTGAATGGGTTTACGGCACCGGCGCGACGACGCGCAGGATGAAGCAATAAACAAGACCGGGTTGCTGGGCGGAGATGGCAGGTGCCGTGACCTTGGCTCATCCCTGGCGAACGCAGATAAGGGGAGGATCGCTGGCGTCGCAGCGGTTCGCGGTGAGGCATTCGCAGGCGCAAGCCTGCCCAATTGAAGGCTCATAGCTCCATGTTGGCACGCGTTATCGTCGGTCTCTTGATCTTTGCTGCGGGTGCCGGAGCGGCTTGGTATTTCAAAAGTATCGTGTCGATTTCGCAAGTTCCGACGGCGACCGCCTCGAGCACACGCGGCGGCAGCCGGCCGGTCGAGGTCGTCGTCGAAAAGGTCAAGATCGGGCCGGTCAGCGATCAGTTCCAGGCGATCGGCACGGGCAATGCCAACGAGGCGGTGACGATCACCACCAAGGTCTCGGGCCTGGTGCGTTCGGTCAATTTCGAGGAAGGCCAGATGGTCAAGCGCGGTCAGGTTCTGGTCGAGCTGGACGACCGCGAAGCGCGCGCGACGCTGGCCGTCAGCACGGCGCAGCATCGCAACGCCAAGCTGCTCTACGAGCGCGCCCAGCAGCTCGTCAAATCGAACAATGTGCCGCTCGCCAAGGTCGACGAACTGCTTTCGTCGCTGCAGGCCGCGGAATCCCAGGTCGAAGCGGCGAAGGCCCGTCTGGCCGATCTGCAAATCTATGCGCCGTTCGACGGCCGTCTCGGTCTGCGCCGCATCAGCCCGGGCAGTCTGGTGACCCAGAACACCGTCATCACCACGCTCGACGACACCAGCGTCATCAAATTGGATTTCTCGGTACCGGAAATTCTCCTGTCGAAGATTGCCGTCGGCAGCATTGTCGTGGCGCGCAACGACGTCAATCCGGATCGGGTCTACGAAGGCACCGTGCGCACGATCAATTCGCGCATCGATCCGGTGACACGCGCGGTCGAAATTCGCGCGCACATTCCGAACGCCGACAACAGCATCAAGCCAGGAATGCTGATGACGGTCGAACTGACGCTCTCGCAACGCCCGGGCGCGATGCTCATATCGGAGCAAGCTCTCGTCCCCGAGGGCGCGGAGCAATATGTCTACAAGATCGAGGACGAGCGGGCGGTGCGCACGCTTGGTGCGGATCGGCGTGCGCAAGCGCGGCATGGTGGAAATTCTCGACGGGTTGTCGGCCAACGACACGGTCGTGGTCGGCGGCGTCCAGAAAGTCCGTAACGGAACCAGGGTGCGGGCGAGCGAGTCCGTCGCGGAAGGTTAGCGGCCATGGTCCTCTCTGACGTCTCCATCAAGCGCCCGGTCTTCGCCACCGTCATCAGCCTGATCCTGATCATCTTCGGCCTGATCGCGTTCGACCGGCTCGCCGTGCGCGAGTATCCCGATGTCGATCCGCCCTTTGTCTCGATCAGCACCACCTACCGCGGCGCCTCAGCCGAAGTTATCGAAACCCAGGTCACCCAGGTGATCGAAAACGCGGTGGCCGGCATCGAGGGCATCAAGACGATTACCTCGACCAGCGAAGAGGAGCGTTCGCGGGTCAATATCGAGTTCTATCTCAACCGTGAGATCGAGGCCGCTTCGGCCGACGTGCGCGACAAGCTCGGCCGCACCGCGCGCAGCCTGCCGGAAGAAGCCGATACCCCGATCGTCATCAAGGCGGACTCCGACAACCAGCCGATCCTGTGGTTCACGCTGACGAGCGACCGGCACAGCGCGCTGGAGCTGAGCGACTATGCCAAGCGCGTGCTGATCGACCGGCTCGCGACGGTGCCCGGCGTGTCCGAGGCGCGCATCAGCGGCGAGCGGCGCCAGTCCATGCGCATCTGGCTCGACAAGACATCGCTCGCGGCGCGCGGGCTGACCGTCAAGGACGTGGAAGACGCGCTGCGGCGCGAGAACGTCGAGCTGCCGTCGGGCCGCGTCGAATTGGCCGACCGGGAATTCTCGGTGCGCACCGAATCGGGCCTGCAAGACTCCCGAGCAGTTCCGCCAGATCGTGGTCGGGAGCCGCAAGACCGGATACCAGGTTCGTCTGGGCGAGATCGCGGAGGTCGAGAAAGCGGCGGTCAATACCCGCTCGTTCGTGCGCGCCAATGGCGGGCCCGGCGTGGGCATCGGCATCCTGCGGCAATCCAAGGCCAACACCCTGGAGGTCGCCGAGGGCGCCCGGCAGGAAATGAAGAGCCTGACTTCCGTGATGCCGCCCGGCATGAAGGTGGAGGTCAATTACGACGAGTCCACCTTCATCAGCCAGTCGATCTACGAAGTTTATCACGCGCTCACCATCGCGCTGCTCCTGGTGGTCGGCGTCGTCTTCGTCTTCCTGCGCGATATCCGCGCAACGCTGATTCCGAGCGTCGCGATTCCGGTGTCGATCATCGCGTCGTTCACCGTGCTGGCGGCGATGGGCTTTTCGATCAACGTGCTGACGCTGCTGGCCCTGGTTCTGGCGATCGGCCTGGTGGTCGACGATGCCATCGTGGTGCTGGAAAATATTCACCGGCGCATGGAGCTGGGCGAACCGGCGCTGCTCGCCGCGGTGCGCGGTTCGCGCCAGATCGGCTTCGCCGTCATCGCCACCACGCTGGTGCTGGTCGCGGTGTTCCTGCCGATCGCCTTCCTGGAAGGCAACGTCGGCCGCCTGTTCGCCGAGTTTGCCATTTCCGTGGCCTTCGCCGTGATCTTCTCCGGTCTGGTGGCGCTGACCCTGACGCCGATGCTGTGCTCCAAAATGCTTAAGCCGCCCCATGACGAGGGCCGCCTGCACCGCATGACGGAGCCTGCCTTCGAAGCCATGAACCGCGGCTATGCGGTGATCCTGCGCTGGTCGCTGTCCAATCCCATGATCATCGTCGCGATCGCGGTCATCACGTCGCTCGTCGCCGTCGCGCTCTTCGGTGCGCTCAAGAAGGAATTCGCGCCGCTGGAGGATCGCGGCTCCTTCAGCATCCAAGTCACCGGTCCGGAAGGCGCCAGCGTCGATTATATGACCAAGCACCTGACCGAGATCGAGCAGGAAGCCATGAAGCTGCTCGACAGCAAGGAGGCCGACCGCATCTTCACTGTGCTGTCGTCCGCCTCGGGCAACACCCTGGGCGCGGTCAACGAGGGCCGCGTCTCGGTGCGCCTCAAGCTGTGGAATGAGCGCGACCGGTCGGCCGTGGAGATCATCCAGGCCATGACTCCGAAGCTGCGCGACAATCCATGGGTCCGCGCGGTCGCCATCAATCCGCCGGGGCTCGGCCGGCGCAGCTCGAACGCGCCGTTCCAGATGGTCATCAGCGGCAATACCTATGACGAGCTTGCCGATCTGCGCGATATCATCTTCGACCGCGCGGCGGAGAATCCCAACCTGATCAATCTGACGTCGGACTACGACGAGACCAAGCCGCAGCTGCGCGTCGATATCAATCGCAACCGCGCCTCCGACCTCGGCGTCTCCGTCCGTGATATCGGCGAGACTCTGCAGACCCTGCTCGGCTCGCGCCGCGTCACGACCTTCACCGAGCGGGGCGAACAATACGACGTCATCCTGCAGTCGCGCTCGGAAGACCGCGTCTCGCCGCAGGATCTTGCCAATGTCTATGTGCGCTCATCGCGGAGCGACGCCCTGGTTCCGCTGGCGAATCTCGTGACCCTGACCGACATCGCGGCGTCCGGCGAACTCAACCGCATGAACCGCATGCGCTCGATCACGCTGCGCGCCGCCCTGGCACCGGGCTATACGCTGGGCGAGGCGATCCTCTATATGGAGAACGTCGCCTCGCAGGTTCTGCCGCCCCACGTGCGCATCGGCTACAAGGGCGAATCCCGCCTGTTCAAGGAAACCAGCAATTCTCTCTACGTGACCTTCGCCATGGCGTTGCTCATCGTCTTCCTGGTGCTGGCCGCGCAGTTCGAAAGCTTCATGAACCCGTTCATCATCATGCTGTCGGTGCCGCTCGCGGTGACCGGCGCGCTGGGTGGCATGTGGCTGACCGGCGTGACGCTCAACGTCTATAGCCAGATCGGCATGGTGATGCTGGTCGGCCTGGTGGCCAAGAATGGCATCCTGATCGTCGAATTCGCCAATCAACTGCGCGTCGCCGGGCACAATCTCCTGTCCGCCGTCATGGAAGCGTCGCAGGCTCGCCTGCGGCCGATTCTGATGACCAGCATCGCGACGGTGTTCGGCGCGCTGCCGCTCGCGCTGGCGACCGGCGCCGGCGCGGAAAGCCGGCGGGCGGTGGGCATCGTCATCGCCACGGGCGTGACTTTCTCGACCATCCTCACGCTGGTCATCGTGCCGGTGTTCTACCTGCTCCTGGCCAAACGCACCAAGCCGGTCAGCCACGTCGCCGATTCGATCCTCGCCCTCGAGCGCGCCGAAACCACGCCGGTCCAGCACCAGCCGGCGGAATAGCATCGCGGCGGACCGCTGGGCGCGGTCGGTTGCTGCCTCGAACCGATGCGCGGGAAAATATGCGTGCGATGGGCTCGAGGCCGGCTCCGTTGCCAGCCGGCATGCCGCGCCGGCCGGCGCCGCGAGGTTCGCCGCCGAGTGGCCGCGCATACGCGACGAGCGTCGCGGCCAACAGCAGCCCACCTCATCCCGGGATTGTCCGCCCGGCCGCGAGAAGCAGCGCAGGGTCAGAGCCAGGTGCGGCGCCGCTGCTCACGGCGCGGGCCATGGCGGCACTCCGCATGAGAATGGCGGCGATCCCGATGGCGGCCATGGCGACCGCCATGCCGACGCCGATGGCCCGCCATCAGGATGCCGGACAGGAGAATTCCGTTGGCCAGGGCGTAGAGCATGATCAAACGACAGCAGTCCCAGTTGTGCTGGCTCGCGGTGGCGCGCGGCACCGGCATGAAGGCCACAGTCATGATCGTGCGAGCCGATGTCGCGGGCGGCGACAGCGCGCTGCACATCGGGCGCGCCGGCTGGTCGTATTGCAGCCCGCCGTGGATCGGTGGAACGGTCTCCGTCCGTGCGGACGGGACGTGGAGTTGCGCGTCGGCCCGGATGAAAGCTCCCCTGATTACGTGCAAATGCAAATCGTTCGCAACTTTAGGGGAGGCGTCATTCGTCAAGCCAGGATCGCGCTTTGGCTGGCAGATAGAAAAACTGCCGAGGCAACCGACGAAGCTGTCGGCCAGCGCTGCCATCATCGACGAAATAGGCGTCTTCGCCCTCGGGTATCGCCGCGCCCAACGGATCGAGCACGCCGGCGCGGGCGTGCGTGCCGCTCGCCACCGTGCCGACCAGGGCGGAGGTGAATTGCGGCTCGCTGAAGACGCAGCCCGCATTGCGCTCGGCAATGGCGCGCCGCAGATCCGACAGCCGGCGCGGGCCCGGGCGTGCGGTCCGGCGTAACGGTGATCGATCCGGCGGCGGTCAGGCCGTAGCGCTTCTCCAGATACTGGTAGGCGTCGTGGAACACGATGAACGGCTTGTGCGCCACGGGCGCCAGGCGCGCGCGGAGATCCGCGTCCAGGGCATCGAGCCGGACCGGCCAGGGCTTCGCGCGTTCGCCTGATAGCGTCGGGCGTTGGCCGGGTCGGCCTCGGCCAGAGTGGCAGCCATGGCCCGGGCAATCGCCTTGGCGTTCGTCGGGTCGAGCCACAGGTGCATGTCGCGCTCCGCGTCTGCTGCCGTGCGCGTGGTCATGGACTGATCGTCTGCGCGCCCAAACGCCGCCTTCGCGCGTCGGCAGCAAGGTGACATCCGGGGCCGTTGCTCATGGTGACGATGCGGGCTTTGCGCGGCAGGCCCCGCACGGCCTTGGCCATGAAGGCCTCGTAATCGGGGCCGATCCAGAACACCACGTCGGCCTGCTCGATGGCGCGCGCATCCGACGGGCGCAGCGTATAGGTGTGGGGCGAAGCCGTCGCGCGCATCAGCAGGCCCGGCTTGCCGACGCCGTCCATCACGGCCATGGCCAGGGAATGCAGAGGTTTGATCGATGCCAGAACCTTCGGCGGCTCGGCGGCGAGCGCCGGCAGGGCCGAGCGGCAGCAGGACGAGGCCGAGAAGCAGCCGGCGAAGAGGATGTGATCATGGGGCGCTCCCGGGATGAGCGCCCGAACCTAGTGTAATATTATCCGCACCGCAATGCGGCAGATGCGCCTGAAAGCGGCCTTTCTTGCCCGTCATAGCGTTATACTATACCTATAGGCAACCCATGCGGATGCCTCGGCCGCCGTTCTTCCGCTCAGTGCAGGCGAAGCACGCCGTTCATGGCGCGGATCTCGGCCGGCCTGACGAGATCGATGCTGGCGACGCGCACGGTATGAATCGCACCCTCGATGTTCTTGCGCCAGAACTCGAGGAAACGGTGCAGCACCGGAAAATCCGGCGCCATGTCGTATTGCTGCCAGACGAAGCTCTGCAGCAGGTGGGGATGGTCCGGCATGTGATAAATGATTTCAGCGGTGGCCAGCCGGTACCCTCTGATCTGCATGACGAAGGCTTCGTCGTGGGACTTCGGACTCTCGACGCGCATCTGCACTACTCCTCAAAAGCGTACATGATCGCAAAAATCCTGCCTGCAAGGATATCCCCCGGGCAAGTGAAAAAAACGTTACGATTCAGTGTCTTATCAGCAAGATGACGAGAGTGCTAACAAAGCGCCGCTCGGCTCTTGACAGGCGGCTCTCGGCGACTTAAATCCGGGCGCGAGGGCGCGTTGGCACTCCTCTATATCGAGTGCTAATAACGTCTCAAGTGTTTGATAAAGATAGGCCTTTTCTCATCGAGAGGAGATTGCTTCGATGAAATTCCGTCCCTTGCATGACCGCGTTCTGGTGCGCCGCGTCGAGGAAGACCACAAGACTCCCGGCGGCATCATCATCCCC
Source organism: uncultured Alphaproteobacteria bacterium (assembly GCA_963752345.1). Taxonomy (GTDB): domain Bacteria; phylum Pseudomonadota; class Alphaproteobacteria; order SMXQ01; family SMXQ01; genus CAVVYA01. The sequence goes on from CAVVYA010000002.1 coordinate 507,603, forward strand.
GACACCGCCAAGGAAAAGCCCGTGCAGGGCGAAATTCTGGCTGTCGGCCAGGGGGTGCGCAACGAACAGGGCGAATGGATCGCCCTCGACGTGAAGCCGGGTGATCGCGTGCTGTTCGGTAAATGGTCGGGCACCGAGGTGAAGATCGACGGCGAGGAACTGTTGATCATGAAGGAAAGCGACATCTTGGGGGTCGTCACCGACGTCAAGATCGCCAAAGCCGCTTAAATACGAGGAGCCGAAACAATGTCTGCCAAGGAAGTCGTCTTCAACACCGACGCGCGCACGCGCATGTTGCGCGGCGTCGAGATTCTCGCCGACGCGGTGAAGGTCACCTTGGGCCCCAAGGGCCGCAACGTGGTGATCGAGAAGTCGTTCGGCGCGCCGCGCATCACCAAGGACGGTGTGACGGTGGCGAAGGAGATCGAGCTCTCCGACAAGTTCGAGAACATGGGCGCGCAGATGGTGCGCGAAGTCGCCAGCCGCACCAACGACCAAGCGGGTGACGGCACCACCACGGCGACGGTTCTGGCGCACGCCATTGTCCGCGAGGGCACCAAGTCGGTGGCCGCGGGCATGAACCCGATGGACCTCAAGCGCGGCATCGACCTCGCCGTCGAGGCCGTGGTCGAGGACGTCAAGAAGCGCAGCCGGAAAATCGCCAACAGCGCCGAAATTGCCCAGGTCGGCACGATCTCGGCCAATGGCGAAGAAGCCATCGGCAAGATGATCGCCGAGGCGATGGAGAAGGTCGGCAAGGAAGGCGTCATCACGGTCGAGGAGGCCAAGGGCCTCGAGACCGAGCTCGACGTGGTCGAGGGCATGCAGTTCGACCGCGGCTACCTGTCGCCCTATTTCGTCACCAATCCGGACAAGATGCTGGTCGATCTCGAAGATCCCTACATCCTCATCCATGAGAAGAAGCTGACCGGCCTGCAGGCGCTCATTCCCGTGCTCGAGAAGGTCGTGCAGTCGGGCAAGCCGCTGCTGATCATCGCGGAGGACGTGGAAGGCGAGGCTTTGGCCACGCTCGTCGTCAACAAGCTGCGCGGCGGCCTCAAGGTCGCGGCGGTGAAGGCGCCGGGCTTCGGCGACCGCCGCAAGGCGATGCTCGAAGACATCGCGGTGCTGACCAAGGGCCAGGTCATCTCCGAAGACCTCGGCATCAAGCTCGAGAACGTCACCATCGACATGCTGGGCCGCGCCAAGAAGGTCACCATCGACAAGGAAAACACCACGATCGTCGACGGCGCCGGCAAGAAGAACGAGATCCAGGCGCGCTGCAACCAGATCCGCCAGCAGATCGAGGAGACGACCTCCGACTACGACAAAGAGAAGCTGCAGGAGCGGCTGGCGAAGCTCGCCGGCGGCGTCGCGGTGATCAAGGTCGGCGGCGCCACCGAGGTCGAGGTGAAGGAGCGCAAGGACCGCGTCGACGACGCGCTCCACGCGACCCGCGCCGCGGTCGAGGAAGGCATCGTGCCGGGCGGCGGCGTCGCGCTGCTCTACTCGCTCAAGGCGCTCGAGGCGCTCAAGGTCGACAACGACGACCAGCGCGTCGGCATCGAAATCGTGCGCCGCGCCATCCAGTCCCCGGCGCGGCAGATTGCGGAGAACGCCGGTGCCGACGGTTCCGTCGTGGTCGGCAAGCTGCTCGAAAGCAAGGACACGAGCTGGGGCTTCGACGCCCAGAGCGGCGAGTACAAGAACCTGGTGAAGGCCGGCATTATCGACCCGACCAAGGTCGTGCGCACGGCGCTGCAGGACGCGTCGTCCGTCGCCGGCCTGCTGATCACCACGGAGGCGATGATCGCCGACAAGCCGGAGCCGAAGGGCGCCGCGCCTGCCATGCCCCCGGGGGGAATGGGCGGCATGGGCGGTTTCTAAGCCCAGCTCGTTCGGCACACCGACCGACGTTCAACGTCGTACCACTGGGCCGCGCCGTCACAGGCGCGGCCCTTTTGTTTGCGCGCGCAAGAGTCCGGCACTGCCGTGCCGCGACCGCCGCATCAAAATCGTCGTCTCCCGGGCCTGGCCCCGAAGACCCATCCACCGGCGCTTGGCGTGCGGCGACGGGTATATCCGTGCGACGCGCGCCAAGATCGCCCGATGGAAAGACCTCAGGATTGGGTCCGCGGGTCAAGCCCGAAGACGGCGGGTTTTATCGGGCTTGTCGCCGCGGTTTCCGCCCGGCCCTTTCCTTTTGATCCGCCGCGCGTCGCCGTGCTAATCATTCGCCCCCATGCTCCATATCAATGACCTGACATACCGGATCGGGCAGCGCTTGTTGTTCGACCAGGCCACCGCGGCGATTCCGACCGGGCAGACCGTCGGCCTCGTCGGGCGCAACGGCATCGGCAAATCGACCCTGCTGCGTCTCATTTTGGGCGAGGCGGCGCCGGATGGCGGCCAGATCAGCGTCAGCCCGCGCACGCGCATCGGCACGGTGGCTCAGGAGATGCCCGACGGCGAGATCACGCCGATCGATTTTGTGCTCGCTGCCGACGAGGAGCGGGCGGCGCTGCTCGTCGAGGCCGAGGAGACCGAAGACCCCCACCGCATCGCCGAGATCCATACCCGGCTCGCCGACATCGGCGCCCAGTCGGCGCCGGCCCGCGCCGCCGGGATCTTGTCCGGCCTGGGTTTCGATCATGACGCGCAGCAGCGCCCGCTGGCCTCCTTCTCGGGCGGCTGGCGCATGCGCGTCGCCTTGGCGGCGACCCTGTTCTCCGCGCCCGACCTGCTGCTGCTCGACGAGCCGAGCAACCACCTCGATCTGGAGACCCGGCTGTGGCTCGAGAGCTACCTGACCTCCTATCGCGGCACCATCGTGCTGGTCAGCCACGACCGTGGCCTGTTGAATTCCGTGGTCGATGCGATCCTGCATGTCGAGGGCGGCAAGCTGACGCTCTACCGGGGCAACTATGACAATTTCGAGCGGGTCCGGGCGGAGCGGCGCAACCTGCAGGCTCACCACTTCGCCAAGCAGCTCGAACAGCGGCGCCACATGCAGACTTTCATCGACCGCTTCAAGGCCAAGGCCTCCAAGGCGCGCCAAGCACAGTCGCGCGTCAAGGCGCTGGCCAAAATGGAAGAACTCAAGCCGGTCGCGCCCGACGAAGAGATGGTTTTCGACTTTCCCACGCCGGCATCCCTGGCGCCGCCGCTGGTCACCCTCGATCATGCGTCGGCCGGCTATGGGCCGGGGAAGGTCATTCTGCACCATCTCGATCTGCGCATCGACATGGACGACCGTATCGCGCTGCTCGGCGCCAACGGCAATGGCAAGACGACGCTGTTGCGCCTGCTCGAGGGCGAGATCAAGCCGATCGCCGGCGAACTGCGCAAATCGGGCAAGCTCCGCATCGGTTACTTCAACCAGGAGCAGGCCGAGGCGTTCAATCTGGAGCAGACCGCTTACCAGCACATGGCCGGCGTGATGCGCGACGCCCCGGAGCGCAAGGTGCGCGCCCACCTCGGGCGCTTCGGCTTCGCCCAGTCGCGCGCCGACGTGCTGATCCGCAGCCTATCCGGCGGCGAGAAGGCGCGGCTGCTGTTCGCCACGATCACCCGGGATGCGCCGCATATCCTGCTGCTCGACGAACCGACCAACCATCTCGATATCGATGCCCGCGAAGCCTTGATATCGGCGCTCAATGTTTATGAGGGGGCGGTGATCCTGGTGAGCCACGATCCGCATCTGGTCGAGCTCTGCGCCGACACCTTGTGGATCGTCGCCAAGGGCACCTGCCGGCCGTTCGACGGCGACATGGAGGGATACCGCGCGCTTCTGCTGCAGGAGCGGCGCGCCGAGGCGAGCCGTGAGTCGGCAGCCGCCGGCGCCGGCAGCGGATCGAACGGAAAAACCGCCGCGGCGCGCAAGGATCAGCGCCGCGCCGAGGCCGCGGCGCGCGCTGTCTTGGCGCCCCTGCGGATCGCGGCCCAGGCGGCCGAGAAGCGGCTCGAGCAGTTGACGCGCGACAAAGCGGCGCTGGAAAAGCTGCTCGCCGATCCAACGACCTACGATGGCGGCACGAGCACCCCGAAAGCACTGGCATTGCAACAGCGCCTGGGCGTGCTCAAACGCGACATCGAGAGCGCCGAGCAGGCATGGCTCATGGCCGAGCAGGCGCTCGACCAGGCGCGTCAGCCCGATGGCGTCAGTCAAGAGGGATAGGAGGAGAGACGGGAAGGGAGAAGGTCGCGCGCTTTATACGCGCGGCGGGTCGTCCGGCGTTTTCAGGTCGGACAAGGCCGCCACGCAGGCCCGCTCGAGCTGCTCGATGAGCTCTACGATTTCCTGGCGAGCTTCCAGGCGTATTCTCGGTTTCGTGCTTGATCAGCCGGCGCAGGCTGTCGTCCAGCCGACGGCCACGGTTGGTAATCTCCTGATAGCCGAATATGGCTCCCGAGCCGGTCATGTCGTGAGCGGCGTGCACCATCTGATTGAGCAGAGCCGGATCGGTGGGCGCCACGATGAAGCGATGGCGCAGGTCGCGAAGGTTCGGCACCCAATCGTGGTTCAGACGTGACAGAAATTCCTGCCTGATCGTCGCGATTCGCGCCGCCAGATCGACCTCAGGATCGGTCATGATGCTCCGTCCACAGGCGTTTCACCGTATTTGCCAGCTGCATCGGATCGAACGGTTTGGCGATCACGCCGATGGCTCCCATATCGGTATAGCGTTGAATTTCGGTACTTTGCACCTTCGCCGTCATGAAAGCTATGGGCAGTGACGCGGTATCGCTCTGTTTACGCAAGGCCTCCAGGGTCGTGGGGCCATCCATGCCCGGCATCATCACATCGAGCAGGATCAGGTCGGGCCTGAAGGTCAGCACCTTTTCCAACGCTTCCTGTCCGGAACTGCACAGTTCGACGGTGAACCCGCCGATCGCCTCCAGTGCGAGCTTGGCGATGGCGCGGATATCGGGCTCGTCCTCGACATACAGCACTCGGTTCAGGGTTTGCGCGGCCATGGCATGTTTCCCATCATGAGGCAACGGATAGAGGCGGTGAGTTGCGCGAGATGATTTCGGTGATCTTGGTCAGCAAGGTATCGTTCGAGGTGCAACTCTTGACCAGCGCGCTGGCGACCCTGCGCGCGACGTCCTCGGGCACATCGTGAGCGGAAAAGATCACGACCGGCAGCCGGGAGCCGAAGAGGGGCAGGATATCCGAACCCTTGCCATCCGGTAGACTGATGTCGAGCAGAACCAGGTCGAAGACCTCGCTGCAAATCTTGATCATAGCCTCGGCGATGGTACCGGCGGGCTCCACGTCGGCAATCGGCGCCAATATGCTTTTCACGATGCGGCTCAAATCGACATCGTCCTCGACATGAAGCATGCGCGGACGTCGCCCTCCCGTCGTGCACACAGCCCGCCGCACCGCATTGAGCAGGCGCTTTTCGTCGATCGGCTTGTCGAGCCAATCGACGACGCCGACGGCACTGCCGTTCAGTTCCTTTTTGCCGCGGTCGGCCTCCGCGGAGACGACGACGACGGGAATGTCGCGGGTCACGGGATCGGCGCGCAGTTCGCGAAAGAACTCCAATCCATTCTTGTCCGGCAAATTGATGTCGAGGCTCAAGGCGAAATAGGCGCCGGTGCGCAGCCGCGTCCTGGCGGCGGCGGCGGTGTAGACCACGTCCGCGTCGAAGCCGCCCTGTTTCAACATCAGACGCAGCAGGTAGGCGATGTCGGGGTCGTCCTCGCAGATCAGCACCTTGCGGGTCGATAGCGCATCGGGCGCCGCGGCCAGAGATTCGCTCGACAGGACGGGCAGGTCGACATGAAACGTCGTGCCAAGTCCTTCCTTGGTATCGAAGGTGATGAGGCCACCCAGGCGTTCGACGATCGCCTTGGTGATGCTCAGGCCGAGGCCGGTGCCGCTTTTTGCCCGGGAATCGGATAAATCGGCCTGGGCAAATTTTTCGAACACGCGGTTTTGAAATTCAACGGGGATTCCCTTGCCCTTGTCGGCGACCGAGATGCGCAGCATGTTGCCCCGGTGCTCTGCCGTGACCGTAACCGTGTTGTTCGGCGGCGAGAATTTTGCGGCGTTGGACAGCAGATTGACCATCACCTGAATGAACCGGTCGCCATCCACTTCGACCTCTTGGTCCGGGATCGTGTCGGATATCGTCACTGTCACGTTGAATTGCCGCGCGAAATCCCGCGTGCTCTCCACGGCCTGCTGCAGCAGGGGCGCGAGCGGTTGGCGCTGCAGCTGGAACTCCATCTTTCCGGATTCGATTTTTTCGATGTCGAGGATATCGTTGATCAAACGGCTGAGGCGCTCGGCGTTCTTGTTGGCGACGTTGAGCAACTCCTTGGCCTGGCCCGCGATCTCGCCAGCGACCCCGCCCAGCACCAGGCCGATCGAGCCGCGGATCGACGTCAGCGGGGTGCGCAATTCATGGCTCACCGTCGATATGAACTCGGCCTTGAGGCGTTCGATCTTTTTGCGTTCCGTGATGTCGGTTGCGATGCCGATATATCCGCTGACCTCACCGCTGCTGTCGGGAATCGCGGTGACCGAGAGTTGGCCGACGAAGCGCTCGCCGTTCTTGCGAATGAAGGTGACCTCGCGGTCTTCGACCCGGCCCAGGCGTGGAATGGCCATGAACACATCGAGGCCCGGTTCGACGGTCCTGCCGAGCTCCTCAGACAGGATGGCGGCCCGTTCGACGACCTCTTTGGGGTCGTAAAAACGTTCGGGCGTCGATTTTCCGACGAGTTCCTCGGCCGTGTAGCCGAGCAGGTCTTCCGCCGCCTTGTTGAATTCTGTGATCACGCCCTTGGCGTTCACGGCGATGATGCCGTAGGCCGCGCTGCTGACCAGCGCCCGTTCGAAATTGAGCGATTCCGCCAACGCGCGTTCGACCGCCAGCCGGCGGCTGATGTCGCGGAAGATGGTCACGCCGGCGAAGACGATGACCAGGAAGGATAGGCCGAGGCCGCCGAGCACGAGCCCTTCGGTTTGATGGACGTTATCGCGCGTGCTGGTGACTTGAGTGGCGAGGACCTGTCCTCTTCGCGCTCCATGATCTTGGTCGCGTCGGCAATGGTCTCCATTTGGGTGTAGCCGCGGCCACTGCTGAGCATGCGCTTCGCGCCCTCAAAGTCACCTTGGATCTGCAGATTGACGTTGCTGCTATAGATTTCGATCTGCTGCTCGACGAGCGTCCTGTACCAGGAAAACGTGCCCACCTGAGCCGGACTGTCGGAAATTTCGGCTTCGAGGTTATTCAAGCTCGACAGGGTGCGCCCCCGAGCCTTTTTGAATTGTTCGAGATACATTTCGGTGTTGGTCGAGATGTAGGCGCGTTGCGATGTTCCGGCCTCGCGCAGGTTGGCGCTGACCTCGTCGATCGCTTTGCTAACGACATGCGCGTGGCTTGCGCGGGCGAAGTTCATATCCTGCTGCTTGGAAACGCGCATGGTTTGCACGCCGATACCGAGCAGCAATAAGGCGATGACCGCTAAGCCGCCTGCCGCCTTCCAGAGAAAACTTCGATCCGTTTTCATTACTGTTTGCTTATGGTTATGATGATGATGATAATTCAGCCCGCGTTTCGCAGCCGTTCGCCCCACAGCTTGCGCCGATCCGCGCCGGCGCCGGCCGCCGCCTCTGGGAAGTCCACATGGAACGTCGTGCCGCGACCCGGCGTCGTGTCGAAGCCAATCAACCCGTTCATTTTTTCCACGATGGCCTTGGTGATGCTGAGACCGAGGCCGGTGCCGCCCTTGGCGCGCGAATCCGACAAATCGGCTTGGGCAAACTTCTCGAAGATGCGGCCTTGGAATTCGACGGGGATGCCCTTGCCCTTGTCGCAAACCGAGACGCGCACCAGGCCGCCGTGGCGTTCCGCCTTCACCACCACGCGGTCTCCCGCAGGCGAAAACTTGGCCGCGTTCGACATCAGGTTGACCATGATCTGGATAAACCGATCGGAATCGGTTTCGATCGCCGCACCAGGCGCATCGTCCGTCAGTTCGATCGTCACATTGAACTGATGGGCAAAGTCGATGATGCTGTCGATCGACTGCTGCAGCAGCGGCGCGAGAGGCTGACGTTGCAGGTTGAATTCCATCTTGCCTGAACTCGATCTTCTCGACGTCGAGAATGTCGTTGATCAGGCGGCTCAGCCGGTCAACATTGTTTTGGGCGATTTGAAGGAGACCCTTGATTTGGCCTGGAAGATCGGCGCCCATCGTGCCGAGTACCAGGCCGAGGGAGCCGCGGATGGAGGTGAGCGGGGTGCGGAGCTCATGGCTGACGGTGGATACGAATTCGCTCTTGAGACGCGCGACCTTGCGGCCTTCCGTGATATCGCGCGCGATTGCCAGGTAGCCGCTGATCTGCCCACGGTCGCCGCGGATCGCGGTCATTGAGACATGGACCGGGAGGCGTATGCCGCCGCTGCCGCGATAGGTCCACTCGCGCTCTTCGACCTGTCCTTGTCGCGGGAGGTTGGCAAGAACCTGGAAGCCGGGTTCGATGGCGAAGCTGGTTTCCTGGCTTATTTCCGCAGCGCGCCGCTGGAGCTCGGCCGGGTCGTAGAACATGTCGGCAATTGCCTTGCCGACCACCTCATCGGCCGTATATCCGAGCATCACTTCCGCCGTGCGGTTGAATTCCGTGACGGTGCCACGGGCGTCGGTTGCGATGATCGCGTAGGCGGCGCTGTTCACCAGGGCATGCTGAAAGCCGATGGCTTCCTGTAGCCGCTGCGCGCTCGCGCGCATGGCGCGCTCCGCGGCGAGGCGGCGGCGGAGATCGCGGACGATGAACAGGCCGCAGAACAAGATCACAACGATGGAAAGGGTAAGGCCCGTCAGAATCAGCATCTTTGCCTGGGCATTGGCGCCTACCGCGGCGCCGATTTTGCCGGAAAGGCTGTCGTCCTCGACCTTGGCGATTTCGTCGGTCAGGCGTGCGATGGCGGTCAATTGTCCTGCGCCGCGCGAATCGTTCATCTCACGCAGGGCACCTTCGTGGTCGCCAAACGCGTTCATATCGACGATGGCGCGATACACGTCGTGACGCTCGCCGAGCAACCCGACGAGGCGCGTGATGCGACCGACCTGCTCAGGCGCATGAGGAATGGCCCACAACCGGTCGAGGTCGTCGCGGAGTCGCGCGTGGGCCACGTCGTACTGCATCAGCGCGTCGACGGTGCTATCTTGCACGTATGTTCGTTGAGCGGCGCGCAGCGTTCGGATATCGAGTGCAATGGCGGCAACCGCCTCCTTGACGACGTAGGTATCGGTGACGAGCTGGAAGCTGTGATTTTGCTCGTCGAGCGCACGAATCCCGGCAAATCCCGCCACGCTCAGCAGAGTGGCCGCAAGCCCCAGGCTGCCGCAGACGCATGTGAGGAACGGCTTGTTGATCTTCATGGAGTTCTCCTCTACGCCTGAAGCTAGAGGGACACCTTTAATAATTAATTGAAATAAACCACAAACTGCGCGCAAACCGGCCCTATTTCGGGATGTTTGGCCGGTGTGAGAGCTGTTTCAGGAAGATGGGGTAAGCCTCGCGATGCCGCCGGGCTCGCACGCGCCTGACCTATAAGGGCGGCCTCGATCGGGTCGGCGCGTTGGGCATCGACATAGATTTATGGCGAGCGGTTGCGGGAGGCATCGTGCCCAAAGCGCCCGCCGTCCGCCCGCGCCCGCATCCGAGCGGACGACAGGCGGTTCCTCGACCCATTCGACCGCGGCATCGGCCGCGCCGGATTCGTGTCGTTGGATCCGACCATCAGCTCGCTTCCGCCGCGGCACGCCGGCCGCTCAGGCATTCCGTCTGAAGTCGTGCAATCCGGCCGAACTCATCCGCGCATATCCCGTCGCGCGCAATCGCGCCGCGGTGCGGTCAGGCTTCGGCGGCGCGCCGCGATGCCCGCTTGCGCTCGTTGGCGTCGAGGAAGCGCTTGCGCAGGCGTACCGAGTGCGGCGTGACCTCGACCAGTTCATCATCCGCCACATACGCGACCGCCTTCTCCAGCGACATCTTGATCGGCGGGGTGAGGATCACCGCCTCGTCCTTCGAGGTGGTGCGGATATTGGTGAGCTGCTTGCCCTTGAGCGGATTGACCTCGAGGTCGTTGCCGCGGCTGTGTTCGCCGATCACCATGCCGGCATAGACCTTGTCGCCATGGCTGACGAAGAGCGGCCCGCGCTCCTGCAGGTTCCACAGCGCATAGGCGACCGCGGTGCCTTGCTCGGTCGAGATCAGGGTGCCGACGTGGCGCTGGCCGATCGGGCCCTTGTAAGGCGCGTAGGAGTGGAACACGCGGTTCATGACGCCGGTGCCGCGCGTGTCGGTGAGGAACTGGCCGTGGTAGCCGATCAGGCCGCGCGACGGCGCCAGGAAGCGCAGGCGCATCTTGCCGCCGCCGGCCGGACGCATGTCGGTCATCTCGCCCTTGCGCTTGGAGACTTCCTCGACCACGACGCCGGAATATTCCTCGTCCACGTCGATCACCACTTCTTCGACCGGTTCGAGCTGCTGGCCGGTCGTCGGATCGGTCTTCATCACGACGCGCGGGCGGCTGATCGAAAGCTCGAAGCCGTCGCGCCGCATGGTTTCGATCAGCACGGCCAATTGCAATTCGCCGCGGCCGGCGACTTCCATGGCGTCGTTGCCCGGCGTTTCGATGATCTGCAGCGCCACGTTGCCCTCGGCCTCGCGCAGCAGGCGGTCGCGAATCTGGCGCGAGGTGAGCTTGTCGCCCTCGGTGCCCGCGAGCGGCGAATTGTTGACGGAAAAGGTCATGCTGAGAGTCGGCGGATCGATCGGCTGGGCCTTGATCGGCGTATCGATGCTGGGCACGCAGATGGTATCGGCCACGGTGGCCTTGGTCAGGCCGGCGATGGCGACGATGTCGCCGGCGCTGGCTTCGTCGACCGGCACGCGCTCGAGGCCGCGGAAGGCGAGCAGCTTGGTGATGCGGCCCTGCTCGATGACGCTGCCGTCGCGCGCCAGCGCTTTGATCGTCAAGTTATGCTTGGCGGTGCCCGAGGCGATGCGGCCGGTCAGCACGCGGCCGAGATAAGGGTTGGCCTCGAGCGTGGTCGCAAGCATGGTGAAGGGGCGCTCCATGTCGACCTTCGGCGCGGGGACGTGACGCACGATAAGATCGAACAGCGGCGCCATGGTTTCGCGCGGAGCATCCGGCGAGTTCGGCGGACCACCCCATCTTGGCGGAGGCGAAGATGGTGGGAAAGTCGAGTTGATCGTCGTTGGCGTCGAGCGCCGCGAACAGGTCGAACATCTCATCATGCACCTCGTGGGCGCGCTGGTCGGGCTTGTCGACCTTGTTGATGACGACGATCGGCCGCAGGCCGAGCGCGAGGGCCTTGCCGAGCACGAACTTGGTCTGCGGCATCGGTCCCTCGGACGCATCGACGAGGACCAGCACGCCGTCGACCATGCTCATGATGCGCTCGACCTCGCCGCCGAAATCGGCGTGGCCCGGCGTATCGACGATGTTGATCCGCGTGTCCTTCCAGACCACCGACGTGCACTTCGCCAGGATGGTGATACCGCGCTCGCGCTCGATGTCGTTGGAGTCCATGGCGCGTTCCGCGACCTGCTGGTTCTCGCGGAACGTGCCGCTCTGGCGCAGCAGGCAATCGACCAGCGTGGTCTTGCCGTGGTCGACGTGGGCGATGATGGCAATGTTACGCAGGTTCATCGTAAAAACTTTTCAAAATGAGGAATCGAAACGCGCGATTCGGTCAGGGCCTCATCCCGAAACTCGGGTAAGGGGCGAACGATCCTGGATCGGGGGACCTCGCCGGTCATGGGGCCTTACAGGCCAAGTGGCGCGGCGCGACACCATACGCGGTGAGCGGCGAAAACAAAAGCAAAAAGCCTGTAAATCGCCGGATTTACCGTTTCTTTAAGCGCTCTTGCCGGCATCCGGCCCGCGTGGTTCCATGGCCGGCCCGTTGCGCGAGAAGCGGGCTGCGGGACAGAAAATTGCTTAGGAGGCATGGGTGACGAAACGCGAGGTGGTGCAGGTCCCTGGTGTGAGCAAGCACAAGAACCCGATCCCGAACTGCATCAAGATGGGCAACATGGTGTTTTCGGCGTCGATCGCAGGCTATGAGCCGGGAACGCAGACCGTGCCGGCCGATGCGGCGGCCCAGATCGCCAATGCCTTCGTCAATCTGCGGCAGACCATCGAGGCGGCCGGCGGAACGACGGGCAACATCGCACGGATCAATTTCTACGTGCCTGACATGGCGCAGCGCGAGCATATCAATCGCGAATGGCTGAAGATGTTTCCCGACGAAAATGACCGGCCGGTGCGCAAGGTCTTTCCGTCGGAGATTCCCGAAGGATTGTTCCTGCAGCTCGATTTCATCGGGGTTCTCTAACCCGTTCATTATGACGCTTAATGACAGGATAGTTACATCCTGGGGATAAGCAGCCTTTTCTGTGGATAAGCCCACGGTTCGCCTCGTTTTTGCTCCTTTGGTGCTGTGGCGGGCGCGATTGGGTGAGGTTAAGATAAGGTTACTGATCCCCAACCCACGCGGTTGCCCATGTCCGCCGATGTCGAGCTCAAATTGGCGCTATCGCCGAAACAATTGGCGCGCCTCCGCAGCCACGCCTTGTTGCGCGGCTACATGCGGCCGGGCAGCAACCGGACCAAACTCGTCAAAACCTACTTCGACACGCCAAAGCTGTTGCTGCGCGAGAATTCGATCGTGCTCGGTCTGGAGAGATTCGGCGAGCGGCAGATGCAGACCGTGGCGGCGCCGGGTGCGGCTGCGCCGATGGCGGCAACCGAGATCACCGGCGACGCGCCCGATGTGACGCAGATTCCCGACCGGCGCTGGCGCAAGCTGCTGACGAACCGCGGCCGCAACGGCAAGCTCGCGCCCGTGTTCACCACGGAGGTCGAGCGTAACCGCGTGCCGTTGCAGGTGAACGACAGCATGATCGATCTCGCGCTCGATGTCGGACATATCCGCGCCAATGGCCGCGAGCAGCCGATCTGCGAGGCGCGTCTCGCGCTCGTCGCCGGGCAACCGGAGCGGCTCTATCAGCTCGCGCTCGATCTTCACGACGCGGTGCCCTTCCATATCGAGCACCGTGACAAGGTGGTGCGCGGCTACAGCCTGCTGGCCGACGACCATCCGGTCGCGGTCAGGGCATCGGAAGTGTCGTTCGACCCCGAAGCCACCATCGGTGTCGCGTTTCATGCCTTGGCGCAGGCGGGCTTCGCGCATCTCTGCGGCAATGAAGACGCCGTGTTGCGCAGCGGCAATCCCGAGGCGGTGCATCAGATGCGAGTCGCCGTGCGCCGGATGCGCGCGCTGCTTGCCGCCTTCCATTCGGTGCTCGACACCGAGGCCGCGCAATTTCTCCGCACCGAGTTGACCTGGCTGCAGCGCCAGCTCGGCCCGGCGCGCGACTGGGACGTGTTCCTCCACTCGACTCTGGAGCCGCTCGCCGCCGGTGTGCGCGAGGAGCCGAGCCTCGACGAATTGCGCCGCTCGGTCGAGGATGCGCGCCATGACGCCTACGTGGTCGCCCGCGACACCTTGCGCGACCGCCGCTACACCCGCCTGCTGCTGCGCTTTCAGCTCTGGCTCGATTCGGTTGCCTGGGAGGGCAAGGCAGCGCCGGCCCATTTGAACCAGCCGATGGTCACCTTTGCCGAGGCGATTCTCGAGAAGCGCCACCGCAAGCTCGAGAAGCTCGGCGGCCGTTTCGCGGAGCTCGGCGAGACCGAGATGCACGAGGTCCGGCTGCGCGCCAAGAAGCTGCGCTACGCCGCCGAATTCTTCCGCCCGCTGTATCCGGCCAAGTTCACGCGGAAGTTCATCCGCACGCTGATCGAGATTCAGGACACGTTGGGTTCGCTGCATGACGCGATCGTCGGCCGCGAACTGCTGGTCGTCCTCAAATCGCCGAAGCTGGCGGAGGATCGCGCCCTGGCCAACGGCGCGCGCACGCCGGGGCTCGAACGGGCATCCGGGGTGGCCGCCGGCTTCCAGGCGGCGCGCATCGCCGACGATATCCGCCGCTTCGGCGAGGTCTGGCCGCGCTTCATCAAGCTCAAGAAATTCTGGCGAACAGCCTGATCTTTGCTGCGCGCGCTTTCTGCCACGCCGCCTCGAACGGGATTACATTGCTCAGGAATTGCTCGGCGCTGGCACGCCAGGAATAGCCGAGCGCGAAGGCGCGGCACGCCTCCGGCGAAATCGACAAAGCTTTGCGCGCGGCGCGCGCCAGATCGTGATCGAGCACGCCGACCGTCGTGCCGCCCAGGATGTCCTTGGGGCCCGGCACCGGGTAGGCGGCGACCGGCACGCCCGAGGCGAGCGCTTCGAGCACCACATTGCCGAACGTATCGGTGCGGCTGGGAAACACGAAGACATCGGCGGCGGCATAGTAGCGCGCCAGCTCCTCGCCTTGCTTCGCGCCGACGAAGCGGACCGCCGGGTATTTGCGCCGCAGGTTTTCGAGCTGCGGACCGTCGCCGACCACCACCTTGCTGCCGGGCATGTCGAGGTCGAGAAAATCGACGATGTTCTTTTCGACGGCGACTCGCCCGACATAGAGGTAGACCGGGCGGGGATCGCTCAGGAAAGATTTGTCGCGCGGCTTGAACAGCTCGACGTCGACGCCGCGGCCCCACAGCATGAGCTTGCCGAAGCCGCGGGCGGCGAGATCGGCGCGCAAGGTTTCCGTGGCCACCATGATGCCATTGGCCCCGGTGTGGAAACGCCGCAGTGCCGGATAGATCCAGCGTGCGGGAATCCTGACGCGCGCTTCGATATATTCCGGAAAGCGGGTGTGGAAGGAGGTGGTGAAGGGCAGGCCGCGCTTGCGGCAATACCGCCGGGCGGCAAAACCCACCGGACCCTCGGTTGCCACATGGATGACGCAAGGCTGCCAGGCCTCGATCATGCGCGCGAGCCTGCGCCCGGGCAGGATGGCGAGGCGGATCTCCGGATAGGTCGGGCAGGGGATCGACGTGAACAGGTCCGGGGTGATGAAATGCACGTCATGGCCGAGCATGCGCAATTCGCGGCCGATGGCGTCCAGCGTGCGCACCACGCCGTTCACTTGCGGGTACCAGGCGTCGCTGACGATCAAGACCCGCAGGCGCGGCGCGGACGGCGGAGCGGGATGAACAACGTCGCTCAGGCTGCCTGCTCCGCGGTCAGCGGCAGATCCGGCAAAGCGGCCGCCGTATCGGACCAATGCAGGATCTCGAGCCGGCCGTCGGCGTGCTCCACCATCGCCGTGCAGCTTTCGACCCAATCGCCGTCGTTGCAGTAGAGCACATCGCCGATCATGCGGATCTCGGCATGGTGGATATGGCCGCAGATCACGCCGTCGAGCTGGCGGCGCCGCGCCTCTTCGGCCACGGCCACTTCGAAGTTGCTGATATATTCGACGGCGTTCTTGACCTTGCGCTTGAGATAGGCCGACAGCGACCAATAGGGATAGCCGAGGCGCCGGCGCACGAGATTGAACCAATGGTTGGCGCTGAGCGCCATGTTGTAGGCGGCGTCGCCGAGGAAGGCGAGCCAGCGCGCGTATTTGACCACGCCGTCGAATTCGTCGCCGTGGATGAGCAGCAGCTTCTTGCCGTCAGCCGTTTCGTGGACCGCTTCCTGCATGACCTTGATGCCGCCGAACCGCAGGCCGACGTAGTCGCGCGCCATTTCGTCATGGTTGCCCGGGATGTAGCAGACCTTGGTGCCGTGGCGCGCCTTCCACAGCAACCGCTGGATCACCGCGTTGTGGCTTTCCGGCCAATACCAGGATTTCTTGAGGCGCCAGCCGTCGACGATGTCGCCGATCAGGTAAAGGAAATCGCAATCGTGCCGCATCAGGAAATCGTGCAGCAGCTCCGCCTTGCAGCCGCGCGTGCCCAAATGGATGTCGGAAATCCAGATGGTGCGGTAACGCCCCACGGTCGTCGTCACGTCATCCCCAGCTTTCAGTGACTTCGTGCTTCCGATATGTCATCAAGCGGACTACAAACTGTTGCTCGAAACACAGGGCTTCATACAACGAGTTGATGACCGCGCGATGACAGCTTGTTGCGAAGGGGAGACGGTGTGCTGACGAAGTCGCCAACGGTTGTGGGCCCCGCGGACCGCGCCGCGCCTCTGCCTGAGCACGGCCGCCGCATTCTCGTCGTCTTCAATCCGGCCGCCGGCCGCGGCCGGCAAGCGGCTGTCCGACGTTCTCACCCGGCTCGAAACCCTCGGCTGCCGGGTCACCCTGCGTGAAACCACCGGACCGGGCGACGCCGGCCGGATCGTGCGTCAGGAAAGCCGCGGCTACGATGTGGTGGCGGTCGCCGGCGGCGACGGCACCATCAACGAGGCGGCCAACGGCCTCGCCGAGCATGCCGGCCTCGCCGGCGCTGGCCATCATCCCGTTCGGCACGGCCAATGTGCTGGCCTGGGAGATCGGGCTCGGCACGGGGGCCGCACGCACCGCGCGCACCATCGCCGAGGGCCAGCCGATCGGAGATCTACACCGGCCTGGTCAACGGCCGTCATTTCCTGATGATGGCGGGCGTCGGTTTCGATGCCGCCGTGGTGGCCAGCGTCGATGCCCGGCTCAAGCGCGCGTTCGGCAAGCTCGCCTATGTCTGGCGCATGGCGGTCGAGATGTTTCACTACCGCTATCCGATGTTCACCGTCACCGTGGACGGCGTGCGTTACGAAGCCGCTTCGGCGGTGGTCGCCAAGGGACATTTCTACGGCGGCCAATTCATTTGCGCGCCGGACGCCCGGTTGACCGATGCCGAGCTTCGAGGTCTGCCTGTTCCTGCGCGGCGGGCGCTGGCATGTGGCGCGCTATGCGCTAGCCCTGGCGCTTGGGCATTTGGCCGACCTGGCGAGCATCCGCATCGTGCGCGGGCGCGACATCACCCTGGACGGTCCGGCTCGGCGCGCCGGTGCAGGCCGACGGCGAGCTGGCGGCGCAGCTTCCCGCGCGATATCCAGGTTTCGACGCGGCGCCTCAGTCTATTGCGTCCGATGCAGGATTGAGCCGGTGATCGAGGACATCGATTGCGCCGTGATCGGCGCGGGCGTCGTCGGCCTCGCGGTGGCGCGCGCGCTGGCGCTGGCCGGACGCGACGTGCTGGTGCTTGAAGCCGCCGACGCGATCGGCACCGGCACCAGCTCGCGCAATAGCGAGGTGATCCACGCCGGCATCTACTATCCCCAGGACAGTTTGAAGGCGCGGCTGTGCGTCGCGGGGCGCCACGCGCTCTATGAGTATTGCGAAAGCCGTGGCGTCGGACACCGGCGGTGCGGCAAGCTCATCGTCGCCACGGCGGAGGATCAGCTCGCCGGGCTCGAAGGATTGCGCCTGAAGGCGCTCGCCAATGGCGTCGACGACATCGCCTGGCTGAGCGGGGAGCGGGCGCGCGCCATGGAGCCGGCGCTCAACGCCGTCGCCGCGCTTCAGTCGCCGTCGACCGGCATCATCGACAGCCACGGTCTGATGCTCGCCTACCAGGGCGAGGCGGAGGACCACGGCGCAATGATCGCCTTCCGCAGTCCGGTGCGCGACGGCGCGATCGAGGGCGGCGGCATCGTGCTGACCATCGACAACGACGAGCAGACACGCCTGCGCTGCCGCGTCCTCGTCAACAGCGCCGGATTGTTCGCCCAGAAGCTTGCCCATAAAATCGCGGGACTCGACCCGGCCACCATCCCGCCCTGCTACTACGCCAAGGGCAATTACTTCACGCTGGCCGGCCGCTCGCCCTTCACCCGGCTGATCTATCCGGCGCCGGAGATCGCCGGTCTCGGCACCCACCTGACCCTCGACATGGCGGGCCAGGCCAAGTTCGGCCCCGACGTGGAATGGATCGAGGAGATCGACTACGCAGTCGATCCGAGGCGGGGCGACAAGTTCTACGCCGCCGTGCGCACCTATTGGCCGGGACTGCCCGACGGCGCGCTGCAGCCGGGCTACGCCGGCATCCGCCCGAAGATCCAGGGCCCGAGCGACCCGGCGATGGATTTCATGATCCAAGGCCCGGAGGGCCACGGCGTGCCCGGCCTGGTCAATCTCTACGGCATCGAATCGCCCGGGCTTACATCATCCCTGGCGATCGCCGACGAGGCGCTGAACCGACTCGGGCTCTAACGCGTAAACCGGGAATGGCCCGTTCACCCGCCCGCGCATCCGCGCCCCACTCAGCCGCCCCGGCCATCGTCTGGTTCCGCCAGGACTTGCGCCTGGCCGACAATCCGGCCCTGAGCGCGGCGGCGGAAAGCGGCGCACCCGTCATCCCGCTCTACATCCTCGACGACGAAAGCGCCGGGCCGTGGCGCGTCGGCGGCGCGAGCCGCTGGTGGCTGCACCACAGCCTGACGGCGCTCGACAAAGGCCTGAGGCAGCGCGGCAGCCGTCTTGTGCTGCGCCGAGGGGACGCGGGCGGCGTGCTCGAACGGATGATCGCCGAGACCGGCGCGCGGACGGTGACCTGGAATCGTCTGTATGAACCTTGGGCGATCCGGCGCGACACCGCGATCAAGAGCGCGCTGACGGCGGCCGGTCTGCGCGTCGACAGCTTCAACGGCGGTCTGTTGTTCGAGCCGTGGGAGATCGCGAACAGGAGCGGCGAGCCCTATCGCGTGTTCACGCCGTTCTGGCGCGCCTGCCTCGCCGCGCCGCCGCCGGTCCATCCAGCTGCCGCCCACGGGCAGACTGACCGAGTCCACCGGCGTGGCCGGCGAGCGACGACCTCGCCTCCTGGCGTCTGACGCCTCATGCGCCGGACTGGGCGAGCGGGTTTCGCGATCACTGGACGCCGGGCGAGGCGGGCGCGCAGGCGCGGCTCGATGAATTCCTGCGCGCGCGGCCTGGCCGACTACGCCACCATGCGCAACCGGCCGGATCGGGACGGCAGCTCGCGCCTGTCGCCGCATCTCCACTGGGGCGAGATCGGGCCGCGCCAGGTCTGGCATCGGGTGCAGGCGGCGATCGCATCGGGCGCGGCGCCGGCCCGCGCGGGCGAGGCCTTCCTGCGCGAGCTCGGCTGGCGCGAATTCTCCACGGCGCTGCTCTACCGCCATCCCGATCTGCCGGCAGCGCCCGCTGCAGTCGGCGTTTCGCGACTTTCCGTGGCGCGACGATCCGGATGCGCTGCACGCCTGGCGGCGCGGCCGGACCGGTTATCCGATCGTCGATGCCGGCATGCGCCAGCTCTGGCGCACCGGCTGGATGCACAACCGGGTGCGCATGATCGTCGGCTCGTTCCTCGTCAAGCATCTGCTGCAGCCTTGGCAGGCCGGCGAGCGCTGGTTCTGGGACACCCTGGTCGATGCCGATCTCGCCAACAACGCCGCGAGCTGGCAATGGATCGCCGGCTGCGGCGCCGACGCGGCGCCCTATTTCCGCGTGTTCAATCCGGTGCTCCAGGGCGAGACGTTCGACCCCGACGGCGGCTATGTGCGGCGCTGGGTGCCGGAGCTCGCAAGGCTTCCCGCCGCCGTCATCCACCGGCCCTGGACGGCGAGCGACGAGGTTCTTGCCGCCGCCGGCGTCGCCCTGGGCGAAAGCTATCCGCGCCCGATGATCGACCACAAGGTCGGGCGGGAGCGCGCATTGGCCGCTTGGCGAGCCGCGCGGCAGGCTGACAGCGCTGCGTGAGGAATACGCTACAAACAGTTGATTTCTCGGCCGAGAGCAAGCCTCATTTAAAGTGATTTCCGAGCGGGGCGTCGGCGCGAAAGGGCTTGCATTGGGCCGGCCTGCCTGCCTTGATGCGGCCCCCCACCGGAGACCGTAGCCATGCCCGACCCGCGCCCCCTGATCCGCCTGCAGCCCAACCGCGACCGCCGCGCCAGCCAGGGCCACCCGTGGGTCTATTCCAACGAGATCGCCATGACGGCGGAGGCCAAGGCGCTGCCGCCGGGCACACTCGTCGAGGTGCAGGCAAGCGATGGCCGGCCGATCGGCGTCGGCTTCTTCAATCCGCGCAGCCTGATCGCAGTCAGGGTGCTCGACCGCACGCGCGGTGCCGTGATCGACGGCGGCTTCCTGGCGGCGCGGCTGCAGCGTGCGCTGCGCGCTGCGCGAGTCGCTCTATGGCGAGCCGTTCTACCGGCTGATCCATGCCGAGGCGGACGGCATGCCGGGCCTGGTCATCGACCGCTACGGCGACGTGGTGGTGGTCCAGTTGAACAGCGCCGGCATGGACCGGCTGACCGACGATCTGCTGGCGGCGCTCGACACGGTGATCGCGCCGCGCGTCGTCGTGCTGCGCAACGACAGCTCGGTGCGCGAGCTGGAGGGGCTGACCCGCGAGGTGCGGGTCGCCAAGGGCGAGATGAGCGGCCCGATCGAGGTGCGCGAGAACGGCGCGCGCTTTCCTGGCCGACCTGTCCGGCGGCCAGAAGACCGGCTGGTTCTTCGACCAGCGCGAGAACCGCGCCTTCATGGCCGGCCTGCGCCAAGGACCGCCGCGTGCTCGACGTCTACTGCTACACCGGCGGCTTCGGCCTGTCAGGCCGCGGTCGCCGGCGCGGCCGCGGTGACCGCCTGCGACCGCTCGGAACCGGCGCTCGCGCTGGCCCGGCAGGCCGCGCAGCTGAACGGCGTCGTCGACCGCATGACATTCGTGCGCGCCGAGGCCTTCGCCGAAATGGAGAGGCTGGTCGGGCAGGGCGAGCGCTTCGGCATGGTGATCTGCGACCCGCCGGCCTTCGTCAAATCGCAGAAGGACCTGCAGACCGGCGCGCGCGGCTATCGCAAGCTGGCCAAGCTCGGCGCGGCGCTGGTCGAGCCGGGCGGCTATCTCTTCATCGCCTCGTGCTCGCACAACATGCCGGTCGACCGCTTCGCCGAGGAGGTGGCGCATGGCCTCGGCCAAGCGAGGCGCAGCGGCCGCATCTTGCGCTCGGCGGGCGCGGCGCCCGACCATCCGGTGCATCCCATGCTGCCGGAAAGCGCCTATCTAAAGTGCCAGGTGCTTCAGCTCGACTGAGCAGCCCTCAGCCGAGTGTCGCGCCGGCCAATACGCCGAGGCCGTAGGTGACGGCTGCCGCGGCGTAGCCGATCAGCAATTGCCGCAAGGCGGAGAACAGCGGATGGCGGCCGGTGAACAAGGTTGTGGCGCCGCCGATCAGCGCGAGCGCGATGCCGCTGAACACGACACTGGCGATCACGGCCGTGTTGCCCTGCCAGAAGAAGAAGGGAATGACGGGGAAGATGGCGCCGACGGCGAACAGCACGAAGGACGAAGCCGGCCGCTTCCCAGGGCGAGCCGCCGAGCTCCTGGGGATCGATGCCGAGTTCCTCGCGCGCCAGGGTGTCGAGCGCGGTGTCCTTGTTGGTCAGCAAGCGCTCGGCGAGCGCGCGTGCCTGCGGCTCGTCGATGCCCTTCGAGCGGTAGATCAGCACCAGCTCTTCCTTTTCCTCTTCCGGCACTTCCATCAGCTCGGCGGCCTCGGTGGCGATCTGCTTTTCGTAGAGCTCGCGCGAGCTGGTGACCGAGAGCCATTCGCCCATCGCCATGGAGCAGGCGCCGGCCACCAGCCCGGCCAGTCCGGTGAGCAGGATGGTGTTGTCGGCCGCCGCCGCGCCGGCCACGCCCATGACCAGGCTGAGGTTGGACACCAATCCATCATTGGCGCCGAGCACGGCGGCGCGCAGCGCATTGCCGCTGCCGCCGCGATGGCGGCCTTCGAGCGTGGCGATGATCGAGCCGGATAGTCCGCGCCGACCCGCGGCTTCGCGCATGAGCAGCGCATGGGAGTGTTCGTCGGCGGGCAGGCCGGCTGCCCTGGCGTCCGCCTGATTGTCGTAGCTGGCGCTGTCGCGCGCTTCGGCTGCGGCAATCGTCGGCAGCACGAAGGCGGGGCCGAAGCGGCGCGCCAGCCAGGCCAGCATCCGGGCGCGCAATGTCGGCGACCGGCTGAAGCTCCCGCCGACCGCCGCCAGCCGTTTGCGCCAGAACGCGGCATGGGCCTGCTCGACCGCGGCGAGCCGGTGGAAGACCTCCGCCATCTCGGGATTCTGCTCGCTCTCGGCGAGCGCGGTATAGACCGCCGCGCCGTCGATCTCGCCTTGCAGGTTGGCGCGATAGCGCGGCGCCTCTTCCGGGTCCGGCACGGTCTTCGCTTCTGCGGTCACAGGGGTTTCGCTCGTCACGGCCGATCCTGTTCCAGGGTGGGCGCCGGCCAAGCCTATCGGTAAAACGCGGCCGGGGCGATGGAATCTGGAATCTGCCAGTGCCGCGCTGCGGTTGCCCGTGTCAACGACGTGGGATCGGCTCGCACGCCCATCCGTCGCCGTCACGATCGAGCTGCCGGCGGTAGCCCGGCTCCCCGATCCTGATCGGCGCCACACCGGCGGCGCGGGCTGCATCGCAGTTGGGGTAATAGGCGGCGTGGAAATAGGCTGGACGCTCGATCGCGACCGCCGGGAGCCAGGGCACAAAATTGGCTAGTACCAGATAGAGCGCGGCCGCGCCGATAGCGGCGGGAATCCAGAAACTCGCGCCCCGGTGAGAGCGCCGGCCATGATGAAAGCGCAATCGCCCACGAGACATCATCGGACCTCCTGGTTCCCGTCATCATGCGGCGCAGAGGGCTAATGGCGGCTTAACCGGCGTGTGCTGGCTCTACGTACATCGGGAGACCTATCCAGGGCAGCCTCTGTGGCTCCGGATGGTTAAGCGTGGTAGATGTTGGCGCGCCCGGGCGGCTGCCCGAGGCTGGAAATCGAGCCCTGAAGAGACATGACGAACACCGAGCGTGAGCAATTTCGGCGCCTGTCCGTTGCGCCGATGATGGACTGGACCGATCGCCACGAGCGGTTCTTCCTGCGCCTGATCAGCAGGCGCGCGCTGCTCTATACCGAGATGATCACCACCGGCGCCATCCTGCACGGCGCGCGCGACCGGCTGCTCGCCTTTCATGCCGCGGAGCATCCGGTGGCGCTGCAGCTCGGCGGCTCGGATCCGAAGGCGCTGGCCGAATGCGCGCGCATCGGCGCCGACCTCGGCTACGACGAGATCAATCTCAATGTCGGCTGCCCGAGCGACCGGGTGCAGACCGGCCGCTTCGGCGCCTGCCTGATGCTCGAGCCCGAACTGGTGCGCGACGGCGTCGCCGCCATGCGCGCGGCGGTGTCCATTCCGGTGACGGTGAAACACCGCATCGGCGTCGACGCGCGCGATTCCTACGACGATCTTTGCCGCTTCGTGGCGGTGGTGGCGGAAAGCGGCTGCACGGTGTTCACCGTGCATGCGCGCAAGGCCTGGCTGTCGGGCCTCAGCCCGAAGCAGAACCGCGAAATCCCGCCGCTGTCCTACGAAACCGTCTATCGCCTGAAGCGCGATTTTCCGCAGTTCACCATCGTGCTCAACGGCGGCGTGCGCTCGCTCGACGAGGCGGCGGAAGAGTTGCGCCAGGTCGACGGCGTGATGATCGGCCGCGCCGCCTACGAGACGCCCTATATGCTGGCCGAAGCCGACCGGCGCATCTTCGGCGACGCGGACGCGCCCATCCTGTCGCGCCGCGAGATCGTCGCGGCGTTCATGCCCTATGTGCGCGGCCGAACGCGCCACCGGCACCCACCTGCGCCACATGACGCGCCATATCCTCGGCCTGTTCCAGGGCCTGCCCGGCGCGCGCGCCTGGCGCCGCACGCTGACCGAGGGCGCGGTCAAGGACGGCGCCGGTATCGAGGTGATCGAAGCGGCGCTCGCCTGCCTGCCGGAGGCGGCGCTCGATGCCCGCGCGGGCGATCCGGCCGATCGCGAGCGGTTGCGGGCTTAAGCTCCGCTCCGGGAGCTCGTCATGGCCCGGCTTGACGGATTAGGAATTACCGTGCGTAGCGCTTCACGAAATCCTCCGAGGTCGAGGCGTAAGCCTTCTCCTTGAGGAGCGCGACCTGGGCCTGATCGGATGAGGCGCGGGTATAGTTGGCGCTGATCGCATCGTCCTGGTGATCGTCAGGGGTGAAGATTTCCCACTGCCCGGTCCTGGTGTCGATCACCGCGACCTTGAGCCGGATGCGCATGCGCTGCTCCTCGTCCGGAATCGCGCCGCCGATGAAGGGCACCCAGGAAACCGCCTTGGTGCCCATTTTCTCGCGCGCCAATTCCAGCACGCCCCAATAGGCCACGACCTTCTCATAGCCGCCCTTGGCCGCCGCCAGGCGCAATGTCATGGCGTAGCTGTTGGCTGAAGTCGAGGTTACCACCGGCCCGGCCACGCCCGGGCGGGCAACCGGCGAATTCGGCCGATCCGGCACGCCGGTGAAGCCGGCGACCGTATAATATTTCTCGAAGGACTTGATCATCGGCGTGTCGGGAAACAGGGCGCCCGACTGCACAAGCAGGATCGAGGTACCCTTCTTCACGGTCAGCGGCTGCTTGTCGCTGAACGCCTTCTGGATGTCTTCCTCGGTGATCTTCCGATCGCGTTCGATGCCAAGAACGTCGAGTTCGCTCAACTCGCCCTGATAGAACGGATTGGCGCCGGACGCGCGCCCATAGGTGGAATCCGGCCGATAGCCCGAATTGGAAATCGAGCGTGTTTCACAACCTGCGAGGAGCACCAGAACGCCGATAAGCGCCGCGCCGACAAGGCTACGAATGGTCATGGCAACCTCCGAAATGGCACTCAAATCGGGCCGGAGCCTAGCTTGGCCATACGAAGCGTATGCTGTGACATCTCTGCGACAAAACAGGACGTGAGGAAATGCTGGTCAACGTGAGGACGATTTCCGCTATCCTTCGGCGCTGTAGCCAGCCCGGCGGAGCGGTCCTATAATGTCGCCCGTCGCCGCCTTTTTCGCACGGCGCCTTATTCCCCATCACGCGCGCGCTTTGACGATTCGTATGGTTTGACGTCGCCCTCCAACCCAGGAGGAAGCCATGAGAATCCTCGCGTTCCTGTCGCTGTTATGCTGTTTCGTCCTGCCCGACACGTCGCGCGCCGAGCAACCGGGCTCATTGCCCTGCGTCGGCCTGTGCGTCACCGTCGAGCAGGCGGCCGACGAAGCGTTTCGCGCTGTCAGCGCCCTGGAATGCGGCCCCGGCGCGCTGGCGTGCCGGGGTAGCGGCGTGTTGCTGATCGAGGGCCGGATGGTGCCGGTCGTCATCGCCGGCCGATTGGCGCGCGGATCGCTGGGGCTGCAGATGCGCGGCGAAACCGAATCCTTGGGTACGGCGATACGGATTTCTTCCTGATGTCGCTTCGGCCGGTCGCTCATCGGCAGGAGCCGTTCCGGAGTCGCACCAGCCGCGACTTTGTCTAGGCCGCTTTGGCGGTTGGAGATGCGCTTGAGTTCGTGGGCCAATTCGCGCTTGGCGATGGCAAGGTCATAATTGGTCTGCATAGCCATCCAAAGGTCCGGGCCATTGCCGCAGAACTTGCCGAGCCGCAGCGCCATCTCGGGCGTGACCGGCGCCTTCTCCGCTAAAATCTTGTGAAGGGTCTGTCGCGATATACCGAGGGCTTTGGCGACCCTGGTCACCGGCATGCCAAGCGCCGGCAGCACGTCCTCTCGCAGAAGCGCGCCGGGGTGGGTTGGAATACGCGTCATGATGTGATGTCCTTCTCTCGTGCTCGGCTCTCTTACGTCGCCTAATGGTACTGCTCTAAATCCACGTCGGTCGCGCTATCGTCCTGCCATCCGAACGTTATGCACCAAGGGCCGTTCACATGAACGGAGTAGCGGACAGGCCTGCCTCTGAGCGGATGAAAATCGAAGCCTGGAATATTCACATCCCGAGGGAGTTTTGCCGCCTTCAAAGCGTCAAGCCGCCGGATGGCGCGTTTTTGCAGGTCGGGCGCGACCTTCCGGCTTTCCCCGGTTTCGAAGAGCTCCTTCAGGCCCTTGTGTCGGAAGTTCTTTAGCAAAGCCGATCGAGTGTAAACTATAACGTGACACTGCCAAGCATAGGTTTACATGGTACGCACGCGGCGCGGCATCCTCAGGCGGGCGCACGCGGCCGACGGCCAGGCTTGGGCGGCGCAAACAAAAAACCCCCGGAAAATCGTCCGGGGGTTTTTTGTTTGAGGACGTCAAACTGAGCGGTGTCTTAAACCGTGAAGCTTTCGCCGCAGCCGCAGCGGCCTTTTTCGTTCGGGTTCTTGAACACGAAACCGGACTTCAGCTTCTCCTGCACATAGTCGATCTCGGTGCCGAAGATGAACAGCGCGGCCTTGGGGTCGATGATGATGGTGACGCCCTTGTCCTCGACCACCTCGTCGTGCGGGCCGATTTCCGTGGCGTAGTCGAGCACGTAGGAATTGCCCGAGCAGCCCTTGGGCGCGACGCCGATCTTGAGGCCCTTCACGCTGCCGTCGCCCTTGGCGAGGATCGAGCGCACGCGCTCGGCGGCCGCGTCGGTCAGCTTGACCGGCGAGATCTTGGGACGCAGCGGCTTGCGCGCCACGGGATTGCTGGGCGCGGGACTGGTCGCCGCGGGGCTGCCGGTCTGGGGATTGCCGTCCTGAATGCTCATGACCCGTATCCTACCATGGAAAGTTAAAGCCAGCCTAACTCGAGCTTCGCCGCTTCGGACATGCGTTCCGGCGTCCACGCCGGCTCCCACACCAGGTTGACGTGGGCCTTCTTGACCCCTTCGACGGCGGCGACCTTGTCCTGCACCTCGCCCGGCAGGCTGCCGGCGACGGGGCAGTTCGGCGTCGTCAGCGTCATGGTGATGGTGACTTCGCCGTCCTGCGCCACGTCGACCTCGTAGACCAGGCCGAGCTCATAGATGTTCACCGGAATCTCCGGGTCGAACACCGTGGTCAGCGCCTCGACCACCTTGTCCTGCAGCGAGGCGCCGTCGCCGTGCTCGGTCGCGCTCAACGAAGGGCTCGGCGCGCCGGCGTCCGTCGCGGTCTCCGCAACGGGGGCGGGCGCCGGAGTCGTGGGCGCGTCCGTCGTGGCGGTGCTGGTTTCGTCGTTCATACTCGCTTACTCCGTCACCACTTGCTCGCGGCGGTCTTCGGTCGCCGCGATGAAGGTATGCCAGGCGAGTGTCGCGCATTTCACCCGCATGGGGAATTCGCGCACACCCGACAGGGCTTCCAAACGATCCAGATCGATGCCGTCCGCACCGTCCAGATCCTCGTCTTCGCCGGTCACCACGCCGTGAAACTTGTCGAACAGCGTCTTGGCCTCGGCCAGCGTCTTGCCCTTCAGCATCTCGGTCATGATCGAGGCGGAGGCCATCGAAATGGCGCAACCCGAGCCTTCGAACGTGACCTCCTTCACCCGGCTCGTCCGCGCCGAGGTTGAGGTAGATGGTCACCCGGTCGCCGCACAGCGGATTATGGCCCTTGGCCGTATGGTTGACCTCGCTGGGCTTGCCGAAATTCCGCGGCTTCTTCGAATGGTCCAGGATGACTTCCTGGTAAAGGTCGCGCAAATCCGACATCAGCCGAAAATCTCCCGTACTTTCATCAGGCCCTTGGCCAGGGCCTCCATCTCTTCGCGGGTCGAATAGAGGCCGAGCGAGGCGCGCACCGTGCCGGGAATGCCGAAGAAGGCCATGACCGGCTCGGCGCAATGGTGGCCGGCGCGCACCGCGATGCCCTCCTGATCCAATATGGTGCCGATGTCGTGCGGATGCACCCCCTCGAACACGAAGGACAGCACGGCGACCTTGTCGCGCGCGGTGCCGATCAGCCTGAGGCCGGGCACTTCGGCCAGCCGCTCGGCGCCATAGGCCAGCACGTCGGCCTCGTGCGCCTCGATGGCGTCCCACGGCAGGGTCGACAGCCAATCGAGCCCGGCGCCCATGGCGATGGTATCGGCGATCGACGGCGTGCCGGCTTCGAACTTATAGGGCGTGTCGTTGTATTCGGTGCGCTCGAAGGTCACCGACTTGATCATGTCGCCGCCGCCCTGCCAGGGCGGCATGGCGTCGAGCAGCGCCTTCTTGCCATAGAGCGCGCCGGTGCCGGTCGGGCCATAGAGCTTGTGGCCGGAGAAGGCATAGAAGTCGCAGTCGAGCGCCTGCAGGTCGACCCGCATATGGGGCGCGCCCTGGGCGCCGTCGACCAGCACCTTGGCGCCCTTGGCGTGTGCCAGGCGGATGATCTCCTGGAGGGGGAGCAGGGTGCCGAGCGCGTTGGAGACCTGGGCGACCGCCACCAGCTTGGTGCGTTCGGTCAGCAGCTTCTCGAATTCCTCGAAGATCAGTTCGCCGCGCTGGTCGATCGGCGCCACCTTGAGCACCACGCCGATATCGTCGCGCAGCATCTGCCACGGCACGATGTTCGAATGGTGCTCGAGCCCGGTGATGAGGATCTCGTCGCCCTTCTTGAGGAAGGCGCGGCCGTAGCTGTTGGCCACCAGGTTGATGGCTTCCGTGGTGCCGCGCAGGAAGACGAATTCCTTCTCGCTCCTGGCATTGAAGTAGCGCTGCAGCTTCTTGCGCACGCCTTCGTATTTCTGGGTCGCCACCTCGCTCAGGCGATAGACGCCGCGATGGACGTTGGCATAGTCGTGCTCGTAGGTCTGGCGCAGGGACTCGATCACCACCCGCGGCTTCTGGGCGCTGGCGGCGCTGTCGAGGAAGACGAGCGGCTTGCCGTGCACCTGGGTGCCGAGAATCGGGAATTCGCGGCGCAGCGCGGCGACGTCGTAGGCCGGCCGGTTGGCGCGCTCGGTTGCGGCATTCATCGGGCGGGGGGTCATGGAGGGTTGATCCCTTCTTCTTCGAGCCAGTGCGCGAAGGCATTGCGGAAATGGGCGTGCACCGGCTCGTCCTTGATGCTGTCGATCAGTTCGCAGATGAAGGCCTGGATGAGCAGGGCGCGCGCGTCGGATTCGCCGATGCCGCGGGCGCGCAGGTAGAACAGCGGCTCGCGGTCGAGATCGCCGACCGTCGCGCCATGGGCGCATTTCACGTCGTCGGCGAGGATTTCCAGCTCCGGCTTGGTGTCGGCGACGGCACCGTCCGACAGCAGCAGGTTGCGGTTCTGCTGCTGGGCGTCGGTCTTCTGGGCGCCTTGGGCGACATGGATGCGGCCGAGGAAGGCGCCATGGGCGCGCTCGTCGAACACGCCCTTGTAGAGCTCGCTCAACCTGGTGCCGACGGCGCGATGCTCCAGGTCGGTGCGCTGCGCCTGATGCTGATGGCCGCGGCCGAGATAGGCGCCATTGAGCGTCGCGGCCGCGCGGTCGCCGAGCAGACGGGCGCGCACTTCATGGCGCGCGATATTGCCGCCGGTCGCCAGCACGAAGCTTTCGTAGGTCGCGTCCTGCCGCAGCGCGACGTCCGACAGCGACGTGTGGAAGCCGTCGAGGCTTTCGGTCTGCAGCTTGAAATGATGGATCGTGGCGCCGGGCGCGGCGGAGACCTGCGTCACCGCGTTGGCCCAGTAGGCGCCGCCGCCGAGCGCGGCATAGCCCTCGACCACCGTGGCGGATGCGCCGTCCTCGGCGATGATCAGGTTGCGCAGATGGGACGCCGGCGTGGCACCGTTGTCGGCGGCCGTCAGGAACAGCAGGTGCAGCGGCTGGGTCAGCTTGGCGTCCGTCGCCAGATGCAGCACGGCGCCGTCGGTGGCGAGCGCGATGTTCAGGTTGGCCAGCGACTGCGCCGGGTCGGCATCCGGTCCGGCGATGTGCGCCTGCACCAGCGCCGGATCGTCGCGCAGCGCTTCGGCGAGGCTCATGATGCGCACGCCGGCGGGCAGGGCGCTGGCGTCCTCGAGCTGCGGATCGGACAGATCCGGGCGGAAGCGGCCGTCGACGAAGACCATCAGCAGCTCGCACATGCCGGCGAGCCGGAAGCGGGCGAGCTGGGCGGGCGACACATCGACCGGCCGGTCCTCGGCGACATGGAAGCTCTGCGCGGTCAGGCGCGAGAGATTGGTGAACTTCCAGGCTTCGAGCCTCGTGGTCGGGAAGCCCTGGCTCTGGAAGCGGGCGATCGCCGCGTCGCGCAGGCTGGTGAGCCACGGCAGGTTGGTGCCGGGCAGCGCGCGGCGCAGCGCGGCATACTGCTCGACATAGGCCTCGACCGGGCCGAACTGGGGTTTGAGGGCGACGGCGGCGGTCATGGTTGACTCGTCATGTCCTGGTTCATGCCGCGACGCCGGCATAGCCGGTGCGCTCGAGCTCGAGCGCCAGCTCCTTGCCGCCGGTCTTGACGATGCGGCCCTTGGACAGCACGTGCACCTTGTCGGGCACGATATAGTCGAGCAGGCGCTGGTAGTGGGTGATGACCAGGAAGCCGCGCTCGGGCGAGCGCAGCGCGTTGACGCCCTCGGCGACGATGCGCAGCGCGTCGATGTCGAGGCCGGAATCGGTTTCGTCGAGGATCGCCAGCGACGGCTCGAGCAGGGCCATCTGGAACACTTCGTTGCGCTTCTTCTCGCCGCCGGAGAAGCCGACATTGAGCGCGCGCGACAGGAAGACCGGGTCCATCTTGAGGGACGCGATTTTCTCCTTGGCGCGCTTGAGGAACTGCATGGCGTCGAGCGTTTCCTCGCCGCGCGCGCGTGCGCACCGCGTTGACCGCGGATTTCAGGAAGGTCGCGTTCGGCACGCCGGGAATTTCCACCGGATACTGGAAGGCGAGGAAGATGCCGGCGCGCGCCCGCTCCTCGGGCGCCATGGCGAGCAGGTCCTGGCCCTTGTAGCGCACGGTGCCCGACGTGACCTCGTAGCCGTCGCGGCCGGCCAGCACATAGGACAGCGTGCTTTTGCCCGAGCCGTTCGGCCCCATGATGGCATGCACCTCGCCGGCGTCGAGCGTCGAGGTCGAGCCCGCGCAGGATTTCCTTGCCGTCGACCGTGGCGTGCAGATCTTTGATTTCGAGAAGCGGTGGGTTGCTCATGACTTTCTTCCAGTCCTTAGCCGACGCTGCCTTCGAGGCTGACGCCCAGCAGCTTCTGGGCTTCGACGGCGAATTCCATGGGCAGCTTCTGCAGCACTTCCTTGCAGAAGCCGTTGACGATGACCGAGACCGCGTCCTCGGTCGAAAGACCGCGCTGCGCGGCAATAGAACAGCTGGTCGTCGCTGATCTTCGAGGTGGTGGCCTCGTGCTCGACGCGGGCCGAGCGGTTGCGCACTCTCGATATAGGGCACCGTATGGCCGCCGCACTTGTCGCCGATCAGCAGCGAATCGCACTGGGTGTAGTTGCGCGCCTCCGCCGCCTTGGGCTGGATGCGCACCAGGCCGCGATAGGTGTTCTGGCCGTGGCCGGCGGAGATGCCCTTCGAGATGATGGTCGAGCGGGTGTTCTTGCCGATATGGATCATCTTGGTGCCGGTATCGGCCTGCTGGCGGTTGTTGGTCACCGCGACCGAGTAGAACTCGCCGACCGAATTGTCGCCTTCGAGGATGCACGCTCGGATATTTCCAGGTGATGGCCGAGCCGGTCTCGACCTGGGTCCACGAGATCTTCGAATTCTCGCCGCGGCAGGCGCCGCGCTTGGTGACGAAGTTGTAGATGCCGCCCTTGCCGTCCTTGTCGCCCGGATACCAGTTCTGCACGGTGGAATATTTGATCTCGGCGCCCTTCGAGCGCGACCAGCTCGACCACGGCGGCATGAAGCTGGTTCTCGTCGCGCATCGGCGCGGTGCAGCCTTCGAGATAGCTGACATAGGCGCCCTCGTCGGCGATGATCAGCGTGCGCTCGAACTGGCCGGTCTGCGCCGCGTTGATGCGGAAATAGGTCGACAGCTCCATCGGGCAGCGCACGCCCTTCGGGATGTAGACGAACGAGCCGTCGGTGAACACCGCCGAGTTGAGCGTGGCGTAGAAATTGTCGGAGTAGGGCACCACCGAGCCGAGATATTTCTTCACCAGCTCGGGATGCTCGCGCACCGCTTCCGACATCGAGCAGAAGATGATGCCGAGCTCGCCGAGCTTCGCCTTGAAGGTGGTGGCGACCGAAACGAATCGAACACCGCGTCGACCGCGACGCCGGCCAGCGCTTCCTGCTCGCGCAGCGGGATGCCGAGCTTCTCGTAGGTCCTGAGCAGTTCGGGATCGACCTCGTCGAGGCTCTTGGGACCGTCCTTCGCTTTGGGCGCGGAGTAGTAATAGAGGTCCTGGAAATCGATCTTCGGATAGCTGACGTTGGCCCAGTTCGGCTCGTGGTCCTGCAGCGTCAGCCAGTGGCGATAGGATTTCAGGCGCCAGTCGAGCAGCCACTCGGGCTCGCCCTTCTTGGCCGAGATGAAGCGGACGGTGTCCTCGTTCAAACCCTTCGGCGGACGGTCCTCATCGATCTCGGTGACGAAGCCGTATTTGTAATCGCCGCCCAGGGCGCGGACGGTTTCGGCGGTGTCGACGGAGGCGGTCATGCGATGTCCTCAAGCCACGCTGTGGCCAGCCTTGGCGTCGCCTTCGGGCGCCGCGGCAAGCTGGGTTGGAAGGGATGCGAGTTGCGGCGGCACCGGGCCGGCGCTGATTTCGGCGAGGCTGACGCGGTCGAGCGCCTGCTGCACGGCGCGGTTGATCGCCTGCCAGCCCTGGCGCGACGGGCAGAGGTTTTCCACGTCGCAACTGCCGGGCCCGTGCTCGATGCAGTAGGTGATGGCGATCGGGCCGTCGATCGCGGCGATGATATGGGCCACGGTGATATCGCGCGCCGGCTGGGCCAGGCCATAGCCGCCCTTGGCGCCGCGCACGGACTTGAGCAGCCCCTCGCGCGCGAGCGTGGCGAGCAGCTTGCTCACGGTCGGCGTCGGCAGGCCGGTGGCCTCGGCGATGTCGATGGCGTTGTGGGTGCGGTCCGGCGCATTGGCCATGCGGGACATCAGCAGGACGGCGTAATCGGCCAGACGGCTGAGGCGGATCATGGGTGTAAATCCTTGGCCAAGATGCGTTTCGCTCAAGCGGGCGGAAAGGGACGAAAACCGCCGGTTTTCGGCAGTCCTGACCTAAACCGGAGTAAATTAGTCCTGTTTCAGGAAAATTGGCCTCCAGCGGCCATTTGTCAAGCGCGATTTGCGGCTCAAAGCATTTGATAATCCATTGCAAATAGTGGTTTGCCGAGGGTTGGCCCGGCCGCCCGATGCCCCTAAATGCAGGTTCGCCTCTCAACTCCGGGCGAAAGCCCGGGCCGTGCCCCCAATTGCAGGAGACTGCCTTATGAAATGCCCCACCGATGGCGCCGATCTGGTGATGAGCGACCGCCAGGGCATCGAGATCGACTATTGCCCGACCTGCCGCGGCGTCTGGCTCGACCGCGGCGAGCTCGACAAGATCATCGAGCGCGCCGCGCCGCCCGCGCCCCAGCCCCGCGCCGAAGCGCCGCGTCGGGACGAGCGTTACGAGGAGCGGCGCGACCATGACACCCGGCGCGGCTACGACGACCGCTATCGCGGCAAACCCTACAAGAAGCGCGAATCGTTCCTCAGCGACATTTTCGATTTTTGAGAGCGATCAGCGCGGCGTATCGGAAAACGGCAGCGCGACGACCTGGCGGTCATCTTTATAGACGACATCGCCGGGGCGCGCTGTTCGTAACTCTTCAACCGCAACGCCCGCTATGCCGACAAGCTCGACTCGGCGAAGATGCTTCATGTGCTCATGCGCGGATGAGCGCAGCCACGAGATTGCCGTATTATCAGCACGCGGGTGCCTGGATACGGAAAATCGCTGGGGCTTGGTCAGATGGTTCTCGAACCAGTCGAGCAGGATGCGTAGCTCGTCATGGTCGGGCTTCGTCAGCGCCTGTTCTCGCCACAGGTCATAAGCCACAGCAAACACGCCGCTCCGATGGCCATAGGGTGGATGGCGCTTGTGTGTCACGAAACGGATGAGGTCACCTCGTTGCATGACAGGAGATAAGCTCGAAAAGCCTTGAGAATTCGTTGCAAAGCTTTGGCGTCGTTATCCCAGGTGCTTAGCCAGAAATTCCAGCGTCCGCTGGCGCGCCAGTTTGGCGGTCTCGGAGTATTGCGGATAACGGATTGCGTTGTCGAAGCCATGGCCGGTCTTGGGATACCACTGGAACGGCGCGTTAGGCTGCGACTTCGCGAAACGCTCGCGCTTCGGCGGTGAGAAGGTGCGGTCGTCCTCGCCCATGTGCAGCAAGATCGGACAGCGCGGCGTCTCGTCGGCATAGGTGTCGAGATCGCCGCCGTAGTAGCTGACGGCGCAGGCGAGCGGATAGCGGCAGGCCGCCATCCAGGCCAGCGTGCCGCCATAGCAGAAGCCGACGACGGCGGTGCGATCTGGCGCGACGCCAGCGGCAGTCGTCGCCCACTTGCCGGCATCTTCGAGATCACGCACAGACACATTCCAATCGACGTTTCGATAGGCGTGGTCGCCCCGGTCGTGGCCTTCCTTTGTGTATTCGAACACGTAACCTTTGCCGAGACGGTCGTGCAGCGCCGGCGCGACGGCGGAATAGCCATGATTCGCAAAGTGATCGACGACGCCGCGCAGGTAAGGCGTGACGCCATACATCTCCTGCGCCACGACGACGACGCCGCGCGGTTTGCCCTCAGGCAGCGCGAAATAGCCATCCATCAAATGACCATCGCGCGCGGTGATGGTGATGTCTTTACCGGTCATCGTTGTTTGGATGCGCCCAACTTTGCTTCGTCATGCCCGGACTTGTTCCGGGCATCCACGTTTTTTGTTTTGACCATCGCCAGTCGTGGATGGCCGCAACAAGTGCGGCGATGACGATTGATAGAAATGTGCCGTTCACCCCAGCGTCGGATCGAGCACGATCTTGCCCATGCCGGGGTCGGCTTCGATCATGCGGTGGGCTTCGGCCGCCTTGGACAGCGGCAGGACGTGGGCGATCCGCACCTTGATCTTGCCTTCCGCGGCGGCCTGGTAGCATGTCGGGCGGTCGGCCGGGTCGCTGCCGGGCATGCCGCGGATGGTGATCTTGTTGTCGTAGAGGTGGAAGAAATCGATGGTGACGTTGGGCCCGCCGTGGGCGCCGGCGGTCACCAGGCGGCCGTTCTCGCCCAGGCAATGGAAGGCGACGGGCAGGATCTTCGGATTGGCGATGTTGTCGTAGAGCACGTCGACGCCCTTGCCGCCGGTGATCTTCTTCACCTCGGCGAGCAGATCCTGCTTCGAATAGTCGATGGCGTGATCGGCGCCGAGCGTCTTGCCGACGGCGGCGCGCTCCGCCGATCCCGCCGTGGCGATGACCTTGGCACCGATGACGTTCTTGGCGATCTGAATGCCGATCGAGCCGAGGTTGCCGCTGGCGCCCATGATCAGGACCCATTCGTCCTTCTTCAGTTGCGCGATGTTCATCAGCAAGTTCCACGCCGTCGGGCAGTGGCGCAGCACGACCGCCGCCTCGTGCAGGTCGAGCGATTTCGGCAGAGCGTCGGCGGCGCAGGCGGCGACCACGATCTTCTCGGCGAAGGCGCCGGGCCGCTTGATGCCGATCATGCCGGACGGACCGCCGTAATCGCTGCCGTCGGGCGCGGCGAATTCCGGCGCGGGGTCGAGCGGCATGCGGCCGGCGGCGGCGACATGATCGCCGACCTTCCAGCGCGTCACGCTCGGGCCGACCATATCGACGACGCCGGCGCAATCGACGCCCGGGATGAGCGGCAGGGTAATGCCGCGCTGGGTCTGGCCGCCGGCCCGCACCGAGACGTCGAGCGTGCGGTTGACCGTCGCCGCATGCACCGTGACGCGGATTTCGCCGGCGCGCGGAATCGGGTCCGGCACCTCCTCGTATTTGAGGACGTCGGGCGGTCCGTACTCATGGATGACGATGGCCTTCATAGACACTCCGGAAAAACAGGCGGATGAAGTCGGCGGCCCGCCCGCGCGCGGCGGACCCTGATGAGCGCTGATCTTGCAGGCTTACGCGGCGACCGGCTTCTTCGGCGCGACGAAGCTGGTTTCGAGGGTGCCGAGATTGCCGACCGTGGTGGTGATCTTGTCGCCGGACTTGAGCCATGTGCCCTTGCCCTTGCCGACGCCGGCCGGCGTGCCGGTGGTGATCACGTCGCCCGGCTGCAGGGTGAGATGCTGGGATAGATAGCTGATCTGCTCCTCGATGTTGTAATGCATATGGCCCGAGTTGCCGTCTTGCTTGAGCTCGCCATTGACCCAGAGCTGGATCTTGAGGTCGTAGGGATTCTTGACGAAATCCTTCGGCGTGATCCACGGACCGATCGGGCAGGAGCCGTCGAAGTTCTTGCGGCGGAAGCGGTCGCCGCGGAACTGGCGCAGTTGCGGCGTCGTCGCCTCCTCGCGGCTCGGCCCGCGGATCGACATGTCGTTCAGCACCATGTAGCCGGCGACATAGTCGAGCGCCTTGTCCTTCGGCACGTTGAAGCAGGGCTTGCCGATAACCACGGCGAGTTCGGCTTCCCAGTCGATCGCTGTCGAGGTGTGAGGCAGCGGAATCTTGGCGCCCTGGCCGACGATGGTCTGGGCCGGCGTCTTCTGGAAGAACACCGGCGAATTGATGGTCTTATCCGGCATGCCGCCGCCGCCCATTTCGGCATGGTGATCGGCATAGTTGGCGGCGATACAGAACACCGAGGAGGGATAGAGCAGGGGCGCCAGCAGCTTCGTCCTCTTCAGCGGCTTGGCGGCTTTGGCATAGGGACTTTTCCTCGCGGCCTTCTCGTGCTCGCCGGCGATCTTGGCGAGCGCGCCCTTGGCCTTCGGCCAGGCGGCGAGAATGGTGAGGGTGGATGTGGTGTCGAAGCCGAGCGGTTTCTTGGCGCGCCGCGCGAAGATCGGCCCCGCGATCGTCAGGTCGAGCACGTCGGCGCCGACCAGAATGCCGGGACTCGCTTTGCCCCCCGGGCCGGCAACGTTAAGCAGACGGTATTCCGCCAAGATATCCTCCCTCGAACGATGTGGTGAAGTCAGACAGGACGAATAGTTTTCTCCCTCCCGCTCGATGGGGGAGGGGCGGGGTGGGGGTGGTGTCGGAAAAATGCCGATGACAGCACCCCCCACTTGGCCTCGCCCACAAGGGGGGAGGGAAAAGAGAAAAATTTCGGTTTGATGTTCACGAGTTTCCCGCGCAGCATGTCAGCCCCATGGACCCAGGAATGGCTCGCCCATGAATGTGTCGGACAGCGGCTCGATCGTCTCGGGCCATTCGCCAGGCGTGACCTTACGGCGCTGGCTCGGCGGGCGCGGCTTATTCTCCAGCCCGATCTGCTCCATGTAATAGTAGAACTGCACCGCGTGGCCGTCCGGATCGATCGCCAGGAAGGAATAGTCGATGCCGGGCGACAGTTCGGGCGGCAGCTCCTTGATGGTGACGCCCTGGTCCTTAAGGAAAGTGCGGGCGTCGCGCAACTGGCGGTAGTTCGCCACCTGCATGCCGATCGACAGGCAATTGGTGTGTTCCGAAAGCTCGAGCTCGGCGCGCAGCGCCAGCGGATAGAGCGCCACGGCGGTATGCTCGGTGGCGCACCGCAGGAAGACGCAGCGGTGGCCCTGGTATTCGACCTCTTCGATCGGCGCGAAGCCGAGGTGGTGGATGTAGAAGTCGACCGACGGCCTCCATGTCCTTGGCGAACAGCCGCACCGGGCCCATGCGCACGATCTTGAACGGGCGCGGCAGCAGGATGCCCTGGACGTCGTATGTCGCCGGCGGCTTCTTGGCATGGCGGTAGCCGTCGGTGATCGCCATGCCCTTGTCGAGCGCGTCCTGCACTTCGGTGAATTCGGAAATCTGCGGCAGCTCGGGCGCCACCTGGAAGGCCCGGTGATAGAGGCTCTTCGGCTTGGAGTAGCCGTCCCAGCCGATCTGCTCGATGCCCCAATAGAGCTCGTTGGTGTTGCCGTCGGGATCGTGCAGGTAGGTGTGCCAGTTGGAGCCCTGGCATATCGCGCCCCGAGCGCAGCACGGCCACGTTCTGCTGCTTGAAGTATTTGATCGCGTCGCCGACTTCGCCGAGGCTGCCGACCTGCCAGGTGATCTGGTTGATCGTCACGCCCTGGGGCCAGCGCCCGGGCGGATCGGCGACCTCGCGGTAGTGCCGGTCGAACAGCACCATCGCATGGTGATCGTGGCCATAGCGCGCGAAGCAGCCGACCGGCTCGCCGCCGCGCGCCTTCAGTTCGGCGGCCTGTTCCGGCTTGAGCCGCTCGGCATAGTTGCGCGCGTCGGAAATATCGAAGCCGAGCAGGTCGGTATAGAACCGCACCGCCTCGGGATAATGGATGAAGTTAAAGCCGAAATGACCGAGACGGCGCACCTTGAACGGGCGGTCGAGCTCGATGCCGCCGACGACGTATTTCCCGCCGCTCGTCCGCGTCGCATAGCTCTTGATCTCGGTAACGTCGCTCACAGCCGTTCCCAACCGTCCTCGGACCCTGGCGGGTGTCCATTTGAGCCATCATAGCCGAACTCCGCCGCGCGCAACACGGCCGGTGGCGGCTGCCGGCGGCTGGCCAGGGCGGCGCAATGGCTATGCGGAGCGGCCGGCCGCGGACTGAGGACGCGCGGACTGGCGCAGCATGGCGACGAGGGGGCCGGCATCGTCCAGGGTCTCCAGCCGGTCGACCAGGTTGGCGACGGCGTCGATGCGGGAGCGATCGAGAACGCGACCTGCCGTGGCGCGGTATTTTCGCTCGAGTTCGTCGGGAGAGGCCGGATGCGCGGCGGTGCCTTTGCGAAACGGCTGATGCTCCTCGAACTTGGCGCCGTTCTGCAATTCCACCGTGATGCGGCTGCCTTGGGCGTATGCGCCCACGGCCGCCGGATCGGCATAGACCTCGACCTTGTGCGCGAAGGCGGCAATCGCCGGGTCCGTCCACAGGCTGGGGCTCCATGTAGAGCTCGAGGTCGTTGCGCCCGTGGATCATGCGGAGCGCCAGGCTGAAGGCCATGCTGAACTGCGCGCTGACGACGTCCGACGGAAGAATGATGCCGGCGCCGTGCTTGAGCGTATAGGGCTGCACCCCGACCTTGACCGCCTTGACCTCGTCCGCTTTGAACCGCTCGCGGTCGAGCAACGTCCCGAAGCCCTCGATCGAACTGTGAAGGCCGCCCAGGGTCGGCCAAAGCTTCATCGACATGACTTTCGGGAAGATGAACTCGGTGCCGAGATTGGTGTCGATCTTCTCCTCGCGGGCGAAATCGACGAAGGTATGGAAGACGCCTCCGCGCGGCGATTCGAAGATGCTCCTTGGCGCCGTGAGGCCCTTCTGCGCGAGCAGCGCCGCCTGCATGCCGCCGCGCGCACCCAGCCCGGCGTGCATCCGCTTTACCGCGCCGCCGCCTTGGTCGTATTCGTTGGTGCCGGAGGAATGACTGGCCGCGATGCCGAAGCCATGAACGAGTTGCTCCTCGCTCAAGCCGAGCAGTTTTCCCGTGACTGCGGCGGCGGTGAATGTGCCGATGACGCACTGGTTGTGAAACCCGCGCTCGATGAGCTGAGGCATGATCGCCTCGTAAATGCGCAGGTGGATCTCATAGCCGAGCGCCACGGCCGTGATGATGTCGCGTCCGCTGGCGCCCTTGTGCTGCGCCAAGGCAAAGGCGACGGGAATGGAGGCCGCGCCGGCATGGCCGAAATCGTCCAGCTCGCAGCCATGACCGAAGGTCGCATTGACGAAGGCGGCGTCCAGAACGGCGAGCTGCGTGTCCGTCCCGACCACCGTGCAACGGCCGGGCGCGCCGTGCTCGGCCGCGTAGTCATAGACGATGCGGTTCCAAGGCAGGGTCGAGGCGATCAACTGGCAGCCGATTTGATCCAGGACGCATTCCTTGATCCTGGTCAATTCACTCGGCGACAGATCCTCGAACCGGCAGTCGGCGACGAACTTGGACAATCTCTCGGAAACCGTCGTCTTGGAATCGGATACCGTCATATCGCTACCTTCTAAAAACGTCCGCGCGCCGCTGCATGCGACCGAGGCGCGCGATCCTGTGGGCAAGCGACCGGATCACCCATCCGGAGCGGAGCGTCTGTCGTGCCGCTCATCGCTTCGTGTGCATTAGAAAGAGACAGGAGATTCGGGCCGTGTTAAATCGAGCATGGCTATCGTGTGCTGGAAACGACTCTAAAGTCATTCCAGAATGGCGCCAAAAGAATAATTGAGGGGAGGAGACCATGTCAAAATTGACGAGATGGATGTGGGCTGTTGCCTGCCTGGGGAGTTTCCTCGGCGCAAGCTCGGCGCAGGCTTTCCCGGACAAGCCGGTGCGTATCGTTGTCGGCTATGCGCCGGGCGGCGGCGTGGACGCGGTGGCGCGCATGCTTGCCGACAAGCTGTCGGCGAAATGGGGTAAGGCGGTGATCGTCGAGAACCGCGCCGGCGCATCGGGAACGATTGCGGAGGCGGATGTCGCGCGCTCGGCGCCCGACGGCCATTCGCTGGTGCTGGTGTCCAACGCGTTCGTGGTGGTGCCCAATCTCCTGAAGTTGACCTATAAGCCGAGCAATTTCGCGCCGATCACCCAAGTGACGCAGTCGCCGGATCTACTGGTCATCAATCCCAAGTTTCTTCCCGTTGCATCGACCCAGGAGCTGATCGCCCTGGCGAAGTCGAAACCGGGATTTCTGAATTACGGCGGCTCCGGCCCCGGGTCGTCCAATGCGCTTTCCATGCAGATCTTCAACAGCCAGCTCGGCTTGAACATGGTCCAGGTGGACTATGGCGGCACGGCTCAGATCGTCACGGCCCTTCTCAGCGGCGAGATCCAACTGGCTTTCGGTTCGCAGTCCGGTTTCGGTGGGCAGATCGCCGCCGGCACGGTGAAAGTGCTCGCCGTCAGCAGCGCGTCGCGCCTTGCTTCCATGCCCGATGTGCCGACCGTCGCCGAATCGGCGAACCTGCCGGGCTATGAGGAGGGACAATGGCTCGGCATGCTGACCACGGCCGGCACGCCGAAGGAGATCGTGGCCAAGCTCCACGCGGACATCGTCGAGGCCGCGAAATTGCCCGAGAGCCAGCAGCAGCTTTCCGCGCGCGGTTATAACTTCGTCGGCAGCACCCCCGAAGATTTCAGCGCGCTCATCGACAAGCAGCTTGTCCGCTATGCGGAGGTCTTGAAGAAGGCGAATGTCAAGTGATCCGAGACGCAGCTTCATCGAGGCATAGGAAGGTAGAGCGCTAGCGATGAAGTTGACTAAGAATATGGTGGCGGGAGCGCTGTTCTTCGTTCTCGGCGCCGGTTTCTTTCTGATCGGCAGGGACTACCCGCTCGGCACCGCGCGGGCGATGGGGCCGGGGTATTTTCCCATGCTCGTCTCGATCGGCGTGATGATCTGCGGCGCCGCCACGGCCGTTCGCTCCTACATCTACGACGAGGGCATCGCGCTGAAGCTTACCTTCAGCTTGCGGCCCTTCGTTTTTGTCTTCGCGGCGGTGATCGCCTTCGCGCTGCTCATCGATACGGCCGGGCTGGTCGCGGCGCTCGCCGTGACGGTTGTCCTGAGCCGCCTGGCCGCCCCGAAGGCCAGCGTCCGCGAGTTGTTCGGCCTGGTTCTCATCATATCGGCAGTCATCATCGGCGTTTTCGTCCTGGCGCTCGGTGTCCCGCTCGCGTTGGGATTCTGAGATGGAGATGGTGTCCAATCTGGCGCTGGGTTTCAGCGTTGCCGTAAGCCCGATGAACCTTTTCTACTGCTTCGTCGGGGTCCTTATGGGGACCCTCGTCGGAGTCCTGCCCGGAGTCGGCACGCTGGTGACGATGGCCGTGCTGCTGCCTCTCACCTTCGGCCTGCCCACCGAGGGCGCGCTGATCATGCTCGCCGGAATCTACTACGGCGCCCAGTATGGCGGTTCGACGACGGCGATCCTCGTCAATTTGCCCGGCGAATCCGCGTCGGCGGTGACCTGCATCGACGGTTACAGGATGGCGAGACAAGGCCGCGCCGGCCCGGCGCTCGCGATCGCCGCCATCGCCTCGTTCTTCGCCGGCTGCGTCGGCACCCTCGTGATCGCCGCGCTGGCCAAGCCCATCGCGGGACTCGCCTTGCTGTTTCGCGCGCCGGAATATTTCTCCCTCATCGTTCTCGTCATCTGCTGCGCAGCGACGCTGGTGGCTGGTTCTGTCTTCAAGGGGCTGGCGGTGGTCCTGCTCGGCGTTCTCCTGGGCACGGTCGGGACTGACGTCTCCAGCGGCATCGCCCGCTTCACACTCGGTCTGCCGGGCCTGTTTGACGGCATCAATCTCGCGGTCGTCGCGATGGGGCTGTTCGCGTTCGGCGAAATCATTTCAAATCTGGAAGCGCCCACCGACCGCAGCGTACTCACGTCGAAGATCGGTCGCTTGATGCCGTCGCGCGATGATTTCAGGAGCTCGCTGAAGCCGATCCTGCGCGGCACCGGGCTCGGCGCAATCCTCGGCATCCTGCCCGGGATCGGTCCGACCATCAGCGCCTACACGGCCTATATGGCCGAGAAGATGGTGAGCAAGACGCCGGAGCGCTTCGGCAAGGGCGCGATCGAAGGCGTCGCCGCGCCCGAGGCGGCCAACAATGCGGCCGCACAGACATCGTTCATTCCGACGCTTTCTTTAGGGGTGCCGCACGGCGGCAGCATGGCGCTGCTGCTCGGCGCCTTCATGATTTATGGAATCACGCCGGGGCCTCAGGTCATGACCAGCCACCCCGGCCTGTTCTGGGGACTGATCGTCAGCATGTGGATTGGCAATCTGGTGCTGGTGATTCTCAACCTGCCCCTGGTCGGTGTTTGGGCGTCGTTGCTGAAGGCGCCCTATCGGTGGCTTTTTCCGGCCATTATCGCGGTGGCATGCACCGGCCTTTACACCGTCAATCTGAGTTCGAGCGATATCCTGCTGGCGGCCGTATTCGGCGTGCTTGGCTATTTGTTCATCAAGCTCGATTGCCAGCCGGCGCCGCTGATCCTCGGTTTCGTGCTGGGGCCGATGCTCGAGGTGTATTTCCGGCGCGCCATGCTCGTATCACGCGGCGATCCCACCGTGTTCATCACGGAACCGCTGAGCGCAGTTTTTCTCGGCGCGGCGGTTATCGTGCTCGCCTGCACGCTTGTGCCGATGATCCGCCGCGGGAAAGACGTGGCATTAGCCGAATAGGGCGCGGTTGGCGGCCTTGCGCCGCTCAGAACGGCTTGTCGCCCTGGATCACGACGCGGCGGAGCAGGCGGCGCTCCTGGTCGCTGAAATCGGTGCGCGCGTGCAGGGTGCAGCGGTTGTCCCACAGCACCAGGTCGCCGACGCGCCACTTGTGATCGTAGATGAAGGCCGGGTTTTCCATATGGTCGAACAGGCGCGCGAGCAGGGCGGCGCTCTCGGCCTCGTCCATGCCCTCGATCGACCAGGTCATCAGCCGGTTGACGAACAGCGCCTTGCGCCCGGTGTCGGGATGGGTGCGCACCATCGGATGCACGTAGTTCGGATGGACCGAGAAATCCGGCTTGTTGCCCTCGCGGCTGGTCGAGCCGTAGAGGAAGACGTTGAGCGCCTTGGCGCCGTCGATCTTCGCCTTGATGTCGGCCGGCAGCGATTCGTAGGCCTTGTAGGTATT
This sequence comes from uncultured Alphaproteobacteria bacterium, assembly GCA_963752345.1. Taxonomy (GTDB): domain Bacteria; phylum Pseudomonadota; class Alphaproteobacteria; order SMXQ01; family SMXQ01; genus CAVVYA01. The sequence goes on from CAVVYA010000002.1 coordinate 551,035, forward strand.
GAGAAACTGCGTGTCGCCGCCCACCGACGGAATTTCGATGGCGTAGAGAAACGTGCCCTTGGCCGGTTTCTCGATGTAGCACATGTCCGAGTGGAACTGCATCTCGCCGTCGGGCAGCGAGCCGATCAGCTTGCCGTCCTTGCGGATGTTGGACACCAGCATGATCTCGGGATGGCGCACCTCGCCGCTTTCCGCGCGCATGGCGGCGGGCCGCGGGCGGCTTTGCAGGGCGCCGAAGCGGCGGGCGAAGCGCACCTGGTCGTCTTCGCTCAGGTCCTGGCTCCGGAACAGCAGGATGAGGTTGTCGTGCCACGCCCGCTCGACGAGGGCGAAGCTCTCGTCGTCGATCTCGCGGGTGAGATCGAGGCCGCGGATCTCGGCGCCGAGCGCGTCGGACAGTGGGACGATCTCGATGCCGGCGGTGGACTCCTTGGTGACGACGCTGCTCATCGCGGCTTCCTTATTCCGGGCGCTCGCCGGCGATGGTCAGGCGGCGCATCAGGCGCAATTCCTCGACCGGGAAATCGCGCCGCGCATGGACCAGGCAGCGGTTGTCCCACAGCAGCACGTCGCCGACCTGCCATTTGTGCTCGTAGACGAATTCCGGCCGCTCGATGTGGTCGAACAGGAAGTTCAGGATGCGGCGGCTTTCCTCGGCCGGCATGCCGACGATTTCCTGGGTCATCAGCCGGTTGACGTAGAGCGCCTTGCGACCGGTATCGGGATGGGTGCGGAACACCGGATGGGCGTAGCTCGCCACATCCTCGGCCGACTTCTTCGTATCGTTCTCGTCGGCCTTCTGGCTGTTGTAGGTGAAGGCATGCAGCGCCTTCTTGCCCGCGAGCTGCCGCTTGAGGTCGTCGGGCAGGGTCTCGTAGGCTTTGTACATGTTGGCGAAGGCGGTATCGCCGCCGGTCGAGGGGATGGCGACGGCATAGAGCATGGTCGCCTTGCTCGGCACCTCGATATAGATGCCGTCCGAATGAAACTCGATTTCGCCCTCCGGCAGGCTGCCGACGAACTTGCCGTCCTTCTTGATGTTGGTGACCAGCATCAGATAGGGATGCTCGCCGTTCTGCTTGTCGGCGAAGCGCGACCACGGCGCGACCGCGCCGAAGCGCTGGCCGAATTCGACCTGCTGGTCGCCGCTGAAGGTCTGGTTGCGTAACAGTATGAGCCCGTAGCGATGCCAGGCGGCGAGAATCTCCGCGAAGGTCGCGTCGTCGAGCGGGTGGGCGAGGTCGACACCCAGGATCTCCGCGCCGAGCGCGTCGGAGAGCGGCCGGATGTCGATGTGCGGCTGTGTACTCAGAACTGTGTTCATCGATCCCTGTCGGCACGCCAAGGCGCGCGCCTGTCCGTTGCGAGTGGAAGGGCTTTATCTTAGGACAGGGATGACGCCGCCGCCAAGCGGTTAAGCTTGTTCCGATACCTTGCGGATCGGCCGCTGCATGAAGGTCGGCACATGGTCGCCGAAGCTCAGCACGGGCCGATCGTCATGATCGTTCCGGTCGCGCCGGTTGGACCGTTCCGGACGCTCCGAACGCGGCCGTTCCGGACGCGCGGCTCTGTCACGTTCCGGGCGCGCCGCTGTGTTTCGTTCAGGGCGCGCGGATGTGTCTTGCTCCGGACGGTCGGAACGCTCGCGCTCGGGACGCGGGCGGCGTTCGCCGCGGCCCCGGGTGCGTTCGCGCGGCGGCTTGCCGTCCGACCGGTCGTGGCGTTCGACGGACGGCGGCGCTTCGACCGCAGCCTCTGTGACGGGGGCAATATGTTCCGCCTCGCTCAGCGGTTCGGCATGGGCCGGAATCGTTTCGGCATGCTCGCGACCGCGTCCGCGGCGCTTGCGGTCGCCGCCGCGCTCCGCGCCACGGCCACCGCGGCGGCCCTTCGGCGCTTCGGCGGCTTCCGCCGCTTCGTCGATGACAGGTGCGCCGGGCACCTCGAAGGGCGGGATCTGCTTGCCGATCAGCCGGGTGATCGCGCCGACGAATTTGTGATCGTCCGGTGTCGCCAAGGTAAAGGCGCGGCCTTCGCGCCCGGCGCGGCCGGTTCGTCCGATGCGGTGGACATAATCCTCCGCATGGATCGGCACGTCGAAGTTGAACACGTGCGACAGGCCGACCACGTCCAGTCCGCGGCCGGCGACGTCCGTCGCCACGAGCAGCGTGATCTCGCCGTTCTTGAAGGCGGCCAAAGTCTCGGTGCGCGAGGCCTGGGCCATGTCGCCATGCATCGGCGCGGCGGACAGGCCGTGGCGCTTGAGCGATTTGGCGAGCACGTCGACGTCGCGCTTGCGGTTGCAGAAAATCAGCGCGTTCTGCGGCTTCTCGCTGGCGATCAGCGCGCGCAGGGTTTCGCGCTTGAGAAAATCCTTGCCCGAGGAGCGCACCAGGAAGTGCTTCACGGTTTCGGCGGCCGAGGTCGTGGGCGAAACGCTGATCTGCTTGGGATTGATCAGGAAGGCGTCGGCGAGGCGGCGCACTTCGGGTGGGAAGGTGGCGGAGAAGAACAGGGTCTGGCGGATCTTGGGCAGGAACGAGACGATGCGCTCGACGTCGGGGATGAAGCCCATGTCGAGCATGCGGTCGGCTTCGTCGATCACCAGGACCTTGACGTCGTTGAGCAGGATGCGGCCGCGCTCGAAATGGTCGATCAGGCGGCCCGGCGTGGCGATCAGCACGTCGACGCCGCGGTCGAGCTTGGCTTCCTGCGGGCCGAAGGATTCGCCGCCGATGAGCAGCGCCATGGTCAGCTTGTGATGCTTGCCGTAGGTCTCGAAGCTCTTCGCCACCTGGGCGGCGAGCTCGCGGGTCGGCGCCAGCACGAGCGAGCGCGGCATGCGCGCCTTGGCACGACCGGCGGCCAGGATCTCGATCATTGGCAGTGTGTAGGAGGCTGTCTTGCCTGTGCCAGTCTGGGCGCAGCCCAGAACATCGCGACCCATGAGGACCAGGGGAATGGCCTGTTCCTGGATGGGAGTGGGCTCTTTGTAGCCGGCGTCCTCAACGGCTCTGAGGACCTCCGGACTGAGCCCGAGGGCTTCAAAACTCATGCGCTCGTGAATCTTCCTTGAAAAGTGGGTTTTAATTCTGCGGTAGAAATGGTGGTTTTTCGCCAAAAGTCAAACACTCAGCGCGCTGGCGTAACCGATTTCGCGCTTTTTCGCGTAATAGTGGCACCTTACGGCACCATGGTTAACGCTCTGTTACGGGACGATCCGGTTGCTACGGTCGCTGTCGCGCCGCGCATCGTCCTTGTTGAACGCGGGGAACAACTCGGCGGTGACCTGGCGGATCAGGCGGGCGAAACCATCCTGCGGCACGCCCTCAGGCCCGCCCTTGAGCCATCCTTGAGCCAAGGTGAGCCACTGGTCATAGCGGCAATAGACGGCCACCACATGGAGTTCAGGCTGCGCGCCGGTGCGGAACGGCACCGCGCCCGGGTTGCGGCAAAGATCGCCGCCGCTCACATTCGGGCCATTGAACAGCATGACGACCTTGTAGGCCGGATCGTAATTGGTCGGGCGGGTGGTGAAGTTGGTGCGCTGGCCCCAGTTCTGCCCCTGCATGTTGTTCAGCACCAATTGCTCGAACTGGGCCGGATCCATGGCGAAGGGATTGCCGCGCAGCACCACGTAGGTATCGCGGCCGCCGCCGGCGCGGCCGAATTCGGTGGGCCGATAGAGCGGCCACACCTCTGACGTGGTGCGCGGAGTCGTGGAAGAACAGGCCGTCAGCAGGGACCCGACGACGAGGCAAAGGCCGATGAAGAACTTACGCATACGCGACTCCTTGGAGGCCGCCGCGGGAGCGGGCTCGCGCGGCGTCACGGAACGCTGTTAGGGGAAATCGGCACCGCCGTTGTCGCTGTCGCGCTGCGGCCGATCGTCGCGCGCCGGGAAGAGGTCGGTCATGGTCTGTTGAATCAACGACGCGAAGCGGGCGTCGCCCACCGCACTGACGCCGGCCACGCGCCCGCTGACCTCGGTCAGGGGGGCATCGAAACGGCAGAACGCCGCGAGCACATGGGTGTCTCCACCAGCGGTAGCGGGCGGCACCGTCGCGTAGGTCGCCGGCTGCCGGCAGAGCTCGCCGGCCTGCGCCGTCACCGGGCCGTTGAACAGCATCACGACCTTGTAGTCGCTGTCGTAGTTGGTTTGTGGCGTTGCCGTGAAGCGCGTGTTCATGCCGGCGCGATAGCGCTGCATGGTGTCGATCACCGCCTGGCGAAAGGCCGGCTGGTCGGCGCCATAACCGCCGCCCTGAACGACGACGAAGACGTCGTGTCCGTTGAGAGCGTGCATGCTGTGGGCCGTCCGGTACATCGGGTGGGTTTGGCCGACCGTCGTCACGCCGGTCGGCGCGCAGGCGCCGAGCGCCAAAACCGTCGCCGCCGCCAGGATAGGGGAACCAGACCGCATGGCTAAGCCTCCCGCCAAAGTTGGTCGCTATAAAATATTACTCCAATTCGGGTGTTGTTAGTCACTTTGATGTGATGGCGTGCCGCTCGCCGGCTATATTGTTGCAGCCATCTGTTGCAAAGGAACAATGGCGAACAGCGCGATGCGAACTGCCGATCAGTCGCGGGGCTCGTTGAGCTGTCGCTCACGCCGGGCGGTGTAGAGCTCGGTCATGGTCTGACGGATCAGGGCCTCGAAATTGGGGTTGCTCAGGCTGTTGCCGCCTGGAGCGCGGCTGTAGACCTCGCTGAGATATTCGTCGTTGCGGCAAAACACCGCCTGCAGCCGCAAGCCCGTGTTGGCGACGGCGGCGGGCTGGCTCGGATTGCGGCAGAGCGCGCCGGCCTGCAGGTTGTTCGGGCCGTTGTAGACGATGACGGTCTTGTATTCGCGGTGGTGATTCTGCGGCGAGGCCGTGAAGCGGGTGGGGATGCTCACGTTGCGCTGCAGGGCGGCGAGAGTCTGCTGCTGCAACGTGGCAGCGTCTGCGCCCGGCACGCTGCCGAGAATGACGACCCACATATCGCGGCCGCGCGCGGCCGCGCCGTAGTCCGATTCCCGGTAGTTGGCCGACACCTGTCCGACGGCGGACGCATTGTCCATCAAGGGCGATCCGCCGAGGCCGTCGCAGCCCGACAGCGCCACAGCCGCCGCGGCGACCCAACCCGATATCCGCATCAAATTGCCCCCTGGCGGGATTAGAGATCCAGCTCCTGCACGGTCTGCGCGTGCTCCTGAATGAAAGCCAGGCGAAGCTCGGGCTTGCGGCCCATCAGGCTCTCCACCCGTTGCTCGGTGTGCTGGCGCGCGCTGTCGGGAATGGTGACGCGCAGCAGGGTGCGCTTCGCGGGATCCATCGTCGTCTCGCGCAACTGCGCCGGCGGCATTTCGCCGAGGCCCTTGAAGCGGCTGATCTCGACCTTGGCGCGCCCGGTGAAGACGGTCTTCATCAGTTCGTCCTTGTGGGCGTCGTCGCGCGCATAGAGCGTCTGCGGACCCTGGGCGATGCGGTAGAGCGGCGGCTGCGCCAGATAGAGCCGGCCGCCCTCGATCAGCCCGCGCATCTCGCGATAGAAGAACGTGATCAGCAGCGAGGCGATATGGGCGCCGTCCACGTCGGCGTCGGTCATGATGATGACGCGCTCGTAGCGCAGCTTGGCGACGTCGCATCGCTCGCCCGAGCCGCAGCCGAGCGCCAGGATGAGATCGGCGATCTCCTGGTTGCCCTGCAGCTTGTCGATCGAGGCGGAGGCGACGTTGAGGATCTTGCCGCGCAGCGGCAGGATCGCCTGGGTGTCGCGGTTGCGCGCCGACTTGGCGGAACCGCCGGCGGAATCGCCTTCGACCAGGAAGATCTCGGTGCCGTCGGAGGCGCTGCGCGCGCAGTCGGCGAGCTTGCCCGGCAGACGCAGCTTGCGCGTCGCGGTCTTGCGGTTGAACTCCTTCGCCTTCTTCTCGCGCAACCGTTCCTCGGCGCGCGCGATGATGGCTTCGAGCAGTTGGTTCGCCGTGGTCGGATCGCCCGACAGCCAATGGTCGAAGTGGTCCTTGATGGTGGTCTCGACCATCTTGGTGGCCTCGACGCTGGCGAGCTTTTCCTTGGTCTGGCCCTGGAACTGCGGGTCGCGCATGAACAGCGAGAGCATGACGCAGGCGCCGTCCATCACGTCGTCGGCGGTGATCTGCGCGGTGCGCCGGTTGCCGGTGAGATCGCCGTAGGCCTTGAGCGCGCGCGACAGGCCATTGCGCACGCCGGCCTCGTGGGTGCCGCCCTGCAGCGTCGGGATCGTGTTGCAGTAGGACGACACCACCCCTTCGCCCTCGGCGACCCAATTGACCGCCCATTCGACCTTGGCGCCGGTATCGCCATTGAGGCTGACCGTGCCGGCGAACGGGGCCGGAATCAGCGTCTCGCGGCCTTCGAGGTTGCTGGCCAGAAAGTCGGCGAGGCCGCCGGGGAAATGCAGCGTGTCTTCCTCGGGCACCGTGGTGCCGTGCAGCAGCGACTTGTCGACCTTCCAGCGCACCTCGACGCCGCGGAACAGGTAGGCCTTCGAGCGCGCCATGCGGTAGAGCCGCGCCGGGCTGAAGTGGACGTCCTTGCCGAAGATCTGCGGATCGGGATGGAAAGTGATCGTGGTGCCGCGCCGGTTGGGCGTCGGGCCGGCATCCTTGAGCGGACCCTGTGGCACGCCGCGAACGTAACTCTGCGTCCACAGCTTGCGGTCGCGCGCCACTTCCACAGTAAAGCTATCGGACAGCGCATTGACCACCGACGAGCCGACGCCGTGCAACCCGCCGGATGTATCGTAGACCTTGCCGCCGAACTTGCCGCCCGAATGAAGCGTGGTGAGGATGACCTCGAGCGCCGACTTCTTCTTGAACTTGGGATGCGGGTCCACCGGGATGCCGCGGCCGTTGTCGCGGATGGTCAGCACATCGCCCTTGTCCAGCTCGACCTCGATACGGTCGGCGTGGCCCGCCACCGCCTCGTCCATGGAGTTGTCGAGTATCTCCGCCGCCAAATGGTGCAGGGCATTGACGTCGGTGCCGCCGATATACATGCCGGGCCGCCGGCGCACCGGCTCGAGCCCCTCGAGGACTTCGATGTCCTTGGCGGAGTAGCTGGACTCTTTGGACTTACTGAACAGATCGGCCATGCGCACCTGAGGCGACGAAAAGGAAAGCTGGGCCCCGACTCATCGGTGGCTTCCAGGCAAGCCTGGGGGGCTTTACGGGTGCTTATATAAGGTCGGGTGCCGTCGCGGCGCAAGAAGATGCGGTGGAACTCGGGCCGTCACCCCCAAGATATGGTGGATTTTAGACATCGGGTCCGTTGTTTTTACGCGCCGCCGGGCCAAACGACCGCGCAAGTCACCGTGCCCGCCTCGCGTTACGCAGCCTTGTCGAGGGCGGCCCGCACCTCCTTCTCGCAGGCGAACGCTTTCTGGAAGCTCGGGCGGCCCGCCATGCGCTCGAAATGCGCCATGCAGTTCTTGAATGCCGACTGATCGAGCTCGAACTGCAGGCCACGGCGGAAGCACCAGAAGAAATGCGCATCGGCGGCCGTGAAATGGTCGAAGAAGAACTCGCGGCCGGCGAGCATGTCGTCGGCGACGCGGAGATTCTCGAAAAGCTGTTCCTTCGCGCGCTCGCGCACACCGGGTTCGGCGGCGGGCATGTCGCAGAACTTCGCGGGCCCGTTGATCCGGCTCAAATGCGGGTGAATGCCCGACGCGCACCACGCGAGCACGGAGATCGCCTTCAGCTCTTGCCATGGATCGCTGGGCAGCAGCTTCGCGCGCGGGAAATTGCGGGCGATCCAGACCTGGATCGCGACGTTCTCGGTGAGCGGCCGCCCGTCGACCACGAGCACCGGCACCTTGTGCTTGGGATTGAGCGCCAGGTATTCGGGCGACATCTGCTGCCGCTTGCGCATATTGACCGGGCGCACCGTGAAATCGGCGCCCGCCTCGGTCAGCGTCACGTACGGCACGAGCGAGCAGGTGAGGGGCGCATAATAAAGAGCGATGTCCATAGGAGGCCTCCACGCTTTCTTGTGACCAGCGCTATCTCCAAATCATCCATGCAGCGCACGTACAAAGCAAGAGGCGAGGCATCCTGTGCCGAAACAAAAAGGGCCGCCCGAAGGCGGCCCTTTCTCACTCACTCCCCCCAAAGGCACGTCAGCCGGAGTAGTACATCGCATATTCGACCGGATGCGGCGTGTGCTCGAAGTTGTAGACCTCTTCCCACTTGAGCTCGATGTAGGCGTCGATCTGGTCGTCGGTGAACACGTCGCCCTTCTTGAGGAACTCGCGGTCGGCGTCGAGGCTCTGCAGGGCTTCGCGCAAGCTGCCGCAGACCGTCGGCACGTTCTTGAGCTCTTCGGGCGGCAGGTCGTAGAGGTTCTTGTCCATCGGGTCGCCCGGATGGATCTTGTTCTGGATGCCGTCGAGGCCGGCCATCAGCATGGACGCGAAGGCGAGGTAGGGATTGGCCAGCGGATCGGGGAAGCGCACTTCGACGCGCTTGGCCTTGGGGCCCGAGCCGAGCGGGATGCGGCAGGAGGCCGAGCGGTTGCGCGCCGAGTAGGCGAGCAGCACGGGGGCCTCGAAGCCGGGGATCAGCCGCTTGTAGCTGTTGGTCGTCGGGTTGGTGAAGGCGTTGAGCGCCTTGGCGTGCTTGATGATGCCGCCGATGTAGTAGAGCGCCGTCTCCGACAGGTCGGCGTAGCCCGAGCCCGCGAACAGCGGCTTGCCGGCCTTCCAGATCGACTGGTGGCAATGCATGCCCGAGCCGTTGTCGCCCTTGATCGGCTTCGGCATGAAGGTCGCCGTCTTGCCGTAGGAGTGGGCGACGTTGTGCACCACATACTTGTAGATCTGCATGTGGTCGGCGGCCTTGAGCAGCGTCTGGAACTTGGCGCCGAGCTCGTTCTGGCCGACGGCGACTTCGTGGTGGTGCTTCTCGATGTCGATGCCCATCTCGCCCATCACCGTCAGCATCTCGGCGCGGATGTCGCTGTGCGAATCGACCGGCGGCACCGGGAAGTAGCCGCCCTTGACCGCCGGACGGTGGCCCGGGTTGCCTTCCGGCATGACGCGGCTGCTGGCCCACGGGCCTTCCGTCGATATCGATCGCGTAGGCCACTTCGTTCATCGCGACGTTGAAGCGCACGTCGTCGAAGATGAAGAATTCGGCTTCCGGACCGAAGAACACCGCGTCGCCGGCGCCGCTCTGCTTGACGTAGTTCTCGGCGAGCTTCGCGGTCGAGCGCGGATCGCGGCCGTAGGGCTGGCCGGTCGACGGCTCGAGAATGTCGCAGAACAGGATCAGCGACGGCTGGGCGGCGAACGGATCGATCACCGCGGTGGAGAGGTCCGGCATCAGGGTCATGTCCGACTCCTGGATGCCTTTCCAGCCGGCGATCGACGAGCCGTCGAACATGAAGCCCTCGGTGAGGGTGCCTTCATCGACGGTTTTCACCGCCTGGGCCGTGTGGTGCCACTTACCGCGCGGATCGGTGAAGCGGAGGTCGACGTATTTCACGTCGTGCTCCTTGATCATGGCCAGGACTGTTTTCGCGTCGGACATCGTTCGCTGTTCCTATAGGGTTGGGTGGTTCGCTTCGAGTGAGTAGTGCCGCCGGCGCCCTCTCGGAGCCGGGCGGTTCGTCGTTCAGATCGCGTCGGGGCCTTTTTCGCCGGTGCGGATTCGAATCACGTCTTCAACGTTGGACACGAAGATCTTGCCGTCGCCGATGCGCCCGGTGCGCGCGGCCTGGGTGATGGCTTCGATGGCGCGCTCCACCAGGTTGTCGTCCATGACGATCTCGATCTTCACCTTGGGCAGAAAGTCGACCACGTATTCGGCGCCGCGATAGAGTTCGGTGTGGCCCTTCTGGCGGCCGAAACCCTTGGTCTCGGTGACGGTCATGCCTTGCAGGCCGATCTCGTGCAGCGCTTCTTTGACCTCGTCGAGCTTGAAGGGCTTGATGATGGCTTCGATCTTCTTCATAGCGATCCGGGGTGACTGGGTTGCGGGTGCTCGTCGGCGAAAGAGTTCCCCCTGACGGGAAACGGCAAGTGCGCTCTACCTAGCACGGGGCGTGCCAAAGGCCCAGAGCCGCTGAGGCGCTCAATTTGCGCGGTCTTTCAACCACTTGTGGATAACTTCGCGGCTTTGAAGCCTAAAAAATAAGCTATATGACCAAAAACTAGGCTTTTATATTGCCCGAGTCATAGGCAGTTTGCGATGCATCCTTCGCTGCCCGCGGAATACCGGCCGTCGAGGGATGGTGCAAATCTTTTTCACGGGGACGTCGTGATTTCGGATTGCCGCGATCGCTGCGCGATGTGCAACCTCTGATTCGCCGTCATTCGCCGAGGCCGCAAGCCGGCGTCCTTGACGGGGCACAGGGCGGCGTCTAAACAGGGCGCCCTTACGAGATGGCGGGCGTAGCTCAGTTGGTTAGAGCGCCAGATTGTGGATCTGGATGTCGCCGGTTCAATTCCGGTCGCTCGCCCCATTCTCCTCATTCCATTTTCCGCGGCCCATAGTTCCGAGCCGGCACACGCCCGCGCGGTCCTTCGGCGCGAATCGAACCGCGCCGGTCGGCTGTTTCAAGTTGCCGCACCACAACCGCACCGGTTATCCAGGCCATGAGCTCGGGCGGGGCATGCGGCTCGCGCGCGAATGGTTGCTGGCATCGGGCAAGGCAGCAACCGGCTCCCGTGAAGCCCGCGGGGGGCCGCTTGTCTGCGGCAATTCCGGCGTCGGACCCAGTCCGCATGTGATAACAATCTGGTGCCGTGCGTCGGGTGAACGTATCTTTCCGACGCTCGGTTTGTCATCACATCGGCGCGGAACCTCATGAAAAGCCAGTGGTCGAACGGCGACGCCAGATCCTATGTCAGGCGCTATGGCAACCAGCGCGTGGGCGAGGATCTCGCTTTGCGCGTCTATACCTCGCGTCTGCTCGGGCGCGACCCGGCGCTCGTGCTGCATGGCGGCGGCAATACCTCCGTCAAGACCGCGCTGCCCGACGCGCGGGGTCGCGACACGGCGGTGCTCTGCGTCAAGGGATCGGGCTGGGACATGGCGGAGATCGAACCGGCCGGCTTGCCCGCCGTCAGGTTGGAGCCGATCCGCGAGCTGCGCGCTCTCGAGCGCCTGAGCGACGAGGAGATGGTCAATCTGCAGCGCTGCAACCTGCTCAACTCGACGGCGCCGAATCCCGTCGGTTGAAACGCTGCTGCATGCCTTCCTGCCCGGCAAGTTCATCGACCATACCCATTCGACCGCGGTGCTCGCCGTGTCCGATCAGCCCGACGGCGCGGCGATCTGCGCCGAACTCTATGGCGCTCGCATGGGCTATGTGCCCTACATCATGCCCGGCTTCGCCCTGGCCAAGAAAGCCGCGGAGGTGTTCGACCGCGATCCCACGGTCGAGGGGCTCATTCTCGAGAAGCATGGCATCTTCACCTTCGGCGCGACCGCGCGCGAATGCTACGAGCGCATGATCGAGATGGTCTCGCTCGCGGAAGGGCGGCTGAAGAAGGGACGCAAGCTGGCGTTTCCCGCCGCGCGCCTGCCGCGCCAGGTCGCGCCGCTCGCGGACGTGGCGCCGATCGTGCGCGGCCTGGCGGCGATCCCTGCCCCAGGCGGACGCCCGAAGCGCGTGATCCTCGAGTTTCGCGACAGTCCGGCCGTCATGGCCTATGTCAACGGCCGCGATCTCGCGCGCTATTCGCAGGTCGGCGTGGTGACTCCCGACCACACGATCCGCACCAAGAACTGGCCCGTGATCCTGCCCGCGCCGCGCGCCGATGGGCTGGACGCGTTCCGCGACGGAGCCAAACAGGCGTTCGACAGTTTCGCCGCGCGCTATCACGACTATTTCCGCCGCAACAATCGCGGCCAGGCGTCGCCGAAGACCGAGCTCGACCCGATGCCGCGCGTCGTCCTGGTGCCGGGCCTCGGACTGTTCGGAGTCGGCGAGAGCAAGTCCGCCGCGCGGATCGCCGCCGACATCGCGGAAAGCACGGTCACGACCATCACGGCGGCGGAATCCATCGGCCGCTATGAATGCGTCGAGCGAACGCGACATGTTCGATATGGAATATTGGTCGCTCGAACAGGCCAAGCTCGGCAAGGGGGCGGAGAAGCCGCTCGCCCGTCATGTGGTGGCGGTGACCGGCGGCGCCTCCGGCATCGGTCTCGCCACCGCGCGGGCCTTCAAGGCGGCCGGCGCCGAAGTCGCCATTCTCGACCGCGATCGCAAGGCGCTCGATGCCGCCGCGCGCGACGCGAAATGCGCAGCGGTCGTCTGCGACGTGACCGACGCCGGGTCGGTGCATGATGCCTTTCGCCAAATCGTCGCGCTCTACGGCGGCGTCGACGTGGTGGTGAGCAATGCCGGGCGCGCCTGGCAGGGCCGCATCGGCGAGGTCGCGGAGACTATTCTGCGCGACAGTTTCGAAGTGAACTTCTACGGCCATCGAAAGAGTCGCCCAGGCGGCCGTCGCCATCATGCGCGACCAGGGCACCGGCGGCGTGCTGCTGTTCAACACCTCGAAACAGGCGGTCAATCCCGGCGCGGATTTCGGCCCCTATGGCTTGCCCAAGGCGGCGACCCTGTTTCTCATGCGGCAATACGCCGTCGATCATGGACGCGACGGCATCCGGTCCAATGCCGTGAATGCCGATCGCATCCGCTCCGGCCTGCTGACAGACGAGATGATCGCGGCGCGTTCGCAGTCGCGCGGCGTGTCGGCCGAGGACTACATGAGCGGCAACCTGCTGGGCCGCGAGGTCACGGCCGACGACGTCGCCCAGGCCTTCGTCAGCCTGGCGCTGGCCGACAAGACCACCGGCGCGGTGCTGACCGTGGACGGCGGCAACATCGCGGCGGCGCTGCGTTAAGCGCGCGCGGGCGGCCGAGCCCTGGCCGAACCGCGAATCCGGCGTCCGATTCTAGCGTCCGATGTTCAGGGCCCGATGTTCAACTACGTTTAGTGCAGCCGGCGACTTGAGCCGGCTCTGGCGGTCGGCCGAGGTCACCGCGATCTCGAGCGTGCGGCCCTCGCGCTTGAGCGAGAAGGGCACGACGACGCCGGCATTGCCGAGCGTCCAGATGCGGCGGTACATCGCGCCGAGCGAGCGCACCGGCCGGCCGGCGACCGCTGCGACGACGTCGCCGACCTGAAGTCCGGCGCGCTTGGCCGGGCCGTTGTCGTTCAGGCCGGCGATCACCAGCTTGCCTTCCAATTCCGCGGTCCACAATCCGAGCCATGGGCGCGGCGGCCGGTCGACGCGGCCGGATTTGATGAGGTCGGGCAGGACGGTCTTCAGCAGGTCGATCGGGATGACGAGATTGGCGTCGATCGTGGCATTGCCCATCATGAACTGCTGGAAGATGAGCGAGGCGATGCCGATCAGGTTGCCGTCGCGGTCGATGGCGGCGGCGCCGGTCCATTGCGGATGGGCGGGCGCGGTGAAGATTCCTTCGTCGAGCAGATATTCCCAATAGCCGGCGAATTCCTGCCGGGCGATGATGCGCGTCGGCGTCGCGTGGTCGCGGCCGCCGAAGCTGGCGATCATCAGACTGTCGCCGACCGCGGCCTCGGACGATTTGCCGAGCGATAGCGGCGGGCGGTGCATATGCTGCAGAGGCTGCACCAGTCCGAGCCCGCTTTCCTGATCCTGGCCGACGATATGCGCGGCCATGGCGCGGCCCGAAGCATCGACCACCCACACGGATTCTGCTTCGGTCAGCAGATAGCCGACGGTGACGATCAGCCCGTCGCTGCCGATGACCACGCCGCTGCCGGCGCGCTCGGTGCCCAGCCGGCTCGCGGTATAGGCGTCCTGCGGAATCGTGGTGCGCACGGCGACCACGGAGGACAGCACCGGCTCCAGATCGAAGGAGAAGTTTTCCAGGCGCATCGTGCGCTCCCGTCAGCGGCCCCGGCTCGCTCTCCGGCTGGCCCGCTTCGCGACCAGTTTAATATTTCCGCGCTGGACATCCAGTCGCAAGTGGGCGCCGTCGCCATGGCGCAGAATAAAATCGGCGACGGTCTCGCCTTCACGGTAGAGCTTGAAGCGTTTGCTCGCCTCGCCGAGCCCGCCGGTTCCCGGGGCATCGAGCGGATCGACAATGGTTCGGATACGAACGGCATCCGCGGCGCGCAAAGCGCGGGCGGCGGCGCGCAGGGCTTCGGCCTTATTGCCGAGTTTCTTCGGCCCGATGGCGAGCCACAGATCCTCGTAAAGCCTGTTCAATTCGGCAACGGTCATCCCCGTCAGGGCAGCGCCCATTCCAATCCTCCCCAGGCAGTCTTCTATGAGTCTTATTCGCTGCCGGCGCGTCGCGGCTTGCACGCGTCGGACAGCCGTTCTAGGCTCAAAACAATAGCGGCATAAGCCGCGGCCTGAATAATAAAATCTTGGGGGCTGTCATGATCGTTCAGCGCGCGGGTCTCAACTCTCTGGCGATTGCCGCCACGGCCGTCATCATGGTCATGGCGGTCAGCTTGCCGGCCGCCGCCCAATCGGCGGAAAGCTTCTACAAGGGAAAGACAATCACCGTCGCGATCGGCTCCGGCGTCGGCGGTTCGCATGACCAGTGGGGCCGGCTCGCGGCGCGCCACATGGGCAAGCACATTCCCGGCCAGCCCAACCTGGTGCCGAAGAATTATCCCGGCGCCGGCGGCATGGCGCTCGCCAATATCTTCTGGGCGCAGGGACCGAAGGACGGCACCAGCTTCGGCATCATCAATCGCGGCGTGCTGTTCGAGCCGCTGTTCAATGCGAAGAATGCCAAAGGTTTTTTCGATCCGCGCAAGTTCTCGTGGGTCGGCAGTCCCGACACGGTGATCAGCGTCGCCGTCGCCTGGCATACCTCGCCGGTCCGCAAATGGCAGGACTTGTACGACAAGGAGCTGATCGTGGGCGCGGTGGGCGCCGCGACGGGCACGACGAAAGAAGCCTACGTGATGAACAATCTGCTCGGCTTCAAATACAAGGTCATCATGGGCTACCCCGGCGGCAGCGACGTCGACCTCGCCATGGAGCGCGGCGAAATCAACGGCCGCGCCAATCTGGCCTACGGCGGGTTGAAGAACCGCAATATCGAGCAGGTCAAGGACGGCCGGCTGATCGTGCTCTACCAGATGGGCCTGGAACGCCATGCGGAAATGCCGGACGTTCCGCTCGTGCTCGACTTCGCGCGCAATGACGAGGAGCGCCGGCTGCTCGAACTCAACTTCCTGCCTTCCGAAGTCGGCTATCCATTCATCGCGCCGCCCGACGTTCCACCCGAGCGCGTCGCCGCGCTGCGCGAGGCGTTCAAGAAGATGACGGAGGATCCCGAGTTGCGCGCCGATGCGGCGAAGCAGCGGCTCGACGTCAACTTCATCAGCGGCGAGCGGCTGGAAGCGCTGATGGCCAAGGCCTACAGCGCGTCGCCCGACATGGTGGCGCGCATCCTCGACCTGTCGCAGCCGCGCATCCAGGAAGACATGGCGCGCGCCATGGTGGTGAAGACCAGCCTGACCGGCAGCGGCAAGCGCGGCATCACCTTCGTGGATGGCGGCAAGAAGACCGAGGCGCGCGTCAGCGACGACGACACCCAGATCACCAAGGGCGGCCAGAAGATCGACGCCGCCACGCTCGCCGAAGGCATGCTCTGCGAGATCACCTACTACGGCGACAAGGGCACGGCCGCGAAGATCACCTGCGACTAGGCGCGCGGGGATTGCTCTTCCCTGCCGATCTCTCTTTTCCTCCCTCGAGGGGGAAGATGGGCGAGGGTGAAATGCGCGCACGGATGCTCCCACTCGACGCGAAGGGGGGAAGGGACAGCACGGCTTGGTTGCCACAGTCAAATCCCGTCCTTGATCGCCGCGTGACCGGCAAAACGGGGCCGTGCTAAGCTGCGCGATCGGACGGCAATCCAGACATAAAAATTGGGGAGACCAGAGTGTATTTTCTGCTGAGCTATGCGGACAAGTCGAAGCAGCCGCGCGCGGGGCTGCGCGTGGGCGACCAGGTGCTGGACCTCGAAGGCGCGCTGACGGCATCGGGCGCGGCCAAGACCCTCATCGCCGCGAGCCGTTCGACGCTCGATATTCTCAACGTCTGGCCCGAGGCGGAACCGGCGCTCGAGCGCATCGCCAACTCCTTCGCCAAGGACGCGGGCAAGTTCGCCAAGGCGACGCGGCCGCTGGCCTCGACCAAATTGCTGGCGCCGCTGCTCTATCCCGGCGGCATCTTCTGCGCCGCGGCCAACTACACCGACCACATGAAGGAAATGTCGGGCCGCGAGCCGCCCGACAAGAAGGTCACACGGCCTTATTTCTTCGCCAAGACCACGGCCCATTCGGTGATCGGCCCCGAGGATCCGATCCGCCTGCCGAAGATTTCCAAGCAGGTCGATTGGGAGGCGGAGATCGGCGTGGTGATCGGCAAGCCGGCGCGCAACGTCAGCGAGGCCGAGGCGATGGATTACGTCGCCGGCTACACGATCATGAACGACCTGTCGCTGCGCGATCTCGGCAGCCGCACCGACTGGAATTTCCGTGTCGATTGGTTCGCCCACAAATGCTTCGACGGCTCCGCGCCCATGGGGCCGTGGATCGCGCCCGCCAAGTCGATCAAGGACCCTTACGACATGTCGGTCAAGCTGTGGGTCAACAAGGAGCTGATGCAGGATTCCTCGTCGAGCTTCATGCATTTCAACATTCCCGAGCAGATCGCCTACTTGAGCGAGCGGTTGACGCTCAGGCCGGGCGACGTGATCTCGACCGGCACGCCGTCCGGCGTCGGCCGGCCGCGCGGCATCTTCCTCAAGCCGGGCGACGAGGTGACGATCGAGGTCGGCGGCATCGGCACGCTGCACAATCCGGTCGTCCAAGGCGAATAGGGCAAGGGGAGTAGGGGATATGGCCAGGACATCGGGCAAACCGCCGGTCATCGATATCCACGGCCATATCAATATCGCCAAGCCGCGCGAGATCCTCGCCGCCAGGCAGCCGGCCAAGCCGCGCCACAACGCCGAGAGCGGCCTGACCGACAAGTCGCGCGGGCCGATCCTGGTGGATGTCGATGCGCGCATCGCCGACATGGACGGCATGGGCGTCGACATGATGCTGTTGACGCCGTCGCCGCCCAACGGCTTCTACCGGGCGAGCGAGGAGGTGGCCGGCGAGGCGGCGCGCGCGACCAACGACGCGGTGGCGAAGATCGCGCGCGATCATGCCGACCATTTTTTGGCCTGCGGCAACGTGGCGCTCCAGCATGTCGAGCAATCCTGCGCCGAACTGACGCGCGGCATGCAGGAGCTCGGGCTCAAGGGCATGCGGATCAGCACGAACATCGCGGGCATGGAGCTGGGTGACGCGCGGCTCGATCCGTTCTGGGCGCGCGCCGAGCAGGATGGCGCGCTGATCATGCTGCACCCCCAGGGCTTCACCGAGCCCGAGCGGCTCGAACCCTATTTCATGACCAACGCGGTGGGACAGCCGCTGGAGACCACGCTGGCGCTTGCCCAGATGATCTTCGGCGGCGTGTTCGAGCGTTTCCCGAATCTAAAGCTGTGCGCGGCGCATGGCGGCGGCTATTTCCCATTCTATCTCGGCCGCTTCGAGCAGTCCTACCGCGAGCGCAAGGAATGCCGCGTTCACATCACGAAATCGCCGGCGGAATTCGTGCGCAACATCTGGTTCGACACAGTGGTGTTCCGGCCCGACGCCATCGGCTATCTCGCCGGCGTGGTCGGCGCTGACCGCGTAATGATGGGCACCGACAGTCCCTACGACATGGGCGAGAAGAACCCCGTCGGACTGGTCAACGCCGTGCCAAATCTGTCCGATGCGGCCAAAGCCGACATCCTCGGCGGCACGGCGGCGAAACTGTTGGGCATTTCCTAGAGACAGACTCCCGAAAGGCGTCTGGCGCACTGCGTTCCAGACGCGCTGGAAGATGGCGGCAAAAAGGCCCCCGGCGTTGGCGCCGGGGGCCGAGAGGCACTGCGGCAGAGATCCACCGGCAATGCTGTCGATTAATTGCAGGCGATAAGGGACGCTTCGCTGTCGTCGCCGGTGTAGGTCACCTCGCACTTCATGCCGGCTTTGAGCGCCTCGCGCTTGGCTTCCTTGCCCGCCACCGTGATCTTGGTGCGCGAGCCGCTGATCTTGGCGGTGTGCTGATCCTTATCGGCGGTAAAGGCGATGGCGCGGCCTTCGTCCACGAGGTCCTTCAACTCCGTGCTGACGGTGCGCACCGGCGCCACGTATTCCTGCTCGCCCTGCACCGGGTTGCGGAAGCCGAGCACGCGCTTGTAGATCTGATCCGGGACCTCATAGAGGTAGACCAGCAGCTTTTCGATCTCCTCGCCCGAGATGGGGTCGATTTCCAGCTTCGTCGCCTCCGCCTCGGAGAGCAGGGCTTTGTCCGCCAGGGCCGCATCGAAAGCCCTGCGCAGAGCGACCTTGCGATCTTCCGGGATGCCCGGGGGTGCGGCGAACGGCCGGCCCATCTCCTGAGTGCCGAACAGGATTTCCAGCGCCTGCTTATCTTCCGGTTTTGTCACCATGTCGAGCAAGAGTGGCACTTGCGGCAGCTCCGGATGCTTCTTGAGCGAGAATTGCACGAGCAGGTTGACCTTCTTGTCACGCACCCATTCCGGTTGCGTCGCCTTCAAGCTCGCCCAGCCGAAGCCGCAACGAGAACTCGATTTCGCCGCGTTCCAGCGCGATATCGGTCTCATTGCCGCCATAGCCGGTGATGAGCTTGAACTTGGTGCCGATCACCGCATTCATGACGCGGGGGAATACGGCGCTCGACCCGGCAACGCCGCTGCCGCCGGCTATCACCTCGCGCTTCTTGGCGTCCTCGACGGAGTTGATGCCGGTTGTATGCCACGACAAACAGATGCTGGTCTGCTTCGCCATGCTGCCGAGCCAGGTGAACTGGCGGCCGTCATATTGCGTGCCCTTGGGCTCGACCTTGGGCTCCAGCCCCATGCGTTCATGGAAGTTGCCGATGGTGGCGCCGTCCTTCGGCGCCACGTTGAACAGCCAGTTGGTGGCGATCAGCGTTCCAGCGCCGGTCATGTTCCTGACCACGAAGGTCGGACTGCCGGGAATGTGCTTGCCCATGTGGCGTGCCAGCAGGCGCGAATAGGCGTCGTAAGCGCCACCCGCGTTGTTGCCGACGATCAAGGCGACTCGCTTGCCCTTGTAGAACTCTGCGACGGTTTGTGCCGCGGCGGTGTCGGCCGCGAACGGCGCGAGCACCAAAGTCATCGAGCACAAGCCGATCCAGCGTGCTATCCCCGTCATCGCATGATTCTCCCGTTGGCGCCGCATTCACATGCAGCGTGTTGTATCCGGCCAACCGAGCCTTGGTTGGCTGGTCTATTGCGCCGGCTTCGCGCCGGGCGGCGGTTCGAGGACCTTGAGGCCCGGCTGGGATTTGCTCACCTCGGCGAGCTTCTCGACGAGCGCCTTGGGCGTCGCATAGGCTTTCTTCAGCAGATCGTCCAACTCCTGGCCGGTGACCGGCTCGATCTCCAGCCTGGCCTTGGTCGATTCGGCGATGAACTCGGGATCCTTCATGGTGTCGTCGAATGCCTTGCGCAATGCCGCAACGCGATCCTTCGGCGTGCCCGGCGGCGCCATATAGGGCCTGCCGAACAGCAAGGGGATCATCTCGAGCTCGAGAATCTTCCGGTCGTCGTCGTTCTTCGCGAGATCGAGCGCCAGCGGCACATCCGGCAGGTCCGGATGTTTCTCCAGCGCCTGCTGGTAGAGGATCACGACCTGCTTGTCCCGCAGCCAGTCCATGCGCCGCGCCTTGAAGCTGCTCCAGGAATAGGTGCCGCGGCCGCCCACTTCGCCGCGCTCCATGGCGAGATCCATTTCGCTGCCGCCGGGGTAGCCGGCGATGACCTTGACCTTGAAGCCGAGCAGATTGGCCATGACGTAGGGCATCACCACGCTCTCGGTGCCGGCGCCGGTGCCCGCGAACACGATCTCCTTGGTGAGCAGATCCTTGTAGCTGGTGATGCCCGTGGTGTGCCAGGCGACGGCGACGCTGGTTTCCGAATTGGCGCTGCCGATCCATTCGAACTTGAGCGGATCGAATTGCGCCTTCGAGTCGGCGCTGCCGGTCAGCGGCTCGAAGGGCACGCCACGCTGCGGCGCGCCGAGCATCGTGCCGTCCTTCGGCGCGACGTTGTAGATGTGGTTGGCGGCGACGAGCCCGCCGGCGCCCGTCATGTTGCGCGGCACGAAGCTCGGCTGGCCGGGAATATTTCTCACCAGATGCTTGCCGACGATGCGGGCATAGATGTCGTAGCCGCCGCCCGGGCTGAGACCGATCACCATGGTGACGGTCTTGCCTTTATAGAAATCGGCGACGGCATCCTGCGCGCTACCGGCGGACGGGCAGGGCCGTGAGGGCGGCTACGGCAACGGACGCAAACAACGAGCAATGGGACCGGCGTGTCATCGGCATCTCCCAGCTTGGTCGTGAAGCCTGTCGTCTTGTCCGCGCCTGTGCCGGCGCCTTTTTTATATTCTGCGGACGAACCGCGCGGCGCGCCAGCGGTATTTTCGGCGCTGATGCGGGCGGCGAGAAGCCGTCATGGCCCGACCATGTTCAGGCCATCTATGGTCCACATCCGCAGGCCGTCGCATCTTTGAATTCGTCATCCTCGCGCTTGACGCGAGGACCCATTCCGACGACCTCAGGCATGGGCCCTCGGATCAAGTCCGAGGGTGACAATCTGTTCTGGTGCCTGGCGTCAGACCGTAATGGTGCCCAGATAGACGCTCTCTTCCCCGACGTCGCAGTCGACGGTTTTCGGCGCACGGCCGGGCGCGGCGATGGCGAGCTTGTAACGGCCGCTATGGGGCGGCACGCGGTCGATCTTGAAGTCGCCGAACCCGTCGCTCACCGCTTCGCCGACGACGCGGTCGTTTTGGCTCAGGGTGACCTTGGCGCCGCCGAGGCAGTCGGTCACGCCGTTCTGGTCCACCGCGAGGCTGCCGCCGACGAAACACTCGGCGAACCGGTGCAGGTTCTTGTACCAGACGCGCGGGCGTGTGCCGTGCTCGGGATAGAGGTGCTGCAGCCGCTCGTCGCGCGCCTTGGCCGCCATGGCCTCGTCGTCGGCCTTGAGCGCGGTGATCGCGGCGGTCGGGCAGACCTGGGCGGCGCGCGGCTCCTTCCAGCCCTGGTCGAGCAGATGGGCGTCGAAGGTCCAGTGCTGCGGAATCTGCTTCTCGTCGTTCCACCAGATCGCGCCGTAGGGGCAGGCGTCGACGATCTGACGTTGACCTTTGGATTTCACCGGATCGATCAGCACGATACCGTCGGCGCGCTTGGTCACGGCGCCGTCCCTCGCGGCCTTCAGGCAGGGCGCGTCGTCGCAGTGCTGGCACATAACCGGCAGGAAGGCGACATCGACCATCGGTCCTTCGCCGCGTTCCTTCTTCTGGATGTCGATCCAATGGTGGCCGTGCTTCGGCATCTCGGCGGAATAGCCGGACCAGTCGTTGCCGACATATTCGTCATGCACCGCGAGTACGCACATGTTGCAGTTGGTGCATTCCGCGACGTCGACGATCAGATTCCACTTGCTCATGACGATACCCTTACTCCGCCGCGACCATCGGGGCGGGCGGACGCGCCGACTTCGCGCCGGCGCCTTCCAATGTGGTGCTGCCGTCCCACAGCGCGATCTCGACCAGCGCCGAACTCGAGGCCATGGCGTGGGTCTTCTTGGTCTGGCTGCGCTTGGGCGACAGCAGGTTGAGGCAGCCGCCGCGGTCGAGCGACTTGCCGGGCTCGCCCAGCGGATCGTAGACGGCGGAGGATTCGTAGCCGTGCGCCACGCCCGGGCCGCAGCCGGCTGGTCAGCAGCGCGGCGCAGATCACGCCGCCGCGCTCGTTGTAGACCTTCACCAGGTCGTTGTTCTTGATGCCGCGCTTGGCCGCGTCGTCCGGATTGAGCCGGATGATCCAGTAGTAATAGCCATCGACCAGGATGCGATGGTCCTTGATGTTGTTGAGGAAGCTGTCCTTGCCGTCGCCCTGGGTGTGGAAGCTGTAGCGCGGGTGCGGCGTGATGAGCTGCAGCGGGAACTGCGCCAGGCGCGGATCGTGAATGCCCTCGAAGGCCGGATTGTATTTGACGATCGGCGGCCGCTCGGGATCCTCGGCGTCGAAGCGCTTGAGGCTCTCGCATTCGAATTCGAGCTTGCCCGACTGGGTCTGCAGGCCCTTGAGGAATTCCTTGTAGTCGGCCGGCATCGGATGGGGCTCGGGCACGTCCTTCTTGCGGTTCTCGTAGAACCAGCGGTAGGCGGTCGGCGCGCGCAGCTCTTCCTTCTCCGCCGGCACCACGTAGTAGCCCTTGCGCAGGAATTCCTTCCACGAGATCGCCTTGGCGAGATCGGAAGCCTCGTACTGGCGCTTGACCCAGTCGAGCTCGCTCATGCCCTCGGAGAAATAAGCCGACAGGCCGAGCCGCTTGCTGATCTCGTTGAAGATCTCGTAATCGGATTTCGATTCGCCGAGCGGCTCGATGCACTTGTGCTGGAACACGATGACGCGGTGATTGAGCTGCATCTGGCCGTGATGGGCATAGCCGCCGAGGCCCGCCCACTCGCTGATGTCGGGCCGCTCGAAATTGGTGCAGGCCGGCAGGATGACGTCGGCGAACGGCACCTCGCCCTCGTTCCAGATCGACTGGTTGACGACGAACTCCAGGTTGGGCGAGCGGTAGGCCTCGATCCAGCGGCTGGCGTCCGGCATGGTGGCGAGCGCCGAGCCGCCGTACTTGTAGAGCATGCGCACCGGGGCATGGCCCGGCTTGGGATAGACGATCGGCGTGAACTGCGCCTCGATCGATTTGCCGTCCCACATGTAGCCGGTCGCCTTGCCCTCGAGGATGGCCTCGGGGAATTGCAGGCGCGGGATGCGCTGGGTCGGCGTGTTGATGGTCGGCAGTTGCGGCATGCGCTGGAACAGCGAGGCCGCCATCGCCGTGTGCTCCATGTCGCCCGACATGCCGCCCTCGGCATAGCCCGGGAAATAGAAATTGAAATCGACCGGGGTGCCCCACTGCAGATTGCCCATGTTGACGCCGGGCTTGCCCAAGCCCTGCATCGCCATCAGGCAGACGCAGACGCGCGCCCATTGGATGCCGGTCGCGTTGCGGCAGGCGCCGCCGTGGCCGGTGCCCCAGCCGCCGGCGCCGAGATAGGTGCGCTTGTTGCCCCATTCGCGGGCGAGCGCGCGGATGTCCTTGGCCGGCACGCCGGTTTCCCGCTCGCCCCATTCGGGGTTCTTGGGAATGCCGTCTTCCTTGCCGAGGATATAGTCCTGCCATACCTCGAAGCCCTTGGTGTGGCTGGCGACGTAGTCCTTGTCGTAGAGGCCCTCGGTCATCCAGACATGCGCGATGGCCATGGCGAGCGCCGGCGAGGTCGTCGGCTTGGGCGCGATCCACTTGCCGCCGAGGAACTGGGCGGTGTCGTTGTAGTAGGGATCGATGTGGACGATCTTGATGCCGGACTGCTTGAGCCACTGGCGCCGCACGGTGCCTTCGAACGCGCCATAGGCGCCGCTGGTCGCCTCCGGATTGGCCGACCAGAACACGATCATGTCGCAGTTCTGCAGGCAATCCTCGACGGTGCCGTAGCTGTCGCTCTGGCCGACGCGCAAGCGAGTGGCCCCAGTGGTGCGAGGCGCCCCAGTACCAGCCTTCCCAGCTGTCGGGATTGTGGTGCACCTCGGTATGGCCGATCGCGTTCATGAAACGGAAATTGGCCGACAGGTAATAGCCGATGTTGCCCCAGGTGTGGTGCGAGCCGTGCGACGAGGCGATGGCGCCCGGGCCATACTGCGTCTTCATGCGCTTGATCTCGTCGGAGACGATGGTGATCGCCTCGTCCCAACTGATGCGCTCGTAGCCCGAGACGCCGCGGTTCTGCGGATTGCGCTCGCCCTTCGGATCGAAGTCGACGCGCTTCATGGGATGGAGCAGGCGGTTGGGCGCGTAGATGATCGATTTGAAGTTCTGTCCGTGCGGCGCCAGCGAGGTCTTGCGCGGCGGCGTGTAGGTCTTGCCGCGCGCCTTGATGGTCCACGGGCCGGCGTCGCTCTCGTCGAAGTCGATCGGCGTCAGGCGCACGACCTTGCCGTTCTTGACGTAGACGAAGACCGGGCCGCCGTTGGTCATGCTGGTATAGCGCGTCTCGCCGCTGGCGAGCTTGGTGCCGTATTTCCAGCCCAGGGTCTGGGTCAGCAGGATGGTGCGGGTGAACCAGGCGGTCAGCTCGTCCGGCCCGTCCATCTTGAGCTTGAAGTCCTTGATGGCGTCGATCTGCTGCTGCTGGCGGATCGGCGGGGTGAGCAGCTGCGCGGCGATCGCGGCGTTCTTGAACGCCAGATACATGTCCGGGCTCGGATGAATGCCGGAGCCCGAGCGCACCGTGCCGTTGCCGAAGGCGAACCAGCGGCCCATCGAGTTGTCCATGGTGCGGATCTGCGCGACGAAGGACTTTTCCTTCAGGCGTTCGCGGAAGGCGGGATAGCGCCAGGCGCTATACTTGAACAGCAGGTCGAGGCCGGACAGGATCAGCGAAAACCGCAACTCTGCAAACATCGGACGTCTTTCTAAAGCCGCGAAACGGGACTCGCGAAATCTACCAAACGCGGCCCGGCGGTTCTATTTGACTTCTAACAGGTTCACTTTGAATGCCAATTGCCGCGCGTCCGCGAAGAACGCGCAGCCCGTCATTCCGCGACGATCGGGTTTTCCAGGATGCCGATGCTGGAAATCTCCACCTCGACCGTGTCGCCCGCCTTCATGAACACCGGCGGATTGCGCTTGAAGCCGACGCCGCCCGGCGTGCCCGTGGAGATCACGTCGCCCGGCCGCAATTCGGTGAAGGTGGTGATGTATTTGATCAGCACGTCGATCGGCCAGATCAGCATATCCGTGGTGGTGTGCTGCATCACGTTGCCATTGAGCCGTGTGGTGAGCGTCAGCTTGGCCGGGTCGGGAATCTCGTCGGTGGTTACCATCCAGGGGCCGAACGAGCCGGTCTTCGGGAAGTTCTTGCCGGCGGTCCATTGCATGGTGTGGTTCTGCCAGTCGCGCACGCTGCCGTCGTTGTAGCAGCTATAGCCGGCGACGATGCCGAGCGCCTTGTCGGCCGGCACGTGGCGGCCGGGCTTGCCGATGATGACCGCGAGTTCGCCCTCGTAGTCGAGCTTGTCGGAGGCCTTCGGCTTGATCAGCGGCTGCAGGTGCGAGGTCTGGCTGTCGGCGAAGCGGATGAACAGGGCGGGGTTCTCGGTTTCCGAGCGGCCGGTTTCTTCGCGGTGAGTCTTGTAGTTCAGGCCGACGCAGATGATCTTGCCCGGATTGGGCAGCACCGGCAGGAAGGTGATGTCGACGATCTTGGCATCTTCCTTGGCGCCTTTGACGGCGGCGGCCGCTTCACCCAGGGCGCCGGCGGCGAGCAGGGCGCGCAGGTCGGGATATTTGAGCCGCTTGCCCAAATCGATCACGCCGCCGCCGTCGACGACGGCGCCGTAGGTGTCCTTGTTCTGCAAGCGGAAACTCGCCAGCTTCATCGGTCGCTCCCCAATTTACGAAAGGTTTTCAGGCTTGCCGGACGCTAGCTGCGCATCCAGGCGCTGCCCCAGTAGTTCAATGTGCGTTGCTCGTGCGGCCATTCCCGCGTCGGCATCTCGTAGGGCATGTGCTCGATCTCGGCGGAGAATTCGAAGGCGTTGCCGTCGGGATCGTTCAGCATGAAGAACAGGTTGTTGCCGGGGCCATGGCGTCCCGGACCCCAGCCGACCGGGATGCGCAGGGTCGCCAGATAGTCGGCCCAGTCGCGGATGTCGTTCCAGCAGGTGGTCTCGAAGCAGAAATGATCGAGCTGGCGCGCGCGCGCGCGGAAGCAGGCGAAGCTGTGGTGCTCCGGATCGGTCCGGAAGAAGGCGACCGCCGTGTCGCGCGCGTCGTCGATCACCCGGTCCGACAGGCGGAAGCCCAGTTGATTTTCGTAGAAGCCGATCATGTCGGGCAGGCTTTCGGTCGCCACCACCACATGCTGGAGCCGGCCGGGCAGGTGGTCAGTGGCCGGCGCATCGACCTCGGCGGGCAGGCCGAAGACGGAGACGTTGCCGTCCGGGTCGGCCACCGCGAAAGCCTCGTCGCCGAACACCCGGGAGGGCGAGGGCTTGAGGCCCACGCCGGCCGCTTCAAGCCCGGCGCGCAGGGCGCGCAACCGCGTCTCATCCGCGATCGCATAGGCCGCATAGCCGAGCTTCTTCGCCTCGCCGCGGCCGATCACCAGCCGGCGCTCGGCGCCGGCGATCAGCCACTGGCCGTCGGTCAGCTCGCTCACCGTGCCGCCCAGGATGCCGCGGTAGAAATCCAGCATGACCGCCGGTTGCGGGCTGGTGATTTTGATATGGTCGAGGCGCGCGGGCCAAAGCGGAGAGGTGCCGGTCATGGGCAATGTTTCAGGGCCAAATGCTTCATGGGTGAATGGCTTACGAATAGAAGAATTGGCCCCCGGCGTCGATTAGAATTCGAACGGCGACGGGCCCGCGCGCAACCGGCTTGTGAGCCGGCGGGCCGCGCGTATGATTATGCGAATTTCCAGACCATGCGGTCTACGGCCTTCACAGGAAGCGATCATGTCGGCATCCGATCTGTCATCCGATCCGTCGAGCGAAGATCTCGCGCGCAAAGTCGAGGGGGTGCAGAATTCCCTGGTGCGCGAGCAGTGCTATGTCTGTTGGATGACACCCAACGACGACGCACCGCCGCTCACGCTGTCGAAGGAAGAAATGCGCCTGGTGCATCACGACTATCTGCTCGATCTCGAGCGCCGTGGCATTCTGTTCGGCGCGGGGCCGTTCGTCGACGAAAACGGTCACCGGCATGGCGCCGGCATGATTATCATTCGCGCCGGCGAGCCGCGCCGAGGCGGAAGACATCGCCTTCGCGGAGCCCTATACCAAGGCCGGCCAGCGCATCATGATCCTGACGCCCTGGCAGCGTAACGAGGGCACGGTCAATCTGCGCCTGCGCTTCGCCGATGGCGTGCTGGAAGTGGACAATCGTCGCTATAAACTGAGCAAATCAACCTGAAGTCGGCCCGGCTGGCGCGGTCGTGAGCGCCGCCGACGCGGGCATTCTTACAAGGGGAGTTCCTATGGCGGTCAACGGTCAGGCGAACGGCAAACACGATGTCGGCGGGGTGCTGCTCGATCAGCCGTTCAAGATCCGCCGGCTCGGCCATTTCGGCGTCAATGCCATCGATATGGCCGGCGCGCTGCGCTTCTATAAGGACCTGCTCGGTTTCCGCATCGTCGACGTGCGCGACACCTTCAAGGGCAAGCCGGTGCCCGAGGCCTACAAGGAGTTCGGCGATCCCAACGGCTACTTCTTCCGCTACGGCAGCGACCATCATGCCCTGGTGATCTACAACCAGCGCCTGCGCATGGCGATGGACAAGACCGGCAAGCGCTTCCGCCACGGCCGCACCATCAACCAGATCACCTGGCAGGTCGGCAGCCTGGCCGAGGTCTATGCCGGCGACGCCTGGATGAAGTCGATCGGCCAGAACATGGTGCGCGTCGGGCGCGACATGCCGGGCTCCAACTGGCACACCTACATGTTCGATCCCGACGGCCATGTGAACGAGCTCTATTACGGCATCGAGCAGATCGGCTGGAACGGCCACTCCAAGCCGCCGGAAATGTATGCGCGCGAATTCGACGAGGTGCCGGAGCTGCCGCAGATCTCCGAATTCCAGGAGGTGCAGGACGCCATCGCGCAGGGCGTCGACCTCATGTCGGGCTACCGCTACCTCGATCCGCTGCCCTACAAATACGACGTGCAGGGCATCCTGCTGCCGCGCCCGTTCAAGATCGTCAAGCTCGGCCCGGTCGGGCTGTTCGTCGAGAACATGGACAAGGCGCTCGAATTCTACACCCGCGTGATGGGCTTCATCCCGACCGAAGAGGTCACTTACCAGGGCCATCGCTGCGTCTATCTGCGCAACAACACCGAGCACCACTCGCTGTCGCTCTATCCCGTCGCGCTGCGCGAAAAGCTCGGCTTCAGCGACCACACCAGCATGATGGCCTTCGGCCTGCAGCTCGCCAATTACCAGCAACTGCGCGACGCCGTCGCCTTCCTCAAGGACAATGGCGTGCGCGTCGAGGAGTTGCCGGGCGAACTCACGCCGGGCATGGATTACACGGCGGTCGCCTTCGACCAGGACGGCCAGGCGGTGCAGCTTTACTATTACATGGAGCAGATCGGCTGGAACGGGCAGCCGCGCCCGGCCTCGGCACGGCGCAAGGTCACTCCGGGCAACTGGCCGCAGTCGCTCGAAGCCTTGCCGGACACTTATATGGGCGAGCCATTCCTCGGCCCCTGGGGCTGACTTCGCAAAAAACTAAAGCGCCGGCGGGCGACACCGCCGGCGCTTCAGTCGGGGCCGGCTCGAAGAGCGGCCGGATCGCTGGACGAGGGCAGCGGACGAAGGGGCAGGGCGACGGTCACCGAAGTGCCGTATCCCGGCATGCTGTCGATCAGCAGTCGGCCGCCGTGCATTTCGATCAGGCGCTTGGCAACCGGCAGGCCCAGGCCCAATCCATCGTGGCGCCGCGCGAGCGAACCGTCGACCTGGCGGAACGGCTCGAGGGCGAGCAGCAGCTCGGCGCTGCTCATGCCGACACCGGTATCGGCGATGACGATCTCCACGCCACGGGCATGGCTGGTCGTCGTGATCGTGATTCGGCCGCCGCGTAGCGTGAACTTAACCGCGTTGGACATGAGGTTGAGCAGCGCGTGCTCGATGCGTGCCGCGTCGGCGAGGATAGGCGGCGCGCTCGACAACTCGACCGTGATCGCGATGCCGGCTTTCTCGGCCTGGGCCGCGAGACGACGTCGGCATCCCTCCACCACCTGATCGGTTTGCACGGGCCCGAGGCTTAGATTGAGCAGGCCGGCGCCGCAGCGCGAGATATCGAGGATCTCATTGATCACGCGCATCAGATGATCGCCGCTGCGGCGGATCATCTGCGCATACTCAACGTAGCACGGATGGCCGAGTGGGCCGAAGGCCTCCCGCTCGAGAAGCTCGGAAAACCCGATCACGGCATTGAGCGGGGTGCGCAACTCGTGATTGATATTGGCGAGGAAGTCGGCCTTGACCTGCGCCGCTGCGTTGGCCTGATCCTTGAGCCGGCTAAAATCCGTCTCGCTGAGCCGCACATCTGCAACGGTCGGCCCGCTCCGCGCCGCGGTATGGCTTCTGCGGCGTTCGAACAGGAAGCGGACGAGCGGCGCTTGCCGAACCTTGACGATCACGCGTCCGACGAGCGAGCGGCGGCTGGAGTCGCCCGCGGCGGAACCCCGTCGTCTCACGGCTCGTCACGCCCAGCATCGACGGAGGACTTGTCGTTTCGATCAGGAACGACCCTTCCCCGGTCAGCAGGACGGCGAAACAACCGCGCGCAGAGGAAGCCGCCACCCACGCCGAGCATACCGCCCAGCGTAAACGCCACCGCGCTCCGCGAGGTCAGGCCGAGGTCGTCTATCCCATTCCATCCCAGCCAAATGAGACAGGCGGCAACCGCGCCCAAAACGAAGGCGGCTATCACGGCAATCCACTTCATAAACCACTCCTCACCGCGGCTCGCTTGCGAGCACGGCGGCAAATCCCTATAATTTGGCAAGCCATACATACAAAAAAGTATGTATGGATATTGTCGGCTCATGTAGCGACCGATGGCTACGGGTGCAAGGCTATGAACGCAAAAAGGGCGGCATCATCGACCGCGGCCTGGCGCCCGGATATGGCGCGCGGCGCCGGCATGCCGCGCTACCTGGCGCTGGCCGACATCATGGCCGAGGATATCGCCGCGGGCCGCCTGGCCGACGGCGAGCGGTTGCCCACTCATCGCGCCCTCGCCGATTTCCTCGGCGTCGATCTGACCACCGTGACGCGCGGCTACCGCGAGGCGCAGCGGCGCGGCCTGATCGCGGCCACGGTCGGCCGCGGCACCTTCGTCCGCGTCCAAAATGGCAAACTGCCAAGGGAGAGCCCGGACGACGGCTTCGTGCCGAACCGCGCCATGAACCTGCCACCGCAGCCCGACGCGGCGGACCTCGACGGGCGGTTGGTTTCGGCGCTGGCCGCGCTGCAAAGACGCGCGGACATCCTGCCGTTGCTCAGCTATCGCGAGGTGGCGGGCAGCGAGGAGGACCGCGCGGCGGGCGCGGCCTGGCTCCAGACCGTTCTCGCGGACGCCTCGGCGGACCGCACCCTGGTCTGCGCCGGAGCTCAGGCGGCGCTGCTCGCGCTGGTCACCACGCTGACCGCGCCGGGCGACGTGATTTTGACCGAGGCGCTGGCTTACCCGGGCTTCCGCGCTCTCGCCGCTCAGTGCGGCGTGCGTCTCGTCGGCTTAGCCTTGGATGAGGAGGGGATCCGGCCCGATGCGTTGCGCGCGGCCTGCCGCGATTTGCAACCCAAGGCGCTCTATGTGGTGCCGACCATTCACAACCCCACCACGGCGACCATGTCGGTCGGCCGCCGCCAGGTGATCGCCGGCATCGCGCGGCGCCACGGGCTGCCGATCTTCGAGGACGACGCCTATGGCTTCCTGCCGGGCAGGCCTTTGCCGCCGCTGGCCAAGTTCGCGCCCGAACTGACGTTCCACGTCAGTACCCTGGCGAAGAGCATAACGCCCGGCCTGCGCATCGCCTACCTGTTGGCGCCCAATCGCGGACCTCGCGGCCCGCCTGACCGGCGCGGTGCGCGCCACGGTGATGATGACGGCGCCGCTGATGGCGGCGATCGCCACCCGGTGGATTCGCGAGGGGACGGCAGCGGCCATCCTGGCGGCGATCCGCCAGGAGAGCGCCGCGCGCCAGGGCCTCGCCGAGACCCTGCTGCCCAAGGGCAGCTTCGCCGCGCATCCCCAGGGACATCACCTCTGGCTGGCGGTGCCGGCCGCCTGGAGCCGCGCCGAATTGGTCGAATATGCCCGCGACTTGGGATTGGCGGCGGTGCCGAGCGACGCCTTTGCCATCGATCCGGGAGCACCGGGCGGCGTGCGCATCGCGCTCGGCGCCGCGCCGAACCGCGAGCGCCTGGGCGAAGGGCTGACACGACTCGGCGCCGCGCTCGGGCAGGTCCCGACGAGCCTGTCCCGCGTCGTCTGATCGTCGGCGCAGGCGGTCCGGCCACGGACCGAAGGCCTGCGCGGTCGCCCTAGGGGCGCGGATCGTGGCCCGGCGGCAGATCGTGGCGCACCAGCTCGTCATGGCGGCTGCGCCCGCTGTGGAACACCAAGGCCATGAGCCCGACGCCGAGAAACACGGTGAGCGTCACGCCGATGAGCAGGGCGATGACGCCATGGATGCTGAGCCCCATGTCACCGAACACGCCGGTCAGCCAGAGCCCGATCAGGACGGCGGCCACGATGGCGGTGCAGACGGCGGAAAATACCACCGGCCACTTGATGTCCTGCCAAGTCATGATGCTCTCCCATCTTGGAGGGCGCGGCCGGAATTCAACCGCTGCCCGTCGTCGCCATGCAACCCGGGTGCATCGCAGATGTTCCAACCAGGGGCGGCGGATGGCACCTGAATGGGCGCTGGCGCCCGCCGTCCGCACCATCGGCTGGCATGACATGATAGGACGGTTCGGCGGCAATAGCTCGCCCGCCGGTCATTGAATACGGTCGAGGCTGTTAATAACGTCGAGGCCGCTAATAGCGGTCGAGGCTGTAGTCGATGAGCTCGATCTCCGGCGCGGCACCGCCGACCATGTCGGCCGCGACCCGGCCGGAGCCGGCCGCCAGCGTCCAGCCCAGGGTGCCGTGGCCGGTGTTGAGAAACAGGCTCTTGAACGGGGTGCGGCTGATGATCGGCACGCCGTCCGGCGTCAGCGGGCGCAGGCCGGCCCACAATCTGGCGGCGCGGGCATCGCCGCAGCCGGGGAACAGCGCGAGCGCGGCCTGGAGCACGGCGTCGGCGCGCTTCGGCGTGACGCTCGTGTCGAAACCGACGAATTCGGCCGTGCCGGCGATCCGCAGGCGATTGCCGAGCCGGCTATAGACCAGCTTGTTGGCCTCGTCGGTGATGCTCATGGCCGGGGCGCGGCCGACCGATTCGATGGGCAGGGTGACGGAATAGCCCTTGGTCGGGTAGATCGGCAGCTGGATGCCGAGGGGTGCCAGTATCGCTACCGAGTAGCTGCCGAGCGCCACCACGTAGGCGTTGGCGGTGAACATGCCGCGGCTGGTCATCACGCCGGCGATTTTGTCATTCATGGTCGACAGGCGGATGATCGACGTGTCGAAATGGAATTTCACGCCCATCGCGACACAGACTTCGGCCAGGCCCATGGCGAAGCTCTGGGCGTCGCCGCAGGCATCGTCGGGGCTCAGGACGCCGCCGCAGAGCGCGCCGCGTGCCCGCTCCAGGGCGGGTTCGATGGTCAGGCACTCATCCGGCGTCTTCGGCTCGAGCCGGCAGCCGCGCTGGCCGTACCAGTCGGCCAGGCGCTTGGCATGCTCATAATCGCCGCGGTGGCGGAATATCTGGAGGATGCCGCGCGGGTTGTAGTCGAACTCGATGCCGGTATTGGCCATGATGCCGGCCAGCATCTGGCGCGAGTAAAGCGCCAGGCGCAGGTTGCGCTCGCCATTGGCCCGGCTGCGTCCCGGCGTGCAGTTGCGCAGGAAGCGCAGGCCCCAGCGCCACAGCTCGGCATCGGCCTTCCACGGATTGAACACCAGCGGCGCGTCGTCGCGGCCGAGCCACTTCAGCATCAGTCCGACGGTGCGTGGATTGGCCCATGGGATCGAATGGGAGGCCGAAAGCTGCCCGCCATTGGCAAAGCTCGTTTCCTGACCTGCGTGCGGCCGGCGGTCGATGACGGTAACCTGATGGCCGGCACGGGCAAGGAAGTAGGCGGTGCTGACGCCAATGACTCCAGCACCCAACACGAGCGTTTTCAACGGAAAGACCCTTTACGGAAAGCTGACGGTGCGGAAAATCCCATGCCGTTGCACACCTATAATGGATTTTTTTGGGGGGCAGACAAGTCTTGTAAGCGGGACGCGGGCCGCCGAGCGCGCGACAGGCCGGCGCGCGCCGTCTATTGTGACCGCAACACGTTGCCGGGTTCTGACATCGGCAGGTCGGGAGATGGGGTGGCAGGATGAAGGGGATCGTCGGCAACGAACTGCTGACCGTCGCCGAGATGGCGCGCGCCGATGCGCTTGCCGTGGCCTCCGGGGTGCCCGCCGAGCGCCTCATGGAGGCGGCCGGCCGGGCGGTCGCCGACGCCACCACCGCGCGTTGGTCGCCGCGCCGCGCGGTCGTGCTGGCCGGACCCGGCAACAATGGCGGCGACGGCTTCGTCGCGGCGCGCTACCTGGCCGAGGCAGGGTGGTCTGTCCGTGTCGCGCTGCTCGGCAGCATCTCCGCTCTCAAGGGCGAGGCGGCGCTCAACGCCCAGCGCTGGACTGGCGAGCTGGTCCATTTGAGCGTCGGCGCGGTGGAGGACTGCGATCTGGTGGTCGATGCGCTGTTCGGCGCCGGTCTGGCGCGGCCGCTCGATGGCCTTGCCCGGGAGGTCGCCGCGGCGGTCTCCGTACGGGATTTGCCGTGCGTCGCGGTGGATATTCCGAGCGGCGTCTATGGTGACAGCGGCGCCGTCATGGGCGACGGCGATGGCGGCATCGCCATCCGCGCCGATGTCACGGTCACCTTCTTCCGCAAGAAGCCCGGGCATCTGCTTCTGCCGGGCCGCGAATTGTGCGGCGAAGTGGTGGTGGCCGACATCGGTATTCCACCCGAGGTGCTCGGGCGCATCCGGCCGGCGGCGTGGGAGAATTCTCCGGCCCTGTGGCTCGACCGATTTCCCTGGCCGGGTCCGAGCGATCACAAATATACCCGTGGTCACTTGGTGATATGCGGCGGAGCTCTCATGACAGGTGCGGCGCGGCTGACGGCGCGGGCCGGGCAGCGCGCCGGGGCGGGCATGGTCTCCATCGCGGCGCCGCCGCCGGCTGTCCCGGTCTACGCATCGTCGCTCCTCTCGGTGCTGGTGCGGCCCATCGAGGATTTGGCCGAATTCAATGTCTTGGTCGGCGACCCTCGTGTCATATCTGTAGTCGTGGGTCCGGGCAGCGGCGTCACATCGTCAACCCATGCCTACGGCAAAGCGGTTCTGGAAGCGGGCAAAGCCTGCGTGTTCGACGCCGATGCGTTGACAGTCTTTTCCGAGCCGCCTCAGGGACCTAAGGAGCTATTTGAAAGTATTGCCGCAAGCAAGGGTTCCTGTGTGCTCACGCCACACGAGGGTGAATTCGCCCGCATGTTCGGCCGCTGCGGCCTGACGGTGGGCAGCAAGCTCGCGCGCGCCCGCGAAGCGGCGCGCCTGAGCGGTGCCACGGTGCTGCTCAAGGGATACGACACGGTGATCGCCGCGCCGGACGGCCGAGCCGTGATCAACAGCAACGCGCCGGCCGATCTGGCGACCGCGGGCGCCGGCGACGTGCTGGCGGGATTGATCGGCGGCCTGCTCGCGCCGCGCATGGCGCCGTTCGAAGCGGCCTGTGCCGCTGCCTGGCTGCAAGGCGATGCGGCCCGCGCGTACGGACCGGGCCTGATCGCCGACGATCTGCTTGACCAACTGCCTGCCACGCTCAAGGCGCTCGCGGATTTGCGTCGTCCGCGGACGCGCGATGGCGATCGCTAAAATTTGCCGCGAATCCTTTTGAACCGGCCTGAGCGATAGGCTAGAACTTCTTGTATTCCGGCCTCTTTCCAGTCGTCCCCCCTTAACGCCTCTTTAAATTTTTCCCGGCACAGTACCAGTTAGGTCAAAGCCTTCCAGGGAGCTGACGTGTCATGTTGGCAAAATTGTTCAAACGGGACGACGAGCCGGCAATCGAGAAGGGCTGCATCTATCGTCGGGTGCGCGCCGATCGCACTGTCGAAACAGCCAAGGTCCTCGGTCTTCATCGCGACTCGTTCGGCATTCCTCACGTGCGCTTTCAAGTGATGTTCGGGCGCGTCGATGGCATTCCTCATCGCGATGGTCCACGCATGCTGTCGGTCACCTCGTTCATGCAGCAATATCGCGAGCGCGTGGTGCGGGCCTCCGGCCTCTAGCACGACCAGGGAGCAGGACAAGCGGCGCGCAGCTGCCGCCGCGGTCTGTCCAGTTCTGCCGTCCCGCTTGCCCAAAGCGCCTCGCCCGCTTCGCTCGGTGCTTCCCTCCCGCTGCGCTTAGGACTTTCCTCCCGCCTCGCTCAGTGCTTCCCTCCCGCTGCGCTTGGGGAATCGCCGCGTGGCTTTCTCCTGTTTCCCAACTCTGTTCCTAGTGTTATAGAGAGCGCCTTTCGGGCACGGCATCCTCGCGGCTTGCTGTTCGCCCCGGGTCGGCGCTGGAGGCTTTGCCGGACGCGGGCGTGGCGGAATTGGTAGACGCGCTGGATTTAGGTTCCAGTGACTCTGTCGTGGGGGTTCGAGTCCCTCCGCCCGCACCACGATGGAGCCAGGCACGCGGCCGGTTTTCAATAGATTCAGAAAAATCAGGACACATCCATGCAGGTTGTCGAGACGGCGAGCGAAGGTCTGAAGCGGGAATTCACCATCCGGATTCCGGCGAGCGATATTGAATCGAAGCTCACCAGCCGGTTGCAAGAACTCAGCACGAAGATCCACAAGCCGGGCTTCCGACCGGGCAAGGTCCCGATGCCGCTGCTCAAGAAGCAGTACGGCCCCTCCCTGATGGGTGAAATCCTCGAGCAGGCGGTGGCCGACGGCACCCGCCAAGCGCTGACCGAGAAGGGCTACCGCCCGGCCGTGCAGCCCAAGATCGAAATCAAGTCCTTCGAGGAAGGCGGCGACCTGGAATACGCGCTGGCCGTCGAACTGATGCCCGAGATCAAACAGCCGGCCTTCAGCGACATCGCCGTCGAGAAGATGACGGTCGCGATCGACGAGACCCAGGTCGAGGAAACCTTGAAGCGCCTGGCCGATGAGCAGCGCGTCTACGACAAGGCGCCGGACGGCGCCGTGGCCACCGAGCAGGACGCCCTGCTGGTCGATTTCACCGGCCGTGTCGGCGGCGAGGCCTTCGATGGCGGCTCGGCCAAGGATTTCCAGATCGAACTCGATTCGACCAGCTTCATCCCGGGCTTCATCGAACAGCTGCGCGGCGCCAAGGCGGGCGACAAGCCGACCGTGAAGGTGCGGTTTCCCGACGAATACGGCAACAAGTCGCTCGCCGGCAAGGACGCGGAATTCGAAGTCGAGGTCAAGGAGGTGCGCAACCGCGCCGCCATTTCCCTGGACGACGAACTGGCCAAGCGCATGGGCCTCGAGAGCCTCGATGCGATGCGCAAGGCGATCCGCGAGCGCATGGAGCAGGAATACGCCTCGGTCACCCGCATGCGCGTGAAGCGCAACCTGCTCGATGAACTGGCCAAGCGCTGCGACTTCGAGCTGCCGAACGGCATGGTCGACGGCGAGTTCGAGGCCATCTGGAAACAGGTGTCGGGCCAGGGCCAGCAGGAGCATGACCACGACCATGACCATGACCATGATCACGACCACGCCGGTCACGATCACGCCGCCGGCGAAGTCTGCAATGACCCGAGCCACGATCATGGCCACGAAGGCCACGATCATGCCGCCGAGGAGAAGCTCGGCGGCGAACTGGCCGGCAAGAGCCCCGAAGAGATCGAGAAGCTGCGCGGCGAATACCGCGAGATCGCCGAGCGTCGCGTGAAGCTCGGCCTGCTCCTGTCGGAGGTCGGCCGGGTCAACAATATCGAGGTCAGCCGCGACGACCTGAACCGCGCCATTCTCAACGAGGCGCGCCGCTTCCCGGGTCAGGAGCGCACGGTTTACGACTATTACCAGAAGAACGAACAGGCCCTGCAGCAGCTGCGCGCGCCGATCTACGAGGACAAGGTGGTCGACTACATCCTCGAACTGGCCAAGGTGAACGAGCGCAAGGTCAGCGCCGAGGAACTGTTGCGCGACCCGGACGAGGAGGCGACGGAAGCCGCCGCCGGCGACTCCGACGATAAATCGAAGAAAACCAAAAAGAAGAAGTAGAGTAGGCCGGCTCGAGTACCCAACTGAGCGGCATTGGCTTAACGGTGTGAAATAAGGCGGATAGAATGGCGGACCCGGTCGAGACCTACATGAACTACCTGGTGCCGATGGTGGTCGAGCAGACCAACCGCGGCGAGCGGTCCTATGACATCTATTCCCGTCTGCTCAAGGAGCGCATCATTTTCATGGTCGGCCCGGTCAACGATGGGGTCGCCAGCCTGATCTCGGCCCAGCTCCTCTATCTCGAGGCGGAGAACCCGAACAAGGATATTGCGTTCTATATCAACTCGCCGGGCGGCGTCGTGACATCGGGTCTGGCGATCTACGACACCATGCAATACATCCGTCCGCCGGTCGCGACCATGTGCATCGGCCAGGCCGCTTCCATGGGCTCGCTGCTGCTGACGGCCGGCGCCGAAGGCAAACGCTTCGCGCTGCCCAATGCCCGCATCATGATCCATCAGCCGTCGGGCGGCGTCCAAGGCCAGGCGGCGGACATCGAGATCCAGGCGCGTGAGATCCTGGCGCTGCGTGCCCGGCTCAACGGAATCTACGCCAGGCACACCAAGCAGTCGCTCGATGTGCTCGAAAAGGCGATGGACCGCGATAAATTCCTGACCGCGGACGAAGCGAAGGAATTCGGCCTGATCGACGAGGTTATCGCCAAGCGCCCGGCTCTGGAAAAGACCGACAAGGCCTGAGGACCGGCCTTTTGTGCCAGGGCAGGGAGCGTTAACCTTTCCTTGAGCCGCCTCTCCGCATACTGCACGGCAGGTGATCGGCTGCGGCGGTTCGTGCCGCTGAGGATGGCAAAGTGGGAGACGCCACCTATATATAGGCCTCCAAGGTGGGACACCCGCCAATTACGTCCGAGGGTCTGCCGAGTATGTGGGAAGCAAGCAACAGCTTCGGCTTTCTTCCAGCCCCCGGTCAGCAACGGGACTGCGACATACTATATTTAGTTGTTGTCCGCGATTCTGATCGCTAACATAAAGAGTTGAGGCCGAGTATCGGCCGACGACGGAGTGACCATGAGCAAGTCTAGCGGCGGCGAATCGCGCAACACCCTCTACTGCTCCTTCTGCGGAAAGAGCCAGCATGAGGTGCGCAAGCTTATCGCCGGCCCGACCGTGTTCATCTGCGATGAATGCGTCGAACTCTGCATGGACATCATCCGGGAAGAGCATAAGACGACGCTCGTCCGGTCGCAGGACGGGGTGCCCACCCCGCGCGATATCTGCGCCGTCCTGGACGATTATGTGATCGGCCAGACCCACGCCAAGCGGGTCCTGTCGGTCGCCGTCCATAACCACTATAAGCGCCTCGCCCACGGCCAGAAATCCAACGACGTCGAGTTGGCCAAGTCCAATATCCTGCTGGTCGGCCCAACCGGCTGCGGCAAGACCCTGCTGGCCCAGACCCTGGCGCGCATCCTCGATGTGCCGTTCACCATGGCCGACGCCACCACCCTGACCGAGGCCGGCTACGTCGGCGAGGACGTCGAGAACATCATTCTCAAGCTGCTGCAATCGGCCGACTACAATGTCGAGCGGGCCCAGCGCGGCATCGTCTACATCGACGAGGTCGACAAGATCTCGCGCAAGTCCGACAACCCGTCGATCACCCGCGACGTGTCGGGTGAGGGCGTGCAGCAGGCTTTGCTCAAGATCATGGAAGGCACCGTCGCATCGGTGCCGCCCCAGGGCGGCCGCAAGCACCCGCAGCAGGAGTTCCTGCAGGTCGACACCACCAATATTCTGTTCATCTGCGGCGGCGCCTTCTCCGGCCTCGAAAAGATCATCGCCGCCCGCGGGCGGGGCACCTCGATCGGCTTCGGCGCCGACGTGCGCGCGCCGGAAGACCGCCAGACCGGCGAGCTGCTGCGCGAGGTGGAACCCGAGGATCTGCTCAAGTTCGGCTTGATCCCGGAGTTCGTCGGCCGCCTGCCGGTCGTCGCCACCCTGGACGACCTCAACGAGGACGCCCTGGTCGACATCCTGACCGTGCCGAAGAACGCCCTGGTGAAGCAGTATCAGCGGCTCTACGAGATGGAGAGCGTCCGCCTCGAATTCTCGGACGACGCCATGCGCGCCATCGCCAAGAAGGCGATCCAGCGTAAGACCGGCGCGCGCGGCCTGCGTTCCATCATGGAGAACATCCTGCTCGAATCGATGTTCGAACTGCCTGGGCTCGAAGGGGTCGAGGAGATCGTCATCAATAAGGAGGTCGTCGAGGGCCGTGCCAAGCCGCTCTACATCTACTCCGACCGTCGGGAAGACACGGGCGCCAGTGCCTGACGCCCCGGCGACACGTCCGCTCGTCTGAGCCGGGTATGGGGACCTGGGCATGACCATGCTCCCCTTGAACCACCTGTTTACCTTCGCCACATATTGTCGAACCGGGCGGTCGTCCGGGATTGAATTCCCACGACACCTCCCCTTTAACGTGTGCCGCACCGCGGTGACTGAAGGACAAGCATGACCGAGATTACCAAAGGCGTTCTGTTCCCTGTGCTACCGCTGCGCGACATCGTGGTGTTTCCCCACATGATCGTGCCGCTGTTCGTCGGGCGCGAGAAGTCCGTGCGCGCCCTGGAAGACGTCATGAAAGACGACAAGCAGATCCTGCTCGTCGCCCAGAAGAATGCCGCTCAGGACGATCCCGGCCCCGATGATATCCACGTGGTCGGTACCGTCGGCACCATTCTGCAACTGCTCAAGCTGCCCGACGGCACCGTGAAGGTCCTCGTCGAAGGCGGCAGCCGCGCGCGGATCCAGAAGTTCGCCGAGAACGAACAGTTCTTCCAGGCCTATGCCGAAGTTCTCGACGAAAAGATCGGCGCGACCGAGGAACTCGAGGCGCTGTCGCGTTCGGTGATCGGCGAGTTCGAGCAGTACATCAAATTGAACAAGAAGATTCCGCCGGAGGTTCTGGTTTCGCTCAACCAGATCGAGGACGCGAGCAAGCTCGCCGACACGGTCGCCTCCCATCTCGCGCTCAAGATCTCCGAGAAGCAGGAGCTTCTCGAACTGGAGACCGTGAGCGAGCGGCTGGAACGCATCTATTCCTACATGGAGGCCGAGATCGGCGTCCTGCAGGTCGAGAAGCGCATCCGCAACCGCGTCAAGCGGCAGATGGAGAAGACCCAGCGCGAGTACTATCTGAACGAGCAACTCAAGGCGATTCAGAAGGAGCTCGGCGAGTCGGAAGACGGCAAGGACGAGGTCTCCGAGATCGAGGAGCGCATCCGCAAGACCAAGCTGTCGAAGGAAGCGCGCGAGAAGGCGCTGGGCGAGGTCAAGAAGCTGCGCACCATGGGGCCGATGTCGGCCGAAGCCACGGTCGTGCGCAATTATCTCGAATGGCTGCTCAATATTCCGTGGAAGAAGCGCACCCGCATCAAGCGCGACATCAAGCATGCCGAGCGCGTGCTGAACGTCGACCACTTCGGGCTCGAGAAGATCAAGGAACGGATTCTCGAATACCTCGCGGTGCAGCAGCGGATGAACAAGATCCGCGGTCCGATCCTGTGCCTGGTCGGTCCTCCGGGCGTCGGCAAGACCTCGCTCGGCAAGTCGATCGCGCGCGCCACGGGCCGTAACTTCGTGCGCATGTCGCTCGGCGGCGTGCGCGACGAGGCCGAGATTCGCGGCCACCGCCGGACCTACATCGGCTCGATGCCGGGCAAGGTCATCCAGGGCATGAAGAAGGCGAAGTCGTCCAATCCGCTGTTCCTGCTCGACGAGATCGACAAGCTCGGCGCGGATTTCCGCGGCGACCCGTCGTCGGCGCTGCTCGAGGTGCTTGGATCCCGAGCAGAATTCCACCTTCAACGACCATTACCTCGAGGTCGACTACGATCTGTCCGACGTGATGTTCATCACCACGGCGAACACGCTCCGCATGCCGCAGCCGCTGATGGACCGCATGGAGATCATCCGCATCCCCGGTTACACCGAGGACGAGAAGCTGGAGATCGCCAAGCGCCACCTGATCCCGAAGCAGCTCCAGGCGCATGGCCTGAAGAAAGGCGAGTGGGTGATCTCGGACGACGCGTTGCTCGATTTGATCCGCTACTACACCCGCGAGGCCGGCGTGCGCAATCTCGAGCGCGAGATCGCCAACCTGACCCGCAAGGCGATCCGCGAGATCGTCAGCAGCAGCGGCAAGGATCACCAGGTCAAGCTGACCCGGCGCAACCTCGAGAAGTATGCCGGCGTGCGTCGCTACCGTTACGGCGAGGTCGAGGCCGAGGATCTGGTGGGCGTCACCACCGGTCTGGCTTGGACCGAAGTCGGCGGCGAATTGCTCTCGATCGAGGCCGTCATGGTCCCGGGCAAGGGCAAGATGCAGATCACCGGCAAGCTCGGCGACGTGATGCAGGAATCGGTGCAGGCTGCGCGCAGCTTCGTGCAGTCCCGCGCGGCCAGCCTCGGCATCAAGCCGCCGCTGTTCGACAAGCGCGACATCCACATCCACGTGCCCGAGGGTGCCACGCCGAAGGACGGTCCGTCGGCCGGCGTGGCGATGGTTACCTCCATCGTCTCCGTGCTGACCGGCATTCCGGTGCGCAAGGATATCGCCATGACGGGCGAGGTGACGTTGCGCGGCCGCGTGTTGCCGATCGGCGGCTTGAAGGAGAAGTTGCTGGCGGCGTTGCGCGGCGGTCTGAAGACGGTGATCATCCCGAAGGATAACGAGAAGGATCTCGTCGACATCCCCGACAATGTGAAGAAGGGCATGAAGATCGTTACCGCATCGATGGTCGACGAGGTGCTGCGTGAAGCGCTCGTGCGTCAGCCGACGGCCATCGAGTGGATCGAAACGGATGACCTCGCGCAAGTTCCGCCGCAGAAGGATGGCGAACAGGAAGTGGTCAAGCACTGAATTCGCTGAAAAAATCCAACGGACTTTCTCATCGGCGGCTCCTTCGGGAGCCGCCGAAATTATCTAGAAAGCCAGCAATTCCGCGGGAAGAAAGCTGGGGAAAAGCTCGCTTCTTGGATTGACGCCGCAGATTTGCGCGGCTTAGACTTTGCCGCGTGGATCGGACCTCGGCGCTTCTGATCCGATTTCCATTCTCCAAGGGGGTAGACAAGTGAATAAGAACGATCTCGTGGCTGCGGTTGCAACCGGCACGGGCCTCTCCAAAGCCGACGCGACGAAAGCGGTCGATGAAGTGTTCGACCAGATCACCGTCGCGCTCAAGAAGGGAGACGATGTCCGTCTGGTCGGCTTCGGCACCTTCGCCGTGACCAGTCGCGCGGCGACCCAGGGCCGCAATCCGCGCACCGGCGAGAAGATCGAAATTCCCGCCTCCAAGCGTCCCAAGTTCAGCGCGGGCAAGGGTTTGAAGGACGCGGTCAACTAGAGCGATCGAATTTCAACGAAAACCGGCTGCCGGCGCAGCCGGTTTTTTTATGCCCGATTCGCGCGCTGGCGGGGCTGGTGGCAGCAGGGTATAACCGCGAGAACACGCGGCTGGTGCGGGCGGTTAGCTCAGCTGGTAGAGCGCCACGTTTACACCGTGGTTGTCGGCGGTTCGATCCCGTCACCGCCCACCATCGCACCGGACCCGCGGATAAATCCCCGGCGCCAGTCGCGCCGGAGAAAAAGCAGGGGGAGGGCGCATGGCCTATACCAGTTGGCGCGGCACCGTCGGCGCGATCAAACCCACCATGCGGCCGGGCGGGCTCGAAGAGCTGATCCGCATGCTGCCGGAGGGCATCGGATTCCTGCCGCTGTTTCTCGACATCCGCCGCGGCACCCGCGAGGAATTCAAGGAAGTGATGACCGCCTATGAGGCGGGCGTCGCCCGCCTCGCCGAGGCCAAGGTCGATCTGATTCATCCGGAAGGCGCGCCGCCGTTCATGGTGCGCGGCTACAAGGGCGAGCGGAAGATTCTCGACCGCTGGGAGAAGAAATACAAAATCCCGATTTTCACGTCGGGCACCAACCACGTCGCGGCGCTCAAGGCGCTCGGCATCAAGACGTTCGTCGGCGCGACCTATTTCACCGGCGACATCAACAAGACCTTCGCCGCTTATTTCCGCGAGGCCGGCTTCAACGTGCTGGCGATGGACGGTATCTCGGTGCCGTTCGAGGAAGTCGGCAGGCTGTCGGCCCAGGAGGTCTACGCTCATATCAAGAAGACCTTCCTCAAGCACCGCAAGGCTGAGGCGATCT
Organism: uncultured Alphaproteobacteria bacterium; assembly: GCA_963752345.1. Taxonomy (GTDB): domain Bacteria; phylum Pseudomonadota; class Alphaproteobacteria; order SMXQ01; family SMXQ01; genus CAVVYA01. Next base: position 594,390 of record CAVVYA010000002.1, read on the forward strand.
ACATGCTGGGCACCGGCTGGCGCGTGCTCGATGTCATCGATCTGCTCGAGCAGGATCTCGGGGTTCCCGTCATTCATCCGGTGCCGGCGCGCTGCTGGGAGATCCAGAAGCGCCTGCATGTGCGCGAACCGGTGCGTGGCCATGGCCGGTTGGTCAGGGACCTGCCGTAAGTCCGCCGGCTATGCGAGGGAAAACAACGCGGGGTTCCTTGACAGCGGCAGGGGGGTGAAGTAAACCAGCGACCCCGCCGCTGCCCCGCGAGCCGCGCGGCCCGACGAGGGCCAGCCGCTCGGTGCGCCGCTGGAATGGGGGTGTAGCTCAGTTGGTTAGAGCGCCGGCCTGTCACGCCGGAGGCCGCGGGTTCAAGTCCCGTCACTCCCGCCATTTCCCGCCCGTCATGTCCGCGCGACGCAGCCCGTTCCTCGGCCGATTTATCGCCCTGGCCGATGGCGGTTTATTCCGCCCGACCACTTGAAAATTCGTCAATCTTTGCTTTCTTTTAGGGTGCGGTGTTTCTATATTCGGCCCCGCTTGAAGACGTCGGGAACCCAGCTTCCCCGCGGCTTCTTGTGCAGCGCGGTACCCGCCAGCGGGCGCCATCCTGCGACGCCCCATTGGATACCAACGACAGTCACCCTCCGAACCCGAAAGACAGCGGAATGGAAGACCTGCTTCGCGAATATCTTCCGATTCTGATATTCCTGGGCATCGCCGTCGTCGTTTCCGGCTTGATGCTCGGATTTTCGTATATCGCCGCCCAGCAGCGCCCGGATTCCGACAAGCTGTCGCCCTATGAGTGCGGCTTCGATCCGTTCGATGACGCCCGCGGCAAGTTCGACGTGCGCTTCTACCTCGTCGCCATCCTGTTCATCATTTTCGATCTCGAAGTGGCCTTCCTGTTCCCCTGGGCGATCACGCTCGGCGAGATCGGCCTCTTCGGTTTCTGGTCCATGGTGGTGTTCCTGTCCGTGCTCACGGTCGGGTTCATCTACGAATGGAAAAAGGGAGCATTGGAGTGGGAATGAGCACCACCCAGACAGCATCGGTTCTGACGCCCGCGAACCTGACCAATCCGGACCAGGGCACGGTGATGCGGGCGTTGACCGACGAAGTGCAGAACAAGGGCTTCGTCGTCGCCCAGCTCGACAAGGTGGTGAACTGGGCGCGCACCGGCTCGCTGTGGCCGATGACCTTCGGCCTGGCCTGCTGCGCCGTCGAGATGATGCAGACCGCCGCGTCGCGCTACGATATCGACCGCTTCGGCATGGTGTTCCGCCCCAGCCCGCGCCAGTCCGACGTGATGATCGTCGCCGGCACCCTGTGCAACAAGATGGCGCCGGCGCTGCGCCGGGTCTACGACCAGATGGCCGAGCCGCGCTGGGTCGTCTCCATGGGCAGCTGCGCCAACGGCGGCGGCTACTACCATTATTCCTATTCCGTGGTGCGCGGCTGCGACCGCATCGTGCCGGTCGACGTCTATGTTCCGGGCTGTCCGCCGACCGCCGAGGCGTTGCTCTACGGGCTGCTGCAGCTGCAGCGCAAGATCCGCCGCACCGGCACCATCGCCCGCTAACCAGGCATCAAAGAGTCGAAGACTCCTGTCCATGAACGAAGCGCTCAAGGAACTTGCCGAATACATCATGACGGCGCTCACCGGCGATGTGCTGTCCTATGACATCGCCCGTGGCGAGCTGACCCTCAACGTGCGCCGCGAAGGCATCGTCCGGGTGGTCGACGTTCCTGCGCGACGATACCCACTGCCAGTTCCGCCAGTTGCTCGATGTCGCCGGCGTCGATTACCCGGACCGCGAGGCGCGCTTCGACGTGGTCTACCACCTGCTGTCGATGAAGCAGAACCAGCGCGTGCGCGTCAAGCTGCCGGCCGCCGAGCACATGCCGGTGCCCTCGGTCACCGCGGTCTTCTCCGCCGCCGGCTGGTGGGAGCGCGAGGCCTGGGATCTCTACGGCATCTTCTTCGCCGATCATCCCGACCTGCGCCGCATCCTGACCGATTACGGCTTCGAGGGACATCCGCTGCGCAAGGATTTCCCGCTCACCGGCTATGTCGAGCTGCGCTATGACGACGAGCAGAAGCGCGTCGTCTACGAGCCGGTGAAGCTGACCCAGGAATTCCGCACGTTCGACTTCCTCAGCCCGTGGGAAGGCATCTCGCTGCCCGGCGACGAGAAGGCCGGCGAGCAGCCCGAAGCGCAACGCAAACCCGCATAGCCCCGTTCACATGGCCGAAACCCAGATCCAGAACTTCACCATGAATTTCGGGCCGCAGCATCCGGCGGCCCACGGCGTGCTGCGCCTCGTGCTCGAGATGGACGGCGAGGTGGTCGAGCGCGCCGATCCGCATATCGGCCTGCTGCATCGCGGCACCGAGAAGCTGATCGAATACAAGACCTATCTGCAGGCGGTGCCCTATTTCGACCGGCTCGATTATGTCGCGCCGATGTCCCAGGAGCATGCCTTCGCGCTCGCCGTCGAGCGTCTGCTCGGCATCACGCCGCCGCTGCGCGCCCAATACATCCGCGTGCTCTATGCGGAGATCAGCCGCATCCTCAATCACATCCTCAACATCACGACCATGGCGCTCGACGTCGGCGCCATGACGCCGCTGCTGTGGGGCTTCGAGGAGCGCGAGAAGCTGATGGAGTTCTACGAGCGCGCCTCGGGCGCCCGGCTCCATGCGGCCTATTTCCGTCCGGGCGGCGTGCGCGCCGACCTGCCGGCCGGGCTGCTCGACGATATCATGGGCTTCATCGATGGCTTCCCGAAGCATATCGACGACGTCGACGAACTGCTGACCGGCAACCGCATCTTCCGCCAGCGCACCGTCGACATCGGCATCGCCACGGCCGACGAGGCGTTCGACTGGGGCTTCACCGGCCCGATGCTGCGCGGCTCCGGCGTCGCCTGGGATCTGCGCAAGTCGCAGCCCTACGACGTCTATGCCGATATGGATTTCGACGTGCCGGTCGGCAAGAACGGCGATTGCTTCGACCGCTACCTGGTGCGCATGGAAGAGATGCGCCAGAGCCTGCGCATCATGAAGCAATGCATCGAGAAGATGCCGGGCGGCCCCGTGGTGGTCGAGAACAACAAGATCGCGCCGCCCAAGCGCGCCGAGATGAAGCGCTCCATGGAAGCGCTGATCCATCACTTCAAGCTCTATACCGAGGGCTATCACGTGCCGGCCGGCGAGGTCTATTCCGCCGTCGAGGCGCCCAAGGGCGAGTTCGGCGTCTATCTCGTCGCCGACGGCACCAACAGGCCGTACCGCTGCAAGATCCGCGCGCCCGGATTCGCCCACCTGCAGGCTTTGGATTTTCTGTCGAAGGGTCACATGCTCGCCGACGTGGTGGCGATCATCGGCTCGCTCGACATCGTTTTCGGCGAGATCGACCGATGAGCATCGCACCCCTGGGCGGCCGGCCCGTTGCCGCCGGCAAGCCGTTTGCCTTCAGCGCGGACAACCGCGCGTTGGCCGAGAAGATCATGGCCAAGTATCCGGCCGGCCGGCAGCAGAGCGCGGTCATGCCGCTGCTCGATCTGGCGCAGCGTCAGAACGACAACTGGCTCAGCCGCGAGGCGCTCGCCCATGTCGCCGAGATTCTCGACATGGCGCTGATCCGCGTCTACGAGGTCGCCACGTTCTACACCATGTACAACCTGGCGCCGGTCGGCCGCCATCTCGTGCAGGTCTGCACCACGACGCCATGCTGGCTGCGCGGCTCCGACGACGTGGTCGCCGCTTGCAAGAGCGCGCTCGGCGTCGAGCTCGGCGGCACCACGCCGGACGGCCAGTTCACCGTGCGCGAGGTCGAATGCCTCGGCGCCTGCGTCAACGCGCCGATGGCGCAGATCGGCGACGATTATTACGAAGACCTGGACGCGAAGAGCATGACCGGCGCTGATCGAGGCCCTGAAGCGCGGCGAGACGCCGAAGCCCGGGCCGCAGACCGCGCGCCAGACCTCCGCGCCGATCGGCGGCGCGACCACTCTCAAAGACGTGCCGGCGAAGCAGGGGACCTGATCGAATGCTGAGCGACAAGGACCGCATCTTCACCAATCTCTACGGCGAGCACGACTTCCGCCTCGCCGGCGCGCGCGCGCGCGGCGATTGGGACGGCACCAAGGACCTGCTCGCGCGCGGCCGCGACGCGATCATCGACGAGGTGAAGAAGTCGGGCCTGCGCGGCCGTGGCGGCGCCGGCTTCCCGACCGGCCTCAAATGGTCGTTCATGCCCAAGCAGTCGGACGGCCGGCCGAGCTACCTGGTGGTCAACGCCGACGAGGGCGAGCCCGGCACCTGCAAGGACCGCGACATGATGCGCCACGACCCGCACAAGCTGGTCGAGGGCTGCCTGATCGCCGGCTTCGCCATGGGCGCCAACACCGGCTACATCTATATCCGCGGCGAGTTCTTCCGCGAGGCCGAGAACCTGCAGGTCGCCATCGACGAGGCCTACGAGGCCGGGCTGATCGGCAAGAATGCCTGCGGCTCGGGCTTCGCCTTCGATCTCTATATCCATCGCGGCGCCGGCGCCTATATCTGCGGCGAAGAAACCGCGCTGATCGAAAGCCTCGAGGGCAAGAAGGGCCAGCCGCGCCTCAAGCCGCCGTTCCCGGCCGGCGCCGGCCTCTACGGCTGCCCGACCACGGTGAACAACGTCGAGACCATCGCCGTGGTGCCGACCATCCTGCGCCGCGGCGCGTCGTGGTTCGCCGGCCTCGGCCGCCCGAACAACACCGGCAGCAAGGTGTTCTGCATCTCCGGCCACGTCGAGCGTCCGTGCAACGTGGAAGAGGAGATGGGCATCCCGCTCAAGGAGCTCATCGAGAAGCATGCCGGCGGCGTGCGCGGCGGCTGGAACAATCTGCAGGCGGTGATCCCCGGCGGCTCGTCGGTGCCGATCCTGCCGAAGTCGATCTGCGACACGGTGCTGATGGATTTCGATTCGCTGCGCGAGGTCAAATCGGGCCTCGGCACCGCCGCCGTCATCGTCATGGACAAGTCGACCGACGTGGTGAAGGCGATCGCGCGGCTGTCGAAGTTCTACATGCACGAGAGCTGCGGCCAGTGCACGCCGTGCCGCGAGGGCACCGGCTGGCTGTGGCGCGTCATGGAGCGCATGGTCAAGGGCAACGCCGAAATCGCCGAGATCGACATGCTCGACGACGTCACCCGCGAAATCGAAGGCCATACCATCTGCGCGCTGGGCGACGCGGCGGCATGGCCGGTGCAGGGCCTGATCCGGCATTTCCGCCCGACCCTGGAAGAACGCATCGCCGAATACCGCAAGCAACGTCCGGCGGCGGCGGAGTAGGAAGACGATGACCAAGCTCACCATCGACGGCGTCGAAGTCGAAGTCCCGGCCGGCACCACCGTCATTCAGGCCTGCGACAAGATCGGCGTCGAAATTCCGCGCTTCTGCTATCACGAGCGCCTGTCGATCGCCGGCAACTGCCGCATGTGCCTGGTCGAGATGGAGAAGTCGCCCAAGCCCATCGCTTCGTGCGCGATGCCGGTGGCCGACGGCATGGTGATCAAGACCGACACGCCCATGGTGCACAAGGCGCGCAAGGGCGTGATGGAATTCCTGCTCATCAACCATCCGCTCGATTGCCCGATCTGCGACCAGGGCGGCGAGTGCGACCTGCAGGACCAGGCGCTGTTCTACGGCTTCGACCGCACGCGCTACCACGAGAACAAGCGCGCGGTGCGCGACAAGGATTTCGGTCCGCTGATCGAAACCCACATGACCCGCTGCATCCATTGCACCCGCTGCATCCGCTTCGCGACCGAGGTCGCGGGCGTCGAGGAGCTCGGCGCGATCGGCCGCGGCGAGCATATGGAGATCACCACCTATCTCGAGGGCGCGGTGAGCTCGGAAATGTCGGGCAACGTCATCGATCTCTGCCCGGTCGGCGCGCTGACCTCCAAGCCCTACGCCTTCGTCGCGCGCCCGTGGGAGCTGAAGAAGACCGAATCGATCGACGTGCTCGACGCGGTCGGCAGCAATATCCGCATCGACACGCGCGGCCCCGAAGTGATGCGCGTCCTGCCGCGCCTCAATGAAGAGGTCAACGAGGAATGGATTTCGGACAAGACGCGCTTCGCCTATGACGGCTTGAAGCGCCAGCGTCTCGACCGGCCCTATATCCGCGAGAACGGCAAGCTGCGCGCGGCGTCCTGGCAGGAGGCGTTCGACGCCATCGCCGCCGCGCTCGCCGCCACCTCGGGCGACAAGATCGCCGCCATCGCCGGCGACCTGGCCGACTGCGAAGCCATGCTGGCGCTCAAGGAGCTGTTGGGCGCGCTCGGCTCGCCCCATCTCGACTGCCGCCAGGACGGCGCCAAGCTCGATGCCAAGAACCGCGCAAGCTACCTGTTCAACACCACCATCGCCGGCATCGAGCAGGCCGACGCCTGCCTGCTGATCGGCAGCAATCCGCGCTTCGAGGCGCCGATCGTCAACGCGCGGCTGCGCAAGCGCTTCCTGATGGGCGGCTTCAAGATCGCGGCGATCGGCGCGCCGGCTCGATCTGACGTTCCATGTGGCGAACCTCGGCGCCGGGGCGCAGACCCTGGCGGATGTCGTCGCCGGCAAGCATCCGATCGCCGAAACGCTGCAAGCAGGCCAAGAACCCGATGCTGATCGTCGGGCAGGGCGCGCTCGCCCGTGCCGACGGCGCGCAGATCCTCGCCGCCGCCGCACAACTCGCGCAAAGCTCGGGCATGATCAAGGAAGGCTGGAACGGCTTCAACGTGCTGCACACCGCGGCATCGCGGGTCGGCGGCCTCGATCTCGGCTTCGTGCCGCGGCGCGCGGTGGCCGCGACGTGGCCGGCATCCTCGAGGGCGCCAAGGGCGGCGCCATCGACGTGGTCTATCTGCTCGGCGCCGACGAGATCGACATGAACCGCGCTCGGCGACGCCTTCGTGATCTATCAGGGCCACCATGGCGACGCCGCGGCGCATCGCGCCGATGTCATCCTGCCGGGCGCGGCCTATACCGAGAAAGACGCGACCTACGTCAATACCGAGGGGCGCGTGCAGCGCGCCCAGCAGGCGACCACGCCGCCCGGCGACGCGCGCGAGGATTGGAAGATCCTGCGCGCCCTGTCCCAGGTGCTCGGCAAGACGCTGCCTTACGACAGCCTGGCGCAGATCCGCGCCCGCCTGGTCGCCGCGAACGACGACCTTCCGGGTGGTCGACCGCGTGCTGCCGGCCCATTGGGAGCCGATCGCGGCGCCCGGCCAGCCTCGGCGGCGACGCCCAGCCGTTCCGCTCGCCGATCGCGAATTTCTATATGACCGATCCCATCTCGCGCGCCTCCGTCACCATGGCGAAATGCTCGGAAGTGCAACTGGCGCGTGCCAAGGAGCTGACCGGCACCCATGGCTTGAATTCTGGAACTCCTACGGTCTGCCGACGACCATCATCGTCCTGCAGATCGTCGCCATTCTGGTGCCGCTGCTGGTGAGCGTCGCCTACCTGACCTATTTCGAGCGCAAGGTCATCGGCGCCATGCAGATCCGCAAGGGCCCGAACGTGGTGGGGCCGTTCGGCCTGCTGCAGCCGTTCGCCGACGGGCTCAAGCTGGTGCTCAAGGAAACCGTGCTGCCGATGGGCGCCAACAAGGTGGTGTTCATCATCGCGCCGCTGCTCACCTTCACCCTGAGCCTGGTCGGCCTGGGCGGTGATCCCGTTCGACGACGGCATGGTGCTGGCCGACATCAACGTCGGCATCCTCTACCTGTTCGCCATCTCCTCGCTCGGCGTCTACGGCATCATCATGGCCGGCTGGGCGTCGAATTCGAAATATGCCTTCCTCGGCGCCATGCGCTCGGCGGCCCAGATGGTGTCCTACGAGGTCTCCATCGGCTTCGTCATGATCAGCGTGCTGCTCTGCGTCGGCTCGCTCAACCTGTCCGACATCGTGCGCGCTCAGCAGGATCTGGGCGTATGGTTCGCGGTTCCGCTGCTGCCGATGTTCGTCATCTTCTTCATCTCGGCGCTGGCCGAGACCAACCGCTCGCCGTTCGACCTGCCCGAAGCCGAGGCCGAGCTGGTGGCCGGCTACAACGTCGAATATTCTTCCATGACTTTCGGCCTGTTCATGCTCGGCGAATACGCCAACATGATCCTGATGAGCGCCACCACGACGATCCTGTTCCTCGGCGGCTGGCTGCCGCCCTTCGATATCGCGCCCTTCAACTGGGTGCCGGGCATCGTCTGGTTCGGCCTCAAGATTTCGCTTCTGCTGTTTGTCTTCATCTGGGTGCGCGCCACTGTGCCACGCTATCGCTACGACCAATTGATGCGGCTCGGCTGGAAGGTGTTCCTGCCGTTCTCCTTGTTCTGGCTGGTGCTGACCGCCGGCGTCCTGGTGACGTTCGGCTGGGCGCCGGTGAAGGGGGGCTGAGCCATGGCATTTCTCGACCGCACCGCGCGCAGCCTGTTCCTGTCGGAACTGGCCAACGGCATGTGGATGACCCTGCGCTACATGTTCAAGCCCAAGGTCACCATCAACTACCCCTACGAGAAGGGGCCGCTCAGCACGCGTTTCCGCGGCGAGCATGCCCTGCGCCGCTATCCCAACGGCGAAGAGCGCTGCATCGCGTGCAAGCTGTGCGAGGCGGTGTGCCCGGCGCTCGCCATCACCATCGAGGCCGAGCCGCGCGACGACGGCAGCCGCCGCACCACGCGCTACGACATCGACATGACGAAGTGCATCTATTGCGGGCTGTGCGAGGAAGCCTGCCCGGTGGACGCCATCGTCGAGGGGCCGAACTTCGAATTCGCCACCGAGACGCGCGAAGAGCTGATGTACAACAAGGACAAACTGCTGGCCAACGGCGATCGCTGGGAGGCGGAGCTCGCCGCCCGCCTGACCGCCGAAGCGCCATACCGCTGAGCGAGCCGCAGGGGACAATGGCAGCAGCAAAGACCTATAAGGAAAGCGTCATGGCCCGGCTTGTCCGGGCCACCCACGACTTTTCTTTTTCGGGCTGACGCAAAAAACGCGTGGATGGCCCGGCCTGGCCGGGCCATGACGCGAGGAGGAATGATGCGGGTAGCGCGACAGTGCTTACACAGGGGGCATGGCATCGGGTGACAGCCATGACCTCAGCGAAAGGCGCGGGCACCCGCCCATGATCATCCAGGCCCTCGCGTTCTACCTGTTCTCCGCCGTCGCCATCGCTTCCGCCGTGATGGTGATTTCGGCGCGCAATCCGGTGCATTCGGTGCTGTTCCTCATCCTGGCCTTCTTCAACGCGGCCGGGCTGTTCGTGCTGATGGGCGCCGAATTCATCGCCATGATCCTGGTGATCGTCTATGTCGGCGCGGTGGCGGTGCTCTTCCTGTTCGTCGTCATGATGCTCGACATCAATTTCGCCGAGCTGCGCGCTGGATTCCTGCAATATCTGCCGATCGGCGCCCTGGTCGGCCTCATCCTGCTCGCCGAGCTGGTGTTCGTCTTCGCCACCTGGGCGGTGCTGCCGGACACCGGCCTGCTCGCCCAGGCGCCGGTGCCGCCGATGGCCGAGATCAGCAACACCCGCGCGCTCGGGCAACTGCTCTATACCCAATACGCCTATCTGTTCCAGGTCGCCGGCCTGGTGCTGCTGGTCGCCATGGTCGGCGCCATCGTGCTCACCCTGCGGTCCCGCGAAGGGGTGCGGCGCCAGAACATCGGCCGCCAGACCGGCCGGCTCGTCGCCGACAGCGTGGAAATCAAGAAGGTCGAGACGGGGAAGGGGATCTGATGCTCGAAATCTCGCTCGTCCATTACCTGGTGGTCGCCGCCACCCTGTTCACGCTCGGCGTGTTCGGCATCTTCCTCAACCGCAAGAACGTCATCGTCATCCTGATGTCGATCGAGCTCATGCTGCTCGCGGTCAATATCAACCTGGTGGCGTTCTCGACCCATCTCGGCGACCTGGTCGGCCAGATTTTCGCCCTGTTCGTGCTCACCGTCGCCGCCGCCGAGGCCGCCATCGGGCTCGCCATTCTCGTCGTCTACTTCCGCAACCGGGGTTCCATCGCGGTGACGGACATCAACATGATGAAGGGGTAGGAATGTACTCCGCCGCCATCTTCCTGCCGCTGATCGCCTCCATCATCGCCGGACTGTTCGGCCGCTTCCTCGGCGACCGCGGCGCGCAGATCGTCACCTGCGGCGCCCTGCTGATTTCCGCCGTCCTCGCCGTGCCGATCTTCTATCAGGTCGCCGTGCTCGGCCAGCCGCGCGACGTCGAGGTCATGACCTGGTTCACCTCGGGCGCCTTCGAAGTCTCGTGGGCTCTGCGCTTCGACACGCTGAGTGCCGTGATGATCTGCGTGGTGACCTGGGTCTCGGCCGCCGTGCATGTCTATTCGATCGGCTACATGTCGCACGACAAGTCGATCCCGCGCTTCTTCTCCTACCTGTCGCTGTTCACCTTCTTCATGCTGATGCTGGTGACGGCCAACAACTTCGTGCAGATGTTCTTCGGCTGGGAAGGGGTGGGCCTCGCCTCCTACCTGCTGATCGGCTTCTGGTACGACAAGCCGGAGGCCAACGCCGCCGCCATCAAGGCCTTCCTGGTCAACCGGGTCGGCGACTTCGGCTTCGCGCTCGGCATCATGGCGACCTTTTTCCTGTTCAACACCGTGGCGTTCGACCAGGTGTTCGCGGCGGTGCCCGACAAGGCCGGCAGCACGCTGCAGTTCCTCGGCTTCGAGGGCTCGGCCATGACGATCATCTGCATCCTGCTGTTCATCGGCGCCATGGGCAAATCGGCCCAGATCGGCCTGCACACCTGGCTGCCCGACGCCATGGAAGGCCCCACGCCGGTCTCCGCCCTGATCCATGCCGCCACCATGGTGACCGCCGGCGTCTTCATGGTGTGCCGCCTGTCGCCCATGTTCGAGTATTCCGAGACCGCGCTCATGGTCGTCACCATCGTCGGCGCCACCACGGCGATCTTCGCCGCCAGCGTCGGCATGGTGCAGAACGACATCAAGCGGGTGATCGCCTATTCGACCTGCAGCCAGCTCGGCTACATGTTCTTCGCCGCCGGCGTCTCGGCCTATCCCGCCGCCATGTTCCACCTGACCACCCACGCCTTCTTCAAGGCGCTGCTGTTCCTCGGCGCCGGCTCGGTGATCCACGCCATGTCGGGCGAGCAGGACATCCGCAAGATGGGCGGCATCTACCGCTACATTCCCTACACCTACATGCTGATGTGGGTCGGCTCGCTGGCGCTCGCCGGCATCCCGTTCTTCGCCGGCTATTACTCCAAGGACATCGTGCTCGAGGCGGCCTATGCCTCCCAAACGCCATGGGGCATGTATGCCTTCTGGCTCGGCGTGCTCGCGGCGCTGCTCACCGCCTTCTATTCGTGGCGCCTGCTGCTGCTGACCTTCCATGGCAAGCCGCGCGCCGACGAGAAGGTCATGCACCATGTCCACGAGAGTCCGAATTCCATGCTGATCCCGATGACCGTTCCTGGCGATCGGCGCGGTGTTCTCCGGCTGGCTCGCCTTCGATTGGTTCGTCGGCGAGCACATGGAACGAGTTCTGGGGCAAGTCGATCGTCATCCTGGAACACCATCACGCGATGCACGCGGCCCACGACGTGCCGCTGTGGGTCAAGCTGTCACCGGTTGCCGTCGGCGTCATCGGCATCGTGCTGGCCTACTGGTTCTATCTGTTCCGGCCCAGCATTCCGGGCAAGATCGCCAATACCTTCCGCGGCCTCTACCTGTTCCTTTACAACAAATGGTATTTCGACGAGCTCTACGACAAGATCTTCGTCCGGCCGGCCGTGCGCATCGGACGCGGGCTGTGGAAAGGCGGCGACGGCGCCGTCATCGACGGCCTCGGCCCGGACGGCCTCGCCGCCACCACGATCCGCATCGCGCGCAGGGCGTCGCAACTGCAGACCGGCTACGTCTATCACTATGCCTTCGCCATGCTGGTCGGCATCGCCGGCTTCGTGACCTGGTATCTCGTCGTGCGGGCGGGCTGAACCGATGAACATCGACTGGCCCGTTCTCTCGCTCACCATCTTCCTGCCGCTGCTCGGCGCGGGCTTCATCGCCTGCGTGCGCGGCGAGCCGGCCGTTGTCGCGCGCAACGCCCGCGCGGTGGCCCTATGGACCTCGGTCATCACCTTCGTGCTGTCGCTGTTCCTGTGGTTCGGTTTCGACCGCGGTGTCGCCGGCTTCCAGTTCGTCGAACGCGCCGAATGGATTCCCGGATTCGAAATCTTCTATCACGTGGGCGTCGACGGCATTTCCGTGCTGTTCGTGCTGCTCTCCACCTTCCTGACGCCGCTCTGCATCCTGGCCTCCTGGGAATCCATCAAGGAGCGGGTGAAGGAATACATGATCGCGTTCCTGCTGCTGGAAACGCTCATGGTGGGCATGTTCTGCGCGCTCGATTTCGTGCTGTTCTACCTGTTCTTCGAGGGCGTGCTCGATTCCGATGTTCCTGATCATCGGTATCTGGGGCGGTCCGCGGCGCGTCTATTCCGCCTTCAAGTTCTTCCTCTTCACGCTGCTCGGCTCGGTGCTGATGCTGCTCGCCCTGCTGGCGATCTACTTCCACGCCGGCACGACCGACATCCCGACGCTGCTCAACACCCGCTTCCCCTACGAGATGCAGCTCTGGCTGTGGCTCGCCTTCTTCGCCTCCTTCGCGGTGAAGATCCCGATGTGGCCGCTGCACACCTGGCTGCCCGACGCCCACGTGGAGGCGCCGACGGCGGGCTCGGTGATCCTCGCCGGCGTGCTCCTGAAGATGGGCGGCTACGGCTTCCTGCGCTTCTCGGTGCCGATGCTGCCGGAGGCCTCGACCTTCTACGCGCCGCTGATCTTCGCGCTCAGCGTCATCGCGGTGATCTACACCTCCCTGGTGGCGCTCGCCCAGGAGGACATGAAGAAGCTGATCGCCTATTCGTCGGTCGCCCACATGGGCTTCGTGACCATCGGCATCTTCACCTTCAACACCCAGGGCATCGAAGGCGCGATCTTCCAGATGCTGAGCCACGGCGTCGTCTCCGGCGCGCTGTTCCTCTGCGTCGGCGTGGTCTACGACCGGCTGCACACCCGCGAGATCGCGCGCTACGGCGGCCTGGTGCACCGCATGCCGGCCTATGCCGTGGTGTTCATGGTCTTCACGCTGGGCGCCGTCGGCCTGCCCGGCACCAGCGGCTTCGTCGGCGAATTCCTCGTCCTGGTCGGCGCCTTCCAGGTCAACACCTGGGTCGCGGCGCTCGCCACCACCGGCATCATTCTCGGCGCGGCCTACATGCTGTGGCTCTACCGCCGGGTGATCTTCGGCAAGCTCGAGCGCGAGGACCTCAAGAAGATGACGGATCTCAGCGGCCGCGAAAGCCTGATCTTCATCCCGCTGATCCTCGTCGTGCTGTGGATGGGCATCTATCCGCAGCCGTTCTTCGACATCATCCACGGCTCGGTCGCCAACCTCATCGACAACTATCAGGCCGCGGTCGGCGTCACGCCCGCCACCGCGCTGGCCCAATAAAGGCAAGGAACGAGTGCCGATGACCCGCTTCGACATCGCCCAGATCGCTCCGGCGGCGCCCGAGATCTTCCTGGCGCTGGCGACCATCGCGCTGCTCATGCTGGGCGCCTTCCGCGGCGACGGCTACACCCGCGTGCTGAGCTGGTTCGCCGTCGCGGTGCTGGCGGTGACCGCGCTCCTGGTCATGACCTTGCACGCCGACGAGCCGGCCTCGGCGTTCGGCGGCCTGTTCATCGTCGATTCCTTCGCCTCCTTCATGAAGCCGCTGGTGCTGCTCGGTGCCGCGCTCGCGCTCATCATGTCGGTCGACTATGTCGAGCGCGAGAAGTTCGCGCGCGCCGAATATCCGGTCATCATGCTGTTCGCCACGCTCGGCATGATGCTGATGATTTCGGCCAACGATCTCATCGCGCTCTATGTCGGGCTCGAGCTGCAAAGCCTGTCGCTCTATGTCGCCGCCGCGATCCGTCGCGACTCGGTGCGCTCGACCGAGGCCGGCCTCAAGTATTTCGTCCTCGGCGCCCTGTCGTCGGGCATGCTGCTCTATGGCGCCTCCATGGTCTATGGCTTCGCCGGCACGACCACGTTTGCCGGATTGGCCGAAGTGCTCGGCGATACCTATTCGGTCGGCGTGGTGATCGGCCTGTCGTTCGTCATCGCCGGCCTCGCCTTCAAGGTCGCCGCCGTGCCGTTCCACATGTGGACGCCGGACGTCTACGAAGGCGCGCCGACCTCGATCACCGCCTTCTTCGCCATGGCGCCGAAGATCGCCGCCACGGCCTTGTTCGTGCGCACCCTCATGGGGCCGTTCGGCGGGCTGCTCGACCAGTGGCAGCAGATCATCGTCTTCATCTCGATCGCCTCCATGCTGCTCGGCGCCTTCGCGGCGATCAACCAGGTCAACATCAAGCGGCTGATGGCCTACAGCTCGATCGGCCATATCGGCTATGTGCTGATCGGCTTGGCCGCCGGCAACGAGGCGGGCATCCGCGGCGTCGCGGTCTATCTCGCGATCTACCTGCTGGCCAGCGCCGGCACCTTCGCCTGCATCCTGTGCATGCGCGTGAAGGGCACCATGGTGGAGAACATCGACGATCTGCGCGGCCTGGCGCGCTCCAATCCGCTGCTGGCCCTCGCCATGGGCGTGTTCATGTTCTCGATGGCCGGCATTCCGCCGATGGCGGGCTTCTTCGCCAAGTTCTTCGTCTTCCAGGCGGCGATCGAGGCCGAGCTCTACACGCTGGCCGTGATCGGCGTGCTGTCCAGCGTGGTCGGCGCCTATTACTACCTGCGCATCGTCAAGCTGATGTATTTCGACGAGCCGACCGAGGTGTTCGACCGGCCGATCGGCGGCGAGATGCGGCTGGTTCTGGCCGGCACCGGGCTCTTCACCCTGCTGTTCTTCATCTGGCCGACACCCATCCTGATTGGCGCCGATTGGGCCGCGCGCGCCCTGTTTCCGGGATAACCCCGGTGGGCGATCGCGCCCGCCAGCCGTCCGACGGGCCATCTGAGGCGGCCGCCGCCGTTGCGGGTGTGCCGCCGTTCTTCCGCTGTATTCATCTGGCCGAGACCGGCAGCACCAACGATGTCGCCAAGCGTCTCGCGGCCGAAGGCGCGCCGGAAGGCACCCTGATCTGGGCCGATGCGCAGACCTCCGGCCGCGGCCGGCGCGGGCGGTCGTGGCAGTCGCCCGCCGGCAACCTTTACGTCTCCATCATCCTGCGTCCCGCGGCGCCGGTCGCCAAGGTCGGCCAGCTCGGCTTCGCCGCGGCGCTCGCCATCGCCGAGACGGCGGCGAGCGTGCTGCCGGCGGGCAGGGCGATCGCCTGCAAGTGGCCCAACGACGTGCTGGTCGGCGGGCGCAAAGTGGCGGGGCTGCTGCTCGAAACCGACATGCGGCCCGATGGCGCGGCCGCATGGCTGGTGCTCGGCGTCGGCATCAACGTGGCGAGCCATCCGACGGCCGTGGAATTTCCCGCCACCTCGCTGGCGGCCGAAGGGGCAGCGGCGGATGTCACCGGCGTGTTGCGCGGCTTCGCCGGGCATTTCCTCACCCGGTACGACGGCTGGCGCGCCGATGGGTTCGCCGCTCTGCGCGAGTCCTGGCTGCGGCGCGCGGTGGGACTCGGCGGCCCGATTTCGGTGCGTCTGGAGAACCGCACGCTGACCGGCATCTTCACCGGGCTTGACGAGGAGGGGGCCTTGCTTCTCCATAGCGCCCAATCGGGCGACGCCGGTCAGGGAATCGACCCGCGTCCGCTGCGCATCACCGCGGGCGACGTGTTCTTCCCGGCGGCGATGACACACCTTGGGGCTCGGACGGGCTGACATGCTTTTGGCAATCGACTGCGGCAACACCAATACGGTCTTCGCCATCTGCGACGGCGCGGATATCCGTGGCGAGTGGCGCATCGCGACCGACGGCCGCCGCACCGCCGACGAATATGCCGTGTGGCTCACCCAACTCTTCGCCCTCGACGGATTGAACCGCGACGATGTCACCGGCGCGATCATCGCGACCGTGGTGCCCGATGCGCTGTTCAACCTGCAATCGTTGTGCAAGCGCTACTTCAAGACCCAGCCGCTGGTGGTCGGCGACAGCGGAGTCGAACTCGGTGTCAAGGTGCTGCTCGAAACGCCCGACGAGGTCGGCGCCGACCGCCTGGTCAACGCGGTATCGGCCCACGAGCGCTACCCGGGCGACCTCATCCTGCTCGACTTCGGCACGGCGACGACGTTCGACGTGGTGAATGCGGCGGGCGACTATGTCGGCGGCGTGATCGCGCCGGGGATCAATCTTTCCCTCGAAGCGTTGCATAAGGCCGCGGCCAAACTGCCACGCATCGGCGTCATGCGGCCGCCCCACGTCATCGGCAAATCCACGGTTCCCGCCATGCAGTCCGGCGTCTATTGGGGCTATATCGGCCTGATCGAGGGGCTCGTGTCGCGCATGACCGCGGAGATCGGCCGCAAATCGACGGTGATCGCCACCGGCGGGCTCGCGCCGCTGTTCGCCGACGCGACGCCGGCGATCGATCATCTCGATCCGCACCTGACGGTGCGCGGTCTGATGGCCATCTGGCGGCTCAACAAGGCTTCGTAAGTCATGAATGCAACACCTGCCGAAATCCTCCGCGAGCGCGAGGACAATGAAGCGATTCTGAAGGCCGCGCGCGACGGGCTGGTCTACCTGCCGCTCGGCGGCGCCGGCGAGATCGGCATGAACTTCTATCTCTACGGCTGCCGCGGCAAGTGGATCGCCGTCGAGTGCGGCATCACCTTCGGCGACGAGACCATGCCCGGCCTCGACGTCATCATGGCCAATCCGCGTTTCATCGTCGAGAACGCGAAGGATCTGCTCGCCATCGTGCTGACCCACGCCCACGAGGATCATCTCGGCGCCGTGCCCCATCTGTGGCGCCAGTTGCGCGCGCCGCTCTATGCCACGCCGTTCGCCGCCGGCCTGCTCAAGGCCAAGCTGGCCGAGGCGGGGCTCACCCAGGAAGCGGACATCACCGAGGTACCGCTCGGCGGTCGCATCACGCTCGGGGCCTTCGACATCGAATTCGTCACCGTCACCCATTCGATCCCGGAGCCCAACGCGCTCGCGATCAAGACGCCGTTCGGCACCATCGTCCATACCGGCGACTGGAAGATCGATCCCGAGCCGATGCTGGGCCAGACCATCGACAAGGCGCGGTTGAGCCAGCTCGGCGACGAAGGTGTGCTCGCCATGGTCTGCGATTCGACCAACGTGTTCGTGCCGGGCGAGGCAGGGTCGGAAGCGGAGATCCGCGAAAATCTGGCCGAGGTGGTCGGCCGCTACAAGGAGCGGGTCGCCATCGCCTGCTTCGCATCCAACGTGGCGCGCGTCGAATCGGCGGTGCATGCCGCCATGGCGACGGGCCGCCGCGCCGCCCTGGTCGGCCGCTCGCTGTGGCGCATGACCGAGGTGGCGCAGGCCTGCGGCTATCTGCAGAACATCCCGCCGTTCCTGACCGAGCATGACATCGGCTATCTGCCGCGCAACGAGGTGCTGCTGATCTGCACCGGCAGCCAGGGCGAGCAGGGCGCGGCGCTGCCGCGCATCGCCGCCAACGAACATCCCAACGTGGTGCTCGACCGCGGCGACGTGGTGCTGTTCTCGTCGCGCAAGATCCCAGGCAACGAGAAGGCGATCTACAAGGTGCAGAACCAGCTCGCCCGGCGCGGCGTGTCAGATCGTCACCGATAAAGAGGAGCGCATCCATGTCTCCGGCCATCCGGCGCGCGACGAGCTCGCCCGCATGTATCGCTGGGTGCGGCCGCGCATCGCCGTGCCGATGCATGGCGAATCGCGCCATCTGATCGAGCATGCCGAGTTCGCGCGCAAGGCCGGCGCGGCGGAAGTGATGATCGTGACCAACGGCGATTGCCTGCGGATCGCGCCGGGCAAGCGCCAAGATCGTCGGCCGCGCGCCAAGTCGGCCGGCTCGGGCTCGACGGCTCGCGGCTGATCGCGCTCGACGACCGGCTGCTGTCGGCGCGCAAGCGCATGACCTTCAACGGCTCCGCCCTGGTTACCGTGGTGCTCGACCGCAAGGGCCGCCTGATGGCCGATCCGCAGGTCAGCACCCAAGGCCTGCTCGACGCCCAATCGGGCGATACCGCCATCAAGGCCGCCGTCGCGGCGGCGCAGGTCGCGGTGGAGAAGCTGGCGCGCGACGGGCGCGAGGACGACGCCGCGGTCGAGGACGCCGTGCGCATCGCCGTGCAGCGCAGCCTGAAGGCGGCGCGCGGCAAGCGGCCGCTGACTCAGGTCCATGTGGTGCGAGTCTAGATCATGAACTGGTTCACCGGCATCATGGTCTACGTCATCCTGTGGTGGCTGATCTGGTTCACGCTGCTGCCGATCGGCGCGCGCGCGCCGGAGATTGTCGAGAAGGGCCACGCCGACAGCGCGCCGGCCAATCCGCGCCTGTGGCTCAAGGCCGGCGCCGCGACGCTGATCTCCGGCATCCTGTTCGCCGGCGTCTATTACGCCATCGCCAGCGATTGGATCAGCTTCCGCGAGGGCTGAGGGCGTTGCGGAGGCTCCGCCAATCGCGGAGTGCCTGTACGATGCGTTGACTGTCGTATATACAAGCGTATATACTTGCATCAGGCAGGCTCGATGTTCGAATGGGACGAAGCTAAGAATCGAACCAATCGTGAGAAAGCACGGCGTGTCGTTCGAGGATATTGTGACCACGGTTTCGCCGGGCCGATGCTGGTTGCGGTAGACGATCGTCGGAGCATCGATGAGGCGCGGTACATTGCGATCGGATTTTTTCGAGATGTGCCGGTGGTGATCGTCTATGCGGAGCGCGGCGAAAAGATCAGGATCATTTCAGCCCGAAAGGCAGATCGTCATGAACGTCAAAAGTTCAAAGAGTTCCTCGACCAATTGGCCGTTAGACGGCTCAGGTCCATGCCGGACCAGGCCATCGACTATTCCGATATTCCGCAATTGAGCGACGATTTCTTCCGCACCGCGCGTCTTTTGATGCCGCAATCAAAAGGCCCGGTCGCAATACGGCTTGGATGAGGACGTCATTGCTTGGTTTCAGAAACAGGGTGCTGGCTATCAGTCTCGGATCAATGCTGTCTTGCGCGCCTACATGGCTATGGAACAGCGCAGGGAAAAGTAGGCGCCGATGTCGGGTTACTGCTTGAGCGCGCCGGGGCATCCATTCCATGGGCCCTATCACGACAGCGAATACGGCTTTCCGCAGCGCGACGAGCGCGTGCTGTTCGAACGGCTGGTGCTGGAGATCAACCAGGCCGGCCTGTCCTGGCTCACCGTGCTGAAGAAGCGGGCGGCGTTTCAGCGCGCCTTCCTCGGCTTCGAGCCCGCGGTGGTGGCGCGTTTTGGCGAGCCCGACGTGCAGCGCTTGCTGGCGGACGCCGGCATCATCCGCAACAAGCTCAAGATCGCCGCGACGATCGAGAACGCGCGGCGCGTGCTCGCCTTGCGCGAATCACACGGCTCCTTCGCGGCGTGGATCGACGCCCACCATCCCCTGACGCAAGGCGGAGTGGGTCACGCTGTTCCGCCGCACCTTCGTGTTCACCGGCGGCGAGATCGTCAACGAGTTCCTGATGAGCCTGGGCTACCTGCCGGGCGCGCATCAGGAGAGCTGTGCGGTCTACCGGCATCTGGCCGAACTGCCGCCGCCCTGGATGCAGGCCGCCGGCCGCCGTTAACAGGCTTTTAACCAAACTCGCCGAGAGTCCCACCATGGCGCATTGGCACCGCGTTCTTCCATTCCTCACACTTGTCCGCATCGCATGCCTGCTCGGCGTGGTGGCGGCTACGCTCGCGTTCGCCAGCCCATCGAGGGCAGCAGAATCCGTGGTCATCATCAGCCGCGGCGACTGCGCCCGGCTGGCCGTGCATCAGCCGGCGCCCGACGTGGCCTATCAGCCCGGCGTCGACGCGCGGGGACGCCCCGTGGCGCCGGCCGATCTGCCCGGCAGCAACCCGCCGATCGCCATGCCCGACGAGATCGCCATCGACATCACGGTGGAGATCCAGAAGCGCTTCGGCATTCCGGCGAATTCCGCGTTCTTCAAACCCGAGGCTCGGGTCGGGACGATCGTGGTCAAGCCGGACGGCAGCGCCACCTTCAACGGCCAGCCGCTGACCTCGCCCGAGTCCCGCGCGCTCGCCGCCCTGTGCCAGGGGCAGATCCCGCACTGACGCGGCGTCTCGCGCGGACCGCCCTGGTGCCGCCATTGCGCTCAGCCGCCCCTTTGCCTAAAGTCTCACGCCCGCCACCCGGCGCGCGCTCTGACATCGTTCCAGCGCGCCCCCGCTTACCCCGCCCGAGGATTTCATGCGCCTTTCGACCTATTTTCTGCCCACCCTGAAGGAAAATCCGACCGAGGCGCAGATCGTCTCCCACCGCCTGATGCTGCGCGCCGGCATGATTCGCCAGTCGAGCGCCGGCATCTATTCCTGGCTGCCCCTGGGCCTGCGCGTGCTGAAGCGGGTCGAGCAGATCGTGCGTGAGGAGCAGGACCGGGCGGGCGCCCAGGAGATCCTCATGCCGACCCTGCAGCCGGCCGAGCTGTGGCGCGAATCGGGCCGCTACGACGATTACGGCAAGGAGATGCTGCGCATCACCGACCGGCACGAGCGCGAGATGCTCTATGGGCCGACCAACGAGGAGCTCGTCACCGACATCTTCCGCAGCCACATCAAGAGCTACAAGGATCTGCCCAAGCAGCTCTACCAGATCCAGTGGAAATTCCGCGACGAGATCCGGCCGCGCTTCGGCGTCATGCGCGGCCGCGAATTCCTCATGAAGGACAACTACTCCTTCGACATCGATTTCGACGGCGCCAAGAAATCCTACGATACGATGTATGCGACCTACCTGCGCACCTTCGCGCGCATGGGGTTGCGCGCCATTCCGGTGCGCGCCGATCCGGGCGCCATCGGCGGCGACCTGAGCCACGAATTCCAGATCCTCGCCGAAACCGGCGAGAGCCAGCTCTATTACGACGCGGCCTACGACGACCTGTGGTCGGGCGCGGGCGAGCCCGATCCGGAGGCGATGAAGGCGCTCTACGCCGCGGCCGACGAGAAGCACGATCCGGCCAACTGCCCGGTGCCCGTCGAACGGCTCAAGACGGCGCGCGGCATCGAGGTCGGCCATATCTTCTATTTCGGCACCAAATATTCCAAGCCGCTGGGCGCCGTGGTGACCGGGCCGGACGGCAATCCGATCACCGTCGAGATGGGCTCCTACGGCATCGGCGTGTCGCGCCTGGTCGGCGCGATCATCGAGGCGAGCCACGACGACGCGGGCATCATCTGGCCCGCGCCGGTGGCGCCGTTCCAGGTCGGACTGATCAATCTGCGCGCCGGTGACGCAACGGTCGACGCCGCCTGCGCCGACATCTACGCCAAGCTGCAGAACGCCGGGATCGAGACGCTCTACGACGACCGCGACGAGCGGCCAGGGCCCAAGTTCGCCCGCATGGATCTGCTCGGCCTGCCCTGGCAGCTCATCGTCGGTCCGCGCGGCATCGAGAAGGGCCAGGTCGAGATCAAGAACCGCAAAACCGGCGAGCGCGCCGAACTCTCGCTCGAAGCCGCGCTCGCGCGCATCGGCAAGGGCAAGGCGGCGTGATACTCATGCCGCCCATGCACAGGCATTTGGCAGCTTGCGCCTATGCCTGCCAGCTCGTCATGGCCCGACTTGTTCGGGCCATCCCCGACTTGTTTTTCCCGCGCGTGAAAAACACGTGGATGGCCGGGCCGAGCCCGGGCATGACGAAGTAAAGGGAAGCGAGCGTCTTTCTCAGTGTTCGTGACTTACGGAAAGGGCCGTCTGATGTTTTCGCCGTTCGAGCGCATGGTGGCGGGGCGGTATCTGCGGGCGCGGCGCAAGGAGGGGTTCATCTCGGTGATCGCCGGCTTTTCGCTGCTCGGCATCGGGCTCGGCGTCGCCACGCTGATCATCGTCATGTCGGTGATGAATGGCTTCCGCCAGGAACTGCTCGGCCGCATCCTCGGCGTCGGCGGCCATCTCAACGTCTATAGCCAGGGCGTGGCGCTGACCAACTACGACGATCTCGCCGAACGCATCCGCAAGCTGCCCTCCGTCGTCGGCGTCCGTCCGGTGATCGACGGCCAGGTCATGGCCTCGGGCAACAACGTGGCGTCGGGCGCGGTGGTGCGCGGTGTGCGCGCCGAGGATCTCGCCGGCAAACACATCCTCTCCGACAATATCATCATGGGCTCGCTCGAGGATTTCCAGGGCGACGACGCCCTGCTGGTGGGCAGCCGCATGGCGGCGCGCATGGGCGTGCGGGTCGGCGATTCGCTCAACCTGATCTCGCCGAAAGGCAATGTCACCGCCTTCGGCACCGTGCCGCGCGTGCAATCCTATCGCATCGCCGGCATTTTCGAAGTCGGCATGTACGAGCACGACAACAACTTCATCTATATGCCGCTCGAAGCGGCGCAGACCTTCTTCCAGCTCGACAATGCGGTCAGCATGCTGGAGGTCACCACCGACAATCCGGACAACGTGCGCAATGTGCGCAACGAGGTCGCCAGGGCGGCCGGTCCCGGCGTGCGCCTGGTCGACTGGCAGCAGATGAACTCGAGCTTCTTCACCGCCATCCAGGTCGAACGCAACGTCATGTTCCTGATCCTGACCCTGATCATCCTGGTCGCGGCGTTCAACGTGATCTCCGGCATGATCATGCTGGTCAAGGACAAGGGCAGGGACATCGCCATCCTGCGCACCATGGGCGCGACGCGCGCCATGATCATGCGCATCTTCCTGTTGGCCGGCGCGTCCGTCGGCGTCTTCGGCACGGTGTTCGGCTTCGCGCTCGGCATGGCGTTCTGCGCCAATATCGAAACCATCCGGCAGTGGATCCAATATCTCACCGGCACCAACCTGTTCTCGCCGGAAATCTACTTCCTGTCGCAGCTCCCCGCCGTGGTCGATCCGCACGAGGTCGCGACCGTGGTGATCATGTCGCTGTCGCTCTCGCTGCTGGCCACGCTCTACCCGTCGTGGCGCGCCGCGCGGCTCGATCCGGTCGAGGCGCTGCGCTATGAGTGACATGGCGGCGCCGCGGGCCGGCGACGAATCGCCCGCCCTGCGGCTCGAAAAGGTCACGCGCAGCTTCAAGGAAGGCAGCGGCAAGCTCGAGGTGCTGCGCGGTGTCGATCTCGACATCTGGCCGGGCGAGGTGATCGCGCTGATCGGCCCGAGCGGCGCCGGCAAATCGACGCTGCTGCATATCGCCGGACTGCTCGAACAGCCGGACGGCGGACAGATCTATCTCGGCGGCACGCCTTGCGTCGGCTTGAGCGATGCCGAGCGCACCCGGTTGCGCCGCGACCATCTCGGGTTCGTCTATCAGTTCCATCACCTGCTGCCGGAATTCTCCGCGCTGGAGAACATCATGCTGCCGCAACTGGTGGCCGGCGTGTCGAAACGCGCCGCCGCCGAGCGCGGCGCGCAAGCTGCTCGACATGGTCGAGCTCGGCGCGCGCGCCACGCACCGGCCGGCGGAGCTGTCGGGCGGCGAGCAGCAGCGCGTCGCCATCGCCCGCGCGCTCGCCAATCAGCCGCGCCTGCTGCTGGCCGACGAGCCGACCGGCAACCTCGACCAGCGCACCGCCGACCATGTCTTCGCCATGCTGATGGATGTGCTGCGCAGCACCGGCCGCGCCGCCCTGATCGCGACCCACAATCCCGAACTGGCCCGCCGCATGGACCGCATCGTCACCATGCAGGACGGGCTGCTCGTCGCGGCGGACTGAATTAAGCCAGCGCCTGAGAGTCGAGAGCAAGCCTCGCCGACGGACGTTCTGAGAGGACCGACCGTATCCAACTTGATTCCCTCCCCCTCGACGGGGGAGGGCCGGGGTGGGGGTGAACAGGCGCAAATGTGCAATCGGAAAGACACCCCCCACCTGACCTCCCCCGCAAGGGGGGAGGAAAAGGGGAGGAGGCCGACTGGCCAGCCGGTGACGTTTGTCATTTCTCCAATATCCGGTGGATAACCCGGGCGTAGCTCACCAGATGTGGGCAGCGAACCTTGCTCGGGCGCCCCGGCTGTGGAATCCTGAGCGTCATTCCTTAGCGCGAAGGCACGTTCCGTTTCCATGGCCCACGCCGATTTCGTCCATCTCCGCGTCCATACCGCCTATTCGCTGCTCGAAGGGGCGCTGAAGATCGGCAAGCTCGCCGAGCTGTGCCGCAAATACGCCATGCCGGCCGCGGCCATGACCGACAGCCGCAACCTGTTCGGCGCCTACGAATTCTCCATGGCCCTGGCCGATGCCGGCGTGCAGCCGATCATCGGCTGCGAGCTGGCGATCCGGCGCGAGGACAGCGGCAATCTGCAGGCCGGCTTCGGCGCCAATGCGCGCGCCGCGGCGCCGGACAAGATGGTCGTGCTGGTGCAGACCGAAGCCGGCTACAGCAATCTCACGCGCCTGCTCAGCCACGCTTATCTCGACGGCGTGCCCGGCGAGCCGGCGCAGGTCTCGCTGGCCGATCTGACCGCCCGCGGCGAAGGCCTGATCGTGCTGTCCGGCGGCACCGAAGGCCCGGTCGGCCGCCTGCTGCTCGCCGGCCAGGACGATGCCGCGCGGGAACGCCTGCAGGCGCTGAGCGAAGCGTTTCCCGGGCGGCTCTATGTCGAGCTGCAGCGCCACGGCCTGGAGGAGGAGGCGCGCATCGAAGCGCGCCTGCTCGATCTCGCCTACGAGATCGATCTGCCGCTGGTCGCCACCAACAACGTGTTCTTCTCCGACGAAGGCATGTACGAGGCGCACGATGCGCTGCTCTGCCATCGCCGACGGCGCCCAGGTGTCCGATCCGAAGCGCCGCCGGCTGACACCGGAGCATCGCTTCAAATCGCCGGGCGAGATGCGCGCGCTGTTCGCCGACTTGCCCGAGGCGGTCGACAACACGCTGGTCATCGCGCGGCGCTGCGCCTTCATGGCGACGCCGAAGAAGCCGATGTTGCCGGCCTTCAAGGTGGAAGCCGGCCGCACCGAGGCGGAGGAGTTGCGCGCCCAGGCCCGCGAAGGGCTCGAGGGCCGTCTGGCGGCCCATGTCTTCACGGAGGACATGGACGAGGCGGCGCGCGAGAAGGTGGCGCGGCCCTATCGCGAGCGGCTCGATTACGAGCTCGGCGTCATCGATACGATGGGCTTCCCGGGCTACTTCCTGATCGTGTCCGACTTCATCAAATGGGCGAAGGCGCACGATATTCCCGTCGGACCGGGACGCGGTTCGGGCGCCGGCTCGGTCGTGGCCTGGTCGCTGACCATCACCGACCTCGATCCCTTGCGGTTCGGCCTGCTGTTCGAGCGCTTCCTCAATCCCGAACGCGTCAGCATGCCGGACTTCGACATCGATTTCTGCCAGGACCGGCGCGACGAGGTGATCCGCTACGTGCAGGATCAATACGGCCGCGACCGGGTGGCGCAGATCATCACCTTCGGAAAGCTGCAGGCGCGCGCCGTGTTGCGCGACGTCGGCCGCGTGCTCGGCATGCCCTATGGCCAGGTCGACCGCATCTGCAAGCTGGTGCCGAACAATCCGGCGGCAACCCGTGACGCTGGCGCAGGCCATCGACGGCGAGCCGGCGCTGCAGCAGATGCGCGACGAGGATCCGGCGATCGCCAAGCTGATCGCCATCGCCCAGAAGCTCGAAGGGCTCTACCGCCACGCCTCGACCCACGCCGCCGGCGTGGTGATCGGCAACCGGCCGCTCGAAGAGGTCGTGCCGCTCTACCGCGATCCGCGCTCCGACATGCCGGCGACCCAGTTCTCGATGAAATATGTCGAGGGCGCCGGGCTGGTGAAGTTCGACTTTCTCGGCCTCAAGACGCTGACCGTGCTGCAGCGCGCCGTCGAGCTGGTCAAGGCGCGCGGCATCGATCTCGATCTCCTGGCGCTGCCGCTCGATGACGGGAAAACCTTCGAGCTGCTGGCGCGCGCCGACGCGACCGGCGTGTTCCAGTTGGAAAGCTCGGGCATGCGCGACGTGCTGCGCAAGCTGAAGCCCGACCGCTTCGAGGACATCATCGCCCTCGTCGCGCTCTATCGCCCGGGCCCGATGGACAACATCCCGCGTTACATCGCCTGCAAGCACGGCCGGGAGGAGCCGGATTACCTCTATCCGTCCCTCGAAGGCATCCTGAAGGAAACCTTCGGCGTCATCATCTACCAGGAGCAGGTGATGCAGATCGCCCAGGAGCTCGCCGGCTATTCGCTCGGCGGCGCCGACCTGCTGCGCCGCGCCATGGGCAAGAAGGATCGTCGCCGCGATGGCCAAGCAGCGCGACGAGTTCACCAAGGGCGCGGTGGCGCGCAGCGTGCCCGAGCCGCGCGCCCGTCAGATCTTCGACCAGGTCGACAAGTTCGCCGGCTACGGCTTCAACAAGTCGCACGCCGCGGCCTACGCGCTGGTCGCCTATCAGACCGCCTATCTGAAGGCGAACTTCCCGGTCGAATTCCTCGCCGCATCGATGACGCTCGACATCGGCAATACCGACAAGCTCAACACCTTCCGTCAGGAGTTGAGCCGGCTCGGCATCAAGCTGCTGCCGCCCGACATCAACAAGTCGCAGCCGGTGTTCGCGGTCGAAGCGCAGCCGGACGGCAGCCGCGCGGTGCGCTACGCGCTGGGCGCCGTGCGCAACGTCGGCCTGCAGGCGATGCAGAGCGTGGTGCGCGAGCGCGAGGCGAACGGCCCGTTCAAGGACCTGTTCGATCTCGCCGGCCGTTGCGATCCGCGCGCCGTCAACAAGCGCCAGCTCGAAAGCCTCGTCGCCGCCGGCGCCTTCGATTCGATTCACCGCAATCGTGCCCAGGCGCATGCCGCGACGGAACTGATGGTGGCGCACGCCCAATCGGCGGCGAGCGAGCGCGCCAGCGCGCAAGCCAACCTGTTCGGCGGCGGCGGCGAATGTCTCGCGCCGATGAGCAAGGCGCTGCCCGCCGTCAACGACTGGTCGGCGATGGAGCGGCTGAAATATGAATTCGACGCCATCGGCTTCTACCTGTCGGCGCATCCGCTCGACGCCTATGCCAAGAGCCTGCAGCGTTTGAAAGCGATCCGCTTCGCCGATATGTCGCCGCGCCTGTCGTCGGTCGAAGCGACCCGCGTCAAGCTCGCCGGCACCGTGATCGGCAAGAAGGAACGCACGTCGGCCAAGGGCAACCGTTTTGCCTTCGTGCAACTGTCCGACAACAGCGGCATGTACGAGATCACGGTGTTCTCCGAAGTGCTGGCCCAATCCCGCGACCTGCTCGAAACCGGCACGGCGGTGCTGGTCACGGCCGACGCGCGGCGCGACGGCGAGGGCGTGCGCCTGATGGCCAATCGTATCCAATTGCTCGAGGAGGTCGCGGCCACGGCGGCGCCGACCCTGCGGGTGTCGCTGAGCGGCGAAACCGCGCTGCCGGCGATCAAGGCCATCATCGCCGGCATCCCCAAGGGGCGCGGCCAGGTCTCCCTGGTGCTCGATCTGGCGCCCGACCGGGAGGTCGAAATCCAGGTGCCCGGCGGCTATGCCCTGACCCCCGCGGCGACCAACGCCCTGATGGCCCTGCCGGGGGTCGCCAACGTGCTGGAAATATAGCCCGATTCGGCGCCCCTCGGGTCGCTCGGCCAGCCCGTTCGACAGGCAAATCCACTTGCCAAGCAGGGGCTTAAGGTTTATTTATCCGCGCGCTAACTCAACCCACACGCGGGACATGGCCGAGCGGGATCATCCGACTGGCCCTTCCGGTGTCCGGGCCGCCTCGGCGGACTGGGCAGCGCCCGCGGCGGCTCAACCGGAGAAATATCGTTATGGCTATCCCGACCTTTAGCATGCGTCAGCTTTTGGAAGCTGGCGTCCATTTCGGCCACCGCACCGGCCGATGGAATCCCAAGATGGCACCGTTCATCTTCGGCGAGCGCAATGGCGTGCACATCATCGACCTGCAGCAGACCGTGCCGATGCTCTATCGCGCCCTGCAGGCCGTGCGCGACGTCACCTCCAATGGCGGCCGCGTGCTGTTCGTCGGCACCAAGCGCCAGGCCCAGGACAAGGTGGCGGAAGCCGCCGCCCGTTGCGGCCAGTATTACGTCAATCACCGCTGGCTCGGCGGCATGATGACCAATTGGAAGACGATCTCCGTCTCGATCAAGCGGCTCAAGGACCTCGAGGAGCAACTGGCCGAGGAGAACTCGGGCCGTACCAAGAAGGAACTGCTCCAGCTCACCCGCGAGCGCGACAAGCTCGAGCGCGCCATGGGCGGCATCAAGGAAATGGGCGACCTGCCCAACATCCTGGTCGTGATCGACACCAACCGCGAGAAGATCGCCGTGGCCGAGGCCACCAAGCTGGGCATCCCGGTCGTCGCGGTGTGCGACAGCAATTCCGATCCGGACGGCATCACCTATCCGATTCCGGGCAATGACGACGCCATCCGCGCCGTCGACCTCTATTGCAGCCTGGTCTCCGACGCGGTGCTCGACGGCATCCAGCAGGAGATGCTGGCGGCCGGCGTCGACGTCGGCGCGTCCGACGAAGCGCCGACCGAAGCCCTCGACGGGGCTGCGTCCGGCAACGAAGGCGGCGGTGCCCCGGACGACAAGGGCGCGCGGCGTGGTCGCGGCCGGGGCGGCGAGCGCAAGGCGCCGACCGTGGAGCGCAAGCGGACCCGCCCGGTCAAGACCGAGAGCGTCGATGAAAAGGACACTGCCGGGGTTTAAGTTATCCCGTTCAGTCAGTTACAATCTTTATTTCAGGTTTGAGGTTAGCCCATGGCGGAAATCACCGCAGCCCTGGTGAAGGAGCTTCGCGAGAAGACCGGCGCCGGCATGATGGATTGCAAGAAGGCTCTGGCCGCCACCAACGGCGATCTGGAGCCGGCTGTGGACTGGCTGCGCAAGCAGGGCCTGGCCGCCGCTTCGAAGAAAGCCGGCCGGGTCGCCGCCGAGGGTCTCGTCGGGGTCCAGACCAGCGGCAACAAGGGCGCCATGGTCGAGGTCAATTCGGAGACCGACTTCGTCGCCCGCAACGAGAAGTTCCAGGACTTCGTCGCCACGGTGACGAAGCTGGCGCTCGACAAGGGCGCCGACCTGGAAGCGCTCAGGTCGCTGCCGTACCCGGGCGGCAAGACGGTCGCCGACAAGCTGACCGACCTGGTCGCCACCATCGGCGAGAACATGCAGCTCCGCCGCATCGCCCATCTGTCGGTGTCCCAGGGCATCGTGGCGAGCTACGTCCACGCGGCGGCGGCGCCCGGGCCTCGGCAAGATCGGCATTCTGGTGGCGCTGGAATCGGCCGGCGCCGAAGACAAGCTGCAGGCGCTCGGGCGCCAGATCGCCATGCATGTGGCGGCGGCAAATCCGCAATCGGTGTCGGTCGACAGTCTTGACAAGGCGGCCATCGACCGCGAGCGCAACGTGCTGGCCGACCAGGCCCGCGCGTCGGGCAAGCCGGAAGACATCATCGCCAAGATGGTGGAAGGCCGCCTGCGTAAGTTCTATGAAGAAGTCGTGCTGCTCGAGCAGGTCTATGTGATCGACGGCGAGTCCAAGGTCTCCAAGATCGTCGCCGAGGCCGCCAAGTCGGTCGGCGCGCCGGTCAAGGTCGCGGGCTTCGTGCGGTTCGCGCTGGGCGAGGGCATCGAGAAGGCGCAGGCCGATTTCGCGGCCGAAGTGGCGGCGACCGTCGGCCAGTAAGGCCGCCGGGACAGCCGAGGATCGGAGGAGCATACGCCACGAGCGCAGTCCGGCGCCGCTCGTGGCGAGGAGATGCTGGCTGGACCGACAGCCGAACGAAAGAAAGTGACTGTCATGTCGTCCATCGCCGAGGTCGCTCCGAAGCCGCTCTACCGCCGGGTTCTCCTCAAGCTGTCCGGCGAGGCGCTGATGGGGCCGGGCGAGTATGGCCTCGATCCGGAAACCGTTCGCCGGCTCGGCCAGGAGATCAAGACCGTCCACAGCCGGGGCGTCGAGGTCTGCCTGGTGATCGGCGGCGGCAACATCTTCCGCGGCGTCAGCGGCGCGGCCGCCGGCATGGAGCGGGCGAGCGCCGACTACATGGGCATGCTCGCCACCGTCATCAATTCCCTGGCGGTGCAGAGCACGCTGGAACGGATGGACGTGCCGACCCGGGTGCTGTCCGCCATTCCCATGGCCACCGTGTGCGAGCCCTACATTCGCCGCCGGGCGATCCGCCATATGGAGAAGGGCCGGGTGGTGATCTGCGCCGCCGGCACCGGCAATCCCTTTTTCACCACCGACACGGCCGCCGCGCTGCGGGCCACGGAAATGGGCTGCGAAGCCCTGCTCAAGGGCACTCAGGTCGACGGCGTCTATTCGGCCGACCCGAAAAAGGTCAAGGATGCCAAGCGCTACGATCGGCTCAGCTACCTGGAGTGCCTGTCGCAGGACCTCAAGGTGATGGACGCCGCCGCCATATCGCTGGCCCGTGAAAACAAGATTCCGATTTTGGTCTTTTCCCTTCATAATCCGGGCGCATTGGCCGATGTTGTGTCCGGCAAGGGAAGATTCACTATAATTTGTGACGAGAACTGAGATGGCCGATCCCGATATCAGCGATATCAAGCGCCGCATGGACGGCGCCCTGACCGCCCTGAAGAGCGAATTCACCGGGCTGCGCACCGGCCGTGCCTCGGCCAATCTGCTCGACAAGGTCGTCGTGGATGCCTATGGCGCCCAGATGCCGCTCAACCAGGTCGGCACCGTCAGCGTGCCCGAGCCGCGCATGATCACGGTCAGCGTGTGGGACCGCGGCCTGGTGGTGTCGGTGCAGAAGGCGATCCGCGAGGCCGGCCTCGGACTCAATCCCGGCGCCGACGGCCAGCTGGTGCGGGTGCCGATTCCGGAGCTCAGCCAGGAGCGCCGCACGGAATTGGGCAAGATCGCCCATAAATATTCGGAGCAGGCTCGTGTGTCGGTGCGCAACGTGCGGCGCGACGGCATGGAGATGCTGAAAAAGATGGAGAAGGACGGCCAGCTTTCTCAGGACGCGCACCGCACCTGGGCGGACAAGATCCAGGCGCTGACCGACGCGCATATCGCCGACATCGACAAGGCCCTGTCGGCGAAAGAAAAAGAAATTATGCAGATCTGAGGACGATGGACACAGCGCTTCGCCAGCCTGCCGACACGGCCGTGCCTGCTCATGTGGCCATCATCATGGATGGGAATGGACGCTGGGCGCGAGCGCGCGGCTTGCCGCGCACCGCCGGGCATAAGCAGGGCGCCGAAGCGGTCCGCCGCAGCATCGAGGCGTGCTTCGAGCTGGGCGTGTCCTACCTGACGCTGTTCGGCTTCTCGTCGGAGAACTGGAAGCGCCCGGAAGCGGAGGTCTCCGATCTCATGCTGCTGCTGCGGCGCTATCTGCAGAGCGAGATCGCCGATCTGCACAAGAACGGCGTGCGGGTGCGGGTGATCGGCGAGCGCGGCCGGTTCTCGCCCGACATCGTATCGCTGATCAGCAATGCGGAAGAGATGACGAAAGGCAATGACGCGCTGCATCTGACCGTGGCGCTGAATTACGGCAGCCGGCAGGAAATCGCGAGCACCGCGCGCCGTCTGGCCGAAGACGTGGCGGCCGGCAAGATCGCGGCGCAGGATATCGACGAGACGTTTTTCGGCGGCCACTTGACGACCGCGGGCATGCCCGATCCCGACCTGCTCATTCGCACCAGCGGCGAGAAGCGGATGAGCAATTTTCTGCTATGGCAGTCCGCTTACGCCGAGCTCGTCTTTCTCGACGTGTTGTGGCCGGACTTCAACAAGTCGCATTTGGAAGACGCTATTCATGAATTCCATCGTCGCGAACGGCGATACGGAGCTTCGAGCGGCTAGCATGCCATTGTCCGGTATGCGGCTCAGGGTGCTTTCCGCGCTCGTTCTGGCGATCCCTGCCCTTGTGACCGTGTATCTCGGGCCTCCCGCCTTCGACATCGTTTTCGGTCTGGTCGCTCTCGTCATGGTGTTCGAGTGGGACCGCTTGTGCGGCGCACGGCGGCGCGACGCGGCGACGTGGATGCTGGCGGCCTTCGTCCTCGTCGCGGTCGTGCTGGCACTGCTCGGGCGTCATTCCGCAGCTCTCTGGTCGGCGCCCGCCGGCTTTGCCGCGCTGTATGTCGTGTCGCGCGGCTTGCATCGCGAGGCGCCGCTGCTGCAGGCGTTCGGCGCGCTTTATATCGGCATTCCCGTGGTGGCACTGCTGTGGCTGCGCCATGATCCGGTTTACGGCATGGCGACGACGTTCTGGCTGCTCGCGGTGGTGTGGGCGACCGATACCGGCGCGCTGTTCGCCGGCCGCGCCATCGGCGGCCCCAAGCTCGCGCCCGCGATCAGCCCCAACAAGACTTGGGCCGGACTGTTCGGTGGCGTCGCCTCGGCCATGCTCGTCAGCCTGATGGCGGCGCTGTGGTACGGCAGTTCGGCGGTATGGCCGCTCGTCGCGGCCGGCGGCGCGCTGGCGGTGATCTCTCAGGCCGGCGACCTTCTGGAATCCCGGGTGAAACGCTATATGAACGTCAAGGACTCGGGCGGCATGATCCCGGGCCACGGCGGGTTGTTCGACCGTGTCGACGGGCTGCTTGCGGCGGCCCCGGCGCTCGGGCTCGTCTATCTCGTCATGGGCGGCGGGGCATTGCTATGGCGGTGAACCTTCCGTCCGATCTGCATCGGCGCGAATCGTCGGCCGACAGCCACAGCGGTCCGCGTCATGTCACGATTCTCGGTTCGACCGGATCGGTCGGCTGCAACACCGTCGACCTGATCACCCGACAGCCCGATGCCTATGTGGTGGAGGCGCTGACCGCGCGCAGCAATGTTCGCCTGCTGATCGAGCAGGCGTTGAAGCTGCGGCCGCAGCTGGCGGTGATCGCCGATGAACAGCATTACAGCGCGCTCAAGGCGGGCTTGGCCGGCACCAACATCGCCGTGGCCGCGGGGCGCGACGCCCTGATGGAGGCGGCCAACCTGCCCGCCGAGTGGGTGATGGCCGCGATCGTCGGCGCTGCCGGCCTGGAGCCGACTCTGACGGCGGTCAAGCGAGGCGCCACGGTCGGCCTCGCCAACAAGGAATGTCTGGTGTGTGCCGGCGATATCGTCTTGCGCGAGGTCAAGCGCAACGGCGCGACCTTGCTGCCGGTCGATTCGGAACACAGCGCGATCTTCCAGGTGTTCGACTTCGAAAACGCCGCGGCGGTCGACCGCATCATCCTGACCGCGTCGGGCGGGCCCTTCCTGCGGCTCGATCTCGCCGCCATGGAACATGTCACGCCGGCCCAGGCGGTGGCGCATCCCAATTGGGACATGGGCGCGAAGATCTCGGTCAATTCGGCGACCATGATGAACAAGGGGCTCGAGCTGATCGAGGCCTACTATCTGTTCCCGGTGCCCGAAGAGCGCATCGAGATTCTGGTCCATCCGCAATCCGTGATCCACAGCATGGTGGCGTACACCGACGGCTCGGTGCTCGCCCAGATGGGCATGCCCGACATGCGTACGCCGATCGCCTATGCCCTGGCGTGGCCGCGCCGAGCCTCGTCGCCGGCGGCCCGTCTCGACCTTGCCAAAATCGGCACTCTGACCTTCGAAGCCCCGGATCCCATTCGCTTTCCCGCCCTTCGGCTGGCACGGGAAGCCTTGCAAGCCGGGCGGGGGGCTCCTACAGTCCTCAACGCCGCGAACGAAGTCGCGGTGCGGGGCTTTTTGACGGGTCAGATAGGGTTTTTGGATATCACCCGGATCGTCGAGCGTACGCTGGAGACGCTGCCGCCGATGCCGGCGGAGACATTGGACGACGTCTGTCAAATCGACGCCCTGGCGCGCCATGAAGCAGAGCGACTCATGGTGGCCGGCAAGCCATGAGAGTTATGGGCTGACATGGATATTCTGAATTTCATTTGGACCAACGGCGCCGCGTTCATTTTTATTTTGACGGTCATCGTCTTCATCCACGAGCTGGGCCATTACCTCGTGGCGCGGCGCAATGGCGTGCGCATCGAGGTGTTCTCGGTCGGCTTCGGGCCGGAACTGTTCGGCTGGACCGATAAGAGCGGCACGCGCTGGAAGGTCAGCCTGCTGCCGCTCGGCGGCTATGTGAAGATGTTCGGCGAAACTGCCTCGGGCAAGGCCGGCGAAGCGCACACCATGACCGCCGAGGAACAGGCGGTCTCGTTCCATCACAAATCGACCGGCCAGCGTGCCGCGATCGTGGCCGCCGGACCGGTGGCCAATTTTGTATTGGCGATCGTCATCCTGGCGGTGATGTTCGCCACGGTCGGCCAGCCCTTTACCCCACCCGACGTCGGCGAAGTGCAGACCGGCAGCGCGGCTGAAGCCGCCGGCCTGCAGGCGGGCGACGTGGTGACGCGGATCGACGGCAGCAAGATCGAGCGCTTCGAGGACATTCAGACGATCGTGCGGATGAACCCGGGCGTGCCGCTGCGCCTGACGGTGCAGCGCGACGGGCGCGAGCTCACTCTCACGGCGACACCCAAGCCCAGCGAGTTGGTCGACCGCTTCGGCAATCGCCAGGAGATCGGGCTGCTCGGTGTCAGCCGCATGGGCAACGCCTATGTGCGCCATGATCCGTTCTCGGCCGTATGGCGCGCGGTCGATCAGACCTTCAGCCTGTCATTCTACACGCTGCAAGCCGTCGGTCAGATGCTGACCGGCTCGCGCTCAGCCGACGATCTGGGCGGCCCAATCCGGATCGCCCAGATGTCGGGTCAGGTGGCGGAAAGCAGCGTGATCGACGTTTTTTGGTTCCTCGCGGTGCTGTCGATCAATCTTGGGCTGATCAACCTGTTTCCGATTCCGATGCTGGACGGCGGACATCTGCTGTTTTACGGCGCCGAAGCAATCCGCGGCCGGCCGTTGAGCGATCGCATCGTGGAATACGGTTTCCGTGTCGGCCTGGGACTGGTATTGACCCTGTTCGTCTTCGTCACCTACCAGGACCTGATGCGGTTCGAAGGGGTGGTCGCGTTTTTCAAAGGTCTCGTGACCTGACATGATCGAGGTGGGGCGTTTGCTGCGTACAGTTTCCAGGGGACTATTTGCCGCATTGGTCGTGACGCTGCTTTCTTGGAGCGCGGCGCAGCCGTCGATGTCTCAGCCTATCCCGTTGGGCGGGCGAATCAGCGAAATCCGGGTCGAAGGGCTGCAGCGTATCGAGCCTGAGACGGTGCTGTCCTATCTGACGATCAAAGCCGGCGATCCGTTCGATGCCGACCGCATCGATTCCTCCCTCAAGGCACTGTTCAACACCGGCCTGTTCGCCGACGTCGCGCTGCGCCGGGAAACCGATGCCCTGATCATCCAGGTGGTGGAGAATCCCATCATCAACCGCTTGGCGTTCGAGGGTAACGACATCATCGAGCGCGAGGCGCTGGAGAAGGAAGTCCAACTGCGTCCGCGCGTGGTCTACACGCGCACCCGCGTGCAGAACGACGTGAAACGCATTCTCGACCTTTACCGCCGTCAGGGTCGCTTCGCCGCGACCGTCGAGCCCAAGGTCATTACGCAGTCGCAGAATCGCGTCGATCTGGTGTTCGAGATCAACGAAGGTCCGGCAACCAAGGTCCGCCAGGTGACCTTCATCGGCAATCGGCGGTTCAGCGACTCGCGGCTGCAGGGCGTCATCGATACCCAGTCGTCCCATTGGTTCAGCTTCCTGCTGGGCGACGATATCTACGATCCGGACCGCCTGCAGAATGACCGCGAGCTGTTGCGTAAATACTACCTGGCCCACGGCTACGCCGATTTCCGGGTGATCTCGGCGGTCGCCGAGCTGACTCAGGACCGCAAGGACTTTTTCGTCACCTTCACGGTGGAAGAGGGCGAGCGCTACAGGTTTGGGCCGACCTCGATCACCACCAAGCTGCCGGAGCTCGATCCCGAGAAGCTGCGGTCGTCGGTCACCTATTCCGAGCGCGACTGGTACAACGCCGACGAGGTCGAAAATACCATCAACAAGCTGACCGACGCGGTCGGCAATCTCGGCTACGCCTTCGTCGACATCCGTCCGCGGATCGACCGCGACCGCGAAAACAAGACGATCTCGGTGACCTACGAGATCAACGAAGGGCCGCGCGTCTACGTCGAGCGAATCGACATCCGCGGCAATTCGCGCACCGAAGACAAGGTGATTCGCCGCGAGTTCCGCCTGGTCGAAGGCGATGCCTACAACGCTGCCAAGCTCAACCGGTCGCGGCAGCGCATCCGCAACCTGCAGTTCTTCAAGAATATCGACGTGCGCCAGGTCGAAGGCTCGGCACCCGACAAGACCGTGCTCCAGGCCAATGTCGAGGAGCAGTCGACCGGTTCGTTCAACATCGGCGGCGGATTCTCGTCGTCGCAGGGTCCGATCGCCATCGTCCAGATCAGCGAGCGCAACCTGCTCGGCAAAGGCCTTCGTGGCACGGCGAGATTGATGATCGGCACGATCACCCAGGAAGTCCAGCTGAGCTTCACCGACCCGTATTTCCTCGACCGCAACTTGTCGGCGGGCTTCGACATCACCGATACGACCCGCAACAAGGTCAGCAACATCGCGTTCGAGGAAAAGGTCACCGGTCTCCAGCTGCGCAGCGGATTCACCTATAACGAGCGCCTGTCGCAGTCCTTGAATTACAACATCCGGCGCAACCGCATATCGAACGTCAACCAGGAGTCGTCGATCTATATCCAGCGCCAAGCAGGCGAATCGATAATGTCTTCGATCGGCCAGACCATCGCCTATGACAAGCGCGACAACCGGCTGGATCCGACGGAAGGCTACGTCATCCGCTTCAGTACCGATTTCGCGGGTCTCGGCGGAGACGAAAGATTTATCCGCACCGAGCTCAGCAGCACCTATTACTATTCCTTCCTCACCGATTGGGTGTTCAGCGTCGGCGCGCGCGGCGGCTATAACTACAACCTGTCCGATGATCCGTTGCGTCTGTCGAACCGCTATTTCATCGGCAGTGACGGTTTCCGCGGCTTCGCCCGCGGCGGTGTCGGCCCGCGCGACGCCTCGACCAAGGACTCTCTCGGCGGCAACAAGTTCTATGTCGGAACAATGGAAATCGCGGTGCCTCTCGGCGTCGGCCGCGAGTTCGGTCTCAAGGGCATTCTCTTTACCGATGTGGGCAGCGTATGGGGCGTCGAGGACAATCCGGGCGGCGGGCCCGGCATCAACAACTCTTCGTCGCCGCGCGTGACGGTGGGCGCCGGTGCGGCGTTCAAGACTCCGTTCGGCCCGGTACGAGTCGACCTCGGCTATGCCGTGGTCAAGGAGACGTTCGACAAGACGGAATTCTTCACATTCAACTTCGGTTCAAGGTTCTAAAATTATGACGACACGCATCCTCGCACTCGTCGCGACAGTCATCTGCTTCGCCTGCGCGGTCATTCCGGCATCGGCGCAGGGGCTGTCGGGGGTCGCGGTTATCGATGTGGTGCGCCTGCAACGGGACTCGGCCGCCAGCAAGTCGATCAAGGCGCAAATCGAAAAGCAGTACGCGGTCCATCAGCAGGAGATCACGAAGCAGGAAAACGAGTTGCGTTCCGCCGAGCAGGAACTCAATCGTCAACGCACGCTCGTTTCGCCCGAAGCCTTCGCCGAAAGGCGCCGACAGTTCGAGCAAAAGGTCGCCAATCTTCAACGCGACGTGCAGAATCGCAAGCGCGAGCTGGACAAGTCGACCATGGCGGCGCAGCGCATTGTGGAGCAATCGCTGACGCGCAATCGTCGAGCAACTCGTCACCGAGCGCAAATTGACCCTGGTGCTGGGTAAGAACACGACGATCTACGCCGCGCCGGAGTTCGAAATCACCGACGAAGTCATGAAGCGGCTGAACGCCAAGCTGCCGTCGGTCAAGGTACCGCCTCCTGGTTCCGCTACTCCGTCTGCGGCGCCGGCGAAGCCTGCTACGCCGCCGAAGGCTCCTCCACCGAGCAGGTAGAGCCATGGCGGACCCCAAATTCTTCACGGTCGCGGGGCCGTTCAAACTGGACGATTTGGCATCGATCGCGGGGGCGTCCCTGGCCACCCCGGCCGATGGCGAACGGGTGATCAGCGACGTGGCGCCGCTCGATCGGGCCGGCCCCGGCGACCTCACGTTCCTCGACAACCGGCGCTATCTCGATGCTTTTTCCGTCAGCCGGGCGGGTGCCTGTGTTACCGCGGCCGCCCATGCCGACCGTGCGCCCGCCGGCATGGCCTTGCTGATCAGCGAAGCGCCCTATATGGCGTTCGCCAAGATCGCCCGCGCCTTCTATCCGGCGCCGCCGGTCGAGCCGGGCATCGCGGCCGGCGCCGTGATCGACCCCACGGCGAAGCTCGGGCCGGGCTGCCGTGTCGACGCGGGTGCCGTGATCGGCCGCCACGCCGTCCTTGGGGCGGGTTGTCATGTCGGCGCCAACGCGGTGATCGGCGACGCGGTGACCTTGGGCGAGTCCTGCGTCGTCGGGGCCTGCGCCAGCATCAGCCACAGCATTGTCGGCGACCGGGTCTACATCTATCCCGGTGCGCGGATCGGTCAGGACGGCTTCGGCTTCGCCAGTGCTGCCACCGGCCACCTGCGAATTCCGCAACTCGGCCGTGTCATCATCCACGATGACGTGGAGATCGGCGCGAATACCACCATAGACCGTGGCGCGGGGCCGGATACGGTGATCGGCGCCGGTTGTATGATTGATAATTTGGTCCAGATCGGGCACAACGTGCAAATGGGTAAGGGCTGCGTGATCGTGTCCCAAGTCGGCATATCGGGCAGCACCCAACTCGGCGATTTTGTCGTAATCGGCGGCCAAGCGGGCGTGGCCGGTCATCTGAATATCGGTTCTGGCGTAAGGATGGCGGCGCGAAGTGGTGTCAATCATCACCTTCCCGCGGGCATCGAAGTGGGCGGCGCTCCGGCAGTGCCCGTCCGCGAGTGGCGCAGGCAGATAGCCATGATCATGCGGATGGGCAAGGGGAAGGGCGAGTAGGTGATGGAAGCGGAGACCGAGAACCGAAGCGCGATCAACATCAATCTGCAGCGCGTGCTGCAGATGATCCCGCACCGCTATCCCTTCCTGATGATCGATCGCGTCGACGAAGTGATCACGGACAAAAGCGCGATCGGCGTCAAGAACGTGACCGTCAACGAGCCGTTCTTCCAGGGTCATTTTCCGTCCGAGCCGGTGATGCCGGGCGTGCTGATCATCGAAGCCATGGCACAGACCGCCGCCGTGCTGGTGGTGCATACTCTGGGCAAGGCTTTCGAGGGCAAGCTGGTCTATTTCATGTCGGTCGACAACGCGCGCTTCCGCAAGCCCGTCGTGCCGGGCGACCAGTTGCGCATCCATGTGATCAAGGACCGCCACCGCGGCATGGTGTGGAAGTTCACCGCCGAAGCGAAGGTC
This sequence comes from uncultured Alphaproteobacteria bacterium, assembly GCA_963752345.1. Taxonomy (GTDB): domain Bacteria; phylum Pseudomonadota; class Alphaproteobacteria; order SMXQ01; family SMXQ01; genus CAVVYA01. The sequence continues at coordinate 633,906 of CAVVYA010000002.1, forward strand.
GACGGCGTTCTCGTGGCCGAGGCGACTTACGCCGCCATGATTCTCGATCGCTAGGCCGTTTCATGGCCTTGATTCATCCGACCGCCGTCATCGAGGCGGGCGCCAAGCTCGGAGAGCGCGTTTCGGTCGGCCCCTTCTGCATGGTCGGACCGGATGTCGAGCTGGGCGACGACGTTCAACTCCTGTCCCATGTGGTGGTCGCCGGGCGGACCAAGATCGGCAACGGCACCCGGGTGTTTCCGTTCGCCTCGATTGGCCATCAGCCGCAGGATCTGAAATATCACGGCGAGCCGTCGCGCCTCGAGATCGGCGCGCGCAACACCATTCGCGAGCATGTCACGATCAATCCCGGCACCGAAGGCGGCGGCATGCTGACCCGTATCGGCGACGAATGCCTGTTTATGGTCGCCAGTCACGTCGCCCATGATTGCCGCATCGGCAACCATGTGATCATCGTCAACAACGTGCTGCTCGGCGGCCATATCGAGATCGGCGACTATGCGGTGATCGGCGGCGGCGCCGCGGTCCACCAGTTCGTGCGCATCGGCCAGCATGCCATGGTCGGCGGCATGTCGGGCGTCGAAGCCGACGTGATCCCGTTCGGCATGGTGCTCGGCAACCGTGCCCATCTCGCCGGACTCAATCTGGTCGGCCTCAAGCGGCGCGGCTTCGACCGCGAGGATATCCACCAGCTGCGCGCCGCCTATCGGCTGCTGTTCGCCCAGGAGGGCACGCTGCAGGAACGCGTCGCCGATGTGGAAAAATTATTTCCTAACAATGTGTTGATGGGCGAAGTTCTGACATTTGTGCGGCAGAATTCGTCCCGCGGCCTGTGCCTGCCGATGGCCGAGCCGGCGGGTGGAGGCGGTGAGTAAACCCGCCAAACTCGGGATTATCGCCGGCCGGGGCGATCTGCCCGTCCGCCTCGTCGAGGCCGCGCGCGCGGCGGGCCGCGAGGTCTATGTCCTCGCCATCAAGGATCAGGTGGACCAGCCGCTCGACGGCATTCTCCATGACTGGATCCGCTTGGGCGCCGCGGGCAAGGCGCTCGATCTGCTGCGTGCCAACGGCGTCGTCGATTTGGTATTCGCCGGCGCCGTCAAGCGGCCCTCGCTCGGCGCTCTGATGCCGGACGCGCGCATGGCGCGCTTCCTCGCCAAGGTCGCCGGCCGGGCGCTCGGCGATGACGGGCTGCTGCGCGCCATCGTCGCCGAATTCGAATCCGAGGGGTTTCACGTGGTGGGCGCCGACGACGTGCTGCGCGGATTGGTCATGGCGCACGGCCAGCTCGGCCGGCACGCGCCCGATGACGGCGCCTGGTCGGATATCCGCCGCGGCATCGAAATCGCGCGCGCCATCGGCGCCCTCGATATCGGCCAATCGGCTGTCGTGCAGCAGGGCATGGTGCTCGGCGTCGAGGGCGTCGAGGGCACCGACGCGCTGATCGAACGCTGCGCCGGCCTACGCCGCGCGGGACCGGGCGGCGTGCTGGTCAAGGCGAAGAAGCCCCAACAGGACCGGCGCGTCGATCTGCCGACGATCGGCCCCGAAACGGTGGCGCGCGCCGCCGCGGCGGGGTTGCGCGGCATCGCGGTCGAAGCCGACAATGCCCTGATGATCGACCGCGCGCTGGTCGTCGCGGAGGCCGACAGGCTGGGCCTCTTCCTCGTCGGGTTCTCGTCCGAGCCGGAAGGCGGTGATTCGGCGAACCACCATTCGAAGGTCGGCGCTTGACCGCGGCTTCCGGGGGCGACGCGGCCGGCGTGGACAGGCCGCTGCGCATCTTCCTCATCGCCGGCGAGCCGTCGGGCGATCAGCTCGGCGGCCACATCATGGCGGCGATCCGCCGCATGGCCGGCGAGCCGGTCGAATTCGCCGGCGTCGGCGGCGATGCCATGGCGGCTCAAGGGCTGACCAGCCTGTTTCCGCTGTCCGATCTCGCCATCTTCGGCATCATCGAAGTGATTCCCCATGCGCCGCGCATCTTCCGCCGGGTGCGCGAGACGGCCGCCGCCATCGAGGTCATGCAGCCCGACGTGGTGCTCAGCATCGACGTGCCCGCCTTCGCCTTTCGGGTGCTCAAGCGGGTCGCCCATCGCGGCATTCCGCTGGTGCATTGCGTGGCGCCCACCGTGTGGGCGTGGCGGCCGCGCCGCGCCAAGATGATCGCCGGCTTCCTCGACCACCTGCTGGCGCTGCTGCCGTTCGAGCCGCCCTATTTCGAGCGCGTCGGGCTGCCGACCACCTTCATCGGCCACCCCATCGTCGAAACCGATCTCGGCCAGGCCGATGGCGCCGCCTTCCGGACGCGCCACGGCATTCCGCCGCAGGCCAAGCTGCTCTGCGTGCTGCCCGGCAGCCGGCGCAGCGAAACCACGCGGCTGCTGCCGATATTCGGCCAGACCCTGGCGCTCGTGGCGCAGCGCTTCCCCGACCTTCGCGCCGTGGTGCCGACGGTGTCGAACGTCGCCGAACCGGTCAAGGCGGCCGCCGGCCGCCTGGCCGGTGCCCGACCATCGTCGTCACCGGGGCCGGCGAAAAATCCGCCGCCTTCGCCGCCGCCGATGCCGCGCTTGCCGCATCCGGCACGGTCGCGCTCGAGCTGTCCGTGGCGGGCCTGCCGAGCGCCATCGCCTATCAGGTGAGCGGCCTGACCGCCTGGATCGTGCGTCAGATGACCACCGTGGATTATGCCAGCCTGCCGAACCTGATTCTCGACAAGCCCGTGCTGCCGGAATTCATCCAGGAGCGCTGCACGCCGGCGCTGCTCGCCGATGCGGTCGAGGACCTTCTGCTTGACGAGAGCGCGCGCCGCGCCCAAATCGAAGGAGGGGCCGAGGTCGCGCGCCAACTCGGCCGCGGCGGCCCGCCGCCCAGCGAACGGGCGGCCGGCGTCGTGCTCGATCACGCCCGGCGATCACGCGCGCGTGCCTGACCAGCCACCGACGACATTCATGGGAGAACCGCGATGACGAGCGATGTTGCCACGGCGGACAAAACCGTGCCGGCGATCACCGACGGGCGTCTATTGCACACTATGATCCGGGTGCTCGATCTCGACAAATCGATCGACTTCTATACCCGGCTGCTCGGCATGACCCTGCTGCGCCGCAAGGACTACGAGTCGGGCCGCTTCACGCTCGCATTCGTCGGCTACGGCGACGAGGCCAGCAATACGCTGATCGAGCTGACCCACAATTGGGACCAGAAGGAGCCCTACACGATCGGCAGCGGCTTCGGCCACTTCGCGATCGGGGCGCGCGATATCCACGGCGTCTGCGACAGACTGGCCAAGGCAGGCGTCAAGATCCCGCGTCCGCCCGGCCCGATGAAGCACGGCGGCAGCGTCATCGCCTTCATCGAGGATCCGGACGGCTACAAGATCGAGCTGATCGAGCGCGGGTGATCGGCGCGCGGCAAGCATTTTCTAGCGGCGGAAGGCGGCGCTCAGGAACTCGACCACCCGACGCCGCGCATCCAACGCCGCCGTTTCGTCCCACTTCATGACCATCGTGCCGCCACGCGTACGTTTGTCGACGTGCGGTTTGTCGAAACCATGGTGGGCGCCTGGATAGATCGTCATGGCGACCTGGCGCTTGTTACGCGCGAGTTCATCGCAGGAGCGGCTGGCGCCGTAGGTGTCCTTGTCGCCGACCAAGATCAGGATCGGCACATTGGCGAGGTCGCTATTGGGGTTACAGCCGCTGTAGAGCCCGACGTGAGCGGCGAAACCGCGCTCGCCCGACGCCAGCCACTGGCGGCGGCTGCGATCCCAGGCAGCGCGCATGGTCACCCCGCCGCCGAACGACCAGCCCAGGATAGCGATCTGCTCTGGATCGACAGCCGGCATCGCGCGCAGGGTTCGCAGGGCGCTGAAGACGACAGGAACGAAGAAGCTGGAATCCGGCCTGTCCTTCTCCGAGGTGAAGACACCGGTCTTCGTGTCGAGCTCGAACGTGCCGATTCCGGCCGCCATCAGAGCCGGGCGATAGAAGTCCTGCCGTTCGTCGACGCCATCCGTGCCCGGCACCAGGATCACGACCGGCACGCGGGCACCCGCGCCCTTCGGCAGGAACAGTTTCCCGGGAAAGACCCGCTTGTCCTTCAGTGACTCGATTTTGAGCAGTTGGAAGGGGGGAGAGCCGTCACCTGATGCACCGGCGGCGTCATCGGCGCGTGCCGCGCTTGCGCCGGCGAACAGAACGAGGGCAAGCAGCAACCCCGAACGCAAGAATACATCGCCGGCACGCGGGCGCGTTTCCCGCAGGGTGGTGGCTCGGGGTGCCGACGACATGATGCCTCGACGGGAGGAAGAGCGGACCCGACTCGGCTCAGAGCATCGACGCCAGAAGGACCACCGCGGCGATTGTCATGGCGGTGGTCAGCCACGTCATCCAGCGGACGCGCGAGGAGCGGTTGTCGTTGGCTGCCGGTCCGAGCCGGATCAGGCGCCGCTGTCCGCCGGTGGCGCTCGCGTGGCGGACCGACACGAAGTTGCTGGCTGGGTTTCTGCTACTGGTCGATTTGACATGCAGCGCCATGGCGCACTCCCCGTATTTATAACCTTGTGACGGTCATTTCCGCATGTGCAGCGGCGTGAACGGCCGCTGCGGGTAGCCGGTATAGAGCTGACGCGGCCGCCCGATTTTTTGCTGCGGGTCGGCGATCAGCTCGCTCCACTGGGCGATCCAGCCGACGGTGCGCGCCACCGCGAACAGCACGGTGAACATGTTGACCGGAATGCCCATCGCCTTCAGGATGATGCCCGAATAGAAATCCACGTTGGGGTAGAGCTTGCGCTCGATGAAATACTTGTCGTTGAGCGCGATCTGCTCGAGCTCCATGGCGAGATCCAGCAGCGGCTCGTCCTTGATGTTGAGCTCGCTCAGGACCTCATGGCAGGCCTTCTGCATGATCTTGGCGCGCGGGTCGTAGTTCTTGTAGACGCGGTGGCCGAAGCCCATCAGCATTTCCTGCTTGTTCTTCACGCGCTCGATGAACTGCGGGATGTTGTCCTTGTTGCCGATCTTGGCCAGCATGGCGAGCACCGCCTCGTTCGCGCCGCCATGAGCGGGGCCCCACAAGGCTGCGATGCCGGCGGCGATGCAGGCGAACGGATTGGCGCCGGTCGAGCCGGCCAGGCGCACGGTCGAGGTCGAGGCGTTCTGCTCGTGATCGGCGTGCAGGATGAGGATGCGGTCCATCGCCTTGGCGAGCACCGGATTGACCTTGTAGGGCTCGCAGGGCACCGCGAACATCATGTAGAGGAAGTTTTCCGCGTAATCGAGATCGTTGCGCGGATACATGAAGGGTTGGCCGACCGAGTATTTGTAGGTCATGGCGGCGATGGTCGGCATCTTGGCGATCAGCCGGTGCGAGGCGACCAGCCGCTGGTGCGGATCGTTGATGTCCGTCGAATCGTGGTAGAAGGCCGACAACGCGCTGACCACGCCGCACATCACCGCCATCGGATGGGCGTCGCGCCGAAAACCGCGGAAGAAGTTGTTGACCTGGTCATGGACCATGGTGTGGCGCGTGATGGTGTTCTCGAAATCCCGCTTCTGGGTGGCGTTGGGCAGTTCGCCGTGGAGCAGGAGGTAGCAGACCTCCATGTAGTCGCTCTTTTCCGCGAGATCCTCGATCGAATAGCCGCGGTGGCGCAGGATGCCTTCATCGCCGTCGATATAGGTGATCTTGGATTCGGTGCTGCCGGTCGAGGTATAGCCCGGATCGTAGGTGAACAAGCCGAGCGACGAATAGAGCGTGCGGATATCGATGACTTTCGGCCCTTCGGTGCCGCTCATCAGCGGAAAATCGACCTTCTGGCCGGTGGTATTGTCCGTCAGGGTAACGGTTTCGTTGCTCTTATTATTGGCGGAGCCAGTCATCTGCTACTTCCTTGGTGAGGGACGCTCGGGCTAAAAGCGGCAGGCGAAGCAGGCGAGGCCCTGCTGCCGGACGCGTGTCTCGCGGGATGAGCGCCCAGGATATCTGGCTTTGTCTTGAATCGCAATTCGCCAAGCGGCGAGTGCCAGGTTCGAGGTCCTTAGATTTCCGCAGGATTCGGTCATGAACCGGCGACGTCGGCGATGCGCCCCAGGCTCTCGTCGCGCCCCAGGATGGCCAGGACTTCGAAGATCGGCGGCGAGACGTTGGATCCGCTGACCGCGGCCCGGATCGGCTGGGCGGCATCGCCTAGCTTGAGCCCCTCGGCGGCGGCGAAATCGCGCACCGCGCCCTCGATCGTCGGGACGTCCCAGGTCGGCAGCCCGCTGAAGATTCCGGCCAGCTTGGCGAGACGCGCGCGGGCCTCCGGGCTCAGGACCTTGGTTGCCTTGTCGTTGAGCAGCAGCGGACGGGGCAGGAACAGGAACACGGCCGCGTCGGCCAGCTCGACCAGGGTCTTGGCACGCTCCTTGAGGCCGTCCATGGCGCGGGCGAGCATGGCGCGGTCCGCCTCGGTCAGATCGCGGCCGAGTTTCTTGGCGATCAGGGGGGCGGTCAGGCCGACCAGCCGGTCATTGCCGGTCTGCTTCAGATAGTGGGCATTGAGGTTGGCGAGCTTGGCGAAATCGAAGCGTGAGGCCGAGCGGCCGACCGCGCCCAGGTCGAACCATTCGATGGCCTGTCCGCGCGAGATGATCTCGTCGTCGCCATGGCCCCAGCCGAGCCGCAGCAGATAATTGCACAGCGCCTCGGGCAGGTAGCCCATGTCGCGATAGGCATCGACGCCGAGCGCGCCATGGCGCTTCGACAGCTTGGCGCCGTCGGGCCCGTGAATCAGCGGAATATGGGCAAACTCGGGCACCGCGAAGCCGGCCGCGTCATAGAGCTGCTTCTGGCGGAAGGCATTGGTCAGATGGTCGTCGCCCCGGATCACATGGGTGATACCCATGTCGTGGTCGTCGACCACGACCGACAGCATGTAGGTCGGGGTGCCGTCGCTGCGCAGCAGCACCATGTCGTCGAGCTGGACGTTGGCCACGCGAACCTCGCCCTGCACCCGGTCGGCGATCACGGTCTCGCCTTCGGTCGGCGACTTGAGCCGGACCACGGGCTTGACCCCGGGCGGCGCGTCCTTCGGGTCGCGGTCGCGCCAGCGCCCGTCGTAGCGCATGGGCCGCCCCTCGGCGCGGGCCTTCTCGCGCATCTCGGTCAATTCCTCGGGCGAGGCATAGCAGTGGTAGGCCTTGCCCTCGGCCACCAGCTTGTGGGCGACCTCGGCATGACGGGCGGCGCGGCTGAATTGATAGACCACGTCGCCGTCCCACGTCAGCTCGAGCCACGACATGCCGTCGAGGATGGCGTCGATCGCCTCCTGGGTCGAGCGCGCCCGGTCGGTATCCTCGATGCGCAGCAGGAACTTGCCGCCGTGATGGCGCGCGAACAGCCAGTTGAACAGCGCCGTGCGCGCCCCGCCGATATGCAGAAATCCGGTGGGTGAAGGGGCGAAGCGGGTGACGACGCTCATGGTGTGCGGACCTTGGGTGCGGCGTTGGGCGGAACATCTGAGGAACCAGCCGCGACGGCTATCCGCAGGGGATGCGGCTTGCTAAGCTGGCGTGCTTTTCTACCTGCATGTTGCCGACACGGCAACAGCCGACGCTGAGGGGGTCTCGGCAGGACGGAAGGTCGTCGCCGTGGCTCTCGCCGCCGATCCCATTCCCTATAGCGCGCGCGCCGTCCAGTGGCGGCGCGTCGGCATGGCTATCGTCGATGCCGCGGCGTCCGAGCGCGATCGCTGGCTGCTGTGGCTGCCGGTCGGCATCGCCGTCGGCGTGGTGATTTATTTCTCCTTGCCGTCGGAGCCCTCGCTATGGATCGCGATCCTGGCGCTCGGGCTCGCGGTCGCATTGGCGATGCTCGCGCGTCGCCGCTCGTCATTGCTTCTGGCCATGGCGATCACCGTGGCCGCGGTGGCACTTGGATTCGGCGCGGCCAAGCTGCGCACCATAGCGGCCAGCGCGCCGGTGCTCGAAGGCAAGCTCGGCCCGGCCGCCGTCAGCGGCATCGTCGTCACGGCGGAGCCGTGGGAGAACGGCCCGCGCATCATTCTCGCGCAACCGAAGATCGCCGGGCTGGCGCCGGACAAGACGCCGGCGAAAGTGCGCGTCCGGCTGCTGCGCAAGGAACCGGTGCCGCGTGTCGGCGAGGCGGTCTCGGTGCGCGCGGTGCTGATGCCGCCGACGCCGCCGGCCTTGCCGGGCGCCTATGATTTCGGCCGCCAGGCCTTTCTGCAGGGCATCGGCGCCGTCGGCTATGCGGCAGGACGGGTGCGCGTGCTCGAATCGGGCGGCGCGGCCGTCGGGTGGCTCACCGGCTTCAACCTCTGGGTCGAAGGATTGCGTCAGTCGATCGCGCGCGGCGTCATGGCGGTGCTGCCGGGCGCCACCGGCGCCATGTCGGCGGCGCTCATCAACGGCGACCAATCGGCCATTCCGCCCGACGTGATGGATGCGATGCGCGACGCCGGCCTGGCGCATCTGCTGGCGATCTCCGGCTTCAACGTGGCGCTGGTCGCCGGCGTGCTGTTCTTCGGCGCGCGCTTGCTGCTCGTCGGCGCGGGCACCGCGCCGGTGTGGGGGCAGGCGAACGGCTGGGCGCTGCGCCATCCGATCAAGAAGTGGGCCGCCGTGTTCACCATCATTGGCATTTTCGCCTATACGCTGATCACCGGCGCCTCGGTGCCGACCCAGCGCGCCTTCCTGATGACCGCCGTGGTGCTGACCGCGGTGCTGATCGACCGCACGGCGATCTCCATGCGGCTCGTCATGTGGGCGGCCCTGGTGCTGATTCTGGTCGCGCCGGAAAGCGTGCTGGGCGCCAGCTTCCAAATGTCGTTCGCCGCCGTGATCGCGCTGATCGCCGCTTACGAATCGACGCGCGGCTGGGTGCGCGCGCAGCGCGCAAAAGGCGGCTTCTGGCGCAAGACCTCGCTCTATCTCGGCGGCATGGTGCTCACCACCCTGGTTGCGGCGGTCGCCACCGCGCCGTTCGCGGCCTTTCACTTCAACCGACTCGCGCGTCTATCAGCTGATCGCCAACTTCGCCGCCGTGCCGCTGACCGCGCTATGGATCATGCCGTGGGCCACCCTGGTTTATTTCCTGATGCCGCTCGGGCTCGAGGATTGGGCGCTGGTGCCGATGAGCTGGGGCGTCGATGCGCTGATCTGGTTGGCGCAGACGGTGACGGCCTGGCCCAATGCCGTGACGCTGCTGCCCTCGATGCCGGCGGAAGGCCTGGCGGTGATTACGGCCGGCGGCTTGTGGCTCTGCCTGTGGCGGCGGCGCTGGCGGTTCGCCGGCTTGCTGCCGATCGCGCTCGGCTGCGCCACCATGCTCGGCGTGCGCGCGCCCGATGTGCTGATCGCCGCCGACAGCGGACTGTTCGCGGTACGCGACGGCGCAGGCGAGCTGGTGTTTTCCGACAGCAAAGGCGGTCAGGCGTTCCTGCGTGGGGTCTGGCAGCGCCGCGCCGGCGCCGGGTCGCAGGACAAGGATACTGAGGCGGCGATTACGTTGCGCTGCGATGCGCTTCGGCTGTCTCTACCGCAGTCACGGCCATGTCGTCGCCTTCATCCGCGATTCCGCCGCTCTGGCGGAAGACTGCGCGCTGGCCGATGTGGTGGTGAGCTGGGCGCCGATCCGCGCCGGCCGCTGTGAACAGCCGCATCTGCGCATCGACCGCCGGGCACTGGCGGCCGGCGGCGGGCATGCGCTGTGGCTCGAAGCCGGCAGATCCGTTCGTGTCCAGGCGGTGAGCGATTCCCGCGGCGATCGGCCCTGGAGCGCACGCGGCCAGGCCGGCACGGTGCAATCGCAGTCGGCCACTCGATAAGCCCATCATCGCGCGCCCTGGTTTGAAAACCATCGGCGCCGCGCATGGCAGGGAACAACAATCCACTCGCGGAGGTTTAAAAGCCGAGCTTGGCGCGGGCGGGCGGGGATCGCCTGCCGTGGTGGTTGCCGCCGCGTCATCGTCGGCTTTCGAGGGCGTTCGAGGCGTGATCGTGAAGCAGTGGCAGATTGTATTGGCGGGCCTGGCGGCAATGGCATTGAGCAGTGCGGCGCGCCGCCGCATGGCCGACGCCGGAGCCCTGGCCGGCGATCGGCGTGTCGCAAGGCTCCCGCGCGCGGCTGAACGCGATGCCGGCGGGCGGGTCTGGTGACAGGGGACGAGGCCGCGATAACGATAGCGCGGGCGGTGACGCGCCAGACCCCACGGCGGGCGACGCGCCGCCCGGTGCGGGTCTGCAGCCGGGTCGCGGCCGCCTGGCGGACAGCCCGAAGGAAATCCCGAAACGCGGCTGGCGCGACGTCCTGTTGCGCGTGAAGCAGCAGATCGGCGAGGACAATGTGTCGCTCACCGCCGCCGGCGTCGCCTACGGCTGGCTGCTGGCCATTTTCCCGTTGCTCGGCAGCGTCACCGCCATCTATGGCTTGTTGGCGGACCCGGGCGAGGTGCAACGGCAGGTCGAGCAGCTCTTCGGGCTGCTCTCGACCAGTGTGGTCGAGGCTTTGCACGATCAGCTGACCAAGCTCACCCAGAAATCCGACGCCACCTTGGGCTTTGGCGCCTTCTTCGGCATCTTGTTCAGCCTGTGGAGCGCCAATTCCGGCACCAAGGCGATGATCACGGCGCTCAACATCGTCTATTCGGAAAAAGAGAAGCGCGGATTCTTCAAGCTTAATCTCGTGTCCTTGTCGTTGACCCTGGGCCTGGTGGTTGCCGGGGTTGCGTCATTGCTCATCATGGTCGGCCTGCCGTTGATTTTCCGCTTCATCGGCCTGGAGGACACCGTGCGGTCGATCCTGAACATCGCGCGATGGCCGCTGTTGGCGCTCGGCTTCATGACGGCGCTCGCCGTCCTCTACCGCTACGCACCGTCGCGCGAGACGCCGAAGTGGCGATGGGTGAGCTGGGGATCGGCGCTCGCCACCGTGTTGTGGATCGTCGCGTCCGGCGGCTTCGCCGTCTACGTCGCGAACTTCGGCAAATACGACGAGACCTACGGCTCGCTCGGCGCCGTGATCATCCTCATGATGTGGTTCTACATCACGGCTTTCATCATCCTGCTCGGTGCCGAGCTGAACGCCGAACTCGAGCACCAGACCGCCCAGGACAGCACAACCCACACGCCCCAGCCCATGGGCCGGCGCGGCGCCCACATGGCCGACACGCTCGGCGAGACGCCATGACTAAATCAGGCCGGGATTCTTGAGATCCACGGCGGCGCTGTGGATGGTACTGAGCGCCGCGCCGCGCTTGGTGACGAACTCCAGCGCGCGGAAGCTGGCCTCGCAGCGCTGCCCGCCGAAGTCGCACAGCAGATAGCCGCGCCGCGCGTCATAGAACCGCAGATGCGGATTGTTGGCCATCAAACGAGCGCCCGTGCTCTTCGCGGGCCCGCCGTCGCGGTCCGACGAAATGGACGTGGCGACGAACTCGACGCCGACCGGAGGCGCTTTGGGTTTGTCGAAATCGACCAGCAGGTTGCCCGCCATGGCGCGGTGGATATCGCCGGTCACGGTGACGAGCCCGCTCACCTGGCGCTCGGCGGCGCCTTGCAGCAGGCGTTGGCGGGCCGCGGCATTGCCGTCCCATTTGTCGGTATTGACGATGTCCTGCGCCGCTTCCTTGTGGCGCACCTGCATCATCTGGACCTGGTTGCCAAGCACGGTCCAGGCCGTGTCGCGGCGCGCGAACTGGTCGAGCAGCCAGCGTTCCTGGCCGGTGCCGATCATGCTGCGGTCGGCCGCCAGGCGTTCGTCGCAGCGCCGCGTCTCCGCCTTGCCGCACGGCGGCATCGAGCGGAACTGCCGGGTGTCGAGCACCGCGAGACGCAGCAGGGCGCCGGCGTCGAATGCGCGGTACATCGTGATGTCGGAGCCGCGCGGCCGCACGCTCGGGCGAACCGGCGAATTCTCGTAGAACGCCTGGAAGGCCGCGGCGCGCAGGCGCAGGAAGTCGCGATCGCTCATCTTCGCCGGGCCGCTCATGCCGCCCCAGTTGTTGACCACCTCGTGGTCGTCGAAGCTGACGACGAACGGATGCGCCGCATGGGTGGCGGCGAGATCGGGGTCGAGCTTGTAGAGCGCGTAGCGGGTGCGGTAATCGGCGAGCGACGACACCTTGACGCGCGCGCTGTCGGGCACCGGACCCGTCATGCGCGTGGCCATGGCGTCGGCGGCCAGCGCGTATTCGTAGACGTAGTCGCCAGCGTGGAATACCAGGTCGAGATCCGTCTTGGCGATGTCGGCCCAGGCGGTGAAGAAGCCATGCTCGATGCGCTGGCAGCTCGCAACGGCGAGACGGAAGCGCGCGGGCAGGGCGCCGCGCTCGGGCAGGGTGCGGGTGCGGCCGATGCGGCTTTCCGCGCCGCCGCTCATGAAGCGGTACCAGTAGGGCCGGTCGGGCGCCAGGCCCTCGGCGACGACGTGAAGGCTATGGCCTTCGGCGGGCAGCGCTTCCGCCGTGCCGCGGCGCACCACGCGCTGCATCTTGTCGTCCTCGGCGATTTCCCAATCGACGGCCACCGCATCGGATGGCATGCCGCTGCGCGGCGCCAAGGGCTGCGGCGCCAATCGCGTCCACAGCACGACGGACGTGGCGTCAGGGTCGCCCGACGCCACGCCGAGCGTGAACGGATCGGTTGCGAAGCGCGGCGCGCCCTGCGCCCAGGAGTGGCCCCAGGGTCGGCCGATGAACGGCGCGGCGGCAACGGACGATGCGAACCCGGTCAAGAGACCGCGGCGCGAGATCAATGGCATGGAAAGCCCCCGGTTGCGGCGATGGTGCGCCTCAGCCGTTTAGGCTTCAATGGTTAAGATTTCACGAGGTCTGCAGCGGGGACAGGGGCGTCGCCGCACCGGCCGGATGACGGCGGCTAGTAGCGCCGCATCAGGGCGACCAGGCGGCCCTGCACCTTGACCCGGTCGGGCCCGAAGATGCGGGTTTCGAAGGCCGAGTTGGCCGGCTCGAGCGCGATCGAGTCGCGCTTGCGGCGCAGCCGTTTCAGGGTGACTTCGTTTTCATCGACCAGGGCGACCACGATGGCGCCGTTGTCGGCGGTCTCGCACCGCTCGACGATGGCGACGTCGCCATCGAAAATGCCGGCTTCGACCATCGATTCGCCGTCGACCTCGAGCGCGTAATACTCGCCGCGCCCGATCAGGCTCGGCGGCACTTCGATGGTGGCGGAATGGTCGCGCAATGCCTCGATCGGCAGGCCGGCGGCGATCTTGCCGTAGAGCGGCAATTCGATCGATTCGCCGGTCGCGGCGGTGACCGGGGTATTGGCGCCGACCAGCCCGGGCTTGAACTTGCCCTCGATGACATTGGGCGTGAAGGGCTTGGACGCGCCCGAGCCGCCTGGCCGCGAACCGGCGCCGTCCGGCTCACGGATCACTTCGAGCGCGCGCGCGCGATGGGGCAGCCGGCGGATGAAGCCGCGCTCCTCGAGCCCGGTGATCAGGCGGTGGATGCCGGATTTGGATTTGAGGCCGAGAGCCTCCTTCATTTCGTCGAACGAAGGCGAAACGCCGAATTGGCCGAGATGGCGGCTGATGAACTGCAGAAGCTCATGTTGTTTCTTGGTCAGCATGTCGCCCCCACCACCAATCCGTACGGCCGATCGGGGCCACGCAAGATATAGAACAAAACAAAAACACCTGTGGATGTTCTAGTTTGGTTCCTGTGGATCGTCAAGCGCGGAATCCACGGCGGGAATGCGCCTTTCAGATGCCGGTCACGCCGCCGCCGAGCGGCACGATCGGCACCCAGGTCCCGGCCTCCAGGGCGGGCGCGTCGGGCGGCCGGCGGATCAGGCAATCGGCCTTGGCCAGCGCCGACAGCATGGAGGAATCCTGCACCGGCAGGGCGGTTGCCACGGGATCGCCGGCGGGCGTCGGTGGCCAGGGTGGCGCGCAGGAAATCCTCGCGGAAGTTGTTCTTCCTGAGCGGCAGCCGCGGTTTTGGCCTTGGCCACGGGAATGGCGGTGTCGCGCTCGCCGACGCTCCCTGCAGCGCCGAGGAGGGCGGGCCGCAGGTAGAGAATGGCGCAGACCAGCGCCGAGACCGGATTGCCGGGCAGGCCGATCATCGGGATGGCGTTGAAGTCGCCGAACATGAGCGGCTTGCCGGGCTTCATGGCGATCTTCCAGAAGTCGACTTTCAGGCCGACCTCGGCGAGCACCGTCTGCACCAGATCATAGTCGCCGACCGAGGCGCCGCCGATGGTGACGAACAGATCGGCGCCGGCCGCGCGCGGCGCCACGGCGCGCAGCGCCTCCGCGTCGTCGGGCACGATGCCGAGATCGATCGGTTCGCCGCCGCAGGCGCGCACGAAGGCGACGAGGCCGGGGCCGTTCGAGCTGACGATCTGGTTGGGACCGACAGGGGCGCCCGGCGGCACCAGTTCGTCGCCGGTGGCGAGGATGGCGACGCGCGGCCTCCGGCCGACGGTCAGTGTGGGATGGTTCATGGCGGCGGCGAGCGCCACGTCGCGCGCGCTCAGCACGCGGCCGCGGGTGAGCAGCACCTGGCCGGTTTTGAAGTCGATGCCCGCGTCGCGGATATTGTGCCGGGGCCGCGCGGCTTCTTTGACCGTGACCGTGTCGCCGCTGCGCTCGGTGTCTTCCTGGATGACCACCGTGTCGGCGCCGCGCGGCACCGGGCCGCCGGTGAAAATACGCACGGCCTGACCGGCTGCGTACGTCGCCGGAAAAGGCGCCGCCCGCCGGGGCCTCTCCGATAACAGTCAATTGTGCCGGCACCTGGACGACGTCCGCGGCGCGCACCGCATAGCCGTCCATCGCCGACACGGCGACCGGCGGCTGGCTCAATCGCGCGGCCACATCGGCGGCCAGCACGCGCCCGAGCGCCGCGCCCAGATCGACGGTTTCGCCGCCGAGCGGCCGCAGGCTGTCCAGAATGCGCCGGCGTGCGTCTTCAACCGACAGCATCAGGATGCCTCATAGGTTCCTGATTTGCCGCCTGACTTATGGCTGAGCCGGATGTCGCCGATGACCATGCCGCGGTCGACGGCCTTGCACATGTCGTAGACCGTCAGCGCCGCGACCGCCACGGCGGTCAGCGCCTCCATCTCGACGCCGGTCTTCGCCTCGATGGTGCAGGTGGCGCTGATGTCGAGGCCGTCGCCGTCGGGCGACACCGCAAGGTCGACGCTCACCGAACTCAGCGCCAGCGGATGACACAGGGGTATGAGCTCGGAGGTGCGCTTGGCGCCCATGATGCCGGCGAGCCGCGCGATCGACAGCACGTCGCCTTTCTTGAAGCCGCCCTCGCGAACGAGCTTCAGCGTCGCCGGCGCCATGCGGATCGCGCCCTTGGCGGTGGCGACGCGCGACGTCACCGCCTTATCCGACACATCCACCATGCGGGCGTGGCCGGCCGCGTCGAGATGGGTCAGGCGCGGCCGCGCGGTTTTGGCTTTCACTGGTTTGGCGGCGGGCTTGCGCGCCATGGCACTAGCCCGCGAGCGATTGCGGCAGCGCCAGGATGGCGCGCGTGGCGGCCTCGACGTCGCTCTGGCGCATCAGGCTTTCGCCGATCAGGAAGCAGCGTGCGCCGGTGCGCGCCATGCGCGCGAGGTCGGCCGGCGTCGACAGGCCGCTCTCGGACACCAGCATGCGCCCGGCCGGCACGTGACGCGCCAGCCGCTCGGTGACCGCGAGATCGGTCTTCAGCGTCTTGAGGTTGCGGTTGTTGATGCCGAGCAGCGGCGAGCGCAGTTTCAGCGCGCGCTCGAGCTCGCCCTCGTCATGCACCTCGATCAGCACGTCGAGCCCGTAGTCGAACGCGATGGATTCCAGCTCCGCGGCATGGGCGTCGCTCAGCGCGGCCATGATGAGCAGAATGCAGTCGGCGCCGATCATACGCGATTCGGCGATCTGGTAGGGGTCGACCATGAAATCCTTGCGCAGCACCGGCAGCTCGACGGCGGCGCGCGCGGCGCGCAGATGGCTCTCGTCGCCCAAAAAACTGTCCGGCTCGGTCAGCACCGACAGACAGGCGGCACCGGCGCGGGCATAGGCGCGCGCCAGGGTGGCGGGATCGAAATCGGCGCGGATCAGACCGGCGCTCGGCGAGGCCTTCTTGATCTCGGCGATCAGGCCGTAGCCGCCCGCCGCCGTCTGGCGCGCCAGGGCGGCGCGGAAGCCGCGCGGGGCCGGCTGCTGGCGCGCGGCGCGGTCGATCTCGGAAAACGGCGCGGCGATCTTGGCGGCGGCGACGCGGCGTCGCCGCATGGTGCAGATGTCGCCCAGGATGTCGATGGCGCTGCCGGACATGGGGTCAGGCGCTCACGGTGGCGGCGACCGCCGGCCGCTGGGAAGTGGCCGCGAGCTGGTCCAGAGTCGTCTTGGCGCGGCCCGAACCGATGGCCTCGGCCGCGAGCGCGACGCCGGCCCTGAGGTCCTTGGCCTTGCCGGCGACCACGAGAGAGGCCGCCGCATTGAGCAGCACGATGTCGCGGTAAGCGCCGGGCTTGCCATCGAGCAGTGCGCGCAACGCTGTGGCATTGGCCGCCGGATCGCCGCCCTTGAGCGCTTCCGGCGTGGCGCGCGCCAGACCGGCGTCTTCCGGCGTCACCTCGAAGGTGGTGACCTTGCCGTCCTTCAGTTCGGCGACGTAGGAGGCGCCGGTGGTGGTCAATTCATCGAGCCCGTCGGAGCCATGCACCACCCAGGCGCGCTCGGAGCCGAGCGCGCCGAGCACCTCGGCGAGCGGCTCGATCCACTGGTGGTGGAACACGCCGAGCAACTGGCGCTTGGCGCTGGCCGGATTGGACAGCGGCCCGAGCAGATTGAAGATGGTGCGCGTGCCGAGCTCGACCCGGGTCGGGCCGACGTGGCGCATGGCGGCATGATGGCGCGGCGCCATCAGGAAGCCGATGTGGATCGTGCGCAGGCACTCGGCGACCAGCGCCATGTCGGCTTCGATATTGACGCCGAGCGCCGCGAGCACGTCGGCCGAGCCGGACTTCGACGACAGCGCGCGGTTGCCGTGCTTGGCGACCGGCACGCCGCAAGCGGCGACAACGAGGGCTGCGCCGGTCGAGATGTTGTAGGTGCCCGACGCGTCGCCGCCGGTGCCGCAGG
This sequence comes from uncultured Alphaproteobacteria bacterium, assembly GCA_963752345.1. Classification (GTDB taxonomy): domain Bacteria; phylum Pseudomonadota; class Alphaproteobacteria; order SMXQ01; family SMXQ01; genus CAVVYA01. The sequence goes on from CAVVYA010000002.1 coordinate 651,027, forward strand.
TGTCGATCGCGCCGGCCGGCGCATCGATGCGCAGCGCCTTGGCGCGCATCACGCGGGCGGCGCCGACCAATTCGTCGACCGTCTCGCCGCGCACGCGCAGCGCCATCAGGAAGCCGCCCATCTGCGACGCTGTCGCCTGGCCGGACATGATGATCTCGAACGCCTCCTCGGCCTGCGCCTGGCTCAGGCGGCCGTTGTCGGCGACGAAGGCGAGAAGTTTCTTGAAGACGGCAGGCGCGGCGTCGCTCATGCGGCCTTTCCTTTTTGTGCCTTGTGGCCCGCGCCTTTATGCCCGGCGATTCCCAGGAAGTTGCGCAGGATCTGGTGGCCATGTTCGGACGCGATGCTTTCCGGATGGAACTGCACGCCGAAGATCGCGTGCTCGCGATGCTGCAGGCCCATGATCAGGCCGTCGTCGGTCTGCGCGGTGATCTCGAGACGGTCGGGCAGGCCGTCGCGCGCGACGATCAACGAATGATAGCGCGTCGCTTTGAAGGGCGAGGGCAGGTGTTCGAACACGCCCTTGCCGCCGTGGCTCATCGCGCTCACCTTGCCGTGCATCGGCACCGGCGCGCGCACGACCTTGCCGCCGAACGCCTGGCCGATCGCCTGATGGCCGAGGCAGACGCCGAGCACCGGCATTTTGCCGGCGGCCTTGGCGATGAGATCGAGGCAGATGCCGGCGCGATCCGGGTCGCACGGGCCGGGCGACAGCACGATGCCCTGGGGCTTGAGCGCGAGCGCCGCGTCGGCGCTCAATGCGTCGTTGCGCCGCACGACAACCTCGGCGCCTTCCTCTGCGAGGTAGTGCACCAGGTTGTAGGTAAAGCTGTCGTAGTTATCGATGAGCAGAAACATTTCAGTGGCTTATCGAATAATCTTCAGATGGTATGCGAGTGCATATGGCGGGCCGGCTGCGCCGGTTTCCATACCGGGGCGTGTTATATCAGGCTTTTCCGGCCTAGGGAAAGCGATGCAGCGGCACCGCGGAACGCGCTAAGACTGAACACGAAAACTGACAGGGCCGCCGAATACCCACGTCATGCCAAACCGCAACCACCCCAATTCCACCACGGGAGCCGTGAACTGGCTGACCGGCGTACGCCGCCGGTTGGCGCTCGCCGTCGCCCTGGCGGTCGGTGTGAGCCTCGGCATTTTTCTCGCTGGTCCACCGGGTCCACCCGGCGCGCCGGCGGTCCATGTCTCGCTTGCACCATCCAATCCCGCGCCGGGCACATCGTCCGGCAGTGTTTCGGTGACGCCGCCGCCACCGGCGATACAACGGCGCTCCGACCGCCGCCCGGCGATGCAGCCGTTGCCAGCCATTCCTCCGGCCGCGCGTCCGCCAACTGTGGGTCCGCCGCTGGCCACGTCGGACGGCGCGGGACCTGTGACGACCGCGCCCAGTGCGCCGCCCGCGCCCTCGCCGGCACCGCGTGACAGCGCGCCGCCGTCCACGGCGCTGCCGCCGTCAACGGCGCTGCCGCTCATACCGGATGCGAAACCGCGGCGCGAGCCGGACAGCGTCCCGCCGACCGTCGGTCCACGGCGGGTGACGCCGGCGGACGGACTGCCGGCGTGGCGGCGCAACGCCGTGGCCGCGCCGGCTGTTGCGGGCAAAGCGATGATCGCGATGGTGATCGACGACATGGGCGTCGACCAGCGCCGCTCGGCGGAGATGGTCAAGCTGCCCGGACCGCTGACGCTGTCCTATCTGCCCTACGGCCGCGACCTGCCGCGCCAGACGGCGGCGGCGCGCGCCGCGGGCCATGAACTCCTGGTGCATGTCTCGATGGAGCCGCTCGATCGCCAAGATCAAGCCCGGTCCGAACGCGCTGACAGTCGATCTGCCGGAGGAGGAAATCCGCCGGCGCCTCGGCTGGGCGCTCGACGCCTTCGAGGGCTACGTCGGCATCAACAATCACATGGGCAGCCGCTTCACCTCCGAGCGTCCCGGGCATGGAGGTGGTGATGGATGAGCTCAAGGCGCGCGGCCTGCTGTTCCTCGATTCGCGCACCGTACAGCACAGCCTCGGCGCCACGGTCGCGTCGGCCCACGGCGTGCCCCATGCGGGGCGGCATTTCTTCATCGACAACGAGCTGACCCTCGCCGAGGTGAACCGGCAGCTCGCGGAGACCGAGCGCGTGGCGCGCCAGAGCGGCATCGCGGTCGCCATCGGCCACCCGCACGATGTCACCATCGCGGCGCTGAAAGCGTGGCTTCCGACCCTGGAGGAAAAGGGCTTCGTGCTGGTGCCGATCTCGGCGGTCGTCGAGCGGCTCGAAGCGCGGCGCGGCGCGGCTCAGCAGAGTGCCGCGCCGCGCGACGAAACGCGCGCGCGCAACGAGCAGGCGCCTTAGTCGGGAGAACGTCGTCGATGCGCGGCTTAGTCCACGGCGGTCTTGGCTCGGGCCGCCGGCACGTTCGGTTTCGGCGGCGGAACGCTGTCCGCGGTGCGGATTTCGGTGTCGGAATAAATGAATCCGAAGGAAGGATAGACGGCGCCGAAGCTGCCCTGGGTGTTCATGAAGCGCACGGACGTCCAGTCGTTTTTCGGCGACACATCGATCACCGGCTGGCGCACGTGGATCTTGCCGCGCGTATTGGCGTTGTCGCCCCAGTTCGCGTGATCGACCAGGATCTTTCGCGGCTCGACGATTGCGGCAACCACGGCGACATGGCCGGCGGCAAGCCTGTCCGTCTTCTTCAGGGTTAGCACGGAGCCTTTGCGGGGAATGTTGCCGCGGTCATAGCGGCCGTTCGCCTTCGACCACCAGGTCCAGGCGTCGCCATAGATCTGGATGCCGGAATAATCGCGGGCGTAAGGCACGCACTGGGAATAGCCGCCGCCGGGATGCTGGCTGACCAATTCCATCGACCCCAGGGCGGGGGCCGGCTTCTTCTTGCTGACAACTTGACGGGAGGCGGTCGTGCAACTGCCCAGCGTGAAGAGCAACGCGCAGCCTGCGACCATCGCAATGGTGAAACGGTAAAAGCCGCGCTTGCTCAATTGTTGACTCATGATTCCAAAGTGTTAGCGCAACTTGGCCGTCCGGTTGAAGGGAAATTTTTGTGGCATCGACCACCCGGCGCTTGACCTTCCAACGATGGTAAGCCCCATCTTCACGTCAACCGTCCTCGAAGCGCGGGTAGCAAAGTCGATGAGTCAACGCAGGCAATTCGCCATCGGCAGGTGGCCACGGAAGCCCACGGACACCAGGGAAAACACCACGGTCACGGCGGCCCGGAGCCCGTGAAAGATCCGGTCTGCGGCATGACCGTCGATCCGCTCAAAACGCCCCATCACGCGACGTACGCCGGCCAGGAATACCATTTCTGCGGCGCGCGCTGCCGCGAGCGCTTTGCCGCCGATCCGGCGCACTATCTCAAGGGCGATGCGGCGCACTTGCAGGGCGCTAACCCGGCGCAGGCCGAAGAAGTTCCCGCCGGCACCGTCTACACCTGCCCGATGCACCCGGAGGTGCGGCAGGTCGGTCCCGGTTCCTGCCCGATCTGCGGCATGGCGCTGGAGCCGCTGGTGGCCAGCGCTGTGCCGGGGGCCAATCCGGAACTGGTTGATATGACACGGCGGTTCTGGGTCGGTTTGGCGCTGACCTTGCCGCTGTTCCTGCTCGAGATGGGCGGCCATCTGTTCGCCCTGCATGAATGGCTCGGCCTCGATCAAAAATCGGTGAATTGGCTTCAGCTCGCGCTGGCGACGCCGGTGGTGCTGTGGTGCGGCTGGCCGTTCTTCGTGCGCGGCTGGCAATCGCTCAAGACGCGCAACCTCAACATGTTCACGCTGATCGCGCTCGGCACCGGCACCGCCTGGATCTACAGCGTGGTCGCCACCGTGGCGCCCGGCATCTTCCCGCCGGCCATGCACACCGCCGATCACGCGGTCCCGGTCTATTTCGAGGCCGCCGCCGTCATCACGGTGCTGGTGCTGCTCGGCCAGGTGCTCGAATTGCGCGCGCGCGAACGCACCGGCGGCGCCATCCGCGCGCTGCTCGATCTGGCACCCAAGACGGCGCGCCGCGTCGGCGCAAGGTCAGGACGAGGACGTGCCGCTCGATCAGGTGAAGATCGGCGATCACCTGCGCGTGCGGCCCGGCGAGAAGGTGCCGGTCGACGGCGTGGTGAGCGAGGGCCGCTCGCACGTCGACGAATCGATGGTCACCGGCGAGCCGATGCCGGTGGCGAAGGACGTCGGCGCGCGCGTCATCGGCGGCACGCTCAACACCCAGGGCAGCTTCGTCATGCGCGCGGAGAAAGTCGGCAGCGACACCATGCTGGCGCGCATCGTCCAGATGGTGGCGGACGCCCAGCGTTCGCGCGCGCCGATCCAGCGTCTGGCCGACGCGGTCGCCGCCTGGTTCGTGCCGCTGGTCATCGCCGTGGCGCTGCTCGCCTTCGCCGCCTGGGCGATGTTCGGTCCCGAGCCGCGCTTCGCCTACGGCCTGGTCGCCGCGGTGTCCGTGCTGATCATCGCCTGTCCCTGCGCGCTCGGACTGGCCACGCCGATGTCGATCATGGTCGGCGTCGGGCGCGGCGCCCAGGCCGGCATCCTGGTCAAGAACGCCGAGGCGCTGGAGCGCATGGAGAAGGTCGACACGCTGGTGGTCGATAAGACCGGCACGCTGACCGAGGGCAAGCCCAAGGTGGTCGCCATCCGCTCGGAGAATTTCAGCGACGACGACCTGCTGCGCCTGGCCGCCGGGTTGGAGCAGGGCAGCGAGCACCCGATCGCGGCGGCGATCCTGCGCGCGGCGAAGGAGCGCGAACTGACGCTCGGCAAGGCCAGTGACTTCGATTCGCCGAACGGCAAGGGCGTGGTCGGTATTGTCGAAGGCCGCAAGGTGGCGCTCGGCAACCGCGCGCTGATGGCCATGCTCGGCATCGACGTGGCGCGCCTCGAAGCCGACGCGGATGCGCTGCGGCGCCATGGCGCGACGGCGATCTTCGTCGCGGTCGACGGCAAGCCGGCCGGCATCATCGCCATCGCCGATCCGATCAAGCCGACCACGCCGGAGGCCATGCGCGCGTTGCGGGCGGATGGCATCTATGTCGTCATGCTGACCGGCGACAACCGCACGTCGGCCGAGGCCGTGGCGCGCCGGCTCGGCATCGACGAGGTCGAGGCCGAGGTGCTGCCGGAGCAGAAGGCCGCCGTGGTGGCGCGGTTGCGCGCCGAGGGCCGCATCGTCGCCATGGCGGGCGACGGGGTGAACGACGCGCCGGCGCTCGCCGCCGCCGACGTCGGCATCGCCATGGGCACCGGCACCGACGTGGCGATCGAGAGCGCCGGCATCACGCTGTTGCGCGGCGACCTCTTGGGGCTCGTCCAGGCGCGCCACCTGTCGCGCGCGGTGATGCGCAACATCCGCCAGAACCTGTTCTTCGCCTTCATCTACAACGCCGCAGGTGTGCCGATCGCCGCCGGCGTGCTCTATCCGTTCACGGGCATCCTGCTCACGCCGGTGATCGCGGCGGCCGCCATGTCGCTGTCGTCCGTCAGCGTGATCGCCAACGCGCTCAGGCTAAGGGCGGTGAGGCTTTAGCCGGAATCGTATAGGTCGATTGATATTGTCCTGACATTGTCCGGATGATATTATTAGGAAAGCAGGAGAATCGGCCACATGTCCACCAAGTTGAAATCCGAGCGGATCGATATCCGCACCACCCCTGAGGCCAAGGAGATGCTGCAACGCGCTGCAGCCATGGCGCACAAGAACGTCAGCGAGTTTCTTCTCGATGCAGGGTTGACCGCGGCTACGGAAGCCTTGGCCGACCGGCGGTTATTCAGACTAGACGACGCGCAATGGCGTGCCTTTCAAGGCGCCCTTGACCGCCCGGTACGTCGGGGCAAGAAGCGGCTAGCGAGACTGTTGTCCGAGCCGAGTGCGACTGATTGACCGAAATCGGCAGTATCGAAAAGCTCGCCGCAGGTCACGATGTCAGCCACTTCGATTGCGGCAAGGACGCCCTCAATCAATTCCTTCAGCGCTTTGCCCTTGCCAACCAAAAGGCCAACGCGGCCCAGACATATGTGCTGAGCCAAAGCGGGCGGGCGGTTGCCTACTACAGCCTCGCTGTGGGGGCGGTGGAGCACGACACCGCGCCGCGGCGAGTGGGACAAGGGTTGGCGCGACACGCCGTCCCGGTCATGCTGCTCGCCCGTTTGGCCGTCGGCCGCTCCGTACAGGGCCGAGGTTTCGGTCAGGCACTGCTCAAGGACGCGATCTTGCGGACCGCGCAGGCCGCCGATATTGCGGGCATCCGCGCGCTGCTGGTCCATGCAAAAGACGAAGAGGCGCGGGCTTGGTACGAGCGTTTCGACTTCGAACCGAGTCCGACGGACCCTTTCCACCTGTTTCTTCTGATGAAAGACATCAAGGCGTTCAGCGGGAAGTAGCAGATCGCGCGCGCTTTGCCTCAGATCTTCTTCCGCTCCGCCGCGAACTGCACGGCTTCCTCCGCGGCGCGGACCAGGGCGCGGGCCTTGTTCTGGGTCTCCTGGTATTCCGCTTCGGGGTCGCTGTCGGCGACCACGCCGCCGCCGGCCTGCACATAGACCGTGCCGTCCTTGACCAGGGCGGTGCGCAGCGCGATGCAGCTGTCCATCGCGCCGTTGGCGGCGAAATAGCCGATGGCGCCGCCGTAGACGCCGCGCCGCGTCTTTTCCAATTCGTCGATGATCTCCATGGCGCGCACCTTGGGCGCGCCCGACACGGTGCCGGCGGGGAAGCCCGCCATCAGCGCGTCGATCGCGTCATGGCGCGGGTCGATCTCGCCCTCGACATTGGAGACGATATGCATGACATGGGAATAGCGCTCGATGATCATCTGCTCGGTGACGCGCACGGTGCCGGTCTTGGCGACGCGGCCGACGTCGTTGCGCCCGAGGTCGAGCAGCATGAGATGCTCGGCCAGTTCCTTGGGGTCGGCGAGCAGGTCTTCGGCGAGCGCCTTGTCCTCGGCCGGCGGTCTTGCCGCGCGGCCGGGTGCCGGCGATCGGGCGGATCGTCACCTTGCCGTCGCGCAGGCGCACGAGAATTTCCGGGCTCGAGCCGACGATCGAGAAGCCGCCGAAATCCATGAAGAACAGGAAGGGCGAGGGGTTGAGCCGGCGCAAGGAGCGGTAGAGCGCGAACGGCGGCAGGTGGAACGGCACGGCGAAGCGCTGCGACGGCACCACCTGGAAGGCGTCGCCGGCACGGATGTATTCCTTCACCCGCTCGACGATGGCGTGGTACTCGGGCCGCGTCGTGTTGGACGAGGGCACCGGCGCCGGATGGGCGCCGTTCGCCGCCTCGTGGCGATAGGGCAGCGGACCCTCGAATGCCTTCAGGGCATCGTCCAGCCGCGCCTGGGCTTCGCGCGTAGGCCGCTTTGGCATCGGCCTCGCCGCGCGCGCCCGCCTGCGGCCAGACCGGCGTCACCAGGGTCGCCATGTCCTCGAGATGATCGAAGATGCAGACCACGGTGGGGCGCAGGAAGATGCTGTCGGGGATGCCGAGCTCGTCCGGGTTGGCGTCGGGCAGGCGCTCGACCTGGCGCACCATGTCGTAGCCCATGAAGCCGAACAGGCCCGCCGCCATGGGCGGCAGGCTCGGCGGCGTGGCCATGCGCGATTCGGCGATCAGCGCGCGCAGCGAATTCGAGCGGCTTGCCGGGCAGGGGCGTGAAGCGGTCGCGGTCGCGCAGCGCGTCGCGGTTGATCTCGGCGGTTTGGCCACGCGCGCGCCAGATCAGGTCGGGCTTGAAGCCGAGGAAGGAGTAGCGCCCGCGCGTCGCGCCGCCTTCGACGGATTCGAACAGGAAACTGTTGGGCGCGCCTTCCGCCAGCTTGAGCAGGGCGGAGACCGGCGTTTCCAGATCGGCGACGAGGCGCGTCGAGACGACCTGCGGCGTCCCCGCCCGGTAGGCCTCGGCGAAGGCCGCGAAATCCGGCGCGGTGGTCATGGTCAGAGTCGGCTGTCGATAATGTCGCGCCGGATCTCGATGTCGTAGCGTCCGCGCAAAGCGAGCGCCAGTTGATCGAGCAGATCGCCGGCGATCGCCTGGCTGAGCTGGCCGGTCAGCTCCGTGCGGGTGCTGTCCGGCAGTTCGGGCGCCGGCTTGATTTCCTTCAGTATCGCCACGACGTAGCCGTCCTGGGATTCGCCGATTCCCGCCATGCCGACCTTGAGGTCGAACAATTGCGACTTGAGGGCCTCGGGCAGGCCGGCTTCGGAATCATGGGTCGCGCGGCTGAACGCCGGCGTGGTCTTCAGCGGCAGCTTTTCCGACTCGGCCACCGCCGCCGGCGACTCGCCCTTGTTGATGCGCGCGGCGATCGCTTCGGCGCGCTTGCGCGCCGCGTTCATGCGCTCCTCCGCCTGCCAGCTTGCGATCACCTCGTTCTTGATCTCGGCGAGCGGCTTCGCGGCGGGCGGCACGATCTGGTCGACGCGCACGATGGCGAAGCTGTTGCCCGGCAATTCCATGAGCTGCGATTCCTGGCCCTGCGGCGTCGTGAAGGCGGCGCGCATGATCCGCGCGTCGTTGAGCAGGGCGGTCGCGGGTTTGCCTTCGGCGGTCAGGCCGTTGACATCGATCGGCGGCAGCTTGACCGCCTTCACGCCGGCCAGATCCGCCGCCTCTTCGAGTGTGGCGCCGCCGGCCAGGGCGTCATCGAGCTTGATCGCCACGGTATGCGCCTCGTCGGCGGCCGCACGGTCGGCCAGATCCTTGCGCAATGCGTCGCGCGCCTCGGCGAACGGCTGGACGTGACCTTCCTCGACGGCATTGACCTGGAGCACGTGCCAGCCGAGCGGGCTGCGGATCGGCGCCGAATGCTCGCCGGCCTTGAGCGCGAAGGTCGGCTCGGCGATCTCCGGAATGAGGTCCGCCTTTTCGATCTTGCCGAGCTTGACCACGGTGGCACTCGAATTGGCTTCCTTCAGCGCCTGCTCGAGGCTCTTGCCCTGGCCGAGAAGCTCGCTGACCTTTTGCGCCTCGGCTTCGCTCTGCAGCACCGCCTGGTCGACGTCGCGCTTGTCGTGCACGGTGAATTCGGCGATGCGCTTGTCGTATTCCGTCTTCAACTGCTCGTCGGACAGCGGGGCGGCATCGGACGCCAGGGCGGCCGGGTCGATCCACGCGTAGCTGATCGTGCGCGTCTCGGGCGCCATGAACCGCTCGATGTTCGCCTTGTAATATTCCTCGATCGCCGCATCGTCGGGCACCGGCGGCGTGGCGGAATCGCTGGCCGGCACGGCGATCGTGTCGGCGACGCGGCTCTCGCCGCGGAAGCGATGCAGCGACGCGAGCAGTTCGCTCGGCACCGGCGCGGTGGCCGAGACCGCGCCGATGAGCTGCTGGGACGCGAGATCGCGGCGCAGCAGGGCGATATAGCTCGCTTCGGTGTAACCCGCCTGGGCCAGCACCTGGCGGAACTGGTTGCGGTCGAACTGGCCGCGCGCGTTGTGAAAGGCGCGTTCGTTCTGGATATGGCGCCGGATCATTTCGTCGTTGACGAGCAGGCCGTAGTCGGACACCGCATTGGCGAACACCGCGCCGTCGACCAGCTTGTCGAGCGCCTGGTCGACCAGTCCGAGCTGCTTGGCCTGCTCGAGATCGAGCGTGCCGCCGAACAGCGGCTGGAAGCGCGCCATTTCCTGACGCAGCGTGTCGTTGAGCTGCGTGAGCGTGATCTTGGTGCCGGAGACATTGGCCACCACGGGATCGCGTTCGCCCGAGAAGATGTCATGGACGCCCCACAGGCCGAAGCTCAGGATCAGGAAAGCAAACAGGATCTTGACGATCCACGAGCTGGCGTGTTGACGCAGGGACTGGAGCATCCAGATATCCGATCTTATGCTTGGAACGCTTGAGAAACAGGGGCTTGCGCGGCGCGGCGCATGATAGAAGCGGCCCCTAGCCGCTGCAATACGGAAAACGGCCGCGGACGAGGGAGATCCGCCCGGGTGGAATCAGGCCACAGGGAAATCGGGCCATATGGAATCCGGAGGGCTCCTATGATAGGGAGTGCGCCGTCGTCCTCGTGAAGAAGGGATAAGCCTCGTATGTCCACGCGTCGTCCTCTCATTGCCGGCAATTGGAAAATGAACGGCCTCAAGGCCGATGGGCTGACCCTCGCGACGAGCGTCGCGCAGGAAATCGGCAGTCCCGGCGCGGTGGCCTGCGAGCTCCTGGTATGCCCACCGGCGACCCTGATCATGGCGGTGGCCGACGCGGTGCGTGGCAGCGCGCTGGCGGTCGGCGGTCAGGATTGCCATACCAAGCAGTCGGGCGCGCATACCGGCGACATCAGCGCCGTCATGCTGAAGGACGCCGGGGCGCGCTATGTCATCGTCGGCCATTCCGAGCGCCGGACCGACCACGGCGAAACCGACGCCCTGGTGCAGGCCAAGGCCGCGGCTGGCCTTCAGGCCGGCCTGAATGTCATCGTCTGCATCGGCGAAACCGAGGCCGAGCGCGATGCGGGCCGCACGCTGGACGTGCTGGCGCGCCAGATTGCCGGCTCGGTGCCCGCGCAGGCCCGCGCGGTCGACACCGTCATCGCCTATGAGCCGGTGTGGGCCATCGGGACCGGTCGCACGCCGACCTCGGCCGAGATCGCCGCGGCCCATGCCCATATCCGCGAGCGGCTCGCCGCGCGGATCGGCGCGCAGGCCGATGCCATGCGGATTCTTTACGGCGGATCGGTGAAGGCGAGCAACGCGGCGGAAATCCTCCGGCTCGCCCATGTCGACGGCGCCCTGGTCGGGGGCGCCAGCCTGGTCACCGCCGACTTCTGCGCCATCGCGCGAAGCTGCCCCTAAGGTGGGGGCGCGCCGCGCCCGCCACAAGGCCTGGGAACACCGTTAACGCCGGGCCCGGCGAGCGCCCCGGGCCCGCCAACGAAAGACTAGCGCGTTCAACGCGAAGCGGGTAAACAAGCGCCCATGATTACGCTCCTCCTGGTCGTTCACGTCCTTCTCGCCCTCTCCCTGGTCATCGTCGTTCTGCTCCAGCGCAGCGAGGGCGGTGCCCTTGGCATCGGCGGCGGCGGCGGTGGTGGCGGCGGCATGATGACGAGCCGGGCCCAGGCCAACTTCCTGACCCGCGCGACGGCCGTGATCGCGGCGCTGTTCCTGGTCAATTGCCTGGTGCTGGCGATGCTCGCGGGCCGCGACCGCCAGCCGCGTTCCATTCTGGATGACGTGCCGATGAGCCCGCCCGGCACGACCGCGCCGGCACCGCTGGCCCCGCCTGTGGCCCCGGCCGCGCCCGCCGCGCCGCCGGCGCCCAGCGCCCCGATCGCACCGCCGACTCAGTAACTCGGCCGGCGCCGACCGGCGCCGGTTGTGGATAACGAAGGGCGACCTGACTGCTTTCCGTTTGGCCGCCCTTTTTGTTGGGAAATTTCGTCACCTTGTGTATTCTTTCCTTCCCATGACGACTCGGTACATTTTCATCACCGGCGGCGTGGTTTCCTCTCTCGGCAAGGGCATTGCATCCGCGTCACTCGGCGCGTTGCTGCAGGCGCGCGGCTACAAGGTCCGCCTGCGCAAGCTCGATCCCTATCTCAACGTCGATCCCGGGACCATGTCGCCCTATCAGCATGGCGAGGTCTACGTCACCGACGACGGGGCGGAGACCGACCTCGACCTCGGCCATTACGAGCGCTTCACCGGCGTGCCGTCGCGCCAAAGCGACAACGTCACCACCGGGCGCATCTATTCGACGGTGATCTCGCGCGAGCGCCACGGCGACTATCTCGGCGCGACGGTGCAGGTCATTCCGCACGTCACCGACGCGATCAAGGAATTCGTCACCAGCGATCCGGGCGAGGCCGACTTCGTGCTGTGCGAGGTCGGCGGCACGGTGGGCGACATCGAAAGCCTGCCGTTCCTCGAGGCGATTCGCCAGCTCGGCAACGAGTTGGGCCGCGACCGCACGCTCTACGCGCATCTGACCCTGGTGCCCTATATCCCGAGCGCGGGCGAGCTCAAGACCAAGCCGACCCAGCATTCGGTGAAGGAGCTGCTCAGCGTCGGGATTCAGCCCGACGTGCTGCTCTGCCGCTGCGACCGGCCGATTCCGCCCGGCGATCGGCGCAAGATCGCGCTGTTCTGCAACGTGCGCGAGGAAGCGGTGATCCCGGCGCTCGACGTCGACAGCATCTACCAGGTGCCGATCAGCTATCACGAGCAGGGTTTCGACGACGTGGTGGTCAAGCATTTCGGCCTGCCGCCGGAAAAGCAGCCCGATCTCGGCCGCTGGCAGCACATCATGACCCGCATCCGCCAGCCCGAGAGCGAGGTCAAGATCGCGGTGGTCGGCAAATACACCCACTTCCTCGATTCCTACAAATCGCTGTCGGAAGCGCTCGTGCACGGCGGCATCCACAACAACGTGAAGGTCAATCTCGACTGGATCGAGTCGGAGATCTTCGAATCCGACGGCGCGATCGAGAAGCTCGAAGGGGTCGACGGCATTCTGGTGCCGGGTGGCTTCGGCGAGCGCGGCAGCGAAGGCAAGATCGCCGCGGCGCGTTTCGCGCGCGAGCACCGCGTGCCCTATTTCGGCATCTGCTTCGGCATGCAGATGGCGGTGATCGAAGTGGCCCGTCATCTCGCCGGCGTGGCCGGCGCGGGGTCCACCGAATTCGGTCCGAGCAACGAGCCGGTCGTCGGCCTGCTCACCGAATGGATGCGCGGCAACGTGCGCGAGCAGCGCACCGCGGAGGCCAATCTCGGCGGCACCATGCGGCTGGGCGCCTATGAGTGCGACCTGGCGCCCGGCAGCAAGGTCGGCAACATCTACGGCGCGGGCCGCATCAGCGAGCGCCATCGCCACCGCTACGAGGTCAACATCAACTACAAGGAGCGGCTGGAGAAGGCGGGGCTGATCTTCTCCGGCATGTCGCCCGACAAGTCGCTTCCGGAGATCGTCGAGCTCGCCGATCATCCGTGGTTCATCGGCGTCCAGTTCCATCCGGAGCTCAAGTCGAAGCCGTTCGATCCGCACCCGCTGTTCGCCTCCTTCGTCAAGGCTGCCATCGACCAGTCGCGGCTGGTATAGTTCGCCATGGCAACCAGAACGGCGAAAAAACCATCCGCGGCGGCGAAGACCGCCGGCGGTGCGGTCTCTCCCAAGCATCGCCATGTCGAGGTCGGCAATGTCACGTTCGGCAACGATGCGCCGCTGGCGCTGATCGCCGGCCCTTGCGCGCTCGAGAGCCGGGCGCATGCCTTCGAGATGGCCGACGCGCTGACCGCCATGGCGCGCAAGCTCGGCATCGGGCTGATCTACAAAACCTCGTTCGACAAGGCCAACCGCACCTCGATCGGCAGCGCGCGCGGCATGGGCATGAAGAAGGCCCTGCCGATCATGGCCGAGATCCGCGAGAAGTTCGGCTGCCCGGTGCTGACCGACGTGCACGACGCGGCACAATGCGCGCCGGTCGCCGACTATGTCGACGTGCTGCAGATCCCGGCCTTCCTCTGCCGCCAGACCGATCTGCTGCTCGCGGCCGGTGAGACCGGCCGCGCCATCAATATCAAGAAGGGCCAGTTCCTGGCGCCGTGGGACATGGCGAACGTCGCCGCCAAGGTCGCCTCGACCGGCAACCAGCGCGTGCTGTTGTGCGAGCGCGGCGCGTCGTTCGGCTACAACACTCTGGTGTCCGACATGCGCGCGCTGCCGGTGCTGCGCGACACCGGCTATCCGGTGGTGTTCGACGCCACCCATTCGGTGCAGCAGCCGGGCGGCAAGGGCACGACCAGCGGCGGCGAACGGCAGTATGTGCCGGTGCTGGCGCGCGCCGCGGTCGCGGTCGGCGTCGCCGGCGTGTTCATCGAAACCCACCAGGATCCCGACAAGGCGCCGTCCGACGGCCCCAACATGGTCCATCTCAAGACACCTGCCCAAGCTGGTCGAGCAGCTCATGGCCTTCGACAGGCTGGCCAAGTCACAATCGTCTTTCTAAACGAGGCTGTTTAAACGAACGCGCCGCGCTGAAACTGGCGCCCTTTTGTCCGCCTTCCGCAACACGTCCCTCAACATCTGACGACCGGAGCTTTTCATGACCGCCATTGCCGATATTCAGGCGCGCGAGATTCTCGATTCACGCGGCAATCCCACCGTCGAAGTCGACGTCGTGCTGGAAAGCGGCGCCATGGGCCGCGCCGCGGTGCCGTCCGGCGCCTCGACGGGCGCGCACGAGGCGGTCGAGCTGCGCGACGGCGACAAGAAGCGCTACTTCGGCAAGGGCGTGCTCAAGGCGGTCGAGTCGGTGAACGGCGAGATCTTCGACGCGCTGTCCGGCATGGATGCGGAAGAGCAGATCGCCCTCGACGACGCGATGATCGCGCTCGACGGCACGCCCAACAAGGCGCGCCTCGGCGCCAACGCCATCCTCGGAGTCAGCCTGGCCTGCGCCAAGGCGGCGGCGGACGAATCGGGCCTGCCGCTCTATTCCTATGTCGGCGGCGTCCACGCCCGCACCCTGCCGGTGCCGATGATGAACATCATCAACGGCGGCGTGCATGCGGACAACCCGATCGACTTCCAGGAATTCATGATCATGCCGGTGTCGGCGCCCGACCATGGCCGACGCGGTGCGCATGGGCGCCGAGGTGTTCCAGACGCTCAAGAGCCAGCTCAAGGATGCCGGCCACAACACCAATGTCGGCGACGAGGGCGGTTTCGCGCCGAACCTGGCGAGCGCCGACGAGGCGTGCCAGTTCATCATGGGCGCCATCAAGAAGGCCGGCTACAAGCCGGGCGAGGACATCTATCTGGCGCTCGATTCGGCTTCGACCGAACTCTACAAGAAGGGCAAATATGTGCTCGAAGGCGAGGGCAAGACCCTGTCGTCCGACGCCATGGTCAAGCTCTACGCCGACCTGGTGAAGCGCTATCCCATCATCTCGATCGAGGACGGCATGGCCGAGGACGATTGGGACGGCTGGAAGGCGCTGACCGAGGAGCTCGGCGACAAGGTGCAACTGGTCGGCGACGACCTGTTCGTCACCAACCCGACGCGGCTCGCGCGCGGTATTCAGGAAGGCACCGCCAATGCCATCCTGGTGAAGGTCAACCAGATCGGCACCCTGTCCGAAACCCTCGAAGCGGTCGAGATGGCGCACAAGGCGGCCTACCGCGCCGTCATGTCGCACCGCTCGGGCGAGACCGAGGATTCGACCATCGCCGACCTGGCGGTCGCCACCAACTGCGGCCAGATCAAGACCGGCTCGCTGGCGCGCTCCGACCGCACGGCGAAATACAACCAGCTCATCCGCATCGAAGAGGAGCTCGGTCCTATGGCGCGCTACGCCGGCCGCAGCATCCTGCGCGGCGAGCGCGCGGCGAAGAAGAAGCGCTGACGCCAATCGTGTGAGTTCCTCCCCCTCGGGGGGAGGTTTAGGTGGGTTGACCGGAGCGCTTCCCAAGGTCGCACGACGCGGTCAAAACCAAGATCGTCATCCCGGACTTGATCCGGGACCCATCGAACAGGGCAGGCGCTCGGTCGCTGGCCATCGCCAAATGGACCCCGGATCAAGTCCGGGATGACGAATTGTGATGGTGAGAGGTGGCGGTTAACCGGTGTCGTATCGGTCGACGTCCCCCGCCGGCGCGCTTCGCGTGCACCGTGTCCGACAAGGGGAGGGTCTCGTTACCGACCCACTGCCAAGCGTCGCTGAGTCTGAAACGCAACACGCGGCGGTAGAACTCGGAAATTTCAGCGTCTTTTTACGCGAATTGCGAGTTTTCGGTTGACGGGCGTGAATCGGCTGTGATTCTGTCACTGCCATGATTTTGCTGCACGAAATGCGCAAGCGCGCGCGCCATATCGCAGGGCCGGTCTTCGCGATCTCGGTGTTCGGCTACTTCGCCTACCACTCGGTACAGGGCGACCGTGGCATCATCGCGTGGCTGCAGCTCGAGCAGCAGGTCGAAATCGCCCAGGCGACTTTGGAGAAGGTGTCGCGCGACCGCGCGGCCCTGGAGCATCGTGCCCGTCTGTTGCGGCCCGACAATCTCGATCCCGACATGCTCGACGAACGCGCCCGGCAGGTGCTCAGCGTCGCCCGGCCGGACGAAATCGTCATCCTGGACAAGGGTTCGTCGGTCGAACCGAAGCGCGAGAACAGCGTGCCGGTTCGCGAGAACCACGCCGCCGCCGCGCAAACCCCGTCCGGCGCGCGCGTTCTCTTCTCCACGCTGATTCCCTCCGCCTTCGCAGCCGCACAATAATACGATTCCAGGATTGTTCGCTGGGCCGCAGGGATTTCTTGCGCGCGTCCAATTTGCTGCTTTGCAGTTGCGAAGCATCGTTCGATATCGCAATAGGATAATGTCGCGGGTCGGGCGGCCGGTGTGCGAATATTGCGACAAATGATGGAGGAAGCGCAACATTAACTGAAATCCAGTTAATCTCTTCTATCGCATTGCAAAAACAGAATTTTTTAGTCCTGCTGCGGTATGACCAGGTCTTTCCTTGGTTAAAAGAAGTCGCTATATCTCCGCCATGCCCGCGTTCGCGCGCAAGTCTCAACACCGTCTTCCGGGGTGTGCGTATGGTCGCTGCAACCGCCAAAAAATCCGCCGCTTTGAAACCCGCCGCCGCGCCGTCCTCGGCCGAGGCCAAACGCAAGGCCAAGCCGGCGGGTAAGTCCTCGACGTCCAAATCGCCCGATGTCAGCCGCGATTTGCTGATCAAGATGTACAGCGACATGCTGCTCATCCGCCGCTTCGAGGAGAAGGCGGGACAGCTTTACGGGCAGGGGCTGATCGGCGGCTTCTGCCATCTTTATATCGGCCAGGAGGCGGTCGTCATCGGCATGCAGTCGACCATCCGCCCCGAGCAGGACACCGTCATCACCTCGTATCGCGACCATGGCCACATGCTGGCTTGCGGCATGGACCCGAAGGGCGTCATGGCGGAACTCACGGGGCGCCAGCACGGCTATTCCAAGGGCAAGGGCGGCTCGATGCACATGTTCAGCGCCGAGAAGAAATTCTACGGCGGCCACGGCATCGTCGGCGCCTGCGTGCCGATCGGCGCCGGCCTTGGCTTCGCCCATAAATACCGCGGCACCGATCTCGTCAGCCTGACCTATTACGGCGACGGCGCGGCCAACCAAGGCCAGATTTACGAAGCCTTCAACATGGCGGCGCTGTGGAAGCTGCCGGTCGTGTTCATCATCGAGAACAACCAGTACGGCATGGGCACGTCGGTCAAGCGCGCCTCCGCCAGCCCCGACTTCTACAAGCGCGGCGAGCCGTTCGGCATACCGGGCCGCAAGGTCGACGGCATGGACGTGCTCGCGGTGCGCGAAGCGGGCGAAACCGCCGTCGCTCACTGCCGCGCGGGCAAAGGCCCCTATATCCTGCAGATGGAAACCTACCGCTACCGCGGCCATTCCATGTCCGACCCGGCGAAATACCGCACGCGCGAGGAAGTCGAGCGCGTGCGCACCGAGCGCGATCCGATCCAGACCCTGCACAACCACCTGGTCGATGCCGGAATCGCCAAGGACGACGATCTCAAGAAGATCGACCAGCAGGTCAAGAAGATCGTCACCGAAGCGGCCGAATTCGCCGTCAGCGATCCGGAGCCGGATCCGTCGGAGCTCTACACCGACATCTACGCGTAACGTCCGTCCGCTCAGCTCGAATTCTTTTCCTCCGCGTCACCCGCGGAACGACATTTCGCAGTCAAAAGGAACGTCATGCCCATTGAAGTGCTCATGCCGGCTTTGTCGCCGACCATGACGGAAGGCAAGATCGCCCGCTGGTTGAAAAAAGAGGGCGACAAGGTCAAGTCCGGCGACGTGCTGGCCGAAATAGAAACCGACAAGGCGACGATGGAAGTCGAAGCGGTCGATGAAGGAAAACTGGGAAAAATCCTGGTGCCGGAAGGGACGGAGAATGTTGCCGTAAATCAGCCGATCGCCGTGCTGTTGGAAGAAGGCGAGACGGCCGCCGCGATCGGGAAATCGGCCAAGCCGGCGCCCAAGCTGAAGTCGGTCGAGCAGGACGCCAGCGGCACGAAAAGCCCGGGCACCGAGAAATCCGCCCAGGAGCCCGGCTCGCAGAAGCAGGTTCCGGCCAAGGCCGAAGAATCCGCCGTGCTCGCCGCGCCGACTCCGCCGCCGTCGCGCTACGGCACGAGCGACACCGACCAGAAGCATTACGAGAACACCCTCGATCAGACCGTTCGCGAGGCGCTGCGCGACGCCATGGCGGAAGAAATGCGCCGTGACGAGCGCGTCTTCCTGCTGGGCGAAGAGGTCGCCGAATACCAGGGTGCCTACAAGGTGAGCCAGGGCCTGCTCGAGGAATTCGGCGCGCGCCGCGTCGTCGATTCGCCGATCACCGAGCATGGCTTCACCGGCCTCGCGGTCGGCGCGGCGTTCGCCGACCTGCGGCCGATCGTCGAATTCATGA
Source organism: uncultured Alphaproteobacteria bacterium (assembly GCA_963752345.1). Lineage (GTDB taxonomy): Bacteria > Pseudomonadota > Alphaproteobacteria > SMXQ01 > SMXQ01 > CAVVYA01. The sequence goes on from CAVVYA010000002.1 coordinate 669,475, forward strand.
CCTTCAACTTCGCCATGCAGGCGATGGACCACCTGATCAATTCGGCGGCCAAGACGCGCTACATGTCGGGCGGCCAGATGGCGAGCCCGATGGTGTTCCGCGGCCCCAACGGCGCCGCGGCGCGCGTCGGCGCCCAGCACTCCCAGTGTTTCGCGAGCTGGTATGCTCATATTCCCGGCCTCATCGTCATCGCGCCCTACGCGGCGGACGATGCAAAGGGCCTGCTCAAGTCGGCGATCCGCGATCCCAATCCGGTGATCTTCCTGGAAAACGAAATCCTCTACGGCCGCACCTTCCCGGTGCCGACCGATCCGGACTTCACCGTGCCGATCGGCAAGGCGCGCATCGTGCGCGCGGGCAAGGACGTCACCATCACCGCTTTCTCGATCACCGTCGGCCTTGCCCTTCAGGCGGCCGAGGTGCTGGCGGCGGAGGGTATCGACGCCGAAGTCGTCGACCTGCGCACGTTGCGCCCGCTCGATACGGCGACCATCGTCGAATCGGTGCGCAAGACGAATCGTCTTGTCACCGTAGAGGAAGGCTGGCCCTATGCCGGCATCGGCTCCGAGGTGGCCATGCAGGTGATCGAGAATGCGTTCGACTATCTCGACGCGCCGCCGCGCCGCGTGACCGGCGCCGACGTGCCGATGCCGTATGCCGCCAACCTGGAAAAGCTTGCCCTACCGCAAATCGACGCCGTCGTCGCCGCGGTCAAGGACGTCCTCTATCGCAGCTGACGCCGGGTCTGATCGACCAAGCGTACAGCGACGTCCGAAATTCTTGGGGGAACGTGAACGATGCCCATCAAAGTGCTGATGCCTGCCCTGTCGCCGACCATGACCGAGGGCAATATCGCCCGCTGGTTGAAGAAGGAAGGCGACAAGGTCAAATCCGGCGACGTGCTGGCCGAGATCGAAACCGACAAGGCGACCATGGAGGTCGAGTCGGTCGATGAGGGCAAGCTCGGCAAGATCCTGGTCAAGGAAGGCGCCCAGGGCGTCAAGGTCAACGAGCCCATCGCGGTGATCCTGGAAGAGGGCGAGGACGCGAAGGCGCTCGACCAGTTCCTCAAGAGCGAGGCGGGCAAGACCGCCGCCGCCGAAACCGAGCGCCAAAGACCGGAGCAGCCAAAGCCGAACAGCCCAAGACCGAACAGCCCAAGACCGAGGCGCCGAAGCCGGCCGCGATTCCCGCCGCGGCACCGGCGCAGAGCGCGCCGCGTCCGGCCGCGCCCCAAGCGGCGCCGTCCGGCGGCCGCGTGTTCGCGTCGCCGCTCGCCAAGCGCGTCGCCAAGGATAGCGGTCTCGATCTCGCGCGCGTGCCGGGCAGCGGCCCGCATGGCCGCATCGTGCTCGCCGACGTCGAGAAGGCGAAGGCCGCCGGCGGCGCGCGTGGGGGCCTCGGCCTCGGTGGCCTGCTCGCCGGCGCGGGCGCCAGCATTCCCGCCGGCTCAGGGCCGCGTCCAGCCGCTCAGCACCATGCGCAAGGTGATCGCCCAGCGGCTCACCCTGTCGAAGCAGACCGTGCCGCATTTCTACGTCACCGTGGATTGCGAGATCGACCGGCTGCTCGAGCTGCGTGCCGAAATCAACGCGATCGACGAGACGCTCAAGCTGTCGGTCAACGACTTCGTCATCAAGGCGGTGGCGCTGGCGCTCAAGCAGGTGCCTGACGCCAATGCCTCGTGGAGCGACGAGGGCATCGTGTTCTACGACGCGGCGGATGTCTCGGTCGCCGTCGCCATTCCCGGCGGCCTGATCACGCCGATCATCAAGAGCGCCGAGAAGAAGGGCCTCGCCGCCATCTCGAAGGAGATGAAGGACCTCGCCGCGCGTGCCCGCGACAACAAGCTGAAGCCCGAGGAATTCCAGGGCGGCACCTTCTCGATCTCCAACATGGGCATGTTCGGCGTGAAGGATTTTTCCGCCATCATCAATCCGCCTCAGGGCGGCATCCTGGCGATCGCCGCTGGCGAGAAGCGTCCCGTGGTGAAGGACGGCCAGCTCGCGGTCGCCACCGTGATGAGCGTGACGCTGTCGTGCGATCACCGGGTGATCGACGGCGTGCTCGGCGCCCAGTGGCTGCAGGCGTTCAAGGGGCTCATCGAGCACCCGATCAAGCTGGTGTTGTAGGAGCATCGCCGTGGCCGATAACAATTTCGACGTCATCGTGGTGGGCGGCGGTCCGGGCGGCTATGTCGCCGCGATCCGCGCCAGCCAGTTGAAGCTCAAGACCGCGCTGGTCGAGCGCGAGCATCTCGGCGGCATCTGCCTCAACTGGGGCTGCATCCCGACCAAGGCGCTGCTGCGCTCCTCCGAGATCCATCATCTGTTCGAGCGCGCCGGCGACTTCGGTTTCGAGGTCAAGGACGTCAGCTTCGACGTGAAGAAGGTCGTCGCGCGCTCGCGCGGCGTCGCCGACCAGATGAAAAAGGGCGTCGGCTACCTGATGAAGAAGAACAACGTCACGGTGTTCGACGGCCATGGCGCGCTTGATGGCACCGCCGGAGCCTTGCGCAAGCTCAAGGTCACCAAGGACGGCAAGGTGGTCGCGGAACTCACCGCCAAGCATGTCATCCTGGCGACCGGCGCGCGGGCGCGCACCATGCCGGGGCTCGAAGCCCGACGGCAAGCTGGTGTGGACCTACAAGGAAGCCATGGTGCCCGACGCCATGCCGAAGTCGCTGCTGGTCGTCGGCTCGGGCGCCATCGGCATCGAGTTCGCGAGCTTCTACAACGACATGGGCGCCGACGTGACGGTGGTCGAAGTGCTCGACCGCGTGTTGCCGGTGGAGGACGAGGATATCTCCGCCTTCGCCCGCAAGTCGTTCGAGAAGCAGGGCATGACGATCCACACCGTCGGCGACGGTGAAGGCGCTCAAGCCGGGCAAGGCCAACGTCACCGCCACCATCGAGATCAAGGACAAGGACGGCAAGGCCAAGACCGAGACCGTGACCGTCGACCGCGTCATCCTCGCCGTCGGCATCGTCGGCAATGTGGAGAACCTCGGCCTCGAGAAGACCAAGGTGAAGGTCGAGCGTACCCACGTGGTGGTCGACGGATTTGCCGCGACCGGCGAGCCCGGCGTCTATGCCATCGGCGATCTCACCGGTCCGCCCTGGCTCGCCCACAAGGCGAGCCACGAAGGGCGTGACCTGCGTCGAGAAGATCGCCGGGCTCAAGGATGTCCATCCGTTCGAGACCGGCAATATTCCGGGCTGCACCTATTGCCGGCCCCAGGTCGCCAGCGTCGGGCTGACCGAGAAGGCGGCCAAGGACAAAGGCTACCAGGTGAAGGTCGGCCGCTTCCCGTCCATCGGCAACGGCAAGGCCATCGCGCTCGGCGAGCCGGAAGGCCTGGTCAAGACGGTGTTCGACGCCAAGACCGGCGCGCTGCTCGGCGCCCATTTGATCGGCGCGGAGGTTACCGAGCTGATCCAGGGTTTCGCCATCGCGCGCACGCTGGAGACCACCGAGGCCGAGCTGATGCACACCGTCTTCCCGCACCCGACCTTGTCCGAGATGATGCACGAGTCGGTGCTTGACGCCTATGGTCGGGTCATCCACATCTAAGGACCAGCGTCACGGGGTACATGTTCTCCCGCCACCCGGACACGCCCCCCGCAAGGGGGAGGGACGTTTAGAGGCCTCGGCTAGGGCACCTCCCACAAGAGGAGAGGTTTCTCAGCGCGGACCTCCTCCTCTCGACCGGGGGGAGGATCGAGGTGGGGGTGGCATCATCGCCGATTTTGGCGGTGTTACACGCGGAGCTATCGTTGAGCGACACGATCACCAAGGCGACGCCTCAGGAGGCCCCGAAGCGCCAGCCCAAGCCGGACTGGATCCGGGTCAAGGCGCCGACCTCGCGCGCCTACCACGAGACGCGCGCGCTGATGCGCGGGCTCAAGCTCAATACCGTGTGCGAAGAGGCGGCCTGCCCGAACATCGGCGAGTGCTGGGCCAAGAAGCACGCCACCGTGATGATCCTGGGCGACACCTGCACGCGCGCCTGCGCCTTCTGCAATGTGAAGACCGGCAAGCCCAACCTGGTCGATCCGCACGAGCCGGCCCATGTCGCCGAAGCGATCGCCAAGATGGGGCTCGAGCATGTGGTGATCACCTCGGTCGACCGCGACGACCTGGCGGACGGCGGCGCCGATCAGTTCGTCCAGGTCATCCGCGCCATCCGCCAGAGCTCGCCGGGCACCACCATCGAGGTGCTGACGCCCGATTTCCTGCGCAAGGACGGCGCCATCGAGGCGGTCGTCGCCGCCAAGCCCGACGTCTACAACCACAATCTGGAAACCGTGCCGCGGCTCTACGCCACGATCCGTCCCGGCGCGCGCTATTTCCATTCGCTGAAGTTGCTCGACCGGGTCAAGCAGCTCGATCCATCGATCTTCACCAAGTCCGGCATCATGGTCGGGCTCGGAGAGGAGGCGGGCGAGGTGCATCAGGTGATGGACGACCTGCGCGCCGCCGACGTGGATTTCCTCACCATCGGCCAATATCTTCAGCCCACCCTCAAGCATGCCGAAGTGGCGCGCTTCGTCACGCCCGACGAATTCGCAGGCTATGCCGCCAAGGCGCGCGGCAAGGGCTTCCTGCTCGTCTCGGCGACGCCGCTCACCCGGTCGTCCTACCATGCGGGCGAGGACTTCAGCCGCCTGCGCGAGGCGCGCGAGAAGAAGCTGGCGGCGCGCACCTGATCCATGCCGGTCCATACCGAACAGCGCAGGCTGCCCTATACGCCGCAGCAGCTCTATTCCCTGGTCGCCGACATCGAGAAATATCCCGAGTTCCTGCCGTGGTGTGTCGGCGCGCGCATCCGCGAGCGGCGCGGCAACGAGGTGGTCGCCGACATGGTGATCGGCTTCAAGATGATCCGCGAGAAATTCACCTCGCGCGTCACCCTGACGCCGCCGGGCGAGGGCAGGCCGGAAGGCCGCATCGACGTGGCCTATATCGACGGGCCGATGCGCCATATGCAGAACCGCTGGGTCTTCATTCCCAACCCGGACGGGTCGACCACCATCGACTTCTACGTCGATTTCGAATTCCGCTCGAAGATTCTGCAGAAGCTGATCGGCGCGCTGTTCCACGAGGCGGTGCGCCGCATGGTTGCCGCGTTCGATACGCGCGCGAAGGCGCTTTACGGACCGCACGCCGCCTCGCCGGCACCGAAACCGGTTTAACACAGGCCCGCCAATGGCTTCCGACGGCCGCTTGACGTCCGTCTCGGCCCTTAATATAACCGTATAGTTATTTAACCTATCGGTTATAAAATGATCTCATCCGACCGCCGCCTCGATGCCACCTTCCTCGCGCTCGCCGATCCGACACGGCGGGCGATTCTCGCGCGCCTGGCCTCCGGCGAGGCCTCCGTGACGGAGCTCGCCGAGCCCTTCGCCATGAGCCAGCCGGCGGTCTCCAAGCACCTCAAGATCCTCGAACGCGCCGGCCTGATCTCGCGCAGCCGCGACGCGCAACGCCGGCCGTGCCGGATCGAAGCCAAGCCGCTCGCCGACGCCAACAGATGGCTGGAGAAGTATCGCCGGTTCTGGGACGGCAATTTCCAGCGGCTCGACGCGCTGCTCGACGAGATGAAGGCCGCTAAAACCATCCGTAGCCGGGGCAAGCGACAGAGGAGAATGACATGACCAACAGGCTGAGCGTCACCGCGAAAGGCGACCGCGAACTCGTCATGACACGCGTCTTCGATGCACCGCGCGAACTGGTGTTCGACGCCTGGACCCAGGCCGATCTGCTCCGGCGCTGGCTGTGGGGGCCGGAGGAGTGGCCTTTGGTAGCCTGCGAGAGCGATCCGCGGGTCGGCGGCAAGCTGCGCCTGGTGTGGCGCAATGAAGCCAGCGGCAGGGACATGGGCATGAGCGGAATCTGGCGCGAGCTCAAGCGGCCCGAACGCATCGTGCACAGCGAAATCTTCGACGAGGATTGGACCGGTGGCGAAGCGTGGGTGACCACGGTCCTGACTGAACAAGATGGCAGGACCACCATGACCCAGACGATTCTCTATTCCTCGCGCGAGGCGCGCGACGGCGTGCTCAAATCGCCCATGGAGCAGGGCGCGGGCCTGAGCTACGACCGCATGGAGCGGTTCATGGCGTCGATGCAGCCCGGCGGAGGCGCACAGGGTCGAGCCTGATCGCTGCGTTCGATCGGGACAAGCGTCGGCGCGCTGGCGGTGCCTCCGCTGGCTAGTCTGCCAGACTTCGCTGCACGAGCTTAAGTGCCGCGCGCACGGCAGCCATCCGCACGGCGGCGCGGTCGCCGGTGAAAATGCGCCGCTCATGCAAGGTGTCGCCGGCCTTTGCGCGCGCAGGCGAGATGCACGAGGCCGACCGGCTTGGTCGCGGTGCCGCCGCCGGGGCCGGCGATGCCGGTGACCGCGACGGCCACGTCGGCGGCGGAATGGGCGACGGCGCCTTCCGCCATGGCGCGCGCCACCGGCTCGCTCACCGCGCCATGGGCGATGAGCAGCTCGACGGGCACGCCGAGCAGATCGCATTTCGCCTGATTGGAATAGGTGACGAAGCCGCGCTCGACCACGTCGGACGAGCCGGCTATGTCGGTCAGCGCGCCGGCGACCAGTCCGCCGGTGCAGGATTCCGCCGTCGCGAGCTTGAGGCCCGCCTGGCGCGCCGCGGTCAGCACCTCCTCGGCCAATATGCGCACCGCTTTAGGAAACATGCAGGTGCCCCGTGAGTAGCATCACCAGTTTGACGCCGAGCGCGGCATAGGCGGCGGCGAGCAGATCGTCGAGCATGACGCCGAGCCCGCCTTTGATGCTGCGGTCGGCCCAGCTCACCGGCCACGGCTTGACGATATCGAACAGGCGGAACAGCGCGAAGCCCGCCGCCATGCTGAACAGCGACAGCGGCACGACGGTGAGCACCAGCAGTTGCGCGGCGATTTCATCGATGACGATTTCGCCGGGGTCCTCGGCGCGCTGGTGGGCGACATAGACCTGGCCGGCCCAGATGCCGACCAGCGTCGAGCACGATGCCGGCGACGGCGATACCCGCGATGCCGGCGAATTCGTGAATCAGCCAGGCGAGCGGCAGGGCGGCAAGCGAGGCCCAGGTGCCTGGCGCGACCGGCAGATGGCCGAGCCCGAATCCGGTGGCGATCAGCGAAGCGGGATGCCATGCCGGCAGGGCACGAAGCGAATTAGCCGGTTCGCTCATGTCATTCGGCGCTGAACGGCAGGCGCACGGTGGCGACCGCCTGGGCGGCGATGCCTTCGCCGCGTCCGAGAGTGCCGAGCTTTTCGGTGGTCGTCGCCTTGACGCTGACGCGCGTCAGGGCGATGCCGAGCAGCTCGGCGACGCGCGCGCGCATGGCCTCGCGGTGCGGCCCGATCTTGGGGCGCTCGCAGATGAAGGTGACGTCGACATGGGCGATCATGCCGCCCTGCGCCGCGACCAGCCCTGCGGCATGCTGCAGGAAGATCGCCGAATCGGCGCCGCGCCAGCGCGGGTCGCTCGGCGGAAAGTGGCTGCCGATATCGCCGCTGCCGATGGTGCCGAGCAGCGCGTCGGTGATGGCGTGCAGCCCGACATCCGCGTCGGAATGGCCGACCAGCGCGTGATCGCTCGGCACGGGCAGACCGCAGAGCATGATGGTCGCCGCATCGCGCGCGCCGTCGGCCGCGAAGGCGTGCACGTCGAAACCCAGGGCGCTGCGCACGTCGGCGAGTGCGGCGGCGAGCTGGCGTTCGCCGCGCAACAGATCCGCCTCCGTGGTGATCTTGAAATTCGCGTCGCTGCCTGTGACCAGGGCGACCGGCAAACCGGCGCGTTCCAGGACGGCGGCGTCGTCGGTCAGCTCGCCCGCGCCGCCGTCGGCCGCGACGGCCTTGTGGGCCGCGAGAATATCCGCGAAACGAAAAGCCTGCGGCGTCTGGGCGTGCCACAGATCGGCGCGCGCCACGGTCCCGGCGATGAATCCGTCCGCGCCGCGCTTCAAGCTGTCGGTGACCGGGACCGCCGCGATGGCACCGGGGCTGGTTTCCAGGGCGGCGATGCTGCGCGCGATGGTCGCCTCGTCGACGAACGGCCGGGCGGCATCGTGGATCAGCACATGGCGCGGCGCCAAGTCGCTCAGGCTCTCGAGCCCGCGGCGCACCAATTCCTGGCGCGAGGCGCCGCCGCTGACCGGCGGCAACAGATCGAGCCCCGCGGTCGCCTGGTCGTAATGGGCGCGGTCGTCCGGATGGATCACCACCCGCACCGCGTCGACCTGGGGATGATTGCGGAACGCCAGGATCGCGCGGCGCAGCACCGGCATGCCGCCGAGCAGGCGATATTGCTTCGGCGCTTCGCCGCCGGCCACGGCGCCGGCCGGGCCAGTTTGCAACGCGCCGTGCCCGTCAGTTTTCAACGCGCTGGCGCGCGCCGGTTTTTGACGCGCCCTGGGCGCCCGTCATGAGCGCGCCGCGCGTGTTGTCGTGAGACGCACTGCCCGCGCCGGCAAATCGGCTGCCGCGCCCCGCCGCGACGATCAAGGCGACACAGGCCGTCATGGATAATCTTGTCCTTCGCCAACAGAATTCGTCCGCGCGCACCCTAGACCCAACGACGCACCCTTGCCAATGGCCGCGCCATGCCGGTAAACCGAAGCAGCCTCGGCAACCACGAGCCTGCTATACTGCCGCCATGTCGTCCGGCCTGCTGTTCAGCCTTTCCGCCTTCGCCGCCATGCTGCCGGCAGCCCTCTATGGACTGCTGACGCGCGATCGCGGCGGCATGGCCGGTGCGCAGTTCTGGGCCCTGCTGGCCGTCGCCTTGGCGGGTGCGCTGGCGTGGACCTGGGCGCAATTCTCCAGCGGCTGGCACACCGGTTTTGCCGCGTCGCTCTGGCTCACCATCTCGGCGACGCTGCTGTTGTTTGCCGCTCTGAGCGCGCTGCTGCAGGAGGCCCGCAAGCTCGGCGTTCTGCTGTTGCCCTACCTGGCGCTGCTGGCACTGATCGCTTTGCTGTGGGAGCGGGCGCCGGAACGGGCACTCGCGGCACCGCTCAGCCCATGGGCCGTGCTGCATATCGCGATGGCCATTCTCGCCTATGCCTTCGCCACTTTGGCGGCGGTCGCCGCGGTCGGCGTCATCCTGCGCGAGCGGGCGCTCAAGGCGCGGGCCGGCAGAGGGGCAGGCGCCACATCGTGGCTGGCGGGCCTGCCCGCGGTGGTCGAGGGCGAACGGCTCCAGACGCGGCTGTTGCTCGCGGCGGCGATTATGCTCGCCGCCGGCATCGCCACCGGGATGGCGACCCAGATCGTCGAATTCGGTGCCTGGCTGCCGCTCAACCACAAGGTCGTGTTGTCGCTGGTCGCCTTCGTCGTGGTCGTCGGCCTGCTGGTGCTGCATGTGCGTCTTGGGCTGGCCGGGACGCCGCGCTGCCCGAGTTCTGCTGGCCGCCTACCTATTGCTATCACTGGCCTATCCAGGCGTGAAATTCGTCACGGATGTCGTGATCGGGCCGCGCTGAGCGGCTAAGCCCTTTATATTGCACTGCAATAAAAAACCTAGAAATTGGGTTGCAAAGGTGCGTTTGCGTCGATAGGATTGCTCAACAATTGGTCATCAAGCCCATATGCACAATTTGTGTGCATAGTCAGGGCGGAGGGGCAAGCTTGACGGCAGATTCAACTTTGCGGCGTCCCATGGCTACGGTCCTGAGCGCGTCTGAGCCGGTCCTCAACGCGCTGTCCGATCCGATCATGGTGATCGGGCGGGACGGCCGGATCGCCTATCTCAATCCGGCCACCGAGCAATTCTTTCAGGCCAGCGAATCCTTCCTGAGCGGGCGGCCGCTGCACGAGCTTTTGCCGGGCGACAGTCCGCTCTTTACGCTCATCGACCAGGTGCGCCAGACCGGCAGCAGCGTGTCGGAATACGGCGTCACGCTGGAAACGCCGCGCATCGGCTCGCACCTGCTGACGATCCAGGTCGCGCCGATCACCGAGATGGGGCGCAGTGAAAACGATGGCGCCGTCGTGGTCGTGTTCCACGAGCGTTCGATCGCGCTCAAGATGGACCGCCAGCTCAACCATCGCAACGTGGCGCGCTCGGTGACCGCGATGGCGGCGATCCTGGCGCATGAAATCAAGAATCCGCTGTCGGGAATTCGCGGCGCCGCGCAGTTGCTGGAAACCAACTGCGACGAGAACGACCGCACTTTGACACGCCTGATCATCGAGGAAACCGACCGCATCTGCGGCCTGGTCGATCGCATGGAGATGTTCTCCGACAAGCCGCATATCGAGCGCGAGGCGGTCAACATCCACCAGGTGCTCGAGCATGTGCGCCGCATCGCCCAGAACGGCTTTGCCAAGCATGTGCGCTTCATCGAGAACTACGATCCGTCCTTGCCGCCGGTGCCCGGCAGTCGCGATCAGTTGATCCAAGTTTTCCTCAATCTGGTGAAAAATGCCGCTGAGGCGATGCCGGGCCAGGGCGGCGAGATCATCCTGTCCACCGCCTATCAGCATGGCGTGCGCCTCGCGCTTCCGGGCAGCGAGACGCGCACCCAGTTGCCGCTGCTGGTCAGCATCCAGGACAACGGCGAGGGCATTCCGGAGGATCTGCGTCCGCACCTGTTCGATCCCTTCGTCACCACCAAGGTCCATGGCACCGGCCTGGGTCTTGCATTGGTCGCCAAGATCATCGGCGACCATGGCGGCATCATCGAGTTCGCCAATCTGTCCAAGGGCACCGTGTTTCGCGTTCACCTTCCCATTCACCAGAACCAGGCGAGTGCTTAATGTCGGAACCGACCATCCTCGTTGCAGATGACGACCAGGCGATCCGCACGGTGCTGGCGCAGGCCTTGGCCCGAAGCGGATACCGGGTGCGCACCACGGGCAACGCGGCCACCCTGTGGCGCTGGGTTTCGGACGGCGAGGGCGACCTGGTCATCACCGACGTCATCCTGCCCGATGAGAACGGCCTCGATCTGATTCCGCGCATGCGCAAGATCCGGCCCGATCTGCGCATCGTCGCCATGAGCGCCCAGAACACGCTGTTGACCGCGGTGACGGCCGCCCAGCGCGGCGCCTTCGAATATCTGCCCAAGCCGTTCGATCTCAACGAGCTGATCAGCGTGGTCAAACGCGCGCTGATCATGCCGACGTCGGCGGCCGGCGCCGGCGACCATGGCGACCAGGAGAGCGAGGAGCAATTGCCGCTGATCGGCCGCTCGCCGGCAATGCAGGAGATCTACCGCACGCTCGCCCGCCTCATCGGCACCGATCTCACGGTCACCATCAACGGCGAATCGGGCACCGGCAAGGAACTGGTGGCGCGCGCGCTGCACGACTACGGCAAGCGGCGCAATGGGCCGTTCGTCGCCATCAATATGGCGGCGATCCCGCGCGAACTGATCGAAAGCGAATTGTTCGGCCACGAGCGCGGCGCCTTCACCGGCGCCACCACGCGCCATGTCGGCCGCTTCGAGCAGGCCGAGGGCGGCACGCTGTTCCTCGACGAGATCGGCGACATGCCGCTCGAGGCCCAGACCCGCCTGCTGCGCGTGCTGCAGGAGGGCGAATACACCACGGTGGGCGGCCGCACGCCGATCCGCACCAATGTGCGCATCATCGCCGCCACCCACCGCGACCTGCGCCAGCTGATCCGCCAGGGCCTGTTCCGCGAGGACCTGTTCTATCGCCTCAACGTGGTGCCGATCCGCCTGCCGCCGCTGCGCGAGCGCACCGAGGACATTCCCGCGCTGGCGCGCCACTTCTTCGCCCAGGTCGCCGCCGAGGGCCTGCCGCACAAGCGGCTCGACGATGGCGCCCTGGAGCGTCTGAAGTGCTACCGCTGGCCGGGCAATGTGCGCGAACTGGAGAACCTGGTGCGCCGGCTCGCCGCGCTTTATTCGCAGGAACTCATCGGCATCGAGGTGATCGAGGCGGAATTGGCGGAAACCTCGACCGTGCCGGTTCCCGAACAGGAAAAGGCCGAAAGCCTGACCGGCTCGGTGGAACGCCACCTGCGCGACTATTTCTCGGCCCATCGCGAGAGCCTGCCGCCGCCCGGCCTCTACGACCGCATCCTGCGCGAGATCGAGCGGCCGTTGCTCAGCCTCAGCCTGGGGGCGACCCGCGGCAACCAGATCAAGGCGGCCCAATTGCTCGGCCTCAACCGAAATACCCTGCGTAAGAAGCTCCGCGAGTTGGACATTCAGGTCATCCGCGGCCTAAAATAGCGTTCTTGTAACACCTGTGGCGTTTGCGCCACGGATGAGAGACGCGGGGCCGATAGTCGGCGGATGGTTGAAGCGACGTCTGGAACAAATACACCGGGTGCCCCTGCGGGGCGCTCCCGGCAATTCTTGGCATGGGCAGAGCGCGCCGGCCTAGGGCGCAAGCTTGCCGTCGCCCTGACGGTCGCCGCCCTGGCGGCGTGCGTCGCCACCTATATCGCGCTGACCGAATCGCCGCCGTTCGGCTCGTCCCCGACCAAGATCCTGCTGCTGCTCAATGTCGACCTGATCCTGCTGCTGGCGCTCGGCACGGTGATCGCGCGGCGCATCGTGCAGATCTGGGCGGAACGCCGGCGCGGCTCGGCCGGCTCGCGTCTGCACAGCCGGCTGGTCATGCTGTTCAGCGTGCTGTCGGCGACGCCCGCCATCGTCGTGGCGGTGTTCTCGGCGCTGTTCTTCAACATCGGCGTCGAGTCGTGGTTCAACGACAAGGTGCGCACGGCCGTCAACGAGTCGCTTGCCGTGGCCGAGGCCTATCTGCGCGAGCATCAGAACGTCATCCGCGGCGACATCCTCGCCATGGCCAACGATCTCAACCGCCAAGGCCCGCTGCTGATAGACAATCCGGGGCGGCTCAATGCCCTGGTCGAGACCCAGACCTTGCTGCGTTCGCTCAACGAGGCGATCGTATTCGACAGCGCCGGGCGCGTCGTCGCCCGCTCGCGCCTCAGTTTCGTGCTCGAATTCGAACCGGTGCCGACGGATGCCTTCGAGCGCGCGCGCAACGGCGAAGTGGTGATCTTCGTCAGCGACACCGACGACCGGGTGCGCGGCCTGGTCAAGCTGGAGGGCATGTTCGACAGCTTCCTGTATGTCGGCCGGTTCGTCGATCCGCAGGTCGTCAACCATGTGGAGCAGACCCAAGACGCGGTGCGCGCCTACGCCGGGCTCGAGGCCAGCCGCTCGGAACTGCAGATCTTCTTCGCCATGATCTTCGTCGTGGTCGCTCTGCTGCTGCTGCTGGCCGCGGTCTGGGTCGGACTGACCATCGCCAACCAACTGGCGCGGCCGATCAGCGCATTGATCTCCGCCGCGGAGCGCGTGCGCTCGGGCGACCTCGGCGCCCGCGTCGACGAGGGGCCCGCCAACGATGAGCTCGGCTCGCTCAGCCGCGCCTTCAACCGCATGACCAGCCAGCTCGAGGATCAGCGGCGCGAGCTGATCGAGGCCAACCGCCAGGTCGACGCCCGGCGCAGCTTCATCGAAACGGTGCTCGCCGGCGTGTCGGCCGGCGTGATCGGGCTCGACGCCGAGACGCGCATCAATTTTCCCAACCGCACGGCCTCGAAGCTGGTCGGCAGCGATTTGTTCGCCGTCATCGGGCATCCGATGGCGGAGGTGGTGCCCGAGATGGCCGCGCTGCTTGAAGCGGCGCGGCGCCGGCCCAACCGGCTGCACGAGGATCAGATCGAGCTGGTGCGCGACGGCCGTTCGCGCATGCTGCTGATCCGCATCGCCGCCGAGCGCGACGAGAGCCATGTCGGCGGCTTCGTCGTCACGTTCGACGATGTCACGGAACTGCTCGCCGCCCAGCGCAAGGCGACGTGGTCGGACGTGGCCCGCCGGCTGGCGCACGAAATCAAGAATCCGCTGACGCCCATTCAACTGTCGGCCGAACGGCTGCGTCGAAAATATCTCGCGGAGATCAAGAACGATCCGCAAGTGTTCAGCATCTGCATCGATACCATCATCCGCCAGGTCGACGACATCGGCGGCATGATCGACGAATTTTCCTCCTTCGCCCGCATGCCGGCGCCCGTGCTCAAGGAATGGGACCTGGCGGAGATCGCGCGGCGCACCCTGTTCCTGCAGCAGACCGCCAATCCGGGACTGTCCTACGAAGACAGGGTTCCCGCTGGTGAGTTCCGTCTGATGTGCGATTCGCGCCAGGTCGGACAGGCGCTGACCAATCTGCTGCTCAATGCCGCCGACTCGGTCAAGGAGCGGCTGGCCGGCGGCAACGGCGGGAATCCGGGCAAAGGCGGCGGCGAAATTATTTTGAGCGTGGTGCGCGACGCCGGCCGCATCTCGATCGTCGTCGAAGACAACGGCCTGGGCTTGCCGAAGGATCAGCGTCACCGCTTGACCGATCCGTATGTCACGACCAAATCCACCGGAACCGGTCTAGGGCTAGCCATCGTGCGCAAAATCATGGAAGATCACGGCGGTGAACTGGTCCTTGAGGATCGTGCCGGGGGTGGAGCGAGGGTCAGCTTGATTTTTAGAGCCGCCGAAACACAATCGACTCAGGAAACAGACACGATGCCCGCCGCCGGCCATGCCGGCTTCCGCAAGATCTCTCCCACATGAGCTACGATATTCTGATCGTCGACGACGAGGCCGACATTCGCATGCTGATGTCGGGCGTGCTGCGCGACGAGGGCTATCAGACTCGCGACGCGGCCGACAGCGACTCGGCGATCGCCGCCATCCAGGCGCGCCGGCCCAGCCTCGTCATCCTCGACATCTGGCTGCACAACTCGCGGCTCGACGGAATCGAGATCCTCGACGTCATCAGGCGCGACCATCCCGACGTGCCCGTCGTCATGATCAGCGGCCATGGCAATATCGAGACGGCGGTTACCGCGATCAAGCGCGGCGCCTATGAGTATATCGAGAAGCCGTTCAAGGCGGACCGCCTGCTGCTGGTGGTCGAGCGCGCCGTCGAGGCGGCGCGGCTCAAGCGCGAGAACGCCGAACTGAAGATGCGTGCCGGCGGCGAACTGATGCTGGTCGGCAATTCCTCGTCGGCGCAACCAGCTGCGCACCATCATCGACAAGGTCGCGCCGACCAACAGCCGCGTGCTGATCAGCGGCCCGCCGGGCGTCGGCAAGGAAGTGGTGGCGCGGCTCATCCACACCCGGTCCGGACGCAACAACGGCCCGTTCGTCCCGGTCAATTGCGCGGCCATGGGGCCCGAGCATATCGAGATGGCGCTGTTCGGCGTCGAGGCCGGCGTCGAAGGCCCGAATATGCCGCGCAAGACGGGCACCTTCGAGAATGCCCATGGCGGCACCCTGTTTCTCGACGAGGTGGCCGACATGCCGCTGGTCACCCAGGGCAAGATCGTGCGCGTTCTGCAGGAGCAGACCTTCGAGCGTGTCGGCGGACATACCAAGGTCGAAGTCGACGTGCGGGTCGTCGCCTCGACGAACCGCGACCTGCAGGAGCAGATCGCGGCCGGGCGGTTCCGTGAGGACCTTTTCTACCGCCTCAACGTCGTGCCGGTGAAGGTGCCGCCGCTCAAGGAGCGGCGCGAGGACATTCCCGGGCTGGTGAAGCATTTCATGCAGCAGACGGCGCGCTCGTCGGGCCTGCCGGAGCGCGAAGTCGGCGAGGATGCGATGACCGCCCTGCAGGCGCACAACTGGCCGGGCAACGTGCGCCAATTGCGCAATGTGGTGGAATGGCTGCTGATCATGGCGCCCGGCGAAATCGGCAGCAAGATCCGCGCCGACATGCTGCCGCCGGAGATTCTCGACATCAGTCCGGCCGTGCTGCGCTGGGACAAGGCGAGCGAAATGATGGGCCTGCCGCTGCGCGACGCCCGCGAGGTCTTCGAACGGGAGTATCTCGCGGCCCAGATTCTGCGCTTCGGCGGCAACATCACGCGCACCGCGTCATTCGTCGGCATGGAGCGCTCGGCGCTGCATCGCAAACTGAAATCGCTTGGCCTGACCAGCGGAGACGGTCCCTTCGCCTGACCGGCGAGAGACGCAACAGGAAACGCTTTTTCAATGAAAGTCATCGTCTGCGGCGCCGGGCAGGTCGGTACCAGCATCGTTCGCCACCTGGCGGCTGAGAACAACGACGTCACGGTCATCGACCAGTCGCCCGAGCTGGTGCGCAAGATCAGTGACGCATTCGACGTCAAGGCGATGGAAGGCTTTGCCTCCCACCCGAATGTGCTGGAGGCCGCCGGGCATCGCCGACGCCGACATGATCATCGCCGTGACCTATTCCGACGAGGTCAACATGGTGGCCTGCCAGATCGCGCACTCGCTGTTCGACGTGCCGACCAAGATCGCCCGCGTGCGCCACCAGAGCTACCTGGAGCCGCGATGGGCGAGTCTGTTCAGCCGCGAGCATATGCCGATCGACGTCATCATCTCGCCGGAGATCGAGGTCGGCGCGCGCCATCATGCGGCGGCTCGAGGTGCCCGGCGCCTTCGACATGATTCCCATGGCAGACGGCAAGGTGCGTGTCGTCGGCGTGCGCTGCACCGACGATACGCCGATCGTCAACACGCCGCTGCGCCAGCTCACCGAGCTTTTTCCCGACCTCAACATCATCGTCATCGGCATCGTGCGCGACGGCAAGGGCCTCGTGCCCTCGGCGGACGACCGTCTGCTGCCCGGCGACGAGGTCTATTTCGTCGCCGATACGGAGCATGTCAGCCGCGCGATGATGACCTTCGGCCACGAGGAGAAAGCCGCGCGCCGCATCGTCATTCTGGGCGGCGGCAACATCGGCCGCTACCTGGCGCACGAGATCGACCAGCATCCCGTGGTCTCGGCCAAGGTGATCGAATACGACAAGGCCAAGGCGGAGCAGGGCGCGTCCGAACTGCGCCATACGGTCGTGCTGCACGGCGATGCGCTCGATCCGGAAATCCTCGAAGAGGCCAACGTGTCGTCGGCCGAAGCGGTGGTCGCCGTCACCAATGAGGACGAGGTCAATATCCTGGCCTCGCTGCTCGCCAAGCGTTCCGGCTGCGCAGCGTGCCATCACCCTGATCAACAACACCAGCTATTCGCCGCTGATTTCCAGCCTCGGCATCGACGTGGTGGTCAGCCCGCGCGCCATCACGGTTTCGACCATCCTGCAGCATATCCGGCGCGGCCGTATCCGCGCGGTTTACTCGCTGGGCGACGGATTCGGCGAGGTGATCGAGGCGGAAGCGCTGGAAACATCGCCGTTGGTCGGCCGCTCCCTGCGCGAGATCGATTTTCCCGAAGGCGTCATCATCGGCGCCCTGGTGCGCGGCGGCGAGGTCATCATTCCGCGCGGCGACACCGTGGTGAAGCCGAAAGACCATGTCATCCTGTTCGCGGCAGCGGCGGCCGTGAAGAAAGTTGAGCGGATGTTCTCCGTAAGGCTTGAATTTTTCTGAGTCTTGGTCTCTTTTGCCGTCGTTCGGCAAATCTTCTACAAGTCTTCAATCCAGCCTCACCCATCCCATCGAGCCATGTCGCGAATCGCCTACGTCAACGGTCGCTACGTTCCCACATCGCCCGCGCGGCGGTCCATATCGAGGACCGCGGCTATCAATTCGCCGACGGCGTCTATGAGGTGGTCGGCGTGGTCGGCGGCCGGCTGATCGACGAGGCGCTGCATCTCGACCGTCTCGAGCACTCGCTGGGCGAGGTCAGCATCCAGCCGCCGATGTCGCGCGCCGCCCTGCGCTTCATCATCGGCGAAATCATCCGGCGCAACCAGCTGCACCACGGCATCGTCTATATCCAGATCACCCGCGGTGTCGCGCCGCGCGATCATGCGTTTCCCGCGCCGGCCAAGCCGGCCGTGGTGATGACGGCGCGCCGCCTCAAGCTGCCCGATGCGAAGGTCGTGGCGCGCGGCGTCGACGTGATCACCTTGCCCGATTTGCGCTGGAAGCGCTGCGACATCAAGAGCGTGTCCCTGCTGCCCAATGTGCTGGCCAAGCAGACGGCGAAGAAAAAGGGCGCCTACGAGGCCTGGCTGGTCGACGACGCGGGGTTGATCACCGAGGGCACCTCGACCAACGCGGGTATCGTCACCAAGAAGGGCGTGCTCGTGACCCGGGCGCCGGGGGCCGCCATTCTCAACGGCGTGACGCGCCGCGCGGTGCTCGATCTGGCCCGCCGGGAGGGCATCAAGATCGAGGAGCGCTGCTTCAGCCTGAAGGAGGCCCTGTCGGCGCGCGAGGCTTTCATCACCAGCACGACCAACTATGTCATGCCGGTGGTCCATATCGACGGCAAGCCGGTCGGCAATGGCAAGCCCGGGCGAATTCAGCCGCAAGTTGCGCGAGGAGTATCTCGCCTATATGGCCAGATCGGCGGACGGCAAGCCACGCGCGCTGGGCCTCGGCAAGCCGGAGCGCTCGGCCCGCCCATGACCGTATCGCTGCCGGCGCCGCGTGCCATCCTGTTCGACTGGGACAATACCCTGGTCGACAACTGGGGCGCCATTCACGAAGCCCTCAACCTGACGTTGGCTGCCATGGGCCATCCGACCTGGACCTATGACGAGACGCGCTTGCGCGTGCAGCGTTCGCTACGCGACAGCTTTCCGCAAATGTTCGGCGAGCGCTGGCCCGAGGCGCGCGACCTCTACTATCAGAGCTTTTCGGATGTTCACCTGCAGACCCTGCGTCCCATGCCGGGCGCCGCGGAACTGCTGAAGGAATTGGCCGCGAGCGGCCTCTATCTCGCGGTGGTGAGCAACAAGACCGGCAAGTTTCTACGCCTGGAGGCCCGCGCAGCTCGGATGGGACGGCCATTTCACCCGTTTGATCGGCGCCACCGACGCCACCAAGGACAAGCCCGCGGTGGAACCCGTCGATCTCGCGCTCGGCGATAGCGGTATTCAGCGCAACGCCACGGTGTGGTTCGTCGGCGATGGCGCGGTCGATGTGGAATGTGCCCGTAATGCAGGCATCAGCGCCATTCTGGTCGGCGACAATCCGACCGGCGACATAGCCGCCGAGGTCACCAGCCGGGACCAACCGATTCAGCGGGTTGCCGACTGTTTTGCCTTGGCGGGCCTTGTCCGCGGTTATTCCGGGCCCATATCTCAAATCAGCCCGAGATCATGAATTGTTGATCTGGCCGGCGACGGTGAACGTGGCGGATGCCGGCCATATTTGCAATAATACAAAGCCCAATAAAAAAACGAGGCCAAGAATGTCTTCAGAAAAATCCCAGAACCTCCAAGATGTGTTCTTAAATAACATTCGGAAAAACAAGACGCCGGTTACGGTGTTCTTGGTCAATGGGGTCAAACTTCAAGGGATTGTGACCTGGTTCGACAACTTCTCTGTCCTGTTGCGCCGGGATAACCATTCCCAACTGGTTTACAAGCATGCGATTTCGACCGTGATGCCGACGACGCCCATTCAGTTGTTCGATCCCGAGCGCGAAGGCCACAGCGCGGACGAGTAGGAGCAGTTTGGTTCGTAAGACGTCATCATCGGCGGGACCTTCGGCTGGCAATGGACGCCGGCGCGGCAATGGCGGCGCCGGCGGTCCTGACGGCGAGCAGCCCGGAACCGAGCGCCGCGCGCCGGCGCTCGAGAGCGGCGGCGATCTTAATAACGTCCATCGTAACGGCGTCGACCTCACGGGGCATGAGCTCCGCGCGGCGTCCGGCCGCGCCATCGTTCTGCATCCGGATTTTCGCCATGCCTCGCGCGCCAATCTGCGCGAAAAAGCCGGCAATGAGCAGCGCGATAGCACGGCGCGTCTGGACGAGGCCCGCGGCCTGGCCCAGGCAATCGATCTCGATGTGGTCCATGCCGAGGTCTGTCCGCTGCGCGCACCCCGCCCAGCGACGCTGTTCGGCAGCGGCGTGGTCGAGCGCATCAAGGAAATCGTCGCGGAGCGCGACGTGCAGGTGGTCGTGGTCGATGCGCCGCTGACGCCGGTGCAGCAGCGCAACCTGGAGCTCGCCTTGTCGTGCAAGGTGATCGACCGCACCGGCCTGATCCTCGAAATCTTCGGCGCCCGCGCGCGCACCCGTGAAGGCCGCCTGCAGGTCGAGCTCGCCTCGCTCAGCTATCAGCGCAGCCGGCTGGTGCGGTCATGGACCCACTTGGAGCGCCAGCGCGGCGGCTTCGGTTTCATGGGTGGTCCCGGCGAAACCCAGATCGAGGCCGACCGCCGCCAGATCGGCGAGCGCATCGCGAAGCTCAAGACCCAGCTCGAAAGCGTGCGGCGCACCCGCGGCCTGCATCGCGAGGCGCGCAAGCGTGTGCCCTATCCGGTGGTGGCGTTGGTCGGCTACACCAACGCGGGCAAGTCGACGCTGTTCAATCAGCTGACCCGTGCCGACGTGGTGGCCAAGGACCTGCTGTTCGCCACCCTCGATCCGACCATGCGGGCGATCCGGCTGCCGTCCGGCCGCAAGGCCATCCTGTCCGACACGGTCGGTTTCATCTCCGATCTGCCGACCGATCTGGTGGCCGCGTTCCGTGCCACGCTGGAAGAAGTGCTGTCGGCCGACGTCATCCTCCATGTGCGCGATGTCGCCCACGAGGATACCGAGGCGCAGCACGAGGACGTCTTGCAGGTGCTGCGCCAGATCGGCATCGAGGCGGAAGGCGAGAGTCGGATCATCACCGTGCTCAACAAGATCGATCAGCTCGACGAGGGCGGCCGTGCCCGCCTGCTGGCCGCGACCGAGCGGAATGGCGACGTGGTCGCCGTCTCCGCCCTGACCGGCGAGGGATGCGACCGGTTGCTCGCCCATCTCGACGAGCGGCTGTCGGCGGACCGCCTAGTGCGCGAATATGCCGTGCCGGTGCAAGAGGGCGCCACCATCGCCTGGCTCTATCATCATGGCGATGTGCTGGCCCGCCACGACGGCGAGGATGGCATCGCGCGCCTGACGGTGGGCCTGGATGCGGCCGATGCGGCCCGGTTCGAGCACCGTAAGACCGCGTCGTAACGAACCGAAGCCTTTCAATTTATTGGATAATATTTGGGTGCTCATTGACATCGGGGGCGCCGGCCAGTATAAGCTGGCACTCCTAAGTCGAGAGTGCTAACAAGCGTCTCGACTTTCGACGTTTTCCCTCATGGTACGGAGAACTCTCATGAAAATTAGGCCCCTGCACGATCGTGTGCTGGTGAAGCCTCTAGAGGCCGAGCAAAAGACCCCCGGCGGCATCATCATTCCTGAAACCGCCAAAGAAAAGCCGATGGAGGGCAAAGTCGTCGCCGTCGGCCCTGGCGCGCGTGGCGAAGACGGCAAGCAGCATCCTTTGGACGTCAAGAAGGGCGACCGGGTGCTTTATGGCAAGTGGTCCGGCACCGAGGTGAAGGTCGGGGGCGAAGAGCTTCTGATCATCAAGGAAGCCGACATCATGGGCATCGTCGAGTAAGGGAATCGCAAACATGGCAGCAAAAGACGTTAAATTTTCAACCGATGCCCGCACGCGCATGCTGCGCGGCATCGAAATTCTCGCCGACGCGGTGAAGGTCACCTTGGGCCCCAAGGGCCGCAACGTGGTGATCGAGAAGTCGTTCGGCGCGCCGCGCATCACCAAGGACGGTGTGACGGTGGCGAAGGAGATCGAGCTCTCCGACAAGTTCGAGAACATGGGCGCGCAGATGGTGCGCGAAGTCGCCAGCCGCACCAACGACGAAGCGGGTGACGGCACCACCACCGCGACCGTGCTCGCCGCGGCGATCGTCCGCGAGGGCGTGAAGTCGGTGGCCGCGGGCATGAACCCGATGGACCTCAAGCGCGGCATCGACCTCGCCGTCGAGGCCGTTGTCGAGGACGTCAAGCGGCGCAGCAAGAAGGTCAAGACCACGGAAGAGATCGCCCAGGTCGGCACGATCTCGGCCAACGGCGAAGAAGCCATCGGCAAGATGATCGCCGAGGCGATGGAGAAGGTCGGCAAGGAAGGCGTCATCACGGTCGAGGAGGCCAAGGGCCTCGAGACCGAGCTCGACGTGGTCGAGGGCATGCAGTTCGACCGCGGCTACCTGTCGCCCTATTTCGTGACCAACGCCGAGAAGATGGTGGTGGAGCTCGAAGACGTTCTGATCCTGCTCTATGAGAAGAAGCTGTCGGGCCTGCAGGCCATGCTGCCGCTGCTCGAAGCCGTGGTGCAGTCGGGCCGTCCGCTCGTCATCATCGCGGAAGACATCGAGGGCGAGGCCTTGGCCACGCTCGTCGTCAACAAGCTGCGCGGCGGCCTCAAGGTCGCGGCGGTGAAGGCGCCGGGCTTCGGCGATCGCCGCAAGGCGATGCTCGAAGACATCGCGGTGCTGACCGGCGGCCAGGTGATCGCGGAAGACCTCGGCATCAAGCTCGAGCACGTCACCATCGACATGCTGGGCCGCGCCAAGAAGGTCACCATGACCAAGGAGACCACCACGATCGTCGACGGCGCCGGCAAGAAGAGCGAGATCCAGGCGCGCATCAACCAGATCCGCAAGCAGATCGAAGAGACCACGTCGGACTACGACAAAGAGAAGCTGCAGGAGCGGCTGGCGAAGCTCGCCGGCGGCGTTGCGGTGATCAAGGTCGGCGGCGCCACCGAGATCGAGGTGAAGGAACGCAAGGACCGCGTCGACGACGCGCTCCACGCGACCCGCGCCGCGGTCGAAGAAGGCATCGTGCCGGGCGGCGGCGTCGCGCTGCTGCACGCCACGAAGGTCCTCGGCAAGCTGGAAGCCGGCAACGAGGAGCAGAAAGTCGGCATCGACATCGTCCGCAAGGCGATTCAGTGGCCGGCGCGTCAGATCGCCGAGAATGCCGGTTCCGATGGCGCCGTCATCGTCGGCAAGCTGCTCGAGAGCAAGGACGTCAACTGGGGCTACAACGCCCAGGCGGGCCGCTTCGAGGATCTCGTCAAGGCCGGCATCATCGACCCGACCAAGGTCGTTCGCACGGCGCTGCAGGACGCGGCTTCGGTCGCCGGCCTGCTGATCACCACCGAAGCGATGGTCGCCGACAAGCCGGAAAAGAAGGATGCCCCGATGGGCATGCCGCCGGGCGGCATGGGCGGGATGGACTTCTAACAGTCCGATCTCGTCCGATCCGAATGAGGGAAGGGGCCGCAACCGCGGCCCCTTTTCTTTTGCGACGTCGCGGTCTCGACTTGCGCGGGCTCCCGCTTGGCGGCATCCAGATCGATCGTTCTTCGTTAAATCGTCACCCTCGGGCTCGACCCGAGGGTCCATTCCGCTTGAGCGCCGCAGGCTTCTCATGGATGCTCGGATCAAGTCCGAGCATGACGACGGGAAATCAGCACCTTTTATTTGCCCTGCGCCACATCTCTTCATGATGGAGGCAATGACCGTAACCATGCCCGATCCCGAGAAGGTCGCCGCCCTGATGCGCGAGGTGGCGGCCGAGGAAATCCTGCCGCGCTTCGGCAAGCTCGAGGCCTGCCATATCCGCGAGAAGAAGCCGGGCAACTTCGTCACCGTCGCCGACGAGGCGGCCGAGGCACGCCTTTCGGCGGGCCTGCTCGCCTTGCTGCCGGGCTCCGAAATCGTCGGCGAGGAGGGCGTCGCCGCCGATCCCGAGATGCTGCGCCATATCGAAGGCGAGTCGGCGGTGTGGATCGTCGATCCGATCGACGGCACCGCCAACTATTGCGCCGGCAAGGAAATCTTCGCCGTCATGGTCGCGCTCGTCTCGAAGGGCGAAATCCTGGCGGCGTGGATCTACGATCCGAACGCCGACGAGATGCTGTCGGCGATCACGGGCGAGGGGGCATGGCTCGACGGCACGCGCGTCCATGTCGCGCAGCCGGCGCCGCCCGAGCAGATGACCGGCGCCTGGAGCTACAAGAGCATCCAGGACAAGGAGAAGCGCCGCCAGCTCAAGCGCTATCATCTGTTCCATGGCGACCCCGGCGACTTCCGCTGCGCCGGGCGCGAGTATGCGGAGCTCGCCCGTGGCGGGCGCCACTTCACCAACTTCTGGGGCCTGATGCCGTGGGATCATGCGCCCGGCGTGCTGATCCACCGCGAGGCCGGCGGCTATTCCGCCTTCGCCGACGACGGCCAGCCCTATCGCCTGACGCGCACCGGCGGGCCGCTGCTGGTGGCGCCCGACCGCGACAGTTGGCAGGCCCTCAAGCGCTTCGCCTTCGACGGCGAGGCCGCGGCGTCGGCTTCGCTGTTCTAGAGACGGCGCAGCATGACGTAGGCGTCGACATAGCCCAGCCGCGGATGATCGAAGACTTCCGGCAGCCGTCCGACGATGCTTGAAGCCGCAGTGCTGCCATAGCCGCACCGCGCGTTCGTTGCTGCTGATCACCAGATTGAACTGCATGGCGCGGTAGCCGCGCGCCTTGGCTTCGGCCAGGGAATGGTGGCACATTGCGGTCGCCACGCCGCGTCCGGTCGCGTTCTCGGCGGTCATGTAGCCGCAGTTGGCCACATGGCTGCCGCCGCCCGCCTGGTTGGCGCGCAGGTAATAGGTGCCGAGGACCGCGCCGCCTTGTTCGGCGACAAACACCGCATGAGCCGGAGCCCGCCAGTAGGCGAGCGCGGCGTCGCGGCTCATGTCGCGCGGCAGAGGGTAGGTCTCTCCGGCGCGGATCACCGGCTCGAGGATGCGCCACAGCGCCGCTGCGTCGGCGTCGGTCGCGGGACGGATGACAAGGGTCTGCGGCTCGGTCATCGACTTGGGGCTTTCACCGTCGCTATAGTGGCGCGTGTTGTTTCTGACATCGCGCGCGCATGTCGTTGTTACCATGTCGCGGCAGCGGGCAAGGGGAGCGGACATGGGGCGAGGACGCGGCGGGCGAGAAGGTGGCTTTCATCGGGCTGGGCGTCATGGGTTTCCCCATGGCCGGCCATCTGGCGCGCGCCGGCTATGACGTCACGGTCTACAACCGCACGGCCGCGCGGGCCGCGGAATGGGTCGCCAAATACGGCGGGCGCGCCGCGCCGCACGCCGGCCGCCGCCGCGCGCGACGCCGCCTTCGTCTTCACCTGCGTCGGCAATGACGACGACGTGCGCGCCGTGACCCTCGGGCCGGACGGCGCCTTCGCCGGCATGGCGTCGGGCGCCATCCTGGTCGACCACACCACCGCCTCGGCCGATCTCGCGCGCGAGCTGGAGCAGGAGGCCGACCGCCGCCGGCTCGGCTTCCTCGACGCCCCGGTGTCGGGCGGCCAGGCCGGCGCCGAGAACGGCCAGCTCACCATCATGGCCGGCGGCCGCGACGACCACTTCGCCGAGGCCGAGCCCGTGATGCGCGCCTACGGCAAGGCGGTCACCCTGATGGGGCCGGCGGGCGCCGGCCAGCTCACCAAGATGGTCAATCAGATCTGCATCGCCGGACTGGTGCAGGGCTTGGCCGAGGGCGTCGCCTTCGCCTCAGCGCGCCGGGCTCGATCGCCAACCAGGTGATCGACGTCATTTCCAAGGGCGCGGCGCAGAGCTGGCAGATGGAGAACCGCGGCCGCACCATGGCCGAGGGCAAGTTCGATTTCGGCTTCGCCGTCAATTGGATGCGCAAGGATCTTGCGATCTGCCTGGAAGAGGCGCGGGGCAATGGCGCGCGCCTGCCGGTGACCGCCTGGTCGACCAGTTCTACGCCCAGGTCCAGGAGCGCGGCGGCGGCCGCTGGGACACATCCAGCCTGATTCATCTGCTGGCGAACAAGTAAGCGCCTCCGTCGCGGTAACGGATGTTCTGCCGTGGGGCGCTCCTGTGAATCCGCGCTGATCTTGTTCGGGCATGTCGTGCACGCTGCCTACGGCGCGTCGGCGTGGCGAGCCGCGGATTGCCGTGCTTGAGCCGGCGCAGGCGGGGCCGCGCCGAACGCGCGTAACTGGGACTCGGATTCGATGCGCAGCCCTTGTTCGGTCTTCGGCGGGGTTGCGCATTGCATGCAGCGGGCGGTCGCTCATCGTTGGCCGGGCCGGCGCGCCCGCGCGAGCGTTGAACCCCACAGCCTTCCGCGCCGTTGTGCCTATGAAGACGCCACCCATCGTCAACAATGCATTGGAGCGATCATGGCCCGCAAAACCTCGAAGTCCGCGAGCAAGGATGTCAAAAGCGCGATGAGCCGGCGCAAGAAGGGCACGCTCAAGAGCGGCAAAGGCGGCAAGGGCGGAACTGTGAAAAGCCGGAAACAGGCGATTGCGATCGGTCTGTCCGAGGCACGCAAGAAAGGCAAGAAGGTGCCTGCGAAGAAGAAGTCGACTGCCAAGGGCGGCAATAAGACCGCGACCAGGAAGACGGCGGCGAAGAAGAGAACCACCGCGAAGAAGTCGAAGTGAGAGCCGGGTCCGTCCTCGGCCCGGGCCACGAAGGGCCTGCCGGTGTTTTCGCGCCAAGCCCCGTGTGATTAGTTGGCGGCGCGCTCTTCCGTCTTCACCTCGTCCCATAGCGCGTCCATCTCCTCCAGCGTGGACTCACCGGGCGTGCGGCCGCGATCGCGCAGCAGGTGCTCGACGCGGCGGAAGCGGCGTTCGAACTTGTCGTTGGCGTCGCGCAGGGTGGCTTCCGGATCGAGGTCGAGCTTGCGCGCCAGGTTGGCGCAGGCGAACAGCAGGTCGCCGAGCTCGTCGCTCAACCGCTCGGCCGACGCGCCTGCGACGATCTCGGTGCGCAGCTCGCCGATTTCCTCTTCGATCTTGTCGAGCACCTGGGCGGCTTCGGGCCAATCGAAGCGGTGGCGCGCGGCGCGCTTGGTGAGTTTCTCGGCGCGGGTCAGCGCGGGCAGGGCGCGCGCCACGCCGTCGAGAATGCTGGCGGGCTTTTCCACCGTGCCGGTGGCGGCGCGCTCGCGCGCCTTGGTGGCCTCCCACGCGGCGGTCTGCGCCGCGGCGGTCTCGATGGTGACATCGCCGAACACATGCGGATGGCGGCGCTCCATCTTGTCGGCTATGGCGTGGGCGATCGCGGCGAAATCGAAGTGGCCTTCCTCGCGCGCCATCTGGGCGTAGAACACCACCTGGAACAGCAGGTCGCCGAGTTCTTCCTTGAGTGCCGGCTTGTCGCCCGAGGCGATGGCGTCGGCCACCTCGTAGGCTTCTTCGATGGTGTAGGGCGCGATGGTCGCGAAGCTCTGTTCGCGGTCCCACGGACAGCCCGTGGCGGGATCGCGCAGCCGCGCCATGACGCCGAGCAGCCGCTCGATCGCCGCGGCGGCGGCGGGTTGGGCCGGATCGGCGGTGTGGCGCGGTGTGGCCATCAGCGGCCGGCCGGATAGGCTTGGCCGGTGCGCCGGTTGACGCAATAGGCCTGGTCGCCCGACCCGACATGCTTGTCGCCGTATTGGCACAGGCTGAGGCCGCCACCGAGGCCGAGCGTGTCGCCGATGCCGGACAGGATGCCGCCGGTCGCATTCTCGCTCTTGGGAATATCCGCCTTATAGGCGGCGGCCGGGTCGTAACACAGTCCTTTGGCCTGATCGTGATTGTGCCCGGGCTTGCAAAGCTGGATCGCCTGGGCGGCGGCGGGCGCGGTTGCGACGGGCGAAACCAGGACCGCCGCGGCAATCAGCGCGAGCGCGGCGATCGCTAGGGAAGCACGACAGCAATGGCTGATGGCAGTCGGCAAACGTAGTGGCATGGCGAGACCTCCGGGTGACAGGCGGAAGAGGTGACGTGTAAGCCTGCAATTCATGGCCGGCAACCGCTTGGCCAGCCACATCGTGAAATCGCATAATGTATATTATGGAAAATAAAATGGCGTTCCTTAGTCGTTTCCGTCAAGCCTCAGAATTAACGATAAAATTCGAAATATCTCAGAAATTACATCGCCACTAGTCTAGCTATCTAAAGCTCCAACACCATTCCGTCGTAGCCCGGCTCGATGCCCTTCGGCAGCGCCTGCTTCAGGCGCCGGTAATCGAGATCGGGCGTCATGTGGGTCAGCACCGTGCGTTTGGGTTTCACCCGCTCGACCCATTCCAGCACCCGAGCCAGATGCGCGTGGGTTGGAAACGGTTTGTCGCTCAGGCAGTCGACGATCCACAGATCGAGACCCGCCAGCGCATCGAACGCGGCGTCCGACAGCTCGACCACGTCGGTCGAATACGCCGCCGCGCCGAACCGGAAGCCGACCGTCGTGCGTATAGCCGTGGCCTTGTTCGAACGGCAGAATCTCAATTCCGGCGGCCGTGAACCGCTCACCGGGCACGAACGGCCGTGCGTCGAGGCACGGCTTGTAGAACGCCGGCAGGCCGTTCGACGGTCGGCGGCGGATCGAACACATAGGAGAACCGCTTGCGTAGCGCCGCCAGGGTGTCGGCCGTGCCATAGGCCGGAATCACCGCGCTCTGGCGCCGGTTGAGCGCGCGCATATCGTCGATGCCATGGACATGGTCGGCATGAAAATGGGTATAGAGCACCGCGCCGACACGCCCGACCTGGGCGTCGATCAGCTGCTCGCGCAGGTCGGGCGATGTATCGACCAGGATGGGGCCATCCCCCGTCCCGTCATCGACCAGGATCGACACCCGGCGGCGCCGGTTGCGCGGCTCGGCCGGATCGCAGGCGCCCCAATCCGGACCGATGAGCGGCACGCCGCCGGCGGCGCCACAGCCCAGAATGGTTATGCGCATGCGCCTGTGGTGTCCGGCGCGACACCGGTCATGCCTGCCGGCGGCCGCGCCTTGCCGAACAGACGGAAGAAATTCGCCGTCGATGCCGCCGCGAGCTCCTGCGCCGTGATGCCACGCAGCCCGGCGACAGCCGCAGCCGTGTCGGCCACGAAGCCAGGCTCGTTGCGCTTGCCGCGATGGGGCACCGGCGCCAGATACGGCGCGTCGGTTTCCACCAGGATGCGGTCGAGCGGCACGGCCTTGGCGGTCTCCCGCACGTCGGTCGCGTTCTTGAAGGTCACGATGCCGGAGAACGAGATGTAGAAGCCGATGTCGAGCGCCGCTTCCGCCAGGGCGCGCGTCGAGCTGAAGCAATGCAGCAGGCCGCTGAACGCGCCCTGGGCATATTCCTCGCGCAGGATCGCGGCCATGTCGGCGTCGGCCTCGCGCGCATGCACGATCAGCGGCAGCCCGGTCTGCCGCGCCGCCGCGATGTGGGCGCGAAAGCTGCGGATCTGGATATCGCGCGGCGCGTGCTCGTAGTGATAGTCCAGCCCGGTCTCGCCGATGCCGATGACCTTGGGATGGCCGGTCAGTTCGACCAGCCGCGCGCTATCCGCCTTGGCCCCGCCGCCGTCCTCGTTCGCCGCCTCGTGCGGATGAATGCCGACCGAGCAGTAAATGTCGGCGTCGCTTTCGGCGACGCCACGCACCGTGGGAAAGCTGCTCAGCTTGGTGGAGATGGTCAGCATGGTGCCGACGCCCTGCATGCGGGCGCGCCGGATCACCTGGTCGCGATCCTCGGCATAATCGGGAAAATCGAGATGGCAATGGCTATCGACGAGCATGACCCTGGATATACGTGCGTTCAGGCCGTGGGACAAGGCGGGAGGTCTGCTTCGACACGAGCCAGGTCGGTATCCTTTTCAATTGGTCACCTTCGGCCCCTTTTTGGTCACCCTCGGGCTTGACCCGAGGGCCCATACCTGAGGCCATTGGAATGGATCCTTGGGTCACAGCCCGAGGACGACGAGTGGCCGATGCTGGATGACGGCCCCCTCGCCGTCACGGCGTTGAGCCCGTCAGGCCTTCAGCGTCTGCGGCGCGAACAGGTGTTCGATGCGCGGCTTCTGGTCGAGGATGCCCTGCTGGACCTGGTATTCCATCAGGGTCTCGACCGAGCGGCGGGCGCAGCCCCGGTTCAGGCTATATTGGAAGTCCTCGCCCATGACCTCGCGCTCCCAGGCGGCTTCGCTGCGCTGCTTGCCGGTGCGATAGCGGTCGGCCAGAGCGTTCGCCTCGGTCATCGCGCTCAACATGCGCTCCACCACCCAGGGATTGGCGTCGGTGACGGCGGTGCTCAACGCGAACAGGTGATTGGTGGTGTAGGCGCCGGTGCGCCGGAAGAATTTGCGCTCCGCCGCGCGATAGACATCGTCGTCCATGAGATAGCGGATCTTCGGCGTGCTGTAGGGCTCGAGCGCGGCGTCGATCTCGCCGCGCTCCACCATCTCCATGGCGTGCTCGCGGGTGCGCGGCTGCGGTATGAAGGAGACCCTCACGTCGGCCGGCGGCGGGCGCCGGCTTTCCTCGGCGATATCGGGCTCGGCGACGCGCCAGTCGATCTCGCTCGGCTTCACGCCGAATTCGTTCTCGATAATGCCGCGCAGCCACACCGGCGTGGTCGCGTTGTAGCGGTGCACCGTCACCGTCTTGCCGGCCAGCTCGGACGGATTGCGCAGCGCCGAGTCCAGCCGGCAATACATGCAGCGCAGACGAAACCGGCGCGACAGGAAGACCGGCAGCGCGATCAGCGGCACGCCGCGCAGATGCGCCAGGATGTAGGATGAGATCGACAGTTCGCCGCCGTCGATCTTGCCGGCGATGATAGTCGCGATGGCGCGCGCCGACATTGTCGTATCCGTCACCGAACTCGGTGCGCAGCGTCAGATCGATCCCCGCCGCCCGCACCGTCCCGTCGAACAGAGCCTCCGTATAGGGCGAGCGGGTCAGGCCGATGGTCAGGGGTAAATCGCTCATTCGCCGTGATCTCCTCGAGGCTGGTCGAAGTGCTCAGCATGGTGCCGACGCCCGCATGCGGGCGCGCCGGATCACCCGGTGGCGGTCCCTTGGTATAATCGGGAATGTCGGGATGGCAGTGGCTACGACGAACATAGCCTCTGGATATACGGGCCTTCGGCGGATCCGACAATGGGCTTGGGCGAGACCCCTGGGGCCGTCGGAGACCCTGCCGACAGAGCCGTTCCCGCCCCTGCCCGCCGATCAGAGCCGCTGCCTGCCGTGGCTCTGCTCACTCCGACCATCGGCGATGAGTCGGGCGACGGCCTTCTGCAATTGACGGGGCATGATCGGCTTGGTCAGGCGCGGTACCGCGTCGAACTTCCGGCTGATGATGTCCGGCGAATACCCGGTCACGAACAGCAGCGGGACCCGGCGGCCGATCAATTGACGGGCCAGCGGATAGACGGCATCGCCCGACAGGTTCACGTCGAGCACCGCGGCGTCCAAAGCTTCGCGCTCCACCGCCGCCGCGGCCTCCTCGATGGTGGGATACGGGCCGACAACATCGCAGCCCATGTCCTGCAGCGATTCGCGCACATCGCTGGCGATGAAATAGTCGTCTTCGACCACGAGTACGCGGGGTTGCGGGCTTTTCTCGTCAGCCATGGCCGTTCCTCGTACGCCGGCAACGCGCGGATCGGGCGGCTATTCTATTCTGGCTCTTTCGTCTCGAACAGCTGGAGATTGCCGCGCGCGGCGAAATCCAATCGGAAGTGCAGCCCATCCGGCGTGAAGTCCATCCGGGTCTTGCCGCGCAACTGATAAGGAATGGCTTTTTCGATCAGTTCCAGACCGAATCCGCGGCGCTTCGGCTTAGTAACTGCCGGGCCCCCATGTTCGATCCATTCCAAATGGATGTGACCGTCATTTAATTGCCAGCTCACCTCGACCTGGCCGCCAGGCTGGGCCAACGCGCCATGCTTGGCGGCATTGGTGGTCAGTTCGTGGAACGCGAGAGCGAGGTTTTGCGCGGCCTTGGCGGTCAGCGGCACTTCGGGACCGTGCAC
Organism: uncultured Alphaproteobacteria bacterium; assembly: GCA_963752345.1. Classification (GTDB taxonomy): domain Bacteria; phylum Pseudomonadota; class Alphaproteobacteria; order SMXQ01; family SMXQ01; genus CAVVYA01. Next base: position 701,082 of record CAVVYA010000002.1, read on the forward strand.
CCTGTAATTCTGGCTGCGGGCACCCTGGGCGGCCAATTCCCGTTCGACCAGCTCGGCGATGCTGACCTTCTCCAGCTTGGCGCGGGTCAGCAGTTCCTGGGTGCCCGCCAACGCCATCAGGCGGCCTTGGAATGAACCCCAGAACTCCTCCAGGCTGGTCGCGCGCTGGTGGGTCATGCGGGCGATCGCCTGAATCGAAGCCAGGATGTTCTTGACGCGATGCTGAAGCTCGGCGAGCAGGATCTCCTGCCGCCGCTCATTGTCGCGCTGCTCGGTGACGTCGTCGACGACCAGCAGGATCAGCCGGCCCGCTTCGAGCGAACGAACATTGATCGACAGGCATCGTTTGCCGAGATCGCGAAATTGCTGCTCGACGGCGATCCGATGCATCAGGCTTTCCAGCGGCAGATCGGTGGAGAGAACGCCGCGGAGCTCCGGAATGTCCCATTCGCCGCGTCCGAGATCGAACAGCCTGTGCCCTTCGACTTCCGGGCGCTGCAGCTTGAAGGTTTCGTAGAACGACCGGTTGGCGGACCGCACGGTCAAATCGGGTTCGAGCACGACCAGGGATTCCTGCAGCGTGTCGATGATCCGTTCGGCAAAGTCGCGCGACTGCCGGATCTCTTCTTCCCAGGTCTTGCGTTCGGTGATGTCGATAAAGGTGACGACGACACCGTCGATCCGGTTGTCTTCGGTGCGGTATGGCATGATTTGGCGCATATACCAGCGGCTCTCGTCGCTGCGCACTTCCGTCTGGTGCGGGATCAAGGTGCGCAGCACGCGCTCGGCTTCCATGAGGAAGGCGCCGTCATCGAATTTCTGGGCGAAATGGCTGACCGGCCGGCCGACGTCCGTCGGCAGGATATCGAATAGACCGCGCATCGCCGGACTGAACCAGCGGATGGCGAAGCGGGTATCGAGGAACAGCGTGGCGATGTCGGAGCTGTTGAGCAGGTTGTTGAGGTTGTTGGTCCGGTCCTCCAGCTCTTCGACCTTGGTCTGAAGCTGGGAGTTGACCGTGTTGAGCTCCTCGTTGAGCGACTGCAATTCTTCTTTCGAGGTCTCGAGCTCTTCGTTGGTCGACTGGAGCTCCTCGTTCATCGAGGTGATTTCCTCGTTCGAGGCCTTCATCTCCTCGTTGGCGCTCTCGAGCTGTTCGATCGTGCTGCGCAGTTCCTCGCGCACCGAGCGAAGCTCCTCCTCGAGGTCGCGCTCGGTGATGAGAATTTCCGGCACAGGTTCGCCCGCATTCTGATTGGCCGGTGAGATACGGCCTGGCAAATCGGAAAAGCTCACCAGCATGCGCGGTGCGCGCTCGGGGTCGGGCTCGGCCGGCAGGATGGATACCTCGACCGGGATATAGCCGGTCTGCCGGCGCACCCGCGCGACGACGCGGCTTCTGCGGCCGCTCTGCAAAACCTCGTGAATGCCGGCGCGCAGCTTTGTCCGCAGGCCTTCACGCACCAGAACCAAAAGATCGCTGCTCGGCTCGCCGACTGGCTGCTTGAGGTATGGCTCCGTGTCGCCGTGGAAATAGAGGATGCGCGCATGTTCGTCGATCAAGACCGATGGCGGCGCGAATTCGTCCACCAGCAGGCGCTGTGCCTGGTCGAGCGCTTTCTGGCGCAGGCGGACCGGGACGGTTTCCTCCTGCCGCTCGACATCGAGGCGCCGGGGCGAGACCCCAGATACCGGGAAACTCAACAGATCGTGGCGGGTCGGTCCGACCCGGCGGAAAATCCGCCACTTCTTCGAGACGGTGCGAAACAGGGTGTCATTGCCGCTCACCGTCTCGGCGTTGCCGAGGAAAAGATAGCCGCCTTCGCGCAGGGCGAAATGCAAGAGCGCAATGACGCGCTTCTGGAGCGGTGCCTCCAGATAGATCAGCAGGTTGCGGCAGGTCACCAGGTCGAGCCGCGAGAACGGCGGGTCGGCGACGAGATCCTGCGGCGCGAAAATGACGATGTCGCGCAAGAACTTTTTGATGCGGTAGGTATCGTCGTGCTGGTCGAAGAAGCGTTGCAGGCGCTCGGGAGACAGACCGGCGACGGCACTCGCCGGATACGCCCCGCTCCGGGCCTTCGACAGGGCGTTGACGTCGGCGTCTGTCGCGAAGATTTTGATATCGAGATGCGTCTGCGCCTCCTGGCAGCATTCGAAGATCAGCATGGCGATGGTATAAGCCTCCTCGCCCGTCGCGCAGGCGGGGACCCAGACCCGGATCGGCGTATCGGAATCGCGCCTCTGCACGAGCGGGCGGACGACGCGGTCCGCCAGTTCATCCCAGCCGGGCGCGTCGCGAAAGAAGCCGGTGACGCTGATCAGAAGGTCACCGCGGAGCGCCCTGACCTCCTCCGGCTCGCCGCGCAGGATCTGCACATAGTCCTCGATGCGATCGACGTGACGCAGCCCCATGCGACGAAACACCCGCCGCATCAGAGTCTTTTTCTTGTAGCCGCGAAAATCGTGGTTCGCTCGGGTCTTGAGCAGCGCCAGAACCGGCGTCAGCTCCGAATCGGAGGGCCCCTCGCCGACATTGGCGATCTGCTCGAACTTCAGATAGGGATGCTGGATGTAGTCGAGCAGCGCTTGCGGCATGTCGGCCGGCGCGAGAACCACATCGACCATGCCCGAGGCGATGGCGCTGCGCGGCATGCCGGGGAAGGTCGCGGTTGCCGGTTCTTGCGCGATGACGAGAGCGCCGTGCGCTTTGGCGTTGCGGATGCCCGCCGTGCCATTGGTGCCTGTGCCGGACATCACGATGCAGATGCCGCACTCGCGGAGTTCTTCGGCGACCGATTCGAAAAGATTATCCACGGGACGCTGGGGGTGAACGCTGTCGTCGCGCGGCTCGATGATCAAGGCGCCACCGCGGACGACCATGTCGAATGCGGGCGGCGCGACATAGACCGTGTCCGGTTCTATGTTCAGGCCCGTCTTGGCGAATTTGACCGCGACACGGGCTTCGGCGGCCAGGACCTCCACGAGCTTGGAATCCGAAGTCGCCTTCGTATGCAGCAGCACGAGAAAGGCCATGCCGCTCTTCTCGGGCACAGCCCCCAGGAAAGCGACAAGCGCTTCAATGCCTCCAGCGGAGGCGCCAATCGCAACGACTGGAAAGTTTGCTTGTGGGATTGCCATGACGCCTCGAAGGGGTGTGACCAGGGGACATAGCGAACGCACGACGAATTGCCGTTGGCAATTCGAAGAATTTGCCCACTGGAGCCATCAGTTTACACGTCCCTCCCCCCGGTAACACAAGACATTCGCTCCGCTCTCAGGAACGAATGCAGCGCGCTGGCTGTTTATCCAAACAAGTAGCCAAAACAGGAAAAGTCTGATGAACCGCGATGTCGTTGCGATTGGCGCCTCGGCGGGAGGCATCGAGGCTCTCAAGCGATTGGCGGCCGATCTGCCGGCGGACCTGCCCGCCGCGATCCTCGTCGTCCTCCATATGGCACCCAATAACGGCGACTTCTACCTGCCGCAGATTCTGCAGCGGTGCGGGCCGCTCGAAGTCGTGGCCGCGGAGGATGGGCTCGAGATCAAGCATGGCCGGATGATTCTCGCCCGGCCCGGCTTCCATCTGCTCGTGCGCGATGGCCATGTGCATCTCGGCACCGGGCCGCGCGAGAATCGCAGCAAGCCGGCGGTCGACCCGCTCTTCCGTTCGGTCGCGGCGGCTTATCGCGGCCGGGCGATCGGCGTCGTTCTCAGCGGCTGGCTCAACGACGGCACGTCGGGTTTGTACGCCATCAAACGCTGCGGCGGCGTGGCGGTGGCGCAAGACCCGGCGGACGCGTTGGCGCCCGAGATGCCGCGCAGCGCGATCATCCATGCCGGCGTCGATCACACGGCGCCGATCGATGCCATGGCCGGGCTGCTGGGCCGGCTGACCGGCGAGGCCGCCGGGCCGGATATGCCGGTGCCGCCCGAGGTCAAGGTGGAAGCCGACATCGCCTTCCATGGCGGGCAGTCGATCGATCAGACCGCCGCCCTTGGCGACAGGTCCGTTCTGGCGTGCGCTGAATGCGGCGGTGGGCTGACCGAGATTTACGAAGGCGAAACCGTGCGCTTCCGCTGCCATACCGGTCACGCCTTCACGGCCGACAGCCTGCTTGCCGAGCAAGGAGAAGCCGTCGAACGGGCCTTGTTGTCCGCGCTCAAGACGCTGGAGGAACGGGCTGCCATGTGGGCGCGAATGGCCGACAGGAACGAAGGCAGCGGCAATCGCCGGTCCGCCCTACGCATGAAGGAGAAGGCCAATATTTCAAGGACGGAAGCCGAACTGATCAGGACGCTTTTGGAAAGCCGGCGGGAGCACGCGGGCGTCGACGATATTGGCCAGGCGCGCTCGGGCCATCAGGCGGTCTGACCGGAGCTGGCGAACACCTCCAAGGCGGCGCGCTGCAATTGGTATTCCCCGATCGGCTTCATCAGCCGCGGCACCGATTTGAAGCTCTCCTCGATGGTCTCCGGGTCGGAACTGCTGACAAACAGGAATGGCACGTGGTGGCGCGCGAGCACGCGCGCCACCGGATAGACCGCGGTGCCGCAGATATCGATATCCAGCACGGCGCCGTCGGGAAGATCGTTTTCCAGCGCGGCCAGGGCTTCGCGCACGCTGGGCATGGGACCAAGCACCTTGCAGCCGATCTCCGTCAGCCAATAGCCCTCGTCATCGGCTAGGAAGCGATCGTCCTCGACGATGAGGACGCGAAATCCCTGAAGGTCACCTCGAGCGCCGCGCGCATTCAGCTCAGACATCGCCCATACTCCTAGAATGCGCGCCTCGGCCGAGGCTCGCTCGGTTACTGCGCCGGCGTTTCGATCCGCCACCGGTAAAAGTTCCATTATCGGGGGATTAGCCAAGCACGGCAGTATTCTGGTAACCCAGCGGATACCGGGTTTGATCCCTGTCAATTTTGTGCACCACGCACCTGCCGCATGGACTTAACCGAAGTCCTACTCCGTCGCCGGGCGTCCCCACCGCCCTTAGAGTGGCCGGCCTTCAGCTGAGCTCACCCACGATCTTGCGGTACGGTGCTCATCGACGCTTGATCGTCGTTTGTCCGCACCGCCGGTGGCGGCCATGGACAAAACGAATGTTGATCATCATCTCTTCGTTCCGCGCGGTGGCGTGGCGCAGGTGAGACGTAGCGACGCTCACGCCCCCGGCGACGTCTGCTCGCTATCCTCGCATCGGAGATGACGATTCGCGTGGAAGGATTCTTTTTCACGTCCGCCACGCCAAACTGAAATCGTCAGGCGGAGTTTACCCGGGAACATGCCGCGCAGCCGCAGGTTGACCTCGCGTCTGTTTCTTCAAGCGTAATGTTTCTTCAAGCGTAAGAGGTGCACAATGGCTCAGGATAATTCGAAGGACACTTCCAACCGTGGCTTCGCTTCCATGGACGAGGAAAAGCGGCGTGAAATTGCCCGCAAGGGTGGCGAGAGCGTGCCCGATGAGAAGCGTAGTTTTTCGCAGGATCGTGAGCTTGCTTCGGAAGCCGGCCGCAAGGGCGGCGAGCAAAGCGGCGGCAATTTCGCCAACGATCCCGAACGCGCCGCGGAAGCGGGCCGGAAAGGCGGTCAGCAAAGCGGCGGCAACTTCGCGAACGATCGCGAGCGCGCTGCGGAAGCCGGCAGCAAGGGGGGACAGAGTCGCGGGTAAAAATCGACGCGCGCGATCAGCCTTCAGTTGCGATCGTCTGGTAGCGGGAAGACCGCGCCGAAAGTGCGGTCTTCCCGCGAACGGTGCGATAATTCGAAGATCGCTTTACGCGAGCTGATGGCGGCAACGGTCTGCCGTATGGCATCCGCGCCATCGCACAGCGTCGGAAGTCCCGCCAGTGCGATACGTCAAACAAAAGAGGCGGCTGTGACTGCCAGACGTGGCCTGGCCGTCATCGCCGCCTCTCTTGTTCGAGACTTCTAGTGGTTTGCGCGCCGTTACGCGGCCTTGCCCTTGTCTTTGGCCTTCGGTTCGTAAAGTTCCGGCTCCATGCGCGAGCGGGCGCCGTTCTTGGCGAGCAGCTCTTCGTATTCCTTGCGCAGATACGGATCTTCCTCGTCATAGGGGATCGCGGTGCCGCCGTCGCGGATGTCGATCGCGCCATAGTCGATCGCCTTCTCGCCCGGCACGCCGCGGTCGAGGTTGCGGCCCGGCTGGTACGGACCGAACCAGGCGGTGAGGCGCAGCGGCTCGGCCGAGACGCCGAAGTGCTGGTGGAACCAGTCGCCTGACATGGGCGCGGCGCTGACCATGCCGACCGGCTCGTAATCGACGCGCTTGACCGCGTCGGCCTTGCCGTCCTTCCACGGATGCGGGCCGTTCTTGGCCGGCCAGGTGTAGGTGTAGCCCTTGCCCTTGAGGCAGATCAGGATGGCGGCCGGGGCATGGGCATGGGCCTTGGAGTAGCGGCCGGTCTCATGCTGGGCGATCCACAGATAGAACTGGTTGTTGGTCATGTGCGGCTCGATGCGGCGATAGCCGGGCGAGCGCCGGTTGTCCAACGGCAGTTCGCAATTGACCACGTCGGGCAGGATGTTGGTGGTCTTCGCCGCGAGGCCGCGCACGTCGTCGGGCGTGATCTCGTCCTTCGGCTTGTAGAAGTCGGCGGCGTGGCTGAAGCGGTCCTTGAATTCGAACGGGCAGTTGAAGACGAATTCCGGGTTGTTGAACAGGTTCATCACGTTCGGCGCCGTGGTGCCGCACAGCATGAGAGCCGGCGACGAGGTGGCGTTGACGATCCGATGCATGGCGTTGACCGGGATCGAGAACATCGAGCCCTGCTGCCATTCGAAGACGTGCTTCTTGTCTTCCTGGCCGTCGAGCCACACCTCGGTGGTGCCGCGGCCTTCGATGACGAGCACGATCTTCTCGTAGAGGTGCTTTTCCGCATGGAGCGCGCCGGCGCCCGGCACTTCGATCACATAGGCGCCCCACAGGCCTTCGGTGCCGTAGAGCTGGATGAAGCTGCCCTTGCCGCCCATGCGCTTCCACGGCTTGAGCGGCAGGTTCTGCACCTTGCTGATGCCGACGTCGCGGAAGACCGGGATCTCCTGCTCTTCCATGAACCGGTCATAGGGCATCGGCGGCCGCTTGAACGTGCCGAATCCGGCCTTCTTCTCGTTGCCGGATATTTCGTGCCAATGGTTGTCGTCGGACTTGTCATGCGGCATCAGGCGAACTCCTGCTCTTCTAACGGGAGGCTTAGGGATTGGGCTGGCCGGGATTATGGCAGACCCCGCCAGCTTTGTGAATAAATTGCCCGATCTGCGAAATCACGCGAAAACGGGTGTTCTCAGCGGCTTAAGCGCGGGATCGGGGGCTGCGGAGGCGTCCTCCACAGGCTTGTCCCTCCCCCCTTGCGGGGGAGGTTAGGTGGGGGGTGCGTCGAGCGGCACATCGCTCGGCGGATGGCTGACCCCCACCCCGGCCCTCCCCCATCGAGGGGGAGGGAGACTGACGACGTGAGAGAGTGGGTCCGCTCCGACTTAGAACGCCGCGTCAGAATGCCGCGGCGCCCCATTTCTTGGCGATCTCGTTGCCCGGCTCGTACATCTCCGGATCCATGCGCGACTTGGCGCCATTCTTGGCCAGCGTCGCCTCGAACTCCCGGCGGATATAGGGATCCTCCTCGTCGTAGGGAATCGCCGAGCCGCCGTCGCGGATGTCGATGGCGCCCATGTCGAGGCGCTTTTCGCCCGGCACCGAGGGCTTGCGGCCGCGCGCGTTGTTGGGGCCCATCCAGGCCGACAGGCGCAAGGGCTCAGCCGAGACGCCGAAATGCTGGTGGAACCAGTCGCCGGCCATCGGCGCCGCGCTGACCATGCCGACCGGCTCGTAATCGATGCGCTTGACCTGGTCCTGCTTGCCGGCTTCCCATGGGCGCGAGCCGATGTCCTTCGGCCAGGTGTAGCTGTAGCCCTTGCCCTTGAGGCAGACCAGGATGGCGGCCGAGCCGTGGAAATGCGCCTTGGAGTAGCGCCCGGTCTCGTGCTGGCCGATCCACAGGTAGAAGCGATTGCCGCCCATGTGCGGCTCGATGCGGCGGTAGCCGGGCGAGCGGCGGTTGTCGAGCGGCAGCTCGCAATTGACGATGTCGGGAAGCAGGTTGGTTTTCTTCATGGCGAGCCCGCGCACCGGATCGGGCGACAGATCGTCCTTCGGCTTGAAGTAGTCGGCGCTGCCGTCGTAGCGGTCCTTGAATTTGTACGGGCAGTTGAAGATGAAGTTGGTGTCGTCGTGCAGGTTCATCACGTTGGGCGCCGAGGTGCCGACCAGGAACATGGCGGGTGACGACGAGGCGTTGACGATACGGTGCATCGCGTTGACCGGAATCGTGAACAGCGAGCCCTTCTGCCATTCGAAAGTCTGCTTGGTGGTCTTCTCCTCGCCGTCCCACCAGACCTCGGTGGTGCCGCGCCCGTCGATCACATACATGATCTTCTCGTAGAGATGCTTCTCGACGTTGAGCGCGCCGCTGCCCGGCATCTCGACCACATAGGCGCCCCACAGGCCTTCGGTGCCGTAGAGCTGGATGAAGGTGCCGCGCCCGCCGAGCCGCTTCCACGGCTTCATCGGCAGATCCTGCACCTTGCTCACGCCGATGCCGCGGAAGATCGGGATCTCCTGCTCTTCCATGAAGCGGTCGTAGGGCATGGCCGGCTGCTTGAAGGTGCCGAGCCCGGCCTTCTTGGTGGTGCTGGTGATCTCATGCCAATGGTTCTTGTCGTTCTCGTCGTGCGGCATGGCGGGACTCCTCTGCTGACTGAAACTGTGGCGCTACTCGGAGGCGCCGCCTTCCGGCTGGGTCTTCGCGGCAATGGCGAGATAGCGCGCGATGACGTCCGGCGAGATGGTGCTCATGCGCTCGAGCATGTCGCGGATCTCGCTGCCGTCGATCGGGCTGACATCCATCTTCTGCTTCCTGGCGTCGGCAAGATACTCCTTGTCCTTGTGGGCCGCCATGAAGGCTTTCATGAGAGTGGCGGCCCGGTCGGCGGGAACTCCGGGGGGCGCCGCATAGGGCCGCGCGAGAAAGAACGGCATCTCCAGGAGCTCGATGAGCGCCGCGTTCTCCGGCCCGGTGGCGAGTTCGCGCGCGGTCGGAATGGTCGCGACCAGCGCATGGCGGGTGCGCCGGCCGAACTGCAGCAGCGGCCGCATGAAGCCGCTTTTGCCGAGCCACTCCGGCTGGGTCGCCTGAATCGACGACAGGCCGATCATGCGGCCGTCCACCTCGTGCCGCTCGACCGCGAGCGACATCGACGCGCCGTCCGGATAGCCGTGAATGACCTTGAGCTTGAGACCGAGCACTTCGAGCAGTTGCACCGGCACGTCGTAGGAGGTCGATCCCGCATTGGTCGCCGCGATCACCATCGGCTTGGCGTTTGCGCCGCGCAGGTCGTCGACCGTCTTGATCGGCACGTCGGAGCGCACCAGCAGAAGATAGGCATCGTCCTGATAGCTCGACGAACTGCCGATCCAGGTGAACTTCTCCGGCTTGAACTTGATCGCCTTGTTGCGGGGATCGATCAGGCCGCTCAGCGGCAGACCGCGCGCGAAGGTGCCGAACGCGGTGCCGTCCTTCGGCGCCACGTTGAAGATGTGGTTGGCCGCCGCCGTGCTGCCGGCGCCCGGCATGTTCTGCGGTATCACGGTCGGGTTGCCGGGGATATGCTTGCCGATGTGCTTGGTCAGCAGGCGGGCATAGGAATCGTAGCCGCCGCCGGTTCCGTAGCCGATGATCACCCGGATTGTCTTGCCCTTGTAGAACGGCTGCTGGGCCTCCGCCGGCGCCACGAACGCAACGACGGTGGATGCCGTGAAAGCAGCCAGCAGGCAAAGCGGCAGAGCACGCATGACGACACCCCCCCATGGATTGGCGCCATTTTCGGCGTCCAATGTTTTGCTTTTCGTTACGATAGCAAACGCCTTCGCGCCGCTCAAAGCGCAATCGGCAGGGCGGCGGGGGATGCGGGGGTCCGTAGTCTCCGAAGGGTTAAGTTTTGGCTTCCGCGAAACGCGGAAACACGCCGGCGGGCGGCGGCAGCACGGTGCCGGGCGCCAGCTCGTGGCCGGGCTCGAGCGCCCCGAAGTGGCGCCGGTCGCTCGGCACGGCCAGTTGGTCGAGGATCTTGCCGGCGGCCTCCGGGGTGAACGGCTGGATCACCGTGGCGAGATGGCGGATCGTTTCCGCCAACGTATATAAGACCGTCGCCATGCGCGCCGGGTCGGTCTTGCGCAGCGCCCACGGCGCCTGGGCATCGACATAGCCATTGGCGGAGCGCACCACAGTCCAGATCGCGTCGAACGCCTCATGGAAGGCCTGGCGGTCGAGGAAGCGGCGCAGCGCGCCGATCAGCCCGCGCGCCTCGCCGAGCAGCGCCTGGTCCTCGGCGCTGAAGCCTCCGGGCGCCGGCACCCTGCCCTCGCAGTTCTTGGCGATCTGGCTCAGCGTGCGCTGCACCAGATTGCCCAGCGCGTTGGCGAGATCGCCGTTGAGCCGGTTGACGATGGCGCGGTGGGAGAAGTCGCCGTCGTTGCCGAACGGCACCTCGCGCAGCAGGAAATAGCGCACCGGGTCGAGCCCGTAGGTTTCCACCAGCTTGACCGGATCGATGACGTTGCCGAGCGACTTGGAGATCTTCTGCCCCTCGTTGGTCCACCAGCCGTGGGCGAACACGCGGGCCGGCGGCGCCATGTCGGCGGCCATCAGGAAGGCCGGCCAATAGACCGCGTGGAAGCGCAGGATGTCCTTGCCGACCATATGCAGATCGGCGGGCCAGAATTTCTTGAACGCGGGCGATTGGATATCGGGATAGCCGATCGCCGTGATGTAGTTGCTCAGCGCATCGAGCCAGACATACATCACGTGCTTCTCGTCGCCCGGCACCGGGATGCCCCACTTGAAGCTGGTGCGCGAGATCGACAGGTCCTGCAGCCCGCCTTCGACGAAGCGCTTGACCTCGTTGTAGCGCGTCGCCGGCAGCACGAAGTCGGGATGCTGTCTCGTAGAACGCGAGCAGTTTGTCCTGCCATTTCGACAGGTCGAAGAAATAGCTCGGCTCCTCGACCCATTCGACTTCGGCGCCGGTCGGCGCCAGCTTCTTGCCATCGGGACCGACCGTCAGCTCGCTCTCGCCGTAGAACGCCTCGTCGCGCGTCGCGTACCAGCCGGCATAGCTGCCGAGATAGATATGGCCGCGCTTCTCCATCTCCTGCCACAGATGCTGCGCCGCCGTGACGTGGCGCGGCTCGGTGGTGCGGATGAAGTCGTCGTTGCTGAAGCCCATCAGCTTGGCGAGGTTGAAGAAGTTCGCCGCGTTCATGTCGGCGAAGGCCTGCGGCGTCATGCCGTGCGGCTGCGGCGGCCTTCTCGACCTTCTGGCCATGCTCGTCGGTGCCGGTGAGGAACTTCACGTCGTAGCCGTCGAGCCGCTTGAAGCGCGCCAGCGCGTCGCAGGCCAGCGTCGTGTAGGCGTGCCCGATATGGGGCACGTCGTTGACGTAATAGATCGGCGTGGTCAGGTAGTAGCGCTTCGGGCCGGACATCGCGATTTCACCGGGATTAGCCGCGCGCCGAGGCTTGCAGCGTCAACAGCGCCGACAGCACGGTCTGCTTGCGGTCGAGATTGACGGAGGCGGCGCGGGTGAACAGGTGGGCGATCTTTTCCCATACCTCCACCCATTGATCAAGGCCACGGGTGGCGGCGAGCCGGCGCATGAGGTTCGCCTCGCCGGGCACGATTTCGGTCTCGCCCCGTTCCGGCGGCGCCGCTGCGCACCATGCGCGCGAGCCACCAGCGCAGCAATTCGGTGAACAGATCGTAGCTCACCACGGCATTGGGCGCGCGCCAGCTTGTCGCCGAAGGCGTGAGCGGCGCCGATATCGAGGTCCGGCAAACGGCCGAGCAGTCCGACCATCTCGCGATAGAGCGCGACGCCGCCCTCATCCGCCAGACGCAAGGCGCGGCCGATGCTGCCGTCGGCGATGCCCAGCAGGGCCGCCCGGTCGCCGGGCGCCAGGTCGGGCTTGTGCCGGGTGAGCAGCGCCGCAAGTGTGTCGTCGTCCAGCGGCCGCAGGGTCAGCGTGCGGCAGCGCGAGCGGATGGTCGGCAGCAGCCGGCCCGGCGCATGGCTGACCAGCAGGAAGACGGTGCGTGGCGGCGGTTCCTCGAGCATCTTGAGCAGCGCGTTGGCCGCCGATTTGTTCATATCCTCGGCGCCATCTATTAGAACGACGCGGTAGCCGTTTTCCGCCGGGGTCAGGCTGATGAAATTGCGGATGTCGCGCACGTCGTCGACGACGATGACCTTGCGCTCGCGGTTGCGCTTGGCGTCATAGCCGAGGGTCACCGTGAACAGGTCGGCATGACCGCGCACCGCGATGCGGTGGAACACCGGCTCATCCGGAGAAACATAGAGCGATGTCGGGGCGGCGCCCGGTGCCGGGTCGCCGAACAGGCTGGGCCCCTGCTCGGCCGCCGCGGCGTCGCGCGTGCCGCGTGCCAGCAGGAAGCGGGCGAAGCGGCAGGCCAGGGTCGCCTTGCCGACGCCCGCGGGACCGCCGATCAGCCAGGCGTGATGCAGGCGGCCGCTCGACCAGGCGTCGAGCAATGCCCGCTCGGCCGCTTCATGCCCGCTCAATTCGCTCTGGCACAGGGGGGCGTGCAGCGAATCGGGAGGCAGCTCGTTGGTGTCTTTCGCCATACCGCTCCTTGATGCGCCCGCTGGCTGAGCGCCTGAGCGCCGAAATCAGGCAGGCAATTTGAAGCGCTTTGCCACCGCCGTCCAGACATCCTCGGCCACCGCCTCGATGCTGCGGTTGGCATTGATGACGCGGCAGCGCTTGGGGTCGCGCTTGGCGATGTCGAGGAAGCCGCGGCGCAGCCGGCGGTGGAACGGCTTGGCCATGCGCTCGTAACGGTCCTCGCGCTTGACCTCGCCCGCCGCGGCGGCGGCCTGGGTCACCGATTCGTTGCGCGCCTTGGCGCGCGCCAGGCCGGCGTCGGTCGGCATATCGAGGATGATGGTCAGGTCGGGCATCAGGCCGTCGGCAATGATCCGGTGCACGTCCTGCACGACCTTGCGGCCGAGGCCGTGGCCGTAGCCCTGGTAGGCCATGGTGGAATCGACGAACCGGTCGCACAGCACCCAGCGGCCGCGCCCGAGCACCGGCTTGATCAGGTTGCGCACATGCTCGCGCCGGGCGGCATTGTGCAGCATCAGCTCGGTCAGCGGATCCCAGCGCCAGATCGAACCCGACACCAGGAGCTTGCGGATATCCTCCGCCGAAGGCGAACCGCCCGGCTCGCGGGTGACCACGACGGAGATATCGTGCTCCTGCAGCCGGTCGGCGAGCAACTCGATCTGGGTCGATTTGCCGGCGCCCTCACCGCCCTCGAAGGTGATGAAGCGCCCGGGCGCTTTCTTTTTCGCTTCCGCCGCGCTCACGACGCTTGCCCGCGTCCCGCGCTCAGCCGGCGCCCCACAGCAGATAATTCACCGCGGCGGAGATGCGGCCCATGAAGCCGAGGCGTTCGACCGAGGCTCCCGCCTTGAGCGGAATTTCAATCGGTTTGCCGTCGGCGGTCTGGATCGTCAGGTGGCCGAGAGTGGCGCCCTTCGCGATTGGCGCGGCGATCGGACCGGTATATTGCGCGACGATCTTGGCGTTGTTGCGCGCCGAACGCGGCAGCGTGAACACGGCGTCCTGATCGACCACGAGCGGCACCTTGGCCTGGGTGCCGAGCCAGACATCGGCGTCGGCGATGATTTCGCCGGCGCGGAACGGCCGGTAGTTTTCGAACTCGCGGTAGCCGAATTCGATCAGCTTGCGGGTCTCGTCCGCGCGCTGCTGCATGCTCTTGAGCCCATTCACCACCAGGATCAGGCGGCGGCCGTTGCGCTCCACCGAGGCTGCCAGGCCGTAGCCCGCCGCCTCGGTGTGGCCGGTCTTCAGTCCGTCGGCCCCGGTCGAATCGTAGAGCAGCGGATTGCGGTTGCCCTGCTTGATCTTGTTGTAGGTGAATTCCTTCTGCTTGTGCAGCGGATAGAATTCGGGGTGATCGTGGATGGTGCGCAAGGACAGCGTGGCGATGTCGCGCACGGTCATGTAATGACCGTCTTCAGGCCAGCCCGAGGCGTTCTTGAACTGGCTGTCGGTCAGGCCGATCTCTTTCCCCTTGCGGGTCATCTGCTCGGCAAAGGCTTCCTCGGAGCCGGCGAGGCCTTCCGCGAGCACGACCGTGGCATCGTTGCCCGACTGGATAATGACGCCCTTCAGCAGGTCGTCGACGCTGACCTTGGTGTTGACCATGACGAACATCTTGGAGCCTTGCATGCGCCAGGCTTTCGGGCTCACCGGCAGCTCGTCGGTGAGCTTGAGATCGCCTTTCTGAACCCGCTCCAACACCATGTAGACCGTCATCAGCTTGCTCATGGACGACGGCGGCGTGCGCGCGTCGGCGTTCTTCTCGAGCAGCACCGCGCCGGTTTCATAATCGATGAGGATCGCCTCGCGGGCCGCCGTCTCGATCGTCGGCATGGCGGCCAGAGCCGGCATTGCGACCGATGCGGCGAGCGCGCCGGCCAGCACAAGGGCGGAAAAACGACGTGGCAGAACGGGGGAAATAATCATGGGTCTGTCTCGCTCACACGCTGCAAGGGCAGCTGCACCTACGGGAAAATAGCGACGGATTTTCGTCCGTCACGATTGGGCGCCGATACTTGGCACCGCGATGTGGCGCCGATCCTCGGCGCGGACGTCAAATCTTGTCGATGAGGCCTGTCGCTCCGGCGGCGATCGACCATCCGACGGCCGAATCCTCGTCAGTCGACAATCACGCGGGCCTCGGGATATCCCGAAGCGGCGACGCGGTCGAGCAGGCGATCGGCCTCGTCGACCGACCTGATCGGGCCCAGCCGGACGCGAAACATCGGCTGCTTGCTCGTGCTCGCCTGGCTGATGTTCGTCGGACCCAATCCGGCGAGCGAGCTGCGCGCGCGATTGGCGTTACTATATTCGCTGAAGGCGCCGGCCTGGATATAAATATTGCTCGGCTTGACCTGCACGACCTTCACGCTGTCCGTGCTGGGCGTCACGATGACCGGCGTCGTGGTGTTGCCGACCACCGGGCTGCCCTTCGCCGCCGGCGGTCTCGGCGCCGGCGGCGTGCCGGGAATTTCCGCGGTGGCGACCTGCGTGCGCGGCGCGCCGCGCACGCCGTTCACTTCCACCAGGCCGGTGTCGTCCTTGCCGCCGAGTTGCATGGCGAGCTGCCGGCTCGGCTCGGCGAGAATTCTCACCCTCACCTTTGCCGTGCCCTGACGTTCGATGCCGAGGAGCTGGGCCGAGCGGCGCGACAGGTCGATGATGCGGCCGCGCGCGAACGGACCGCGGTCGTTGACGCGAACCTGAATGGTGCGGCCATTTTCCAGATTGGTGACTTCGACGATGCTGGGCATCGGCAGGGTGCGGTGCGCCGCGGTGACCGCGTTCATGTCGTAGATTTCGCCGTTGCCGGTCGGCTTGCCGTGGAATTGCTCGCCATACCAGGAGGCGATGCCGGTCTCGTCGTAAGTGTAGTCGACCGCGGGGTAATACCAGGTGTCGCCGATCTTGTAGGGATTGCCGATCTTGTAAGCCGGCATGCCGGGTGCGATGCCGCCGGGGTTGTCGCGGCCGCGCACCGCCTTGGCGGTATTGAACAGCAACTCGGTCTCGGAACAGGCACCGAGCACGATGGCGACGAACGGCATGGCGAGAAACATCCATGCCCGCGTCCGACTGCGGTGAAAAACCCCCATCATCTTGTAGGTCGTGCCCCGTTAACCACTGCTCTTAGCAATTTAGCGGCCTTCTGCCACGGGGACAAGCATCCATCAATAGTCTTAATTCGGGGTTAATCGGGCGCCGCGATGCGATCGGCCAGAGTGCCGACCGCGGTGGCGAACAGGATCGAGCAATTCCATTTGAGGGTGGTGCGGAAGTTCTCGTAGACCAGCAGGGCCGGTCCCTGCTCGCCTTCGGGCACGGCAAGCGAGGCCATAATGTCTTCGCGTTGCGGCAGATCGCCGCCATCGGCGCGGCGCACGCCCAGTTTCTGCCATTCGCGCAGCGGCTTGCGCTCGCTGATGAAGCGCTGGGCGCGGCAGCCCGCCGGTGGCTCGGCCGGCATGACCTTCTGGAGCGTCGCGCCGAAATTGGCCGGCAGCCTGACTTCGCGGCCCCAGGTCTGGTCGTCGCGCCAGCCCGATTTCTTCAGATAATTGGCGGCGGAGGCGAAGACGTCCGCGCGGGTGCCCCAGATATCGCGCCGCCCGTCACCGTCGTAATCCACCGCAAATGTCAGGAAGCTCGAGGGCATGAACTGGCTCTGCCCCATGGCGCCCGCCCACGAGCCGACCATCGCGCCCGGCTTGATATGGTCCTCGTCGAGGATCTTGAGCGCATTGAACAGTTCGCCGCGGAAATAGGCGCTGCGCCGGCCGTCGAAGGCCAAGGTGGCGAGTGCCTGGACGACCGGGAAGCCGCCCTGGTTCTGGCCGAAATTGGTCTCGATGCCCCACAGCGCGACGATGAAGCGTGGCTGCACGCCGAACTTGCGGCCGACTTCCTCGAGCAGCGCGCGGTTCTCGGCATAGCGCGCCCGCCCCTGCTTGACGCGCGCATCGGAAATGGCGCGGTCGAGGTATTGCCGCAGCGTGAGCGTGAATTCCGGCTGACGCCGATCGAGTTCGAGGATGCGCGGCACTGGCTGCAATCCCGCGAGAGCGACGCTCACCGTGTCGCGGGATATGCCGCGCGACAGGGCTTCGGCGCGCAAGGCTTCCAGCCAGGCCGAGAAATCCTGTGCCGGGCGACGCCGGATCCGGCGTCGCCGCCGAGCGTGCCGGGCTGCGCGACAGTACCCGGATTGGCGGCCGGCGGCTGGATGGCGTCTTGGGCGATGGCGCAGGCGGAAACAGTCACGGCGACGAAAATACCCGCCGGCAGGAGCACCCTTCGACGCCACGAAATTGCATTCAGGGAAAAATAATTTCTGGGGGTCATAGTTCAATTTACCCAATAGAGCGCTTTAACTAGGGTGAGTATCTGCTTGTGGCACAAAGGATAGTGTCCGTGCAATGGGCCTTCCACCGCGATGTGCCAGACGAAGGGGCCTCATCATAGCACTTTCAAATTAGGTATTTAGTAGTACAACGCCCCTAATATGGTTGCAGTTCAACTCTGATTTGGGAATCCCACATGCGTCGCATAGCTGTCTCCTGCCCCGAGGAAACCATGCAACTGGCCCAGGCCGCGCGCGAAACGCGCTTTTCCCAGCGCGATATTTGGACCAGCGCGCTCGGCATGCTCGATAGCCACGGCACGGACGCCCTCGAAATGGCTTCCTGCCAAGCGGAAGCCATGATCGACCGGGGCGACGTCAGCGGAGCGGAATTGTGGTCGCGCATCCTCGGTGCCATCCAGGAGCTGCAGCGTCCCGAGCCGCGCCGCGGCGAGGCCATCCACTAACCGACCTGTCTCGCCGCCGACCAGGCGGCCGCGGGTCGCCCGGGATGAGCGACCCGCATCGTCCTCCGACCCCATCGCCACTTCCGCGTCCCCCTGCTCGCGCGCTAACCGCGCGCGGAATCGTTTGCGCTTTCCCGATGGGCGCCGCCGAGCAGGTGGAATTCGCGCGACCGGAAATCGCGGCGGTAGAGCACGAGCAGCACCCAGGTGCTGGCAATGATGAACAGCGCCGGGTGAATGAACCAGCCCAGGGTCGCCAGCGCGAAAAAATAGGCGCGCAATCCGCGATTGAAGTGATGACCCATCTGATTGGCGATGCGCGATAGCCGCTCGACATAAGTCTCATCGATGGCGCCCTCCAGCTCGGCGCGCGACGGCGCCGCCCCGATCAGAATCGCGCAGTAGTTCGACAGCCGGTAAGCCCAGGCGAACTTGAAGAACGCATAGACGAAGATCACCACCAGCATGAGGACCTTGCCCTCCCATACCGGCCGCGTCGTGCGAATCGCGATCGGCAGTTCGGCCATCGCGCTGATCGCGGCGTCCGACGCGCCGAGCAGCGCGAACAGGCCGCCGACCAGCAGGATCGTCGTCGAGGCGAAGAAGCCGATGCCGGTCATCAGATTGCCGAGGATCTGCGTGTCGACCAGCCGGATCTCGCGCTTGAGCATCTCGGTGATCCAGCGGCGGCGAAAGCCGTTCATGGCGGCCGACACGCTGCGCCGCCGCATCGGGCTGTAGTCGACCACCGCGGTATAGCCGCCCAGGCGACGAAGAACCAGCCGATGGCTACATAGTCGATCACGGTCAGGGCGGTGAGCATCGGCGGCTCCTTGGCAGTCTATCGCCCATCTGTAGCGGTTCGCCGCGCTAATGCAAAGAACCTCGCGGCATCGGGCGGCCGGCCTGCTGCGGGGCGGCGCGCATCGTGCCGTACGCAACGAAGGCCTTGGCTGGTCGGCCAAGGCCTTCATGTGCGATCGATGCTCCCTTGCGGGTGCCTCGCTTACTTTTTGGTGTTGAGGATCTTCGTGATCAGCGCCACCGTTTCCGGCGACTGGTCGAGGGCCGCCTTGACCAGCTTGGCGACGTCATCGCCATAGGCCGGTTCGACGGGAATGCCCAGCTTCTCGGCGCGCTGCTTCAGTTCGGGATCTTCCAGCGCCTTCTTGTAGCTCGCGCGCAGATAGGCGAGCCGATCGGCGGCGATATCCGGCGGACCGGCGGTGAGACGCGCGATTTCACCCTGGGACTCGATCAGGGCAATGATCGCCGAGCCTTCCTTGCTCGGATTTTTCACCAGGTTGCGCAACTGCGGAATGTCGCCGGTCTTGCCGCCGACGGCGAACAACGGCTTGCCGTAGCCATTCTTGATGAAGCTTTCGAAGGCCGAGATCGAGCCGAAGCCGATATCGATTTCACCGCGGCGCATCGCCATCTGGTCTTCGTTGCCGTTGTAGCCGGCGATCGGTTTGATGTTGAGGCCGAGCGCCTGCATCATCATCTGGGTTTCGTTGTAGTTCGAGGCGCCGACGCCGGACACGGCGATCTTGAACGGCTCGCCCTTGCGCAGCAGGGAATCGTAACTCGTGATCTCCTTGTTCTGGTCCGACACGATCATGACGCGCGGGTCGGACGCCGCCTTGCCGATCCACGACATCTTGGTCAGGTCGAGCTTGACGCCCTGGCGGTCGATCAACTGGTTGTAGATCAGGCCGGTGTTGAACGTGCCGACGGTCAAGCCGTCGGGCTTGGCGCCGTAGACGAAGTTGGCGCCGATCAGATGGCCGGCGCCGGGCATGTTCTTCACAATGACCGTGGTGCCCGGCATGTTCTTCTGCATGAACTCGGCGATCAGGCGGCCATAGTTGTCATAGCCGCCGCCCGGGGCGGTGGCGACGACATAGGTGAGGGTCTTGCCCTTGTAGAACTCGGCGGGCGCCTGGGCGTGGGACTGCGGTGCTGGCGACACTGAGGACCATCACGGCGCCGCTCAGGGCGCAAAGCGAGTGACGGAGTCTTGGCATCATCGTCTCTCTTTCTCAAAAGTGGTACGGCAACCGCGGGTAGCGGTTCCGGGCTTATATAAAGGATTACAGGGCGACTGTGGCCGATTTATGGGGCTTATCGCCGCTGGGCGGGCACGTACGAGTTGCCAAGTATCGTTTTGGAAACATCGGCGTTCGCGCATGCGGTCGCCGCAAGATCCAGACAGTCAACCCTCTCTCCCAGCGGACGCTGGGGGTGACCACCGGCATGAGCGCGCGATGCGAAGACGGCCCGCGCGGGGCTTGGCGGCGGCGGCAAAACAGGCCAAGGCACCCCCGGCGTGTGACGGCGGCCACTGGCGGCGGGATATCGATATGGCCGCGGCAAAGCGGATCGCCGCGGATGCCGAATTATTTCAGCGCGGGCGGCGCGCCCGGCGGCAAACCAGCCGTGCCCGCCTGCCCCCGGCTGTTTTGCGGCCAATGCGGGCCTGGCGTGCTTTACCAATCCCGGGAAGCCCGGTAACGTGACGGACCATATCCATCCATCCATCCGGGTCTTGTAGAGACATGGCGCGTCGTTTTCCTTGGGCTTCGTTCTCGGACGATCGACTGCTGCAATTGCGCATCAAGGACCTCAAAGTCAGCCTCGAAGGAACATGGCTCGAAGATCGCGTCCGCCAGCTCCACCAGGAGTTGAAGCAGCGCGGGCTGCGCTTCAAGCCACACGCCTGGATTTCCGACGAATGGTTCAGCCCGGACACCACGCCTGGGATCGCCATCCCGTTCTATCTCGCGCATCCGCGCCTGATGCGCCTCGAGCGCCGGCAGATCATGGACGTGGAAGGCGGCACCGCCGCGGAATGCATGCGTATTCTGCGCCATGAGGCGGGCCATGCGTTGGGCACCGCCTATCAGTTGCAGCGCCGTCGACGATGGCAGAGCCTGTTCGGCAGTTCATCGACCCGCTACCCGCGCTACTATCGACCCAACCCCGCCAGCAGGAATTACGTCCAGCATCTTCCCCTGTGGTATGCGCAGAGCCATCCCGACGAGGACTTCGCCGAGACCTTCGCCGTTTGGCTCAGGCCGCGCGCCGACTGGCGCCGCCGCTATGCCGATTGGCCGGTCCTCGAGAAGCTCGAATATGTCGACGAATTGATGGCTGAGATCGCTGGGGAACGACCGAAGGTCACCGTTCGACGGCGGGTCGATCCGTTGAACCGCCTGACGCGGACGCTGGCCGAGCATTATGAAAGAAAGCGGGCGGTCTACCTCATCGAAGCATCGAAAACCTACGACAAGGATCTGCTCCGCATCTTCTCGCGTGACCCGCGGCATGCCCGCGCCATGGCGGCCTCGACCTTCATTCGCCAAAACCGCGCGCGGCTGGAGCCGATGATTTCCGAATGGACCGGCGAATATCAATTGACGCTGGATTCGATCCTCGACGATATGATCACGCGCTGCCGCGAACTGAAGCTGCGGGCCGCGGGTCCCAAGCGCCAGCTCCTGGCGGAATTCACCGTGCTGTTGACGGCGCAGACGGTGCATCAGCTCTACAAGCCGTCGCGGAGGCAATGGTTCGCACTATGAAGCGGCTTCGCGTTCTGGTGCTGATGCACCCGGACCTCGTCCCGCCGGATTCGCTCAAGGGATTTAGCGAACAGGAAATCTACGTCTGGAAGACGGAATACGACGTGGTCACCACGTTGCGCGCCGCCGGGCACGAAGTTCGGCCGCTTGGCGTGCAGCACGAGCTGAAGCCGATTCGTGACGCCATCGAGGAGTGGAAGCCCGACGTGGTCTTCAACCTGCTCGAGGAATTCCACGGCGAAACGGCCTACGATCAGAACGTCGCGAGCTATCTCGAACTCATGCGCATTCCCTACACGGGCTGCAATCCGCGCGGCATGATGCTGTCGCGCGGCAAGGATCTGTCGAAGAAGCTGCTGACGTTCCATCGGATCCCCGCGCCGGATTTCGCGGTGTTCCGCAAGGGACACAGCATCAAGCGCCGGGCTTCCCTCAAACTGCCGCTGTTCGTCAAAAGCCTCAACGAGCATGCGTCGCTCGGCATCGCCCAGGCGTCCGTGGTCGACAGCGACGAGAAGCTCGCCGAACGCGTCGCCTTCATCCACGAGCGGGTCGGCAGCGACGCCATCGCGGAACAGTATATCGAGGGCCGCGAGCTCTATGTCGGCGTGCTGGGCAATCAGCGCCTGCGCGTGCTGCCGATCTGGGAGCTCGAGTTCGGCAACCTGGCGCAGGGCACGCGCCCGATCGCCACCGAACGGGTCAAGCACGATCCCGACTACCAGGAGCGCCGCCAGATCCTCCAGGGTCCCGCCAAGGATCTCGCGCCGGAGCTGCGGGCGCTGATCAACCGCACGGCGAAGCGCATCTGCCGGACCCTGCAGCTCGACGGCTACGTGCGCATCGATTTCCGCCTATCGGCCGCGGGCGTGCCTTATTTTCTCGAGGCCAATCCCAATCCCGAGATCGCCCAAAGCCAGGAATTCGCCCAGGCGGCGGAGCATGACAAACTGTCCTACACCGTGCTGCTCAATCGCATCCTCGATTTGGCGATCAAGCGGCAAGCCGCCAGGGACGCCTGATACGGGTGAAGACCACCAACACGTTACGCTCATTGTTATGATGCGACACCCGAGCGGGCGTGAGGAAACATTGGCGGAGGGGGTGGGATTCGAACCCACGGTGAGCTTGCACCCACGCCGGTTTTCAAGACCGGTGCCTTAAACCGCTCGGCCACCCCTCCTCCGAGAATCAGCGCTTACGTAGGGCATTCGCCGGAGCATGGCAAGGATATCGGGCCGGCCTGGGCGGCGCCGCTATCCGGCCAGGTCGCAGCCGCACCTGGCCGTTCGGAGCCGTGTCCACCACGGGGAATCATCCGCCTTAATGACCGCGATGAGCCGCGCCATCGAGGTTCGAAGACTGGGCCGGCGCACGCGCCCGCCGCGCTTCGCCGGCGCCCTATGGGGCTGCTCGCCGGTGAGATCGATCGGGTTACCGGCTCGGCGAATAGAGCTCGAGGCGGGCGGGCGGATGTGGGGGAATCTGGCCAGTCGAGATCGCCTCGGCGATGGCGACCGTTTTCAAAAGGTCGGTGTCCGTAAATGGTTTGGCGAGGCAGCCCAGCACCCGGCTGCTTTTCGCCTCATCCCGGCAGTGTTGAACATTGGCGGAAACGAACATCGAGGGCGTGCCATAGAGGTCGAGCAGATGGCGCGCGATCTTCCCTCCCGTCATGCCATCCCGGAGGCGCAGGTCAACCAAAGCGAGATCGGCCCCCTGCGAGCCCATGCGGATGGCCGATGGTCCGTTGTCGGCGATGCCGATAATGCAATGACCCTTGTCCGCAAGAAGGCCGGAGATATCCTCCGACACGGTGTGGTTGTCCTCGACGACGATAATTCGCATTCTGCACGTATCCTTCTGTGGCAAGGCGCAGTCGTTCGTTCGCGCCTCAGAAATCTCCGCGCCTCCGATAGGGGCACCGCTTTTTCTGCCAACGGCGTTACGGAAGTGAGGGTTCCATTCCGCCAGACCTGTCATCCCACGGCTCGGGAAAATGCGCCGCTGGAGCGCAGCCCATATTTTGTCACGCGCGGCGTTGGCCGGCTTTGAGCGTTTCTTATGGCTTTGCGGAATCTCGGGCGGGGTTGTGGTACACACAGCCGTCTGGCGACGCGACATTTTAAACGCATATTTTGTCGATGCCGCGCGCGCCGCGCCGGGCCGGCATGCGCCGGTCATTCATCCGGCGCGGAGCACCCACAGGGTGACGATGGCGGCGAGAATGACGAAACCGAGCCGCACGGCGATCATCCGCAGGAACTCAAGGTCGACCAACGGATCGGCCGCTTCCGATTCGCTCGGGGCGACCGGCGCGCAGCGGACGGAGGGCCCTGCCGCAGCCGGGTGCCAGTCCGCAACCGCCGCGGGCGGCCGGGTCTCGTGGGAATAGCGATAGACCACGCGGCGGGCGAATTTCCCAGAGCTGTCCTGATAGCTTTCCGCTGTCACGCGGATGCCGGAATACTTCAGCGTGCGGCGCAAGCGCATGGCCTCGGCGATGGCGTCGTTTGCGTCCTCGAACGTGCCCAGCGTGCGCCAGTGTCCTTTGGCGCACGCATGGATTTCGAAAATCGTCTCGCCAGCAGGCATGTTAACGCTCCCGGCAATTGCAAGCACGACGCTAATTTTCCTAAATTTACCGGCTTATGATTGCCGTTTTCAATTCTTTAATCTTTGTATTCGCGGCAAATTTTATTCAACTTTTCCGGTTTTTAAATTGCGCTGGTGTTATTCGAAACGTTCGATCTCCGGGGTGCCGTCGCGAATAGCCGCGCCTAATATTGCGGAATATTTTGTCGCCGTCATTCTGACCGGCGTTTACCTGAATCAAAGCGGCGAACTCGGGTACGCCGACGTACAGCGGCGACTACAGGGGCGCGCAACCAGCGCGCTTACACGCCCGGAATCCTCCTGCTTCGCAGAGCGGCGACCGCGGCCCCATGAGCCGGCTGGTTGCCCGTCAAAGTTGTGGCGAGGCTCCACCGTCATGGTTACTATCCCGTGCCTCCGCCGTTTGGGGGCTGAGCCGCGTGCGCCCAGCCGAAGCGTCCGCGGCTCTGCTGTGTCTGATGGCTTGTTCTCGACGAGACCGCGTATCGCAGGGGTTAAAAATACGAGGGGGTTACGTGGCGGCGCCAACAAGGTCCGGCCGGAAGCCGGCAAGACGCAAGATCATCGGCCGAAAACTCCGGCCGCCTCGCTCCGTGATGATCAGGCCACTTTCCGCGTTCGTTGTTCTGACCACGGTCGCGGTCGCGCAGCCCGTGCTGGCGGCATACTCGCCTTCGGTCGAGGATCTCCGCTCGCTGTCGATCGACGATCTCGCCAATATCGAAGTCACCTCCGTCTCGAAGCGTGCGGAGCCGATCAGCCGGGCGCCCGCGTCGGTCTATGTCATCACCCGCGAGGATATTCGCCGGTCCGGCGCCATCAGCCTGCCCGACGCGTTGCGGCTGGCGCCCAATCTCCAGGTCGCGCGGCTGACCTCGCAGTCCTATTCCATTTCCGCGCGCGGCTTCAATTCGTATCAAGCCTCGAACAAGCTGCTGGTGCTGATCGACGGCCGCAGCGTCTACACGCCGTTGCACGCGGGCGTGTATTGGGACCAGCAGCAGGTCATGGTGGAGGACATCGAGCGTATCGAGGTGATCAGCGGACCCGGCGGCACCCTGTGGGGCGCCAATGCGGTGAACGGCGTGATCAACGTCATCACGCGGCATTCGGGCGACACCCAAGGCGGCCTGCTCAGCACACAATGGGGCAACGTGGACCAGCGGGGTGCCCTGCGCTATGGCGGCCGCCTGGGCGAGAACAGCAGCTATCGTGTCTATGGCCAGGATCTCGAGCGCGGCCCCATGGCGCTGCGCAACGGCAACAGCGCGACCGATGCCTGGGACAACGAGCAGGGCGGCTTCCGCGTCGATGCGGCGACCCTCAACAACAGTTTCACGGTGCAGGGCGACGTGTTCGACAACGCCCTCGACATGGGCGGCCACAATCGGGGCGGCAATCTGCTGGCGCGCTGGACGCATCAACTCGGCGCCGGCTCGGCGCTCGAGCTCCAGACCTACTATGACCGGGTCGAACGGACGTTGCCCGGCCTGGTCGATTCGCTCGAGACATTCGACGTGCAGGCCCAGCACAGCTTCAAGCTCGGCGAGGACCATCAGTTCGTCTGGGGCGGCGGCTACCGCAGGACAACCGATGAATTCGCCAATCGGTTGAACCCGTTCGTGCTCGATCCGGAGACGGATACCCTCTCCCTCGCCAATGTTTTCGCCCAGGACAGTATCAAGCTCGACCCCACCCTCACGTTGACGCTCGGCACCAAGTTCGAGCACAGCAGCTTGAGCGGTCTCGAATACCTGCCCAGCGCCCGCATCGCCTGGCAGTTCGCCGAGGATCACCTGCTGTGGTCGGCGGTCTCCCGCGCGGTGCGCACGCCATCGCGGATCGACCGAAACCTGGTATTCCCCGGAGTGCTGGAACGCGCGTCCGACCTCGAATCCGAGAAGCTCATGGCCTACGAGGTCGGCTACCGCGGCCAGCCGACCACCGAAAGCTCGGTCAACGTCACCCTCTTCATGCACGACTACAGTGACCTGCGCGTGGTCGGGATCTCGCCCACCAGCGGCCTGCTCGTCTTCGACAACAAGATGGAAGGGCAGATTTACGGCGTGGAAACCTGGGGCGATTACCAGGCTCTGCCGTGGTGGCGCCTGTCCGCCGGTTTCGTGCTGATGCAGAAGAATCTCGATTTGAAGCCGGGCGCCACCCAGATCGCGTTGGACCAGCACGCGGGCAACGATCCGGACCATCAATTCTCCATCCGCTCGTCGATGAACATCTTCAACGATGTCGAGTTCGACGTCGGCTTGCGCTCGGTCGACAGCTTGCCCAACCCGCTGATCCCGAGCTACCTGCAGCTCGATGCCCGAATCGCCTGGCATGTGAGACCCGATCTCGAAGTCTCGCTGTCCGGCTTCAATCTGCTCGACGATCGTCACCCGGAAACCGGCCAGTCCGGCGAGCGTTTCGAGGTGCCGCGCACGGTCCTGCTCGGCGCGCGGTGGAGATTCTAGCGTGGCGACCGGCCTCAACGAACGACGACGATCTTTCTGGATTGCGCGCGTTGTCTTGGTCGCATGGCTCGGGATGCTGTCATTCGGCGGTGTCTTCGTCGAGCCCGCTGCCGCGCAGGACAACAACCTTGAGCAATCGGTGAAGGCCGCCTACCTGCTGAAGCTGGGCGCCTTCGTCCATTGGCCCGATGCGGCCTTCGCATCGCCCTCCAGTCCGGTCAATCTGTGCGTCGTCGGCGATGATCCGTTCGGCAACCTGCTCGAACGGGCAGCCCAGGGACAGCGGGTGGAGAACCGCCCGGTGGTCATTCAACGCCTGCGCGCCGCAACCCGCGACTCGCATTGCCACATCATGTTCGTCGCCGGCGGCGCCGACCAATCGGTGAGCGATGCGCTCGCGGCGGTTCATGGCACGCCCACCCTGACCATCACGGACGAGGCACGTCAGCGGGATGCCAAGGGCATCGTCCACTTCGTCATCCACGACAGGCGGGTGCGTTTCGAGATCGACGACAAGACGGCGGCGGACAACAGGCTTTCGATCAGCTCGAAGGTTCTGAGCCTTGCTCTCGCCGTCAAACCAAGGTCTTCCTAGGATGTCGGTGATGGCGGAGCGTAAGATCTTCGGCTCCTGGAAGCTGTTTCCGGTCATCGCGCTATTCACCGCGGCCGCGCTCCTGCTGGCCGGCGTTCTGATGGCGATTTACGGCGAGCGCTCCTACAAGGCCCAGAAGATTCAGGATATCGGCGTGCAGGCGCAGATTCTGGCTTCGAGCGTGACCGCGGCCTTGATGTTCAACGACACCCTGACCGCGCAGGAATATGTAACCGCCCTGGGCGCCAATCCGGAAATCCTCGCCGCCGCGGTCTACGACAGCGACAGGATCCTGTTCGCCAGCTTTGCGCGAACCGCCAATGTGACCGTGCCGAAGACCGTGGAACTGCACGACCCCTTCTTCATCGATAACCGCCTCGTGGTGATCGTGCCGGTGGTCCAGGGCGGTTTGCCCGTCGGCATGGTCTATCTGCAAACCGTCACCGAGCCGGTGTCGCAGCGTCTGCTGCGCTTCGGCGGCATCGCGCTGCTCATCACGATGGCGGCCCTGATGGCGGCTGTGTTCGGCGTCGCCCATGCGGCTCTGACCCGGGCGAACGCCGAGCTTCAGCGCCAAGCCGGCGATCTGGCCGAGGCAAACCGCAATCTGCAATCGCAGATGGTGGAGCGCGAGAAAGCCGAGGATGCGTTGCGCCAAAGCCAGAAGATGGAAGCCATCGGCCAATTGTCGGGCGGCATCGCGCACGATTTCAACAATCTGCTCACCATCGTCAAAGGCAATCTGCAGCTGATGCAGAAGCGCCTGCTTGTCGGACGGACCGATGTGGCGCGCTATGTCGATCTCGCCATGGAGGGCGTGAATCGCGCCGCGAGCCTGACCCAGCGTATCCTGGCGTTTTCGCGCCGGCAGCCGCTGTCGCCCAGGCCTGTCGACCTCAGCAGCCTGATCGCCGAAATGGGCGTGCTGCTGCGTCACTCGGTTGGCCCACTCATCAGCCTGGAGACGCGCCTTGGGTCCGATTGGTGGGCGCTGTGCGACGCCAATCAGATGGAGAACGTGGTACTCAATCTCGCGATCAACGCCCGCGATGCCATGCCAGGCGGCGGCAAGCTGGTCGTCGAGGTCGCCAATCTGCACGCGGCGACGCCGCCGTTCAGCGGCGTCCCACCGGGCGACTACGTTCGCCTGTCGGTGACGGATACCGGCGTCGGCATGTCGCCGGAGGTGTTGGGCAAAGCGATCGATCCGTTCTTCACCACCAAGCCACAGGGCCAGGGTACCGGTCTCGGTCTGAGCATGATCTTCGGTTACATCAAACAATCTCACGGCCACCTGCATCTCGCGAGCAAGGTCGGCGTCGGCACCACGGCGACCATTCTTTTGCCGCGCTACCTGGGCGACGACGTCGACACCGCGCGCTCGACGGCCCCGCCCCCGGAGTCGGCTCCGCTGCTTGCCGGAGCGAGGGCCTCGGCGCCGGTCGTGTTTGTCGTCGAGGACGAAGCCCTGGTGCGGGAAATGGCGGTCGAGGCGATCCGTGAAGCGGGCTACAATGTTTTGGAAGCCGGCGATGGCAAGGAAGCGCTGGAGGTGCTCGCGTCCGACACCCGCATCGATCTCCTCGCCAGCGACGTCAAGCTGCCCGGCGCCAACGGCTTCGCGCTTGCCGAATACAGCCTGCAGCATCGGCCCGCAACGAAAGTCATGCTGATGACGGGATTCACCCAGGACCCACTGCCCGAGGTGCTGGCCCAGGCGGGCATTCGCGTCCTCTACAAACCCTACGATGTGGAGGAACTCATCCGGTGGGTGTCGAAAATCCTCAAACAAGAGGATCTGGTCTAACCCGTCGGCGCGATCGCGCGGCGCCTCAGTGTTTCGCCTCGGGGCCGCCCTCGTCGAGGATGACGATTTCGATCATCGCCCGGACCCATTCGTCCATCTGACGCGCCCAATCGTCGGCCTGGGCGGGCGTGACGCCCTGTGCTTCTTGGGCATAGGCGCGATACTCCGCCTTGTTCGCCTCGAGATAGTCCTCGCGCTCTTGACCGTCCTTGCTGACCGCGACCAGGGCTGTGGTCTTGATCAGGGTCAACAGGCGGTCGGCCAGCGGTTCCTCGGTCATACGCGTCCTCGATTGGCCGGATTACAAAATCCGCCGCTGCACCGTCACTCGGTGGTGGTCTGTCCGGCGGGCCCGAGCAGCGCGCGGGCGAACATGTAGAGCATCTCCGCCGCATGGGTATCGCCCCGGCTGGCCAGTTGCTCATACCAGAGATGGGCGCGGTCGTGCAGGCGTTTGGCCAGGGTTGGGTCCTGTTCCGTGAGGACCTGGGCAATGCAAAGACCGATCACGGCCGTGCCCATCTTGATCTGGTCGAGGTCGCTATGGGGTGGGACCGCGCTGCCGTTCGGCTCGTCTGACATGTTCGACTCCGTGGTTGCGCGGACAGGCTAACACGGACGTCATGGGCCGCTCCGCTGATCTTGATGGATTTGCCGCGAAATCAGGAGCGACGATCTTGCCGTGCAACCCGAGCCTCGCGTGACGTCAAGCTTCGGCGCGGTGTCACTCCGCGCCGTCGCCGATCACGCCGAAATTCTTCGATTTGGTATCGCCGTCCGCCAAGCTGAAATCCTTCGCCAGCCAAGCCTCGCCGCAGCAGCTCGCGGATCGCAGCCGCGCAACTCGGCATGCGCTTGACGAAGCGCCAATCGTCGAGCGCCGCCAGCTCGCCTTGGTCAACATGATCTGGAGGCGTTCGCCACGTGACAGGTTATCAGCCATTGAACAGCCCGTTACCCCGCTACTAAAGCCACGAATGAGTATAAAGCGTGTAATACGCACTTTACCATTAACGTTCCAAATACCCCAATGCTTCCTTCTACGTGACATGCTCTCAAATCTGAGAATTAGCAGCATAAGCCATTAATAATATTAGTCTTTTTTCAGACTGGCTCGTATATTCGTGGTTGGAGGAAACATCCTATGCAACAAAATATCATCGATATCGGCCTTGGCCCCATTCGCGAAGCACAGCCCCACAAGGTCGGCCCATTGGTTTCAACGGCGCCTGAACTGCTGATGCGCGAGGCGGATCACCGGATCAGCAACAGTCTTCAACTCGTCTCGACGTTTCTCGGGATGGAAGAGCGCCGCCTCGAAGACGGTTCCGCGAAGCAGGCTTTGGCCGACGCCCGCCGGCGCATCACCATCATCGCCCATCTTCACAGGCAACTTTCCGTGACCGCTTCCGCCGACTACGTCGCGCTCGACGATTACTTTCACGGGCTGGCGGAAAACCTTTCCAGGGCGCTCGTCGATGGACGCCGCCTGACTCTGCTGGTGAATGTCGACGGCATCACCGTATCAGCCAACATCGCCCGCGGGCTCGGGCTCATCGTCAATGAGCTTGTCTCCAACGCGCTGAAACATGCTTTCCCACAGGATCGCGCGGGCGTCATCGAGATCGGCTGCGGTCTCGATGCGAACGGCCAGATTGCCCTGCATGTGAGCGACAACGGCGTCGGTTACCCGCGGCTGCAGGTGATCGGGGACAACGCGGGTCTCGGCATGAAGATGGTCGACATGCTTTTGGGCCAGATGAAGGGTCACCTGCATACCGAGCAGCGGGGCGAGCATGTCATCCAGAGAATAAGCGTGTCGCGCGAATAACCCAACCGCTTCGCCCCTGCCGGTTCGCGTCACCGAACGGGGATGGCGTCGCCCATCGGATTCGCCCGCCTGCCGGTTCTTGTCGCCAGACGGCGCTCGGCATAGACTTGCCCGCGGCGCCTGAGGGTGGCGCCGAGATTGGGGGGCACGAATGCCTGTTTTTCTGCCATCGACCGCAACTCCACCCGAAATATAACCGCTTCGGCGCTCGTTTCGTCACGCAGTCCAGTCATAGGCGTTTGTGCCGGCGGTACCATGACCTCCAACGATTCCCATCCGCCTCCCCTCTCCGCAAAAGAGCGCATCCTTCTCGATCCCAAGATTCGAAAGGTGCATGACTACTGGAAGCTGAAACATCGCGGCACGCGGTTGCCGTCCCGCGGTGATCTCGATCCGGTGGAGCTTTCCGATTGCCTCGGCGGGCTCATGATTCTGGACGTGATCGGGGTCGGTGCCGGCCAGGATTTCGCCGTGCGGCTCGCCGGCCAGCAGGTCGAGGAGGCATTTGGCCGCACCCTGAGAAATCAGAGACTGCTTGAAGTGTTCAAGGATATGGCGGATAGCGATTGCTTCCGGCGGTTTCGCCTGGCGGTGATCACCGGCGAGGCGGATTTCCGGTCGGCCGATCTCGCGGGGTTGGGGCGGCCATTCATCCATTATGACCGCGCCCTGCTGCCACTGTCCGAGGACGGCGGCCCCATCACGCACTTGCTGTGTTGCTATGTGTTCACCCGCAGTGCGGCCGGCCCGGGCGGCGGTCAGCCGGCGGGATGACCGGCTAGACCGGGATCTTCTCGGTGTGCAGTTCGCGGCCGAGGGTCAGCGCCATGCTGGGATCGATGATGGTATCCTGGATATTGGCGTTGCGCAGATTCGCCTCTTCCAGATCGGCATCGGTCAGATCGGCGCCGCGCAGGTCGGCGTCGGTGAGGTCGGCTTCCTTGAGGTTGGCTTCCGAAAGATCCGCGAAGGTCAGGTTTGCTCGGCTGAGATTGACCGACCACAGACGCGTGCCATGCTGGCCGTCCGGGCGCCAGATCGTCGCCGGCCCGAGGTTGGCGTGGAACAGGCGTGCCCGGGTCAGATTGACGCCGGTGAGGTTGGCGCCCATCAGATCGGCCATCATGAGATTGGCATAGCTGAGGTCGCTGCCCGACAGATCGGCGAGCAGGAATTTGCAGTGCGATAGAATCGCGCCGCGCAGATCGACCATATTGAGCCGGGCGCCGTTCAGGTTGCGCCCTTCGAGATTGACCTCGCTCAAGTCGGCGCCGGTCAGTTCGGCCCGCTTGCCGCGCGCGCCGTTCGAATCGATCCACTCCTGGTGCAGGCTCAGCACATCCTGGATATCGGGCGGTAGGCTTTCCGGACGGCGCGCCGTGATGGTTTCGCTGAGATCGACATTGCTGATGTCCGCGCCATTGAGCTTCGCCCCGGTCAGGCGCGCGCCACGCAGGTTGCAGCCATGGAGCGTGGCGCTTTCGAAATTCGCGCCGGTGAGATTGGCGCCGGCGAGGTTGGCGCCCTTGAGCTTCGCCGAGGACAGATTGGCATCGGCCAAGTTGACGTCGGAAAGATCGGTGCCAAAAAGGATGGCTTCATGGAGATCGGCCGCGACCATGGAGGCTTCGTTGAGGCGCGCCTGTGACAGGTTGGCGTTGCGCAGGGCGGCGCGGTCGAGCCGCGCCTGGCTGAGGTCGGTAGGATCGCCGCCGTGCACCCCGGCGTCGAGATAGGCACCCGCGCGCAGATCGGCTTCGTTCAGGTTCGCGTCGGTGAGCTTGGCGCCGCGCAATCGGGCTCCCTTGAGGTCGGCGCGAAAAAGATTGGCCTTGGTCAGATTGCAATACTGCAGGTCGCTGCGGAACAGATCGGCGAAGCTGAGGTCGGCGCTGACCAGCAGACTGCGGCTGAAATTGGCACGGTCCGCCGCGGCATGACGCAGCACGACATTGTTCAGGTTGAGACCGGCCAGGTTGGCGCGCGACAAATTCGCGCGGTTGCCGCCCAAGCGGCCTTCGAGGAAGTCGAGATGCTGGCGCAGGATCGTGGCGACGTTCCCAACCGGCCTGAGTGAGTTGCTGGTCACCAACGCATGCTCTTCGAAAACGGGGAGGAACCCGATTGGAGTGACGCCCGATGCGGACGAGGTTCGCACTGGCACGCCCCAGGCTAAGCCGATATCCTTAAGAAATGCTTTCCGATTGCGCTCCAATGGCTTTCCCCGCCATGCGGCTCGACATCTTCGCCGATACGATTTGTCCCTGGTGCTACATCGGAAAGCGCCGTTTGGAGGCCGCTCTCGATCAGGTGCAGGCTCGCCCCGACGGCGCCCGTTTGCGCGGCCCGCTGACAATTCGATGGCGGCCGTTTCTGCTCGATCCCGGCATGTCGGCCGGCGGCATGGATCGCAAGGCCTATCTGGCCTGGAAATTCGGTGGCGCCGGACGCGCCGAATTCATTGCCGACCGTATCGCCCAGGAAGGCCGTGACGACGGCATACCGTTCGCCTTCGAGCGCATCGCGCGCACGCCCAACACGCTCGATTCCCACCGTCTGATCGCCTTCGCCCAAATGGAGGGCGACGCGACTCCGGTTGTCGAGGCGCTGTACGCCGCGTATTTCAGCGAAGGCCGCGACATCGGCGACCGCGATGAGCTGATTGCCATCGGCGCCCAGTGCGGTCTGGATGACAGCGTGGTGCGCCGCTATCTCGTCAGCGAAGCGGGCATCGCCGAGGTCATGGCTGCGAATGACCATGCCCGCGCGCTCGGCATCAACGCGGTTCCCTGCTTCGTATTCGACGAGCGCGAGGCGCTGGCCGGCGCTCAGCCGCCGGAGGTTTTCCTGCGGCTGTTCGATTTCGCCCGGCAGCAAACGAATGGCGACGGCGCTGCGCGGTAAGGCCTAAGCGCGGACCGGCGCGCGGAACGTAAACGTCGCGGCCCGGGCGGTCGGGCAAATCGGCGCCTGCCGACGGTCTCGCCCTTGACCGGACAGCCGTCGGACAAGCCGCGCATTACCGGCAGCGAGGTGGGATAGCCCGCGCGAGTTGGCCGGTCGTGCGGATGCTTGGCGCGCACGCCGCCGGCCTGACGTTGTAAGCTCAGGCCGCCTTGACGCGGCTCGCGATGCCGACCAGTTCCTGTACCAGCGTCTCCAACCCGCGCATGCGATTGGCCGGATTCTCCCAGTTGCGGCGATAGACCAGCTTATGGTCGGGGCGCAAGCGCACGCTGCCGGCCTGACTGGAGATGAAGCCCACCAGGCCCTCGGGATTGTTGAACTTGTTGTCGCGGAACGACAGCACCGCGCCCTTCGGTCCGGCGTCCACCTTGTCGATTCCGGCGGCCCGGCACAGCGTCTTGAGCGCGACGACCCTGAGCAGATTGTCGGCTTCCGGCGGCATCGGGCCGAAGCGATCGACGATCTCCGCGGCGAAGGCGTCGACGTCCTTGGGATCGGTAATCTGGGCGACGCGGCGATAGAGGCCGAGCCGCAGGCTGAGATCGGGGACGTAGCTCTCGGGAATCAGCACCGGGATGCCGACGCCGATCTGCGGCGTCCAGGCGACCGTCTCGGTGGTGTCCTCGCCGCGCAGCGAGGCCACCGCTTCCTCGAGCATCTGCTGATAGAGCTCGATGCCGACTTCGCGGATATGACCCGATTGCTCCTCGCCCAGCAGGTTGCCGGCGCCGCGGATATCGAGATCGTGGCTGGCGAGCGAGAATCCGGCGCCCAGGTTGTCGAGGGTCTGCATGACCTGCAGACGCTTCTCGGCGGCGGGCGTCAGCTTGCGGTTGGTCGGCAGCGTGAGATAGGCATAGGCGCGCAGCTTGCTGCGCCCGACCCGGCCGCGCAACTGATAGAGCTGCGCCAGGCCGAACATATCGGCGCGGTGGATGATCATGGTGTTGACGTTCGGCATGT
The DNA here is from genome assembly GCA_963752345.1 of uncultured Alphaproteobacteria bacterium. Classification (GTDB taxonomy): domain Bacteria; phylum Pseudomonadota; class Alphaproteobacteria; order SMXQ01; family SMXQ01; genus CAVVYA01. The sequence continues at coordinate 735,447 of CAVVYA010000002.1, forward strand.
CGAGGCCGGACTCGATGATGTTGGTCGACAGCAGGATTTCGTATTGCCCGGCGTTGAACGCCTGCATGGTCTCTTCCAGCACGGTCGGCGACATCTGGCCATGGACGGCCGCGACCTTGGCGTCGGGCAGGATGTCGATGATTTCCTGGCGCACCACTTCGATGTCCTGGATGCGCGGGCAGACGTAGAAGCTCTGGCCGCCGCGGAAGCGTTCGCGCAGCAACGCCTCGCGGACCACGACCGGATCGAACGGCAGCACGAAGGTGCGCACGGCCAGGCGGTCGACCGGCGGCGTGGCGATGATGCTCAACTCCTTCACGCCGGTCAGCGCGAGCTGCAGCGTGCGGGGAATGGGCGTTGCCGTCAGCGTCAGCACGTGCACGTTGGAGCGCAGCGCCTTGAGGCGCTCCTTATGGGCGACGCCGAAGTGCTGCTCCTCGTCGACGATCAGCAGGCCGAGGTTCTCGAAATTGATGCTCTTGGCGAGCAGCGCATGGGTGCCGACCACGATGTTGGTATGGCCGGAGCTCAGTTCCTTCCGGATCAGCGGCGCTTCCTTGGTCGGCGTCAGGCGCGACAGCTGGCTGATGCGCACGGGAAAGCCCTCGAAGCGCGCGCGGAACGTCTCGTAATGCTGGCGCGCCAGCAAGGTGGTCGGCACCACGACGGCGACCTGGGCGCCCGACATGGCGGCGACGAACGCGGCGCGCAGCGCCACCTCGGTCTTGCCGAAGCCGACGTCGCCGCAGATCAGCCGGTCCATCGGCCGGTCGTTGGTGAGGTCCTTGAGGGTATCCTCGATGGCGGCGAGCTGGTCGTCGGTCTCGTGATAGGGGAAGCGCGCGGCGAACTCTTCGTAAAGCCCCTCCGGCGCCGGCATCGACTCGGCACGGCTCAACTGACGCGCCGCGGCGATGCGCAGCAACCCGTCCGCCATGTCGCGGATGCGCTTCTTGAGCCGCGCCTTGCGCGCCTGCCAAGCGGCGCCGCCCAGCCTGTCGAGGCTGACGGTGCCCTGATCCTCGCCGTAGCGGCTGAGCACATCGATGTTCTCGACCGGCACGAACAGCTTGTCGCCGCCGTCATAGAGAACCCGCAGGCAATCGTGCGGCGCGCCGGCGATGTCGAGGGTGACCAAGCCATCGTAGCGCCCGATGCCATGCTCGATATGGACGACCAGGTCGCCTTCCTCGATGCTGGTGATCTCGCGCAGGAAGGCATCCGAGCGGCGCGCGCGCGGCGCACGGCGCGCCAGGCGCTCGCCGAAGACGTCCTGTTCGCTGATGACGCAGAGTCCCTCGCCGACGAAGCCGGTCTCGAGGCCGAGCACCGCCATGGCGATGGCATCGCTCGGCAGCACCTGCGTCGCCGGCCAATCCGCCACCTGTTGCAGGCCATGGATGCCGTGGTCGCGCAGCAGATGGCCCATGCGCTCGCGCGAGCCGCGGCTATAGGCGGCGATGATCACGCGGCGGCCGGCTTCGCGCTCGGCGTTGATCGCGCTCGACAGGGTGGCGAACACGTCGGCGCTCGCCTGATGGCGCACGGCGGCGAAATTGACGCCCGGCTTGGCGCCGAGATCGATGACGCGTTCGTCCTTCGCGGCCGAGAATGGCGTGAACCGGCCATGAGGACGCGACGCCAGGTTGTCGCTCAACTCGTCCGCGGTGAGATACAGCCGCGCGGGCGGCAGTGGATGATAGATCTCGCCGCTGGCGGCACCCGGACGCTTCAGATCGCGGCGCGCCTGGTAGAAATCCTCGATCTGCGCGAGCCGTCCGTCGCGCGCCTCGTCGGCCCGCGAGTCGAGGGTAATGAAGACCTCGGGCAGGTAATCGAACAGCGTCGCCAGTTCTTCGTGGAACAGCGGCAGCCAATGCTCCATGCCGATATGCCGATGTCCGGCGCTGATCGACTCATAGAGCGGATCATGCTCGCCGGACGTGCCGAAGGTTTCGCGGTAGGTCGTGCGGAAGTGTTCGATGCTTCGCTTGTTCAGCAGCACCTCGCTGACCGGCTTGAGGTCGAGCGCCTCGACCGTCCCGGTCGAACGCTGGGTCATCGGATCGAAGCTGCGGATGCGTTCGAGGGTATCGCCGAACAGATCGAGGCGCAGCGGCTCGCGGCTGCCCGCCGGAAAGACGTCGATCAGCCCGCCGCGCAGGGCATATTCGCCGGGCTCCATCACCGTGTCGGAGCGGACGTAGCCGTTGCCGTTCAGGAAACGGGTCAGCTCGTCGATGTCGAGAGTGCCGCCGGTGCGCACGGCGAACTGGGCGCTTTGCAGCAAAGCCGCTTGGGGCACGCGCTGCAGCAGCGCATTGACCGTGGTCAGCACGACGCGCGGCCGGGCGCCTTGCTCCGCGGCGCTGCGCCGCGCAGCTGGGCCAGGCGAACCAGCGTGTCGATGCGCCGGCTGACGATCTCGCTATTGGGCGAGACGCGGTCATACGGCAGGCAATCCCACGCCGGAAACGTCAGGATCTCGGCGTCCGGTATGAAGAACGCCAAAGCATCCGCCATGCGTGTCATGGCGGCGTCATCCATGGCGACGTGCAACAGGTCGACGACCGGCCCGCCGCCCCGCGCTGCCGTGGTTCGCCGCGCGACGAGTTCGGGCAGGGCGCGCGCCAGAAACACCGCGTCCGCTCCCTGCGGTGCGCGGGCGATCGTGATCGGCCCTGGATTCGCGGTTAATTCAAGAAGCGTTTTCAAGCTACTACTACTTTAATTTAAAGTTCTTCAGGAGATCGAGAACCTCGCCTTGGAGGGCGTCCGGCGCGGCCGCCCGGCCGGTCAGCCAATTGACCAGATCGACGTCGTTCTCGTCGAGCAAACGCTCGAATTCATCGAGCTGGCGGGCGCTCAAAGTCGCCAGATATTGCGCGGCGAAGCCGCCGATCAGCAGATCCGCTTCCTGGGTGCCGCGGTGGGCGCTCTGATAGAGCAGGCGTTTGCGCCGGATGGTCAGCGTATCGATGGGATCGGTCATGGCTCTCGCGAATCGGGATCGGCCCGGTCGGGCTCGCCGTCGTGCATACCGCAGTACGACGATGACGAGGAATCGGCCAAGCTGCGAGACATGATATAAGTCTTCGTGAGCGTGCTGTCAGCCCGCGAAAAACGAGAGGCCATGCGCCCGTCGATCCTGTTCCCCCTGTTCGCCGCCGTGACCACCCTGCCCGGCGTCGGCCCCCGCCTGGGCAAGCTGTTCGAGCGCCTCGCCGGACCTCACGTGGTCGATCTTTGCTGGCATCTGCCGACCGGGCTGATCGACCGCCGGTTCGCGCCCAAGGTGGCCGACGCGCCCGATGGCGGCATCGCCACCCTGACGCTGCGCGTCGATCAGCACATCGCGCCGCGCAACCGCCGGCTGCCCTATCGCGTGGTCTGCTCCGACGAAACCAGCAGCATCACCCTGGTGTTCTTTCATGCCAAGGGCGACTACCTGGAGCGTCAGTTTCCCGTCGGCTCGGTGCGCGTGGTGAGCGGCAAGGTCGAGCGCTATCGCGGCGAGCCGCAGATCACCCACCCCGATCATGTGGCGACCCTCGAGGACCGCGACAAGCTGGCCAGTGTCGAACCGGTCTATGGCCTGACCGCCGGGCTGACGCCGAAGGTGGTGGCCAAGGCGGTCGATGCCGCGCTGACGCGGGTGCCCGATCTGCCGGAGTGGCTCGATCCGGCCTATCGCGACAAGCATGCCTGGATGTCGTGGAAGGATTCGCTGCTCGCCCTTCATAAGCCGGAGCGCGACGTCGATCTGGCGCCCGAGGCGCTGACGCGGCAACGCCTGGCTTACGACGAACTGCTGGCCAATCAGCTCACCCTCGCCCTGGTGCGCGCCCATATGCGCCAGCAAGCCGGCCGCGCCACCGCGGCGGGCGCCGACGGCCGGCTGCGCCGCAAGGTGCTCGCCGCCTTGCCCTTCAAGCTCACCGGCTCGCAGGAACAGGCGATCCAGGAAATCCTCGCCGACATGAACAAGCCGGCGCGCATGCTGCGCCTGCTGCAGGGCGACGTCGGCAGCGGCAAGACCGTGGTGGCGTTCCTCGCCATGATCGCGGCGGTCGAGGCCGGCTCCCAGGCCGCCCTGCTGGCGCCGACCGAAATCCTCGCGCGCCAGCACTTCGCCACCATCGAGCCGCTCGCCCGCGCCGCCGGCATCGAGGCGCGCCTGCTCACCGGTCGGGACAAGGGCCCCGCGCGCAATCGCATCCTCGACGAACTCTCGTCCGGCGAGGCCCAGGTCGTGGTCGGCACCCATGCCCTGATCCAGGACGACGTCGCCTTCCGCGATCTCGCGTTCACGGTGGTCGACGAGCAGCATCGCTTCGGCGTCGAGCAGCGCCTGGCGCTCGCCGCCAAGGGCAAGGCGACCGACGTGCTGGTGATGAGCGCCACGCCGATCCCGCGCACGCTGACGCTGACTGCCTACGGCGATCTCGACGTGTCGCGCCTGACCGAGAAGCCGGCCGGGCGTCAGCCGGTGGATACCCGCGCCGTGCCGCTCGACCGTCTGGCCGAGGTGTCGGACGCCGTCACGCGCGCCATGGACAAGGGCGAGCGCGTTTTCTGGGTCTGCCCGCTGGTCGCCGAATCCGAAGCCATCGATCTGGCCAATGCCGAGGAGCGCTACGCCCAGCTGGTCAAACTGCATCCCGGCAGGGTCGGCCTGGTGCACGGCAAGATGAAGGCGGCGGAAAAAGACGCCGCGATGGCCGACTTCGTCGCCGGCCGCACCCAGCTTCTCGTGGCGACCACGGTGATCGAGGTCGGCGTCGACGTGCCGGCGGCCACGGTGATGGTCGTCGAGCATGCGGAACGTTTCGGCCTCGCGCAGTTGCATCAGCTGCGCGGCCGCATCGGGCGCGGCAGCAAGGCCGCGCGCTGCATCCTGCTCTACGCCGCGCCGCTCACGGAAACCGCCAAGGCGCGGCTCAGGATCCTGCGCGAGACCGATGACGGCTTCCGTATCGCCGAGGAGGACCTGCGGCTGCGCGGCGCCGGCGAGCTGTTGGGCACGCGGCAGAGCGGCCTGCCGGAATTCCATATCGCCGACCTGGCGATCCATGGCGAGCTGCTCGCCGTCGCGCGCGACGACGCGGCCCTCATCATGGCGCGCGATCCTGGCCTCAAATCGCCGCGCGGCGAAGCGCTGCGGGTGCTGCTTTATCTGTTCGAGCGCGACGCTGCCGTCGGCTATGCCCGTGCGGGCTGACGTCGTTTGCGGTAAGCTGTCCGCGTCCAATCAGCGGGACACGGAGAGCATCGATGCTGGCGCGCTGCTGTCGCATCGCCGCATTTGTCCTCGGCATCGTGGCCGCCGGGTGTTCGGCGCCCGGAGCCCCGCTGGAACGCGAAGCCACCTTCGCGCCGCAGGAGTTCTGCCGCGGCGTCATTCGGACATTGGCAACCGGAGACAAAGCCGGTGCCGAGCGCGTATTCAGAAATGCGGCCAGTTCTGCGGTCGACCTCGAGCGTCTGAAATCGGAGATCGACAAGACCGTCGGGGCCATTTTCCGTGTCATCGTGGTGCGGACGAATGGCCTGCCCCTCGGTTATGCCGAAACGCTCGTGACGCCGGAACCCGAAGGCCATGTATCGACCATCGAGCGCTGGCAGTCGCGCAACAACGTGAGCATCTATTTCGGTTGCAGCGTGCGCGATCAGCCGGTCGCCGGACTATCGCGCATTCATATCCAGGTCAGCGATACGGCGCGCACGGCGCGGCAATCGATGAACGACTTCCATCGCGCGGGTCAGCGTTCGCTCGGTGGAATCGAGATATGACGCTTACGACCCGGTGCGTTTCTGCGGCGGCGGCACTTCGAGCGGCAGTTCGGGGACGGCCTTGGGGCGGCGGTCAGGCGGCGTCACGATGCCGCCGGACACGATCATCTTGATGCCCTCTTCCACCGTCATGGACAGTTCGACGACCTCTTCTCTCGGCAGGAACAGCAGGAAGCCCGAGGTCGGATTGGGCGTGGTCGGCACGAACACGTTCACCACATCCCGCTCGGTGTAATGCTGCACCTCGCCGATCGTCGCGCCGGTGATGAAGCCGAGCGTCCAGATGCCTTTGCGCGGGTATTCGATCAGCACCACGCTGCGGAACGCATTGCCCTTGCTCGACAGCACGGTTTCGAAGATTTGCTTGGTCGCGCCGTAGATGCTGCGGACGATCGGCATGCGCGCCATCACCCGGTCGCTCAGATGCAGGAAATAGCGGCCGAGCAGGCTGGCGGTCAGCGCGCCGATGATGGTCAGGCCGACGAGCACGATCAGCAGCCCCATGCCGGGAATGCCGAACGGCAGATAGGTTTCCGGCAGATAGCGTGTCGGAATCAGCGGCGTGATGGCACTGTCGACCGTATGGACGACGATCCACGTGACGTACAGGCTGACGACGATCGGCGCCGTGACCAGGATGCCGGTCAGCAGCCAGGTGCGCAGGCGCCCGACCATTCCCGGACGGCCATTCTCGTTGATCTCATGGAGCGAGCTTTGCGTGGCGGCCGCAGCGGCGCGAACGCGGTCCAACTCTTCTGCCACACGCCTCTCCCAATTCACGCCCATACCATCCGACCATATGCAGTAGGACAAGCGGCAGCGGAAATCAGCTGCTGCCCAACCGCCTAGAGTGTCGGAATCGCCTTAATATAAGCTTTATTGGTCCGCTTAGACCAGACTTAGGAACATCCGAGTGGCGACCATCGCCAGGAAGCCGGCAAAAGCGAGGCGCAGGGCGCGTTGGCTGATGCTGTGGGCGATCCTGGCGCCGAACGGAACGGTCCATATCATGGTGGGCAGCAGGAGCGCCGAGGCCAATAGGTTGACATAGCCCAGGCTGAATGGCGGCAGGTTGGGCGCGCCCCAGCCGGCGACGACGAAGCCGATGGCGCCGGGCAGGCTGACAACCAGGCCGAGCGCCGATGCGGTGCCGACCGCGCGGTGAATCGGCACGTTGAACAGGGTCATGGCCGGTACGCCGAGAGTGCCGCCGCCGATGCCCATCATGACCGAAATCGCCCCGATCGAGCCGCCGAAGAGGCCCAGCCCGAGGCCACCCGGCAGGCGGTCGGAAATCCGCCAGGTATCGCGGCGGAGGGCCATGTAAAGCGCCACGACGAACGCGGCGGTGGCGAAGACGGCGGTCAGCACCTCCCCCTTGACCGGGCCGGCGATGAGCGTGCCGATCACCACCCCCACGAAGACCGGCGGCCCGAGCTTGCGCAGCAGGTCCTTGTCGACGGCGCCCCGCTTGGCATGGGCGCGCGCCGAGGTGATCGAGGTCGGGATGATGGTGGCGAGCGAGGTGCCGACCGCGAGATGCATGCGGACGGCCGGATCGATCCCGAGCAGCCCGAAGATCTCGAACATGACCGGCACGGTGACGATGCCGCCGCCCACTCCGAGCAGCCCGGAAACGACGCCCGCCAGGGCGCCGGCCGCGGTCAGTGCGACTACGGCCGTCAAAAGGAAGGAAGTGTCGTCCATGGAGCCCCGTCCGAAGAGAGCCCGAATGGAACAGGTCTGACCGCCGATTGCAACCGTGCGTGGGACGTGCCGGAAACGAAGTTCCGACGCTCGAAAAATAACACGCGCGCGGGGCGGAACCTCGAGGGTTACTGAACATTGATTGGGCAGGTTGACACCGCGTTATCAAAGCGTTCCGGCTTCGCGAACTCATATCCTTGCCCTAGGGAGACAATTGATGCCTCAAGCCAGTGCTATCAATCTGATCGCCGTGTCGTTGCTGCTGAGCATGTCCGGACCGGTCCACGCCCAGTCAGCGGTGCAGTATGCTCAGGCGCAGCAGAGGCCCAGCCAGACGCCAAGCCAGATGGAACAGGACTTCCAGAACCGCCTGCGGGCGGCGAAAACTCCGGAAGAGCGCGCGCGCATTCAGGCCGAACATGATCGCATGATGCAGCAGGGCGCAGTCCCGAATTCCGGCAGCAATGTCCGGACCGGTCCCGGCACGGCCCAGGATCCGTCGCCCGGCGGCGGCGGCTCGGTGCCGCGTGGCCAGAGCGGCGGCGGCGGCGCCGGCAGCGGCGACGGCGGCGGCTCGGGCAGCCGTTAGCTCCGCTTGAGACGGCTCAACACCGGGTCCCCGCGCTGGGTACCCGGTGTTGTCGTTTTTACCCGTCCGCCGCGCTGTCCATGGGCGCGCGGACGTCGCTCTGGCTTCCCATTTTAAGGAGGTCCGCGATGCCAGGAGTCCTCAAAGTCGGCTTTGTGCTGGCTCTCCTCTTCCCGATCATGAGCTGCGCGCTGGCGCAGGATCGCACGGCCCCGCCGCTTGCCGGCGCCCAGGAAGGCGGCATCATCAGCGATCAGGAGCAGAGCGCGTTCGACGCCCGTCTGCGCGCCGCGACAACCGATCAGGAACGAGCGCGCATCGCCGCCGAACGCGAAGAGCTGATTCAGGTTCGCATCCGGCGCCAGGGGGCGGAGATCCCGCCGAGCCCGCGCGAGCTCAACCAGGATCCGATCATGCCGGACGTGCCGACGCCGCCCCTCGATCGTCCGCGCCCTGCCGGCAGTACCTTACCGGGCGGCGCCTTGAGCGGCACCGGCGCGGGCACCAGTCCGGCCCTCAATCCAGGCGGATTGGGAATCGAAGGGCGCTAGCCCGTCCACCATGACGTCGCACATAGGTCACGTTATTTGAGGAGAACCGCTATGATCCGGCCGATATCCCTGAGTCTTCTTGTCGCGTCCGTCGCGCTTGCCGCGACGGCGAGTGCGCAGCAGCGTCCCTCACAGCAGGAAAACTATGTCGAGACCGGCCGCGATTTCCGGCAGGGCGGGCGCGTCACCATGGGCGCCGATCTCCTCACGCCGGAAGAAGAACAGCGCTTCGCCGAACTGCGGCGCAGGGCGAAAGGCCGCGAGGATTTGGACCGCATCGAGGCCGAAGAACGCGCGCTGCTCAATCAGCGGGTCGCGGAGCGCATCGCCGCGGCGCTCAACCAGCCGGCGGACACCGGGGCGCCGCGCGTCCCGAACACGGCGGAACGCCCGGCGACAGATCGGATGCCCGCGCAACAATCGCCCAATGATCCCGGCGCGCGCGAGGGCTCGATGGGACGTTGACGTGCTGATTCCTCCTCCGCGTATCGCGGAGACTTTCTGGCACCTACCCTCCGTGAATGAGGACCGAGTATGACACGCATCATCCTGAGGCTCGCCGCGGCAGCCCTCCTTCTCGCTCCGATGACGATCGCCGCGGCCCAGGCACAGCAGAGTTCGCCGGACCGCGATCCCGCCGACAGCCGTATCCAGGGCACGGTACAACCGATGACGCCGATGGGTTCGGCGGGCAATCGCCCGGTCGGGCGCGCGATCGGCCGCATTGGCGGCAATGACGAGTGGGTCGATCGCGGCGGCGAAATCAGCCGCGCGCAGGAACCCGCTCGCCGGCCCTCGGCTCTGGGCAACAGCGGCTTGCCGCCCAGCCAGGGGAGAATGCTCCCCGACCAGAACAACGCGTTCGGCACGACCGGCGGCAATTCGGCTTATGGCGGCGGAACATGGGGGCCGCCGCGCTGACCCGGCGATCGCGGGATATTCGAACAGTCCGCTGGATTGCGAGACCACCGTTACGGTCCGTCAATGATGTGACGTGCGATGTTCAGAGGCCCGAAGCCGATTTTCCGGCCGGTCAGATCAGCGATTCCGTGCGCGCCACTTCGAACGCGCGCATCGAGGGCGGCGCCGCGAGCATCGCCAAAGCCGATTGCAGGAACTTCCGGGTGTAGAGCTGCGCCATATGCGCGTCGATGTCGGCGCGCGAGCGCCATTCCTCGACGAATGTCATGTTGCCGGGGTCCGCCGGATCCACGAAGCAGCCATAGGCGATATTGCCGGGCTCGGCGCGTGTCGCGCGCCGCAGGTCGGCCGCGCCGGCGAGGAAAGCGTCGCGGTACTGTGGCTGCACGCTGCAATAGATCACGACGATGAACATGGCTGGGCCCCGCCGCTGGTCGAACCCCTGGCAGCCGAATCGGCAGCCGGCTTTCAGCTTAGCGCCAACGCAATCCGACGGCTATCTGCGTCGATTGATAGGCGAGAAACTACGGTCCGTCAGGTGCGACGTCGCCTCGCCGGTCAGAGCGGTCGCCGCCGTTTTAGGGCAGGTCCGCTGAAAGCGGCATCACTCGAAGAATGCCTTGATTTGCGACCAATAGACGATGAGCGCGATCCCAACGATGATTGCGCCAAGCAAAACGGCTGTTTTAGGGCCGGGGCGCGATGCGTGTTCCAACTTCACTTCGGCCATTTTCATCTCCCATTTTTGGCGTCGCCGAGCAGGATAACAGGAATCGAGCCGGAGCGGGCATCTTTGATGCCACCGGTGGGTTGTGAACGCGCCAGCCAGCGCGGCTTGCAGAAATCCTGCGCCGTATGCGCGTCGGTACCCGCGCGCGGGCGCCACTCCATCAGGGCAATGTTCAGACCGCGATGGGAAAGCGGCCAAAGTCTTCCACCACGCGCAATATCCCGGTGCCGGCAGGCGGCCATCGGCAACGATGCCCGGTCAACGAACCCGCTCGGATCAAGGCGTCGGGGAGCGGCGGCGTTGCCACCGATCAGGGGATTACTAAGTCTTTGAAGTTGTGGTGAGCGCGATGGGATTCGAACCCATGACCCTCTGATTAAAAGTCAGATGCTCTACCGACTGAGCTACGCGCTCCCAGGGCGTGGGAGGCGCCACCATAAGTACCCCTCCCCGCGGAATCAACCGCCATGATAGGGGGCCCGTGCACGGTGACGGTGAGCAGCCCGCAGCCGGGCCCATCGGCGCCAACCCGCGGCTGAGATCGGGCTGGCGAAGCCGGCCGGTGCAAATCGATCCCCTCTCGGGCGGAACAACTCCATCTGATATTGTGCCGCCTCTTGGGCGGGAGGATCGTCGTTTCCGGGAGCCACGTATCGCATGAGCAACAAGCCTAACCTATGGGCCCTGATCGCCGTCGGGTCGTTCGGCATCGCGCTGGGGTTCTTCGCCATCGTGGTGTTGCGTCCGTCACTGTTGAGCGGCCACGTCACCGAGGCGGTGGTGCGCGACACCCTGCGGGCCAACCCGGAGCTGCTGCTCGAGGCGCTGCAGGCGCTGCAGAACCGTGACGCCGAGGCGGAACAGGCGCGGAGCCGCGCCGCCATCGCGGCCAACCGGGACGCGCTGCTGAACGACCCCGACGCCTTCGTCGCCGGCAACCCCGAGGGCGACGTCAGCCTGGTCGAATTCTTCGACTACCGGTGCGTCTATTGCCGCCGCTCGATGGCCACCGTCGCCGCCCTGCTCAAGCAGGATCCCAAGCTGCGCGTGGTCTACAAGGAATTCCCGATCCTCGGTCCGCAATCGGTGACCGCCGCCCGGCTCGCGGTGGCGGCGCGCAAAGATGCGCGTTACGAGGCGCTGCACGACGCGCTGATGACGGCGCCCGCGCCGCTCGACGAAGGCACCGTGCTGAAGATCGCCGCCGACCTCGGGTTCGACCCTGCCGTCCTGGCCGAGGGGATGAGGGCGCCCGAGGTCGACCAGATCCTCAAGGCCAATCACGATCTCGCGCGTAAGCTCGGCATCACCGGCACGCCGGCCTTCATCATCGGCGACACGCTGATACCCGGTGTCGCCAGCCTGGACGACCTCAAGGCTGTCGTCGCGGGCGTGCGCGCCCGCGGCGGCGACCGGGCGCTGCGGAAATCAGACGGCTAGCCAGGTGGCCGGCAACCGGCCCTCGCCGCGGTCCGGCCGCGCGATCAGCCAGAACACGCCAGCCGGCCATGGCGCCGGCCAAGGCCGACAAGCCTGCTTCGATGACGACGGAAAAATCGAGCGGCGGACGCTCGGTGACCAGGGCCGCCGCGGCACCGAGCAGCACGCCGAATACCATGTAATCGTGCAGCGTCAGTCCAGCCCAGGCGGCTCAGGGTGGCATGCGCGGGCAGCCCGCCGACCAGCGCGGTGAGATAGGCATAGTGCGCGATATAGAGAGCGAGGTCGGCGGAGCGAAATCCGCCGAAGGCGGAGGTCACGACCAGGGAGAGCAGCGCCGGCACCAGCGGCGCGAGAAGGAATGCCAGGAGCGGCCGGCGGAGCGACGGCCACGGGATCCGCGACCAAGGGTGCAACAATGAGCGGCCTCGCTTCATGGCGCGCTCACGGCCGCGGTCTCAGGTTCTCTCGTTGGCGAAATGTTTGGCGAGATGCGCGGCGACGCGCGGCGGCACGAATTGGGAGATGTCGCCGCCGAGCCGGCAGATCTCCTTGACGAAGCGCGACGAGATGAACTGATGGCGCTCGGAGGCCATGAGGAACATGGTCTCGATCTTCGAGTTCAGCCGGGTGTTCATGCCGGCCATCTGGAATTCGTATTCGAAGTCGGTGACGGCGCGCAACCCGCGGAAGATCACCGTGGCGCCCATCGTCCTGGGCGAAATTGATCAGCAGGTTGTCGAACGAGCGGACCTCGATCTTGGCCATGTTATGGCCGATTCGCGCCGTTGCCGTTCTTGGCGAGATCGGCGACCTCCGCCTCGACCATTCCGACACGCTCGTCCAGGTTGAACGCCGGGCCCTTGCCGTCGTTCGCCGCTATGGCGACGATCAGCTTGTCGACCACGCGGGTCGAGCGCTGGATGATGTCGATATGGCCGTAGGTGATCGGGTCGAAGGTGCCGGGATAGACGCCGACTGCGCAGATCAGCCATGGCCGTTGCCCCCGCTGCCATTTCCGTCGCCGTTCGCGCCGTTACCGTTCGGGAGTTGCGCGTCCTCGGTCTCGGCGGGCTCGGCCGCCTCCGATCGCCTCTTCCACCGCCTCATGGGCGGCGCCGTTGCCGTTCTCGGCGACTTCGGCCAGGTGGGCGACGGAGACGACCCGCTCGGCCGCGTCGATCTTGAACAGGGTGACGCCGCGCGTGCTGCGGCCGGCGATGCGGATGTCCTCGACCGGGCAGCGGATCAGCTTGCCGGCGTTGGTCACCAGCATGATCTGGTCGCCCGGCAACACCGGGAACGCGGCCGCCACCTGGGCGTCGGTGCCCTTGCCGAGATTCATCAAGTCGATGCCTTTGCCGCCGCGCCGGGTGATGCGGTACTCGTAGGCCGAGCTGCGCTTGCCGAAGCCGGCGTCGCTGACCGTCAGGATGAACTGCTCGGCCGCCGCCATCTCGGCGAAGCGCGCCTCCGATAGCGTCACGGCCTCGCCATTGGTTTCCTCGTCGTCGGGCACCACCACCGGCTCCTCGTCGGCGCCGGCCGAACGGCGCAAGCGCGCTCGCCTGCTTGAGGTAGGCGATGCGTTCCGCGCTCGTCGCGTCGACATGGCGCAGGATCGACATGGAGATGACCTCGTCGCCGGCATCGAGCCGGATGCCGCGGTTGCCGGTCGAGTTGCGGCTGGCGAACACGCGCACGTCGCGCACGTCGAAGCGGATGCACTTGCCGTTGCGGCTGGCGAGCAGCACGTCGTCGGCGTCGGTCGCCGTCATCACCGCCACCAGCCTGTCGCCGCCTTCCAGCTTCATGGCGATCTTGCCGTTGGCATTGACCCGGGTGAAGTCGGAGAGCTGGTTGCGCCGGATGTCGCCGCCCGTGGTGGCGAACATGGCATAGAGGCCTGCCCACTTGGTCTCGTCCTCGGGCAGCGGCATCACGGTGGTGATCGTCTCGCCCTCCTGCAGCGGCAGCAGGTTGACCAGGGCCTTGCCGCGCGATTGCGGCGTGCCGAGCGGCAGGCGATAGACCTTTTCCTTGTAGACGATGCCGCGCGACGAAAAGAACAGCATCGGCGTATGGGTATTGGCCACGAACACCTGGGAGACGAAATCCTCCTCGCGCGTCGCCATGCCGGCGCGGCCCTTGCCGCCGCGGCGCTGGGCGCGATAGGTCGAGAGCGGCACCCGCTTGATGTAGCCGTTGTGGCTGACCGTCACGACCATCTCTTCGCGCTGGATCAGCGCTTCGATGTCGACCTCGAAATCCTGATCCTGGATCTCGGTGCGGCGCGGCGTCGCGAACTCTTCCTTGATGCGCACGAGCTCGCCGCGCAGAATCTCGCGCAGCCGCTCCTTGGAATTGAGGATCGCGATGTAGTCGGCGATCTGCTTGCAGACCTCGCGCAATTCCTCGGCGATCTTGTCGCGCTCGAGCCCGGTCAGCCGATGCAGGCGCAGATCGAGGATGGCCTTCGCCTGGGCCTCGGACAGCTTGTAATTGCCGTCGACCACGTCGCGGCCCGGTTCGTCGATCAGCGCAATCAGCGGCGCCACGTCGAGAGCGGGCCAGGGCGTCTCCATCAACTGCTGGCGCGCCGCGGCCGGATCCTTGGCGTTGCGGATCAGCTTGATCACGGCGTCGAGATTGGCCACGGCCACGGCGAGGCCGGCCAAGGTATGGGCGCGCTCGCGCGCCTTGCCGAGCTCGAAGACGGTGCGCCGCGTGATCACTTCCTCGCGGAAGCGGATGAAGGCCACGATGATGTCCTTGACGTTCATCATCATCGGCCGGCCGCCGTTCAGCGCCAGCATATTGACGCCGAAGCTGGTCTGCAGCGGCGTGTAGCGGAAGAGCTGGTTGAGCACCACTTCGCTCATGGCGTCGCGCTTGAGCTCGATCACCACGCGCACGCCGTCGCGGTCGGATTCGTCGCGCAACTCGGAGATGCCGTCGATCCGCTTGTCGCGCACGGTTTCGGCGATCTGCTCGATCATGCGCGCCTTGTTCACCTGATAGGGAATCTCGGTGACGATGATCGCTTCGCGGTCCTTGCCGAACGCCTCGATATGGGTGCGCCCGCGCATCACCACCGAGCCGCGCCCGGTGTGGAACGCGCTGCGGATGCCGGCGCGGCCGAGAATGATGCCGCCGGTCGGAAAGTCGGGACCGGGCATGTATTCGAGCAACTGCTCGATGCCGAGGGCGTCGTTTTCCAACAGCGCGATGCAGGCGTCGATCACCTCGCCCAGGTTGTGGGGCGGGATGTTGGTCGCCATGCCGACGGCGATGCCGCCCGCGCCGTTGACCAGCAGGTTGGGAAAGGCCGCCGGCAGCACCATCGGCTCGCGCGACGAATTGTCGTAGTTGCTCTGGAAATCGACCGTCTCGCGGTCGATATCCTCGAGCATTTCGTGGGCGACCTTGGCCAGCCGGACCTCGGTGTACCGCATGGCCGCCGGCGGATCGCCGTCCATCGAGCCGAAGTTGCCCTGTCCTTGGATCAGTTGCAGGCGCATGGAGAAATCCTGCGCCATGCGCACCATGGCGTCGTAGATCGCCGAATCGCCGTGCGGGTGGTATTTGCCCATCACGTCGCCGACCACGCGGGCCGACTTACGGAACGCCTTGTTCCAGTCGTAGCCGTTTTCCTTCATGGCGAAGAGAATGCGGCGGTGGACCGGCTTCAAGCCGTCGCGCACGTCGGGCAGCGCGCGCGACACGATCACGCTCATGGCGTAATCGAGGTAGGAGCGTTTCATCTCCTCTTCGATCGCGACGCTGCTGCTGAAATCCGGTGGCTGGGGCGGCTGCGGTGTGGCGGGAATATCCAAGGACAAAATCCGGAACTACGGGTTCACGCCGGGCGGAATGCCGGCCTGGCGGCGGTCGGAAGGGGCCGAGTCGGCGATGCCAGAGGAACGACGAAAAGGGGGCCACAAAGGGCAGTCAAAGACGGTCTCCGGCGGGCGTTTTTCAACGGCCCAACATAGCCGTTTAACCGTGGCGGAACAATCACTTCCTGCGCTTAAAATGGGCATGGAAGCGTTTGGTTTCAATGGGCTTTTCCGGCCTCAGAACGGGATCTCGTCGTCCAGGTCGTCGCCCCGTCCGGCAGGCGCCCGGGCGCGGCGCCCCCATGCCGCCCGAAGCGCGCTCCGAACCACCCATATCGTCGCCGTAGCCGCCGCCCGAACCGGCACCCATACCGCCGCCCTCGCCGCCCCGCCCGTCAAGCATGGTGAGCTCGCCGCGGAAGCGCGACAGCACCACCTCGGTGGTGTATTTCTCGACGCCGTCCTTGTCGGTCCATTTGCGCGTCTGGAGCTGGCCCTCGACATAGATCTTGGCGCCCTTGCGCAGGTATTTCTCGGCGGTTTCGGCGAGCCGCTCGTTGAAGATCACGACACGGTGCCACTCGGTCTTGTCCTTGCGCTCGCCGCTCGCCTTGTCCTTCCAGCTTTCCGAGGTGGCGACCGACAGCTGGACGATCTTCATGCCGTCCTGGGTGCTGCGCACCTCCGGATCGCGGCCGAGATTGCCGATGAGGATGACCTTGTTGACGCTGCCTGCCATAGCGGGAGTGCTCCTTTGGCGCGATCTGCGGATGGCGCGATTTTGAGGCGGAAACCAGGGGCGGTCGCCCCTGTCAAACGGATGTCACACTATGCCGCAAACAGCACGGATTCGCCACCCGAAAAGGCCCTGGCAAGACGATTGGGATGGCAGAGTCAGCCAAGCAATGAACAAGTAGCCAAGCGTATTGGCGCGCCCGTTTCGCGGTGATAGTTTGTCGATACTTTCAAGCGGGTCCGGGGGGACACATGCGCCACTTGCAATCCTTGAAGCTCGTCATCGCTATCGCATTCGTCGCGCTGAGCGTGTCGGCGTGCGCCACCAACCGCTCGGTCATTCCCATTGCGGCGCCGGTCGGCGAACAACCCAAGAGCAATTCTTTCGCCAAGATTATGGAAGTCCGCGACCTGCGGCAATTCTCGGTCAATCCGGGCGACCCGAGCATGCCGTCGCTGGGCAGCGCGGACGAAATCAAGGATCCGACGATCACCAGCCGTGCCGTGGCGCGCAAGCGAAACGGCTATGGCATGGCGCTCGGCGACGTGACGATCCCGGAAACCACCAGCGTTGCCGGCCTGGTCCGCGATTCCGCCAAGAAGGCTCTGCAGGACAAAGGCTATGTGGTGGTCGACGAAAGCTCGGCCGAATATGCCCGCGCCCTGCCCCTGACGATCGACATCGAGCAGTTCTGGGCTTGGATGCAGCCCGGCTTCAGCACGCTCACGTTTACCTTCAATTCCACGATCGGCCTGAGGGGTGGCAGCGGATTGCTCGTCGCGGATCCCGCCATGGTCAAGAGCCAGACGGTGGTCACCAGCATGCTGGGCACGGAAAGCATATGGACCCAAACCGTGCAGAATGGCGTCAATGAGATGACGGAGCAGATGAAGCTCCACATCAGGGTGCCGGCGGGCGCGCCATTGGTTTCCCAGACCAGCGGCCCGACCGCGCCCGCGGGAACTCCGGGGTCCTGAAGCGCCGTGCCGCTTTCGCCTGAGTGACCACGACTGAGCCGGTGCGACCCACCGGCTCAGTGATTCAATATCGCCGTCTTGTCCCTGATCTGCGCTATGATCGCCGGCTGACCGCGGCCCTCCGGGCCTGCGGGCCTGATCGTTGTTCCATTGATGTTTGTTGCCGGGCGGGTCGTGACAAACCCGGCCGCCGTTCCTATGTGATAGGTCCCCATGGCCCGTTCCAAATCCTCCATCGCCAAGTCCCCCGCCGCCCGCCATGCCGCCGATGCCCATACCATCAGCGTGCGCGGCGCGCGCGAGCACAATCTCAAGAACGTCGATGTGGATATCCCGCGCGACCAGCTGGTGGTGATCACCGGCCTGTCCGGCTCGGGCAAGTCCTCGCTCGCCTTCGACACGATCTATGCCGAGGGCCAGCGGCGCTATGTGGAGAGCCTGTCGGCCTATGCGCGCCAGTTCCTCGAACTGATGCAGAAGCCGGAATACGACACCATCGAGGGCCTGTCGCCGGCCATCTCGATCGAGCAGAAGACCACCTCGAAGAATCCGCGCTCGACGGTCGGCACCGTCACCGAGGTCTACGACTATCTGCGGCTGCTCTACGCCCGGGTCGGCGTGCCCTACTCGCCCGCCACCGGCCTGCCGATCGAGAGCCAGACCGTGAGCCAGATGGTCGACCGCATCAAGGCGATGAAGGACGGCACGCGCCTGCTGCTGCTCGCCCCCATGGTGCGCGGCCGCAAGGGCGAATACCGCAAGGAATTCCTCGATCTGCGCAAAAAGGGCTTCCAGCGCGTCAAGGTCGACGGCAAGGTCTACGAGATCGACGAGGTGCCGGCGCTCGACAAGCAGAAAAAGCACGACATCGAGGTCGTGGTCGACCGCATCGTCGTGCGCGACAACCTGGGCAACCGCCTGGCCGACAGTCTGGAGACCGCGCTGGGCCTGTGCCGACGGGCTGGTCATCGCCGAGAACGCCGACAACGGCGAGCGCACCACCTTCTCCGCCAAGTTCGCCTGCCCGGTCTCGGGCTTCACGCTCGACGAGATCGAGCCCCGGCTGTTCTCGTTCAACAGCCCGCACGGCGCCTGCCCGGCGTGCGACGGGCTCGGCACCAAGGATTACTTCGATCCCGAGATCGTCGTGCCCGACGAGCGCCTATCCTTGCGCGAGGGCGCGATCGCGCCATGGGCCAATTCACAGACCCAGTATTACGCCCAGACCCTCGACTCCCTGGCGCGCCACTACAAGGTGTCCACCAACACGCCGTGGCGCGATCTGCCGCCGAAGGTGCAGGACGCCATCCTGAACGGCTCCCAGGGCGACTCCGTGCCGATGAAATACGACGACGGCTCGAAGGCCTATACGGTCAACAAGCCGTTCGAGGGCGTCATCCCCAACCTCGACCGGCGCTATCACGAGACCAATTCCGCCTGGCTGCAGGAGGAACTCGAGCGCTACCTGTCGACCCAGCCGTGCGAGGACTGCAACGGCTATCGCCTGAAGCCGGAAGCGCTTGCCGTGAAGATCGACGGCCGCCATATCGGCCAGGTCACCGAATTTTCGATCGACGAGGCGGCGCGCTGGTTCGCCGCGCTGTCCGACAAGCTGACGCCGCAGAAGCGCGAGATCGCCCGGCGCATCCTGAAAGAGATCAACGACCGGCTCGGCTTTCTGGTCAACGTCGGGCTGGAATACCTGACGCTGTCGCGCGCCTCGGGCACGCTGTCGGGTGGCGAGAGCCAGCGCATCCGCCTGGCTTCCCAGATCGGTTCGGGCCTGACCGGCGTGCTTTATGTGCTCGACGAGCCGTCCATCGGTCTGCATCAGCGCGACAACGCGCGCCTGCTGGAAACCCTCAAGCGCCTGCGCGACCTCGGCAACACCGTGCTGGTGGTCGAGCATGACGAGGACGCGATCCGCCAGGCCGACTATCTGATCGACATGGGGCCGCGCGCCGGCGTTCACGGCGGCGAGGTGATCGCGGCGGGCGTCCCCGCGGAGGTGATGAAATCCGAGCGCAGCCTGACCGCGCAGTATCTCACCGGCAAGCGCCAGATCGACCTGCCCGCCGTGCGCCGGCCGGGCCGCCGCAACGGCAAGACGGTCGAGACGATCACGGTCAAGGGCGCGCGCGAGAACAACCTGCAGAACGTCACCGTCGGATTCCCGCTCGGTACCCTGACCTGCGTCACCGGCGTATCGGGCGGCGGCAAATCGACGCTGGTGATCGAGACGCTCTATAAGGCGACGGCGCGGCGCATCAACGGCACGCGGCTTCATCCCGGCGCCCACGACGGCATCGACGGGCTGGAATTCATCGACAAGATCATCGACATCGACCAATCGCCGATCGGCCGCACGCCGCGCTCCAACCCGGCGACCTACACGGGCGCCTTCGCGCCGATCCGCGACTGGTTCGCCGGCCTGCCCGAGGCCAAGGCGCGCGGCTACAAGCCGGGCCGCTTCTCGTTCAACGTCAAGGGCGGCCGCTGCGAGGCCTGCCAGGGCGACGGCGTGATCAAGATCGAGATGCACTTCCTGCCCGACGTCTACGTCCAGTGCGACGAATGCCATGGCAAGCGCTACAACCGCGAGACGCTGGACATCACGTTCCGCGGCAAGACCATCGCCGACGTGCTCGACATGACGGTCGACGAAGCCGCCGAATTCTTCCGCGCGGTGCCGGTGATCCGCGACAAGATGCAGACCCTGCAGAAGGTCGGGCTCGGCTATATCCACGTCGGCCAGGCGGCGACCACGCTGTCGGGCGGCGAGGCGCAGCGCGTGAAACTGTCGAAGGAACTGGCGCGCCGCTCGACCGGCCGCACCCTCTACATCCTCGACGAGCCGACCACCGGCCTGCATTTCGAGGATGTGAAGAAGCTGCTCGAGGTGCTGCACACCCTGGTCGACGCCGGCAACACGGTGGTGGTCATCGAGCACAATCTCGAGGTCATCAAGACCGCCGACTGGATCATCGACCTTGGCCCGGAAGGCGGCGCCAAGGGCGGCCGCGTCGTCGCGCAAGGCACGCCCGAAGACGTCGCGCGGGTGCCGGACAGCTATACCGGCCAATATCTGAAGCCCTACCTCAAGCCGTCTCGCGCGGAGAAAAAGCGCGCCTGATCGCGGCGTCCTGCCGCGACGGTCAGGTCAGGGGAATGCGCATCCCGCAGACCACCCCGGTCGGTTCGTAGCGCAGGGTGATGCCGCCGCCGTCCTTCTTGAAGGTGAACTGGAACAGGGCCGCGCCGTAGCCGCCGATACCGGGGGCGTGACGCGCGGCCCGTTCTTTCGTCCAGGTCAGATGAGCATGCGCGAATGGCCGTCGGAGACGTCGTGCAGGCGATCGGACCGTCCCGCGGCGGAGACAGCGCGCATACTGCTGGGCATGTGGGGTTCGTGAGCAACGAAACATAGGCCTCGGGCGCCGCGAGAGACGTCCGGGCCGTCGCACAGGATTCGCTCGTCCTCGCCGTGCCGCAGCAGCTGGGAGCGGATCAGCGCGCGCAGATCGGCGCCGGTCATGCCGTTGTCGCTGAGCGCGATCTGCGCGTGGTTCAGCGCCTGCAGCCGGCTCGAGAACGCGTGGCCGAACTCCTCCGGGCTTGTGGTCGACCGCAAGGTCTGGCGCGACATGGCGTCGATCACGGAAATCATGTTCTTGAGCCGATGGGTCAGGGCGCGCTGCACCTTTTCGCCCTTCTCGCGCTGCTGCTCGAGCTCAACCTTGGCAACGCCAGGGCGGCGGAATTGGCGACCGTCTGCAGCAGGTCGACCTCGTCCGGGCGGATCTGACGCACGCTCGCCCAATAGGCGCCGATGGCGGCCATCGGATCGTCCTGGCGAACCGGCACCATGGCCAGGCTCTTGACGAATGTGGGACGGTAGGCGTCCTGCGGGATGCGCGGATCGACGGT
The DNA here is from genome assembly GCA_963752345.1 of uncultured Alphaproteobacteria bacterium. GTDB lineage: Bacteria > Pseudomonadota > Alphaproteobacteria > SMXQ01 > SMXQ01 > CAVVYA01. The sequence continues at coordinate 756,657 of CAVVYA010000002.1, forward strand.
GATATCCGGAATGACCGCTGGCTTGCGCTTGATCATGCACCAGCCGGAGATGCAGGCGCTCATCGGGAAGCGCTTGCCCTTCCACAGGGGCGAGATCGCATCCTCCTCGGCGTAATAGCAGAGATCGCCGTCGCGCAGGACGAAGGTGATGCCGTCGGCGGAGCAGGGTGCGCGCGCGGTGGTGACGATCTCCATGATCTCCGGAAGGAACGGGCGATCGACAGGCGCTGATGATGGCCACCAGCGCGGCCGCGTGGGCGTCGCAGGGCCGACCAGAGGAAATCGCGCGATGTCGTTCTGTTCTGATCAGACTGGGTCAGCGCTGCCTGTCCGGTTATGCTCCTCCGCTGGGTCGAGGGTGTCGGGAAGGGTGCCGCATCCGCGCCGCAGGCAAGCGCATGGAACCGGTCGGGCCGGCACTGTCCGTGACAGTAGCGCAGGCCTGACCTGGAGCCCGGCGGACATCGGGACAGGCAGGCCCGGGCGTTTCGACGGCCGGGCACCTCGGCGGTCCGCAAAAAACACACATGCCGGAGAGGGACCGTACAGTAAATCTGGACAGTAAATCCGGCGCCGCGTGTCCGCGCGGCGCAGTCACCCAGCGTATCACTTTGCCGCAGTTCAATGCGCTACCGACGGATAAAGCGGCGCACCGATCCGGGGGCTTCATCATGAGTTTGCCATTCTCCAGCATCCGGCCGAGCGAACTCAGTGCCCAACAGGAGGCTGGCCGGCTTGCGGCGGTGCGGCGCTACGACATCCTCGACACGCCACCCGACGGATCGTTCGACCGCATCACCGCCATGGCCGCCGACCTGTTCGACGTGCCGATCGCCATCGTCAGCCTGGTCGACCACGACCGCATCTGGTTCAAGTCGCACCATGGGCTCGACGTGCAGCAGATCGACCGCGAGCCCGGGCCTGTGCGCCTCGGCGATCCTGCAGCGACGAGCCCTGGGTCCTGACCGACGCGCAAGACCGACGTCCGCGTCCTTGACCAACCCGCTGGTCGCCGGCGAATTCGGCCTGCGCTTCTATGTCGGCGTGCCGCTGCGGACCCGCGACGGGTTCAATCTCGGCACGCTCTGCGTCATCGACCGCGAGCCGCGCACGGTGAGCGAACGGCAGATCGAGCGGCTGAAGGACCTCGCCGCCATGGTGATGGACCAGATGGAGCTGCGGCTGGCACGCGCGCAGCGCGGTCGCCGAGCTGTCGAAGGTGGTCGAGGAGAAGGACGCCGCCCTGCGCTGCGCCGAGATGATGGCCAAGGAGATCGACCACCGGGTGATGAACAGCCTGCAGCTCATCTCCGGGCTGTTGCGCCTGCACAGCCGCGAGCTCGGCCAGACGGACGCCGGCCACGAGCTCGGCGTCGCCGCCCAGCGCGTCACCACCATCGCCAAGATCCACCAGCATATCTATCTGGGCGACGGCATCGAATATGCCGAATGCAAAAGCTACCTGGAGCGTCTGTGCGACGATCTGTCCGCCATGTTGCGCTCGGTGCAGCGCGAGGCCATCGCGGTCCAGGCGGTCGAGGCGCGCGTGCCGACGGCGCAGATCGTCGCCATCGGGCTGATCGTCAACGAGCTGGTGATCAACTCGCTGAAGCACGGCAAAGGCCGGGTCACGTGTCACCCTGGAGGGGTCCGAAAAGGAAGGCTACGCGCTGTCGGTCAGCGACGAAGGCAAGGGCGTGCCGGAGGGCTTCGATCCCGCCGAGGCCAAGGGACTCGGCATGAAGGTGGTCGCGGCCCAGGTCCAGCAGCTCCGCGGCCGGCTGGTGGTCGGCCAGGCGGAGGGTTCCGGCGGCGCCAAATTCACCGTCTTGTTCGGCGGTCCGCACCGCCGCAACCTGAACTGAGCGGGCTGCCCATCGGTCGTCCCAGGCCCATCGAACGCGGCGCCGGCGACGTTGACGCGCGTCAATTCCGGGTAGCGATCTATTTACGCTTATGCGATAGGATAGCCGGCGCCGGATGGATGACGCCGAGTGATCAGTTGAGTAGCGACGTGACGGGGATCGTCATGCAGAAGGATTTGCTTGGGCCGGAGCTCAATCCGGCCATGGTGAAGGCTATCGCCAAGGTGGCCGAGGAATATCTCGGCGCCGAGCACGCCGTGACCAAGGCGTTCGGCGCCGTGCTCATCTCGACGGACCACCAGAAGATGTTCGAGATGGCGCGCGCGCTGTTCGGCGCCCTGCCGGCCGGCCAGCAGAATATGATCTGGCTCACAGCCAAAAGCCGCCTGGCGAGCGTCAGGACGAGCAGCATTCCGGTGAACAAGAGCCGCGCTCTGGCGAAGCTGAGCGACACCCCGTACAGCGCCGCCGACCTGTCGCCCAACCGGGTGCTGCACTGACACGCCATCCGGCCTGTCGCGTGCGGCGGATTATCCCCGATAGTCCGCCGCCACGGTCTCGTCGCGCGGCGCGGCCTTGCGGATCGCGCGGAACAATACTGTGAGCGCCATGGTGACCGCCAGGTTCAAGATCACCGTGTAGATCGCCGAATAGCCGGGCAGCGTCAAGCCGAGGATGCGTCAGCGGATAGATCGCCGTGAAGTTCGCCGCGACGCGCCATCCAGGTGCCGATGGCGATGCCCGACCGCCCAGCCGATCAGCAGCGCCCATTCGTCGAACCAGCGCGTGTAGAGCCCGAGGATCACCGCCGGCAGGGTCTGGATGATCCAGATGCCGCCGAGGAGCTGCAGCTGGATGGCGTATTCCTGTCGGCAGCACGATGATGAAGAGCAGCGCGCCGACCTTCACCACCAGCGAGACCACTTCGCCATCTGCGCTTCCTCGCGCCGGCGTGCAGTTCGGGTTGATGAACTCGCGATAGATGTTGCGCGTGAAGAGATTGGCGGCGGCGATCGACATGATCGCGGCCGGCACCAGCGCGCCGATGCCGATGGCGGCGAAGGCGAAGCCGACGAACCAGTCCGGGAAGATGTCGAGGATCAGCGCCGGCACCGCGAAATTGTTGCCGTGAACTGCGCGAAGCCCGTCGGCATATTCCGGCATTCTGGCCGACGCCGGCGGCGAGCGCCATGAAGCCGAGCAGCGCCAGGAGGCCCAGCATGAACGAATAGGCCGGCAGCAGCGCCGCGTTGCGCCGGATCGCCTGCGCGCTGCTCGGCGCTCAGGATGCCGGTGAGCGAGTGCGGATAGAGGAACAGCGCCAGCGCCGAGCCGAGCGCCAGCGTCGCATAGGCGCTGTAGGCGCCGGTGCGTGTCCGGGCCGGCGGCGCGCAGCAGCAGCTTGGCTCGGCGGCACGGCGGCGAAGATCTTGCCGAAGCCGCCGAGCTGCATCGGCACGACGAAGATCACGGCGCAAGCACCGTGATGTAGATCAGCAGGTCCTTGACGATCGCGATCGGCGGCCGGCGCGCGCAGGCCGCTGGTGTAGGTGAAGGCGGCGAGGATCACGAAGGCGATGATCAGCGGCAGATCGCCGACGAGCCCTGGCGCCGGGACGCCCAGCGCCGCGATCACGACTTCGAGGCCGACGAGCTGCAGCGCGATATAGGGCATGGTGGCGACGATGCCGGTCAGCGCGACGGCGAGCGCGAGCCAGCGGTTGCCGAAGCGGCCGCGCACGAAATCCGCCGCCGTGATGTAGCCGTGCTTGTGCGCCACCGACCACAGCCGCGGAAAGACCACGAAGAGGAACGGATAGATGATCGATCGTGTAGGGCACGGCGAAGAAGCGCGATCGCGCCGGCGCCGAAGGCGAGCGCCGGCACGGCGATGAAGGTGTAGGCGGTGTAGAGATCGCCGCCGAGCAGGAACCAGGTGATCAGCGTGCCGAAGCGCCGGCCGCCCAGGCCCCATTCGTGCAGCAGGTCGAGATCGCCGCGGCGCCAGCGCGCGGCGACGAAGCCGAGCCAGGTGATGAAGCCGAACAGCAGCGTGAAGACGGTCAGCGCCGTCCAGTTGATTTCCGACACCCGAGTCCCCCAACGCGCCTTCTATCCGCCCGGCCGGCGCATCGCACGGCGGCGACCGGTCCTTTCGCCGCATGGCCCGAGGGCCGCGCGGCGTGCCGCCCGCTAGCCCGCGCCCGGATCGCTCCGGCTCTTCTCGGTCGCGCAATAGACGATGGCGGTGAGCACGCCGCCGACGATCAGCCACAGGAACTGGTACCAGTAGAAGAACGGGATGCCGTGCCCACATCGGCTCGATGCGGTTGTAGAGCGGCGGCCAGACGATGGCGGCGAGCTGCACGACGAACAGCAGGTACCACCAGCGCCGCCGGCGCGCCGCGCCGCCTGCTGGCGCGGAGCCCGCGGCCCGGTCGCCGACCGCCCCATCGTTGTCCATCACGCCCCCTGCCCCGGCCCTGCGGCCGTTCTTGTTCCCGGCCACAGACTAGCGGCGCCGCGGCGCCGGTCAAGGGCGAGACGGCTCAGGGCACGGGATTACGGATGCTTGCCACGCAGCGCCGGCGCGCGGCGACCGGCGCCGCGGACGCGGCGATGGCAAGGCAAAGGAGAAGCGCGTCTCGCGGGCGGTGGCGACGCGGCACCATGGCGGCAGCATGGTCACGCCGGCGTCCTCCGCGTCGCGGCGGTCGCGATGAAGGCGAGCAGCAGCGCCACCACGATCACGGCCCGGTCGGCAGGTCGAACACGGCCGACGCGACCAGCCCGGCGACATAGCCGGCGATGCCGATCGCGTAGCCGACGACAAGCCGCTGCGCTCCGGGCCAGCGCGCGCGCCGCCAGCGCCGGCACGATCAGGCTGGCGAACACCAGGTAGACGCCGACCAGCTGCACCGACGCGGTGATCGCCAGCGCGAACAGCGCGTAGAACGCCGACCTGCGCCGAGCCGGTCGCGCAGCCGAGCCACGAGCCGACCAGCGAGCACCGCCGCATAGAGCACCGCCACCGGCATCAGCTGCGCCGATCGCTGACCCACAGGATCTGCCCGACCAGCAGATCCTTGAGGTGCTCGCCGCCATGCGGGTTGTTGGCCAGCAGCAGCAGCTCGCACGCTCGCCGCCAGCACGAACAGCGATGCCGATCAGCGCCTCCTGCACCTCGCGGCCAGCGCCGGTCGGTCCAGGTCAGCAGGCCGCGCGCCGAGCAGCGCCGCGCGCGGCGGCCGCGACCTGCACGCCGACCAGCCGTGCGGCTCGAAGCCGAGCGCGTCGGCGAGGATGACGCCCAGCCCGGCGACCTGCGCGATCGCCAGGTCGATGAAGATGATGCCGCGCGCCAGCACCTGCTGGCCCAGCGGCACATGCGTGGCCAGCACCAGCAGCCCGGCGCAGGAACGCCGGGCCGAGGATGCCGAGCAGTCGAGGCCGTCGCAGTTCATCAGGCTTCGCAGCGCCGCCAGCAGCCGGTCGATCGTGGCGTCGAAGAAGCCGAACAGGTCCTTGGCCGCCGTCGTGCCGCCGACGGTGAAGGGCAGCACGACCGCCGGCACGCCGGTGCTTGCGCGACGAATTCGGACGGCGCGCGTCGTCCTGGTAGGCGGCGCGGATGACGCATCGCGCACCGGCTGTGCGCTGCAGCTGCTCGCAGCACTTGCGCGAGATAGCCGCTGCGTCGGCGGCACGCCGGGCTTGGGCTCCAGCGCGCCGATCTCGCGTCATGCCCAGCCAGTCCACCAGATAGACCCAGCTGTGTGGTGGACGACGACCTTCATGCCCTTGCAGCGGCGCCGCCTGCGCTGCCCAGCGCGTCGATCGCCGCGCTCCAGCGCTTGCGAAATCGGCCTGCGCGCTGCGCGATAGGTCGCGGCGTTGGCCGGATCGAGCTGCGGCAAGCCGCGCGGCCAGCGCCTTCGCGACACCGCGCGCATGTTGCGCGGATCGATCTGGATGTGCGGATTGCCGGCGGCATGCACGTCGCCGTCGGCGCGGTCGAGCCGCGTCGGCACTTCGAGCAGGCGCACATGCTGCGCGGCCTCGAAATAGCCCGGCGTGCCCGGCTGCGACCTTGCGCGTTGCCGGCCTGGCGCAGCAGCATGCGGCAGCCAGCCGATCTCCAGCTCGGCGCCGGTGCAGACCGACGAGGTCGGCGCTGCGCGCCTTGGCGATCAGGCTGGGCCGCGCCTGGATCTGGTGCGGGTCCTGCAGCGCGGTGGTGGCGACGTAGACCGTGACCGTGTCGCCGCCGAGCTCCTGCGCCAGCGCGCCCCACTCCGGCTCGCAGGCGAAGACGTTGAGTTCGGCGTGCGCCGGCGCGGCGACAGGCAGCGAGCAGCGAGCGACGCGACGAGCAGATGATGAGCGTTTCATGGCGTGTCCTCCTCAGTAACTGTGCGCGCCGTGCGCGCCGAGGCTGACGGTGTATTGCAGGATGAACTGCGTTGTCGGTCTCGCGGTCGCGATTCGTCGCGGCTGAACTGCAGGCGGAACCGGCCGAACTCGCTGGTGTCGTATTCGAGCATCGCGCTGTCGCGCGCGGCGTGTGGCCGAGATCGTCGAGCGCCGTGCCGGCGAGCGCCGACGGCCGACGTCGTCGGCGTCGCACCTCGTCGTAGCGCAGGCCGACGCGCCAGCGCGGCATGAACTGATAGACCGCCTGCGACGTACCAGCCGGTCTGGTCAGCCGTCGATCGGCAGCGCCGTTGAACGTCGCCGTCGTCGCTGGCGCGAGGAAATACTCGCCGTGCAGCTTCAGATTCGCTCGACCGGAGTTGCCGTCCGGCGCCCATTTGTAGACGAGGCTCGGCGATCCGAGATCGTCGTGTCGCCGCTGAACACGTCGGCCGTTCGCCGGTCTCGCGGTCGTCGCGCCTTCGTGCGCAGATAGGACAGGCCGGCCAGCCAGCTGCTGCTCGTCGTCGATATCGCCGCCGGCATGGACGAACGGCGCTGTAGGTGCCGACGCCGTGTTGGCGGCGCCGCCGGCCGGGAAGTGAATCGCCGCGGAACACCTCGCCGCCGAATTCGAGGAAGAAGGCGGTCGGCGCGAGCCAGCGCAGCTGCACGCCGTCGTCGCCGTACTGGTTGCCGAGGAAGGCGCGATAGGGCAGCGGCGCGTCGGCGAAATCCCAGTCGTGCGCGTGCTGCTCGTTGAGATAGCCGATGCCGGAGAAGAAGCGGCCGGCCTTGAGCGGTGAAGCCGCCAGGGCAGGCTGGTGGTCTGGATGAAGGCCTCCTCGACCGCGACCTCGTCCTCGCTGCTCGAGCGCGACGGTCAGACTGCCGTAGAACTCCTGATCGATATTGGCGCTGAAGTTGACCTCGGATTCGCCGAGCGAGAAGCCGCGCGGATCGGGCCTCGCCGCCTCCTCGCCCAGCGCGAAGCCGGGAACGCGGTAGTCGTCCGGGATCGTGCGAATAGGCGCCGAAGGTGCCGTTGAGCACGACGCTGATCGCCGGATTGAAGGCATTGGCCGATTGGCCGCGGCGCGCCGGCGCCGCGCGGCGCCGTGGCGCCGACCTGGATGGCTGCGCGGCGTCATTGGCCGGCCTTGGTCTGGGCGGCGCTTTCCTTGGCGCGCCTGGCGCGTCGCCTTCTCGGCCTTCTCGAGCCGTCGTTCGAGTTCGCGGATGCGTCGCCTCGTAATCGGTGCTTCATCTGATCGACCATCTGGCGGATGGCCGCCATGTCGCCGGACGGTTTGCGCCCAAGCGGCGGAGGCTGGCCGCGAGAGCGAGCGCGCCCGTGGCCACCGCCACGGACAGGGTCAGTCTTGCACGAGTCATGATCTGCAGCTTCCTTCGTCCGGCCGCGCCAAACGCGGCCAAGCACCGACCGCGCGCGTGCGCCGAATGCTCATGGCGGAGACCGGAAGAAGGCGACTCCCGGGCCACGCGGGCTGCCGCTGAGGCGTCGCGGTTCAGACATGGAACGAAGGAGACGGCGGCGCGCGCGAGGAATAGTCGGACGGCGCGTGGCGCGGGGCGAACGGGCCTATCCACCGCGAGATAGGCGATCGCGCGCAGCGGCGCGAGCGCGAAGGCGACCGAATGCGACAGCAGCGTCGCGGCGCCGTAGGCCCGTGAGATGGCAGATGGAGCAATGGTGTCGCTGCCCGTCGCCGTCGAGCGGCGGCGCGGAGGCAGCCGCCGCTGAGGCCGCCGCCGTCGCCGCTCGCCGTCAGGGCGGGAACGGCCCCGCAGTCCGCTGGGCGGGCTGCATGATGGATGGAGCCTGGCCGATATAGCCCTGGAGCATGAGCGCAAGGATCAGCAGCCCCGTTTTCAGGAGCTTGCGCGAAATCGCCAGAGCGGTCCATGCGCGCGCGCTCTACCCACCTGTCGCTCGGTCACTTCGCCGGCCAGCCTCGCCGTGCCGCTAGGGATACGGGATTTCGCCCGGCCGGTAAAGATACATTATAACATTGCGTTCGCGGGCTTTGGCGGCAGTGCGGCGCCGGAGTTCGCTCGCGCCGCCCCGATGGACCGCGCCTCAACCTCGTAGCGCTTCACCACGGCCTGGGCGCCCTGCAGCTTGCGCGAATGCTCCTGGATGGTCTCGTGATCCTTGCTCTTGCGATAGGCCTCGATGGCCGCGTCGTTCTCCCATTCCGAATAGGAGATATATTCGCCCGGCGCGTCGAGGCACTTGAGCAGCTTCTTCCGACAGGCAGCCCGGCTGCTTGATCATCAGCGGCGCGCAATCCTGCTTCCAGATGCGCTCGGCCTCGGCCTGGGCGCGCTGGTGCGACCTGGACGTGGATGAGACGGACGATCGGCATGGCGAGCCTCCCTTGCGTTGCTGCCAGGTTGAACAGGCGATCGCGGCAATGGTTCCGGTCGCCTGCGCTCGGCGGCCGCGATTCCGCGGATGGCATCGCGGCGGGCAAGCTGCTAGAATGCCGACCATGACGCAAATCCCCCATCCATGTCATCGGCGGCGGGCTCGCCGGCTCGCGAGGCCGCCTGGCAGATCGCGCAGGCGCGGCGTGCCGGTCGTGCTGCACGAGATGCGGCCGGTGCGCGGCGACCGAGGCGCACAAGACCGACGGGCTGGCCGAGCTGGTCTGCTCCAACTCCTTCCGCTCCGACGATGCCGCAGAACAACGCGGTCGGCCTGCTGCATGAGGAGATGCGGCGCTGCGGCTCGCTGATCCTGGCGGCGGCGCGACGCGCACAAGGTGCCGGCCGGCGGCGCGCTGGCGGTCGACCGCGACGGCTTCGCCGCCGCGGTCACAGCGCGCGCTCGAGGCCATCCGCTGATCACGCATCGAGCGCGAGGAGATCGCCGGGCCTGCCGCCGGCGGACTGGGACAGCGTGATCGTCGCGACCGGCCCGCTCACCTCCGCCGGCGCTGGCCGCGGCGATCCAGCGCGCTGACCGGCGAGGAGTCGCTCGCCTTCTTCGACGCCATCGCGCCGATCGTGCACCGCGAGAGCATCGATATCGAGCATGGCCTGGTTCCAGTCGCGCTACGACAAGGCGGGCCCGGGCGGCGACCGGCGCCGACTACATCAACTGCCCGATGGACCGCGAGCAGTACGACGCCTTCATCGCCGCGCTGCTCGCCGGCGAGAAGACCGAGTTCAAGGAGTGGGAGAAGAACACGCCCTATTTCGAGGGCTGCCTGCCGATCGAGGTGATGGCCGAGCGCGGCGCCGAGACGCTGCGCTTCGGGCCGATGAAGCCGGTCGGCCTGCACCGATCCGCGCACCGGCCGGCGCGCCCTACGCGGTGGTGCAGCTGCGCCAGGACAATGCGCTGGGCACGCTCTACAACATGGTCGGCTTCCAGACCAAGCTGAAATACGGCGAGCAGAGCGCGCATCTTCCGCATGATCCCCGGCCTGGAGAAGGCCGAGTTCGCCCGGCTCGGCGGCCTGCACCGCAACACCTTCCTCAACAGCCCGAAGCTGCTCGACGGCGCAGCTGCGCCTGAAGGCCGAGCCGCGGCTGCGCTTCGCCGGCCAGATCACCGGCGTCGAGGGCTATGTCGAGAGCGCCGCCATCGGGCTGCTCGCCGGGCGCTTCGCCGCGGCCGAGCGCTCGGGCGAGGCGCTGGCGCCGCCGCCGGCGACCACGGCGCTCGGCGCGCTGCTCGCGCCACATCACCGGCGGGCATTGCGCGGAGGCGCGCGACGCTTCCAGCCGATGAACGTCAATTTCGGCCTGTTCCGCCGATCGGCGGCGCGCGATCCGAAGGGCCGTCCCGCTGCGCGGCGGCGAACGCAAGCAGGCCATGTCTGCCCGTGCGCTGGCGGCACTCGGGGACTGGCTCGCGGCCCGCAGCCCTGGCGCCAGCCGTCCCAGAGCGCGGCGGAATAGCGCGGCGCGGAGATTCCGCGCGGGCTTCGAGCCGGCGTCGAGCACCTGGCGCAACTTGCGCGCCAAGTCCTGCTTGCGGAACGGCTTGTTGAGCAGCGACACGCCGACGTCCAGCCGGCCGTGGTGGACGATGGCGTTCTCGGTGTAGCCCGACATGTACAGCACCTTCAGCTCGGGCGCAGGCGCTGCGCGGCTGCTCGGCGAGCTCGCGGCCGTTCATGCCGCCCGGCATGACCACGTCGGTGAACAGCAGATCGACATGCGGCCGCGCTGCCGAAGGCCGCCAGCGCGCTCGGCGCCGTTGGCCGCCTCGATCACGCGATAGCCGAGCTCGTGCAGCATGCGTGACGACGTAGCTCGCGCACCGCTCGTCGTCCTCGACCAGCAGGATCGTCTCGCGTGCCGCGCGCGGCGCCGGCGCGGCGCGGCCGTCGGCGCCGTGCACGGCCTGCGACGCTCGTGGGCGCGCGGCAGGTAGAGCTTGACCGTCGTGCCGTGCGCCGGGCTCGCTGTAGATCTTGACGTGGCCGCCGCGACTGCTTGACGAAGCCGTAGACCATGCTGAGGCCGAGGCCCGCTGCCCTTGCCGACCTCCTTGGTGGTGAAGAACGGCTCGAAGACGTGCGCCAGCACGTCCGGCGCCATGCCCGTGCCGGTGTCGGTCACCGCGATCAGCACATAGTGGCCCGGGCGTCACCTCCGCGTGCTGCGCCGCGTAGTCGTCGTCGAGGTCGGCGTTCGCGGTCTCGATCGTGAGCCGCCGCCCTCGCGGCATGGCGTCGCGCGCGTTGATCGCCAGGTTGAGCAGCGCGTTCTCGAGCTGGCGCCGGATCGACATAGGCCGTGCCACAGGTCGCGCGCGCCAGCACGAGTCTCGATCTCGATCTGCTCGCCCAGCGTGCGGCGCAGCAGCCGCTCATGCCGGCGATCAGCCGGTTGATGTCGACGATCTCGCGGCTCCAGCGGCTGGCGGCGCGCGAAGGCCAGCAGGCGCTGGGTGAGCTCGGCGGCGCGCTCGGCCGCCGAGCGGGTCATGTCGGCGAACGGCAGGAGCGTCGGCGAGTCGCGCAGGTGTTCCGCCAGCAGTCGGCATTGCCCAGGATCACCGTCAGCAGGTTGTTGAAGTCGTGCGCGACGCCGCCGGTCAGCTGGCCGATCGCCTCCATCTTCTGCGCCTGCTGGAGCTGCTCCTCCATGGCGACTGTTCGGAGATGTCGCGGAAATAGACCGAGAGCCCCTTCTCATGCGGGAAAATGCGCAGGTTCACCCACATCTCGAGCGGCGCGTAATAGAGCTGCAGGGAGGTGTTCTCTCCGGTCGCCCTGGCGTGATGGAGGGCCTGGTAGAGGTCCGTGTCGGCCGCCTCCGGAAACTCCTGCCAGACGCTCTTGCCGATGATGTCCTCGCGCCGGCGCTTGACCAGGCGCACCGCCTGGTCGTTCAGGTAGGTGAAGCGGAAGTCGTTATCGAGCACATAGAGCGAGTCGGAGATGCTGGCTGAGCACGGTCTCGACCTCCGCCTGCGCCTGTCGGGCCGCGGCGACGGCCGCCCGGCTGTGCTCCAGCAGCTCGACCTTCTCGATGCAGACCGACGCCAGGCTGGCCAGCTGCCGCAGGATCGCTTCGTCCTCCGCCGTGTAGGCGGCGTTCGTCCGGCCGGCCAGGCGCAGGCGGCCGAACTGGTCGCCCGAATGGCGGATCAGCGGCGCGACAAGTGCGCCGTCTTTCGGCGACTCGTCCTGATCGGGCGGCGAGACCGCGCGCATCGGCTGCGCGGCGCCGCTCAGCAGGAGCTCGGCGCGCCGGCTCGGCACCAGCGCGCGGGCGCGTTCCGCGGTCTTGTTCAGCAGTGCGCCGATGTCGTCCATCGCCATCAACTCGATCGAGGTGTCGGCGATCGCCCGCAGGGTAGCCAGCCGCTCGCGATCCCCGGCCTGCTCGCGCCGGACGGCGCTGCTGAGGAATTCGCTGAACGCGACCACCATGCCGGACAGGGCCAGGGCGATGGCGGCGGCGAAGACGCGCGCGCATCCGCCAATCCCGCAGCACGTCCGCCTTCGACAGGCCGACCAGGGTGACGAGAGGCAATCCGGGAATGGTGCGGTAGGCGACGATCCGATGCACCCCGTCCGACGAAAACCTGCGTTCGTAGCTGCCCGAGGGCGCGACTTTCAGATTCTCCTGAAAGAGCCGCCCGCCGATCAGCGACTGGCCGAGAAACTCCTCGTAGGCGGGGTGGCGCAGCACATAGCGGCCATCGTCGCGGAACAGCGCGATCACGCCGTCCTCGCCGACGTCGAGCGGCGCGATGTTGCCATGCAGCTTCTCCGCCGAGATGGCGGCGAGCGCGGCGCCCCCGAACGATCCGTCGCGGTTATCGAGACGGCGCGCGACATTGATGATCCACTGGTCCTTCAGCGGACCTTCCCGCCCCTTGACCGGGGGCTCGATGAACAGGCCGTAGCCGGGAGTGTCGCGCAGCGTGGAAAAGAAGGCGCGCGACGACAGGTCGATCCTCGGCCGGTCAGGGCCTCCCCGCGGGTTGAGATGGCCGTCCGCCCCGACCAGGAACAGGTCGAAGGCGCCCGGCAGCCTCCGCCCGATCGAAGACAGCGTCTGGTAGACACGGTCGACCGACGTCTGGTCTGTCAACCGGTCGGGCTGGACGGTCTCGCTGATCCTGCGCAGCGCCGCGTCGATGGCGTTGAAGTCGTTGCGCATATGAACCGAAATCGCGTCGGCGAGGTTGTTCGCATCGCGGTAGGCCCTGTCGATGACGCGCTGGCGGTCAAGCCACACTGCGGTCGCCGACGACCACCAAAATGAGACATGACAATCGCGACGTTCGCGGAACGAATACTGGTGACAAGCGATGTCATGACGCGACGGGACCGAACGGACTTGTACCAATGACCTACAGCTTAAGTCATGCGCTTCGGCGCGCATAAGGGATTAATTTTTCGGAATTCGCCGCCGCCACGCGGCCCAGGCCAGCAGCAACTTGCCGTCGCGGCTTGGAAATCTCCAGGTCGGGACTGAACAGGTCGTACTGCTGCTTCTCGAGCCGATCGAGATAGGCGTCGGCCAGCGGCCCCAGCAGCAACGCGGGCAGGGCCTCCCGCTTCACCTGCGGCGCCAGGGCACGCGCCGACTGCAGGTGCTCCTCGGCGCGCTCGCCCAGGCGCCGCGCCGCCTCCGCGAGGGCCGGCGTTGCCCGCCCGGCGCGCAGGTCGTCCAGCGCGCCGTCGAGCACGTCGGCCGGCAGGTGGACCTTGTTGTGGCCGGCGTGAAAGCGCGCCGCCCGCAGGTGGCCGACAATGGCCCAGCCCATGCCGAGATGCTGTCCCGCCTCGTGGCTCAACTCGTCGGCGACGCCCAAGGCGTGCAGGGCCAGGCTCATCAGCTCGCCCGAGGTGAACTCGGCATAGACCTCGAAATCGTCGATGGTGGCCGGCGGCTCCGTCGTCAGGTCCCGCTCGCGCGCGTCGAGCAGCGCCTCGAAGGAGTCGCGCGGCAGGTTGTGATCGCGGATGGCGCGGCACAGCGCCTGCGCCACCTCGGCGCCCTGGGGCGGCTCGCCGGCATAGATCTCGCCGATGCGGTCGCGCCACCATTGCAGGCGGATCTGGCCCATCATCGGCTCGCTCACCAACTCGGCTACGCGCGCCACCTCGATATTGAAGGCGTAGAGCGCGAACAGGCCTTCGCGGCGCGACTCCGGCGCGAACAGCGCGGTCAGGAACCGGTCGCTGTCCCCGTCACGCACGAGCCGGGCATTGTAGGAAAGGACGTTGCCATCGGACATGGCGGAAACCATAGCCTGTCCCGAACCCATTGGGGAGGCCCTCTCGGCGGATGCCCGCGCTGCGTTCCGGCGCCCCGGCGAAGCGCCCCGGCGCCGCGAGCGCGCGTCTCCCGTGCGCGCGGGCGCGTCCCGCCGACGCACGCGCGACCGCCTGTGTCGCGCAGCGCGGGGCTGCCCATGACAACCACGACCGGTGTGACGCGCAGCCGGGACGCACAGCCGCCGGATCGCCGGCGCGCGCGAGGTAAGGGCCATTGCGGCCCCAATACATCTGCTATAACTTGCGTTGCGGCACTTACAGCCTACTAGATAAAATCAAACCTGTGCAGCATTAGGGGGAGAAGATGAAGAATCCTTCTGAAAAACTCGAAGGCGCCCTCGCCCTCGGTGTGGTCATCACCGTGGTCATGGCCCTCGTCATCAAATACGCGTATGCCGGCTAAGGGGGAGCACGAACAATGGAATTCCTGAAGGACCCGTACGTCGTCTTCTTCGTCCGCTGGCTGCACGTGGTCAGCGGCGTGATGTGGATCGGCCTGCTCTGGTACTTCAACTTCGTGCAGATCCCGTCGATGCCGAAGATCCCCGACGAGCAGAAGCCGGCGATCTCGCAAGGTCATCGCGCCTGCGGCGCTGTTCTGGTTCCGCTGGGCGGCCGCGTCGACCGTGCTCTCCGGCCTGATCCTGGCTTGGCAGCTCGGCTATCTGGGCGACGCTCTCGCGCTCGGCCTCACCAACGGCAGCAAATACGCCATGACCATCGGCATCGGCATGTGGCTCGGCCTGATCATGGCCTTCAACGTCTGGTTCATCATCTGGCCGAATCAGCAGAAGGCCCTGGGCATGGTCGACGGTGCCGCCCGAGGAAAAGGCCGGCGGCGCGCATGGCCATGCTGACCTCGCGGTTCAACACCATGCTGTCGATCCCGATGCTCTACTGCATGGTCGCGATCGCACCTGTACCTGCTGACCGCCGGCGCGGACAACAGACGAAAAACGGCGGGGCCTGTGCCCCGCCGTTTTGCTGTACGCGGATCGCCGGCCGCGGTCAGGCAATCGCGACGAGCAGGGCCGCGACGCGGCGGCCCTCGAGCTGCAGCAGATTGTAGGTGCGGCAGGCGGCGCCGGTGTCCATGCACTTCGACGGTGACGCCGCGCCGCCTTCAGCGCCGCGCGCAGCTCGCCGGCAGCATCACGGCGCGCGGGCCGCAGCCGAGCAGCAGGATATCCACGATCGGCCGCCGGATCGATGACGGGCGCGAAATCGGCCAGCGTCAGGTCGGCGAGATCGGCGGGCGGCGCCCAGGCGACGTGCGGGTCGCGCAGCACCAGGAGCGAGCCCTTCGTGGCGCACGCCGGACGCGGGAAGCCGCCGTTGCCGTAGGCTTGGATGAGCTGGGCGCGCCGGCCGGGATTGTGGGCGGCGTCGGCAGGCATGCGGGCGCGCGCCCGCTCAGGGCCCGGCCTTCTCGGCCGTCGCGGCGCCGGCTGATTCGCCGCATGCGCCGCGTTGCGGGCATGCTGGTCGCGCGACATGTACCATCAGCGGCGCGGCGACGAAGATCGTCGAATAGGTGCCGACGACCATGCCCCACAGCATGGCGATGCTGAAGCCTGCGAGCACCTGGCCGCCGAACAGCACCAGCGCGAGCACGGCCAGGAACGACGAGGCCGTTGGTCATGATCGTGCGCGACAACGTCTCGTTGATGCGACGGTTGATCAGGTCGCGGAAATCCATCGACTTGTACTTGCGCAGGTTCTCGCGCATGCGGTCGTAGATGACGACCGTGTCGTTGATCGAGAAGCCGGCGATGGTCAGGATCGCCGCGACCGTGGTCAGGTCGAACTGCAGGCCGGTCAGCGAGAACAGGCCGACCGTGGTCAAGCAGTCGTGGATCATGCGCGACGACGCCGGCGACGCCGCGCTGCCAGTCGAAGCGGAACGCCATGTAGGCCATGATGCCGCCGAGCGACAGCACGACGGCCAGGATGCCGTCGCGGATCAGCTCGCTGCCGACCTTGGGCCCGACGACCTCGACGCGGCGGTACTCGACGCTCGCGCCGAGCGTCTCGCTGGATCTGCTGTGACCGCGCGCCGTCTTCTCTGCGCCTCGCTCGCCGGCCTGGCGCTGCGAGGCGGATCAGGACGTCGTCGGGCGCGCCGAACTCCTGCAGCGCGACATCGCCGAGATTGAGCGCGCCGAGCTTGGCGCGCATGCTCGGCGAGATCGGCCGGTCCGGGCGTGCGCACCTCGATCAGGATGCCGCCGGCGAAGTCGACGCCGAAGTTCAGGCCCGCGCGTGGCGAGCGAGACGACCGAGATCGACGCACAGCAGCGATCGACAGCGCGAAGCACAGCTTGTGAAAGCGGAAATAGTCGAGCTTCGGGACGTGCCTTGAGGAGGCGGATGCATGGCGTCACGCTCAGATCGGCAGCTCTTCGGCCGGCGCCAGCGCAGCCAGGCGACGATCAGCAGCCGCGTCACCATCACGGCCGTGAACATCGAGCAGATGATGCCGATGACGAGCGTGACGCGCGAAGCCCTTACCGGGCCCGAGCCGAACAGATAGAGGAAGCAGCGCCGCGATCAGGGTCGTGAGGTTGGAGTCGAGGATGGTGATGAAGGCGCGCTGGAAGCCGACGTCGATCGCCGGGACGGCGAGCGGCCGTTGCGCGATCTTCCTCGCGCATGCGCTCGTAGATCAGCACGTTGGCGTCGACCGCCATGCCCAGGTCAGCACGATGCCGGCGATGCCCGGCAGGGTCAGCGTCGCACTGCAGCACCGACATGATCGGCGAGCGTCAGGCATCAGGTTGAGCGAGCAGCGCGACATTGGCGAAGACGCCGAACAGGCCGTAGGCGACGATCATGCAGACGACGATCAGCACGAAGCCGATCGATGCAGGCGATCTCGCCGGCCGCGATCGAATCGGCGCCGAGGTCGGGGCCGACCGTGCGCTCCTCGAGACGTTGAGCGGCGCCGGCAGCGCGCCGGCGCGCAGCAGCACCGCCAGGTCGTTGGCCGACTGCGCGGTGAAGCTGCCGGTGATGATGGCCGCGAGCCGCCGAGGATCGGCTCGCGGATGCACCGGCGCGCTGATCACCTTGTTGTCGAGCACGATCGCGAAGCGGCTTGCCGACATTCTCGCGGGTGGCGTCGCCGAAGCGCCGGGCGCCGACGCGCGTCGAACGGAAGCTGACCACCGGCTCGCCGGTCTGCTGGAAGGCTCGGCTGCGCGTCGGTCAGGTTGTCGCCGCCGACCATGACGCGGCGCTGCACCAGATACTGCGCCGGCTTGCCGTCGGCATCGACGTCGCTGTCGGCCGGGCAGGAGCTCGGTGCCCGGCGGCACGCCGGCCGCGGCGCGCGGCCTCCGCGACGGTCGTGCTGCGTCGACCAGGTGGAAGGTCATCTTCGCGGTCTTGCCGAGCAGCTCCTTGATCCGCTCCGGATCGTCGCACGCCGGGCACCTGGACCAGGATGCGGTCCTGCGCCCTGGCGCTGGATCGTCGGCTCCTTGGTGCCGGTCTCGTCGATGCGGCGGCGCACGATCTCGATCGACTGCGCCGATCACCTGGCGTGCGCTGCTCGCGCAGGTCGCGGCTCGTCGTAGGCGGATGCGTGACGGCCTGTCCGGCGCCGTCGTCGACGCTGTCAGCCGGTGCGATCGAGCTCGCGCACGAGCCTGACGCGCCTGCGTCGCACGTCGGCCGGATCGCGCAGCGTGAAGCTGACACCGCGTCGCCGGTCGACGCCGAGGTTGGTGATAGCCGATGCGCTCGTTGCGCAGCGTCGCTGCGCACGGCGTCGATCAGGTTCTCAGGCGCTCGCGCATGCACCGCGCGCGATGTCGACCTCGAGCAGCAGGTGCGAGCCGCCCTGCAGGTCGAGGCCGAGGTTGACCTGCTGTGCGGCAGCCAGCCCGGCAGCTGCGCCAGCCTGCTGCGCGGCTGAAGAGGTTCGGCACGGCGTACAGATCGCGCACGCCGACGCAGCATGCGCGACGATGATCAGCGATGATCTTCCACACGGGGCGAAGTGCAGCATGGTCGAGTCCGTGCTCGGCGGTCCTGAGGGCCGTCGGCGGCAGCGCTCGCCGCCTCGCGGCGGCGGCGTCGTTCGCGGCTTCACGGCTCGGAGCGCTTGTCGTGCTTCCTCGGCTTCGTCCTCGCCGCCTCTCGGCGTCGGCCGGCTCGGTCTTGGCGAGCACCTCGGTGATCATGCTGCGCAGCACGCGCACCCGCACGCCGTCGGCGATCTCGACCTGCAGCTCGTCGTCGTCGATCGACCTTGGTCACCGTGCCGATGATGCCGCCGCTGGTCACGACGCGGTCGCCGCGCCGCAGCGCCGTCGAGCATCGCCTTGTGCTCCTTCATCTTCTTCTGCTGCGGGCGGATCAGCAGGAAATAGAACACGACGAAGATCAGGACCAGCGGCAGCAAGGACATGAGCTGAGCCGTCCGAACCCGCCCGGCGCCGCCCCGGCGGCTTGGGCGTAGGCCGACGAAATCAACATCGAATTCTCCTAGCATCGTGCGGCCGGACTGCACCGCGCCTTGGGTCAGCGCGCGGACTATAGCCGCCCGGCCCCTGATTTGCAATATCGCTATACAGCTGCGCACATGGACCACAGACCGCCGTGCTAAGTCGCGCCGCATGACTATCCGCGAGCCATCCTGAGACCGCTCGCTCTGCCGCGCATCGCCGAGGCGCTCGAGCGCCTGGCGCCGCCACGCCGGCCGCCAGCGCCGACCTCGACGCGCGCCGACGCCTTCGTCTGGCATGCCGAGGGCGACCGCGCTGAGCCGGTGCGCCGCAGTCAACCGCGTCGACATCGGGCTGCTGCAGGGCATCGACCGGCAGCGCGACATCCTGCTCGAGAACACGCCGCCGCTTCGCCGCGCGGCCTGCCGGCCAACAACGCCCTGCTGTGGGGCGCGCGCGGCATGGGCAAGAGCTCGCTGGTCAAGGCGGTGCACGCCGCGGTCAACGCAGGAGACAGGCCGCAGCGCGCTGGCGCTGGTCGAGATCCACCGCGAGGACATCCCCACCCTGCCCCGCCTGCTGCGCGATCCTGCGCGAGCAGCGCGCGGCGCTGCGTGCTGTTCTGCGACGACCTGTCCTTCGACGGCGACGACGCCAGCTACAAGTCGCTGAAGGCGGTGCTCGAAGGCGGCATCGAGGGCCGGCCGGCCAACGTGCTGTTCTACGCCACCTCGAACCGCCGCCACCTGATGCCGCGCGACATGATCGAGAACGAGCGCTCGACCGCGATCAATCCCGGCGAGGCGGTCGAGGAGAAGGTCTCGCTGTCCGACCGCTTCGGCCTGTGGCTCGGCTTCCACAACTGCGACCAGGACACCTACTTCGCGATGGTCGAGGGCTATGCGCGACCATTACGGCCTCGACGATCGCGCCGCGAGCAGCTGCACGCCGAGGCCGATCGAATGGTCGGTGACGCGCGGCGCGCGCTCCGGCCGCGTCGCCTGGCAGTTCATCCAGGACCTGGCCGGCCGGCTCGGCAAGCGCTGGACTGACCGCCCGCCGTCGCCGAGCGCGCGCGGCGCAAGCGCAGCTAAGCGCGCCAGTCCGAGCTGGCGGCTCGGAGACGGATGGTCGCGCGGATCGACCGCGCGCGTGCCGCGGCGGACTCGAAATGGAGCTGCGGCTCGCCGACGCTGCCGGTCGCGCCGACCCTGGCGATCGATCTGGCCGCGCTTCACCTGGTCGCCGCGCTCCACCAGCAGCTCGTCGGATGGGCATAGGCGGTGATCCAGCCGTTCGGCGTGGCGGAGCAGCAGCAGGTTGCCGAAGCCGCGCAGCTCGTTGCCGGCATAGGCCACGATGCCGTTCTCGGCGGCGCGCACCGGCGTGCCGCGCGGCGCGGCGATGTTGATGCCGTCATTGTGCAGCCCGCCCGGCTTGGGCCGAAGCCCGACAGCACATTGCCCTGGACCGGCCAGATGAAGGCGCCGGGCGGCGCGGTGATCGGCGTCTCGGCCGGCGCCGCTCGGCGGCGGCAGCGAGGCGGCGTGTCGGCGGGGCCCTCGTAGGTCAGCGCCTCGGCGCTCGCCGGCGGCTGCCGGGCGCGTCGTCGATCCCGGCGCGGAGTCCGATGGTCGTCGGCTGGCCACGGGCGCCGGACGGCGGCGCGGCGGCGACCGCCGTGTCGCTGGCGGGCGCCGGCGTGGTCACCGGCAGGAGCACCGGCTGCCCGACATAGATCAGGTAGGGCGGCTCGATGCCGTTGACGCGCACCAGGTCCTGGGTGCTGACGCCGTAGGCCCGCGCGATGGTCGCCACCGTGTCGCCCGGCGCCACCCGATGATAGGGCTGGCGCGGCAGCGCCAGGGTGCGCCCGACCGGCAGGCTGTAGGGCGGCGTCAGGTTGTTGGCGTTGATGATGGCGCGGATCGGCACGTTGTTCGCGCGCGAGATGCCGTAGAGCGTGTCGCCGGGGCGCACCGTGACCGTGCCGGGCGTGGTGACGAGCGGCGCGCGCGGCGTGGCGCCGGCGGCGGTCTGCCGGGGCTGCTCGGACGCCGGTCGCGCCACTGGGATCGCCGTGCCGCGGCCGAAGAACAGCGCGCCACGGTCGTCGAGCGGCGCCGGCGGCCCCTGGCGCACGCAGGCGGCCGAGGCGACAGCGGCCAGCAGGCCCACCGCTACGCTCAACCGCCGCAGGCGCGGAAACGGAACGATCCCCTGCAACCGGGTTCCCTCTACAGCGGCCGCCAACTCGACGAAAGCCGCCGGCCCATATGAGGCGCGACTGTAAGGCAAGGAGACGGCGCGCCGCAACCGAACATGGCCGGCGGCGGACAGCCCGTGCCGAGCCCCCGCCCCGCTTCGATGGAAGCAATGCGGGCTGTCGGGCTTCGTTGGGATCGCGTGTTCTACGCCGAACCGGTTTGCACGCCGGCGGAAACGCTTCAGCCCTCGCCGTTGCCGTCGCTGACCAGCGGCACGAAGCGCACCGCCCAGAGCTGCTCGGTTTCGTACTCGGCCTCGCCGCGGCGGCGCACGCGCACCACATGCTGGTCGGAGGCGCGTTCGCCGACCGGGATGACCATGGTGCCGCCGACCGCGAGTTGGTCGAGCAGGGTCTCGGGCATGCGGCGCGCGGCGGCGGTGACGATGATGCGGTCGAACGGCGCCTGCTCGGGCCAGCCGCGCGAGCCGTCGCCGGCGATCGCGGTGATGTTGTGCAGGCGCAGCTTGCGGAAGCGCTCCTCGGTCGGCTTGAGGCAGCGTCTTGTGCCGCTCGATGGTATAGACCCGGCGGCACAGCCGGCGACAGCACCGCGGCCTGGTAGCCCGAGCCGGTGCCGACCTCGAGCACCTTCATGCGGTCGGTCGACCTCGAGCGCCTGGGTCATCAGCCCGACGATCAGCGGCTGGCTGATGGTCTGGCCGTCGCCGATCGGCAGCGCGATGTTCTCGTAGGCCTGGTCGAGGAACTGCTCGGGCACGAACAGCTCGCGCGGCACGCGCTCGATGGCGCCGAGCACGGCGGCGTCGGTGACGCCCAGCCGGCGCAGCTCCATGATCAGACGCAGGATGCGCGGTTCCCCCGGTGCCGCGGCGCGCTTCATGGCCCGACCTTCTTCATGGCCCGACTTTCATGGCTCGACCTTCTTCATGGCTCGATCTTCTTCATGGCCCGATCTTCTTCATGGGAAGAGCTTCTTGGATCCCGCATCATGCGGGTGTGGGTGAGATCGAGGTCGAGCGGCGTCACCGAGATCTCGCCGCGCATGATCGCCGAGATGTCGGTGTCCTTGTGCAACTCCTGCTCCTTGCGCGGCGCGCCGATCCAGTAGTAGGGCCGGCCGCGCGGATCGATTCCCTCGTGATGTGCTCCTTGATGCGGCGCCGGCCCTGGCGGTCACGGCGATGCCGGTGATGGCCTCGGCGGGACGGTCCGGGAAATTGACGTTGACCACCGTGTCGCGCCGCCATGGCGCGGCCATCAGCTTGCGGATCAGCTCCGGGCCGTAGCGCAGCGGACCGGAGAACTCGAGCGGCGCGCCCATCGGAAAATGCTGGCTGAAGGCGATCGCCGGGATGCCGAGCGCAGCGCTCCATCGCGCGGCGCGACCGTGCCGGAATGGTGACGTCCTCGCCGAGGTTGCCGCCGCGGTTGACGCCCGAGAGCACGAGGTCCGGCGGGTGGTCCTTGAGAATCTGCCGCACGCCGAGCAGCACGCAATCGGTCGGCGTGCCGTCGACGGCGAAGCGCCGCTCGGCCAGCTTGCGGATGCGCAGCGGGCGTCGCAGGGTGAGCGAGTGGCTGGCGCCGCTCTGCTCGATCTCGGGCGCGACGACCCAGACGTCGTTCGAGATCGTGCGGCGATCTGCTCAAGCACCTCGATGCCGGGCGCGTCGATGCCGTCGTCGTTGGTGACAGGATGCGCGTTGCGCCGCCTTGGCGAGGCTCTTGAGCGGCGTCTTACCGCGCTGATGGGCCGCGGTCTTGGCTTCGCTGGCTTCCGGCGCAGCCTTCCGACCTTGACGGCATGGACGCCGCCCATGTAGGGCCGCAGCGCCTCGGGCACCGAACGCTGCCGTCGGCCTGCTGGTAGTTCTCCAGCACCGCGATCAGCGTGCGGCCGACCGCGAGGCCGGAGCCGTTGAGCGTGTGGACGAAGCGCGTGCCCTTCTCGCCGGCTTCGCCTGAAGCGCGCGTTCATGCGCCGCGCCTGGAAGTCGCCGCAGTTGGAGCAGCTCGAGATCTCGCGGTAGCGCGTCCTGCCCCGGCAGCCAGACCTCGATGTCGTAGGTCTTGCGCGCGGAAAAGCCCATGTCGCCGGTGCACAGCGCCATCACGCGATACGGCAGGTCCAGGCGCTTGCAGCACCGTCTCGGCGCAGCTGGTCATGCGCTCGTGCTCGGCGTCGGACTGCTCCGGCGTGGTGATCGAGACCAGCTCGACCTTGTAGAACTGGTGCTGGCGGATCATGCCGCGCGTGTCCTTGCCCGCCGCGCCCGCCTCGGCGCGGAAGCAGCGGCGTGAGCGCGGTGAAGCGCAGCGGCAGCGTCGGCCTCGTCGAGGATGTCGCTCGCGCACGCAGATTGGTCAGCGGCACCTCGGCGGTCGGGATCAGCCAGATGGCCGTCGGTCGGTGCTGGAACAGATCCTCGGCGAATTTCGGCAGCTGGCCGGTGCCGTACAGCGCCTGGTCGCGCACCAGCAGCGGCGGCTGCACTTCGCGTGTAGCCGAACTCGCCGGTGTGCAGGTCGAGCATGAACTGGCGCGAGCGCGCGCTCCAGCCGGGCCAGCGCCCTGGTCAGCACGACGAAGCGCGCGCCGGACATCTTGGCGGCGGCCGCGAAATCCATCAGGCCGAGCGCCTCGCCGAGCTCGAAATGCTCCTTGGCGTTGAAGCGCGAAGGTCGCGCGGCTCGCCCCACCGGCGGATCTCGACGTTGGCCGTTCTCGTCCTTGCCCGTCGGGCACGTCGGCGGCGGGCAGGTTGGGAATCTCGGCGAGCAGCTCGTCGAGCTGCGGCTTGATCTCCGCCGCCTCGGCCTCGGCGGCGGCCTGCGTCGTCCTTGCTGCGCGCCTCGGCCATCAGGTGGCGGCGGCGTCCTCGCCCTTGCGCCTTGCGCTGGCCGATCTCCTTGCGAGGCCGCGTTGCGCCGCGCCTGGCTGGTCTGCGGCCGGTCTGCGCCGCGCGGCGTCGCGCGTCGAGCGCGAGCAGCTCCTCGGCCACCGCGGCGAGCCGCGCCGCGCGAGCGCCGCGTCGAAGGCGCTCGGATCGTCGCGGATGGCTTTGATGTCGTGCATGGCGTCGGTCGTGGCCGGCCGATACGGCCGACCGCGTGGCTATCACCCGTCGCCAGCGCCTATGGCGGACGAACGCGGGCGTTATGGCTCGAGCGGCGCGGGTGCACGCCGTCATGGCGCGACGGCTGGACGCACGGGCGCGGTGGCGCTGCGTTCAGCGGATCCGTCGGCTGGACATCCGCCGTGCCGGTCTTCTCGGCCTCCTCGTCGTCCTTGCGGCCGGCTGCGCTCGATCAGCTTGAGGCGATCAGATCGAGATCTCGTAGAGCACGACGAGCGGCACCGCGAGCGCGACCTGGCTGAACACGTCGGGCGGCGTCACCACGGCGGCGAAGGCGAAGATGCCGACGATGGCGTAGCGGCGCTTGCGCGGCGAGCCTGGCTGCGTGACGATAGCCGACCTTGCCAGCAGCGTGAGCAGCACCGGCAGCTCGAAGCACAACCCGAAGGCGAAGATCAGCGTCATGACGAGCGAGAGATACTCGCTGACCTTGGGCCTCGAGCTGGATCGGCAGGCCTGCCCTCGCCGCCGGCGTCTCGAAGCTCGAGGAAGAACTGTCAGCGCGAACGGCAGGATCGAAGTAGTAGACGAACGCCGCGCCGAGCACGAACAGCACCGGCGTCGCGATCAGGAAGGGCAGGAAGGCCGCGCTTCTCGTGCCGGTAGAGCCCGGGCGCGACGAACATCCAGAGCTGCGTCGGCGATGACCGGAAAGGCGAGGCAGAGCGCGCCGAACAGCGCCGACCTTCACGTAGGTGAAGAACGCCTCGGTCGAGCGCGGTGAAGATCATGCTGCCGGCCCTCGCTGCTCGGCAGCGCATCGGCCAGCGGCTGCGACCAGGAAGGCGAAGATGCGGCTCGGAGAAGTAGTAGCCGACGATGAAGGCGACGACAGAACGCGACCAGCGACCAGATCAGCCGCGTGCGCAGCTCGACCAGGTGGTCGAGCAGCGGCATTCTTGTGGTCTTCGGGATTTTCGCTCACGGCGCGGCCCCTTATCTCCGGCCCGCGCGGCGTGCCGAGGGCGGGTTCGGCGCGGCGGGGCCGGCGGTCTGCGCCACCGGCTGCGCGGCCGGGGCGCGGGCGACAGGCTCGCCGGCTCGCCGGCCGGCGACGGTGGCGCCGGCCTGGGCACCGTCGGTTCGAGCGGCGCGCCGATGTTGGCGAGGTCGGCCGTCTGGTTGCGCAGCATGCCGTCCGGATCGATCGCCTGCTCGATCTGGCGCGCCGGGTTGATCTGTCGCAGCGCCTCGGCCTCCTTGCGCACCTCGTCGATGCCGGACTGCCGCGACATCTCCTCGAGCTGGTCCATGAAGACGCGCGACATGCCGCGGGCGCGCGCCACCCACGACCCAGTTCACGCATGACCTTGGGCAATTCCTTGGGGCCGATGACGACCACCGCGACCACGGCGATCAGCGCCATCTCCGTCCAGCCGAGGTCAAACATGACGCTTCATCGCTTGCGATCCAAAAAGCCCTATCCACCCGCGACGCCAGGCGGTCTGCTCAGCTTTTCGTCGCCGAATCCTTGTCGGTCCGGGTTTCGCCGGCCACCGGATGCTGCTGGGTGACGGGCGGCGGCTCGGTCGGCTTGTCGCCGGCGTCGCTGATGCCCGCCTTGAAATTCTTGATGCCCTTGGCGACATCGCCCATGACCCGGGGCAGCTTCCCGGCGCCGAAGATGATCAGCACGACGACGAGAACGAGCAGGACGTGCCAGATGCTCAAACTCATGCGCGCGAAGCTCCACCGCGGTGGGAAAGGCCGGATAATGGCAGGTTCCGGCGTTAGCCGCAACCGAACGACGCCTGCGAAGCTACTGCTTCGCCTGGGATCCCGCCAGTCGCGGTCTTCCGGGGCACGCGCCGCGTCGCTGTTGGCAGCTTCCGGCGCGGCCAGGCCGCTCTGCCGGTCACGCCGGGGGTCTCGGCCCATCGTTCCGGGCGCCGTCCTTGGTGCCGTCCTTGGTGCCGTCCTTGGTGCCGTCCTTGGTGCCGTCCTTGGTGCCGTCCTTGGTGCCGTCGTCGGCCATGCCGGCCTTGAAGTTCTTGATACCCTTGGCGAGGTCGCCCATGACCTGGGGCAGCTTGCCGGCGCCGAACAGGATCAGCGACCACCACAAGCACCACGAGGACGTGCCAGACGCTCAGGCCCATATCTCAGACTCCTTCATAACTGCCGGGAAATCATCGCAGAACGGCGCGCGGTCGCACCCGCAACGGCGGTCGGACAGGAGGCCAGGCGCGCTCTATCCGTGGCTCCCGCCGGCATGGCCGGGCCCGTGCGGCGGGCAATCGGCGGCGGTGCCGGCCGGGCGCGGCGCCGAGGGGTCGACCGGGAAGACGAAGGCCTGGGCGCGGTCAAGGGTGACATGCACCGGTCGCCGACCCTGGGCATCGTCCGGCCGGGGACGCGGCAGTGGAAATGCAGGTGGCTGCCCTCGAAATCGCCGAGGCAAAGATGGAGGAAGCTGCCCGGCGCAGCATGCGCACGGTCAGGATGTGGGCGCCGGCGGCACCCTCGGGCGCGCCGCCGCCGTTGGCCGGCGTGATGCGCAGCGCCTCGGGCCGGATCAGCACCTCGACCCGCGTGCCGTCGTGCAGCCGGGGCGCCGCCACCGGTCCGAACGGGGTGGCCACCGCCCTGCCCGGCACCATGCCTTCGAGGCGTTGGATCGAGCTGAAGAACTCGGCGACGAAGGCATTGGCCGGCTTGTCGTAGAGCTCGGCCGGCGTCGCCGGTCTGCTCGATGCTGCCCTCGCGCATCATGCGCGATGCGGTCGGCCATGAACATCGCCTCCTCCGGATCGTGCGTGACGATCAGCGTCGTCGGTGCCGCTGTCCTTGACGAATGCAGCGTCTCGTCGCGCACCTGGCTGCGCAGACGCGTGTCGAGCCCGGAGAACGGCTCGTCGAGCAGCAAGCACGCGCGGCTGCGGCGCCAGCGCGCGGGCCAGCGCCACGCGCTGCTGCTGGCCGCCCGACAGTGTGTGCGGATAGGCGTCGCGTAGGCGGCCATGCCGACCTGGTCGAGCACTTCGCGCGCGCGCGCGAGGCGCGCCGGCGCGCCGCCAGCTCGTCAGGCCGAACAGCACGTTGTCGGCACGGTCAGATGCGGGAACAGCGCGAAGTCCTGGAACACCATGCCGACGCTGCGCTCCTCGGGCGGCACGTGGCAAGACCGGCGCGGCGCACGACCTGTGCCGTCGACAGGATGCGGCCGCTCTGCAGCTCCTCGAGCCCGGCGGCGAGGCGCAGCGCGCGTGGTCTTGCCGCAGCCCGACGGGCCGAGCAGGCAGACGAGCTCGCCCGGCGCCGGCGCTCAAGCTGACATGGTCGAGCACGCGCGCGCGCGTCGTAGGCGTGACTCACGCTGCTCCAGAACCAGCACATCATCGGCCGGCGCTTACCTGACCGCTGCTCTACTCGTCGCCCGCGCCGGCTGAATAGTCTTCCTCCACCGGCGTCTCGCGCGTGCCGGGTCGCGAGCGCGCGATCGCCAGCGACAGCAAGATCACCGGCAGATGCCGACCAGCACGATGGCGAGCGACGGGGCCGCGGCTTCGGCCAGCCGCTCGTCGGAGGCGAATTGATAGGC
The DNA here is from genome assembly GCA_963752345.1 of uncultured Alphaproteobacteria bacterium. Lineage (GTDB taxonomy): Bacteria > Pseudomonadota > Alphaproteobacteria > SMXQ01 > SMXQ01 > CAVVYA01. The sequence goes on from CAVVYA010000002.1 coordinate 784,072, forward strand.
GCGCACGGCCAGCGTGTCGAAATTGAAGGGCCGCAGCATGCAGCGTCGCCGGCAGTTCCTTCATCACGTCGACGAACACCAGCAGCGCGGCGGTCAGCAGGCTGCCCGCAGTCAGCGGCAGCGTGCACGCGGCAGCAGCGCGCGGCCGGGCCGTGGCCCAGCGTGCGCGCGGCGTCGTCCATGCTGGCGCGTGATCTTGCGCCAGGCTGGCCTCGACCGTGTTGAGCGACGACCGCCAGGAAGCGCACGAGATAGGCGAAGATCAGCGCCACGATGGTGCCGCTCAGCAGCAGGCCGGTGGAGATGCCGAAATGCGCGCCGCATCAACGCGTCGATGCGGTTGTCGAGCCGCGGCGAACGGGATCAGCACGCCGACCGCGATCACCGAGCCCGGCACGGCGTAGCCCATCGCGGCGATGCGCGCCGCCGCCGTCAGCGGCGCGGCTCGGCCGCAGCCGCAGGCCGTAGGCGATGACCAGCGCGACGACCACCGCCAGCGCCGCCGCCACGCCGCGAGCAGCAAGCTGTTGGCGGCAGAGGCGCAGAAGCGCGCGTCGACGACGTGCACGGCGCCGGTTTCGATCGCCAGACCGACCAGCGCCGCCGCCGGCACAGGAAGCCGAGCAGCATCGGCAGCGAAGCAGGCGACGAAGCGCCAGCGCCGCGCGACGAGCCGCGCAGGCGGTAGCGCGGCAGCGTCGCGATAGCGGCTGGTGGTGTGGTGCAGCCGGCGCTCGCCGCGCGACCAGCGCTCGAGCGCGATCAGCGCGAAGACGAAGAGCATGCAGGATGGCGGCGAGCTGCGCCGCCGCCGCCGGCTCGCCCATGCCGAGCCAGGTGCGGTAGATGCCGGTGGTGAAGGTGTCGACGCCGAAATACTGCACCGTGCCGAAATCGTTGAGCGTCTCCATCAGCACCAGCGCCACGCCGGCGACGATCGCCGGCCGCGCCAGCGGCAGCGCCACGCGCGAAGAAGCTGCGCCACGGCGCCGCGTGCCGAGCGTGCGGCTGACTTCGAGCACGCAGACCGACTGCTCCAGGAAGGCGGCGCGCGACAGCAGATAGACGTAGGGATAAAGCACCAGCGTCAGCATGGCGATGGCGCCGGCGAGCGAGCGGATCTGCGGGAACCAGTAGTCGCGCCGGTCCAGCCGAAGGCATCGCGCAGCGAAGCTCTGCACCGGGCCGACGAAGTCGAGCAGGCCGGTGTAGGTATAGGCGATGACATAGGCCGGGATCGCCAAGGGCAGCAGCAGCGCCCATTCGAAGATGCGCCGGCCGGGGAAGCGGCACATGCGTGACCAGCCAGGCGGTGCCGACGCCGATCACAGGCGTGCCGAGTCCGACGCCGAGCCACCAGCGCCAGCGAATTGCCGATGTAGAGCGGCAGCACGGTCGCGGCGAGATGCTCCCAGATCCCACGCGTCGGCACGAAGATGTAGGACAGCACCACCAGGATGGGCAGCGCGATCAGCGCGGCGGCGATGAAGGCGAAGGCGGTCCAGCCGTCGAAACGGCCGACGCTGCGCAGCGCCGAGCCGCGACGCGGCAGGATGAGAATGGGCAGCGACGGGAACGACATGGCTACTCGGAGAACTCAGGCCGACAAAGCAAGACGAGGGGGACGACAAGCGTCCCCCTCTATCGGCGGCAGGCGTACGAATGGTCGCTGGACACGAATCCGCTGGAGAGAGAGCCACGGCCGGGTCAACACCACTCTGCCCCCGATTCCGTCTCGCTCTATTTCCAGCCGGCGCGGTCCATCAGCTTCACGGCTTCCGCGTTGGTCTTGGCCAGCACCCCGACATTCAGCGGATCGCGCTTGAAGTCCATGCCCCAGGCGGCGATCACCGGCGACACCGCGACCCCGCGGACCACCGGATATTCGAAGTTGGACCCCGCGAACACCTCCTGCGCCGCCGGCGAAGCGAGGAATTCGAGGAACTTGATCGCATTGTCCTTGTTCGGCGCGTAGCGGGTGACGCCGCCGCCGCTGACGTTGACGTGCGTGCCGCGGTCGTTCTGGTTGGGGAAGAACACGCCGACCTTCTCGAAGCGCTTCGGATCGCCCTTGGTCAGATGGCCCAGGTAGTAGGTGTTGGAGACGGCGATGTCGCCCTCGCCCGCGAGCAGGGCGGCGATCTGGTCGCGGTCGCCCCCCTGGGGCGGGCGCGCCATGTTGGCGACGATGCCCTTGGCCCACTGCTCGGTGCGCTGCGGCGCCGTGCGCCTGCATGAGCGAAGCGACGAGCGACTGGTTGTAGGCATTGCTCGAGGAGCGGATGAGAATCTTGCCCTTCCACTTCGGATCGGCGAGGTCCTCGTAGGTCGAGAGCTGCGACGGCTGCACCCGGTCCTTGTGATACATGATGACGCGGGCGCGCTGGGTGAAGCCGAACCAGTTGCCGTCCGGCTCGCGCAGGTTTTCCGGGATGGCCTTCTCGAGCGTGGGCGAGCGCACCGCCTGGAGCAGGCCGGCCGCCTCGGCGCGACCGATGACGCCGGCGTCCTCGGTCAGGAACACGTCCGCCGGGCTGTTGCGGCCCTCGCGCTGCAGGCGCTGGATCAGATCGCTGCCACCGGCCTGGATGACATTGACCTTGATGCCGGTCGCCTTGGTGAACTCCTTGTAGAGTTCCTCGTCGGTCTGGTAGTGGCGCGAGGAATAGAGGTTGACCTCGGCCGCCTCGGCGGGGGCCTGCGCGGTCAGCATGACAGCGGCGGCGCCGAAGGCTCCGCCGACGAGGGATTTCCAGAACCGGAGCATGGGTATTCTCCTAAGGCCTATCTTTTTATCTGCACGTGGAGTTAATGCGAATGCTTCGCAATTCCACCTCGCCTCTTTGTAGCCCCGGCCACCCGCAACCAAAACAACTTTATTTGTCGAAGAGATAGATAGAAATCTTATGGCTGGATAGCCACGAGGCGCTTTCGGTAGGCCTCTGTTTCAACCTTGCGGGCTCTCCCCGCCTTGATCCAGATCAGGTCCGGCTGCCTAGGAGCGCCGCTCTTCTTTCTCCGGACGCTCGTTTTCCTCGTCCTCTTCGTCCTCCTCGAGGTCGTCGTCTAGGTCGTCCTCGTCCTCATCGTCGCCGTCATCATCCTCGTCCTCATCCTTGTCGTCGATCGTCGTCATCGTCCTCATCATCGTCGTCGTCGTCATCACCCGTCCCCGTCCGCGGCGTCATCATCGGCGTCCAGCACTGCGTCATCTGTCCGACATCTTCCGGTCCTCCTCCGGGTCGTCGTCCGACTCGTCCACCTCGTCCGCTGCCTCGGCGACCTCGCCGCTGCCTCGGCGACGGAGTCGTCATCGCGGGGGCCGTGTCCACCCGCGGGCTCGTCGCTCGCGCCGGCATCGCCCTCGCCGGCCGCCGCGCCGGAGCTAGTTTCGCCGTCGATGCTGGCCAGGAAGGCGGCGTCCTCGGCGAGCTTCTCCTGCTCCTCGGGCGACAGCGGCTCCTCCTCGACCGGCAGGGCCGCGTCGGTGATCTGGATCGAGGGACGCTTGTCGAGCAGGCCGGCGGCCTTGAGTTCGTCGATGCCGGGCAGATCGTCGAGCTCGTCGAGGCCGAAATGCGGCGAGGAACGCCTCGGTCGTGCACCCAGGTCGCCGGGCGGCCGGGCGTCTCGCGATGGCCGCTGCGGCTTGATCCAGCCGGCCTCCATCAGCATGTCGAGCGTGCCCTTGGACAGCGCCACGCCGCGGATCTCCTCGATCTCGGCGCGCGTGACCGGCTGGTGATAGGCGATGATGGCGAGCGGTCTCGATCGCGGCGCGCGACAGCTTGCGCGGCACGTCGGCTCGATGCGCAGCGCCGGCGCGAGATCGTTCGCGGTGCGGAACGCACAGCTTGCCGGCCGCGCGCACCAGGTTGACGCCGCGGTTGGCGTAGATCGCGCTCGAGCTCGGCGATCAGCGCCGGGCACGTCGCTGCCCTCGGGCAGGCGCGCCGCGATGGCCGGCTCGTCGAGCGGCTCGGCGGCGGCGAACAGCAGCGCTTCGAGCAGGCGCAGCGACTGCGGATCGCGTCGCCGCGCGTCGCCGCGTCGGCGCTCCGGTCGGCCGCGTCCCGGCCGGTCAGCTGCGCGTCGCTGCCGCCTTGCGGACTGTCGGCCGGCCTGCTCGCTCGTCCGCTGCGGCCTGCTCGGGCGGCGTATGTCGGTCATCGGCGATTTGCCTCTCCGACGTGGGCAGTTCGGTCAGCGGGTTCTCCGGGGCCTTGCGCACGAAGATCGGTCCGAAGGCGCGGTCCTGGCGGAGCTGCAGCTGCCCGCGCGCACCAGCTCGAGGCTGGCGACGAAGATGGCGGCGATCGCCGAGCGGCCGAGCAGCGACCCTGCAGGCCGGGCGGCAGGAAGGATTGCAGCGTCGTCCAGTCCGGCATGCGGCCGAGCATCGACGTCAGGCGCTCGAGCGCCATGTCCATCGAGTAGAGCTCGGTCGCGACGATGCGCAGCACGCCGGGCTGCGCGTCGCGCGTCTTGCTGGTCGCCATAGGCGTTGAGCAGCTCGTAGAGCGACGAGCTCGAAGACCGGCTTGGCGACGACTCGAGAGGCCTTCGGGCGCGCCGCGCGCGAAGACGTCGCGGCCGAGCTGCGGGCGGCGCCATCAGCGCGCGCCGGCATCCTGCATCGCCTCCAGGCGCTGCAGCTGGAACGCCAGCGCCGCGGCCATCTCCGCCGCGGTCGGCTCGGCTCGTCGTCGTCGGGCGGCTCGGGCAGCAGCAGGCGCGATTTCAGATAGGCGAGCCACGCCGCCATCACCAGATAGTCGGCGGCGAGCTCCAGGCGCAGCGCCGCGCGCCTGGCGATGAAGGCGAGATACTGGTCGGCGAGCTGCCAGGATCGAGATCTTGGTGAGGTCGACCTTCTGGTCGCGCGCCAGGGTCAGCAGCACGTCGATCGGCCCTTCGTAGCCGTCGAGATCGACGACGCAGCTGGCGCTCGCTCCGCCGCCGGCGCGGCGGCGGTCGCTGCGGCTTCCTCGAACGGGATCGGTCGGTCGGCGCGTCATACTCGATGCCCGCAGCGACCGTCGACGATCAGACGGATCAGGTCGCCATCGATCGGCGACGGCGCGATGCACCGAGCCAGCCCAGGAAAACGATCGAGATCGACGCCGATCTGACCGCCGAGCAGCGGCAGCAGGAACAGGCCGCCGATCACGATGAAACATGCCGTAGCGCTCGAGCCGCGCCAGCGGATAGGCGAGCGCGTCCGGCAGCAGGCCGACCGCCACCCGGCCGCCGTCCAGCGGCGGGATCGGCAGCATATTGAACACGGCCAGCATCACGTTGAGCTGGATCGAGTTACCAGGTTGACGGCCAGCCCATTGCGCGACTCCGTCGGGCAGCAGGCCGACCGCCGTGATACAGGCAGCGCCGCAGACGATGGCCAGCAGCGAGGTTCGATCGCCGGCCCGGCGGCCGCGACCAGGACCATGTCGCGGCGCGGATTGTTGCAGCCGGCCGAAATTGACCGGCACCGGCTTGGCGTAGCCGAACAGGAACGGCGCGCGCGTCAGCAGCAGCAGCGCCGGCAGCATGATGGTGCCGAACGGGTCGACATGGCGCAGCGGGTTGAGGGTGACCCGGCCCTGCGCGCGCGCCGTGTCGTCGCCGAAGCGCAGGCGACGAAGCCGTGCGCCGCCTCGTGCAGGGTGATCGCGATCAGCGACCGGCAGGATCCAGATCGAGACGCCGTGCAGAGCGACGTTCGGATGTCCATCGATGCCGGCTGGCTCAGGCGGTCGCCAGCAGCTCGGTCGAAGCGCGCCGGCAGAGTCGCGCGGCGTCGGTCGCGGCGGCGTGCGTGCGCCAGGCCGGCGGCGCGCGCCAGGCGCGCCGCGCCTTGGCGGCGTCGAGCGGTCCGGCGCGGCGGCGGCGATCGCCGCCATCTCCGCCATGTCGCCGTTGCAGTGCAGCACGAGGTCGCAGCCGGCCTCGAGCGCGCCCGCGTGCGCTCGGCGAAGCCGCCGCTCAGCGCCTTCATCGACAGATCGTCGGACACCAGCACGCCGTCGAAGCCGATCTCGCCGCGGATCACGCTCGTCGATCACCTGCGCGAGAGCGTCGCCGGGCGTCCGCGTCGATCGCGGTGTAGAGCACATGCGCGGTCATCGCCCAGCGGCATGTCGGCCGAGCGCCTTGAACGGCGCGAAATCGCTGCGCTCCAGCTCGGCGCGCGGCGTGTCGACCCCGGCAGCTCGAGATGGCTGTCGACGCGCGCGCGGCCATGGCCGGGGATGTGCTTGATCACCGGCAGCACGCCGCCGTCGAGCAAGCCCTGCGCAGACGGCGCGCGCCGAGCGCGCGCCACGCGCGCCGGGGTCGCGTCGCAAGGCGCGGTCGCCGATGATGTCGTGCGGCGCCGGGCAGCGGCAGGTCGAGCACCGGCGCGCAGTCGACGTCGATGCCGAGGTCGCGCAGCTCGGCGGCGATCAGCCGGGCGTTGAGCCGCGCGGCCTCGCACGCGCCGCTCGCGATCGCTGCGGCGCAGCGTCGCCGAAGCGCGCGGCCGGCGGCGCGGCGCGCCAGTGCGGCGGCTGCAGGCGCGCGACGCGGCCGCCCTCCTGGTCGATCAGGACCGGCGCGTCGCGCGGCCGACCGCCGTCGCGCAACTCGCGCGACCAGCGCGCGCACCTGGTCGGGCGTCTCGCAATTGCGCGCGAACAGGATGAAGCCGAGCGGATCGCGTTCGCGCGAAGAACGCGCGCTCCTCGTCGGCTCAGGCGCGGGCCGGCGCAGCCGAAGATGACGCGCGCGCGGCGCTGCCGGCTTCGGCAGGCTACTGCGACAACGATGCAGCCCGACGTTGCGCTGCTTCAGCTCGGCGCAGAGCGCTCGGCGGCCGCCTGGTCGGCCGAGCGGCCCGGCCTGGATGCGGTAGAACATGCCCTGCTCGCCGAGATCGGCCTGGCACGACGTTGAGCCCGCAGACCTGCCGAGCAGATCGCCATTGGCCGTTCTTCAGCCGCTCCCATTCGCTCTTGCGCCGCGTCCTGCGGTGCGCACGGCGCCGAGCTGGACGCTGGAAGCGTGCCGGGCCGGCGCCGACGGCGCCGCGGCGGCGAGGCCGGCGCGGCGCGCGGGCGCGCGTCGGGCTGCGACGGCGGCGGGCTGCGGCGGTGCGGCGGCGGCGCGGGCTGCGGCGGCTGCGCGGCAGGCGCCGGCTCGGCGTCAGCGCCGTCGGCCTGGCGCGCGGCGGTCGACGGCGGCTCGGCGGTCGGCGGCTGCGGCCGGCGGCGCGCGGCGCCGCTTCGGGCAGCGGGTCGCCGGCGGCGGCGTCGGCGCGGCGGCATGCGGGCGCTGCCATCGGCGCTTCCGGCGGCGGCAGCAGGCGCTCGACCGTGCGGGCGGCGACCTGGCGCGGCTGGTCAGCCCGTCGTAGATCAGCTTGTCCTGGTTCGGCACGTCCATGCCGCCGGCTGCTCGGGCTCGCACCTTGGTCGGCCGCGTCGTCGGCCTGGACCAGCGGCACCGACACCGTCGCCGCTCCGCTGCCGCTGGCCGTAGGCATGCCAGATCACCTGCACGCAGGCGAACCGCCGCCCAGCCGGCGAACAGCGCCATCGACCGCGAGCGTGAGCAGATCGCCGGCGATCCGGCGGCGCCGGCGCTCTCGTCGGCGATCGCTCGGCCGACGCTGCTCGGCGGGCCGGCTCGAGCCGCCGTCGCGCTGGTCGTCGATACCGTCGGCATCGGCTGTCGATGGCGCCATCAGCGCATCTCCTCGACCGGCTCGACCCCGATCACCGCCAGCCCCGAGGCGATGACCAGCGCCGACGCCGCGCACCAGCGCCAGCCGCGCCGCGCGTCAGCTCCGCGATCGTCCGGCGACGAGGAAGCGCAAGCGTCGCGTCGTCCTTGCCCTTGTTCCACAAGCCGTGGAACTGCGGCCGCCAGATCGTGGAGATAAAAGGCGATCCGGTGCGGCTCGTGCGCCTCGGCGGCGCTTTCGACGAGTGCGCGGCCAGCCGCCAGCAGCTTGATCAGCGCCAGCTCGGCCGGATCGGTCAAGCGCGTCAGATCGGCGCCGCGGCCAGCGCCGTCGTCGTCAGGTCGACGTCCGGGAACATGCCTCGGCCGCTGGCGCAGCACCGAGCGGCGCGCGCGCATGGGCGTACTGCACGTAGAAGACCGGGTTGTCGCTTCGACTGCTCGATCACCTTGGCGAGGTCGAAATCCAGCTGCGCATCGTTCTTGCGCGTCAGCATGATGAAGCGCACGACGTCCTTGCCGACCTCGTCGATCACGTCGCGCAGGGTCACGAAGGTGCCGGCGCGCTTCGACATCCGCACCGGCTCGCCGTTGTCGCAACAGCGTGCACGAGCTGGCACAGCTTCACGTCGAGCGCGCACCTTGCCGTCGGTCAGCGCCTTCACCGCCGCCTGCATGCGCTTGACGTAGCCGCCGTGGTCGGCGCCCCAGACATCGATCAGGCTGGTGAAGCCGCGGCGGAACTTGTCGTAGGTGATAGGCGATGTCGGTGGCGAAATAGGTCCAGCGAGCCGTCGGATTTCTTGCAGCGGCCGGTCGACGTCGTCGCCGAACTGCGTGGCGCGGAACAGCGTCTGCGGCCGCGGCTCCCAGTCGTCGGGCGTCTTGCCCTTGGGCGGCTCGAGCACGCCGGTATAGATCAGGCCGCGCTCGTCCAGCGTCGTCGAGCGCCGCGTCGACCGCGCCGGCTTCGCGACCAGCGCGCGCTCGGAGATGAAGACGTCGTGGCGGACGCCGAGCGCGGCCAGGTCGTCGCGGATCAGCTCCATCATCGCGTCGACGGCGAAGTCGCGCACCGGCGCCGAGCCAGTCGGCTCTCGGGCTTGTCGAGCCATTTGTCGGCCGTCGCGCGCGGCCAGCGCCTGCGCCGACCGGCATCAGGTAGTCGCCGGGATAGAAGCCCTCGGGGATCGTCGCCGATCGTCCTCGCCGAGCGCCTCGCGGTAGCGCAGATGGGCCGAGCGCGCGAGCGCGTCGACCTGCGCGCCGGCGTCGTTGATGTAGTACTCGCGCGTGACCTCGAAGCCGGCCTTGGCCAGCAGCGCGGCCAGCGCGTCGCCGACCACGGCGCCGCGGCCATGGCCGACATGCATCGGCCCGGTCGGGTTGGCCGAGACGTACTCGACATTGACCTGCGCGCCCGCCGCCGAGCGTCGAGTCGCCGTAGGCGGTGCCGGCGCGCAGGATCGTCGCGCAGCCGCGCGCTGCCAGAACGCGTCGCGCGAGCCGCAGGTTGATGAAGCCGGGCCCGGCGACGTCGGCCGCCGGTCGACGTCCGGCATGCGCTCGCAGCGCGTCGGCCAGCAGCGCTCGGCGAGCTCGCGCGGCTTCTGCCGGCCGGCTTGGCCAGCACCATCGCCGCATTGGTCGACGAGGTCGCCATGGCCGGATCGCGCGGCGGCTCGACCGTCGACGCGCGCCGAAGTCGAGGCCGGCCGGCAGCGTCGCCGGCGCGCCGCCAGGTCGCTCGAGCGCCGCGACGATCTCGTCGCGGAAATGGCTGAAGACGATTCATCGGATGTCGCATCGGTGCTAGGTGTCGAACAGGCGGCGATGCTCGTCGAGCGCGAAGCGGTCGGTCATGCCGGCGATGTAGTCGGCGACGACGCCGCGCCGTGCGCGGCCTCGTCGCGGCCCGTCGGCACGGCGCGCGCCATTCGGCGGGCAGGCATTCCGGCTCGGCGAGGAACAGCTCGAACAGGTCGCGCACCACGCGCCGCGCCTTGCGCGTCATGCGGTTGACCCGGTAGTGGCGGTACATCCGCTCGAACAGGAAGTCGCTTCAAGCGCCCGGTCGTGCGCCGCCATCGTCGTCGGAGAAGGCGACGACCGGCCGGCCCGAGCCGCGCGCACGTCGTCGGCGCTGCGCGGCGCCGCTGTCGGCGAGCCGGCGCGCGGGTCTCGTCGATCAGGTCGGTGCACCATGCGGTCGATCACGCGGCGGATCGACTCGTGGATCAGCCGCGGCGTGCTCGAGCCCGGGATAGCGCCGCGCGACCTCGCGCGAACACCGGCCCGACCAGCGGCACGTCGGCGAGGTCGTCGACGCGAACAGCCCGGCGCGCAGGCCGTCGTCGATGTCGTGGTTGTTGTAGGCGATGTCGTCGGCCAGCGCCGCGACCTGCGCCTCCGGCGCCGGCAAAGGTGTCGAGCTCGAGGTCGTGCGCCGCGTCGTATTCGGCGATCGTCGGCGGCAGGCGGTCGCGTTCGCCGGCGCGGCCCGCGTCAGCGGGCCGTTGTGCTTGACCACGCCTTCCAGCGTCTCCCAGGTCAGGTTGAGCCCGTCGAACTCGGCGTAGCGGCGTTCGAGCCTGGTCAGGATGCGCAGGGTCTGGGCGTTGTGGTCGAAGCCGCCATAGGGCGCCATCTCGGCGTCGAGCGCCTCCTCGCCGGCATGGCCGAACGGCGTGTGGCCGAGGTCGTGCGCCAGCGCCAGCGCCTCGGCCAGGTCCTCGTCGAGGCCCGAGCGCGCGGCTGATCGGTGCGGGCGATCTGCGCCACCTCGAGCGTGTGGGTCAGCCGGGTGCGGTAGTGGTCGCCCTCGTGGTAGACGAAGACCTGGGTCTTGTGCTTCAGCCGGCGGAAGGCGGTGGAGTGGATGATCCGGTCGCGGTCGCGCTGGAACGGCGAGCGCATCGGGCTCTCCGGCTCGGGATGCAGGCGGCCGCGCGTGTCCCGGGGTGGCAGGCATAGGCCGCCAGACCGGTCGTCATGGGCGGGCTGTCCGAAGGCGCCCCGCCCCGCGCCGTGCGAGAGGGCTGCGTCATGGGGCGGACCCTACAGGGCCACGGCGGGGGCGTCAAAGGCTGCCGGTCGCCGTGGGCTCCGGCCGATCGACCTGCCGGTTGAGCGGAGTGGCCGCAGCGGCGCCAGGCCCGCCTGGTCGCCGACAATCCAGCGGAAGGCCGTTTCGTAGGGCGTGATCTTGCTCGAGAACGCGAGCAGGTCGGGCTCCTCGGCTTTGACGTGCCGCAGGAAGGCGTGCACGTCGGTGTCGCTCACCTTGTCCGCGGCGACGTTCGCCGCGGACCATTTGCGCCAGGCGGCGAGCAGCGCCGCTTCGGCTTCCGCCCGCGTGCGCCGGTTGGCGGGCTTCGCGCGGCCCGGCGGCGTGGACCGCTTGCGTGGCTCCGCCGCCGGGGCGGCCCCGGGCTGATGGACCTGCTGTTCGAGAGTTTCGGGGGAATTCGTCACGCGCCATCTCCGTCCGTTTCAATATGAACGTCTGGGACGGCGCCGGGTGTCCCTCGACGCCTCGAACTTAAGGAATAGGCCCGGAATTCCGGCAGCGACTTAAGGGCCGGGGGCTGCAGCCGGTCCTGGTTGGGAAGCTCCCGGATGCGACGGGCGCCACAAAGCCTTGCCCGATCCGGTCGATTTGCCGCTTCCGCCGGATCCCGGCCGCGAGGCGCGCGCGGCAAGGCTTGGCAGAAGGCCTTGCGATGATTACATATTGGGGCATGACCGACCTGACCGCGACCGCGGCTACCCTCGCTCTCACCGACCGCGCCGCCAGGCGCATCGCCGAACTCGTCGCCGAAGAGGCCCAGCCGGGCCTCATGCTGCGCGTCGCCGTCGCCGGCGGCGGCTGCTCCGGCTTCCAATACGGATTCACCCTCGACGACGCGGTGAACCCGGACGACAAGGTGATCGAGAAGTCCGGCGCCAAGTTGGTGATCGACGAGATGTCCCTCGGCATGCTCGCCGGCTCGGAGATCGACTTCGTCGAGGAGTTGGTCGGTTCCTCCTTCGCCATCCGCAATCCCAACGCCACCGCCTCCTGCGGCTGCGGCAACAGCTTCGCGGTGTGAGCCGCTCGGGCCGCCGCGTTCCGCGCCCTCTCCTTTCCGTCCTCCGTCATGGTCGGCTCGACCGTGCGTCTCGATCGGGGCGCACCACGGTCATCGTCGCCCCATCGTCATGCCGGACCTGATCCGGCATCCACAACAGAGCCGGCGCACGAGCGCATGCGGAATCGATGGACGCCGGACCGAATGTTTGCCGTGATCCGGGCGTGACGTCTCGTGCCCAGGGAGATCGCCGGGTCGCGCCGGGCCAAACGAGGGACGGAGATCGACGGATCGCCGCTCACGCCTCCGGCGGGAAGATGTCCGGCCTGGGCTCGCCGACCACGACGGTCAGCATGCCGATCGAGCCGAGATCGATGCCGTCGACGGGAGATCCACACCGGCTCGGACTCGTCCTGGGTGCCGGCGACATGCAGCAGCGGCAGGTAGTGCTCGGGGGTCGGAACGGCGAGCCTGGCCCCGGGGATCGCCTCGTAATTCACCAGGGTCTCGTGGTGGCGCCGCTCGAGCGCGTGGCGCACGTGCGCCTGGAACGACGCGGCCCACTCGGGCACCGGCGCGTTCGGCGTGCGCTGCATCAGCCGGAGATTGTGCACCACATTGCCGAAGCCGAGGATCAGCACCCCCTCGCCGCGCAACGGCTGGAGGCTCTGGCCGACCGCGTAGTGGAAGTCGGCGGGCTCGGTCCGGTCGATGGCGAGTTGCACCACCGGCACGTCGGCCTCCGGATACATGTGCGCGAGCACCGACCAGGTGCCGTGGTCCAAACCCCAGTCCTGGCGGTCGAGATCCACCGGGACCGGCGCCAGCAGCTCGCGCACGCGGGCGGCGAGCGCCGGATCGCCCGGAGCCGGATAGCGGAATTTGTGCAGCGCCTCGGGGAAGCCGGAGAAATCGTGGATGGTGGGCGGCGTCTCCATGGCGGTGACCGCCGTGCGATCGACATACCAGTGGGCGGAGATGGCGAGGATGGCGCGCGGCCGCGGCAAGGCGCGGCCGAGCCGGCGCCACGCCTCACTGTAGCGGTTGCGCTCCAGGGTGTTCATCGGGCTGCCGTGGCCGACGAAGGCGGCCGGCATGCGCTGCGCCATGGTCGCCTCGCGTCGGATCATCGGGGTGCCGTCACTCTAGCGCCCGGCCGCGTGACCGGCACGTGAGAAACGTGCTAACTAAGGCCAAACCCAGGATGAATTCTGTGAGGCCTCGCTTGGTCAAGATCGCCACCTGGAACGTCAACTCGGTCAAGGCGCGCCTGCCCAACCTGCTCGCCTGGCTGCGCGAGGCCGCAGCCCGACATCGTGCTGCTGCAGGAAATCAAGTGCGTCGACGAGGCGTTCCCGCGCATGGAGATCGAGGAGCTCGGCTACAACGTCGCCGTCGCACGGCCAGAAGACCTACAACGGCGTCGCCATCCTGTCGAAGCGCGCCGCTCGAGGACGTGCGCCGCGGCCTGCCCGGGCGGCGACGGCGACGAGCAGGCGCGCTACATCGAGGCGACGCCGCGTCGGCGATCGGTGCTGCGCGTCGCCTCGATCTACCTGCCCAACGGCAATCCGGTCGGCAGCCGAGAAGTTCGCCTACAAGCTCGCCTGGATGGAGCGGCTGCGCGCGCCACGCCCAGGACCTGCTGGCGGACGAGGAGCCGCTCGTCCTCGGCGGCGACTACAACGTCATTCCCGACGCCGAGCGACGGCCACGACCCGAGGCCTGGCGCGGGCGACGCGCTGTTCCAGCCCGAGAGCCGCGAGCATTCCGCGCGCTGCTATCTCGGCCTGACCGACGCCTTCCGCGCCCTGCATCCGGACGCGCCGCGCGCCTACACCTTCTGGGACTACCAGGCCGGCGCCTGGCAGCGCGACAACGGCATCCGCATCGACCACCTGCTGCTGTCGCCCCAGGCCGCCGACCGGCTGGTCGCGACGCGACATCGACAAGACGCCGCGCGGCTGGGAAAAGGCCTCGGACCACACCCCGTCGTGGTGCGAGCTGCAGGCGGCCTAGGCACCCGAAGCGCCGCCGGGCCATCGCGAGGCCCCTTGCGGCTGCCACCGTTCCCGGATCATAGTTCCCTCTGGCGGCGCGACACGGCCGCGGGGGACGGGCATGAGCGGATCATCGGCGACCCTGGGATCATCGCGCGGAATTCCGGACGGTTTCGCCAGGTTGAGCATTCCCGGCCTCGTGGTCGGGCTGGCGGCGGGACTCGCCCAGGCGGCAGCCGGCCCGGGCCGGCAATTCGGGCTGTGGGACCACAATGCGGGCTTCCGCATTCTGGAATGGGCGGCCTATGCCGGCCTGGCCGCCGTGGGGGCGTCGCTCATCGGCCTGTTCTTCGCCTGGGGTGTCGGACGCCGTCGGCTGATCACCGTCGCGGTGGCGGGCATCGTGATCGGCGGGCTCGTCGCCTATTGGCCATGGGCGCTGCGCGACGCATTCCGCGAGGCGCCGCCGCTCTACGACATCAGCACAGACCCGGCCAATCCGCCGCCGTTCATCGCCGCGCTCGAACTGCGCAAGGTGGCGAGCCGGCTGCCCTCGGACTATCCCGCGAATTTCGCCGGCGAGCAGCGGACGGCCTATCCCGACATCAAGCCGGCGCTGCTCAAGATGCCGCCCGGCGACGCCTTCGCCCTGACGCTGCGCCTGGCGCGCGACACGCGCGGCTGGACGGTGCACGCGGTGGCGCCCGCGGAGGGGCGCATCGAGGCAATCGCGCGCACCCTGTGGTTCGGATTCGAGGACGACGTGGTGATCCGGGTTACGGCGGTCGAGGGCGGCAGCCGGGTCGACGTGCGCTCGGCCGGCCGGCTCGGCCGGCGCGACGGCGGCACCAACGCCCGGCGCGTCCAGGCCTTCCTCAAGAAGCTCAACGCGGCGCGGCTAGCGCCGCGGGCGCGCGCCGCGTCGACCGGGCCGCATCGGGGCGGCCGCGTCGCGGCCGCGGCGCGATTAGCCCGCGGTCGACCGCCAGCGGATCGTTCTCGATCGGGAAGTTCACCGAGTTGGCGATGAAGCATTCGGCATGGGCGTCGGCATGGAGCGCCCTGGCGCGCGCCAGCTTCGCCGGATCGGCGATGATCACGTGCGGGCGCAGCCGCACGGACGACGAAGCGCATCTTGCGGTCCTTGATCGCCATGGTGCCGAGCGCCTCGTCGCGATAGGACGTGACGGCGATCTTCTCGCGCGCGCAGAGCGCGAGATAGCTCAGCATATGGCAGGCCGCGAGCGAGGCGAGCAGCAGGTCCTCGGGATTGTGCAGCTTGGGATCGCCGAGGAAGGTCGGATCGGCGGAGCCGGTCGAGCACCGGCTTGCCGGCGAACTGACGCGATAGTCGCGCGAATAGCTTTTGTAGTCGCTGGTCGGACCGGCGGCCGCGCCGGTCCATTCCAACGTCGCTTCGTAGATATGCTCGCGGCCGGTCACGGGAGACCGCGCCCCGGTCAGATATCGGCGTAGACGTGGGTTTCCGCCTCCGCGCCGCCGTGGGTCACCGCGCCCTGATGGGCCGGGCCGACGAGCTGGGCGTATTTCCACAGCGCGCCCGATTGTAGTTGTGTCTGGCGCGGCTTCCAGGCCTTGCGGCGGGCCTCCAGTTCGGCCTCGGACAATTCGACGTCGATGGTGCCCTTGTCGGCGTCGATGGCGATGATGTCGCCGTCCTTGAGCAGGGCGATCGGGCCGCCGACCGCCGCCTCGGGCCCGACATGGCCGATGCAGAAGCCGCGCGTGGCGCCGGAGAAGCGGCCGTCGGTGATCAGCGCCACCTTCTCGCCCATGCCCTGGCCGTAGATCGCCGCGGTGGTCGACAGCATCTCGCGCATGCCCGGGCCGCCCTTCGGGCCCTTCGTAGCGGATGACGATGACGTCGCCTTCCTTGTAGGCGCGCGTTCTCGACCGCGGCGAAGGCGTCCTCCTCGCAGTCGAACACGCGCGCGGGCCCGCGGAACTGCAGCGTCTTCATGCCGGCGACCTTCACGATGGCGCCGTCGGGCGCGAGGATGCCCTTGAGGCCGACGACGCCGCCGGTCGGCGAGAGCGGCTTGCTGGCCGGACGGATCACGTCCTGGTCCGTCGGGAAGACCACGTCCTTGTGGTTCTCGGCCAGCGTCTTGCCGGTGACGGTCATGCAGTCGCCGTGCAGGAGGCCGCCGTCGAGCAGCGCCTTGATGAGCACCGGCATGCCGCCGACCTCGCACATGTCCTTGGCGACATATTTGCCGCCCGGCTTGAGGTCGGCGATGTAGGGCGTGCTGCTTGAAGATCTCGGCCACGTCGTCCAGGTCGAACTCGATGCCCGCCTCATGCGCCATGGCCGGCAGGTGCAGCGCCGGCATTGGTCGAGCCGCCGGTGGCGGCGACGACGCGCGCGGCGTTCTCGCAGCGCCTTGCGCGTGACGATGTCGCGCGGGCGGAGCTGCAGCTCGAGCAGCTCCATCACCGCCTCGCCCGAGGCTTCGGCATAGGCGTCGCGCGATCTCATAGGGCGCCGGCGCGCCGGCCGAGCCGGGCAGCGCCAGGCCGATCGCCTCGGAGACGCAGGCCATGGTGTTGGCGGTGAACTGGCCGCCGCAGGAGCCGCGCCGACGGGCAGGCGACGCATTCCAGCTCGTGCAGGTCCTCGTCCGACATGTTGCCGGCGGCGTGCTGGCCGACCGCCTCGAACACGTCGACCACGGTGACGTCCTTGCCCTTGAACTTGCCGGGCAGGATCGAGCCGCCATACATGAAGACGCGCGGGCACGTTGAGCCGCAGCATCGCCATCATCATGCCGGGCAGCGACTTGTCGCAGCCGGCCAGCCCGACCAGCGCGTCGTAGCAATGGCCGCGCATGGTCAGCTCGACCGAATCGGCGATGACCTCGCGCTGACCAGCGACGACTTCATGCCCTCGTGGCCCATGGCGATGCCGTCGGTCACGGTGATGGTGGTGAATTCGCGCGGCGTGCCGCCGGCTGACCTTGACGCCCGCGCTTCACCGCCTGCGCCTGGCGGGTGAGCGCGATGTTGCAGGGCGCGGCCTCGTTCCAGCAGGTGGCGACGCCGACGAACGGCTGGTGCGATCTCCGCCTCGGTCAGGCCCATGGCGTAGTAATAGGAGCGGTGCGGCGCGCGCTCGGGCCCTACCGTGGTGTGGCGGCTGGGCAGCTTCGACTTGTCGAACACGGCACGCGGCTTCATGTCATCGGGCATCGGAACCTCGGAAATTAGAAACACTTCTTACGTGTGGTGCCTGTTTAAAATTCATCCCGGAAGTTTATCAAGGACTCAGCCACTCGCTTTCTATTTGCGCTCGCGCCGGGCGTGTCACTCAACCCAAAGTATTTCAGCTCGATCTCACGCAGACATTCGATCAAATCTGCAATTGACCGGTTTTCTTGAACGATCATACCGTAAATACGGTCGACATATGCGTCGTATTCATCCTCGGGGAGATGTGCACCCACTCCGATTGGATCCCATTCTTCACGAAGAAGGCGTGCCACTCTCGGGCGATTCTTGCGCCAGCGCGACTTTTCTTCTTTGTTGGCCATGCAATTCGGCCTCCGGTTTATGCCGCGCTAATTCGCTTCAGCGCATCCGCCAGCTTGGCCTTGGCGGCTTCGAATTCGGCGAGGCGTTCGCGGTTTTCTTCGACCACCTCGGGCGGCGCCTTGGCGACGAAGGCCTGGTTGCCGAGCTTGCCCTCGACCTTCTTGATCTCGCCCTCGACCTTGCCGATTTCCTTCTGCAGGCGGGTGCGCTCCTGGCCGATGTCGATGACGCCGGCGAGCGGCAGGATGAGCGTGGCTTCCTCGACGACGATCTGCACGGCGCCTTTCGCCACCTCGCCGGTCTGCGGCGTGATGGAGTTCGAGCCGCGCGAGCGTCAGGATCAGGCTGCGATGGCTGTCGATGCGGCGCTGCGCCTCGGGGCTCGCGTCCTTCAGGGTGAGCGGAATCTTGGCGCCGGCTGGCACGTTCATTTCCGAACGCACGGCGCGCACGGCTTCGATCAGCCTGACCACCCAATCCATCTCGGCGGCGGCGTCCGGGGCGCGCCAGGAAGCTTGCGGCTGCGGCCATTCGGCCTTGATCAGCATGCCGCCCTGGCCATCGGTCAGGTTCTCCCACAGCTCTTCGGTGATGAAGGGCATCATGGGATGCAGCAGATGCAGGATGCGCCCGAGCACCCAGGCGGATGTGGCGCGCGTTTCGGCGGCGGCCGCGGCGTCGGTGCCCTGGAACAGCGGCTTGGCGAATTCGAGATACCAGTCGCAATAGGTGCCCCAGGCGAATTGGTAGAGCGCACCGGCGGCCTCGTTGAAGCGGTAGGATTCGATGGCGCTTTCCACCTCGCCCACGGCGTCGGCCAGCCGGCTGACGATCCAGCGGTTGACGATGTTCTTGTTCGCCGCTGGATCGAAATCCGGAGCCAGCTTGCAGCCGTTCATCTCGTTGAAGCGCGCGGCGTTCCAGATCTTGGTGGCGAAGTTGCGGTAGCCCTCGACGCGGCTCTCGGCGAGCTTGATGTCGCGGCCCTGGGCCGCCATGGCGGTGAGCGTGAAGCGCAGGGCGTCGGCGCCGTATTTGTCGATCAGCTCCAGGGGGTCGATGACGTTGCCCTTCGACTTCGACATCTTCTGGCCCTTCTCGTCGCGCACCAGCGCGTGCACGTAGACCGTGCGGAAGGGCACATCCTTCATGAAATGCAGGCTCATCATCATCATCCGGGCGACCCAGAAGAAGATGATGTCGAAGCCGGTGACGAGCACACTCGTCGGGTAATAGCGCTTGAGCTCCGGCGTCTGCTCGGGCCAGCCGAGCGTCGAGAAGGCCCACAGGCCGGACGAGAACCAGGTGTCGAGCACGTCGGCGTCGCGGGTCAGCGGCACATCCTTGCCGTAGTGGGCGCGCGCTTCGGCCTTGGCCTCGTCTTCGGTCTCGGCGACGAAGACCTTCTGATCCGGCCCGTACCAGGCGGGCACCTGATGGCCCCACCAGAGCTGGCGCGAGATGCACCAGGGCTCGATATTGTTCATCCAGTGGAAATAGGTCTTGTCCCAATTCTTGGGCACGAACTCGGTGCGCCCCTGCTCCACCGCTTCGATGGCCGGCTTGGCCAGGGTCTTGGCGTCGACGTACCACTGCTCGGTGAGATAGGGCTCGATCGGCACGCCGGAGCGGTCGCCGTGCGGCACCTGATGAGTGTGCGGCTCGGTCTTGACCAGCAGGCCTGCCGCCTCGAGATCGGCGAGGATGCGCTTGCGCGCCTCGAAGCGGTCGAGCCCGCGATAGGCCTCGGGTCCGTTGTCGTTGATCCGCGCGTCGGGCGTGTAGATGTTGACGACGTCGAGATTGTGGCGCTTGCCGACCTCGAAATCGTTGAAGTCGTGCGCCGGGGTGATCTTGACCGCGCCGGTGCCCTTTTCCGGGTCGCTGTATTCGTCGGCGACGATCGGGATCCTGCGGCCGACCAGGGGCAGCACCACCGATTTGCCGACCAGATGCTTGAAACGCTCGTCGGTCGGATGGACGGCGACACCGGTATCGCCCAGCATGGTCTCCGGCCGCGTCGTCGCCACGGTGATGAATTCGCCCGGCGCGCCCTCGATCGGATAGTTGATGTGCCAGAGGTGACCCTTGATCTCGCTTCGATTCGACCTCGAGGTCGGAGATCGCCGTGTGGAATTTCGGGTCCCAATTGACCAGCCGCTTGTCCTTGTAGATCAGGCCCTGGCGGTAGAGCTCGACGAACACCTTGAGGACGGCCTTGGACAGGCCCTCGTCCATGGTGAAGCGCTCGCGCGACCAGTCGAGCGAGGCGCCGAGCCGGCGGAGCTGGCGGGTGATGGTGCCGCCGCTCTCCTTCTTCCACTCCCACACGCGCGCGATGAAGTCCTCGCGCGACAGCAGCTTGTCGTTGTTGCCTTTCGCGGCGGCGCCGCGCTGCAGGCCGATGCCCTTCTCCGCCAACTGGCGCTCGACCACCATCTGGGTGGCGATGCCGGCATGGTCGGTGCCCGGCATCCACAGGGCGTCGAAGCCCTTCATGCGCTTGTAGCGCACCAGCAGGTCCTGCAGGGTGTTGTTGAGCGCATGGCCCATGTGCAGGCTGCCGGTGACGTTCGGCGGCGGAATGACGATGGTGAAAGTCGGCCGGGTGCTGGACGGATCGGCGGTGAAGGCGCCCGTGGATTCCCACTTGGCGTAGTGCTTGACCTCGACCTCAGCGGGCCGAAAGGTTTTCTCCAGCACGGGAATTTCCTGTTCCTGAAAGGCTAGGGATGGCGCGGCTTGGCCGTGACGGCCGGCACGCTCCAGGAGAGATTACAGGTCTCCGGCGCGCCGTGTCATGCGGTCCAGTTCGCGGCGTACCATGTGCTCGACCATGGGCGGCAGGTTCTTGTCGAGCCATTCCTTGAGCATGGGGCGAATCATCTCTTTGACCAGGTCCTCCAGGGTGCGGCCGGAGCCGAGCGCCATATTGCCGGCGGTCTCCGGTTCCTGGGACATGGTGCGGGCCAATTGCGCGAACGTCGCGGTTGCCGCCGCCGCGGTCGCCGCCGAAACCAAACCTTCGTCCATGGCAGCTCCGGATTTTTTGGTTTGCTCATGGGAGGCGGCGAATTCCACCGAATCGTCTTTCGGATTTTCCATCGTCACCTCCATACTGTCCACTTGTCCGACACTCGCTACGACCTCGTCCATGGGGTTGCTGACCGGCACCTCGGCAGCGACTTCGTCCTTCGCCGCGTCCTCGACGATTTCCGTTTCGACGATTTCCGTTTCGACGATCTCGTCCTTCGCGTCGTCCTCGGCCGCGGCATCCTGCTGTCCGGTGGTGAGACTGACCACCGTGCCATCGTCCGTCACCATATCGGTGAGTTCGAGTACCGCCACCGCGGCGGCTACAGGCGCCGGGCTGACGGGGGTCGTCTCGATCCGCTTCTTCGTTTCCTGCTCCTCGTCGTTTTCGGAGATTATGCGGCGAATGGAGGCGAGGATTTCCTCCATTGTCGGTTCAGTCGGCGCCTTGGTGTCTGTCATCTCAACGACGTCCGCAGGAAATAGGTCCAGCCGCGCCGGCTGTCCACAGGACCGCCGCCGTCGCGTGGCGAGGACAGTATCAAAGAATCCTCAGCCGCGTAAGACGGGCTGTCGGGGTTCAACGTCGGACAATTCACTCTGCCTCCCCGTCGACCCGGGTGCCCCACCACTTGTTGCGCGAACTGCGATAATTCTGCTCAACATCATAGAGTTGCACCGGCAGGACGAGATCGCGGGCGGTCAGCCCGCCGACCGAGGCCTTCAACTGATAGGACGAGGCCACTTCGTCGCGGCGCGCCAGCACCTGGTTCACGCGCGCATTGAGCAGTTCCTGCTCGGCGTCGAGCACGTCGAGCACGGTGCGCGAGCCGACCAGCGCTTCCTTCTCGACGCCCTCCAAAGCGATCTCGCTCGCTTCGATTTCCGAGCTCAGCGCGCGCAGGCTGGCCCGTGCGGTTTCGAGCAGTTCCCACGACCGCGTCGCCGTCTCTATGGCGTCTCGGCGCGCTTCGTCCAGCTGCTGACGACGTTGCACGGCGGTGTGCCGGGCGGCGCGGGCGCGCGCGGCAACCGAACCGGCGGTATAGAGCGGGATATTGACCTCGGCGAGAATCGACGCCGCGTTGGCATGGGTGGCGCTGCCGGCAGCATGTTCATCGGCCGAAACTGAGCCGCGCAGATTGAATTCGGGCCACAGTTCGCCCTCGATGGCGCGGATATTGTCGCGCGCGGCGAGCTCGGTGAATTCCGCCGCTCTCACGTCGGGGTTGTGGGCCGCCGCCAAAGTCGTGGCTTCATCCACGTTGGCCGGGATATCGGCCAGGGGACCGGGAACCACGAGGTTGCTCGGGTATTCGCCGACCACATTGCGATAGACGGCGCGCGAAGCGGCGAGATTGCCTTCCGCCCGGACACGGTCGGCCGTCGCGCGCGCCAGGCGCGCTTCGCCTTGGGAGACGTCGGTCCGCGTCACTTCGCCGACCCGGAAACGGTCATTGGTGGCATCGTACTGACGGCGCAGGCGCTGTTCGTTGTTGATGTTGAGCTCGACGATCGCCTGGTCGCGCAATACGGCCAGGAACGCGTCGATCACCAATTGCAACACGGCCTGTTCCGCCGAATGCAGGGCGGCGCGCTCGGCGCGGACGTTGTTTTCGGCGCGCGACACCGCCGGCGAGGTGGTGAAATTGTAGAGCGGCTGGGTCACGTCAAGCGAGGCGCCATAGGGCGTCGTGTAGCGCGAGGTCGGCGACGAGCGGGTATTGTTGTAGCTGTGTTGGCGCGAAATATCGCCGCTGACCGACACCGTGGGGCGCCAGCCGGCGAGCGCCTGAGGCACCCCTTCGTCCGTGGCGCGCAACTGGGCGCGCCGCGCCAGCAGCGTCGGGTTGGTCTCATAGGCCTTCGCCAGCGCTTCCTCGAGCGTTTCGGCCGCGAGATCCGCCGCCGCAGCGAGCGTGGCCAGGGTAACGACTACGGCGAGAGCGGCTCTTATTGGCCGGCCGATCGACGATCGAAATGCGTTCATTCGCTCTCCTTGCAAGGCAAGTTCTAGAACACGAAACTCGGTTCAGGCACAAAACATGGCAGATAAGGCGTGCCGGCGTCGAACAGGGTACGATGGGACAGCTTGCCGCCGCGGCGCAGCGCCAGGATGGCCTTGCCCATACCGGGGCCGTCGCGCACAACCGCGACCAGGCGCCCGCCTTCCGCGAGTTGCGCGCCGATTTGCTCGTCGATGCGGTTGATGGCGCCATCGAACACGATCACGCCGTAGGGCGCCTGAGCCGGGCAGCCTTTTCTCATATCCCCCGCAATAAAGGCGACATTGTCGACCTGCAACCGATCGAGGGTGCTGGTGGCGACCGCGCTCAAGGCGGGATCGCTCTCGACCGCGACCACGGTCGCGGCCAGGCGCGACAGAACGGCAGCGCCGTAGCCGGAACCGCAGCCGATATGAAGCACGACCTCGGATTTCTCGATCTCGGCAGCCTGCAGCAGACGGGCGAAGACCATCGGCTCCATGAGCCAGCGCGGTCCCTCCGTCGATTGCAGCGGAATATCCTCGTCGACGTAGGCAATGCCTCGTTCCGCGTCGGGAACGAACAGCTCGCGCGGGATTTCCAGCAAAGCTTGAAGCAATGCCGGAGACGTCACTCGATTCGGTCGAATCTGGTTGTCGACCATATTGCGCCGGGCTGTTGCGAAATCGATCATGATGCCGATGACTCTAAAACTGACCTTTGCCTCGATGCCGGCTCGCTTACCCGAGTATGGTTAAAGCCAGGCCATCGCGCTTATATACTTGCCATTCCACACAAAAACAACGCCCGCGCGCCGGGTGAGGGCGTCATGGGCGATATCGCGGGCCTGGTGTGCTTCCCCTGCCCCACCCTTGACCCCGGATGGAGGCGCAGCCTATATCTCGCCTCCCGCCGGCGGTGCCGCGGGATCCTGTCCTGGGATCATGGTCCAGGCAAGGTTAGTCAATGGTTAAGGCCGGGTAGCAAAGTGGTAATGCTCGGGACTGCAAATCCCGCATCGGGGGTTCGATTCCCCCTCCGGCCTCCACTCTCCCCCCAGCGATCGGCGAGCGGCGCCGCGCCCAGTTTGGTCTGACCGCGCCGAGCGCCTCGATCGCGCGCCTTGCGCAGCCGCCGACCGCTACATCGTTGTGTGCTCCCTGACAGGTTCGCCGATCGGCCGCCCGTGGGAGTCGTCGTCATCCAATCCTCCATTCGCGCGCGGCGACTGCCGGCACCGCAACGCGACGCAATGCCCTATCGCCGGCGCTCTGTCGAGCGATCGCAGCGCCGCGAATCCACTGGATATCTTCCGTGTAGAGGCTCTGGTCAGGATGGAATCGGTCTGATATAACCGCGCCCTCGTTGCGGGGCGCCGGGCGGCACCACAGCCCGGATCGCGCGCGACGAACGATTTTTCCGTGGTAGCTCAGTGGTAGAGCAGGTGGCTGTTAACCACCGGGTCGGGGGTTCGAATCCCTCCCACGGAGCCAGACGAAACTGCGGGGTCGAGCACAGCTCCCCCGCGGTCATTTCCAAGGTTCTGGCTTGCGCGCATTCCTGACCGCCGTTTCGATCGGCTGGCGGATGCTTCTCAAATCACCGCTGCGGCATCGACGAGCGGCGCCTCGCTGACCATCGTTTCGACGTCAGAGCGGCATGCCGAGCATAGTATTGCCGATGCCAAAAAGTTCTCGCCGCAGGGGAGCGGGCCAAGTGCATGACGCAAGTTGACGAAGCGGAGAGGCAGCTTCGCGACCGCCGGATGCGGGACGAGAGAGGAGGAAAACCGGGGGACTGACCCTAAGCGGATCGCGCTGGTCAGCCCCGCGGGATTTCGTGACGTGAAGTGAAACCGCTCAGACGAGTTGCTCCGTGGCGTGCATCAGCAATGCCTGGCTGACGGTCGCCTTGACCTCGTCCTGAGAGAACGGCTTGCTGATGAGGAAGGTCGGCTCGGGCCGTTCGCCGGTCAGCAAGCGGTCGGGATAGGCGGTGATGAAGATCACTGGGACCTGGCTGTCTTGCAGGATGTCGTTGACCGCGTCGATGCCCGAACTGTGGTCGGCGAGCTGAATGTCGGCGAGCACCAAACCCGGGCGATGCTGGCGCGCCGCTTCGACAGCCTGCTTGCGTGTGGTGGCCACTTTGATGACGCGATGCCCGAGACCTTCGATGATGCTGCAGATATCCAGGGCGATGATCGATTCGTCCTCGATGACCAGAACGTCGGTGGCCACGGCCCCTGCCATAGTCTCGACCGCTTGCTTCAGAAGGGCCTGAACCTCGGGTTCCGCCTTGTTCAAGATTTTGGCGACTTCCTCGGTCGAGAATCCCTCGAGCGCCACCAGAAGCAGGGTTTGCCGCTGTTCCGAAGCGAGGCGTCGCAGCCGGGCGGCGATGACCTCCCCCGGCTCGGCGCCGCCGACCAGTTCGAGACGGCGGCCGGTGCTGTCCCATAGGGTGTGGAACAGCTTGTAGAGGCCGACACGCGGACGCAGGTCGTCCGGAATGGTGGTCGGATCGGCCACCAGGGTTTCCAGGCAGGCACGCACATAGGCATCGCCGCTCGCTTGGTTGCCGGTCAACGCGCGGGCATAACGCCGCAGGAATGGCAAATGTGGAGCAATGGCTTCCGAGCGAATCATCGTGGCCTCTCGCATTGGACAGACTTTTGAGATACATCAGGAACTTAGGCGGCGGTCGAATTTTTAAGCAATTTCTTAACTAAAGCAATGCGTGATTAATGTGACGTGGATGGAACTGCTCCCAAGTGTTTCAGTTATAGAGGAGTGGTTCACGCGCGTCGTAGCTTACTTACCCGAAAGGGGACTTTGAGAATGAATGATTTTGATGAGGATAAAGCGAAGCTGGCCTCGCAGCAGAATAACGGCCCACCCGGCGCCGGCCGTCAAAACCTGACCCGGCTCGATTCGACCTGGATCAGCCAAGTCCTGCGCCGCCGCTACGACTCGGCGTTGAGCGAGCCGCTGCCGGAAAGCTTCGTGGCATTGCTCGACGAGTTGGATCGTAAAACAAAATCGCAAAACTAGAGATCCGAGCCTGCCGCCGGTCCGGTCCTCGCGTTCGCCAAGGCCGCGGTCAGAGCAACCGCCAATGCCCTCGCCCCGACCGGCTTCTCCAGGCACCGGAGGTGGCGGAACTCGGGTGCGAGCGTCGTCGCATTGTAGCCGGTCAGGAAAACCACGGGGACGTTCCGCGCCTGTGAGGCATGGGCGATCGGATATCCCGTATCCTCTCCCAGTTCGATATCCACCAACGCCACATCGACCCGCTGGCCGGCCAGGATCGCCATCGCCTCGCTGACGGACGGCACCGGACCGATGACCCGGCAACCCATCGCGGTCAGCTCATTGTCCAGTTCGACCGCGACGATCCATTCGTCCTCTACCACGAGAACAGCCCGCCCCAGCAGAGCCTCGTTTCCCGTGACGGACGTCATGGTCAATTCCCCAATGGAATATCGAGACCGACGACCAAACCCAACGGTTCAAACCGTATGGTCGCCTTGCCGCGCAGACTGTATTTGGCTTCGTTGCAGACCAGACCGATGCCAAATCCACTTTTTTCCGGAACGTCAACCGGCGGTCCGTAACGCTCGAGCCACTCGAGTATAAGGCAGAGTTTATGGGCGCCGCGCTCTTCCTGCCTCCAAGTCACGGCGACTGTTCCGGTGGCATTGGAGAGCGCCCCGTATTTGACGGCGTTGGTCGCCAACTCATGAAAGATCAAGCCGAGTGAAAGAGCCATCTTCGGCTTGAGCATGATGTGCGGGCCACCGAAAGAGGTACGCGGAGGGTTATCGGACGCATAGGGATTGAGCTCCTGTTGCACCAGCGTTCCGAGACTGACTTCCGACCATGATTCGCGCGACAGCAATTCATAGGTACGCGCCATGGCATGCAACCGGGCGGTGAATGCCTCATAGAAGGCGTTCGCCGTCGGCGCGCGTCGAACGGTCTGACGCGCGATGGCGATGATGACCGCCAGCATGTTCTTGACGCGGTGATTGAGTTCGGCGATCAGGACGTCCTTTTGTTCGTCCGCGCGCGTCATGCTGGTGATATCGGTCAAAGACAGCACGATCGTCTCGACGCCGGCCACGCCGCTCTCGAGCGGCCGCATCGTCAGGAGATAGTGCGTGCGGCCGTTCGTAAGGGCCGCACGCCTGGTCCGGGCTTCTCCCGTATGCAACGCGGCGCGCAGGTCAGCCGCCAGATCCAAATACGCGAGATGATGCGGCACATCGGCGAGTGGACAATGACCGCTGTAGGTCGGCGACAGGTCGAAGATGTCGCAGGCAGCGGCCGTATAAGCGCAAACTTCGAGATCGCGATTGAGCAGCATGACCGGCAGCCGGGCGCCCTCGATCATCTTTTCAAAGTCGGTGCGGCCAAAATCGCGTTTCTGGATTTGTACGTTCGACCGTTCGACGGATTCCCGCAACTTTTCATTCGCCGAACGCAGCTTGGAATTTTCTGAAAGCAGCGCGGCGTTCGAGGCGGACAATTCCTCAAAGGCGCTCTTGTAATCGTCGAGTGATACGAGGCGCTCTTTCGCGTTCATGAGCTGCCCTCTTTCAACATGTGCCGACGCCAGAAGGCCGGTTTCCGGCTTGCGGGACAGAAATTCGAAAAGAGTCCGCCAGGAGCGACAGTGTCACGAAATAGCTTAGTCAGTGAACAGCACCACGTCACGCGCAACATTGTGTGCATGTGCGAAACACAGCATGGGCCATAGACAATCGATACTTCCGTATAGTTTTTCTGCTTCTGCTGGACGTCCGCAGACTCGTGCAACGAACGAGTCGCCCAAAGCGCTGCGCCGTCCAAACCGAATCAATTCCTATCCGGAGCTAGAAACTTTTGAGCGAGCGCCGTTCACTTAGATGCCGCACCATTTCGCTGCTCCGGGATCGTTCGGAGCGCATGCCGAAACCGTGGGCAGGATGGCAATTGAATGTAAAACCGGTCTCGCCGCGCGGGGCGATCCACGCGGATCATCGCGGCCAAGATACGGTGACGGCACGGCGTTCGCCGCGCCATGCCTCGCATTTCGGTCGGCGCAACCCAGTGGCCGCCAAAGCGGCGCCGAATCGCCCGCCTT
Organism: uncultured Alphaproteobacteria bacterium; assembly: GCA_963752345.1. Lineage (GTDB taxonomy): Bacteria > Pseudomonadota > Alphaproteobacteria > SMXQ01 > SMXQ01 > CAVVYA01. The sequence continues at coordinate 811,561 of CAVVYA010000002.1, forward strand.
CTACTTACGCCCGCTGGAGCGGATTTTTCGGCCGGCCTTACGCGCCACCTTGTGGAGCGGCAGGATGATGGTGAAGTCGGTGCCGTCAAGCCTGGTGGCCACGTCGATTTTTCCGTTCATCGCCTCGACGATGCCACGGCTCACCGTTAGCCCTAGGCCTGTACCCGTGAACGATCCAAGGAACTGCTCCGTGACATCCGGCGCGATGCCGCCACTGCTGTCGGCAACCTTGATCCGCACCACTCCCTCTTCGACCCGCAAAGAGACGTCGATCGTACCGACGAAGGCCTTGTCGCCAGCCCGCGGATGTGCGGTCATGGACCCGTGCGCGTTCCGCAGCAAATTGACCACGGCCTGCTTGAGTCGCCGTGGCTGACCCAAGACCTCTCCGCAGTCGCGCGGCAGAGACATCGTCAGGTCGATCTTGGCGAGCATCATCTGGCGCTGCATGCTCTCGACAGCAGCGGTGATGCTGTCGCGCGGATCGAACGGCTCAAACGCCGCCGGATCGACACGGCGGAAGGCGCGCATATGCAGCGCGTCGGCGACATTGTCGACAATGGCGCGCAGACGCTGCTCGCTTTCCTGCAGGGCCTGCTCGGCCCAGCGCTGCTTCGAAATATCCGTGAACGTATTGATGAAGCCGCCGCCCGGCATGGCGGTATGGTTGACGAACAATGTGCGCCCATTCGCCTGGACGAAGTCCTGGCTGTAGCTTTTCTTGTTGCGCACGGCACTGAGGCGAGTCTGCACCTGATGTTCGGGATCTGGTCCGAAATCGCCGCGCCGGGCTAGGAACCAGAGAACCTCCTCGAGCGACCTTCCGAGCGTGATCAAGCCGGTGGGAAGCTCGAAGAAATCAATGAAGTGCTGGTTGTAGGCGACGAGTTTCAGCTCATTGTCATAAACCGATACCGCCTGTCCCATATTCTGCAAGGTCGCTTCGAACAAGGCCGATTTCGCCGCGATCTCGCTTTCGACAAGCCTGCGGTCCGAGATGTCTTCGCAAATGCCGACCCACTCGCGCAGCGTGCCGTCCTGACCGGTGACTGGAACCGCCCGCGCGCTGAAGGTGCGATAAAGCCCGTCGTGGCGGCGCAGCCGGTACTCAAAGCTGGCGGGGGATTTACTCTCGAGCGCCATGAGCCAATTGCGGCGCACATAGGCATGGTCGTCGGGATGCAACGCCCTGATCCAACCCCATCCCATGACATCGTCGTCCGACTGGCCGGTGAAGGCCTGCCAGGTCGGCTGTGACTCGATGACGTTGCCCTCGGCGTCGGTTGACCAGACGAGTTGCGCCGACGTCATGACGAGCGTGCGATAGCGCTCCTCGCTCGCCTGCAGAGCCATTTCGGTTTTTTTACGGTCGGTGATGTCGACGATCGTCATGACGAATCCGCCGTCGGGCATCGGCGTGCGGCGCAAGGTGATATGGCGGCCATTCTGGGCCTGATATTCTCTGCGGTAGGTACTCGCGGGAGTAGGCCGACTTGAGGCGCTGCGCGATGAACTCTTCGATGTTGTCCGTCTGGATATTGCCGCGCGCGAAGGCGAGGCGGAGAAAATCCTCGTAGGCCATGCCAAGCCGCAGGTCGCCCGGCCGATGGTCATGAAGCTCGCTGAACTTTTCATTGAAGGCGATGATGCGCATATCAGCATCACACACCATTATGCCCTGTGCCATATTGTCGAGGACGGCTTCCAGCAGCGCTGACTTGCGCTCTGCTTCCAGCTCGGCCTGCTTGAGGCGGGTGATGTCGGTATGATTGATGACGATAATGCCGTTCGGCGCCGCGTGGCGCCGGATCAGGATCGGTACTGCCGTCCGGCCGGCGGAGTTCCGTCGAGCGTGAATTTATCGGCCAGGAGAGCATCGATGCGCTTGGCGATAAAGTCTTCGGCATCGGCGACCGGTCCAAAGGAGCCGAGTGAAACGTTTCGATGCATGATGTCGAGATACGAAGTCCCGACGCACGCGAGAGACGACGGCACATCCCAAATTTCGACCCAACGCTTGTTGAAATTGATCAGCCGCAGGTGCTCATCATAGACGCTGATGCCATCACCCATATGCTCCTGGGTCAATTGCAGCAGCGCTGATTTGCGCGCGATCTCCGCCTCGGCATGGACCAGTTCGGTGACGTCGGTATAGGTCGAAACGAAGCCACCACCCGGGATGGCGTCCCGTTGCTTCTTGACATAGCGCCCGCTCGGGGTCTTTCGGATCGAGCCATGGCTGATGGCCGCGCGGCCCCATTCCAGCCGGTCCGACACCATCTGCTGCACATCGCCGGGGCCAAACTCCCCAGCTTGCGCGCTGATGCGCACGGTTGATTTCATAAGTCGCCCCCTTCTGCGCGAACGCTTCGGGGTAACCGAACGCTTCCACCAGCCTGCGGTTGGCGAGAACAAGGTTCATGTCCTTGTCGAACACCCGGATGCCCTGCTGGATGCTGTCGAGCACCAGCTTGAGCAGTTTTGCCTGGCCTTCCGCCTCTTCCTTGATGCGGATGTCCTCCGTGATGTCGGTAAAGGTGATGATGAAGCCACCGTCCGCCATGGGCTTGCGATAGATGATGATGATCTTGCCATTCGGCCGCTGGTGGACGATTCGCTGCTCCTGGCTCAGGACGGCGCTATCGACGCGGCTGGCGATCACTTCTTCGGCTGTCTGGCCGGGATACTCGCCGCGTTCGGAAAGATAGCGGAGGATCTCCTCATACCCGACGCCGGGTTTGATGAAGCCAGGTGGAAACTCGAACATCTCGCCCAGGTAGCGCTGGTTGCAGCTGACCACGCGCATGTTCTTGTCGAACACGACGACGCCCTGGTTGACGTTCTCCAAAGTCGCCACGAGGTGCCGGTTGGCCAGGTCCTGCCTGCGCGCCAACGCAAGGATGAGTGTGACAAAGACCGCTATAAGCGCGATCAATGCGACGACATAGGACAGAGCCACCTGCCCGCTTTTGCGCAACGGCGCCAAGACCTCGTCCTCTGCGCGGCCCAAGGCGACCACGAATGGCAGGTCGGGCATTGTGCGGAAGGCGACGAACCGCGCCGTGCCGTCGCGATGTCGCGGACTAAAGTGACCGCCGAACAAACGCGACTGGTCGATCTCCTGAAACACCTTGTCGTCGGCGAACGATGTGCCGATGAAGTCCTCGCGATAGGGTGAGCGCGCGATCATGATGGCGTCGCGCGAAAAGATCGCGACCGTGCTTTTCTTCCCGAGGTCGAGCCGCTCATGGATCTCGCGGAAGTAGCCCGGATCGATGCTTCCGATCACAACGCCGGCAAAGCGCCCGTCGGCGCGGTGGACGGGTCGCACGAGTGCGACTACCACTTTGGCATCGTGAGCCGGCCATGGCGGACGGATTATGTGGATGCGGAGATCGTTCGATGCTCGGGCGGCCTTGAAATAGTCTTCGTCGGCGATGTTGACCGATGCGCCCCCGGCTTCCGCCTGACCGCTGGTCACCGTGCCCCGCGCATCCGCATAAACGAAAGAAGCCATGCCTGGCGTGTCGCGCGTCGCGGTCGCGACGGCAGACTGCAGGCTCGTGGACCGTGGGGAACCCACCAGCAGCAAGCGCTCGATCTCATGAGAAAGCTCTTCGAGCGAGAGGTCGGTCCACTGAATCGTGGCCCGGGTATGCTCTTCCAGCGCGCTTGCCAGGTTCTGCGCGTCCGTCAGAGCGCGCTCGATCACGAACTCGCGTTGCCGCTGATAGAACCAGACGGCATGTACAATGATGGCAGCGATGACGAAGACGCTGAATCCGACGATCCAGAAGGCCAGACCGCGGCCCCGGGTCTCAGGTGAGGTAAACCTCAGCATCCACTCGTCCTTCCGACGTGCGTCTCTCATGGCGCCGGCACGCGAACCCTCGGTCTCCATTTTGGGGCTGGCGGATGCCGTAACCACGCTGAAAACCTGAATAATTTCGTTCCATAAGGCTTAAAATTGCGTTAACCAAAGAGACGAGCGATCTAGGGTCCTCACCGGGGATGACGCGAACTCGGTAAAGTGAGGTCGCTTGCCTCTCGGGCGGCTGGACATTAAGATCGGGCCCACGGCGAGGTCAGGAGGGGGACGGCATGCGCGTTCTTGTGGCACCGCGGATCGGGCTGGCGTGCTTCATCGTCATTCTCTCCGCGAGCACTCTATTCGCGCAAAATCAGCCAGTTCTCAGTCTCGGGGCCGACCAAGGCGGCCCGGAAGCGTCGCTCCTGCCCGCTGCGGGGCTGACCCTGGGTAATCCAAGGGAACTCGATCTCAGCCAAGGCAGCACGGAAATCCAGCAGCAGCCGGGCGAGGATCTCCGGCTTCAAATCTACGGCAGCGGATCCCTTGCGGCCCCGGGCGGCGATGCCGAGGCAGAACGGCCGCCCGATAGTGGGCGTTGAGCCGCACCGCGGAGCATTGGCAGATCGCCATCCAATCGGGCCGAGGTTGGCGGCATAAAAAGAGCGCATAAAAAGAGCGACCGAACGGCCCCGAACACTGGGAGACGCGCATGTCACGAGTGATGAGCGCCGGCGCGGCAGGCATCGCGCTGGCCGTGGTTGCGCTGCCGGTCGCGGCGCAGGACGGGGCCGCTTTTTATAAAGCGAAGACGGTCAACTACGTGATCGCAACGTCGCCCGGCGGCGGCTACGACTTCTACGGCCGCCTCGTCGCCCGCTATATGGAAAAGGCACTCCCCGGCGCCACCGTGGTCATCAAGAACATGCCCGGCGCGGGGCACATCGTCGGCGCCAATTATATCTACGCGGCGAAGCCCGACGGGCTGACAATCGGCACCTTCAACACAGGATTGCTCTATTCCCAGATCGCCAAGGGCGGCGGCGTGAAGTTCGACCTCGCCCGCATGTCATGGATCGGCAAGGCATCGACCGAACAGCGTGTCATGGTGACGTCGATGCTGTCGCCATTCACGAGCTTCGCCGACGTCCAGGCCGCCACCAAGGACAAGCCGGTCAAGGTATCGATCGGCGGCGTCGGCTCGGCGGCCTACGCGGAGACGATGATCATCGCGCGTGCCTTCAACCTGCACTTCCAGGTCATTCCCGGCTATGTCGGCGGCGAGACGGAGATGGCGATGCGGCGCGGCGAGATCGACGCCAATTTCGGCGGCCTCGCCACCTATGAGCCATTCGTCAAGAACGGCTATGGCCGCTTCGTGCTGCAGAGCGGCGGCAAGGCGCAGCCCGGCGTGCCGCAGGCGTCCCAGTTGGCGCAAACGCCCGAGGCGAAAGCGCTCATCGCGCTGATCGATTCCCAGGCCGAGATCGGCCGCCTCACCGCCGGTCCGCCGGACATTCCGGCCGATCGGCTCGCGGCCTTGCGCGCCGCCTATAAGGCCGCGATGGACGATCGGGAGTTGCAGGAGCAGGCCGCCAAGGGCGAAAAGCCGGTCGAGCCGCTCTATGGCGAGGAGGTCGCGACGCGGATTCGCGCCGCGCTCGATCAGACGCCCGAGATGGCGGCCTTCATCGCGGCCGTGACCAAGCCTGCGGAAAAATGATGCCCGACCGCCGTGCGCTCGCCGGACAGTTCCATTCGTCCTAGGGAACTCGCCCGATTTTTCGCCCTCGCCTTCATGCGCGGATAGTGCCAATTTAAGCATTCTGCGGCGCTGAGTTCGCCTGCGGCCGATGCCTATGCCAATTCGTCCAGCACCGCGTTGCAGGTAAGAAAATGGCCGCTGAATCGATTGTCCATATGCCGGATATTCTTCGCGAACAGCTGCGCGCCGCTGAAGAGCGATATCGCTCGCTGTTCAATTCCATCGACCAGGGATTTTGCGTCATCGAGGTGGTCTTCAACGACCGGGACGAGCCGATCGATTATATCTTCCTCGAGGTCAACCAGGCATTTGAAGCCCAAACGGGCTTGCAGGACAGCGTCGGCAAACGCATCCGGCACATGGTGCCGCAACACGAGCAGCATTGGTTCGAGATCTACGGCCGCATAGCCCGCACGGGACGACCTAAGCGCTTCGAGCTTCGCGCGGCGGCCTTGAACCGGTGGTACGACGTCTATGCCTTTCGCGTGGATCAACCGGAATTGCGCCGCGTCGCGGTCCTGTTCAGCGATATCAGCGGTCGCAAGCAAGCGGAGAACCAGCGGGAGATGCTGCTCCGGGAGATGGATCACCGCGTCAAAAATCTACTGACCATCGCGAACAGCATCGTCACTTTGAGCGCGCGCTCCGCCCAAACTCCCGCTGACATGGTCAAGGCCATTCATGGCCGGCTCGGCGCGCTCGCCATCGCGCACGATCTTGCTCGTCCGAGTCCAACCCAGCAGGGAACGGTGGAGCGTCGCGGCACCACATTGGAACAGTTGCTGCGAACGATCTTTTCGCCTTATGTCGGCCGCGAGGGCTCAACCGATCGCCTTCTCATTCACGGGCCGGACATCCCGCTTGGACAGGGTGCTGTCACGAGCCTCGCGCTCATCCTTCACGAGCTGGCGACGAATGCGGCCAAATACGGCGCGCTTTCGTCTCACCAGGGCCTGGTCACGGTGGATTGGTCGGTCGACGCCGGCGAGTTCCATCTGACCTGGACGGAGCGTGACGGCCCGCCCCTTCAAGGGCCGGCCAGGAGCGAAGGCTTCGGCAGCCTGCTTGCGCGCCAAAGCGTGGAAGACCAGCTGGGCGGCCGGCTTTTCCGCGACTGGCGGGCCGATGGCCTGGTCGTCCGTCTCACAATGCCCGTTCAGAGCCTGATGGCGTAAAGGCCACGGTCCGCTGATCGGTGAGGCAACCGCTGCTATTCCGCGATCGGGGGCAGCGCCGGCGGCGCGAGGGCGCCTTGCGCGGCACGCTCGGGCGGCAGCGCCGGATCCCACGACTTGGCTTCGATGCGCCGGCCGGTGACGCCGTCGGACGCCGCCGAGGCGAGCCACACCGCCGGCGGTCCCATGATGGCGGGATCGAGCAGCTTGCGCCCCGGCCGCTCGCTGTTCGATTCATAGATCATCCCGGTCGCCGTGGCGCCGCCGGGCAGCAGCCCGTTCACCGTGACGCCCGTGCCGGCGAGATCGCGTGCCCAGATCTGGGTCGCCGATTCGAGCGCGGCCTTGGTGACGCCGTAGGGCGCGTTGCCGCCCTTCTGCATGGTGTTGAAGGTGGCCAGGATATTGACGATGCGCGCGCGTCCGGTGGCGCGCGCCTGCGCCATCAGATTAGGCGCGGCCGCCTTGGCCATCAGGAATGGTCCGTTGACATTGACGTTGACGATCATGCGCCAGACATCCGACGGCACATTCCAGAATTTCAGGCGTTCGGCGTCGGGCAGATGCCGATTGGCCTCGTAGACAAAACGATGACCGCGCCCCGCGTTGTTGACCAGCAGGTCGAGCCGGCCGAAGGTTTCCATGGTGCGTGCCACCACCGTGTCGCAATCCTCGTGCCGCGTCACGTCCGCCTGCAGCGGCAGTGCGCTGCCCTGCCCGGCCAGAGCTTCGATCTCCTCGGCCACGGCTGCGGTTTCGCCCGGCTGCCGGGCGGCGGTAATGGTCACTTTGGCACCCGCTTCCGCCAAAGCCAGGGCGATGGCGCGGCCGATGCCGCGTCCTCCACCGGTGACAATCGCGACCTGGCCTGCCAGTATCTTGTCCGACATCGTGAGGCTACTCCTTGCGTTCGGCGGGTGCAGGCTAGCCGATCCTCATGATGAAACAAACCGCCGTCAGGCGGGCAAGCAAGCGGCGGCCGCGCCGCGGCGGACCGCACAGGGAGGTTCACATGCGTCATGCTACCCATGTCCTGACTATTCTTGTCTCGGTCGCCAGCTTGGCCGTGCCAGCGACCGCGCAGAGCGTCGAAGACTTCTATCACGGCAAGCAGATCAGCCTGGTGATCGGCACCAGCCCGGGCGGCGATTACGACCTGCGCGGCCGCATGCTCGCCCGCTACATGGGCAAGTATATTCCCGGCAACCCGACGATTGTGCCGCGCAACATGCCCGCCGGCGTCGGCCTGCAGGCGGCCAACTGGCTCGCCACGGTGGCGCCGAAGGACGGCACGTCGCTGCACATGGTGATGCAGAACATGCCGATGCATCAGGTGCTCGGCGGCCAAAACGCGGATTTCGACACGGCCAAGTTCAACTGGATCGGCAATACGACGAATTCACCCAATACGGTGGCGACCTGGCACACCACAGGCGTGCGCACCGTCGAGGACGCCCGCCGGAAAGAAGTCATCGTCGGCGCGCCCGGCACCGCCACCGCGTCGGTTTATTACCCGATGGTGATGAATGCCCTGCTCGGCACCAAATTCAAGATCATCGCCGGCTATCCCGGCGGCAATGATGTCAACTTAGCGATGGAGCGCGGCGAAGTGGGCGGGCGCGGGTCGAATTCCTGGGCCTCGTGGGTCAGCACCAAACCGGACTGGATCAAGGAAGGCAAGGTCCACATGCTGGTGCAGATCGGCCTGGCCAAGCATCCCGATATGCCGAACGTACCTCTCCTCACGGATCTGGCCAGCAACGAAGCCGACCGGGCGGTGCTCAAGTTCATGTCGGCGGACACCGCCTTCTCGCGCGCATTGGCGACCACGCCGGATGTGCCGCCCGACCGGGTCAATGCACTGCGCCGCGCCTTCGACGCCGCGCTCAAGGATGCCGATCTTTTGGCGGAATCGGAAAAGGCTCAGCGCGATTTGAGCGCCGACCGGGGCGAGGACGTGCAGAAGGTCGTGGCCGAACTGATCAACACGCCGCCGGCGGTGATCGAGCGCACCAAGGCGATCCTCGCCGGTGCCACCGGCGTCGAAAAGGTCAAGACACCCTGAGAACTGGAAGTGTTCGGACGCGAACGGACGCTCAGACGGACGAACTGCCCACGGGATTGAGGGCGGTGTTCACCGTGCGCATCACGCGCAGAATTTCCTCGCGGCTTACTCCGTCGCGCTTCATCACCAGATGGACAAGCGGATCCGCCAGCATCTCTGCGATCGGCGGTTCAGGCGCCCTGAAGGGGGTCGGCGAATTTTCGGCCATTGGGTACCCTCCCGTCACAACGAACATCGAATGAAACCTTTAATCTCAGGTAAAGAAGGCAGAATGATGACCTTCAGCCGATAATTCGATGATGATCGTCAATTCGACTTTCCGAGGGCCGAATCAATCAGAGGACCGAATCAAAAAGGCCCAGAGTTTTTCACCCTGGGCCTTAACGACACCCCGTACGGAGTGGTTCCCGTCAGTCGAACAGCCAGGAGAACAATTCCTTCGCTTTCTTCGCCGTCTCGGGCGTGGGCATGTTCACGATCGGATATTTGTCGCGCCAGTGGTACGGCCGGCAGGCGTCGATGATGGCGCGGCTGTTGGTGAAATCGCCCCGTGCCTTCTTGTCGGGCGGGATGCACGGGTCGAGCGGCGTCGACCAGGCGTTCTTGATGAAGTCGATCGACGTGACGGGATCTGAGCGGGTGCACACCGCCCACATCAGCTCCTCGAGGCTCGAGACGTCGATGTCGTCGTCGACCACGACTACGTATTTGCCCGCATAGGCGACGGAGCGGCACATGGCCGCGAGATGGCCGGCCTGGCGCGCATGACCGGCGTAGCGCTGCTTGATGGCGACGGCGGTGAGCTGGCGCGAGCCGCCGACCTCGTGGCACCAGGTGGCGGTCACATCGGGCAGACCGGTCTTCTGCAGCTCCTGCTTGAGGATGGCCGAGCGCATGACTGAGCGGTAGCGCGCCTGCTCCTCCGGCGGACGCTGCGGCGGACAGCCCAGGATGATCGGGTCGTTGCGGTGATAGATCGCCTTGATGTCGAGCACCGGCTCGGGCCGCACATCGGAGGCGTAATAGCCGGTCCATTCGCCGAACGGCCCCTCGGGGGCGCGGTTGCCCGGCTCGACGAAGCCTTCGATCACGATTTCGGCATTGGCCGGGAACGGCAGGCCGGTGTGCTTGCCCTTGACCACCTGCATCGGGTGGCCGCGATAGGCGCCGGCGACGTCGAATTCGCACACCCCGTACGGAATCTCGGTGCAACCCATGAGGAAGGTCAGCGGGTCGCCGCCGATCACGATGCAGACCGGCATCGGCTTCTTGTAGAATTCGTATTTGTCGCGGTGGATGCGGCCGTGCTTGCCGGGCGAGATGTAGAAACCAACCCGCTTGGCATCGTGGATCATGACGCGGTAGGTGCCGCAGTTGACCCAGCCCTCTTCCGGGTCGACCGTGACGTTGAAGCTGCCGGTGCCGATGTAGCGCCGGCCATTGTCGCCGTCGTGCCAGATCGGGGTCGGGAACTTGGTGACGTCGATGTCGTCGCCCTCGATCACGTTTTCCATGATCGGGCCGGTCGCCACCACTTCATGGGGGATCGGCTTGTCGACGATGGTCTGGAAGTGTTTGAGGAACGCTTCCGACAGCTCGACCTTGTTGAGATGGGTCGGGAAGCCGAGCGTCATGTTCTGGCGGGTCTTGCCGAAGAAGTTGGTCAGCACCCGATGGCCCTTGGGCACCCCTGGAATCTCGTCGAACAGGGCGACCGGCGCGTCGTCGCGGTGCTGCAGCAGTTCGGCCGCCATGCCGATCTGCTCCTGCCAATCGTAGCCGTTCGCCCGCTTGAGCTCGCCCAGCTTGTCGGCCTCGGCCATCCATTGGCGCAGGTCGTCGTAGGGCACGTTGACCTTGAGATTGTCGGCTGACGGTCTGCTCATTGGCGGCGATCTCCCTGAAACGCGCCATTGGCCCGGCGCTGACTTGAATTGGCTGGATTTTTAACGTCCCGGTCAAGGGCCGCCAAGTAAAAAGGCTGACCGGCCGCCCGGCGCCGCGGGTCATTCGCCAAATCGCGTGACGATGACCTTGCCCTGGGACATCAAAAGCCGGTGCATCGGGCATTTATCGGCGATTTCGATCAATTTCTCCTGCTGTTCCGCGAGTGGTGTCGCCCTCGACCGAAATCACCTTCTCGATGACATCGACCTTGGCTCCGCCGGAACCTTCGGGCGCCGGCCGGCGCGACAGGTCGAGCCCGACCAGAAACTTGCCCAGCGTCCAGCCCTTGCGTTCGGCATAGATGCGCATGGTGATCGAGGCGCAGGTGCCCAGCCCCGCGAGGATGAATTCATGGGGCGACATGCCCCTGTCCTGCCCGCCGCGCGACACCGGCTCGTCGCCCAGCACGGTATGGGAGCGCGCGGTCACCCGCTGGGTGTAGGGGCCGCTGCCCAGTTCCTCGACCATGACGCCGTGGGGCGCCGGACCCTGGGGCGTCGCCGAGGCGGTTTCCCGGGCGGCGCCAAGGTAGCGGCTCGCCCAGGCGCACAGCACGTCCGCGACATAGACCGCGTCGGGCCGCCGGGTCAGCAGATGATCGGCGTCGGCGAGCGCGATGAAGCTTTTCGGATGTCGGGCCGCCGCGAAAATCCGTTCGGCATTCTCGATGTCGACGACCGCGTCCACCGGCGAATGGAACAGCAGCAATGCCTTGTCCAGGGCCGCGATCTTGTCGCGCAACGGATACTGGGCGATGTCGTCGAGGAACTGCCGCTGGATGGTGAAGCGGCGGCCCGACAGCTCGACCACGGCTTCGCCTTTCTCGGCGATCTCGGCTTCGTTCTTGATCAGGTGGCGCACATGTTCGGGATCCGCCGGCGCGCCGATGGTGGCGACCGCCTTGGCCTCGGGGATTTCGCCCGCCGCGGCGAGCACGGCCGCGCCGCCCAGCGAGTGACCGATCAGGATGTCGGGCGCGCGGCGGGTCTGACGCAGATAGTCCGCCGCGGCGATAAGGTCCGCCACATTGGAGGAGAAATTCGTATTGGCGAAATCGCCGCCGCTGCCGCCCAGCCCCGTAAAGTCGAAGCGCAGGACGGCGACTCCCCGCTCTGCCAGGGCCCCGGCGATTCGACTCGCCGCCAGCACGTCCTTCGAGCAGGTGAAGCAATGGGCGAACAGCGCATAGGCCTTGGTCTCGCCGTCCGGCTCGTCGAGCCGGCCGGCCAGCATGCCGCTGCCCGTGCTATTCGGAAATTCGAACTTGCTGCTGCGGGCCATGTCCTCTCCTGCTCAGAAACTGAAAAAACCTCAATGCTTGCCGCCGAGGCAGGCTTGGCGCGATAATGGGCACCACGAGAATTCCCCTTCAACCCGCATGGTTTGCGACCAGACCGCTTCTCTCGTCGCGTTCCTGCTGCTGCATCAAAGCATGGCTGGCAAACTTTCGTTCGACGGCATCAGCCGTTCGCTGCGTCAACGCAACTACGCAATCTACACCTATAGCAACACCGCCGCGATGATCGGCGAGTGGATCCAGCGCGTCGGCATCGGCTGGCTGACCTGGGAACTGACCGGATCGACCGCCTGGCTCGGCATCATCGCCATCGTCGACATGCTGCCGACCATGCTGATCAGCCCGATCGCCGGCGCCTATGCCGACCGCAGCGAGCGTCTGCGCGTTCATCCAGCGCACCGTGGCGCTGACGCACATTGCAGCCGCTGGTGCTGACCTGTGCTTTATTTTCTCGGCTACCTCAATATTTGGCTGCTGGTCGCTGCTGGCCCTGGCGAAGCGGGCGTGTTCGGCGCGTTCAACCAGGCCTCGCGGCTCGCCATCATCCCATACCTGGTCGACCGTGCCAATCTGTCGCCTGCGGTGGCCCTGTCGTCCGATCACCTATAACATCTCGCGCTTCATCGGACCGGCGATCGCCGGCACCGTGATCGCCGCCGGCGGGCGTCGGCTATTCCTTCGCTGCATCAACCTGGTGCTGTTCGTCGCCTTCACCGCCTCGCTCTATTGTCTGAAACTCGCCAACGATAACGAGGTGCCGAAGCGCAGCGGCAGCCATATCCTCCACGATACCCTCGAGGGACTGCGCTACACCATGCGGCATCCCGGCATCGGACCGGTGATGTTTCTGCTGGTCGTCGGCGCGTTGGGTCAGCGGCCCTTCATCGAACTGCTGCCCGGTTTCGCCGACCGCGTGTTCAATCGCGGCCCCGAGGCGCTTCGGCTGGATGGTTTCCATGATCGGTCTCGGCGCCCTGCTCGGCGCCCTCTATCTCGCCACGCGATCGGAACTGCGCGGCCTGACGGCGGTTTCGGTCAACGCGGTGCTGGTCGGCGCCGTGATGCTGATCGCCTTCTCGCTCAGCGGCCATTTCTGGATCGCCATGGTTTGCCTGCTTCATCGCCGGGCGGGCCTGTCGATCTCGGCCACTGGCGTGATGACCCTGGTGCAGTCGTCGGTCGACAGCAACATGCGGGGGCGTGTGCTCAGCCTCTATGGCCTGATCTTCCGCGGCGGGCCCTCGATCGGCGCCTTCTTCATGGGCATCGCCGCCGAGCGCATCGGCCTGCAGATCCCGATCATCGTCGGCGCGCGTTATTCTGTATTCTTGCTTGGGCCTGGGTGATGCGCAATCTGCGCCAGACGGCCGGAATGCTGGCATGCTGGAACCGCGGCGCCCATCTCATGAGTGCCAGCGCGGCTGCACCGGCGCGCGACTTTCCTGCCGAACCATAACGATGCGAATTCGTCCATTCTCCATCAGCCTGAACGCCCAGGGTCATGAACGAAAGCAAGAATTCCCGATGTGCCCGGAGTTGAGATCCTCGAACGGCGCACGGTGTTCCAGGGCTACTTTCGGGTCGACCGCTATCGTCTGCGCCACAAGCTGTTCGCCGGCGGCATGAGCGCGGAAATCACGCGCGAGGTGTTCGAGCGCGGCCACGCCGCGGCGGTGCTGCCCTACGACCCCATTCGCGACGAGGTTTTGCTGATCGAGCAGTTCAGGCCGGGCGCGCTTGCCGCCGGCTGGCACCCCTGGGTGATCGAGCCGGTCGCCGGCATCATCGAGCCGGGCGAGAGCCTGACCGACGTGGTGCAGCGCGAAGCGCAGGAAGAAGCCGCGACCGTGATCCAGGATCTCCTGCCGATCTATCATTACCTGACGAGCCCAGGCGGCACCTCGGAGACTTGCGCCCTGTTCTGCGGCCGGGTCGATGCGCAAGGCGCGGGTGGCGTTCACGGCCTCCCCGGGGAGAACGAGGATATCCGTGTCATGGCGGTGCCCTTCGCCGAAACGCGGGGATGGCTGGAGTCGGGCAAGTTGAACAATGCCCTGCTCATCATCGCCTTGCAGTGGCTGGCGCTCAACCGCGACAAGGTGCGCGAAAAATGGCGCTGACCCACACTTGATCACAAGCCGATTTCACCATTAGTCTGGCTCGCATACTCCACCCTCCCGTTCCGGGCCCGCAAAACATCCAACAACGGACCACGAATACCCATGGACATTCGCGACGGATTTATCGGCAGCATCGGCAACACGCCGCTGATCCGACTGAAGAGGGCGTCGGAGCAGACCGGCTGCGAGATTCTCGGCAAGGCGGAGTTTCTCAATCCCGGCGGGTCGGTCAAGGACCGTGCCGCGCTGTACATCATCCGCGACGCGGAGGAGCGCGGTGAGCTGCGCCCCGGCGGCGTCATCGTCGAAGGCACCGCCGGCAACACCGGCATCGGCCTCGCCCTGGTCGGCAATGCGCGCGGCTACCGCTCGGTGATCGTCATTCCCGATACCCAGAGCCAGGAAAAGAAGGACATGCTGCGGCTGTGCGGCGCCGAGCTGATCGAAGTGCCGGCCGTGCCGTACTCCAATCCGAACAACTACGTGAAATATTCCGGCCGGCTCGCGGCCGAGCTCCATGCCAAGGAAAAGAACGGCGCGATCTGGGCCAACCAGTTCGACAATGTCGCCAACAGGCGCGCCCATATCGAGGGCACCGCGCCGGAGATCTGGGCGCAGACCGACGGCAAGATCGACGCCTTCGTCTGCGCCGTCGGCACCGGCGGCACGCTGGCCGGCGTCAGCCTGGGCCTCAAGGAGCGCAACAAGAACATCAAGATCGCGATCGCCGATCCGATGGGCGCCGCGCTCTACCACTACTACAAGCACGGCGAACTGAAAGTCGAAGGCTCCTCGATCACCGAGGGCATCGGCCAGGGCCGCGTCACCAAGAATCTCGAAGGCGCGGTGATCGACGAGGCCTACCAGATCCCCGACGAAGAGGCGCTGCCGGTCGTGTTCGACCTGCTCAAGCACGAAGGCCTCTGCATGGGCGGCTCGACCGGCATCAATGTGGCGGGCGCCATCCGCCTGGCCAAGGAAATGGGGCCGGGCCACACCATCGTGACCATCCTCGCCGACTACGGCCAGCGCTATCAGTCGAAGCTGTTCAATCCCGACTTCCTGCGCGCGCGCCACCTGCCCTTCCCCGATTGGATGTAGGCCGGCGCGATGAGCGAAGCGATCCCCGCTCTGGTCTCGACGGACTGGCTCGCGGCGCGGCTCGAGACCGGCAATGTTCGGGTGCTCGACGCATCGTGGTACATGCCGGCGGAGAACCGCGACGCGAAGGCGGAATACGAGAAATCCCATATCCGCGGCGCCGCGTTCTTCGACATCGACGCCATCGCCGACACGAGCACGAGCCTGCCGCATATGCTGCCGACGCCGCACGCCTTCGCGGATGCGGTCGGCGCGCTCGGCATCAGCAACGCGGACGTCGTGGTGGTCTATGACGGCGCCGGCGTGTTCAGCGCGCCGCGCGCCTGGTGGACGTTCCGGGTGTTCGGCCATGACAGGGTCGCGGTGCTCGACGGCGGTTTGCCGAAATGGCGGCTCGAAGGACGTCCCACGGAATCCGGCCCCGAGAAGCTACGCAAGGTGCCGTTCGAGGCGCGCTTCCGCCCCGAGCTGGTGCGCGACTTCAAGGCGGTCGCGGCGAACCTGGTCACCAGGGCCGAGCTCCTGCTCGACGCGCGCAGCGAAGGCCGTTTCCGCGGCACGGCGCCCGAGCCGCGCGCGGGTCTGAAAGGCGGTCATATTCCGGGCAGCCGCAACCTGCCGTTCCAGGCGCTGATCGATCCGAAGACCGGCACCATGCGGCCGGCGGGCGAACTGCAGAGGATTTTCGTCGCCGCCGGCGTGAGCCCGACGACGCCGGTGACGGCGACCTGCGGTTCGGGCCTGACGGCGGCCATCCTCGCCTTCGGGCTCTATCTGATCGGCCATGGCGACGCCGCTGTCTATGACGGCTCGTGGTCCGAGTGGGGCGGCAGGCCGGAAGCGCCCGTGGAGCGCTGAGCCCGGGTGCTGAGCAAAGCCCGCTGGCCTGACGCGCGCACCGGTGCCAAACTCGCTCCATGAAAAAGACCGACGAACTGCCGCAAAAGCCCGACACCCTGGTGACCACGGTCGGGCGCGATCCGCCGAGCCACTTCAACACGGTCAATCCGCCGATTCACCGTGCCTCGACGGTGACCTTCCCGACCGTCGCCGACCTCGAGGCTGTCGGCAAGGCGCCGTTCGACATCTTCAACTACGGCCGCCAGGGCACGCCCACCGCCTTTCATCTCGAAGAGGCGATGGCCAGGCTGGACGGCGGCCATCGCGGCATCGTCTGCTCGTCGGGCGTGTCGGCCATCGCCGTCGCGCTCACCGCCTTCGTGCAGCAGGGCGACCATGTGCTGATGGTCGACAGCACCTACGATCCGACCCGGCGCTATTGCGACCAGTTGCTCGCCCGTTTCGGCGTCGAGACGACCTATTACGATCCGATGATCGGCGCGGGAATCGCCGGGCTGATCCGCCCGAATACGAAAGTGGTCTTCACCGAATTGCCGGGCTCGGTGACCTTCGAGGTGCAGGATATCCCGGCCATCGCCGAAGCGGCGCACAAGGCCGGCGCGGTGGTGCTGATGGACAATAGCTGGGCGACGCCGCTGCTGTTCCGCGCGCTCGACCACGGCGTCGACGTGGCGATCTATTCCGGCACCAAATATCTCGTCGGCCATGCGGACGCCATGATCGGGGTCATCGTCACCACCGAGGAAAGCTTCCTCAAGGTGCGCCGCTCGCGCCAGCTCTTCGGCCCGTGCGCCGGCCCCGACGACTGCTACCTGACGCTGCGCGGATTGCGCACCCTGGGCGTGCGCCTCGAGCGTCACCAGAAGACCGGCATGATGCTCGCCGAATGGCTCAAGAAACGGCCCGAGGTCGCGAAGCTGCTGCATCCCGCCTTTCCCGAATGCCCGGGTCACGCGCTATGGAAGCGCGACTTCAAAGGCGCAAGCGGGCTGTTCTCGGTCGTTCTCAAGCCCACATCGAAACAGGCGGTCGCCGCCATGCTCGACGGCATGAAGCTGTTCGCCATGGGCTATAGCTGGGGCGGGTTCGAAAGCCTGATCCTGCCGATCGACCCGGCCAAATACCGCACCGCCGTGCCCTGGCGGGCCGAGGGGCCGCTGCTCCGGCTCCATGCCGGGCTGGAAGACCCCAGCGACCTGATCGCCGATCTCGAGGAAGGCTTCGCCCGGCTGAACGCGGCGGCTTAAGCTTTCGCGCGTGTCCGCCGCGGCAACAGCGACACGACGGCGAAGATGACGGCGGCCGTGAGCACGATCGCCGCGCCCGACGGTAGGTCCCACACGAACGACTCGGCCAGGCCGGCGGCCACGGTGACGCAGCCGATCACCGAGGCGAGCACCGCCATCTGTTCCGGCGTGCGCGACAGGTGGCGCGCGGTCGCCGCCGGGATCACCAGCAGCGAGGTGATGAGCAGCAGGCCGACGATCTTGAGCGACACCGCGATGACGATGGCGAGCAGGATCATGAAGACGAAGCGCACCAGCGTGGCGTGGACGCCTTCGACTTCCGCCATTTCCTCGTGCACGGTGAGCGCCAGCAGCGGCCGCCAGATCCAGGCGAGCGCCGCCAGGGCCACGGCGCCGCCGCCGTAAATCCAATAGATGTCGGCTTGGCCGACCGACAGGATGTCGCCGAACAGCAGCGACAGCAGGTCCGTGCGCAGGGTATCGAGGAACGCCACCATGACAATGCCCGCCGCGAGCGCCGTATGGGCGAGCACGCCGAGCAGCGTGTCGGTCGCCAGCGTCTTGCGCTGTTCGGCAAAATACAGCAGCGCCGCGAGCACCAGCGATACGGCGAACATCCCCAGCGTCATGTCGAAATGCAGCAGATAGCCGAAGGCGACGCCGAGCAGCGCCGAGTGGGCGAGCGTCGAGCCGAAGAAGGCCATGCGGCGCCACACCACGAAGGCGCCGAGCGGACCGCAGATCACCGCCACGCCGAACCCGGCGATCAGCGCGCGCAGCAGGAAATCATCCATGGGAGTGGCCGTGCCCCTTGCGCCGGTCCGCGCCGTGATGGTGCCCGTGGTGTTCGTCGTGGCGGTGGCCGTGATTCTCGCCCTGGCCGTGTACGTGCGGCTCGGTGGCCGATCCCGCCAGCGGCGCGACATGGCCGGCGGCATCGTGGCTGTGGTCGTGGGCGTGGGTGTAGACCGCCAGGCTCTGGGCGATGGACGGGCCGAATAGCGCGAAATATTCCGGATGGCGGCTGACGGATTCGGGCGATCCGGCGCAGCAGACATGCTGGTTGAGGCAGATCACCACGTCGGTCGAGGCCATCACCAGATGCAGATCGTGCGACACCATGAGCACGCCGCAGCCGTAGCGGTAGCGCAACTGGCCGATCAGGTCGTAGAGCTCGGCCTGTCCCGTGACGTCGACGCTGCGCACCGGCTCGTCGAGCACCAGCAGGTCGGGCCGGCGCAGCAGCGCGCGGGCGAGCAGGATGCGCTGGAATTCGCCGCCCGACAGTTCCTGCACCGCCTGGTCCGCCGTGTAGGCGGCGCCGACCTCTTCGAGCACCTGGGCGAGCCGGTCGCGCGCGCTGACGCCGGACAGCTTGAGGAAGCGCCACACCGTCATCGGCATGTCGCGGTCGATGGTCATGAGCTGCGGCATATAGCCGACGCGGATGCCGGGGCGCCGGGTGACCGCGCCGCGGGCCGGCTTCATCAGGCCGAGCAGGATGCGCACGAGCGTCGATTTACCCGCGCCGTTCGGGCCGATCAGGGTGACCACCTCGCCACGCCGCACGGACAGGCTGACGTCGCGCAGAATTTCCCGCCCGCCGAGTTCGACGAAAAGATTTTTCGCCTCCACCAGCGTCTCGCCCGCGGCAATGGCGGGCGGCGGTTCGGCGCGGGTCTGCTTAGCCTCAATGGGCATGGGCCGCCCTCTGGCCGGTGGCGCGCTTCGGCGGGTCCAGGCAGTCGCGGCAGATGCCGGCGATCTCCACGGTCTGGCCGGTCATGTCGAAGCCGAGCTCGCGCGCGCTGGCGGCGATGGCGCCGCCGATCGCGCCGTTCTCGATCTCGGCCACCGTGCCGCAGCGGCGGCAGATGAGATATTGAATGGCATGGGCGTCGGCCGGATGGCTGCAGCCGATGAAGGCGTTGAGCGACGCGATGCGATGCACCAGACCCTGGTCCTGCAGGAAGTCGAGCGCGCGGTAGACCGTCGGCGGCATGGCGCTGCGGCCCTCGCGCTTGAGCATGTCCATGATGGCGTAGGCGCCGACCGGCGCATGGGACTCCCAGATCAGGGTCAGCACCCGGCGGCGCAGCTCGGTCATCCGGGCGCCGCGCTTGGCGCACAACTCGTCGGCCACGGCCAGGGCATCCGCCATGCATTTGCGATGGTCATGGCCGCGCTGCAGCGCCACCGGCATTTTCGTCGCGCGCTTCGCCATCTCAGCTACCTTGCCTTAACGCCTTGAATTATAGTCGGGATTGCATGAAGTTTGTTATAGTATAACAGATCATGGGCGGGGCGTGTCAAACCTCTTGCCCACCGCTCAGCCAAGCCCGGGAGTTGACCATGAGCGCGCCCTCCGCGCCGCCGCCTTCCCGTCTCGCCCTGCCCAATTCGGCGATCGAGCAAATCCTCGGCGAGATGAAGTTCGATGCCAATGGATTGGTCGCCGCCATCGCGCAGCAGCACGACACCGGCGAAGTGCTGATGCTCGCCTGGATGAACCGCGAGGCGGTGAGCGAAACCCTGCGCAGCGGCTACGCCCATTATTATTCGCGCTCGCGGCGCAAGCAGTGGCGCAAGGGCGAAAGCTCCGGCCAGATCCAGAAGCTGACCGATTTCCGTATCGATTGCGACGGCGACGCGGTGCTGCTGCTGGTCGAGCAGACCGGCGTCGCCTGCCACACCGGGCGGCACAACTGCTTCTTCCGCGCGCCGCGCGCCGGCAGCCTGGCGGAGATCGCCAAGGTCGAGGTCGATCCCACCAAGCTCTACGGCGAGTAAACACCATGGTGCTGTTGCTCAAGGCCGGACGTGAGCCGGCCGAAAGCTGGGTTGCCGCGTTCGGCGCGCTGCTGCCCGACCTCGAGGTCCGCGTGTGGCCCGATTGCGGCCGACGGGAAGACGTCGAATTCGCCCTGGTGTCGCACATGCCGCACGGCGAGCTGGCGACGTTTCCCAACCTGCGCTTCGTCGCCTCCATGTCGGTCGGCGTCGAGCATCTGCTCGATGACCCGCACCTGCCACCGCACCTGCCGCTGGTGCGCAGCGTCAATCCGCAGCGCTCGGCGAGCATGGCGCAATATGTCCTGCTTCACGTGCTGCGCTATTTCCGCCGCCAGCCGGACTACCAGGCGCAGCAGCGGGCGAAACACTGGGAGCGCCTGCCGCAGCGTCACGCCCAGGATCTGCGGGTCGGCGTCATGGGCCTGGGCTCGCTCGGCCTGGCCGCCGCGCAGCAGCTCCGGCAGTGCGGCTTCGACGTGGCGGGCTGGACACGCACGCCGCACAATCACGAGGGCATCGCCAATTTCGTCGGCCGCGACGGTTTTTTTCCCTTCCTGGCACGCAGCGACATCCTGGTCTGCCAACTGCCCTTGACGCCCGAAACCCAGGACATCATCGACGCCCGCGCGCTCGCCGCCCTGCCGCGCGGCGCCTGCCTCATCAATGCGGCGCGTGGCGAACATGTGGTCGAGGAGGACCTGCTGGCCGCGCTCGAGTCCGGGCATATCGCCGGCGCGACCCTCGATGTGTTCCGCGAGGAGCCCCTGCCCGCCGGTCATCCATTCTGGATTCACCCAAAAGTAACTATTACCCCTCACAATTCTTGCGACGGCCGGGCCACCCATGGCGCGATCACGATCGCCGACAACATCCGCCGCGCCCGCGAGGGCCGACCGCTCGTCAATCTGGTGAACCGCGCCGCCGGCTATTGAATCCTTGCCGCAGGTTCGTCCATCGCTTTGTTGAGTCGAGTTCCGATGTAGTCATGAGTAGCTTTCCCGCCCAAGCCATCCTCGATGCCCTGGATGGCATTGCCTACATCGTCGATCCCCAAGGCCGTATTGCCGCCTATGGGCAGAAGCGCTGGGACCGCTTCGCCAAGGAAAACGGCGCCCCCGAGCTGATCGGCGCCCAGCAGCCTGCTCGGCCGTTCCCTGTTCGATTTCGTGACGGGCGCCGAAGTGCAGGAGTCATACCGGCTTTACTTGGCCGGGTTGCGGCGCGATCCCACCGAATCGGTGACATTCTCGTTCCGCTGCGACGGGCCCGACGTCATGCGCGAGCTGCATATGGCGATCACGGCGCTGCACGATGGTGCCGCGGTGCAGGGATTCCTGTTCCATTCGGTGCCGTTGTTCGAGAACTACCGGCCCGCCCTCAACATCTACGACTTCAAGGCTCTGCAGCAGGCTCTTAAAGCCGAGAGCAGCACGCCCATCGTCGCCATTTGCAGCTATTGCCTGCGTCTGCGCCATCCGCCGGGCAGCACCGACCACGACGGCGTCTGGATCACGGCGGAAGACTATTATCGGCGGGGCGGCACATCGGACGTGCGTCTGAGCCACGGCATCTGCCCGGACTGCTACAACACCCGGGTCCTGCCCAACGCGCCCCACTGAGACAGGCGTAGAGCCCTTTGCGTAGCTTCTTCGCCTTCCCCGCGATGCGGGTGGTGGTGCAAAGGGGAGATGTCTTTCACCCTGACCCCGACCCGCCGAAGGGCGGGAATCGACAAATGCGGACTCGCTCGTCAGCGGAAACGGATTTCCGCGAAGCTCTCCGCTGCCGGCCCCTGCCCTTTGCCCTGGGCCTCGCCCGGGCGGCGCAATTGCACGGTGTGCATGCCCGCGGCGCGCGCCGCCGTGATCTCTTCGGTGCTGTCGGACAGGAACAGCACGCGCGGCGCGGGCACGCCGATGGCAGCGGCGATCTTGCGGTAGCTGTCGGCTTCTTTCTTCGGTCCCGCGGTCGTGTCGAAATAGCCGGAGAACAGCGGCGTGAGATCGCCGAATTTCGTGTGCCCGAAGATCAGCTTCTGCGCCGGCACCGAGCCGGAGGAATAGACATAGAGCTTCTTGCCGGCATCGCGCCAGCGCCGCAGGGCCGCTGCGGCATCGTCGTAGACATGGCCCTGAAAGGCGCCGGCCTTATAGCCGTCCGCCCAGATCATGCCCTGCAGCGCCTTGAGCGGCGTCGCCTTGCGGTCCTCGTCGATCCAGCGTTGCAGCATGGCGACCACCGCCTCGTCCGACATGGCGGGATTGCCCGCCTCGCGCTTGGCCGCGTCGAGCTCGGCGCGCACCGCCGGCTCCCGCCCGTGCGCCGCGACGAATCCTTTCAGGTTGGCCCGCGCATAGGGAAACAGCACGTCATGGACGAAAGAGATGGCGGTGGTGGTTCCCTCGATATCGGTGACGATGGCGTCGATCGGCGCCGCGATGGGACTCCATCAGGCGACTGCGGCCACCGGCTCGTCGATCATCGGGAAGCTCTGCGAAATCGTGCTGCCGGT
Source organism: uncultured Alphaproteobacteria bacterium (assembly GCA_963752345.1). GTDB lineage: Bacteria > Pseudomonadota > Alphaproteobacteria > SMXQ01 > SMXQ01 > CAVVYA01. The sequence goes on from CAVVYA010000002.1 coordinate 834,252, forward strand.
GAACTTCGCGACCCAGCCAGCCGGGTCCGTGAACAGCCGGATGCAGGCGAGATGCGGCTCGGCGCCCATGTCGAACCAATGGGTGGTGCCGGCGGGCACGCTGATCAGGTCGCCCTTCTGGCACAGCACGCCGTAGACCTTGCCCTCGACGTGCAGATAGAACAGTCCGCGCCCGTCGACGAAGAAGCGCACTTCGTCTTCGTCGTGGATATGTTCGTTGAGGAATTTCTGGCGCAGTGCGGCCTTGTCCGGATTGTCCTTGGTCAGGCTGATCACGTCGGCGGTCTTGTAGCCGCAGTCGCGCATCAATTGATCGACCGGCTGGCGGTAGGCGCCCAAGACCACATCCTGCGGCGCGCCCGCAGCGACCGGCTGAGCGGCCTGCCAGCGTTCGAAGCGCACCCCGATCGCCTGGAGATGGCGCGCCATCTCGGCGCCCTCGCTGGTGTCGACCAATGGCTCGGACGGCTTGTCTTCGTGATAGACCTTGAGATTGCTCATCGCCCCATCCTCTCCAGGCTTCGCATCGTTTTCGGCGGCCAGTGACGTTCGCTCAACGTCCGATCCTGACCCGCTCCAACTCGCAGGCGAACAGGAATTCGAGCCCCTCCGCATGGCGTTTGGCGGCCGCCATGTCGGCCCCCCATGTATACACACCGTGGCCGCGGATCAAGTAGCCAACGATCCCGGCTTGGCCGTTCGCCGTGCCCAGCATCGGCGGATGGCGCCGCATATGGGCCCGCACCTGTCGCGACAGCGCGGTCATATCCTGGGAATTCTCGAAGATCGGCACGATGGCGGTCGTCTCATGGGTATCGTATCCATCGAACGCCTTGAGCAGCTCATAGCCCGTGAAAGCGATCTCGCGGCGCCGCGGGTCCACCATCGACAGCACGGTCGAGGCGATCGAATGACTATGCAGCACGGCGCCGATCGCCGGAAAATCCGCCAGCAGCTGAGCGTGGAGCAATGTCTCAGCCGAGGATCTCTTGCCGGCGCCGACGGCACGGCCGGCGAGATCCACCACCATGACGTCCTGCTCGCAGAGCTGGCCCTTGTGGCAGCCGGAGACGGTGACCGCGAAATGGGCCGCATCGAGCCGCGCCGAATAATTGCCCGCGGTCGCCGGCGCCCAGCCATGGGCATCGAGGAAGCGTCCGGCGTCGATGATGTCGCGGGCGCGGGCGGCAAAGAGGCCGGCATCGATGGCGGATTGGCCTGCGGCCATGGCGCGTCCTTTCGAATCAGGGCGCGCTGTGTTTACCCGCTCCGCCGCGGAAACTCAATATGAGTGAAGAACCGCGCGCTCAGGCGGCAACGTAGCCGCGCACGGAATCGAGCTTGGCGCCGGTCAGATTGGCGCCGGCGAGATTGGCACCCTTGAGATTGGCCTGCCGTAGATCGGCGCCGCGCAGATCCGCGTCGCGCAGGTCCGCCTCGGAGAGATCCGCCCGGCTCAGCCGGCCGTCGCGCAGCACCGCGCTGGCGAGGTTGGCACGGATCAGCTTGGCGCCTTCGAGGTTGACCGGATAGCTGTGCTGCTGCGCGGCGCCAACCTTCTCGATGGGGCCGAGATTGGCGCCCGCGAGGTTGGTTTCGATCAGGGCCGCGCGGTGGAGATTTGTGCCGCGCAGATCCGCGCGCGTCAGATTGGCGCCGCTCAAATCGCTATAGGACATGGCGGCCATGGCGAGTTCGGCCTGGGTCAGGTCGGCGCCCTGCAACACGCAGCGCTCCATCACCGCCGCCGCGAGATTGGCGGCCCGCAGCATCTGGCCGCTCAAATCGGTGTCGGAGAAATCGGCGCGCGCGCCCTCGTGGCTCGATGAAATCACCCATTTGGCGTGCTGCGGTGAGCATCAGGCCGATGCTGTCGTTGCTGGCGACCGGCTGCGCGCTCATCGCCATGCGCAGGGTTTCCATGCCCCGCGCATCGGAATCGACGATCGCGCCGCGCAGGTCGGCGCTCTTGAAATTGGCGCCGTCGAGCTTGACCTTGCTGAGCACCGCCCCGGTCATCGTGCTGCCGGCCAGATTGGCGTTGGACAGGTCGGCGTTCTCGAACAGCGTACCGATCAGGATGCAGTTGCGCAGATCGGCATGCTTCAGATCGGTGTTGCGCATGATCGCGTCGGTCAGGTCGGCGTTGAGCAACATGGAATCCGACAGCATCGCGCCGGTCAGATCGGCGCGGCGCGCGACGATGGCGCTCAGCTCGGACGACATCTTCTCCATGTTGACGACGCTCATTCCGTCCTTGGTCGCATAGCGGGCGAGCGCGGCCTGGCGCAGGTCGGCGTCGACCATCTTGGCTTCGGTGAGGTCGGCGCCGCGCAGGCAGGCGCCGCGCAGGTCGGCGCGGGTCAGGTCCGCTCGGAACAGAGTGGCGACGCGCAAATCGGCGCCGAACAGGTTGGCGGCGCTGAGGTTGGTTTCGGACAGCCGCGCTTGCTTGAGCAACGCACCGGTCAGGTCCGCCTGCGACAGATTGCGCTGCCGCAGATCGAGGCCGCTCAAATCGTGGAATTTCAATTGGGCGCGCCGGCCGTTGTTCTGCCCGGCCAGGAACCGTTCGTGCTGCTGCAGCACGCGGTCGAGTTCCAGTTGACCCAGCCGGGTCCAATTGTTGGCAGTGTGGCTGTCCGGCTGATCCGTCATCGACAACTCACGGCAAAGGGCGCCCCTGCCCGCGTGGGCAGCGTTCAAAAAAGTTAAGCACTACAAAGCTTAAGGCATGGTTAATTGGTCCTTGCCGGCAAGCCCAGCCTTGCCATAATGGCGCCCAATTCCAAGCTATAATGAGCGTTGCCCGGACGGATCGACCAAGCTACGGATCCCGAGGGGTTGGCCCGGCGGGTCGATCCGGGGAGACGGTCGCGGAGCCTTGTGCGCCCGGCATTGTGGGAGGTTCGAATGGTAATGCGTACAGGTTGGCCGATTGGCGCTGGGCGCCGCCGGCTTGATGGCGCTCAGCGCCGTAGCCGTGATCTCGGCCCCCGCCCCGGCGCACGCCGACAGCTTCGCCTTCGGCTACAGCAGCGGCCATTACCCGCGGCATTATCATCACCCGCGGCACTATCATCGCCATCGTGGTTATAACGCGCGCTATGTCTATGTCGCGCCGCCGCCGGTCTACTATTATCCGCCGCCGCCGCGCGTGGTCTATGCCCCGGCGCCACCGCCGGTCTATTACGCGCCGCCTCCGGCCGTGGTGTATCAGCAGCCGCAGACCCTGCCCGGCGGCCCCTTGCAGGCCGCGCAGAACTATTGCCGCGAATACCAGAGCACGACGATCGTAAACAATCAGCAGGTGCAGTCCTTCGGCACCGCCTGCCTGCAGCCTGACGGCTCGTGGCGGATCGTGCGCTGAGACCGCATCACCTCTTTTCGCTATCGCTCCACCGCAGCCCCGGTCATTCGACCGGGGCTTTTTTTGTCCGCTTCAATTGCCGCTCTGCACCGCGATATTGACGGCGAGCGCGATCAGGACCGCGTTATAGAAGAACGCCACCGTACTGTGAGCCCAGGTTACCCTGCGCATCGCCGGTGCTGGTGACGTCCACATCGGACACCTGAGCGGTCGCGCCGACGACAAACGAATGATAGATGAAATCCCACGCCGTCGGCTCGGCGGTTGCGGGGAATTTCAACCCGCCCGCATCGTGCCCGTTCTTGCCGTTCGCCTTTAGGTAATAGAGGTGGCCATAGCGGTAGGCCATCATCAGATGCAGGGTGAACCAGCCCAGCGGCACGCTGGCGATCGATAGTCCCAGCAGCATCCACGCGGCCTTCTTTTCCTGCCCGACGATGCCGAACAAGGAGACGAGGCTGAAACCGATCATGGCCAGGGTGATCAGCACGATCAGAGTGCCGCCTTCGTCCTCCATGGCCGAGCGCTTGCGCATTTCGGCAATCGTGATGCGGTTGGCCAGCAAAGCCATCGATGTCAGATAGGCGAGATAGAACACGTCGCCGGCGAGCACCAGGCGCAATTGGCGATCGAGAGGCCAGGTGGCGGCCCACACGACGATCCCGGACAGGGCGGACAGATAGAACCGGCTGTGATGGCGCCAGTGGTTCCGCGTGGCTCTGGTCAGCGCCATGTTTTCTGCTTCCCTCGCTGATGTCTCGACGGCACCCTCCCACGAACGCCACCCTGTCCCGAACGTTCCGCCTGTCCCGCCGTCCGCGGTGGCCGCGAATCCCTTCAAACGGAGGCCGCCTTCCGTGTATAGAAGACGGCGGGCGCGCCGTCCCGGCGCCGCCCCCCAGATTCACTGGTTACCAGCGCGAGTACCATAAGCCGGAAGGAAGCGTCGTGACACAGGGCTACGATTACATCATCATTGGTGCCGGCTCCGCCGGCTGCGTCCTGGCCAACCGCCTGAGCGAGGATCCGAGCGCCCGCGTGCTGCTGCTCGAGGCCGGCGGGCGCGACCTCAATCCGCTCATCCATGTCCCCCTCGGCCTCGGCAAGATGCACGAATACCGGTTGCACGACTGGGGCTACAACACCGAGCCCGATCCCAATCTCAACGGCCGCCACATCGAGGCCATGCGCGGCAAGGTGCTCGGCGGCTCGTCGTCGATCAACGTCATGGCCTACACCCGCGGCAACGCCGGCGATTACGACCGCTGGGCGCGGAACGGCGCCCACGGCTGGTCCTATGCCGACGTGCTGCCCTACTTCAAGCGCTGCGAAACCTGGAAGTGGCGGCGAGAACGCCTATCGCGGCGGCTCGGGCCCCCTGCACACCGAATATGCCCGGACCCAGGACCCGCTGTTCAGCGCCTGGATCGAGGCCGGCAAGGCGGCCGGCTACAAATATCAGGAGGACTACAACGCGGCCGACCAGGAAGGCTTCAGCCGCAGCCAATACACCATCAAGAACGGCCGGCGCTGCTCGTCCGCCGTCGCCTTCCTGCGCCCGGCGCTCAAGCGCCCCAACCTCACCGTGGTCACCGGCGCGCTGACCACCCGCATCCTGTTCCAGGGCACGCGGGCGAAGTCGGTCGAATACCTCAAGGACGGCAAACTGATCCATGTGGCGGCGGAGCGCGAGATCATCGTCTCCGGCGGCACCTTCAACACGCCGCAAATTCTCATGCTGTCGGGCATCGGCCCGGCCGAGCATCTCCGGTCGGTCGGCATCCAGCCGCTGATGGATTTGCCGGTCGGTCACAATCTGCAGGATCACCTGGCGACGCTGATCTTCTGGATGCGCAACACCGGCAGCCTGTTCCGCGACAACATGCGGTTCGACCGCATGGCGACCAACATGGTCCGCGCCTATCTGTTCGGCACCGGGCCGGCGACCATGGTGCCCGGCGGCATGCACGCCTTCATCAAGACGCGGCCCGAGCTGGCGGTGCCCGACATCGAATTCATGTTCCGCGGCCTGCCTGCCCACGCCCATCTGTGGTTCCCGGGCATCAAGCCGATGTACACCGACGGCTACGGCATCCGCCCGACGCTGCTCCATCCGGAAAGCCGCGGCACGGTGAGCCTGCGCTCGGCGAACCCGCAGGACCCGGTGCGCATCACCTACAACTTCTTCACCGCGCCGAACGACCTGCCGACCTTGCGCCAGGGCTTCAAGCTCGGCCGCGAGCTCGGCTACCGGCCGGAGATGAACGCGTTCCGCGGCAAGGAAACCTCGCCCGGCCTCGACACGGTCAAGACCGACGACGAGATCGACGCCTTCATCAAGCACAATGCCACGACCGCGCATCACCCATCGAGCACTTGCGCCATCGGCTCCGTGGTCGATCCCGAGCTGCGCGTGCACGGGATCGAAGGCCTGCGCGTGGTCGACGCCTCGGTCATGCCGGATCTCGTCTCGGCGCACATCAACGCCTGCGTGCTGATGATGGCGGAGCGCGCCTCAGACCTGATCCGCGGCAAGCAACTGCTGCAGCCGGCGAGGCGGCGGCGGGAGAGAGGCGGCCGCTGCGGTAACGGCCGAGCGGTCAGCGCGCCCGGGATAGAGCTGCCTACGCCGGCGGCACCTTGCGCGGCTTGCGGTCGTCGCCGATGGCGACGAAGGTGAACACGCCCTCGGTCACCTTGAGCTCGTCGCCGCCGCGCCCGCGCCGCACCCAGCTTTCCACCTTGATGGTGATCGAGGTGTTGCCGATCTTGGTGACCTCGCCGTAGCAGCTCACTTCGTCGCCGACGAACACCGGATGGTGGAAGCTCATGGTGGCGATGGCGACGGTGGCGACGCGGCCATGGGCGCGCCGGGTCGCGATCATGCCGCCGGCCATGTCCATCTGCGACAGCACCCAGCCGCCGAAGATGTCGCCGTTGGGATTGGTGTCGGCCGGCATGGCCACCGTGCGGATGGCGAGTTCGCCCTTTGGACCGTTGTCTGACGCTGCTGAGCCACTCACCACGCACCTCCCTGCCACGATCGCGCCGCCGAAAAATCCATGCCGGCGGCGGCACTATAACCAACTTTTCCGGTCCATTGCCGCTGCAAACCGCAACCGGCCCATCTGTCCCGGAAACCATTCGAACCGACCCACGTTCCGCCGGCAAGGCCCCTGGGGCGATAGCGCGGTTGACTTCGCGCCGGCCATGCAGGCAGCCTCGGGCTCGCCTGTATTTCGTTCGCGCCTTCCGCTTGCCCCATCACGGTCCCGCAGCCTGCGGTCGCCGTTCCCCGTACCGTAGCTCAGCGTCACGTACCGCCCAACAGACATGGAGAGGGTCATGAACTGGCTTGCAGGTCGCTACGTCACGCCACGGCCCCGCGGTGGCGCGGCATTCGCGGGCGGCAAAACGCCATCCGGTCCGCTCGAGCGCATCGTCAAATATATTCCGGCCGAAGTCGTCGCCATCTACACGGCGGTCGTCGGCGTGCTCGCCAGCGTCGGCAACGTGCCGCGCAACGCGGTCCTCGTCCTGGCGGCGGCCGGACTGGCCGCGGTCGTCGCGCTCGCGTTGAAGGCGCCGGACGCCGCGGTGCGCCGCGCCCACCTCATCGTCTCGCCCCTGGCCTTCCTCGCCTGGGCCTATCCGGTGTCGGCGCCATTCCTGGGCGACTGGTTCATCGGCTACGTCAGCGCCGTGGCGCAAGGCGTCATACTGCTGCTCGGCCTCGTCATAGACCCCGAGGAAGGCGCGTAGTAGCGGGAGGCGGCCATGCACGCGCTGCGACCGATCGCGCTCGAGCTGCCGGACATGAATTGGCTGATCGACCGCGCGATGGAGGTGCCGATCACGCAGGCGATCGTGCTCGACCTCAATCCGCTCTGGATGCTGGCGCAGCGGCTCGAGCAGGCCGGCCTCAATCCCGAAGCTGTCCCTCTGTTCTTCCGCGGCGGCAATGTGGCATCGCTCGCCATCCTCTCGCCAGCCAGCATGGCCGGCGTGCCCTTCGACCTCGGCCGGCGCTATGGCGTGGTCGGCGAGATCGCCGAACGCCTGTTCGGACGCGATCCGAAGGACTTCCAGCCTTTTATAGCGCGCATCGTGACGCGGCCGCCCGGCCGCCGCGAGGACGAGTTGGAGATGCGCCGGTATCTCGGCGGGCTCGCCCGCGAGACGCCGTTCCCCACCGTCGTCGAGGCGCGCGCCCTGCCGCAACCCCTGGTCAATCCCGGCGACCGCTGCCACGCGCCGGCGCCGGGCACCATTGGCGGTTTTGTGCGCGACCAGGCCACCGGCCGCATCTACGGCGTGACCTGCGGCCATGTCGCGGCGGCGAATGTCCAGGTGATCGCCCATGGCAATGTGATCGGCCGGGCGGTCTATTCTCGGGACCCCTTCGCGGCCGCTGCGGGCGGCGCCAAAGTCGCGCTCTGCCGGCCGGGCGCGACGGGCGTGGCGCGGCTCGACATGGCGCTGATCGACCTCGCCGTGCCGCCCGGCGCCAACGTTGTTACCACGCGCGGCGCCCTGGTGCAGCGCGGCGACCCGATCGACATGCACGTGCGCGGCAAGATCCAGCCCTACGAGGTCGGCGGCGCGGTGCTCACCAGCAGCATCAAGGGCGCCTGCTTCGACCGGCTGTTCGAGGTCGTGCCGCGCCCGAGCAACTGGATGACGCCGCTGCTCAACCTCGCCGCCACCACCATGCCGGCGCCCGGCGATTCCGGCGCCTGGATCGTGCGCTCCGGTACCACCGACTGGTGCGGCATGCTGATCGCCGGCGAGCCCACCATGGGCTACGCGCTGGAAAGCGACGACCTGCTGCTGGAGGCCAGCGGCGCCTTCGGCCTCTCTCTCGTCATCGCGTGAGGCCGCTTCGAAGCCGACCGGCGACGCCCGATCGGCTTCGAAGCGGATACCTCAGCCGGCCAAGATGACCGGACCATCGGTCAATAAATGTTGGCGACCGGATGCCCGAGCGCCATCGCGCCGGCATAGTGGGCCTGGGGTCCCGCCTGCAGCGGATGGTAGCGCGCGCCCTGGACGTCGCGGAAGCGGCGCTCCAGCCCGGCGCGGCGGTAGAAGCCCGCGCCGCCGGCCAGTTCCATCGCCAGTTCGACCGTCTTGATCGCGCTGTCGGCGACGAGAGAACGTCCGATCATCATGTCGTTGACGGTTTCGGCCGAGGGCGCGTTGCGCTCGACCACCTCGACCATCCAGCGGTGCGCCAGACGGGCGGCGCGCAGAGAAGTTTCCATGCGCCCGGCCAGATCGAAGATGTAGCCGGTCGGCGGCTTCTTCTTGGCGAGCTCCACGGCGATATCGCGGGCGCTTTCCGCCACGCCGAGATAAACGGCATAGATCAACGGGAAGGCGACCGTGGCAATGACCTGGAAGACCGGATGCCATTCTCCCGCCTTGCGCGAAAAGCTCACCGCTTTGTCGGGCACGAACAGCCCGTCGATCACCACGTCATGGGACCCGGTGCCGCGCATGCCGAGCGCGTGCCAGGTCTCGACCACCTTCACTTCGGGCGCTTTCATCGGCGCCGCGAAATGAATGACCGACGACGCGCCGTCCTCGGATTGTGCGATGGCGCCGGTCATCAGGAGATCGCCGGCCTGGGCGCCGGAGGTGAAAACCTTGCGCGCGTCCACCCGCCAGCCGCCGTCGACCTTGGCCGCCTTGCCGGAACCGCCGATCCAGTCCGACCCGCCGCTCGACAGCAGGATCAGGCGTTCGGCGGCAATGCGTTTCAGCAAGGGCTCGACCGCCGCCACCTTCTGGTAGCGCCAGCGCCATGCCGGAATTGCGACCTGATGCGTGTGCATGGCGAACGCGAGCGCGGTCGAGCCGCAGGCATGTGCCAGAATGCGCAACATGTCCGCCAGTTCGGAAACCGTCGCATCGCCACCGCCCAGGTCCCCTGGCACGCCGGCCTCGACAAGCCCGGCCTCCTTCAGGACGCCGTAGTTCTGCGCGACGAAGGTATCGTTCTCGTCGATCTGAGAGGCCCGCTCGGACAGGATGGGGAGAAGAGCGCGGGCCGCCTCGACGGCGTTGCGCGGGGCGATACCGGACACCGGGGATGCCTTCGGAAGAGTATTCTGACCGCTGATCATGACTTTTCCTCCTTTTGGAAAATGGCAGGGTCGCGCCCCAGGCCCAAGGTGTCCAGTTCACGAACTGTAGCGTCTGCGGTATCCTCTCCCGGCTCAGGCTCGTATCGGAACTTCACAATAACCAGGGTAAATTCCATGGCAGATCGCGGAGGGTACGGCCAATTCTGCCCGGTATCGATGGCGTCGGAAATCCTGTGTACACGCTGGACGACGCTGGTCATCCGCGAGCTTCTGTGCGGCACGACGCGCTTCAACGATCTGCGCCGGGGCGTGCCTCGGATGTCGCCGGCGCTCCTGTCGAAACGGCTCAAGGAACTCGAGAGAGCCGGCATCATCGAGATCAGACGCGCCAAAAAGGGCGTCGTCGATTACCGTCTTTCCATGGCCGGGGAAGAGCTACGCCCGCTGATCATGGGCATCGGCTCGTGGGGACAGCGATGGGTGGAATTGCAGCTCTCGCTGAGAAATCTCGACCCATCGCTCCTGATGTGGGACATGCGGCGCAACCTGAAACCGGAGCCCTTGCCGCCCAAGCGCTGCACGATTCAGTTTCAGTATCCCGAACTTCCCCAAGCGAAGCAGAACTGGTGGCTGATCGTGGACGCGGGCGCCGTGGATTTGTGCGGGTTCGATCCCGGATTCGAGCTCGATCTTCTGGTGACCGGGTCGCTCAAGAGCATGACCGCGATCTGGATGGGCATCACCAAACTGCGCCGGGAGATCGAGGCCGGCAATATCGAACTCGACGGCGATCCACAGATCGCCAAAGCCATGCAGCAATGGCTCGGCCTCAGCCCCTTCGCACCGGAGTTGCGGCGGGTGCCGTAGCACCTCTTGTGAAGGATGGCGCGCCCTGCAGGACTCGAACCTGCGACCTACGGCTTAGAAGGCCGTTGCTCTATCCAGCTGAGCTAAGGGCGCGTGCGCGGCTGAGCGCGCGGACACTAGCACAACTAAGCGGGACGGCGACACGGCCAAGCAAGGCAGGGCTCAATGTCTCAGCTCAGGTGCGGATGCGGTTGAAGGCGAAGTTGGCGGCGTAGCTCTTGGGCCGGATGACCGCTTCCTTGGGCTCCTCGACGCGGTACTGCAGGCCGTGCCGCTCGCAATAGGCGATCGCCTCGTCCTTCGTGTCGAAGCGCAGTCTGACCTGGCTGCGCGTGTCGCGCGACGAGATCCAGCCCATCAGCGGATCGTGGCTCTTGGGCTCGGGATGCTGCTCCTCGACCAGCCATTGCCGGGTGTTGGCCTTGCCCTGCTGCATGGCGTTGCGCGCGGGCCGGAAAATGCGCACCGGCTTGGTAAATGGCTGGCTCACGGGGCTCTCCGCTCAATGAAGGGGCTATTGGCTAGCGCGAAGCCTGGGCCGGGTCAAGCGCCGCGGGCCCAAGGCTCCTGGCGCTGACGACCGCAACGGGCGCTGTTGCGCCGCGCCGCATGACATCGCCGTCGGGGGAATTGGTCGGGGCGAGAGGATTCGAACCTCCGGCATCCAGCTCCCAAAGCTGGCGCTCTACCAGGCTGAGCTACGCCCCGACGGGCGCCGCGCCCCGTCGAACAGGGCGCGGACGGTATCCTGGAAACTTGGGCCAGAACCTAAAGCGGGCGCGCCGCAGGGGCAAGGCTGATGATGGCCGGCCAACTGGCGGTGTGAATTCTTTCCTGTAACGTCGTTGTCCACCGCTTGTCCGGGCGTGAAGCGAGCGGCAGGCTGGCCGTCTCGACCGGCCGTGAGCCAGAAACGGCCCAGTCGAGCAGGCCATGAGATCATGAAGCGCTGCCCCTGCCCTTCATCCGCCAAAGCCGCTATAACGAGGCGTCATCTCAGCCCGGCCGCAAACCACGAGAGCCTCGCATGTTCAAGCGGATCGATCACCTCGCTCTCCATGTTCCCGACGTGGTCCAGGCCGCGACGTTCTACGAATCGATGTTCGGCTTCGAACGGTATTTCGAACACCCGAGTTCGGGCGGCGGCGCGATCGCCTATCTGCGGCTCGGCGGCACGGTGCTCGAACTCACCCAGCGCGACGCGGCCGAGCCCATGTCCGGCTTCCACTTCTGCCTCGAAACCGACGACATCACGGCGGCGGCCGACAAGCTGACGTCGGCCGGCGTGCCGGTGGTGCAGCGGCCGTACCGGACGACGCCGCGCTCCGCCGCCGAGGAAGGCTGGCACCGCGCCGTCTTCCGCGGTCCCGCCGGCGAACTGATCGAGCTGCGCGGCCGTCTCGGCGGATGACGTGGCAGCGCGCCGTCCCTCCTTCCCGCCGCGCGGCGCCGGACGAGGCGGTGGTTTCGCCCGTCAGGTCCTCCGCGCGCTTCGCCCCGGCAACCTGCGGCTATTTATCCTCGTCTTCGTCGCCGCCGGCGCATGGCTCGGCCTGCTGCCACGCAACGAGATCAGGGGCGCGGCCGACGCGGCCGACGGCGACACCCTGATCATCGCCGGCGCGCGGGTGCGGCTTTATGGCATCGATGCACCGGAGCTCTTCCAGCCCTGTCACGATGGCACTCGGTGCGGCCAGCGCGCGCAGGCCCATCTCGCCGGCCTGGTTGCCGGCCGCATCGTGGTGTGCGAACAGCGCGACACCGACCGCTATGGCCGCGAGGTCGCGCAATGCTACCTTGCAAGCGACAGCAAGGATGGCAAACCGGTCAGGGGCGAAGATATCGGGCGTGCCATGGTACGCGACGGCCAGGCGATGGCCTATGGCGCAATCACGCGGACCTATGCGGCGGACGAACCCGCGCGTTTCGATTTCGACCCGCCGTGGGACTGGCGCGAGCGCCACGATGCAATGACCAAGGAGAACCGCTGATGTCGAGCCGCACCATCACCATGACCGATCCGCTCCACGACTACCTGCTGCGGGTCTCGCTGCGCGAGCCAGCCGTGCTGCGCCGGTTGCGTGAGTTCACCCAGCGGCGGCCGCGCGGCAACATGCAGGTCTCGCCTGAGCAGGGTCAGTTCATGGCGCTGCTGGTGCAGATGATCGGTGCCAAGCGCGCCATCGAGGTCGGCACCTTCACCGGCTACAGCGCGGCCTGCGTGGCGCTCGCCCTGCCCGAGCGCGGCAAACTGATCTGCTGCGACGTGAGCGAGGAATACACCGCCATCGCGCGCAAATTCTGGCGCGAGGCCGGCGTCGAAAAGAAAATCGACCTGCGGCTGGCGCCCGCCAAGAGGACTCTGGACGGCTTGCTGCGCGAGGGCCAGGCCGGCAAGTTCGACTTCGCCTTCATCGATGCCGACAAGGAGAATTACCGCGCCTACTACGAGCGCGTGCTCAAGCTGCTGCGCCCGGGCGGCGTGGTCGCCATCGACAACGTGCTGTGGGGCGGCAGCGTGCTCGACGACGCCGATCAGTCGGTCGATACCAAGGCGATCCGCGCCTTCAACAAGAAGCTCAAAACCGACAAGCGCGTCTCGCTCAGCCTGGTGCCGATCGGCGACGGGCTGACCCTGGCGCGGAAGAAGTAAGGCGCGGCGTTCTTCCTGCGCCTGCGCGCTTACGCTCGGCCAACGCTCGCCGCATCGCCGTCTTGTCAGTCCACGGCAGTCCGGCTCGGTATCCACACAGCCGTGGGCTTGGCCGGCCGGGGCATGACGGTGGGAGGTGTTGCGCCATCCGCACAAGACTGCCCCGCTGGCCGGGGCATGACGCCTATGGCGATTACGGTTCGCCCGTGCCGAGCAGCGGATGGATGACCTTGTCGCCGGGCTTGATGGCGAGGCGCGAGGTCGTGCCGCCCGGCAGTTCGAGGACGAAGCGCACCGGCTTGGCGGAGGGAATCGGCGTCAGCGACTGCGGCACCGTGCGCTGGGCGATATTGACAATGGCGCCATCGCTGCCGATGAACAGCATGTCGAGCGGGATCAGCGTGTTCTTCATCCACATGGCGACCGGCTCGGTGCGGCCGAAGTCGAACAGCATGCCGGCGTCCGAGGCGAGCGCGCGGCGGAACATCAGCCCCTGCGACCGCTCTTCCGGGCTCTTCGCCACCTCGACCCTGAAACGAAGGCTCTTGCCGGCGCTGGTCTGAATGGCGAGCGGCGTGACCGGGAACGTGACAAGGCCGGGCTGGGCCTGGGCGAACGCCACGCGGGGCGCGAAGACCGCACCTTGCGCCACTGCAACCAACGCGCCGGCGCAAAGTATCATTGGGAGCAGAGAGCGGCGCATCATCATGGGCAACTTTATCCGCACGCGAGGCGATAGACAATCGGACTTGGTGGATTGCCGGGCGAGGGAAAGCGCGAGGGCACAGCGGCGCGCCAAAAACAGAAGCGCTGGGCGCCATACGGCGTCCAGCGCTTCTCATCACGGCGATCCTCCCCCCGAAGCGATCAGCCCATGCGAATGTCGGCGGCCTGCGGTCCCTTGGGTCCGTCGGTGATGACCACCTCGACCTGCTGCCCGGGTTCGAGCTGCTGGATGCCGGCACGGCGTAGCGTGACGACGTGCACGAAGACATCCCGCTGGCTGTCGGCCAACGAAACGAAACCGTAGCCCTTCTCGGTATTGAACCATTTTACGGCAGCCGGCGTATAGCTGCTGTCGTCGGCAAGCGACGTGGGCGCATGCTCCATGGCATCGCGCATCGGCCGCGCGACAGGTTTCGCGGTCGAACAATCGACCTCCACAATGCGGGTTACCTGCAGGCCTTTGGCCCGCTTTGCGACTTCACAAAGAATCGTCGCCCCCGGCTGCAGCTCCTGATAACCCGCGTCACGCAACACGGACAGGTGAAGGAAAGCATCATTCGACCCGTCAGACGGCGTTACAAAGCCAAAGCCTTTGACCGCATTAAACCACTTCACCGTACCGCGCATTTCCTCGGTCTGAATAGGACCGGAATTGTCCGCGGAACTGAATTCTACCATTTGCAAGTCTTCCCCCCGTACTCATGGAAGCCTCTAAAAAGAAGCTAACATTTTTTATTTTAACCGACCAGAGCAGCTTTTGGCCCGACGCACTTTTATAAGACTTCTCAAAACATTCGTATAACCACACTCTATAGTTGGTCAGTATTGTCAACCATCTAGAATTAGTGTCGCTCGACAGGTATCGCGCTACGCAGGTTCCGGGCCTCATAGTTCAAGCAGCGCAAGTATACATAGAGACGAGCAGAGACGAGCAAGGGCAACGATCACCGGCGTCATCGAAAAAGCGCATTCGAGGCGGCTTGGGAAATGAGATCCATGCGTCATCTGTTGCCCATGGTGGCGGCCTTTTCTGTCGACGCCCGTTTTATGTTGTCGATCGGCGCGAACTGCCGTAAGTGCCATCTCCCGGCTTTCGCTAAGGCTCTCCATGTCCATCAAACGCATTCTTATCCACATCGGGCACCACGAAGAGCGCGGCCGCGCTCGGCTCGAAGCCGGTCTCTCCCTGGCCCGCCGCTTCGATGCGGAAATACACGGACTGTTCATTATCGAGCCGTCGGTCATTCCCGTCCAGGTCGAAGGCCGCGGAGCATCGCTGGGGTACGTCGAGGAAATCATCGCGCAACTGCGTGCCAAAGCCGAACGCATGGAGTCAGAGACGCGAGAGCGTTGTGGGCAGGAGGCGATTCGATGGCGGTGGACCGTCGCCCAGGGTGAAACGCTCGATATCCTGACCGCCTATTCGTTCTACGCCGATATCACCTTGGTTGGCCAGCAGCGATCGAGCGGCCTGGACGACGCCATCAGCCTGCATCGCTCCGACTACCTGCCGCTGCAGTCGGCCGGGCCGGTGCTGATTCTGCCGCGCGCGGGCTGGGCCGACGTGGCCGCGCGTAACGTGATGATCGCATGGAAGGCGGAGCGTTCCTGCGCGCGCGCCGTGCATGACGCCCTGCCGCTGCTGACTTGCGCCGAAACCGTCTCGGTACTGACGATCGACGCGGCGCGGGACACCGCGATTGGTGATTTCCTCGCTGCGCATGGTATCGCGGCCCGGCTCGAGACACGCGGCTGCGGGACGTTCGAAAACGTCGGCGAAATCATACTCGGTGCGGCGAAGGAGGCCGGCAGCGACTTGCTGGTGATGGGGGCTCACGGACGGTCTCGCCTGTCGGAGTTGCTGTTCGGCGGCGCCACCCATGACGTCCTCGGCAAAATGCACCTGCCGGTCCTCATGGCGCACTGACGCCAGTCCAGCTTCAGCGAAAGAATACCAGAGTCGTCAGCACGAACAGCGGCAAGAGAAAGACCGACGACCAGACCATGTAGCCGAAGAAGCTCGGCATCCGGACACCTTTTTCCTCGGCGATCGAGCGCACCATGAAGTTCGGTGCATTGCCGATATAGGTGTTCGCTCCCATGAACACCGCGCCGGCCGAGATCGCGGCGAGCGTGGCTGCCAGCGGGCCGGTGAGCACCGCCGGGTCGCCGCCCGCGGTGTTGAAGAACACCAGATAGGTCGGCGCGTTGTCGAGAAAACTCGACAGCAGCCCGGTCAGCCAGAAATACGTCGCATTGGCAGGCGCCCCGGTCACGGGATCGGTGACCGCGGCGACGACGGCGCCCAATGCCCCCTGTGTGCCGGCACGCAAAATGGCGATCGCCGGAATGATGGTGAGGAAAATGCCGGCGAACAGTTTGGCGACTTCGAGAATGGGGAACCACGTGAAGGCGTTGGCAGCGCGGCCCTCGCCGCGGGTCAGCCGCAGGGAGGCGAAGACGATCGCAATCAACAGCGCGTCGCGCACGATGGCCTGCAAGGGCACGTCCACGTGGTACAAGGGCAGCGAGACGCCGGGTTGCCAGATGCCACTCATCAGCACCGCGCCAACGATTTCGACGAGAAGGATCAGATTTTCGCCGCCCTCGAGATGCAGCGCGCGACCGCCCGCCGCCTGATCAGCGACCGGGGCGTTGGAGGCTTCCTTGCGATACATGTAGGTGTCGAAGGCATAAAAGACCGCGAGGAGAATGGTGGCAACGAAGAGCATCGGGAGAAGAAGGTGTACCGTGGGCCAGAAGAACGGCACGCCCTTGAGAAAGCCCAGGAACAGCGGCGGATCACCGAGCGGCGTCAGCGCGCCGCCGATGTTGGCGACCAGGAAGATAAAAAAGACCACCGTGTGCGTCTTGAACCGGCGCTGGGCATTGGCATCGATCAGCGGTCGGATCAGCAGCATGGCCGCGCCGGTGGTGCCCATCCAGCTGGCGATGATGGTGCCGGCGAAGAGGATCCCCGTGTTGACCGCCGGCGTGCCACGTAACCGTCCGCTGATCCGCACGCCTCCCGTCACCGTGAATAGGGCGAGCAACAGGATGATGAACGGAATGTATTCCAGAAGAAGCGTGTGCAGCACCTCATAGAGGGCAACCGCGGTTCCGAACGCAATCGTGAATGGCACGAGAAAGGCGAGCGCCCAAAACGCCGCCACCTTGCCGAAATGCTGGTGCCAGAAATGCGGCACGACGAGCGGCAGGATCGCGATCGAGAGCAGAATCCCGGCGAATGGCACGATCCACAGGATGCCGAGCGACGCCCCGTCGAGATGTGGCGCGCCCTCGGCCGCGGCGGCAATGTCCGGCCAAACGGCCCCGAGGAGCACGAGATAGACGAGTTGCAGGCGGTTCATGAACAGAAGCAACGCCCAAAAAAACCCCGGCGTGTCGCCATCATGGCCGCACCGCTCTCGCACCCCATTATTCTTTCGCTCCCAAAATCCGCGCCAGTATACTCGCAAGCTCCTGCCCGCCAAGCATCCGCAGGCCCCACTCCGGCAGCATAGGCAATTTCCATGACGGCTCGAGCGAACATCGTCTGGTCCGTGACGGGCTGCATCGTCGCACTTGTCTTGTCGGCCGCCGCCGCAGCGCGCGCCCAGACGCCCCCGGCGCCGCCGTGGGAAGCGCCCCTCGCCCGGCAAGCGCCGCTCACCGGCGAGATCCGCGAGCCGGCGAGCGGTCGCCGGCTGACGCCCGAACAATTGCTCGACCGCCTGGCCGGCGCCGATTTCGTGCTGCTCGGCGAGCGCCACGACAACCCGGACCATCACCGGCTGCAGGCTTGGGCGGTCGACAGCCTGCTGACGAGGGCGCCGCGTTATGCCGTGGCTCTCGAGATGATCGACAGCGATCAGGCCGCTCGGCTGTCGCAATATCTCGCCGCGTCGCCGCAGAATTCGGCGCAGCTCGGCACCGGCGCTGAACTGGGCCGACAGCGGCTGGCCGCACTGGAACCAATACCAGCCCATCGTGGCCGCGGCCATGCGGCGCGGCCTGCCGGTGCTCGCGGCCAACCTGCCGCCGGTCCTGGCGCGGGCGATCGCGCGCGACGGGCTCGCGGCCCTGCCCGCTCCGTTCGCGGCGCAACTGCGGCTCGATCCGGCGGCGGACAAAGCCGTGCTCGCCGGACACGCCGCAGAGATGCAGGCCGCCCATTGCGGCAAGCTGCCCGAGCGCAGCCTGGCGCCTTTCGCGCTAGCCCAATACGCGCGCGATGGCCATATGGCCTGGGTCATGGTCGATCAATGGCGCCGCTCGGAGCGCAAGATGGGCGGCGGTCTTGATCGCCGGCGCGGGCCATGCGCGCAGGGATCGCGGCGTGCCGCTGCATCTCGCGCGGCTCGCGCCCGAGGCGCGGGTGGTCTCGCTGGCCTTCGTCGAAGCCGGTGACGATGCGATGCCGGATGCGGACTTGGCGCGGCTGCCCTACGACCTGGTGTGGTTCACCGCGCGGGTCGACGACGACGATCCGTGCAATGCGATGCCCGATGCCGAGAACGACTGAGGTCAGTGCTTGGGTTTGCCCGCGGTGGCCTTCGGCGTCCAGGCGCGCACGGCGACCGGCGCGCCGCTCTGGGTGCGCAGCACGCGCACCGGCGGTTGCGGCGGCGGTGCCATGACGGCAATCGCCGCAGCCATGGCTGCAATATCGATGATGTGGCCGCGGCCGGTCTCGACGTAGGCCGTGTTCTTGGCGACCAGATCGTTGAGCCGCTCGACCGGCATATGGGCGTAGCGGTCCCACACCGTGCCAAGAAAGTCGCGCACCCGGCCGATCAGGATATCGACCATGAGTTCATCCGGCCGGCCATCGGCGAGCAGGCGCTGCAGATTGGGTTCGACCGGCCCGCCATCTTCGGCCAGGAAGATCGCCGGCATCAGGGGGCCGCCGACTTCGGCCGCGAAATGGCTTTGGGCGAGGTAGAGCAGCCGATGCAGCGTTTGGAACGGTAGATGCCTATCGTCGGCGCGCGCCCGGTCGAGAAACCAGATGGCGACATCGAGAGCCGTGCGCGCCGCGGGCGGTATGGAGCGGTCGAATGCCATCCGCCGTTTATAGCGCGGCAATCCTAAAAAGCCGGTTAAGCGGAATCGGTGCCGTTTGCGGCCGGGTGGCGCCCTCGCCGGGCCGCGTTTTGGGCCAAGAATCCTTCAACGGCGGCCTGGAGCGTTTGCCGCCGAAGTGGAACCGGTTCGGCGCAGAAAACGCGATTCAATCGAGACTCGAGAGCATGTCCGATTCCATGGGAGCGGATCGTGCTCTAGGACGGCTTGTCGTAGACCTCGCCGGGTTTCCACCGGCGTTCCGTCTTGTCGAGCTTGTCGATGGTGAAGCGGTAGGCCTCGGCGGCAGCGCGCACGCGCGCGTTCCAGGCCAGCGATCCTTCGACCACGTCGGTAAGCTTGTCGCGGCCGCGCTGACGGCGCTTGCCGAAGCCCTCGCCGCCGTCGGGTGCCGGCGCGGCTTCCGGACCTTCCGCGCCTTCACGCAACAGCGATTCTTCCTGGGCGCCGGTGCGTTTGGATGCAGCGGTGGTTTCGATGCTCGGCGTATCGGACGTCTTCGCCACATTGCGCGCGCCAGCGGTCACGCGGCTTCCCGCGAACTCGCTGAGCATAGCCGTTGGACACTGGTGCGATCATGGAAACCCATTCAACCGAGGATCACAGGCGATTCGTCGCACGGCAAGTTGCCACGGTCAAGGAACATCGGCGCGCAATCTATTGGTTTAATTGTTAATTTTAACTAAGTTGCCGTCGGAAAATGGGCGAAATCAAGCGCTTCGGCTGCACGAGCCGCCGCCCAGCACGCAGAACTTGGCGCAATGGGGATGGTTGAGCTTCACCGGCCCTATCGCCGCCGTCAGATTGCGCCCCATTTCGAACTGCGCGTCATAGGGCAGCAGAGTGCAGGCGACCACCGCCGGCGCCGCGGATTCGCGCCGCCGCACCACCATGCGGGCCGAGGCGCACATCATCGCGTCGGGCGACACCTGCAGGATGTCCCAGCAGCGTTCGGTGACCTCCGGCACCTCGGCCGCGGCATCCATTTCCGGAAACAGCACCAACTGTTCGCCATCCGCCGCATCGAGGCGGATAGACTCGCGCGCGAACAGCTCGGCATAGGCCCGGCGCAGCTCTCGCTCCGAGTCGCCCCACAGGGTGCGCCCGGCGACACGCGCGGCAAATCCGTTCGCCGACAGCCACTTCAGTCCGTCGAGAGTCGCCGTGAAGCCGCCGGCCCCGCGCTCCTCGTCATGCCGGGCCGCGGTCGGATGATCGAGCGAGACGCGGACGGTGAATTGGTCGCCGAAGCGCTGGCGCAATCCGAGAAGATGCCGTTCGTGGTGGCGCATCGGCCGCATGGCGTTGGTCAGCACGAGCGCGCGGAAGCCACGCGCGAGCGCCACCTCGAGCATCGCCATGATGTCGGGATTCATGAAGGGCTCGCCGCCGGTGAAACCGATCTCGCGGGTCTGCCAGTGGTGGAGCGCGATCTCATCGAGATAGCCGATCAGATCGGCCAGCGGGAAATAGGCGAGCCGGTCGTTGCGCGGGCTCGATTCGATGTAGCAGTGGGCGCAGGTAATGTTGCACAGCGTCCCGGTATTGACCCACAGGGTCCGCAGGCCGGTGAAATCCACGTGGGCGCGCCGCTCGCCCTTGGCGGTCATGTCGGGATCGCGGAACTTCGCTGCCGTGGCGACGGGTGAATCATCCATGCCCCGTCATAGTCCCATCGCACCGCCGAACCAACTCAAAACCCGGTGACCGCTGTTCGCCTCGTCACGCCTTCGGCCGACTGGTTCAAAACGCTCGTTTGCGCGGCTCAATCCGCGCGAACCGTCACGGCCCGAACTCGTCGGGCGCACCACGAAGCTTCCCGCGAACCAACAAGTGATGCGGGCACTCGTCGCGGCCGTCACGATCGTTGAGCGCACCGCCGCGCCGATGCGCCTAGGCTTCTGGGCGGCACACTGGCTTGGTCATCCGCCGCTCTGGCAGTCGATGATGTCGGCTTCCGCGTTGCCCGGCTTGGTGGTGATCGTGCAGGTCAGGCCGGCGCGCAAATCCTCGCGCTTGGCTTCCTTGCCGTCGAGTTGGAGCTTGGTGCGCGAGGCCGAGATCTTTGTGCTGACCTCCTTGCCGCCGGCGCTGATGGCCAGCGCGCGGCCGCCCTCCTCCACTTTGGTCACCTTGCCGCTATGCTTCTCATCGGCGATCTTCACCGTCTGCCGCTGGCCGCGATAGTCGGTGAAGCTTTCCACCTTGGCCAGGATCTCCTTCGGCGCGGCGGCAACCTCGGCGATCATCTTGGCGATCTCCGGACCGCTGACCGGCGTCAGCTCCTTCTTCGTCCTCTCCATCTCGGCGACGAATGCGGGATCCCTCACCGCCGCGTCGAAGGCCGCCTGCAGTGCCGTGGCGCGTTCCGCCGGGATGTCAGGCGGCGCCAGGAACGGCCGGCCCATCGCCTTCTGCGCCAGCATGAGCTGCCAGATCGCGCGGTGCTCCGGATCCTTCACATAGTCCATGATCACCGGCACGTCCGGCAGATCGGGATGCTTGACACCGGTGATCTGCACCAGGACCGAGATTTTGCGGTCGCGCACCCAGTCGGGCTTTTCCGTGGCCACCGATCCCCAGGACTGGCTCAGGCCTTCGATCTCGCCGCGCTCCATGGCGAGCGTGATGCCGGTTGTCGAGGGATAGCCGGAGATAATGCGAAACTTGGTGCCGATCGTGTTGTTGAGCAGCGCCGGATAGGTTTCGGTGTCGTTCGGGCCGCTTCCACCGAGCAGCGCTTCGGTTTGCATGGCGTCCTGCAAGGTCTTCACTTTGGAGGTGTGCCACAGGGTAATGACGCCGGTCTCATTGTTCAGGCTTCCGATCCAATTGAACTTGGTCGGATCGAAGGTCGGTCCCTGCTTGCCGAACAGCGGCAGGAACGGCACGCCGCGCTGGGTCATGCCGATAGCAGTGCCGTCCTTAGGCGCCACGCCGTAAACCCAGTTGGTCGCCAGCACGCCGCCGGCGCCCTGCATGTTCTGCACGACGATATGGGGCTGTCCCGGAATATGGCGGGCGTAGTGGGGCGCGAATGTGCGGGCATACACGTCGTAGCCGCCGCCCGGGTCCGAGGCGACCACCATGCGGATGGTCTTGCCCTTATAGAACTCGGCCACCGATTGGGCCTGCACCTCCGAAACGCACAACGCAAAGCCGGAGGCAGCCATGACAGCCGCGACGCGTCGCTTACTGATGGGTTTCATAGAAGACCTCCCAGTCATTCCGAGGGGCCCGGTTCATGCCGTGGCTCTTGATGGGATCAGGCTAGCATGTTGCGCTTAACGTGCCAAATTCATGGTCGGTGCAGGCGGCGGCGGGGCCAGTTGCGGCGCGTCCGGTTTTGCCTACAATGAAGGAATTATAGGGACTTGCCCGCGAACAGGGCGTGCCCTGTCCAGGGCGGAGCGCGCCTCGGCGACGGTGGTCAGCCCATCGTCGGGCCGGTCTGCAGGCGAGCGAAGGAACGCTACTCACATCTGACCGGGTGAAGGCTCTATGTCCGAAGAACACGTTCACAGTCACGGCGAGCAAGACGGCGGCCTCGGCCACAACCAGCCGAAGGAAAAGGTGTGGGACCGCTGGGACCGCAAGCGGGTTTTCGTGCGCGCGCTCGAAGGCACCTACGGCGAGGTCTACAAGAGCCTGTTCGAGCAGCCGCGCGTCTATCACGCCAAGGATTGGGGTTGGCACGGCGGCCCGCAGTTCTGGGACAAGGCGGTGATCAATCCGCAGTCGGTCAATATCGCGCAATCCATCGAATGCCACCTCGACGTCTACGCGCCGCACGGCGTCGGCCAGAAGCATGGCCATATGAATTCGGCGGCCTTCTACATCCTGACCGGCAAAGGCCACGACATCCACGACGGCGTTCATTACACCTATGAGGCGGGCGACAGCATCGTCGTGGAGAACGGCTGCGTGCACCAGCACATCAACGACGGCGACCAGCAGATGATCGTCCTGGTGATGAAGGCCAAGCCGCTCTTCCTGTTCATGCACATGCTGTTTCAGAAGATGGTCGAATATCCCGCCAAGACCGTGCCGGATGGCGCCGAGAATTTCGCACCGCCGACGCACATCTAGCGATCCGCATATGCGTGCTTGCGGCGTGCATCCTCATAGCCTGACGCACGGCGATAAAAAAAGCCCCGCGGATCGCCGCGGGGCTTTTTTCAGCGCAGATTGCGAACGTCAGGCCGCCGGTTTGACCTCCATCCCCTTCTTCACCGCAGGCCGTGCGCCGACGCGCTCGAGCCATTTGGTGACGTTGGGATAATCCGAGACCTTGACCGTGTCGTGCTTGATGGCGCCGATGCGGGTGTAAGGAATGATGTCCGCGATCGAGTAGCTGCCGGCGAAATACTCGTTGCTGGCGAGATGCGCATCCATCGTCTCCAACTGCCTGAGCGAACCGCTTTCGATCGCGGGATCGTTGATGCGGCCGAGGCCGCCGGTGGTCCACAGCACATTGGTGGCGTGGAACATCGACCATTTCAGCACGTCGGGATGCTCAGCCGGCGAGCCGAGAAACTTGCCGCTTTTCTCGGCCAGGTAGAAGCAGATGGCGACCGATTCGAAGATCGTCGCCGGCTTGCCGCCGGGCCCCTCGCTGTCGGTCATCGACGGGATCTTGCGATAGGGATTGATCTTGGCGTATTCCGGCGTCTTCTGGTCGCCCTTCTGGATGTTGATCCAGTGCAGGTTGTAGGGCAGCCCCGCCTCTTCGGCCATGATGATGGCGCGGCGGCCGTTGGTCGTCGTCCAGGTGTAGAGGTCGATCATTGATTGTCTTTCCTTGTTGATTCTTGGCGCGCAGGTCCGTGATCAGGCCGGGCGCTTTCCCTTGATGCTGATGCGCCGCAGCATGCGCCGCGTGTTGGGGCTGAAATCCGTGCGCGCGTGGAGCGTGCAGCGATTATCCCACATCACGAGCTCGCCGACCGACCATTTATGGCTGTAGATGAATTCCGGCTTCTCGGCCTGCTGGAACAGGTATTCGAGAAGCTCGTCGCTCTCCTTGCGCTCCATGCCGACGATATGGTCGGTCATCAGGCGGTTGACATAGAGACCCTTGCGGCCGGTCTCGTCATGGGTGCGCACGACGGGATGCGACGAACTTCGGCGCATCGGGCGCGATCTCCTTGGCCTTGATCGTCGGGTTGGAGCCGTAGTCATAGACGTTGAGCGCCTGGAGCCCGTCGATGCGCGTCTTCACCTCGGCCGGCAGCGAATCGTAGACCGCGGTCGCGCTCGAGAACAGCGTATCGCCGCCGGTCGGCGGCACCTCGATGCTGTAGAGCAGCGTCGCCTTGCCGGGCAGCTCGTAATAGCACTGGTCGGAATGGAACTGCATTTCGCCGTCCGGCAGCGCGCCCTTGTTGCCGTCGGGACCAATGACGTTGCTGACCATCAGGAAATAGGGGCTGGAATTGAGGCCGGGCGTGGTGCGCACTTCCTGCAGCTCGCCGAAGCGCCGGCCGAACGCGATCTGCTGGTCGCCGTCGAGCTTCTGGTTGCGGAACACCAGCACCTGATGCTTCAGCCAGGCATCGTGGATTGCCTTGAATGTCGCCGCGTCGAGCGGCTGGCTGATGTCGACGCCGGTAATCTCGGCGCCGATCTTGGGAGTCAGGGGTTTCACGCCAATGGTCATGGTATCGGTCATCACTACGCCTCTTGCATACGAATTCGACGGCCAACGCGTTCGGGCGGCACTCTAATCCGGCGCCGCGCAATTTCAAACAGCGACGCACGACGACAAGGCGCTAAGCGGTAGCCCGCGTCTTGCGCGATTCCATATGGGCCAAACCCCAGAGCAGGCCGCACAGCGCCGTCGCGGCCGCCACCGCCGGATATTGCACCACGGGATCCGGAGTTGATGATAAGCGCGGCCAGCCCGGCCATGATCAGACGCAGCCACCACGGCACACGGCGCTGCAGCACCCAGCCGTGCACGGCGATGATGGCGGCCAGCATCATGACGATGGCGAACAGGCAGTCGGTGACGATCTGGAACGCGTCGCCCTCCATCAGCAGGCCGGGATTGAACACGAAATAGAACGGCAGAATGAAGCCGCCGATCGCCAGCTTGGTGGTCAGCGGCGCGATCTTGTTGGGATTGACGCCGGCAATGGCGGCCGCCGTGAAGCAGGCCACGGCGATGGGCGGCGAAACCGCCGACATGCAGGCATAGAACAGCATGAACATATGGACGCCGAGCACCGGCATGCCGAACTTGACGACGAAGATCGGGGCGATCAGCGCCACACCCATGATGTAGACGCCGGTGGTCGGCGCGCCGGCGCCGATCAGCACCAGAATGATGGCGGCGAGGATCAGCGACAGGACCACGTCGCCGCCCGACAGGCCGAACAGCAGCACGGTGAACTTGCCGGACAGGCCGGTCAGTTCGATGCAGCCGATCATCAGGCCGGCAGCGGCGACCGCCGCGGCGAGCGGCACGATATTCACGCAGGTGTCGACGCAGGCGGCGATGAACCGCCTCGGTCCGATGGCATGGGTTCTGGAGAACCAGCTCGACAACGATCACGGAAAGAGCGGAGCCGGCGCCGATATAGGCCGGCGAGTAGCCCTTGATCAGCAGATAGATGAGCACCGCCCAGGGAATCAAATTGAACCAGCCGCGGCGCAGCGCCACCTCGACGCCGATGATGCGATCCTCGGGCAGCCGGCCGACTTTGAACCGCACGGCGTCGAAATGCACCAGGAAATAGATGCCGACGTAATAGAGAATCGCCGACGGGCAGAACCGCGAGCGTGATCGCGCTGTAGGAGATTCCGGTAAATCCGCCATGAGAAATGCGACGGCGCCCATCACCGGCGGCAGCATGGCGCCGCCCGTCGATGCCGCCGCCTCGATAGCGGCGGCGCGTTCGGCCGGGATGCCGATGCTCTTCATGATCGGGATGTTGACCGGGCCGGTGGTGGCGACGTCGGCCACCGGGCTGCCCGACACGGAGCCATAGAGCGCGCTCGAGAAGACACAGGCCTTGGCCGGACCGCCGACCATGCGGCCGGTGACCGCGGCCGCCAGATCGAACAGCAATTGGCCGCCGCCGGCGATGCTGTAGAGGCTGCCGAAGAACACGAACAGGAAGGCGTAGCTGGCGGCGACATAGAGCGCGCCGCCAAAAATTCCGTCGGTGCCCACCGTCTGCATGTCGAGGAAATACTGCAGCGAGATCGGGTCATGGTGAGAAGCTGCCGGAGATCAGCGGGCCCCATACGACATGCAGCAGGAGGAAAATCACGATCGAGGTCAGGCCCCAGCCGGTGGCGCGCCGGCATAGCTCGATCACGAGGGCGATGACCACAATCGCCCGCCGCCACGTCGTAGGCGTCCAGCTCGGAGAATCCGCGCATCCAATTCTGATACTTCTGCTCGTTGAGCGCGTACCAGGCTCCGGTAACGAACGAGACGAACGCCAGCAGGTAATCGAGCCAGGTCAGCCGTTGAAAGCTCTTGGAGATGGTGGTGGTGAGAAAGCCGATCGGAAAGATCAAGGCCAGGAAGTACGAGACCTGCTTGTGCTCGCTGACCGGCATGTAGAGCGCGTACCAGGCGATCACCAGGGTCATCAGAACCGAGAGGGCCGCGATGAACTTGCCGAGCCGTCCAGCGTGATGGAGCCGCACGCCCTCGCCCGTGACGGCGAGGCCTTTGCCGAGGGTGGACAGCAGCGACATCAAGGACTCCTGACTGCGGTGGTCGCAAGGCGCACGCGCCGGACGGCGACGAAGCCGCCGGCGCGTGACGTAGTTACGTGGTCCCATCGCAGCGCGCGGACGATTACTTCAACAGGCCCTTTTCCCGGTAGAACCGTACCGCGCCGGGATGGAACGGCAGATCCATCGGATTCTTGATCATCTCCGGGCCGGAGAATTCAGCGAGCGACGGATGCAGGCTCTGCACGCGCTTCTGACCCTCGTAGACCGCCTTGACGAACTTGTACACGGTCTCCTCGGAAACGTGCGGGCCGGTGTTGATGGTGTTCCACAGCTTGAGCGTGGTGGTGTCCCGGTTGAGGAAGCTGTAGAGGCTCTTGTCCACCGTCATCGTCTCATAGGCCCATTCGTCGGCCGCCTTCTTCATCTTCGCCGGGTCGCCTTCGATCCACAGCATCGGGCGGCCGCGCGCCAGCTCGGCCGTGGCCGAATCGGGCAGCATGCGGCCGTTGATGAACACGTCCGCCTTGCCGTCGCGCATCGCGTCGAGCCCGATGCCGCTGTTGCCGCGCACGAAGCTGCCGCCCCATTTCTGGATGTCGGCTTCCTCGAAGCCATGCGCCTTGAAGATGGCGATGTGCATGCCGAGCGTCGACTGCAGGTTCGCCAGATCGTTCACGGCGAGCCGCATCGGCGGTTTCTTGGCGGCGATGTCGTCGAAGCTCTTGATGCCGTAGCGGTCCGACCATTCCTTGGTCATCATGCTGTGCACGATGAGATGCCGGTGCAGCAGCATGACATGCAGGATCTTGCCCTTCAGCGGTTCCTTGAACGGCGCCTTGCCTTCCATGCCGTAGGCGATTTCCGGGGCGCCCGAGGTGAAGGTGAATTCCGCCTTGCCGGTCGCGACTTCCAGAATGCCGCCGGCGGGCGAGCCCGGGCGGAAGGTCGCGGCGCTGTCGGGATAGGCGTCGCGCACGATGCCGTTGATGGCCTCGACCACGACCTTGAAGTAGCCTTGGATGGACGCGCCGGTGACCGTGTATTTGATCGGCTTGTTGTCGTTGAGATCGGCGAGCACGGGGCCCGTCATCGCCATCGCGAGCAGCGTCGCCGCTGCAAAAATACGTGCCGAACGAAGCGTCATCACGTTCCTCCCTGCCCTGCCTGTTGCTCGCGGTCCAGCCGCTGGAGTCTTCTAGAGCACGGGCACTGTAGGAAGTGCCTCCCGGTGAGTCAACTCGCCCGGACGCGAACTGCAGGAAAGAGATTGTTCCGAAATTCGCAAGCGCAGACGGGCGCGCTCACGGGCCGCGCGGAGGGTCAGGGCTGGATATGAAGCGTGACCCGGTCGCCATCGGCGAGCGCCAAATGGCTTCTGAGATTTACCGCGGCGACGATTTCGACCTGATCGGGTGGATAATCGGCGACCAGCGGCAACACGATGACGCCCTTGGCCTGGGTATGGCCGAATTCCATCCGAACCGAAAAGCACTTCGCATCGCACCAGGCCGGATCGGGCGCGGCGAAGGTGCGGCCGTGCGCAGCCACCTCGTGCCACGCGGACAGGGAGGTCTTGCTGACCTTGATGTTGAGAGTGCCCGGGTAGGCATCGATGCCGTATTCGTCCTCGAAAATCTTCATGGCCCAGTCGGTACTCGTGAAACTCGCCCCCACGCCCTTGCCGCTGACGACTTCCCCTGAAATGCGAACGGTCATGCGGCAACCCCTGCGTCATTGAAGGCACGCCGCGCCGCGGCATGAAGCGCCACGCCGCCCGGTTGCAGCACCGAAACGCCTTTCGCCCGCGCCGCCGCGATGATCGCCGGCAGACTGTCATAGAGCGGGTTGCGATCGGCGAGCGCCTGGGCGTCGGTGGCGAACAGCCGCGCCACGGCATAGACCCGCTCGTCGCTCACCCGCGTGCTGCTGACCAGCACATTCTGCACCCCGAATGTTTCCACATCGCGATCATGGCCCTCGAAGGTGCCGGCCCGCATCGTCGCGCGACCGTAGACCGGCGTCTTGGCCAGGATGGCATCGAGTTCTTCGCGCGCGAACGGCACGACCTTGACCGCGACGCGCTTGAGCAGATCGGTGAAGTGGGTATTCGGCAGCGGCGGCTGGAATTGCGCGTCGACCGTGCCCTGCGCCAGCGCCGTGCCGCCATCGGCCTGATTGAGGAAGGCCGGCTCGATGTCACCGAGCTGCCAGCCGAGCGCCTCGAAGATGGTCGCGATGTGTCGTGCCATGCCGCTGTCCTTGTAGCCGATGGCGACACGACGGCCGCGCAGATCGCTGAACGTGCGGATCGCCGAGGATTTCTGCACGACGAAGAACATCGGCCCGGTGTTGACCGGCGAAACCATGGCGAGATCGATCGGCGCCTTGAACGGCTCGTGGCCGGCGACCGCGAGCGGCGCCCAGTTGGCGGCCATGAATCCGAACTGCGCCGCGCCCGTCCCGATCAGCTCGGCGTTGGCGACGCTGCCGGTCGAGGTGGTGACCCTCAGCTCCTCGCCATAGCCCCGCTCCCGCAGCAGGTCGGCAAGCGCCAGGCCTTGGGTGTGAAAGGTATTGCCCTGTTCGGCGGTCGCGATGACGAGGGTCACGACGTGTGATGTCCTTTAATGCACGGTGGGTTGAGGCGACGGCGAGGACGGCATGTCCTTGGGCGTATGGGATGTCTGACCGGACTGATGCAGCACCATCTTCCAGGCGCCGCGTTCGCGCACGAACAGATTGGCCGCGACCAGATGCATGGCGCCGATTGATTCCCAGCAGATCACCAGGGCCATGTTGCCGTACAATTGAAGCTGCGGCTGCACGGCGACGATCGGCGGCCGCGGCGGATTGGCCAGGATGCCCTCCCAGCTCTGCATGATCTTGACGCGGTCCCGCAACGGCGGCCAACCCGGATGGATACAGGCCACCGGGCTTTCACGCGCCCACACGGAATCCATGGCCGTTAAATCGCCACGTGCGAAGGCCGCGTAAAAGGCTTCGTTCGCCTTCAGCGCCGCATCCTCATCGCTCACGTCTGCTGGCAAATCGGCTCGTCCTCACCGGCGGACGGCACCGACCCGGCGCCACCCCATTGACGGGCACAGGTTAGCACTGGGACGGCGCGGTTCTCAATCCGAACCGCCGTCGCCGCCGCCTTCCGTGGCGCCTTCCTTGAGGGTGCGGTCCGCCGCCCGGGGTTTCAACGCATCGGCGGCGGCCTGGGCGATATCTGGCGAAATGGCAAAGGCTGTCTTGATGATCTTGTCGAGACGCTCGCCATCGAACCATTCGAGTTCGAGATGCTGCTTTTGCGCCTCTGACACGAAACCCGGGTCCTTCATCGTGGCGTTGAACGCCGCGCGCAGCATCTTGACCCGGTCATCCGCCACGCCCGGGGGCGCCAGCACGGGCCGGTCCATCTCCATGGGCGCCAACACGAGTGCCAGGATCTTCTTGCCGCGGTCGTCCTTGATCAATTCCATGACAGTCGGCACGTCGGGGAAATCCGGATCGCGCTCCGCCGAAATCTGGATCACCACCTGGACCTTCTTCTGCGGAAACCAATCCGGCCGCGTGCTGGCGATCGAGGACTTGAGACCGCCGCAGCGGCCGTGCACCTCGCCGCGCTCCATGGCGAGGTAGACGTCGTTGCCGCCCTTGTAGCCGGAGATGATCTTGTTCTTGGTGCCGAGGAGGGAATTGAGCATCGCCGGCAGGGTTTCCATCTGCGATCCCGCGCCGGTGCCGCCGACGATGAACTGCTTGTCGTACATGTCCTTGTAAGTTTTGATCGGCGATTCGTGCCAGGCGACGCAGATGCCGTTCGCCGTGTTCATGCTGCCGATCCAATTGAACTTGGTCGAATCGAACTTGGCCGCGTCCAGACCATAGAGCGGCGCCAGCGGCACGCTCGAATGAATCAGGCCGAGCACGCTGCCGTCCTTCGGCGCGTTGGTATAGAGGAAGTTGGTCGCCCGCAGGCCGCCGCCGCCCGGCATGTTCTGCACGATGATGTTGGGATTGCCCGGCAGATGATTGCCGAAGTAGCGCGCGAAGGCCCGGCCGTAGGAGGCGTAGCCGCCGCCCGCGCCGGCGCTCAGCGTCAGGGTGATGTCCTTCGTCTTCTTGAAGAACTCCTCGGCCGATTGGGCCGCGGCCTGACCGGTCGAGGCGACGACCAGCGCCGCGGCGAAGACCAGAGGAATTGCCGTCATCGAACGCATGGGTGTCTCCATGGTTACTGTTGGGCGACGGACAGCAGGACGCCGTCCGAAATCGGCCATGAAATACTGGCCGAGCGGGCAGCTCTTGCGGAACAGCTCGAGCCGCGCGGCGCCTTCCGACCCGGTGCCGACCGGACTCGGGCGTCAGGCGCGGGTTGTCGCCCGCCACCGTCTCCACGTCTTTCTTGAACTGCTCGATGCTCTCGACCGTGAAGCCGATGTGGTCCATGCCGGGCGAGACGATTCCCGTGCCGTCGTAGTCGGTGATATGCCATGGCATGATCATCAGCGTCATGCGGCCGTCGGTGACATAATAGTTGGGGTCGCCTTCGGCCTTGTTGCGGGTGTCGAGTTCGAACACGTCGACGTAGAACTTCGCCATCTGCTCCGGGTTCAGCGTGCGCATGGCGACATGACTGATGAAGCGATTCTGGCTGCGCTTGCCGGTATCCTCATGGTCGGCATAGACCTCGGTGCGGTTCGACATGTCCTTCTGCGACAGGTCGAATACGTTGCCGTCAGGGTCATGGGTGGTGATGCCGGCGAACGGCCGCGTCGACGGGCGCTTGAGCCATTCGACCTGCGGGTATGCCTTGCGCATACGCTCGAACACGGTTTCGACGTTCTCGACCTGGATGCCGAAATGATCGAGCCGCGCCGGGCGCCCGGCGCGCCGCGGATTGATGTTGAGCCCGACATAGCCGTCGCCGACCGTCACCGCGCGCTGCGGCCGCGCCTTGCCCGACGTCTTCATGCCGAACATCGAACTCGTAGAACTTGCCGAGCTGCGCGTAGTTCTCGCTGACAGTGGCAACGTGATTGATCTTGGCGAACATTCCCAGCTACTCCGTTTTTCTTCGATTTGCCTTTATGATTTGACCGCGGTGAAGCGTTGCGAGCTGCCCACCTGGTAGCGTTGCGGCGCGACATCGGTGCGGCCGGTGCTCTTGTCCTGGCGATCGTAAATCGCGGAGACCTGCAGCAGCTCGAGCTCGTCCTCGCCGGCGTTCTCGAACCAGTAGCGCGAATAGGCCGGCGTGATCGTGCCCTCGTTGGGTCCGAATTCGCCGATCACCTCGTCGTCCGGCCCATAGAACCGCACGCGTCCCTTCAGCACCATCCACAGGCTGTCGCTGTTGGTGTGATAGTGCAGGTTGTTCTCGCCGCCGTTCTTCTTGACGATCTGCACGATGCCGCGCATCCGGTCGCTCTTGGCGAGCTCGACGCGGCCCTTGCCTGAGGTCACGCCGTCCGGCTTGGCATAGCTGAAGGTCGTGACCTTGGCCTCCGCTTCCTGCGTGCCGCTGGGTCATCTCGTTTGACGCCGGATTGCTCGACATCGTTTCCTCCTTATGGTTCCCCGGCGCGCGTTCGCGGCGCGGTCTTATTCGCAGGCGATCAGCGTGGCTTCGGATTTGTCGCCCGTATAGGTCACTTCGCAGGCCATGCCGGGCTTGAGCTTCTCGCGCGGGCCTTCCTGGCCGCCGAAGGTGACCTTGCTGCGCGCGCCGCTCAGCGTGACGGTATGCACGTCCTCGCGCGCCGCGAAGCTGAGCTCGCGGCCGTCGTCTTTGACCGCGTCGAGCTTGGTCTTGATCTTCACCTGGTCCGGCGCCTTCTTGACGATCTGCATCTTGTCGGTCCGCGTGATGGCGAGCGACGCCTTCTCGACCATCGGCTTGGGATAGGAATAGAGCTTGTTGATGAGCTGCTCGATGCGCTCGCCCGAAACCGCGCCGACTTCGAGCTGCTGCTTCTGCGCCAAGGCGATGAACTCCGGATCCGCCATGCTCTTGTCGAAGGCCGCGCGCAGCGCCGCCAGGCGGTCGGCCGGCACATCCGGCGTGGTCAGGATCGGGCGGCCCATGAGTTGCGGCGAGATGATCAGATCGATGATCTGACGCTGTTCGTCGCTCGTCGCCAGCTCGCCGAGCAACGGCACGTTGGGCAGCTCGGGATGCTTGTCGACGCCGAGCTGGACCAGCAGCGTGATCTTGTTCTCCTTGATCCACTGGCCGCGGGTGCTTTCGATGCTGCTCCACGACCAGCCGCAGCGGCCGTCGATCTCGCCACGCTCGAACGCCAGGTTGATGGCGCCGCCGCGAGTTGTAGCCGGTGATCAGCTTCATCTTGGTGTCGAACAGATTGTTGATCAGGTTGGGATACATGTCGGTGTCCGAGCCCGGGCCCAAGCCGCCGACGATCAGCGGATATTGCTGGAGATCCTTGAAGTTCTTGACCTTCGAGCCATGCCAGGCGACGCACAGGCTGACCTCGTTGTTCATGCTGCCGATCCAGCCGAACTTGGTCGGGTCGAACTTGACGCCCTGGGCGTCGAACAACGGCGCCGTCGAGACCGCGCCGCGGTGGATCAGCGCGAACACGCTGCCATCCTTTACCGCGACATTATAGAGGTGATTGGCGGCGACGATGCCGCCGGCGCCCTGCAGGTGCTGGATGATGATCTTGAGGCTTGCCTGGAAGATATTTTTCCATGAACGGCATCAGGGCATGGGCGTAGGTGCCGTAGCCGCCACCCTGCCCGGCCGAGAGGATCATCTTCATATCGCGGCCCTTGTAGAAGGCATCCGCCGATTGCGCCTGCGCCAGGCCGCTCGCCATCGCGACGAGCCCCGCCGCCAGAACCGTCACGCGCGCCGCACCGATCTGTTTCGTCATTCCAACCTCCCAGGACCGCGCCGTCTTTTCGACAGTCTTAGCCTCTTGCGGCAAGTGTAAGCCCCTCTCCGAAGGCACGGCAAACGAATTCCCGGGCTGCGGTAGTGCTCTACAAGACCATCAAGGGCTTGTATGCGTGGGGCGAATTCCCGATAGTCTGCCTTCTACGTATTCATTCTTCAGCCCGGTGCGCTCCCTTGTTGATTCGAGCTCTCAAAGCCAACCCTCACGGCTGGGTGGTCGTTCTCGTCTGCTTTTTCGCCCTGAGCGTGGTTTCGGCGACCCGCGCCAGCATCGGGCTCGTCATGCCATCCTTGGAATCGGAATTGGGTTGGAGCCGCGGATTCGTGTCTTCGGTGGCGGCCTATTCGCTGATCACCATGGCGATCGCCGCGCCCTTCGTCGGCAACCTGCTCGACCGCTACGGCCCGCGCGCCATCCTGGTGGTTGGCTTGACCGTCACCGGCATAGGCTTGGTCTCCTGCGCCTTCGTCGAACTACCCTGGCATTTCATGGCGAGCTTCGCGGTGCTCGCCGGGCTCGGCTATGGCACGGTGGCCAAGAGCATGGTCTCCGCCACGGTCGCCGGCTATTTCGACGAGAACCGGGGCCTCGCCATCGGCGTCTCCGCCGCCGGCTCGACCGCCGGCCAGCTCGCCTTGCTGCCGGCCCTGGCGCTGGTGATGACGGCCTATGGCTGGCGCACGGGTTATGTGCTTCTCGGGGTCGCGTGCTTTGTCCTGATCCCCTTCGTGTGGATGATGATCGGCGACGGCCGCAAGAAGCCGGCCATGCGCAAAGGACCGGCGACGCCCGCCGGACTCGGCCAGCGCCTCGGCTACATCTTCTCCAACCGCACGTTTCTCCTACTGCTTGTCAGCTACACGATCTGCGGCTTCACCACCGCCGGCGTGATCGAGACCCATCTCATCCCCTATGTGCAGAGTTGCGGCCTGCCGGTCACCACCGGCGCTTACGCCTACGGCGTGTTGGCGGCCTTCAACATGGGCGGCATGGCGCTCGCCGGCTACCTGTCGGACAAGTGGCATCGGCCGCGCCTGCTCGCCGCGGTCTATGCCGGCCGCGGTCTTTCCTTCATCGTGCTGATGATGGTGCCGGCCTACGACGTGGCGCCGCTGTTTGTGTTCGCGGTCCTGTTCGGCATCTTCGACTACTCGACGATCCCGCTGACCACCTCGCTGGTCGCCACCCATGTCGGTATGCGCGTGATGGGACTGGCGCTCGGCTTGCTCGGCGCCTTCCATTCGGCGGGCGCGGCGGCAGGCGCCTTCATGGGTGGGATTCTCTATGACCTGTTCCAGCAGTACGACTGGATCTGGATCGCCTCGATCGCCTTGGCGCTGTTCGCCGCCGTCCTGGCCATTCTCATTCCGGAGGACCGCGAGGGTGTCGAGAAGCGTATGGCCGCTGCCGTTACCGCGCCGGCGTAATACCTCATGGGAATCCTGAAATAATGGCAATAAGATTATGAAGTTATTCGCACTATCTGGATCACTGCGCGCCGGATCGTTCAACAGCAAGCTGATTGCCCTGGCGGCCGACGAGGCCCGGCGTCAGGGCGCCGACGTCACCCTCGGCGATTTCCGCGCCCTCGCCCCGCCGCTCTATGACGCGGACCTCGAAAATTCGAGCGGATTCCCGCCGCAGGCCCAGGCGCTGATTCGTCACATCGAACAGGCCGAGGGCATGATGATCGCGACGCCGGAATACAATTACTCCGTCCCCGGTCCGCTCAAGAACGCGTTCGACTGGGTGTCGCGCGTCAAGCCTTATCGATTCCAGGACAAGCCGGTGCTGCTGATGGGCGCCAGCTCGGGCGGCTGGGGCGCCGTGCATGGCATGGACGCTCTGCGCATCACGCTGCACTACCAGGGCGCCGCGATCTACCCGGACGTGTTCTCGCTGCAGAACGGCAAATCCGCGTTCGACGCGCAGGACCGCTTTGCCGACGCCGGCTTGAATGGCAAACTGGCGGAACTCATCGGCAAATTTCTCCAGTCCCTGCGCGAGCGGCCATCTGCCTCCTGAAGGGAGCATCCCTTGAACGGCATCTTCTTCGCCATCGTTCTCGTCGCGTTCGGTGTCACCGCGTGGCGCGAACTGACCTGGGTGGCGGTGGAGCCCGACCAGCTTTCGCCGATGACCCTGCTCGGCTCCAACATGATCGAGACCGCCGGCAGCGCCGTCACCCTCGCCATCGGGCTCGTCGGCATCATGGCGCTGTTCCTCGGCCTGATGAAGGTCGCCGAGGCGGGCGGCCTGCTCACCGTCATCGCCCGCACCATCCGGCCGCTCATGGTCCGGCTGTTTCCCGACGTGCCGCACGATCATCCGGCGATGGGCGCCATGGTGCTGAACTTCTCGGCCAACGCGCTCGGGCTCGGCAATGCGGCGACGCCGTTCGGCATCCGCGCCATGCAGGAGCTCGACAAGCTCAATCCGCACAAGGGCACGGCGACCGACGCGCAGGTCATGTTCCTGGTGATCAACACGGCGTCGGTCACCATCCTGCCGACCACGGTGATCGCCCTGCGCGCCGCCGCCGGCTCGGCGGATCCGGCCGCCGTCGTGCCGACCACGCTATTCGCAACGCTGATCGCCACCACCATCGCGATCATCTGCGCGCGCACCCTGCAGCGATTCTGGCCGGCGCCGAAGGCAGACGGTCGTGGCTCGACGGTCGCCGCGCTCGCCGAGGCCGACGAGGGCTTTCCCGACGCCGCGCCGCAAGCCAGCAGCGATGTGCTGCAGACCGCGCCGGTCGACGAGGCCGCCGCCTACCCGGCCTGGGTCTCCTGGCTCGTGCTCGCCGGGCTCGTCGCGATGATTCCGCTGACGCTGATTTACGGCCGCGTCGTCTCGCCCTGGGTCATCCCCGCCTTGATGGCGGGCATCCTCGTCTTCGGCTTCGTGCGCCGCGTGCATGTCTACGAGGCCTTCGTCGAAGGCGCCAAGGACGGCTTCCATGTCGCCGTCCGCATCATCCCCTATCTGGTCGCCATTCTGGTCGCCATCGGCATGCTGCGCGCCAGCGGCGCGCTCGACGCCATCATCGGCGCGATATCGCCCTACACGGAAATTGTCGGGCTGCCGGCCGAGTCGCTCCCCATGGCGATCATGCGCTCGCTCTCCGGCTCGGGCGCCTACGGCATCATGGCCTCGATCATCAACGATCCGACGATAGGGCCCGATTCCTACGTCGGCCTGCTGGTCAGCACGATCCAGGGCTCGAGCGAAACCACCTTCTATGTGCTGGCGGTCTATTGCGGCGCCGTCGGCATCCGCCGCATGCGCCACGCCGTCGCCGCCGGCCTGATCGCCGACGTCGCCGCGGTGATGGCGGCCGTCGTCATCTGCTCGTGGCTGTTTTCGGGCGGCATCGACACCCCATAGATCCGGCGTCCCGCAACCGCCATTTGCGCACCTCGGCCGGCCGTGCCTATCATGCTCGCCATAAAAAACAATCCGGGAGGGCGTGACTATGGCGTTTTCCAGTTGGCGCGGCATCGTGGGGATGATCAATCCGACCATGCGGCCGGGGATGACCGAGGAGGTCATCCGTCTGTTGCCCGAGGGCATCGGCGTCATTCCCCTGTTCCTCAACATCAGCCGCGGCACGACGGAAGAATTCAAGACCGTCATGAACGCCTACGAGCAGAACGTGGCGCTGCTCGCCGAACAGGGCTGCGACGTGATTCATCCCAACGGCGCGCCGCCCTTCATGGTCCAGGGTCTTGAGGGCGAGAAGAAGATCGTCGGCAAATGGGAGAAGAAATACAAGACGCCGATCTTCACCGCGCCGCAAAATCATGTGAATGCGCTCAAGGCGATCAAGGCCAAGACCATCGTCGGCGCGACCTACTTTTCCGGCAAGATCAACGACACCTTCGCCAAATATTTCCGCGACGCCGGCTTCACCGTGAAGAGCATGGACGGCATCGACGTGCCGTTCAACAAGGTGCAGGAGCTGTCGAGCCAGGAAGTCTACGCCCATATCAAGAAGAGCTTCCTCAAGCACAAGGGCGCCGACGCCATCTACATGCTGGGCTCGGGCTGGCGCACGCTCGACATCATCGCCACCCTGGAGCAGGATCTGCAGGTGCCGGTGGTGCATCCGGT
This sequence comes from uncultured Alphaproteobacteria bacterium, assembly GCA_963752345.1. Lineage (GTDB taxonomy): Bacteria > Pseudomonadota > Alphaproteobacteria > SMXQ01 > SMXQ01 > CAVVYA01. The sequence continues at coordinate 871,782 of CAVVYA010000002.1, forward strand.
GACGGCGCGGGTGTGGGAATTCCAGAAGCGCCTGCATGTCAATGAGCCGATCCGCGGCTACGGCCATTTCCTCGAAACCTTGCCATAGGCGGCGGCAACGAACCTCGGGAGGCGTCCATGACCAGTCACGGCGCGTGCAAGATACGGTTCGGAATTTCAGTCATGGCGGCAGGGCTGGCGCTGACGGCCTGGGCGTCGCCCACGGCCGCGCAAACGGCCGAGTCCTTCTACAAGGGCCGCAACATGACGCTGCTCGTCGGCTACGCGCCGGGCGGCATCAACGACATCGCCGGACGCCTGCTCGCGCGCCACATCGTGAAATACATCCCGGGCCATCCCAACATGGTGGTGCAGAACATGCCCGGCGCCGGCGGCCTGGTGACCGCCAATCATCTTTACAACATCGCCGAGAAGGACGGCTCGGTGATCGCCGGTCTCGGCCGCGCGGTGCCGCAGCTCGCCTACCTCGACGATCCGAACGCGCGCTTCGATCCGCTGAAGTTCACCTGGCTCGGCAGCTCGTCGTCCTACGCCGACGACGCCTATGTGGTGCTGCTCAACGCCAAGCACCCGGCCAACAGCGTCGCCGACCTCAAGAAGGACGGCCCCGCCGTGAAGCTCGGCGCGGTGTCCGCCGGCTCGACCAATCTCATCTTCGCCATTTTGGCCAAGGAAGTCGCCGGCCTGAACGTCGACATCATCCGCGGCTATACCGGCGCGGCGCCGATCTTCCTCGCCATGCAGAACGGCGAGCTCGACGGCCAGGTGATCGGGCTCGGCTCGGCCAAGGCCGGCCAGCCTCATCTGTGGAACACCAGGCAGGTCAAGCCGCTGGTGCAGTTCGGCCGCGCCACCCGCCTGGCGGAACTGGCCGACGTGCCGACCGGGCGCGAGCTGGTCAGCGATCCGGACAAGCTGGCGCTGCTCGAATTCGCCGAACTGCCGTTCTTCATGGCGCTGCCCTTCGCGGCACCGCCCGCGCTGCCGCCCGCCCGGGCGAAGGCGCTGCAGGATGCCTTCATGGCGGTTCACCAGGACAAGGACTTCCTTGCGGAGGCGAAGAAGCTCGATCTCGACATCAGCCCGATCAGCGGCGACGCCGTCGCCAAGCTGCTGGAGCGCACGGCGCAGACGCCGAAAGACGTCATCGCCCGCTACAACGACATCGTCAATCCCCGAAGAAATGATGGAAGACCAGGCGGGCTATCCCACACGGCTCGAAAGATCGTCACCCCGGGCTTGACGCGGGGCCCATCGGAAACGGAGCGGCGCACCAGACACCGCCTGGACCCCGGGTCGGCCGGGCGTGGCGATTTTTGGCCAGGCCATGTGATGATCAGCGCGTCAGGCTTTCGAGCCGGCGGAGCGCGGCGGCGAGAATCAGGATCATCAGGCCGCAGGCGACGAAGATCCAACTGCCCGCCTGCCAGCCGCCCGCCAGCGCGACGGCGGCGGCCACCGCCGGCGGGCCGCTGAGCTGGCCGAGGTTGGAGCCCTGCACCAATAACCCATTGGCGGCGCCGATCTGGCGCGGGCTCGGCGTGAAGGCCGGCGCGCCGCTCATCACCGTCGCCGGCAGCATGCCAGCCAGGCCCGAGAACAGGATGCACAAGAGGTAACGCAGCCAGTCGGGCACCGCGTCGCTGAAGATACCGAGGCCGCAGCCGATCGCCAGCAGTCCAACGAAAACCAGCAGGTGCCAGCGCGACAGGCCGCGCTGCAGCAGCCAGCCGCCGAGTAGATTGCCCCCGACGTTCGACAGAACGACGACGACCGTGAGCTGCGCCGCGAGCGCGACCGACGCGCCGCGCTGCTCGATCAGGAAGGTCGGCAGCCACACCATCAGCGCCATCCACAGCAGCGTGTAGGATGCAAAACACAGCGCCAGAATCCACAGCCCCGGACGCGAAAGGGTCAGCCGCAGATCCTCCTTCCAGGTCGCGGTCGGCGCCACGGCCGGGGCGGATGCGGGCTGCGCCAGCCGTCCGCGCGGATCGAACCGCCGCAGCATGGCCCAGGTGACCGCGGCCCATACCAGCGTGATAGCCGGCCACCATGAGCCATAGCGCGCGCCAGCCGTGAGGCGCCAGGATGGCAGGCGCAATCAGCAGCATGGTCGCCATGCCGGCCGGCATGAAGGCGCCCCACAAGCCGAGCGCGAAGCGGCGATCGCCCGTCTGGGCCGCATGAGCGATGATCGACGGTGCGGAGACCACGACGCCGACGAATCCGAGTCCCTCGGTGAGCCGCGCCAGCAGCAGCTGGACTCCGGAGGTGGCGGTCGCGCCCCACACCGAGCCGGCGCAGAGCATGAGCAGGCTGGCGAAAATGACTCGGCGATGGCCCAGGCGGTCGGCAAAGATCCCGACCAGCATGCCCAGCGCGATGGACGTCGCATTGAAGATCGACACGATCCAGCCGGCCGTCACGAGATCGAGGCCGAGTTCGCCACGGATCATCGGCAAGGCTGCGGGTAGCTTGCCGATATGGCCCGCCGCCATCATGCCGGCGCTGAACGCGACCAGAATGATATCCCAGCGTGTCTTCGTTTGGGCCGAGACGGCCGCCGCTTCGCCCGACATTCCTCAGGCCTCGGGCGAACCGACGGACGATAGGATCGCGGGCCCGCGATGCGGAGTCGGACGTAAACGTCCGCCGCAAGGCTCCGTTCCCGGTGCTCCGGCCTTGGCAGTACCAACCAGCCTTAGAGCCGGCCCATCCCATGGCGGCAATAGATCGTTTGACTCCGCCATACGGCCTGTCATCGCCCTGTCCCTCTTCTTTTTGGCTCGAACCGGCTCGGCACGCTATCGTCAAAGCGACGGCCGAGGCAAGCACGCCATTTCTCATATCGCGAGGCCATGAAATGCTTTGTCCGTGCGTCTGCTTGTCGCATAGTAGAGTGAAAGCACTGCGTTCCGGGATCGTTCGGTAAAGGTGGGCAAACTTTTATCATGGCAAATCTGATCACCCTCTTCCGCTTCGTCCTGCTGTTCCCGCTCATCATCATGGCCTATTCCGCGCCGCCCCAATGGCAGGTGCTGAACGCGCCCTTGCTGATCTTCATCGTCGCGCTCGACGGGGTGGACGGCTGGGTCGCCCGGCGGCGCAACGAAACTTCGGTGTTCGGATCGATCTTCGACGTGGCGATCGACCGCGCGGTCGAGAACGTCTTGTGGGTCGTGCTCGCCGATCTCGACCTGGTGCCGATCTGGGTCGCCCTGACCTTCATCGTGCGCGGCACCGTCGTCGATTCGATCCGCTATGCCGCGATCTCGCGTGGCGAGACCGCGTTCGGCATGATGCGTTCGCCATGGGGCCGCTTCATCGTCGCGGGCCGCTTCATGCGCGGCTTCTACGGCGTCGTGAAGGCTGTCACCTTCGGCTGGATCTTTCTCATCCAGCCGTGGCCGGCGCTGTTTCCCGAACTCTGGCAGCAATGGGGCAATACCGCCGGCATGGTGACCAACCTGCTGATCTATACCTCGGTCGCGCTGTGCATCATCCGCGGCCTGCCGGTGATCATCGAATGCCTGGTCGAGACCAAGGTGATCAAGCTCGAACGCGCCCCCGCCGCATCGGCCGGACGCATGATCAGGAGAGCTTGATGGCCTGCGTGCTGGTGGATGTCGACGGCACCCTGCTCGGTGGGCCAAGCAGCGAGTTGCGCTTCATTGGCTACCTGGCGGCGCGGCGGCGCATCGGCTGGGCGCAGCTTCGGGCGTCCGCCGCCTTCGCGCTGCGCTGGTTTTCGCGCTACGGCCGGCATGTCTTCAAGAAGAACAAGGCCTATTTATCGGGCCTCACGGTCGAAGAGGTCGCAGCCAATGGGGCGACATTCGTGGATCACGTGGTGCGGCCCCGGCTGCGCGCCGAGATTCTCGAATTGATCGCGGGTCATGTCGCGCGCGGCGACCGCGTCGTCCTATTGACCGGCACTCCGGAATTCATCGCTGAGCCGCTCGGCCGCCTGCTCGGCGCCCACGGTGTCTGCGCAACCCGATGTGCGCGGCAGGACGGCGTCTATACCGCCGAGCCGCCGCTGCTTCACCCGTTCGGCGACGCCAAGGTGCTTCTGGCGCGCGAAATCTGCCGCGAGGCGAACTGCCCGTTGGCCGAGGCGGTGGCCTACGCCGATTTCGATCCATGACCTGCCCCTGATGCTGCAGGTCGGACGCGCCGTCGCCGCATGGCCCGACCCCGCGCTGCGCGCCATCGCCGAAAAAGGCAACTGGTCGATTCTCCCGCAGAAGGCCGAGTCGCCCCGTGCCGCCGCGAAGCAAGAAACCCGCGGCTAGTTATTCGTCAAAATGGCTACTTTCACGCTGCATCCACGGCTTGCCGCCGACACGCATTTCGTGGCGGACATGCCGCTCTGCCGCGTTCTGCTGCTCAATGACGCGCGCTTTCCATGGCTTATTCTGGTGCCCCGGCGCACGGCTCTGCGCGAGCTTACCGATCTGCACGTCGAGGATCGCTCGCTTGCGTTCGACGAGATCGAGCGGGCGAGCGACGCCCTGCGAAAACTTTATTCCCCTGACCGCATCAACGTCGCGGCCATCGGCAATATCGTTAACCAACTCCACGTTCACGTGGTCGCGCGCAGCACCAAAGATGCCGCTTGGCCAGGCACGGTATGGGGGCATGGAACCGCCCAAGCCTATGACGCTCCCGCCCTCGTCCGAAGGCGAAGCGAGATTCTGCCGTTTTTAGGAACGGGGTCGTGAGCACGTCTGTCGCTGTTCCCCTCGCCACGGCATGCGCGGCCGTACTATAATCGTCATCCGGCAAGCTGACGCGCAAAGCGAAATGGGAATAATGGCGAAAGCGGCTGACCCAGACGACACCTCCCTGACGAAACGCGCAATGCACCAAAGGCGGTGGAGAGGCCGGTTCATGACGGCCGAAACCCTCGCCCTCGCGCTATTCTACTTTTGCCTCGCCTGGGCATCGTTCTCCTTCGCCCGGAGCAGCGACACCATCGCGGCGATCTGGCCGCCTTCGGGGGTGCTGCTGGCGGTTCTGCTGCAGAGCCCGCAAGCCCGTTGGCCGACTTACGCCGGAATCGCGCTGCTCGCCAGCCTCGCCGCCGGTATTGCCCATATCGACTCCTGGCAAATTTCGCTCGGCCTGGCTCTGGCCAGCGTGATCGAGTCCGTGGTCGCGGCCTACGTGCTGCGTCGCCTCGTCCCTGGTGATTTTCGCCTGACGGGACTCCGGCAATTGGTCGCGTTGTTCGGGATCGGCTCGCTTGCCGCGGGCTGCAGCGGTGCGGTCATCAGCGGCTTCGTCTTCTATTTCGCCCATGGCGATGATTTCTGGCAGACATGGACCAACTGGTGGCTCGCCGTCACGACCGGCATTCTCGTCATCAGCCCTTTGCTGTTGACGTGGCGCGATCCGAGTTCGCGCCTGGTGTTCTCGAACCGGCGTGAATTGCTCGAAGCGGGGGTCACATTGCTCGTGGTGGCCCTCCTGACCGCCGCCATCTTCAGTCAGCCGGCCGTGCCGCTGCTTTTCCTCATCATGCCCCCGGCAATCTGGACCGCATTCCGCTTCGGCGTCTTCTTCACATCGTTTGTCTGCCTCATGGTCGCGCTGATCAGCATCGGCATGACCTGGCTCGGCAGCGGACCGATAGTCGGTTTGGCCATTGGCCCGCTTGACCTCGAACTGCGCATCCTGCAGGGCTTCCTTGCGCTCATGACCTCATCGTCCCTGATGCTCGCTGTCGCCTGGGAACGGAGCCGCGCGGCGCAGCGGGAACTCTTGCTGAGCGAGGAACGCTTTCGCGACTTCGCCGAATCGACGTCCGACCGCTTCTGGGAGACTGACGAGAACCATCGCTACACCTGGATCTCGCGCCCGGGCCGCACCACCGGCCGCGATATCGACGCCCTGCTCGGCAAAACCAGAATGGAATTGGCCGGCGGCGACCCGACGCGCGACGAAATCTGGCGCGCGCATTACGAGGATATCGAAGCACACCGGCCGTTCCGTGATTTCCATTACAGCACGCGCACCGAGAACGGCCGAATCCAATACCGCCGCGTCAGCGGCAAGCCGATGTTCGATGAAAACGGCGCGTTCAAGGGTTATCGCGGCACGGTCGCAGGCGTCACGCACAGCATGGAAACCGAGCTTTTGGCGACCCAGCTCGGCCGCATCATCGAGGAGTCGCTCAACGAGATCTACGTGGTCGACGCCGACAGCCTGCGCTTCCTGCTGGTCAATCATGGCGCGCGCGACAATCTCGGCTATTCGATGGACGAGTTGCGCCACCTGTCGCCAGTCGATATCTGCGCCGACCTGAACTTCGACCAGCTGAGAGGAATATTTCGCCAGCTCGACGCCGAGGATCGCGGCAAGCTGACCATCGAGCTCGCACACCGGCGCAAGGACGGCACGACCTACGACGTGGAGGCGCATCTCCAGCGCGTCGTCGTCGGTCAGATGCCGCCGGTCTACGTCGCCGTCGTGCTCGATATCACCCGCCGCAAGGAGGTGCAGGCGGAGTTGGCCGCCAAGTCGCTCCTGCTACGCACGACCCTCGATACCATGGCGCAGGGAATTTGCGTCTATGACGGCAACCTCCGCCTGGTGGCGTTCAATCAGAAATACATCGACCTGCTCGGATATCCCGACGGCTTCATCCAACTCGGCGGCCGGCTCGAGGATCATCTGCGCAACAGCGCGTCGCGTGGACTGTTCGGCAAGGGCAATCCCGAGGAACACATCGCCGAGCGCGTGCGCCTCGCGCAATTGGGACTCTCGGCGCGCCGCGTCTATCACCGGCCGGATGGGGTGGTGATCGTGTCTCACCGGCGCCCGATGCCTCTGGGCGGGTTCGTCACGACGTTTTCCGACATCACCCAACGGCAAACCGCCGAGGAAGCCCTGCAACTGTCGACCTTGGAATTGCAGGACATCAAGGCCAGTTTCGAAGCCGCGATCAAAGCCAGCCGGCAAATTCTCTACGACTGGAATACGCTCGACGATACGGTCAAATGGGACGGCGAAACGGATCTCATCCTCGGTTATACGGCGAAGGAATTGGAAGGGCTGCCCGACTGGATGGAATTGATCCATCCCGACGACCGTCGCACCTTCGTCAGGGCGCGCGCTCAAGCGGTCATGAGTCAGGATGTCCTGTCGCTGGAATATCGCGTCTGCCGCAAAGACGGCCGCTACATTCCGGTGGCCGATCGCGGCGTGTTCCTCGCCGGCACGCCCGGCGGCGCTAAGCGCATCGTCGGCTTCATCTCCGACATGTCGGCCCAGAAGGCTACCGAGGAAGCGCTCCGCCAAAGCGACAAGCTGCTGGCGGTCGGCCAGTTGACCGGGGGCATCGCTCACGACTTCAACAACCTGCTGGCCATTATCCTCGGCAACATCGAGCTGCTGAACGAGGATCTGGGTAGCGACACCACGCACCAGCGGCATATCCAAACGGCATTGACGGCCGCTCATCGCGGTGCCGCCCTAACTCAGCGTTTGCTCGCCTTCGCCCGCAAACAGCCGTTGGAGCCGCGCACGACCCAAGTCAATCATCTGGTCAGCGAAATGTCCGAACTGCTGCGGCGTTCGCTCGACCCGTCGGTTTCCCTCGATATGGTCCTCGCCGACGACCTGTGGTTGACCAGGATCGATCCGAGCGGGTTGGAAAACGCGCTTCTCAACCTCGCGCTGAATGCGCGCGATGCCATGCCGAGAGGCGGCACGCTCACGCTCGAGACCCGCAATGTCCGTCTCGACAAGAAATATGCCGCCCTTCACCAGGAGGTTCGCCCCGGCGAATATGTGATGCTGTCGGTGACCGATACGGGCGCCGGTATGGCACCCGATATCCGCGATCGCGCGTTCGAGCCGTTCTTCACCACCAAACCTGTCGGTCAGGGCAGCGGCCTCGGGCTCCCGATGGTCTACGGGTTCGTCAAACAGTCCCAGGGACATGCCCAAATCGACAGCGAAGAAGGCGTCGGCACCACGGTGAAGCTCTACCTGCCGCGCGACGAGAGCGAGGCATCGCAGGAGGTTGCGGCCCCGGCGGCCGAGCACGGGGTCGGCGGCGGCGAACGGGTACTCGTGGTCGAGGACAACGAGGATGTTCAAAACCTGACCAACCTCGTGCTTAACGGGTTGGGATACCGCACAGTTCTTGCCGGCGATGCCCGGGCGGCGCTCGACATTCTGGCCGTCACCCCGGATATCGACGTGTTGTTCACCGATGTGGTGCTGCCGGGAGGCACCAACGGATTCGAACTGGCTCAGCAGGCTCGTGCCCTGCGGCCACGCCTAAAAGTCCTTTACACTTCCGGGTACACGAACAATGCTATCATGCAGAGTGGCGCCGCTGACGATACGATCGTGCTCATAGCGAAGCCTTATAGAAAAGCCGATTTGGCGCAAAAAATGCGCCAGGTACTCGCGAAGGAGAGCGCCAATGGCGAGCGCTAAACGTCTTCTCGTAATCGATGATGAACCCGCGTTCGGCAGCTTCGTGAAGGAGGTTGCCGAGGGCCTGGGCTACGACGTGCGGGTCACCGCCAAGGCGGACGAGTTCGCCGATACCTATGAAACGTTCGATCCCACGGTGATCGTGCTGGACGTGGTCATGCCGGAAGTCGACGGCATCGAACTGGTGCAATGGCTCGCGCAGGAAAAATGCAAGGCCAAGATCGTCATCGTCACCGGCTACAATCCGCATTACGCCGACGCCGCCAAGCGACTCGTCTCCGCCGGCGATCTGCCGAGCGTCATGACGCTGACCAAGCCGGTCAGCCTGGCCGATCTGCGCGCCGCGCTATCCTGATCGCCACCTCCCGATCAACTACATCTGGTAGGAATTCTCTGGAATTCGTCTACCCGTTCATATAACCTTCACAAAGGCCGTGTAGTTTGACATGGCCCTCAGTTGGTAACGGGTCGGAGCGCTTGCAGTACAAGCTCTATCCAGAACAACCATTCACGATCGCTGCTTCCATCGCGGATGCCGAGCCACCGGTTTCGCCCCTGCCCGTCAGCAGCCTAGCAATTCGCCATCTTCGCCGCTTTGTCCGCGCCTCCCTTCGGGAGGCGTCTTCGTTCGTGCGTTCGTTTTCCGCTCCCCAATCAGGAGGTGTTCATGGCTAAACGGTCCCAGCGCCAATCTACCGCGGTACGGCAGGCCCCTACCGTAAAGGCGGAGGTTCATCCACTGTTTCCCCATGGTGGCGCTACCGAGATGTTCGACGATTCGGGCCGGGACAGAAGCTATGTGCGCAACGTACGCCCCCTGAGCGACAACCAGCGTCGCCTGATGGAAGCGATCGACAAGCACAATCTGGTGGTCACCCTCGGGCCGGCGGGCACCGGCAAGACCTATATCGCCATCGCCAAGGCCGTCGAGGCGCTCGAGCAAGGCCGCATCGAGCGCATCATGCTGTCGCGTCCGGCTGTCGAGGCCGGTGAAAGCCTGGGCTATCTGCCGGGCGATCTGGAAGAGAAGCTCGCCCCCTATCTGCGCCCGCTCTATGACGCTTTGAGCGACCGGGTGGGCCGCAAACGGCTCAAGAACCTGCTGACAGAGGGGTCGATCGAGATCGCGCCGGTCGCCTATATGCGCGGCCGCACGCTGAACAATGCCTTCATCGTGATCGACGAGGCGCAGAACTGCACCTACGGGCAGATCAAGATGCTGCTGACCCGGCTGGGCTGGCATTCGACCATGGTGCTGACCGGCGATCCGGACCAGACGGACCTGCTACCCGGCATGTCGGGGCTTTCGGAGATCGCGACGCGGCTGGAGACTCTGCCCGACCTCGCGGTGGTGCGCCTGCGCGATTGCGACATCGTGCGTCATCCGCTGGTCGCCAGCATGCTCACGGTCTTGTAGCCAGGAACCAACCGGTGCGCCACGCCGCGTCACAGCCGGCGCGGCGCACCGCCGTCACGGGTTGACGCCGCCGGCGGCGACGCGGCCGGTCTCCCGGCGTCACATATCGTCGCGCTGGTATTGCTCCTGCTTCAGGCGCTCTTCGAGTTCGCGGCGCTTGCGCGCCATTTCCTCGCGCTTCTTGTCTTCGTCATCCTGCCCGGCTTTGGGCGGTTGCGGCGCTTTGGGGTCATCGCTCATGAGGGCTCCTCGCTGGTGTAAGTGCGGGCTGGTCAAGGCCACGTCGTCGAACGGATGTTAATCGGATTTTCGATGATGCCAAGCATCGAACAAAAACTTCGACGCCCCGCTCGTTCGGAGGTTTTGCCCGATCGTGCCGTCGTGATCAGCCACGGCTCGCACGCCACGGCAGCTCCGTCGTTCCGGTCGCCGAACCGCTGCGCTCCGTGCCGGTGACGACACCGCCATCGACCTCGCCGCGAAAATCCCACCGCACGGTGCGGCCGCCTTCGCGGATCGGCACCCAGAACGTCAGTTGGGCGCCGCGCAGCTTGCCATCGCGAATCTCAATCGGCCGCAGGCTGTCGGTGGCCAACGTGCCGGCAACCTCCTGATAAGTCTGACGCAGGGTGAGCACATGGCGCTGATTGACGCCGCCGCGCTGCCCGGTCCACCGCCAATCTCCCTCGACCTTCGCGGGGATATACCACAGGAATATCCAGGTATCGCCGTAGTGCTCCTTGGTCATCAGCTGCCGCTGCTGGTCCGGCCGCCAGTCCGCCATATCGTGGAAATGAGAAACGATTCGCGTGCCGGGCTTGAGATCGAGCAGCTTCGGACGCAGATCGATATTGACCTTCGGGAAGAGAAACATGGTGATGACCGTCGCCTGGCTCAGGTCCGTCTTGAAGATGTCCTGCTGCTGGAAGGCGACACGATCGGCCACGCCGGCTGCTTGCGCGTTCGCGATGCTGCGCTTGACCAGGTCGGGATTGAGGTCGACGCCGAGTCCGCGCGCGCCATATTTCTTGGCAGCCGTTATGACGATGCGGCCATCGCCCGAGCCTAGATCGATGACGAAGTCCTGCGGCGAGACCTGCCCGATGGCGAGCATGCCATCCACCACATTGTCGGGAGTCGGCTCATAGGGCACGACGATGCCGCCTTGCGGCGGCGGCCCGAAGACGATCTGCGCGCGTGCTCCGCCAGCGGCCGCGCAGAATGCCAGAACGGCCAGGACAACGAGCAGCATTCGATTGGTGGCAGCCATACCCTTCCCTTCTTCTTCGACGACCGGCAAACCCTGCAGAGGAGTTTTCCTGCATCGCGCACATGCTGTTATGCTGACCATAACACGCGATCGGCACGCTCCGCGCGCGCACCGTGACCTGGATTGCAAACCGATGATCGAACTGGCCCCTGGACTGACGGTTGACGAAAAGGATCTGACTTGGAAATTCGTCCGCGCCTCAGGCCCGGGCGGACAGAACGTCAATAAGGTGTCGAGTGCGGTCGAACTGCGGATCGATCTCGCCCGTATCGTCGGCCTGCCTGCCGACGCGCTGACCAGGCTGGTCCGGCTGGCCGGCCATCGGTTGAACCAGGACGACGTCCTCATCATTCAAGCCCAACGCTTTCGCAGCCAGGAACGCAACCGGGCCGATGCGCTCGAACGGCTGTCGGCCCTGCTGCAGCAGGCGATGGTGCGGCCGAAGACGCGCCGGGCCACGCGGCCCACCAAGGGTTCCAAGGAACGCCGGCTGAAAGGCAAGACCGAACGCAGCCGCACCAAATCGATGCGCGGCCGCGTGCGTCACAGCGACTGACCGCGATCACGCCGCACCGGTGCGGCGGCCGACGGCAGGCACGCGTCTATTGCTGCTTCATCGCCTTGATCAGACGGTCGACGATCGGTTTCGGCGTCGCGTACATCTTGGTGACGAGATCCTGCACCTCCTCGCCCGTCGCGGTGGAGATGTCGATTTTGGTTTTTTCGGCGTCGGCCAGAAAGTCCTTGTCCTTCATGGTGGCGTCGAACGCGGCGCGCAGGGCCTTGACGGTCGGCGCCGGCACGCCCGGCGGCAGCAGGAAGGCCCGACCGATATCCTGCTGGCCGATCATCAACTCGAGCAACTGTTTGTCAGCCGGGTTCTTGACGAAATCCCAGGTCGGCGGCACGCCCATCTTGTCGAGTTCCGCATCGCGACTCATGCCGTTCTGCACGACGATGTTGGCGCTCTTGTCCTTCAGCCAATGGGGGACCTGGGTTTTCAGGCTCGACCACGCCCAGCCGCACAGGCCCTGCACTTCGCCGCGCTCGACCGCGAGCGTGATCTCGCGCGTGCCCTTGTAGCCCTTCACAATGCGGAATTTGGTGCCCAGCACGTCATTGAACACGGCGGGATAGTCGACCGTCGAGCCGCCGTCGGAGCTCGCCGCGAGGATGACCTCGGTCTTCATCGCGTCGGCGAAGCTCTTGACCGGAATGTTGGCGGCGAAGGCGCAGACCCGCACTTCCTTGTTGGCGGTGCCGAGATACTGGAATTTCGGCGGATCGAACTTCAGCCCGCGCTCCGGCTCGAGCAGCGGTGTCATGATCGCGCCGGGGAAGACGATGCCGAACACGGTGCCGTCTTTGGGTGCGGTGTTATAGAGGAAATCGGCCGCCTTGTTGCTGCCGGCGCCCGGCATGTTCTTCGCTACGATATTCGGCTGACCGGGAATGTGCTTCGGCATGTGACGCGCCAGCGCGCGAGCGTAAATGTCGTAGCCGCCGCCCACGTCGCCGCCGATCACCAAATCGATGCTGCGGCCTTTGTACAGGCTCTCCACGCTCGACTGAGCTTGGGCGCTGGTGACGAAGGCCACCGATAGGGCGACGATCCATAGCCCCGCGATCTTGATCATTGCGTTCTCCTCCCTGACGAAGCGGCCCTGCGCCTTGCGCCGGTCCAGCCGCCCCTGTTCTTGTTGCGGCTTATCATAATTGTGCTTCGGAACAAAGAGATAGAGGTTTTAACTCGACATTAAGGTGTAGCCGTATATCTTTAGTCGTAGGCTATTTCGTTTGTGATAGCCAGCCGAGGCCGGACAATTATGGCTTGCTGGACGGAGACGGCGCGCGGCCCGTCCGAGCCAAGCGGAAAAACGCCGCGCCGGCGTGACCCGCGCGGCGTCTTCCCAACGCTCGCTTCAAAGCATCATTTGCCGGCTGGCGCGGTGATCGCAGCCGTCAGTTTGTCAGCCAATGCCTGCGGCGTCGATACGATGCGTTTGACGACGGCATCCACGGATTCGCCGGATGACACGTCGATTTCCAGCTTGGTCTTCTCCGCGTCGGCGCGGAATTCCGGATCCTTCGCCATGGCCATGAACGCGCTGCGCATCGCGGCCACGCGATCCTTGGGAATTTCCGGCGGCGCGACCACCGGCCGCGCCACGGCCTTCTGCGCCAGGAACAGTTCCATGACCTTGCGGTCGTCGGCGTTCTTGACGAAGTCGAGCGCCAGCGGCACATCGGGCAGATCCGGCTCCTTCTGCAGCGCGCCTTGCATCAGGATGCGGATTTTCTTTTCGGTGAGAAATTCCGGCCGCCGGGTTTTCACGTTGGACCACGACCAGTCGCCCAGCCCGTGCACCTCGCCGCGCTCCATGGCGAGCAGCACTTCGGACGTGCCCGGATAACCGCCGACGATACGGAATTTGGTCCCGATCAGCGCGTTGTAGAGCCGCGGTGTGGTTTCGGTGTCGATCGTCGGACCGGTTCCGCCGACGATGGTTTCGTGGGCGAACAAGTCCTCGATCGTCTTGATCGGCGAGTCGTGCCACACGACCGTAACGGCGGTTTCGGATGCCAGGTTGCCGATCCAGTTGAATTTCTCGACGTCGAACCGCACGCCCTGCGGGCTGGTCAGCTTCGCGGTCAGCATGCCGCGCTGCACCAGGCCCATCACGGTGCCGTCCTTCGCCGCGAGGTTGTAGAGATGATTGGCCGCCTGCAGGCTGCCGGCGCCCGGCATGTTCTGCACGACGAAGCCGGGATTGCCCGGGATGTGCTTGCCGAGGTGACGCGCGACCAATCGGCCTTGTGCGTCATAGCCGCCGCCCGGGCTCGATCCGACAATGACGGTGACCTGTTTGCCTTTGTAGAAATCCGCCACGGACTGAGCCTGGCCGGGCGTGCTCGCCAGACCCAAAGTTACGGCGCCCAAGGCAGCGCACGTGACCGCCTCCAGGATGTGAGCGGTATGGCGATCTCTGGTCATCTATCCCTCCCATTCATTATGGCCGCCAAGCTAACGGTATGCCGGCATCCTGACAAGAAGTCAGAGCGTAACACATTGATATCTATAGAACATGGTCGATCGACCGACATTCATAGTTTATTATCCTTAATTCGCGACAATAGCAGGCCCGACGATCTGCCCGGCGGAGTGCAGTCGCAGGGTTCGTTCAATGGCGTCGTGGTTCATGTCGTCGCGTCTCCTCACAGCAAGCAGCAAAATGTCCAGCATGCAGGCTTTAGAGCCCGATCGGGCGAGCGGGCCCGCTCGCGCCTATCTGATTCCGACGCTTGGCGCCATCATCGCGCTCGCGGCGATTGTGACGGTTGGCATCAATCTTTGGCTGAGCCGCACGCAGACCATCCACGAATCCGAACGCAACCTGCGCAGCATTGGGCACGCCCTGTCGCAGCAGACCGCGCGCACGCTCCAGTCGATCGACCTGGCCCTTTTGGGCATTGTGGATACGTTTCGGCATAGCGGCATCGAGCCGCATAGCCGCGACCCGCGGATCGGTGAACTTCTGTTCCAGCGCAAGGCCCTGCTGCCCGATCTGCGCACGATCCTGCTGATCGATGCCGGCGGGCGTTTGACCCACAACCTGAATAGTCCGACCGTGCCATCCGTCACGTATTCGGACCGTGCTTTTTTCTCGCTTCACAGGGACAACCCGGACGTCGGGCTCTATATCGGCACGCCGGTCGTCAGCAAACTGACGAATCAGCTTCTCGTTACCGCGACCCGGCGTTTGGAAAAGCCGGACGGCAGCTTCGACGGCCTGATCGCGACATCGATCTTGCCCGAGGTCTTGCGCAGCTTCTATGGCCAGATGGATCTCGGACCCGATTCCTTCGTCGCGCTTTTCCGTGACGACGGCACTCTCCTCGTGCGTCAGCCCGATGCCGCGGGATCCATCGGGACTTCGTTCGACAAACTCGTCGATTTCGACAGCATGCCGGTTCACCAGGTGCTCAGCGGACAAAGTCCGATCGACGGCATTCGCCGCATCTTCCTCAAGGAGCCCGTGCCCGCTTCCCGGTTGTTTCTCCTGGTCGGCTATAGCGAAAAGGCTGCGTTCTCCGAATGGCGACGCACCATGCTTTCCTACTTGGCCATCATGCCGGTTGTGCTGATCACGCTCGGCGGGCTGAGCTTTCTGTTGTTCCGGCACATCAACCGACGAGAAACCCTCGTCGAAGCACTCCAGGAAAGCCGGGAACTCTTTCGCCATTTCGCCGAATCGGCGTCCGACCGCTTCTGGGAAACCGACGACCAACATCGATTTACCTGGCATTCGCCCACGGAGGACGGGGTCAGCCTCGTCGGCAGGGTACGCTGGGACCGCACCCAGGTCGATCTCCAACGAGATGAGAAGTGGCGCGCCCACAAGGCGGACCTGGACGCGCGCCGGCCTTTCCGCGACTTCCGCTACGCGCGCCGTCAGTCCGACGGCACCATTCGCCACCGCATGGTCAGCGGCGTGCCATTCTACGATAAGAACGGCCGGTTTAAGGGCTACCGCGGCACGTATAGCGACATCACCGCCCAGGTGCTGGCCGAGGAACAGGCTACGGTAGACCGCAATCGGTTCCTGCGCGCCATGGAGAATCTAGCCGAAGGCTTCGCCCTCTACGACGCGGACGATCGCCTCGTCATCTGCAACAGCCAATTCCGCGAATTGAACAGCCAGGCTGCCGACAAGCTGACCCACGGCGCGAAATTCGAGGACTTCCTCCGCGCGTGCCTCGAAAAAGGCATGATCGTCGAGGCACGGGGACGCGAGGAGAAATGGCTCGCCGCGCGGATGGCCGAACACCGCGATCCACCGAACGTGTTCGAGGTTCAGCGCGCGGGGCGTTGGTATGAAGTTCGTGAACAGAGCGACCGCAATGGCGGCACCCTATTCTTCATCCTCGACATCCACGACCAAAAGACCACCGAACTGCAGAACAAGGCGCTCAACGAGCGTGTCCGCCTGCAATTCGAGTGCATGCCTGTCGCTTGCCTTGTCATGTCGCCGGAGTTCACGGTGGTCGATTGGAATCCGGCTGCCGAGAAAATGTTCGGTTACAGCCGTGAGGAAATGATCGGACGGTCGCCCTACGAGAGGATGATTCCGGAATCGGGGTGCGATTACATGAAGGCGATCGAATGGCGCCTGCTGGCCGGCGAACCGAATATCAGCGGCGTCGGTGAGAGCATCACGAAGGATGGCAACACGCTTATCTGCGAGTGGTTCAACACGCCGATCCTCGATGTCGATAAGCGGTGTATCGGCATCCTCAGCATGGCCGTGGACATCACCGAGAAGCGCAAGTCCGAGGAGAAGCTGCGGCAGGCCCAGCGCATGGAAGCGGTCGGTCAGTTGACAGGCGGCATCGCCCACGATTTCAACAATCTCCTGCAGGTCATCTTCGGCAATTCCGAGATCCTGGTCCAGGGATTGAAGGATCACCCCGATCTGGTGCGCTGGGCCGAAATGACCAAGGCGGCGGCGGAACGCGGCGCCAACCTCACCCAACGGTTGCTCGCCTTCTCGCGCCAGCAGGTTCTGGCGCCCACGGCGATCGACCTGACGTCGCTCATTGTCGATTTCGTGGAACTTCTCAAGCTTACGCTGCCGGAGAACATCGAAATTTCCGCCGATCTGGACGATGGAATCGGTTCGCTGATGCTCGATGTCGGCCAGTTGGAAAATGCATTGCTCAATCTGGCGCTCAATGCCAGGGACGCCATGCCGGGCGGCGGTCGGCTGACCGTCGAGGCCCGCAGCCGCGTCCTGACGCCTAGCGATCGGCAGATCGACGCGCCACCCGGAGACTATGTCACGCTGGCGGTGACCGACACCGGCACAGGCATGGCCCCGGAAGTGATGAAGCGCGCGTTCGAACCCTTCTTCACCACCAAAGAAGTCAACAAAGGCAGCGGACTCGGATTGTCCATGGTCTATGGCTTCGTCGCCCAGTCTGGTGGCCAGGTCAAGATCGACAGCCACCAGGGGATCGGCACAATGGTGACCCTATGGTTTCCGCGTGGCGAGATGAAACCACCAGACCGGCAGGAGACCCCTGAGGCCTCCAGCCCGATGCCGACCGGCCATGAAACGATACTGGTGGTCGAAGACGACGTGATGGTGCGGTCTTATGTAACCGACCAACTCCGTAGCCTCGGCTATTGCGTGGCGGAGGCCGACAATGGCAGCGCGGCGTTGACCCGTCTCGAAGCCCTGGGAGCGGTCGATCTGCTATTCACCGACGTCGTCATGCCGGGCCACATGAGCGGCCGCGAACTCGCTGACGAAGTCGCGCGACGCTACCCGACGACGAAAATTCTGTTCACCTCCGGCTACACCCAAAAGCTGGAGTCCGATGGAGCCTCCGTCCCGACCGGCGCCAATCTGCTGACCAAGCCATATTACCGCCAGGATCTCGCCATCCGCATCCGGGAAATTCTCGACGCGTCCTAACCGACAGGATTTCGCAGCGTCCGCGGCGAAATATGTTACGATTTCCCCAAGCCGGCTGCCGCGGCATCCTAATCCCGGAACGCCGGGCAAAAAACGTCGTCGTAAGAAGCGGGGAGATTCATGCTCAAGAAAGTGGCCAGGTGGCTCGACCGGGAGTTCGTCGAGCTATCCTGCGAAGGCAACGGCCATGGCTCGGCCGCGGACGAAGCCCAGGCCATATTCCGTGTCATGTCCAACGAGTTGCAACATTTCGGTCTGTCGCTCGATCATGTGATCCGCACCCGCTTGTGGGGTCGTGACCGGGCCAGCCGCGACGCCGGAAGCGACGTGCGCTTCGCAACCTTGTCCGGCGCGGCGCGTGCGGCCAGTTCCAGCTACATCGCGCCGGAGCGCTTCGACAGCCCCCATGGCCGGGTTGCTCTCGACCTAGTCGCGCTCAAGACAGCCGCGCCGCCCGACAAGGCCATCCGCGAGAACGATCCGCCGCGCATGCCGATCCGCTACATGACGGTCGGCGACCTGGTGATCCTGTCCGGCATGACCAATCAGCAGCCGACACTCGATGCTCAGCTCGCCGATATCATGCCGCGCATCGGCGCCGCTCTCCAGGAGGCGGGCAGCGGCTGGAACAAGGTCGCGCTCATGTCCGGCTATCTGCACCGCAGCCAGTCGCCTGAGGTGCTCAAGGCCGGCATCGCGAAATGGACAGGCGGCGTGCTTCCCGCCCGCCTCGAGATCGGTTTCGCGGACGGCTATTCAGCGCCCGACAAGCTGATCGAGATCGAAACCACCGCGACGCGCTAGGGAGCGTCGCGAAGACTGAAGATGCGTTGAATTGCTCAGCCTGTTGTCTTGTAGATCACCGACAGAATCTCGCGTGGATTGAGGGAGCAGCGTGCGAAACGCAGCATGAATCGGGATGGCTCTTGCCCGCCCGGCGCATATAATTGCCGATGGTTTGTTCGTCGCAATCGAGGGGACCTGGAATGGCAGCGAGTCTGACGATCTTGAGCGGCGCTTGGCTCCTGGCTCTGGCATCCTGGGGCGCCATGGCCCTCGCAGCGGCGCCGACGTGGGACGAACTGGCCGCGGCGGCTCGGCAGGAAGGCCGGGTGGTCGTCATCGGCCCACCAGATACCGAGGTCCGCCGCGTGCTGCCCGCGGCCTTCAAGGCACGCTTCGGCGTCGCGCTCGAATTCAGCGGCGGCCGGACCAGCGATCAGGCGGCGCGTCTGCGCTCAGAGCGCAGCGCCGGCCTTTATACGGCCGATCTCGCCATCGCCGGCGCCCAATCCCTGGCGACCATTTTCCATCGCGAAAAAATGCTGGCGCCGCTGAGGCCCGCGCTGGTCATGCCCGAGGTGGTGGACGGGACGAAATGGAAGAAGGGCAAACTTTGGTTCATCGATCCGGAGGAGCAATATGCGCTCCGGCTCACGTCTCACGTGCAGCCGTCCTTCTACATCAACACCGGAGCGATCCCCATCGACGAGTTCCGCTCGGGCCGCGAACTGTTCGACCCGAAGTGGCGCGGCAAGATATCCGCCGAGGATCCCACGGTGCCTGGCAGCGGCGTCTTCACCGCCACACGGTTCTATCTCGCCTTTGGCGAAGAGGGACTCAAGCGGCTTTACATCGACCAGAAGCCGGTGATCAGCCGCGACCCGCGGCAATTGACCGATTGGCTGCTGCGCGGCGCCTATCCGATTGCCATCGGCGCCGACGAGGACAAGCTGGATCAGATGCGCGCCGAGGGGATCCCTGTGGCATCGGTCTACGGCTTGTCGGACCTGCCGGCGACGGTCTCCGCGGGCTTCGGCATGCTCGCCCTGTTCGATCAGGCGCCGCATCCGGCAGCGGCCAAGCTGTTCGCAAACTGGCTCGCCTCCAAGGAAGGGCTGGAGCTTTGGACCCGCGCACGTCAGGTCTCGCCGGAGCGCAATGACATCGATGAGCGCGCGTACCTGCTCGAACCCGGCATCCCACAGCCCGGCGTGTCGTATCTCGATAGCCATGCGTGGGACTTCATGGAGACGCAGGAAAAAGTCCGCCTTCATATGAAGGCTCTCTTGGGACGTTGAATTCGTCCATCCAATAAAACCACAGTCTCGACAATCGAGACGACCGTCAGGCGTTAGAGGGGATGCATGTCCGATAAGAAAAAGATTTTCATTTTCGCGCCGGCCGACGACACCGGCGAATGCCACCGCCAGCTCGAAGCCGCCGGCTGCGAGCTGGTTCTCGGCGGCGCCTCCTGGCACACGCCCAAGGGCAACAACGAAGCGCAAATGTGCGACCTGGCCAGGGACACGGTGGCCATGATGGGCACCTCGATCCGCTCCAGCCCGATCACGCGCAAGATCATGGAAAGCGCCGGCCCCAACCTGCGCATCGTCGCCAAATACACGGTCGGCGTCGACGACGTGGACGTCGATGCCGCGACCGACATGGGCATCATGGTAACCCACGCGCCGACCGAGTCGAATTTCGGCGGCGTTGCCGAAGGAACCATGACGATGATTCTTGCGCTGCTCAAGAAGGTGCGCGAGCGCGACGAATATATGAAAGCGGGCGGCTGGCGCAGCGAGGAGCTGCAGGGCACCTATCTCGGCGCCCGCCAGACCGACGGCTATCCCGGCATCACGGTCGGCATCATCGGGCTCGGGCGCATCGGCAGCCGTGTCGCCGACCTGCTGGCGCCGTGGCGGGTTCGCGTCATCGCCTACGACCCCTACGTCAAGCCGCACCAGTTCATCCTGCACAATTGCACGCCGGTCGATCTGCCGACGCTGCTGCGCGAGGCCGACGTCGTCTCCGTGCATGTCACGCTGACCAAGGAGACGCGGCGTTTCATCGGCGCCAAGGAGTTCGCCCAAATGAAACCCTCGGCCGTGTTCATCAACACGTCGCGCGGTCAGGCGGTGGACGAGGCCGCGTTGGCGCAAGCCTTGAAGGAAGAAAAAATCACGGCAGCGGCGCTCGACGTGTTCGAGGACGAGCCGTTGCCCAAGGAGTCTCCCTGCTCGGCCTCGGCCACAAGATCCTGCTGTCGCCGCACATGGTGACATCCAACCTGCGCAGCGGCCTGCATCCCGGCATGATGTGGGCGATGCGTTCGGTGCTCAAGGTGCTCAAGGGCGAAGTGCCGGACAACGTCTTCAACACCGAGGTCATCCCAGCATGGCAGAAGCGCTTCGGCGGCAAGTCGGTGTCTTGAAGCGCCGCACAAACAAAAAACGGCGGCTCCATGAGCCGCCGTTCGTCGACCGATCGCCCGGTCGAAAACAGGTCTGTCAGACGAGCCGCAAATTCACCGCCGCCGTCTTGCCGCGCTCGGTGGCGAGATCGTAGCTGACCTTCTGGCCTTCATTGAGAGCCTGGATGCCGGCGCGCTGAACGGCCGTAATATGCACGAACACGTCCTTTGAGCCTTCGTCCGGGGTGATGAACCCGAAACCCTTCGTCGGGTTGAACCACTTCACGGTTCCTGTCGCCATAGTCTTCTCCTGGTAGGCATTTCCAACTACCGCGCGTCCGTCACGCGGGCCGATCAATTAGAGCTAGTCGTGGATGCCTATAGTCGCAGCGGGAAGCAGGCGAGTCAGCAAGCCAGCCGAAGTCAATAATTGACTCGATTATCTTGGCATAAATCATAAAACGGGGCGAGTGCAATTCTGCCCCCGGAAACTTCATCAAAGCGCCTGATTTGGCTCACAAATTCATCTGCGCGAAGATCGCCTTCAAGAGCGAACCTTGGGGTTTATTGAACTCGTAGTTGACGGCGAAGTGCTTGAGTCCCTTGAGCGCCAATTCGGTGCACGGATAGCCGCGCCCGCGCCAGGCGGCGGCGAATTCGCGTGACTGACGCTGGAATTCGGCCAGCTCCCCCGTACCATAACCGACAATCAGCGGCATCGCCCGGCCAGGAATATGGCGGATCGGGCTCAGCCGTGTCACCGCCGCGTCGTCGAGCGCCACGTAGCTGTTGCGCCACGACAGTTTGACCGGCGCCAGATCGAACATGCCGCTGATCGGCGCGCCGCCTTTCACCACGTCCGCCGGGAGACCGAATGTCGCGGACCAGTCCGTCACCACCACCATGCCGCAAACATGGCCGCCCGAGGAATGGCCCGAGACGAAGATGCGGTCGGGATCGCCACCGAAGTCGCGAGCGTGGCGGTAGGCCCAGGCGACCGCGGCGCGCGCTTGGCGCACCTGCTCGTCGAGCGTGACCTTGGGCACGCGCTCGTAGTTGACCGCGATGAAGGTTGCGCCGCGCGCGACGAAGGCTTCGGCGGGAAAGCTGACGTCGGCTTTGCGGCCGCCCTTCCAGGCGCCGCCGTGAAAGAAGATCTGGATCGGCGCATTGGCCGCGCTCGCCTTGAAGATATCGAGCTTCTCCGCCTCGCTCGGGCCATACGGCACGTCGATCATGGATTGCGCCGCCAGCTTGGCGCGGACACGCGCACTTTCCAGTTCCTTGAACCGGCGGTGATGCTCGTGCTCCTCCTTGGTCACCAAGGTCATCTGGTCGTACTGCGCATCGAGCTCGGCTTGGGTGTAGTTGCCCCACACCTTCGGCTCCGCGCTCACGACTGCCTGGTCCGTCATCGACGCCTCCCGCCCGTTACGGCGCCACAGTGCCATATCCCGGCGGCAAGGTCATGCCCGGTTGTATCCTGTGGGCCCGCCCAGCCGGCAACGGCGCGCGGCTCTGGACAGCCGCCGCGGTCTCCGCTTTGATGACGCCATGCGCAATCTTCGTCTGGTCATGTCGTCCCTCGCCGCGCTGTTTGCCGGCGCCTGCGACAATGTGGTGATCTACTATTCCCACCAAGCCCAGCCCTACTCGATCCCCTTCGTCGGCGGCAACATCAAGGATGGCCTGCTGCCGGTGCGGATTCACGGCGACCCCTTCCCGGGGCGCGCCGATGCGGAGGAGATCGCCGGCGCGCTGGCCGTGCCCGGCTGGATGGCGCCCGCCCGGCTCACGACCAAGCCGACCGGCATCAGCCGCGATTTCGCGGTCGTGCTGGTGTTCAATCCGGCGTTCAAGGATTCCGGCATGGATATCGTCTGCGCGGCGGGCGCCTCTCCGCCGACCCAGGCGGGCGACGGCAAGACCCTGCGGGTCGCCGCCAACCTGTGCTACGAGGGCAAGAGCATCTCATGGCTCTATGCCGCCGGGCCGCAGCCGACCGGCATCGACGATCCGAAATTCGACCGGCTGATGAGCCAGGTGCTGGCGAGCCTGCTGCCCAAGGCCCGCCCAAACTGACCCCCGCGAACGTCTAGGCTTGCGCCGGCCAGTAGACCCAGCCGAGGCCGGTCTTCGCGTGATGGGATGGGAAATAGTCGATCTTCTTGGCCGGCCGGTCCATTGCCGCGGCGACCGAGATCCAGGCGCGCACCTCGCCGGTGCCGCCGCGCAGCGTGTCGGAGTCGAAGGCGAAGAGATGCTTCAGCTCCTCGTGCTCGTTGCGCTCGAGCTTTTCCAGAATCCAATGGTCGAGCGGTTCGTCGATCCAGCCGGCGCGCGGGCCCATCGGGTCGTGCGATAGGCCGCCCGAGGCGTAAATGGCGACGCGCTCGGGCACGTCCTTCAAAATGTCGGCGATGGCGCGGCCGAACTGCCAGCAACGCCGCCCGTTCGGCTGTGGCGGATAATATTCGTTGATGAACAGCGGTACCACGGGGATGTCGTTGTTGGGCACCAGCTTGGGGTGCGGATAGATCAGCATGTGGGACACGCCGCGCTCGGCATTGCCGAGCGGCTGCATCTTGCCGCAATTCGCCGGATCGAAGTCGCGCTTCATGAGTCCCTTGAGGATATGCTTGGCGAGATCCGAATGGACCGGGACATGCATGCGGGATTTTTCCGGCGGCTCCTTGAGGTAGCGCGGCACGGTGGAGCCCCAGACCTCCTTGCCGGTGAAGACGGCGAAGGCCGGATTGTTGCTGATGTTGAACATGTCACCCTGGTCATCGCCGACATAGATCAGGGCGTCCGGCTTATAGGCCGCAATCTGGTCGCGCAGGAAGGCGAAGTTCTTTTCCAGGCGCGCGATCTGCTGTTCAATGACCTGCGGCGTCTCGAGCTTCGCCGTGTGGGGCTGGGATTCCTTCGTATAATCTGGAATTCCGGCATAGACGGTCGGCCAGTATTCGGCGGGACAGAACATGGCGGTAGCGTGGGAGGACGCGAGACCGAGTCCGAGCATAAACAGCAGCTCCTATTGTTTTTGGCCCATTCTCATGGCTTGGCGGCGGATGATATCCCAGCGCAAAGGCCCGCGCCGCCAAAAAACGGAACGTCCGGCCGGCGTCGATGCCGCGCGGTGATCCGGGCCGGGCCGCGATCGGTAACCTTTCAATGAAGTCCGGCGAACCATGAGGAAATAGGCTAGACCTACAGCCACCATAAGGATCCGCGAAGCCATGCCCGCAGCCGTCCGCAAATTCCTTCCCTGGCTCGGCCCCGACGACCGCGTCTCGCTCCTCAAGCTCGCTGTCTTCGTCGCGCTTTTTATTCCTGGCTTGTGGATTGCCTACAAGCTGAACCAGGGCCTGCTGGGGCCGCGGGCGCTCAATCAGGCGACCCACGAGATTGGCCTATGGGCCATCCGGCTGCTCCTCCTCTCCCTCGCGATCACGCCGCTGCGCCAGATTCTGCGCTGGCCCACGCTGACCCTGGTGCGCCGCATGATCGGCGTCGGCGCTGCCGTGTACGTGTTGGTGCACCTGACGCTCTACGCGGCGGATGAGAATTACAACTTGCTGAAGGTCGTCAGCGAAATCTATCTGCGCATCTACCTGACGATCGGCTTTGTCGCGCTCGTTGGATTGGTCGTTCTCGCCATCACCTCGACCGACGCCATGATCGCGCGCATGGGCGGCCGCGCCTGGCGCCGCCTGCATCGGATCGTCTATGCCGTCGCCGTGCTCGGGCTCATCCATTTCTACATGCAGTCGAAGGCCGACGTGTGGGAGCCGATGTGGATGGCCGGCCTGTTCACCTGGCTGATGGCCTATCGCCTGCTGCAGTGGAGCCGCAAGCGCGGCGGCGCCCCCCCGCTGTATTGGCTCGTGGGGCTGGCGGTCTTCGCCGCCGTGTTCACCGCCGTCGGCGAGGCGGTCTACTATTGGCTGCTGATGGGAGTCGATCCCTCGATCGTGCTCGGCGTCAACCTGGCGACCATGGCGGGTGTGCGTCCCTCATGGATCGTCCTCGCCGTCGGGCTGGCGCTCGTCCCAGCCGGGGCCGCGGCGGCCGCGTGGAAGAAGCGCCCTCGCAAGCCTGCCCTGGCGCCGGTCGGCGCGGTGGCCGGCCCCTCCTAGAGCCGTTAACCATGATTTAAGCCAGGCGCGCGAAGATCCGGGCAACTGCAACGTCCGCGGTGACAGCCGGCGGCCGAATGTGGGGAGGAAAGCGTGCCAGAACAGCCAGCCATCAACCAGGCCGCGCCGGCCGACCCGCTCGCCTGCGTCGTGTATGTGAGTTCCGCCCGCACCAAAATGACCGATGCGGAACTCAAGGACTTGCTGGCAGCCGCCCGCCGCAACAATGCCGCCCACGGGGTCACGGGAATTCTCGCCCATTGGGATGGCAATTTCATTCAATACGTCGAAGGTCCCCGCGCGGCGCTCGACCAGCTCATGGTCAACCTGAAGCGCGACCTGCGCCACAGCGGCATCATCGTCCTGCAACGAGACACCATCGCCGCCCGCGCCTTTCCCGACTGGTCCATGGCGTTCGATCGCAAGAGCGACGGCGCACAGGCCGCCGCCGCGGCGCGTTCCGGCTTTCTCACCGATGGCTTTCTCGCGGCCGATCCGGCGCATTTTTCGCCCATGGCGCGCACCCTGCTAGACCGGTTCCGCCAGGAGCTCCGCTGACCGAAGCTGCGCCGACCCTCCTACTCCCTCGCCCCGAAGCGCGACGAGTATGTCCCCACGGTCACGGCCCCACCGAATTGTCGCCCATCGCCCAAAAAAGCGCCGGGTTCCGGAGCACCACGGGTCAACGAGCGTTAGCAGTTCGGGTTCGTAACTGACGGGACAATCGGTCCGGGGGCTTTTTATGAGTGTGGGTACAGCAAACGCGCATCTCGAGGTGCGTGAAGTTCCATTGGGCGGCGGCGTGCGGCGCGAGGCACGGCTCCGCATCGATGGTCAGGCCGAACACGTCTGTTGGCATTACGATATCTTCGGCGGTGAAACCGAAGGCGTCACGGTTCTCGACGGCTACGTACATTCCGGTACTGTTCTACGCCCTCAAGCTCGGCCTGCCCTTGCGGGTCCATGGCGATCTCACCGACAATGCGCTCTACAATCTCGACGAGTTCATTCGCGCCTGGTCTCAATGGCGCCCCAAGACGTACCGCTATTTCGAAATCCGACCGGACAACGTGGTCAGCGTCAAGCGCCCGCCGATGCGGCGCGCCATCTCGACCTTCTCCGGCGGGGTCGATGCCAACTTCACGCTGGTCCGCAACAAGACGCGTGTCGGCCAGGGCGGCCACGACATCAAGTCCGTCCTGATGGTTCATGGCTTCGACGTCGACTACGACAACGACCGTGCGTTCCGCCAGCTGGTGAGCCGCGTCCAACCGACGCTCGAAGAATTCGGCGTCGATCTCAAGATCATCAAGACCAGCAGCAAGCTGCTGGACCAGGATTGGGAAGATTCGTTCGGCGCACAGCTCTCCGGATGCCTGCACCAATTCTCTGGGGCCTATGACACGGCGCTCATCGGCAGTTCGGAGCCCTACACCGCACTGGTTTATCCGCTCGGTTCGACGCCGATCACCGACCGCCTGTTCTCCGGCGGACTCATGGACATCGTTCACGACGGCGCCCAGTTCACGCGCACGGCGAAGGTCGAATTCCTGGTCAATTTCCCGGAGGTGGTGAATCGGCTGAAGGTTTGCTGGGAAGGCAGCGTGCAGCATGAGAATTGCGGCGTCTGCGAGAAATGCGTGCGCACGCGTCTCAACTTCGTCGCGGTCGGCAAGAACGATCCCGGATGTTTTCCGGACGCCTTCCAACTCTCCCATATCGGCAAACTGCGGGTGCGGAACGCGTTTCAGCTCGGCGAGCTTCAGACGCTGCTGGGATACGCCAAAGAAAAAGGTATTTCAGATCCTTGGGTAGATATACTCACCCAACGCTTGAGCTTTTTACGCCATCGCCGGCGAGCGATCGCGCTGCTCGAGCGCGCGGGCCTGAAGGAGCCCATCCAACGCACCTTGGGGCTTTATAAGGGGATGATCCAGGGCGGACCTCGGCCACTCGCGCCACGTCAGGCCCCAACCAGTGCCAACGTCATGAACCGCGGCGTGGCGCTCGGTGCCCTGCCCAACTCGGCTCTGGGCCTGACCTGGCCAGCCAGCCCGGGGGCGACCGCAGGTGATGCTTCGGCGCCGCCCAACAAGCCGGCCGACTAGCCTGACAACCACCAACCGGCCGGGGACCCTCAACGCGCCGCGGCTGTGCGATTTCATCACTACGCCGCCGAAACGGCGCAATCTCGCCACGGTCTTCCACCACCATCGCTGCAGTTCAACGCGGTGTCCGTCGCCTCGCGTCGAACGGTGATCCGGGTATCCACCCTCGATACCTTTGGGAGGCGATCATGAAACGCAGTCAGATTACCGTTGGTCTATTGCTCGCCGGCGCCGCTTTGGCTTTGTCCGGCTGCTACACCACACCGGCTGAACCTTATTACGCGTATCCGGCCCAGGGCTACTACGCGCCGACGTATCACGGTCCCGGCTATTACGCGCCACGCCGCCCGGTTCAGAACACCTTCGTCTTTTCCTACACGGACCGCGACCGCGACCGTGGACGCGGTCATCGGCGCTCGCATCGCCACGGCCGATGGGACTGACACCCGTTCGCGACACGGCCGAATGGAAGGTTAAGAGGGCCTGCGGCGGCGGTTGACCCGCGATCACCCAGCGGCGTAGCATCCTCCCGGGATCTCGCTCGACAGGGGGCAAGAGCATGATCGACCGCCGCCAGGCCATCACCCTACTTTCCAGCGCCGCGTTGGGCTCCACGCTGATCAGCCGCAGCGGAGCCGCCTTCGTCGAGCGGTCCCGCGACGACCGGCGGGACAGCGACGGACGGGGCGCGATCGACGACCAGATTCTCTACAACCTGCCGCTGCGCCTAAGGCAGGCACAGTTTCTCATCACAACGGTTTTTCTGCTCGGCGCGAATCAGCTTTTTATGCTGCGCATGGCGGCTGGCGTCGATCAACGCAACCAGAACCGCTTGGGTCTGAGCGGGCTGCCCTTTCTGGGCAGCTTGGTTCAGCGTACCTACGGTGCCGCGGATTTCAGACCCGACAACCGGATCGGTGCCGTCTATGCTGAAGGCACCGCATTGTTCGTTTTCCTGTTTCCCGAGCTGATGCTCGTTCCACAGGTGCGGCAGTTGGTGTTCTTCAACACGCTCTACAGCTACCTGCTGCGTGATAGCTACCAGGCGGCAAACTGGCAGGCCCTCGCGGCCCTGATGCCGACCTTCTGCGCGATCGGGGCCGTGCAACGGACGATCAATGCGCGGCTCGCCGGC
Source organism: uncultured Alphaproteobacteria bacterium (assembly GCA_963752345.1). Classification (GTDB taxonomy): domain Bacteria; phylum Pseudomonadota; class Alphaproteobacteria; order SMXQ01; family SMXQ01; genus CAVVYA01. The sequence goes on from CAVVYA010000002.1 coordinate 899,986, forward strand.
GGCGGACCGTCCGGTTCGGCGACGCCCACACCCGCCGTGGCATCGAGTGCGATCAGCCCGGCGGAAATGGACACCATGGTCCTCGGTGGCTTGGTGAGCGATGAGAGGCAAGGGAGCGGCATTCCGGTTTTAAGCGACGTACCGCTTTTGAAATCTCTGTTCGGCGGCCATGTCCATAAATCGCAGGACGATCAACTGCTGATCCTGGTGCGGCCCAGCGTGGTCGTAGGCGACAGCGAACGAAGCTGACGCGCGGTCACGTCCCTCCCCCAAACGAACATCCCACAGCTCAGTTTATCCGTGCAAAAACCAGCGTAATTCGGCTACAAGCATCCGCAGACGGATCGACAAGGCATACCTGCACCGTGATATCTGGCCGCTCCACTTCGCCGCACGACCTCATGGGACTTCCGATAATGAATGCCACGCAGGCTGGCGGGACCAATCCTCGACCGGTTTCTCTCCTCATTCCTACCGCCCGGACAAGGCGAATTTGCCGCTCTACCTCGGCACGGACAGAGACAACGATTCCGCCCACTCCCTGACCCCCGACGATATGGTCGTCACGGGTGAACTCCAGGGCCGCGTGCTGATCGTCGAGGATGAGGCGTTGGTCGCTCTCGACATGGCGATGATCCTCAATTCGGCGGGCTATCAGGTCATGGGTACCAAGCCGACCGGCGATTCCGCCCTCGTCGCTCTCAATGCCGCCGCGGCGGACGGAATCGTTCCCGATCTGGTACTGATGGACATCGCCTTGCGCGGCGTGATCGACGGCATCGACACGACCAAGCAGATCAAGAGCAAATACCCCGGCGTGCCGGTGGCCTTCGTCACCGGGCAAGCCGATCCGATCACCCGCGCGCGCGCCGAGGCAACCGGGCCGGCCGGCTATCTGCTCAAGCCGTTTACGCCGGAGCAACTGGTCAGCTTCATCAGGAACGTGCTGGCAGGCAAATAGCGGGGCGGTCGTCACAGGCCGAACAGTGCCTGGCCGGCGTGACCCCATCATGGACGGACCGTCTGTCTGTCCTTGGCGCTACTTGGTGCCGGGGTTGTGGGTATGGTGGCTGTCGCGCCCGCCGCCGCCACCCGACTGCGCGACGAATTGCGCAGACCGGCCGAAGACGAAAACGGCGGACCGCCATGAGCGATCCGCCGTTCATTCACCGCGCATTCCCGCGCGTCGATTGTATTACGGCGCGACAGCGATCGTCGGGCCGCATTGGAAGGTCACTGTCCGTGAACCATCCACATTGGTGACGATGCTCGAGGTAGCGACCATGCGCTGGCCGTACTGCATGCAATATGCATCGGCCCGGCGCGAGGAATCGAGCAATTCGCGCTCCGTGCGGTAGCTGTAGGTGAGCGCCGGATTGGTCGGCGGCAGCGGCGCGGCTGGCGCCATGGCCGTGACCGGCGCGCCGGCTCTCATGCATTCGAAGATGACGGTGTTCGTCCCGTCTGGGTTATTGGTCAGATTCGCGGTGCGCGGCGTGGTGCCGTACTGATTGCAGAAGGCCGCCGCCTGCTGATTGGCGCGCAGCAATTCCTGATCGCCGCGATATTTGTAAGTCACGCTCGGATTCTGCGCCGAGACTGTCTCCGGCGCCCGATCGGCGGCGCAAGAAGCCAGAGTCGCAGCGGCGACCGCGGCCACGGCGCAGGTCGCAAGCATGCGAAAACGGGAAAGAATGGTGGCCATTTGGCGTCTCCTGTTGTTTGCGCCAGCGGTGCCAGCCTCGGCAGCCGAACGCACGCTAACAACGATCCTCGCTCTTGCCGGTTCCATTCCCGGTCGGATCAATCGCATGTCAAGAACACGAGGTTGTGACGCCCCGCATCGCGGTCAGAACGGCACGCCCGTGTGGGTGAACAGGCTGAGGCGCATCATATCGAGCGTTCCCAGGGTCCGTGTGCTGGGACCCGGGGACGGCGGCTCCGCATACATGAGCTCGACGTAGTCGGGATTGGCGCCCATCGATGCGACATAACGAATGAGCCTTAGCTTCAGCTGGTCATAGGCCTGATCCGCCTCCGCGATGGATTTGAACGGCGTGGCAACCCTGATTTCCGGACGATGGATGATAAATCGCGCTCCCTCGCGCCAGTAGCGCTGCACGCCCCCGAGATAGATCAGGCCGCAGGCGCTGGCGCAAATACTGTCCGGGAGCATGGCCGTGACGTACTCGCGCGAGCGGATCGCCTCGCCGATGGCGAGCGCATCATTGACCGAACCACCCGGCATGTTGCGCACGACGATGTTGCGGGTGCCGCAGCGCTCGGCCGCCGCGACCATGCGTTTGATGAAATCGGGCGCCTCATTGCGCGCGATATCGCCATTGAGAATGATCGCCTGGCACGGGCCATTCAGCCGCATTTCCCGGATGTCGATCGCGTGAGCGCGCTCCGCCGATAAAACGTGGATGAGCATGGCGCCGATCGACCACACGAGGCGTAGGAACCGCATCCTCCGGAGGACGCGACGATTTCCGATCATTGCTTGAGCACACCGTCGATCCACTGGGCCACGCGGGCGCGCGCCTTGTCGCGTGAAGCCGGATGTTCGCCGACACGGTACTTGTCGAACACGAGGGCTTGCCTGACCGGATTGTCGAACGAATGCGCAGCACCCGGCATGACGACCAGTTCCATCCGCGCCGGGTCGCGTTGTGACGATTTCAGCGTTTCGCAAAGCGCGAGCGGCGTCCAGTTGTCGTCGTCGCCGACGAAGACCAACGTCGGCCGGACAAGCTGCACCTTCGCCGCATTGCCATAGGCGCAAGCCGGATACATCAACAGTCCGGCGACGAAACCACGGCCGCGCGCCGTGCCCTCATGCAACGCCAGCAAGGCGCTGCCGCCACCATGGGACTGTCCCATCAGCGCGATACGATCGGTTTTCACGAAGGGCTGTGCCTGCAGCCAGGTCAAGGCCGACATGGCGTCATCGGCGCGACGCCGCGCCCAGGGATTCTTCGCATCATTGCACACCGACCGCACACCCCGGGTGCTCAAGCTGTCCACCAGGAGAAAGCCGACGCCGCGCTGATTGAAGAACTCCGCCCAATGCCCCTGCAGCGACGTGTTGGCGCCGCCGCAGCCATGCAGGAAGACGACGAACGGCGTCGGCGCACTACCCGGCGGCCGATAGAGCTTCGCCGCGAGCTCGCCGGCCGCAACGCCTTCGTCGAATTCCTTGAGCCAACCGCCTTGCCAGGGAATGCGGACATCCTGCTCCGCCGCAGCGGGGGTCGATCGCACTATCAATGGCGCAAACGCCATGATCGCGAGAAAAAGCAAGCGGGCGGCGGCGCGGCTCTGCATGGTCATTCCCCCTCGGCGGGATGTTCGTTTCGGCAAGACGCAAACACGACCGAAGGTGCGAGAGTAGCATAACCTCGGCGCCGTCACAGACGCCGGGATCGGCCGCACGACCGCGACCAAATCCTTAGACATTGGCGGGTTGCTGCCGCATGATCGTTGGGCGGCGCACCCGCGGCTCGAGCCGGCAATGCAATAGAGCAGCCGCTTTGGGGAGACATGGCCACACTGCATCTGATGTTGAGCGAGGGCTTCACCCCCGATGCGGCGGACGGATTGGCGCGCGAGCTAGCCCCCTATATCCGTACCGAAACGCCGGAAATCTATTGCCGCAAGTCGAGCGAATTGGAGGCCCTGCCGCAGTTCATCCATGCCGTCGGTCAAGGCCAGTTGTGGCAGGACGCGCTCGGCTCGCCCGCCGCCGCCTTCCTCAACCAGCTCGGCTATCGCGCCGCGCGATATCTCGTGGGACGAGGCCGAGCATGCCCTGGCGCGAAGCGATTGCGCGCCGCTCGCCCGGATTGCCGGCGCCCTCACCATCGCAAAGGAAACCATCGCGCGGCCTGCCAGCATCATCGTCGGGCTCAATATTCCAAACGACCGGTTTGGCACCGTGGTGGTGATCGACGACCGCCGGCCGGTGAAGATCGCCTATGCGATCGCGCGCTTCGTCAGCCGCGCCGCCGAGATCGCCACCGTCATCCAGCGCGCGGTGGTCACCGGCGAGACGCCGCGCGGCCCCGCCCTGCTGTCGTTCGGCGATGACGGTAGCGTATTGATACGGTGGAACAGCCGCGCCGACATGCGGCCGCACGAGGCACGCCTGCCGCTATAACGGAAAATCGCGTGGGCCGGGATACCGCCCGGGTCGCGCGCAATCCGACTGCCGAGTAGGCCATCGCGTCCCCGCGAGCTTTGCGACGTCAACTGTGGCGCGCGGGCCGCAGGAGCCTCAACCGGGCGCCGGCCCCTTCGGCCCCGCGAAATACCAGATGATGAGCCCCAGGAGAGGCAGGAACAGGATCAGGAGAATCCACACCACCTTGGCGCCTGTGCTCGCGGAACTGCCGATGATCTTCAAGATCGCCCAGATATCGAGCGCCAGGATGATGAGCCCCACCAACCCTTCGAGCATGTCGTTTCCTCCCAAGCTTCAAGGGCCCGTGGCCCAGGATGCGGATCATTAACGGAGCGCCACGTTACAAGGTTCCCCCGGTCCGGGCGATCAGTGCAGCGCGTCCAGCATACCGTGCAAATGGGCCACCGCCAGCTCGATATCGACATACTTGTATTGGCCGGCCCGCGCCTCGGCGGTGAGCAGACCGCACCGATGGACCTTCTTGAAATCGCCATAGGGGAATTTGTAATGGGCTTTGGTATCCTGCGGTTCACCGTCGTCGACGCCGAGATACCATTTTCGATATTCGGCGAAGCCCTGCTTCTCGATGAAGCTGTTCTCCTGCGCGGCCGACGGCTGATGCTCGCTCCAAGCATCGCGCTGGTCGAACACGAACTGCTTGGCCCTGATCAGCTTGCGCGCATGATCGAAGGCCGGACGGTTCAAGGTCACAGACATCACGAAGTCTCCTTGGACGCGCTGTCGGTCGAGCAGCGCGCGTGCCGTTCGCACTGCACCGTCATTGCTGCGGCTAATCGTCGAGCCGGTTGAGTACGCGGCCCTCGATTTTGACGCCGGCCATCAAGCCTTGCTGGCCCCAGACGAAAACCACGATCGGCTTATTGAGCGTGGCGGTCGAGATCTCGCCGGTGCCGCCGACGCTGGCCACGGCGAAGTCGACGCCGGCGCCCAGTTCGAATCCCTTCGATTTGCGGAAATCGTTGTAGGCCTGGTCGGTATTGAAGAAATAAGCCTCGGAATGGGTCTGAGCGCCGAGTTGCAATCCGAGCGACGCGCCGCCGACGCTGTAGTAGCCGACAGGACGGCCGCGTCCGAACAGCACGCCACGGCCATATCCGGCGCCCACGATGAAGCCCCCTTCGGTGACCGTCGGAAACACCAGGATGGCGCGCGAATTGTCGCCAACGGCCTTGGCCGCCGGAACCCGGCGGTAGAGATCGTCGAGCGCGGTTCGCGCCTGCTGGACCAGGGTCTGGCGATCCTCCGGCGCGGGGCTGGAGCAGGCCGTCAGCAGCGCCAAGCCGGCAATCAGGATGAAACGGAGCGTGTGGCGGGACAATGTCATCGTGCTGGCTCCCGCGGCGCGGCGCGAAGCCTTGCCGCTGCAAGAGTGCGAGGCGGCCCGCGGAGCGAGGCCGAGCGTTGTGCCCATGCACATACGGTGCCCTGAAACACGTCGCACCATGCGAAGTTCCGGACGGGACCCGCGCTGGATTGCCGTATGGCGAAGCTCTGCGGCCATGGCAGGAAAGCTCCGAGATCAACGGCGCGGCCTATCGCCGCGCGCCACATGCGCGCGCCCGGCGCCAGAAATTCATCGGATGTTCCGGCCCCCGCGCGCTGCGCCGCTTTAAGACATCGGCACGTCGGACGCCGGGGGATCGGCGGCTTTCCCGCCCGTGAGTTCGTCGACAACATGTTTGGCGAATGTCTCATAGAGCCAGCCCATCCGCGCATCGGTTTGTCCGCCCGCAAAGCCGCCCAACGCCCATGATGCCGAGACGGCGAACCGCTGCAATTCGACGCCGTCCGGCGAGCGCACGATGACATCGCCCTTGATGTGATCGTCGCCGGCCATGAAGCCGAACATGACCGCATTGAATGCGGACCGTGAACGGATGCTGGTGACCAAAATTTCCACGGACGGCAATGCTTGGTCTGGTCGCGGCGCGAGCGCCCGCTTCTGCTCGAGGCTTTGTCGGATCATGCGCATCAGCGTGCTCTGATCAAATCGTACGGTCGTCGAGGCGATCTGCTGCGCCTCGGGCGTCAACGAGAGCGAAACCACGCCCACCTGTTGACTGGCTCCGAACACGGGCGGCGGCGGCGCTCCGGTACCGGGCGATCTGATCACGCCGCTGGCACACGCGGACATCAAAAGCAAAAGCGCCGGCAAGGCGCAGAACCTCACCCCGCGAAAAATCATGCTCATGAGAAATAACCCCCCGGTCGAAACCGCTTTCGAGCGGTGCGGAAAGAGTTTATGCCGGCATTGGCCGCCGCAAAATCCGCAATATCTGCCAAAGTGAATGGCATTCCAATGGGATGGAAGGCCCGGGAGGGATGAGAAACGCGTCGCGTTGCTGAGGGCAGCACCCGCCACTATGCGCGATCGGCAAACGTGATCCATCGCGGGACTGCCGAGCGTAAACGCCACAATCGCATGTCGATCCAGCACGGGGAGTCGGGCCATGGCAAGCGAGGTCGCGGCAAGCGGCCGTCAGAGGGCGGCGAGCGAGGCACAGGCGCCGTTCCCCAGCGACGTGCGGATCCCGAAGACGCTCGCACGGCCCCGGTTCACGACGGCTTATTACCAGGCCCTTCTCGACCCCAGGTGACGGTCCGAAGAACTGGCCACGGGCCCTCCCCGAAATCCGATTTCGCCCGGATCGCGCCCCGCGCTCCTACGGGCTCTCCCATTCAGCCGCTACGGTGCTTCTTTTTCGGCAGGCGCGCGCTATGGTAGCGAAAGACCTTTCGCTCGCCCACACGCGCGGGCTCTGAACCCAAGGAAGAAGAAAATCGTTTGCTCAGGAAGGATTCTCGGCGCAGAGGTGAGGCGGCATGGTTGAGTTGACCATCGTGGTCCCGACGTTCAATGAGCGGGACAACGTGGAATTGCTTTTCAACCGTGTGAGGGAGGCATTCAAAAGCGACAATTGGGAGATGATTTTCGTCGACGACAATTCGCCGGACCGGACGGCGTCCGCGGTCCGCGAGTTGGCGCAGCGCGACCGCCGGGTACGGTGCATTCAGCGAATCGGACGGCGCGGGCTCACGACGGCGGTTATCGAGGGCATGCTGGCGAGCAGCTCCCCTTATCTGGCGGTCATCGACGGAGACCTGCAGCACGACGAATCGCTCTTGCCGAAAATGCTCGACATATTGAAGGCCGAAGACGTGGACGTCGTCATCGGCAGCCGCCGCATCGCGGGCGGAGACCTGGGCGACTGGGCCGCGGAGCGCGTGGCCATGAGCAACTTCGCGACGCAACTGTCACGCCTCGTCGTCCCCGCCACCTTGTCGGATCCCATGAGCGGCTTTTTCATGCTGCGGCGCTCGGCTTTCGAATCCACCGTCCACAATCTTTCGGGGCAGGGCTTCAAAATTTTGCTCGATCTGTTTGCCTCGTCGCCGACGCCCTACAAGTTCAAGGAACTTCCTTACGTCTTCCGCCAGCGTGTTCACGGCCAGAGCAAGCTGGAAACCTTCGTGGCCTGGGAATATCTGACCCTGCTTCTCGACAAGCTGTTCGGCCGGTACGTCCCCGTCCGCTTCATTCTGTTTGGCGCCGTCGGGTCGTTCGGCGTCCTCGTCCATCTCGCGACGCTGTGGCTCTGCCTTCCCCTGGTGTCCTTCCCCGCCGCGCAGGCTCTCGCGACGATGACGGCAATGACGAGCAATTTCACGCTGAACAATGCTCTGACCTACAGGGACCGGCGGTTGCGCGGAATGCGGTTCGTCACCGGGCTGGTATCCTTCTATGTCATCTGCAGCATCGGCGCCGCCGCCAATGTCGGCGTCGCATCGTCGATCTTCTATCGGGATTACTCCTGGTGGGTGTCCGGCATAGCCGGCGCCATGGTCGGCGTTTTATGGAATTACGTGGTTTCCTCGGTGGTCACGTGGCGGCGGACATAACCCGCGGGGCGGTCAGCAACCGAACGGCCGCCTGGCTCGTCTGCGCGACCTTCATCGCGGCCGCCGCGGCCCTGAGGCTTTTCGACCTGTCGGCCTACAGCCTGGAGACGGATGAGGTGTTCAGCGTGATCGCCGCGCGCTCCACCTGGGACCAGATGTTCTCGATCGTCGTGAACGACAAGTCCCATCCGCCGCTGCATTACGTCGTCCTGAAACTCTCGCTTTGGCTCGGCGGCGCAACGACAGCATGGGCGCGCCTGCCCTCCGTGCTGTTCGGAATCGGCCTCGTGCCGATCGCCTGGGCACTTTGCCGGGAACTGAGCCTCAAATACCGCGACACGCTGCTCGTTCTCGCTCTTGTCGCCATGAACGGCACGCTGATCTATTTCGCGCAATTTGCCCGCATGTTCGCGGCGCTCGAGTTTTTCGCCGCCCTTTCGCTTTGGCTATTCGTCCGGCTGTGGCGGGAATTTTCCTGGCGCACCTGGGCCCTGCTGACCATCGTGAACATCCTGATGGTCTATTCCCACTACTGGGGCTTCATGGCCGTCGCCACGCAATGCATTCTGACCGTGCTCGGCGCGCGGAAGAGAGCGGCGACGATGATTCTGTCGGCGGCCGTCACCGGGCTCGCGTTTCTGCCATGGCTCGTGCTGGTCGGCTCGGCTGCCCTGCGCCAGGAAAATCTGGCCGGCCAGATTTCCTGGATGGGCACGGGAGTGCCGGGCTTGATCGACTACATGTGGCTCATCGCCGCATTCAATGGCTTTATCGGCTTTCCCGACGCCACCCGCCTGGGGCTCATCCTCTTCGCCGTTCCGATTCTGGCATTTTGCCTGGCCCTGGTCGTCGACCGGCGCTATCGCAATCTTTTCGAGCCGGAATCGCCGGGCTTTTGGATCATGGCCATTGCCGCGCCGATGCTGCTGACCTCGATCGCCAGTTTCGTCGGCAAGCAGAACCTGTGGGGCGAACGGCATCTCAGCATCGTCGCCCTGCCCTATTATATGTTAATCGGGCTTTCGCTCAGCCGGCTCAAGGCCGAAGCGCTGGCCAACGTGCTCCGCTGCGCGATCCTGGTTTGGGCGGTCGCGGCCGCGGCGAGCGATCTCGCGCGCGACGACAAGCGGTTTCGTTGGGACCTGGTCGCCGCCGCGATCGCCGCGCGCGCGCCGGCGCCGGTCTATGTGTCCGAATGGTTCATTCGCGTGCCGCTGGCCTACTATCTGGAGACCGCACCGGAGATCCCGGTCGCCGAGGCGCGCGATCCGGGCCAGATCCGCGACACGCGATTTTGGTATGTTTACCGGGATACGACATGGACCGGCGCCAATCCGGAGAGCCGGTTCACCGGCCAGGGGTTTGCCATCAGCGCCACCGTCGAGACACGATGGTGGCAGCAGAAAGTCAGGGCGCTCCTGGTCGAGAAGCCATCGTGACGCGGGCCATATCGGACTGAGGCCCGGGGACCGCCCGCAAAACGGCACGGCCGACAATGACCGTGGCCCACCCCCGGGTTTGAAGCTCTGCAGTGGTCGATGGGCCGAACAGCATGGGCCCTTGAAATCAGCTTGATTCCAGGCCGGTTTCCCCGTAAGTCAGGCGCTCTTTCCGCCTCGCGCGGCAAGCCGTGGGACCCTGCGGCTTTGACCGTGTCCCCATCGTCTAGAGGCCTAGGACACCGCCCTTTCACGGCGGTAACGCGGGTTCGAATCCCGCTGGGGACGCCACCTCTAAGCCTCAAAGCGACGATTGTTACGCAGCGCTAGGACACGAAGCTGGGCGCCGAATGCCGGGCGCATGCCTGTGATGCCTAACAGGGTAGCGCACACCTTGAGACGACTAGACCGGACGCATTCTGAATTGAGCTGCCTAGGCTTGGTAGAAGCGGCTGGCGGCTGTCGGTTTTTCTGCCAGAATTGCATCCATTAAGGGGGCGTTCATGCAAGTAAAAGTCGCAGTTGTCCAGGAGCCGCCGGTTCTTCTCGATAAAGCGGCAACGTTTGAGAAGATGCTAGCTGCGATAGCGCGAGCAGCGGCAGAAGGGGCACGGCTCGTCATCTTCCCGGAAGCCTACATCCCGGGGTACCCTTCCTGGATTTGGCGGTTGCGCCCTGGCGGCGACATGGGCTTGGTCCGCGAAATCCATGGTCGCCTGAGACAGAATTCGGTGAACGTCGAGGCCGGCGGTCTCGATCCCCTATGCAAGGCTGCCGCACAGCATGGCGTAACCGTCGTTTGCGGCTTCAACGAGCTCGACGGCCGTTACAGCGGCAGCACACTTTATAATAGTGTTGCGATAATCGGGCCAGACGGCCGCATCCTTAACTGCCATAGAAAGCTTATACCAACCAATCCCGAGCGCATGGTTTGGGGGCGCGGCGATGCCAGCGGCTTGCGTGTGGTGGATACGCCAGTTGGCCGCATAGGCGCGCTGATCTGTTGGGAAAACTATATGCCGCTTGCCCGGTTCGCACTCTACGCGCAGTCAATTGACATCTACATTGCGCCGACTTGGGACTATGGTGACGGCTGGCTCGCGACGATGCGGCATATTGCACGTGAAGGCGGATGCTGGGTTATTGGAACGGGCACGGCGATCCAAAGCAGCGACGTGCCCGCCGATTTCCCTCAGCGTGAGAAGGTGTTTCCAGACCCCGACGATTGGCTTTGTGAAGGTGGTTCCGTCGTATTCGAGCCGTTCGGAGGGCCTGTCGCGGGCCCGATGAACCGGGAAAAGAGCATCCTCTACGCAGAAATCGATCGGGAAAAAGCGGCTGATGCGCGCCGCTCGCTGGACGTAGCGGGGCACTATTCTCGGCCAGATATTTTTCAGCTCGAAGTGACTCGTCGGACCATGCCTCCCGCTCGCTTTTCGGACGATCAGCCGATTACGAACGCTGAAACGCCGAGCCATGAAAATTATAGCCGGCGTGGGACGTGAGACTGAAAAGATGCGTTGGATACGAGGTTCTAAGCAGCTGCACAGCTAGAACCCAATCCCAGTTTCGTCACTGCCGGGACGCCACCGCCGTTTACACTGTTCAACGGTAACGTCGCGGAAATTGTCTCTCCACCCTGTGGATGTGCAAACGGCGGCCCTTGGGCCGCCGTCCTTATTCTGAAGGAAGCATCGCGCGGTTACGCGGTTCTGCGACGGCGACTTGCCGCTAGGCCGAGCAGAGCCGCGCACAGGAGCGCGAGAGTTGCCGGTTCAGGAATTGCATTTCCGGTGTCGCCTTCTATATCGGAGCTTGCGATCACTATATTGTCGAATGCTGCATATCCGCCTTGAGTAAGATCAAACAACAGTGTGACGTTGCCGTCGGTGTTGCCCACTGTCGAGAGCGCCACTGTCGTGTTGGTCCAATCGAACAAAAATTTGTCGGTTTTGGCTGTGCCGGTCATCGTATCCGTGTCCAGTGTCGTGAAGCTTCCCGGACTATTGATGTTAAAGACGCCTCCCGGCGTATTCAGCAATGAAAGCTGCATGATTGGAGCGAGACCGGCGAGTGGAACAAAAGGTCCACCACAACAATTCAGGTCCAGGCTCGACAAATCCATTTGCACATTCACGAAGGAAAGCGAACCGACATTGAACGTGATCGACAGCAAGTCATTCTGAGCATTCGAGAGCATGCCAAGAGCATAAGCTCCACCAATACCCGACGGGTCGCTGTACTGCGGGTTGGTAACCTGCAATGTTTCGACCGTAAAGGTTTGGTTGAACGCTGAACCGAAGAGCGCGTTGACCTGTTGACCGGAAACGCCAGTCCCATTACCGGACTGATCGACCCACCCCACCGGCGCATTGAAATTGTTCTGAAACACGATAGTCGCGGCATGCGCCATGAACGGCGCGACTGCGCCTAGGGTGACTGCCACAATGAACGTGCTCGCTCTCATGTTCCCCTCCCAGAATTTGGCCGTTCGAGTCGGCCTTAGTCCAGGATGTGCAAGATTCGCGCTAGAAATTGAAAATATGGCGAAATCAGAGTGTTAGAGCGCCGAGGGGGACCAGACCTGTAAATACCGCCGACAAACTAAGTCGTATTGTAAGTATTACCGACTATAGCCCGCAGGCGTTCGCAGTGGGCTTGCGCCTCGTGCTGGGGCGGCAAACGCAGTTTCCGATGGTTTGCCGATTTATCCCTGGCGGGGACGGCATTCCTTTATCTTCACCGCCAAGGGTTTTTGCGGATTTCAGAGGGGCGCTGTTGTCGCTCGCCGACTGATTCCCCACCGCCGACCATTTGACTGGTTGTCTGCCCTACCGCTGCAGAACAGTCGCGTCATCCGAAGCGACGTCTTCGGGATTCGCCCCTAGACTTTGTAATCGACCATCTTCTTTTCGATGTCGGAATACGAGGGGCGTTGGAACGTCAGCGAAGGTTGTCGGACCCAGAACCGGTCTTTGACCTGCAGTTCCTTCCATAGGATGTCGCAAGAAAAGACGATCTTGGCCAACTCCTTGTTCGGCGACGGCAAGGTGTCGGCTCGTTTCAGGAGTTCGCCGGAGCGGAAAAACGCTTCGATGAGCTTTGGCGCATAGAGCCTGCCGACGATATAGGCCGAGGCAGTGCGGGCGTTGACGACCCGGACGGTGTTTTTCATCTGCGTTGGACCGATCGGAATCGAGTCGTTGTGGGCCAACAAAAAAACATCCCACAGGAAGGCGTGCCGTAATATTTCCTGAACGTTCGCAATGAAACTCGATCCCTCTCTGATGGTGAAATCATCTTCGAAAATCAGGGCAAACGGCTTTTCCTCATGAAACAAAAAATCGGCCAGCGCTTTTGCGTGGCTCAGCGCGCACCCGCGGGCGCCGAGATCGGGCAGATATTTCGCCGTAAAGAAGGAGTAATCCTCGGCACTCAGCCCAATGGCATCGAATTCTTTCTGGCATTCTTCTTTTCTGTCGAGCCGGTGCTCCGTATTGATGACTTTTATCGACAGCAGATCCTTCATCCTCGGCGCCTATCTATAGTCAGAAAACTTTTGACGGTGAACGGTTCGTGTCCGCCGCCTTCCGCTCGTTGCCGGGCGTGCCGGACGAATCGCTTCATCCTCGTGTCTTCGAAGATCTTTGGAGATGTGGCGAAGGGCATCGCAGAGGGGCAGCGTTCGAGACACCAGGGGGTCTCACACATGTGATCCCCTCACGCATACGCTCCAGAACCCTAGGAATCAAGCCAGTCATGACACTGCGGCTGGCGCCTGGCCAGTCCGTTGGACGGCACCTTTGCGTGGGCGACCGGCCGAAAGCCGCCCCTGCCGGCCCGCGACGCGGCTGAACTGCGGCCGTTTTCCGGCGTTCTCCTTCTGCACTCCCGAAGATCATGACAGGCCCCGCCATGCCCCAGCCGCCCAAGCGCCGTTCCCCCCGTAAAACAGCCGCTGGCGCCCGACCGGCACGGAGCGCGGCGACGCGGCGTCCACCGGCCAGAACGCGACGGCCGACCCCTGCCACCGAAGGCGAGGCTGTGGATCTGACGACGCTCCTGGCCCGTAACCCCGCGGCCCTCGCGGTGGCCGGCATCCTGCTCGGCGCCGTGACTCGCCGGCGCTGGATTTTTCTGTCCTCCTTGGCGGCCTGGCTGTTCATTCAAGAGCAGAAGCATCAGGCTGGCCGGTAGGACCCGGGCATCCCGCCGGTCATTCTCCTGGGCCAGATTGGTGGACATGGCTACGCGGACGTCCGCGCGCTGAACCGGCGCGACTCGACGCTCGACCGCGCCGACAAAAAAATCCGCGGGCGTCCGGGTTGCGGACGGCCCGCGGATTAGACGCGCAGCCGCGCGCTATTGACCCTGCATCGCATAGCTGTCGATCTGCCGCGCGAGCTGCGGATCGGCCTGGGCTGCCTGGACGATCTGATTGTATTTGTCGATGGTCAGGCCTTTTTCCTTCACTGCGTCGGTCATCTTCGTCATCGCTTCTTGTTCGATCGACTTACGCTGCTCCTCGGTCTGGGCGGCTTGGTATGCCGGCACATAGGTCTGATTGATCCGCTGAACCTCCTTCGCGGCGCCGGCGAAGGTCTTGAGATCCTGATCGCTGATCGCCGATTGCTGTTGCGGCGGCGCCGCTTGCGCCATGGCGGCGGATGCGCCGGCCACGCCGGACGACACCAGCAGGCCGACGATGAACATGAAAGACAAGCATCGATTATGCATGCACGGAACCCTCCGTTGCGCCGTGAATGCCCACGGCACGCTCGCCCGCGTTTTGCGGACAAGTTTCCAACTCCGTAGGTCGGGGATGGTTCGCCGAAGCGCGGCGTCGCGGTATCACGCGGCCATGCCAGGTTCACCAACACACGGTGATCGGCGGCGACACCGTTACAGCGGAGTCGGGCAGAACCCGCTGGATCCGGGCAAGGAATGACCGCTCAGGTGCGCCCGGCCAGCTCGCGCACCTTCTGGATCACCGGCTTGGGCAGCGCGTAAAGATTTTTGATCAGCGCGGTGATCTCCTCGCCGGTCACCGGCTCGATGTCGATCTGCAGCTTGTTGGCCTCGGCCAGCGCCTCCTGGTCGACCAGCGTCGCCTGAAAGGCCTTGCGCAGCAGAGCGACGCGGTCCTGTGGCACGGCGGACGCGACGAAATAAGGCCAAGCCATGGACTGACCGGCGAGCAACAATTCGAGGATCTGCTTCTGCTCGGCGTTCTTGGCGTAATCCAGCACCAGCGGCACATTGGGCAGCTCCGGCGATTTCTGCGTCGCCATCTGCACCAGCACGACATAGTCGCCGCTCTGCAGCCGCGGCATCGCCTCGCGCTTGAAGCTCGACCATGACCAAGAGCCGCGTCCGTCCACTTCCCTGCGCTCGAGCGCCAGCGCCATTTCCTTGCCGCTCTGATAGCCGAGCACGATCTTGAATTTGGTGCCGAGCAGATTGTTGAGCACGGTGGGATAGGTATAGCCGTCGGTGCCGATGCCCGACGAGGCGACCGCGGTCTCGCGCCGGGTCACGTCGTCGAGCGTCTTGATGCCGGTGTCGGTGCGCACGACGATGACCGAGACCTCGCGCGCCGTGCTGCCGATCCAGTTGATCGTCTGCGGGTCGTAGCGCACGCCCTGGCCGCCGAACATCGGCTCGAGCGCCATGCCGCGCGCGACCTGCACCATGAAGGTGCCGTCCTTGGGCGCGATGTTCTCGACATGGTTGGCGGCGGTCAGCGTGCCGGCGCCGGGCATGTTCTGCACGATCATGTTGGGCTGGCCCGGGATGTGGCGCTTCATGTGGCGCGCCAGCCAGCGCGCATTGGCGTCGTAGGTGCTGCCCGAGGCATAGCCGGCAACCACCGTGATGGTCTTCCCGGCATAGAAATCCTGCGCGTTCGTCGCCGTACTCGAAGCGATCGCCGCCGCCCCAGCCAAGGTGGAGCCAAGCATGATCGTGGACAGAGTCGTCTTGGGCATGATTTCCGCCTCCCAGTGTGCCGGCCCGTGGGTTTTGCCGGACCGCTTTGCTTCTGTTGGCTGAGAGGTTGCCACGCGCCGGAGCGCCGCTCAATGGTCAAACGGAGCACGCAGATGAGCGCACAAGTGGACAATTGGGG
The DNA here is from genome assembly GCA_963752345.1 of uncultured Alphaproteobacteria bacterium. GTDB lineage: Bacteria > Pseudomonadota > Alphaproteobacteria > SMXQ01 > SMXQ01 > CAVVYA01. The sequence goes on from CAVVYA010000002.1 coordinate 915,656, forward strand.
GAAGATGCGCTGGTAAGATTCGCCGTCGCATCCTTTAGAGATCATCCCCGACATGATCCGGGGTCCATTGGGCGATTGCCGTTCTCGAGCGCTTGCGATTTTCAATGGATTCCGGAATGACGGTTTGTTATGAAGGCGGCTCGAGCCGAGCCCGTCGTTCGACGTAACCTCCTACCCCACCGCCACGTCGTCGACCTGGAATTCGCAGGTCACGCTGCCCATCCATTCGTTGAGGCGCAAGCGGCCGGCGAGGCTGACGGCGCGGCCGCCGGAATTCAGCATGGCCTCGCCGAGCGGCGTATCGACGGCGCGGAAGGCGACGGCCTTGAGGCGGCCGCCGCCGCCCGTGGCGTCGCCGGTGACGAAAGCGCGGACATGCTTGCCGGCGAGCACTTCGGGCTTCATCAGGCGCACAGCGGGCAGCCAGAAACGCGGCTCCGGATTGCCCGCGCCGAACGGCCCGAGGGCCTGGATGGTTTCGGCGAGCTGCACATTGACCGCTTTGGGCGTGAGAGCGCCGTCGAGCGACAGGCTCGGCCCGATGTCGCCGTCACTGATCTCCTGGGCGATGCGCAGCGACAAGAAATCGCGCAGTGCCGGGATATTGTCTTCGGTGACGGTGAAGCCCGCCGCCATGGGATGGCCGCCGCCGTTGATCAGCAGCCCCGCCTGGCGCGCGGCGATCACCGCGGCGCCGAGATCGACGCCCCTGACGGAGCGGCCCGACCCCTTGGCGACGCCCTTGTCGTCGAGCGCCAGGACACAGGCCGGGACGTTGTATTGCTCCTTCAGCCGGCTGGCGACGATGCCGATGACGCCCGGGTGCCAGCCTTTGCCGACCGCGAAGGCGAGCGAGGTCGGTCCGTTGCCGTTGCCGGCGGACGCGACCTGGGCGCAGGCCTCCTCCAGCACGCGCGCCTCGATCTCGCGCCGCTCGATGTTCAACGCGTCGAGGCGCTGCGCGATCGCCTGGGCCTCGAGCGGGTCGTCGGTGGTGAGCAGGCGCATGCCGAGATCGGCGTCGCCGACCCGGCCGCCGGCATTGACGCGCGGCCCGAGGAAGAATCCGCAGTGCCAGGCCTCCGGCTTGTTCTCCATCTTGGCCACGTCGCCGAGCGCCACGCAGCCCGACATTGCCGCGCCGCGCCATCACCTTGAGCCCCTGGGCGACGAAGGCGCGATTGACGCCGGTGAGCTTGGCGATGTCGCACACCGTGCCGAGCGCCACGATGTCGAGATACTGCATCAAATCGGGCGCCGGCCGGTCGTGGCTCCAGAAGCCCGAGTCGCGCAACGCCCGGTTGAGCGCCACCACGAGCAGATAGGTGACGCCGACCGCCGCGAGATTGCCGTGTGGCGAGGTCTCATCGAGCCGGTTTGGATTGATCACCGCGTAGGCGCGCGGCAGCTTCGGCTCGGCCACGTGGTGGTCGACGACGATGACGTCGAGCCCGGCGACCGCCGCGATCTCCAGCGGTTCGTGCGCCGTGATGCCGCAATCGACCGTGACGACGATCTTGGCGCCCTGCTTGGCCAGGGCCAGCATCGCCGGGCCGTTCGGGCCGTAACCTTCCTTCATGCGGTCGGGAATGTAGATGATCGGCTCCAGCCCGCAGGCGCGCAGGAACCGGCGCAGCAGCGCGCTCGAGGTGGCGCCGTCCACGTCGTAGTCGCCGAACACGGCGATGGATTCGCGCGTCGCGGATGGCGCGGCACAGGCGCTCGACCGCCTTGTCCATGTCGAGCAGATGGCTCGGATCGGGCAGCGCGGCGCGCAGTGTCGGATTGAGATAGTCGGGGGCCTCGTCGATGCCGATGCCGCGGCCCGCGAGCAGGCGGCCGACGATCTCCGGCACGCCGAGCGTCTGCGCCAGGGCCAGGCCGAGCCGCTCGTCGGCCGCGCGCAGGCGCCAGCGCTTGCCGCTGACCGAGCGCGCGACGATGGTCTCACCGGCGCCCTCTTTCGTTGGGGAGCCGTGTGCGGAGGCGAGCGTGGTTGCCCCCGCGCCCGCCATCAAGGATGTGCCGGCCGGAACCCGACCTTCATCTCGAAATTATGCTGGGTCTCGATGCGGCGCACCGTGCCGGTCTTCGAGCGCATGACGATCGAGTGGGTGGTGGCGCCGCCGGAGAAGCGGCGCACGCCATGCAGCATGGCGCCGTCGGTCACGCCGGTGGCGGCGAACATCACGTTGCCCGACGCGAGATCTTCCATCATGTATTTGCGGTTGAGATCCTTGACGCCCCATTTGGCGGCACGGCTCTTCTCGTCGTCGTTGCGGAACAGCAGGCGGCCCTGCATGAAGCCGCCGATGCAGCGCAAGGCCGCCGCGGCCAGCACGCCTTCCGGCGCGCCGCCGGTGCCGATGTAGATATCGACGCCCGATCCGGGCTCCGAGGTGGCGATGACGCCCGACACGTCGCCGTCGGAAATCAGCATGATGCGGGCACCCGCCTCGCGCACCTTGGCGATCAGCTCGGCGTGGCGCGGGCGGTCGAGAATGCAGACGGTGAGATCGGAGATATCCGACTTCTTCGCCTTGGCGAGATTCTTCAGATTGGTCGCCGGCGTTTCATCGAGATCGACCAGGTTCTTGGGCAGGCCGGCACCGACCGCGATCTTGTCCATATAGACGTCGGGCGCATTGAGGAATCCGCCCTTCTCCGCCATGGCGATGACCGCCAACGCATTGTTGCCGCCCTTGGCGGTAATCGTGGTGCCTTCGAGCGGATCGAGCGCGATATCGACCGGCGGGCCGCCGAGGCCGACCTTCTCGCCGATATAGAGCATCGGCGCCTCGTCGCGCTCGCCTTCGCCGATGACGACGCAGCCCTCGATGGCCAGGCTGTTCAGCGCGGTGCGCATGGCGTCCACGGCGGCCTGATCGGCCGCCTTTTCGTCGCCGCGCCCCATCAGGCGCGAGGCCGAGAGCGCCGCCGCCTCCGTCACCCGCACGACCTCCAGAGCCAGGTTGCGGTCCATCATCTCGGCCATCGCCATCTCCTATTTCTTGGTCTTGGATCTTCTCGGGTCTTACAAGAAGAATGCGTTACAAACGAATGATATTTCTATGAAAGCTCTTCGATACGGATCATGCAGGGCTGCTCCAGCACCGTATCGAGCGCGGCGATCCGGGCGAGCGCCCGGGCCATCGCCGCTTCCTCGGTCTCATGGGTGACGAGCACGATCGGCACCACTTCGCCCGGATCGCGTCCCCGCTGCAACATCGATTCTAAGCGACACCTGCTCGTCGCGCAACGCGGCGGTGATGTCGGCCATGACGCCGGGACGGTCGCGCACCATCAGGCGGATGTAATAGGCGCCCACATGGCGCTCGATCGGCGATGCCGGCAGGACGGCAAGCTGCGCCGCCGGCACCGCGAAGGTCGGCACGCGGGCACCGCGCGCGCTGCCCATGCGCGCGTCCCGCGCGATATCCACCAGGTCGGCGACGATGGCCGAGGCGGTCGGTCCGGCGCCGGCGCCCCTGCCCTCGAACACGTTGGTCTCGGCGAAATCGGTTTCGGCGACCACGGCGTTGAACACGCCCTCGACATGGGCGATCGGCGTGCCGACCGGCACCAGGCAGGGGTGCACACGCTGCTCGACGCCCCACTCGGTCAGCCGGGCGAGGCCGAGCAGCTTGATGCGGTAGCCGAGTTCGTCGGCAAAGGCGATGTCGAGCGCCGAGACCGGGCGGATGCCCTCGACGCGGATGCCGGCGAAGTTGACCTGGCAGCCGAATGCCACGGCGGTGAGGATCGCCAGCTTGTGCGCCGTGTCGACGCCATCGACGTCGAAGCTCGGATCGGTTTCGGCGTAGCCCAGCTTCTGGGCTTCCGCCAGCACCTCGGCGAAGTCGCGGCGCGAGGCGCGCATATTGGTCAGGATGTAGTTGCAGGTGCCGTTGAGGATGCCATAGACCCGCTTGACGCGGTTCGCGGCGAGGCCCTCGCGCAGCGCCTTGATGATCGGAATGCCGCCGGCCACCGCCGCCTCGTAGGCAAGCGCCACGCCCTTGGCTTCCGCCGCCTTGGCGAGCGCGGTGCCATGATGGGCGAGCAAGGCCTTGTTGGCGGTGACCACGTGGCGGCCGGCGGCGATCGCCGCTTCGCAGACCGCCTTGGCCGGACCGTCGGCGCCGCCGATCACCTCGACGACCGCATCGATGCCGGGCGCCTTGGCCATCGCCACCGGATCGTCGAACCATTGGAGGCCGTCGAGGCTGACGCCGCGCCCGCGCCGCTTGTCGCGCGCGGAAACCGCCGTGACGCGGATCGGGCATCCGCAGCGGCTCTCGAGGATCTTTGCCTGTTGCGCAAGCAGCTTCAACGTGCCGGCGCCGACGGTCCCCAGGCCGGCGACGGCGATATTCAGCGGCTGGCTCAAGAGGCGACGGCCCTCAGCTTTTCGTCGGCCTCGAGAATGCGGTCGGACGAGCGCAGGAAGGCGCGGATGTTCTTGGCCGCCTGGCGCGTGCGGTGACGGTTCTCGACCAGCGCGATGCGCACGTAATTGTCGCCGTACTCGCCGAAGCCGATGCCCGGCGACACCGCGACCTTGGCGTGCTTGAGCAGCAGCTTGGAGAATTCCAGCGAGCCGAGATGCGCATAGGGCTTCGGAATCGGCGCCCAGGCGAACATGGTGGCTTCGGGCGACGGCACGGCCCAGCCCGCCGACGCGAAGGTGTCGACCAGCACGTCGCGCCGCTCGCGATACAACTTGCGCACCGCCTCGACACAGTCCTGCGGACCGTTGAGCGCGGCGGTGGCGGCGACCTGGATCGGCGTGAAGGCGCCGTAGTCGAGATAGGATTTGATGTGGGCGAGCGCGCGGATCAGCCGCCTGTTGCCGGTGGCGAAGCCGATGCGCCAGCCGGGCATGCTGTAGGTCTTGCTCATCGAGGTGAATTCGATGGCGATGTCCTTGGCGCCCGGCAGTTGCAGGATCGATGGCGGCGGCTTGTCGTCGAAGTAGATCTCGGCATAGGCGAGATCCGAAATCACATAGATCTCGTGCTTGCGGCAGAACTCGACGATCGGCGCATAGAAATCGAGATCGACCACCATCGCGGTCGGGTTGGCCGGGAAGTTGAGCACGACGCAGATCGGCTGCGGCACCGAATGCTTCACCGCACGCTCGAGGCCGGCGAAGAAATCGTAGCCCTCGCCGATCGGGATATGCCGCACGTTGGCACCCGAAATGATGAAGCCATACGGATGAATCGGATAGCTCGGGTTCGGCACCAGCACCACGTCGCCCGGCGCGGTGATCGCCTGGGCGAGATTGGCCAGACCCTCCTTCGAGCCGATGGTGACGATCGTCTCCGACTCCGGATCGATATCGACGTTGAAGCGGCGCTTGTAATAGGCCGCGTTGGCCTTGCGCAGGCCCGGAATGCCGCGCGAGCTGGAGTAACGGTGCGTGCGTGGATCGCCGACCGCCTCGACCAGTTTCGCGACGATATGAGGCGGTGTCGGCTGGTCCGGATTGCCCATGCCGAGATCGATGATGTCCTCGCCGGCGGCTCGGGCCTTCGCCTTCATACTGTTGACTTCAGCGAAAACGTAAGGCGGCAGCCGTTTGATGCGATGAAATTCGTTGTCCATGGCGAAGACGGATCGTGACCTGATGATTTAAGCGGCTTCGGACGGAATGTGGCGCCGCTCTCCGGCGCCGGGCCGCCCGGTTTGGGCAACCCCCTAGAGGCGCAAGATTTATAGCCGCCCTCTCGCAAAAAGGACAGGGGCGGGAATGGACTTCCCCGGGAAGCTCGGGGGAATGAGTGGCGTTAGTATTCTGTTAAAGGCCGAAGGCGATTTCGACCCGCCGGTTGCCGGCTTCGCCCGAGGGCATCGACTCGCGATAAACCGGCTCGCTGTCCGACACCGCGGCGACGGCCATGTTGCCGCGCGGCACGCCGAGCCGGGCCAGCTCGCGGGCCACCGCTTCGGCGCGCTGGGTCGAGAGGCGGAAATTGACGATCTGATGATTGACGGGATCCGTCTCGCGCGTGCGGCTGGAGGCATGGCCGACAATTCTCAACGGCCCGCCGTGGGCCTTATAGACCCGCGCCACGTCGCGCAGCAAATCGCGGTCGGCAGCGCCCAACTGGGCCGACCCACCGCGGAAATGGACGACATAGGCGCCCGGAATGAGCTGACCGTTCGCCGCCGTGGCGGTGGGACGATCGGATTGGGCGAGCGCGGCCTGGTAGGTTTGCTGGACCACCGAGCTGGCGTCGGCCACGGGCGCCGGCGCGGCGGTTTCGGCCACCTGCGCCGGAAATGCCGGTGCGGAAGCCGGCATCGCCGCGGGCTGCGGCGCAGCTGGCGGCTGGTAGGACGCCGGCTGGAGCGTGGCCTCTTCCCGCGGTTCCGGGGTCGCTGCAGCCACCGGCGGACTGCTCTGCTCGAGCGAGGAGCGCGGCGCATTGGGTGGCGCTTCCAGCAATTCCAGCCCGTCCGGGCTCGGGGTGGCGCGCGGCGGCACGGTCTGGCGGGTGACCGGAGCACGCGGTGCCGCGCTCGGCGCGCCGAGCGCCGCGCCAGGCGGCCGACCCGGCTCCGGCTCGGCGTAGCGGGCGTTTTCGCGATCGGCGGCCAGCCCCTGGCTCACCCGGTTGCGCTCAGCGGGTGTCGACACGCTGCGCGGCCGCTCCGGCACGGTGGAAAGGTTGGGATAGGGGCGGTCGGAGCCGGGCAGCGGCGGCGTCGTCTGTTCGGCCTGTCTCGCCTGCTCGCGGGCCTGCTGGTCCTTGTCGCTCTCGAACCAGCCTTCGACACCCTGGTACCACGACACCGGGTTGACGGCATCCGGCACCGAGGAGCAGGCGGCCATGCCGATGCTTGCCGCGAGCACGGCGGCCATTCCTGAAGCCCGTCCCAGCCGAGGCCTGCGATTCGTATCACTCATGGTCTGTTCCGTTCTTTACTCGCCATCACAATGAGAAGTCACCGGCTCTTGTTTTAGCAGCGAAGCCGGCTTCCTTCTGCCGCTTTCTTGCACAAACGTTGCGCGCCCGGGGCAAAAACGAAGCATTACACGAGATATGCGAATTAAGGCATTCAATTCATGGCGAAAAACCACATATTGTGTAGTGTAATTTGCATCTGGCGTAAAGCGCCGCCGAACGACAGGACAGTCCATGACCGAACAGACCACCGAGACGCCCGATCCCAGCCGGATGGCCGCCGACATGGCCGCGCTCGCCGAAAAGAGTCAACGGATCGTGCAGGATTTCTTCCAGCGCCAGACCCAGAGCGGCGCGTCCGGCTCGAACGACCCGCTCAATATCGGCACGGCCTTCTTCGATCTGACGGCGCGCATGATGGCCGACCCCGGCAAGCTGCTGCAAGCCCAAGCCGAACTTTGGCAAAGCTATCAGCAGCTCTGGCTCAATACCTGGCGCCGCGCGGCTGGTGAATCGGTCACGCCGGTCGCCGAGCCGGACAAGGGCGACCGCCGCTTCAAGGATGCCCAGTGGAACGAGCATTTCGTGTTCGACTACATCAAGCAATCCTACCTGCTGTCGGCACGCTGGCTGCGCGGCGTGGTGGCCGAAGCCAATCACGGCGGTTCTCCGGCCGATGCGAAGAAGGTCGAGTTCTACACCCGCCAGTTCATCGACGCCCTGTCGCCCTCCAACTTCGCCATGACGAATCCGGAAGTGCTGCGCGCGACCGCCGAGAGCGGCGGGCAAAATCTCCTCAACGGCCTGTCCAACCTGCTCGACGACCTGGAGCGCGGCAAAGGCAAGCTGGCGATCAGCATGTCCGACCGCTCGGCCTTCGCGGTCGGCCGCAACCTCGCCCTGACCCCCGGCAAGGTGGTGTTCGAGAACGACCTGATGCAGCTCATCCAATACACGCCGACGACCGCAAAGGTCGCCGCGCGGCCGCTGCTGATCATTCCGCCGTGGATCAACAAGTTCTACATCCTCGATATGCAGGAGAAGAACTCGTTCATCAAATGGCTGGTCGACCAGGGCCAGACCGTGTTCGTCATCTCGTGGGTCAATCCGGACGAGCGCCATGCGGACAAGGAATTCGAAAGCTACATGACGGAAGGTCCGCTCGCCGCCCTCGCGGCGATCGAGGCCATCACCGGCATGCCGGACGCCAATGTGGTCGGCTATTGCATCGGCGGAACCCTGCTTTCCGCCCTGCTCGCGGTCATGGCGGCGAAGAAGGACAAACGCATCGCCAGCGCCACCTTCCTCGCCACCCTGGTCGATTTCGCCGAGGCGGGCGAACTGTCGGTGTTCATCGACGAGGAACAGATCCAGGCGCTCGAAGCCAAGATGGCCGCGAAGGGCTATCTCGAAGGCGCCGACATGGCGACGACCTTCAACATGCTGCGCGCCAACGACCTGATCTGGTCGTTCGTGGTGAACAATTACCTGCTCGGCAAGGATCCGTTTCCCTTCGATCTGCTCTATTGGAATTCGGATTCGACGCGCATGCCGGCGAAGATGCACAGCTTCTATTTGCGCAACATGTACCAGCGCAACCTGCTGGTGCAGCCGGGCGGCATCACGCTGCTCGGCCAGCCGGTGGACCTCACCAAGATCAAGACGCCGACCTACATCCTGTCGACGCGCGACGATCACATCGCGCCGTGGAAATCGACCTATGCGGCGACCCAGCTCTACCAGGGGCCCAATCGCTTCGTGCTGAGCGCGTCCGGCCATATCGCCGGCGTGGTCAATCCGCCGGCGGCCCAGAAATACAGCCACTGGACCGGCGACAAGACGCCGTCCAACCCGGATGCGTGGCTCGCCGCCGCGACAGAGCACGCGGGATCATGGTGGCCCGATTGGATGGCCTGGCTCAAGACATTTGCCGGGAAGGAAATTCCCGCGACGTCGCCGGGACGAAAGCCCGGCAGCGGCAAGCTGAAGGCGATCGAGGACGCGCCGGGGCGCTACGTCAAGCTGGCGGCCGAATAAGCCACGCGGCTTTCGGCGGGCGCAGCACCGCGCGCGGGTTTTTCGTCGGTGAAAATCTTGAACTTTTGCGCCACCAGACCGACATGGTCGCCGACCCCGAGCGACAGCCGGTCGTAGCGTCCGAGCGGCATTTCGACTTCGATCGGCGTTTCCAGTTCGGCGAAGGCAATTTCCAATTTCACCGTCGGTCCAGTGATCGAGACGAACTTGACCTCGCCGCCGCCGCGGCTCGGCGCGATCTCGATGTCGTGCGGCCGGATGTAGGCCATGCCTTCGCCGTTCGTGAATCCCGGCCGGAACGCCGGATCGACCGTGAGGCCCGGCAGCTCGGCGCGTCCGTCAACCACGCGGCATGGCAGACGATTGCCGCTGCCGAGAAACTCGAACACGAAGGGCGTCGCGGGATTGGTATAGATCTCCGACGGCGTGCCGACCTGCTCGATTTTGCCCTGTCCCATGACGACCACGCGGTCGGCGAGCTCGAGCGCCTCTTCCTGGTCGTGGGTCACGAAGACGGTGGTCATGCCCATTTCATTGTGCAGGTGACGCAGCCAGCGGCGCAGCTCCTTGCGCACTTTCGCGTCGAGCGCGCCGAACGGCTCGTCGAGCAGCAGAACGGCCGGCTCGATCGCCAAGGCGCGCGCGAGCGCGACGCGCTGGCGCTGTCCGCCGGAGAGCTGATTGACGCCGCGCTCGGCGAGCCAGCCGATCTGCATCAGATTGAGCAGCCGCATGACGCGGTCGCGGATCTCGTCGTTGCCCGGACGCAGGTGGCGCGGACGCACGCGCAGGCCGAACGCCACGTTCTCGAAGACGTTCATATGGCGGAACAAGGCATAGTGCTGAAACACGAAGCCGACGCTACGCTCGGCCGCGCCGCGGTCCAGCATGCTGACATTCTCGAGCTGCACATCGCCCTGATCGGGCCATTCGAGGCCGGCGATAATGCGCAGCAGAGTCGTCTTGCCCGAACCGGACGGGCCGAGCAAGGCGAGAAGCTCGCCCTTCTCCACCGTGAGGGTCACATCGCTCAGCGCCGCGAAGGCGCCGAAGGTCTTGGACAGATGGGCGACCGCGATGCTCATGAGGCATATCCTGGAACCGGAGCGACGACTTGATAGGGTGACTTCGCGGCCTTGAGGCGCCATTCGATGACGCTCTTCGCAATCAGAGTGACCAGCGCCAGGAACGCTAACAAGGACGCCACGGCGAACGCCGCCGTAAGGTTGTATTCATTATAAAGGATCTCGACCTGCAGCGGCATTGTGTTCGTTTGGCCACGAATGTGGCCGGAAACCACGGAAACGGCGCCGAATTCTCCCATGGCGCGTGCGTTGCACAACAGTACCCCATACAGCAGTCCCCATTTGATATTGGGCAGGGTGACCCGCCAGAACGTCAGCCAGCCGCTCGCGCCGAGCACCATGGCGGCCTCCTCCTCCTCGGTGCCCTGCTCCTGCATCAGCGGGATGAGCTCGCGGGCAACGAAGGGAAACGTGACGAAGATCGTCGCCAGCACGATACCGGGAATGGCGAAGATAATCTTGATGTCGTGGTCCGCGAGCCAGGGACCGAACCAACCCTGCAATCCGAACAGCAGCACGAACAGCAGGCCGGAGATGACCGGCGAGACCGAGAACGGCAGATCGATCAGGGTCAGCAGAAGACTCTTGCCGCGGAATTCAAATTTGGTGATGGCCCAGGCCGCAACCAGGCCGAACACCACATTGAGCGGCACGGTGATCGCGGCGATGAGCAGCGTCAGCCATATCGCCGCCGCGGCCGCCGGCTCGACGAGCGAGGCGATATAGATATCCCAGCCGCGCGCGAAGGCCTCCGTGAACACGATGATCAATGGCATGACGATGAACAGCATCATGAAAGAGAGCGCGACGGCGATCAGCAGCCAGCGCAGCCAGGTCGGCTCGGTCAGACGATTGCGCTGCTGGCGCAGCATATGTTGACGGGCGTCAGCGGGCATAGCGACCGGACCAGCGTTGCAGGAGGTTGATGACCATCAGCAGAATGAACGACAGGACGAGCATGGCTACGGCGATGGCGGTTGCCTCGGCATAGGCGAACTCGGACAGCTTGATGACGATGAGCAACGGCGCGATCTCGGACACCATGGGCAGGTTGCCGGCAATGAAGATCACCGAACCGTATTCGCCCACCGCGCGGGCGAAGGCCAAGGCGAAGCCGGTCGCCAGCGCCGGAAAGATCGCCGGCAGGATGACGCGGCGGAAGGTCTGGAAGCGGGTCGCGCCCAGAGTCGAGGCCGCCTCCTCGGTTTCCTTTTCGAGATCCTCGAGCACCGGCTGGATGGTGCGCACGACGAACGGCAGGCCGATGAAGATCAGGGCGATCAAGATGCCGAGCGGCGTGAAGGCGACCTGGATGCCCGAGCGGCGCCAGGAGCGAGCCGATCCAGCCGTTCTCGGCATAGAGCGCGGTGAGCGCGATGCCGGCCACCGCGGTGGGCAATGCGAAGGGGATATCGACGATGGCGTCGGCCACCCGCTTGAAAGGGAATTTATAACGCACGAGAACCCAGGCCACGATCGTGCCGAACAGCGCGTTGATCATGGCCGCCAGCAGCGCCATGCCGAAGCTGATCTTGAGCGAAGCGACCACGCGCGGCGAGGTCAGCACGGCGAAGAACTGCTCCCAGCCCAGCGTGGCGGATTTGAGGAACAGACCCGCGAGCGGGATCAGCACGATCAGGCTGAGCCACGTCAGCGTCAGCCCCAGCGTGATCCCGAATCCCGGGATCACGCTGGGCCGGCGAGTGAAGAACGGTAACGCCCCCGAGGTCATCGCTATTTCTTCACGTAGATCTGATCGAAGATGCCGCCTTCGGCGAAGTGCTTCTTCTGCGCGGCCTGCCAGCCGCCGAACAGTTCGTCGATGGTAAAGATGTCGAGCTTGGGCGTTTGATCGCGATGGCGCTCGGCCACTTCCGGCAGCCGGGCCCGATAGTAGTTCTTGGCGATGATCTCCTGCGCCTCCGCCGTGTAAAGGAAGCGCAGATAGGCCTCGGCAGCCTCGCGGGTCTTCTTCTTGTCGACGACCTTGTCGACGATCGTCACAGGCGGCTCGGCCCGGATGCTCGCGCTCGGCACCACGATCTCAAACTGCCCTTTGCCGAACTCGTTGAGCGCGAGGAAGGCCTCGTTCTCCCACGCCAGCAAGACGTCGCCGATTTTACGCTGCACGAAGGTGATCGTCGAACCGCGCGCCGCGGTGTCGAGCACCGGGACCTTCCTGTAGATCTCGCCGACGAAGGCCTTGGCCTTTTCCTCGTCGCCGTTGTTCTTTTTCAGGGCATAGCCCCACGCGGCGAGATAATTCCAGCGCGCCCCGCCCGAGGTCTTCGGGTTGGGCGTGATGATGGTGATGCCCGGCTTCACCAGATCATCCCAATCCTTGACGCCCTTGGGATTGCCCTTGCGCACCAGGAAGACGATGGTCGAGGTATAGGGCGAGCTGTTGTTCGGCAGGCGCGCCTGCCAATCCTTGGCGATCAGTCCTTTCTCGGCGATGACGTCGATATCGTAGGCGAGCGCGAGCGTCACCACGTCGGCATCGATGCCGTCGATGACCGCGCGGGCCTGCGCGCCGGACCCGGCATGGGATTGATTGATGGTCAATTTCTGTCCGGTCTTCTTCTGCCATTCCGCGACGAAGGACTTGTTGATCGCCTGATAGAGTTCACGAGTTCGGATCGTAGGACACGTTCAGCAGGCTGACCTGAGCCCAAGTCGGTATGCTCGGCAGCGCGATCGCCGCAGCCAGAAGGACGGCACTCAACAAGCGGGACATATCGGTCTCCTCAAAACATCTTGCAAGCTGCTTGAAGGGGCTTGGCTGACCGAACGGGTCAGCCCTCGATCATTCCCGCGGCGACGGTCGCGTTACTCTGTTCGTCGATCAGGATAAAAGCGCCGGTCGCGCGATTGTCCCGGTAGGCGTCGAACGGAAGCGGTGACTGAAGCGTCAGGCGTACACGCGCGATGTCGTTGCGCGCCAGCGTGCCGGGCGCCGCCACCTTGTCCTGGGTGGCGATGTCGAAGCGATGGATCAGCTCGGAGACGCGGGCGCTCACCATGTGCGTTCCATGCCGGATCAGATAACGTCCGCGCCGATCATAGTCGTCGTCGCTGAACCAGCAAAGCGTCGCCTCGAAGGTCTTGCCGATCTTCGGCTTTTGCGCCGGATGGGCGAGAATATCGCCGCGCGCGATGTCGACATTGTCCGTCACTTCGATCGCGACCGACTTGGGGGCCGCCGCGCTTTCGAGCGGGCCGTCGAAGGTCGAAATGGCGCGAATGCGCGTCGTGATGCCGGCCGGCAACACGACGACTTCGTCGCCCTCCGATACCCGGCCGGATTCGACACGTCCCAGGTAGAGCCGCTTCTGCCCGCCCTGCTCTTCCGGCGCGCGGCTGACGTACTGCACCGGAAAGCGGAAGGCGGCATGGCTGATGTGCAGCGCCTGCGGCAGCGCTTCGAGAATGCTCAACATCGGCTCGCCGTCGTACCACGGCATCGCGGCGCTGCGATGCACCACGTTGTCGCCCTGCTTGGCGGAGATCGGCACGATGAGCGGCGCGCGCGGGCCGAGCATCGCCGCGAATGCGGCGACCGACTCGGCCACGGCATTGAAGGATTCCTCGCTGTAGGCCGACCAGGTCCATCTTGTTGACGGCGACGACCTGATGCGGGATGCCCAGCAGATGCGCCAGCGTCAGATGACGGCGCGTCTGATCGGTCATGCCCTTGCGCGCGTCGACCAGGATGACAGCGGCGTCGGCGGTGCTCGCACCGGTCACCATATTGCGCGTGTATTGCTCGTGTCCCGGCGTGTCCGCGATGATGAACTTACGCCGCGGCGTGGCGAAATAGCGGTAGGCCACATCGATGGTGATGCCCTGTTCGCGCTCGGCCGTCAGGCCGTCGGTCAGCAGCGACAGGTCGATCGCGCCGTCGCCGCGCCGCTTGGCCGTGCGCTCGAGCGCCGCCAGCTGGTCTTCCGGCACCGCCTTGGCGTCGTACAGCAGGCGGCCGATCAGCGTGCTCTTGCCATCGTCGACACTTCCCGCGGTGGTGAATCGCAGCAGCCCGTCCTGGACCGCCTCGCCGAACGGGGCCATCAGAAGTATCCCGCCTTCTTTCGCTCTTCCATGGCGGCCTCGGACGTCTGATCGTCGAGCCGAGTCGCGCCGCGCTCGCTGACGCGGGCGGTCAGGGTCTCCGCGATGATCTCCTGGACGGTCGCCGCCGAGGATTCGACCGGCGAGGTGCACGAGATGTCGCCCACCGTGCGGAAGCGCACGACCCGATTTTCGATGCGGTCGCCCGGCTTGACCTCGACCAGGTCGGAGACCGGCAGCAAATGGCTGCCGCGCACCGTCACCTCGCGCTGATGCGCGTAGTAGAGCGGCGGAATCTCCAGGTTTTCCTGAGCGATATATTGCCAAATATCGAGCTCGGTCCAGTTGCTGAGCGGAAACACCCGCATGTGCTGTCCGGCATCGAGGCGGGCGTTGTACAGGCTCCACAATTCCGGGCGCTGGCGCCGTGGATCCCACGCACCGAACTCGTCCCGGAACGAAAAGATCCGTTCCTTGGCGCGCGCCTTCTCCTCGTCGCGGCGGGCGCCGCCGATGCAGGCGTCGAAGCCGAACTCGGCGATGGCGTCGAGCAGAGTGACGGTCTGCAGCGCATTGCGGCTCTGGTTGGGGCTCTTCAGCTTGATGCGGCCCTTATCGATCGATTCCTGCACGCTGGCGACGATCAGCCGCTCGCCCAGACGCTCGACGATGCGGTCGCGGAATTCGATGACTTCCGGGAAATTGTGTCCCGTGTCGACGTGCATGAGAGGGAACGGCATGCGCGCCGGCCGGAACGCCTTCTCGGCGAGGCGCAGCAGCACCGTCGAATCCTTGCCGGCGGAGAACAGCAGCACCGGATTTTTGAACTCGGCCGCCACTTCCCGCAGGATATGGATGGCCTCGCTCTCGAGATCGTCGAGGTGGACCCATGGCGACTTGGGCTCCAGGACGGCGGGCTGCGGGGACACGGTTTCGAAGGTCTTTTTGAGGGCGGCCTGACTGTTACTCATGACGCTTTGCTCATTGTTTCTTTTTTCGCGGGATGGAGTCCGCATTCTTTCGTCTCGGGATTCTCCCACCACCATCGGCCGGCCCGGATATCCTCGCCGACGGTGATGGCGCGGGTGCACGGCGCGCAGCCGATGCTGGCGTAGCCCTTGTCGTGCAGCGCGTTGTAGGGAACATCGTTCGCGCGCACGTAAGCCCACACTTCATCCGTCGTCCAGGCCGCCAGCGGATTGTATTTCTGCAGGCCGTTCTCCGCGTCCCATTCCTTGAACGGCAGATCGCGGCGCGTCGGCGACTGCTGGCGGCGCAAGCCGGTGATCCACCCCTGCTTGCCGGCGAGCGCGCGGCGCAGCGGCTCGACCTTGCGCATCGCGCAGCACGCTTGGCGCAGGACGACGCTGTCGTAGAAGGCATTGGGACCATGCGCCGCGACGTAGGCTTCGACCGCCGCGCGTTCCGGCGCGTAGGCGACGACCGGCGTGCGATAGCGCGCCTTGGTCTGCTGCATCAGCGTATAGGTCTCTTCCGGCAGCCGGCCGGTATCCAGGGTGAAGATGCCGATATCGAGACCATGGCGATCGATCAAATCGGTCAGCACCATGTCTTCGACGCCGAAGCTGCTGGCGAGCACGACCGGAGCGCTCTCGCGCTCGGCCTGCCGAAGAACCTCCAGGGCCAGCTGCTCCGAATTTCCCATCTCAACCTAGGCCAATCTCTGAAATAACAGCGTCTTACGCTAAAATAGATATTATGCCTCAGGATTTTTGTAAATAGGCGTTATTATACTATTTTGGTGTGTGTAATATGGTCGGCCACAGGACTGGCGGTCACGGTGCCACACCTTTGAGAAACAACGATCTTATGCGGGTTCACCCCTGTTGCCGCCGGATCGCCCAAGGTCTAATTTCACATCCACCCGGGAGGACAGATCGTCCTCTCGATGACAGGGGTTGCCGGGGGAAATGACCGAACTTGACGCCGCGTCCACGGTCGGCCGGGTCGTGCGCCGTTTCGTGTCGAGCACGCCGAAACGCACCTTCGTGATCTATCCGCTGTGCGTCGTTCTCTTCGAGTTCGCGGTTTACGGCCAGTGGACGGTGGTGCCGTGGGGCTTGCCCCTGCTCGCCTGGGGCTACCTGCAGTACCGCCTCACCGGAAATTTCCGCCATGGCATCGCCAAGGGCAGTTCAGGAATGGATCTGATGCCCGAGCGCATCGTCGATCGCGGACCGTATCGCTACACGCGCAATCCGATGTATCTCGGCCATCTGATTTTCATGGCCGGCCTCGCGCTGACCTTCAAATCCTGGCTGGCGCTCGCCATCCTCGCCGCAAACATGGTGTGGTTCCACCGCCGCGTGCTCGAAGACGAGGCGCGGCTCCGCCAGCGGTTCGGCGCCGAATACACCGACTACGCCGCGCGCGTGCGGCGCTGGATCCCCTATCTGTTTTAAGCGGCGGAGGTTTGCCGGCGAAAGCCGATGCCGTTAGCGCGGCCCTGGAATCTCTTCCAACATGTCGACCATCAAACCTTTCCAAACCGATTCGATCTCCCAGCTCTCGATCAAGCCCTTCAGCATGAGATCGAGCAGCTCCGGCGTGGTGGCATGGCGTTCGGCGATCTGCATCAGGATGTGGGCGTGCTCGACGTCGACCTCGGCATGCTCCTTGGCGTTGAGCTGCTTGTGGAACGGGATGCCGAGATCGCGCTCATACTGCTTGCCCAGCCGATAGGAACCGCCGCCGCCCTCGACCCACTCGGCCGAGTTGCTGATCTCGAGCGCGCAGCACGCGGCAACCGCCGTCAGCCAGTGGCTGTAGCGCGCCAGATGCAACCACGCATAGGTGCAGGTTCTGGTGCCCGGATGCATCGGCGTGGTGAGGAAATCCTCCGGCGTCGCACCGAACGCCGCGGATTCGCGCACGCGCAAAGTGTGATGGTCTTCCACGCCGCGCGCCCGGTTACCGTTCAGTTCGTCTTCCTCATGCGCCCAGATCATCTTCTTCACGTCCATCGGCGCCACGGCCTGGACATAGGCCCAGCAATCGCGGCGGTTCGTTGTCCAGTGCGAACGCTGCAGGCTGTGCGCGCGGGCCCGCTCGGGGTTAAACCGCACCGCATACAGACGCTTGCTCTGCGGGGTCTCGTGCTGGGCGTTGGCGCGCGCGCGAACCTCCTTGGCGAAGGCCTTGAGATCGACGCGCGGCTTCAGAACGGTGGCCATCAAATTCTCCAATGGATTCGGCATTACGCGCAACGGACGGGTTGACGATACGTCGCGAACGGCTTCAATCCCCGCCCCCGCCCCGCCACCCCCCCGGAGGCTTTGGCGGCTTTGACCTCCATGGCGAGCCGGGTCCGCTCGACCAGCGCCGGCGGAGTTTCGGTGGTACGCTTGACGATCGCCGTGACCTCGTCACCTTTGATTGGATTGAGTTCGACCTGGGCCGCCAGCTTGTCGGCGTCGGCGCGAAAGGCGGGATCAAGCATCGTCTTCTCGAACGCGGCGCGCAGCGCGGCGAGCCGGTCGGCCGGAATGCCGGGCGGTGCAGCGAACGGCTGACCCAGCGCAACGGTGCTGCCGACGAATTCGAAAATGCGCCGCTCGTCCTCGTTGCGCGCCAGATCGGTCAGCAGCGGCACATGGGGGAGATCGGGGTCCTTGACCAATCCGATCTGCACGACTGGAATGACCTTGTTTTCCTTGACCCAGTCCGCATTGGCCGACTTGTAAGCGGCCCACGTGGTATTGCCACGGCCGGTCACCTCGCCGCGCTCCATCGCCAGATTGACGCTGTTGCCACCGTCATAACCGGTGACGATCTTGAACCTGGTGCCGAGCATCGAATTGAGCAGCGCCGGGTAGCCGGCCATGGTGCCGCTGGCGCCGGTCGCGCCCATGATGACTTCGGTCTTCCGCGCGTCCTCGATGGACTTCACGCCGGTGGTGTGCCACACGACGACCACGGCGCTGTCCTGCGGAATGCTGCCGATCCACGAGAAGTTTTCCGCCTTGAATTGGATGCCGGGCTGGTTCATCGCCTGATAGAAAGCAATGGCGGAATTGAAGGTGCCGATGACCGTGCCGTCCTTGGGCGCCACGGCATAGAGATGATTGCCGGCGCGGAAGCCCGACGCGCCCGGCATGTTCTGCGCCGTGAAGGCCGGCTTGCCCGGCATGTGGGCGGTCATGTGGCGCGCTATGGTTCGGCCGTAAAAATCGTAGGACGCGCCCGCGCCGGTCGCGATGATGAGCTGGACCACCTTGCCATTGTAGAAATCGGAAACGGCGTCGGCGGCCGCGGCGCGCGGCATCGTCGCCGCGACGAACGGTGCGAGCATGCCGGCTCCCAGCAAGGCGGCTTTGACCCTGGCTTTGCAAATCATGACGAAGCTCCCCGTATTTTCCTTTTTTCGGAAAATGCTTGTATTTCTTAGTATCCATCATTGACAGGCTAGGCGTGAAGTCAAGGACCAACTCCGCACCTGTCCTTGAACGGGGCATCGGAAGGTGACAGACTCGCCGCCAGAAAATCCAGCAACAAGCCGACCATCGCGCAGGCGCCTGGAAAGACACAAAAATGCGCGGCCGCACACAAGCCTGCGGCGTGTCGAGGCGCTCCCGTCTCGCGGCGTTTCTACGCTCAAGCATGCGGGGACAACACGGATGGCGCAGTGTCGAATCGTCCATCGTGCAACGATCTCCATCGAACGGAGGCGTCCCGCCGCGTCTCCCGCCCACCCAACGTCTCAATCCAACCAAGGGAGCAGCGCGGCGACGCGCTGATCACGCCATGGTATCGAGCTGGGTCAAGGTGAACGGTCCGACCAACCGCGACGTCTTCGTCGGCTACAATTTCACAGCACCCGCCGGGCGCACCAATGAGCCGTTCCGCGTGCCGCGCGGCGGCAATACCTTTATCCTGCTGGCGCCCAACCTGGTCATCGAGGCGCGCATCAAGGCTTATGTGATCGCGGCGGATGAAGCAGCCCCGTTTACCGTCGAACTCTGGCCAGCACCCGTACCGCCCCACGCCACCGCCTCCATTCCGAGGGCGAGGCCGCATCCGTAAGGGCTGGCACTCTTCTCCGGCGCGGTTGCCGGCGCGCCATTCACGCGACGACGCATCAGCCGCCTGGGCGCCTGAAGGTCTTGCGCGCGCGCTCGACCTTGGTTCTGACCACGCAGCCGGCGACATGATCGTTGATCAGCCCCATGGCCTGCATGAAAGCATATACCGTTGTCGGGCCGACGAATTTCCAGCCCAGCTTCTTCAGGTCTTTCGACAGCGCCGTCGCCGCCGCCGAGGTCGAGACGGTTTGCGGCTGCGCAAGTTGCTCGGAGTCCGGTTCGTAACGCCAGATGAAAGCCGCCAGCGAACCCTCCCGCCGGACGAGCTCGCCGGCCTGCCGCGCGTTGTTGACGACCGCCTCGATTTTGCCGCGGTGACGGACGATTCCTGCGTCCTTGAGCAGACGCGCGACATCGCGCTCGGTGAAGCGCGCTATCTTGCCGAAATCGAAATCATGGAAGGCGGCACGGAAATTCTCGCGCTTGGCGAGGATCGTGCGCCAGCTCAGTCCGGACTGAAAGCCCTCCAGACTCAGTTTCTCGAACAAGCGCCGGTCATCGTCGACGGGAAAGCCCCATTCGGTGTCGTGGTAGGCCAGGAATTCCGGAGCGGCCGCGCACCATCGGCAACGTGGCTTCCCGTCGGGCCCCGCGATCGTCGCGCTCATCGCCAATGTTCCCCGGCTTTCCGAATTTTACAGAAACACCTTGAGAAGGAATCGGTTAAGCGAGCAGAAAATCCAGCCGTCCATCGACTCGCGACGGGGCGATTTCGAGAATTTCCGCGTTCACCACATTTTCGGCGACGAACGGATCGCTGTTCACCCTGCCTTGCAGATCCGGCAGTGACGTGTTGTGCGCCACAATCCCACCGCCCAGATTGGGCTGAAGGCTGCCGACCACCAAAAACACCCCGTCGTCAAACCCGCGTTTGATCCATTCTTTGTGGCCGTCCATGAATTGGCCGGCCTTCGCCTTGTTGCCGGAAAACTTGAGAAGCACAACGAACATTGGGGTTGTCCTCCCTCGATTTGCTCACCGGGATGCTATGTCCGTTCCGCCGAGCTCTAAAGTCCCATGATCTGGCGGTATTTGTCGTAGAACGCGCGGATCATGGACTCGGTCACCATGTGGTCGGTGTCCGGATAATCCTTGCCGCCCATCTCGACGAAGGCTTGCGCATCGGGATATTTCGAGGCGCCCGAGTGGGTCGATTCGACCACCTCGCTGTCGTCGGCCGAAACGAATCCCGCCGGCCCCATCAGATTGGCTTGGCGCAGCCGCTTCAGGGTCATCTCTTCCGATTCGTCGGCATAGCCGAAGTAGGTCCAGTGCAGCTCCATGACCTCGGGGCTGACGCATTGGATCTGGCGCATGGCGATGGTGTTCGATTGCTGCTGCATGATCAGGTTCGGCCAGATGGTCGCCATGACCACGGTGGCGGCGCCGGGAAACTCCTTCTCGGGCTGCAGCATGCAGCGGATTGGCGAGCGTCAGCTTGGCGTGGTTCTGACGGATGTCCGCCGTCGCCGCATCGTCCTTCTGCTCGCCCTTCTGGGAAATCTGCACAGCGTGCAGCCCCGAGGCGTCGATCTCGACCGACGACGGATTGTCGGCGCGGAACAGGCTGAAGGACACCAGGAACACATGCATGAGCGAGGCGTGATACGGGTCCTTGATATTCTCGAACATCAGCTTCCAGTTCGCCTTGAGCCGCTGGCGCTCGTAGCCCAGCACCTTGAGCGGCCGGCCGTTGAATACGCGGTCGTACCAATGCAGCATCTTCGGCCCGAGATACTCCTCGAAGCTCGGCATGCCGTGATCGAAGCTGGCGAAGATGCCGCCGTTGCGCACCGCGACCTTGAGCTGCTGCAGATTGTGCTGCGACAGATCGAAGTCCTTCGGCATGCCGCCCTTCTTGTGGATGCCGCGGCGGAACGGGACGGCGATCGTCTCGCCCTTCAGGTTGTAGGTCCATTGATGGTAGGGGCAGATGAACTCGGTCTTGCCCGTGCCGTGCTTGTCGTAGCAGAACTGCACGCCGCGATGGGCACAGCGGTTGACCACGACGCGCACCTGGCCATCGTCGTCGCGCAGGAAGATCACCGGCTTGTCGCCGACCTTGGTCTGGCGGAAATCGCCCGGATTGGGGATCTCGCATTCGAGACCGATGAAGCTGTAGGCCGGGCCGCCGAACACCAGCTCCTGCTCGCGCGCATAGATTTCCGGCGAGGTATAGATCCAATAGGGGATGCGCGTGGCGCCCTCTTCCGGCCAACGCAGATCGAACGACGGCGAATTCTTCAACTCGATGCTCATGATCCCCCACTGCAAACGCTTGTTATATACGTCGTTGGCGGAAGCATAGACCGTTGCGCGGGCGCTATTCAACCGCCCAGCCGGGCAACCGATAACGCGAATGCTTCACAACGGACGGTTACCTGGAAGTCACCTTAATATCGACGCCTTGGCTTGACCCGAGGGTTGGCCGCCAGCCCCATTCAAGCAGGTGCTATTTGCGTTGGGTTCCGGATATCTTGCTCCGCGTGCCAGCACGACGTCCGGCATAATGATAAAAACAGAATTTCCCTCGGCAAGTCCCGGCCCGAGTGTATGCGGGCCAAATCGAGCCGTCTGCTTGAACCTATGCGGATCACCCGGGCTTCGATATGCCGAGGTAGTCCGCGGCCAGTTCGAGGTAGTCGTTGATGGCGTGCTGGAAGCCGGCGAAATCCTCGTCGGTCAGCTTGCGGAAGAACTTGGCCGGGCTGCCGGCCCAGAGCTCGCCCGATTTGACCCGCTTGCCGGGCGTCACCATGGCGCCGGCGGCGACCATGGCGCCATCCTCCACCACCGCCTGGTCGAGGATCACCGAGCCCATGCCGATGAAGGCGCCGTCGCCCAGCGTGCAGGCATGGATGATGGCGCCGTGGCCGATCAGCACATCCTGGCCGATGTAGGTGCCGCTGCGGCCCTTGGCGACATGGACCACCGCGTTGTCCTGGATGTTGCTGCGCGCGCCGACGCGGATCTCGTGCATGTCGCCGCGCAGCACCGCGCCGAACCAGATGTTCACCCGGTCGCCCAGCACCACGTCGCCGATGATCGATGCGCTGGGGGCGACGAACACATCCTTGCCGAACTTCGGCAGCACGTTGCGATAAGGCAGAATGAAACCAGACTGAGCCATGCGACGACGATCCTCCGCTGACGGATATCGAACGATTTAGGGAAACAGCGCTTCCTGCTCGAGCGACGTGGTCTCGGGCAAGCCGGCCTGCAGGTTGAAGTTCTGGATTGCCTGACCGGACGCGCCTTTCACCAGGTTGTCGATCACCGACAGCACGATGGCGCGGCCCTTCACGCGATCGGGAAATACGCCGATCAGACAATTGTTGGTGCCGCGCACATGGCGCGTCGCGGGCGAGATGCCGGCCTGCACGACGCGGACGAAGGGCTCGTCGGCGTAGCGTTTGCTCAGGGTTGCGCGCAGGTCGTCGGCGCTCGCCCCGTTCGCCAGCTTGACGTAGATGCTCGCCAGGATGCCGCGGCTCATCGGCATGAGATGGGCGGTGAAATTGACCACGATGTCGCGCTTCGCCGCGTGGGACAGGCCCTGTTCGATCTCGGGCGCGTGCCGGTGGCTGGCGACGGCGTACGCATGAATGCCCTCGGCGACCTCGGCGAACAGGTTGGCTTCCTTGGCCTCGCGCCCGGCGCCGGTGACACCCGACTTGGCGTCGATGATGATGTCGCCGGCATCGATCGCGCCGGCTTCGATCAGCGGGATCAAGGGCAATTGCGCCGCGGTCGGATAGCAGCCCGGATTGGCGATCAGCCGCGCTGTCTTGACGGCGTCGCGCGCCAGCTCGGTCAGGCCGTAGACCGCATCCTTCTGCAGCTCGGGCGCGAGATGCTCATGGCCGTACCACTTGGCGTAGGTGGCGACGTCGTGCAGCCGGAAGTCGGCCGACAGGTCGATCACCTTGAGATGCTTCGGCAGGGCCGCGACGACATCCTGGGTCAGGCCATGGGGCAGCGCGCAGAACACAGCATCGATGCCGGTGAAGTCCACGTCGGCGATCTTCACCAGCTTGGGCAGGGCGAGCGCGCCGAGGTGGGGGAAGACCTCGCCCAGCGCCGAACCCGCGCGCTTCTCCGCCGTCAGCGCCGCGATGCGCACGCCGGGATGATGGGCGAGCAGGCGCACGAGCTCGGCGCCGGTGTAGCCGCTCGCGCCGAGGATGGCGACGTTGATCGTGTTCTTGGCCACGGAATTTCCTGTCGTAGTCATGGTTCACCTATAGACCGCCGGGTGCCGCAAGAAAAGCGCGCTTCCATCCGCACCCTCGCCCGTCGCGGGCAAAGAAAAAGGGCGCTCCTCTCGGAGCGCCCTTGAGTGGGGCTGTGAAGCCCCGCCAAGAATTAACGCTTCGAGAACTGGTGGCTGCGGCGCGCCTTGTGGCGACCGTACTTCTTTCGCTCGACGACGCGCGGATCGCGGGTCAGGAAGCCGCCTGCCTTGAGCGCCTTGCGCAGCGCCGGCTCGAACAAGGTGAGCGCCTTGGAGATGCCGTGACGCACCGCGCCGGCCTGGCCCGACAGACCGCCGCCGACGACCGTGGCGACCACGTCATACTGGTCCTTGCGCGCCACCACATGGAACGGCTGGTCGATGACCATGCGCAGCACGGGCCGCGCGAAATAGCTGGTCCAGTCGCGATCGTTGATCGTGATCTTGCCCTTGCCCGGCTTGAGCCACACGCGCGCGATGGCGTTCTTGCGCTTGCCGGTGGCATAGCTGCGGCCCTGCTTGTCGATTTTCGGCTCGGGCAGCGTTTCGGTCGCCGCCACGGGGCCGCCCTTCAGATCGGCCAAGCTGCCGAGAGTCTGTGTTTCGGTGGCCATGCTCAGGCGCTCCTTTTGTTCTTCGGATTCATCGCCGCGACGTCGAGAACTTCGGGGTTCTGCGCTTCGTGGGGATGCTGAGCGCCGGCATAGACGCGCAGGTTGCGCATGATCTGCCGGCCCAGGTTGTTGCGGGTCAGCATGCGCTCGACCGCCTTGGTGATGACGCGCTCGGGATTGGCGCCGCCCAGGATCTGGCCGACGCTGCGCCCCTTGATGCCGCCGGGATGGCCGGTGTGCCAGTAGAACACCTTGTCCTGCAGCTTCTTGCCGGTCACCTTCACCTTCTCGGCATTGATGACGATGATGTTGTCGCCGGTATCGACATGCGGCGTGAAGGTCGGCCGATGCTTGCCACGCAGGCGGGTGGCGATGACCGTGGCGAGGCGGCCCAGAATGAGGCCGTCCGCATCGATCACGACCCACTTCTTGGTCACGTCGGCGGGCCGAGCGGAATAAGTTTTCATATCGCTTCCTATTGGGCCCGAAGGCCAGAGGCTGAAAGACCGAACGGGCAGCGCGGGCGCGCCCATCCGGGAAGGCGGCGGAGTATGCCAGAAGTTTCCCGAGGGTCAATGGAAATGCTGGTAATCGGCCACTTTTTCAATACGGTATCATAATACCTCATTACGCCACGGCGCCACTTGGCGCATTACCAGTCTTATGGCTTATCTTCCTAAAATGACCGGTCTGGGCTATTTTATAGCCGCCGCGGTCTGCCGCGGGCGCATCATACCGGGGGGTCCAATGCGTTGTTTCCGTGTTCTCGTCGCCGGCTTCGCCGCGGCGTTTCTGGCGGGTTGCGCCGCCAAACCTGTTCCCTACGACCGCACGACGGCAGCCGATATCAAGACCATCGGCATCGTCACGCCGAGCTATCCCGAAGGGCCCTATGTGGTCCTGGCGGGCAATGTCGGGCAAAGTTTCGGGCTGATCGGCGCTCTGATCGAGGCCGGGATGCAGGCCAGCCGCGAGTCCGATTTCAAGAAGGCGATCGCGCCGCATAAATTCTCGGTCGATGAGACCTGCCTCGGCGAATTGACCGCGCGTCTCGAAGAGCAGGGCTACACGGTCGTCGTGGTGCCCCAGACGCGGTCCAAGCAGGACTTCCTCGAGAAATACCCGGCCGATCAGGAGCCCAAGGTCGACGCCTATCTCGATCTCGTGGTGAACTACGGCTACATCAGCGCCGGCATCGGCGCCACGCCCTATCGACCCACCGTCTTTGCCAACGCCCGCCTGGTCAAAGCGTCGGATTCCTCGGTCCTGATGAAGGATCTGGTGATCTACAATCCGGTCGGGCCCTATGGCGCCAATCAGGAGGCGGTCACCATCCCGCCCGACCCAACCTACTCCTTCTCCACCTTCGACGAACTCGTTCGCGACCCTGCGGCGGCCGTCAAGGGCATGCAGGTGGCGCTCCAGGAATCGGTGAAGACCGTCGGTCAACTCCTGAAATAGGCGGGGATATGCGCGCGAAGTATCTCACGAGGCCGCTCCTCGCGCTTGTCGCCGGCGCCTGCGTCACCGATCAGCCGCCGCCGCTGCTCACCCTCGCCGAAAGCGTCTGCGCGGCGACGCCCGACCTCTCGGCAGCCCATCCCGTCCTGATCAAGACCGACTCGCCGGCCAAGGTGGCGATGGATCACGGCACCGCCTGCCTGCAGCCGTCCGGCGGCGCGCGACGGCTCTACGCGGTGTTCCGGCTGCCGACGTCCGCCGCCGAACCCTTCTCGCTCTCGGTGACGAGCGTAGCGCGCGGCCTCGGCGTGTTCGCGCCCTATCTCGTCCTGCTCGACGAGAACGGCGTTGAGCGTCGCGTCATCCCGCACGACCGCTTCCTGTTCCGCGGCAACACGCTGCAGGCCGGCTTCCGCCCGCTGCCCGGCGAGACTTACCTCCTGGTCGCCTCCGATCCCGAGGTGGTCGGCCAGCAGACCACTGGTATTGTCGGCCACGTGCAGGCCACTCCGGTATCCACCGGCTACAGCACGTTCATGATCTATTCGGGCTCCGAAGCCACGCGCAGCCTGACCCGCGCCCACAGCGGCATCATTACGGTCGCGGCGAATCCGCTGCCCAAGCCGATCTCCGCCGAGGGCAAAACCCCGACTGAGTAAGCGCCGGCCGTGTTGCACCGTCGCACTTTCCAATCACCGACACCCTTGGCAAGGCGCCCGGATCGTGGCTACCTGCACGGCGACAAAGTCAGGAGTTTCGATTCGATGGCCGATCCCTTTGCCGGCAAGGGTTTCGCGACGCGCGCGGTTCATGCCGGCGCGGCGCCCGATCCCGCGACCGGCGCGCGCGCCGTGCCGATCTATCAGACGACATCCTTCACCTTCGAATCCGCCGACCAGGCGGCGCGCCTGTTCAACCTGGAAGAATTCGGCAACATCTATTCGCGCCTGACCAACCCGACGGTCGGCGCCCTGGAGAAGCGGCTGGCGAGTCTCGAGGGCGGCGTCGGCGCCACCGCCGCGGCCTCGGGCCATGCGGCGCAGTTTCTCGCGCTGCTGCCGCTGCTGCAAGGCGGGCGACGAATTCATCGCCTCGCGCAATCTCTACGG
The DNA here is from genome assembly GCA_963752345.1 of uncultured Alphaproteobacteria bacterium. Classification (GTDB taxonomy): domain Bacteria; phylum Pseudomonadota; class Alphaproteobacteria; order SMXQ01; family SMXQ01; genus CAVVYA01. The sequence continues at coordinate 942,280 of CAVVYA010000002.1, forward strand.
CGGCTCGATCACCCAGTTCAGCCAGTCCTTCGCGCGGCTCGGCTGGACGGCGCGCTTCGTCGAGCCCGATGCGGCGATGTTTCGGCGCGCGCTGACGCCGCGCACCAAGGCGATCTTCATCGAGAACCTGGCCAATCCGGGCGGCATCGTCGTCGATATCGCGGCGGTCGCCGCCGTCGCCCATGACGCCGGCATCCCACTGATCGTCGACAGCACATTGGCGACGCCCTATCTGTGCCAGCCGTTCCAATGGGGCGCCGACCTCGTGGTGCATTCGACGACGAAGTTCCTCGGCGGCCATGGCAATTCGATCGGCGGCGCGGTGATCGACGGCGGACGCTTCGACTGGTCGCGCATTCCTGCCCTCGCCCAGCCCAACCCTGCCTATCACGACCTCGTCTTCGCGCAGGCCTTCGGCAAGCTTGCCTACACGGTCTACGGCCATGCGGTGGGCTTGCGCGATTTCGGCGCGGCGATGGCGCCGATGAACGCCTTTCTCACGCTCACCGGCATCGAGACCCTGCCGTTGCGCATGGCGCGCCATTGCGAAAACGCGCTCGCCGTCGCGCGTTTCCTGGAAAAGGATCGCCGCGTCGCCTGGGTGTCCTACGCCGGGCTCGAATCAAGTCCGTTTTATGACATGGCGCGAAAATATCTGCCGAACGGCGCCGGCGCGGTCTTCACCTTCGGCCTCAAGGGCGGCTACGACGCCGGCATCAAGCTGGTCGAAGCCTGCAAGCTGTTGTCCCACCTCGCCAATGTCGGCGACACGCGCAGCCTGATCATCCACCCCGCCTCCACGACCCACCGCCAATTGTCCGATGCCGATCGCGCGGCCGCCGGCGCGGGACCGGATGTGGTGCGGCTGTCGGTCGGCATCGAGACCGTCGAAGACATCATCGCCGATCTCGACCAGGCGCTGGCGAAAGCTGTCATTTAAAGCGTCATCGCAGCCGCGCAGCGCCACGAACGTCCAGCGTCTTGCCAGGATGGGCCGAACCTTGCCATCATCGCCCATGGCCAAGGTCGTCTTCACGCCCAATCTTCAGCGGCATATCGACTGCCCCGTGCGGCAGGCGCCGGGGACAACGGTCCAGCGCGGTGCTCGAGTCCGTGTTCGACGGGAACCCGAAATTGCGCTCCTATATTCTCGACGACCAGGACCGGCTGCGTCAGCACGTGCACATTTACATCAACAACGAACGCGTCGCCGACACGATCCGGCTGAGCGACACGATCGGCAGCGACGACGAGATTGTTCGTGTTCCAGGCCCTGTCGGGCGGATAAGGAGAGAGACGATGAGCGATCGCTTGCTGGTCGGTACGCGCAAGGGACTGTTCGATCTGCGCCGGCAAAACGGCGGATGGGTGGTCGGCAAGCCCGCCTTTCTCGGCCAGCCGGTCTCCATGGTGCTGCGCGATCCGCGCGACAAGACACTCTACGCGGGATTGGCGCTCGGCCATTTCGGCACCCACCTGCACCGCTCCGCCGATGACGGCAAGAGTTGGACCGAGGTCGCCTGCCCCGCCTTCGCCAAGGTCGAAGGCGCGGACCGAGGATGCCGTCAAGGCGCCGAGCGTGTCGTTGATCTGGTCGCTCGAAACCGGGGCGGATGATCAGCCCGGCCATCTATGGGCCGGCACGATACCGGGCGGACTGTTTCAATCGCACGATCGCGGCGATTCCTGGTCTCTGGTCGAGCCGCTGTGGAACCGGCCCGAACGCGCCAAATGGGCCGGCGGCGGCTACGATCATCCGGGCATCCACTCGATCTGCGTCGATCCGCGCGATGCGCGCAGCCTGACGCTCGCGGTATCCACCGGCGGCGTGTGGCGCAGCGACGACGCGGGCGCCTCCTGGCGGCTCGGCGGTCCCGGGATGTATGCCGAATACATGCCGCCCGAGGGCCGCGAGGATCTCATCATGCAGGATGTGCATCGCATGGTGCAGAGCCCGACGAAGCCGGACGTGCTTTGGGCGCAGCATCACAATGGCGTGTTCCGCTCGACCGACCGCGCGACCTCGTGGCAGGAAATCACCGCGATCAAGCCGGCGAAATTCGGCTTCGCCGTGGCGGTCCATCCGACCGATCCGGAGACCGCCTGGTTCGCGCCGGCCATCAAGGACGAAGTCCGCATTCCGGTCGACGGCGCGGTCGTCGTGGCGCGCACCCGCGATGGTGGCCGCTCGTTCACCGTGCTGCGCGACGGGCTGCCGCAGCACAACGCCTATGACCTGATCTATCGCCATGGCCTGGCGGTGGACGAGACCGGCGAGCGACTCGCCATGGGCTCGACCACCGGGCACTTGTGGGTCTCGGAGAATGCCGGCGACCGCTGGACCGAGATCGACGCCAACCTGCCGCCCGATCGCCTGCGTGCGCTTCGCTTGATCGGCGGCTATTCGGCGGCGGCCAGGGGAACGGCCGGCGCCTTGCGCGATTCGCCCGGCAGCAGCAAGCCGGCGAGCACAACGATGCCCGCGGCCATCGCCAGCAATGTATAGAGCCAGGCGAACGAGCCGGTCGATTCGTGCAGCCACGAGACGAGCTGGACCGCGACCGGGCCGACGCCGAGCGAGAGCACGAACTTGGCGCCGAAGGCCGAGCCGCGCCAGCGCGCCGGTGTGTAGCGCGCCATCAGCACGTTCTCGGCCGGCAGCGAACTCACGCTCGCAACGACCATGAGGGTGGCGGCGACGAAGAACGGCAGGCCCGACGAGCGCCGCGGCGGCGGCGAGCAGCGGCACCTGGACGAGATAGCACAGCACATAGACCGCGCGCAGCGGGTAGCGGTCGGCGAGCCAGCCCGCCGGAATCTGCAGCGCGCCCGCCACGAGATAGATGGCGGTGAACAGCACGCCGGCGCCGAGCGCGCCCTCGCCCGCCCAGTCCGGAATGCGGTCGGCCAGCGCCTTCGGCATGGCGATCTGGGTCGCCTGGTAGATCAACCCGCCGAGAAACACCGTAAGCGACAGCACGAAGAACGTGCGCACCACGTCGCTGCGCGACGCCTCCTTGTGCGGCGCGCGGTCGCCCGCCACGTCGACCACATTGCGCGTGGCGATCGCGAGCAGGAGCGCGAGGCCGGTCACGACCGACAGCATGCCGGGCATCCAGAAGGCCGCGCGCCAGTCGATCAGATCGATCAGGCCGCCGGCGGTCATGCCGGCAAGCGCGACGCCGAGGCTGCCGAACACGCCAAACACGCCGAGCGCCATGCCGCGGTTGACCGCGCTCTTGACCAGCCAGGCCATGCCGACCGGATGGTAGATCGAGGCGAACAAGCCGAGCGCGGCCAGCGCCGCGGTCATCTCCAGCGGATTGCGCGCCAGCCCGCAGGCGATGGCGGACGGCGCCGGTGCCGATGAAGAACACCACCATCATGCCCGGCGTGCTCCAGCGGTCGCCGAGCAGTCCCGCGACGCGGCGCGCCGAGCCCGACCAGCAGGGCGCCGATGGTCCATAGGCCGATCAGGTTGCCGTAGGGCATCGCCCACTCGGTCTCCAGCGCCAGGACGACCGTGAGGAACAGCGCGACCAGCAGATGCATATAGCCGTGGCCGAGCCAGGCAAAAAGCTGTGACAAGCGGGCGGAACGGTCAAGCATGCGTCCGTTATAAACGCCGGGCATTCCCGGAACAAGCGGGCCCCGGAACGGGATGCGGCATGCCGAAAGGTGCGGTGGCGAAAGCGCTGCCCGCTTGCTCCTCTCTCCTCGGCGGGCGACACGAGACAGCATGGATCTTTGTCTCTCCTTCCCCCTCAAGGGCGAGGGAAATGAAATCCACGCGAGTCCGCTGGATGTGACGGCTCGGTCTTTACGGTGCGTGTGTCTGGTCGCGCACCCAATCGAGGAAGGTCTCGGTGCCGTCCGCGATCGGCCAGGCCACCACACACGGCACCGTGTAGCTGTGGAGCTCACCGACGCGGCGCTTCAGGGCTGCGAGCAAATCGGCCCGCGTCTTGAGGATCACACTGACCTCGTTTTCGCGCTGGACCTTTCCTTGCCACCAGAACAGCGACGTCATGCCCTCCGCGACGTTGGCGCAGGCGGCAAGCCGTTCCTCGACCAGAACGGTGGCGAGCGTAAGCGCCTCGTCCCGGTTCGGCGCGGTGATATAGACCATCATCACGGCTGGTTTCGTCATCGCCTCTTCCGCCCCGGCTCGAGTCCCTTCGCGACGTCGGTCGGGACGATATCTTGGCGAGCCGGCAAATCTCAACTACAGTCCGCAGACTATCATCTTCGGGAGATCGGGGGCTCTCCATGGTGACGGATCATTCCGACGCCCATTCAGCTGACGTTTATGCCTGGCCCGGCAAGCCGAGCCCGGCGCAGATCGCGTGGCTCAAGCGCGGGCTGAAGCAGCCCGGCGGCAAGCTGCCGCTGTTCGACCAGGAAGGTCAGCGGGTGGACGGGCGCACGGTGCAGACCTGCATCGACCATGGGTGGGCGGAGCCGTGGTTTCGCAATCCGCTCAAGCCCGACTGGTTGATCTGCAAGCTGACCGACAAGGGCCGCAGAATCCTCCTCGAGACCTAGGCCGTCGAGCCGCTCGACCCGCCTCTCCACGCCGCCCCGTTGAATGCTCCATCGTGGGGACCGAGGCCATGTCAAGATACAATCTATAGGCGAAACCCTGCCTGTGCAATTCAACTGGCAGTTGTCACATATTTGCCTCAGCCGTCCGTTTTGTGCCCCGGCGGTGACAATGTTTTGCCGCTGGGAACCCCCGCAATTGAGCCTTATCAAGCCGCCTACCACGTTCGGCGGGGTTCGCCAGGGGAACTTCACGAAAATTCGTCGGAATAGGGTCGGTGCATGCCGCCGCCCCCACCGCCCGGTCGTGGCCGGAAGAACGCATATAGCCGAAAGCTTATTTCAAACGTCAGCCCCAGGAGGGTCCGTGTTGGTTTCAGCAACCCAACCCCGCGAGCAGAACGAGCCCGCAAATCTCGTCGCATTCACGACGCCCACCCATCTGCAATGCCTGGTCGTTGCAGGCCGCCATCACGGCGTCCATGGCGCCGCCGAACAACTCGCCAAGGAATTCGAACTTGGCACCGAGGAGCCCGATAGCGGCACCCTCCACTCCATCGCAGACCATCTCGGGCTCGAACTCGGCTATGTCAGCCTTGCCGAGACCGACCTGCGGCGCAGCGCCCCCGCTCTGCCGGCCATTCTGCCGCTGAAGAACGGCAACGCCCTGCTGCTGCTGTCGATCGCCGAAATGGCCGACGGCCCGACCGCCCGGCTGTACGACCCCACCGTGGGCGAAGCCACGCCGCTGGTTATCGAGCTCGACCGCCTGCTCGCCGCCGCGAGCGGCGAACTCATCCTGGTCAAGAAGACCGATGCCGCCGATCGCGATGCCCCCGCGTCGTTCGGCGTCGGCCGGCTGTTCCAAGAGGTCGCACGCGAGAAGCGCCTGTTCCGCGATATCGCGCTCGCCGCCGCCATGATGAGCATCCTCGCCCTGGCGCCCGCCGTGTTCTGGCAGCTCATCGTCGATCGCGTCCTGGTCTACAAGAGCCTGTCAACGCTCAACGTGCTGGTCGCCGGCATGGCCCTGCTCATCGTTTTCGAAATGATGTTCGGCTATCTGCGGCGCGCCCTCATCCTGGTCGCCACCGCGCGCATCGATGCCCGGCTGTGTTCCTTCGTGTTCGGGAAGCTGCTCAACCTCGGGATCGAGTTCTTCGAGAAAACGGCCACCGGCGTGGTCACCCGCGACGTCAACGAAGTCTGGCGCATCCGCAATTTCCTGACCGGCCAGCTGTTCGGCACCATGCTCGACGCCATCGTCCTGTTGGTCGTGCTGCCGGTGATGTTCTGGTTCAGCCCGATGCTGGCCAGCATCGTGCTCGGCCTCGGCGTCCTGATGGTGGCGGTCATCGTCGGCTTCCTGCCGTTCATCCGCCGCCGCGCCACCCGCGCCTTCGACGCCGAAGGCAAGCAGAACGCCTATCTCGTCGAATCGGTGCAGGGCATCCGCACGGTCAAGTCGCTCGCCGTCGAGCGCCAGCGCCGCCGCGTGTGGGACCGCAACGTCGCCGACTCCGCGCGTCTGCGCCGCGAGGCCGGCGGACTGGTCAACGTGGTGCAGACCCTCGTTTCGCCGCTCGAGAAGATGATGACCAGCGGCGTCATCGCCATCGCCGCCTATATGGCGGTGACCAGCGACAACCCGCTCATGGTCGGCACCCTGATCGCGTTCGGCATGCTGTCGCAGCGCGTCGCCCAGCCGCTTATCCAACTCGCCTATCTCGTGCAGCAGTTCGACGAAGCCAGCCGCGCCGTGCGCACGGTGGCCGAAGTCGTCAACCACCCGCCCGAGGAAGGCCGCGGCATCGGCGGCCTGAGCAGCCCGATCGAAGGCACCGTCGAGTTCTCCGGCGTGCGCTTCCGCTATCCCGGCGCGTCCAGCCTGGCGCTCAACGACGTGTCGTTCAAAGTCTCGGCCGGCAGCATCTTCGGCATCATGGGCCGCAGCGGCTCGGGCAAGACGACGATCACGCGCCTGCTCCAGGGTCTACACCGCCAGTACGACGGGCTGATCCGCATCGACGGCACGGACATCCGCGCCATCGACCTCGACCACCTGCGGCGCAGCACCGGCGTCGTGCTGCAGGACAGCTTCCTGTTCTCCGGCTCGATCCGCGACAACATCGCGGCCAGCGCCTCGGGCGCCAGCTTCGAGCAGATCGTCGCCGCCGCCCGCCTGGCGGGCGCGGAGGAGTTCATCGAGCGCCTGCCGCGCGGCTACGACACGATGATCGAGGAAGGCGGCAGCAATCTGTCGGGCGGTCAGCGTCAGCGCCTCGCCATCGCCCGCGCCCTGCTGCCCGATCCCGCCCTGCTGATCTTCGACGAGGCGACCAGCGCGCTCGACCCGGAGAGCGAGGCGATCATCAACACCAATCTGGCGCGCATCGCCAAGAACCGCACGGTGATCGTGATTTCTCACCGCCTGTCCTCCCTGGTGGCGGCCGATGCGATCCTTGCGCTCGACAACGGCCGCGTCGTCGACGTGGGCAAGCACGACCAGCTTCTGGGCCGCTGCGAACTCTATCGCAAGCTGTGGCGCCAGCAAAACTTCCACGCCGAACTGTCCGTCGTCACCGGAGCCGCCCAATGAGCATGACCACCACCATCAAATCTCTACCTGCCGTGAAGTCCTTGCCGGGCCTCCCTTCGCCGCGCGGCAACCGGCAGCTCTCGACGGAGCGGACCATCGCCCGCTTCCAGTCCGAGGTGGAGAATCTCGCCTGCGAGAAGGAACCGGTGGCCCAACGCTACACGCTGTTCATCATCATCGGCATCATCCTGTTCAGCCTGGGCCTCTCCGCCGTGGTCAAGGTCGACCGCGTGGTGACCGGCACCGGCCAGCTGGCGACCCAGGACCCGACCGTCGTGGTGCAATCGCTCAACCGTGCCATCATCAAGTCGATCAACGTGAAAGCCGGCGACCGGGTCAAAGCAGGCGACATCCTGGCGACCCTCGATCCGACCTTCGCGACGGCTGACGTGGCGCAGCTCGAGGTCCAGATCGAGAGCTTCGATGCCGACATCGCCCGTCTGACCGCCGAACTCACCGACCAGCCGCTGCGGACCGAAGTCATCCCGGCACGTTACGCCGCCTTGCAGCAGAGCCTGTATCAGCAGCGCCAAAGCCAGCGTGCGGAGCAGATCCGCGCGCTCGATTCGAAAATTGAGATGGCCGAGGCGACCGTGACGAAGCTCAAGGCCGATCAGGACCGCTACAGCGAGCGGGCGAAGGTCGTCGGCGAGGTCGAGCAGATGCGCCGCCAGCTCGCCCAGCAGCAGGTCGGCAGCCGCCTCAACCAACTGCAGGCGATGGACCAGAGGCTCGAGGTCCTGCGCTCCATGGATCTCGCCGCCAACGGGATGGCCGAGGCTACGCACCAGATCGAGACCGCCAGAGCCGAGCGCGAATCGTTCCTCGAGAACTGGCGCACCCAGGCCAACCTCGAAATGGTCAAGGCGCAGACATCTCGCGATTCCGCCGAGGAGCAGCTCGTCAAGGCGCGCAAGACCCAGGATCTCGTCGATCTGCGCGCACCGTCCGATGCTGTGGTGCAGCAGATGGCTCGCCTCTCCGTGGGTTCGGTGCTGTCCGAGGCCGTGCCACTGTTCACGCTCGTGCCGGTCAATGCGCCGCTCGAGGCGGAAGTGTCGATCGACGCGCGCGACATCGGCTTCATCCGCGAGGGCGATCCGGTCGCCATCAAGGTCGAGGCTTACAACTACCTGCGCCACGGCACGGTCCAGGGCCACGTCAAGCTGATCAGCGAGGACGCGTTCAAGCAGGACCAGGGCAGTCAGGCGCCGGTGCGGCCCTACTACCGCGCCATCGTGACCATCGACAAGACGGAGCTCGCCAATGTACCGGAGGGCTTCAAGCTGAATACCGGCATGCCGATCGCCGCCGACGTCAAAGTCGGTGAGCGCACCCTGCTGTCCTACCTGACCCACGGCTTGATGCGCAGCCTGAACGAAGGGATGCGCGAGCCGTGAGAACGACGGTCCAACTCGTCGCCGCCGCCGTTGGCGCCCTGAATCCGGCCCGCAAGCTGCGTCATCCGATTACCCGGATCCGCGCGGCTGCAATCGGCGGCGATGCCACGGCCCAATATCAGCTGGGTGAATCGCTATCTCGCCGGTTGGTGTGTGCCGCGACGGCCGTTGGACGCCGCGAAATGGCTGCTGCTCGCGGCCAACCAGGGGCACGTCCAGGCACAGCACAGCCTGAGCCTGCTTTACATGACCGGCGCGACCGCGAGCGGCGACGCGGCGTCATGGCTGGCGGAATCGAAAGCGGTCGGGGCGGCGTCCTGCAACGCGGACCTGCTCTATCCGGAAGGACTCGATATCGCGCCCAACCTGGAGAAAGCCGTCGCCTTCGCGCAAGCCGCGGCGGAACAAGGGTGGGGTCCCGCACAGGCCAATCTCGGCATGTTCTATCTGCGCGGCATGGGCTGCAAGGCGAACTTCACCAAAGCCCGTGAATGGTCCCTGCGCGCCGCGGCACACAAGGAGTTGGTGGGAGGACTGGCGCTCGGCGTGATCTACGAACATGGCTTCGGCGTCGAACGCGATCTCCACGCCGCAGCCCGTTGGTATGCGATGTCGGCCGAACTCGGCAACGATGCCGCCGCGACCGGCCTCGGACTGCTTTATCTCGACGGCTTGGGGGTGAAGCGTGATCTCGCCAAGGCCCGGCAATTGCTTTTAGGGCCGGCGAGCCGCGGCAACGACATGGCAAAGAACGGTCTGGCGGAAGTCTATGCCGCCATCGAAGCGGAGGCGCAAGCCGGTCGCGCTCAACGGAATGTCAAATCCGACATTCCCAACGAAGCGATGCGAGATGCGGTGTAGGAGGCCGCAACTCTCTGGAGTGGATTAAATCAGAAAATTTAAAGCGGAAAGGAACGACGTATGGCACTTCCAGTATCGGGGTTGACCCTCACCTACGCCGAGGAGTTCAACAGCATCGCGTATGCCGGCGGCACCAGGATGACGACCGGCAGCAACACGTGGAATACCACCTTGAGTGGAGGCGTCCGTACGCTGAACGGAAACGCCGAAAAGCAAATGTATATGGACCCCGGCTATCAGGGCCTGGGCATCAATCCCTTCTCCGTCAGCAACGGCGTGCTGAACATCAAGGCGGCGCCCACGTCGGCTGCCGCGAAAGCGAAGCTCTGGGGTTACAACTACTCGTCCGGCGCGCTGACCACGCAGAACCAGTTCTCGCAGCAGTACGGCTACTTCGAGGTACGTGCCAAGATCCCCGGCGGCGGCAAGGGGCTGTGGCCGGCGTTCTGGATGCTGCCCGCCAAAGGCGGCTGGCCGCCCGAGCTCGATATTCTCGAGGCCATCGGCAGCGCGCCCTACTATCTCCACCAGGGCATCCATTCGACCAATGGCAACAAGGGCCTCGGCGCGAATACGCCGAACAACAACGCCAACGCTTTCCACACCTACGGCATGAACTGGACCAAGGACAAGGTCACGTTCTACTACGATGGCGTGAAGCGGGCGGAGTTCGCCGCCACGGCTGACCTCAGTCACGCCGATGTACATGATTCTGAACCTGGCTGTCGGCGGCAATTGGCCCGGCAGCCCGGACAGCACGACCGATTGGTCCAAGGCCAACTATCAGGTCGACTACGTGCGCGCCTACAAGCATGGCGGCACCCCGACCCCGACGCCGACGCCGGCTCCCGCACCGACGCCGACGCCCTCCGCCGGCGGCGACGTCGTTCTCAGCAACAAGATGAATTCGTTGGATCTGAGCGACAGCTACCGTGCCGCGGCGACCGGCGCGAACACGACCCGCACCTACACAGCCGCCCAGATGGCGATCGGCGGCGTGGTATCTCCAACCACCGTCACGGTCGCCTACAATGCCGAGAAGGACATCACGATCACCAACAACGGCGCCTGGGGCGGCATCCGCGAAGCCACGCTGAAGTCGAACGCGGTCGGCGACGTCACGATCCGCAATTTCGTGGACGCTCAGATCGCCCTCAACGACACCGCGCGCGTCATCAATATCTCCGGGACGAAGCGCGGCAATATCACAACGGGCGCCGGCAGCGACAGCATCACAGTGACGGCGAAGAGCGACACCAACGACATCAACCTGATGACCATCAACGCCGGCAATGGCAACAACCAGGTGAACTTCACGGGCGCATCCAACACCCGGGTCAGCGCCACCACCGGCAGCGGTACCGATACTATCACCGTGTCGGGGCAAACGTTGGCCACGGTCAATGCCGGATCGAATAACGACCGCATCAACACCCGCACCAGCGGGACAACGACGGTCACCGGCGGCACCGGCCGCGACGTGTTTTCCTTCATGGCGAACGCGCATGCGACCATCAGAGACTACAGCTCGGCCGACGACCGCATCGAGCTGTCCGGCGTGAGCTCCGGCAACGTCCGGGTGAGCAACAGCGGTGGATCGACCTTCATCGACATCGGCAGTAGCGGCCGTATCACCGTCGCCGGCGTCACTCATACCCAGGCCGGACTCAACTTGTCCTACGTCTAACGCCTAACAGCGGTCCGGTGTGAGCCGGACCGCAGCGGCGATCGCATTCAAGAGGCGGCACACACCCACGTCGCCGAGCAAGCCTCGTCGTGCCTCTTGCACGCGTGCGTTATTTAAATCGGACTCATTTTTCTTGTTAGAGGGCTTATTACAATGGCACCACCGATCTCAGGCATGAAGCTCACCTTCTCGGAAGACTTCAATTCATTGAACCTGTACTCCCGCTGGAAGCCGACCGACCAATGGGGCAACCGCTTCTTGAGCGGCAACAAGGAACTGCAGATTTATGTGGATCCGAAGTACAAGGGCCTCGGCATCAACCCATTCTCCGTGAGCAACGGCGTCCTGACGATCAAGTCGCGCAAGGCCAGCGCGCCATCCCAGCTCGGCGGCAGGAAATATACGTCGGGCATGCTGTCCTCCCATGGCAAGGGCGGCTTCTCCCAGCAATACGGCTATTTCGAAGTGCGCGCCCAATTGCCGGAGGGCAAAGGCATGTGGCCCGCGTTCTGGCTGCTCGCCGACCATGGCAAGTGGCCGCCGGAGCTCGACGTCATGGAGTCGATCGGCAGCAAAAACAACTACGCCGTGCAGAGCATCCATTCGAAGTCCGGCAACAAGGGCAAGACGACCTACACCGCGGCCAATCTGCAGAAGGGTTTCCACACCTACGGCATGAATTGGACGAAGGATACCATCGCCTACTACATCGACGGCAAGAAGACCGCCGAATACAAGACGCCGTCCGACATGCACAGCAAGATGCACATGCTGTTGAACACGGCCGTCGGCGGAAAATGGCCGGGCTCGCCCAATGCCAGCACCGACTGGTCGAAGACGAACTTCAAAGTCGACTACGTGCGGGTCTACAGCGGCAATCCGAATGCGAAGGCGGTATCGGGGCCGGTTGCGGCTGACCCGGCATCAGGCGGCGACGTCGTTCTCAGCCACGCCATGGACGCCGCGAACCTGAGCGACAGCTTCCGTGCCGGCACCACCTCCAAAACCTATTCGGCGAGCCAGATGGCGATCAACGGCGTCCGGTCCCCGACGACAGCCACGGTCGCTTACAACGCTCAGAAGGACGTGAGCGTGACGAATGGCGGCAAGTGGGGCGCGATCAAGAATGTGACCATCAAGTCGGACAAGGTCGCCGACGTCACCCTGCGCAACTTCGTCAATGCCGAGCTCAAGCTCAGCAACACGAGCCACGCCATCAACGCCACCGGCTTGAAGCGCGGCAATATCGTCACCGGCAACGGCAATGACGTCATCACCGTAGCCGGGCGCAGCGATAACCACGGGGCCAATCTGCTGACCATCAACACGGGCAACGGCAACGACCGGGTGAGCTACACCGGCGAAAATGACAATCGCGTCCGCGTCAGCACAGGAAGCGGTAACGATACGGTCACGATTTCCGGCAAAGCCGCGGCGACCGTCAATGCCGGCACCGGCAACGATCGCATCGATATCCGCACCACCGGCCGCGCTACGGTCGCCGGCGGCACCGGCCGCGACGTCTTCGCGTTCATGGCTGGTGCCCACGCGACCATCAGCGACTTCAAGTCGCGCGACGACCGCATCCAGCTTTCGGGTATCAGCGCCAGCAACGTGCGCGTCCGCCAAAGTGGCGGTTCGACGCTGATCGACTTGGGAAGCAATGGCCGCATCACGGTTGCGGGCGTTGCGCATACCGCGAACGGTCTTCATCTGTCTTACGCGTAATCATCGGGTTGGGGGTCGGCGGGGCCGCGCGGTGGTTCGGATCATTCCGAATCGCCGCCCGTCTCCCGGCTGGGCTCTATTCCAGGAAGCACTTCCATGACATCGATGTGAAAGGAGGAGTCATGTAGGCACGCAGCAACGTCGCCGTTTTTCTTCATACGATTTTCCAGTTCAGTTTAGTTTAGTTGGAGGGGCTACAATGGCCACGACCATTTCGGGTACGGATCAGACCGCAAATCAGGGTCAGGATACGCAATCAGTCAATCTACAAACGTCTCTCCACCGTCGCAGAGTCAGGCACGGGGTCACAGGTGATTCCGAATCCGCAGAATGGTCCACAGCTTCAGGCCCGAATGCTCCGATGACACCGTCATCCATTGCGAGACGCGCCCCGCCGCAGAGCACGCGGGCGCCCGCGCCTGTTGAGCCGCCACCGGTCGTCAGCGCCGCAGCAACGCGCCTGCCGCCGCCGGTCGAGAGCTTGCCGCAGCAGCCGGCGCCTGTCGAGCCGCCGCCGGTCGTCGGCCTGCCGCAGCAGCCGGCGCCTGTTGAGCCGCCGCCTGCTGCCGGACCGGTGGTTGCCGAGCCGGTGTCGAGCAGTCCCTTGCCGCAGCCGCCGGCGCCGAGCACGCCGCCGCCGTCCGCCCCGGCACCGGCACCGTCGGCTCCGACGCAGAACGCGCCGACGCCGGCCGCGCCTTCGGCGCCGGGCGACGTGGTCGGCTTCAGCCTGCAGAACACCTCGGGCGCCGCCGAAGGCACCGGCTATGTCACCTTCGGCCAGGTCTTCGCCAAGGGCGCCGTGATGCCCGGCACCACCCTGGTCGCCAAGATCAACGGCCAGGACGTCGCCGTCCAGATGGACGTCAAGACGACCAACGCCGACGGCTCGGTCGGCCATGCCCTGCTCACCCTCAAGGCCCCCGCCCTGGCGGCCGACGGCAGCGTCAGCGGCATGCTCGCCAAGGTCGCCCCGGCGCCCGCCGGCGCCGCCATCCAGGCCCAGGACATCCTCGCCAAGGGCCTCGACGTCAAGGTCCAGGTCACCCTGCACAATCCGGACGGCTCGACCACGGTGAAGACCGTCGATGCCGCCCAGCTGCTGCAGCAGGCGATCAACGCCGGCACCGTCGAGACCTGGATGAAGGGCGCCCAGGCCAGCGAATACCGCGTCGAGACCACCATCGCGCCCAATCTCGACGTCAAGCTCGACATCCGCATGGACGCCCTGGGCAAGCTGCACACCGACGTCATCTTCGCGCGCGACGACGCCTACACCACCAACCTCTCCACCCTGAACTACGACGTCAAGATCACCCAGGGGGGCCAGGTCGCGTTCGATCAGGCGAATATTCAGCAGCATTTCTATTCGACATGGCATAAGGAGTTCAGCAGCCCGGGCGCGATCGATCCGCATGTCGTCTACGACATGCAGTATCTGATCAACACCGGCGCCATCCCCGCCTACGACCTCACCACCGCCATCTCGCCCGCGGCCATCGCCAATAGCTTGCAGGCGCTCTCCCAGTCCAATACCGGGCCCATGGGCAGTGCGCTCGTGAACACATATATGCCGGGGGCCGGCGGACGCCCCGATATCGGCCCGGAGTCGACCTGGACGGCAACTTATCTCAGCAGCCAGAACGCCGACGCCGCCAAGGTCATGTTCGCCAATGCCGACGCATCCGGCAGTGTACCGTGGCATCTGATGGACAACAACGGCGACCCGGTGCGCGTTGATCTGCGCTCCAATCTCTGGCTCGATTATCGCGGAGAGCAACCCGGCCCTGACGCATTGCCGACCCCCTATGCCCCTTGGGACAAAACGGTATGGACTCCCGATGCAGCGCATCAGCCGTCGCTCACCTACGTGCCCTATCTGATCACCGGCAGCCATTACTACATCGATGAGCTGGCAGCCCAGACCGCCTTTACCATGGCGTATTTTCCGCCGGATCTTCGCGGCTTCGGCGAGGGGCTAATCCCCGATGCCATCGCCCAGCCGCGCGAGTTCGCCTGGACTCTCCGCACTCTCGCCAATGCGGCCTATATCACCCCTGACGGCGACCCTATGAAGGCTTATTTTACGAAGCTCCTCGACAACAACCTCACCCATCTGATCGATCAGTACGTCAATGGCGCATGGGGTGATCAGCAGGGACAGCTCGAAGGATGGATTGCCAGGGCTACTACCCAGTTCGGCTCCATCACGCCGTGGCAGGAGGACTATATCGCGACCGCTCTCCGGACCGCCGCCGAGAAGGGCTTTAGCAAGGCCGACACCGTGCTGGGGTGGATGGATAACTTCCTCTCCGGCCGCTTCCTCAACGAGGCCAATGGTTACGACCCGCTCCATGGTGCAACCTACATTTCTAATCTCTATAACCCAGCCACCGGCAAGCTTTACCAGACTTGGCAGGAGGTCTATCAGGCCACCTTCGGCAGCGCGCCCGCGACCGAAATGGACGGATGGCCCACCTGGGCCGGCGGCTATGCCGCCAATGCCAAGGCCGCCCTCGCCGGCGTCATCTCCTCCACCCAATCGCCCGACGCTATCGAAGCCTATGGCTGGCTCCAGAGCCAGACCACCGTGATGGTCGCGGACTACGCCACGGACCCGACGTGGAATATCGTACCCAAGCTGGCCAACGGCCAGTACCTGACCCATGACGAGATCCATGTCCATACCGCCGCCACCGCCGCCACCCTCACCGCCGGCAACACCGAAACCATGCTCATCGGCAATCTCGGAAACGACACCATCGTCGGCGGCAGCGGCATCGGAATGCTCTTCGGCATGGACGGAAACGATTCCCTTCGTTCTGGGTCTGCCGGGTCTTACCTGTATGGTGGAAAGGGTGACGACCGCTTGACGGCGGCCGTCGCGGGAAGCGCCAGCAATAAGACCTCGCTGACGGGTGGCACCGGACGCGACGTCTTCGCATTCGTCGCCGGGGCTCATGCGACCATCACCGATTTCAAATCGTCCGATGATCGCATCGAGCTCTCCGGCATCGGCGCAGGCAACGTCAAGGTCAGCAACTCCAGCGGATCGACCTTCATCGATCTCGGCACCAGCGGCCGGATTACCATTGCGGGCGCAAACCTATCCCAGAGCGCGCTCAACATCTCCTACACCTGAGTTGGCGTGAAATAGGCGGTGGCCTGCTGAACAGGCCACTTCTCGAAGAGACGTGTGGCGGCTTGCTGAAACCAGGCGCCACACGTCGCTCACGTCAATGTCCTCGGCCCGGCATCAGCCGGGCCTTTTTTATGGTCTATCCCAAAGTTCCGCTTGTATCCGACCAATCCCTGGTCTGCTTAGCCGTGCCGTGCAAAAGCCATATAACAATCGCACGCGCTAATCATAAATGTTGTTATTATTGGTACTAAATAAAATCGAAAAACCCCCCCCCCCCCAAACCCCCCCCCCCCCCCCCAAAAATCCCCCAACCCCCCTCCCCCTCACCTCTTTTTTCCCCCCTTCCTCCCCCCACCCCCCCCTCACCTAAAAAAAAAAGGCTTTTCTATGACGCAGACGGACTCCAGAGACGTGGAGGTTCGCACTCTCGATGGTTTCGCCGGCGTGGACTGGACCAGAACATTCGTGAAAATCGACACACAGGGCCATGATGTAGCTGTCATGCGCGGCGGACTTCGCGTTCTGAAACAAGTCCCCCTTATCCAGTCGGAAGTATCCTTTTTGCCGATCTATCGGGGCATGCCAACCTTTGCCGAAGCCATCGGTTTTATGAACAGGATGGGATTCGATGTAACCGGCCTCTTTCCCGTTTCGCGCGACCAGCACATGCGGGTTCGAGAGTTCGATTGCATGGCAGTCAATCGCACATTGCTTTAGCCGCAAAGGGACTCTTCTACTGCGCCACCAACTGCCAAGCAGCAGCGATCCAAGCTAATTCCGATTTGGAACAGCAGCGCGCTTCACGGAGACCGTCTGCAACATGGGGACTACCCCACAATAGGAGATGGGACCGCGACACATTCTCGGTAGCATGCAAAAAATTACGGGGGGCGTATGCTCATCATCCAGTCGACTGTATCGCCGGCATTGCGGTTTGCGCATTGGCGTCTAAAGCGGTCAGCAAGGTCCGCCTTTGATCCGGCTTCAGGATTCTTGCGACAGAGTGTCCGTCGGGTTTGCGCAGGACGGAGATTGGCGAAGCCGTCGATCGGGTTGGATGTAGGCGCCAGTGCGGGGGTATGGGCGACCGCCCATTTACGGACTGTCCCGGGCGCCAGGTTCATGATGATCGAGGCACAGCGTTGGCACCAGATCTGCGACGGGAGGAAGCCCAATCGGGCCGTCGGGAACGCGTCGTCATCCGATGCAGGGCCGCCAAGAAGCAACGGCAATTCCGTTCTATCTTGCCGACACCGGATCCGCCCGACTGGAGGAGATGACGAGCTCTCCGCGTGAAGCCATTCAGCTTCCCCTGACGGCTCTGGATGCGTCGCGGGCGACTTGCAGGCAAACGGTCTTCTTAAGATGGCGTACAGGGCTGACAATTGGTTGTTCGGCGGCCGCCACAGCCACCTTGCCCTCCGCGAGGTCATTCTGATCAACGCGTCCGTTGCCGCCTGCCCATGCTTGGCCGCCCCGCTTTTGCCGGTCGTCGTCGAGCTGCGACCAGCCCGGCTTCCGCCCGTTCGACATCTGGGATCTTCGCGCATAGGCGGGTTCACGCGCATGCGATCTCCTATCCGTCAGAAAAAATGGACAGTTCGAAAAACACGCTCAGAATATGATCAAAGCCTACGGGAACTGAGCCGGCGGAACGATGTACCGCTCTTCCCCCAAATTATCGAGATTGAAAAGAGAAATTGGTCGGGACGAGAGGATTTGAACCTCCGACCCTCAGACCCCAAGTCTTGGGACTGCGGAAACCAGCGAACGATGGCGGACAGAAATAAGCTCAGATATTAGCCATTTGTCGCAATTTTGGTCCGCCAATCCGTTGGAATTGCCTCCAACCGCCTTACGATGCTACCCACAGATGCTGCATCTCGCTACAGTTGTCATCACTACTAGAATTCATTGAGCCCAATGCGGCCGGAGACAGCATGCCGATACTGAATCTCCGTTGATCTTCGTGAAAAGTAGAAAGATTGGCGCTCGAAAGCCTCTAACAGCCGCCCCGACGAAACCATCACCGGTCACTCGCTTTTGTCGGCACCGCCATGCCGATAGTGGTTTCTACCGGATGCGGCCGATGATATGGCCAATTTTGAATAGAAGTTTGGCGGATTAATCCGAAACCCGGTGGTCTCGGATTTAAGCTGCAGTCTGCAGACTTATTTCAACCGCCAGGAGACTGCATTCGCGATCATACAGCCAGTTTGGGTTATCCGCGTGGCGAGGTTCGATTTTTCTTAATTTGAGTTGAGCCGCAATCTCATCACGTAAGTAAATAACGTTATCTGAGACATTCGTTTTTAACGCTTCGTAGGCAGCCGTAGCCTCTTGCATGCGATTTAATCCAGCATATGCATGCAGGCGAAGGACGTTTGCCATGGGCTCGTCAAACCCTCTCATTTTCAATAGTTGCACGGCCTGCGAATAGTTTTTTCTTCTTAAGCTAGCTATCGCAAGCGCGCTCTGAAAATAAGACTTTTGGACAGCGAACGGTACAGCCTCAAGGTATTTCGAAAACCAGTTTTCCGCATCTTCGAGATTGCCCGATTTTAAGAGGGCCATTCCTCGGATATGACAAGCAACCCATTCAGTTTTCGTACGAGGTGAAATTATAGGAGGAAGAATACTGAGGGCTCTAACATAGTCTCCCTTGGCAACCGCAATTGCACCAATCGACGCCATAGCTTCGATTTTGCGAATTTCACCATCTGCACTTAAACGCCGAAATATACCTTCGGCTGCGTCAAATCTGCCAAGTTCTTTAAGCATATTTGCCTGGCCAATCTTCGCGGATACGTTTGTCGGCGCTCCTAAAATTGCCCTACCATATGCTTGTAAGGCGTCCTCAAAAGCGCCGTACCGCTTAAGGTGCTGCGCTTGTTTCATCAGGATTATCAACTCGGCCGGAAAGAGTTTCAACGCTTCAGCAAACTCCGTATCAGCACGAGCTTGCTGTCTCATCTCCGAGTATGTTTCTGCGGACCCACTCCAACCGAGAGGATCGAAAGGAAAGTATTTCTTCAACTCGCCATATTCTTGGAGGGCTGCCGAGAAATTTTTGGCTGTTCTATAGACAAACGCTAGAGCCCTCGACGGCGCTGGATAAAGCTTAAACCTGCGCTTACCTTTTTTTAGTGCGGTAATGGCGTTATCAAATTCACCCATTTCCGTCCAAGCTCGACCTAAACCGACATATGCGTGAACTGTTTCTTCGCCATATTGAATGCTTCGTTCGAAGCTTTGGACCGCATTGCTTAGTTGGCCGAGCGTGATTTGAAGATCACCTAAACTGCAATAGCTTTTCGGCTGCCATGGAAACTTTGCAATCGCTTGCTGGATGAAATCATAAGCCTCATCGTGGCGATCTAAAGCGACTAAACATTCACTCGCACCGATATATGAACTCCAAATCTGGTCGTGGTCAGAATGTCGCTCCAGGGCCGCGCTATATCCGTCGAGTGCCCTAGCGATATCACCTTGGTAAAAATAAATACGCGCGCGTGAATTGATGGAAAATAGATTTTCGCCGCAGCGTTCAGCATTCTTGAGAGCATCCAAGGCCTCTTCATAGCGTGAGAGGCACATGAGGGCATCAGCGTGCTGCCCCCAAGCTCGTCCGTCTTCTGACGATATTTCGACGGCTTGGGAAGTAAATTCCAGAGCGAGCGAGTTCATCGAGAGATCTTGAGAATAGGCGGCTAAATTGCATAGCGATTTAGCAGCGTATACAGCATCACCGTTCGCCAGCTGAGAATTAATTAAATCACTAGCGAAGCGACGAACCCTATCCCGCTGAGCCAACCGAATAAGATTCTTTATCTCATCAACTTGCGTTATTGCGCGTTGAAAGGAGTGATGATCTGCTTTTTGGCGAGACGAGCGTGTCCATTCATCACCGTCATAGTTGGTCTCTCGCTCAAATGACCGTTCAATCTGACTATCGGAGACACGAGTTTGCGGCGTCAACCTATCTAACCATTCCCTTAAGATGCCGCGATAATTCTTGATTAATTGCAGCCCGCGAAGGCTATGGGCCTCGAGCTTAACTCTATTAATTAGCCGGCTGTCTTTGGCCGTGATCGCAAGAGCCATTGAGCGAAATACCCCGGCCTCAATCGCTATCTTTTCAAACTCGCGCTGATCGCTGACAGAGTTGAAACAATCTTTTGCAAGCCCGTCCCATCCGCTGCGTAAAAGCGCAATCGCCTGCTGATTATTGAAAACCTCCTCTAAGAGGCTTACCGCTAGCGGAAATTGGCGGACCAAATCTATGGCAACCGCAATTTCTGCTATTTCTGGTAAAGGGGCCTTAAACAATACATTGGAAACCGCATCGAACACCGGCCGTTCCTCGATTAAGGAGGAAAGCACGGGACCGATTTCCACACGAATGTCTTGGTCCTCCGAGCTACTAAGAAGCATAAGACAAAGAACTAGGGCCCGATCTTTGCTTGCTGCCTCTTCCAATTTTGAAACTGCTTCGGCTACGGAGCTAACGACGATGCATTCCACGTCGGAAGCCCCGGAAAACACGTGCGCTAATTCTGCGAGCGGATAAGGTACGTAAATCAGAGGGGGCGTCGAGCTCAATAACGTTAAGCTCGTTTCCTTGAATAATCGCCGCTCTGGCGGCCTGACCTGACATATAGCAATTCATGCCATTGCTTCATATGCGATAGAAAGCTTGGCGCATTGAGCTTTCAAGGATTTCACGATTAGTGCATCGGCTTTCTTCGTTTTGGATCCTGACGTCGAACGAAGCTCAACGATTTTAAGGATCGCCGCTCTATTGAATCCGCCGTAAATGTGGACTTCGATTATATCCGCGGACGAGGTTGTGCCAGGACTCAACAGAATTTCAGCGAAATCAGCATCGGTGGTCGAAGCATTAATTTTAGAAACTAGTTTGGAAGCAGCAAGGTCCCCGCGGCTATCCCAAGGGGCACGATACCCCGCTGGCACGGGCCCACCGGCGGGAAGCTTGTGCGAAACAGAAAAGGAGGCCGTATTATTTTCAAACACAGTGGTGCGGTGTTTGATCATTTCGGTTTTTAGGACCATAGAAAAGTCCCCATAGCTAATCGCTCCCTTACCGTCCAACGACAGTGCTCCGAAAACTATTTTCTTGTAATATCCTGGAAAAAATATGGCATCGATCGCCTCGCGGCGTTGATCGAAATCATTGTTCGCGGGAACTTAGAGAAATGCAGGCACGAACAGCTACCCACATGCCGCACCATGCGCTGTGGTGAGATATAAGCCTAAGTATTTGAAATAATTGGTCGGGACGAGAGGATTTGAACCTCCGACCCTCAGACCCCCAGTCTGATGCGCTACCAGGCTGCGCTACGCCCCGACCGAAACGCCGCCGCAAAAGCCCGAAAGCCGCGGCAGCGAGGGCGCGCACTTTAGCGCGCAGCGCTCATCGCCGCAATGGCAATGCCGCCGGCAATACTATCGAATTCTACTTCTGGAGGAGATCGCGCAGCGCTTGAAGTTCGCCGAGCAGCGATTTGAGCGATGCACGCGTTTCCGGGTCGAGCGGCTTGCGCGCGGCGTGCGGCAGCGGATTGGACATCGCCGGCCCGGCAGCCGGTTCCGCGCCATCGGGCGCTGACCCGGAACGGAATACCGGCTCGCGCCGCTCCTTCCCGGCTTCCGGCGGTGCTGGGTCGGGTGGCGGGTTCCGCACCGACTTGATGCCCCCTTCGCGCAGCAGCTTCTGCACACCCTTGATGGTATAGCCATCATTGTAGAGCAGCGCCCGGATCGACCGGAGCAGCTCGACGTCTTCGGGCCGGTAGTAGCGCCGGCCGCCGCCGCGCTTGAGCGGCTTGACCTGGGTGAACTTGGTTTCCCAGAAGCGCAGGACGTGCTGCGGAACGTTGAGTTCGCCGGCCACTTCGCTAATCGTACGAAAGGCACCGGCAGACTTCGCCGCGCGCTGCCCGTTGGAGGAAGCTTCGCCGCGGACGCCTGCGTTGGGTGCAGCGTCTGTCGGGCCGGACATATCGGACATATCAGCTCTGTGGTGGCGACGACATTAAGCCGCTCGGGGCATCCGTCTGAGAGCCTGCCTGTTCATTGGCGATATTGATGCGGTTCTTGAGAACATGCGACGCGCGGAATACCAGAACGCGTCTTGGCAGGATGGGCACTTCTTCGCCGGTCTTGGGATTGCGCCCGACGCGGCGGCCTTTCTGGCGCACCGAAAAACTGCCGAAAGACGAGATCTTGACCGGCTCGCCGCGCACCAGGGCGTTGCTGATCTCCTCGAGAACAGCCTCGACCAAGTCTGCCGATTCATTACGCGAAAGCCCGACTTCTTGGTACACGGCCTCACTCAATTGCGAACGGGTGACAGTATTGCCGCTCATGATGGCTCCCCCAAGTTATGAGTAAGGTTACCGCCACGGGATAAAACCGTCAACTATCAAAGGGATGCGCAGATTCGCTGAAGTGGCGAAGGAGTTCTTGAAGCGTAATCTCAAATTCCACCGGGAAACCCGCCGAAATCGCGCGTTTCGGCCCTACCAGCGCACCGCGCTGGCGGCCCAGGTGAAACCGGCCCCCATGGCCTCGAGCACCACGAGATCGCCCTCTTTGACCCGGCCATCCTCGCAGGCCTCGGCCAGCGCCAGGGGCACCGAAGCCGCCGAGGTATTGGCGTGACGCTCCACGGTCATCACCACTTTCTCCAGGGGAAGGCCAAGCTTCTTGGCGGTGGCGTCCAGGATGCGCTTGTTGGCCTGGTGGGGCACCAGCCAGTCTATGTCCTTCACCTTGAGGCCGTTTGCCTTGAGAGTCTCGTCCAGCACCGACGCCAAGTTCGTGACGGCATGGCGGAAGACGTCGCGGCCCTGCATGCGCAGCTTGCCGACGGTACCGGTCCCCGACGGCCCACCATCGGCAAACAGCAAATCATGCTGCCGGCCGTCGGAATGAAGATGGGTCGACAGGATGCCGCGATCCTTGCGGGTGCCCCCGCCCCTTGTTCGCGCGCAGCACCACGGCGCCGGCGCCATCCCCGAACAGCACGCAGGTCGAGCGATCGTTCCAGTCGAGGAGACGGGACATGGTTTCGGCGCCGATCACCAATGCGCTCTCCGCCTGCCCCATGCGAATGAAATTATTGGCGGTCGCCAAGGCATAGATGAATCCCGAACACACCGCGCCGACGTCGAACGCCGCGGCCTTGTTGGCGCCGAGCGCGGCCTGCACGCGGGTCGCCGTGGCGGGAAAGGTCTCGTCGGGACTGCAGGTCGCCAGGACGATCAGGTCGAGTTGCGAGGCTTTTTCGCCGGCCGCCTTCAGCGCCCGCTGCGCCGCGGCGATCGCGAGGTCGGATGTCTTTTCGCCTTCCGCCGCGATATGGCGCTGGCGGATGCCCGTGCGTTCAACAATCCAGGCGTCAGACGTATCGACGTGCTTCGCCAATTCGTCGTTGGTAACGACCCGCTGCGGCAAATAGGCGCCGCAACCCGTCACAATCGACCGAATAGCCATTAAGAAACTGCTGCCGCTTGTTGCGAAGCGATGGGCGGCTCTTGTGGCGAAGAAACTGCCTGTCGATGAGAAGCCTTCAACTCTTCGGTGATCTTCTCGTTGAAGCCCTGCGAGACCATGTCGAACGCGACGCCGAGCGCATTGGCGAAGCCGAAGGCATCGGTTCCGCCGTGGCTTTTGACCGCGATGCCGTTGAGACCGAGAAACATGGCGCCGTTGTAACGGCGCGGATCGAGGCGCACGCGCAATTTGTTGAGCGCCGGGCGGGCGAGCAGATAGCCGACTTTCGCCAGCGTGGAGCTCTGAAAAGCGGCGCGCAGCATGCCTGCATAGAGCCGCGCCAGTCCCTCCGCCGTCTTGAGCGCGACATTGCCGGTGAAGCCGTCCGTCACCGCCACGTCGACGGTGCCTTCCCAGACGTCGTCGCCTTCGATGAACCCTTCGAACAAGATCGGCAGATCGGGCGCACGCAGCAAGGCCGCCGCGTCGCGCAGCACGTCATGGCCCTTCATGTCCTCTTCGCCGACGTTGAGCAGTCCGACGCGCGGCTTCTTCAAGCCGAGCACGGTACGCGCGAAGACCTCGCCCAGGATGGCGAATTCGAACAGGTTGTTGGCGTCGCATTGGATATTGGCGCCGAGGTCGAGCATGACGCTCTCCCCGCGCTTGGTCGGCACGATCGAGGCGATCGCCGGACGATCGATGCCCGGCAGAGTCTTGAGCACGATCTTGGCCATCGCCATCAGCGCGCCGGTGTTGCCGGCGGAAACCACGCCGGCCGCCTCGCCGCGTTCGACCGCATCGATCGCCAGGCGCATGCTGGACTGGCGCGCGTTACGCAGCGCGATGGACGGTTTGTCGTGGTCGGAAACCGCGGCGTCGGTGTGCCGGATCTCGCAGACCCCCGCGAGCTTTTTGTGGCGCTGGAGAAGCGGCTCGATCCGGCCTTTGTCGCCGAACAGCAGGAACTTCGCCTCGGGGTGCCGCGCATGCGCGATGTCGACGCCGCGAATGACCATGGCCGGGGCATGCTCGCCCCCCATGGCATCAACCGCGATCGTCAGACCGGCCAAGACGTCGTCCCTTCAGCGGACGGCGCCGTTAGGCGCGCGCCTCGGAGGCGGCGGCAACCTCGCGGCCGTCGTAATAACCGCAGGCCGGACATACGTGGTGCGGGCGAGTCTGCTCTCCGCAATTTTTGCACTCCACATGGGCCGAGGTTTTCAGCGCGTGGTGCGAGCGACGCATGTCGCGCCGCGACTTGGATGTCTTCTTCTTGGGTACAGCCATGATCTATCTCTTTCGAACGCAAAGATGCGCCGGGCGGGCGCATGGTGGTGATGCAGGCAGGGGCCGGTCGCCGGTAAAAGGCAGCTTACTTACTCAAATAACTGCCGAAGGGCAAGCCGCGGCTTAGGATCTGCCCTTTTTTACCAGTCCTGCCAACGCCTTGAAAGGTGAATCCTCAGCCGGGTCTTGGGCGCCCGGGAGCTCGAAAGCGACCCCTGGGGCACGCGGGTAGGGATCCAACGCCAAGGCGACATGCTCGGCCACGGCTTCACCCACGTCCACCACGCCGCCCACCAGCGGATCGGGCGGGTCGGGCTCCTCCATGAAGAGATCGAGGTTTTCGGGGATTTCCGGCTCGGACAACGCGGCAGGATCGGCGTCGGCGTCATAGTCCAGGGTGAAGGTCTCGTCGAGCCTGGCGCTCACCGGTTCCAGGGTCACGACGCACGATTGCGTCACCTGGGCCGTGAAGTGCGCCGTCAGGCGGGCGCGCCGGCCGTCATCGAAGCTCTCCAAGGTGCCCTGCGCCTGCAAAGCTTCGAGAGAGACCAGCCCGAAGCGCTTGGCTAAGGCCTTGCGCTCCACCTCGGTCGCTTCGATCGCGAAGCTGTGCTGCGGCGGGGCATTGCGGTCGACGGCCAGCGGGCGGGAAAATTCCGGGCGGGCTGGCGGGGCGTTTGTCTGCGGCATGGCACTCACTTACGCCGAGGCGGCGACTTCGGATGGAACCGTTCCGGGCGGAGCGCCCGGCGCTGCCGCGAAGGCGATCCGCCCCGCGGACAGTTCGCTATAGGCTTGCGCCGCCAGAACAGCCGGCGAGCGGCGCATATAATCGACCAGTGCCGCGAGACTCGCGGCCGGCGGCGCTGCGCTGGGAAAGACGTTGCGGGTGATCGCTTGCGCCAGAGAGTCCGGACCGGTGCCGCCGCCCTCCCCCAAGCCGCGCTCATAAGCGGCGATTCGACCGTAGAGACCCTGGGCCAGGGTTTTGATCCGCTTGCCGACCGCGAGGTCGCCGGTACCCAGTTCGCGCAGATTACGGTCCATGTCCTGGAACATGAGGTCGAACAGATCTTGCGCCAGGCCCGTCGCCGGTTGTCCTTCGCGCTTGAGGCGATGCAGCACGAGAAACATGTGCAACGCGATCATCTCGAAGCGGCCCTGCACGGTGTCGGGCACGCCGCAAGCCAGGTAGAATTCGGGGCAGCGGGCTTGCCCGACGATCGCCCCGTAAAGCGCGCTGGCCGCGGGATCGCGGCGATGGAACAAGGTTGCCAGTTTCATGTGATTTCGTTTCTCTGCCTTCAGCCCGTCAGCTCGCCCTTCGGCCCGCATTGACAGGAAGCGACGGCAGGTGCAAGTGTTCGCTCAAGATGGCGATTATTGGGGATTTCGTCAACTCGATATCATCTCATCTTCAAATTAAAGATCGTCTGGTAACGACTATGAAACAACTTAAATATTATGCAGTCTCCATAGCGGCCTGCTTGGTCCTGGCGGGATGCGCGGCGGAAATTAGCTCACGCGGCAACCTGCCGCCCGCTGACAAACTGGCGCAAGTCACACCAGGGATCACCCGCGACCAGGTGGTGCAGATCCTGGGGTCGCCCTCGACGGTCGCCACCTTTTCCGACAGCGCCTGGTATTACATCGGCCAGCGCACCGAGGACTATGCCTTCTACAAACCGAAGGTCATGGAACGTCAGGTCGTCGTCGTGCAGTTCGACGATGAAGGCCGTGTCGCCGAGGTCAAGCGGCTCGACAAGGAGGACGGCAAGCCGATCGAAATGGTGGCCCGCACCACGCCGTCGGTCAGTCGCGACCTCAGCCTGATGCAGCAAATCTTCGGCAACCTAGGCAGGAGCCCAGCCATGTCGGGCGGCGGCAGCCCCGGCCAGCAGGGACCACAATAGGCCGACGCCCGCTGCCGTAGCACGCGGGGCGCGAGGGCCCGCTACCGCCTCACGACCTGTCGACAAAAAAAGAGCCGCGCATCGCGCGGCTCTTTTCTTTTGGCTGCGTCGTCGACCGTCAGGCAACCAGGGCGAGCAACAGCAGCGCCACGATGTTGACGATCTTGATCATCGGATTGATTGCCGGGCCTGCGGTGTCCTTATACGGATCGCCGACGGTGTCGCCGGTCACGGCTGCCTTATGGGCCTCCGAACCCTTGCCCCCGTGATGGCCCTCCTCGATGTATTTCTTGGCGTTGTCCCACGCACCGCCGCCCGAGGTCATCGACAGCGCGACGAACAGGCCCGTCACGATGACACCCAGCAGCATCGCGCCAAGGGCGGAGAATGCCGCCGCCTGGCCGGCGATGGCATTGACGACGAAGATACAGCACGATCGGCGCCAGCACCGGCAGCAGCGAGGGGACGATCATCTCGCGGATCGCCGCCTTGGTCAGCAGATCGACGGCGCGGCCGTATTCCGGCTTCGCCGTGCCCTGCATGATGCCGGGGATCTCCTTGAACTGGCGACGGACTTCGATCACCACGGCACCGGCCGCGCGGCCGACGGCACGCATGCCGAGCGAACCGAACAGATACGGCAGCATGCCGCCGAAGATCAGGCCGACCACCACAAAAGGATCCTGCAGGCGGAAATTCACCTCCAGGTTCGGGAAGTAGTGGTGCAGGTCCTCGGTGTAGGCGGCGAACAGCACGACGGCGGCGAGGCCCGCCGAACCGATGGCGTAGCCCTTGGTCACGGCCTTGGTCGTATTGCCGACGGCGTCGAGCGCGTCGGTGGTCTTACGCACGTCACGCGGCAGATCCGCCATCTCCGCGATGCCGCCTGCATTGTCGGTCACCGGACCATAGGCGTCGAGCGCGATCACCATGCCGGCCAGAGCCAGCATGGCGGTGACGGCGATGGCGATGCCGAACAGGCCGGCGATCAGGTAGGAACCCAGGATGCCCGCGCAGATGACGAGCGCCGGCAGCGCCGTCGCTTCCATCGAGACGGCGAGGCCCTGGATGACGTTGGTGCCGTGACCTGTGGTCGAGGCTTGGGCCACGCTCTTCACCGGGCCATGTTCGGTGCCGGTGTAGTATTCGGTGATCCACACCAGCAGGCCAGTGACCACGAGGCCGATCAAGGCCGCGTAGAACAGGTCACGGCCCGTGAAGGTATGTCCGGCGGCCGTGTAGGTCGTATCGAACCCGGTCCATTTCCAGATGACGGCGGCGATCAGCGCGGCCGACAGCACGGCGCTGACGATGAAGCCCTTGTAGAGCGCGCCCATGATGTTGTTGCTCGCGCCCAGGCGGACGAAGAACGTGCCGATGATCGAGCCAACGATGGAGACGCCGCCGATGATGAGCGGCAGCATCATCATCTGTTCTTGAGCGGGGCCGGTGAAGAAGATGGCGGCCAGGAGCATGGTGGCGACCAGGGTCACCGCGTAAGTCTCGAACAGGTCGGCAGCCATGCCGGCGCAGTCGCCGACGTTGTCGCCCACGTTGTCGGCGATCACCGCCGGGTTGCGGGGGTCATCTTCCGGGATGCCGGCTTCGATCTTGCCGACCAGGTCGGCGCCGACGTCCGCACCCTTGGTGAAAATGCCGCCGCCGAGACGGGCGAAGATGGAGATCAGCGAGGCGCCGAAGCTCAGCGCGACGAGCGCTTCGAGGATCGAACGCAGCTCCACGCCGATGCTCTTGAGCACATAGTAATAACCGGCAACGCCGAGAAGGCCGAGGCCGACGACCAGGATGCCGGTGATGGCGCCGGCCTTGAAGGCGATCGAGAGCGCGGGGGCGAGCCCCTTGCGGGCGGCTTCGGCGGTGCGCACGTTACTGCGCACCGAAATATTCATGCCGATGTAGCCGGCGAAACCGGACAGCACGGCGCCGATCAGAAAGCCGATGGCGACGTAGGAGCCAAGGCGCCACCAGAGCAGCGCGAAGATGACAATGCCGACGATGGCGATCGTGCGGTATTGGCGGTTGAGATAAGCGTTGGCGCCTTCCTGCACCGCGGCGGCGATTTCACGCATCCGATCGTTGCCGGTGGGCGCCGACAGCACGGAGCGGCTGGCCAAGATGCCATAAAGTACGGCGAGCAGACCGCAGCCAAACACCACCCAATAAGCGTTTATCACAATTCAATCCCCTTGATGATTCCCGGCGGACGCCAGATCAACGGCGCACGGACCATACCTTTGAAAAGCTTGCGGCCAGTGCCAAAAAAGCGGGCGGAACATGACAGAACTGGGGGGATAACGCAACTGGGAACGGCTGGATTCGGCCACCCAGCCGGTTCCGACAGGCTACCGAAATCAAATGGATATCAGGGCGTTGCCGGGTTTTTGGCGGGAGATCGGGTGTCTGGCGCGGACAGTTTCAGCCAAGCTGTCGCGGCGAGCGCCAGGATCGTTAGGGGCACGACGACGAGGTTGACGGCGAGCCAGCCGAACCCGTGCTGCACGGCGCCCGATGCGAACGATGCGAGCGCCACCATGCCAAAGACCAGGAATTCGTTGAGGCCCTGCACTTTGGCCCTTTCAGCGGGTTCGTGTGCCGTGGTCAGCAGGGCGCTGCCACCGACATACATGAAGTTCCAGCCGGCGCCCAGCGCAACCAGCGCGAACAGATAATGGTACAGGCTGGTGCCGCCGAGATTGATGGCGACGCACAGAAGGATCAGCGCCGCGCCCGCCATGATGACGTTCGCATGGCCGAACCGGGCGATCAGATGCCCGGTGAAGAAGCTCGGTGCGAACATGGCGAAGACATGCCACTGGATGACCATGGCCGCGTCGGCAAAGGCGAAGTCGTGTCCGACCATGGCGAGCGGCGTCGCCGTCATCACCAGGTTCATGGCGGAATAACCGGCGACGGCGGCGAGCACGGCGACCGCCAGGGCCGGCCGGCGCAGGATCTGAGCGAGAGGTGCCCCGCTCGTCTTCTGCTCAGCGGCCGATGGTGTCGGAATATCGATGAAGCTCAGCAGCAGGATCGTCAGAGTATGCAGGCCGACCATAGCCACGAAGCATCCGGCATAGGAGGCGCCTGGAAACGCGTCGATCGTGAGCTTGGCGAGATTGGGCCCGGCAAAGGCGGCCAGCACGCCGCCCGCCATGACCAGCGAGATTGCCTTGGGGCGAAACGCCGCATCGGCCGTGTCCGCCGCGGCGAAGCGATAATAGATGGCGAATCCGTTGAGCACGCCGACCAGCGCCGCGCCAAGAACGAAGAGGGTAAAATTCGCCTCTACCAGGGCATAGAAGCAGATTGAGGCGCCGAGGATGCCAGCCAGAGCCCCCATCAGAAATGCGCTGCGACGGCCATAGCGCCGCATGAGCAGCGAAGCCGGGAGGGTGGTCAGCATGGTTACGACGAATTGCAGCGAAAGCGGCAGGGTGCCCAGCGACTTGATGGGGGCGATGGCGGTCCCGGCCAATGCGGTGATCGTCAGCACCATGGACGTGCCGGTCATATAGAGCGCCTGGCACAACGCCAGCAGAACCACGTTCCGGCGGGCGCGACGGCGAGCGCGCTCAGTTTCAGGATTGTCGGCGATCATCGCGGCAGCA
The DNA here is from genome assembly GCA_963752345.1 of uncultured Alphaproteobacteria bacterium. GTDB lineage: Bacteria > Pseudomonadota > Alphaproteobacteria > SMXQ01 > SMXQ01 > CAVVYA01. The sequence continues at coordinate 972,589 of CAVVYA010000002.1, forward strand.
TGCCCCGCCCGCCACGGCCAGGCAAGCGAAGCCCGCGCGCGGCCGGGATCAGGAAAGGCTGCGGTTGAAAATGCTGACGACGAGCACGTCCTCGACGACGCCTTCGCCGAGGATGCGGCCGCTGATCGCCAACAATCGTGTCTTCACCACCCGCGGGTCGATGGTGCGGCCATCGGCGCGCGCGAACGCCGCCACGCCGTGGATGTCGCGCAGGAAGGCATCGTGCAGCGCGTAGCGGCGGGCCATGACCTTGCCCATGTTCTCGCCGCCTTTGGTCTCCACGGTCAGCGTGAGGGTCAAGATGCCCTTAATTTTGCCGTCGCGCATGACCGTCACGCTGAACGGCTGCAGCGGAAAGTGCCCGAGAGCGTCCTTGTCCAGCAGGCCGGGAATCTTGATGCTTTTGTTGCCGTCTTCCTGCTCGCTGGCATGGATAGATGGCGGCGCCCAGGCCAGACCGATGAGGCCGATCGCCAGAGCCACAATTGCCGTTTTCGCTGTCTTTCCGCTCATTCCCGCGAAGCTAGGCCGCCCGGGTAAAAATCGTATTAAGGCGGGATGGTCGGCGGCTGCGGGCCGCCGAACGGCGCGGCGGCCGACCCGACGTCAATCGACCAGTGCCGGGGTCGAAAGGTGCAAGACATCATAAGTTTGCACAGTATCGGCGCTAAAATTCTTGCCCGCCCCCGTCTTCTCGTCGCGCCACAGGCTGTAACGGACCAGTTCCCAGCGGTCGGCGTCGAGCGCGACCGCGTGAGAATGCAGTCCCGGCTTGCCGCGCAGAGCCTCGTGGGCGCGCCGCTCCTCTTCCGCCATGGCGGCGAGGCGCTGTTCGGCGGGCACCGCATCGACCTCGCGCACCGCGAATGTCGGCGTCATGCTGGTGTCGAACACGTCATAGGAGAACACGTTCCACATCCGCACCCGGGGCCGGCGGAAGGTGTCGCTGACGTTCTGGAAGACCTCGCTGAGCAGGAATTCACGGGCCGCGTCGTGCGAGCGCCAGATGTAGAACGGCGCATAGAGCCGGTCGGCGCTGTTGAAGAGATAAGACTTGTGCGCGAGGCCCGGCATTTTGTCGAACAGGCCGTATCGCGCCTGGACGCGCGTGCGAATCTGTTGCGTGCCGAAGTCGGTGGACAGGTTGATCGAATACTGCATGGCAATCATAGGCGGCACCCTGGACGCATTTTTGTAATCTTCGCTTATCTGGCGGGCCAGTTCACGACAAATGATTTGGCTGCATGGGTGCCATGCGATGGAAAATTTCGCTAACCCGAATAAACCATTGCGTCGGATCAAAAATGCTTATAGCCGGCATCCTGCACCACGATGCCCAAGGCGCCCGCGTCGGTCACCGTCACCCGGTCACCGGGCACGATCGACCCGATGCCGGCGACCGGTACGCCGACCGCCCGCGCGATCTCGGCAATGCGCTCCGAAGCGGCGGGATCGGCGGTAAAGACCAATTCATAGTCGTCCCCGCCGCTCAGCAGTTTGGCCAACATGCCGGGCGCGCGCGCCACCGCGGCGCGGGCGGCTGCGGATATCGGCACCGTGGCCGCCTGAATCTCCGCCCCGACGCCCGAGGCCTCGCAGATATGGCCGAGGTCGGCGATCAGCCCATCGGACACATCGGCGGCGGCATGGGCCAAGGCGGCGATGCGCCGGCCCAGTGCCACGCGCGGGGCCGGCAGACGATAGCGGCCGAGGAGATCGGCACGCAGCGGATCGGCCAAATCGGTCAGAGCGCCACGCGCCACCTGCAACCCAAGATAGCCGTCGCCGATGGTGCCGCTGACGAACACGCGGTCGCCCGGTCTGGCGCCGGAGCGCAGCACCGGTCCGGGCTCCGTTCCCGTGCCGTCGCCCACCAGCCCGAGGGCGGTCAGCGACAGGGTCAGCGGGCCCGGCGTCGCCGTGGTGTCGCCGCCGATCAGCGGCATCGCGAATTCGGACACGTCGGCGGCCAGCCCGCCGGCAAAGGCCCGCACCCATGCCTCGTCGGATGCGGCCGGCAGCGAGATCGCCAGCAGGCAGGCGTAGGGCTGCGCTCCCTTGGCGGCGAGATCGGAAAGATTGACCCGCATGAGCTTGCGCGCGATGGCATCGGGCGGATCGTCGGCCAGGAAATGGACCCCGGCGACCATGGTATCCAGGGTGGCGACGATGCGGCGGCCGGCCGGCGCGTCGATCAGGGCCGCGTCGTCCTTGAGCCCGAGCGCCCCCGGGAAATCTTTGGCCAACGGCGCGAAGTAGCGCGCGATCAGGTCAAATTCGCCGGGCGGCGGAACGGGCGCCATGTCATCCGCGCCCGGCCGACATTTCCGTGTCGCGGAATTTGCGCGAGATCTTGTCGAGCACGCCATTCACCATGCCGGGCTCGGCTCCGCTGTAGAAGGCGTGCGCGACATCGACATATTCGGTGATGGTGACGCGCGGCGGCACATCGGTGCGCTCGGTCAGCTCGTAGGTGCCGGCCTCGAGGATGCTGCGCAGGATGATCTCGAGGCGATCGACCGTCCAGTCGGCGCTCAAGACGGCGCCGACAATGCGGTCGAGATCGTCGCGCTGCTTCGCCACGCCCTTGACGATCTGACTGAACATGCCGCGATCGAATTCGGCCGGGTTGTTGTCGGACAACTGGCGGCGCACCTCGGGATCGAAGAACTGCACGATCACGGCGTCGGCCGAGACGCCGGTCATTTCCATCTGATAGAGCGCCTGCACGGCGGCAAGGCGCGCCGCGGAACGCTTCGAGGCATGACCTGGCTTGCGCGGCGCCGGATTACGCGGGGTGTCGGAGGCGCTCACCACATCACCTCAACCCGGCGGCAGACGAAAGTGGCGCTTGAGATCGATCATGGCGAGGCAGGCCCGCGCCGCGACTCCGCCCTTGTCGGTTTCGTCGACCGCGGCGCTGCGCCCAGGCCTGCCCGTCGTCCTCGACGGTCAGAATGCCGTAGCCGATGGCGAGATCGTGCTGCAGCGCCAGGTCCTGCAATCCGCGCGCGCTTTCCTCGCAGACATAGTCGTAGTGAGTCGTCTCGCCGCGAATGACGCAGCCGAGAGCGACATATCCGTCGAACGGCCGCCGCGTCTTGTCGATTTGCCCGGCGCGGAACGCGAATTTGATCGCCGCGGGAATCTCGAATGCCCCCGGCACTTCGTAGCGGTCATAGGTCGCGCCGGCCGCATCCAGGGCGCGCACGGCGCCTTTGACGAGCTCGTCGGCAATATCTTCGTAGAAGCGCGCTTCCACGATCATGACATGTGGCGCATCCGCCATAGGTACTCCTGTCGCGTTCAATATGTGGGGCGAGAGTGCGGCCAGACCATAGCCTTAAATTCAGCCGGGGCAAAGACGCGCTGGAAGGCAGCCGCGGCCCGGTTCAGTCGTTCATGCCTTGCCGAGGATGCGTGCGACGTAGCGGGCGAGCATATCGATCTCGATATTGATCGGATCGCCGGCGCTCGCCCGGCCAAAGGTGGTCTCCTGCAGGCTGTGCGGAATGAGATTGAGGGAAAACCGGTCGTTTTCCACCCGATTGACCGTGAGCGAAACGCCGTCGAGCGCGACGGAGCCCTTTGCGGCGATGAACGGCATCAGGACGGCCGGCGCACGAACAATGAACTCGGTGCTGCCGTCGGCGCTCCCGCCGACCGCCGTGCGCGACACGATCTCGCCCACGCCGTCGACATGGCCCGACACGAGGTGACCGCCCAACTCGTCGCCGGCCCGCAACGCGCGCTCGAGGTTGATCCGATGATCGACCCGCCAACTGCCGAGCGTGGTGTGCGACAGTGTCTCCTGCGACGCCTGCACCGCGAACCAGCCCTGGCCCGCGTCCCTGCCCGTCTCGATGACGGTCAGGCAGACGCCCGAACAGGCGATCGAGGCGCCGATGGCGATGCCGTCCGGATCGAAGCGGCTGGCGATTTCCAGGCGCGTGTCGGCGCCCGGCACGATGCGGCGCAAGCGCCCGATATCGGAAATGATTCCCGTGAACATGGCCCGCGAGACTAGTCCGAGCGCCGGTACATTTCCACCAGATCGTCGCCCGCTTCATGGACGCCGGTCCGCGTGAAGCGCGCCATGTCGGCGATGCGGTCGACGCCGAACGCCTGAGTGGCGGGAACACCGTCGCCGCCGATCAGCGACGGCGCGCGGAACCAGACGATGCGGTCGACCAGATCGTGGCGCAGAAGAGCGGCAATGACTCGGCTGCCGCCCTCGACCAGCAATCGGGTCAAGCCGCGTGCCGCCAGGGCGGACATGGCCTTCATCATATCGGGATGGCCCGCGCTGTCGGCGTCGACCTCGATGATCTCGACACCGCTGTCGAGGTAGGCCTGGCGCCGTTCGCTGGGCGCGCCGGCGATGGCGATGAGCCAGGTCGGCACCCGGGTTGCATCGGCCACCAGCTTGGTGGTCAGCGGCAGGCGCAGCCGCCCGTCGAGCACGATGCGCACCGGCGACCGGCCCTCGAGGCCCGGCAGCCGGCACGTCAACTCCGGATTGTCCGCCGCTGCGGTACCGACGCCGACCATGATGGCGTCGTGGTCGGCGCGCAGCGCATGGCCGAGCTGACGCGAGCGCGGGCCGGTGATCCAGCGGCTTTCGCCGCGATGAGTGGCGATGCGGCCGTCGAGCGTGGTGGCGATCTTGAGCGTCACCAGCGGCCGGTTGTCGAGAATGCGGTGAAAGAATCCGGCATTGAGCTCGCGCGCTTCATCCTGGAACACGCCCGCGGCGACCGCGATGCCCGCCTCTTCCAGCATCTTGATGCCTTTACCGGAGACCCGCGGATCGGGATCGGTGCAGCCGACCACCACGCGGCTGACCCCGGCCCTGATCAGCGCCTGGGCGCAGGGCGGGGTCTGGCCGTGATGGCTGCACGGCTCGAGCGTGACATAGGCGGTGCCGCCCGCGGCGCGCGCGCCAGCCCGCCGCAAGGCTTCGGTTTCCGCATGGGGACGCCCACCGGGCTGGGTCCAGCCGCGGCCGACCACGCGCCCGCCGGGGTCGGTCAGGACGCAGCCGACCGCCGGGTTGGGCCAGACCACGCCGAGACCGCGCCGCGCCAGCTCCAGCGCGGTCCGCATATGGCGCTGGTCGGTGGCGTCAATCGCGGTCGGCACCGAGCTTTCCGAGGAACTCCTCGAAATCCTTCGCCTCGCGGAAATTGCGATAAACCGACGCGAAGCGCACATACGCGACCTGGTCGATGCCGGCCAGGGCTTCCATCACCAGTTCGCCGATGACCGGTGAGGGTATCTCGCTTTCGCCGGAGCTTTCGAGCCGCCGCTGGATCGAATTGACGATGCGCTCGACCTGCTCCTCGTCGATCGGGCGCTTGCGCACCGCGATGCGGATCGAACGCGCCAGCTTGTCGCGATCGAAGGGCGCCCGCTGGCCGCCTTTCTTGATGACGGTGAGTTCGCGCAGGTAGACGCGCTCGAACGTCGTCCAGCGCGATCCGCACTTCGGACAAAAGCGCCGCCGCCGAATGGCCGCATTGTCCTCCGTCGGTCGTGAATCCTTCACTTGAGTATCGTCGTGTCCGCAAAACGGGCAACGCATTGTCCAGTCCCCCTGAAGACCCCGCCAGATTTTATTTCATGTCCGGATAGATCGGATGGCGCCGGCACAGATCCAGCACCTTGGCACGCACGACCGCTTCGATCTTGCTGTTGTCCTCGGGATTGGCGACCAGGCCGTCCAGCACTTCCCCAATGAGCTGTCCGATCTGGCGCCATTCTGTCTGGCCGAAGCCGCGCGTGGTTCCGGCCGGCGTGCCGAGCCGCACCCCCGAGGTGATGGTCGGCTTTTCCGGGTCGAATGGAATGGCGTTCTTGTTGCACGTCATGCCGGCGCGCTCGAGGCTCGCCTCCGCCACCTTGCCGGTGAGCTTCTTCGGCCGCAGGTCGACCAGCATCAGATGCGTGTCCGTGCCGCCGGCGACGATGTCCAACCCCTGCTCGATCAGCGTCTCCGCCAGCGTGCGGGCATTGGCCTGCACGGCGGCCGCGTAGCTCTTGAACTCGGGCGTCAGCGCCTCGCCGAACGCCACCGCCTTGGCGGCGATGACATGCATCAGCGGGCCGCCCTGGATGCCCGGGAAGATCGACGAGTTCAGCTTCTTGCCGATCTCGGGATCGTTCGACAGGATCAGGCCGCCGCGCGGGCCACGCAACGTCTTGTGGGTGGTCGATGTCACCACATGGGCGTGGGGCAGCGGGCTCGGATGCACGCCGCCGGCCACCAAGCCGGCGAAATGCGCCATGTCGACCATCAGGATGGCGCCGACAGAATCGGCGATCTTGCGGAAGCGCTGGAAATCGATGATGCGCGGATAGGCCGAGCCGCCGGCGACGATCAGCTTCGGCTTGTGCTCGCGCGCCAGTTGCTCGACCTCGTCGAAATCGATGCGCTGGTCCTGGCGCCGCACGCCGTACTGCACGGCGTGAAACCACTTGCCCGACTGGTTCGGCGCGGCGCCATGGGTGAGATGGCCGCCGGCGGCGAGCGACATGCCGAGAATGGTGTCGCCCGGCTTGAGCAAGGCGAAGAACACCGCCTGGTTCGCCTGACTGCCGGAATGGGGCTGCACGTTGGCGTAGTCGCAGCCGAACAACTGCTTGACCCGGTCGATGGCGAGCTGCTCGGCGATGTCGACGAATTCGCAGCCGCCGTAGTAGCGCCGGCCGGGATAACCCTCGGCGTATTTGTTGGTCAGCACCGAACCCTGCGCCTCGAGCACGGCGCGCGACACGATGTTCTCGGAGGCGATCAGCTCGATCTGCTCCTGCTCGCGCTTGAGCTCGCCCTGAATGGCGCGGAACAGCGCGGGATCCTTTTCGGCGATCCCTTGCCGAAAAGAACGGGTCGCGATCGGACCGTTGATGAGAGGCACTGGCAGACAACGACATCGAGCAAACACCTTTCTAAGCGGCGGCTTGGCCCACGATACGGGAGCCAAATGAGACAAGCGGGGCGGCGGGCTTATCCGCAGCGCGACAATTTGGCGACGCGGCGGGCATGGCGGCCGCCTTCGAACTCCGTTTTGAGAAAAATTTCGAGGCAGTCCTTGGCCAGCTCCGGTCCGACGAGCCTGCCGCCCATGACCAGCACGTTGGCATCGTTGTGCTGGCGCGCAAGGCGCGCGGTCAGACCGTCATGCACCAGGGCCGCGCGCAACTCGGGATGGCGATTGGCGGCAATGCTGATGCCGATTCCGCTGCCGCAGAGCAGAATGCCGCGCGCCGCCTTGCCGTCGCGAATCGCGCCGGCCATGGCATTGGCGAAATCCGGATAATCGACCGATTCGGGACCATGGGTGCCGAGGTCGATGACCTGCAATCCCTTGGCTTCGATATCCTTGATCAAGCCTGTCTTGAGCTCATAGCCGCCGTGGTCGGATGCTATCGCAATCGTGTCGGAGCGCATGCTGGAAAACACCTGGGGCAGAAACCTCTTCCATACCATATATCGCAAACTGGCGCTAGCCCGCCACAACCTGTCGCATAGAGGCAAATGGCGGAACGGACAGGTTAACGAGCCCTGAGGCAAGGCGCCGGCAAGGCACTCCTCATGATTCAGCAGTAATTATCCCTCGAACACAGTTAGAAGACATAGGAACAGGGGAAGTTATTGCTTCTCTTGCTAACATTTCTCTGAATGAAAATTTGATTACTTAGCCATAGTTGCGGATATAATTGCGCGGCAAAACAGAAACAGGGACAGGCCATTGCCGGCAATGGATGCGCCGCCCAAAACAAGAGTGCGAGGAAATGCCCGATACTTCTGAAGACACCATGAAACCGTCTGTCAACGATATGCTCCGCCTGGCGTCGGAAATCGTTTCGGCGTATGTCGGCAACAACAGCGTTCCCGCCTCCCAGATTCCCGATCTGATCCAATCCGTCTACCGTTCGCTGATCGGAGTCGGGCAGATGTCGGGCTCGGGCGACGCCAATCCGATGCCGGCGACGTCCATCAAGAAATCGATCACGCCCGATTACCTGATCTGCCTCGAGGACGGCAAGAAGCTCAAGATGCTCAAGCGGCACCTGCGGACCGTCTACAGTCTCACGCCGCAGGAATACCGCGCGAAGTGGAATTTGCCGCCGGACTATCCGATGGTGGCGCCCAACTATGCCTCGCAGCGTTCGGCCTTCGCCAAATCGATCGGCCTCGGCCGCTCGCCCGGCGCGAAGAAGAAGCGGCGCGCCAGAAGCTAGCGCGCCGCGGCTTCCCTACATCGTCGTGTAGTCGTACTTGCCGTCCTTCCATTCGTAGAACACGTAGCCCGGGGCCTTGACGTCGCCCTTGGCGTCGAAGCTCGCCTCGCCCAGCACGCTGGTGAAGGACTTCGAGCGCAGGATGGGCAGCAGCTTCGCCGTCTCTGTGGTGCCGGCCTGCTCGACCGCCTGCTTGTAGACCTGCACCGCGGCATAGGTATAGAGCGTGTAGCCTTCCGGATCGTAGTTCTGCTTGCGGAAGGTCTCGACCAGCTGCGCCGCACCCGGATTCTTGCGCGGATCGGGACTGAAGGTCATCATGGTGCCCTCGCCCGCCTTGCCGGTGATGCTCCACAATTCCTGCGTCACCAGCGCGTCGCCGCCGATCAGCCGCGTGTCCATGCCCTGCTCGCGCATCTGGCGAATGATCAGTCCGGCCTCGGCGTGGTAGCCGCCATAGTAGAGCACATCGATGCCGGCGGCCTTGAGCTTGGTCACCATCGCGGAATAGTCCCGCTCGCCGGGATTGATGGTGTCGAACACCGTTTCGGTGACGCCGCGCGCGTTGAGCGCCTTCTTGGTCTCTTCCGCCAGGCCCTTGCTGTAGGACTGCTTGTCGTGGACGATGGCGACCTTCTTGCCTTTGAATTTGTCGGCAACGAAGTTGCCCGCCACCAGGCCCTGCTGGTCGTCCCGCCCGCATAAACGGAAGATGTTCGACAGGCCGCGTTCGGTGAACAGCGGATTGGTCGAGCCCGGCGAAATCTGCAGCATGCCCTCTTCCTGATAGACCTCCGAGGCCGGTATGGAAGAGCCCGAGCAGAAATGGCCGGCGACGAAGGTCACCTTCTTGTTGGCGAGCTGATTGGCGATCGCCACCGCCTGCTTCGGATCGCACGCATCGTCGCCGATCTCGAGGCGCACCTGCTTGCCCATGATGCCGCCCGCGGCGTTGATGTCCTTGACCGCCTGTTCGGCGCCCTTCTGCATCTGCTCGCCGAACGTCGAATATTGACCGGTCATCGGCCCGGCGACCGCGATGACGATCTGGGACTCGCCCTGGTTGGTGGGGCGCAGGAAATACCAGCCGGCGACGGCGGCGGCGAGGACGACAAGCGCGAGAAGAATCTTCCGCATCGGATTACCCCTTTTATGATTCCGCGAGAAGCAAGGCTAGACTAACACCGGCGCGGCGCGCGGCAAACCCCAACACGTCGCGGCAAATCCGCCACCGAGCGACACTCCCGTCACGGCGCGACACCGCCCGTCACGGCGCGCCGATGGTTCCCGGCGCGCCATGGCCGCCTTCGAGATAGGCCGCCCGCACCTCGCGGTTGGCCAGCAGATCGGCACCGCTGCCGGTCATGACGATGCGCCCCGTGGTCATGACATAGGCGCGGTTCGCGAGCTTGAGGGCGTGATAGGCGTTCTGTTCGACCAGCAGCACCGTGGTGCCGCGGCTGTTGATCTCGCCGATGGCCGCGAAGATGCGCCGCACGATCAACGGCGCCAGCCCGAGGGAGGGCTCGTCGAGCAGCAGCAGGCGGGGCCGGCTCATCAGGGCGCGGCCGATCGCCAGCATCTGCTGCTCGCCGCCCGACAGGGTTCCCGCGCGCTGCGCTCGCCGCTCGGCCAGAATGGGAAACAGCTCGAACACCGCCGCGTAATCCTCATCGGCGGGTGCCGCGTCGCGCGCGGTGGCGCCGAGCATCAGGTTCTCCAGCACGGTCATGCGCGGGAAGATGCGCCGGCCCTCGGGCACCTGGGCGATGCCGAGATGGGCGATCTCGTGGGTCGGCATTCCCGTGATGTCGCGGCCGTCGAAGGCGATGCGGCCCGATGCGGCGCGCGGATTGCCGCAGATCGTCATCAGCAGCGTCGACTTGCCGGCACCGTTGGCGCCGATGAGAGCGACAATCTCGCCCTGTTCGACCATCAGGTCGATTCCCGACAGCGCCTGGATCGGCCCATAGGCCGCATGCAGCCCGGCAATGGACAGCAGGCTCATGGCGCGGTCTCCGGACCGGCCGGCCGATGCAGGTCGGCGGCGACGACCGGCGGCAGATCCTCCGTGTCCGGCTCGCCGAGATAGGCACGGATCACGTCCGGATTGTTGCGGATCGCCTGCGGGCGTTCCCTCGGCGATCTTGCGGCCATGGTCGAGCACCAGGATATGGTCGGAAATTCCCATCACCACGTTCATGTCGTGCTCGATCAGGAGAATACCGATGTCGTGGCTCTTGCGGATGTCGTCGAGCAGCCGGTTGAGCACCGCCGATTCGCGCGGGTTCAATCCGGCCGCCGGCTCGTCGAGGCACAGCAGCGTCGGCTCGCCGCACATGGCGCGCGCGATCTCGAGCCGGCGTTGGGCGCCGTAGGGCAAGGTCCCCGCCTCGCGATCGGCGACCGGCAGCAGGTCGATGCGCGCCAGCCAGTCGCGCGCCCGGGCGACGGCGGCCTGCTCGGCGGCCGCGTAGCTCGCCAGGCCGAGCAGGCCGGCGATGGAGAACTTCGACGCCCGCATCAGCTTGCGATGCTGCGCCACCAGCAGGTTCTCCAACACCGTCATGCGCGAGAACAGGCGGATGTTCTGAAAGGTGCGGGTCACCCCCGCCTCGCCGGCAATGCGGTACTCCGCCATGCCGTTGAGCCGGAAGGAACGGTCGCCTCTGTGCAGACGAATGTCGCCGGCCGACGGTCGATAGAAGCCGGTGATGCAATTGAACACCGTCGTCTTGCCGGCGCCGTTCGGCCCGATGATCGCCGTGATCGCGCCACGCCGCGCCTCGAACGACACGTCGTCCACCGCCACCAGCCCGCCGAAGCGCATCGACAGCCCCTGCACCCGCAGCAACGGCGTGACGGCGGCGCTCACGGTTTGCCGGCCGGGAGAGAGTCAGCGCCCAAGCGCACGCTCGGCTCGCGGCGGGCGAGCAGGCCGTGCGGCCGCCACACCATGATGGCGACCATGGCGGCGCCGAAGAACAACAGGCGGAACTGGCTGAACTCGCGGGTGAGCTCGGGCAGCAGCACCAGGATGGTCGCGGCGACGGCGACGCCGAGCTGGCTGCCCATGCCCCCGAGCACGACGATGGCGAGAATGATCGCCGATTCCATGAAGGTAAAGCTGGTCGGATTGATGAAGCCCTGGCGGGTGGCGAAGAAGGCGCCGGCGAATCCGGCGAACATGGCGCCGAGACCGAAGGCCGAAAGCTTGATCGTCGTCGGATTGAGGCCGAGCGCCCGGCAGGCGATTTCGTCCTCGCGCAACGCTTCCCACGCGCGGCCGACCGGCAGCTTGCGGATCCGCAAGGTGAACAGGTTGGTCAGCAGCGCGAGCACGAGGATGACGTAATAGAGGAAGATCAGCCGGTGCATGCCCGAGAAGGTCAGGCCGAAGAACTCGTGGAACGCCGTGACACCCTCGCGTGGATTGGCGGTGAACGGCAGGCCGAAGAAGGTCGCCGCCGGAATCGAGGTGATGCCGCGCGAGCCGCCCGTCAGGCTGGCCCAATTGATCAGGATGATATGGACCATCTCGCCGAATCCGAGCGTGACGATCGCGAGATAGTCGCCGCGCAGGCGCAGCACCGGAAAGCCGAGCATGACGCCGAAGAACGCGGCGAAAGCGCCAGCCAGCGGCAAGGCCTCCCAGAAGTTCAGGCCGAAATTGATCGCGAGCAGGGTGTAGCTGTAGGCCCCCACCGCGTAGAACGCGACGTAGCCGAGGTCGAGCAGGCCGGCGAGACCGACGACGATATTCAGGCCCCAGCCGAGCATGATGTAGATCATCACCAGGGTCGCCAGATCGACGACGCGGCGGCTGGAGAACGGCAGGAAAGGCAGGACCAGGGCGAAGATCAGCGCCGCGACGACGATCGGCTTCGCATAAGGGGCGAGCGCCGCGGCCCAACGCTCAACCGGATCGCCGACAACCACCGGACCGGCGCGGCGCGCATGAGCACGCCATAGCAGCCAGGCGAAGCGGCCGACGAAGGCCGCAGCGACAAAGACGACGAGCAGCCCGGGCCGCGGTATCGCGGTGAGCTTGCCCTGCAAGTCGCCCAGGCGCACGCCGACGAGCGGCAAGGCCAACAGGAGCGCGACGACCGCGGTCAGCACGGAGTCTTTGGTGATGGAGCGGAGATCGGCGGCGAGCACAGCGCGCATGGATCCGTCCGCCGCCATGATCAGACCTTCTCCACGTCGGGCCGGCCGAGCAGGCCGGTCGGCCGGAAGATCAGGACGATGACAAGGATGGAGAAAGCCGCCACGTCCTTGTAGGCGGCGTCCAGGTAGGCCGCCCACATGGCCTCGATCAGGCCGATCAGCAGACCGCCGAGCATGGCGCCGGGCACCGATCCGATGCCGCCCAGGACGGCGGCGGTGAAGGCCTTGATGCCGGCCATGAAGCCGATGAAGAAGTCGATCACGCCGTAATACAACGTCACCATGACCCCGGCGACGGCGGCGAGCGCGGCGCCGATCACGAAGGTCAGCGAGATGGTGCGGTCGACATTGACCCCGAGCAACGCCGCCATGGTGCGGTCCTGCTCGCAGGCGCGTTGCGCGCGGCCCAGGCTCGTGCGTCCGATCACCAGGGAGAACCCGGCCATCAGCGCGACCGTGAGCGCGATGATCAGCATCTGGAGATAGCTCAGGTTCACGGTGAAGCTGCCTTCGCGCATCAGTTCGATGCCGCCGGTAATCACCGGCTGCAGCGTCTTGACCCTGGCGCCCTGGAGGAGCTGCACGTAATTCTGCAGGAAGATCGACATGCCGATGGCCGAAATCAGCGGCGCCAGCCGGAACGAGCCGCGCAACGGCCGATAGGCCACCCGCTCCACCGTCCAGCCGTAGACGGCGGTGAACAGCATGGCGACGATCAGCACGATCATCAGCGCCAGGGGTACCGACGAAAAGCCGAGGGCGCCGAGGATGGTGAAGGCGATCAGCGCGATGAAGGCGCCGATCATATAGATCTCGCCATGGGCGAAATTGATCATGCCGATGATGCCGTAGACCATCGTGTAGCCGATGGCGATCAGGCCGTAGATCGCCCCGAGGGTCACGCCATTGATGAATTGCTGCAGGAAATACGCCATCAGGCGGACATACTCCGCGCGTTCGTGCCCATTCCGCTCCACGCGTACACCGTCATCGCATCACGGCCTGGACTTCTGACGGGCGAGGACGTACTGCAGCTTGCGCATCACCGCGTCGGTCATCTGTTGTTCCGTGCTGGATGCGGGCGCGATGATCGACACCTCGACATGGCTGACGGTGTCGATAGCGGAGACCTTCACCGAATTGCCGACGCGGCAAAATTCGATGATCGCTTCGGCGGTGCTTCCTCCACCCTCGCCGCTCGCGGCTTTCGGGCCGTTCTTCATGAGGCTCGTCCTGCACATACGACAACGCCCGGCCGCTGGCGCTATCCAGCGGTCGGGCGATGACGTTAGCACATAAACCGGCGGCTGAGGCTAGGCCGCTCGTTCGTCGCCGTCTCCTTATGGAGAGGGCGACGAAAAAATCAGGCGGCCGTCACGCTGAGGGTGGGCGCGCGACGAACGCCGACGTTCATCTGGCGCGTCCAGAACTGCTCGAGCGACTGCAATTGCTTCACGACGGTCTTGAGATCGGTCTCGGCGATCGGGCTGTCGCCGAGCGCGTCGATCTGGCGCGAGAACATGGCGCTCATCTTCGTGTAGAGTTCGAGACCCTTGGTGCTCAGGCGAAGGCGCACGGAACGACGGTCGTGGGTGGACCGCTCGTTCTCGAGGTAGCCGTTCTCGATCATCTTCTTGACGTTATAGGAGACGTTGGAGCCGAGATAGTAGCCGCGGTGAGTCAATTCGCCGACGGTCAGCTCCTCGCTGCTGATATTGAAAAGAATCAGGGACTGAACGTTGTTGATGTCCTCGATGCCCAAGCGATCGAGTTCCAGCTTGACCACTTCGAGAAAATGGCGGTGAAGCCGCTCGATCAGGAAAATGGTGTCATGATAAGGATGGGTCACGGGCGTCCTCAATTGCTGCGCTAACGGAAATTTCTGGCGACGGGCAGGATCAGCGGCCAGTATCTGCGGATACACCTTAATTTTTTCCTAAACGCGGCGCTTTTCGCCCCTGCCCAGCCGAAGGCAAGAGCCTGATTGTCAATACTTTCCCCGAGTTCTAAGATTTCGCCATGAATATCCGCGCCATCCTGCAGGGCCTCCCCCAGCGAGCCTCGCCCGACTCCCCCAACGTCTCCCCGGCGGGCCCGCGCGCCCAGGCCGGCTATCCGCGCACCCGCCTGCGGCGCAACCGCAGCGACGAATGGGCGAGGCGGCTGGTCCGCGAGACCCATTTGGATGCCAGCGACCTGCTGTGGCCGATTTTCGTGCAGGACGGCGACGTCCCGGAAACGCCCATTCCCTCCATGCCGGGCGTGGCGCGCTACAGCATCGAGCGCGCCGTCGAGGCGGTGGGAGATGCGGCCGAGCTCGGCATTCCGGTGATCGCCGTCTTTCCCGTGGTGCCGCCGAACCTGAAATCGGACGACGCCCGCGAAGCGTGCAATCCAGGCAATGTGGTGTGCCGCGCCGTGCGCGCCCTCAAGGCCGCCCATCCCGCCATCGGCATCATGTGCGACGTGGCGCTCGACCCGTTCACCAGCCACGGCCAGGACGGGCTGATGCGCGGCGGCGATGTGCTCAATGACGAGACCGTGGCGGTGCTGGTGCAGCAGGCCCTGGTCCAGGCGCAGGCCGGCTGCGACATCATCGCGCCGTCCGACATGATGGACGGCCGCATCGGCGCGGTCCGCGACGGGCTCGACGCGGCGGGCTACGACGCCGTCAAAATTCTCGCCTATTCGGCCAAATACGCCTCGGCCTTCTATGGCCCGTTCCGCGACGCGGTTGGTTCCGCCACCAGCCTCGGCGTCAAGGGCAAGCAGACCTATCAGATGGATCCCGCCAACAGCGACGAGGCGCTGCGCGAGGTCGCGCTCGACATCGCCGAGGGTGCCGACATGGTCATGGTCAAGCCGGGCCTGCCCTATCTCGATGTCATCCGCCGCGTCAAGGACAGCTTCGGCATGCCGACCTTCGCCTATCATGTGAGCGGCGAATACGCGATGCTGAAGGCCGCCGCCGCCAATGGCTGGCTCGACGGCGACAAGGCCATGATGGAAACTCTGCTCGCCTTCAAGCGCGCCGGCGCCGACGGCGTGCTGACCTATTGCGCCGTCGAGGCGGCGCGGCGGCTCAAGGCCGGCCTGTAGCCCGGCGCCTTCACTCTTTCCTCCTTCCGCGTCAGAGTTCCGAGACTCGATGGGTTTGCTGCGCAGGTTTTCCCGCTGGTTGTTGATTGCGGTCGCGGTTGTGGCGTCGGCGGTCCTCGTCGCGGTCGTGACCGGCGTGCTGTGGCTGCATTCCTCCCTGCCGCAGACCCGGGGCCGCATGATCATCGCGGGCCTGCAGCAGCCGGTCTCGGTCGAGCGCGACCAGGACGGCATCCCGCACATCCAGGCGCGATCGGAGCACGACGCCTATCTGGCGCTCGGCTTCATCCATGCCCAGGACCGTCTGTGGCAAATGGAGACCACGCGGCGCATCGGCGCCGGGCGGCTCGCCGAAATGACCGGGCCGCCGCTCCTCGCCACCGACAAATTCATGCGCAGCCTCGGGCTCTATCGTCGCGCCGAGCAAATTTTCGAACGGGCGCCGCCCGATGTGCGCGCGGCACTCATCGCCTATGCCGAGGGCGTGAATGCCTATCTGGCCAATCGCGGGGGCGCCTGGCCCCTGGAATTCTATCTGGTGGGCGTGCGGCCGGCGCCATGGCGCCCCGCCGATTCGCTGGTCTGGGGTCAGCTCATGGGGCTTCGCCTCGCGGGCGATTGGCGGGACGAACTGACCCGCCTTGCGCTGTCCGCCCGCCTGACCCCGGAACAAATCGCCGAGTTGCTCGACGACCCCGGCGACGGACCGGCGACGATCGAACAGGCGCCGCGCAAGGCGGCCGGCGAACAGGTGCCGCGCAAGGTGGCGAGCGAACAATCGACGCACCCCGGCGTCGGTCAGCCACCTGTCCCGCCGGACAGGATTTCACTCGACCCGCGCGTGATCGATCAGCTCGCCGGCCTGTTGCCGGCCTGGCTTGGCCCGAATACGGCATCCAACAGTTGGGTGCTGTCCGGCGAGCGCACGACGAGCGGCAAGCCGCTGTTGGCCAACGACCCGCACCTGGCGCTCGAGATCCCCAACACCTGGTATCTGGCGCGCATCACCGCGCCCGGGGCTGACCGTGGCGGGCGCCACCGCGCCTGGCGTGCCGTTCCACGTGCTCGGCCACAACAACCGGATCGCCTGGGGATTCACCAATACCGGATCGGATGTGCAGGATCTTTTCATCGAAAAGGTCGATCCGGACGACGCGACGCGCTATCTCGCGCCAGGCGGGCCGCTGCCGTTCGCGACGCGGCAGGAAACCATCAAGGTGAAGGGTGCGGCGGATGTGGTGATCACAGTGCGCGAGACGCGCCATGGACCGGTGATCAGCGACCTCACCGAAGGTCCGCAACCCGGTGTACAGGCGGGCGAGATGCTGGCCTTCGCTTCGACCGGCCTGCGCCCGGACGATCAGAGCGCCGAGGCGCTCTACCGGCTGAACCGCGCCGGCGACTGGGCGCAATTCACCGACGCGCTGAAGCATTTTCACTCTCCGCAGCAGAACATCGCCTACGCCGATATCGCTGGGAACATCGGGATCTATGTCGCCGGACGTGTGCCGCTGCGCAAGACCGGCGACGGCGCACTGCCGGTTCCCGGTTGGACCGGCACGCACGACTGGACCGGCTTTATTCCCTTCGAGGAATTGCCCCACAGCTTCAATCCGGCGAGGGGCCGGCTGTTCAACGCCAACAATCGCGTGGTCGGCCCCAACTACCCATACGCGCTGGGGCGCGAGTGGGCCGACCCCTTTCGGGCACGCCGCATCGAAGCCATGATCGACCAGGTCATCCGCCATCCGGCGCCGGACATGGCGCGCATGCAGGGCGATGTGCGGTCGCTGTCGGCCCGCGAGTTGCTGCCGCTCATGCTGCCTGCCGCGCAAGCCCTGCCGGCGCCGGCGCCGATCGCGCGCGAGGCCATCAAGCTGCTGGAAGACTGGACCGCCGTGGTCGACGACGATCTGCCGCAGCCGCTGATCTTCAACGCCTGGTTGCGCGAGCTCAATGGCGCTGTCTACGGCGACGAACTTGGCGAGGGTTTCGCGCGTATTTCCTGGAGCCTGCGGCCGCGCTTCATGGCCCATGTGCTGAGCGACAATACCCACTGGTGCGACGACATCGCCACGCCCGCCGCCGAGACCTGCGAAATCCAGTTGCAGACCGCCTTCACCGCGGCGCTGCAATCCTTGACGGCGACCTACGGTCCCGTGCCACAGCGCTGGCGTTGGGGCGATGCTCAC
This sequence comes from uncultured Alphaproteobacteria bacterium, assembly GCA_963752345.1. Lineage (GTDB taxonomy): Bacteria > Pseudomonadota > Alphaproteobacteria > SMXQ01 > SMXQ01 > CAVVYA01. The sequence continues at coordinate 990,294 of CAVVYA010000002.1, forward strand.
CGCGCGCGCTTTTCGCACCGGGTGCTGAGCCGCGTGCCGCTGATCGGGTCTTGGACCAATGTCGAGCTGCCGACGCCGGGCGACGATTCGACCGTGAATCGCGGCACGACCAGCATCCGCGACGGCGCCGCGCCCTTCGCGCATGTGCATGGCGCGAGCCTGCGGGCGATCTACGACCTCGCCGATCTCGCCCAATCGCGTTTCATCCTGGCCGGCGGCCAATCCGGCAATCGCCTATCGCCGCTCTATGCCAATATGGCGCGACGCTGGCGCGACGTGGAGTATGTCGCGATACCCGCTCAGACACCCGGCGCGCGCCGCTTGCTGCTCACGCCGGCGGGTGCCGCGCGATGACGGTCCGTCTCGAGGATATCGAAGCCGCGGCGCGCACGATCGCCGGCAAGGTGGTGCGCACGCCGAGCCTGCCGGCGATGTCCCTGTCGAAGCGGCTGGACGCCGATATCGTTCTCAAGCTCGAGAACCTGCAGCTCACCGGCTCGTTCAAGACCCGCGGCGCCCTGGTCAAGCTCGCCAGTCTGACGGCGGCCGAAGCCCGGCGCGGCGTCGTGGCCATGTCGGCGGGCAATCACGCGCAAGGCGTGGCCTATCACGCTCGCGCGCTCGGCATCCGGGCGACCATCGTCATGCCCGAGACGACGCCCTTCACCAAGGTCGAGCACACCGAAGAGCTCGGCGCCCGCGTCATCCTCGAAGGCAAGACCCTGGCGCAGTGCCGCGCGGTAGCCGATCGCCTCGCCAAGCGCGAGCGGCTTGTCTTCATTCACCCCTACGACGATCCAGCCATCATCGCCGGCCAAGGCACGGTCGGTCTCGAGATGCTCGCCGACGATCCCGATCTCGACGCCATCGTGGTGCCGGTCGGCGGCGGCGGTCTGATCGCCGGCATCGCCACGGCCGCCAAGGCGCTCAACCCGAAGATCCGCATCGTCGGCGTGCAGACCAGCGCTTATCCCGCCCTGGCGCTCGCTTTGAAGCACGGCCGGATGCGCGCGCCGTCCGACGGCGGCGCCACGCTCGCCGACGGCATCGCGGTCAAGGCCCCCGGCAAACTGACCCGCGCCATCGCCCGCCGCCTGGTCGACGACGTGCGGCTGGTCGGCGAGACGGACATCGAAGCCGCGATTCAGATGCTGGTCAACGACGAGAAGCTGGTGGTCGAAGGCGCGGGCGCCGTGCCGCTCGCCGCCCTCATGGCTCAGCGCCTGCCGAAGACCTGCCGGCGCATCGGCCTGGTGATATCGGGCGGCAATATCAACTCCCGCCTGCTCGCCAACGTGTTGATGCGCGGCCTGGCGCGCGAAGGCCGCATCGGCCGCCTGCGCATCAAGCTGAGCGACGCACCCGGCACGCTCGCCCAGGTTTCCCGCCTGATCGGCGACGCCGACGGCAATATCATCGAAATCGTCCATCACCGGCTGTTCTCCGACGTGCCGGCCCGCATGACCGAAATCGACATCATGGTGGAGACCCAGGACCCCGAGCATCTGAAGGGCGTGCTCACGGCTCTGAACCAAGCCGGCTTCAGCACCCGCCTGCTGCGCCGAACCGCCGACGAAACTACCGATTAAGCAATAATTTCAAAGATAACAGGATATTAACAAATGCCCGGCAGAGTGCCGTTGTGCAGCACTCTTTGACCAGGTAGGCCAATGCTTTTCCTTGTTGGTTCCATTATCGTCCTTGCGAGTGTCTTGGGCGGCTATGTCGCGCTTGGCGGCCATCTTTATGTCCTCTGGCAGCCGTTCGAAATCGTCATGATCGCCGGCGCCGCCGCCGGCGGCTATCTCATTTCCAATCCCAAGAACGTTTTGAGCAAGACCGGCAAGGCCGTGGGCCTCCTGGTCAAGGGCCAGGGGCATACCAAAGAGCATTATCTCGAGCTCCTCAGTCTTCTCTACACGATCTTCAAGCTGGCCAAATCGAAGGGCATGCTGGCGCTCGAATCCCACGTGGAGAACCCAAAGGAAAGCGAACTCTTCCAGCGCTTCCCGCATTTCTACAACGACCATCACGCGGTGACCTTCCTATGCGACTATCTGCGCATGATGGTGCTCGGCTCCGAGAATGCCTATGAGATGGAAGCGCTGATCGACGAGGAAATCGAGACCCATCACGCCGAGCAGATGCAGATCGCCAATGCCTTTCAGACGGTCGCCGACGCGACGCCGGCGCTCGGCATTGTCGCCGCCGTGCTGGGCGTCATCCATACCATGGGCTCGATCACCGAGCCGCCGGCCGTGCTCGGCAAACTGATCGGCGGCGCGCTGGTCGGCACCTTCCTGGGCGTGCTCATCGCCTACGGCTTCGTCGGTCCGATCGCCAGCGGCCTCAAGGCGATCTACGACGCGGACGGCAAGTATTTCCAGTGCATGAAGGTGGCGCTGCTCGCGCATCTGAATGGTTACGCGCCGTCCGTTTCCGTCGAATTTGCCCGCAAGGCCCTGTACTCGCACGTGCGGCCCAGCTTCTACGAAGTGGAAGAAGCCGTGCAGAGCGTTGCCGTCAGCCAGCTAGCCAAGGGTCGTCATGGCCAACACCGCGACCAACGCCCCGATCATCATCATCAAGCGCCGGAAGAAGGCGGCCCATGCCGCGCATCATGGCGGCGCGTGGAAGGTGGCCTACGCCGATTTCGTGACCGCCATGATGGCATTCTTCCTGCTGTTGTGGCTGTTGAACGCCACCACCGAGGAACAGCGCCGCGGCATTTCCGATTATTTCTCGCCGGCCAGCGTGTCGCGCACCACCAGCGGCGCCGGCGGCGTGCTCGGCGGCACGACAGTGGTGCGCGATGGCGCCTTGCGCTCGGACGGCTCGCAGCTATCGATCCCCCTGCCCGCCACGCCGACCGACAACCCCGACTCCGATGTGGACGGCGAGTTCGCCGGCGACGGCGGCGAGGATTCGGCCGCCGAGCGGGACCGCAAGCAGCAGACCAACGAACTGACGCCCGAAGAGCAGGACAAGCTTTTGGCAAAACGCGAAGAGGAGCGCTTCGAGGCCGCGGCCGAGGAACTGCGCCAGGCCATCCAGTCCGCACCCGAACTGGCCAAGCTGGCCGAAAGCCTGATCATCGACCGCACGCCGGAAGGGCTGCGCATCCAGATCGTCGACCAGGACAAATATTCCATGTTCCCGCTCGGCTCCGCGGCGATGTACGACTACACGCGCAAGCTGCTCGCCGAGGTGGCGAAGATCGTCGTCAAGCTGCCCAACCGCATCGCCGTGACCGGCCATACGGATTCGACGCCCTATTCGCGCTCCTCGAGCTACACCAACTGGGAACTTTCGACCGACCGCGCCTTGGCGAGCCGACGCGCCCTGCTCGAATCCGGCCTGCTGGACGACCGCATCGAGCGCGTCATCGGCAAGGCCGACAAGGAGCATCTGGTCCCCGACGAGCCGAATTCGCCGCGCAACCGCCGCCTCAGCATCGTGTTGCTGCGCGACGCGCCCGCGGTGCCGGCCGGCTCGGCGACCGGAGCGCTGGATCAGGGCCAACCGACCCGGGCCGCCGCCGCGGCACCGCTGCCCCCACGCCAGCCAGCCCCCCGATAAGACCCGCTTTGCGCCCGCGCGCCGGCATGGCAGACTTCCGCCATGAGCGGTAGCCTTCGCGGACAATTGCAATTCTTCCACAGCACGCGGGCGCGGCCCTGCCCCTATCTGCCAGGCCGGTTCGAACGCAGCATCGCGGCCGAGCTCGACGGGCCCCATGCGCAGGAGACCTATGACGTCGCCTGCCAGGCCGGCTTCCGCCGCAGCCATGGCTTCATCTATCGCCCGGCCTGTGCCGGCTGCAACGCCTGCGTGCCGGTGCGCGTCGTGGCCGGCGATTTCATGCCGCGCCGCACCCTGTCGCGCATCGCGCGCCTCAACGCCGATCTCGCCAGCGTGGAACGGCCGGGCCGCTCCACCAAGGAACAATTCGCGTTGTTCGCGCGCTACCAGAAGGCGCGCCATGCGAGCGACAAGCTCGACAGCGGCATGGACCGCATGACCCTGGCCGACTACACCGCCATGGTCGAGGAGAGCCCGGTCGACACCGCCGTCATCGAGCATCGCCTGCCCGACGGCACGCTGATCGCCGCCATGCTGCGCGACCGGGTGGCCGACGGGCTATCGGCCGTCTACAGCTATTTCGCGCCCGATTACGACGAGCGCAGCCTCGGCACCTACATGATCCTCGATCTCATCGCGCGCGCCCGGCACAGCGGCCTGCCGCACGTCTATCTCGGCTATTGGATCGCCGACACGCCGAAAATGTCCTATAAGACCCGCTTCCGCCCGATCGAGGCGCTTGGCCCCGAGGGTTGGCGCCCGCTGACCGACTGATCCGCCGCGACACGAGGCCGCTCCGTGCAGAACGCCCGCTTCTGGCGCTACGCCCTGATCTGGATGCTGATCCTGGCCACTGTCTGGATCGGCGACCGTTTCATCCGCAGCGCTTTCCTCACGATCGACGAGCCGCGTCCCGTTGCCTCCCGCGGCGCCCTGAGCGATTGGGAAAAGCAGAACATCGAGATCTTCCGCCAGACCGCGCCGTCGGTCGCCTACATCTTCACCGAGTTGGCGCGGCCCGGTGTCGCGGGCCAGGTGCAGATCGCCGCGGGCGCCGGCTCCGGCTTCATCTGGGACAAGGCCGGCCATGTGGTGACCAACAACCATGTGATCGAGGGCGCGCGCCGCGTTGCGGTGCGCATCGATGCCGGCGAACCGATCGAAGCCACCGTCATCGGCCGCGCGCCGAACCATGATCTGGCGGTGCTCCGCCTGGCGGAAGCGCGCACCTCGTTCCAGCCGATCCCGATTGGCACCTCGGCCGACCTGCAGGTCGGCCAGGCGGTCTATGCGATCGGCAATCCGTTCGGCCTGACACGCACCCTGACCACCGGCGTGGTGAGCGCCGTCAATCGCACGCTGCCGACCGCCAGGGGCCGCGAGGTCGCCGGCGTGATCCAGACCGACGCGCCGATCAATCCGGGCAACTCGGGCGGGCCGCTGCTCGACTCGGCCGGCCGGCTCATCGGCGTCAACACCGCGATCCTGTCGGACTCCGGCTCGTCGGCCGGCATCGGCTTCGCCGTGCCGGTCGACGTGGTGAACAAGGTCGTGCCGGAACTGATCAAGCGCGGCCGCGTGCCGACACCCGCCATCGGCGTACAAGTGCTGAGCGAGGAAGCCGCGGCTCCGATCGGCGTGCCCGGCGTGGTGATCGCCGGCGTGATCCCCAATTCACCGGCGGCGCGCGCCGGCCTGCGTGGCATGGACCGCGCCGCCGGACGGCCCGGCGACATCATCGTCGCGGTCGACGGCAAGCCGGTCAAAAGCGTCGCCGAACTCGCCGCCGCGCTCGAGCAAGCCGGCATCGGCAACACCGCGACCCTGACCGTGTGGCGCGACGGTCAGACGCGCGAGGTCAGGGTGCAGGTCGCCGACATGGGCTGACCGACCGGTGGTTACAGACCGCCGGCCACGCGCAGCACGGCGCCGGTCACGTAGGACGCCTCGCGCGACAGCAACCAGAGCACGGCGTTCGCGATCTCGTCGGGCTCGCCGACGCGACCCATGGGAATGCGCGGCGCGACGCGCGCCGGCCGCTCGGGATCGCCCGCCGCCGCGTGGATGCCGGTATTGACCGTGCCGGGCGACACTGCGTTCACCCTGGTTCCGCTCGCCGCGATCTCGCGCGCCAGGCCGACGGTGAAGGCCTCGACGGCGGCCTTGGTCGCCGCGTAATGGACATATTCGCCGGCCGCGCCGAGCGTCGCGGCAATGGAAGAAATATTGACGATCGCGCCTCGGAGGCCGCGCTGTTCCCACCGGCGGATCGCCTCGCGCGTGCAGGCCATGGTGCCGATCAGGTTGACCTCGACCGTTCGGCGCAGAGTTTCATCATCAAGGTCGCGGAACCGCCCCAGGCGCCCTGTGATCCCGGCATTGTTGACGAGACCTGTCACCGCACCGAAGGCGCGTTCCGCTTCGTCGAACATTCTGCCGACCGCATCCGCATCGGCCACGTCAGCGCGCACAGCGACGGCCTGCCCGCCGTCCGCCGCCACGTCGCGGACCAGCGCGTCCGCACCCGCCGCGTCGCGGGAGTAGCTGATGCAAACCGCGTAGCCGTCGCGCCCGGCCCGGCGGGCGATGGCGGCACCGATGCCGCGGCTTCCGCCGGTGACGATGACGACACCGCTCTTTTCGGCCATGCGTTCTCCCCGACGCCGGCGCGATGCCGGCGTCTGTTTCCGATTCAAACCGCCGGCAATGTTCCGCTGCCGGGACCCAGCGCCCGCTGCATGAGAACGGTGTCGACCCAGCGGCCGTGCTTGAAGCCGACCGCCCGCAGGGTGCCGACCAGTGAGAATCCGAGGCTCTTGTGAAGGGCGATCGAGCCTTCGTTGCCGCTGTTGCCGATGACCGCGATCATCTGCCGCCAGGGGCCCGCCTCACAGCGCGCGATCAACGCGCCAAGCAGCGTGCGTCCGATGCCGCGGCCGCCGAGCCCCTCGGCGACATAGACGGAATTTTCCACAGTGTTGATGTAGGCCGGGCGCGTGCGATAGGCGGTAGCGTAACAATAGCCGACAACCTTGCCCTCCAACTCAGCCGCGAGATAGGGAAGATTTTGTTTCAGCACGTGGGCGCGGCGCGCCAGCATCTCGTCCAGGCTCGGCGGCTCGGTCTCGAAGGTTGCCAGGCCGAGCAGCACGTGGTGAGCGTAAATCGCCTGCACCGCGGGCATGTCGGCCGGTGTCGCGTCGCGAACGATGATGATCTCCTCGCCGCTAACCGCCGAAACGGTTGTTCTTCGGGAAGCCTTTGGGCGGCAGGCGGCCGGCCTGGGCGCGCGCACCTATCCAGTCGGCGAGCGCCGTTTCCGTGCGCGTGTTGTCGCCGAGCTTCCAGGACAGGCCTTCCTTGCGCTTGAACGTCTTCACATCCGACAGTTCGCCATCCTTGTATTTCTGCAAGGTGACGCCGCGCCCGCGGCTCATCTCCGGCAGCTCCGACAGCGGAAACAGCAGGAGCTTGCGGTTCTCGCCGACCACGGCGACCATGTCGCCGTCGACGAAGGCCGACGCGCGCGCCTCGACCTCGCCCGCCACGTTCAGCACCTGCTTGCCGGCGCGGGTCTGGGCCAGCACGTCCTTCTCGGGCACGACGAAGCCGCGGCCGTCCGACGAGGCGACCAGCAGCTTGCGCGCCGGATCATGGATGAACATGGAAACCAGGTCGTGGTCGTTCGACAGGTCGATCATCAGGCGGACCGGCTCGCCATGGCCGCGGCCGGGCGGCAGCTTGTCGGCGCCGACGGTGTAGAAGCGGCCGTTGGTGGCGAAGATCAGCAGCTTGTCGGTGGTCGAGGCGCGCAGCACGAAACGCTCGCGGTCGCCCTCCTTGTATTTGATCTCGCCGGTGTCCTCCATATGGCCCTTGAAGGCGCGGATCCAGCCCTTCTCCGAGCAGACCACCGTGATGTCTTCCTTTTCGATATGGGCTTCGAGCGGAATGACCACGGCGGACGGCGCCGAGCCGATCTCGGTGCGGCGTTTGCCGAGCGCTGTCTTCTGGCCGAACTTCTGCTTGATTTCGACGATTTCCGTGGCGATCGCCTTCCAGCGCTTGTCCTCGTCCTTGAGCAGCGACTGCAGCTCCTTCTTCTCCGCCGACAGTTCCTTGTGCTCGCCGCGGATCTCCATCTCCTCCAGCTTGCGCAAGGAGCGCAGCCGCATGTTGAGGATGGCTTCCGCCTGGTTGTCGTTGATCTTGAGCTTCTTGATCAGCACCGGCTTGGGCTCGTCCTCGGTGCGGATGATCTTGATCACCAGATCGAGATCGAGATAGGCGGCGAGATAGCCCTCGAGCAACTCGAGCCGGGTGTCGATCTTGCTCAGCCGGTGATTGCTGCGCCGGATCAGCACCACGTGGCGATGGTCGAGGAATTCCTGCAGCACCTCGCGCAGGTCCATGACGCGCGGCACCTGCTTGGAGTCGAGCACGTTCATGTTGAGCGGGATACGGCTTTCCAGGTCGGTCTGGCGGAACAGGCTCTCCATCAGCATGTCGGGCTCGACGGTGCGGCTCTTCGGCTCGAGCACGATGCGCACGGAATCGTCGGATTCGTCACGCACGTCGGCGAGCAGCGTCAGCTTCTTCTGCTCGAGAAGCGCGGCGATGCGCTCGATCAGACGCGACTTCTGCACCTGGAACGGAATCTCGGTGATGACGATCTGATATTGTCCGTGGGACAGCGTCTTGCCTTTCCCATTTGGCGCGCACGCGGAACGAGCCGCGGCCGTCCTTGTAGGCCTGCAGGATGGTCTCGGGCGATTCGGCGAGGATGCCGCCGGTCGGGAAATCCGGCCCCGGCACGTATTCGACCAGCTTGCCGATCGTCGCCTTGGGAAACTTGATCAGGTGCAGCAGGGCGTCGCACAGCTCGCCGGCATTGTGCGGCGGGATGCTGGTCGCCATGCCGACCGCGATGCCGTTGGCGCCATTGGCCAGCAGGTTCGGGAAGGCCGCCGGGAAAGACGATCGGCTCCTGCTCTTCGCCGTCGTAGGTCGCGCGGTAATCGACCGCGTCGTCTTCGAGCCCCTCCATCAAGGCGGCGGCGACCGCGGTCAGGCGCGCTTCGGTGTACCGCATGGCCGCCGCGTTATCGCCGTCGATATTGCCGAAGTTGCCCTGGCCATCGACCAGCGGATAGCGCACCGCGAAATCCTGGGCCAGGCGAACCAGCGCGTCGTAGACCGAGGTATCGCCATGCGGGTGGTATTTGCCGATGACGTCGCCGACGACGCGGGCGCATTTCTTGAAGCCCCGGCGTCGGGTCGAGGTGGAGCAGGCGCATGGCGTAGAGCAGCCGGCGGTGCACCGGCTTGAGCCCATCGCGCACATCGGGCAGCGAGCGCGACATGATGGTCGACAGGGCATAGGACAGGTAGCGCTCGCCCAAGGCCTCGGCCAACGGAGCGTCCTGGATCTTCTGCGGGATCGGCGCGGCGGCTTTACTCATGCAAACCTACTTGTGGGACCTACTCGGAACAAAACCGGAATTGGCTACATATAGTAGTCAAAAATCACAAACCTTCAACAAGTCGTAGGCGGGCTGGCGGTACCCGTCCCCCCTGGGGGGCGTAGACGTAGCGGTCGAGAAACCAGCCGGTGAGCGCCAGGCCTTGGCGAACGGCGGCTGGATCGGCCGTCCGCCGTCTCCTCGACCAGGAAGGCCGGCAAGGCCAGCAAGCGCTCGCGCCAGGGCCCGGCGGCGCCGTCGGACACGGCGCGGCCCGACTTGGGCGACACGAACGCCAAATCCTTGGCCTCCCCGGTCACCGCGCAGGAACTCAGATCGAGCCCGTAGCCGAGCTCGCGCAGCAACGTGAGCTCCCACCGCACGTAGGCCGCCAGGCACGAGACGCGGGATACCCGGCTTTCGCCCTCGCCCAGCATGCCGACCAGGAACAAGGCCTGGGTGAAGACATCCGGATGCGGCTCGCGCTCGGGCAAGGCGCTCTCGGCGACGGCGCAGATGGCGCCCAACGTCGCCAGCCGGAACGGGTCCTCGAGCAGCGGCCCGGCATAGCCGCGCAGCAGCTCGCAATGAAAATTGCCGAGATGCTCGGTCAGCCGGGCGCGCCACACGGCGCTCACCAGATTGCCCGGCTGGTAGACGCCGCGCATGCGCGACGAGCCGCCACCGCGCACCAACCCCACATGCCGGCCGTGACCGAGCGTCAGCAGGGTGACGATGGTCGAACTCTCGCCATGCTGGCGCGCCGCCAGCACCAACCCGTCCTCACTCCACTCCATGACGGGGCTATAGCATGGATGGGCGCGGATCAGGAGTCGGGTGTTCTTGAAGGACGCCATCATGGCCCAGTTCGACCGGGCCACCTCAGGCAGGGCCCGTACTGTGCTCGCCACAAAAAATTGTCGTCCTCGGGCTTGACCCGAGGATCCATTCCAACGGCCTCAGGCATGGGCCCTCGGATCAAGTCCGAGGGCGACAAGTGAAGAGGATGGCGGCGCCTACGCTCGCCTGATTCGTGGATGGCCCGCAAGCCGCCGTGGATGCTGGAGGTCAAGCCCGAGCATGACAATTGGTGAATGCGCTGACAGTGGGGCAGTCTGCATGAGATGGCCGGTCGCATTCAGCGGCAGACGTCTGGGTCGGCGCACGTCCGTGCGAGGCAAGTCGGGCCATGACGCTTTTTTGAGGTTCAGGTCAACCAGGGCCATGACGAGTTCTTGTTCGTCAGAGTGTGGTGGTTGGCAAGGCTGTTATCGGCAGCCCCGCCTACTCGAATTCCAGCCCGATGGCGCGGTAGTGCTCGGGCACGTCCTGCCAATTTTCGCGCACCTTGACGTGGAGGAACAGGTGGACCCGGCGTTCGAGCTGCTTCTCGAGCTCCTGGCGGGCGGCGCTGCCGATCGCCTTGACCTTGCTGCCGCCGTGGCCGAGCACCATGGCCTTGTGGTTCTCGCGACCGACGATGATCACCTGATCGATGCGCACCGAGCCGTCCTGGCGCTCCTGCCACGCCTCGGTCTCCACGGTCAGCGCATAGGGCAGTTCCTGATGCAGTTGCAGGAACGCCTTCTCGCGCGTCACCTCGGCGGCGAGCAGGCGTTGCGGAATGTCGGAGAGCTGATCCTCGGGATAGAGCCAGGGGCCCGGCGGAATGAGCGAAACCAGGTGACGGCGCAGGTCATCGACGCCGTCGCCCTTGAGGGCGGAGATCATGAAGATGCGGTCGAACACGCCTTCGGCGTTCAAGGTCTCCGCCATCTTCAGCAGTTCCGGGCGGTCCACCGTGTCGATCTTGTTGAGCGCCAGGATCATGGCGCCGCGCTTCGGGTGTTTCGCATGTCCCTTCAACCCGTCGACGATGCGCCGGGTGTCGGGATCGATGCCGTCCATCTTGGCCGCGCGTCCGGCGTCGATCAGCAGCACGACCGCGTCGGCGTCCGCCACGCCCGACCAGGCGGCGGTCACCATGGCGCGGTCGAGCCGGCGCTTGGGCTCGAAGATGCCCGGCGTGTCGACGTAGATGATCTGCGCCGGCCCTTCCATGGCGATGCCGGTGATGCGCGAGCGCGTCGTCTGCACCTTCGGCGTGACGATGGAAACCTTGGCGCCGACCAGCTGGTTGAGCAGCGTCGACTTGCCGGCGTTGGGCGCGCCGATCAAGGCGACGAAACCGCACCGTGTATCGCCCGTCGGTCCCGGCATCGGCGCATCGGCGGTTGATCGGGCGGCGTTTGATCCGAGGAGTCTGTGATCATGACGCAGTATCCTCCGGCGGGGCCAGCTTGGCCAGCAACTCGCCCGCCGCATGCTGCTCGGCGACACGCTTTGAACCGCCACGGCCCTCGGCGGTTCCCACGCCGGCGACGGCCACGCGCACGGCAAAGCGCGGGCTATGGGCCGGCCCCTCGCGGCCGATCGTCTCGTAGGTCGGCAGCGGCAGGCCGCGGCTCTGCGCCCATTCCTGCAGGTGGGTCTTCGCGTCGCGCCGCGGCCGCGCCTTCGCGGTCAGCAGCGGCATCCAATGACGCTCGACAAAGGTCTCCGCGGCGGGCATGCCGCCGTCGATGAACAGGGCGGCGATGACCGCCTCGCACACGTCCGCGAGCAGGCCCCGGTTGACCCGGCCACCGGCCTGATCCTCCGACGGCGCCAGGATCAGATACTGCCCGAGGCCGACCGCCTCGGACACCGTGGCTAGGGTTTCGCCCTGCACCAGCGCGTTATAGCGGCGCGCGAGCTGTCCTTCGGATTCGGCCGGAAAATGCTTGAGCAGGAGATTGGCGATGATCAGGCCGAGCACGCGGTCGCCGAGAAACTCGAGCCGCTCGTAGCCGTAGCGGTCGGCGCCTTTCGACGTGACCGCGCTGCGGTGGGTCAGGGCCTCGACGAGCAGCGCGGGCTGCGCGAACTGGTGGCCGAGAATTTCGGCGAGCTTTGCCGGGGTCGCCGTCTTTCGCGCCGGCACGCTACTCGATCACGTGGAACAGCCGCGAGAAGCGGATCGCCGACGGCCATTTCCACACTTCCCACAGCTTCGCCGAGCCGTCGCTCGAGAAGAAGATGATCTCGGCGCGCCCGACCAGGTTCTCGGCCGGGATATAGCCGACCTGAGTGAGCACGCGGCTGTCCATCGAGTTGTCGCGATTGTCGCCCATGCCGAAATAGTGCGCGGGCGGCACGACATAGACCGGCGTGTTGTCGAGCGGCCCGGCGTCGGTCATTTCGACCACGACGTAGGATTTGCCGTTGGGCAACGTCTCCTGATAGCGCGTCATGCGGGTGCCGTTGCCGAGCCGGTCGACGTCGATGTATTCGCCGAGGCGCTGGCGCTTGACCGGCTCGCCGTTGATGTGCAGCACGCCGCTCGATGACCTGGATGCGGTCGCCCGGCAACCCGACGATACGCTTGATGTAGTCGGTCTTGTTGTCGCGCGGCAGCTTGAAGACCGAGACGTCGCCGCGCTGCGGCGGGCGCTCCAGAATGCGGCCCTGGAACAGCGGCAGGCTGAACGGCAGCGAGTGATGGCTGTAGCCGAAGGAGAACTTCGACACGAACAGATAGTCGCCGACCAGCAGCGTCGGAACCATCGAAGCGGACGGAATATTGAATGGCTCGTAGGCCACGGTGCGGATAAGCACTGCGATCAGACCGGCATAGATAATCGTCCGAACTGTCTCGCCAAAGCCGCCGGATTTTTCTTTCTTCATAAACGATCAGCAATCGATGGGAGGTTGGCGCGCGCCGGGGGCGTCCGAAGCGGCGTGATCAAGCCAGCCGGAACGGGTTCTGTCAAGGTGCTGTCCCCAACCCGCCGGCGCCATCGGCGCCGCTGAGCGCCGGCAGCGCGGAAATGATGACCATGGCTTGTGCAATCGGCGGTTCGTCGGTCATGGTCAAATCGATCTGCACGATCATGCCGGGCGGCGTGATCTCCGACAGCCGGGTCGCGGCACCGCCGGTCAGGCGGATCGTCGGCTTGCCGGAACGCAGATTCTCCACCCCCATGTCGCGCCAGAACACGCCCGCGGCGGAACCCGGTGCCGAGCGCCTTGGAGCAAGCCTCCTTGGCGGCATAGCGCTTGGCGTAGCTGGCGACGCGTTCGAGCCGGCCCTCCGACTTTTGCCGTTCGGTCTCGGTGAACACCCGGTTGAGGAAGCGCTCGCCGAACCGCTCGATGGTGCGCTCGATGCGGCGGATATCGATCAGGTCGCTGCCGACGCCGAGGATCACGGCATCCTCGCCTGCTTGGGCAGCACCGGATCGACGAGTCCGCGCGCTTCGTCCATCAGGACGCGCATGCGGCGGATCGCCGCGTCCAGTCCGATGAAGATCGCCTCGCCGACCAGGAAATGGCCGATGTTGAGCTCGACGATCGTGGGGATCGCCGCGACCGGCTTCACCGTCTCGAAACCGAGGCCATGTCCGGCATGACATTCGAGGCCGAGCGCTTCGGCCTGTGCGGCGGCATTCCGGATGCGCTCGAGCTGGATTCGCGACCTCGCGGCCCTGCGGATCGTCGGGCAAAGGCTTCGCAATAGGCGCCGGTGTGCAGCTCGACGACGGGGGCGCCGAGCGCCTTGGCGGCGCGCAGCGTCTCGTCGTCCGGCTCGACGAACAGGGAAACGCGAATCCCGGTGTCGCGCAACTGGCGCACGAAAGGCGTCAGGTGAGTCGTGGCCGCGCACCACGTCGAGCCCGCCTTCGGTGGTGCGCTCCTCGCGCTTCTCCGGCACCAGGCAGGCGGCGTGCGGCTTATGGCGCAGCGCGATGGCGAGCATCTCATCGGTCGCCGCCATTTCGAGATTGAGCGGCAGGTCGATCTCGCTCGACAGCTTGAGAATGTCGGCGTCCGAGATATGCCGGCGGTCCTCGCGCAGATGCGCGGTGATGCCGTCGGCGCCGGCGGCGGCGGCGAGCTTGGCGGCGCGCACGGGATCCGGGTGACGCCCGCCGCGCGCGTTGCGGATGGTCGCCACGTGGTCGATGTTGACGCCGAGGCGCAACAGCTCCGTCATGTCATCCGTGCGTTCCAGCCGCGTCCCGGCCGCAGGTCATCCGCATCATCCCCTGGCCCGTTCGACAGAATTGATCGCCGGGGTGGCGCGCAGCGCCGCGATGATGTTGGTCAGGTGCTTGAGATCCTGCACCTCGACATCGATGATCATTTCAAAAAAGTCCGTCGAGCGGTGGGTGATCTTGAGATTGAGGATATTGCCGAGGTTCTTGGCGATCACGGTCGACAGGCTCGACAGCGCGCCGGGTTCGTTCATGACCACGAGCTTGATGCGCCCGACATGATGCTCGCCGTCCACCTCCGCCGGGTTCCACGCGACATCGAGCCAGCGTTCCGGCGTATCGGCGAAGCTTTCCAGGGTCTGGCAATCGATGGTGTGGATGGCGACGCCCTTGCCCTGGGTGACGATGCCGACCACGCGGTCGCCGGGCAGCGGATGGCAGCAGCCGGCGTAATGCACCGCCATGCCGGGGATGAGGCCGCGCAGCGGTACCGCGTAGCCCTTGGCTTTGCCGTCCTTGCCCTTCTTGCGCCGCGGCGCGAGCGGCACCACGTTGTCGATCGCCGCCTGCAGCATGCCCTTGGGCTTGAGGCGCTCCTTGATGCCGGGGAACACCGTGCGAACCACCTCGCGCCCGGTGAGGTTGCCGGCGCCCACCGTGGCGATGAGATCCTCGGGCGTGTCCTGCTTGAAGATCTTGAGCACGCCCTTGAGCGCCTTGTCGGAATATTCGTAGCCTTCCTGGCTGAACGCCTTCTCCAGGATGGCGCGGCCGAGATAGATGTATTCCTGGCGCTGGCGCGTGCGGATGAAGCGGCGGATGCGCGAGCGCGCCTTGCCGGTGACGACGAAGCTTTCCCAGGTCGGCGACGGGGTCTGGGCGCGCGAAGTGATGATCTCGACCTGGTCGCCGTTCGACAGGCTCGTCTTGAGCGGCACGATGCGGCCGTTGACCTTGGCGCCGACGGTGTGGTCGCCGACCTCGGAGTGGACCGCATAGGCGAAATCGACCGGCGTCGCGCCGCGCGGCAAAGCGATCAGGTCGCCCTTCGGCGTGAAACAGAAGACCTGGTCCTGGAACATCTCGAGCTTGGTGTGCTCGAGGAATTCCTCGGGGCCCGCCGCCTGCTCGAGAATCTCCAGCAGCTCGCGCAGCCAGCGGTATTTCTTGCCTTCCTTGTAGTCCTCGCCCTGCTTGTACTGCCAATGTGCGGCGACGCCGCGCTCGCCGATCTCGTGCATGTCGCGGGTGCGGATCTGGACCTCGATGCGCTGGCGCTGCGGGCCGATCACGCTGGTATGCAGCGAGCGGTAGCCGTTCGGCTTGGGCGTCGAAATGTAATCCTTGAAGCGGCCGGGCACGACCGGGTACTTGTTGTGCAGGATACCGAGCGTCGTGTAGCAGCTCGGCATATCGTCGACGATGACGCGGAAGGCCATGATGTCGGAAAGCTGCTCGAACGCGACGTTCTTGCGCTGCATCTTCGACCAGATCGAATAGGGCGATTTCTCGCGTCCCGAAACCTCCGCCTTGATCCCGTTGGTCTCCAGTATCTGCTTGAGCTCGCCGATGATCGCTGTGATGAGCGCGCCGCCCTGCTCGCGCAGGAAACCGAGCCGCGCCATGATCGACGCCCGCGCTTCGGGATGCAGCTCGTCGAAGGCGAGGTCCTCGAGCTCCTCCTTGAACTCGCGCATGCCGATGCGCTCGGCGAGCGGCGCGTAGATCTCCATGGTTTCGCGGGCGATCGAGCGGCGCTTCTCGGGATCGGCGATGTAGTGCAGCGTGCGCATGTTGTGCAGCCGGTCGGCGAGCTTGACCAGCAGCACGCGGATGTCCTCGGACATGGCGAGCAGGAACTTGCGGAAGTTCTCCGCCTGCTTGGTCTGGTCCGATTGCAGCTCGATGCGCGAAAGCTTGGTGACGCCGTCGACCAGCCGGCCGATCTCGGCGCCGAACAGGCGCTCGATCTCCTCGCGGGTCGCCAGCGTGTCCTCGACCGTGTCGTGCAGCAGCGCCGTCACGATGGTGGCGGTGTCGAGCCGCATGCCGGTCAGAATGCCGGCGACTTCGAGAGGATGGGAAAAATACGGATCGCCCGAGGCGCGCTTCTGGGTGCCGTGCGCCTTCATGGAAAAGACGTAGGCGCGGTTGAGCGCGTCCTCGTCCGCGGACGGATCGTAGGCCTTGACGCGTTCAACGAGTTCGAACTGACGGATCATAACGGGCGACGTCCTGCCGGCCGCCACGCAACTCCAAGCCGTTCTAGCAGCGGCGGCAGCGCAGCCGCAGCCACGACGGTGAGACGAAAGAGGCGCGGCCCGGCCGGGCTATCACCGCGCCTCGCGTCATTCACTCCTCTTTTTCGCCATCCGCCGCATCGGTATCCGCATCGTCATCGGACGCAGACTCCTCGACGACGACATCGCCCTCGTCGTCGTCGCCGATCACGACTTGGCCGCCGACGGTCAAGACCTCGTCGGCAATTTCCTCGTCGATCAGGCTGCGGCGGGGTTCGAGGCCGATCAGTTCCTCGCCGACGGACAGCAATTCGGGATTGTCTTCCTCGGGCTCGTCCTTTTCGACGTGCTTCTGCAGGTTCTGGATGAGATGCGCGCTCATATCCTCGACCTTGATCGTGTTGTCGGCGATTTCGCGCAGGGACACCACGGGGTTCTTATCGTTGTCGCGCTCGACCGAGAGGGGCGCACCGGCGGCAATCTCGCGCGCCCGCTGGGCAGCGAGGAGGACCAGTTCGAAGCGATTGGGGACCTTGAGGACGCAGTCCTCGACGGTAATGCGGGCCATTGAGCAAAAATCTCCAAGCCTTTGGATGTGTTGAAATTATATAAGTCTCTAAGGGTCGAAACGCAAGGTGAATGGCCGCGTACCGCGACGCCCGATGCTTCCTGGCAACAGTTTGATCGGCTTAGCGCCGGTTTTGGGCCTAGCCGAGCACCCGGGTCTGCTGTCGCGGATCGAGCCTGGCGATCAGATCCGCGATCGATTCGCCGGTCGCCGGGTGGCGCCAGCGGGGTGCCAGTTCGGCCAGCGGCAGCAGCACGAAGGCGCGGTCGTGCAGCCGGGGATGGGGCAGGATTGGCCCCTCGCCGCCCTCCGGCAAAACCATGTCGTCATAGGCCAGCAGATCGAGGTCGAGCACCCGCGCTTCGTTGCGTTCCCGCCGCAGGCGTCCGAAAGCGCTCTCGACCTCATGCAAAAGGGCGAGCAGTTCCGCGGGCTTGGCGGCTGTTTCTACAGCGATGACGCCATTCACGTACCAGGGCTGATCGGAGGTCGGCACCGGGGCGCTCTCATACCAGCGCGAGCGGGCGCCGATCCGCAGCCCAGCCGCGGCCAAGGCCTGCACGGCGCGCTCGCAGGTTTCCCGCGGGCTTCCGTAAGCCGATGGCAAATTGGCACCGACGCCGATGAAAATCATGTCATTGAACTTCGAATCAGTTGCAGGGCCGCAACATCGGGATTAGAGATTTTGCCGAAGGCCAGCGATCGCCATCCGACCCTCTCTTGTGCACCGGCCGGAGCCCTCGCCGCAATGAGGTTGCTCAATGCCCCGTATGCGCCTTCCTCACGCGGGGCTTCATTCAGGGGTTCTCTGGCATGTTATTTTATCCACAGGAGCGACTCGCTCTGTTTATTGATGGTTCCAACTTATATTCCGCCGCCCGTGCTCTTGGTTTCGACATTGATTACAAGAAATTGCTGACCGTCTTTGCCGCCAAGGGTCGGCTCATGCGGGCGTTCTATTACACCGCCCTGACCGACGAGCAGGAATATTCGCCGATCCGTCCCCTGGTCGATTGGCTCGATTACAATGGCTACACCATGGTGACCAAGCCGGCCAAGGAATACACCGACGCCACCGGCCGGCGGAAGATCAAGGGCAACATGGATATCGAGCTCGCCATCGACATGCTCGAGATGGCCGACCGGCTCGAGCACATCGTGCTGTTCTCGGGCGACGGCGACTTCCGCCGCCTGGTCGAGGCGGTGCAGCGCCGCGGCGTGCGGGTCAGCGTGGTCTCCACGATCCGCTCCAATCCGCCGATGGTCGCCGACGAATTGCGCCGCCAGGCCGACAATTTCATCGAGTTGCAGGACCTCGCCGGCGAGGTCGCGCGCGCCCACCACCCGCGCCAGCAGCCGACCGACCAGCCGATCATCCTCGCCGCGCACTCGGGGTGAGTGTGGGCGGATTGAACGGGGGCGGGCCAGCCGCGGGCCGCCCCGGGCCTGCCCGGCCGGGCGTGGGCAATGCCACTCCGGCGCGCGGATGGCCGGCCATTATCGGGCTGAGGATACGGGTCGAATTCCGGCACGCGCCGGCCGCGCGCCGATGAAGGCATCCGACGAGCCGGCCAGCCAGCCGATGCGCAGGACCCCGGGCGCGACTGCCCGCTCTGTCCGCGCCTGGTCGGCTTCCGCATGGCCAACCGCACGGTCCAAGCCGGACTGGCACAACGCGCCGGTGCCGGCCTTCGGGGCACTGACCGCCCGGCTTCTCATCGTCGGCCTCGCGCCGGGCTTGCGCGGCGCCAACCGCACCGGCCGGCCGTTCACCGGCGACTATGCCGGGCAGCTGCTCTATCCCACCTTGCTGAAATTCGGACTGGCCCGCGGCGACTACCGCGAGCGGCCGGACGACGGCATGACCATGGTGAACGCGCGCATCTCCAACGCGGTGCGCTGCGTGCCGCCGCAGAACAAGCCCGACACGGTCGAGATCAAGACCTGCAACAGCTTCCTCGCCGAACGAGATCGCGGCCATGCCGAACCTCAAGGCGATCCTGGCGCTCGGCTCCATCGCCCATAACGCGGTGCTCGACCGCGCTCGCCCTCAAGCGCGCGCCCTACCCGTTCGCCCACGGCGCGCTGCATGACCTGCCCAACGGACTGGCGCTCGGCGACAGCTATCACTGCTCACGGCTCAACACCAACACCGGCCGGCTGACCACGGCGATGTTCGAGGATGTGGTGAAGGTGCTGAAGGCGCGAGTTGGCTGACGGCAGCGTGATTCCGTCCTGCTCCTCCCGCTCTGCTGGGGAAGGATGGACTGTCGCCCGAGGATATTGCGTTCGACCGTTCGTGCGCGGTCAATCGTCGCTGTCGTAGCGCTGTTCGGCCCACGGATCGCCGACGTTGTGGTAGCCGCGCACCTCCCAGTAGCCCGGCTGGTCGCGCTCGAGGAACAGGATGCGCTTGACCCACTTCGCGCTCTTCCAGAAATAGAGCTTGGGCAGGACGATGCGCACGGGGCCGCCGTGCTCGACCGGGATCGGCTTGCCCTGCCAGCTATGGGCGATCAGCACGTCGTCGTCGTCGAACGCCGCATAGGGCACGTTGGTGGTATAGCCGTCGTGGCTGGTGAACACCACGTGGGTCACCGTCGGCTTGGGCTTGACCAGCGCGATCAGGTGCTTGGCCGAAACGCCTTTCCAATGGTTGTCGTAGAGCGACCATGAGGTGACGCAGTGGATGTCCGAGGTATCCTCGGTCTGCGGCTGCGCCATGAAGGCGTCCCACTTCCAGTCGATCTCGTTCTCGACCGCGCCGCGCACGCCGAGCTCCCACTTGTCGAGCGGCACCTGGGGCTGCAATCCGAGATCGAGCACCGGCCATTTCTCGACCAGGCGCTGGCCCGGCGGCAGACGGCGCTTGTTCGGCGCCGACGGCGCCTCGCCGGTCAGGTGACGTCCCTCGCGGGCAATCTTCTCCTTCTTCTGGATGAGCTTGTCCTTGATCTTGCCGAAAATCGGAATGTCGTCCTGGGCCATGACAGTGCTCGCGTATCGGCTTGGCGGTCTGCAACGGCGCCGATCGGCGGCCATCGGTTTCCGCGGTGCGGTAACGCGCCAGCCGCGCTACCGGTTCTTCTCCCGCATCGTCCGGGATTTCTCCCGGTTCCAGTCGCGCTCCTTCTCCGTCGCGCGCTTGTCGTGCTGGCGCTTGCCCTTGGCGAGGCCGAGCTCGACCTTGGCGATGCCGCGCTCGTTGAAGTAGATCGACAGCGGCACCGCCGTCATGCCCTCGCGCGCGATCGCGGCGAACAGCTTGTTGAGCTCGCGCGTGCGCAGCAGCAGCTTGCGCGGGCGGCGCGGCGCGTGGTTGTTGCGGTTGCCGTGCTTGTATTCCGGGATATGGGCATTGATCAGGAACAGGCCGCCGGATTGCTCCGCCGCGTAGGCATCGTTCAGATTGGCCTGGCCGGCGCGCAGCGATTTGACCTCGGTGCCGAGCAGCATGATGCCGGCCTCGATCGTGTCCTCGATGAAGTAGTTGTGCCGCGCCTTGCGGTTCTGCGCCGCGATGCGTTCGGCGCTCGGCGCGCCTTTGACCATCACTGTGTCCGATCAGTTCAGCAGGCCGACGGAGACCAGAGCCTCGCGCACCGCCTTCTTCGACGAGTCGGCGATCTCGCACAGCGGCAGGCGCAATTCGTCGCTGCACAGGCCGAGCAGGCCGGCGGCGTATTTTACCGGGCCCGGGCTGGCTTCGATGAACATGGCGTCGTGCAGCGGCATCAGCCGGTCGTTGAGACGCGCCACCGTCTTCATGTCGCCCTTCTGCCAGGCATTGTGCAGATCGGCGCACAGCCGCGGCGCGACATTCGAGGTGACGGAGATGCAGCCATGGCCACCCTGGGCCAGGAACGGCACCACGGTCGCATCCTCGCCGGAGAGCTGGCAGAAGTCGGAACCGATAGCGAGCCGGGTCTTGACCGGGCGCACCAGGTCGGCGGTCGCGTCCTTGACCCCGACGATGTTGGCATGCTGGGCCAACCGCGCCATGGTCTCGGTCGTCATGTTGACCACCGAGCGGCCGGGGATGTTGTAGATGATGATCGGCAGGTCGACCGCGTCGGCCACCGCCTTGAAGTGGCGATACAGGCCTTCCTGGGTCGGCTTGTTGTAGTAGGGCGTGACCATGAGGGCGGCGTCGGCACCCGCCTTCTTGGCATGGCGGGTCAGTCCGATCGCCTCGTCGGTCGAGTTCGAGCCGGTGCCGGCGATGACCGGGGCGCGGCCCTTCGCGACTTCGATACACAGTTCCGTGACGTGCATCTGCTCTTCGTGGCTCAGCGTCGGCAACTCGCCGGTGGTGCCGCAGGGCACCAGCCCATGGGTGCCCTCCTTGAGCTGCCAGTCGCACAGCGCCTGATAGGCCTTGTCGTCCACTTTGCCATTCCTGAACGGGGTAATCAGGGCGGTAAAGGACCCTTTGAACATCGATAAGCTCCCAACAGGGCTGAAGTGCGGCGAAAGACCGGTATGGCGCGGGCGAGCCAAGGCCTGAGATGGCCGGAAAGATAGACGCCCATGCGCTCCACTGCAAGACAAGCGCCGAGGCCGCCGGTCCGCGAGCGTCGTAAAGAAAGCGCTAACTTCCCTCGACTAGCTTGGCGCGTGAGACCTGGCCGCATAGAATGACGCCGCCCGCGAAACGGCGCCCAGAAATTTCGGCCGCCAGGCCCAGAGCCGCGCGGGGCTCACGTCTTCATCAGGTCGCACGGGTTCGGCAGGACATATTGCAACAGTTGGTTTTCCGAATCCTCGCCACCGCCGCGTTGGCCCTGGCCATCGCCGTGGGAACTGTCGCGCCGGTTGCGCGCCCCGCTCACGCCCAGTCCGCGGCCGATACCGCCCTGGCGGCCACCGCGCGCCGCGACTGGACGCAGGCCTATGCCATCGCCGCCAAGTCCGGTGATCCGGTGCTGCGCAAGGTGGTGGCCTGGGCCGACTATACCTCGCCCGGCACCCGCGCCTCGTTCTCGGACATTTCCGGTTTCCTCAAGGCAAACCCGGATTGGCCGAGCCAGGCCATCCTGCGGCGCAATGCCGAAGAGGCGATGAATGGCGATGTCTCGGACCGCGCCGTGCTCGACTGGTTCGCCAACGGCGAACCACGCACCATCAACGGCCGGCTGCGCCTGATCCAGGCGCTCGAAAACGCCGGACGCCACGAAGAATCCCTCACCTATCTCCGCCGCACCTGGGTCGAGGGCAACTTCGGCGCCGACCAGGAGCGCGGCTTCCTCAAGCAATACGGCAGCCGCCTGCGCAAGGAGGACCATTCGGCCCGGCTCGACCGCCTGCTATGGGATGGTCGCGGTCCCGAGGCGCAACGCATGTTCCGCCATGTCAGTGCGGGCGAGCAGGCCGTTGCCCAGGCGCGCATCCAGTTGCGTGGCATGGGCAGCGGTGTCGATGCCGCCATGCGCAAGGTGCCGAAGGAGCTGCAGAACGATCCCGGCCTGATTTACGAACGGGTGCGCTGGCGCCGCCGCAAGGAGCGTGACGCCGAAGCCCGTGAACTGCTCGCCAAGCCGCCGGCCAACCTGGTGCGGCCGGATGCCTGGTGGGAAGAGCGCGCGATTCTGGCGCGCCGCGCGTTGCGCACCGGCGAGGCGAGCATCGCCTACAGCCTGGTCGGCAAGCAGAGCCAGGCCTCGGGCGCGTCTCTGGCCGAAGCGGAATGGCTTGCCGGCTGGATCGCGCTGCGCTTCCTGCACGATCCGAACCGGGCGCTCAAGCACTTCACCAATCTGCACGAAAACGTACGCTTTCCGGTGTCGCTGGCGCGCGGCGCCTATTGGGCCGGCCGCGCCGCGGAAGCCAAGAAGGACCCGGCGCTGGCCAAGGAATGGTACGGCAAGGCCGCCAAGCACGTGACCACCTTCTATGGCCAGCTCGCGGCGCCGCACCTCGGCAGCAGGCTGAAGGATTTGATTCCGGCCGATCCCGCCCCGACACCGGCGGTGCGCAAGAGCTTCGAAAATCGCGAGCTCGTCAAGGCGACCAAGCTCGTGGCGCGCGGCAAGAACCACCAATGGCAGCGCAGCTTCGTGCTCGCCCTCATGGAGCAGGTCAAGACGCCCGAGGAACAGGAGCTGGTGACCGAACTGGCCATTGGCCTGCAGCGCCCCGACCTGGCGGTCGTCGCGTCCAAGTATGCGGTACGGCTCGGCGTCCAACTCGTCGCCACCGGCTATCCGACCTCGCCGCTGCCGAAGAACGCCGGCACCGTGGAGAATGCCTTGCTGCTCGCCGTCATGCGCCAGGAAAGCGCGTTCGACGCCGAGGCGACGAGTTCGGCGGGCGCCCGCGGCCTGATGCAGATCATGCCGTCGACGGCGAAACAATTGGCGCGCACGCTGAAAATGCCCTTCGCGCCGGAGAAGCTGACCGACCCGCAATACAACCTGACGCTGGGCAGCTACTACCTGTCCGACATCATCGGCGATTTCAACGGCTCCTACGTCATGGGCCTGGCCGGCTACAATGCCGGCCCGTCGCGCGTGCGCGCCTGGCTCAAGGCCTATGGCGATCCGCGCACCGGCGCCATCGACATGATCGATTGGATCGAGCTCATTCCATTCCAGGAAACCCGCGACTATGTCCAGCGGGTGCTCGAGAACCTGCAGATCTACCGCACGCGCCTGGGTGACCGTCAGACCACCACCGCCTCGCTGCACGACGACCTCGAACGTCCACGCAGCCGGGCCGCGCGCTAGCCCCCTCTCCCGCTCAAAACCCCAAGCTTCGCTCGCGATGACCACGGCGCCACAGGAGTCGCTGCGGCTCTGCGCGCCAGCCGTCATCCTCTGGGAACAACCCGTGAGCCGGTGGGTTAGGTTTTCGAGAAACGCGCGGGGGCAAGGCCTACCGTCATCACAGGTTGCTACTTCAGGAAGGCTCCGATCCGCGAATGTTCGGACGGAATTGAATTCGCGCGATGGTTCGCGCGCGGGAAGTGCTTGTGTCATCCCACTCTCACACACGGAAATGCCAGGAGAGTCAAACATGAGAGCCCTTCGCTATCACGGCAGACACGACATTCGCTGCGATACCGTGCCCGATCCGAAGATCGAGCAGCCGCGCGATGCCATCATCCGAGTGCACGAGTTGCGCAATCTGCGGCTCCGATCTGCACCTCTACAACGGGTTCGTCCCGGGCATGAAGAACGGCGATATCATGGGCCACGAGTTCATGGGCGAGGTCGTTGAGGTCGGCAAGGAGAACAAGAAGCTCAAGGTCGGCGACCGCGTGGTGGTGCCGTTCACCATCGTGTGCGGCGAGTGCGAGCAATGCCGGCGCGGCTTTTACTCCGTGTGCGAACGGACCAACCGAAACAAGCACCTTGGCGATACCGCGTTCGGCCATAGCACGGCGGGGCTGTTCGGCTATACCCATTTGACCGGCGGCTATCCCGGCGGCCAAGCGGAGTACGTGCGGGTTCCTTACGCCGACGTCGCGCCCGGTCAAGGTGCCCGACAGCCTGACCGACGAACAGGTGCTGTTTCTGGGCGACATCTTTCCAACCGGCTGGCAGGCCGTCGTGCAGTGCGATATCGAGCCGAACGACACGGTCGCCATCTGGGGCGCCGGTCCGGTCGCTCAGTTCTGCGATCCGCAGCGCCGTCCTGCTCGGCGCGAAACAGGTGATCTGCATCGACCATATCCCGGAGCGGCTCACCATGGCCGAGGCGGGCGGCGCCATCACCATCAACTTCGACGAGCGCAGCGTGCTCGAGAGATCTGAGCGAGCTCACCCACGGCAAGGGTCCGGACAAGTGCATCGACGCGGTCGGATTGGAGGCCCACGCCACCCGCTCGCTCGATTCGGTGTACGACCGGGTCAAGCAATCGGTCATGCTCGAATCCGACAGGCCGCACGTGCTGCGCGAGATCTTCTATGTCTGCAAGCCCGCGGGCACCGTGTCCATCCCCGGGGTCTATGGCGGGCTGGTCGACAAGCTCCCGTTCGGCGCCGTCATGAACAAGGGCCTGACCATCCGCACCGGACAGACCCATGTCAACCGCTGGACCGACGATCTGCTGCGGCGCATCGAGGAAGGCCAGATCGACCCCTCCTTCGTCATCACCCACACCAAATCGCTCGATGAAGGTCCGGCGATGTACAAGACCTTCCGCGACAAGGAAGACGGCTGCATCAAAGTCGTCCTGAAACCCTGAGGAGAGACGATCATGGGATATGCAGCACAAAGCTCCGCCAGCCCCGATCCCGCGACCGGCTCCCTGGCACGCGGACTCGGCTGGTTCAGCATCGGCCTCGGCGCCACCGAGATTTTCGCGCCGCAGGTCGTGACCCGCGCGCTCGGCATGGAAGGACGCGAAGGGCTGGTGCGCGCCTATGGCATGCGCGAGATCATGTCCGGTCTCGGCATCCTGGCGGCACGCAACCCGGCGCCCTGGGTGTGGAGCCGGGTCGCCGGCGACGCGCTCGACATCGCGACGCTGACGGGCGGGCTCGATCGCGACAATCCGCGCAAGGAGAATGTCGGTCTGGCCATGGCGGCGGTGGCCGGCATCACCGCGCTCGATGTCGTCTGCGCGCAGGCTCTGAGCGAGGAGGACAAGCGCGCTCAGCCGCGTTTCCCCGTGCGCGACTACAGCGACCGCAGCGGCTTTCAGCGTCCGCTCGACGAGATGTGGGGGGCCGCGAGCGATTTCGAGGTGCCCAAGGAATATCGCGCACCGGAGCTCATGCGGCCCTATACCGCGGCGCGGTAGCCATCCGGCGTCTTGCACCCATGCAACGAGTGCAAGATGCCGGTCATTTCATGACATGACGACATGGCCATGGCGCCACGCGAACCACCCCATACGCCCGGCACCGCGCGCGAGCCGCAGCGCATGGAAGCGTTCAGCGATGCCGTTTTTGCAATCGCCATCACGCTGATCGTCGTCGACATCAAGGTTCCTCATCCACCGGGCACGCCTGGCAGCGGTTATCTCGCCAAGGCCCTGATCGATCTATGGCCGAACTATCTCGCTTATCTGTTCAGCTTCGCGGTCATCGGCATCTACTGGGTCAATCACCATTATACCGGCAAGCTCTACGTCCGGGCGGATCACACCTTCAATCTTCTCAATCTGCTCTTTCTGCTCGCCATCGCTTTCCTGCCGTTTCCGACGCGTGTGCTGGCCGACTACATCATGGACGAGGCCAACCGCACGATGGCGGCCGCCTTCTATACCGGCGCGCTGGTCCTGCCGGCAGCCGGCTGGCTTTTGAAATGGCTGTATGCCAGCCATCGCAGGCGAATTCTCGATCCTCACCTCGATGGCCGCTTCGTCCGGCGCCTGACTGTGCGCTACACGACGACCTTCATGATCTACCTGATGGCAATGCCCGTGTCCCTGATCGAGAGCTGGATCGGGATCGCCATCGCAACGGCGGTCACGCTGTATTATCTGCTGCCGCCGCCCCCGCCGGTCTATATCGAGGATGGCCGCAAGCGCTCGTGACGACGGGGGGCAATCGGTGACCGCACTCCATCATTTGACAGGACCGTGCGGATGGTGTGGGCTAAGCCGACATCCCACGATCATGGCTCCGCTCCCGCATGACCAATCCCGCATCAGACACGACACCTCATTCGCCGCTCACGCCGCTCACCAATATCCAGGCGTGCGCGTTCGACGCCTATGGCACGCTGTTCGATCTCGACGCGACCGTGGGCCGGACCCGCGATCGCATCGGTGACAGGACAACGGCGCTGACCCGCGCCTGGCGCGCCAAGCAGATGGCCTTGGCGAAACGGCCCGCCGTCGGCGAAAGCGATTACTGGCATGTCACCGGCACGGCGCTCGATGAAGCGATGGCCGAACTGGGACTCGCCGACGCCCATTTGCGCGCGCGCCTGATGCAGCTCGTGCTCAACGCCGATACCTTTCCCGACGCCCTGCCCACGCTGCAGCGCCTGAAGCAGATCGGCATGAGGACGGCGATACTCTCGAACGGCACGACCACGATGCTGCTGTCGGCAACGAAGCACACCGCGCTCTACAAGTTCCTCGATACGGTGGTCTCGACCGAAAGCACGCACGCCTACAAGCCGGATCCCGCAACCTACACCCTGATCTGCGATCGGCTGCATCTGGCGCCGGCCGCCGTCTGTTACGTCTCCGGCAATGCTTGGGATGCGGAAGCCGCGGCGCAGGCCGGGCT
This sequence comes from uncultured Alphaproteobacteria bacterium, assembly GCA_963752345.1. GTDB lineage: Bacteria > Pseudomonadota > Alphaproteobacteria > SMXQ01 > SMXQ01 > CAVVYA01. The sequence goes on from CAVVYA010000002.1 coordinate 1,017,369, forward strand.
TCGCGCGGTTTGGGTCGAGCGCGGCGGCGAACCGGCACGCATCGCGCTCAAGCTCGGCGGGCTCGACGAACTGCCGGCCCTGCTCGGCCATTGACCGCATCCGATGGTCGGCGCGGCCGCAGCGATTCCCTTCGACGAGCGCAGGATCCTGGCCGAGGACGGGCTAAGCCTCTACATCCGCGACTATGAGCCGCGGCGGTCGCATCGCGCGGCGGTGCTCTGCCTTCCTGGCATGACCCGCAACTCCAAGGACTTCGATCATCTGGCGCCGATGCTTGCCTCGCAGCGGCGGGTCGTCTGCCCGGACTTTCGCGGCCGCGGGCTATCGGACTATGACGCCGATTGGCGCAACTACCAGCCCCTGACCTACATCAACGATACTCTGCATCTGCTCGCCGCGCTCGATATCCACAGAGTAGTCGTGATCGGCACCTCGCTCGGCGGCGCGCTCGCTATGGGGCTCGCCGTGGCGCGGCCGAACATGCTCGCCGGTGTCGTGCTCAACGATATCGGTCCGGAACTCGGCACCGACGGCATCGAGCGCATCCTCGACTATGTCGCCAAGGACCGGCCGCAGCCGACCTGGGAAGCCGCGGGCGCGGAAATGCAGCGCATGTTCGGTTATCTCGAACTCGGCGAGCCGGAGAATTGGCAACGCATGGCGCGCGCCACCTACCGCGAAGCGCCCGACGGCCAATTGCATTTCGACTGGGACGTGCGGCTCGCCCGCGCGGCGCGCCGGACCATGCGCGAACGGCTCGACTTGTGGCCGTATTTCCGCGCGTTGCGTCCCATTCCCACCCTGGCGCTGCGCGGCGGCCAATCGGCCGTTCTCTCGGCCGAGAGTTCTGGCGCGCATGAAGGCCGAGAAGCCGGACCTGATCACAGTGACGGTGCCGGGCGTCGGCCACACGCCGAACCTGGGCGAACCGGTCGCGGCCGTGGCGCTCGCCCGATTTTTGGCCTCCTTGCCATGAGCGGCGTGACGATCGGCGATATCGAGACGGCGGCCTGCGCGCTCGCCGGACAGGCGCTCGTCACGCCGTTGCTCGAATCCGCGCGGTTGAACGAACGGGTCGGCGGGCGCCTATTGATCAAAGCGGAATGCCTGCAAAAGACCGGCTCGTTCAAATTTCGCGGCGCCTTCTACCGGCTCAGCCTGTTGAGCGCCACGGAACGGCAACGCGGCGTGGTTGCCTACTCGTCGGGCAACCATGCTCAGGCGGTGGCGGCCGCAGCGGCGCTGCTGGGCGTGACGGCGACCATCGTGATGCCGGCCGACGCACCGCCCACCAAACTGGCCGCGACCCGCGCGTGGGGCGCGGAGGTCATCACCTACGACCGCTATAGCGAAGAGCGCGAGGCGATCGGCGCCCGGCTCGCGCAGGAACGCGGCGCCACGCTGGTGCCGCCCTATGACGACGCGCGCATCATCGCCGGGCAAGGCACGCTGGGCCTCGAAGTTGCCCAACAGGCCGCGGCACTCGGCGCGCGGCTCGACGCGGCGCTCGTGCCGTGCGGCGGCGGCGGACTGATCGCCGGGACGGCGACCGCCCTGGCGGCGCGTGTGCCGGGTATCGCCGTCTATGCCGTGGAGCCGGATGCCTTCGACGATACCGCGCGTTCGCTCGCGGCCGGCGAGCGCCTCGCCAATCCGCCGCTGCGCGCCGACGACGCCTCGTTCTGCGATGCGTTGCTGGCGCCGATGCCGGGCATGCTCACCTTTGCCATCAACCGGCGCCTTCTCGCCGGCGGCCTGACCGTGAGCGACGCAGAGGTCACGGGCGCCATGGCGGCCGCCTTCGCCGAGCTTAAGATCGTCGTCGAGCCCGGCGGCGCCGTGGCGCTGGCGGCGGCACTGGCCGGCAAGCTCGACTGCGCGGGGAAGACCGTCGCGGTGGTCTGCTCGGGAGGCAACGTGGAGCCGGCAGTATTCGCCGCGGCGCTGGAGAGCGCGCGCGCCTCATCGGCGAATTGAGATCTTACTGGACCGCGCTGTAGAGCGGCGCGTCTTCCTGTGCGGTCATGGCGGACGGAGCGGAAATCATCGGCGCCGATTCCGTTTCCATGCGGCGGCAATGGCCTTCGAGAAAGGCGCCGGCCTCGATCACCAGTTGGGCATGGATGATGTCGCCGAGCACCCGGGCGGTCGGCCCGAGCATGACGTTGGACGCCCTGATGTGGCCATTCACCGCGCCGTCGACGCGCACCGATTCCGCCGAAATACCGCCATTGACCGAAGCCCCCTGGCTGACCGTGAGACTGCGGCTCTGAACATCGCCATCGACCGTGCCATCGACCTGGATGTCGCCGTCGCTGACGAGATTGCCGACAATGCGCAAGCTGGCACTGATGATCGACGGCGGATTGCGGCTGGGAGAACGCGACACCTCAACCTCCCTTTTATTACCCTTTGAAAACATGTTTGCCTGCCTGGATGAAGCGCATGGGATCATGCGGCGAATCGTTGACGAGCACTTCGTAATGCAGATGCACGCCGGTCGAGCGCCCCGTGGTGCCGATGACGCCGATCGGCTGGCGGTAGCCGACGCTCTGCCCCTTGCGCATCGAGGTGCTGCTGAGATGTCCGTAGCGCGTGCGGATGCCCATGCCGTGATCGATTTCCACCATACGGCCGTAGTTGCCGTTGTTGCCGACGAAGACGACGACGCCCGGTGCGGCACTGAGGATTGGCGCCTTGGGCGGCCCGCCGAGATCGACCCCGTGATGCATGGCCAACCGACCGTTGAGCGGATCGCGGCGCTTGCCGTAGGGACTCATCGTCACGTAGTTGTCGAGCGGCGCCGACAACGGCAAGCGGCGTAATACCTGCTGCAACTCGTCCCACTGGTCGATATGGCTGCTGAGCGCGGCGAGCTGCGAATCGGGGCGCGCCTCGTCGCCTCCGAGGTCGAACTCGACAAACGGTCCGCCGAGGCCGCTGCTGGCGGTGATGCCGGCGAGCAGACGGTCGGCGTTCAAGCCGGTCATCGCGATCAGATCCTTGAGCTCGCCGATGCTGCCGGCGGTCCGCGCCGAGAGCCGTTTCAGCACCTCCTGCTGCCCGATCTGGAGGGCGATCAAGCGCTCCTGCAGCTCATCGGCGCGCGCCCGTTCGGCGAGGGCCTGCCGGCGGTCGGACATCTTCGCGCCGCCGAGCAATGTTTCTTTTTCCGCGGCCATGGTTTTGAGCGAGCTGTCGAGCTGGTCGAGCCGCGCCAGCAAGGCCTCGCGCGCGGCCTGCACCTCGCGGCGCTCCGCCTCCGACATCTGCAAGGCACCGCGCGTCTGGCCCAGGTCGGCCTGCAGCGCCTTGTTCTGCTCCATCACTTTCAGCAGATAGCTATGCTTGGTTTCGAGCTGCCGCGTGATGGTGCGGTAATGCTGCTGGGACGCCGCCGTCTCCACCTTGAGGGCGTCATAGGCGGATGCGAGCTCATGCAGCTCGGCGGTCTTCGCGGCGATCACCGCGTCCTGGAAGATGAAGTTCTTGGCGAGACCGTAAATGGCGCCCGGGACCACCACGAGGATGAGAGCAGCCGCCGCGAGTTGGACGCCGACACCGAGGCGGATGAAACGCACACGGCCTTCGGCGCGAAGCAGCACTTCGCGCTCCGGAAAGGCTCGCACCAGGACCATGCCGGCTGCGGCGAGGAGGTGCCGCAGCGGATGCTTCTGTCGCGAGCCTGGCGGTATGGGCCACTGGGCTTCAGGCTTCCGCAAGACCCCCCCGTCTTGTTCGACAGCCGACCGAACAGCCTGCAGCACACGGCAACCTGTATTGGTTCAGCGCCTCGTTGGGACTCTCCTCGCCGGGATCCCGTGGCTTGCCAAAGCCTGAAGCGAACTGCGCCAACCGATTGGTCGGGACCCGCGATACGATGGCCGGCCCGCCAGGCCGACCATTCTTCCCCGCCGCGAATCCAGGGCCAAATTACTGAGCCGCTTACTGAAGGCCGCACCAAATCTGTGACGTCGAGGCCGAGGCCGAGGCTTTTTTCCTCGTTGCGAAATGGGACGGCCCAACCGCAGCATCACAGTGAGGCAACCGTATCCATAAGAAGCGAGGGTTTCAAGCGCTTTGCGCGCCGGCTTTCGCGACAAATGAGCCGAAAAACCGGCTCTTTTCCCAGCTACCCGCGAAAAGAGCCATGCTCAGCTGTACGCCTCCGGTCGGCGCCAGATGAAATAAGCGGTGGCCGCGACAATGATCATGAGGGCCATTCCGACGATGAAAAAGCTCGTCTCGATGTCCCAGATCTCGGCAATCACCCCCATGATGATGGGCACGATCAGCGACGCGACGCGGTTGACGGTGGTACGCAGCCCGACGCTCATGCCCTGGACATGCGGATCCACCGCGTTCGACAGCAGCGAGATCATCGTGGGAAAGCCGATGCCCACGCCGGCGCCATAGAGCGCCGCCATGATCAGCAGCCAACCGAATTCGGTGAACAGCGGCGTGATCGTCATGAACACGATGCTGGCGATCGTCGCGCTCACCATGAGCCAGGCCGGCTTGACGATGCGCTTGGGCAGCGTCACGAGCGACGCGGGGCTCGCCACCATATTGGCGCAGCCGATCAGGATGCCGATGGTGGCGCCGGTCATCCCGATATTCTCGAGATAGACCACGTAGAACGACGACTGCACGCCGGCCACGGCAATGCGCAGGAAGGTGAAGATCATCACCAGGGCGACGACCGGAATGGCGCACAGCGCGAAGGCCTTCGCATAGTCCGAAATCCGCGGCACGAGTTCTCTCACCGTCACCTTCTTGATCGGCTTGTCGACCGAACGCGGCAGCACGATGATGGTCAGCAGCAAGACGAACGACCAGGCCGTCAGCAGCGCAAAGGCACCGGACGCACCGCTGGCACTCCACACCACGCCGGCAATCAGCGGGCCGGCGAAGGAGCCGGCATTGGTGAAGAAGGTGACGCGGCCGGCATGCTTCGGGCTGCCGCGGGTCAACTGGCCGTACAAGGTCTGCGAACCGACCCACGACAGGCCCTGGGTCAGACCGGTGATCAACTGCAGCACGACGAGCGCATAGAGCGACGGCAGCACGGGATAGAGCGGAAAGGCGACGCAGGTGATGACGGCGAAGAACAGCATGACCCGGCGCGTGCCGAGCCGGTCCATCAACACGCCGCCGTGGATCGAGAGCAGCATGGGCAGCAGCGACCGTGCGCCGACGATGACGCCGATCCACAACGGAGATGCGCCGAGTCCGAGCGCCCACAGCGGCACCACAAGAGCCGCCATGGGCACAATGCTGAGGCTGAAGAACGAGGTGCCGTAGATCGCCAGGGTGATGCGCCAAGGAAGCGCGGCGCGCGGCGTGCTGGTTTCCGTCGGCATCTTTGGTCAATGCGCCGACACGGGGCGCCAGTGCCGCAACCCGTTGAGTGACAAGAGATACTTAGTTTTCAAAGAAAAAACAGCCTTTCGGGCGCTAAAATGCGCGTAGCAGCGGTGCCGGGAATGAGCTATTTAGGGGCCCAGTTCAACCCAGGAAAGCACCGATAGTCGGCGTTCCCGGGCATTATCCACGTGCTTCAGGAGTTTCCGCAATGGCCGATGACGGTATCACGGAAAAAGAAACCGACGTTTACATCAAGCCGGGCGAGGCTGGCCATAACCAAGACAAGGAAGTGGTGTGGGAGCGCTGGCAGAAGAAGCGCACCTTCGTGCGCGCCCTCGAAGGCACCTACGGCGAGGTCTACAAGAGCCTGTTCGCCCAGCCGCGCGTCTATTCCACGACCGATTGGAAGTGGAAGGGCGGCCCGCACAACTACGGCAAGAAGATCATCAACCCGCAGTCCGTCGAGGTGGCCCAGTCGATCGAGTGCCACGTCGACTGCTATGCGCCGGGCGGCCACGGCCAGAAGCACGGCCACATGAATTCCGCCGTGTTCTTCGTGCTCAAAGGCAAGGGCCACGATGTCCATGATCGCGTCAAGCTGCCGTGGGAAGCGGGCGATGCCTGCATCGTCGAAAATGGCTGCGTGCACCAGCACTTCAACGACGACGCGAAGGAAGATGCTGTGGTGCTCATCATGAAGGCGAAGCCCCTCTTCCTCTTCATGCACATGATCTTCCAGAAGATCGGTCGAGTATCCGCCGACCACCCCTCCGCCGGGCGGCGAGAACTACCAGCCGCCGACGCATCTATAGGCCGACGCGGCGCGGCGTCCAGCCATCCCATCCGCCCTGCCCGAGGGCGCATTGCTAGCAGAGAGAATGTTTCGATGAGTTATGCTGACGAGAAAGTCAAAGCGCGCTCCAAGGTCTTCTGCAACTACTACGCCGAGGGCCTTGCCGAGTCCGCGCAGTTCCGCAAGGAATACAAGAACGACTACAAGAAGGTGATCAAGGCGCACGAGATGCCGATGGAGCGCTCGCCCAACGGCCTGATCAAGCACATCATCCACGAGAAGATGAAGACCACCGAGATGTGCGTCGACATCTTCATGCAGTTCCTCGAGCCGGGTAAGGCCTCGGGCAAGGTTCGTCACCTGAGCGAGGCGATCTTCTACGTCGTCGAAGGCGCCGGCTACGACCTGCATTGGGACGTGGAATTCGACTGCAAGGAGGAGTTCGAATGGGAGTGGGCCAAGGAGCCCAAGAAATTCGAATGGAAGGAGGGCGATTTCGTCTATATCCCGCCCTACGTCACCTACCAGCATTTCAATGCCGATCCGAAGAACGAGGCGCGCATCATCATGATCACGAGCCGCATCGTCAAGAAGATGGGCTTCGACTGGTTCGAGCAGATCGAGCGCGCGGAAGGCTTCTGAGAGCGCTCCGATCGCGATTCCGCAGCGCGGGATGCACGAAATTAACCGAACGATCGAGCCCTGTCCGGGGCTCGATCTTTATGCGCTCATGGATGAGCCCGGCCCGCGCCTAACGCATCTGCGCCTTTTGTTATCACCTTTACACGGAAATTCCTTCGCTCGGTAAGTAACCGCCGCTTTCCGTTGCAAGAGCTTGTCTTTATGATACTTTCATGACCGCGTGACAGGAAAGCCGGCCCCAAGAAGCCGACCTGTTTTGCAGGTATAAGCGTGGGTCACGAGAACTCATGTACCGGGGAGAAAACGCCTGACCGAACGGGCTAAGAATTGCGGCGGCATCCACCGTCGCACGACTTTGCAACTACCGGGTTACTCGAAGCCTTCATGTGTCCGGACCGGATTTCGTACTCTGCACGCTCAGCCCCCTGCGCCGCCGCCTGGCGCTTCCGTTGGGCAACCTGATCCCCGGTTCATGCGGCTTTAGCCACGTTCTCGTCAGGAGAAATCCTTCGCCATGTTAGACGTCATGTTTGGCTCCCTGTTCAACATGCTGACATCGCCCAATATCATGGGGCTGATGCTGATCGGCGTCATGATCGGCATCTGGGTCGGCGTCACGCCTGGCATCGGCGGCCGGCTTTCCATCGCCCTCGCCATCCCCTTCGTGTTCGGCATGGACATGATCGCCGGCGCCGTGTTCCTGCTCGTCATGCATGCGGTGAACGGCACCAGCGGCCAGATCTCCTCCATCATGTTCGGCGTGCCGGGCGACGGCGACGATGCCGCCACCACGCTGGACGGCTACCCCATGGCCAAGAAGGGCGAAGCCGGACGCGCACTCGGCGCCAGCATGACCGCCTCGGGCGTCGGCGGCATCATCGGCGCCGGCGTGTTCGCCGTGATGATCCCGATTCTCGAGCCCGTCATCCTGTCGTTCAGCCCAGCCGAATTCTTCCTGCTCGCGCTGCTCGGCATTACCTTCATCGCCTTCCTCGCCGGCGGCAGCAACATCTTCCGCGGCATCATCGTCGGCTTCTACGGCGTGATCCTCGCCACCATCGGCATGGACCCGCAGACCGGCATCGCCCGCTTCTCCGGCGACTTCCTGTTCCTGTGGGACGGGCTGAGCCTGGTGACCGCCGTGCTCGCCCTGTTCGCCGTGCCCGAGATGATCGCGCTCGGCGTCAAGGGCAGCTCGATTTCAGCCGTTTCGAGGGAAACGGCCAAATTTTCCTACAAGCAGATATTCCAGGGCGTAATGGAAGTGCCGCGGCACTGGTGGCTGGTGCTGCGCACCTCGATGATCGGCGCGGTGATCGGCATGATTCCCGGTCTCGGCGGTTCGGCCGCCGCCTGGATGTGCTACGGCCACGCGGTGCAGTCGTCGAAACACCCGGAGCGTTTCGGCAAGGGTGCCGTCGAGGGCGTGATCGCGCCGGAAACCGCCAGCAACGCCAAGGAGGGCGGCTCGTTGCTGCCCACCCTGCTGTTCGGCATCCCGGGCAGCTCGGGCATGGCCATCCTGCTCGGCGCCTTCCTCATCCTCGGCATCCAGCCCGGCCCGACCCTGATCACCGAGCGCCTCGACCTGGTGTGGACGCTGATCTGGGCGCTGGTGGTCGGCAACATTATCGCGGTCAGCTTCCTGCTGTTCGTCGCGCGCTGGGTCGCAGCACTCACCTTCGTGCGCGGCTCGCTGATCGTGCCGTTCGTCTTCGTGCTGGTAGTGCTCGGCGCCTTCATCAACGAGGGTCAGTGGCAGAACCTGGTGATCCTCGTGGTGCTCAGCGCAATCGGTTACGCCCTGCTGCGCGCCGGCTGGCCGCGTGCGCCGTTCGTCATCGGTCTCGTGCTCGGCAAGATCGCGGAGGAATCGCTCAACAAGGCGCTTGCCCTGTGGGGCATGGACTTCTTCCTGCGGCCGCTGTCGTTGGTGCTGATCGGCCTCATCACCCTGACCATCGCCTTTGCCGTCTACAAGTCCCGTAAACCCGCCAAAGTGCCTTACGGCGCGGGAGCCTCAGCATGAAGTCCACAAGTTTCCTGATGAATTTCGTGATGCTGGCCATCTTCGTCACGATGGTCGCCATCGCCAGCCAATATCCGCCCCAGGCCCGCTTCATGCCGTTCGTCGTCGGCATTCCGGCGATCGTGCTGTGCCTGCTGCAGATTGTCCTCGATATCCGCGCCGCGCGGCGAAATCTCGTCGAGCCGGAGGACACGCGCAGCGACGTGGAAAAAGCCCAGGACGAAGTCTCGCGCTATGCCGGCCGGCAAGTCGAATCCGAAGCAACCACCGCGGCTGAAGTTCCCATGATGCTGGACGCGGGCATCCCGCCGAATATGGTGCGCCGCGAAATCATTCTGTGGAGCTATTTCCTCGGTTTCGTTTCCTCCGTCCTGGTGTTGGGCTTCTGGTTCACCATCCCGATTTTCCTCGTCGCCTTCCTGCGCAACGAGGCCAAATTGAGCTGGCGCAACGCCCTGATCACCGGCGCGATGGGCACGACCATACTCTACCTCGGGGTGGAAAAAGGCCTGCGCGTCGATCTGCACGACGGTTTCCTCACCAGCTATGTGCTCGACAAATTCGACAGGTGACGATGACATCCGACGAATCCACATAAGAAAAACTTACAGCAATATGGAGGTCACAATGATTGTGAAGACGAGATATTTGGCTTTGGCAGCCGGAGCTTTCGGCGTGCTCGCCGCACTGCCCGCGCCCGCCGCGGCGCAAGCGGATTTGTTCAAGGGCAAGACGGTGACCTATATCGTGGCCACCGCGCCGGGCGGCGGCTACGACTATTACGGCCGCCTGGTCGCAGAATATATGCAACGCTATCTGCCGGGCTCGACCTTCGTGGTGAAGAACATGCCGGGCGCCGGCCATATCATCGGCGCCAATGCGATCTACGCGTCCAAGAACGACGGGACCACGATCGGCACCTTCAACACCGGCCTGATCTATAACCAGATCGCCGGGCTCGACGCGATCAAGTTCGATCTCAACAAGATGTCGTGGATCGGCAAGGCAGCGTCCGATCCGCGCGTCTTCGTCATCAACCAGACCTCGCCGATCAAGACCTTCGCGGACCTACGCAGCGCCAAGGACGTGAATTTCGCCAGCGCCGGCGTGGGCAGCGCCGCCTACGTGGAAACCAAGGTGTTGACCGACGCGTTGCGCCTGCCGATCAAGATCATCACGGGCTATAACGGCAACGAGGACCAGATGGCGATGCGGCGCGGCGAAATCGCCGGCACCATCGCATCGCGCTCCTCCAACGAGGAGTTCGTCAAGAACGGCTACGGCCGCTTCATCGCCCAGATCGGCGGCGAGGAAAAGGACGTGCCGCAGGTCTCGACCTTCGCCGACACGCCCGAGGCCAAGGCGCTCGTCGCCCTCATCCAGTCCCAGGGCGACATCTCGCGCCTGACCGCCGGTCCGCCCGCCATCCCGGCCCCTCAATTGAGCGCTCTGCGCGCCGCCTACAAGCAGGCCATGGATGACAAGGAACTGCAGGCCAAGGCCGAGAAAGGCGGCCGCCCGGTCGAGCCGGCCTATGGCGAGGACGTCGCCAAAATGGTGCAAGCCGCGCTCAACCAGACGCCGCAGACCGTCGCCATGCTGAAGGACGCGCTCGAGGCCAAACCTTCCGCGCTCAAGGCGGCCGGCGCGATCGAAGTGCAGGAAAAGGGTCGCAAGGTGATCTTCAAGGGCGCCGACGGCAAGCCAATGACCGCGGAGCCGAGCGGCTCGCGCACCAAGATCACCGTGGCCGGCAAGGAGGCCACGCGCGACGATCTGAAGAGCGGCATGAACTGCGAAATCACCTACATGGCCGGCAACAGCGAGCCCAGCGCCATTGCGTGTAAATAATCCGGGCGACATGCTAGCCTGATCGCCGCCGGGGAAACCTCCCCGGCGGTTTTTCTTTGCCTCCCGTCCACCACATCCGTCCAGCACTAGGAAATTCGTATGACCCTCATCCTGTCCAACGACGACGTCGGCAAGCTCCTGACCATGCCGGAATGCATCGGCGCCCTCGAGGAGGCCTATGTCGAGCTGGCCGACGGCCGCGGCGTGTCGCGTCCCCGCTCCGACTGCCTGACGCCGACCCTGCGGCCGGATGCGATCTATGGCCTCAAGTCGATGGACGGGGTGATCCCCAAATTCGGCGTCGGCGCCGTGCGCATCAATTCCGACATCGTCACCTGGCCGAAGGTCGGCAACAACATGCGGCGCGAGAAGGTGCCATCGGCCCCGGGCAACCGCTGGGTCGGCCTCGTGCTGCTGTTCTCGACCGAAACCGGCGAACCGCTCGCCATCTTTCCGGACGGCGTCATGCAGCGCATGCGCGTCGGCGCCACCAATGGGTTGGGCGCCAAGTATCTTGCGCGCAAGGATGCCAAATCGGTCGGCATTCTCGGCTCGGGCTGGCAGGCGGGCACTCAGCTCATGGCAATCTGCGCGGTGCGCGACATCGAGAGCATCCGCTGCTTCAGCCCGAACAAGGAGAACCGCGAAAAGTTCTGCCGCGAGATGAGCCCGATCCTCGGTGTCGAGGTGATTCCGGTCGGGCAGCCGGAGGAGGCGATCCGCGGCGCCGACGTGGCGATGTGCGCCACCAACTCGATCGACAACATCTTCTTCGAGCGGTGGATCGAGCCCGGCATGCACCTCAGCGAATTGAAGAGACCGGAGATCGAAACCAAGGCGATCAAGCGGGCCGACCGCGTCGTCATTCACACCCGGGACGCCGCGCCCATCCATGTCGCGACCAAGGGCCTGACCATGCCGGAAGAAGCCAAAAGCAAGGCCGGCGCCAAGGAACTCGATTTCGACAGGCTGCCGACCCTGCCCGACTTGATTACCGGACGCACGCCGGGCCGCGATTCGGATGAGCAGGTCACCTGCTTCCTCAACAATCTCGGCCTCGGTTACCAGTTCGCGGCAGCCGGCTCGGTGGTCTACCGCAAGGCCAAGGAGAGCGGCGTCGGCCACGACCTGCCGACCGACTGGTTCACCGAGGACGTGCATCCCTGAACTCGGCGCAGGTCTGCGCAAAGAAAAAGGGCGGGACTTTCGTCCCGCCCTTTTTTTGCACGCGATGGTCGACTAGAGGCTGGGAATACCCAGCGCCTTGACCGCCGGGAACCAGGTTCCCACCAAGGTCTGCGGCCATGGAATGGTCAGCAGCTTGTCGAACACGATGTAGACGAACGTAACCATGCCAACAGCGTAGGGAATTACGATCCTCCAGGGCTCCCTATTCTCGATGCGCATGAACGCAACGATGAAGAGCGGCGAGGTCGGAATAAGTCCGATCGTCGCCATGGAGGCCATGAAGGCCACCATCCAGCCGAAGAAGATGAACGCGCGCAGCACGACCGTCTTTGGCGGCAATGTGCGCGGTGTCGGACTGAAGATCCATGTGGATCTTTTGCACGATCTCCTTGGTCGCCTGCGTCCCGATGCCGGCCGCGGTCTGTTCGGCCATCCCGATGCTATCCTGCAGCGCTTCGGGCTTGCGGAAGATCTGATTCAGCAAGCTGACAGTGCAGAAGAACAAGCCGCCCCAGCCGATGATCATCGGCACGATCCGCGCATCGAAGTTCCACCGGTAGGCCTGATAGAGCATCGTGCCGAAGAGGCCGATGAAGAGCAGGTAGAACAGGTTCGACGGCATGAAGTGCGGCGCACCGAAGTTCGTCGCCATCTTCTTGAGACCGCCATGGATGCGGATGTCCTGCACCACCGGCCGGATGAAGCCGACGACCGCCAGGACCAGCACCACGATGACGACCGGACGCTTCAGCCACTCGAGGCCGTAGCGCTCGACCGAGATGAACATGTAGCGTTCGATGATGTCGCCGAGCACGAGGCCCAGGATGAGCGGCGGACGCGGCCACTTCAGCTGCTTCATCGTCCAGCCCAGCGAGCCGAAGAAGAGCAGCGTGTAGAGGTCGCCCCACTGACGGGAGCCCTCGAACGCACCGATGTAGATGACGCTCAGCACCGCCGGGCAGATCAGGGTGTAGCGCAGGGTTGCCAGCTTGGCGAACCAACCGCTCCACAGGTAGCACATGCCGGCGCCGACGATGTTGGCGATGGCGATCGACCACACCATCGAATAGGTCACATCGAGGTGCTTGCTGAGCATGTCCGGTCCCGGGACGAGCCCGTGGATCAGGAATGCGCCGAGCAGGATGGCCATGCCCGCGCCGCCGGGGACGCCGAACGCGACGGTGGTAACCAACGAGCCGCCTTCCTTGGCGTTGTTGGTCGATTCGGAGGCGATGACGCCACGAACGTCGCCCTTGCCGAAGGTCATATTGGCGCCCTTCTCGGTCTTCAGGGCGTGACCGTAGGCCAGCCAGTCGACGACCGAGCCGCTGATGCCGGGAACCGCGCCGAGGCCGGCGCCGATCCACGAGCAGCGGATAATCAGCCACCAATGGCGGAAGCAATCCTTGATACCGAGCCACATGCCGCTCTTGATGTCGTATTTGGCTTCGGCGGCGATCGACGTCCTGGCGATCATCAGGTCGCAGAGTTCAGGCAGCGCGAACAGGCCCAGGGTCACCGGAACCAGCGGCATGCCATCCCACAGGTACAGACTGTCGAGGGTCCAGCGCAGGGTGCCGGTCTGCGGGTCGGAGCCGACCATGGCGATCATGATGCCGAAGCAGGCGACGGTCATGCCGCGCAGCGGCGCGGTGCCTGCCAGGACAGCCACCATCGAAATGCCGAAGAGCGCGAGGGCGAGCAATTCCGGCGAGCCGATGAACAACATAACCGGCCGGAGCAGCGGAATACTGACGCCAAGCAGCGCAGCGCCCAACAGGCCGCCCATCATGGACGACATGTAGGATGCGCTGAGCGCGCGGCCCGCCTCGCCCTTTTTAGCCATGGGGAAGCCGTCAAGGACCGTGGCCGCCGAAGCCGCGCCTCCGGGCACGCCGAACAGGACCGCGGGAATCGGGTCGCCCGTGTTGGTCGCCGCGCCCAATCCGAGAAGCAGCGCGAACGCCGAATACGGATCCATATCGAAGGTGAAGGGCAGCAGCAATGCCGTGCCGGCAATGCCGCCAATGCCGGGGATAATTCCCAGGACCAGCCCCATGATAACGCCGAGCGACAGAAACATCAGTCCGCTGCGGGATCGAGAATGATCAGCAGGGCTCTGCCTGCTGAACTCAACATATCAACTTCCATAGCCTTAAATCCCCGACGAAATAATTAGTTCAAACTACGGTTAGCTTGTTTTTCGAGCCGAATTCGCAAAGGCACACCCCTTCTTCCCAGCTACACTTCGCCTGTCCGCGGACGCGCTGACGCGGCCCAGGCGCTGGCTTACGCGGTCCTCTTTTCCAGATTTTTTTTGACGCTCAGGCCGCGCCCTGCGTTTCCGACCTGTCCGACCGTCCGGCGGTTGGCAGCATCAGGATCAAAGCAAATCATGGACGCACACCCGCTTCCACATACCCGCTAGCGATTGTCTGATTGGCCACCGTCCCACCTGATGCTATTTTTTATCGTTACGACGTTGAATTTAGCCAAAAAACGAATTCCATTTTGGCTTGCGAAAAATACGGGAACCCGTACGGCTCGTCAACCAAACTCGGTCAGTTTGTGCCTAATTGGAAGCACTTGCTGCAACGCAAAAGATGACTCGCTCCGGCAATCTTGCCCCATTGGGGCGGTCAGGCGGGGCCCTAAGACAGATCTGTCTCTTTCCAGCGCTTGAACAGGTTGTGCTCGATGTTGAATAGATCCAATGCCTTGCCCACCGTCTGGTTGATAACGTCATCGAGTGTTTTCGGCCGGTGGTAGAAGGCCGGCACAGGCGGCATGACGATGGCCCCGTATTTCGCCGCGCGCGCCATCAAATCGATGTGGCCGAGATGCATCGGCGTCTCACGCACCAGCAACACCACGCGGCGTGCCTCCTTGAGGCAGACGTCGGCCGCGCGGGTCAGCAGGTTGTCGTCATAGGAATTGACGATGCCCGACAGTGTCTTCACGGAACACGGCGCCACGATCATGCCGTCTGTCCGGAAGGAGCCGCTCGACAGCGAGGCCCCGATATCCTTCGGGTTGTGAACCACGGTGGCCATTGCCCTGACGTCGGCCGGCTTCCAATCGGTTTCGTCGACAATGGTCTGGCCGGCCGACGGCGACATGATGAGGTGAGTCTCGACCTCCCGCACATTGTGGAGAGCTTCCAACAAACGGATGCCGTAGATCGCGCCCGAGGCGCCGGAAATGCCGATGATAATTCTGCGCATACTTGAATGTCGCGGACTATGCCGCCCCGTGTTGACGCCATCATTGTTGAATATCGCTGACCCGCCCTGATAGCGCGAGCCCGCGTACGAACCATGGGCTGGGACGCTTCGGACCCAGCCCATGGAGAGAATAAAACAAAATTAAAGTTCCAAGTCCACCCAAGTCATGACGCCAAAGGATAGGGGCTTTGGGCCATTCGGGGAAGATCGGCGTCCTACGCCGTGCCTGAGGCTGTCCGCTCAGGCCGGCACATCGTCGTCGCGATGCTGTGTGATGGTGTCGATCAGCGCCGGCTGGCCCTGGCGCACCCGCTCGATGGCGCGGCGCAGCGCCGGCCCGACGTCCTTCGCCTTGTCGATGGGGCCTTCGCCGTACCAGCCCATCGAGCGCGCGAGGCCGGCGAAATCCGGTTCGGGTCCCGAAAGGTCCATGCCGATGTGGGCCTTGTCCACATCGGTCTTGCGCAACTTGGCCATGCGGATCTGGTGTTCCCAATCGTTGAAGTAGGCGCGGTTGTTGTACATCACGACCAGCATCGGGATGTTGTGCTTGGCGCAGACCCACAGAGCGCCGGCATCGAACATCAAGTCTCCGTCGGGCTGGATGTCGACCACCAGCCGGCCGTGAGCCCGGTGCGCCAGTGCCGCGCCGATCGACGTACCGATCTGGGTCGAGGTGCCGAGCGACTTGCCGGGGTGCCGGTAGGGCCGATCGAAATCCCATAGCTTGCGAGTCCAGTCCTCCAGCGTATTCGAGGTGAGCACCCAATCGTAATCCTTGATGGCATCCCATATCTCGGCGGCGAGCACGGGCAGCGGAATCGGACTCACGTCGCGGTTCTTCTTCGCGGTGCGCGCCCAACCCGCGCGCGTGGCGTGGAACCTCTTGGCGATCTGCTCGCCGCGCTTGGCGAAGATATCCTTGAGGCCGGGCTGCTTGCCGATCAACGCCTTGCAGCGCTTGGTCAGCTCGGGGATGGCGATGTCGGTATCGGCAAGAATCTTCAGATCGGCGTCGACCAGGCGCTGGTAATCCATCGACCATTTGCTGATGTTGATGTCGCCAAAGCCGATATCGACGAACTTGCAGTTCCTGGCGGTGATCTTCTCGACCTTGCGGCTGACCGAGGTGAGATGGGTGGTCGGACGCTCCCAGTCCTTGACGTCGAGCCCGACGACCAGATCGGCGCCTTTGAACACGTCCTCCATCATGCTGACGTTGAGCGGATGGGTGCCTGGGAAGCATTGCCGTGAATCCAGATCGTAGACCGGCGCCTGCAGGGCTTCGGCAAGCTCGATCAGCGAATAGTAGCCGAGTTCGGTGCGACCCGAATATTCGGCCATCAAAACCGGCTTCTTGGCATTGACCAGCATTTCCGCGGCGCGATCGAGCGCGACCGGATCGGGTGCGATCGGCTGCGGCACCCTGGCCATTTCCTTGCGCGGGAGCGGAATGTCGCGCTCGAGCTTCTCCTCCTGCAGCCAGGCGTCATAGCACATATAGGTCGGCCCTTGCGGCCCGGTCATCATCACCGAATAGGCGCGCGCGAAGGATTCCGGGATGC
Source organism: uncultured Alphaproteobacteria bacterium (assembly GCA_963752345.1). Lineage (GTDB taxonomy): Bacteria > Pseudomonadota > Alphaproteobacteria > SMXQ01 > SMXQ01 > CAVVYA01. The sequence goes on from CAVVYA010000002.1 coordinate 1,034,029, forward strand.
CGTCGACCGTGGAGGGCTGATAGTCCCACTTGGTGTAGTGGCGGATCGCCTCGCCCTGCACGTTCGCCGTGTGAATCCAGTCGATCTTGGGCCGGCGCTTCGATTCGTTCATCGGCCCCGTCGCGCCGATGATGAAGACCGGCGCGCGGTCGATATAGGCGTAGTAGATGGCCATGTTGGAATGCAGCAGCCCGACCAGGTTGTGCACGATGGCGGCCATCGGCTTGCGCGCCGCGCGCGCATAGCCGTGCGCGATCTGGACCGCGGTTTCCTCATGCTGGCACAGCATCATGTGGGGATAGTTCTGGCCGTAGTTGACGATCGAATCGTGCAGGCCGCGATAGCTCGCGCCAGGATTGAGCGCGGCGAACGGCAGATCGTAGGCGTGCAGCATGTCGACGATGACGTCGGAGTTGAACCGGCCGGCTCCCGCGGGAACCACTTTCGGCTTCTTCGGCTCCGGAATCGGCTTACGGAATGGTTTTTCGGTGATGTCGGATTTTCTGACTGCCATGGGTTCCTCTGTCTCGCCGGACGCGCCTGGATACGAGCCGCCGCCGCACGCCACATGGCGGCTCCGAAGGGTCCGCCCCTACCGAGCCAGGACCGATTCGCCGCGTTCGTCACGTTATGGGAAAGCCTCCTCGCCATGCGGCTTTTCAGGCGCCGCTTCGGCCCCTGAACTGTGGCAGCAGCGCCTGGGGCTGGCAAGCGAAATGCCGTGCGAAAACCTTATGTAACAAAGGGTTTTTGCCCCCGACCGGCGCATAAGACGGACCTCGCGACGCCCGTTGCCACGAGGCTTGCTTCGGCGCACAAAAAAAGGGCGTCCCGCAGGACGCCCTTTGCTCTCAACCTGGCTGGCGCCTCCCGCAGGAGACACAACGCCGGATGATTACTTCGCCTTTTCCTCGATCTGGATGCGATCCTTCTTGGTCGTCGCCTCATGCGCGGCCTTCAACAGTTCCGGCGGCATGCCGGCCACGCGATTGACGATCTTCTCGACCTCGGCGCCCGACACCGGATCGATCTCCAGCTTGGCCTTCTCGGCTTCCGCCAAGAATTCCTTGTCCTTGAAGGTGGCGTCGAACGCGGCGCGCAGCGCCTTCACCCGATCGGCCGGCACGTTGGGCGGCGCGGCGAACGGCCGGCCCATGGGCTGGGCGGAGAAGATCACTTCGAGCACTTGGCGCTGTTTCGCATCCTTGGCGAGATCGAGCACGAGCGGCACGTTCGGCAGATCCGGGTGCTTGGCCAGAGCGAACTGCAGCGGGATGAAGATCTTCTTCTCCTTCAGCCAATCGGGCCGGGTCGACTTGACCGACGACCAGGACCAGCCGCAACGGCCCTGCACCTCGCCACGCTCCATGGCGATATTGATATCGTTGCCGCCCGGGTAACCGGTGATGAGCTTGAGCTTGGTGTTCAGCACGTTGTTCAGCGTGAGCGGGAAGTTGTCGGTATCCGCGCCCGGCCCCGTGCCGCCGACGACCAGCGGGGTCGCCAGGAATTGCTCGGTCGAGGTCAGGCCAGCGGTATGCCAGAACGCGCAGATGCTGACTTCGTTGTTGCCGCTGCCGAGCCAGTTCAGCTTGGTCGGATCGAACTTGGCCTGGGGATTGCCGAACATCGGCTCCCATGCGGCGGCGCGGGCGAAGATGCCGATCGCGGTGCCGTCCTTGGGCAACACGTTGTAGAGCTGGTTGACCAGCAGGAGGCTGCCGGCGCCCGGCATGTTCTTGACCACGAAATTCGGCTTGCCCGGAAGATGCTTGCCCATGTGTTTCGCGACGAAGCGGCCATAGGTGTCGTAGCCGCCACCGGTGCTGTAACCGATGAACATGTCGACGTTCTTGCCCTTGTAGAAATCTTCGACGGATTGGGCAGCTGCGGGGGCCGCAAATGCGCCGACCAGGGCGGCAGTGACTGCCAGCCCACGGAATTCTGACATCCTCATCATCAACTCCTCGATGTCTATAAACGAAGCCGACGGGTGCCCGTGGAGGAGCGATCGGCCATGGAATAATCTCGCGTCCCTGTGGCTTTTTATTCTAGCGGCAGCACAGAAAACAGCTTCGCACTCTAATTGTTGAGCCCGAATCGGGCAAGATCAATTCAAATCAAGCCATAGAAAATGGCTCAATTTTCCGCGATTTAGCCGCCCCGCCGCAGTATCTTCGTGAACAGGCTACGACTACAAATCATGCTCGGCAGCGCTCCGCCATACCGATAAACTATACAGGTCGGAAGGATGGACTATGGATCGCCGCATCACCATCGCATTTTTCGCGGCTTGCCTGTTCTACGGCGCGGCGCCGATGCCCTCCTCCGGCGCGTCGGACCTGCTCCCTATCATCGATGCCCACAGTCAGTTCGATCAGGGCGCGCCGCCCGACCGGATCATCCGCTATGCCGCCATGGCTGGCGTGACGCAGGTCCTGCTCTCGGCGCGCGGACGCGTCACGACCGCGCAGGTGCTCGAGTTGAGCTCGCGGCATGGCGCTTGTATCGTTCCGTCCGTCCGCACCAAGGGGCGCCAGTTCGAAGAGAACCAGCCTGGCTATTACGCGCTGCTCGACGAGCAGTTCAAGGAACAGGCGTTCCGCGCCATGAGCGAGATCATTCTCGCCCATGCGGCAAAGGGTAAGCTTGCACCTGAGGTCAACGTTCCGGCGAATTCGCCTCAGGTTCAGGAGGCCATACGCCGCGCAGCCGAGAGAGGCTGGCCGGTGGTGCTGCACTATGAATTCCGCTGGCTTGCCATCTCCGGCAACAGCGTACGCGCCAAGCGCATGGCCGAGATGAAGGCCCTGCTCATCCAAAATCCGCAGACCGTGTTCGCGCTGATCCATATGGCGCAACTCGATCCCGGCGATGTCGCAGAGCTGATCGCGGCGCATCCCAATCTGGTGTTTCTCACATCGCACGCCAACCGGCTGGTGGTCGCCGGCAGCAAGCAGCCGTGGACCGACATGTTCCTAGGCAGCGCCATCGCGCCCGCGTGGCGCGCGCTGATCGTGCAACATCCCGACCGCTTCGTGCTCGCGTTCGACAATGTCTGGCCGGAGCATTGGTCGGAGAAATACGTCGAGCAGGTCGCGCTGTGGCGCGAGGCTTTGAGCAAGCTGCCGACCGACGTGGCGCACGCTGTGGCCCACGGCAATGCCGAGCGCCTGTGGAACCTGCCCCGCGCGCGCGCCGACCAGGGCTGCGCGGCGCTCCAGCCGCCACTGTGAAGGACGAAAAGCCCCGGTCTCGGCCCGCGGATCTTCTCTTTGCCGATCGTCCCGTCGCTCGGCCGCTGGCCTCCGCCTGAACGGACTTCCAGTTTGGCACAAGCTCTTCTAAGCTTGTGACCAGAATGACTGCGCGCAGCGCAGCGATATAAACCTGGGAGGGTTCGGCATGGCGAACGCGCTGACGGCGCGGTCGGTCAAATATGCGACCAGCGCGCCGATATCGTGCACCTTTAAAGCACCGCAACGCCCGCCTTTGGCCCAGCTCACAGCCGTGAGGGTCCTCACTCGCAGGTGCATTCCGCACGGGACTGCGCGTCTCGAGGAATCCTCCACGACGAGGTGAAACGGAAAATCCTTCGCGGCAATGCCAAAAAGTTGGTCGGCTTGTAAGCACGGGATTTCGGCGAAACGGAGTAAGCGCGGATTAACCGCGCGCACGTGAGGCACGACGTCAATCGGCACAGCCCACGCCAGAGGCGGGCATGCCCCAACCTGGGAGGAAATGATGTCCGTTCGTATTCGCCATCTGTCACAGGCCATGGCGGCCTTCGCCTTGGCCTGCCTCGTTTGCAACGGCGCCGCGGCCCAGGAAACCGGCAGCTGGGGCAAGGAGATGAGCATTTATATCGGTTCAACCCCCGGCGGCGGTTACGACCAATATGGTCGACTTCTCGGCCGCCACATGAGCCGCCATCTGCCGAACGAGCCTAAGCTCATCCCGCGCAACATTCCGAACGCGCGCCAACTCATGGCGCATATCTACAACATCGCGCCGAGGGACGGTTCGGCGATTGCCATCACCACGCGCAACACCATATTCGATCCCCTGCTCCACGACGATGATTTCAAGTTCGACGCGGTCCGCCTGACCTGGATCGGGAGCATGAACAGCGAAACCAGCCTCTGCGTCGCCTGGCACACCGCGACCGCTACATCGATAGAGCAGATGAAGGCCACGACCACCATCTTCGGATCGGGCGGACCGAGCACGTCGGACTTCCATCCACGGCAAGCTGCTGAACGACGTCGCCGGCACCAAGCTCAAGATCGTCGAGGGCTATCCCGGCAGCACGGAAGTCCACCTCGCCATGGAGCGCGGTGAGGTCTATGGCCGCTGCGGTCTGGGCTGGGACAGCATCAAGTCGCGCTATAAACGTTGGCTCGACGAGAAGAAGATCACGCTGGTCGCGCAATTCGCCATCGACAAACATCCCGAATTGCCGGACGTGCCGTTCATCATGGACCTGACGCAAAGCGAGGCCGATCGCCAGCTTGCCGCCCTCATTCTCGGTCCCAACAAGATGGGGCGCCCGGTCTTCGCGCCGCCGGAGATTCCGGCGGAGCGAGTGCAGATTCTGCGTAGCGCCTTCGCAGCCACCATGAAGGACGAGCAGATCCGCGCCGAAGCGAAGAAGATGACGATCGAACTCGAATGGATGACGGGCGAGGACGAAGAGGCCTTGGTGAAGCGGCTCTATGCCACGCCGAAGCCTGTCGTCGAACGCGTACGCAGGATGCTGGCGACAAAATCGTGAACCAAGAGGCCACCGGCGAAGGCGGCCCCAAGCGGCAATCTGGGAGATCGGGCATGAAGTTCGTATCTGTATTCGTCGTACCGTCTTGCTTTCTGTTTATCTTGCACTTCGCCATGGTCCACGGTGCGGCCGCCGACGACTACTACAAGGGCAAGACCATCTCGCTCTATGTCGGTTATGATCCGGGCGGCACCAATGACATCCTCACCCGCCTCGTCGGCGCCCACATCGCGCCTCATCTCGGCGGGAATCCCAGCGTCGTTGTGAAGAACATGCCGGGCGCTGGCAGCCGCAAGCTCGCCGCGCACCTCTATAGCCGCGCGGCGAAGGATGGTACCGAGTTCGGCAATATCGACCGCGCCGTGTCGACCGAATCCCTGCTCGACCCCTCCGCCAAGAACCCGTTCGACGTGCTCGGCCTGACATGGGTGGGAAGTCCGACCCAGGAGACGCTTCTCTGCGTTTCGTGGCACACCTCCAAGGTACAGAGCGTCCAGGATATGCTCGTGAGAGAGTTCGTCATCGCCAGCCCCGGCTCGGCCTCCGGGGAAGCAATGGCGGCGCACGTGCTCAATGCCCTGCTCGGCACCAAGAGTGCGCGCCATCGGCGGCTACCCGGGCGGTAACGAGATGAATTTGGCCATGCAGCGCGGCGAGGTCGACGGCCGCTGCGGAATTGGCTGGGGTGCCGTCAAGGTCACTTCCTCAGAGCTGATCCGTGACAAGCAGCTCAAAGTGCTGCTCCAGACCGCCATCGATAAGCATCCGGACCTGCCCGACGTGCCGACCGCCTATGAGATGGTGAAGGGGGCTGACGACCGCAAAGCGCTCGAAGTCATTTTCGCCAACCAGAAGGTCGGCCGGCCGTTCGTTGCGCCACCCGACATGCCGGCGGACCGCAGGACGGCCCTGCGCCACGCCTTCGACGATACCATGAAGGATCCCACCTCATCGCCGCCGCGGCGAAGGCGGAGGTCGAGCTGCAGCCGATCACCGGCGAAGAGATCGAGCGGCTGCTGAAAAACCGCTATGCAACGCCGGCGCCCCGTCGTCGAGCGCACTGTCAAGATCGTGCAAGGGAAGTCACCAACGCGGCCACCGAAGGGCCCTGCGTCTTCGGTTGCAGCATGTGCGAGGCAGGCCGCGCCCGAGAATCCAGCAGGCGGCTCCGGTCACCCGGAGTCGCCTGCTGATCGGTCGCCTGATGATCAGATCCCTCGGTCGCCCGGCACCAGCTTGCGGTAGAGATGCCAGGTGGCATGGCCGAGCACCGGCACCACGATGATGAGCCCGAGGAACAGCGGTATCGAGCCGAGCACAAGGCTGCCAGCGACGATCATTCCCCAAATCGCCATGGCGCCGGGATTGGCCGCCACCGCCCGGATCGACGTGCGCACCGCGGTGACGAGCCCCACGTCGCGGTCGAGCAACATCGGAAACGACACGACGCTGATCGTCAGCACCAGCGCGGCGAACAGGAAGCCGACGCCGATACCCGATCCGATCATCGTCCAGCCGGCCTCCGTCGTGAACACGTCGTTGACGAAGGCGCCGAACGAGGCCGGCAGGGCCGGCCCGAGGGTGACCTGGTAGATCATCCATGCGGCCACGAGCCAAAGCACGAAGATCGTCATGAGCAGCAGGCCGAGCACCGCGATCGCGCCGAACGACGGCGAGCCGAGCACCTTGAACGCGTCCGCCCAGTTGGTGTGAAGGCCGAGCTCGCGCCGCCGGCTCATCTCGTAGAGGCCCACCGCGGCCACCGGCCCGAGCAGCGCGAAGCCAGACGCCAGCGGAAACAGCATCGGCAGCAGGTCCTGACCGAATGTCACGCGCGCCAGAACGAGGCCGGCGACAGGATAGAACAGGCAGAGAAAGATGACATCGGTGCGGAAGGCGCCGAAATCGCCGAAGCCTTTTGCCAATGCGTCCTTGAGGTCGGCAAAGCCGATCCGGCGGACGGCCGGCTTGGCGTGGCGATATTCGCGCGTCCCGCCGATGGCGCGCCCTACGGACTCCGCGGCGCGCCTGGTGTGTCTGAGTTGATCCCAGCTCCACTCGATGGGATTTCGGATGTGTTCCATGACCAGTCCTCCCGAACCCATTGGTCCGAGGGCCTGCGGCCGCCCGCGCTGTGATGTCCTACAAGCCGACGATCACGAGCAAGCCGCGACCCGACAATCACGCATCATATCCCCGACGCCGGTCTTCCCTCCGAAGAATAGCCGCGCCCGAGAGGCGCTTCGCTGACCGGAGTTGTCCCCTCACGCGGCCGCTATCGCGACTTGCCCGATCGAAGATCAGGCTTCACTGCTTCCGTAGCAGCTCACGCACCTTCTTCGCGGTCTCGACCCGTCCGGTCACGATCCACTCCGGATCGGTGTCGTCGGCATATTCGACTCCCGGCTTGGGAATAGACCGGGGGTCGAGCTTGGATTCGTCGATATCCGTGCGCAGGGGCACCGAGCCGAAATTGTTGGCATAGATTTCGACTGCCTCCTTGCCGGCTATCCAATTGACGAAGACGCGCGCGGCATTCGGATTGGGCGCCTTGTTGGCGAGGCTCAGCAAAAACGGCGAGCCGACGATGGTGCGCTCCTTGAGGCCGGGCATGCCGTAGACTTCCTTGAGCTTGAATCCGTCCTTGAGCAAATCCTTCACGTCGTCGGCGCGGCAGCTCAGGCAAATCGGGTAGGTTCCGCGTGCCAGCCAGTCGGTAATCTGGCGGCGGTCACTGCTGATGATCGGCTTCTGATCGATATACAGCTTCTTGACGAAGTCAGGCCCGAGTTCGCGGTAGAAATAGCCCGCGGTATTGGAGCCTGTGCCACTCAATGTGGGGTCCTGGGTGGAAATTTTCCCCTTCCATTTCGGATCGAGCAGATCATTCACGGATTTGAAGTCTGTTGACGACGTCCTTGTTGATGAACAGGAAGCTGTCGACGGTGCTGAATAGCGCCAGAACGTACTCGCCTTCGCGATCGACGAACCACGGCGCGCCGCTTTTTCCAATATTTGCCTTCCGTCACTTCCGGCAAGATCAACAACGGCTTGATTGGATCGAGCATCTTTGCCGGCATCAAGGTGTTCAATGTCGAGTTGGCGCCGGACATAAAGATATCGGTTGAATAGAGTCCCGACGCGCGCTCGGTGCGCACCCGCTCAATGAGCTGGCTCGAGCTTCCGGCGATATATTCGACATCGATCCCATAGCGTTCGGTGAATTTCGGATTGATCTGTCCGCGCATCACGGGGTCGGGAGAGCCGATGATGACGACCTTGCCCTCTTTCTTCGCGGCCGCGAGTGTTTCGTCCCAGGTCTTCCGCCAATCGGCCGTTTGGGCGATGGCGCTCGCCGCGAAGGTCATCGATATCAGGAAGCTCAGCACGGTTTTCATCATCATCTCCCTGCCACTGATCGCCGGTCGCGATCTCCCTGCCACTGATCGCCGGTCGCGCGTTGATCGCGGTTGACCTTGGGCACAGGCGATATTAGCCCGACGGGGCCCATGCCGCAAAAAAGAAAGGGTGCCGCGAAGGCACCCTTTCCTGTTTCGTTCCGTCTGGTTGCGAAAGGTTACTTCCGCAGCAGATGGCTCCACTTCTCGAGGGTCTTCGCCTTCAACTCCGGCGAGGACTCCGCGACCGGCGGGAATTCGTCGCGCCACTCGAAGGGCCGGCAAGCGTCGACGATCGCGCGCGAGTTGAAGTTGTCGCCCTTGCGCTTGCGCGGATCGAGGGCACCCGACCAGGCGCGCCGGGTGATGTCGATATCCTCGATCGGGTCGCAACGCGAGGCCATGGCCCAGGTCACGTCCCACAGGTTCGAGGGATCGATGTCCTCGTCGACCACGATCACCCAACGGCCGAGATAGTTGCCGGCGTGCACGTTGCAGGCGAGCTGGGCCGCCTGGCGCGCATGGCCCGGATAGGCCTGCTTGATCGAGATCACGTTGAACAGTCGGCCGCCGCCGTTCTGGTGGCACCACACGCCCTGCACGCCGGGCAGGCCGGCGGCTTCGCACTGGTCCCACACGAGGGCGGATTTGATCACGCTCTTCGACATGGTGTAGTCCGACGGCGGACGGCCGGGACGCGCCATGGTGATGATCGGGTTGTTGCGGTAGTAGACGCGCTTCACGCGCACCACCGGATCGGGGCGCACGGACGAGGCGTAGTAGCCGGTCCACTCGCCGAACGGACCTTCGGGCCGGTCGTCGCCCTCGACGATCTCGCCTTCGAGGACGATTTCGCCGTGGGCCGGAATCGGCAGGCCGTGCAGCTCGCTCTTCAGCATGTCGAACGGCTTGCCGCGATGGCCGGCGGCATAGGCGAATTCGGACGTGCCATATTGGATTTCATTGCCGGCCGCGAGGAACATCAGCGGATCGTGGCCGACGCTGATGGCCACCGGGCAGGGCTTGCCCATCTTGAAGTATTTTTCGCGGATCAGGCGGCCGTGCTTGCCCGGCGACATCCACAGGCCGACGGTGTTCTTGTCGTGCACCATGACGCGGTAGGTGCCGCAGTTGACCCAGTCGCTGTCCGGATCCTTCATGATGACGCAGTCGCCGGTGCCGATGTAGCGGCCGCCGTCGAGTTCGTGCAGCATGGGCACCGGGAACTTGAAGATATCGACGTCGCCGTCACGGTCGACGTTCTCGAGGATCGGACCGGTGTTGACGAAGCGCGATGGGATCGGCTTGAAATCCTTCAAGCGGTCGCGATAGGCGCGCACCACATCCATCGGGCCGTTCGGCTCGGGAAAGCCCAGCGTCATCGCCAGGCGGTTGGCCGAGGCGGTCATGCCGGACAGGACGCGGAAACCCTTCGGATAACCCGGAATGTTGTCGAACAGGATCGCCGGCGGGTTGTCGGGCGTCGCGTGATAGATCATTTCGGCGACAGCGCCGATCTCCAGATTCCAATCCGCGCCATCGATCTTCTGCAACTCGCCCAAGGCCTCGGTGCGGTCGAGCCATTCGCGAAGATCGGCGTGGGGCGCCGAATATTCCTTGTATTTGGAGTCTTTCGCCTTGTCTTTCTGTGCCTGTGCCACTGTCACTCTCTCTCAGTTCGAGGGGTAGCCGCCTGTCACGCGCCTGTGCGCTGCAGCATCGGAAACCGCCGATAACGGAAATATCAGGCCGCGACCCCGTGCGGATGCGTCGTTCGACGTCGACCGTGGGAGCCAGCGGCAAAGACCGCCTCGAGTGCCGCCGGATATGCGTTGCCGGGGGTTCTTGCCGAGACGGAATGGCAGGGTTTACCGCAGAATGGAAAAAAAAACAAATCGCCCTCTCACGGGCGCGGCGATTGGTGCGCGGTGGCCTCACCGGAACACGCCCCAGTGCCTCACACAGAAGGATTGTCGAGTGCCGTAAGAGTTTGAATTTGCATATACTCCTCGATCCCCGCGCGGCCAGCACGGCGGCCGATACCGCTTTGCTTAATGCCGCCGTAGGGGGCCCGCCGATTGATCCATTCCGTGCCGTGGGTGTTGATCCACACCGTGCCGGATTCGATCCTGCGGCCGACCGCGAGAGCACGCTCGGTATCGCGGCCCCAGACCGAGCCGCCCAGGCCATGAATGGTGCGTTGGCGCGGCGCACGGCATCGTCCAAGTCGCTGTAGGCGACGATCGGGATCGCCGGGCAGAATTGCTCCTCGGATATCAGCGGCGCGTCGTCCTCGATGTCGGTGACGATGGTCGGCTGCATGAAGTAGCCGGCCTTGAAGGTCTCGGTATTGTCGATCTTACCGAGCCGCATGACGGTGGCGCCGCGGCGCGCCGCATCGTCGACCAGCCCATTGGCGCGGATCAGCCCTTTCTCGGTATGCAGCGGGCCCATGGTGACCTTGGCCTCGAGCCCGTCGCCGACCACCACCTTGTCCGCCACCTTGATGAAGGCGTCGATGAATTTGTTCTTCATCGCCTCCGGCACGTAGATGCGCTTCACCGCCATGCAGACCTGACCGGTCATGCGGAACACCGCATTGGCCATGCGCTGCATGGACTCCTCGCTCAGGTCCGCGTCGTCGAGCACGATCGCCGGATCGTTGCCGCCGAGCTCGAGCGTGACGCTTTTGATGGTCTGCGAGGCATTCGCCATGATGTTGCGCGCCGACGGGATCGAGCCGGTGAAACCGATTTTGCCGACGTCCGGATGGGTGGTCAGCCGATCGCCGATTTCCGCCGGGACGCCGGTGACGACATTGAGCGCACCGGGCGGCAGCAGGCCGGCGATCTGCTCGATGGTCTTGATCAGCGCGAGCGGGCAGGTCTCCGGCGGTTTGACCACCACCGTGTTGCCGGCGAGCAGCGCCGGGATGATCTGCATGAAGGCGAGTCCGACCGGGCCGTTCCATGGCACGATCGACACGACGACCCCGTAGGGCCGCCGCGTGATGAAAGTGCGGCCCGTGGGCGCGTCCATCTGATGGTCCTGTTCGAGTTCGTCGATCAGCTCCAAAGTCAGACGCTGGCGCTGGCTGACGCCGACCAGTTCGCCGCGCGCCTCGCGCAGGGTCTTGCCGTTCTCGCGCACGAACAGATAGGCGCGCGCATCGATATTGTCCTCGAGCGCATCGAGGCACTTGGCGATGACCGCGCCACGCTGGCGATAGCCGAGCGCCGCCCAGCCGGTCTGCGCGGCCTTGGCGGCCGCCACCGCCCGGTCGACATCCTCGGGCGTGCCGCGCACGATCGTGCCGACAACTTCATCGGGCCGCGCCGGATTGCGTACCTCGATCCGGTCGGCGCCGTCGACCCACTCGCCATTGATCAGCAAGCGGGCATGCATGGGCATCTGCGTATTGGCGAGAATATCCACCGTCGTCATGACCTGTCCTCCGCCAGCCGCCCTGGTCGATTGCCGTCGTTGTCCATATGTCGCGATTTTCACGCGAAAGCCGCCCCCTGGCCAGCCCAAAACGCGGCCGGCCAGGGATGAGAAATCAGCGGCTTAGCGAAACTTTTCCAGAATGACGTGTTTCGCCAGGGCCTTCTTCTCGGGCGTGATGTTGGTCACCAGGCCCATCGCCTTCTTGCGCGCCTCTTCCGGCGGCACGAAATCGACGTAGCGCTGACTCTTCTCGCCTTCCGCTTTCAGCGCCGGGTCGGTCAGCACCTTCTTGATCGCCTCGCGCAGGAACGCGAGCCGGTCCGCCGGCACGCCCGGTGTGGTGACGAGGATGCGGCCGAGATCGTCGAGGTCGGTGCGGAAGTCGAACCACCATTGTTGGTCGGGCGTCAGCTTGACCGCCTCGAAGATGGTCGGCGTGTTGGGGAAGAAGCGCGACTTGGTGCGGCCCATGGTGGCGACCGCGATGGCTTGCCCCGATTTGACGTAGTTGTTGGCCGAGGTGTCGGAGACATACTGCGCATCCATTTCGCCGCGCTGCACGGCGAGCGCCACCTCGGCGCTGCCCTTGTAGCCGATCACCACCTTGCACTTGAGCTGGAGCGCCTCGCACGCCACCGCCGCGCCGTCCGACAAGCCGTCGGTCGGCGCCGTGCCGCCCCACCGAATCGGCTTGTCGAGCTTCTGCGCCTCTGCCGCGGTCTTGACGATTGGATCGGTTGGACTGACCAGCCACATCCAGGGCGACGAACTGACGATGCCGAGATGCTCGAGCTTGCCCAGGTCGTAGCGCACGCCCTCCTGCTCGAGCAGTTGGCCGAGCGCCGCCGCCGTGCCGTTGACGATCATCGTGGTCAGACCGTCCGGCTGTCCCGCATAGACGCGGTTGAGCGCATTGATGCCGCCGGCGCCGGGCAGGTTCTCGACGATCACCGTGGCGCCCATCACCTTGTCGAGATGCGGCGCGATCATCCGCGCATAGGCGTCGTAGCCGCCGCCGGGACCGTAGCCGACGAGGATCCGAACGGTCTTGCCCTTGTAGAACGCGGCGGCGTCCTGCGCGTGACTGGGCACGGTCAGCAGCATGGCCGCTGCGGCGGCGAATGCCGACAAGGCGATGGACGTTCTCTTCATTGCAGTCTCCCTGTTTGTGCTCGACGCCCGCATTCGCGTAGGCGCTCGCGGTCAGCCACATCGCGACCGATTTGGCAGGGAACTGTAACGGCCCGCTCCACGGCGGTCAATTCGTCGAACACGCCACCAATCGAGTGCAATAGGCGCAACAATCGCTGCGGATGCCGATTGCATGATGTCTCAGTGGTATTTCGTCAGCACCACATCACGCACCTGGGCCTTTTGTTCCGGCGTGAGCTCGGTGATGACGCGATCGACCAGAGCGCGGGTCTTCTGCGCGTCCACATAATCTATATAGCGTTGCGTCTTTTCGCCCTCGGCGATGAGCGCCGGATTGGTGAGCGCCCTGGCGACAGCGCGCTGCAGCACTTCCAACCGGGCCGGCGGCACCTCGGGCGCGGTGACGAGCATGCGACCGAGGTCGTCGATCGCGGCGCGGAAATCGACCCACCATTCTCCCTGCTTGGTCAGTTGCACCGCTTCATAGATCGTCGGCACGTCGGGAAACAGTTTCGAACGCTCCCGCGCCATCGCCGCCATCGGCCGGGCCTGGCCGGATTTCACGTAATTGTTCGACGAGGAATCGGAGATATACATCGAATCGACTTCGCCGCGCGCAAGCGCCAGGACAACGTCGCTGCTGCCCTGATAGCCCAGGATGATCTTGCATTTCATCTGCAGCGCTTCGCAGGTGATGGAGGCGCCATCGGACAGGCCGTCCGTCAATCCAGCGCCGCCCCAGCGGATCGGCTTGTTGAGCGCGACCGCTTCTGACGGCGCTTTGAACGGTGCCTGAGTTCCGGCGAGCCACATCCATGGCGCGGCGCTGACAATCCCGAGATGGCCGAGCTTGGTCATGTCGTATCGCACGTTCGATTGTTCGAGCAGCTGACCGAGCGCCGCCGCCGTGCCATTGACGAGCATCATCTGTGTGCCATCCTGCGGCTTCTGGATGTAAAGCCGGTTGAGCGCGTTGAGGCCACCGGCACCCGGTTGGTTCTCGACGATCACGGCCGTTCCCAATTCCTTCTCCAGAAAAGGCGCGATCATCCGGGCATAGATGTCGTAGCCGCCGCCCGGCCCGTAGCCGACGACGATCCGGACAGTTTTCCCCTTGAAGAATGCCGTCTCGTCTTGCTGCGCCGCCGCCGTGGCGACATAGCCGATCGATGCCGCGGTCACCGCGAATCCCAAGGCGGCCGCGCGCAGGGTTTTCGAGTGCATGGGTTTCTCCTCGCTTCGTGACGGCGGCAGTCGTGATGGCGGGCGCTGCATATCCTGCGGAGTTTCGCGGCGCTTGTTCCTGATGGAACGCGCCCGATCCGGGCCGCCATGGGATGCCTGTCTGCAGTGAGCAGGAAACCATGTGACCGCGATTTCGTTCCCGGCGTGCCGCGGGGACGGTCAAGGCGCGCCAGGGCGACGGCAGCGGATCCGCCAAAAAAGAAACGGCCGCCGGATGCTTTGCCGAGAAGCATCCGACGGCCGACCGGGGCGTAGGTTCTCCTAGTCTTGGCTCAGCAACGCTGCGACCCGGTCCGTCACGTCCTTCGGCGTGGCATAGACACGCTCGAGCAATTCGTTGATATGCGCCCCGCCGACGGGGTTGATTTCGAGCTTCTGCTTGTCGGACGCGGCGAGGAATTCGGGATCCTTCATGGTGGCATCGAAGGCGTCGCGCAGCGCCTTGACGCGCGCGGCGGGAATGCCCGGCGGTGCCAGGATCGGCCGGCCCATGACCTGCTGCACCAGCACGAGCTCGAGAATCTGCCGATCCGCCGCACTCGTCGCCAGGTCGGTGATCAGCGGTACGTCCGGCAGCGTCGGATCCTTCTCCAGGCTGACCTGCATCAGGATCTTCGCCTTGCCGTCCTTGACCCAGGGATTCATCCGGGCGCGGAACGCGGGGGATGAACCGCCCGAGGAATGACCGGCGACTTCGCCCTTCTCCATGGCGAACAGCGCCTCCTGGGAACTCTTGTAGCCCTCGATCACCTTGAACTTGGTGCCGAACAGGTTGTTCATCAGGCGCGGATAAACCGACGTCGCGGCGGCGCGGCCGGTGCTGCTCACGGTGACCTCGTGCTTCTTGAGGTCGGCCAGGGTCTGCACCGGCGACGGCTGCCAGATCAGCATGAGGCCGATCTCCTGCTGCGGCGTGCCAATCCAGTTGAACTTGGTGGCCTCGAACTTGGCGCTCTTGTCGGCCGGGTTGATCAGCGGCTCGATGGCCGATGCGCGGCCGGTCATGCCCAATTCGGAACCATCGCGGGGCGAGACGTTATACAGATAGTTGGCGGCCACGATGCCGCCGGCGCCCGGCATGTGTTGAACGATGAATGTGGGATTCCCGGGAATATGCTTGCCCATATAGCGCGTCACGATGCGGCTGTAGTCGTCGTAACCGCCGCCCCCGGCGGATCCCAGAACGTATTTGATCTTTCTGTCCTTGTAGAAGTCCTCGACGGACTGGCCGAGACTTGCGGTGGCGGCGAGCGTGACGCCGGCGAGCGCCAAGGCACCGCTTCTGATGGCCGGAGGCAGATTCACGGCAAGGCTCCCTGTTCATTTTCTCGATGGCCAGCGCGAGTGCAGCGGCTGAACTGCGCCGAAGGGGACGAATTATCCGGCCGCTTGACGACTGCCGTCAATCGCCCTCGGATTAAGAACGACTCGCAGATTCCCATAGACATAAACGTTATAAATTTGGCATTATTATCACCATTATGACTATCAGGCAGCTTCGCTACTTCCTGCGCATCATCGAACTGAAGAGTTTCAGCAAGGCGGCGTCTTATCTGCACGTCGCGCAGCCCGCGCTCGGCCTGCAGATCCGCAAGCTCGAGGAGGAACTCGGCGTCAAGCTGCTGAACCGCCATTCGCGCGGCATCACGCCGACCGAAGCCGGCCTGTTGCTGCGCGAGCATGCCAACATCATCCTGCGCCAGATCGAGCGCGCCAAGCTGTCGCTGACCGATCTCTCCGGCCCGCCGCGCGGCAAGATCGCGGTCGGCGTGACCCCGACCCTCAATCTCATCCTCGCCGCGCAACTGGTCGAGCGCTGCATCAAGGACTATCCCAGCGTGTCGCTGTCGATCGTCGGCGGCATGAGCGAGGATCTGATGAAGTGGGTCGAGAGCGACCGTCTCGACCTCGCCTTCTCCTACAATCCGTCCGCCGTGCAGGGCCTGGTGTGCGAGCCGCTGCTCATCGAGGATCTCTGCCTGATCAGTGCGACATCGGCCGCCGTGGGCAACAAGGCGACGGCGACCCTCGAGGAAGCGGCCGACCTGCCGCTCATCTTGCCGAGCACGGCATCGGGCCTTCGTTCGCTGGTCGAGGAAGCCGCCAACGAGCGCGGGCTGAAGATCAACACGCTGCTCGAAATCGATTCGGTGACCGCGACCAAGGAACTGGTGACCAAGGGCATCGGCCACGGCATCCTGCCGCTCGGCGCGGTCAAGCGCGAAGTGGAGGACGGGCGCATCGTGGCGCGCCGCTTCACCGATCCGAGCCTGTCGCGCCAGATGTATCTGGTCTATTCGGCCAAGCGCCCCGCCTCCAACGCCACCGCCGCGATCCGCGAGATCATGCACGCGGTGGTGATGGAGAATATCAAAAGCGGCACCTGGGCCTGGCGCCCGGCGGAGACTTGAGCCGGCGCCGTTCGTCGCATCATCCCGGCGAGATGTTTTTCACTTCGTCGTGGCCCGACTTGGTCGGGCCATCCAGCGTTTTTGCTCGAAAAAGGAAAAGTCGTGTGCCCCGCACGAGCCGGGGCATGACGCACTTTTCACGGTGATTGGTGGCGGACTGTCTAGAGTCGTGCGCCCGATTACAGGTCCAGCACCAGCTTTTCGCCGGGCTTGGCGCGCGAGACGCAGACTTGGATTTTCTTGTTGGCGGCCTTGTCGGCGTCGCTGAGGAATTCGTCGCGGTGGTCGGCCTGGCCGGAGATCAGGCCGATGGTGCAGGCGCCGCACCAGCCGTCCTCGCAGGCGTAGGGCAGGCCGTAGCCGTTGTCGAGCAGCACGTCCAAAATCGTGCGGTCTGCCGGGATCGTCAACGTCACACCGCTCTGCGCGAGCTCGACCTCGAAATCGTCGCTGGTACGCGCGGCCGCTTCGGCGCGCTGCTCATCCGTCTTGGAACTGGCGAACAGCTCGTAATGCACGCTTTCCGGCGACCAGTGCGACGTTGCCGCGCGGGTGGCGTTCAGCAGTCCACCGGGACCGCAGACATAGAGATGGGCGTTATGCGGGCGGCTGGCGAACACCTCCTTGAGGTTGATGCCCTTCGAGACATCGCCGCCATCGTGATAAAAGGTCACCTTGTCGCCGAGCAGCGCCTGCACCTCGTCGTAGAACGCGGTCTCTTCCTTGGCGCGCGTGCAATAGTAGAGGTGGAAGTCGGCACCGATCTCCTTCAGACGGTGGCTCATGGAGAGCAGCGGCGTGATGCCGATGCCGCCGCCGAGCAGCAGCGACTTGTCGGCGGTTTCGATCAGCGGGAAGTTCTGGATCGGCTCGGTCGCCTTGATGGTGATGCCGGGCTGCAGCGCCTCATGCATCCAGCGCGAGCCGCCCTTGCCGGTTTGCTCGCGCAGGACCGCGGTGACGTAACGGTGCCGCTCCTTCGGATTGTTGGCGAGCGAATAGGAGCGCAGGCCGGTCCCGGTCTTGATGTCGATATGCGCGCCGGCCTGAAACGGCGGCAGCTCGCCGCCGTTCGCCGCGACGAATTCGAACATCTTGATGTTGGGCGTAAGGCCTTTGACTTCCGTGACCTTAAGCTCGAGCTCTGCCATCACCAACTCTCCGCCTCGCTTGACTGTTACCGCCGCACTTATAAGCCCGGTTCTGGCGGGCTTATACACTCACCGGGCCGGGTGCGTCCACAGATCGCGGAGCCCGTGACCGGCCGCACCCAGGTCGAAAGACCAGCAGTCCGCAATTCAGAAATTCAGGCCTTGGCGGGCGCCGCGCCTGCCTTGGCCGCCTGCTCCTTGGCGGCGCTCTCCTGGGCCAGCTTCCGCGCCGCCTCCATGCGCGATCTCGGATAGCCCCTGCCCGCCCGCCGCCAGATGCTCGAACAGCTGACGGCGCATGCGCGGATCCCAGAAATTGCGGATATGAGTCGCGGTTTCCTTCACCGCGAGGTCGTGAGAGTAGGCCTTGAAGAAATCGGAAATCTGGTTCGCCATACGAACGATATCACGCACCGACATTTAGCTTCGCGCCGCCTCCGTTGTTTCAAACAGGACCACGCCGTCGGGCGACAGGCTGGCCAGCGCCATACCCGCCTGCCTGGCCAGATCGAGCGCCAGGGAGGTCGGCGCCGAAACGGTCGCCAGATAGGGCACGCCGACCATCGCCGCCTTCTGCACCAGTTCGAAGCTGCAGCGGCTGGTCATCACCACGAAGCCAGCGCTGAAATCCGTATGGACGCGCGCCAGGGCGCCGATCAGCTTGTCGAGCGCGTTGTGCCGCCCGACATCCTCGCGCATCAGCAGCACCGCGCCGTCAGGCGCGCACCATGCCGCGCCATGCACCGAGCGGTTCTGCCGGTTGATGATCTGGGTCTCGGGCAAATCGGCGAAGGCGCGCGCGACGGCGGCGGTCGACAGCTTGAACGAAGCCTTCACCGGGCGCACGGCGCGGATCACCTGATCGAGCCGCTGCACGCCGCACAGCCCGCAGCCGGTGCGCCCTTCCAGCGAACGCGCCTGGCCGCGCAGCGATGCGCGCTCCGCGATCGTGATATCCACCAGGATGCCGCCTTCGACCGCGGCCACGGCCACGTCGCGAATGAGGTCCGGCGAGGCCAGCATGCCTTCGGTGAGCGTAAATCCCCAGGCGAAATCCTCGAGATCGCTCGGCGTCGCCATCATCACCACGTGCGGCTGCTCGTTGTAGAGCAGGTTGACCGGCACTTCCTCGGCCAGTTGCCAGCGCCTGCGGCCGTCGTGATCGCCTTTGCCCGGCACCCTTACCGTCACAAGCACCGAGCCCACGGCTTTGACGCGCTCCGGCTCCAGGTCCTGGGTGGGCGATGTCGCCAAATCTATCTCCGAACCACCGGTTTCACTCCGCCGCGCCGACGGACACCCGTTTGTTCGCGGTCTCGCGCGCTTCACGCTCGGTCTGCCAGTCGGACTGGTTGTTCGAACGCACCACCTGCACCGCCGTCACCTTGTATTCCGGGCAGTTGGTCGCCCAGTCGGAATACTCGGTCGTCACCACATTGGCGCTGGTCTCCGGATGGTGGAAGGTGGTGTAGACCACGCCTTGCGGCACGCGGTCGGTGATATGGGCATGGAGCGTGGTGCCGCCGATGCGGCTGGTCAACGAGATCAGATCGCCCTCGTTGACACCGCGCACCTCGGCATCGTGCGGATGGATTTCGAGCACGTCCCTGTCATGCCACACCACATTGGCGGTGCGCCGCGTCTGCGCGCCGACGTTGTACTGGCTGAGGATGCGGCCGGTGGTGAGCAGCAGCGGGAACGAGCGATTCGAGCGCTCCTCGGTCGGCACGAACTCGGTCAGCATGAAGCGGCCCTTGCCGCGCACGAACTTGTCGATATGCATGATCGGCGTGCCTTCGGGCGCCGCGTCGTTGCACGGCCACTGCACCGAGCCGAGCCGGTCGAGCTTGTCGAAGCTGACGCCCTTGAAGGTCGGCGTCACGCGCGCGATCTCGTCCATGATCTCGGACGCCGAATTGTAGTGCATCGGATAGCCCATGGCGGCCGACAGACGGCAGATGGTTTCCCACTCGTCCATGCCCTGCTTCGGGCGCATCGCCGGGCGCACCCGGTTGATGCGGCGCTCGGCATTGGTGAAGGTGCCGTCCTTCTCGAGGAACGAGGCGCCCGGGAAGAACACATGGGCATAGGCCGCAGTCTCGTTGAGGAACAGGTCCTGCACGATGACGCATTCCATGGCGGAGAGGCCGGCGGTGACATGCTTGATGTTGGGATCCGACTGGGCGATGTCCTCGCCCTGCACCAGCAGGCCCTTGAAGGTGCCTTCGACCGCGGCGTCGAACATGTTCGGGATGCGCAGGCCGGGCTCGGCGTCGAGCGGCTTGTTCCACAACTCCTCGAACATGTGGCGCGTGGTGTCGTCCGACACGTGGCGGTAGCCGGAGAACTCGTGCGGGAACGAGCCCATGTCGCACGAGCCCTGCACGTTGTTCTGGCCGCGCAGCGGATTGAGGCCGACGCCGTCGCGGCCGATATTGCCGGTCGCCATGCACAGGTTCGCCAGGGCCATCACCATGGTCGAGCCCTGGCTGTGCTCGGTGACGCCCAGCCCGTAGTAGATCGCGCCATTGCCGCCGAGCGCGTAGAGCCGCGCCGCGGCGCGCACGTCGGCCGCCGGCACGCCGGTGATTTCCTCCAGCGCCTCGGGTGAGTTGCGGTCCTCGGCGACGAATTTCGCCCAGCGCTCGAAATCCTCCGTCTCGCAACGCTCCGCGACGAAGGACTTGTTGACCAGGCCTTCCGTGACGATCACATGGGACAGCGCATTCATCATGGCGACGTTGGTGCCGGGACGAAGCTGCAGGTGATAGCTCGCCTGCACATGCGGCGTGCGCACCAGGTCGATGCGGCGCGGATCGATGATGATCAGCTTGGCGCCTTCGCGCAGCCGGCGCTTCATGCGCGAGGCGAACACCGGATGGGCGTCGGTCGGATTGGCGCCGATGATGACGATCACGTCGGACTTGGCGACGCTCTTGAAATCCTGCGTGCCGGCGGATGTGCCGAAGGTGGTCTTCAATCCGTAGCCGGTCGGCGAGTGGCAGACGCGCGCGCAGGTATCGACGTTGTTGTTCTCGAACGCGGCGCGCACCATCTTCTGGATGACGAAGACTTCCTCGTTGGTGCAGCGCGACGAGGTGATGGCGCCGATCGAGCCGCGCCCGTATTTCTGCTGGATCGCCTTGAGCCGGTCGGCGGCGAAGCGCGATCGCCTCGTCCCAGCCCACTTCGCGCCACGGATCGGTGATCTTGTCGCGCACCATGGGCGACATCATGCGGTCCTTGTGGGTGGCGTAGCCCCAGGCGAAGCGGCCCTTGACGCAGGAGTGGCCTTCGTTGGCGCCGCCGTCCTTGTAAGGCACCATGCGGACGACTTCCTCGCCCTTCATCTCCGCCTTGAACGAGCAGCCGACGCCGCAATAGGCGCAGGTGGTGAGCACGCTGTGCTCGGCCTGGCCCTGCTCGATGACGGATTTCTCCATCAGCGTCGCCGTCGGGCAGGCCTGCACGCAGGCGCCGCACGACACGCATTCGGAATCGAGGAAATCCTCGGCGGCGCCGGCCGACACCACGGAGGCGAAGCCGCGCCCGTCGATGGTCAGCGCGAAGGTGCCCTGCACTTCCTCGCAGGCGCGCACGCAGCGCGAGCAGACGATGCACTTGGCGGGATCGAAGGTGAAATAGGGATTGCTCCCGTCCTTCTCGGCGATCAGATGATTTTCGCCATCGTAGCCGTAGCGCACCTCGCGCAGGCCGACGACGCCCGCCATGTCCTGCAGTTCGCAGTCGCCATTGGCGGCGCAGGTCAGGCAATCGAGCGGGTGATCGGAGATATAGAGCTCCATCACGCCGCGGCGCAGGCGATGGAGGCGGTCGTTCTCGGTATGCACCTTCATGCCTTGCGCGACCGGCGTGGTGCAGGACGCGGGCGTGCCGCGCACGCCGTCGATCTCGACCAGGCAGAGGCGGCATGAGCCGAACGATTCGAGACTGTCGGTGGCGCAGAGTTTCGGGATGGCGATGCCGCTTTCCGCGGCGGCGCGCATGACCGACGTGCCGGCCGGCACCGTAACCGTGCGGCCGTCGATCTCGAGCGTTACGAGAGTGCCGGACGCCCGTTTCGGGGTGCCGTAGTCCGGTTCCTTGATCACCGTCATACTGCCGACCTCCTGATGTCGCCCGCCTTGGGTCCCAGATTCGACCCGAGCGGCGCCCCTGGAAGATGGGAAGCGCCGGCCCCTGGCGGCAACCCGAAATCCTCCGGGAAATGGGCGAGCGCGCTCTTGACCGGCATGGGCGTCAGCCCACCGAGAGCGCACAACGAACCATCCTTCATTATCTCACAAAGGTCATTGAGAAGCTTGAGGTTTTTTTGTGTTTCCCGGCCCGCTTTCAGGCGTTCGATGACCTCCGCGCCGCGCGTCGAGCCGATCCGGCAAGGGGTGCATTTGCCGCAGGATTCAATGGCGCAGAATTCCATGGCGAAGCGCGCCTGGTCCGCCATGTCGACCGTGTCGTCGAACACCACGATGCCGCCATGGCCGAGCATCGCCTCGGCGGCGGCTAACGCCTCGTAATCCATGGCTAAATGGAACTGGGATGCGGGCAGATAGGCGCCCAGAGGGCCGCCGACCTGGACGGCCCGCACCGGCCGCCCGGACCGGGTGCCCCCGCCGTAATCGTTAATCAGCTCGCCGAGGGTGACGCCGAACGGCAGCTCGACGAGGCCGCCGCGCTTGATGTTGCCGGCGAGCTGGAATGGCTGGGTGCCGCGCGACCGGCCGGTGCCGAGCGCCTGGTAGGCCGCGGCACCCTGCGCCAGGATCATCGGCACCGAGGCGAAGCTGAGCACGTTGTTGACCACGGTCGGCTTGCCGAACAGGCCCTTGAGCGCCGGGATCGGCGGCTTGGCGCGCACCATGCCGCGCTTGCCCTCGAGGCTTTCCAGCATCGAGGTTTCCTCGCCGCAGATATAGGCCCCCGCCCCCATGCGCACTTCCAGGCTGAAGGCCTTGCCGCTGCCGGCGATATTCGCGCCGAGATAGCCCGCGTCCTCGGCCGCGCCGATGGCGCGGCGCATGGTGCGCACCGCATGCGGATATTCCGAGCGGATATAGATCAGGCCCTTGGTGGCGCCGGTGGCGATGCCGGCGATCAGCATGCCTTCGATCAGCGTGAAGGGGTCGCCTTCCATCAGCATGCGGTCGGCGTAGGTGCCGCTGTCGCCCTCGTCGGCGTTGCAGCAGATGTATTTCTGATCGGCCTGCGCGTCCGACACGGTCTTCCATTTGATGCCGGTCGGGAAGCCGGCGCCGCCGCGCCCGCGCAAGCCCGATTGCGTGACGGCGGCGACGATGTCGGCCTGCGACAGCGCGAGCGCGCGCGTCAGCCCGGCGAAGCCGCCGTGCAGCCTGTAATCCTCGATCGATAAGCGGATCGACGACGCCGCAGCGCGCAAAGGTGACGCGCCGCTGCCGCTTGAGCTAGTCGATCTCGTCGGTGACGCCGAGCGACAGCTGGTGCTTGCCGCCGGTGTGGAAACCCGCATCGAACAGGCCCGCGACATCGCCCGCCGACACCGGCCCATAGGCGACGCGGCCGCGCGGCCGTCTGCACTTCGACCAGCGGTTCGAGCCACAGCATTCCGCGCGTGCCGTTGCGCACGATGCGCACGGAAATGTTGCGCGTCGCCGCTTCGGCGGCGATCGCCTGGGCAACCGAGTCCGCGCCGACCGACAGCGCGGCGGCATCGCAAGGAACGAAAATCGTCACCGCGTCCGCCATGGCTAGCTCAATTCTTTCATCAGCGCGTCGAAGCGCCGCGCATCGACGCGGCCATGCAGTTCGCCGTCGATCATGACCGCCGGGCCCAACGCGCAATTGCCGAGGCAGTAAACCGCTTCGAGAGTGGCCTTGCCGTCGGCGCGCGTCTTGCCGAAGCCGATGCCGAGCGCCGTCTCGGCGTGCTTGGCCAGCGCTTCGCAGCCGACCGACTGGCAGGCTTCGGCGCGGCACACGCGCACGATGTGGCGCCCCGGCGGCGCGCGGTGGAAATCGTGATAGAAGCTGATCACGCCGTGCACTTCGGCGCGCGACAGGTTGAGCGCGGTGGCGAGCAACTGCGTCGCGCCCTCGGGCACGTAACCGAGTTGCGCCTGCAACTCGTGGAGAATTTCGATCAATGCGTCGGGACGATTGCCGTGACCGGCACAAACGGTGATCACCGCTTCGCCCAGACTCAACTCGTCGATGTCACTGTTCCCTGACATGTGAAGCCTGCTTTACGGTCCCCGCGTTGCGCGGAACAGCCGCCACCGGGAATGTTTTTTGTTTCTTTGCTCCTTGTTTCAACCATCGCGCCGACGCTGTCAATGGCCTGGCCGATGACAGCGAACGGTCAGGAGAGTTGCCCGCTCCACCCTTTCGGATATGCTGTCGCCCGCAAAAAAGCTCGGGCCCCACCGGGCTCCGATCGGCACCGACGAGGGAAGAATCATGAAATTAGCGAGTTACGTGAGCGGCCGCTGGGTCGAAGGACGCGATGACGGCGTGGCGCTCGTCGACCCGGTCACGGGAGACGAACTGGCGCGCGCTTCGACCACCGGCGTCGATATCGGCGCGTGCCCTGCAATATGCCCGCGAAACCGGCGGCCCGGCGCTGCGCGCCCTCACCTTCGCCGAACGCGCCGGCCTGCTCAAGGCCATCGCCGACGCGCTGACGGCAAAGCGCGACAGCTATGTCGCCGATCGCCCAGGCCAATTCCGGCAATACCAAGACCGACGCGGCGATCGATATCGACGGCGGCATCGGCACACTCAAGTATTTCGCTCGCCTCGGCGAGGGACTCGGCGCCAAGCGCGCGTTGCGCGACGGCAAGTTCGAGCGGCTGGCGCGCGAGGAAGCGTTCCAGGCCATGCATCTTTCGGTGCCGATCCGTGGCGTCGGCATCCATATCAACGCGTTCAACTTCCCGTCCTGGGGATTGTGGGAAAAGGCCGCGGTTGCGCTGCTGTCCGGCGTTCCCGTCTTTGCCAAGCCGGCGACCGCGACCGCGCTGCTGTCCTATCAGATGGTCAAGGACGTGATCGACGCGGGCGTGCTGCCCGCCGGCGCCTTGTCGCTCGTCGTCGGCGGCGCGCGCGAGCTGACCGACTTCGTCACCGGCCAGGATGCCATCGCCTTCACCGGCTCGGCCGATACCGCCGCCGGCCTGCGCAAGCATCCGAACGTGGTCGGGTACATCGGTGCGCATCAACATCGAGGCCGACAGCCTGAACACCAGCGTGCTGGGCCCCGACGCCAAGCCGGGCACGCCCGGAATTCGATCTGTTCGTGCGCGAGGTGGCGCGCGAAATGACCATCAAGGCCGGCCAGAAATGCACCGCGATCCGCCGCGCCTTCGTGCCCAAGGCGCTGATCGACGACGTCACGGGCGCGCTCGAGGCGCGCTGTCCAAGATCGTCATCGGCAATCCGCGCAACGAGTCGGTGACCATGGGCCCGGTGGTCAGCAAGTCGCAGCAGAAGGCGGTGCAGGACGCCATCGCCAAGCTCAAGAGCGAGAGCAAGACCGTGCTCGGCGACGGCCCGGTGAAACCGGTCGACGCCGATCCCGGCAAGTCGGCGTTCGTCGCGCCGACGCTGCTGCGCAACGATTCGCCGGCCGAGCGGCAAAGCCGTGCACGAGGTGGAGGCCTTCGGCCCGGTCGCCACGGTGATGCCGTACGACAATGCCGAGCAGGCGTTCGCGCTGGCCGGGCGCGGCGGCGGCTCGCTCGTCGCCTCGGTGTTCACCGGCGACGCCGGTTTCGCGACCGAAGCGGTGCTTGGCATCGGCCCGTACCACGGCCGCGTTCTGGTGGTCGACAACAGCGTCGGCAAGGCGCAGACTGGCCATGGCATCGTGATGCCGATGTGCCTGCATGGCGGCCCGGGCCGCGCCGGCGGCGGCGCCGAGTTGGGCGGCCTGCGCGGCATGAACTTCTATCATCAGCGCCTTGCGGTGCAGGGCCGGGTCGATTGGCTGCAGCCGCTGGCCGATAGCGCCGCCGAGGCATAAGCTTCAGCGGGACAGGCGCTCGCGGCTCGCCAGCGCCGGTCCAGGCGCCGCCCGAACGCTGCAAGTGATTTGCAGGGATAAGACAAATCGGCCCGTTAGACCGCCATATCGCTCCGGTCATGGACCCATACCAAAATGTTAGTTGACGGCGCTTCAGCTAAATGTTATTAGCTTTGCGCAAAATTAAGAAAACGCGACAGGATTAAACTGGGAGACTGGTGCAGGGCCGCGGCTCGATATTCGCGCAATAATACAGTTCAGTACAGTAGACTTCCCGCGCGCGTGATGCCGCCCGAATTCCTGTAACCGGCGACCATGTGCTTAGCACGGATATTTAGACTAAGCCGGCACACGAGGAGGCACATCCGATGACGACGATGGTAGACATCACCAACCTGGCCGACGACAAATTCCTCGTCGACCCCTATCTGGACTGGGTCAAGGAAGAGGGAATTCCCGTCGTCGAGGATTTCGGCGTCGACATCAAGAAGGTGCAGACCAAGCCCTGGGCGCGCATGGGCGTGCCGGGCTGTTTCGTCCACCTCAAGGGCCGCGGCGACTTCCTCGCCATGTATGTCATCGACCTCCCGCCCGGCGGCAAGAGCAATCCCGCAGAAGCACATCTTCGAGGAAGTCTTCTACGTCATCGACGGCCACGGCTCGACCCAGGTCGAGACCTACGAAGGCAAGAAGCACACCTTCGAATGGGGTCCCAAGAGCCTCTTCGCTCTGCCGCTCAACTGCCGCTACCAGCACTTCAACGGCTCCGGCACCCAGCGCGCCCGCCTCTACTCCTGCAACAATCTGCCGCTGGTGATCAATCTCTACCGCAACGACGCATTTCGTGTTCCAGAACGACGCGAAATTCCCCGAGCGCGAAGGCAAGTCGGACTACTTCTCCGGCGACGGCGAACTGATCCCGAAGATCCCGGGCCGCCACATGTGGGAAACCAACTTCGTGCCCGACCTCGCGGCCTTCGAACTGCAGAAGTGGGACAAGCGCGGCGCCGGCGGCTCCAACATCATGTTCGTCGCTGGCCGACGGCACGATGCACGCCCACGTCTCGGAGATGCCGGTCGGCACCTACAAGAAGGGCCACCGCCACGGCGCCGACTTCCACGTCATGTGCGCCAAGGGCGAAGGCTACTCGCTGCTGTGGTACGACTTCGAGAAGGACCTGGTGCGCGTCGACTGGGATCACGGCGTCGTCTTCGCGCCGCCCGACGGCATGTTCCACCAGCACTTCAACGCCAGCCCGGAGCCGGCCCGCTATCTCGCCATCGCCATGGGCAGCATGCGCTATCCCGACCCTGGCCGAGAAGCGCGCGGTGTGGCTCGGCATGGACGTCAGCGTGCGCGACGGCGGCAAGCAGATCGAGTACGAGGACCAGAATCCGAAGGTCCATCCGATGTATCTCGAAGCTCTCGCCAAGCACGGCGCCAAGTCGAAGATGGGCAAATTCGTCGACGAGAGCAAATATCCGCAACGATCCGAAGCTGAAGGCGGCCATCCCGGACTAAAACGGGCTCACGCCCCAACAATGGCGCGGCGCGCGGCCGGCTGGTTCGCGCGCCGTTGCCCTTACAATCGATACCCTTTAACCTGAGAGAGGCAGAACTACCATGGCTACCGTTACCGTCCGAAGGACAAAGAGGCGGACAAGAAGTCCGGCAAGAAGGATATCACGAGCCTGCGCGGCGCGCTCGATTGGCTGCGCGCCACCGGCAACCTCGTCGAGACCGACAAGGAGGTGAATCCGGACCTCGAGATCACCGGCCTGCAGAAGCATTTCGACGGCGGCCCCTGCATGCTCTTCAACAACGTCAAGGGCAAGCCGCACGCGCGCGCCATCACCAACCTGTTCGGCGACATCCGCGTCATCGAACAGATGTTCGGCTGGAAGGATTCCCAGGAGCGCGTCAAGAAAGTCGCGCGCGCTTTCGAGAAGCCGCTGAAGCCCGTCGAAATCCCGCAGAGCGAGGCGCCGGTCCAGGAAGAGGTCATCACCGATGACCTCGACGTCAACAAGTGGATCACGGCGATCCGCCACACCGAGCTCGAGAGCGAGCTGACCATCGGGTCGGGCATCTCGTGCGTCATCGGCGACTACTTCGACGGCGGCAGCCACATCGGCTACAACCGCATGAACTTCCGCTGGGGCAACGTCGGCACCTTCCAGATCTCGCCGGGCTCGCACATGTGGCAGGTCATGACGGCGCACTACAAGGACGACAAGCCGATTCCGCTGACCATGTGCTTCGGCGTTCCGCCGGCCTGCACCTACGTCGCGGGCGGCGGCTTCGACTACGCGATCCTGCCGAAGGGCTGCGACGAGGTCGGCATCGCCGGCGCCATCCAGGGCTCGCCGGTGCGCATCGTGAAATGCCGCACCATCGACGCCTACACCCTGGCCGACGCGGAATACGTGCTGGAAGGCTACCTGCACCCGCGCGACAAGCGCTACGAGACCAAGGAATCGGAAGATGCCGGCCTGCAGGGCAAGTATTTCTTCCATCCGGAATGGGCCGGCTACATGGGCAAGGCCTATCGCGCGCCGACGTTCCACGTCACCGCGATCACCATGCGCAAGAAGGCCAGCAAGCCGATCATCTTCCCGCTCGGCGTGCACACCGCGGACGACGCCAACATCGACACCTCGGTTCGCGAATCGGCGATCTACGAGCTGTGCGAGCGCCTGCAGCCGGGCATCGTCACCAACGTGCACATCCCCTACTGCATGACCGACTGGGGCGGCGCCATCATCCAGGTGAAGAAGCGCAACAAGATCGAGGAAGGCTGGCAGCGTAACTTCCTGGCCGCCATCCTCGCCTGCTCGCAGGGCGCGCGTCTCGTCATCGCGGTGTCGGAAGACGTCGACATCTACGACATGGACGACATCATGTGGTGCCTCACCACCCGCGTGAACCCGCAGACCGACATCCTCAACCCGCATCCGGGCGGCATCGGCCAGACCTTCATGCCGGCCGAGCGCATGACCGCGGGCGGCGCCCAGTGGACCGCGGCGAACACCGTGTTCGAAGGCGGCATGGGCATCGACGCGACCGTGCCCTACGGCTACGAGCAGGACTTCCATCGTCCCGTGTACCCCGTGGACAAGGTGAAGCCCGAGAAGTTCTTCACCGAAGAGCAGATCGCGAAGATGAAGTCGCACATGCAGGGCTGGGTGCTGTCGCTCGCCCGCACCGGCCGCTAAAGCAAAGAAGAAGAACGTCCGCGCTCCCGTCAAACGGAGCGCGGACGGCTTTAAAACAGGAAGGACGCACGCTTCATGCTGTTGGAGCCCTATCGGGTTCTCGATTGTACCGGCCAGCTCGGCTGGCTGACAGGACGCTTCCTCGCCGATCTCGGCGCCGACGTTATCAAGATCGAACCACCCGGCGCATCGCTCGACGCCCCGGGCTGGCGCGCCGACAACGTCAACAAACGGCTGCTCACACTCGACCTGACGAGCGAGAGCGGCAAATCCCTGTTCCGCAAGCTCGCCGCCCAGGTCGATTTCCTGATCGAGACCGCCCTGCCCGACTCGGACGAAGCCGCGCTGTTCGATCCGGCGACCCTGCGTGCCGCCAATCCCAAGCTCATTCACGTTTCCATCACGCCGTTCGGGCGCACCGGCCCGCGCGCCGAATGGCGCGCCTCCGACCTCGAGCTGATGGCCGCCAGCGGCGCCATGTCGCTCGCCGGCGAGCCCGGCCAGATGCCGCTGCGCATCTCCCATCCGCAATCCAATCCCTGGGCCGCTTCGCAAGGCGCGGTCGGCGCCCTGGTGGCGCTGCACAAGCGCGGCCTGACCGGCACCGGCGACCATGTCGACGTCTCGGCGCAATCCGCCGTCATCATCTCGATCGCCCACGCGCCGGCGTTCTACGACATGCTCGGCGAGAATCCGTCGCGCGCCGGCGCCTTCATGACCGGCCGCTCGGTTCATGGCGCGGTCTACCGCGTGTTCTGGCCGTGCAAGGACGGCTATCTCAATTTCATCATCTACGGCGGCGTCGCCGGCCGGCGCACCAACGAGGGCCTGTGCGCCTGGATGAAGGACGCCGGCGCCGAGATGGGCGTGCTCGCGACCATCGATTGGGCGAAATTCGATTCGACCCAGACGACGCAAGCCCAGGTCGATGCCATGGAAGGGCCGATCGGCCGCTTCTTCCTCACCGTCACCAAGGCGGAATTCCTGCAGCAGGCGTTCGAGCGCGAGATGCTCGGCTATCCGGTGAGCACGGTGAAGGACATCGCCACCGACCCGCAGCTCGCCGCGCGCGGCTTCTGGCACGACATCAAAGGCGCCGACGGCCAGAGACGAGCGCTTCAACGGCGGCTTCGCCATGGTCGACGGCGAGCGCCTCGGCGTGCGCCGCGGCGTGCCCAAGCCCGGCGAGCACGACCAGGCGATCCTCAACGAATTCGGCA
Source organism: uncultured Alphaproteobacteria bacterium (assembly GCA_963752345.1). Lineage (GTDB taxonomy): Bacteria > Pseudomonadota > Alphaproteobacteria > SMXQ01 > SMXQ01 > CAVVYA01. The sequence goes on from CAVVYA010000002.1 coordinate 1,064,063, forward strand.
TCGCGCCCAAAGACGCGAAACTCGTCACCGCAGGGAAGTGAGTATTTCGATATGGCTGGCGTTCCTTATGCACTCGATGGGCTGAAGGTTGTCGAGGTCGGCGGCTATGCCGCGGGCCCGTGGATCGGCAAGCTGCTCGGCAACTACGGCGCGACCGTCGTGCATGTCGAGGCGTGGGACCGGCCCGACGGCTTCCGCCTGCAATACCCGCCCTACAAGAACGGCAAGAAGGGCATCAACCGCTCCGGCTGCTTCGCCTATTTCAACGATTCGAAATACGCCGTCACCATCGACGTGAAGAAGCCGGGCGGCATCGAGCTGTCGCGCCGCCTCGCCGACTGGGCCGACGTGCTGATCGAGAACATGCGGCCGGGCGTCGTCGACCGCATCGGGCTCGGCTACAAGGAATTGAAGAAGACCAACCCGGACCTGGTCTATATCTCGACCTGCAACATGGGCCAGACCGGCCCGCGCGCCGCCACCGGCGGCTTCGGCTCGCAGCTCTCGGCGCTCGCCGGCTTCTGCGGCCTGACCGGCTATCCCGGCGGCTCGCCGCAATTGCTCTATGGGCCCTATATCGATTTCGTCGCCGCCCTGGTCGGCACGCCGGTCATCCTCGCGGCCCTCGACCGCAAGCGGCGCACCGGCGAAGGCGCCTATATCGACGTCGCGCAATATGAATGCGGCTGCACGTTCCTGTCGGGCGCGCTGCACGACTATCACGCCAACGGCAATATCGTCGACCGCATGGGCAACCAGGATCCGGTCGCGGCACCGCACAACGCCTACCCGTGCAGCAACGAGGAATGGATGGTGCTGTCGTGCTGGGACGACGCGGAATTCGCGCGCCTGGCGAAAACCGTCGGCCATGCGGAATGGACCACCGACAAGCGCTTCGCCACCGCCGACGCGCGGCGCGAGAATACCGCCGACCTCGACCAGGCGATCGGGGCGTGGTGCGCCGGGCGCAGCGCCGATGCCGCCGCGGCCGCCTTGCAGCAGGCCGACGTGCACAGCTACAAGGTCAACACCGTCGCCGACCTGTTCAGCGACGAGCAGATCGCCCACCGCCGCACCTGGCGCGTGCGCAAGCACCCGGAGATCGGCGACCAGTCCTACTATTATCCCGGCATCGAGCTCGAGGACCGGCCCGGCGACGTGACCTCCCACGCGCCGCTGATCGGCGAGCACAACGAACTCGTCTTCCGCGACTTCCTCGGCCTCACCGACGCCGAATGGAAGACCTATAAGGACAACGGCGTGATTTGAGCCGGCGTAGTTGCTGCGTCAGCGTCGTCCGAGTTCATCAGCCGTATGCGATCGCTGTTCGATGGACCCTCGGGTCAAGCCCGAGGGTGACGAACTTTTATAGCTTCAATGTCGATCAGGTCGCACGAAGGCTCGCTTCCAGTATAATTCGTCATCCTCGGGCTTGACCCGAGGATCCACCTTCTCTTCTGGCGAGTGAAAACGAAGTCGTCGATGCCCCGGACATGCCGAGGCATGACAAGAAAGACACAGAGAGACCATGACGGAAAAACTCATTCCCGCCTCCGATCCCCTCGCCGTCGCAGAGGCGACGAAGCCGGCGCAGTTGGTCGACCACAACCTGGTGGCCGACGCCGCCATCGCGCCCGGCATTCTTTACGAGAAGAAGCCGGCGAAGCGCGCCGACGGCAGCGTCGCCGAGGGGCTGTTCAACGCCTGGGTCGTGCTCGACAATCCCAGGCAGCTCAATGCGCTGACCGTCGACATGATGAAGGGCGCCACCGTCGCGCTGCGCCAGGCGTCGCTGTCGCGCGACGTGGTCTGCATCGTGCTGACGGCGAGCGGCACGACGAGCTTCTGCACCGGCGGCAATGTCCAGGAGCTCGCCGAGTATTACGCCGGCAATCCGCAGGAATTCCGCCAATACATGCGGCTGTTCATGGACCTGGTCACGACCATCCTGACGGTCGACAAGCCGGTGATCTGCCGCGTCAACGGCATGCGGCTCGGCGGCGGCCAGGAGATCGGCATGGCCTGCGACTTCTCGATCGCCCAGGACATGGCGCGCTTCGGCCAGGCCGGCCCCAAGCACGGCTCGGCGCCGATCGCCGGCGCGACCGATTTCCTGCCCGTGCTGGTCGGCGTCGAGCAGGCGATGAACGCCGGCGTGCTGTGCCAGCCGTTCTCCGCCCACAAGGCCTATCGCATCGGCATGATCTCCGACGTGGTGCCGGCGCTCAAGGTGGATGGCAAGTTCGTCGCCCAACCCACTGGTCGAAACGGCGCGCATGACCGACGAATTCGGCCGCTTCGTGTTCGGCGAAGCCAAGACCGGCGACGCGCTCGCGCAAGGCAAGGCGCAGATGGCCAAGGGCGAGATGGACCTGTCGCGGCTCGACGCGCGCGTCGACGAACTGTGCGCCACGCTGATCGAAACCTTCCCGGAATGCACGCTCAAGACCATCGAGGAGTTGCGCAAGCCCAAGCTCGACGCCTGGCAGCGCAACAAGGAAGGCGCGCGCGCCTGGATGGCGCTCAACATGATGACCGAGGCCCGCGTCGGCTTCCGCGCCTTCGCGCGCGGCACCAAGGAAACCGGCCGCGAGATCGACTTCGTCGCCCTGCGCCAGGCGCTCGCCAAAGGCGCGCCGTGGAGCGACGAGTTGACCGAAAGCTTGATGCCGAAGAAGAAGTAGGCTGCAGCGTGATTTTTTCTTCTTTTCGTCATGGCCCGATTTAGTCGCGCCATCCACGCGTTTTGATGAGACGAAAGGAACGTCGTGGATGCCCCGGACAAGCATGTCCTTGGGCCGCGCAAAGCGCGGACCCGAGGGCCGGGGCATGACGGAGTACAGGGTAACGCGCCACCTGGGGCACTCACGATGACAACCGCCACCGACCTCACGGCCAATGCCGCCACACCGCCGCTCCGCGTCTGGACCGAGCGCGACGGCGCGCTGTTGCGCCTGCGGCTGGCGCGGCCGAAAGCCAATCTGATCGACGTCGCGATGACCGAAGCCGTCGACGCGGCGCTCGCGGCGCATGCGGATGATCAGCACTTGCGCGGCGTGCTGCTTGACCATGACGGGCCGAACTTCAGCTATGGCGCCAGCATTCCCGAACATATGCCCGAGCCCTGCGCCGCCATGCTCGCCGGCATGCATGCCATGGTGCGGCGCCTGGTGGAATTCCCGCTGCCGGTGCTGGTGGCGATCCGCGGCTGGTGCCTGGGCGGCGGGCTCGAGCTCGCCTGCAGCGGACACCTGCTGTTCGCCGCACCCGACGCCAGGCTCGGCCAGCCGGAGATCAAGCTCGCCGTCTTCGCGCCGGCGGCGAGCTGCCTGCTGCCCGAGCGCATCGGCCAGGCCAAAGCCGACGAGATGCTGTTCTCCGGCGATCCGGTCACCGCCGAGCAGGCGCTCGCCATCGGCCTCATCAACCACATCGCCGACGAGCCCGACGTGGCGGCGCTGCGCTGGTTCGACAGCCACCTGGCGGCCCACAGCGCCAGCGCGCTGCGCCGCGCCGTGCACGCCAGCCGCGCCGACACGGCCCGGCGCATCCGCGACAAGCTCGCATGGGTCGAGAAATACTATCTCGACGATCTGATGCGGCTCGCAGACCCGATCGAGGGCCTCACCGCCTTCATGGCAAAGCGCAAGCCGGTGTGGCAGGACCGCTAAAGCGCTTTCCGCCCCAGTGGAAACCGGTTCGGCATGGACAGTGCGATTCATCGAACCTCTAGAGCATAGTGCCGGTCCAGATCAGCGGATCGTGCGCGCGGCGCCGAGAAAAACCCTTGCCGGCGCGGCTGTGCGCAGCGCGGTTGTCACGCCCGCCGCGGCGGCCTATCCTGAACCCATCCTGGGGACCACCGCCGGAGCGCGGCCAATGCCCGAAACACCGCCAGCCTACCCGATCCTGGTCAAACGCTACCCGCAGAGCCGGCTCTACGACACCGACGCCGCGCGCTATCGCACCATCGGCGAACTGCGGCACTGGGCGGAGACCGGCGTCCGCTTCACGGTGGTCGATATCGAAACCGGCCATGACGTGACCCAGGCTTTGCTCGCCTGACGCCGCGGCGATCGTCGCGGACAAGGTCCGTCCGTACTGGCTTCGCGCGGCGGAACCGCTACGCCCCGCCGCGGGTTTCTATCCTGTCACCCGACAGCGAGGAGACCGCCATGCGCCCGATGACCGCCCTGCCCGCCCTGTTCTGCCTGTCGCTCGCCGCCCTGCCGTTCGCCGGCCCGGCCGCCGCCCAGGATGCCGCCGCCTGCGGCAACGAGGTGCAGCGCCTGTCCGACGGCTTCCCCGCCACCAGCGGCCAGGCGCCGGCCGGCGGCATCGCCCAGCAGCCGGGCACCCGGCAAGGCGCCGGCATGGACGACAGCCAGCGCCAACAGGTGCGCGACGCGCTGCAGCAGGCGCGCACCGCGGGCCAGAGCGGCAACGGCGCGCTCTGCATGCAGAACCTCAACCAGGCGCGCACCCTGCTGCGCCAGGCCGGCGTCGGCTCGCCCCTGCCGGGCGACGCCGGAGTGAGCGGCCAGAACCAGGACGCCGATGCCTCGCCCAACCTGCAAGGCACCGCGCCCGCGCCCGAGCAGCGCGGCCGTGCCAGCGGCACCGCGCCGGGCGCGCCGGGCGCGCCGGGCAGCACCAGCGGGCCGCTGAGCGGCACCGGCGCGCCCAACGCACAAGGCGCCGAGACGCCGGCCTCGCCGCCCATGGCGACACCGCCGCGGCGCAACACACGCGACAGCGCCGTCAGCCCGGGCGGCACCGGCAGCAGCACGACGCGCGGCACCACCGGCGGCGCCACGGGCGCGGGCAGCGGCGGCAGCTCGGGCGGAGGCTCGGGCGGCGGCGGCGGCGGACGGTGAACGGCGCAGGCAGCCGGGCAGCGGAGTGAAAATCCGCATGCCGGGGATTCAACTCCCTGGAGTGCTACCAACACCCGCCCAGGTGTCAGCCGACTGCGCGCATCATGAAGCGGGCGGACTCGTCGTAGCTGCGCAGCGTGTCGGCGAGCGCCGCATCCGCGACCGCGGCGAATCCATGGCGGCGCCAGAATTCTTCTGAACCATGCACCGCGACCAGCGACAGCGTGGCGAGCTTCTCCGCGCGCGCCTGGGCGACGAGCGCCGCGACGATGGCCGAGCCGGCACCCGCGCCGCGCGCCGCGGGCAGCAGCGCCAGATCGTGGATGTAATAGGTCGCGGGCGACGCGGGCAGCGCGCCGAGCAGACTGTTCAACGCCGGGGCCGCGCGATCCGCCCACGGGTGGCTCAGCACATAGCCGGCGAGCCGCCCGCCGCTCTCGCACACGAGACAACCCGCCGGATAGAGCCGCAGCCGCTCGGCGAACACCGCCGCATCCTCGGGATAGGCCGCGTGCACCCGCGCCGCGACGATTGCGACATGCGGAAGATCGATCGGGCGACATGGGGCGCCACGCACCATCAGATGGGGAATCATCTCTGGAGCGCGACACGTGTGCGTCCTCGGATTTGGCTGGGAAGCTCACTCATGCCGCGCCCGACGCGCGCCGAGGCAGGCGAAATGGCCTACACCTGTAAAGCCTACCGTCACTTCTTTTCTGCTGCGCAATCTGGTCTATCTCCTTGAAAAGGCTTCAGAAGTTGCCATATTTTTTCTGTATGACAGATGGGTCAGTTAGTTATAAATCTTACAGTTTCGCAGCCGCCTTTCTCAAGCCATTGTAAACATGGAGTGAATTCTACGGCGCGCTTATTGCAACGAGCGGCCTATGAAACATCATCAGACGTCTTTGTCCTCGTGGGTGCGCGCACTCACTGTCCCCGCAGCCCTTCTCTCATACGCCTCGACGGCACAAGCGGTGCCATTGCTCAGTTCGGATCTGGCGAGCTTCGCCGTCCTGGGCGCTGCCGAGGTGACCAATATTCCGACCAGCATCATTTTCGGCAATCTCGGTGTCTCCGCTGGGTCTTCCATCACCGGCTTCAACTCTTCGCCCGGCGTCGCGACGGCGGATCCGCAGGTGACGGGCGGCTCGGTTCACACGACCACCGCGCTCGCCGCGCAGGCGCAAAGCGATCTCACCAATGCACGCACCAACCTCGGGCTCCTCGGCGCCGGGTCTCTCCTCAGCGCCGACCTCGTGGGCCTCACCATCTTCCCGGGAATTTATACGGTCCCGGCGGCCATCAGCAATCTGACCGGCGCGGTCACCCTCGACGGCCAGGGCAACGCCAATGCGGTCTGGGTCTTCCAGATGCCGAGCACCCTGATCCTTTCGCCGGGCTCGATCGTGAACGTGATCAACACCGGCGACGGCGCCGGCGTATTCTGGAATGTCGGCAGCTCCGCCACCCTCGATACAACCGCGTCGTTTCAGGGAAACATTCTCGCCCTCACCAGCATCACGATGAAGAACGGCGCGACGATCGGTTGCGGCCGGGCCTTGGCGGACAATGGCGCGGTGACGCTGGATATGAACACCATCGGCATCGACTGCGACAGCGATGGCTACAGCGGCGGTTTGACGCTTGAAACCGGTGCGAGCGGCGAGACTCCCACGTTCCTCCCGTTCTCCCCTGTCGCCGCGGCCGCCGTGCCGGAGCCCGGCACGCTCACGCTTCTCGCCGTGGGATTGGCCGGCCTCGGGTTGCTTCGCCGCCGCAAGGCCGCGTAGCCGCGCCACGACCGGACAAGCCGGGCAGGCGGAAAAGCCTTACACCACGACCGTACGTGGTTGGCATTCCCGCCCCTAATTGGCGCACATGTGGTATGAAGAAGGCGGAGGCTAGAGCCGAAGGCCTCCGCCTATAAGGTCCGTGAAAGGACCCGCATCGTTGCCCTATGGCTGATGGTGGAACGAACAGGGCTCCGCCGTCGTCTCCTTCGAGACGCGCCTGCTTGCCCCGAGCGCTCCCAGCGCCTCGTGAGGAGACGTTCGTGACGCCGACGGCGGATCGCCCTTCTTCCGGACTCGACGGTCGGCCGCACTCCGAGCGGCCGCGCGCGCGGCCCTGGCTGGGGTGCCTGGCCCTGCCGCTCGCCATCCTCCTCTGCCTCGCGGCTCCGCGCACGGCGGCGGCGGCCGCCATTCCGCCCGGCGTCTGGCTGATGGACGGCGAAGTGGCCGTGCAGATCTTCGACTGCGCCGATCGGCTATGCGGCCGAATTCTCTGGCTGCTGACGCCGCGCAATGCCGAGGGCGAGCCGAACAAGGACAAGAAGAATCCGAATCCGGCGCTGCGCGAGCGCCCGCTCTGCGGCCTGACGATCCTGTGGGGCCTGCATCCCACGCCGCCCGACCGCTGGGGCGGCGGCGGGTTCTACAACCCGAACGACGGCAAGACCTACAACGTCTCGGCGCAGCTCAAATCCGCCGACGTGATCGTCGCGCGCGTCTATTCGGGCATTCCGCTGTTCGGCAGGACCAAGACCCTGAGCCGCGTGTCGCACGGCACATCGGATGGCTGGTGTTGAGGGCGGGCACGCGGGCAAAGAAGGACGCCCGGTTTGCCACCGCAGGCCACGCCCGGCCAGGGATGTTCACCGTCTCTCGCTAACGCGGCTCCCTGACGCTTCAGGTGTTCGGCATCGAATGGTTCGGCTGATTCCGCGCGCCGGCCGGCCGCCGCCGTTTTTCCTTCACGAGCGAAAGGATCAGGGCCATTCACGCGATCGTGCGTGGCCGGCTTCGCGCGTTACCGGCAGACTATTCCGAATAGAAATCCCCGCGTTCGTCCCGCGTATCGTGAAACCAATCCGTCATTGGAGAACGCACATGAATGGCGCCGGGCCGATCCGTTTCATCGCGCGCGTTGTGTCGGCGATGGTCCTGCTCGCCGCGAGTCTGCTCGCCGCGCCATTCGCCGCGGCTCAGGACCTCACGGCCCAGGGGCCGGCCGCCGCGCCGGGCAAAGCCGATGGCGGCAAGGTCAAGATCGAGTGGCTCGGCCACCAGTTCTACCGCCTGACCTCGCCCAACGGCGTGGTCGTGGTCACCAGCCCGTGGCTCGCCAACCCGGACGGCCCCGTGCCGGTCGAGTCGCTCCAGCGCACCGATTTCATCCTGGTGCCGAATTCGCACACCGACGACATGGGCAATCCGCTCGAGGTCGCCGCCGTCTCGGGCGCCACGGTGATCGCCCCCGGCCCGCTCGGCAACTGGCTCGTCGGCCAGGGCCTCAAGAAGGAGCAGTTCCGCCGCGCCGGCGTCGGCGACCTGTTCACGCTGAAGGGCATCCGCTTCAAGATCGCGCCGAGCGCGCACGACAACACGCTGGCCAACGGCGCCGACGGCGGCCCGGCGGCGGCGTTCCTCGTCACCTTCGAGACCGGCTTCACCGTGTTCTTCAACGCCCATTCGACGCTGCTCACGGACCTCGCGCTCTACGCCACGCTCTACCAGCCCGACCTGGCGATCGTCAGCCTGAGCGGCGACCCGCGCGAGTTCGCCCAGGTCGCGAAGCTGCTGACCACGGGCAATCCCAAGCTGCGCACCATCATCCCCAACCACATGCGCCCCGACGCGCCGATCGTGGCGCAGGGCAAGAGCGAGCTGGAGAAGCTCGGCCTGGCGCAGATGATGTTCGTGCCGGAGTTGAGGAAGGGGTACGAGTACTAACCACGCGCCTTTGTCCCACCTAGAAACGAATTGAAATGGCCTGCAGTAGCCGCAGCCGCCATTCTGCCTGCAATGTCGCCTTCAAAGTGGCTTTCAGTCCAGTGTAGTGACCATGGCATGCTAAGACTTGCTCACTCCAAGCCGAAAGCATAAACATGGTCGAGGCACTCAATGGGTTCTACGCCGGTTACTTCATGGGGGCACAGGGCCCGGGCCTTGGTTTGTTCGCCTTTAAAGACGGGGTGATCGTCGAAGTCGACGCCGGCGGTGTTGAGTTCGACGGACGCTACAAGGTCAGTGATGACGGTGGCGACTGCATCGGGGAAATCACGGTAAAAGCGCCTCCCAACGTAACGCTCATCCAAGGCCATGTTGTTGGCCCCGAAGGATTGACATACACCATTCCAATTCGGCTACCCGCGGACTTCGCACAGAAACCCTATATGCGTATTGAGACTCCGATTGGTCCTGTAAATGTCAGTTTGAAACGCGTACGAAATTTTTAGGGATTGCTGTGGACCTTCCGACCATTGGACTAATCACCGCTACGATGAGCGCAGTGGCCACCGCCTTGGCCGCGTATGCGACTTGGCAAGGCCCTCGGTCTGCCGCTTTATTAGCTGAACGTATGCGTCGGAAGGGAGAGCAGGAAGCTCAACAGCGTCAACAAAAGCTATACATCTTTGCAACGCTTATGCAGGAGCGCGCATTTATCGCCACGACTGAAGCAGGACCAGTTCTGAACCTAATTGACGTCGTCTACAACGATTCCGCAGAGGTCCGTGAAGCCTGGGCAGATTTATTCATCGCCCTCGATCCGGCTCGAAAAATTTCGCCCCACGAGCAAGCTACGCTTCTGCGATGTCTGTTGATCGCTATGGCGAAAAATATTGGTCTTTCCGACGGTCTAAAAGTGAATGACTTCGCTCGCATCTATTACCCAGATGCAATTGCCCAGGAAGCGGAACTCAGACGGCTGCAAATGGAGGCAGGACTAAGAAGCTTGCGCGGGCAAGGCTCGTCACCGCAAGGTAGTAGTGGCCCGCCGACGCTAGGACCTGAATTTCCGCCGAAGCCCTAGCACAAACGAAAAGCATAACAGGGAAGCTCAGACGCACGCCCATGTATCATGCGGCCTCGCAAGGCCGATCAAGACCTGCGGCAGAACACGAAAACGGCGCCCGATCTTTCGACCGGACGCCGTCTCTCGCGACGGGCGTCTCGCCCTATGTGTTAACGCGGCTCAGTGAAACTTCACGTATTCGAAATCGACCGGCTGGCGGTTGATGCCGCGCTGCGGCGGCGCGATGTAGTTGGCGAACTTGCCGGGCTCGGTCACAGGCTTCATCAGCGAGTGGATGTAGGCCTTGTCCTCCTCGGTCGGCAGCCAGTCGCTCTTGCGCTTGTCGAACTCGGCCTGGCTGATCAGGTTGCCCTTCACATCCGTGCGCACCTGGGCGAACGGCCCGATGTTGCGGTGGAAGGCGCGGTTCGGCAGGGTGAGCACGAAATCGATGCCCTGGCTCGCGATCATCTTGTTCCAGTTGTCGATGCCGCGCTGGCTGTCGGTCGCGTAATCGTCGCGCAGCCGCTGGTTGATGGCGTTGAGCGCCGGCTCGTCGGATTCGACGATCTTGCCGTCGCGGATGCCCGGCACCTTGTAGCTCATGCCCTCGAGCACATGGTCGTCGGCGATCTTGGTCTCGCCGTAACGGCCCTTGATGCCCATGGTGTAGTAGGTCGCGGCGTTGGTCGAGAGCTCCTGGCCGAACAGGTCGAGGCAGATCGAGTAGTGGAAGTTGATGTATTTCTGCAGGGTCGGCAGGTCGACGCCGCCGAACTTGCGCACGTCGCTCGGATCGCTGAGCTTGTTTTCCTTCATGATCTCGCAGGTGCGCTGCACGATGCGGGTGATGCCGCTCTCGCCGACGAACAGGTGATGCGCCTCTTCGGTCAGCATGAAGCGGCAGGTGCGCGACAGCGGATCGAAGCCCGATTCGGAGAGCGAAGCGAGCTGGAACTTGCCGTCGCGGTCCTGGAAATAGGTGAATAGGTGGAACGACAGCCAGTCGGTGGTGTCGACGTTGAACGCCTGCAGGATGCGCGGCTTGTCCGGATCGCCGGCGTGGCGCGTCAGCATCGCCTCGGCCTCCTCGCGGCCGTCGCGGCCGAAGTAGGCGTGCAGCAGATAGACCATCGCCCACAGGTGGCGGCCTTCCTCGACGTTGACCTGGTAGAGGTTGCGCAGGTCGTAGAGCGACGGCGCGGTGAGGCCGAGCCTGCGCTGCTGCTCGACCGACGCGGGCTCGGTGTCGCCTTGCGTGACGATGAGGCGGCGCAGCTCGGAGCGGTATTCGCCCGGGACCTGCTGCCAGGCCGGCTCGCCCTTGTGCTTGCCGAAGTTGATCTGGCGGCCCGGCTCGGCCGGCGCCAGGAAGATGCCCCAGCGGTATTCCGGCATCTTGACGTAATCGAAGTGGGCCCAGCCGGACGGCTCGACGCTCACCGCGGTGCGCAGGTAGACGTCATGCTTGAGCGCGTTGAAGGGGCCGAGCTCCTTCCACCAGTTGAGGAATTCCGGCTGCCAGGATTCCAGCGCGCGCTGCAGCCGCGGATCCTCGTCGAGATTGACGTTGTTCGGAATCTTATCGCTGTAATTGATGCCTACCATGCTTCTCTCCCAAATCTGTCCGTGCCCGTCGGGCGCTCTGTCCGCTCTCTCATGCCCATCGGGCCATCAACTCGCTGAGTGGTCTCCGCTCTCTCTTCTTCATCGTCACCCCGGACTTGATCCGGGGGCCCATTCCTCAATCGTTTGCGCGCCGGGCTTCGTCGCTCCTACACCCGGTTGTCGTCGAAGTTGGCGCGCTTGCCGGTGCCGAACAGCTTGAGCGCGCCCTCGGCGCCGACCGCGTTGGGGCGCTGGAAGATCCAGTTCTGCCAGGCGGACAGGCGGCCGAAGATTTTCGTCTCCAGCGTCTCCGGGCCGGCGAAGCGCAGGCTCGCCTCCATGCCGGTGAGCGCGTCGGGCGACAGGGCCGCGCGTTCCTCGATGGCGAGGCGCACCTCGTCTTCCCAATCGATGTCGTCGGGCGCGAAGGTGACGAGGCCGAGCTTCTCCGCCTCTTCCGCGTCGATGTCGCTGCCGACTTTCTTCTTCAGATCGTCGACCGTGCCATTGGCGCCGAGGAAGCGCGTCTGCAGGCGGGTCAGGCCGTTGCCCATGGTGTAGGGACCGAAGTTCATCGGCGTCAGGCGGACCTTGCCGGCCGGCCGGTTGTCGCCCTTGAACACGCCGTTCAGCATGAACGAGCGGTCGGCGGTGAACAGCAGCTCGGCGAGCGTGCCGGTGAAGCAGCTGCCCTGCTCGACCTGGGCGATGATGGTGCGCGACGACACGTCGATGCGCTTCAGGGTGCGCTTGAGATAAAGCGTGATCTCGCGCACCAGCCAATCCTTGGCATTGGCGGCGAGCACCTTGTCGGCCTTCTCGACCAGGTCGGCGTCGCCGGTGGTCTTGAACACCCAGATGCCGAGGTTCGGCTCATTGGTGCGCAGATGCAGGATGAGATCGTCGAGCTCGCGCGCGACGGCGAGCGGCCAGAACTTGACGCCGGCGGCATGGATCGCGTCGGGCGTCGACTCGACCTCTTTCTGCGGCGCGCGCACGGTGATCTCCACCGACTTGGTCTTGCGGTCGATCTTCGCCGTGACGTTGTCGTAGTTCACGGAGTCGCCGGAAATCTCGCGCTTGAGCTCGGTGAGCTGGATGCCCTTGGCGTTCTTCGGCCGGTCGGTCTTGCCGGCGAATTCCTGGGCCCGCGCCTTCACCGTTTCGCTCATCTTGGAGCGCGGCACGATCTCGTCGACCAGCTTCCAGTTGAGCGCGCGGCTGCCGCGGATGCCTTCGGTCAATGTGCAGAACACGTCGGCGTGGTCGCGCCGCACCATGCGCTTGTCGACCACGCGGGTCAGGCCGCCGGTGCCGGGCAGCACCGCGAGCAGCGGCACCTCGGGCAGCGACACGGCGGAGGCATTGTCGTCGACCAGCATGATGTGCTCGGCCGCGAGCGCGAGCTCGTAGCCGCCGCCGGCCGCGGTGCCATTGACCGCGCAGATGTAGGTCTGTTTCGAGAAGTTGCTGGCATCCTCGATGCCGTTGCGCGTCTCGTTGGTGAATTTGCAGAAGTTGACCTTCTCGCCGTGGGCCGAGAGGCCGAGCATCTTGATGTTGGCGCCGGCGCAGAACACGTTGTCCTTCGCCGAGGTGAGGATCACCGCGCCCACTTCCGGATGCTCGAACCGCAGGCGCTGGATCGCGTCATACAATTCGATGTCGACGCCGAGATCGTAGGAATTGAGCTTCAGCGCATAGCCGGGCTTCAGCCCGCCATCCTCTTTCACGTCCATGGCGATGGTCGCGACGGCGCCATCGAAGCTCAGCTTCCAATGTTTGTAGCGCTCGGGATGGGTTCTGAAGTCGATCATCGGGTCTCCACCTGTTTCACTGCTTGTGTCTCGCATTCCGTGTGGCGGCGGCCCGGCAGGTCGTCGCCCTGGTGCGGTTTCGGGTCTGCGTTCCCGGTCTATGCGGCCCGCGCGGGCCTCGTGCACTGTGGCCTCCGATGGCGCCCGCGTCCACGAGCAAAGCGGAAACACATAAACCGGTACTGGAATACCTCTTTACAAGTTAGGACTCGCGGCCCATGGTGTCAAGCGTCACGAGCATGCTGGTTCAGGGGAATGGCCCCAGGGCCGGCGAGCACCGGGATATCTTATGATGGCCGATCAGAATACCGCGCGAAAACAACGGGTTGACGAGGCGGCCGGCGGCCGCGGCCCGGTCAATATCCGCGAGGCCGAGCCGGTCGATATCGAGGCGGTCGGCGCGCTCGACGCGCGTATCACCGGCCTGTCCAAACCCGATTATTGGCGCAAGGCCTATACCCGCTACGGCACCCGGCCGGACCGCTATTTCCTGGTCGCCGAACGGGACGGCCGGTTCATCGGCTTCATCATCGGCGAGGTGCGCGCCTGGGAATTCGGCTCGCCGCCGAGCGGCTGGGTCTTTGCGCTCGGTGTCGACCCCGCGGCGCGCGAGGGCGGCATCGGCTCGCACTTGTTCGCGGCCCTCGTCGCGCGCATGAAGGCCTCCGGCGTCGCCACGGTGCGCACCATGCTGGCGCGCGACGACGCGCTCAACATGGCCTTCTTCCGCAGCCAGGGCATGATGGGCGGCTCCTTCATCCAGCTTGAAATGCCGATCGAATGACTGCGATGAAGAGTCCCTCCCACATCGGCCTGCGATCGTCATCCCTTCATTGGATCGCCGCGTCCCATTCCTTATCCGTCATGGCCCTCCCCCGACTTGATCGGGGGATCGACCGGGCCGCCCAACTTTGCTGTCCGCTCTTTTTCTCCGTCATGGCCGGGCTTGGCCCGGCCATCCACGACTTTTCGTTTTCCCACCGCGCAAAAAACTCGTGGATGGCCCGACTAAATCGGGCCATGACGCAACAAGAAGAACGACCCCTCGCCCCGCCTCGTCGCGTGGCAGCGCTTTGTACGCTTGGCGTGAGCCGATGAAGCTGCAGAAGCAGACCCTCATCGCGCTGCTCGCCACGCTGGAACTGGCGCGCGATCCGGCGCGCACGCTGTCGGCGGGCGAGATCGCCGGTCAATTCGGCATCTCGGTCAATCATCTCGCCAAGGTGCTGCGCGATCTCGGCCGCGCCGGGCTGGTCGAGGCGGTGCGCGGCGTCGGCGGCGGCTACCGCTTCGCCGGCAACGCCAAGCGCACCTCGCTCTACGACGTGATCCACCTGTTCGGCGATATCGCCGGCGACGCGGGCGACGTCACCGGCGAAGCCGCCGCCACCGACATCGGCCAGGGCCTCGCCAGCGTGCTGCGCGAGATCGACGAGATCGCCATCGCCACCTTCAAGTCGATCAGCCTGGCGACGTTGCTCAAGTCGCTCGAGCGCGCCGCCGCGCGCGAACGCGACAAGGCCGGCGCTTCCCTCGAAGCGCGCTGACGGCCCTCCCCACGCATGGACGCCCCACACCGTCGGCTTTCTTTTTTCATCGTCATGGCCCGACCCTCGGGTCCGCGCTTTGCGCGGCCCAAGGACATGCTTGAGCGGGCCATCTCATGCGGGCGTTGTGAATACGCACGCAACATACAAACCGTCACCCCGCACGTGATGCGGGGCCCATTGGAAATGGATCGGCGCACGAGACATCTCATGGACCCCGGATGTCATGCTCCGCGTGCTCCGCACGACGTCCGGGGTGACGATTTTTCTTGAACGCAGTTTCGTGCGACGTCCGCCTGAGATGGCTCGGTGTCACGCGAATGCGTGCCCACGCACGCGGCCGGGCCATGACGAGAAGAGACAGCGGCGCCGCAACTGAGAGAAATTCGCCTCGGCCTGACGCGGCGTCCGAAGCTCAATGCCAGAACCCGTCCGGATCGACCGCGCGCAAGGCGGCGAGTTCGTCCGCCGTCGGCGGGTCGGTTTCGGTCAGGCCGGGATGCAGCGCCATGTCCCAGCCGGTTTTCGCCGGCAGCGCGCGGATGTCGACGCCGGGGTGGATCGAGGCGAGGTGCAGCTCGTGGTCGGGGCCGAACGGCCGCAGGATGGCGCAGTCGGTGATCACCGCGGCCGGCCCGCCGGCCATCCCATCGCGAGCGAGGCCGGCGCGTTCGCGCGCGTCGCCGCCGTCGAGCCAGCCGGGCGAGGTGACGAAGCCGACGCGCGCGACCAGCCGGCGCGGGTCGTGCGGCACGATGACGGCGAGGCGTTTGGCGGTGGCGGCGATGTCGGCCGCGCCGCCGGAGCCCGGCAGCTTCACGGTGGGATGCGCCGGATCGCCGATGTAGCTGGTGTTGATATTGCCGAAGCGGTCGACCTCGGCGCCGCCGATGAAGCCGATGTCGACGCGGCCCTGCTGCAACTGGCCCATGACCTGCAGCAGGCCGGTCGCCCACACGGCGCCCTGCTGATTGTGCGGGTCGCCCATGGTGTAGATCATGCCGGCCGCCGGCGCCTCGCGCACCAGGCCGCATTCGAACACGCCGATGGCGTTGGGCGCATGGGTCAGCCGCGCCACCCCGAAGGCGACGATCGGCAGGCGCATGCCGACGAACACCACATCGCCATCGGCGATCTCGCGCGCGGCGGACACGATCATCATCTGTTGCGGGGAAAAGGTCATGGATTACTCGTGATGTCCAGAAACTCCGATGCTGTTTTTTCGTCATGGCCCGATTCAGTCGGGCCATCCACGCGTTTTTACAGCAGAAGAAGAGTCGTGGATGCCCGCGGCATGACGAAAAACAAAAAACAACGCGCCGCTCTTCTATCTTTCTCTCCTCGTCATGGCCGCACTTGTTGCGGCCATCCACGACTTTTCTTTTGCTGACAGCACAAAAAACGCGTGGATGCCCCGACTCAATCGGGCCATGACGAAAAAAGCGAAGGGTTGTCCACCTGCCCCTCGCCATCAGGACGATCGGCCGGCGTCACTTGCCGGTGAACTGGATGGCGCCGTCGGGCAGCAGGTAAAGGACGTAGGCGTCGCCGCCTTCCACCGTCGGCCAATGGTCGGAGCCCGGCGGGTCGACGTACCAGCCGCGCGGGAAACCGTCGAACTTCGGCGTGCCGCTGATCGGCATGATCATGCCGATCTCGCCGTTGGGGTGCACATGGTGCGGGCCCTTGACGTTGTTCATGCGCACCACGTCGACCGAGAACGCGCCGCACGCGCCGCCCTGCTTGACGATGCGGCCGAACTTGATGCCGCCGTGCTCGCGCGCGCAGACCCAGCCGCCGGCCTCGCCGTCCTTGCACAGGGCCTCGACGCTTTTGAACACCGCGCCGTCGGCGGGATACTGGTCATTGAGGAACTTGGCCAGGGACTCGTCGACCGGCTTGCCGGCGATGGTCCTGGCGATGCCGCCCAGGATTTCCTCGAACTTGGCCTGACTCATGATGCTCCCTCGCATTGGCTCTCGAATGGCTGACGTTGCCGCGATTATAGAGCAGCGGCGCAAGCCGGGAAGCCCCGAACGTGGCGGCCGTCCGGCCGTCATGGTCCGGCGATACGCCCAGCCGTGCTTCGGCGTGACACGGGCTCATGCCATAAGAAAACACCGGCTCATGCCATAGGACAGCATCGGCGCATGCCATAAGAGAATCGTCACCCCGGGCTTGACCCGGGGTCCATGAGATGTCTCGTGCGCCCATCCGTTTCCAATGGACCCCGCATCAAGTGCGGGGTGACGATTTTTCCGGACTATGCGATGGCCCGGTCGAGCCGGAGGGCGATAGCCCGGGTCAGGCCCGGGGTGACGATTTCTTATGGCCCGGTCAGGCCCGGGGTGACGATTTCTTATGGCCCGGTCAAGCCCGGGGTGACGATTTTTCCGGACTGTGCGATGGCCCGGCCATGGCGGAGGCGGTGCAGGAACCCGGGTCATCTCATGGTCGCCATGATCGAGCATTTCCCATCGATCGTCACCCGGGCGTCGTGTAGAGCATGCGGAGCATGACATCCCGGGACTCGGAATGTTTGGCGCGCCCGCTCCGTCCCCTCGCCACGTTCTCCGTTACCCAGCATTCCCCCTTGTCACCCTCGGGCTTGACCCGAGGGCCCATACGATGTTGCCGGCGCCCATGGATCCTCGGATCAAGTCCGAGGATGACGATCTTTTTAGCAGGCGACGATCTTTGCTGTTGCAGGCGGCTTGTCAGCCTGGCCAGTCCGCCGATATGGTGACGCCGTCTTGACAACACGAAATACACGCATGCTTGTTGGCAGCATGCAACCGGGCAACTGAGCGGGCCCGGGATCGTTACACGTCAGCCAAGAAAATCAGTGGGGACCGATGAACGACAGTAGCGGCCAGGCGGACGTCCAGAAGAACGGCAAGAACGGCAACGTGGTATCGATCAGGATCGAGGACGGCGTCGCCGTCGTGACGGTCAGCAATCCGCCGGTCAATGCGATTTCCCAGGCCATGCGCCGCGGCCTGCTCGACGCGGTAATCATGATCGGCGCCGACCCGAAGGTCGAGGCCGCCGTGGTGATCGGCGCCGGCTCGGTGTTCATCGCCGGCGCCGACGTGCGCGAATTCGGCAAGCCGCCGCTGCCCCCCTTCCTGCCCGACGTCATCGCCGCGCTCGAAGGCTCGACCAAGCCGGTGGTCGCCGCGATCCATGGCGTGGCGCTCGGCGGCGGGCTGGAGATCGCGCTCGGCTGCCATTTCCGCATCGCCGACGGGCGCGCCAAGCTCGGCTTCCCCGAGGTCAACCTCGGCATCATCCCGGGCGCCGGCGGCACCCAGCGCCTGCCGCGCCTCGCCGGACTCGAGGCCGCCGTCGATCTGGTGACCAGCGGCCGGCAGATCGGCGCCAAGGAAGCCCAAGCGCTCAAGATCATCGACGCGGTGGCGAGCGGCGAATTGCTGCCCGCCGCGATCGCCTTCGCGAAATCGCGCGCCGCCGCCGTCAAGGCCGGCGACGCGCTGCCACGGATTTCCGCCATGAACGTCGCGCCGCCGCCGGGCGCCGATTTCTTCGACACGCAGAAAGCAAAAATCGCGCGCGCCGCCAAGGGCCAGGATTCCCCGCTGCGCGCGCTCGAGGCGGTGAAGGCCGCCGCCGAGCTGTCCTATGCCGACGGTCTCAAGCGCGAGCGCGAGATCTTCACCGAGCTGCGCGGCTCCGACCAGGCCAAGGCGCTGCGCCATGTATTCTTCGCCGAGCGCGCGGTGTCGAAAGTGCCGGGGCTCGACGGCGTGGCCCCGCGCCCGGTCAAGCGCATCGCCGTGGTCGGCGGCGGCACCATGGGCGCCGGCATCGCCGTCGCCGCGCTGCGCTCGGGCTACGAGGTCACCATGCTCGAGGCCGACAAGGAGGCGGTGGCGCGCGGCCGCGTCAACGTCGAGAAGAATCTCGACGGCTTCGTGGCGCGCGGCCGTCTCACCCAAGAGGCCAAGGCCGAGCATCTCGCCCGCTTCGAGGCGACCACCGACTACGGGGCGACCACCGATCTCGACCTCGCCATCGAGGCGGTGTTCGAGGATATGACGGTCAAGCAGCAGGTGTTCAAGCAGCTCGACGCCAACATGCGCGACGGCGCCGTGCTCGCCACCAACACCTCCTACCTCGACATCGACCAGATCGCCGCGGCGACACGCCGGCCGCGCGACGTCATCGGCCTGCATTTCTTCTCGCCCGCCCATATCATGCGCCTGCTCGAGATCGTCGAGGCCGACAAGACCGGCGACGACGTGATCGCCACCGGCTTCGAGCTCGCCAAGAAGCTCGGCAAGATCGGCGTGCTGTCGGGCGTGTGCGACGGCTTCATCGGCAACCGCATCCTGGCCAAGACGCGCAAGCAGGCCGACTACCTGGTCGAGGACGGCGCCATGCCGTGGGACGTCGACAAGGCGGTCGAAGCGTTCGGCATGGCCATGGGGCCGTTCCGCGTCATGGATCTCGCCGGGCTCGACATCGCCTGGGCGGCGCGCAAGCGCCAGGCCGCGACGCGCGATCCGAAGGAGCGTTACGTCCATATCGCCGACCGCCTGTGCGAGCGGGGCTGGTTCGGCCAGAAGACCGGGCGCGGCTGGTATGTCTACGACAACGGCAAGCCCGTCTCTGGTCCAGGGGGGCCGAACCCGGATGTCGAGAAGATCGTGCTCGAGGAATCGGCGAAGAAGAACATCGCGCGGCGCCAGGTCCCGGCCGAGGAGATCCAGAGCCGCTTCCTGCACGCCATGATCAACGAGGGCGCGCGCATCCTCGACGAGAAGATCGCGCGCCGGCCGCTCGACATCGACATGGTCGAGATCCACGGCTACGGCTTCCCGCGCTGGCGCGGCGGCCCGATGTGCCAGGCCGACATCATCGGACTGCCCAAGGTGCTCGACACCATCCGCGGCTACGCCAAGGACGATCCGCTGTTCTGGAAACCGTCGGCGCTGCTCGAAAAGCTCGTCGCCGATGGCAAGACCTTCGCCGACCTCAACATCGCCTGACGGAGCGCGCGCCCATGGTTGCCAACGAGCCCCCGCCAGACCGCAAGGACCCCGACGCAAAGCCGCGCGCGCGTGCGGAGCAGGAGCGCCGTGACCGCCTGCGCGCGGAGCCGGAGTTTGAGCGGCGCGCGCGCCAGGAGCCGGCCTCGCCGGCCCGCGCCAAAACCGAGCCCGACTCGGCGCGCCGCGAACCCGCCGCCCCGTCGTTGCGCAATGACCGCCCGCGCGCGGCCCCGGATGGGCAACCGCCGCGACGAACGGCAGGAGCCGGCCTTGCCCATTCGTCCCGCGCCCGAGCCCGACTCGGCGCGCCGTGAACCGGCCGCCCCGTCATTGCGCAATGACCGCCCGCGCGCGGATGCCGATTCGCCGGCGCCGCGCGAGCGCCACGAGCCGGCCTCGCCGAGCCGCGCCAAAACCGAGCCCGACTCGGCGCGCCGCGAGCCCGCCGTTCCGTCATTGCGTCGTGAGCCCCCGCGCGTGGCCCCGGATGGGCAAGCGCCGGACGAACGGCAGGAGCCGGCCTTGCCCATTCGTCCCGCGCCCGCGCCCGAGTCGCAGCGCCGCGATTCCGCCCATCCGCCGGCCGCCGACCGCGCGCCGGCCTCCCGCCCCACAGTCGGCACCGCCGCGGCCGCGGCGCCGGCGGCGGGCGGTGAACCGCTGGTGCGCATCGAGATCGCCGGCGGGCCCGAGTCGCACGTGGCGCTGCTCACGCTCAACGCGCCGAAACTCCGCAACGCGCTGACCGCGGAGATGCGCACGGCGCTGCGCGGCGCGCTCGCGACGCTGGCCGCCGACGAGGCGGTGCATGCGCTGATCATCACCGGCGCCGAGGGCAATTTCTGCGCCGGCGGCGACGTGCGCACCATGGGCGAGACCGACGCGAACAAGATCCGCGCGCGCATGACCGAGGTGGCCGAGACCGCCGCCGCGGTGGCCGCCTTCCCCAAGCCGGTGATCGCCGCGGTGGCGGGCCACGCGGCGGGCGCCGGCGTCAGCCTCGCCTGCCTCGCCGATATCGTCGTGGCGGAGGAGGACGCGCAATTCACCTTCTCCTTCCTGCGCCTGGCGCTCGGCCCGGACTGGGGCCTGTCGTGGAGCCTGCCGCGCCGGGTCGGCGCCACGCGGGCGCGCGGACTCATCCTCGCGCGCGGCGCGATCGACGCCGAGGAGGCGCAGCACATCGGCCTGGTCGATCATATCGCCGAGGACTCGGCGGTCGACGCGGCGGTCGCGCTGGCGACAGAGATCTGCAACGGCCCGCGCGCGGCGACCGCGGCGGTCAAGACCATGCTGTCGGATCTCGACGGGTTGCGCGCCGCGCTCGACGCGGAGATGCGGATGCAGCTCGAACGGTTTCCGGCGTGGGAGCACCAGGAAGGCGCCGCCGCCTTCCGCGACAAGCGCGCGCCGGATTACACCAAGAAGCGGTGACGCACTCGCTGAAGTGAGAGCGTCGTATAGCGCGCGTCCTATAGCTCAATCGAGAGCGTCGTATAGCTCAAATGATAGCGTCCTATAGCTCAAACGATAGCGTCCTATAGCTCAAACGATAGCGTCCTATAGCTCACAAATGAGAACGTCTTATAAATCGTCACCCCGGACTTGATCCGGGGCCCATTGGTCCTCAGCCGGCGCGCGAGCGCCCGCGGTTTTCAATGGGCCCCGGATCAAGTCCGGGGTGACGCGTTTTTTTGCATGCGCCGGCGTGCGACGCCGGCCTGAAAGGGCCCGCCGATGTGCGACGCCGGCCTGGGATGGCCCGATTAAAGCGGGCCACGGCGATGCTGCGTTACGCCGCGCCGTGGTTGTGGCCGTGGCGGCGGCCGTGGAGTTCGGCCATGAAACGGTCGCTCGGGACGTAGAACGGATTGCGCCGGAGCAGGCCGGCGATGATCGCGTAGGGGTGCACGCGCAGGATGTCGAACAGCGCGTCCGCGGCGAAGCGGCGCAGGTCGTAGCTGCACACCACGGCCGCGTCGTAACCGGGCAGCACGTCGTTGATGCGCGATTCGTACTCCGCGAGATCCTGCACGCCGGGCAGGTCGAGCAGCGCCCATTCCTGGTTCGACCAGATGCGCGTCATGCGCGCGCCCTGCAGCTTGCTGTTCTTCGCCGCCTCGCCGATCGCGTCGAGCGTACGCATCTGATCGAAGCGGCCGCCGCGCAGATGGGCCGCCTCCCAATTGCGCACGGTCAGCCGGCCGGCGGTCTGGTCGCCGGCAATGGCGATGCCCGACGCGGTGAGCCGGCGCACGCGCTGAACGCGCTTCGCCGCGTCGACCACGAGCAGGGCGCAATCGCCGGCCTCCTGGCCCTCGCGCAGGAACGGCATCATGACCCGCTCTTCCTCTTCCTCGCTGGCGTAGAACGCGGCGACATGGCAGCGCAGGTCGATGGTCGAGCCCGCCAGGGTGACGGTGCGGCGGGCGCTCTGCGGACGCGGCGACACCGCCCCGCGGAGCCGCACCCCGACGTCGGCATCGCCGATCCCGGCGCCGACGCTGAATTCCATGCCGGCCGCCTCGAGGGTTTTCTGCACCGCTTCCACGGTGCGCTCGCGCAGCGGCTCGCCGGATTCCAGGCGGGTGATCGTGCTGGCCGAGACGCGGGCTCGTTCGGCCAGGTCGCGGACGCCGAGTTGCAGCGCGGCGCGTGCCATACGGCATTGAGCGGCGGAAATCATCGCAGAGCCATTTCAGCTTGACGCGTTGAGTTCACTGTGATGAAATCAGCACAGTGTGCTTAAACCAGTATAGTTCTATTATACCGATTTTTTCCGCGATCTGCCATCTGCGTCATGCATTCCGCCATCGTTTCGCGCTGGAATCCCTGAAGTGAACGCAGCCGCGGCCGCATCTGCCCCGGTGTCCGTCGCGTAACCCCACTGGCGCGGATGGGCCCTTGCCGGCCGACAGCGGGTCACCGTCCTCCCTGGCTGCCCGCTGGTTGCTCCGCCGGCAACCGCACCGACTCCGCGAGACCGCTTTGGTTGTCACGCGTGTTCACCAATTGTCACGAGTTTCGTGACAACCCGTACCCGCAAAGGTTGGTCATGAGTTATCCATTGCCGCGTCGCGCCCCGTCATGTGCCAGAGGACTGCCGATGAGCCTGCTTCCCCGTGTCGTCGAGACCACGCGCGAGCGCGTGACCGAGGAGTTCGACACTCTCGGGCCCGAACTCTGCCTGGCGCGGATGACCGAGGAGATGGCGCGCAACAATCCGGAGCTGCTCGACATGGCGCGACGCTGCGCCGGCGACGTGGCGCCGGACGGCACCGACCCGGCCAAGATCATGACCGGCTTCGCCATGTTCTACCGCCTGCTGCTCGCCCAGTGGGACATCGCCCAGACGCCCGCCGGCGACAGCGCCGCGCCCGAGCGGGATCCCGGCCGCCGCCACGGCGGCGCGCGGCTCAATCCCCTGCCCCGCGTCATGCCCGAGGTGCGCGACGCGCTGGTGCGGCGGATCGACGAGCAGAGCCCGGAGGTCTTCACCGTCGCGGCGCTCGAGGACCTCGATTTCCACAATCCGCAACTGCTCCACATGGCGCACAACTTCGCCATGCGCTTCACCGACTATCTCGGCATCATGCAGGGCTTCGCGCTGCTCTATATGGCGCTCACCCTGCAGGCCGAGGCGGATCGCGAAGGCATGCAGTAGGACGCGGCCCGCGTTCCCGTGAACCTTGCGCGCGCCGCACGCTTCCCATGCGTCATGCGCGCGCCGCACGACGGCCGGGCGCATGCGTGCAATGCACGACAGCCGAGAACATGCGTGCACAGCGCGATGGCCGGCCCATGCAACGTCGACAGAAAGAAAAAGATCGTCACCCCGGACTTGATCCGGGGCCCATTGAACACCACACGCGCTCGAGCGCCAGCAGGCGATGAATGGATCCCGGATGTCATGCTCCGCGTGCCCTGCACGACGTCCGGGATGACGATGAGAGAGGTCGCTGAGGGCAGGCGCATGCGTGCTCTGCACGACGTCCGGGATGACAATGAGAGAGATTGCCGACGGCGAACGCGTGCGTGCGCTGCACGACGGCGGGCCATGCCGTGTCGACAGAAAGAAAAAGGATCGTCACCCCGGACTTGATCCGGGGCCCATTGAACGCCACAAGCGCTCGAGCGCCGGCAGGCCATGAATGGATCCCGGATGTCATGCTCCGCGTGCCCTGCACGACGTCCGGGATGACAATGAGAGAGAATGCCGGCGGGCGCCGGGTCAGGCCGCGGCGCGCGCCTTGCGGCCGGACTGCCTGCCGGCTTCCTTGAACGACACCAGGCGGCGCTGGGTTTCGTCCCACAGCGCCAGGCGGACGCAGCGGAAGCTTTCCCACAGGGTCAGCCGGCCGACGTGATTGAGCTCCGGATGGTCGCGCAGCACGCGGCGCAGCCGGTAGGACGGAATGCGGCAATAGAGGTGATGCACATGGTGCACGCCGATATTGGCGGTGAACCAGCGCAGCAATCCCGGCAGGTCGTAATGCGAGCTGCCGTGCAGCGCCGCGTCGTGGAAATCCCAGCCCTGGTCGTCGTCCCAGGTGGTGCGCTCGAACTGGTGCTGCACGTAGAACAGCCAGACGCCGATCGAGGCGGCCAGCATGATGATCGGCAGATGGACCAGCAGGAAGGCCTTGAGCCCGATCGCCCAGATCAGCGCGCCGGCGATGCCGCCGGCCGCCAGGTTGGTCGCCATGGTGCTGAGCCACGGCTTCCAACCGTCGCGCCACATGCCCATCGGCACGCGATGCAGCACGATGAACTGCACCGCCGGGCCGATCACGAACAGCACCAGCGGGTTGCGGTAGAGCCGGTAGCGCAGGCGGCCGAGCAGCGGCAGCGCGCGGTATTCCGCGATGGTCAGCGTATCGATGTCGCCCATGCCGCGGCGTTCGAGATTGCCGCAGGTCGCGTGGTGCGTGCTGTGGCTCTTGCGCCAGAAGTGGAACGGCGTCAGCGTCAGCACGCCGGCGACGCGGCCGACCCACTCGTTGGCCCGCTTGCTGTGGAAGAAGGAGCCGTGGCTGCAATCGTGCTGGATCATGAACAGCCGCACCAGGAAGCCCGCCGCGACGACGGCGAGCGGCAGCGCCAGCCAATAGCCGATATCGAGCGTCGCCCAGGCGAGCGCCCAGAGCGCGGCCAGCGGCACGACGGTGATGAGGATTTCGACGATGCCGCGCGCGGTGCTCGGCTGGTAATAGCGGGCGAGAATCCGCGCCCAGGCTGCGGGCGTCGGGCGCGGCCACGTCGCGGCACCCGGTATCCTGACTATGACTCAATTGGAATAACTTTCGTTCTGAATGACGATGCGGCCCCTCGGCCCGCTGGCGCCTTCGGCAATCCATGCACCGATGACGGCGCCACTCCCAATTGGCAAGTCTCCCGGCGCGGACTTTACCGGTTAATGGTCAGACTGGCAATCAGCGAGACAGACCGGGGCAGCACGCCGGATATTGGGGTGGAGGTGGGGGATTTCAATACGGTATATGGCGAGCAGCACAATGTTCCCCGAACACCCCTGCGGAGGGCGCGACCGCGAGCTGTAAGCGCCCTCGCATAGATGAGGACCGGGCGCGCGTCGGACAGCGCGCATGCGGGCTCAACGCTATCCTGGGTAATGCCCGAGGTATGTGACTAGTGATGCGGCAGATCGACGACCGCCGATGTGGTCACAGGCGCGGCGCTCCAGGAATCGACTTCCATGACCCGCGATCCTGCACACGTCCCACAGCTCACCTGCGGGCGATCACCATAAATGTGGACAGGCATTCAGCAGCATATCATTGTATGTAAAAATACAATCCATCGTTATCACGGAATAACTCCCCATGGATCGAGCGAAAGCAGAAGAACTCGAGAAGTCGATGCAGGGAAACGAGATCGGCGGATGGCAAATCGTCAGCCTAATTGATCACGGTAAGTCAGCGGCAGTTTTTAAAGCACATCGCGGCGCGGAATTCGCGGCTGTCAAAATCTTCGATTCTGATCTCATTGAAAAATATGGCGGTGAGACTCTAGATCAAACGGATCGAACGCGAACTCGACCTAGTCGGTGAACATCATCAAAACTTGGTTCGAATTCTGGGCGGCGGCCAGGACGTAAGAACTGGCGCATATTTTGTGGTAATGGATTTTCTGCCAAATTCGAATTTAGAAAAGACGTTAAATGAAATTCCAAACGAGAAGATTTAAGATCTTATTAGCCAGTTAGCATCCGCAGCTAAATTCCTGGAGGAGCGAAAGCTCTGCCACCGCGACATCAAACCGTCCAACATAGTCGTCACCGATAATTTTAGCCGGCTTATTCTCTTGGATTTCGGCATGCTTCGCCCGATTGGCTCAAGCAGCCTCACTGATGCCGATGAACTCAAGGCATTTATCGGAACGCTACAATACAGTTCTCCAGAATTCTTATTGCGCACGGAGAAGGATACGATCGAAGGATGGAGAGCCGTAACCTTTTACCAAATCGGTGCAGTTCTTCACGACCTCGTAATGCGAAAATCATTGTTTCAGGAGTTCAAGGAGCCGTTTGCGAGGCTGGTAAATGCCATCCAACATGAGGTTCCGCAGATCAAAAGTGATTCCGTTTCCTCAGAGCTTGAGAACTTAGCGGGCCGATGCCTGCTGAAGGACCCAGAATTACGTTTAAAATTTGTGAGTTGGGCAGACTTCGAATTACCAACAAAGGGCCACAACACTGCCTCAGCTCGACGACGAGTCACTAATCGTGTCGCAGTTGCGTCAGCGGCCATGGCGCCCAGTCCAACTTCACAAGACGATCAATTTATTTTTTTAAAAAACTTCCGTCATGAGGTTCTCAATTTCCTTAAGGAATCCATCCGATCTATTCGACTAAGTAGTCAAGCAATTCCTCATACTCGCTCTCACGCCATTGCGCTGGCTAACCACGAGGCTGGACTTTGCATATCAATTGAAAGATCTGATAAACACGTCATTCATACGGAAATTCACCTTTTCATCAAAGTAGTCGTCGATGATATAGCTGCGAAAGCGATCAATATTATTGGCATTGCATGCACCGCGGACGAAGCTCCTCCCCCCGACTTTGACCATGCATTCAACACGCAGATTTTTAGCGGCATTTACGACGGTGATTTGATTTTACCAGCGTTAGAAAATTACATTTTTTCAATCGTCGATGCAGCTCAATCAAATCCAGCCAAGCCCGTTGGCAAAGCGCACTGGTTTGGTTCGATAATGGGGTAGTAGGCTATGGATGAGACGTGGTGGAAAAAACCAGATGAACTTGACGAAGATCAAACCCAAGTTATTAAGCTTCCACCAACCGGAAATCATCTGGTTATTGGCCCTCCCGGTTGCGGCAAGACCAATCTTCTAGTGTTGCGCGCTTCATATCTGCATCTGCAAGGAAAACACGACATATCTTTGATAACTTTCAATAGGACCTTGCGTGAATTCATCTCCTCAGGGACAGAACACTACCCATTCGATGACGACAAAATTCGCACATATATAAAATGGGGAATAAACGTTCTCTTGGCTCACGGAATAAAGTTCGAGGGCGAGGCCGAATTCGAGGCACAGCAAAAAAAAGTAACTGAAACTCTCATTGAACTTGTAAAGTCGGGAACCAAAATTTATCAGCAGGACTGCATTCTGCTAGACGAAGCTCAAGATTATACCGAAGCAGAAGTTGGTCTGTTCGAAAAATTTTCGAAACAAATTTTTGCGGTTGGAGATGCCAACCAGAAAATATATCCCGCCGGGGGTGGCCTAGAACGGTTACAAATTTATTGTGACACAGTCAGTGTATTGAAGCACCACTATCGAAACGGACTTAGAATCTGCCGAGTCGCAGACGGCCTTAGGGATCAACTGGACGCTCCAGACGGATTGGAAAGTACATCAGAATACAACGAGAAGGCGTCGCCTTCGTCGGTCGAAAAAATTCCGTGTGCCACACTAAAAGATCAGGCCGCCGCAATTATTGCAAAGGTGAAGACGCAGCTTCGGGCGTACCTTGACGAGCGGATCGGCATTGCCTGCCCGCGACATCAAGATCTCAACGTAATTTGGGAGGAGATCCAAAACTCGGATATCGCAGGGGTCGCCCAACTCCAGACCCAAAAGGAGGGATACGCCGCTCTTTCAAACGAGCGGCGCGTGTGTGTCACCACCGTTCATGGCACTAAAGGCATGGAATTCCGCGCTCTGAACATTGGAGCAGCAGAGGGTTTCTCAAAATTTGGGACGCTGCAACGCAATCTTGCATATACTGCAGTAACGCGGGCAAAAACCACCTTAGCTATCTATCACTCCAGAGGCTTGCCGGGTTATCTCGAAAACGCAATTGCAGCTGTTCATGCCACTCCCCCGATGCCGTCCGTCGAGGACCTATTTAAGAAAAGTTGACTGAAATGTATTTGGCAATTGCAGACCGCGATGATCTCATAGACATGCTTGCCCATAAGCGTGTCCCTTCGTTTGACCAAACGAGTGAGTCGTATTCGCCTAAATGGTTCAGGAAAGATCGAACAAGCGCGGTTTTTATTTGGGCTCAGCGTCCGAAAACGCCCTACGATGTTCCGAATACGATTGCCATCAGGGATGATCAGCTGACCGAGTTTTTGGCGTTCGTAAATACTTACATCGGAACATATACCCCGTTTTCTTCTTTCATCCGTGCGACTACCCATAACGCGCTGCAAGAAATTTCCGTTCGTAACAACAGTGAGTTGGGTATCAACGAAGTTAAACCGCTTTTAGGCGCCATAATCGGCGAGATATATGCTCAAACGGGTAATTTTGATCGACCATTGACCGATGTCACCATTCAATCTTGCCTGAGTACGCTTTCGTATGCTTCAGGTCGCTCGATAATTCTTGGATACTCACCTGAGCGGACTGTTCAGGTTGCGCAGAATTGGACCAAAGCTAGGAGAATTCTGCGCTCTGAGGAAACCCCAAGAGTATCGGTTCAAGCACTGACCGAGTTTTGGGAAGTGATTTCCTCTGCATACCGTCCAAGCGCACTTCGAAATACCAAGTCGAAGATGGGCGTCATCAGCGAACTAATCGCGGAAGCAGTTCACTATCGTGGAGGCAAACTGCCACCCATCTCATGGAATATCTTAGCCCATGATCTCCCGCAGATCAGATACACTTTAGAGCAAATGGAAGGGCGAAAAGAGGATCGAGTTCGCGAATTCGATCGTCTGATGGAATATTTGATAAGCGAGAAAGCGATTGAGCAGGGTTTAAAGGAATTTTTTGCGGGTTATTTCATGAGCCTGGTTGCTGATGGGCAAATGAAATACGTAAATTTAGCGTCGTCGGTTCGCAACGCCTTTCCGCTTGCCCCTGTATGGTTTGGATTCTTAAGCGCATTAGCCTCCGACAGCGATGTGCTCACCGCAGGAGCCTGTTTAGGAAGGCGTCTATTACGACATTTGACGCTTTCCCGCGATCCTATGGAAAGTAATGAACGCGATATTGCTCTCGAAGAACTTGAGTTAGGTCAGCCGGAAAACTGGATCCAGCGTATTCGAACGGAACACCTCGGCCAGATTTCGATCGAGCTATTCCCAGGTATTGTCGGCCAGTTCAAGACCGCTCGAGGTTCAAACGAGAGATCTCTTCCTCAATCCGGCCGCCATGAAGTCGACAGAGCGAAATTGAGAGAGTTAAAAAATGCCCTCGGGTTAGTAGATAAGGTAATTACGGAGCTAATTGATGACCCTCAAGGAGATTTGCTTCGTGGAAACCGTGGTAACAGGCCATCAAAATATAAGTGAACGATTGAAGATGGGGTGAGCGACGGCCATTAGTCAGCAATAGCCCCCTCACACCCTCTCCAACAGCAGCGAAATCCCCTGCCCGACGCCGATGCACATCGTCGCGATGGCGCGCCGCGCTTTTCGCTCCTGCAGCTCCTGGGTCGCGGTCAGCGCCAGGCGCGCGCCGGACATGCCGAGCGGATGGCCGAGGGCGATGGCGCCGCCGTTCGGGTTGACGTGCTCGGCGTCGTCGGGCACGCCCAGGCGGCGCAGCACGGCGAGGCCCTGGCTGGCGAAGGCCTCGTTGAGCTCGATCACATCGATGTCGCCGATCTTCAGGCCGGTGCGCGCCAGCAGCTTCTCGGTCGCCGGCGCCGGGCCGATGCCCATGATGCGCGGCGGCACGCCGGCGGTCGCCATGGCGACGATGCGGGCGCGCGGCGTCAGGCCGTGCTGCCTGGCCGCCGCCTCCGTCGCGATGATCAGCGCCGCGGCGCCGTCGTTGACGCCCGAGGCATTGCCCGCCGTCACGGTGCCCTGGTCGAACAGCGGCCGCAGCTTGGCGAGCGCGTCCAGCGTGGTGTCGCCGCGCGGATGCTCGTCCTTGTCGACGACCTTGGGATCGCCCTTCTTCTGGGCGATGGTGACGGCGACGATTTCCTTGGCGAGCCGGCCGCTGGCCTGCGCCTGCGCCGCGCGCTGCTGGCGAGCGCAGCGCCATGGCGTCCTGGTCGGCGCGGCTGATCTGGAAATCGCGCGCCACGTTCTCGCCGGTCTCCGGCATGGCATCGACGCCATACTGCTTCTTCATCTGCGGATTGACGAAGCGCCAGCCGATCGTCGTGTCGTGCACCTCGGCGGCGCGCGAGAAGGCGCTGTCCGCCTTGCCCATGACGAAGGGCGCGCGCGACATGCTCTCGACGCCGCCGGCGATCATCAGGTCGGTCTGGCCCGACTGGATGGCGCGCGCCGCGGTGCCGACCGCGTCGAGCCCCGAGCCGCACAGCCGGTTCATGGTGGTGCCGGGGATGCTGTCGGGCAGGCCGGCGAGCAGCGCCGCCATGCGCGCCACGTTGCGGTTGTCCTCGCCCGCCTGGTTGGCGCAGCCGAAGATCACGTCGTCGATGGCGGCCTTGTCCATCTTGGGGTTGCGCTCGACCAGGGCGCGGATGACCAGCGCCGCCATGTCGTCGGGCCGCACGGAAGACAAGGCGCCGGCATAGCGGCCGATCGGCGTGCGCACGGCATCACAAATAAAAGCGTCCACGATCACCTTCTTTACGTTTTATGTTGCGGTTTACGCGTAACGGCGGACTACGAGTTAAGGCGCCGGCCTGTCGGACGGCCTGTCCTTAAAGTAGGGTCTCGCCCCGCCCCTGTCACCTGCCGCGTCGGCGCCTCGGATGTCGGCGGCGCATGACAGGTCTCCGGTTTCCGGCATAGCGGCTTTGGCGCTTCCCGCGCCAAGTCGTGGATGGCCCGACTAAATCGGGCCATGACGTCCTAAAGATGGCATCTTCGATAGGCCCTTGTTTTTTTCGTCATGGCCCGATTTAGTCGGGCCATCCACGATTTTGTTTTCGTGCCCTCACTCTCGTTGTCCCATGTCCTCCAAGCTCACCCCCCCTCCCCGCCCATGACTGAAACACCCACAGCGCTCCTGCCATGACCGACAAGCTCGTTCCGCTCTCCCAAGCGATCCACGCCCATGTGCGCGACGGCTATTCCGTCGTGCTCGGCGCGGCGCTGGAGAACGACATTCCGTTCGCCGCGGCGCACGAGCTGATCCGCCAGGGCAAGCGCGGGCTGACGGTGATCGCGCCGATCTCCGACATGGCGACGGACCTGCTGATCGGGGCGGGCTGCGTCGGCGCGGTGCGCGGCGCCTGGGTCGGCAATATGATGGGCGGCACCGGCTACAATTACCGGCGCGCCTGCGAGCAGGGCATTCCCCATCCCATCGCCGTGCACGATTACACCAACCTCGCGCTCGGCATGGCGCTGTTCGCCGGCGCCTCGGGCGTGCCCTATGTGCCGATGCGCTCGCTGCTCGGCTCCGACATCGCCACGACCAACACGGACTTCAAGCGCGCGGAAAATCCGTTCGCCCGGCCGGACGCCACGAGGACGCCGTGACGCCGGAGCCCGTGGTGCTCGTGCCCGCGCTGATCCCCGACGTCGCCATCCTCTGCGTGCCGCGCGCCGACGCCAGCGGCACCTGCCATCACTGGGGCAGCCGCGGCCTCGCGCAGGAGGCGGCGCTCGCGGCACGGCGCGTCATCGTGCTCGCCGACGAGATCGTCGAGGAGTCCGTCATCCGTTCCGACCCGTCGCGCGTGCTGGTGCCGGGCTACAAGGTGAGCGCGCTGTGCGAAGTGCCCGCCGGCCAGCATCCCGCGCCGATGACCGGCCGCTGGCAGCGCGACAACGCCTTCTTCAGCGACTACCTGGCGCGCTCGAAGACGCGCGAGGGATTTTTGCAGTGGCTCGACGAATGGGTGCTGAACGTCCCCGACCACGCCGCCTACCGCGCCAAGCTGGCGGCGCGGCTCGAGGCCTTGCGCATCAAGGGCGAGGCCCTCGCCGCCCCGACCAACTACGCGGCGGAGTGAGCGCGACGTTCGTTGTCTTCAATCGTCATGGCCGGACTCGTTCCGGCCATCCACGATTTCTTCCCGATGATCGCAACAAAACGTGGATGGCCCGACTAAATCGGGCCATGACGATTTAAAGGTTGTCACCCTGGGACGCGATCCAAGGGCATTGAACGTTGCGCATCAAAGGCGAGGCTTTCGCCGTGCCGACCAACGACGCGGCGGAGTGAGCGCGACGTTCGTGTCTCCAATCGTCATGGCCGGACTTGTTCCGGCCATCCACGATTTCTTCCCGATGATCGCAACAAAACGTGGATGGCCCGACTAAATCGGGCCATGACGATTGGAAAGCTCGTCATCCTCCCTATTGGTCATCATTGATGCAGAGGGTGTTCTTTCTTTTGTCACCCTCGGACTTGATCCGAGGGTCCATTGGGCTCAGCCGCATCGCATGGATCCTCGGGTCAAGCCCGAGGATGACGTTGGGGGCTGAGAATGGTGGTGGCTGACGGTGACGTTGGGGGCTGAAAATGACGGTTGGGGACTAAAGTCGCGCACCCGCGACTCCCGTAAACTCCGGCGGCGCCGGCCCCTTATTCTCACCGGCCATTTCAGGGAATGAAGCAGCAGCCGGGTCAAGGTCCGCGCACAGGGAGAACAAGACGATGAAGGCAGTGGTGTTGGAGAAGCGCGGCAAGGACGGCATCCGGGTCGGCGATTTCCCCGATCCGCAACGGCCCGCCGGCAACGCCGTCATGCGGGTGCGCGCCGCGGCGCTCAACCATGTCGACCTCTATATGCGCGACAGCGGCAAGGGCATCACCCACGAGCTGCCCATGGTGCTCGGGCTCGACGGCGCCGGCGAGATCGCCGAGTGCGACGCGGATTCGGGATTGAAGGTCGGCCAGCGCGTCGTCGCCTTCCCGTCGGAATTCTGCGGCCGCTGCGAATGGTGCCTGGCCGGCGAGCAGCCGTTCTGCAACAAGATCGCGATCCTCGGCGAGCAGCGTCACGGCGCCATGGCGCAATATCTTTCCATGAAGGCGCATTGCTTTTTGCCGCTGCCCGATGCGGTGAGCTTCCGCGACGCCGCCGCCATGTCGGTGGCCTATATCACCGCCTGGCGCCAGGTCTTCGCCAAGGGCAACGGCGTGCCGGGCGAGACGGCGGTGATCCAGGGCATCGGCGGCGGCGTGGCGCTCGCCACCCTGCAGATGACCAAACTCGCCGGCGCGCGGGTCATCGTCACCTCGTCGTCGGACGACAAGCTCGCCAAGGCGCGTGAACTCGGCGCCGACGAGACGATCAACTACAAGCGCGACAGCATCGCCAAGCGCGTGCTCGAACTCACCGCGGGGCGCGGCGCCGACGTGGTCTACGACAATGTCGGCGAGGCGACCTGGGCCGAGTCGCTGCGCGCGGCGCGCAAGGGCGGCCGCGTCGTGGTGATCGGCGCCACCACCGGCGGCTATCCGCCAGCCGACCTGCAGCGCATCTTCATCCGCCAGCTCAGCATCTTCGGATCGACCACCGGCAGCATGACCGAATACCGCGACCTCTACCGCCTCGCCGGCCAGGGCAAGCTCAAGCCGGTGATCGACAGCGTCTGGCCGATGGACAAGGCGACCGAGGCGCTGGCCAAGCTCGAACGCGCCGAACAGTTCGGCAAGATCGTGCTCGACGTGCCGTAAGGCGGGGGTCGTCACCGCGCCGCTTACGTTCGTCCTTTGGGTCATGCCCTTGATTGCGTCATCGCCCTCGATTGCCTTATGGCGCTTGATCGCGTCATGGCCCCTGCCACGTCATGGCCCGACTTGATCGGGCCATCTCAGGCCAAAGCGGTTACAGTCAATCACGCCAATAACCGTCACCCTCGGACTTGGTCCGAGGGTCCAGCGAACGCCCCGACCTCTCATGGATTCTCGGATCAAGTCCGAGAATGACGACTGTACTGAAGGCCGCGAAGGCGGGCGTATGCCGTGGTCCGCCTGAGATGGCCCGATCAAGTCGGGCCATGACGTGGGGGTGCGAAGCAATGCGCCCGTGTGGCGCTATGGAGAGCCCCCTTTTGAACGGCCGTTAACGATGTTTTTGCGAATGCTTTGAAATTGCTCGGACATTTCGGCGATGTCGAGCGATGTCGATATAACTATTCGGCTTAGAGCCTATTGAAACAAAGTATTTGGACTTAGCGGGCCGCAGTTATATAAGACGTACATCCTTTCCGGGACCCCCGCGACGACGAACCAGGGCCGCGCGCCAACGCGTTCCTAACCCGTTGTTTTTACTTAATTGTTTTTTAGGAGAGAGTTTATGCCCCGCGACCCCAAAGCCACCGGCATCATCCGCGAGCTCGACAATATCCTCAGCGATTTCATGAACGAGACGCGCTACTTCCAGGAGCCCTACAATCTCGGCCGCGCCCAGACCTTCGTCCTGCAGCACCGCCAGAACACCCGCTACCGCAATTCGGTGCTCAAGCTCAAAGTGGCGACCAATTGCCCCGATTGGGATACCCGGTTGCGCATCATCGGCGCCTCGGCCGAGGAAATCATCGCCGACGACGAGTTCGGCGGCGGTCTGCCCCATTGGCAGATCCTCGAAAACCTGGGCGTCGCCATGGGCATGAGCCGCGCCAAGATCCGCGCCGCCACCCCGCTCAAGACCACCCAGCTCGCCTGGAACGCCTGGACCGGCCTGATGGACAGCAAGCATTGGCTGCTCGGCCTGGTCGCCAACGTGGTCGCCGAACGCGCCAACATCTCGGGCTACGGCAAGGGCGGCCTGCTCAAGAAGCACGGCTGGTTCGGCCATGAGCGCGCGCGCTGGAAGGACGTGACCGGTCTGCCCGACGACAAGCTGGGCTTCTTCAAGCTGCACGAGGCGGCCGACGAAATCCACTCCGACCTCGGCTGGAAGGCGGTCGCCGAGCAGGCCAAGAAGCTGCGCATGGAGGACGAGGTGCTCGAGGCGGCGAAGCAGAACCTGGCCGTGTGGGAACTCTATCTGAACGGCATCGGCGACGCCGGCGACGAGCTCAACAAGCAGCTCAAGTCGCAGGCCCGGGCGCGCCGCAAGGCCGCCTAACCGGCCCATTCGCTTACTGTTTCTTCGACAACCGTGTGTGCTACAGTGTGGCACACACGGTTTTTTTATGCCCCCCGGCCGGGCCGGGGGCGATTAGGAGGCATGACTCATGGCTGACCAACCCAACCCCGACCTGAAATTCCTGCTCGACCCGTACGGGGACTGGGCCAAGGCGCAAGGCGTGCCGATCGTCGAGGCCCTCGGCCTCGACCTGTTCGAGGTCGAAACCAAGCCCTGGGCGCGCTACGGCATCGATGGCGCGATCGTCCATCTCCATGGCCGCGGCGACTTCACCACGATGTTCGTGCTCGACCTGCAGCCGGGCGCCAAATCGACCCCGCAGCAGCATATGTTCGAGACCACGATCTATGTCATCGACGGCCACGGCTCGACCCAGGTCGAGACGGCGGACGGCCGCAAGCACACCTTCGAATGGGGCCCCAAGTCCCTGTTCGCCCTGCCGCTCAATGCCAAGTACCAGCATTTCAACGGCTCGGGCAAGGAACGCGCCCGGCTCTCGGCGGTCAGCAACCTGCCGATCGTGATGAACCTGTTCCACAACGACGAGTTCGTCTGGAACAACCCGTTCCGCTTCCCGGAGCGCGAGGGCGGCCACAACTATTTCGCCGGCGAGGGCGAATACATTCCGGTCCGCCCCGGCCGCAACATGTGGGAAACCAACTTCGTGCCCGACCTCTCCGCCTTCGAACTCAAGGCCTGGGAAGCGCGCGGCGCCGGCTCGTCGAACCTGAAGTTCATCCTGGCGGACGGCACCATGCATGCCCACTCCTCGGAGATGCCGGTCGGCACCTATAAGAAGGGCCACCGCCACGGCGCCGACTTCTATGTCTATACCGTGCACGGCACCGGCTATTCGCTGCTGTGGAACGAGGGCGAGAAGGACTTCAACCGCATCGACTGGCGGCACGGCGTGGTGTTCGTGCCGACCGACGGCCTGTTCCATCAGCACTTCAACACCGACAAGATGCCGGCGCGCTATCTCGCGATCGCGCTCGGCTCGATGCGCTATCCCTTCGTCGAGAGCAAGCGCAAGCTGTTCTCCGGCGGCGTCGACACCAGCGTCGACAAGGGCGGCAACCAGATCGAATACGAAAACCAGGATCCGCGCATCCACGAGATCTTCCTGCGCGAACTGCAGAAGAACGGCGTCGAATCGAAGATGGGCAAGATCTTCGACGAGAGCCGCTACAAGAAGACCGCCTGAGCATCCGCGCAAGGCTGAAACGAACGAACCGGCGGTCCACAAGGGCCGCCGGTTTTCGTTTGCGTGCCTGGGTCTCCTTGAATCGTCATGGCCCGACTTGATCGAGCCATCTCTCGCCACAGAAAGTTCGTCATCCCGGACTTGATCCGGGATCCATTGAAAAACGCCACCGCTCGAGCGCCTGCGGACGATGAATGGACCCCGGATCAGGTCCGGGGTGACGATCGAGGAATAGCAATCGTCTGCGCTCAGGGCCGTCCGACCGCACAGTCACGCGCGCGAAAACGCGTCCTTCTCCCGGCGCGCCAAGCGGGCTAGTCTAGGGAAAATCCGCTGCCCCGCAGAGCGGCCGAATCCGCCGGGCACCTTCGCAGCGATAGGGAGACATTCATCGTGGCGGACACCGCCCCGGATAAATACGATTCCGGCAAATATTTGTGCGACCCGTACCTCGACTGGGCCAAGGCGCAGGGCGTGCCGATCGTCGAGGATTTCGGCATCGATATCCGCAAGGTGCCCGTGGCCCCTTGGCCGCGCTACGGCATGAACGGCGCGCTGTGCCACCTCAAGGGGCGCGACGATTTCATCACCATCTTCGCCTTCGAACTGCCGCCCGGCGGCCGCTCCGAACCGCTGCATCACCTGTATGAAGACGTGGTCTATGTCATCTCGGGCCACGGCTCGACGGTGATCACCCTGCCCGACGGGCGCAAGCATACCTTCGAATGGGGGCCGCGCAGCCTGTTCTCGGTGCCGCTCAACGCCACCTACCAGCATTTCAACGGCTCCGGCCGCGAGCCGGCCCGCTTCGCCTCGACCAACAACATGGTCTTCATCATGAACCGCTTCCGCAACGAAGGGTTCATCTTCGGCTGCCCGGTGCAATTCCCGGAGCGCATCGGCGGCCATAATTATTTCGCCGGCGACGGCGAATTCATCGGCATCCGCCCCGGCCGCCATCAGTGGGAAACCAACTTCGTGCCCGACCTCGCCGCCTTCGAGTTGAAGACATGGGACGCGCGCGGCGCCGGCGGCTCCAACCTGCGCTTCATGCTGGCCGACAACACCATCGGCTGCCATTCCTCGGAAATGCCGGTCGGCACCTATAAGAAGGGCCACCGCCATTACGACGGCGTCTGCGTCTTCGCCGTCACCGGGCATGGGCTATTCCTTGTTGTGGCATGAGGACGACGCGGATTTCGTGCGCGTCGACTGGGAGCACGGCTGCGTCTATTGCCCGCCCGATTCCATGTTCCACCAGCATTTCAACGTGGCCGACCATCCGTCGCGCTATCTCGCACTGCAGGTCGGCACGGTGCGCTATCCGCTGACCAAGGTGAAGCGCGCCATGTGGGATTCGGAGGTCGACAAGAGCGTCAACGAAGGCGGCGCCCAGGTCGAATACGAGGACCAGGACCCGCGCGTGCACGGCATCTGGCTCGCGGAGATCGCCAAGCAGGGCGTCAAATCCGGCATGGGCAAGTTCATCGACGAATCGCGCTGCGTCAAGACGACGGCCTGAGAGGGACGCGCGAACAATGTCCGATAGTCTCGTGCAGCCCGCCCCCGCCGGCAAATACATGATCGACACCTACGAGGATTGGGCGGCCGCCCAGGGCGTGCCGATCGTGTCCGATTTCGCCGTCGATCTGCTGCGCGTCGAAACCGCGCCGTGGGCGCGCTTCGGCGTCAAGGGCGCGCTGTGTCACCTCAAGGGCCGCTGCGACTTCATGACGATCTTCCTGCTCGACCTGCCGGCGGGCGGCAAGAGCGCGCCGCAGCGGCATATCTATGAGGACGTGGTCTACGTGCTGGCGGGCCGCGGCTCGACCACGGTGGAGCTGGCGGACGGCCGCAAGCACGGCTTCGAATGGGGGCCGCGCAGTGTCTTCGCCTTGCCGATGAACGCGCGCTACCAGCATTTCAACGGCTCGGGCGCCGAGCCCGCCCGCCTCGCCTCGGTCAACGACCTGCGCTACATCCTCAACCTGTTCCGCAACGAAGACTTCGTCTTCGCCAATCCCGGCCAGTTTCC
The DNA here is from genome assembly GCA_963752345.1 of uncultured Alphaproteobacteria bacterium. Taxonomy (GTDB): domain Bacteria; phylum Pseudomonadota; class Alphaproteobacteria; order SMXQ01; family SMXQ01; genus CAVVYA01. Next base: position 1,102,441 of record CAVVYA010000002.1, read on the forward strand.
GGAGCGCGAGGGCGGCGCCGATTATTTCGCCGGCGCCGGCGAATTCGTCGCCGTCAAGCCCGGCCGGCACCAATGGGAGACCAACTTCGTCCCCGACCTGGCGAGCTTCGGGCTTCGGCCGTGGGAGGCGCGTGGCGCCGGCGGCACATCGCTGCGCATCGTGCTCGCCGAGAGCTCGGTCGGCGTGCATGTCTCGGAGCTGCCGGCCGGGACCTACAAGAAGGCCCACCGTCACCCGCCCGGCTATTGCGTCTTCGCGGTGACCGGCGAGGGCTATTCGCTGCTGTGGTATGAGGGCGCCGATTGGGACAAGGGCGAATTCGTGCGCCACGATTGGCGCCACGGCGTGGTCTATGCGCCGCCAGACAACATGTTCCACCAGCACTTCAACCTGTCGCCCGCGCCGGCGCGCTATCTCGCCGTGCAGATGGGCAGCACGCGCTATCCCCTGTTCCGCAGCAAGGTCTTCACCTACGACAAGGGTGCCGACACGGATGCGGCCGCGGGCGGCAACCAGATCGAATACCGCGACCAGGACCCGCGCATTCACGGCCTGTTCCTGGACGAACTCGCCCGGCGCGGCATCCCCTCCGGCATGGGTAAATTCATCGCCGAGGGCCGGGCACCGTGACCAGGCCACATCGGTTAAAGGACTGGCACGACGGTCTTTCACGATCCCTTGAACGCGGCCATATCGGCCTGATCCCCCCAGGTTGCACGGACCGGACCGTTCCTCTATGGTCGGGCCCTTCGCGCGACCGCCACAGCGGACCTCACATCAATGGCTGAAGAAACACAGGACGGCTTTCTGACCATGCATGAGCTTGAATTCGACCACGGGCATATGTCTACAGAGCAGCAACAGGCCATTGCCGACGTTATCTGGGCCGCGGACAACGTCGAGCTGACCACGGTCGGCGTCGACGTCGGGTCGTCCACCTCCCACCTGATGTTCGCCAAGGTCCATCTCCAGCGCCTGACGACGGCGCTGTCGAGCCGCTTCGTCGTGGTCGGCCGCGAGGTGCTGTGGCGCTCGCCCATCCTGCTCACGCCCTATCTCGACGACAACACCATCGACGTCGGCCAGCTCGAACGCTTCATCGAAGCCGCCTACAAGGAAGCCGGCCTGACCCGCGACAGCATCGATTCGGGCGCGGTCATCCTGACCGGCGAAGCGCTCAAGCGGAACAACGCCGAGGCGATCACCCATCTGTTCGCCGCCGAATCCGGCAAGTTCGTCTGCGCGTCGGCGGGCCACCATATGGAAAGCGCCATGGCCGCCCACGGCTCCGGCGCGGTCGCCCTGTCGCGCAAGGAAAAGGGCGTCATCCTCAACATCGACATCGGCGGCGGCACCACCAAGCTCGGCCTGGTCGAAAAGGGCCAGCTGCTGCACACCGCCGCGGTCGAAGTCGGCGGACGCCTGATCGCCTGGGACGAGCAGCAGCGCCTGGTGCGCGTCGAAGGCCCCGCCCTGCGCCACGCCGAGAAGGCCGGCATCAAGCTCGAGCGCGGCCAGAAGATCAGCGAACAAGACATCACCAAGTTCGTCGAGCAGATGGCCGACACGCTGGTGCCGCTCGTCATGCAGCAGACGCCGCAGGGCCTGACCAAGGAACTGATGGTCACCGAAGAGCTGCCGGCCGAGCCGAAGCCGCTCGCCATCACCTTCTCGGGCGGCGTGTCGGAATACATCTACGGCCGCGAGACGGCGAACTACCGCGACGTCGGCCGTCCGCTGGCCGAGGCGATCTCGCGCCGGCTCAAGGACAAACGCATCCCCTACAAGGTCTACGATCCGGGCGCGGGCATCCGCGCCACCGTGATCGGCGCCTCGCAGTTCTCCGTCCAGGTCAGCGGCAACACGATCTCGATCTCCAATCAGGAGGCGCTGCCGGTGCGCAACGTGCCCGTGCTGCATCCCAAGCTCGATCTCGCCGGCGACATCTCTGCGGGCACGGTTACCGACGAGATCAAGAAATCCCTCACCCGCTTCGACTTCCCCGAGGGCGAGCAGGCCGTGGCCCTCGCCTTCCGCTGGCAGGGCGATCCGCTGCACGCACGCCTCAAGGCCCTCGCCGACGGCATCGTCGCCGCCATGCCGAAGACCTGCGCCGGCGGCACGCCGCTGGTGCTCATGCTCGACGGCGACGTGGGAAAGACGCTCGGCGTCATCCTCAAGCGCGAATGCAACGTGACCACGGACATCATCTCGATCGACGGCGTGCAGCTCAAGGAATTCGACTATGTCGATATCGGCGAGATGATCCGCCCGACGAACGTCGTGTCCGTTGGTCATCAAATCCCTGCTGTTCTCCACACCCCGGCCGGCATTCAATGACCCATGACGCGAATGCCGCGGATGATCCGTCAAGCCCGAGCGACATATCTAGGCGGCGGTCCAGCGCCTTATCCGCGGAGTTGACGAGGGGCCGGCCCTGGGAGTAAGGGGTGGAATACACCCTATGGCTGTTGGAGTATTAAGCGGATGGACGCATCGGCTGCGGTAGGCACGTCCCGCCAGGACATGAAGATTCTCGGCCTGATTTCCACAGGCCATTTCATGAGCCACTTCTACTTCCTCGTCCTGCCGCCGCTCTTCGTCTTCCTCGTCCAGGATTTCGGCGCCAGCTATACCGAGCTCGGCATGATGATGACGGCGATCTACGGCACCGCCGCGGTCGCGCAAATCCCGGTCGGCTTCATGGTCGACCGTTACGGCGCCCGGCTGATCCTCACGGTCGGGCTCATCCTCATGTCGCTCGGCTTCGGCCTGGTGGGCTTCGTCAGCGCATTCTGGATGATCATTCCGCTGGTCATGCTCGGCGCGGTCGGCAACAGCGTGTTCCACCCGGCGGACTATGCGATCCTGAGTTCTTCGATCAACGAGGCCCGCATGGGCCGCGCCTTCAGCGTGCACACCTTCTCGGGCCACCTCGGCTCCGCCGTGGCGCCCGCGGTGATGATCTGGCTCGCCGCCCAGTTCAACTGGCGCGTCGCCCTGATCGCATCGGGCATCTTCGGGCTGGTTGTCATGCTGGCCATGATCACCCAGTGGAACAGCCTGCACGACGACGCCCTGCCCAAGAAGAAAAAGGCCGACGCGCCGGATTCAGCCAAATCCCAGAACGGACTCGCGCTGCTCTTCTCCAGGCCGATGATCCTGTTCTTCCTGTTCTTCGCCACCCTGTCGATGACATCGAGCGGCATGCAGGCGTTCTCGGTCGCGGCCCTCGTCGACCTGCATGGCATGCCGGTGGCAACCGCGACCGCGGCGCTCACCGCCTACCTGTTCTGCAGCGCGGCCGGCATCCTGGTCGGCGGCGAAATCTCCGACCGCACCAAGCGTCACGACATCGTCGCCGCCGTGGTATTCGTGCTCACCGCCGCGATCACCGTCGCCATCGCCGTCGTCGATCTCAACCTGGCCCTGCTCATCGGGCTGATGGTCGTCATGGGGCTCGGCCAGGGCATCATCCGCCCGGCGCGCGACATGATGGTGCGCGCCGCCGCACCCAAGGGCCAAACCGGCAAGATCTTCGGCTTCGTCTCCGCCGGCATCACCGCGGGCAGCGCGATCGCGCCGATTCCATTCGGCTACCTGATCGACCAGGGCCATCCGGAATGGGTGTTCTACCTGATGGCCATCTTCATGGTGATCGCCCTGTTCACGGTCGTCATCCCCAAGGACATGACGCCCAAGACCATGACGACGACCGCCGCCGAGTAATTCCATCCCGCGGGCCCGCAGCCATGCGGGCCTTCGCATATCAACCCGCGGCGAGCGCTGCCCGCCGCTTCACCAACCCGGCCGCAAGCCCGGGCAAGAGGGGTCCATGTCGAAGCTCCAGCTCACCATCGCCACCAGCGAATACGATCACGTCACCGACATCATGACCGGCAAGGTGCCCGTCGAGGGCATCGACATCAATTATCTGAACTTCGAGATCGAGGAGATCTTCTACCGCTTCACGCTCAACCGGGAGTGGGAAGTCTCCGAGATGTCGATGGCGAAGTTCGTCGCCCAGGTCGCCGGCGACCGGCCCGACATCCTCGGCCTGCCGATCTTCCCGTCGCGCGTCTTCCGCCTGTCCAACATCTACACGCGCAAGGACAGCGGCATCACCAAGCCGGAGCAGCTCAAGGGCAAGAAGGTCGGCACGCCGGAATGGGCGCAGACCGCATCGGTCTATACCCGCGGCTACCTGGTCGACGACGTCGGGCTCAAGCTGCGCGACATCGACTGGTATCAGGCCGGCGTCAACCAGCCGGGCCGCGTCGAGAAGGTGAAGCTCAACCTGCCCGAGGGCGTGAAGGTTACGCCGGTGCCGGAAAAGTCGCTCGGCGAGATGCTGGTCAACGGCGACGTCGACGCCATCATGTCGGCGCACCCGCCCGAGGTGTTCGAGAAAGGCCATCCCAACCTGGTACGGCTGTTCCCCGACTACCAGAAAGCCGAGGACGAGTATTATCAGCGCACCAAGATCTTCCCGATCATGCACATCATCGCCATCCGCAAGGACGTGGTCGAAAAGAATCCCTGGGTCGCGGTCAATCTGTTCACCGCCTTCGAGAAGGCGAAGGACCGCAGCATCTATCGCGCCATGGAGATGACCGCCTCGCGCTTCCCGATCCCGTGGGCCGCCGATTACGCCGAGAAACGCGCCAAGGTATTCGGCACGCGACTATTTCCCCTACGGCATCGAGCCCAACCGCCGCACGCTCGAGGCCTTCCTCAAATGGACCTACGAGCAGGGCGTCGCCTCGCGCCATCTCAAGGTCGAGGAACTGTTCCCGAAGAGTCTGCAGGGCAAGTTCAAGATCTGAGCGATCGCGGAATCGGAGCGTTCGCATCAGCGCGAGGGCCGCTGATGGTTGTCGTCCTCGGGTCAAGCCCGAGGACGACAATATGAATGGGGCGAGGGCGACGATATGTGGGGCCCGGGCCGACGCGTCACGACAAAGGCCTGTTTACCCAGGTCGCCGACCATCTATAATCGCCCTACAGGGCTGCCCAAGAAGAGCGGCTCACGGGGAGAAGCGCCGCTTAAGCAAGGGAGTTACCGTGTTCATGTCAGTCGCCGCCATAGAGGCCGAGCGGTTTTCCGCGTCGGTCGCACCGCAGCAATGCCGCATTATCGAGCTGCGGTCATGACAGCGACAACGGCAGACGGCGCCCGCCAGGACGCGAAGATCCTCGGCCTGGTCAGCACCGGACACTTCTGCAGCCACTTCTATCTGATGTGCCTGCCGCCTCTGTTCTACTTCCTCAACCAGGATCTCGGCATCAGCTATACCGAGCTCGGGCTGATGGTGAGCCTGCGCACCATGTCGACCGGGTTTGCCCAGGTGCCGGCGGGCATCCTGGTGGATCGTTACGGCGCCAAGCTGTCCTGACCATCGGTCTTGCGCTGATGGTCTTCGGCTATGCCGCGTTCGCCTTCGCCTCCGCCTGGTGGCTGCTGGTCGCGTGCGTGGTCATCGGCGGCATCGGCGACAGCGTGTTTCATCCGGCCGACTACGCCATTCTCAACTCGTCGGTGAGCAACGAACGCATGGCGCGTGCCTTCAGCATCCATACCTTCTCCGGCCATCTCGGTTTCGCCGTGGCGCCGGCGGTCATTCCCTTCCTCGCTGTGCTGTGGAACTGGCGCGTCGCGCTGCTCATCGCCGCGCTGTTCGGCCTCATCATCATGGTGGTGCTGATCACCCAATGGAATGCGCTCAAGGACGACGCCATCCCGGGCAAGAAGAAAAAGGACCAGGCCACCGCCGAACCCGCCTGGCAGCCGACCACCTGGCTCGAATCCAAGTTCGGCATCATCGCCTCGGGCCCGGTGCTCGCCCTGTTCGGCTTCTTCGCCATCTCGACGCTGGCCGGCAACGGCATCAGCAGCTTCGGCATCTCCGCCATGATGGCGATCCACGACACGTCGGAGGCGCTGTCCGGCGTGCCGCTCACCGCCTTCATGCTGACCAGCGCCTTCGCCGTGCTGCTCGGCGGCGTGGTGTCCGACAAGCTGCAATGGAAGCCGGACCTGTTCGCGGCTGTCGGCTTCCTGTTCGCCGCACTCACCATCCTGGCGATCGGCCTGATGCCCCTGCCCTACGTGGTGCTGGTCGTGCTGTTCGGCCTATCGGGCTTCTGCCTCGGCGTGATCCGCCCGGCGCGCGACCTCATGGTGCGCGACCTGGCCCCCAAAGGCCAGTCGGGCAAGGTGTTCGGCTTCGTGTTCTCGGGCCAGAACGTCGGCGGCGCCGTGGCGCCGATCATGTACGGCCTGATCCTCGATAACTTCGCGCCGCAATGGGTGTTCTACATCTCGGCGATCTGCCTGGGGCTCGGCATCCTCACCGTGATCGGCACCTCCAAGGTGCGCCGGTCCGGCAAGCAGGCGCACACCTGAGGCAGGGCGCCGGATTCCGCAAACCAAAAGCGGCGGCCTGCGGGCCGCCGTTTTCGTTTCAGCTTCCGGCCGCCGCTTACAGCCAGCGCTTGTGCTTGAAATAGAAGTAGGGCGCGATGGCCGACGCCAGCATGAGCAGCAGGGCCAGCGGATAGCCCCACGGCCAGTCGAGCTCCGGCATATGCTGGAAGTTCATGCCGTAGATGCTGGCGATCAGGGTCGGCGGCAGGAAGACGGTCGCCGCCACCGAGAAGATCTTGATGATATTGGTCTGGGCGATGTTGAGCATGCCCAGCGTCGCATCGAGCAGGAAATTGACCTTGTTCGACAGGAAGGTCGCGTGATCGCTGAGCGACTGCACGTCATGGCTCAGCGTGCCGATGCGCGCGTCGATGTCCTTGCGCGCCGGCATGTCGGACAGCGAGGCAATGAACGTCAGCATGCGGTTGATGCTGACCAGGCTCTCGCGGCATTTCGAGGCCAGGTCGCCGTTGCGGCCGATGCGCCGCAGGATGACCTTGAAATCGTCGCCGCCACCCGGGCCGTTGCCGTTGGCGGTCGGCTCGAACACCGTGCTGGACAAGGCATCGATATCGAAGCCGATGCGCTCGAGCAGATCGGCGATGCGGTCGATCACCGCATCGAGCAGCCCCATCAGCACGGCCTCGCCCGAGGTCCGGAGAAACTGCTGACGCTGGCAGCGGTTGATGAAGGTGCGGAACGGGGTCGGTTCGCCGTAACGCAACGTAACCAGAATCTCGCCAACCAGGATGAAGGTGACAACGGTCGATTCCGGCTGCGGCGTGTCCGACTTGGCGAGCATGGTGGCGGTCATATAGATAGCCGGGCCCTCCTGGTAGAGCCGGCTCGACACCTCGATCTCGCGCATTTCTTCGTGGGTCGGCATATCGACCCCCAACGCGCGTTCGACCGCGTGTTCTTCCTCGGAAGTCGGATTGAGCAGATCGATCCACACCGTGTCGGGCGGCAGCGTGCCGTCCTCGAGCAGTGGGACCGCGCTGACGACGCCCTCGGCGCGGGTATAGACTGTGATCATGTCTGCCCCTTACTCAGGCGTAGCCGCTGGGCGTTTTTGCTCCCATATGCTGCGCCTCGCAAGTAAAGAAAAGATGGCTAAACCGGCGGCGGCCGAAGGCCCCGGTTATTCTCCGACCAGCCACTCCGCCCGCCAGCGGCCCGCGCCATCCTCGCTCAACAGCGGCGTCAGGAAGGCCAGCATCGACTGCAACTGTTCGAGCAGCCGCCACGGCGGATTGACGAGCACCAGGCCGCAGCCGTTGAAGCGCTCCGGATCGTCGGCCGGCCGGATCATCAGCTCGGCGACCGCGATGCCGCGGATGCCGGTGCGCGCGATATCGTCATGGAACGCGTCGACCGGCCGGCGCGCCTTGATCGGATACCACAGGGCATAGGCGCCGGTCGCCCAGCGCCGATGGGCCTGGCGCAGGCCGGCTGTCAGCTTGGCGAATTCGTCGCGCTCCTCGAATGGCGGGTCGACCACCACGAGACCGCGGCGTTCGGGCGGCGGCAGGAAGGCCTTGAGCGCCTGGTAGCCGTCCATGCGATGGACCGTCACCTGACGGTCACCGGCGAATTCGCGGGCCAGGGTATCCGCGTCGGCCGGATGCAACTCGACGGCCGCCAGCCGGTCGCCCGGCCGCAGGGCAGCGCGCAGGATGCGCGGCGAGCCGGGGTACCAATGCAGGCCGGCGGGCGACGGTTTGCGGGTACCGTTGAGCGCGGCGACCGCAGCGACGTAGCCGGCAAGCTCGGGCGGCAGCTTGGGCTCGGCCAGCACGCCGGGCGATGCCCTGCGCGGTATTCGCCGGTCTTCTGGGCTTCCTCCGAGCGCAGGTCGTAGCGGCCGATCCCGGCATGGGTATCGAGCGCATAGAACGGCTTGTCCTTGGCCTTGAGATGATCGGCGATCAGGCACAAGGTCGCGTGCTTCATCACGTCGGCGAAATTGCCGGCATGGTAGATATGACGGTAGTTCATGGCGCCGGGAGAATAACCGGTTTTGCCGCGCGCTCCGGGACGAAAAACTGCGCCGGCGGGCGGCTTTGCCGGCTTGTGCCGGTGGGTCCTTTGCCGTACTTATGACGCATTGCTCGAATACCGATGAGCACCCTTTCCCGTCGCCCCGCCCCGGTATGCACCGCGCCCTCCTGCTGATCGTCGCCTTCGTCCTCACCGGCCTCGCCACCTACGGCGCGTGGGGTCTGCATGGCCGCCCCCAGGCGATGCCCGACGTGCCGGACGGCAAGATGCGCTGCACCTCCTATGCGCCCTACCGCGACGGCCAGTCGCCGTTCATGGCAAGCATGATGATCCCCGCCTGGCAGATCGAGGAAGACCTGGCGATCCTGAGCAAGCGCTTCGATTGCGTGCGCACCTACTCGGTGAACCAGGGCCTGGACCAGGTCCCGGCGATCGCCGCCAAGCACGGCATGAAGGTGCTGCTGGGCGTCTGGATCAGCCGGGATAGAGAGAAAAAAGGAACCAATGACAAAGAGATAGAGATCGCTGTTCGTTTGGCGAATGAGCCCGATCTGAAGAACACCATCATGGCGGTGATCGTCGGCAACGAGGTTCTGCTGCGCCGCGAGCAGACCGCCGACCAGATGATAAATTGGATTAACAAGGTCAAGGCGCAGGTAAGCGTTCCAGTCACTTACGCGGATGTCTGGGAATTCTGGGTGAAGCACCCGTCGGTCGCCGAGGCGGTCGATTACATGACCGTGCATATCCTGCCCTATTGGGAGGATGAGCCGAAAGCCATCGACGAGGCGATCCGCCACCTGCGCGACATCCTCGCCCTGATGCATGCCAAGTTTCCCGGCAAGACCCTGTTCATCGGCGAGACCGGCTGGCCGTCGGCCGGACGCACGCGCGAGGGCGCGGTGCCGAGCCGCGCCAACCAGGCGCGCTACATACGCGAATTCATCCTCGCCGTCGGCCAGGAGAAGGTCGACTACAACGTCATCGAATCCTTCGATCAGGGCTGGAAGCGGGTGCAGGAAGGCACCGTGGGCGGCCATTGGGGGATCTTCGATGCCGAGCGCAACCAGAAATTCCCCTTCATCGGCCCGGTCAGCGACAACCCGCAATGGCGCATCGACGCGGCCACCGGCATGGTCGTCGCCGCCATCCTCCTCGCCGTGCTGGCCTTCGGCGGCTATGGCTTCGGCCTGCTCGGCTGGCTGATCGCGGCGGCGGCGGCCCAGGCTGTCGGCGCCATCCTGGTGCGCCAGTGGCTGTTCATCGCCGACACCAGCTACAACCTGGGAACCTGGCTGGTGAGTTTTTCGGGCATGGTGCTGTCCTGCCTCGCGGCCCTGATGCTGCTCCTCACCATCGCCGACTACGCCGCCGGGCGGCCGGGCGGACTGATCCGTCCGGCGCCCATCGTGGAGACCCTGTCATGGCTCAAACGTCCGCGCTACGGCTTCTTCGACCGCGCGCTGACCCTCGGCCTGCTGCAATTTCTCACCCTGTTCGGCGCGACGAGCGATCGCCCTCCAAATGCTGCTCGATCCGCGCTACCGCGATTTTCCGACCGCGACCTATCTGATCCCGGCGGTCGGCTTCGCGCGTGCTCGCCTGGCTGCAGGACCGCAGGCTCGACGACCGCGGCGAGCGGCTGGCCAATTATACCGAGGAGCGCTGGCTCGCCTGCCTGCTCGCTGGCCTCGCCGTGATCAGCGGCGTGCGCGAGGGCTTGCATGAATTGGGAATCGCTCGGCTGGATGGCGACCGCCCTGCTCATCGCGTTTCCATGGTTGCGATTGGCCTGGCTGCGCGCCCGCGCACGGCGCGCCGCGACGGCAGCCGTGAGCGCCAAAGCGGTCAGCCCCTGAGGAGCCTGATCAGCCCGAGCACGAAGGCCGGCGCCGCATAGTCGGCGCCCCAAAGCACGATCGCCGGCGCCGCCAGGATGATGGCCGCCACCGACCACCAGCGCGCCGAGCGATGGCCCCCCAGCAGCAGCGCCACGATGCCGAACACCAGGCTCGCGACGGCCGGGATGCGGAGATAGAACAGCCGGATGATCGCTTCGCGGATGGCGCACCACCAGGCGGGCGCGTCCGATTCGCAGATCGCGGAAATGACCGGCCGCTCGATCACGAGATACTTGACCGCCACCGCGATGGCGCAGAGCACCGCGGCCCAGATCAGCACCCGGATCAGCAACCGGCGATTTTCCACAGGCACCGCAGCCATCGCCATCATTCCACCGCTCTCACTTCGTCGTCCCACTTATTGGCGGAACGGGCGTTCTGCCGTTACGCGGCAACGCGCCTCACCGAGCACCGCGCATCGGCGCCCCCTAATTGACCGGCTTTTCGCGGCAATTCAAGGGCGGTGAGAAACGGGCTACGGCGCTACACGACGGGTCTTTTTTTTCGTCATGGCCCGGCTTGCCCGCCATCCACGATCTCTTGCGGAGTCACATAAGGGAGTCGCGGATGGCCCGAGCAAGTCGGCCATGACGAAGGGAAGTATTCGCCGGCGCTCGCATGGGCCAAGGGAGCATGACCTGCGCCGCCAGTCTCATTCCTCTAATAGCGCTTATAGCCGAGGAACTTGCCGCTCATGACGATGGCGACGCGGTCGCCCTTGGGGTCGGGCTTGCGCTCCATGGTCATGTCGAAATCGATGGCGCTCATGATGCCGTCGCCGAATTCCTCGTTGATCAGCTCCTTCCAGGTGGTGCCGTAGACCTGCACCAGCTCGTAGAAGCGGTAGATCAGCGGATCGGTCGGCGGGCCCGGCGGCAGCGAGCCGCGATAGGGCACCTCCTGCAGGATCTTCACCGCCTCGGGCGCGAGGCCGAGCAGCTTGCCGGCCTTCTTGGCCTGCTCCGCGGTCAGCACCATCTGGCCGAGCAGGCCGGCGGTGATCACGATATGCGATGTCTTCGCATCGATCTTCGCGGCGATCTTCTTCCAGGTCAGGTCCTTCGCCCGCTTCGCGGTCAGCACGGCCTCGGTCACATCGGCACGATTCATGGCGTCACCTTTCGTCGGATATCCGATTGATGGAATGATCAGGCGACAATGCCTGAGGACGGATTGGCACTCTTGGGAATGGCGGTGACCGGCGCGCTGCCGGGCTCCCTGAGGCCGGGCCTGACCTGCGGCCTGTGGCGCGCGTCGAACGGCTGCCCGGCATGTTCCTTGTTGAAGGCACTCGAACGGTCGACCAGGAATTCGATCAGGTGGTTACGGATCGGGTAGTAGTACGGGTGGCGGTGGATGTCGTGGCGCGAGCGGTCGCGCGGCAGGGTATTGACCACGATCTCGGCCAGCCTGGCGCGCGGCCCGTTGGTCATCAGCAGGATCTTGTCGGCGAGCAGGATCGATTCGTCGACGTCGTGGGTGATCATGAACACGGTCTGCCGGGTTTCCGCGCAGATGCGCAGCACCTCGTCCTGCAGCACGCCGCGGGTCAGCGCGTCGAGCGCGCTGAACGGCTCGTCCATCAGCAATATCTTGGGCTGGATGGCGAGCGCGCGGGCGATGCCGACGCGCTGCTTCATGCCGCCCGACAGCGCCGCCGGCCGCTTGCCCTCGGCGCCGGTCAGGTTCACCAGGTCGATGTATTTCTGGCAATGGGCGCGGATCTTGGCCTTGCCCCATTGCGGCCAGCGCGATTTGACCGCGAAGGCGAGATTGCCCATGACCGTGAGCCAGGGCAGCAGCGCATGGCTCTGGAAGATCACCGCGCGGTCGAGACTGGGGCCGACGATCTGCTCGCCCGCCACCACCACGACACCGGCGCTCTGCTCCTCGAGCCCGGCCAGCACGTTGAGGATCGTCGTCTTGCCGCAGCCCGGAATGGCCGATCAGGCAGACGAATTCGCCGGGCTGCACGTCGAACCACAGATCCTCGAACACCACGGTCGAGCCGCCGCCCGCCGCCGGATAGACTTTGGCCAAAGCCTCGACGCTGATCATCGGATTGCCGGGCGGCTGCTCGTGGGCGGACGCGTCATGCATGGCGCTCACTCCGGATAGGTCACGAGCCGCGCCAGGCGGGCGAGGATCTGGTCGAACACCAGCCCGACCAGGCCGATGAACAGGATCGCCGTGATGATGTTGCTGATCGACAGGTTGTTCCACTCGTTCCACACGAAGTAGCCGATGCCGGTGCCGCCGACGAGCATCTCGGCGGCGACGATCACCAGCCAGGCGATGCCGATGGAAATGCGCATGCCGGTCATGATGGTCGGCGCGGCGGCCGGCAGGATCACGGTGATCGCCTTGCGCAACGGCGAGACCTCGAGCGTCTTGGCGACGTTGAGCCATTCGCGGCGCACCGCCATGACGCCGAACGCGGTGTTGATCAGCATCGGCCAGATCGAGCAGATGAAGATGACGAAGATCGACGAGATCGCGCTGTCCTTGATGGTGTAGAGCGCGAGCGGCATCCAGGCGAGCGGCGACACCGGTTTGAGCACCTGGATGAAGGGATCGAGCGCGCCATAGACCACCCGCGACATGCCGATCAGGAAGCCGAGCGGAATGGCGAAGGCGGCGGCGAGCAGATAGCCGATCATCACGCGGGCGATCGAATAGCCGAGTTGGATGCCGATGCCCTGGTCGTTGGTGCCGCGCACATAGAACGGATCGGACAGATGGCTCCAGATCTTGGCGCCAACCTCGACCGGCGTCGGCATGGAGGTCTTGCCGCCGCTCGCCGCCGCCGCGCCGACCAGCGCCGCGTAGGCCGGGTCCATCGTTTGCGTGGCGCCATGCGGCTGGGCGGCGATCTGCCAGATGCCGATGAAGGTGGCGAACAGCACCAGCGACAGGATCGCGGCGCGCAGGCCCACGGACGTGCGCATCGGTCAGACCCGCTTGATCGCGAAGCTGTCGATGTAGTCCTCCGGCTTGGCCGGATCGAAGGTCTTGCCCATCACCACGAAGGTCTTGCTGGTGCCGGACGGCGGCTTGAGCCCGACATCCTCCATCAGCTTGGCCGCGTCGGTGGCGAGGAACACCTGCTTGGCGACGCCGGCGTAATTGATGTCGCCCTTGATCTGACCCCAGCGCTTCATCTGGGTCAGGATCCAGACGGCGAAACTCTCCCACGGGAACGGATCGAAATCGATGCGCTTGGGATCGACCTTCACATTGCCGAGTCCGTCGGCGTAGGTGCCGGTCAGCACCTGTTCGACCACGGTGAGCGGCTGGTTGAGATAGTTCTGCGGCGCGATGGCTTCGGCGATCTGCTTGCGGTTCTCCGCCTTGGTGGCGAAGGCGGTCGCATCGATGATCGCCTTGAGCAGCGCCTGGTAGGTGTTCGGCATGGTGGTGACGAATTCGCGGCTGGCGGCGAAGGCGCAGCACGGATGGCCGTCCCAGATCTGCTTCGACAAGGTATGGATGAAGCCGACGCCGTCGAACACCGCGCGCTGATTGACCGGGTCGGGCGCCAGGAATCCGTCGATATTGTCGGCGCGCAGATTGGCCACCATCTCGGGCGGCGGCACGGACCGGATCTGGATGTCGCGGTCCGGGTCGATGCCGTGCTCGGCGACGAAATAGCGCAGCAGGTAGTTGTGCATGGAATAGTCGAACGGCACCGCGAACTTGAGGCCCTTCCAGCTTTTCGGGTCGAGCTTGTCCTTGTGCTTGACCGAGAGCGTGATGGCCTGGCCGTTGATGTTCTCGACCGCCGGCATGGTGTAGGGGATCGCATTCGATCCGCTGCCGAGCGTGATCGCCAGCGGCATCGGCGACAGCATGTGGGCCGCGTCATATTCCTTGTTCAGGGTCTTGTCGCGGATCACCGCCCAGCCGGCGGTCTTCACCACTTCCACGTCGAGCCCGTGCTTGGCGTAATAGCCCATCGGATGGGCCATGATGATCGGCGTGGCGCAGGTGATCGGGATGAAGCCGACCTTGAGCGCCTTCTTCTCGATCGGCCCCATGCTCTGGGCGAAGGCCTCGCGCGCGAAGCCGAGCGGCAGCGCGTCGGCGATCGCAGCCATCGCCGTCGAGGCCCCGACCGCATTGAGGAAATGGCGCCGTGTCACATCCTGGGGAAACAGGGCGCGCAGAATGGCCGACTCCACCACTCCGCCGTAGCGCGACTCGTCATCCGCCGATGCCTGGTTTCGCGCGGCGTCGTGCGCCGCCTGGTCGGCATGCCCGCCGCAACTGCAGCCGGTGGCGCGCAAGGAACGATCGGCATTCAACGGATCATCGAACGTCGACATGGGATCCCCTCTTCTGACAGTCGCCTCTCGTCTCCGGCCGCGCATGCCGCCTGAGCGAAGGTCTGGTCAAGGAGATTGCAATGGCTGTGCCAGCAGTGCCTGAGCCGCGGGAAATGCCATGCGTCCGGGCAAAAGAAGGTTAAGCCTTGTTGTCGGGCAACCGGAATTGCGGCAGCCGACGCATAAAAAACAGGCTGCTGCCTAAATTCCTTCCCCACGTTGGAGTGACGCAGGTGGAGTGTTAACTTGCCCTTCGACTCGACTCCCCGCCTCGATGGGGGAGGGTCGGGGCGGGGGTGACGTCCCTGCATCCACGAGACAGAGGTCAGCACCCCTCACCCACCTCCAAGGGCGGTGGAAACGAATAGAAGAGTGGAGGACTCGTAGCGCCAGCGCTACGGCGCGAGGATCGTGTCGTGGGGCGTCGTAGCGCCGTTCGGCTCGGGATAGTCGAGGATATAGTGCAGGCCGCGGCTTTCACGCCGCGACAGGGCCGAGCGGATGATCAGATCGGCAATGACTGTCAGATTGCGCAGCTCGATCAATTCGGGCGTCAGCCGTGTGGTCGCTCGCCGCCTGTGCGACAGCCTCGACGAGCGGCGCGAGCTCGCGCGCCGCCTGTTCGAGCCCGTCGACGGTGCGCACGATGCCGGCGAAGCGCCACATCAGCCGCCGCACCGTGTCGGTCCATTCCAGGATCAGCGATCTTTCCGCGGCGGTGTCCTGGCCGACCGGCGGCGCCGCCTGCGCGCCACCATCATGGCCGTGGCCGAGACGACGGGCGATGTCCTGCGCCGCGGCCTGACCGAACACCAGGCATTCGAGCAGCGAGTTGGACGCCATGCGGTTCGCGCCATGCAGGCCGGTGAAGGCACACTCGCCCACCGCGTAGAGCGCGTCGATGTCGGTGCGCGCCGCGTGATCCGTCACGATGCCGCCGCAGGTATAATGGGCCGCCGGCACGACCGGGATGCGGTCCTTCGTGATATCGATGCCGAGCGTCAGGCAGTGGGCATGGATCGTCGGGAAATGCTCGCGGATGAATTCGGCGGGTTTGTGGCGGATGTCGAGATAGACGCAGTCGATGCCCTGAGTGCTCATCTCGTGATGGATGGCGCGCGACACCACGTCGCGCGGCGCCAGTTCCGCCAGCGGATGATAGGACGGCATGAAGCGCGTGCCGTCGGGCAGCACCAGCCGCGCGCCCTCGCCGCGCATCGCCTCGGTGATCAGGAACGTCCTGGCGCCCGGATGATGCAGGCAGGTCGGATGGAATTGAGTGAATTCCATATTGGCCACCCGGCAGCCGGCGCGCCACGCCATGGCGATGCCGTCGCCGGTCGCGCTCTCCGGATTGGTGGCGTGCAGATAGACTTTGCTCGCCCCGCCGGTCGCCAGAACGGTGGTGCGCGACAACAGCGGCGCAAGCTCGCCGCTGTCCGGGTCGAGCATCCAGACGCCGACGCAACGCGACGCATTCGGCTCGCCGGCCGGAGCAGCTGCCAGGATCAGATCGACCGCCAGCCGGTTCTCGTAGACGGTGATGTTGGTGCGGCGCGCCAGTTCCTGCTGCAGGCAGGTCTGCACCGCGCGGCCGGTGGCGTCCGCGGCATGGACGACTCGGCGCCGGCTGTGGCCGCCCTCGCGCGCGAGATGGTACTGCAACGCGCCGTCGGCATTTTCCTTGGTCAGTTCGATGCCGTAGGTTTCAAGCTGCGCGATGACACCCGGCGCACGCTCGACCACGAAGCGCACGGTATCGCGATGGCACAGGCCGGCGCCGGCGGCGACGGTGTCTTCCTCATGCAGGTCGAATGAATCGTCGTCGGCCAGCACGCTCGCGATGCCGCCCTGCGCCCAGTTGGTGGCGCCCTGCGCGAGACGGCCCTTGGACACCACGGCGACGGCGAAATCCTTCGGCAATGCCAAGGCCGCACCGAGGCCGGCGGCGCCGCTGCCGATGATCAGGACGTCATAGATTTGGGGGTGGGTCATGCCAGGAGGCGATGCCGGGGCGGCGGGGCGAGCAGAAGACGGGTGTAACAATCCATAGGACTCGGCTTGTCGCACTAACTGCTCAAAAATTCAACAGCGTCCGGGCCGGCGAGAGCACCCCCACCCCGACCCTCCCCCATCGAGGGGGAGGGAGACGATGAGCGCGGAGGAGACGACTTGGACTGCGACCGCCCCAATCTTGTTCCTCCCCCTTGTGGGAGGGAGACGATGAGCGCGGAGGAGACGACTTGGACTGCGACCGCCCCAATCTTGTTCCTCCCCCCTTGTTGGGGGAGGCTAGGTGGGGGGCTTGCTGGCAATGACCGGCCTGCAGCCGCCAATCGACAAAGATTGCCTGTGTGCGTCTTCGCGCTCACGCCCGCAAGCGCGTCCTGGCGTCGGGACCGAAGGCCTTGAGATCGGCGGCATAATCCTGCAGCGCCGCCTCGAGGGAGTATTGCGGCGACCAGCCGAGCTCGCGTTTGGCGGCGGAGATGTCGAGCGGCTGGCTTTTCGACTTGGGCGGCTCGCCCGGCTCGATCTCGATTTGCACGGTCGGAAACAGCCGGCGCATGGTCGCGGTCAGGTCGTCGAACGGCGTGACGAAGCCGTTGCCGATATTGAACATCATGCCGGCCGGAGTCTTGACCGTGGCGGCCAGATCGACGGCGCGGCCCATGTCCTTGGCGTAGATATACTCGTTGGCCATGGTTTCGGACTGGGCGATGCGCGCGGGTTTGCCGGTGACGCCGGCCTCGACCAAGGCCTGCATCTTCTCGCCGCCGCCCGAGCCCGACCAGAAGTGGCCGAGGCCGAACACATTGGCCGGGCGCAGCATGACCAGCTCGAAGCCGTATTTGCGCTGGTAGGCTTCGAGGATCAGCTCCTTCGCCACCTTGGAATTGCCGTAGCCGCGGCCCGGGCCCGCGCGGGAAGCTTTCCGGGACCGGCTCATTCATAGAGCGGCGGCCGTCATAGACGCCGAACGTGCTGATATGCACCAGCCGGCGCGCGCCGGTCAGGCGCACCGCCTCGGCGACGTTGATGGTGCCCATCAGATTGATGGTGAGCGCGGTATAAAGCATGGCGTCGACCCGGCTGCCGATCAGCCCGGCGGTATGCACGACCGTCTCCGCCTTGTGATCGCGGATCGCGCCGATCACCGCCGGCAGGTCGCGCACGTCGGCGCGCACCTGCGTATAGTCCGCGGCGCCCAGCTTGGTCTTGAGGAAGTCGCTGCGCGGCTCGGGATCGAGGAAGACCACCCGCTCGCCACGCTTGGCCGCCCATTGCGCGAAGGATGCGCCGATCAATCCGGCGCCGGTCACCAGAACGGTCATGCAAATCTCCGTTGAATTCCTTTGATCGGCCGCCGCCCTGAAGCCAAGCGAGTCAAATTTCTTTTGCCGCCTTGCGGCTGCGCAGGCCGAAAAGAATAGCATTGAAGGTCGCCAAAACGGCAAGCACCAATGTTTCCTTGAATTCCAGGATGGCGCCCTGGCCGCGCAGGATCGTCAGAAACGCCAGAGCCACCACGCCGGAGAACATGGCGAGGAAGAGCCAGGTCCATTCACGCCAGCGCGCGCGCCTCATCCAGGGATGGGGCGGCTTGCTATCGTCGGCCGCACTGCCGATCTCGGTCTTGGCCAGACGCGCGACGTAATGTGGGAGGCTGAGAGCCAGCAGTCCCGAAAGCAAAACCACGGCGAGGAATGCGATACGGGCCAGAACCCCCGCCTCGCCGCCGGCCGAATTCAAGGTGAGCGCATGGTTGTAGGCGCCATGGAGCAGGATGGGCACGATCAGGGCCAAAAGAAACAGGACGACGGACCCGCGTCTCATGAAGCCAAGCGCGAGAAAAGATCCCATGATCACGCCATAGAAAACATGCGATCCGCTAAAACCGCGGACCAGAGCGCTCTGCTGCCAGGCCGCGATGTTGAGATAGAGAATCGTGTTCTCGACCATGGCGAAGCCGCAGCCGAGCGCAAGAACCATGACCGGAAGATGCCATGACCGCAGCGACCGGCGCAGGACCAGAAACAGCGCCAGCGCCGTCAATAGCCTCAGGCTCTCCTCGATCACACCGCCGTAGATGATGCCGCGCACGGCTTGGTGGGCGTAGGTGCCGTCCATGGTCAGCGCCCTGATCACGCCGAGGTCGTGAAACCAGCGGAATGAAATCTCGGGAGAGGTCGTGAGGAAATCCTGGAGCCGCCAGGCGGGATAGGTGACGAGCACCCCGCACAGGACCGCCAGCCAGACCGCGCGGGCCGGCGTGCCGAACCCCTCCCGTTCGCGAAAGTAGAGAAGCCAGATCAGCGGCGTCCCGAAGGCGACGAACAGCTTTATGAAATGATCCACGCGAGGCTTTCTGACATTTTCACGCGCGTGTCCGTCATGGCGGCCGGCATCGATGAACGCAGCCTAGCTGTCGCCAGGACCGAAGTATAGATCGCGGCCTCCCCGAGCGGACGCATATGGCGCCTAACGCTCCGGCGCCAAGCGCACCCAGGTCAGCTCGTGCTTGTTGTTGTGCAGATGCATGAGGCGCGATCCGGGCAACGCGGCGAATCGCCGTTGCGCATCGAAGTCCGTGCCGCCCTGGAATTTGACGGTGCAGACCATGTTGCGCGCCAGCCCGGAGTCGATCCAGGCGCTGACGAGCCGGTAGAGCCGCTCCGGATAGCAGATCACGTCGGAAAACAGCCAGTCGACCGCACCGATGTCCTGCGGCTTGAGAGCGAAAGCGCTGTCCTGGCGCATTTCGACGCCGGGCAATGTCGCGATGCGCGGGTCGAGCGGCGCCTTGTCCACGGCGATGACCCGGCTGCCGAGTTTTTGCAGCACCCAGGTCCAGCCGCCCGGACTGGCGCCGAGGTCGAGGCAGAGATCGCCCGGTCCCGGCATGCGGCCGATGCGCGTCAGTGCCTCCCACAGCTTGAGATAGGCGCGGTTCGGCGGACCTTCCTTGTCCTCGATAAAACTCACCGCGCCATTGGGAAACGGGCTGGCGCAGCGCGCGGCGGCGAGCACGGTATGTTCGTCGAGCAGCGTCCAGGAGCCGAGCGGCGCGCTGGGCGCCGCCTGGGGAAACACCAGCGGCTTGGCGCTGACCGATGGCAGACGATCCTGAATCAGGCGCGCGCGGCGGTGGAGCTGGAAGTCATAGAGCGCCCAATTGCGCTGGATGTTGCGCAGCGCCTTGGCGGCCTCGCCGATCGAGGCGATCTCGATGGTCACCGGGTCGTACCAGATATTTTCCGCCCATGCCGCCGGCCGCGGCGGTCCTTCGGCGATGATCAATCGGCCGTGGGTCGCGACCGTCGGCCCGAGTTCCTCGCGCAGTTCGTCGAGGAACCCGTCGGCCGCCAGATAGGCGGTCCAGCCGGTGTCGCCGACCCGCTCGCTCGCTGATGTCTCGCTCGGCACCTCACACGCACTCGACGCAACGCCGCGCGATGGGACTCACGCGGGCCCCAATGGCTTTTGCGCCTGCGCCTTCAGGAGATCGCGGATCTCCTCCAGCAGCACCTCGCTGCGCGGCGGCTCGGGCGGCGCCTTGGCCGCTTCCTTCCTGTGGAAGCGGTTGATCTGCTTCACCAGCACGAAAATGGCGAAGGCCACGATGACGAAGTTGATAATGGTGTTGAGGAACAGGCCGAGGTTGATGGTCGCCGCGCCGGCCGCCTGGGCCTCCGCCAGGGTGGCATAGTCGCCGCCCGACAGGTCGATGAAGATGTTGGAGAAATCGACGCCGCCGGTGAGCAGGCCGATGGGCGGCATCAGAATGTCCTTGACCAGCGAGTTCACGATATTGGTGAACGCCGTGCCGATGACGATGCCGACCGCCAGGTCGATGACATTGCCGCGTGCGATGAAGGCTTTGAACTCGTCGACGAACGCGCCGCCCCGTTGCGCCACCGCCTTGCCCGGAATTCTCATGACCTGCTCACCCGATGCGCCCTTCCCTTTAGCGGCCCAGAACGCCGCGCAGCTGGTCGCCGACATTGCCGCCGCTTCCGCCCGTGGCGCCGCCGAGTTGACCACCGAGCTGGCCCTTGAGCGAATCGAGTGTCTTGTTGAGGTCGCCCGCCGCGGCCTTGGCAGCCTGCTGACTGATGGCGGCGATCACCTCGCTGGCGACTTCCTCGGGTGTGGCGCCGCCCTTGGCCTTGCCGATATTGGCCAGATGAATCGTCGGCAGCTTCACGTCGACTTTCTGGCCCTGCAACGCCGCGTGACTCGCCGCGACGACGCCGTTGCGGACATAGAGATTCTCGATGATCAGCTTGATCTCGGATTTCTCGTCGCCCGCGGCCGCTGCCGGTTTCTGCGCCGGAGCGCTGCTGCCGGACTTCGTCGCATTGGCCTGGATGGTCTGCAGGTTGCTGCCGCCCGGTCCCACCTCGTAGGTGACCTGCGGCTGGTCGATGACGACCTCCTTGATGACCACCGGGTTCTTGGTGATCGTGCCGGTATCGACCTTGACGGAGACGAGGCCGAGCATGAAGGCATTCGACGCCGAGTAGCCTTTCGGATTGGCGATCGATAATCCGGAGATCGCGCCTTCGCCGCTGGTCGGCGACACTTTGACCTTGTCGACCTTGACCTGGGTCTGCGTCGCCTGGGTGCCGTATTTTTCGATCGCTGTCTTGATCAGCCCATCCATGTTCGACCACAGGTAGAACACGCCGCCGCCGATGATGACGACCAGCACGGCCAGGCCGATGAGAATTTTCTTGATCACTTTGCCTCTCCCTATGGTTTGGCTTTTTGCGCGAGCACTGCGACCAATAAGGCGTTGTGGGGGGCTTCCAATCGGCTGTCAAGCGGCGGAAACCTCAGTGCCGGGACGGATTGGCGGATCCGATGGCGTCCGCCGAGACCGTCTTAGGCAGACTGGTCTAATCCCCTGGGGCGAACGTTTGCCTGCCCGGCACGTTCCCGGTCGTTGAAATAAACTGTCGCGCGTCCAAAAACGGCATGTCAATCTGGCGCCAATAGTCAGGCGGAATGCCGTTTAGGGAGGATGGCGATGAGGGTATTGAGCAAACTAATCGTGGGCGGCGCAATCGGATTGGCGGCGGGATTGTCTCCCGCACTCGCCCAGTCGCCAGCCGAATTCTACCGCGGCAAGACGGTGCAATTCATCGTCGGCTATCCGCCGAGCGGCGGGTTCGACGCCTATACCCGCGTCGCCGCGCGCTTCATCGGCAAGCATATCCCCGGCCAGCCCACGGTGATCGTCACCAATATGCCGGGCGCCTCCAGCCTGCAGTTCGTGCGCTACCTCTATGACAAGGCGCCGAAGGACGGCACCCAGTTCGGCATGTTCAACCGCGGCCTGATGCCGAAAGCGGTGCTCGATCCGCAGGAAGTCGGCGTCGACTTCACCAAATTCACCTGGATCGGCAGTATGAACAGCGAGTTGGCGGTGTGCTACCTGTGGGCCGCCAAGGGCATCACCACGGTCGACCAGTTCAAGAAGAGCAAGGTAATGCTCGGCGACACCTCGAAGAACAGCGGCGGCTACATCTATACCTCGATTATGCGCGCCATGAGCCCGGACAATGTCAAGCTGGTGCTGGGCTATGCCACGACCGGCGACATCTGGCTCGCCACCGAGCGCGGCGAGGTCGACGGCAATTGCACGGTGCTGACCAGCTTGCAGAGCCAGCGCCCCGAATGGATCGAGCAGAAGAAGATCAACATGCTCGTGCAGTTCGCCGAAACCAAGCATCCTGACCTGCCGAACGTGCCGACCATCTTCGAGATCGTCACCTCGGAGAACGAGCGCAAGGCAATCAACTTCCTGATCGCCTCGGAACAGATCGGCCGCCCGGTGATCGGCCCGCCCGGCATGCACGCCGAGCGCACGGAAGCCCTGCGCAAGGCCTTCCTCGACACCATGAAGGACCCCGAATTCCTCGCCTTCGCCGAAAAGGCCAAGATGGACATGGACGTGGTGCCGGGCGACAAGGCGGCCAAGATCGCCGCCGACATCCAGAACACCCCGAAAGAAGCCGTGGAATACGCCCGCAAGCTGATGGACTGAGTGAGAAGGCCTTGCTCGCGGCAGCGCAACGGGGTCGGCCAGTTGGTCCCTCCGTGCGTTACTCCGCGAGCAAGGTCAGGGATCCACGCTTCTGACCTTTCTTCGATGGCTGCGATACGGAAATGCTGACATTTCCACCGAGAGCCACAATCCACTTTGCGAGTTGATCAATGGTGACGCTATCAAGCTTGCCGGACAGTATCTTGGAAAGGCTTGTTTGATGCGTGCCGCAGATTTTAGCGGCTTCGGTCTGAGTTAAGCCGCGGGTCTTGATTGCCACGGCGATCACAGAAATAAGATCGGATTTTACGGCAAGTTCTTCCGCCTCGAACTCGTCGAAGCCGATGTCCTGAAAAACATTACCGGCACTGCGTTTCATCGCCATGTTGCTCACCTCTTGTCATACTGGCGCGCTTCCCGAACGCGCTGTTTCAACCTTTCAGCTATTTCCCGCGGGAGACCTTTGCCCGTTTTCGATTTCTTTTTAAAAGCATCCAGGATGTAGACGGCCTTTTTGAGTTTTATGAGGTAAACGACGCGATAAGTGTCGCTGTCGCCGTCCGTCTTCAGTTCGAAAACGCCAGCGCCAAAGCCCGTCAATGGATAGGCGAAATCGGGAGTCAGCCCGTTCTGGACTTGCCGGATCCCAAATCCCAGGCGCTTTTTGGTAGGCCGTGGAAAGCTCGATAGTTTCTTTAAGCTATCGCCCATCCACTCCAAGTCGCGGGCTTCATATGGCATATTTGCCATAACGTCAACTCCCCCTCAGGGCGAACCGCCAAGCTTCGTTACGAGGATAGGGGAATTGCGAGACGCTTTGATACTCAATGACATCGCGCAGAAACGAAGCGGCGATAGGTAATTCTTCACAGCGCCATTGACCCAAGGGCCTGAAAGCCATAAATAAAAGGCATGGATTTCCGACTGCGCACCCTTCGACTTAGCTGACCCACCGCCCGCGGGTGCGGGCTTGTGCCTATGGTCTTGTCGAAGTCTTTGGAATCCTTCAAAATGTGCGCCTCTTATCCGTTCGCGACTTGTTCTTTCGTTGTCGTCCGCTGCGCGCGACTTAGCCGCGGCCGCTGACCAGCCGGATCGCATCCGGCCTCAGCGGCTCCCTGACGCGACAACCCCGGACGACAAGGAAGAGACATTATGGCGACCATGCAAACCCACAAATACCGCGCCGTTCCGCCGATCAATTTGCCCGACCGGCGCTGGCCCAGCCGCACCATCAGCAAGCCGCCGATCTGGTGCAGCGTCGATCTGCGCGACGGCAACCAGGCGCTGATCGAGCCCATGGGGCCCGACCGCAAGCGCCGCATGTTCGACCTGCTGCTGCGCATGGGCTTCAAGGAGATCGAGGTCGGCTTTCCCGTCGGCCTCGCAGACCGACTTCGACTTCCTGCGCGAGCTGATCGAGCAGAACCGCATTCCCGACGGCGTCACCATCCAGGTGCTGACCCAGGCGCGCGAGGAACTGATCAAGCGCACCTTCGAGGCGATCAAGGGCGCCAAGAGCGCCATCGTCCATGTCTACAATTCGACCTCCGAGCTGCAGCGCCGCGTGGTGTTCGGCATGGACAAGGCCGGCATCACCGAGATTGCCGTCAAGGGCACCAAGCTGATCAAAGACCTGGTCCCCACCCTGCCCGGCACCAAGATCCAGCTCGAATATTCGCCGGAGAGTTTCACCGGCACCGAACTCGAGTTCGCCCGCGACATCTGCGAGGCGGTGATGGATGCCTGGGGTCCGACGCCGGACAACAAGATCATCCTCAACCTGCCGGCGACCGTCGAGATGGCGACGCCCAACGTCTACGCCGACCAGATCGAGTGGTTCGACCGCAACGTGTCGCGCCGCGACAGCATCCTGCTCTCCGTCCATCCGCACAACGACCGTGGCACGGCGGTGGCCGCCGCCGAGCTGGCGCTGATGGCGGGCTGCGACCGCATCGAGGGCACCCTGTTCGGCAACGGCGAGCGCACCGGCAACGTCGATATCGTCACGCTCGGCCTCAACATGTTCAGCCAGGGCGTCGATCCGGGCCTGGACATCCGCGACGTGCGCGAAGTGGTGCGCACGGTGGAATACTGCAACCAGCTGCCCGTCCATCCGCGCCATCCCTACGGCGGCGAGCTGGTGTTCACCGCGTTCTCCGGCTCGCACCAGGACGCCATCAAGAAGGGCTTCGCGGCACTGACCAAGAGCAACAGCGGCCAGTGGGAAGTGCCTTACCTGCCGATCGATCCGAAGGACATCGGGCGCGACTACGAGGCGGTGATCCGCGTCAACAGCCAGTCGGGCAAGGGCGGCATCGCCTATGTGCTGCTCACCGACTACGGCTTGGACCTGCCGCGCCGCATGCAGATCGAGTTCTCCCACGTCATCCAGCGCATGGCCGACGAGAGCGGCAAGGAGATCCTGCCCGACGAGATCTGGAAGAGCTTCCAGACCGAGTATCTGACCAATGCGCCGTTCGAGTTCGTCGATCACAAGACCTGGCCGACCGCGAACGGCCATAACCGCGAAATCGAGGCGCGCATCCGCAAGGACGGCGTCGAGCAGGTCATCCGCGGCATTGGCAGCGGCCCGATCGACGCCTTCGTCGATGCCCTGAAGAAGCACTGCGGGGTCACCGTCGATGTGGTCGATTACCGCGAGCATGCGGTGAAAAGCGGCGCCGGCGCCACGGCGGCCGCCTACGTCGAAGCGACGGTCGACGGCAAGCCGCTGTTCGGCGTGGCGCTCGACGCCAACATCGTCAGCGCCTCGCTCAGCGCCGTGATCAGCGCCGTCAACCGGGCGCAACGCGGCGGGCTGAAGCGCGACGCCTCTACGATTCAGTCCAACGCCCTCCTGCCTTTCCCTCCCCCCTTGCGGGGGAGGTCAGGTGGGGGGTGCGGCGCGGTGACTCGCTCGCCGGAGTCAGCTTTCAGTTCACCCTCACCCCGACCCTCCCCCGTCAAGGGGGAGGGAGGCGCTAGCCCGTCGAGGGGGAGGGAGGCGCTACCCCGACCCTCTCCGTCAAGGGGAAGGATCGCAGCATTATCTTCTTCGCGGCAGCCAGCCATGGGAGGTGATGACGTAGCGGTCGGCTTCGACGCCGTGCAGGATGATCTTGCCGTGGTGGCTCAGGCGCAGGCGGGCGAGCATCTGTTTGGCGGGCGAGTCGCGGCGCAGCAGCACGCCGACGACGCGCGGCAGGGCGAGGTCGAAGAAGGCGTAATCGAGCAGCACGGTCGCCGCTTCGGTCGCGATGCCCTTGCGGCGCGAGGCGCGCCGTATATAGAGGCCGACTTCCACGTCGGCGCCCTCCCACATCGGCGCCAGGACGCCACGGCCATGGAAGGTGCCATCGTCCCTGCCCTCGATCACCCACCAGCCGTACGGGTCCGCTGGGTTGGCGTCTGAAGCCGCGATGCGCGCCCGGATGCGGCCCGGCATGTCGCTGGTGTCGGCACCGCGCGTGGCCAGGTAGTCGCGCACGTCGGGCTCGCTGTCGAGCGCGACCAGGTTGGCCGCGTCGCCGGCGCGCGGCCGGCGCAGCACCAGGCGGGCGGTTTCGAAGTGGCTGGGCGCGGTCACTGGCGGCTCGGACATTGGCGGAAAACGAGGGGCTCGCGATGGCATGGATCGCGACAGGCTAGCCCCCGGAACCGGCGCCGCGCAACAGAGGCTTCACAAGCGCGCCGTCTGCCGCCATAACAGGGCCGGCCGACCACTGCCGTAACGTCAACCAGCGCACGCATGTTCAAGCAGCATACACAGAAGTTCGGTAACGCCGTCCGCCGCAGCCGGGGTGACATGATCACGCCGATGCAGCGCTTCATCGGCTATCTCGAAATGCTGTTCGTCGACCATGGCATCTTCCGGGTGATCTACAGCAACACCCACCAGGTGTCGCCGCGCATGTACCGCTCGAGCCAGCCGGCGCCGCACCAGATCAAGCGCCTGGCCGAGATGGGTGTGAAGACCATCATCAACCTGCGCGGCAAGCGCGACTGCGGCTCATATCTGCTGCAGAAGGAAGCCTGCGCGCGTCACGGCATCGCCATGATCGACTTCCCGGTGAGCTCGCGCGACGCGCCGCGCAAGACCGACATGCGACACCTCAAGGAGATCTTCGAGCGCATCGAATATCCGGCGCTGCTGCACTGCAAGTCTGGCGCCGACCGCGCCGGGATCGGGGCGGCGCTTTACCTGGTGCTGGCCGAGAACCGGCCGATCGAGGAAGCCGCCGACCAGTTGCACCTGCGCTTCGGCCATGTGCGCCATGCCAAGACCGGCATCCTCGACCATTTCTTCGACACCTACCGCAAGCGCAATGCCGAGCAGCCGGTGGATTTTCTGACCTGGTCGGAGACCGACTACGATCCGGAAACCCTGAAGAAGGATTTCCACACCAATCGCTGGGCGAACGTGCTGATCGACAAGCTGCTCAGGCGCGAATGACGCCGGGCGGCTCGGCGCGCGCCGGAGTCTCGGCGCCGTCGTCGCGGAACTGCAGCCGGCACAGCCGCGCATAGAGACCGCCGCGCGCCAGCAGCTCGTCGTGGCTGCCCTGCTCCAGCACGCGGCCATCTTCCAGCACATAGATCAGATCGGCGTTGCGCACCGTCGCCAGGCGGTGGGCGATGACCAGGGTGGTGCGGCCGCGCGTCAGCCGTTCGAGCGCCTGCTGCACCAGCCGCTCGGATTCCGCGTCGAGCGCGCTGGTCGCCTCGTCGAGCAGCAGGATCGGCGCATCCTTGAGGATGGCGCGGGCCAACGACAGGCGCTGGCGCTCGCCGCCGCTGAGCCGCAGGCCACGGTCGCCGACGATGGTGTCGTACCTCTCGGGCAGTTGCATGATGAAATCGTGGGCCGCCGCCGCCTCGGCCGCCGCGCGGATCTCGTCGTCGGACGCGCCGGTGCGGCCGAACGCGATATTGGCGCGCACCGTGTCGTTGAACAGCACCACCTCCTGGCTCACCACGGCGATGGCATCGCGCAGGCTCGCCAGCGTCACGTCGCGCACGTCCTGGCCGTCGATCGTCACCGCGCCGCCGCCGACGTCGAACAGCCGCGGGATGAGATTGAACACGGTGGATTTGCCGGCGCCGCTGCGCCCGACCAGGGCGACGGTCCGGCCGGCCGGCACCTCGATCGAAAAGTCCGTCAACGCGCTGGTGCCCGGCTCGTAAGAGAAACCGACGTCGCGGAAGGCCACGGCGCCGCGCGCCACGTTCAAGGGCGCGGCATCCGGCTTCTCCACGATCGCGGGCTTCTCGTCGAGCAGCGTGAAGATGCGCTGCACGGCGCCGAGCCCTTCCTGCAGCACCGTGTTGAGCGTGCCGATGGCGCGCACCGGCTGGGCGGCGATCAGCAGCGCGCTGATGAAGCCGGTGAATTCGCCGATGGTGCCCTGCCCGGTCGCCACGCGCCAGCCGCCGAAGGCGATGACGCCGCCGACCGCCAACCCGCCGAGCACTTCGAGAATGGGATCGAGCCGGGCGCGGCTTTTCACCATCTTCATGAAGATATGGTACATGCGCTCGAACGCGTTGTCGGCGCGCGCCTGCTCGTAGGATTCGAGCCCGTAGGTCTTGACCATGCGGGCGCCGGCGAAGCTCTCGTTGAGCAGCGAGGTGGTCTCGCCCATCTGCACCTGGCTGTCGATCGAGGCACGGCGCAGCCGCTTGCCGATATGGACGATGGGCAGGGCGGCGATTGGATAGACCACCAGCACGATGAGCGACAGCATCCAGTCGAGATAGAACATGGTGCCGACCAGGGCCACCACGGTCAGCGCGTCGCGGATCAGGTTGGTGAAGCCGCGCGCGATGGCGTTGCGGATGACGTTGAGGTCGTTGGTGAAGCGCGACACCAGGGAGCCGACCGGTTCGCGGGTCAGCCGCGCCAGGTCGGCGGCCAGCAGATGGCCGAACATCGCCTTCTGCATGTCGGTGGTGATGCGGTAGACGATGCGATTGGTCATCACCGTCTGGCTGTACATCGCCAGGCCCTTCACCGCGGTGATGATCACCGCCAGGGCCGGCACCATCCAGACCACGCGCATGTCCTTGGCTTCGAACAGCGAATAGGTCCAGTCGATGAGCAGCGGATAGGCGCCGGTCGCGGCCGAGACGATGCCCATCAGCACGACGACCAGCACGAGGGTGCGCCAATGCGGCGACACCCACTCGCGCCACAGCCGCGCCATCAAATGCTGGGTCGCATCATCCATCCGCAACTGACGGGGTTTCGCCATCCGAATCCTTTTACGCGCCATGGAGCCCGACCGGGGCTGTTCGGGCCGCAGGATAGTTGATATCGCCGCCCCGCGCCACGCGGGCGAAGTGGGACATTTCTCGCCGCTAATCGGCGCCACCAAGATTATTCCTCCCTTCTCGTCCGTGCGCGGCGGCAATGCTGCTTGAGCCAGGCCGCGAAGACCGGTTCCTCCATTTCGCGCGCCGCCAATAGCCGGAACATACCGACGACTTCGGGTTCCGGCGCGGAGAAGCTCCGGCCATTGAGTTCAAGGAACAATATCGTCGCGAGCGCGGCGACGCGCTTGTTGCCGTCGACAAAAGGATGATTACGGCTGATGGCGACCCCATAAGCGGCGGCGAGCACGAACAGATCGGCCTTCGGATGATCGGCGAGAACTTGGCGCGGCCGGGCGAGCGACGCGTCGAGAGCGCCCTCGTCGCGTAACCCGCCAGCGCCGCCATGCTCGTTCAGCAGCCGGCCATGCAGCGACAACAAGACATCCTTGCGCAGCCAAGTGAGCGCGGCCACCGCCGGCGCTTACTTGGCCAATTCGCGAAACGCGTTGCGATAGCGCCGCAGGACGGATTCCGCGGCCTTGGTCTGCCGTTCGAATTCTGGATCGTACGGGCTGAGCAGGAGACCGTCCGGCGTCTCGCTGACATAAACCGCATCGCCCTCGCCCAAGCCCAGTCGCGCGAGTTGCTCTTTCGGCAGCGTAAAGCCGAGCGAATTGCCGATCTTGGTGAGTTTGCGGGTCGTCATGACGTCCACCGTTCAATGCAGTGCGTCATGTTATTACGATCGTAATAACTTCGCAACACCCAAAGAAAAAGGCCCGGTGACAGTGTGCCACCGGGCCCAGGGAGAGATGCGAAGAAAGATCACGCCGCGGCCAGATTGGCCTCCTGCAGCGGACGGTCGGTTTCGATGACCGCCGCCGTGGCGTGGATCACAGCGGCGATGCGGAGCGTGTCCTGCACCGCCTCGCGGCTGGCGCCCTTGCCCGCCACTTCGCGGGCGTGGGACTGCAGGCACATGCCGCAGCCATTGATGGCCGAGACCGCGAGCGACCACAGTTCGAAGTCGAGCTTGTCGACTCCCGGGTTGGCGATGACGTTCATGCGCAGGCGCGCCGGCATCTTGCTCAACTCCGGATCGGCGATCAGGTGGGTCGAGCGGTAATAGATGTTGTTCATCGCCATGATCGCGGCGGCGGCCTTGGCGGCCTCGATCGCCTCGGGCGACAGGTTCTGCCTGGCACCGCCGGCGGCCGCCTCGATCACCGTCTCGTTGCGCGCGGCGATGGCCGACACCAGAATCGCGCCCCACAGCTGCTGCTTGGTGAGCGCCGTGGAATTGACGATGTTGGACAGGTTGAGCTTGATGTCCTTGGCATAGGCAGGCAGGCGGTCCTTCAGGGCTTCGATCGACATGACGGTCCTCGCAAACAGCGGTTCAGCATCGTGAATAAAGCGGGCGGCGCGTTCGCGTCCTGCGGCGGCGCCGCCCGATGGAGAGGTCTTAGGCGACCTTGAGCACCTCTTCGCCCGGCTTCCAGTTGCACGGGCAGAGCTCGTCGGTCTGCAGCGCGTCGAGGATGCGCAGGGTTTCCTGCGGATTGCGGCCGACGCTCAGATCGTTGACCGAGACATGGCGGATGATGCCGTCGGGATCGACCACGAAGGTGGCGCGCAGGTCGACGCCCTCGTTCTTGTCGAGGATGCCGAGTTGCTGGCTCAGCTCCTTCTTGGTGTCGGCAAGCATCGGGAACGGCAGGTCGCGCAGGTCCTCGTTGTCCCGCTTCCAGGCCAGGTGGACGAATTCGCTGTCGGTCGAGAAGCCGAGCACCTGGGTGTCGCGGTCGGCGAACTCGTCGTTCAGCTTGCCGAACGCGGCGATCTCGGTCGGGCAGACGAAGGTGAAGTCCATCGGCCAGGCGAACAGCACGAGCCACTTGCCGGGATAGCTCTTGTCGGTGATCTCGGTGAAGGCCTCGCTCGGGTTTTTCGGCTGGCCCGGCGGGACGGCCTTGAGTTTGAAGGAAGGAAGCTTGTCGCCAACGGTCAGCATGCTCGATCTCCTGTATACTAAGGCATAAAGATTAGAACGATTGTAATTCGCGTCTTGACCTAGATAAGGTTCCACGATGCGCGTGTCAAGATATTTAGAATCGTTATAAACAAATGGCCTGGGTGCCGGTAAGCGACCCATCAGCCATAGCGAATCGATTTATCAGGCAGCGCCAGACGGTTATTCCCGCCTGACCGGGCGCAGGATAGGATTGCGAGTAAGTCGCAATTGTAGCCGGTGGTTCCCGCCCATGTATGTCTGCCTCTGCCATGGCTTTACCGAAAAACAAGTCCGCGTAGCGGTGTCCCAGGGCCCCTGCACGGTCTCCGAGGTCTATCGACGCCTGGGCGAGACTCCGCAGTGTGGTCAATGCGTCGGCAGCGTCGTCGATATCGCCCGCGGCAATCATGGCGCTGACGAGCACGCCGCCCTCGGCTAATCTGGCTCCCACGCGGCCGTGCAGCGAAACATCGCTGCCGGTCAGGCGTTCCTCACAAGACGAACAAACAAGGAGCCGCCATGAAGGGCCATCGGGACGTCGTCGACCAGCTCAAGAAAATCCTCACCAACGAACTGACGACGATCAATCAGTACTTTCTTCACGCGCGCATGCTCGACAACTGGGGCCTGAAGAAGTTCGGCGAGCACGAATACAAAGAATCCATCGACGAGATGAAGCATGCGGACGAACTGATCGAACGCATCCTGTTTCTCGAGGGCATGCCCAATCTGCAGCAGCTCAATAAACTGACGATCGGCGAAAATGTGCCCGAGATCCTGCGCGCCGACCTGCAGCAGGAGCAGGCCGCCATGCCCGTCCTGCGCGAGGCGATCGGCGTATGCGAGCGGCACGACGATTACGTCAGCCGCGCGCTGCTGCGCAAGATCCTCAAGGGCGAGGAAGAGCATGTCGACTGGATCGAAACCCAGCTCGGCCTGATCGAGAAGATGGGGCTCGAGAACTACATCCAGTCGCAAGCCTCTTGAACCGGGACGCCGCCTGGTCGAGAAGAGGGCCTCGTGGACACCATCCAGTCGCAAGCCTCTTGAACCGGAGCGTGTCGGGCGCCTACAACCGGGCATGAAGCCCGACGCGCTGCTCTCCCGCCTGCTCTACAAAGATCCGCTCCTGCTGGTGATCGACAAGCCCGCCGGGCTGCCGGTCCATGCCGGCCCCAAGGGCGGCGAAAACCTGGAGCAGTTCTTCCCCGCCCTGCGCTTCGGCCTGCCGCGCTCGCCGGCGCTCGCCCATCGGCTCGACCGCGACACCAGCGGCTGCCTGGTGCTCGGGCGCCATCGCAAGGCGCTCGCCAAGCTCGGCAAGCTGTTCTCCTCGGGCCGCGTCAGCAAGACCTATTGGGCGATCGTCGCCGGCGCGCCACCGCAAGCCGAGGGCCGCATCGATCTGCCGCTGATGAAGCGCTCGACGGAGCGCGGCTGGTGGATGAAGACCGATCCGGAAGGCCTGCCGACCATCACCGACTACAAGCTGATGGGCCGCAGCGAAAATTATTCCTGGCTCGAGCTCAAGCCGCAGACCGGCCGCACCCACCAGATCCGCGTCCATTGCGCGGCGCTCGGCTGCCCTATCCTCGGCGATCCGATCTACGGCGGCGAGGTCACGGAAGCGGCCACCCGCCCGCTGCACCTGCACGCGCGCGCCATTTCCGTGCCGATCTACCCGTCGCGCGAACCCGTCGCGGTCACCGCACCGGTGCCCGAACACATGCGCGCCCTGCTCGAAGCTTGCGGGTTTCGCGAAGATACGGCGGTGCTGGAAGCCGCATCGGCGGCCCGGGAGTCGGCGTAGACGAGCCGGGGCATGACGGCGAACGCAACAGCGGGCCTCAGCGCAACGCGCTGTTGATCAGGTATTGACCGACGTCGGCCGGCGTGGACTTGAAGGCCTTGAGCTCGGCCTGCTCGTTTTCCAGGGCGTGCTTGACCAGGAAATGGTTCTCGACGTTGTCGGGCTTGACCTTGAAGATGCCGCGCGCGCCGCGGATCTTGGGGTAGAGGCCGGGATCGACCATCTTCTCGCGCTGGGCGAGCCGTGCGATCAGTGCCTCTTCGTCCGCGCTCTCCAACGTCTCCTGCTTCAGCAGCTTCCAGTCGGAGAAGCCGCCGGTTGCGTTCTCGTTCATGGCATTGACCGCGTCCTCCGCCAATTCCTCGGCGACACCCAGCTTATAGATGTGCTTGGTGAGGCCGACATCGGCGCCCCATTTGCCGAGATCCCGGCTGCTCGCCACAAACACCACAGGCATGAATTTTCCTTCGCTCCGACGTTTCGCCCAGATTGCACAGGCTTCCCATGGGCGTCAATCGACAGCGCGCGACGAAGGTCCCGAAACCCAGGCGCGGACGAAGGCCAAGAACCCAAGCGCGGGCGAAGGTGCCGGACAAGGACGCGGGACGAAGATGCCGCAACGGATAGCCCCTACCGCCCGTAGCGCAGCCATGCGATGAAGTGCCGTCATGGCCGCACCCACCCATCCCGATTTCTCGGCCCCTTTGCCGATCGATCCGCTGCTTCCGGCCATTGCCGAGGCCTTGGCGGCGCACACCTCGGTTATCCTCGAAGCGCCGCCCGGCGCCGGCAAGACCACGCGCGTGCCGCTCGCGCTGCTCGAGGCGCCGTGGCTCGCCGGACGCAAGATCCTGCTGCTCGAGCCGCGCCGCCTGGCGACCCGCGCCGCCGCCCAGCGCATGGCGAGCACGCTCGGCGAGCGGGTCGGCGACACGGTCGGCTACCACATCCGCCTCGACCGCGCGGTCGGCCCGCGCACCCGCATCGAGGTGATCACCGAAGGCATCCTCACCCGCCGGCTGCAGGACGATGCGGGGCTCGACGGTGTCGGCCTCGTCATCTTCGACGAATTCCATGAGCGCAGCCTGGACGCCGACCTCGGCCTGGCGCTGACGCTCGACGTGCAGAAGGGCCTGCGGCCCGATTTGCGGCTGATGGTCATGTCGGCGACGCTCGACGGCGCCAGCCTGGCCAGGCTGCTGACCGACGCGCCGGTGCTGCGCAGCGCTGGCCGCTCCTTCCCGGTCGAGACGCGCTATCTCGACGCGCCGCTGCCCAACCGCATCGCGCCGGCCATGGCGAGCGCCGTGCGCAAGGCGCTGGCGGAAACGACGGGCGATGTGCTCGCCTTCCTGCCCGGCGAGCGCGAGATCCGCAACGCGGCGGCGCAAATCCGCGACGGGGACAATGACAGAATCCTGATCCTGCCGCTCTACGGCGCGCTGTCGCAAGCCGAACAGGACCGCGTCTTCGCGCCCGCGCCCACCGGCCTGCGCAAGGTGGTGCTCGCCACATCCATCGCCGAAACCAGCCTGACGATCGACGGGATTACCGTGGTGGTCGACAGCGGCCTCTCGCGCGTGCCGCGCTTCGATCCGGTGACAGGACTGACGCGGCTCGAAACCGTCAAGGTGTCGCAAGCCGCCGCCGAGCAGCGCCGCGGCCGCGGCGGCCGCACGGCGCCCGGCGTGTGCTACCGGCTGTGGCCCGAGCCCGCCACCCGGGGCCTGCCGCTGCGCGCCACGCCGGAAATCCTCCAGGCCGACCTGGCATCGCTCGCGCTCGAGCTCGCGGTCTGGGGCATTCGCGACCCGAACAGCCTGGCCTGGCTCGATGCGCCGGCCGCGGGGCCCTACGGCCAGGCCGAGTCACTGCTGCGCCAACTCGGCGCGCTCGATGCCGGTGGCCGCGCCACCGAGCACGGCCGCCAGATGGCGCGCCTGCCGATGCATCCCCGGCTCGCCCACATGGCGCTCATCGCCAAGCGGCGCGGGCTCGGTCCGGAAGCCGCCCTGCTTGCCGCCTTGCTCGGCGAGCGCGACGTGCTGTCCGGTAGCGGCGCCGCGCGCGATGCCGACCTGCGCCACCGGCTGGAGCTGATCGGCGGCAAGCCCAGTTCGGCCTTGAACGATGTGCGACCCGGCGCGCGCAAGCGCA
This sequence comes from uncultured Alphaproteobacteria bacterium, assembly GCA_963752345.1. GTDB lineage: Bacteria > Pseudomonadota > Alphaproteobacteria > SMXQ01 > SMXQ01 > CAVVYA01. Next base: position 1,137,445 of record CAVVYA010000002.1, read on the forward strand.
TCGCCGAGGTGGCGCGCCAGATCCGCCGGCTGCTCGATGTGCCGGAGCGTACCACCGACGCGCGCCATGCCGCGATGCTGGTGGCGCTGGCCTATCCCGATCGACTCGCGCAGCGGCGCGGCTCCGGCGGCTTCCGCATGGCCAACGGACGCGGCGCCGTGCTGCCCGACGAGGATCCGCTGGCGCGCGAGGACTGGCTCGCCATCGCCGAGGTGGGCGGCGGCGGCACCGACGGCCGCATCTTCCTCGCCGCCCCGATCACCCAGAACGAGATCGAAAGCCTGTTCGCCGATCAGATCGAAGCCGTGGAGACAGTCGCGTGGGACAGCCGCGCGGATGCGGTCGCGGCGCACCGGCAGCGCAGGCTCGGCGCCCTGGTGCTCGGCGAGTCGGGATTGCGCGACGCGGCGCCCGAACGAATCGCCGCCGCGCTCGCCGACGGCGTGCGCCAATTGGGCTTGTCCGCCCTGCCCTGGACGACGGAAGCACGCCAGCTCCAGGCGCGCGTCGCGCTGCTGCGCGCGCTCGACGGCGCCGGCTCCATCTGGCCCGATCTTTCGGATGCGGCACTGCGCGAGACGCTCGCGACGTGGCTGGCGCCTCACCTCATCGGCCTGCGCAGCCGCAAGGATCTGGCGCGGCTCGATCTTCGTGAAATTCTGATGGCGCCGCTCGACTGGCCGCAGCGCCGCAAGCTCGACGAGCTGGCGCCGACCCATATCGCCGTGCCGAGCGGCCGGGCGGCTGCGCTCGATTACGCCGCCGAGCAACCCGGCGGTGACATCGCAGCCCCGGCGCTGAGCGTCAAATTGCAGGAACTGTTCGGCCTGACGGAAACGCCGCGCATCGCCGGCGGCCGCGTGCCTGTGGTGCTGCATCTGCTGAGTCCGGCGGGCCGGCCGGTCCAGGTCACCCGCGACCTCGCCAATTTCTGGCGCACCGGCTATCCGGAAGTGAAGAAGGACCTCAAGGGCCGCTATCCCCGGCACCCCTGGCCCGACGACCCGCTCAGCGCCATCGCCACGGCGAAAACCAAGCGGCGGCCGCAGCCTTAGGGCGTCGTCGAATCGTTGTGATGCATCCGTGATAAGGCTTTCGCGTCTAATGCGGTCGCGTTTCCGCACCGAACCTGATCCACTGCGGCGGAAAGCGCCGAGCTCGTCGCATCGCGCGCGGCTTTTTCTCCTATCTGGAAACCAGGATGGGACGGCTGCCCGCCGAGTAGCGCGCGGTCGCCTCAATCCACCGATACCATCTGGCCATTGCGCCAGGTGCCGCAGGTGCGTTCGCCGTTGCGCCGGACGATGCAGGCGGAGCCGTCCGGCTTGGTGTCGCGCATCTGGCCCTCGACGCGCATGCCGTCGGGATGGGTGATGGTGCCCCGGCCGTTCTGCATACCCTCGCGCCATTCGCCATCGAAGCGGATGTTGTCGTGGGTGATGAAGGTGCCGCGTCCATCATAGAGCCCGTTGCGGAATTCGCCGAGATAGCGGCCGCCGCTCGGCATCAGGACGACGCCGAACCCGTTGGCCAGGCCATTCTTGAACTCGGCCTCGATCGTCGCACCCCCGGGCAGATAGGACACCCCATGGCCCTCCGGCTGGTCGTTCTTGAATTCGCCCTCGTAGCGCGAGCCATCGGCCTTGAACAAGATGCCGCGGCCCTCGCGCTTGTTTTCCCGGAAATCGCCTTCGTAGCGCTCGCCGCCGTCGGGCGAGATGGATTCGCCATGGCCGTTGGCCAGCCCGCGCCTGAGCTCGCCGACGAAGCTGCCGGCCGGCCGGCCGCCGCGCAGCCATTGCAGCGTCCCCATCCCCTCCGCGAGCCCATTGCGGCAGGCGCCCGACCACCGGGCGCCATCCGCCATGTTCATCATGCTGTTGAGCATCTGACAGTTGGTGCGTTTGTCGATCAGCCAATTCCCGCCGGACACCTGGGCTCGTGCCGTGGGAAGAGACGCCGACAGGGCAACGATCAACAGACCGGCAATCAAACCTGTGAAACGAAACATTCACCGCCTCGTAGGCAACTGCCCCGCCGGATTTTTGGAAGAACCGCGGCAGCACGGCCCGCTTATTGGGCCCCCGCGCCGCCGGCCATCCGTTTGCGCGCCGCGCCGGCGACCTCTTGGGCAAGCCTGTCGAGCGCCTCGCTCATGGCGGCGACCGTCGCCTCGACGCCGCCGCCCTTGGGCGCCACCCGGACGCGCGACGTGCCGATGACCGGCTCGCTCCGGTTCGGTGGATAGAGACTCCATTGGGCGTCGAGCTCCACGTCGCCATTTTCGCCGACCCGCTCGAAGCGCGACACGTCGACCGAAATCTGCAGCGCATCCGGCAGTCGCTGCTCACGCGGAAATATCGCGACACGGCTGGTGCCGAGATGCGCGGCGAGATCCTGCGCCAGCACGCGCGCGACGTTGTCGTCCAACCGCCCGCCCCAACGGTCGTATTCCGCGAGCGACAGCTGGTTCGGCGTCGGCCGCGTGACGATCTGCGGCCGATCGAGGTAGCGCGGCAGCGTCACCGGCCCGACCAATATGGCCTGGCCGTCGGGCGGCGGCGGCTTTGTCGCCTCGGGCGCCGACAGCACGTAGAACCGCGATGGCGCCGTGTCGCCGCCGATATCCACGCAAGCCGCCGCGAGCAGCGCGAGCAGCACCGCCGCCAGAAGCGGCCGCGAGGTCGACATACGGCCTCTCGATATCGCCATCACTGCGCCGCTCCTTTGCCGGACACGAGGACTCCTGGATTTTCCTGCAGATATTCCGCGAGCACCCGGAGAGCGCTGGCCGCGGCGGTGATCTCAGTCAGGGCCTGACTCATCTGGAAGTGCAGCGGCGACCGGTCGCCCAGGGTATTCTGCACCGCGCCGAACGATGCCTCGGCCTGCTCCAGCGTCTTGTTCAACCGGTTGACCGCGTCGAGCGTTCCCGCGGATATCTGCGGCACGTTGGCACCGGCCTCACGGGTCAGGCTGGTGATCTCGCGCGCGGCGAGACCAAGATCGGCAACCATCTTGCGGGTCTCGGCAACCAGCGCGGGCACCTCGGAAAACGAAGCGTTGACGTGGGTATTGATATCCGCGAGCAGCGCGTCCGCATGGGTGACCAGTGTACTCGTGCTTTCCGACATGGCGGTGAACTGCTCGATCAGGCGGTCGACCGGCAACCGCCGCAGCTCGGCGATCAGATCGCTGACGGTGGCGCGCAGCTGGCTGATGCTCGACCGCCGGGTGGGAATCTCGGGGTAGTCGCGAATGCTGCCGACCAGGCGGGCCGGCGCTTTGGGATCGATATCGAGTTCGATCACCACCTGTCCCGTGACGAAGGACTGCAGCTTCAATTGAGCGCGCAAGCCGCGTTCGACGAGCTGGTCGATACTCTCCCAACCGGATTGCCCCTCGACGATGGCCTTGTCTTTCTCCAGTTGGACGATGACTGGAATGGTAAAGTCGCGTTTCTCGGTATCGTAACGGATGCGGATGTCAGTGACCGACCCGACGCGAACGCCGCGGAACGTCACGGGTGCACCGATCTGCAGGCCCGCGACATCGTCCTCGAAGAACATCACGAAGGTTTCCGTCGCCGCGAACAGCCGGCCGCCGCCGAACATGGCGAGCGCCGCGATGCCCAGCACCAGTGCGCCGAGCACGAAGAGACCGATGAGACGCGGATTGGCTCGTCTGCTCATAGGACCCCCGATGCGGTTTCGTGGATGGGCGATCCGCCGCGCTCGCCGCGCGTGAGGAAAGCCTGGACCCGCTCGTCCGAAGAGTGCTCCAGCAGGTCGCGCGGATTGCCCGAGGCGATGACCGTCTTCGCCTCCGCATCGAGCAGGATCGAATTGTCGCCGATCGCCAAAATGCTGGCGAGTTCGTGGGTGACCACCACGAAGGTTGCGTTCAAGCTGTCGCGCAGCTCGAGGATGAGATCGTCCAAGCGCTTGGCGCTGATCGGATCGAGTCCCGCGGAGGGTTCGTCGAAGAACAGGATATCGGCGTCGAGCGCCATGGCGCGCGCGAGACCGGCGCGCTTGCGCATGCCGCCGCTGATCTCGGACGGATAGTAGTCCTCGAATCCGGCCAACCCGACGAGCGCCAGCTTGAACGCCGCGAGATCTTGAATGTCGGGCGGCGCCAGCGCCGTGTAGCTGCGCAGCGGCAAGGCGACATTCTCGAGCAGGGTCATGGAACTCCACAACGCGCCATTCTGGAACAGCACGCCGAAACGCCGCATGACGGCCAGGCGCTGGTCCTCGTCGGACGCCCAGAACGGCGTGCCGTCGTAATAGACGTCGCCGCGCACGGGCTGCTTGAGTCCGACCATTTGCTTGAGGAGCGTGCTTTTTCCCGTGCCGCTGCCGCCCATGATGATGAAGATCTCGCCGCTGTTTACGGTGAAGTTGATGTCGCGCTAAATCGTCACGCTGCCATAAGCCAGGTCCATATCCTTGACAACGATCTTGGGTTCTCCGGTCTGCACCGCGTCACACCCCGATAAAATTGAGCACGACGGCAAACAGCCCGTCGACCACGACGATCATGACGATGGCCGTGACCACTGCCGATGTGGTCGCCAAGCCGACCGCGGCGGCGCTGCGGCCGGCCGTCAGGCCGCGCAGACAGCCGGCGAGCCCGATCAGTGCGCCGAACACCATCGCCTTGATCACGCCGATCATCAGGTTGGCGAAGCCCGTCGCGTTGACCGTTCGCGTCCAGTATTCCAGCAGCGGTATATCCAGGATGGTCAAGCCGATCACCGCGCCGCCGACGATGCCCAGAAAATCCGCGTAGAGGCAGAGTAGCGGCATCATCAGCGTGAGCCCGAGCACCCGCGGCAACACCAGATACTCTATCGGGTCGATGCCCAAAGTGCCGAGTGCGTCGATTTCCTCGTTGACCTGCATGGTGGCGAGCTCGGCGGCGAAGGCCGCGCCGGTGCGCCCCGCCATGATGATGGCGGTCATCACCGCGCCCATCTCGCGCAACATGGCAATAGCCACCATGTCGGCGGTGAAGATGCCGGCGCCGAACCGGGTGAGTTGCACCGCGCCGACGAAGGCCATGATGAGCCCGACAAGCACGGCGATCAGGGCGACGATGGGCAGCGCCCTGATACCGGCGTCCTGCATGACCAGGACGAAATCCGCCGCCGGAAACCGCGCCCGGCCACGCAGCAGGCGTGCTGTCGCGATGACCAACGTCCCAAAAAAATCGATGAAGGCGCGCGCCTCGTCGGCGCTCTTGTGCGCGGCTATTCCGACCCGATGGATCAGCGTATCGCGCGCGGGCGGCTGGCGCCTGGATACCGCCGGCACCGCCGCCGCCATGGCAAGCAGCCGCCGGACACCGTCGGGGAGCCCACTTGGATCGACCGCGACATCGCGCTTGGCGAGATCCGCGCCGAGCTTGTGCAAATAGACCAGGAATTCAGAATCCCAATCCTCCAGGCCGCGCGCATCCAAGACCACACATTCGACGCGGCTGCCCGATGTTTCGACAGCCGCAATTCGCTCCAGCACGGTGGCGAGACATGGCACGGTAACGTCCACCGTCCACCGCCCGGCGAAGGTCAGCACCACCGAGCGCTGATCGAGGCGCGCAACATCGACGCTTGCCACAGCCGCCTGCAGCCTGACCGCTTCCGCTTCAGCAGAGGCCATAGCCGGCCAGGATCTGGGGGTGAGGCGAATTCGGCATCGGTAGGGCTGCGGGCGAAGCGTCGATTGACATCCGGTCTTATTCCCTTTGACGGGTCCTCTATAATAGTAGTCCCGCTAGGATAGAACGTCCGGACCGCACAAGCGCTGCGCCCGATCAAGTCGCGGATGCCAAAAAAACGTAAAAAATGCCAAATCGATCAGATATTTACGCGGACACCGTCCGGGAGCGGTGCAAATCAGCCCTGTTGTCCGGCGCGATCGCGTCCCTGACCGCGGGTGGAACGGCCACGGGCGCAGTCTAGAGCGCCCGCCGTGCCATGCCCATGGAACTTTTTGTGCACAGCAGTTCGGTGCCACGGCAACACCCGATGGTCCAAACAGCAGCCGCTCGGTCTCGATCGGCGGAGACGAGGCGCGCCTCGCCTGACAGAGACCATGGCCTCAGTTGGTCAGGGCAACGGCGTTGCGTCCCGCCATCATGCTGAACACCGCGTTGCGCGTTTGTCCGGTGCAGGACGGGTAGTTGTGGAAGAACAATCCCACCACGTCGCCGGAGGCGAACAGGCCACGGATCGGCTGGTGCGAGGTATTGAGCACCCGCGATTTGGTATCGAGTTGCAGGCCGCCGAAGGTGAAGGTGATGCCGGCGGTAATCGGATAGGCGCGGAACGGCGCCTCGGTCAGCGGCACCGCCCAGTTGGATTTGCGCGGTGTGATGCCCACGGTGCATTTGCCGTCGAGCTTGCGCGCGTCGAACGGCACATCGGCGCGGCACGCCTTGTTATAGGTCTCGACCGTATCCACCAGCACGTCGGGCTCGACATTGATCTTCTTCGCCAGTTCGCGGATGGTCGGCGCCTCGACTACGGTCGCGGCGTAGTCGGCACCGTGGCGGAACATCTTGATGCCCTGCTGATCGTAGAGCTGGTAGGCGACGCCGCCCGGCTCGTTGAGCACCGCGCGCCCGGTCTTGGCGTAGGTATAGGAATGCTGGTCCTCGCCTTCGTCGTAGAACCGCACGCCATGGGCATTGACGGTGATGCCGTAAGGATAGTCATAGCGGTTCATGGAATTGCCGCGGCCGCCCTCCATGATCGGCGTCTCGAGCGCCGGCGCCTGGCCGTCGATCGGCGTCATATGGGCGCCTTGCCAGTGGCCCGCCGCCTTGGCGCCGAGCCCGAGCATCATATGCAGGACTTCACCGGTATTGTGCTTGCTGCCACGCACCTTGATGAGGTCGGCGTTGGCGCCGAGATAGCGCGCGCGCATCTCGGCATTGGCCTGGAAACCGCCGCTGCAGCAGATCACCGCGCGCGCCGTCAGGTCGTACTCGCCGTCCGGCGACGAGACACGCACCCCCTCGACCTGGCGCTCGTTGCCATGCACGGCGCGCACGCGCAATTCGTAGCGGATCTCGACGCCGCGCTTGAGCGCGATCTCACGCAGCTTGGTCAAGAGGCCGATGCCGCCGCCGATCGGATGAAGATTGCGGCCGACCTCGAAATAGAGCTTGTCTCCGACGGTGACGGTCTTTTCCGTCTCCCACGGCACGCCCACCTCTTTCATCCAATGGACCGCCTCGTTGGAGTTGTCGACCAGCGCGTCGGCCAGCACCGGATCGATGCGGCCCTGGGTGACGCGGGACAGGTCGGCGAGGAATTGCTCCCTTGTATAGGGTGGAATATGCATCTTGCGGAAGGTGGGCTCGTCGAGCTGCGGAATGAATTCGCGGACCTCCTCGGCGCCGGTATGCACGAAGCGGAAGCCGACATGGGAATAGCGTGCATTGCCGCCGAACTCCGGCTCCGGCGCCTTTTCCAGGCACAGCACGCGTTCGGCGCCCGCCTGCCTGGCGGAGATCGCCGCTTCCAGGGCGGCGCTGCCGCCGCCGATGACCACGACGTCGTAGGATTCCGGGCGACTCATATGCAACTCCTCCCATGATGTGCTGCCTCGGCACTTCTCTGGTGCAAGGCATTCTTGTCGGGGTATGATAGTGGAGACCTGGAAAACCAGGCAACAAATACGGCAACGATAAACACAAAACGGGGAGAGACGGCCGAAGATGAGAATTCTCTTCATCAACCAGGCGCCCAAGACCGCGTCCAAGAACCCGCCCTACGACGTGGCGGAAATCGAGCAGCAGCTCAACAGCTACGCCTCTCCCGGAACCAAGATCGAGATCGGCTTTCCCGAGAATTACGAGGGCGCGCAGCTCTTCGAATCGATCGGCGGGCAAAGCTTGCTGAACGGCCTGCATCACATGATGGAGACGCCGGCCATCGTGCGGAAGATCTTCTGGGCCGAGCAGAACGGCTATGACGCGGTGATTTCCAGCAATACCTTCGATCCGGGCGTCGACGGCGGCCGCCTCGCCGTCAATATTCCGGTGATCGGCCTGCTGCGCGCCTCGATGCACGCGGCCTGCGTGCTGGCCGACAAGGTCGGCATCACGGTGCCGCTCGGCCCGCACGTGCCCTACACGTGGCGCATCCTGCGCGCCAACGGTCTCGACCGCTTCGTCACCGGGATCAAGCCGATCGGTATCTACGGCAAGGACGTGGCCGCGCGCAAGGACGAGATTTTCGGCATCACCGTCGACCTGATCCGCGATCTGATCGACAACACCGGCGCGGAGATCATCCTGCCGCTCGGCGGCGCGCTGATCCCCTACGTGGTCGATCCCGTCGACCTGCAGAAGGCGACCGGCGTCCAGGTGCTCAACACCAAGGCGATCGGCATCCGCTTCGCCGAGATGTGCGTCGCTTTCAAGATGACCCAGAGCGCGCTGACCTATCCGCGCGCCGCGCTCAAATACGAGGATTTCACCAACCGCATGTAACCGCCATCGCGCCGTCGCAAAAACAACAACAAGCGGCGGCTTCCACAGGGAGGTCGTGATGAACAAGCGTCTCGTAGTCCTCGCCGCCGCCGTCGCCCTGGCTCTCGGAGTCACGGCGGCCCATGCGCAGAGCCAGCTCCCCGCCAAATTCGCCGACGATCCGGTCGCCCAGGCGGTCGGCCCGGAGATCTTCAATGCCGCGCTCAAGGAAGGCGTGATCGCCTGGTACGGTTCCGACACCTCGGAGGACTTCCTCAAGAATGGCGGCAAGGAGCGTTTCGAAAAGCGCTACGGCATCCGCATCCAGCCGCTGTTCGGCCGGCTGCGCGCCCTGACCGACCGCATCCGCACCGAAGCCGCGGTCGGCAGGATGACCGCCGACGTGTTCGACGCCAACGACCAATACATGATGGAGCTTTACCGCGAGGGCGTGCTGACCCAATGGCGCCCGCCGGCGCCGGAGCTCAAGCGCATCAGCCCGGAGGCTTTCGTGCGCGACCCGGAAGGTTACTGGTGGCCGGTGCATATCAGCGCGCAAGGCATCGTGGTCAACACCAAGATGGTCAACCCGGAGGAGATCAAATCCTACTGGGATATCGCCGATCCGAAATTCAAGGGCAAGGTCGGCATCCGCGACCCGCGCTCGTCCGGCGGCGGCGCGTGGCACATGCTGAGCATCTATAACGAGCCGGGATTGGGCATCGACTACATCAAGAAGCTGGTCGAGAACACGAAGCCCTTCATCGTCCAAGGCGCCAGCGAGGCGATCCGCGACGTGGTGGCGCGCGGCCAGTTCGCCATCGGATTCTCCGGCCGCGGCGATTTCTTCCGCGACCTGCCGAAGAACGTGCCGCTCGCCTGGGTGGTGCCCAAGGAAGGCATGTCGTGGACGCCCTCCTCCATCACCGTGTTGAAGAACGCGCCGCATCCCAATGCGTCGAAAGTGCTGCTGACCTGGTTCTTCGAGCTGCCGCAACTGCAGCTCTGGACGGACCAGTCGCGTCCGGTGCCCCATCCCGACTTGAAAGTGCCGATCCCGGAGATGAGCGTGTCGAACTACCCGCTGATGAAGCGCATCCCCGACGAGCAGCTCGACAACCCGAATGCCTTCTTCAAGGAAATGGAGGCTGTGTTCGGCATCCGCTGAGCCGACGCACGAAAACTTGTGAGTGGAGGAGTCATGGCGAAAACGAGCGGCGCGGCGGCCGCAAAAAAAATCGCGCCGGAGAGCGACAGCCGTTCCGGTCACCGGATCGCGGCGGTCGAGACCTATCGCCTGCGCCTGCCCTACAAGCACGCGGTGGCGTTCAAGTCGGTCAAGGAGGCCGCCGGGCAATATGTCATCCTGCGCCTGGTGCTCGACGACGGAACCGAGGGTATCGCCGAATCGGTCTGCCGCGCCGAACAATCGGGCGAGGACGCGACGATGCTCGCCTATGCCATCGACACCTTCTTCAAGCCGCTGCTGATCGGCGCCGATCCGATGGCCCATCAGGCGGTCCTGCAATCCCTCGACCGCATCAAGTTCTGCCGCTCGGCCAAGGCGATGATCGACATCGCCCTGTGGGACCTGCGCGGCAAGATGCTGGGCCAGCCGGTATGGCGCCTGCTCGGCGGCGCCGATCCCGCCCCCATTCCGCTGACCTGGATCGCCCACGGCAATACCCGTGAGGCCCAGGTCGAGGAGGCGCGGCGCAAGGTCGAGGAGAGCGGCTTCAAGGGCATGAAGCTCAAAACCTGGCGGCGATCGATGGAAGACGTGCGCATGGTCGGCGACGTGCGCAAGGCGATCGGCGATGACGTCGTCATCTATATCGACGGCAACGGCAGCTACACCGAAAGCGAAGCGCGCACCATCCTGGCCAAGGCGCAGGAGTTCAATCTCGCCTTCATCGAGGAGCCGTGCAACTTTGCGGACCCGGTGCGCCAGGCGGCCCTGTGCCAGTTCCTGCAAACCGCCCTGCTCGGCGACCAGTGCGCCCAGAGCCTGGCCGACGTGCAGACCCTGCTGCGGCTCCAGGCGGTCGGCGCGGTCAGCGTCAAGCTGCGCCGCACCGGTTTCACCCAGTCGCTCAAGATCATCACGCTGTGCGAGGCGGCCGGCGTGCCGGTCGGTCATCGGCACCGATTCGGAAAGCCGCATCGGCTCGATGGCGCGCATGCACCTTCGTGCAGCGATTCCGAGCCTCGCGCCATGGCCGACCGAGACGCATTTCTTCGAAAAGCTGGCCGACGACGCTTTCGCCGGGCGATTTCCGCTTCGCCGACGGCCAGATCACGATCGACGACACGCCCGGGTTCGGGGCGGCGATCGACCGCGCCAAACTCGACCAATACGCGTTCTAAAAAACACGCCGATCAGGGAGCACCATGCGCTACGCGTCGGAACAGGGGAATTTCACCGCGGCCTTGGCCGGCGATTGCATGCTGACGCGCCGGCTCAGCGTCTACGACGAGCCGGAGTATCTCGGCCTCGTCGATATCTTCCGCAAGGCCGACGCCGGATTCGTCAACCTGGAAGGCGTCGTGCGCCATGCGGACGAAGGCACCCCGGGCATCACCCAGGGCACCTACATGACGATCGCGCCCAAGCTGCTCGAAGACCTCAAGTGGTTCGGGATCAATCTGGTGTGCTGCGCCAACAATCACGCGTTCGATTACGGCGAGGGCGGCCTGCTGGCGACGACCCGCCACCTCGACGCCGCGGGCGTCGCCCATGCCGGCAGCGGCCAGAACCTGGCTGAGGCGCGCATGCCGGGCTATCTCGAAACCAGGAACGGCCGCGTCGCCCTCATCGCCGCCACCGCCACCTTCCGGCCGTGGAACCGCGCCGGCGCGCAGCGCCCCGACATGCGGGGCCGGCCCGGCATCAGTCCGCTGCGCTTCAAGACGACCTATCAGGTCGACGGCCAGGCCTTCGGCGAGCTCAAGCGGCTGGCGCGCGAGCTCGGCTTCGAACGCGCCACCGAACGCAACAAGACGCATTTCTACAGCGAATCGGAAATCGCCGCCGACACCGCCGAGGAGATGGATATCTTCGGCAGCCATTTCGTGCGTGGCAATGGCTTCAAGGTGACGACTGAAGTCGACCAGCAGGACGCCGAGGATATCCTGCGCTGGATCCGCGAGGCGCGGCGCATGGCCGACTGGGTGATCGTCAGCCTGCATAGCCATGAATTCGGCCACAACAGCCTGATGACCGCCAAGACCAAGATCGACTTGAGCGAACCGGCGGATTTCATCCCCGATTTCGCGCGCGCCGCGATCGATGCGGGCGCCGATATCTTCGCCGGCCATGGCTCGCACACGCCGCTCGGCATCGAGATCTACAAGGACAGGCCGATCTTCTATTCGCTCGGCAATATCGTGTTCCAGAACGAAACCGTGCCATTCTTCCCGGCCGAAGCCTACGCGCGTTTCGGGCTCGGCCCGGACGCGACACCCGCCGACTTCCTCGACGCGCGCACCGGCGGCGGCAAGAAGGGCCACGTGGCTTACGAGGGATTCTGGCAGAACATCGCCGCGCAGGCGCGATTCGAGGGCGGCAAGCTCGCCGAGATCCGCCTGCACCCGATCGACCAGGGCCACGGCAGCGCGCGCCCCCAGCGCGGCCGCCCGGTGCTCGCCAACGGCAAGATCGCCGGCGAAATCCTCGCCCGCATCGACCGCTTCTCGCAACCCTACGGCGTGCGGGTGACGAACGAAAACGGCGTGGGCGTGATCAGGCCGTAAGCGATAGCGGGGTATCAGTCTCCCTCCCCCTCCATGAGGGAGGGTGGGGGTGATCAGGCCTTGTGCCCGGCGACGCACCGCTTTACCGCTCCGCATGACATCGCGCCAACTCTTTGCGGCGACGTACCGATGGTGCAGTTTCCTCTATTCGTCATCCCGGACTTGATCCGGGATCCATCGAACATTGCGAGCGCTCGAGCGCCAGCCGACGACCAATGGATCCCGGATCAAGTCCGGGATGACGATCTTTTCTGGGGCATGGGATGGCCGGTCAAGCCAATGCTGCCCAATTAAGGCCGAAACCGTGGCTGTGCAAATCGTGGATGACCCGAACAAGCCGCGGCACGACGGTTTTATTGGATTTCCCGCCGATCTTGACCACGGTCCGATGTCTGCCAATGCATGCACAGCGCGACGACGCGTGGTGAAGGTCTCCGGAGCGATCGGATCGCAATGCACGATCTGAATGTATGCGGGGCACGCGGCCATGACGAGAGAAGGAAAGGGCGCTCTCCCCCTCACCGCCGGGTCATGCCCTCCATTTTCTGGCTGAGCTCGGGTGGGGTTTTCATCAGGTCGGCGATGAGCTCGGCGAGCTTCTCGCCGGTCAGCGCGTTGACCTCGAGCTTCTGACGCTGGGCGTCCTCGAGGAAGGCCTTGTCCTTCATGGTCGCGTCGAACGCGCGGCGCAGCGCCTCGACGCGGTCGGCCGGCACGCCGGGCGGCGCCACCATGGGCCGGCCGAGTTCGACGCTGCTGTTGTAGAGCCCGATGATGTCGCGCTGCTCCTGCGTCTTGGCGAACTTGTAGATGGTCGGGGCGTCGACGCCCGGGCAGCGGGCTCTTCTCCATGTTGAAGAGGATCTTGAAGCGGCCGTCCTTGAGCCACTCGTCATTGCCGTTCTGGATGGCGGTATAGGTCTGGCAGATGCCCTGCACCTCGCCGCGCTCGATCGCCAGCATGACGCCGTTGGAGCTGCCGTAGCCCTCGATCAGCTTGAATTTCATGCCGAGCGCATTGGCGAGCAGCAAGGGCGTCATGGTCACCGCGGTGCCGGCGCCGGCGCCGCCGACCAGCAATTCCTTCTCGAACAGGTCCTCGCCTTTGGTGATGCCCGATTTGTCGGTGGCGACGCAGACCCGGTTGGTCAGCTCCGGACTGCCGATCCAGTTGAACTTGAGCGGATCGAACTGCACGCTGGGATGCTTGAACAGCGCCTGGTTGGGCAGGTTGCGGCCGATCATGCCGATTACCGAACCGTCTTTCGCCGCGACGTTGAACAGATGATTGGTCGCGGTCATCTGGCCGGCGCCCGGCATGTTCTGCGGCACGAAGGACGGCTTGCCCGCCAGGTGATTGCCCATGTGACGCGCGATGGCGCGCGACCACTGGTCGTAATCCCCGCCCGCGGCCGACGAGATGATGAAGGTCACCTGCTTGCCGCGATAGAACTCCTCGACCGATTGCGCCTGCGCGGTCGCGAGCAGCGCGCCGCTGGCGGCGGCGAACGCGGTTGCGGCGATTTTGAACCCTGCGGTCATGACTGTTCTCCTCCCAGATCGTTTTCTCCCGGCCGGCGCATGGCGGCCCGCTTTTGCGCCATTGTAACCCGGAAAGGCGCGCTGTCGAGCAAGCCAGAACGGTTGCGAGATTTGCCGGCGCGGGCCGCGCGCGAATTTGCCTGTCGCGGGCGGTGCGCTTCGCTACAATGCCGGCAACGATAAAAGCCAGGGAGCGCACAGCATCATGATCCGAGTCGCCTTTCTCGTCGGAGACTATCCGCCCGCCGAGCGCAAGCTGCGCGAGGACGTCGCCAGGAGCTATTCCTCGCCCGACGTCGAGGTCGGCATCGTGTCGGTCGGCGCCAGCCCTTACGACGGCCTCGGCCCGGCGGAAATCCAGCTCGTCGCGCCCTATTACCATGCCGCCTGCCTGGAGGCGGAGAAGCAGGGCTACGACGCGGCGGTGCCGCTCGGCATGCTCGACCTCGGGGTCGACGGCGCCCGTTCGCTGGTCGACATCCCGGTGATCGCGCCGTGCGAGGCGGCGTTCCACGTCGCCGCCCAACTCGGCGACCGCTTCGGCGTGATCTGCTATCACCCCTCGATGATTCCGCGCCAGCGCACCCAGACGCGCGCCTATGGCATGGAGGACCGCATCGCCGGCCGGCGCGCCGTCGGCTTCCACCTGCGCGAGATCGCCGACAACAAGCAGGCGATGATCGACGCCTTCCTCGCCGCCGGCCGCGCCATGATCGAGGAAGACGGCGCCGACGTGATCATCGCCCACGGCATCACCCAGTGCCCGGTGCATATCAAGCCCGAGTGGGCCGCCGAGCAGCTCGGCGTCCCGGTGGTCGAAGGCATCGGCGCGCCGATCCGCATGGCCGCCCTGATGGCCGGCCTCAACCTCAAGCACAGCCGCAAGCGCTGGCCCAAGTCGAGCGCCAGGCCGAAGGTGTGAGGACCGTTATCCGCATAGTCCGACACCGTCATGACCCGGCTTGACCGGGTCATCTCAGGCCGGAAACGCAGGATGTGATCTCATCTTCGGTCGTCACCCTCGGACTTGATCGGGGTCCATGGTCGTCGCTCGCGCTCGAGCGCTGGCGATGTTCAATGGGTGCTCGGATCAAGTCCGAGATGACGAACTTTGTTAGAGGAAATTCGCCCGGTCGAGCCGGGACGACGAAGCAACTGGAAACACATCTATGCGATCCCGCCGGCTACATAAATCGTCATTTGGCGATCTCGCGCATCTCGCGGCGTTTCGCTTCCGCGTCGCTCAGGGTCTCGCCGGTTTTCAGGTTGAACCATGAGCCCTCGCCGCCGTCGGCTTGCTTGGGCGGTTCGATCGCGATGCGCTTGTAGGCGTCGACGCCCTTGGGGAAGCCGGCGATCTGCATGAGCCAGGCTTCTTCCTCGCCGACGCTCTCGAACCAGTAGCGCGAATTCTCCGGCAGCAGCAGGCCCTCGTTGGGGCCGTAGTCGCCGAGCAGCTTGTCGCCCGGACCGTAGAATTTGATGCGGCCTTTGAGGACCATGTAGATGAGGTCCATGTTCGGATGATAGTGCAGGTTGTTCTCGCCGCCCTTGTGCAGGATCTGGATCGACGCGCGGCACGAGTTCGTGCCGGCCAATTTGACGTGCACCTTCTTCTTCGCGGTCGCTCCGAACTCGAGCTTCTCGGGCACCTGGAAGGCGAAGCTGTGAATCTTCGATTCCGCTTCCTGGTGGAATGCTTCTTTCTTTTCGGCGCCGTGCAGGCCTTCGCGCCCTGAACTGGTCTTGTCCAAACTAACCTCCCTAACCAAAGTAAATATCGGCCGGCGAAAACAAGTCCCGCGCGGGCCGCTCCGCGTCCTACTTCACGTTCTCCGGAATCTTGCCGCCTTCGGTGACCACCTCGTTCTTGGCGCCGAAGCGCGGGTTGCCCGCCTTCTCGGCTCGGCTGCCGAGCAGGATCATGTATTCCGTTCCCGTGTTGTCGAGCTGGTAGAACTGGCCCTTGGGAATGACCACGACGCAGCCCGGCGTCAGCTTTTGATCCGGTCCATCGGTGAAATGGAAGGTGCACTCGCCCTGCAGGCAATAGAACGTCTGGTCGGCGGTATGCTTGTGCATCGGTCCTTTGGTGCGCGGCACGTCGCCATGGATCCAGACATGGAAGTTGTCGCCGTCGTGCAGCACCTTCTTCGTGTGGCCCGTCGGCAGCATCGGATAATTCTGGACGTCGGTAAATTTCGCTTTACTCACGGGATTCCTCCTTACAGGGAGCTTGTGGGCTGACTCAGTTGCGGTTCTCCAGGTCGATGGACTCGCGCAGGCGCGCGATGATCGGCTGCCGGCGCGGCAAACGCGTTTTGGATGACCTCGGTCATCTGCTGCCAGGTCACCGGATTGACGTCGAGCTTCTGCTTGTTCGCCTCCTCGATGAATTGCTTGTCGGCCATGGTATCGGCGAAGGCCTTGCGCAGGACGGCGAGACGGTCCGCCGGCATGTCGGGCGGCGCGGCATAGGGATAGCCGATCTCCTCGGCGGCGAAGAACAGCTCCATCAACTTCTTGTCGTCCGGGTTCTTGGCGAGTTCGAGGGCGAGCGGCAGGTTCGGCAGCTCGGAATGGCGCGTCAGCCCGGTCTGGAACAGCATGACGATCTTCTTGCCGTCGATCCAATCGCCGCCGCGGCCCTTGAGCCCGCCCCAGGCTATCGGCACACGGCCCTCGAGCTCGCCGCGCTCGATAGCCAGATCGACGTCGCCACCGCTGCCGTAACCCTTGACCACCTTGAATTGCATGCCGAGCACGCTGCGCAACAGCAGCGGCACTGTCGTGGTCGTGCCGCCCGACGAGCCGACGATCATCTCGCGCTTATAGAGGTCCGCGTAACTCTTGATCGGCGAGGTATGCCAGGCGATGGCGACTCCGGTGATGCGGTCGGGGCTGCCGAGCCAATTGAGCTTGGTGGCATCGAACTTGGCGCGCGACTTGCCCTTTTCCTCGTAGAGGTCCTCGAAAACCGCCGCGCGCTGCATGCCGCCGAAGTAACTGCCGTCCTTCGGCGCGGTGGAATAGAGGTGATTGGCCAGTTGCAGGCTGCTGGCGCCGGGCATGTTCTGGGTGATGACGGTCGGATTGCCGGGCAGATGCTTGCCGATATGGCGGGCGATCAGCTTGCAGTTGAGATCGTGCGAGCCGCCCGGTCCGGAGCCGACCGCAACGGTGACGCGGGTCTTCTTGTAGAATTCCTCGACAGTTTCCGCGCTGGCGGGCAACGAGATTGCCGCCGTCATGCAAGCTACCGTGGCCAGACCAACAAGCATTCCGCCAGACGCCAACATTCCACCCGCCATGTCGCCCTCCTGCCGTCGTCTCGTTCGATGAAGCTCTCCGTCTCCTAAGCACGCTGGTTCGATGTGGCGGCCGGGATCAGTTGCCGCGGCGGTCTTCCGTGAAGGCGAGGTATTCCTGCAGCACGTCGTCCGACACGGATGAAAGATGCTGCGCGACCAGTTTCTGCAGCTCGGCCCCGGTCAGCGCGCTGCCCACGGGAAGCCCGCGCTTCTCCGCCTCGTCGCGGTATTCCTTGTCCTTCACCAGCTGGTCGTAGGCCTTGCGCAGAATCTCCAGCCGGTCGGCGGGAATGTTCGGCGGCGCCAGCAGCGGCAGACCGATGCGCGACGGCGTGTTCATCAGGGTGAGCAGCGCCTTTTCCTTCTCATTGGTGATGAACGAATCGAGCACCGGCACGTTCGGCAATTCCTCGAAGGTCTGAAGCACGGCCTTGATACGGCCGGACGTGATCAGGTCCGGCCGCGCGTTCTGGATGCTGCCTTCATGGCTGTAGAGCCCGTCGATCTCGCCGCGCTCGAGCGCGATCACCGTCTCGTTGGTGCCGGGATAGCCATGCACCACCTTGAACGGCCAGCCCTCGTACTGATTGAGGATCTTCGGCACCACGGCGTTCTGCGAGCGCGCCGACCAGGCGCCGATGACGATTTCTTTCTTGGCGGTCTTGAGATCCTCGATCGTATTGATGCCGGCCTCGCGGCGCAGCCAGAAGATGCTGTTGGTGCTGCCGGCGCTGCCGACATAGGCGAACTTCGCGAGGTCGAAGTTGACGCCCTTCTCCTTGACGATCTTGCTGAGCAGGAAGCCGCTGCGGCCCGGCATGCCGATGGTCAGGCCGTCCGGCTCGGTGCTGTTGTAGAGATGGTTGGCGAGAATGATGCCGCCGGCGCCCTGCATGTTCTTGGCCACGATAGTGGGATTGCCGGGAATGAATTTCGCATAGTAGCGCGCGACGATGCGCATCTCGCCGTCGACACCGCCACCGGGCGGAAAGCCCGCGAACAGGGTGATCGTCTTACCGGCGTAGAAATCGTCGGCGGCGCGGGCGGTCCCGGCGACAGCGAGGGCAGACGCGGCGAGCGCCGCCGCGACGGCAAACTTCAACCCTGCACGCGATGGTCATGCGCAGCCTCCCTGTTGCAGTCCCTGCGGAGCTGATGCTCCTCGTCCTGGCGGAGTCGTTGCTCCGCATTCAGCCGGTGGGCGGTTGCGACGAAAGCGTCGCTCAGCCGACCTTTTCCGGCGTCTTCTTGGTCTTTTCGCGTTCCGGCGGATATTCCACGTCGGAATAGCCATGCTCGGAAATGTCGAACTGGTTGCCGTCCGGATCCATGCCGCGCAGCTCGGCATAGGGCGTCGTGGCGGGCCGCTGGGTCGGTTCCGGCGAGCCCAACGCCTTGAGCTTCTGCGTCAGCTCGCGGGCATCGTCGACCTGGAAACCGAAGTGATTGATGCCGGATGGCATGTCGCCCGGCCGGTTCTTCAGAAGCGCCAGAGTCAAGTAGCCGTCGGTCATATAGACGCCGCCGTTGGGCGAGCGATGGATGATCTCCATGCCGAAGGCTTTTTCGTAGAAATTGCCCAACCGCTCCGGGTCGGTGGATTTGATCGCCAGATGACGGATGCGTGCCACTGATATCCTCCTGTGATCCAACACGTCTCTCGCGCGTTTCGCGCTGACCTTCATCACCAAGGACGGAAAGAGGGCGATCGCACAATGAACGGTCGACCAAGTCTCCTGTCCCAGGCTGCTGTCCCAGGTCTTCAGACTGCTGTCCAAGACTGCTGTCCAAGACTGCGACTTTGCCTCTCCTCCCCGCGGTGCGGGTGTGTTTTTTCTTGCCGTAACTATAGGCCACGCCTGTGCCGGACACCATCAGGGAATCGCCGCGTCAGTCCTGCGTAAGACCTTGCGGCACAGGCAATTCCGCCGCCCGACCGATATCTCCGGCAGTTGCCCATTGCCGGGCAGACGGGCGGTTCTATAATTCCGGCTCAATAGACCGGGCGCCGAGCGACGGCGGCGCGCATCCCGGCAGGCGATGGAACAGGGAGACGCCCATGATCAAATCGGAAACCCTCACGGTCGACCGCCGCCCGATGGACATTCAGGTGGGCGTGCCGGAGGGCAAGGGTCCCTTTCCGGTCCTGCTGCTGATGTATCACCGGGGCGGCTACGACAAGTTCACCCTCAACCGGATCGAGACCTTGGCCGCGGAGGGTTTCCTCACCGTGGCGCCCGATATCTTCTATACCGCGCCGAAGGACGCGGAGGACCGCAAGGATTTCATCACCGATGCCGGCACGGTCGCCGCGATCAAGGCGGCCAATGCCTATGCGGAGAAACACCCGCAGGCCGCCAAGGGCAAGATCGCCATCATCGGCCATTGCATGGGTGGCCGGGTCAGCCTGCTCGGCGCCAGCAACCTGCCCCACCTCAGGGCGGCCGCGGTGTTCTATGGCGGCGGGGTGTTCGTGCCCTGGGGCACAGGCCCCGCACCCGCCGAAGGGCTCGGCAACATCCGCTGCCCGGTGATCGGTTTCTACGGCAACCTGGACAAGAATCCGTCGCCCGAGGATGTCGACAGGATCGACGCGATCCTGACGAAGCACGACGTGCCCCATATCTTCCATCGCTATGCCGAGGTCGGCCACGGCTTCCAGCAGGCCGCTATGCGCGGCGACCCGGTGGCGCAGGTCGTCTCCGACGATGCCTGGGCCAAGATGAAAGCCTTCGTCACCGCCAAAATGAACGCGGTCGAGACGGTTTCCTGATCCAGCCAAAAACGACATCCATCAGCACGGAGCCGCCATGACGCCGCTTTTTCACCGAACCCTGCTCGCCGCCGCCGCCGTCCTGCTGGTGGTCTCTGCGGCGCGCGCCGATATTCCCGCCGACAATCTCGCCAAGCTGAAAGAGATCGTCGCCGGCGCGCACCGCGATCGCGACAATGCGGCGCGCGATCCGTACCGCCATCCGGTGGAAACGCTCGCCTTCTTCGGGCTGCGCGACGACATGACCGTGGTCGAGGTGCAGCCCGGCGGCGCCGGCTGGTGGACCGAGATTCTGGCGCCCTACCTCAAGGACCGCGGCCATTATTACGCGGCGCATCCGCTCGAGGGCGTGTCGAAGGGCGCGCGGGCGACGCGCGAAACCTACCAGCGCAAGCTCAAGGAACATCCCGATCTCTACGGCAAGGTGACGGTGTCGCCGTTCTCCGAGAAGGATTCCGACATCGCGCCGCCAGGCAGCGCCGACATGGTGCTGACCTTCCGCAACCTGCACAACTGGATACAGCGCGGCAGCGTCGGCGACGTGCTCGCGACGTTCCACCGGGCGCTCAAGCCGGGCGGCATCCTCGCCGTCGAGGATCACCGCGCGCGCACCGACAAGCCGCAGGATCCCGATTTGCGCGACGGCTACGTGCGCGAGGACTTCGCCATCGAGCTGATCGAGAAGGCCGGCTTCAAGCTGCTCGCCCGCTCCGAGGTCAATGCCAATCCGAAGGACACCAAGGATCATCCGGCCGGCGTCTGGACTCTGCCGCCGACCTACCGCATGGGCGACCAGGACCGCGCGAAATACCAAGCCATCGGCGAAAGCGACCGCTTCACGCTGACCTTCGTGAAGCAGTAGCGCGGCGGACGCGTCATCGTTCGGCCATGGCCGCGGCGCGCAATTCACGCGAGGTTCGTCACGCCAGACTTGATCACGGAGCGCCATTGGCCGTCGGCTGGCGCTCGAGCGCCATCCAGTTGTTCAATGGATTCGCGGATCGAGTCCGGGTGACGATATTCTGTGGCGTGGATGCCCCCCGGTCGAACCGGGCCATGACGGATGTTATGGATCGACGGGCGAAGGCACGGCTCTCTCGTCCGCGCCGAGTCGCCCGCGATGTGCGTCTAAACCATCCCACCGGTTTGCCGCTCTTCGCCGAAGCGCCCATGGCTTCGAGCACGGCGGCGCTGTGCACCGCGTTGTCGAGCGAATAGGGGAATGGCTTTGTCCCGGCGACCGCGTCGGCGAAGGCTTCCAGCTCGGCGCGCTCGGCATCGAACTTGGGAAATCGGATCATCTCGGCCTCGCCTTCTTTCGGCTGGAAGGTGAATTCATCGCTGCCGCGCAGCTCGATCCAACCCTTCGTGCCGAACACCGCCAACCGATAATAGTCCGGCGTGACGCCGATGGCGGTGAGCAGCCCGCTGGTGCCGTTGCGGAAGCGCAGCAGCACCGCCGTGGTTTCGGCGATCGGTATAGACGAGGCCAGGCTCGCGCCATGGGCATGAACCTCGGCCACGGGACCGAGCAGCTCGATGAGGCCATAGAGCATGTGATCGGCGAGGCTGCCCGGCAGCACCTGGTCGCGGTCGGTCTTCCAGTCGCCACCCGGCTTGAGATGGCCGTAACGGTCGACGCAGAAGTTGCCTTCCGCATGGAGCAGCGTACCCAGTGCGCCCGCGGCCACCCGCTTGCGCAGTTCGTTCACCGGCGGCATGAAGCAACGGTTGTAGCCGAGCACCGCCACAAGCCCGGTTTTCTTCGCCGCCGCGCGCACCGCCTCCGCGTCGGCGCGGTTGGTGGCGAACGGCTTGATCACCAGGGCATGCTTGCCGGCCTCCAGCGCGGCGAGCGCCATGCGGAGCGTGCAGGCCCGCCGGTCCCGCCGAAACCACCGCCTGGATGGATTTGTCGCCGAGCATGACGGACATGTCGTTCGTGGTGGCAATGCCATGCTTGTCGCAAAAAGCCTTGATCCGCTCCGGATTGCGCGACACAGCCTTGACGAAGGTGATCTTGTCGCTCTTCCCCTGCACCGATTTGACCAGACGCTCGCCCCAGTTTCCCAAACCGACGATCCCGACACGCAGCATATTCTGTCCTCCCTCTTTCCTTTGTTCAGGCCGCGCTGATTTTGTTCTGCGCGGCCCGGATCGCGCGCCACACCCGCTCCGGCGTGGCCGGCATTTCGATATGGCGGATGCCGAATTCCGACAGCGCGTCGACGATGGCGTTGGCGACCGCCGGCAGCGCGCCGACATTGCCCGCCTCGCCGGCGCCCTTGACGCCGAGCGGATTGGTCGTGGTCGGCACCGGGTTGCTCAGGATCTTTATGTAACTGAAATCATCGGCGCGCGGCATGGCGTAGTCCATGAACGAGCCGGTGAGCAACTGGCCGGAGTTCGGGATCGAAGCGGATATCCTCGCTCAGCATCTGGCCGACGCCCTGGGCGACGCCGCCGACGATCTGGCCCTTGAGCAGCAGCGGGTTGAGCACGGTGCCGACGTCATCCACCACATTGTAGCGCACGATGCGCACCACGCCGGTTTCCGGATCGATTTCCACCTCGCAGACATGGCAGCCGTTGGGATAGTTCGTCGCCGTGGTCTGGAACACCGCCGTCTCGTTGAGGCCGGGCTCCATGCCCGCCGGCAGGTTCTTGGGCTTGAGCGAGTCCTTGGCGATGTCCTGGATGGTGAGCGAGCGGTTGCTCTTGGGCGAGGAGAACACACCCTCGGCGAAGCGCACCTCCGCCGCTTCCACGTTCAGCATCTTGGCGGCGATCTTCGAGCCCTTCTCGATGATCTTGTGGGACGCCATGAGCAGCGCGCTGCCGCCGATCGTCGCGGTGCGCGAGCCGCCGGTGCCTTCGCCGAAGAACACCTTGTCGGTGTCGCCCTGGACATAGTGGATATCGTTGGGATCGATGCCGAGCTGCTCGCTGACCAGTTGCTTGAACACGGTCTCGTGGCCCTGGCCCTGGGTCACCGCGCCCGAGAGCACGGTGACGGTGCCGGCGCGGTCGAAGCGGATTTCGGCGCCCTCGAATCCGGGCGAGGCCGCCTTCTCGATGCTGTTGGAAAGGCCGATGCCGCGCAGCTTGCCGAGCGCGCGCGATTCGGCGCGGCGCCGGGCAAAACCGCGCCAGTCCGCGATATCGAGCGCCAGGTCCATGTTCTTCTCGAACTCGCCGCAGTCGTAATTGAAGTTCGAGCGGCGTCCGGTAGGGCATGGCGGCGGCGGGAATCAGATTGCGCCGGCGCAGTTCGACCGGATCCATGCCGAGCTCGTCGGCCGCAATATCGATCAGCCGCTCGATGACGAAGGCCGCCTCGGGCCGGCCGTTGCCGCGATAGGGCCGCACCGGATTGGTATGGGTGAAGACCACGGTGACGTCGACATGCGCGGCCGGCGTCTTGTAGACATTGGCGAGCGTGCCGAGATTGACGACCGGCGAGCTCTGCCCCCCGGCCTGCAAATAGGCGCCGAGATTGGCGATGTTCCTCACCCGCAAGCCGAGGAAGTTGCCCTGCCCGTCGAGCGCGAGTTCGCCGTCTGTCACGATGTCGCGGCCCTGCCCGTCGCTCAGAAAGGATTCGGAGCGCGTGCTGATCCATTTGACCGGGCGCCCGGTCACCTTGGATCCCCACAGCACCAGGGCGACCTCGTTGTAGACCGCGGATTTCATGCCGAAACTGCCGCCGATGTCGCCGGCCACCACGCGCACCCGGCTTTCCGGCACGCGCAGCACGCGCGACAGCTGGCCGCGAAACGAATGGGCGCGCTGCAACGTGGTGTAAACGGTGTAGTGATCCTCCGTGCGGTCGTAGACGCCGATGCTGCCGCGCGTCTCCATGGTGGCGGCGGTGACGCGATTGACCGCGAAACGATGGCGCACCACGTGAGCGGCCTTGGCGAAGGCCGCGTCGGTCGCCGCCTTGTCGCCGACCTGATGCACGAAGCAGATGTTGTTCGGGCAGTCGTCCCATACCAGCGGCGCGCCGGATTCGACTGCGTCGGGAGCGAAAACCACGGCGGGCTGCGGCTCGTATGCCACCTCGATGAGCTCGGCCGCGTCGACAGCTTGGTCGAGAGTCTCGGCAATCACGAAGGCGACACAATCGCCGAGGTAGCGCACACGATCCGCGACCAACGCAGGATAGGGCGGACGGAACAGCGGCGATCCGTCGCGTCGTTTCTCATCGCCCTTCGGAACCGGCAGATCGCCGTAACCGGAACTCTTCCAGTCTTCGCCGGTCAGAACCGCAAGCACGCCCGGCGCCGCCCTGGCGCGCGCCGTATCAACCGATAGGATTTTTGCATGAGCGTGAAGTGAGCGCAGGACATGGCCGAACGCCATGTGCGGAAACGACATATCGGCGACATAGCGGCCGCCGCCGCGCAGCAATCTCATATCTTCGAAACGGGGAACGCCCTGCCCGATCCCATATTCGCCCATTGCTTACCCTCTTCTTGACACATGCGCGTTCCATCACGGTTCGCAGCTCCACCGTGCGGGAACAATCGGAAAAGCTCCGCGTTATCGTTGCAACTTATACATTAGAGGAAGGTGAAGCATGAACATCGTTCCAATCGCCGCAGTTCTCTGCGCGGGCCTTCTCCTCGGTGCGTGCGGCACCAACAAGACCGACCGCGCCCTCAGTGGCGGCGCAATCGGTGCCGGTGCCGGCGCCGCGGCCGGTGCCTTGACCGGCGGCAGCGTCCTCGGCGGCGCCCTCATCGGCGGCGCCGGCGGTGCCGCGGCCGGCGCACTGACGGACCCGAAAGACGTCAACCTCGGCAAACCAGCCTGGGACCGCTAACGACAATAAATCACCCAAGGTCGATTTCTTGAAAGCCGGATCTCAAAAGGTCCGGCTTTTTTCTTGCTCTCGATCCGTCCGGCGCAACGCGCCATCCTCTATAAGACCCTGATCAGTCGGCGCTTTCCGCAAGGCGCTGTCCGGCGCCGCATCGCCCGCGATAGGCCGTGACACTGACTGGGTTTGTGCCTAGCATTTAGACGCCGCTCCGTGAATATCGAGCGGTTGTGCTCGATCAGAGCGCTTGAGCGCCACGAGCCGTCTGGGATGCAACAGGAGGGCACGGATATGCGGCGTCTTTCTCGTCTCGCTTCGGGCATCTGCGGAATTTTCGGACTCGATCATCCCCGGTGCGGTCTCCGCCGACGAAGCCCTCTTCAAGGGTAAACGCGTCGAATCCATCGTCGTCTCGACGCCCGGCGGCGGAACCGATACCAGCACCCGTCTGGTCGGCCGCTTTCTCGCCAAGCACCTTCCCGGCAGCCCGGACGTCACCTTCCGCAACATGCCCGCCGGCCACGGCGTGGCCGGCCTCAATTACTTCGCCAAGCAGGTCAAGCCGAACGGCCTGACCTGGGTCGGTGGCAGCAGCTCGCATACGGACTCCGTGACGCTCGCCAAGGAAGCGGTCGAATACAATCCGACGAAATTCGAATTTTTCGGCGGCGTGTCGCGCGGCGGCTCGCTGATCGTGCTGCGCAAGGAAAAGCTCGCGAACCTGACCGACAAATCCCTGCCGCCGGTGATCGTCGGCGAGATCGACGGCAACCGCAGTTGGGGCCAGATGGTGATGTGGGGCGCCGACATCCTGGGCTGGAACATCAAATTCGTCGTCGGCTATCCGGGCTCGGGGCCGCTCAACCTCGCCGCGCGGCGCGGCGAGATCGACATGTTCGGCACCGCCGGACTCGACTCTCCTCAGGCAGATACTGGAAACCAACCAGTTCGTCGCGGTGGCCCAGGACGGCTCGGTGGGCGACACCAGTGCCGTCGGCCGCAAGGATTTCCCCGGCGTGCCGGTGTTCGCCGAGCTGGTCGAGGGCAAGACCTCGGGCCTGCAGGCCGAGACCTTCGAGTTCTGGAACAGCAGCGTGCAGATGGATAAATGGTATGCCCTGCCGTCGGGAACGCCGAAGGAATACACCGACGCCTATCGCGCCGCCTGGAACAAGCTGGTGGTCGATCCCGAATTTCTCAAATCGGCACACCTGCAATTCGGCGAGGATTTTACGCCGGTGACCGGGGAGAGCGTGGCCAAGATGGTCAGCCGCACCTCCTACCCGCGCAAGGAAATCACCGCCTTTTTCGAAAGCCTGAAGATCAAATATGGCCTGCCCGCCCAGCCGCTGCGTGACGACGAGATTGCCCGGCTTGCCAAGGAACAGGGCCTGACCACGGAATCGCCGAAGGTGGTCACCACGCTCAAGGCGGTCAACAAGGAGGGCCGCGAGATCGTGTTCGTCAACGACAGCAAGGAAGAGAGCATCGAGGTCAGCGGCAGCCGCACGACCGTGACGATCGGCGGCAAGAAAGCCGCGCGCGGCGATCTCAAGAGCGGGATGAACTGCGAGATCGCCTACAACGGTAAGGACGCCGATATCGTCGCCTGCCAGTGACGCTGACGTCATAGGCGCGAAACGCCATAGAGCGTTGTCCGCCGAAGTGGAAACGGTTCGGCGTCGAAAAGCGCGATGCAATCGAGACTCGGGAGCATGGTCCGAGGCCCTAGACGGGCATCATGCTCTCGTCCAACTCGCTATGGTCTAACTCGCGCACGGCTGGCCGATTGAAGCCGAGGTCGTTGGCGGCCGTGTCGTGCTCCACGTGGCCACCGAACGCCATGCTATCGGCGTTTCCCACAGAAACTTGGGTGCGCGACCGGACAGCCATGCGCGGGCCAGGCTATTTCGCGCCCTGTTGCGACGGTCAGATCATGGCCCGCGGCAGATCACGTTGAGCAGCGCCTGGCGGCCGTCGCCGATCGCCTTGAGCGCGCGGTCGATGGCGCCTCGGCATGTCGGCCGGATCGCTCGACCCGCTCGCCGTAGCCGTCCGACGACCTCGACCGCTTTTTCGAATTTCGAGCGCCGGCTCGAAATAGGTCAGCGGCTCGCGGTTGCTCTTGGCGGCGTAGCCGTCGGGATAGACCTCGCGCGTGTTGCGCTTCACCGCGCCCCACATCTCGTTGTTGAACACGACCGTGAGGATCGGCAGCTTCTCGGCCTTGCGCGACATAGTGCGCCGGCGATCGGATTGCCGAACATGTAGGCGCCGTCGCCGCAGGTGGCGATCACGAGCTTGTCGGGCGCCGCCGCCTTGACGCCGAGCGCCGTGCCGAGGCCCCAGCCGAGCGCGCCGGCCGCGCCCGAGCGAATAAAAGGTGCCGGGCTTGGTGAAGCGCATATGCTCGAAGGTGAGCGGCGATTCCTTGATGACGATGGCGTCGTCGCCCTTCACCTGGTTGAGGCAATGGGTGATCCAGGCCGGATGCATCGGCGTCTGCGTTCTTGCGCCTTCTCCAGCACCGCCTTCCACTTGTCGCGCTGCGTCTGGCGCTCGCCGGCCAGACGCGCTTGCGGCGCGCGTCGATGCGCGGCCTGCGCGCGCTTCTCGCGCGCGGCTCAGCGCCTCGGTCAGCGCCGGCAGGGTCGCGCCGATGACGCCGGTGATCGCCAGATCGCACGGGAAGCCGCGCAGCGGATAGGACGCGAACAGCGGATCGGCGCCGATATGGATGATCTTGCAGTCGCGCGCGCGGCGCCTTCTTGCTGCGGGATCCACGGCACGTCGCATTCGAGCACGACGATGACGTCGGCTTCGTCGAGATAGCGCGTCGGGGTCGAAGCCGAGATGCATCGGATGATCGGTCGGCAGGGCACATGTAGCGCGGCTTGCGCTGCGTCACCGGAATGGCGAAGCGGTCGGCCAGCGCGGCGAGCTTGGCCACGTCGCTCTCGATCGCGCCGGCGCTCGACGGTGATGATCAGCGGGAATTCCGCGCTTGCGCGATCATGTCGGCGGCCTCGTCGATGGCGTCGGGATCGGGATAGGGCGCGCGACGGCGTCGCGGTGGCGCGACGGCGAGGCGTAGTGGAAATTCTCGATCGGCGCGGCCAGCACTTCGCGCGGCAGGGTCAGGTAGATCGGGCCCGCGTCGGCTCGCTCATGGCGATGTTGAGCGCGCGGTCGACGGTGGCTTCCAGCACATGGCGCGTTCGGCAGCTCGTAATCCCATTTGACGATCTCGCGCACCATGGCGCGCTGGTCGCGCATTTCCTGCGGCCAGTGGATCTCGCCGGTGCGCTGCGCCGGGCACGCCGCCCTCTTCGCTGTAGGGCGTGCGGCCGGCGGTGAAGAGCATCGGGATGTTGCCGCGCCAGGCATTCATCAGCCCGCACATGGCGTTCGCCGTGCCGACATTGACATGCACCATCACCGCCTGCGGCCGGCCGGTCTTCAGGTAATAGCCGAGCGCCATGTGGATGGCGACGTTCTCGTGCGGCACGGTGATCGGCTTCGGCACCTTGGCGCCGGTGCACCTGGGCCTTGGCGAGCGACTCGATCAGCGGCGCGAAATCGGTGCCGGCGTTGGCGAACAGATAATCGACGCCGCGATCGGCGAGCAGCGCGAGATAGGCGTCCGCCACGGTTCCTGATTCGATGGTCTTGGTCGCCACTGCGTACTCCCTTTCGCGGCTCTAATAGCCGCTTTGTATGATTTGTCCACCGCGCCGGAAGCGCGGATGATGCTGCGCCGGTTCGGTGTTGGCCCGATTACGGACGCGGTCTCTCTTCGTAGAAAGTCAGTTTCTTCTGCAACGGCGCGTCATCGGCGCGGATCAGGCGCGCCGGCCCCCTGCCGTCCGCCGTGTGCTCGATAGCAGCAAAGACCGGCGCGGAGAAGGTGTCGCCGGCCTGCCACGGTCATCGGCTCGCCGCCGATCACAGACCGGCCGCTGCCCTCCACCACATGGAAGATCGCGCTGGCCGAGCGCAACGCTGGCCGCAAGGTCTCGCCGGGCGCGCAGAAACATCGCGGTGAAGCCGATGGTGGGCAGGCAGCTTTCGCCGGTCTCGGGATTGACATAGGCGAGTTCGACCGCTTCGCCGCGCGGCGCGTGCTCCGCCATGGCGTCGAGCGCGGATTTCGTCCGCGCCCAGGGAAAGCGCATCAGCGGATAGGCCGGGCGCGGCGCACCGTTGGCCCGCACCGGCACCAGGCCGGCCTGGCTGAATTCGACCGCCGAGGCATCGGGCCGGTTGGCGCGCGCCTGCAATTTGCCTTCGACCGCGTAGGAGCCTTCGAGATAGACGAACAGCGGCAGGTCGAGCACGTCGAGCCAGATCACCGGATCGGTGCCGTCGTGGCCGTGGTCGTGCCACAGGCCGCCGGGCGTCAGGATCACGTCGCCGCGCTCCATCGGGCATTTCTCGCCGTTGACCACGGTGTAGCCGCCGCGCCCCTCGATCACGACGCGGGCCGCGCTCGGCGTATGGCGGTGGGTCGGCGCCGTCTCGCCCGGCAGCAGCAGTTGCAGCCCGCAATAGAGGGTGGCGGTCGCCTGCATGGCGCCGTCGCCGCGCCCCGGATCGGACAGCACCAGCACGCGGCGCTCGGCCTTCTCGATCGGCGTCAGCTCGCCGGCGCGCAACAGCAGCGGACGGATGCGCGCGAACGACCACAGGCAGGGTTTGCTCACCGGCTGCGGCTGGCCTTGCGGCAGGAGATTGCGCAGCATCGGCCACAGCGGCGCCACATGCTCGCCCTGCATGGCGCGGCGATAATCGATCGGCAGGCTTTCGAGCGTTCCGAGCGGGGACGCCATGGACGCCATTTCCTCTCTCACTATGGGGCGCCTTCTATCGCGCGGGAGCCCGCGCTGCGGCGTTTCCCTTGGCCCGCCGCGGCCGCCATCGACCAGGCCTGACCGGGAATTTTGTTGTGCGTGAACGGTATACGGATGGTTTGCGGCCTGTCAATCGCGCCGGAAGCCGCGCAGCCGAGCACCGCCCCGACGACCGCAGGAATTCTCCGATTGCCGCGGGCCGAGCCGCTCACTACGCTATTCGCAAAACACGCAAGAATTTGGAGGCATCATGACTGTGACCAGCCAACGGCGCGGCATCCTGTGCGGCGCCGCCCTTATCGCACTCGCCTGCGGCTCGGCGGCTGCCGCCGACGCGCAGGAGTTCTACAAGGGCAAGACGATCAACTTGCTGGTCGGCGGCACGGCAGGCGGCGGTTTCGACACCATCTCGCGCATCATGGCGCATCACTACGGGCGCTATCTTCCCGGCGAGCCGAGCTTCAATGTCCGGATCATGCCAGGGGGCGGCGGAATCGTGGTGGCGAACCATACCTACAATGTCGCGCCCAAGGACGGCACGACCATCGCCTATGTCGGCCCGGTCGTGGTCCAGCCCCTGCTCAGCCCGGACGACAACCGCATCCAGTTCGACGCCAAGAAATTCACCTGGGTGGGCAGCCTGGGTGTCACCCATTCCATCCTGTTCGCCTGGCACAAGACACCGTTCATGACGGCCCAGGACCTGTTTCAGCGCGAAATGATCGTCGGCGGCACAGGCGCCGCCTCGACCACCGACATCTATCCCAAGGTGCTCAATGCGGTGCTCGGCACCAAGTTCAAGCTGATCACCGGCTACCAGGGCACCAAGGAGACGCTGATCGCCATCGAGCGCGGCGAGGCGGACGGCCGCTTCAATTCGTGGGACAGCATGAAGACCACGAGCGGCAGTTGGATCAAGGACGGCCAGGCGCGCATCCTGCTGCAGGCCGCCACCAAGCGCCATGCGGAGCTGCCCAACGTGCCGACCGCGCTGGAGCTCGCCAAGACCGACGAGCAGAAGCAGGCGATCGAATTCCTGTTCCTGCCCGCCGAGATGGGCCGTCCGATCGCGGCGCCGCCCGGCATTCCCGCGGGGCAGAAGAAGGCGCTGCTCGAGGGCTTCGCCAAGCTGGTGACGGACCAAGCCTTCCTGGCCGACGCCGCGAAGGCCGGTCTCGAAGTGGACGGGCCGATGACCGGCCCGCAAATCGATCAGATCGTCGAGCGCATTTACGCCACGCCCAAACCCGTGGTCGAGAAGGTCGCCAAGGCGATGCAATAAGGCGGCCAATTCAGATGCCGCTCAAAGCAAAATCGCGGCGGGACCTGCTCGGCGGTGGAGGATCATCGGGGGAAAGTTTTCCGCCGGATCTTTGGCTGCCGGGTTGCACACCGCCGAAGTTGCGGCGACCCGCCCGCAACCGTATCGTCGCAGACCGTCGATTCTTTCTATAATCCCACGCGCTGAGCGCACCAACAACGGACCCCGTCATGCCCGATTCCGACCGCTTCGCCAGCCCAGACCGCGCCCATGTTCCAGCCGCTCGCCCTGCGCGGCGTAACCCTGCCGAACCGGGTGGTGGTCTCGCCCATGTGCATGTATTCGGCGAACGACGGCACGGTCGGCGATTTCCAGCTCGTTCATCTCGGCAGCCGCGCCCAGGGCGGCGCCGGCCTGGTCTTCACCGAAATGACCGACGTCTCGCCCGAAGGCCGCATCTCGCCGCGCTGCGCCGGGATGTACAAGCCGGAACATCGCGACGCCTGGAAGCGCGTGGTCGATTTCGTGCACGGCAATTCCGACGCCAAGATCGGCATGCAGCTCGCCCATGCCGGCCGCAAGGGCTCGACGCCGGCGCCATGGGAACGCGGCAAGCCGCTCGGCGACAAGGGCTGGCAGCTCGTGGCGCCCTCCGCCATCCCGTTCGACGCGAACAGCCCGGTGCCGAAGGAAATGGACCGGCGCGACCTCGACAAGGTGCGCGACGATTTCGCGCGCGCGGCGCGCTGGGCCGACGAAGCGGGCTTCGACGTGATCGAATTCCATATGGGGCACGGCTACCTGCTGTCGTCCTTCCTGTCGCCGCTGTCCAACAAGCGAAGCGACCAATACGGCGGCAGCCTGGACAATCGGCTGCGCTTCCCGCTGGAGGTAATCAAGGCGGTGCGCGACATCTGGCCCGACGACAAGCCGCTGTTCGCGCGCATCTCGGCAACCGATTGGGAGGACGGCGGCAACACCATCGAGGACGGCGTGGCGATCGCCCGCGCGCTCAAGGCGGCGGGGATCGACGTCGTCGACGCCTCGAGCGGCAACGTCACCAGCACCAAGCGGCCGGCGACTCACGAGATGTTCCAGGTGCCGCTCGCCGCGCGCATCCGCAAGGAGGCGAACGTCATGACCATGGCCGTCGGCAATATCCGCACGGTGGAGGACGTCAACCGCGTCCTGGACGAAGGCCAGGCCGATCTCTGCGCCATCGGCCGCTGGCACTTGTTCGATCCGTATTTCGCCCGCCATGCCGCGCGCGAACTCGGCTCCGATGGCAGCCCCTGGCCGAACCAGTACAAGCGCGCCGCCGAGGTCGTGTGAAGCGGGCAGCTCGGGCGAAGCCCGGTCGGTTTGCGGCCATTCCGCCATTCGAGGCTGCCGCTCCAGGTGAAGGTATTTTGCCTTATGCTACTGATCTACGGGCTTTTTGACAGATAGACCGAGCGGGTATAACGTTCTCTATAAGACACACGAGGCTTCGCTCGGAAGCCCGCCAAGCGATAAACGGTTCGTCAAAAAATGCCGATATCGCACCGATCAGGGGAGACTACCGCTTGCCCGGTTCCGTTCTATTGCTGCTTGTACGGGTTCTAGGACGCCGCCCGTTCCTGGCGTTCGGTTTCGTCTCACTCCTGACCGTCGCACTGCTGGCCGCCGTCAACCTCACGTCCCATCGCGCGCTCGAACGCTACGTCGCCGATCAGGTCTCGCGGGTGCCGTGGGATATCTCGATCTATCAGACGGCCGAAGTGCCGGTCGCCATGGAAGTTCGCGAGCTGATCGCCAAGCAGAAGGGCGTCGCCAAGGTCGAAGAACTTTTCTTCCTGCGCACCGTGCTGCCCCAGGCGATCACGCCGCGCGTCGACAACGAACCGCTGCGCACGCCGTGGCTGTCGATGCTCTCCGCCTCTTCGATCGATCTGCTGCCGCCCGATATGCGGCCGAGCGCGCACGGCGCCATTCTGGTGCTGGTCGGCTCGCGCGCCCAGATGGGCGACGCCTATCTGCAACTGCAGAACCGCAAATTGTTTCAGTTGCGCGCGATGGTCGGCCCCGGGGGCGAAGTCGCCAGCCATAGCCACGACGGCACGGAGCCCGAAGTCCAATCCGGAGCAGCACGTCGAGGTCTTCTCGGTGCCGCTCGACCGTACGGTGCGGGTCGACCGCAACGAATTGAACCGCTGGTTCCTCGACAAGACGAGCTCACCCACGCTCGTGCCCGAGTTGGGCGCCATCCTCGTGGTGCCCTACGACCGCGAGATCATGAACAAATTCGATGCCCTGTCGCGCGGCATCGTGTCGCACGAGGATGCCGAGAGTCCCGACTACCACGTCAATACCGGCGATTATTTTCCGGAGATCGTCCATCTCGCCGCGCTCGACCGGCAAAACTTGATCTCCGGCTGGGACGTCGCCGAATCGCTCGATCGCCTGCAGGCGATCACCGCCGAACTCAAGGCCACGGTGAAGGCCACCAGCTACAGTGCCGCGGTCGACAACACCGCCGCTGTGCTGCTCGAACGCATGGCCGGGATCGCCCGCCAGATCGATCTGATCGGCCTGCTCGTCTCGCTGCCGCTGCTGTGGATGGCCTGGATCCTGATGGTCAATCTGTCGGGCCTGCTGCTGCTCAACGAACGGCGCAAACTCGGGCTCCTGCGCCTGCGCGGCACATCGGCCACGTCGATCCGAACGGCGCTGCTGCTTACCATTGCGGTGGCCGCTTTCCTCGGCGGCTTGGTCGGCGCGGTGCTCGGCACCTGGCTGCCGGCCATGGGCTACACCGAAGGCGCTCTGCCCCTGCATCTGCTGGTCCGGGTCCAGCAGCCGGAGATCCTGCTGATCTTCCTCGCGGTCGGCACGGGCATGGCACTGCTGGTCAGCCGGCGCTTCATCCGTTACGCCGCCGCGATCTCACCGCTCGAAGCCTCCGGCCGCGTCGTCGCATCGGAAGCAAACGCCGCGCGGGTGCGCTTCGGCCTGATGCAAGCGGCCGCCCTGCTGGTCGGCGGCGTCAAGATCGCCGGCTGGCTCGGTGGTTTTTCCGTCGTCCGCCTGGTCGACCAGCCGTGGGCGGTGCCGCTCGACCGCGCACTCGATTTCGTCAGCTTCCCGCTGTTCGTCTATGGTTGCGGCACCCTGATCGCCGCCAACCGCCGTGTGCTCACCGCCGTGCTGTCGCCGGTCGTACGTGTCGTCAGCGGTCGGCTGGCGCCCTACGCGCTGCGCCATCTCGGCACGCGCCAGCACCGCATGGCCTCGTTCCTGCTGATCGTCGCCATGATGGCCAGCCTCAGCCTCTATCCCGGCGTGATGACCGCCGTGTTCGACGACAAGATCGAGCGCGGCGCGGAAACCCAGCTCGGCGCCGCCGTGCAATTCTCCCTCGATGCGCCGGCCCTGGTGCCCGGGCTCCGCCTGATCGAGGGCGGGCTGACCGAACGCTATGCGGCGACCCGCAGCGAAGCCGATAGCGTGCTGGCCAAGCTGCGCACGCGGCCCGAGGTCGCCGGGCTCGACTATATCGTGGAGGGCCTCGTCGACGGGCTCTACATGCCGGGCTACGGCTTTTCCGGTGTGCCGATCTTCTTCATCAACAATCCCGACAACTACATGCGGGTTGCCCGCCACGAAGGCCAGCTCGGCGCGACGGACTCCTTCACAAACCTGATCGCGAAAGCCAAGGACAACGAGATCGTCGTCTCCCAGGCGATCCAGGGATTCTACAAGCGCGACATCGGCTCGCGCATGCCGGTCGGCCGCAACCTCGACAAAAGCATGCAGACCGTGCGGCTCGGCGGCGCGCTGCATTATCTGCCCGGCATGCCGACCAAGACGGTGAACGACCGCCAGAGCTTCGTCGCGGCGCGCGTCGACTATCTCAATCACCTGTTCGGCTTCAACGCCTACATGGTCAGCAACGCCAACAACCCATGGCTGGCCAAAATGGACGTGCTGATCCCGCGCGTGGTGGTCATCGTGCGGCCGGCGCCGGGCGTCTCCACCGCGCAATTGCGCGACGTGGTGCGCACGTCGCTGCCGAGCGAGCCGCTCGAAATCCGCGATACCGACGAGGAAGTCTCGCGCCTCGGCAGCGACATGTACATCTATCTTGCCCGGCAGAATTTCCAGATCTATCTGATCGGCGGACTGCTGCTCGCCATCATCGGCATCTTCGCCATCGCGCTGTCCAACTACGCCGAGGACCGGCGCACCCTGGCGCTCCTGCGCATCCGCGGGTGCGGCCCGCGCGACCTGCTGCGCTTCTCGGCACCCGGCCTGTTCGCGCCCTCGGTGATCGGCTTGCTGCTCGGCGCCGCGGTCGCCGCGGTGGTCGGCTTCGGCATCACGCACCTGGTCTGGGAGTTGCGCCAGATTCTCACCGTGCTCAGCCTGCTGCCATCGCACCTCGCCCTCTCGCGCCAAACACTCGAGGTCGCCGGCCTGCTGGTGGCCCTGCTCGTTCTGCTCGCCTTCGTCTTCAGCCGCTGGATCTTCCGCCGCTCGGCGCGGGAAGGCCTGCGGGAAAGCTAACCGGGAGTTTCGCTCATGGATGCCGCGCTCGACCAAACCGATGCCGAAACCGAAGCCGAAGCCGAAGCCGGCCCTGCCGGCGTGCGGCTCGAGCATGTGGACAAGACCTACAGCACCGGCGCGGGTGAAGTCACCGCGCTGCGCGACATCTCCTGGTCGGTACCGACCGGCGCCGCGGTCGCCATCATGGGACCGAGCGGCTGCGGCAAGACCACGTTGCTCAACATGCTGGGCGGCATGGACCGGCCGACCGGGGGGCGCATCCAGGTCGACGATTTGGACCTCACCGCCATGGACGAACGCGCCATGGAGACCTACCGCCTGCGCCGGGTCGGCTTCGTCTTCCAGTTCTTCAATCTGATCCCGTCTCTTTCCGCCATGGAGAACCTGGAACTGCCGATGGTGCTGGCGGGCACGCCCCACGACGAACGGCGCGGCCGCGCCACCAGCCTGCTCGCCACCGTCGGGCTGCTGGAAAAGGGCCATAAGCGGCCGGACGAGCTGTCGGGCGGCGAACAGCAGCGCGTCGCCATCTGCCTGGCGCTGGTCAACGATCCGCCGCTCATCCTAGCCGACGAACCGACCGGCAATCTCGACAGCGCCAACGTGGAGATCATCACCAACCTGCTGGTCTCGCTCTCCACCAAGCGCGGCAAGACGGTCATCGTATCGTGCCACGACCCCAAGGTGGTCGAGGCCTTTCCCAAGGTTTATCGGATGCGCGACGGCGTGTTCGTCGAGTAATGCATACTCGCGGTCAAGGGAGACATCGAATGAACATTCAACCGGTCACCTCGAAATCCGTACTGCTTTCCAGCGCCGCCCTCGGCGCCCTCCTCGGCATCGCCGGTGCTGGCATTTTCTTTGCCGCGCCGGCGCTTGCGCAGCAATTGGAGATTCCAAAGGCCGCGCCCGGCGGGGACCGTGCCCATGTCTTCGCGCCGTGGGACCCCTCCAAGATCGGCGAATTGCGCAAGAAATTCGGGCTGCTCAGCCCAGGCGCGGGCAAGCCCTATCCGGAACCACGCTTCCCCAGGTCGCTGCGCGCACCCAACTCCGTCGACGACATGATGCCGGGCGCGCGGGCCGCCGTGGCGCAGACCAGCGGCCGCTCACCCATCGGCCTGGTCAAGCGCGGCGAGCATGTGCTGATCGTGGTGCCGTACGATGCCAACACCTTCGTCCAGGAGGCGATGCAGCGCGCCTTCAAGGAGCGCGGCGTCACGGTCACGATCCTCTATGAGAACGACGCGGCCGGCGTCAGCAAGGATGCGGTCGAGGCCTTCAACAAGGCGCAGCGAGTGTTCACCGCCAGCGACGGCCAGCAGGAGCCGGCGGAATGGTTCTTCCGCTCTATCCCGGAGCCCGACAAGACCAAGGAGTGGCTCAAGGAAAAGGACGCCGACGTCTACACCAAGATGTTCCCGGAGATCAAATACGCCGGCGAAGCGGACGCCCGCCTTTCCCGCACGTATGAGCGCATGGTGCGCGACGGGCTCGTGAAATACCTCGACGGTCATAAGGACATCGACAAGGTGTTCTGGCGCACGGGCGGGCGCACCCGCACCGCGACGATGCTGCAGCATCACAGCAAGAAGTTCGTCGGCAATTACACCTACAACACCCACTTCGACCTGATGAGCCGGGTGCCCGACTTCCCGTCCGACGTGTGGCGCCTGATCGAGACCAAGACAATCGAATCGCTGGCTTATGTCGACCGCATCGAGGCGAGCGACCCGGAAGGTTTGGTGCTCGCCGCCAATGTGGAGCAGCCGGTCGCCGAGCAATGGGCCAAGGGCGTTTACCAGCAGGGCCACCTCTACATGTACCCGAACCAGTCGTCGGGCCGCTGGCCCTACTCGCTGGTCGATTACCCGGGGCTCAGCACCCAGTACCTGCCGCCCGTGCAGGTCGAGGCCCGCGGCATCATCGCCAGCACCAACAACCATATCGCCACCCACCCGCGCATGGAGACCGAGCTCGACGGCGGCAAGATCAAAGAAGTGCGCGGCGGCGGCTACTACGGCGAGTTCATGCGCCTGGCGCTCAACTATCCCGGGATGCAGACCGCGACCTGGCCGCTCTATCAGAAGCCGGGCTACTGGTGGCTCTACGAGGCCGGCACCGCGACCAATCCGAAATACTTCAAGCACCCCGACGAGCTGCTCAACGGCCGCAATACGTCCGAGCGCAATGTCGGCGGCGTCATCCACTGGTCGTTCGGCGTCGAGGCGCAGCACGGACCCGAGGAAGTCGGCAAAGTCACGCCCCTGCGCCAGGAGTTCGGCAAGCAACACAACGTGCCGCTCGAGCATTGCTGCCACAACCACACGCTCATGGTGACCTACCAGGTGCGCGTGCGCGATCTCGACCAATGGGTCACGCTGATCGAGAACGGCAAACTGGCGGCGCTCGACGACCTCTATGTCCGCGCGCTCGCCAGCCGCTACGGCAACCCGGATGACATCCTGAAGCAGGATTACGTGCCGCCGCTGCCCGGCATCAACGCCCCGGGCGACTACAACAAGGACTACGCCCGCGACCCCGGCGCCTACTGGGTCAAATGGGCGCACAGCATCAAGGACGGCACCAACCCATACTTCAAGGATTGACGGTCGCCGGGCGCCGGCACACGCCTTGCTCCGCCCCCTCAATGGGAAGGACGGGTAAGGGTGCGGCAACCCCGGACAGCGTGAGGCCCCCTGCCCCTCCCCCCGCAAGGGGGAGGGAAAGCAGCTATGACAACGGAGGACGTCCATGGTCACGTCTCGCGAGTCTAGCTATGATCCGGCCCTGCTCCCCCTTCGCCCTCGGCGCTCTCGCGATCGCATACCTGACCGCGCCGGCGCCCACGCTGGCCCAGACCGCCGCACCGGAAAGCGATCGCGGCCGCATTTTCGCGCCGTGGGATCCCGCACGCATCGGCGCGCGACGGCAGCAATACGGCTTGATCGGCCCGGCGTCGACCAAGCCTTACCCCGAGCCGCGCTTCCCGAGGTCGCTGCGCGCCCCCGGTTCGGTCGACGACATGATGCCGGGCGCGCGCGCCGCCGTCGCGCAGACCGGCGGCCGTTCGCCGATCGGGTTGGTCAAGCGCGGCGAGCATGTGTTGATCGTGGTGCCTTACAATGCCGACCGCTTCGTGCAGGAAGCCATGGCCCGAGCGCTCAAGGAGCGCGGCATCAACGGCACGATCCTCTACGAACACGAGGCTGCAGGCGTCGCGCATGAGGACGTGGTCGCATTCCACAAGGCGCAGCAGGTGTTCACCGCGAGCGACGGCCAGCAGGAACCCGCCGACTGGTACTTCCGTTCGATTCCGGAGCCCGACAAGACCAAGGAATGGCTCAAGGACAAGGATGCGGAACTCTACAACGTTACCTTCCCCGAGTTCAAATACGGCAATGAGGCGCAGGCCCGGCTGGCGCGCTCCTACACGCGCATGGTGCGCGACGGGCTGGTGAAATGGCTCGATGGCCATTCTGAGATCGACAAGATCCTATGGCGCACCGGGGGACGGCCGCGCACCCGGGTGATGCTGGCCCAGCACGGCGACAAGTTCATCGGCAACTATACCTACAACACCCACTTCGACCTGATGAGCCGGGTGCCCGACTTCCCGGCCGACGTGTGGAAGCTGATCGAGACCAAGACCATCGAGCCGATCGCCTACGTAGACCGGCTCGAGGCGAGCGATCCCGAGGGCATGGTGCTCGCGGCGGACGTGGAGCAGCCGGTCGCCGAACTGTGGTCGAAAGGCGTCTACCTGCCCGGCCATCTCTTCATGTATCCGAACCAGTCGTCGGGCCGCTGGCCACAATCGATGCTGAGCTATCCCGACTTCGAGACCGAATATCTGGCGCCGGTGCAGGTCGAATCGCGCGGTGTGATCGCCAGCACCAACAATCACATCGCGACCCATTCGCGCATGGAGATCGAGCTTGCCGGCGGCAAGATCAAAGAAGTGCGCGGCGGCGGCTACTACGGCGAGATCATGCGCATCATGCTCGACTATCCCGGCATGCAGACCCTGACCTGGCCGCTGTGGCAGAAGCCGGGCTACTGGTGGCTCTACGAGGCCGGCACGGCGACCAATCCGAAATACTTCAAGCATCCGGACGAACTGCTGGAAGGCCGCAACACCTCGGAGCGCAACGTCGGCGGCGTCATCCATTGGTCGTTCGGCACCGAATCGGCCCATGGCCCGGAGAAGGTCGGCGAGCTCACGCCGCTGCGCGAGCCCTTCATCAAGGCCAACAGCACCGTGCCCTTCGAGCACTGCTGCCACAACCACACCTTGATGCCGACCTACCAGGTGCGGGTGCGCGATCTCGCCCAGTGGGTGACGCTGGTCGAGCACGGCCGGCTCCAGGCGCTCGACGACCTCTATGTCCGCGCGCTCGCCAGCCGCTACGGCAATCCGGACGACGTGCTGCAGCAGGACTACGTGCCGCCGCTGCCCGGCATCAACGCCCCGGGCTCCTACAACGACTACGCCCGCGATCCCGGCGCCTATTGGGTCAAATGGGCCCACAGCGTCAAGGATGGGACCTACAAATATTTCAAGGATTGAGCCCCGACACGACTCTAATCGAGCAAATTGCTTAAGCTGCTCCTCCTACCCCAATCGTCATGGCGTAAGGAAAACGACCGGGACTACTTCATCGCCTTTCTCACCGCCACCGCGACTTTCTCCGGCGTCGGCGTGACATAGTCCTCGAGCGGCGGCGCGTAGGAGACCGGCACGTCGGGCCGGGTGACGCGCAGGATCGGCGCCTTGAGGGCATCGAACGCCTGCTCGGCGACGCAGGCGGCGATTTCCGAGGCGACGCTGCAGGTCTGCGCCGACTCGTCCACCACCACCAGCCGGCCGGTCTTGCGCACGGATTTGACGATCGTCTCGACATCGAGCGGCACGACGGTGCGCGGATCGACCACTTCGGCATCGATGCCGTCCTTGGCCAGCAGCTCGGCGGCCTTGAGCGCCACCTGCACGGTCAGCGAGGTGGCGACGATGGTCGACATCCTTGCCCGCGCGCTTGACATCGGCCTTGCCGAAGGGAATGGCGAAGTCGCCGTCCGGCACCTCGCCTTTGACGCCGAGCAGCTTGGTGTGGTTGAGCATCACGGTCGGATGATCGCTCTTGAAGCGCGGTGCGCAGCAGCCCCTGCACGTCGGCCGGCGAGGACGGCAGCACCACCTGAAGGCCCGGGCAGTTGGCGTACATGCTGATAGGGCTCTGGCTGTGCTGGGCGCCGCCGCCGCCGCGGATGCCGTGGAACATGTGGAACACCGCCGGCACCTTGAGCTGGCCGTTCGACATGAAGCGGACGTTGCCCGCCTCGTTGACGATCTGGTTGCACGCCTCGAAGGCGAAGACCGCCGTGCCGAAGTGGACGAAGGGCCGCGAGCCCGCCATGGCCGCGCCGATGCCGACCGAGGCGACGACGCCCTCCGAAGTCGGCGGATCGCTCGATGCGGTCGGCGTGGCGCTTGTGCAGCGCCTTCTCCGCGTCCGTTTCCGGGCCGTGGCCGGTCATGCCGCGGCCGATCACCAGGATGCGCGGGTCGCTCGCCATGCTGAGCGACAGGCCGTCGACCATCGCCTGGGCGAAACTCTTGATTGGCCATCGTTGCTGGAATCCTTATTACGCGAACGCGCCGGTGACGGCGCTTTCCGGCTTGGGGAACGGGCTGGCTTCGGCGATAATCGCGCGCCGCCTGCATCTGCTGCGTCGACGCGACTTGTCGATCGCGACCAGATCATCCCTGCGTCGCGACGCTCTGCGTCGAGCAATGTGCTGGCCGTAGCGCCGGATCGGATCGAAGTTGCGGATCCATTCGGCATATTGGCCGGCGATCTTGCCCTCGTCCCACGCCTGAGCGACATCGGTGATGCCGGTGGTGAATTCGGGTTTGAGCTGGTGCGAGCCGGGCCAGCGCTCCAGGGTCGCCTCGACGAACACCGGCTTGCCGTCCTTGCGGATGCGCGCCAGCGCGTCGCGAACGCATGGCCATGCACCGCCTCGGCATCGGCGCCGTCGACCATTTCACGGCGCATGCTGAGCGCGCTTGCGGCACGTCGGCCGAGCGCCTTGGCCGCCAGCATGGAGGACGGCCGCTGGCCGGCCTTGCTGTTGTTCTCGCACAGGAACAGAACCGGCAGCTCGAACACCGAGGCGAAGTTGAGCGCCTCGTAGCCGATGCCCTCGTCGAGCGTGCCGTCGCCGAACAGCGCGACCGCTGACCCGGCCCTTGCCCTGGTGCTTGAGCGCGATAGCCGCCGCCGATCGCAGAGGCCGATGCTGCCGCCGACCATGGCCGAGGTCGAATGGAAGCCGATCGAGGTGTCGCACAGATGCCAGGTGCCGCCGCGCCCGCCGTTCAGGCCGCCCTCGCGGCCCATGATCTCGGCCAGCGCCTTGCCCGGATCGGCGCCGCGCGCGATGAGATGGCCATGGTTGCGGTGGGTGGTATAGGTCAGGTCGCCCGGCTGCGAGCAGACCGAGCGCCGCCGCCCCCGTCGCCTCATGGCCGATATAGAGGTGGTTACGGCCGATGTATTTGTGCGCCGCCGCCATATGGATGACCATTTCCTCGAACCGGCGCATCAGCAGCATGCGCTCGAACAACGCAAGTTTCTTGTCCTTGCTCAAACTCTCAGCCATGTCGACCTCTTGCTCTCTTCTTGTCTGTCAATCCTCGCGTCCGCGCACCAGCCGCTCGATGCAGAGCAGCACGATCACCATGCCGAGTTGGATGACGGCGACCGCCGACAGCACGCCCATGGCGCCTTCCTCGTAGAACTTGAGCAATGCGACCGTCAGCGTCTCGGTGCCGCCGGTATAGAGGAACAGCGGAATGGTCAGGTCGCGCGACGCCATGGCGAAGACGATGACGAAGGTGGCCATGGCGCCGCGGCTGAGCAGCGGGCCCAGGATGTGGCGCACGGTCTTGAGCCAGGAGCCGCCGTGGACGCGCGAGGATTCCTCGAGTTCGGCGCTGACCTGGCGGATCGCCGACTGCATGGTCGCGGTGCCGAGCGGCAGGCCCTTGATGATGAAGCCCATGATGATGACCAGCGCGGTGCCGTAGAGATTGAACGGATAGGGCGGCAGCGCCCAGGCCCACAGCAGCGCGAGGCCCATGACGACACCGGGCAATGTCCATGGCGCCCAGGCGAGCGCCTCGAGATAGCGGCCGAGCCAGTGCCGCGTGCGCACCCGGATATAACCGACCAGACCGCCGATGATCACGGTCGCGGCGCCGGCGATGGCGGAATAGACGATGGTGTTCTTGAGCCCGGTCATGGCGCGGTCGTCGCGCATGATGTCGGTCCAGTTCTTCAGCGTGAAATGCTCCGGATCGTAGAGGCCGAAAATCTGGAAGAACGAGGCGACGACG
This sequence comes from uncultured Alphaproteobacteria bacterium, assembly GCA_963752345.1. GTDB lineage: Bacteria > Pseudomonadota > Alphaproteobacteria > SMXQ01 > SMXQ01 > CAVVYA01. The sequence continues at coordinate 1,180,194 of CAVVYA010000002.1, forward strand.
ATCTGGGCGATCGGCACCACGATGGCGAGCAGGAAGTAGATGACGAAGACGGCGAAGATCGACCAGCGCGCCAGCCCGCCGAGCTTCATCTGGGTCGGCCGGTAGCCCTTGCCGGTGATCACGATGAACGAGCGGTCGCCGAGCACCCGGCCCTTCATGGCGAGCAGCAGGAGCATGGTGACGATGACGATGACGGAGAGCGCCGTGGCCGCGCCGTATTGCGGCGGATGGCGGTAGCTCAGCATGCGGTAGATCTCGTTGGCGAAGACATAGACCTCGCCGGGATTACCGAACAGCAGCGGGTTCTCGAACGATTCGAGCCCGTGCACGAAGACCAGAATGGAAATGCTCAGGATGGCCGGCATCAGCATCGGCAAGGTGATGGTGAACAACACCTTGGTCTTGCTCGCGCCGAGCGTCCTGGCGGCTTCCTCATAGGACGCATCCATGGTCTTGAAAAAGCCGACCAGCATGAGGAAGAGGAACGCGATGGTGTTGAGCGAGGCGTGGAAGATCAACCCGCCCCAGCCGTAGAGATTGATCACCGGGCCGGTGACGCCGAACCAGTCGCGCGCCCATTGGTTGATCAACCCGTTCTGCGGATTGCCGAGCATCAGCCAGGAAATGCCGGTGAGCAGGTCCGGCACAAAGAACGGCGCCGGGATCAGCCACATCATGGCGCCCTTGAAGGGCACGTCGGTGCGCGCCACCGCCCAGGCGAAGAGCAGCGCGAAGACCAGACCGATGAACAGCCGCGCGCCGGAGAAGATCACGCTGTTGGCGAGAATCGGCAGGATTTCGCCCGCCTCGAGCCAGACGCGATAGCCGTCGAGGGTGAAGCTGCCGAGCCGCCCCGGCTGGCCGGTGTAGAAGCTCGCCAGCACGAGCACGAAGAACGGGTAGAGTACCAGGATGATCAGCAGCAGCGCGAGCAGGTAATAGAAGACGCTGGGCTTGATGCCGAAGCGGTTGTTCCACGACACGGCCGGCGCGCGGCCGAGCGGACCACCACCGAGGAGGCCGGGCGGCCGCGTCGCAAAACTGTCGGAACTCGTCATATCGCTTACCGGTAGAGCACGATGTCGGAGGGCGCGATGCCGAGCCGGACATGGGCGCCCACCGGCCAATTCTGCCCGGCGGGCGCGATCACCCGCAGCCGGATCTGGTCATTGACGTCGGCGAGGTATTCGTTGTGGTCTCCGACATAAGCGCGCTCGCGCACCACGCCGGGAATCATCCAACGGCCATCGCTCACCGCCGCGTCGTCGAGCACGCTGATCTTTTCCGGCCTGATGAACAGGCAGGACTTGCCGGCGCCTGTGGTGTGTTCGGCGCGCACCGCCGACGACGGCAGCACCAGGCAAGCCAGTTCGCGATAGGTGCGCAGTTGCACCATGACCGTGTCGCCGCCGCGTTCGACCGCGTCTGGCAGCTCGATCATGTTGGCCTTGCCGATGAACTGGGCGACGAAACGGGTGGCCGGGCGCTCGTAAATCTCCTCGGGCGTGCCGACCTGCTCGATATTGCCGGCATTCATCACCACCAGCCGGTCCGACAGGGTCAGCGCTTCCTCCTGGTCGTGGGTGACATAGATCGCCGTCAGGCCGAGGCGCTTCTGCATGATGCGCAACTCGAAGCGCATATGTTCGCGCAATTTGGCGTCGAGATTGCTCAACGGCTCGTCGAGCAGCAGCAGCTCGGGCTGAAACACCAGGGCGCGGGCGAAGGCGACGCGCTGCTGCTGGCCGCCGGACAGTTTCGTCGCCGGCTTGTCCTCGAGGCCGCCCATGCCGACCAGGTCCAGCACCTTGCGCACCATGGCGACCCGCTCGGCCTTCGCGACACCGCGCATGCGCAGCGGATAGGCGACGTTCTCCATCACCGTCATGTGCGGCCAGATGGCATAGGACTGGAACACCATGCCGAGGCCGCGGTTTTCCGGCGGGATATTGATGCCCGCGGCTTTGTCGAACATCAGGCGCCCGCCAGCCCGGATGGTGCCCTCGTCCGGGTCCTCCAGGCCCGCGATCATCCGCAAGGTGGTGGTCTTACCGCAGCCCGACGGGCCGAGCAGCGTCAGCATCTCGCCATGTTCGGCGGACAGATCGATGGCATTGACGGCCACCTGCGGCCCAAACCGCTTGACGAGTTGGCGCAGCTCGATATCCGGCATTCCCAGGCTCTCCCGACGATCCGGGGGTCTGTGCCCCGGTTTTTATTTCCTGTTGGCCATCATTGTGCCCCAGTCACAGGCGGACGGGAAGGACCCAAAGCAGGATACAGCCGCCGATTGACCGCGTGGCCTGCGCTGCTAGTCTGACCGACCGACTTGCACGGCGCCAGGGGACCTTCAGCATGCGAATCGCCATACTCGATGACTTTCAGAATGTGGCCCTCACCCTGGCCGACTGGTCGCCGCTCGATGGCCGCGCGCAGACCACGGTGTTTCGCGACCATCTCAAGGACCCCGACAGGCTGGCCGAGCGGCTGCGCGATTTCGAGGTGATCGTGCTGATGCGCGAGCGCACGCCCTTTCCCCGCGGGCTGATCGAACAGTTGCCCAAGCTCAAGATGCTGACGACCAGCGGCATGACCAACCGCAGCATCGATTTGGCGGCCGCCACCGACCACGGCGTCGTGGTATGCGGCACCGACAATGTCGGCACCACCACGGCCGAACTCGCCTGGGGGCTGATCCTCGGGCTGATGCGCAGCATTCCGCAAGAGGACCGCGCGACGCGCGACGGCGCCTGGCAGACAAGTCTGGGTGTCGGCCTCGCCGGCAAGACCCTCGGCGTTCTCGGACTGGGCAAGCTCGGATCGCGGATGGCGACGATCGGCGCGGCGTTCGGCATGACCGTGACCGCCTGGAGCCAGAACCTGACCGAGGAGCGCTGCCGCGCGGCCGGCGCCGTCAAAGCCGGGAGCAAGGACGAGCTGTTGTCCAAGGCGGACGTGGTGACAATTCATCTGGTTCTGAGCGACCGCACCCGCGGCCTGATCGGCCGGCGGGAATTCGCCTTGATGAAGCCCACAGCCTATCTGGTGAATACCTCGCGCGGGCCGATTGTCGAACAGTCGGCGCTGATCGAGGCCTTGGAGACGCAGCGCATCGCCGGCGCCGGCATCGATGTCTATGACGTGGAGCCGCTACCCGCCGATCATCCCATGCGCCGCCTGCCGAATTCGGTGATCACGCCGCATCTCGGCTATGTCACGGTCGACAACTACCGGGTGTTCTATCCCAAGGCCGTGGAGAACATCGGCGCGTTTCTCGACGGCAAGCCGATCCGGGTGCTCAATCCCGAGTTGCTCGCGGCCGGGGGAAACCGCTGAACGCCTCATTTGGCGTCAGGGTCCAGCACATCGGCCACCTTGTTCTTCTCATCGCGCGGCAGGATCTTCATGACGAGAATGAAGCCGGCCAACAGGAAGCAGATGGTATTGGTGACGATCAGCGGCCACTCGCCGAGCAAAATGCCGTAGACGGTCCACAAGGCAAATCCGCAGACGGTGACGGCATACATCACGAGCGAGATGTCGGCGGTACGCCGCGATTTAATGATTTTCCAGGCTTGCGGCGCAAAGCTTACGGTGGACGCGAGCGCCGCGAGAGAACCGATGATGGTGACGAGAGTCATGAAATCATGGCGCGGCAACGGCTGTCTTAGGGAGGACTAACTCACGAGCCGCCGCCACCGCCATGAGCACCTGGTCCAGACGCGCGGGCTGCGTCAGCTAAACAGAAGATAAAGAATAATCAGAACCGGAATCGGCACGCCCAACAACCACAATAAGCCGTATTTCATGACTAACTCCTAGTCTTGCCCCCCGCATCCCGACAAGCCTGCGGTCACGACCTTTGAACGAGGCGGGCTCTGGGATGGTCCCCAGAACCCGCCATTCAACTGCCGTCACCGAACGCTACGAAGTACGGCGGCCGAAGAAGACGAACAGACCGCCCGCGATCACGCCGGCTGCTCCGAGAAGGAAGTACCACATCGTCCGATCCGTATAACGTCCGGTCAAAGTTTCCGAAATCCTGTCGACCGGCGCATCAGCCGAGTGGAAAGCAAAGCCGAGGAGCACGACTCCCACGACCAACGCGACGATACCGAATATCTGCCTTGGGCTCATGAGAGACCTCCCTTTCCCGTGTTAGCGGACCACGATGTCGTTCTTCACGGAACGCACGCCGTCGATCCGCTTGGCCACGTCAGCGGCGCGGGATTTCTCCTGCGGGTTGTCGACGAAGCCGCTCAGCTGAACAACCTTGTCCATGACATTGACGTCGATCTGGCGCAGTTTCAGCTGCGGATCGGCGACGATAGCCGTTCTCACCTTCGTCGCGATACCCGCATCGTCGACGTATTCACCCGCCGACTGCCGGCCGTCAATGGCCGAACAAGCCGGGACCGCCACACCGATGGCGAACGCAACGAGCATCGTTTTTACCAGATTTGTCGTGCGCATAACCGTAAACCTCGCGTTTCATTGTTATCAGCGATAGCGCGGATTTAACGAGGCTGCGCCGAGCACGTTCCATTGACTGTGTTGGCGCGCCGCCCCGCAAATCCGCGTCCAGGTCCCCAGTCCGGCAGAACGCCTGACTGAATGGAACTCTACTACCAACGCCGAATATTCGTTTTGGTTCAGCGGCCAAGTCCTGCGTGGGGAGGTGTGTGTGCGATATATGAGGCAAAGATGGTCGATTCCGGTTCATTTGCGTTCGACATGCGATGCCATGGTGGCGAACCGCTCGCACGTTTGGGCGACGGGAATGCTCAGGTCTTGGAACCCGCGAAGGGCGCCTCCCATCGCGTTGCGCGGCGCTGCTCCGTCCGCCCGCATGTCGCGCCGGCCTCACACTTCTCTCCCCATGTTGCTCAACATTGCACGCTGGTGTGCCTCTCAGCGCGACGCCTTTCCCGTGCCACCCGCGATCCTCTCGTGTCACAAAAGGGGCATCCCTGCGCTGTGGAATGCGCAGCCGCACGCATTCAAGGGACCGGGGAATTTCCGCTGCGGGAACGTTTCCCGACGGGGCGTGTTGACATGGCAAGCGCGGGTTTTGCCCTCTCGATCCGCGCGTCGGCAACAGCCGGTCTCGCGCCCCTTTCCCACCTCCCCCCGTGGGGAAGGGGCGGAGAACTTCGCTTGCGATTCGACCGAACACCAACCGCGACCTGCTCGAACTCCTCGTCGACAACCAGGAGAAACAAGCATGAGAAAAGGTCACTTCGGATTTATGACGACGGCCGTGGCGTTGGCTTTGGCTGCGCCGCTGGCCGTCTCGGCCCAGCAATCGCCGCCCGGAACCACGCCCGCGCCGGCTGAACGTATGGAAAGGGCGCCCTCGGCGTCCGATTCGCGCTCTCCCGCAGCACCACCACTGACCCAATCGTCGCGCGCCACCACCGGCGCCGAGCTGGCGAGCGCGATCAACAGTGACGATCTTATTGGTAAGACGGTCAGGAACAGCGCGAACGAAACCATCGGCGAGATTGATGCGCTGCTCGTCTCGAAGGACGCGCGCGTCATTGGCGTCGTGCTCGACGTCGGCGGCTTTCTGGGTATCGGCGGCAAGAAGGTCGTCATTCCCATGGAGCAGCTGAGCGTGGCTGGGCGGGATGAAGTCCGGCTGCCCACGGGCAGCAAAGAGCAGTTGCAGCAGGCTCCCGCCTACGAAAAGCCACGCGGCTAGTCGTCTATGAGAGACCTCTCCAGAGCGCCATTCCGGCGCTCTTTTTTTCGCGCCGGCCCTGGGCCCACGGCATCGGAACATTCCGTGCCAGCCATAAGTTGACTGATTTCTCGCGGGTATCCTGCCCCCATCCCCCGTCCCCCTGTGGGATGCCCGCGAGCTGGCTTAAAGCCGCTCCTTCCCCTTTGTCGCCTCCTGGAGACGAAGGGGAAGGATTCCTTCTCCTCCAGCGCGCAATCTTCTTCCCTCCGCTTCTCTGCCGCTCGCTGCGCAACGACGCGGCAGCGCTACGCTTGGCCCGCTCATGTTTTCGTCACGCGGCACCCGGACAGCCGGCCGCCACGGGCTTCCCATAGTCATTTTTCGGATGGTGCAGCGAGTTCCATTTCGAATTATGCTCGGCCACAACCTTCGCGTGTCATTCTTGTGGCAAAATCGGAGTCGGATACCAGTTTTTAACTCCCGCCATGCGATCTAAGAAAACGTCTTTTGATCTACGACGAAAGTTTTACTAGGGTCCAAAAACCGAGTACAACCGTAGTGCGAGACTAGAACTTTTTACTTAGACGAGGTTTTTATGGCGGCTTCCCTGTCGGCGCGGTTGATGGATACCGGCCAACTTCCCAGCCACACGGCACTACAATGCCTGGTTGTGGCGGGCCGCCACCACGGCGTTCACCTCGCAGCCGAGCAGTTGGTCCGGGAACATGGGCTGGCGCCCGGTGAAGTCGACGACGCGAGCCTTCAGGCCATTGCCGCGACCGCTGGACTGGAACTCGGCGCGGTTCGACTGGCCGGCGACCTGCAGCGCATCCAAGACACCCTCCCCGCCATCATCCGCCTGAAAAACGGAAACACCATGTTGCTTCTCGCCATGGGCGAGACGGCCACAGGACCGACAGCGAAGCTGTACGATCCTTTGGTCGGCGAAGCGACGCCGCTGATCATCGAACTCGATCGCCTCACCGAATCGATGACCGACGAGGTCTTTCTCATCAAGAAGCACGGCGAGGCCGATGACGAAACGGCGACAAGACCGTTCGGCTTGGGTCACCTGGTGCGTGAACTGCTTCAGGAACGCCGCCTGTTCCGTGATATCGCCGTCGCCGCCGCGGTGATGAGCGTCTTCGCTCTGGCGCCGGTGATTTTCTGGCAACTCATCGTCGATCGCGTTCTGGTCTACAAGAATCTGCCGACGCTCCACGTGCTGGTCGGCGGCATGGCGTTCGTCATCTTGTTTGAAACCTTGTTCGGCTATCTCCGGCGCACGCTCATCCTGGTCGCCACTGCGCGTATCGACGCGCGTTTGTCGACCTTCACGTTCAGCCGCCTGCTCAACCTGGGCATCGAGTATTTCGAGCGTACGCCGACCGGCATGGTGACGCGCGACATGAACGAGATCTTTCGCATCCGCAATTTTCTCACCGGCCAGCTCTTCGGCACCGTGCTCGACAGCATGGTGCTGCTCATCGTCCTGCCGGCCATGTTCTGGTTCAGCCCGGCCCTCGCCTCTGTCGTGCTCGGCATCGGTGTATTGATGATCGTCGTGGTTCTCTGCTTCCTGCCGTTCATCCGTCGCCGCACCTCGCGCGCATTCGCGGCCGAGGGCGTGCAGAACTCCTATCTGGTCGAAACCGTGCAGGGCGTGCGCACCGTCAAGTCCCTGGCCCTGGAGCCCCAGCGCCGCCGCGTGTGGGACCGTCATGTCGTTCACGCGGCGCGCCTGCGCCGTGAGGCGGGCAGCATCGTCAATCTAGCCCAGACGGCGGTTTCGCCGCTCGAGAAGCTGATGACCAGCGGCGTGATCGCGCTCGCCGCATACGCCGCCGTGACCAGCAACGACCCGGTGCTGATCGGCACCTTGATCGCCTTCGGCATGCTGTCGCAGCGCGTCGCCCAGCCGCTCATCCAGCTCGCCCATCTCGTCCAGCAATTCGACGAGGCGAGCCGCGCCATCCGCACCGTCGCCGCCGTGGTCAATCAGGCGCCGGAAGAAGGCCGCGGCACCGGCGGCCTCCGCACGCCGATCAGAGGCGCCATCGAGTTCTCCGGCGTGCGCTTCCGCTACCCCAACGCCCAGAATTTGGCCCTGAACGACGTCTCGTTCAGTATTCCGAGCGGCAGCATTTTCGGCATCATGGGGCGTAGCGGCTCGGGCAAGACCACCATCACCCGCGTTTTGCAAGGCCTGCACCGTCAATACGACGGCTTGATCAAGGTCGACGGCACGGATATCCGCGCCATCGATCTCGATCACCTGCGCCGCAGCACCGGCGTCGTCCTGCAGGAGAGCTTCCTGTTCGCCGGCAGCGTGCGCGACAACATCGGCGCGGCCCAGCCCGGTGCCAGCTTCGAGCAAGTCGTCGCCGCCGCCCGCCTCGCGGGCGCGGAGGAGTTCATCGAGCGCCTGCCGCGCGGCTACGACACCCTTCTCGAAGAAGGCGGCGCCAACCTTTCCGGTGGTCAGCGCCAGCGCATCGCCATCGCCCGCGCCCTATTGGTCGATCCCGCGTTGCTGATCTTCGACGAAGCGACCAGCGCTCTGGACCCCGAGAGCGAAGCGATCATCAACGCCAACCTGCAGCAGATCGCCAAGGACCGCACGGTGATCGTGATCTCCCACCGCCTGTCGTCTCTGGTGCCGTCCAACGCCATCCTGGTGCTGGACAATGGCCGTGTCCTCGACACCGGCACTCACAAGGATCTGCTCGGCCGCTGCGATCTGTATCGCCGCCTATGGCGTCAGCAGAATATGCACTCTTTGGCGGGAGCCGCAGAATGACCTTTCTCAACCCGGCTCGCACCGCCGACCAGACGATCGCCCGATTCCGCTCGGAGACCGATGCCCTTTCTCAGGAGAGGGAACCGATCGCCGCCCGCCTGACGCTCATGATCGTCACCGGCGCCATCCTGCTCGGCTTCGTCCTGGCTGCCTTCGTGTCGATCGACCGCGTGGTCACCGGCACGGGTCAGCTCGTCACTCATGACCCGACCATCGTCGTGCAATCGCTCAATCGCGCCATTATCAAAAGCATCAATGTCAAAGCCGGCGATCGCGTCAGGGCCGGCGACCTGCTGGCAACCTTGGACTCGACCTTCGCCGCAGCGGACGTGGCGCAGCTCGCGGTTCAGGTCGAAAGCCTGGATGCCGAGATCGCCCGTCTGGAGGCCGAACGGGACGACAGGCCTTTCCTGGCCACGGGACTGGCGGAGCGTTATGCGGTGATGCAGCAGAGCCTGTATTCCCAGCGCCGCGCTCAGCGCAACGAGCAGTTACGCAGCCTGGACTCGAAGATCGCGCAGACCGAAGCCACCATCGTCAAATTCACCAATGACCAGAAACGCTACGGCGAGCGCGCCAAGGTGATGAACGAAGTCGAATCCATGCGCCGCAAGCTCGCCGAGCAGCAGGTCGGCAGCCGCCTCACACTGCTCCAGGCGATGGACCAGCGGCTCGAAATCCTGCGCAACCTGGATTATGAGACCAACGCGCTCCTCGAAGCGAGTCATCAGCTGGAAACCGCGCGGGCGGAACGCGAATCGTTCGTCGAGCAATGGCGGACACAGATCAACGTCGAACTCATCACCAAGCGCACGACGCACGACGCGATTCTCGAGCAGCTCGCGAAGGCGCGCAAGACCGAGGACCTCGTCAATCTCACGGCCCCGACGGACGCCGTCGTGCTTCAGGTCGCCAAGCTGTCTGTCGGATCGGTCCTCACCGAGGCCTCGCCGCTGTTCACGCTGGTTCCGGTCAATGCCGCCATCGAAGCGGAGATTTCGATCGACGCACGGGACATCGGATTCATTCGCGCCGGCGACCGCGTCGCCGTCAAGCTCGAGGCCTACAATTTTCTCGAGCACGGCTATGCCGAGGGTCGTGTGAAGGTCATCAGCGAGGATGCTTTCACCACCGCCCAAGACGGCGGCAAGACCGCGGTCCGCCCGTTCTACAAAGCCACCGTCGTCCTCGACAAGACAGCCTTGACCAATGTTCCCGACAGCTTCCGCCTGATCCCCGGCATGCCGGTGAGCGGCGACGTCATCGTCGGCGACCGCACGATCCTGTCCTATTTGACCCACGGCCTGATGCGGAGCCTCAACGAAGCCATGCGCGAGCCCTGATCATGACGATGAGATCCGTTTTGTCCGGCCTGTTCGCTCGCTTCCGCAAGCCACACTTGCTGCGCCACCTGGTGTGGGCCGCCCGCACGGGCAGCGCCGATGCGCAGTACCGGCTCGGCCTAGCTTACCTGACCGGCCGCGGCGCGCCGCACTATCCGACGGTGGCCGCGAAGTGGCTGGGCCGCGCCGCCGTGCAGGGTCACGCCGAGGCGTGCCATAGTCTCAGCCTGATCTATCTTACCGGCGCGCGGGCCAACGCGCCGTCCGCCACCTGGGCCGCGGAAGCCGAGAGTCGCGGTGCGGCCAATGTGGCGCTGCTCTATCCCGAAGGCTTCGATATACCGGCCGACGCCGACAAGGCCTTCGGGTTGGCCCAGGCCGCGGCGCAGCAGGGACTGGCGCGCGCCCAAGCCAATTTGGGCATGCTGTATCTGCGCGGCGTCGGTTGCACCCAGGACTTCCAGGAAGCCGAACGGTGGTGCCGGTTTTCCGCGCTCCAGCAGGACCCGGGTGGCGCGCTTGGCCTCGGCATTCTCTATGAACACGGCCTGGGCGTGGCGGCCGACCATACGGAGGCCGCGCGTTGGTACCGCCTCGCCGCCGACCAGGGCAACGACGCCGCAGCCACGGCGCTCGGTCTTTTGCTGCTCAACGGTCAGGGCGATAGCCGGGATCTCCAGAAAGCCCATCGCCTGTTGGTCGGCCCCGCCACGCGCGGCAACGACTTCGCGAAAAAGGGCTTGGCGCAATTGCGCGTGGCCTCGACGAATTATGGCCAACCACCTACCGAAAAGCGAACGGCGACCATGAATCAGTAATTTCGGCTGCTCACGATTTCGATACCACTGATCCATTTTTTCACTTGTTTTAGCTAAGGAAAGTCACATGCCAGCTCCACTTCTTCCCAAAAGCGCCGGGCCGAACAACTGGTTGAGCACCGCGATCAGCGGCGCAACCTTGAATGGGGGCAATACCACGCGCGACCAACTGGCCGCCAATGCGACCAACATCACGTTGGCCGGGGGCGCCCTCGACGACACCTATATCGCCTACGACCCCTCGACCAAGATTACCGAGGTGGCCGGAGGCGGCGTCGATACCGTCCAGACCTGGGGCAGCGGCTATACGCTCAGCACCAATGTGGAAAACTTGTCATTGATGGGCACCACCAATTCGTATGCCAAGGGCAATACCGGCAGCAATATTCTGACCGGCAATTCCGGCAACAACGTCATCACCACGGGCGGCGGCAACGACGTGCTCGTCGGCAGCGGCGGTGCGGACACTTACGTGCCGACCAAGGAAGCAAACAGCATCACCTGGATCACCAATTTCAAGGCGTCCGGCGCGACTGTCGACACAGGTCGACGTGCGGGGCTTCGGGCTGAGCGGCTTTTCCAGCATCCAATCGCGCATGAGCCAGATCGGCACGGACGTGCAGATCGATCTCGGCAATGGCCAGAAGGTCATGCTCGAAAACAAGACCACGAGCGAGTTGACGGCAGCCAATTTCATGGTCGAAGCGGCGAGCGTGACGCCTGCGCCTGCGCCCGCTCCTGCTGCTGCGGCACCGACGAACCAAGCGCTTCCCGCTTCCGACCTCGTGCTGACCTTTGCCGACGAGTTCGATACGCTCAACCTCTATTCCACCTGGAAGCCCCACGACGGCTGGGGTAACCGTACCCTGATCGGCAACAAGGAACTCGAGCTCTACGTAGACCCGCAATACAAGGGCCTCGGCCTCAATCCGTTCTCGGTGCAGGACGGTATCCTGACGATCACCGCGGCGAAGGCCGATCCTTCCCTCGTGTCGCAATTGGGCGGATACAAGTACACCTCGGGTATGCTTTCGTCTCATGCGTCGTTCGCACAACAGTACGGCTACTTCGAGATGCGCGCGCAGATGACCACCGAACAGGGCATGTGGCCGGCCTTCTGGATGCTTTCCACCAACGGCAAGTGGCCTCCAGAGCTCGATATTGTCGAGGTCGTCGGCTCGAGCCCGACGATCGCTCACCAGACGATGCATACCAAAGCCGGTACCAACTCCGGTAAGGGCACGAACCTGGGTGTGGACCTCGCCAACGGCTTCCATACCTACGGCATGGACTGGACCGCGAGCACCATCACCTTCTATGTGGACGGCAAGAAGACCCACACGGTCGCCACGCCGGCCGACATGCACACCTCGATGTACATGATGGTCAACCTGGCGGTCGGCGGCAACTGGCCGGGTTCGCCGGACGCGACCACCGACTGGTCGCGGACCAATCTGAAGGTCGACTATATCCGGGCCTATAAGCACGACCCGAACGCCGTGCCGGCACCGACGCCGGCTCCTGCCCTGCTCCAGCGCCAACGCCGGCACCGGCTCCCACGCCAACTTTGCAGGGCTTCTCGGCCGTGCTCAGCCAGGCGATGAACCAGCTCGACCTCACCTCGAGCTACAAGGCCGCCATCGCCGGTGCGAACACCTCGACGACCTATACGGCCGCGCAGCTCGCCGTGAAGGGCATCGATCCGAGCGCCAACGTGACCGTCGCCTATGACGCGAACGGCGGTATCACGGTCACCAACAACGCCGCGTGGGGCGCCATCAAGAACACCACGATCAAGAGCAATCTCAGCGGCTCGGTGACCGTGAAGAACTTCGTCGCGGCTGAGCTCGCGCTCGGCGGCGGCGACAATACCGTGAGCGTAACCGACTCCAAGCGTGGATCGATTACCACCGGTGCCGGCAACGACACGATCACGTCATGGCCAAGAGCGACACCAACGATATCAACCAGATGAAGATCAACGCCGGCGACGGCAACAACACCATCGGCTTCTCGGGTGCGGCCAACACCAAGGTGGTGGTCACGTCCGGCGCCGGCGTGGATGCCATCACCGTGTCGGGTCAGACCGGCGCGACGGTGAACGCCGGCGGCGGCAACGACACGATCACCTTGGCTGGCGCGACCAGCGGCTACGGTCGAATGCGGGCGCCGGCGACGATCGCATCGTCGTCAGCTCGACGGGAAGCGTGAGCGTCACGGGCGGAGCCGGAAAGGACACGTTCGAGTTCGCCGCCGGCGCCCGCGCCACGATCACCGACTTCAACGCCGCCGAAGACAAGCTCGTTCTCAACGGCGTTCCGTTCGGCGGCGCGCAGGTCACCAACAGCAACGGCAATACCATCGTCGGCTTCGCCAATGGCTCGTCGGTGACTTTGACGCGGCGTCATCGCCTCGGCGAGCGCGCTCGGCCTGGCAGCGCCCACGGTGCAGTCCCCCTTCCAGGCGATTCTCAGCCAGGCGATGAACCAGCTCGATCTCACGTCGAACTACAAGGCGGCCGTCACCGGCGCCGAACACCTCGACGACCTACACGGCATCCCAGCTCGGCATCGCGGGCATCAGCTCGACCGCCAATGTGAGCGTTGCCTACGACGGGAGCGGCGGCATCGCCGTGACCAACAACGCCGCCTGGGGCGCCATCAAGAATACCACCATCAAAAGCGCCAGCAGCGGCTCGGTGACCGTGAAGAACTTCGTCGCAGCGTGAGCTCGCGCTCGGCGACGGCGACAACACCGTGACCGTGACCGACTCCAAGCGTGGCTCGATCACGACCGGCGCCGGCAACGACAAGATCACTGTCACCGCCAAGAGCGACACCAATGACATCAACCAGATGAAGATCAACGCCGGCGACGGCAACAACACCGTCGAGCTTCACGGGCGCGTCGAACACGAAGGTCGCGATCACCGCGGCGCCGGAGCCGACACCATCACCGTTTCCGGCCAGACCAGCGGCTCGGTGAACGCGGGCGCCGGCGACGACCGCATCGTCAACTCGACCAGCGGCGCCATGACCCTGAGCGGCGGCGCGGGCAAGGATGTCTTCGAGTTCATCCGCAGTGCCCACGCCACCATCTCGGACTTCAACGCGGCCGAGGACAGCATCGTCATCCGTGGCGGCGGCATGACCCCCGCGCAGGTCAAGGCCAACGGCAGCAACACGCTGATCGACCTGGGCGGCGGCGCTTCGATCACCCTGGCCGGCGTCAGCTCGCCGGTGACCGGGATCAACATCGCTTATGCGTAGGAAGTAGCCGGGGGAGATGGGGAAGCCAGCTTCGGCTGGCTGCAAGGGGAATGGCGGCGGATTCACATCCGCCGCCATTTCTTTGCTCGGGGACTGCGGCAGCGTTATTCGACCCGGATGCCCTGATTGCGCATCATCGTGTTGATGTATTCGATGGCCTCGGCAGACGTAGCGCCGACGGTGCTTACCAGTTTCTGCACGTCATCGGCCGACATCGGCGTGAAATCCTCGCTCATCTTCTTGCCCTCAGACACGAAGGTGGGGTCGGCCGAGATCTTGCGGAAGGCGGCGCGATAGGCATTGACGATATCCGGCGAGGTCCCCGGCGGCAGCGCAAGCCATTTGTCCATGGCAGACATGCTGAGCCAGTAGTCGAAGCCCTGCTGGCCGAGCTTGTCGGTGATCTTGCCCTTCATCATGTCGGAGAAGATCGGCGTGGCGGCGAGCTCGGGGCGCGGCACGATCTTGCCGTTCTCCAGGCTGCCCGACTGGGCGATCACGCGGAACTTGCCGGTCTGCAGCGCCTTCTCCACCTGGAAGTAGTTGGCGGTCGCGGTCATGTCGATCTCGCCGCGCTCGAGCGCCAGGAACATATCGTTGGTGCCCCGGTAGGCGGTGATCCAGCGCGCGTTCCAGCCGAGATACTCGATGCCCCACAGCGCCATCTGCACGCCGGTACGCGGCGCCGAGTTCGAACCCATGACCAGCGGCTCCTTGGTCTTGTCGTAGAGCCGCGGCTCGGCCTCCTTGTTGACCAGTAGGAAGTTGCCGCCACGCCCCACGCCGCCGATATAGGCATATTTGGTCGGATCGTAGCCGGCGGTCGACTTGCGATAGAGCAACGGGTCGACCTGGCTCGAGGCGCCCGTGGTGAAGGTCATGCCGTCCGGCTTCACCTGATTGGCGAAGTGATTCTGCGCGGCGATGCCGCCGGCGCCCGGCATGTTCGTTACCACGATCGAGGGATTGCCCGGCAGGTACTTGTTGAGATAGGGCGCGACCAGCCGTCCCGTGGTATCGGTGCCGCCGCCGGTTTCCGAGCCGATCAGCATCGTCAGACGCTTGTCCTTAAAAGACATGTCGTCCGCCGCAACCGCAGGAGCGGCGGCGCCCGTGATCACAAGCGAGACAAATTCCCAACGCCGCAGCGCGGCCGATCCCTATTTTCATGTCATTCTCCCAGAAGCATTTACTCTATGTTGGCCGCAAGCTGACCGCGAAATGGGATCCCGATCAAGGCTCTTCCTCTAGCCCTATGAAATCTCGGGGAAAGGCAGCTCGTTGCGGTATTTCTTCGCGACCGCCCGCAAGGCCTCCTTGTCGGCGCGGTTGACCATCGGAAAACGATCCTTCCAGGCGAACGGCCGCACGGCATAGAAAATCGCCCGGCTGTTGGTATGCTCCTTCGAATCGCGCTTCTCCGGCGGCATGCGCGGGTCGAGCGGCGTGCCCCAGCAGCCGTCCACGGTCTGGATGTCGCTCGCCGGATCGACGCGCGTCTCCATCGCCCACACCACCTCCTGCATGCTCGACGGATCGATGTCCTCGTCCACGATCACCACATAACGGCCGTTGCGCGCCGACGCGGCGCAGGCGAGCACACCGAGGCCGGCCTGCTTGGCATGGCCCGCATAGCGCTGCTTGATCGAGACCGCGATGAGATACGGGTTGTGGATATAGACGCCCTGGATGTCCGGCACGCCAGCCGCTTCGAGCTGATCCCAAAGGATGCCGGAATCGAAACGCACGCTGTAGGTCGGCGCGCCCGGCCATTGCGGCGCCATGTTCACCAGGATCGGATCGTTGCGGTAGTAGATCGCCTTCACATGGATGACCGGCTGCTTCTCGCCGGTGCCGAGCGTGCCGCCCGAGTAGTAGCCCGGCCATTCGCCGAACGGCCCCTCGTCGTGGGAATCCTGGGACGGCGGCGGCACTTCCCCCTCGATGACGACTTCGGCATGGGCCGGAATCGGCAGGCCGGTAATCGGCCCCTTGACGATCGGCAACGGCTTGCCGCGCAACCCGCCGACCAGCTCCATCTCCGAGCGGCCCCATTCGAGCTTCGTCGAGGACGCCTGCAGCAGCAGCGGATCGCCGCCGAATACCGCGACGATCGGGCAGGCTTGGCCCTTGTCCCAGTAGCGCTGGCAGATGGCGCGGCCCTGCTGGCCCGGGCTCATCCATAGGCCGAGCATGTTCTTGCTGTGCACCTGGATGCGGTAGGTCGCCATGTTGACGAAGCCGCTTTCGGGATCGCGGTTGATCACCTGGTCGGCGGTGCCGATGTAGCGGCCGCCGTCCTTGGCATGGGCCTTGAGCACGGGAAATTTCCATAGGTCGACGTCGTCGCCGGTCATGCGGTTTTCCAGGATCGGGCCGTTGGCGACCTCGACCGGGGGCATCGGCGTCGCCGTCTTGATCTTGTCGGTGATCTGGCGCACGAGCTGCAGCTTGGTCGCGTCGGGCGACAGGCCGTAGACCAGGGCCGTGCGCTTCTTCGAGGCGAGCGGCAGGCTGAGCACACGGAAGCCCTTGGGATAGCCCTTGATGTTGTCGAACAGCATCATCGGCGGCTCGGCGATGAACTCGGTCGCCGCCTCGGTCAGAGTGCCGATCTCGAGATCCCAGTCGGCGCCGTCGATGTCCTTGCATTGATCGATGCCACGCACCGCGTCGATGTAGGTGCGCAGGCCATCATATTCGTTTTCCATCGTGAACTGACCCTTTACGGAGAGGCTGGCTTGAGAACCTTCTTGGCCTTGGCGGCGACCTCGGACGGAAACGCGCCGACGTTCTGGACCAGGACCTGCAAGTCTTTGCCATGCATGAAATCGATATCGAGTTGGCGCTTCCTGGCATCGTCCAGAAATACCGGATCCTTCATCATAGCCGCGAAGGCCGTGCGCAGGGTATCGACGCGCGCTGCCGGCAGATTGGGCCCGGACACGAACGAGCGGCCCATATCCTCGGTGCTTGCCAGCAGCGCCAGGATCTGCCGGTCGTCGTCGTTCGACGCAAGATCGGCCAGCACGGGAATGTCCGGCAGATCGGCATGACGCTTGAGCGCGATCTGGTAGAGCACGGCGACCTTTCCCTCCTTGACCCAGTCGGCGCGCGGGCCGGTCAGGTCGAGCCAGCCGGCAATGCCGAGTCCGTGGGTCTCGCCGCGCTCCATGGCGAGATACATGTCGGCGCTGCCCTGGTAGCCCTGCACCACCTTGAACCTGGTGCCCGCCGCATGATTGAGCGCGAGCGGCACCATGGCGGAGGTCGCGGTCGGCGACGTGGCGCCGAGGATGATTTCCGTTTTCTTCGCGTCCTCGATGGTTTTGACGCCGGTGGTGTGCCAGACCAGCCCGACACTGAGCCGCGTGCCCATGCGGCCGATCCAGTTGAACTTGGTGACGTCGAACGTGCCGCCCTGGATGTCGAGCACCTGGTTGGCCAGCAGACCCTGATGGAGCAGCCCGAGGAATGTGCCGTCCTGGGCAGCCACGCCGTAAATATGCGCGGCGGCCTTCGCCGTGGTAGCGCCCGGCATGTGCTGCACGATGAAGCTGGGATTGCCGGGTATGTGCCGGCCCATGTGGTCGGCGAGCGTGCGCGCGTAAGCATCGAAGCCGCCGCCCGGCGGAAAGCCGACGATGACCTTGACCTGCTTGCCGGCGTAGAAGCCGTCGTCGGCGGATTGCGCGGCGGCCGGCTGCGCCGCGAGCGGCACGACCGCCAGCGTTGCCGCGACGCAGAGCGTCGCAAGGCCGGTTTTGCACGCGTCGGCTGGTTGCGCGGAATATCGACGTCCGGACATGCTCCCTCCCCGTTTTACATGTTCATCCCGGCCGATCTTGAGCGTCGGCCGTTTTATTCGTCGGCTTTGCGCCGTTGTTGCTTGGCGCGGTCGCCGGTGCGGTGATGATCGCCCTCGACCGCCCATTGCGCTTCCTGGCGATCGCGTTCGCTCCAGTTGCCGAGCTCGTAACCATGCCATGGCACGCGCGGGGTGAGCTTCGGCAGGCCGAGCTCCTCCCAGATCACCTTGGCCTTGTCCATATATTGCTTGGCCGGCAGCGATACCGGCGGATAGTCCCACTTGCGCATGGCGTTGATCAAGGCCAGCGAGCCGAACACGCTCTGCTTCGTGCTGTCGGCGGATTCGCTTGGCGGCGCGCCCGACGGGTCGAGCCCGACGCTGCGATTGCCCAGCGTGCGCAGATCGTGCTCCGGCTGCATGCGGTAGCTCAGCGCCCAGACCACCGAATCCATATCGTTGATGTCGATGTCCTCGTCGACGCAGATGATCATCTTGCCGACGGTCGAGTTGCGGCCGGCGACGGCATACATCGCCTGCCACGCCACCGACGGGTTGCACGGCTTCATCTGGATGACGCACCAGGAATCCACCGCGATGTCGTGGAAGCTGATGTCCTTGACCTGCGGAATGCCGCAGTGATTGCGCAGATAGAACAGATAGCTGTTGTCCTGGCCGAGCTTCTTGAGCTTGCTGCTCTCGGACGGCGGCATCTGGCTGGTGATGGCGGTGAAGATCGGATTCTTGCGATGGGTGATCGCCGTCACCTCGAACACCGCGTTATAGACCCGCTCGCCCATGTAGCCGGTGTATTCGCCGAACGGCGCTTCTTCCTCGATATACTCGGTGGAAATGCGGCCCTCGATCACCAGCTCGGCGTGCGCCGGCACCAGCAGGTCGACCGTCTGGCATTTCACCAGTTCGAGCGGCTCGCCGATCAGGCTGCCCGCCACCGCGTATTCCTCGATGCCATAGGGGATGCGCGTGCCCGAACAATAGGTCAGGGCCGGCGGCCCGCCGATCACCAGCGCCGCTTCCAGCGGCACGCCGCGCTGGCGTGCCTGGTCCCAGTGCTTCCACGCCTGGTTGCGCGGGCTGACGAACATGCCCATGCGGTCGGCCGCCTTCACCTGGCCGCGGTAGTTGCCGACGTTGTGCCAGCCGGTCTCCAGATCCTTGGTCACCCAATTGGAGGCCGTGGTGTAAGGCCCGACATCGAAGCCCGGCGTCGAGATCGGAATCGAAAATTCCTCCAGGCCGCCATGCTCGAGCAGCGCGGCGCCGATGTGGATCTCTTCGTGCACGAAGCCCGTATCGACAACCTTCGGCGGCGTCGGCTTGGCCTGCGCCTTCTGCCAGCGGCCGCGAATCTCGTCGGGCTTGCAGCCCATGCCGATGGCATAGACCTCCGACGACGCGGCATAGATGCCGACGGCGACGCCGCCCGGCAGCTTCCTGCCCTTGGCATTGGTGACGTTCTCGAAGAAGAAGCCCCGGCGCTGGTCCTCCTGCAGGCCGCGGAACTGCCAGCGCACCAGCGGCATCAGCTCGGTGTCCTTGTTGATCGGCCGGCTGACGCGGGTGAGCTTGCCCTGAGTCTCGAGGTTGCTCAGATGGGTCCGCAGATCCTGCAGATTCGTCTTTGTATTGCCCGCGTTCCCATCCATGGCGTTCCCCAGATACCGGCACTTTGATTTTGATAGCGCGCCGGGACGTGATGATCGCCTCGCGCGCGGCAGGACGCAACAGCCCAGCGCCGCGGCGACGGTATTTTATTTTTCGCCGCCCGGCCCGGGATGTCGCGCTCGGTCGAATTAGCTATTCAGCCGCCAGAACCAGTTCTTGGCATTGTCGGCGAGGATCTTCTTGCGGCCCTCTTCCGAAATCGGCGTCTCGAACACCCAGTTCAGCGGATCGAATGTGGCATGCGGCCAATCCGAGGAATAGAGCAGCATGTCCTCGCCGCGGCACATCTCCATGAGGTGCTTGAAGTGCTGCATGTCTTTGGGCACGCACATCGGCTGGCTGGCGAAGCGGACGTTGGAATAGAAATACTCGCTCGGCATCTTGGCCAGGAACTTCTCGCCGGCTTCGAGCTTGCGCTCGCACATTTTGATGTCGCCGGGGTGGTTGAGATAGAAGTCGTCGGCGCGAGCCTGGAATTCCGGCATCCACCAGAAGCCGCCTTCCTTCAGCACGATGCGCAGATCCGGCCATTTGTCGAACAGGCCCTGCATGATCATGCTGGCGATGTAGGACATGCTGATGCCGCAGCTCGCGATGCCGAACAGTTCGGTCCAGGTGCGCGCGCCCTGATGCAGCGGCGTGAACTGTTGCCAGAACGTGCCGACGTGCGAGGTGACGATGAGCTTGTGTTCGGCGGCGGCCGCGAAGATCGGATCATGCCTGGCCGAGCCGAGCGGTTCGTAGTTGGCGCCGAATTCGGTATAGACGCTGACGAAGCCCGGGTTGGCGCCGACGCGGCGGATCTCCGCGGCGCCCGCTTCCGGATTGCGGTGGTTGACCATGATCTCGCAACGGATGCGCGGGCTGACCGGCATGACCTCGTTGATCAGGTAGTCGTTGTAGGCCGAGCAGGTCGCCGTCAGCATGGTCTGGTGGAACATGCTCTGCGGGCGCTGGAAGCCCGGGCTGATGATGACCGTGTCGACGCCGATCTCGTCGATGACGCGCAGGACGTCCGCCGCGGTGCGCGCGCGGCCCTGGGTCTCCTGCCCGGTGCCTTCGAGGTCGAGCGCGATGCTCGGGCCGTAGTCGCCGCCCACCGGCGGGTATGTCTTCGCCGCGCTCTTGAACGGCTCCTTCATATATTTGCGCAGCTCGTTCCATTCCGGCAGGAAGTGAAAATCGGTATCCACCACCTTCATCGCGCGGCCGCGCGCGTCGATCGGATCGGGTTTCACGCGCGTGGCGCGCTCGCGCTTCGGGCTGGTCATCACATTCATGTCGCTTCTCCAAAGTTCGGGTCGACGGCTGTCCTTGCTGGAGGCTCGTCAGACCCGCAGGATCACCTCGTCGCCTTCGACGACCACATCGTATTTGCGCAGGCCCTGGGTGGCCGTGACGTCGAGCTTGCCATCCTCGAGCCGCCAATTCCAGTGGTGCCACGGGCAGCGCACCACTTTGTCCTCGCTTACTACCGTGCCTTCGCACAACGAGGCGCCCTTATGCGGACAGGCGTTGTGAATGGCGAACACCTCGCTGCCGATGCGGAAGACCGCGATCGTGCGGCGCCCGGCCTGCACGGCAATCCCCTTGCC
The DNA here is from genome assembly GCA_963752345.1 of uncultured Alphaproteobacteria bacterium. GTDB lineage: Bacteria > Pseudomonadota > Alphaproteobacteria > SMXQ01 > SMXQ01 > CAVVYA01. Next base: position 1,201,199 of record CAVVYA010000002.1, read on the forward strand.
GTCGGGAAGTTCGTTCAATTTTCCGACGCTATATTCCTGCATACCCATCCCACTCATGGACCCCGGAAACTTCGAGGTCTACAGTTTTCGATATCGATGACGATTTTTGTCATGGTCGCAGAATTGCGGTCCGCTGTCCACCGCTTTGAACCGGCCGGAAGCCGTGGCGCAGCAAGGAGATGGACGGGCCAGCCGGCCTTTGGCACACTGCGCCGGCTCGTCCCTGCCCCTCTCCTCCGTCGCGGTATTCCCATGCGTAAACCGGCCAAGCCACGCAGCAAGCCCACGCGCAAGCGCCAGGCGGGCGACGCCATGCCGCGGCATGGCATCCGCTCCATCGTGGTCGGTGTATCGCTGCTCAACAAGCTGGCGGCGATCGGCCGGCCCGCGACCCTGAGCGAGATCGCCGCCGCGGCCGGCATGTCGCCGACGCGCACCCACCGCTATCTGCTCGGTCTCGCCGGCACCCGGCTGGTCGAGCAGAACCCGGTGTCCGGGCGCTACGACCTGGGTTCGCAGATCCTCGAGCTTGGTGTCACCGCGTTGGGCCGCGTCGACGCGGTGCGCATGGCGACCGACGCACTGACGGAGTTGAGCGAACGCACGCGGCTCGCCTCCCTGATCTGCGTCTGGGGCACCAACGGCCCGACGGTGATCCGCTGGGAGCAGGCCGACCTCGCCTCCGCCGTACGCATCCGCGAGGGCCGCAATCTGCCTTTGCTGCGCAGCGCCTCGGGCCGCGTGTTCCTGGCCTACCAGAAGCCGGCCACGGTCGAGCCCTTCGTCAAGCGCGAACTCGCCGAATGGGAGGCCAAGCAAGACAAGCCGATGGGACCGAAGCAGGTCGAGGCCCTGCGCGAGGAAGTTCGGCGCCACGGACTGGGCCGCAATATCGGCGAGGAAGGCAACAATCTCGCGGCCCTCTCGGCCCCTGTGTTCGACGCCAGCGGCCGCATCGCCCTCAGCGTCACGCTGATCAGCTCGATCGGCAGCTTCGAACCGGATTACGACGGCGCGGCGGCGCAAGAGCTGAAAGCCGCCGCGGCCGATCTGTCGCGCCGGCTCGGCGCGCCGAACAATGCCGTCAGCCCACCGGCATCCTGAGTGTGAAGCGGGTCTCGGTCGCGCTCGAATTCACAGTGAGCGTTCCATCGTGAGCTCGGGCAATCGCAAACGCGATATATAGCCCGAGGCCAAGGCCTTGGTGTTTGCCATGGGCCGATCCGCGAAAGAACGGCTGGAACAGGCTTTCGACGACATTGGATGGTATCGGATCCCCGGCGTTCGCGACCGACAGCTCAAAGACGTCTCCCTCGAGCGAGGCTCGCACAAAAACCGGATGATCCTGCGCGCCATGCGAAAGAGCATTGGCCAGCAAGTTCGACAAGAGCTGCCCTATCCGCGGGCGATCGCAAAAAACCGGGCGGGCCAGCGTAATTTCCGCTTCTATGACCCGATCAGGTCGCGCCGTGCGGAGTTCCGCGATAACCTGTTCGAGCACCGGTCCGAGTGGCTCATTGGCGCTGCGGATCAACACGAGACCGCCGCCCAGGCGGCTCTGCGCGAAGTCCAGCACATTGTCGATCAAGCCGGCCATGCGCTGAACGCTATTTTGGATGAGCGTGACGATCGCGGTCGCCTTGACGTCGAGCGGCGTTCTGCAAAGCAGCCTGGACCCCGCATCGATCGAGGCAAGCGGATTGCGCAGGTCATGGCCCAGCACGGCGATGAACTGTTCACGCAGCTCCGCTGCCTGACGTTCGTTCAGGAGCGCCGCTTCGCTGCTCCTCAGCCGTTCCTGCGAGTCGAGATGCAAGCCGATCAAGTCGGCAAACAGCTTGAGCATGCCAATCGTCTCCGGCGTGTTCAGCTTGGCGGGCCGCGGATCGATCGCGCACAGGGTGCCGAAGAATGTGCCGTCCGCGTGCCGGATCGGCATCGAGATGTAGCTCTGGAAGCCGTACATCGCAGGTGTGGGATGACTGTGGAAAAATGCGTCCTCGGCGACGTTGTCGATGACGATCGGCTCCCCGCTCATGCGAATTTGGTCGCAGATGGTGGTTTCGACCTTCAACTCGCCGCCCGGCTCGAGACCGAAGTGGATCTCGTCGCGCACCTGGCAAGCGATCCAGCGGTCTTCCGTCACGCGAGCGACCGCCGCGAAACCCATCCCGGTCGTCCGGCAAACCACTTCGAGGATCAAGGGCACCGCGTCGATACGGCCGACCATGGCCACATCGCCCTGCAAGTCCCGTATCGAGGGAGGTTCTCCGTCGCCCATTCGGGAAGTTTAGGGATGCAACCCCAGGCGGTCACGGGTTATTAGAACCCACGGCGGTTGAAGACTTATCCGCCACTTTGGAACTTGATTTAAGGTGCCGCGCTGTCTTCGCGGTAGAGGCCGAGCGCCTTGAGCACGGGCGTGTCGTGCACCGAGAACAGCACCGCCTCACCGGTTTTGGACAGATTGACGTGGTGGTGGCGCGCCCAGTTGGGCACCACGAAGCAGTCGTTCTTGCCCCAGCGGATCTCCTGGCCGTCGATCTCGGTCTTGCCTTCGCCGCGCACGACGAAATAGACCGCGCTGGACGTGCGCCTGACGGTGCGCGTTTCGAAGCCGGCCGGCAGCCATTGCGCGCGGCACAGCAGCGTCGGCAAGGTCGCCCCACCGGTCAAAGGATTCAGATAGTCGTAAACCGCGCCCTCCGGCAGATTGCCTTGCTGAGAGGCCTGCCATTTGAGGGACGGCTCCACGTCGCGCCACGGGAAGCGCAGCACGGGCGCGGCGGCACCGCGCAACGCCGCCGTCTGCTCCTTCTCGCCGAAGGCCTCGTAGAATGTCTGGTTGAGGCCCAGCACCAGCGGCACGTCGAGCACGTCGAGCCAGTAGACCGGCTTGTCGGATTGGTTGTGATGATCGTGCCACGACCAATTGGGCGTCAGCACGAGGTCGTGGTCCTCCATCACGCAACGCTCGCCGTCGACCACCGTCGACAAGTCGGGATGACCCTGGATGACGAAACGCAGGGCCGCGATGCTGTGGCGGTGCGCCCAGGCGGTCTCGCCCGGCTGAATCATCTGCACGCCCATGTTGAGCGTCTGGGTGGTGCCGCGCGGCAGCGCCGGATTCTGGAAGATCAGGCTGCGCCGCGCGGTCATGCTTTCCGGCATGACGCGGCCCGCCTCGTCGAGCAGCGCCGTCACATCGGCCCATTTCCAGATCGCGGGCTGGCCGGCCGGCTTGGGCCCGCCGACCGCCTTCTGCAGGAACTCCTCCGACTTCCACTGGCCACGGATGTTCGACTTGGCGAGCTTGGCGTCGAAGGCTTCCAGTTCGGGAAAGGGCATCTCTCAACTCCACTGTGCGGCATCGGCCGCGCGACGAAACTATTGGCCGCTGGCCAACACCCTGGCCTTGGCAACGACCGCCTCGGGCGTGCGGTAGGCTTTCGCGATGATCGCCGCCATCTCCGCCCCGCTCACCGGCGACAGGTCGAGGTTCTGCTTCTGCGCGTCGGCACGCAGCCCGGGATCCTTCATGGTGGCGTCGAACGCCGTGCGCAGCAGGCTGACGCGATCCGCCGGCACGTCGGGCGGCGCCACGAACGGACGCCCCATGGGATGCGCCGAGACCATCAGCTCGAGCACCGGCCGGTCCTCCGCGCTCACCAAATCGAGTAGCGACGGCACGTTCGCAATCCTTGGGTTGGGCTTCGGCGCGATCTGCAGGAAGACGAGGATCTTGCCCTCGGCCATGAGCTGCGGCCGGTCGGCCAGCACGTTGGCGTAGGAGCCGCCGCAGCGGCCCTGGATCTCGCCGCGCTCGACCGCGAGGTAGAGATCGTTGGTCGAGCGGTAGCCGGTGATCACCTTGAGCTTGGCGCCGAGCATCGACTGGATGGTGGCGTAGAACGTGGTGAGTTCGGCGCCGCGCCCGGTGGTGCCGACCATCAACTCCTTGCTCTTGAGATCCTCGATGGTGCGGATGCCGGAATCGTCGCGCGTGATGCAGACGTCGTCCTCGCTGTTCATCGAGCCGATGAAGTTGAACTTCTCGGCCTCGAACTTCGGCCCCTCGATGGCGAGCAGCGGCATCAGCGGCACCGCGCGGTGACCGATGCCGAACACGGTGCCGTCCTTGGGCGCCACGTTGTAGAGGTGGTTGTAGAAAGTCAGGCTGCCGGCGCCCGGCATGTTCTGCGCCAGGATGCTCGGCTGGCCGGGAATATGCTTGGGCATGTGGCGCACCAGCAGGCGGGCATAGGCATCGAAGAAGGTGCCCGCCTCCGTGCCGACGAGAACGCGAAGCTGCTTGCCGGCGAAGAATTCCCGCGCCGGCTGCGCCGCGGCCGCCGAGACGCCGAGGGCCAGAAAACCCGCAACCACACCAACAACCGCGCTTCGCATCATCGCTCCCTCCTGTTTCGGGCCTGCCGCCGGCCCTATCTTTTGAGGAACGGCAATCTTGCCGCCCACTTCTTCTCGACCTCCGCCGCGTATTCCTTCGACACCGTGTTGACCCGCGGGAACTGGTCCTTCCAGTGATACGGGCGCACGGCATAGATGATGATGCGCGGCGTGGTGATGTCGTTGACGGCGCGCTTGTCCGGACTGATCAGCGGATCGATATAGCCGGTGTAGCAGCCGTCGATGATGTCGGTCTGGGTCTTGGGATCCCAGCGCGTGGCGAGTGCCCACAGCACCTCCGCGGTGTCGGTGACGTCGATGTCGTCGTCGACCACGATGACGATGCGGTTCATGTAGGAGCCCGGGCCGCAGCCGGCGGCGACCAGGCCCGCCATCTTGGCGTGGCCCGGATGCAGTCTGCTTGACCGAGATCACGTTCATGAACGACGACGCCGCCGCCGAGCGGCTTCCACACGCCGGTGACGCCGGGCACGCCGGCCGCTTCCAGCGCGTCCCAGATCGCCGCCATGCCGCCGAGGCTGGGCTGGCGGCCCGGAAAGGTCGGCTTGGCCGGCGGCTGGCCGATCAGGATCGGATCGTTGCGATGATAGATGGCGCCGACGCGCACCACCGGCTCCGCGCCCTCGTCGGTCGCGTAATAGCCCGGCCATTCGGCGAACGGCCCTTCCGGCCGCGTCTCTTCCTCCGGCGGCGGCATGAAGCCTTCGAACGCCAGCTCGCAGTCGGCCGGAATCGGCAGGCCGGTAAGCTCGCCGCGGATGATCTTGATCGGCTTGCCGAGTCGGTCCGCCGGCGGTGGCGAACTCCGAGACGCCGACCTTCGACGCCGTGCTCGCCACCATGCCGAGGATCGGCGCCTGGCCGACGCAGACCACCATCGGGCAGGCCTTGCCCTGCTTCCACCATTTCTCGCGGATCATGCTGCCGTGCTTGCCGGGCTCGATGAAGACGGTCAGCGTCTTCTCGTCCTGCACCTGGGTGCGGTAGGTGCCGACATTGACCCAGTCGCCGTCCGGATCCTTGTTGATGATCAGGCATTCGGTGCCGATGTAGGGCCCGCCGTCCTGCTCGTGCCAATGGCCGGCGGGAAAGGCGCTTGATATTGACCTTGTCGCCGCTTGATGACATTGTCGCACACCGGGCCGGCATTGACCTCTTCCGGCTCGATCAGGCCGGCTTCCCACGTTGCGCGTCTTGCGGAAGGCCTTGAGCGCGTCGAGCGCAGAGATCGGCTGCGAACAGGCGCGAGAAGCGCACGTTCATCAGCACGCGGTGGCTCGCGGCATGGCCCTTGATGTCCTCGAACATCAGCAGCGGCGGAAAGCGGTGCTCCAGGCTGAGCTCGTAGAGCGCGCCCATCTCCAGATAGGTATCCGCGCCCTTGATGACCTCGAGCTCGCCGCGCTGCTTCGCGATGCGAACCAGCTCGCGCAAATCACCGAGTGCCGCCAGTCGATCCTGTTCGCTGACGTCTAACGCCACGCTATCCTCCTCAATCCACGCACCACAACGTTACCATAGCCATCGCGGCCCAATCGGCCGACGGTTTCCGCGAGACGGCCATCGGCCGCCGCGCACAATGCGGGGCCGCGCGCGGGCTGCAATTATCAACATTGACTTCGCTTTTTAAATTTAGGCTTTGGGCGGGTTCGCTGTCCAGCCAAAAGCCCGGATTTGAACGCGACCGCGCCCCCGTCATTGCCCGGCTCGATCATGGCATCGCTGTCCGCATGGCGTCATGTCTAAAAGCCCGTCGTGCCGGACGCGATCCGGCATACATCGACTTCGCAAGCGCTCGCGAAGAGGCAATCGGCCAAGGGACCCCGGCTCAGGTCGAGGAGCGACGATTATTTGTCGTTAGGCTTCAGACACGTGGCCGGGAAGAGACCAGTGAGCCCATGACGCGGGCCATGACGCATACGCCTCGTCGCCGTCTCCTATTTCACCACCTGGCGGGTGCGCTCGAACAGCAACTCCGGATAGGCCGAGATTTCGGCCAACATGGCTTGCAGCTTTTCACCGGTCATCGGATTGAGCGGGATGTTGCGCTTGTCCATCTCGGCCTTGAAGGCCGGGTCGGCGGCCATGGCGTCGAACGCCTTGCGCAACGCGGCGACGCGTTCCGGCGGCACTTTCGGACCGGCAAGGAACGCGCGCCCCACCACCGAGGTGCTGGCGAGCAGGCGCAGCACCTTGCGGTCTTCCTCGTTGGTCGCGAGCTCGGTGACGTTGGGCACATCGGGCAGATCGGGATGGCGCTCGTAGCCGTCCTGGAAGATCGGCGTGATCTTCTTCTGCTCGAGCCATAGCGGATGGCTGCGCTTGAGCTGCGACCAGATGGCATTGCCCATGCCCTGGATCTCGCCGCGCTCCATGGCGAGATACTGGTCGGCGGTGCCGTTGTAGCCCTGCACCAGCTTGAACTTGGTGCCGACCAGCTTGTTGAGCGCGATCGGCGTCATCACCGAGGTGCCGGTCGGCGAGGTGGCGCCGAAGATCAGCTCTTTCTGCTTGGCCTGCTCGACGCTGGTCACGCCGGTCTCGTGCCAGGTGATGCCGACAAGGTCGATCAGGTCGAGCCGGCCGATCCAGTTGAACTTGCTGGTGTCGAAGCCGTCGCCGACGTCCTTCCACACCAGCGCGTTGAGCGGCACCGCGTGGTTGAGCAGGCCGAGCACCGTGCCGTCCTGCGGGCCCACCGCATAGATGAAGTTGGCGGCCTTGACCGAGGCCGCGCCCGGCATGTGCTGCACGATGATCGTCGGGTTGCCCGGGAGATGCTTGGGCATGTAGTCGGACAGCATGCGGGCATAGGCGTCGAACCCGCCGCCCGGCGGGTAGCCGACGATGATGCGCATCTGCTTGCCTTTGTAGAAGTCCTCGATGGCATCCGCCGCCGCAGGGCTCGCACCGCCGACCGCGGCGAAAGCCGCCAGGCCCAGCGCGGCAACGAATCCCCATTTCAATCCGCTTCATTCCATCCTCCCGTTTCATTCGGCTGTGCTCAGCTCGGTATGTGCCTGTCGCAGTCTGTGTCTTGTAGCGGCGTCCCTTGGCGTCGGCCCGCGGAATTGCCAGCGCACGAGCGGCATCGGCTCGGTATCTTTGTCGATCTCGCGCGACACGCGGGTCAGCTTGTCCGCCCGCACGAGATTGACGAGATGAGTCCGCAGATCCTGCAAATGCGCGGGTCTGGCCGAGCCGTCCATAACTTTGCTCCCCTGCCGGCCGGCAATCGCCCCGATCGGCGCCGCTTCGGTGATCCGCCCTTGTTTCAAAACGCAATATGCGTTTTTATTTTCGCCGATCCTCGCGATTTCGCACGCCACTGTCTAGCGCTTTCGCGAAGCGAGGTAAAACCGGGATGAACCGGCGCTGAAAGGGGGCGCCACATGGCCGACATCGACCTCACGCTCGCCGCGAAAGACTACGACCATCTGGACGACTTGAAGAACGGCAGCGTGAAGCCGGAGGGCATCTCGCCTCACCTGTCTGTCGATGTATCCGACCGACGTCTTCTATCGCTTTCTGACTATCGCGAGTGGGAAGTTTCGGAGCTATCGCTCGGCAAATACGCGGCCATGGTCGCCGAGGGCGGTGATCTGGGGATGGTCGGCTTGCCGGTGTTTCCGCTGCGGATGTTTCGGCCAATCCGCTTTCTATGTGCGGCGCGGCGGCCCCATCGACATCGCCCCAGGACTTGGCGGGCAAGCGTTGCGGCATTCCGGAATGGGCGCAGACGGCGACGATCTATGTGCGCGGCTGGCTCGCCCATCACGCCGGCGTGCCGCTCGAATCGATCGACTGGGTGCAGGCCGGCGCCAACGAGGCCGGACGGGCGGAAAAGGTCGCCCTCGATCTGCCCGCCGGCGTGCGGTGCCGCGCCGTTGCCGACCGGTCGCTCAACGACATGCTGCTGGCGGGCGATATCGATTGCATGATCAGCGCCACGCCGCCGCACGGCTCACGCGGCGCAAATCCGCAGATCGTGCCCCTGTTCAGCGACCCGCGTGCCGCCGACGAGGATTATTTCCGCGAGACGGGGGTCTTTCCCATCATGCACCTGGTCGTATTGCGGCGTGATATCTACGAGCGCCATCCCTGGGCGGCGATGAATCTGGTGCTCGCCTTCGAGGAGGCCAAGCGGCGCAGCGTGGAGCGACTCATGCAGCCGTCGCCGCGCTATCCGATGCCGTGGGGGCGGGATCATATGCAACGCATGCAAAAGCTGCTGTTCGGCGACGGGGAATATTGGCCGTACGGGGTCGAACCCAACCGCCGGACGCTGGAAGCATTCCTGACCTACTGTTACGAACAGGGAATCTGCCGGCGCAAGCTCGTGCCGGAGGAATTGTTCGCGCCGCAGACCCTGACGCGCACCAAGCACTGAAAAGAAAACCGCTCCCCTCTGTCAGAGATGACGGAAGGGAGCGGTGCTCTCAGCAAAGTCGCGCGGTTGCCCGACGGGGGTGGGGGCTAGGGCATGGGGTGCCGCGCTTTATGATAACCGCGCAAGCCTCGAGATTGTTCCGGCGGGATCGAGCAAAGACGAGGTCAAAAACCATTCACGCGTGCCGCTCCGGCCTGGCCGGCTCGGAAATTGTCTTCAACGTATCGGCCACGTCACGCGGCTCGACGACGTTATCGACCGCCACGTCGCCGAGCGACAACACGCCGACCAGGCTCTTGTCGCGATCGAGCACGAAAATCCGGCGAATTTGCAGCGCCGCCATTTTTTCCGCCGCCTCCTCGACCGCTTCATCCTCGTAGCAATACTCGGCGTCGGGCGTCATCACGCTCGGCGATCGTGCAGACGTCCGGGGCGGCACCCGATGCCACGCCGCGGACCACCATGTCGCGGTCGGTGATGACGCCGACGAGTTCACCGCGCTCGCAGACGGGCAGCACGCCGACGTTCAGCGCGTCCATCTTCTGCGCCGCCTCGCGCATGGTCTGCTGCGGACGTATGACCTCGACGTCGCGGGTCATGACCTCTGCGACCGTCTTCGGATTGGGGTTGGTCTCCATGGGCCTGCCTCAGCCGAAATATTCGCCGCCATTGGGATGCAGCACCTGGCCCGTCATGAAAGGCCGAGTCACTCGAGGCGAGGAAAACGTAGCACGGCGAAATCTCGTCCGCCTTGGCGGCACGCCCCATCGGATTCTGGGCGCCGAATTTCGCCACGTCCTTCTCGTCGAACGAGGCTGGAATGAGCGGCGTCCAGACCGGCCCCGGCGCCACCGCATTGACGCGGATGCCATCGGATACCTTGGCCTTGGCGAGCGAGCGCGTGAACGACACGATGGCCCCCTTGGTCGAGGAATAGTCGATCAGTTTCGGATTGCCGTGAAAGGCCGTGATCGATGCCGAGTTGATGATCGCGGCGCCCTTGCCGAGATGCGGCAAGGCGAATCGCGTCAGATGGAACATGGCGAAGACATTGACCCGGAACGTGCGCTCCAGCTGCTCGGCATCGATGTCGGTGAGATCCTTTTCGGGATACTGGACGGCGGCATTATTGACCAGAACGTCGAGCCGGCCGAATTTCGCGACCGTCTGCTCCACCGCCGCGCGGCAAAAGCTTTCGTCGGCCACGTCGCCGGCGAGCAGCAGCGACGTGACGCCCTGCTCCTCGACCAGGCGTTTGGCTTCCTTCGCGTCGTGGTGCTCGTCGAGATAGACGATGGCCACATCGGCGCCCTCCTTCGCGAAGGACACGGCGACCGAGCGGCCGATGCCGCTGTCGCCGCCGGTGATGAGCGCAACCTTGCCCCGCAGCTTGCCGGAGCCGCGATAGCCGGCCGCCGAATCCTGCGGCGGCGGCGTCATCTCGTCGCGCTTGCCGGGCTGATGATCCTGATGCTGCGGCGGGCGCTGCTCCTCGGTCTTGACGTCCGTCATGTCGATCTCCCGTGATGATGATCAGCAAAACAGCCGAAGCCTCCGCCGGGTTCCTGCAGGAATTGCGTCCATTGCGAACGAAACGGAACCATTGCCGCCGAGGCCTGTTCTGTCTTCACCCCTTTGAGGAGATTGCCTATGCAACCATCGATGCAAGTCATGGGTTTGGCTCAGCCGACGCCGCCCAGCCCGCCCGAGCAGCCCAACATCCCGCCGCCGGAAACGCCGCCCTCGATCAACCCGCCCAATTCGCCCAATCCGCCGCGCACGGAGCCGCCGCCCGAGGTGACGCCGAACGATCCCCCGGTCGAGCTGCCGCCGACCGATCCTAGTCCGGCGCCCGCGCGGCTGCCGCCGCAGGCGCGCGTGCCGCTTCAGGCAATCGCCGTATGGAAGCTGCGTTACACCTGACGTGCCGTTTCGCGAGAGCTCGCGGATAAAAAGGGGCCGCATCTTCAAGGTGCGGCCCTATCACTGCATAGATGCTACGCGGTAGGGGCCGAGCGCGCGCCGGCAAATCGCCTATGCGCGGCTCTGACCACCCTTGCGCCCGGCTTCCGCGGCTCTCTCACGATTGTGCGCAAAATTGCCCCCGCTTTGCTGACCGCCTTTGCGGCCGGCTTCCGCCGCGCGCTGGGGATTGTTCGCAAAATTGCCGCTGCTCTCATGACCACCTTTGCGCCCTGCCTCGGCGGCGAGCTGCCGGTTGCGCGAGAAGCTGCGCTTCTCGTTGGGCACACTTTCGCCGCCTTTGCGCGCGATCTCTCGTTGCTTCGCAGGGTCCATCGAAGCGAATCCGCGGTTGGATGTCCCAGTGCGCTCTTCAGCCATCAGAGTTCTCCTTCGTAACAGACAGACCCCCAATTAACCGCTCCGGCTCGCAGAGGTTCCAAAAATTCGCTCCTTTCGCTCATGTATCTGCGCGAATAAAAGATCTATCTGCCCCTTGTATGTCCAATCGATACCAAAGACTCATTTCCGACATGATCAAAGCCGCTTGAAGCGGATTTCGACATGGGTGCCGTTATGTTGCGCGACGGTCATTTCGCCACGGAGTTGGCGGACATAGCCTTGGATCAGTTCGCGGCCGAGGCCTTGCCGTGCCGGACGCAAATCATTGATATCAAATCCGCCGACACCATTGTCGGAGACTACGAGCGTCGCCGCGCCGCCCTCGCCCGGCTTCAGTTCGACCAGCACGCGGCCGCTCTTCTGGTTCTTGAAGGCATGCTTGGTCGCATTGCTGACTATTTCCGTGACGAGCATCGCCAGGGTCACGGCCGTTTCGGCATTCACGAAGTGCCGCGGCACTTCGCTGATCACATAGATCTGCCGGCCGCTCACCAGTTCCTCCAATTGATGGCACAGAGCGCCCAGGAAGCCTTGGAGCTCCACCATCTGCTGCTCCTGGGTCTCATACAGGCTCTGATGGATCAGCGCCAACGCATTCACCCGGCTCTGCAGCCCGAGCAGCGCATCGCGGGCGACGTCGTCCTCCAAGCCGCGTGACTGCAGATTGAGCAGACTCGAAATGATCTGCAGATTGTTTTTGACACGGTGATGGATTTCCTTGATCAGCATGTCGCGATGGGCAATCGCGTCATTGAGCTGCGCGTTGCGCGCTTCGATGGTCTGCATCATCTTGATGAAGGATTCGGCAAGCTCTCTGAGCTCGTGGGGCGCTTCTTCGAAGCGCATTTCCTGGCCCATCTCCCGGCCGTAGAGAAACCGCACGACCATTTGCCGGAGTTGCAGCATCCAGCGGATCACCAGCCGATGAATGGCGAAGCCGGCGATCGCCACCGCCATCAGCCATATGAGCAACGGCGAGACGAGATCCGCCGCGAGACGGACCCCGAACCAGCCGAAGAGCGACTGCGACGGCTGCGCCAATACGGCATAAAGCCCCGTCAGCGGCAGCGCGGCGATGGCGAACAGTTTCTCGCGGCCCTGCCGGTCGACATCGCGATGCACCGCGATCTCCTGCCCGGCGACTTTTGCCAGAAGCGTGCTGCGCACGTTGGGTGGAACCACCGGACCTGCCTCTCCGAACGGCATCTCGTTGCCATGCGCGTCGAGAATAAGATAGGCGGAGTTGTTCGTCGCATCGGCGTGGTCCGACAGACGGCCGAGCGTCTCGAGATTGATGAACAGGGCGAGGACACCTGTCATCCGCCGCGTCGCATTGTAGACCGGTATCGCCGCCACCAAGGTGCGCCGCGGCAGGACTTCGTTGGGCGCGAAATCGGCGACGGTGAAATCGCTGCCCTCGACGGCCTGCTGAAACCACGGCCACTCATTCACCACGACACGGCGGTCGACATCGTGGCTGCCGCAGCGGATGGTGCCATTGGTATCCATTGCCAGGGCAAGGCTGTATTCGGGCAGAAGCGACAAGGCGTTGCGCAGCGCCACGCGGCATGCCGGCATGGACAGATTGCGCACATCGGGCTGCGCGGCCAGCGTCGTCAGCACCTTGCGCGCATTCGCCAAGAGACTTTGATATTGCACGACGACCAGCCGGGCACTGTGCGCCAGGTTTTGCTCGGCGCTCGCGCGCTGCTCGCGGTAGTTGTAGAAGCCCTGGATGATTCCGAGCGCCGCCGGCAGGGAAAGCGCGAGAGCCAGGGTGAGCGCCAACCGGGTGCGCAGCGAGGTGCTATTCCTGTCGCGCAGCCGGCCAAGCAGCCTGTTCATTCGTCAGGTTCTGTCCGTAGTGCTTCCGCTTGCTGTTGTTGCGACCGCGCGGCCGGGGCATGCCGGATACGGGTGCGAACGCGTGGCGTACGACGCTCCGGCTGATTGCCTTCGAACTCCGCTTGCAGCGCCTTGCGGGCGCGGCCGATCCGGCTCTTGATGGTCCCGACGGCGCAGCCGCAGATCGAAGCTGCCTGTTCATAGGACAGGCCCTCCGCGACGATCAGGAACATCGCTTCGCGCTGCTCAGGCGGAAGCTGCGGGAAGGCGTTGAGCAGCTCCTTGACCTCGAGGCTGGTGTGCTGCCGCGGCCCGACCGTGGTCTTGCTGAATTGCGGATCGTTGCAAACGGCGGTCTCGAGCGCCTGACGCCGCATGTGGGTGTAGAATACATTGCGCAGGATCGTGAAAAGCCACGCCCGCATGTTGGTGCCGCGGGTGAAGGTTTCCTTGCTCGCCCAGGCGCGCAGCAGTGTTTCCTGCGTCAGATCGTCGCCCAGCGCGGACTGTCCGCACAGCACCCTCGCAAATCCCCGCAATGCAGGAACCTGCTTGAGAAAATGATTTTTGAAATCCGCCGTGTTGCTCATAGTGCCTTCCTAGCCCGGCGGTGTGTCGGCCCGAAGTAGACCAACCATACTCTCCCGACTTTTACGCTGGCTTGTCTTCATCTTCCTGTTCGAGCCGATTGAGCAATTCACGAAACGAATCGGGGACGGGCTCAATCAGAGTCTCTTCATAGGATTGGCGCAGTGACTGACCCAGCCACGTCAGATACGGCTCCGAGGTCCGCATCCGTTGCTTACCGCTGGGAGCCTTCTCACTCCCCTCTGGTGGGGGGCCGCCGACCTTTGCCTTCGCCTGGTCAGAACTGACAGACCGAGGGCTGGCGGTTTCCGGTTTCGTTCGGTTGTTCATAACGTCGCGATCCTCAGACCCGTTCCCTTCGTGAGGACCCTCGGTATCCTCCAGCATTTTGGCCGCAACCATTGGCACCCGCGCCTCTTCCCCGATATCCCGCCCAGACATCAGACAAACGCGGCTTTCCCGCCTTCGTTCCCAACCGCATGTACGCGCCGCCGATATACAACTATAGGTAGTGATACCGCGCGGAACCTCACCCGTGATCACACGTTTGCGGTGAAAGGCAAAGCCGGGGCGCTCTGTCTTTCGGAAGGAAATAAAATGGCCGCAAGCCGTCTCGTTCGGGACTATCTGCCTTTTCTTCGGCGCTACGCCCGCGCCCTGACCGGAAGTCAGGAGGCGGGCGATGCTTATGTGCGCGCCACGCTCGAGACGATTGCCCGGAATGCGGAGGCATCCCGCGATCGCGGATTTACATCGCGCATCGGCCTCTATCGCCAATTCCATACGGTATGCTCGTCGCTCCGCGCCGGCGACGGCGCGGCGCCGGAGGAAACCTCGGACTCGCGCCGGGCGGCGCAAGCCCATCTGAGTTCCATCGGGACCGTCGGCCGCCAAGCGTTGCTGCTCACCGCCCTGGAAGGATTTTCCGCGCAAGACGCCGGCCGTATCCTGGGCAAATCGCCGGACGAGATTTGCGATCTGGTGGACGAGGCGATCAAGGAGGTCGCAGAAGGGCTGAGCACGCGCGTCCTGGTCATCGAGGATGAGTCGGTCATCGCGCTCGATTTGGCGTCGATCGCCAAGGAACTCGGCCACGTGGTGCTGCCCGTCGCCATTACCCATCAGGAGGCGTTGGAAATTGCCGAGCGCGAAAAGCCGGGTCTTATTCTCGCCGACATTCAACTATCCGATGGCAGCTCGGGCATCGAGGCGGTACGCGACATCCTCGCCAGACGCCATATTCCCGTGGTGTTCATCACCGCCTATCCGGAGCGTCTGCTGACCGGCCAACGCCCGGAGCCGACCTTCCTGATCTCGAAACCGTTCCTGCCGAGCACGGTGAAGGCCATCGTCAGCCAGGCTCTCTTCCTTCATCCGCCGTCATCGGCGCCCTCATCCGACAGCCCGCCGGCACAACGCGCGGCGGGCTAACGACGTTTCTTGGCGGATGAATGCGCTCGCCGAAGGCTGCGCAACTTTTTCGCACCTGATCAGTTTTCACGGACAAAGCGCAAGGAGCGTTCTATGGCACACAACAATGGACAGCACGCCGCATCGCCGGCAGGCGGGGACGAGGGCTTGGCCGCGGCGTTGCGTGACTTGAGCGCCCTATGTCATGACAGCGAGGCCGGCTATCGCAAGGCCGCTGAGGATACCGACAACCAAGACCTGAAATTCGAATTCGAGGAGTTGGCCGAGGGACGGGCCAAAATGGCCGAGGCGCTCGATAAAACCCTGAAGGAACAGGACATCGAACCAGCGCCGGGCGGCACCTCGATCGGCGCTGCGCACCGGGCGTTTCTCGAACTGCGCTCCAAGCTGCAACGCGGCAACCCGAAAGCAATCTTCGCGGAGATCGCGCGCGGCGAGGCGACATTCGAGCGAGCGTTCGATGAAGCCCTGAAATTTGAAATGCCGAAAACTCTGCGACGCCAGTTGCAGGGGCAACACCGGACGATCCGGCAAGCGCGTGACTATTATACGGCGCTGGCCCGCAGGGCCGGCTCGCTGCGGAGCGGTACAAGGCTCGCGCCCGTGCGCCAACTCGGCGTCCGTATCTCCCACCGTCCCTTGACGGCGGTCGCCGTGGTCGCCGCTTCGGCTCTGGCGCTGGGCGCGATCGCCCGACTGACGCACCGCGACGGCCCCTCGCGACTCCTGGATCATCGGCGTATTCGGGACATCGATACCCGCCATCTGCGGGGACTCGAAAAGCGAGCTCGCCGGGGGCTGGACAAATTCACCAAACGTTTTGGAGGTTATCGATGAAACGTATGTCGGCGGTTACGGGCGCGGTCGCCTGCGCCTTGAGCGTTTCCCTGTGGAGCCTTGCCGCTTCGGCGCAAACGATGAATCCACCGGCGGCCGAGCGCAACGCACCGGCAGCCGCCACCAAGGCGCCTCAGGCCAAGACCAAGGTCTCGAAGGACACAACCAATTATGTCGAAAAGGCCGCCCAAGGCGATCTGTTCGAGATCCACTCCAGCGAATTGGCGCTCAAGCAGGCCGAGAGTTCGGATGTGAAAGCCTTCGCCCAGCGCATGATCAACGATCACACCGTGTCGAGCCAGGCGCTGAAGGCCGGCATCCAGTCGGCCAACCTCGACGTCACGGTGCCCGACAAGCTGGACAAGGCCCACGAAGCGAAGGTGAGCAATCTGCGCAAGGCCAAGGGCAAGGATTTCGACCAGGCCTATATGCGCGAACAACTCTCCGCGCACAAGGAAGCCCTGCAACTCCATAAGAACTACGCCGCCAACGGTGACAATCCGGTGCTCAAGAACACGGCGGCGAATACCGCCACGGTGGTCGAGCATCACCTCGCCGAAGCGCAGGAAATCGCCAAGAGTGCGGCGCAGAGTTCCTCGACCCGCTGAGACCTGGTTAAGCCTTCGACAGCCGGTGCGCATCTCGCACCGGCTTTCTTTTGGCCTTGCGGCGGGCGCTTTTCTCGCCGGGTGTGCGCGTGGTCCGGAACCGGGTTCCCGACGCGCGGTTGTATCATCAGGAAATTTCAAGGAGAGAGCGATGGCCCAGCGCGATGGAAGCACCGATCAGCGGGCAAAAGCCCCCGACAAGCAGCACGGCCAAGCTGCCCGCACGGAGCGCGGCAGCGGCGGTCAGGGTCGTGACGGGACTCAGTATCGGCAGGACGATATGGGCGCTCACCCCGCCTATGGCAATCAGCCCGCGGACAAACCACCTGTGCCGCGCAAGGCCCAGGACGAGGATTACGGCAGCCGCGGCTTGCATCGCCAGGCGGGCACCACCAAGCGCGAAGGATACGAGGCGCGCGGCATCGGCCACGCCGAGGATTACGATGCGCGCTACGACGCGGAATCCTCAAAACCGCGCGACGAGGCGCGCGATGGCCGACCTGTGGTGAACGGGCAAAACCCAAAGGAACGCGAGGAGGCGGGCCGGCGCCGCTCAGCAGAGGGCGCGAAAGAGCCGTCTCAAGGCTACAGCGAGGTCGCGGACGGAGCACAGAGCAACGACGGCGATCTCGACATTTCGCCCGGCGCGGCCGGCGGCGGCAGGCACAGCAAACGAGACCCGGCATCGCGATAGCCGGTGGAACATACTTGGCCAACCGCCATACGGAGGTGACACGCCGGCAACAGATAGGGAGTTGACGATGCCAGCAACGGACTCGAGGTTTTCGACAAGACCGTTCAGACCACGAATATCTGGCTGGACGAAATCATGGATGAGATCGGCCCGGACCGTCATGTCGCGTGGCATGTGCTGGGCGCCGTGCTGCGTACCTTGCGCGACCGCCTCACCATCGAAGAGTCGGCGCACCTGAGCGCCCAGCTTCCGCTTCTCGTGCGTGGCCTTTATTACGATCAATGGCAGCCGAGTGCATGTGCCGGCGAAGTGGCGAACGCAGGAAGAGTTCATGAAGCATGTCGCCGCCGGCTTGCGGGATATCCGGCCGGTCAACCAGCAGGCCGCGGTACAGGCGGTCTGCACGACGTGCTCGCTCACCACATCAGCAAAGGCGAGTTCGACGAGGTGGCGAAAGCCCTGCCGGAAAAGATTTGGGTGTTCTTCGAACAGGCCGCGGCGACACCGGCGACAGTTCGCGGCGCGGAAGGGTCCGAGCAGCGGCACTAAGCGGACGCCATCTGGAACCGGGACGCGAGCGCGCCGTTGCTTGGGCATGCCTCGTCGTCCGATATCGTCCGCGAAACCGGCCGCGGCGGTGAAAGCGAGAGCGACGGTGGGCCGGTCGCGGGCTTCCGCCACTGCGGGCGAGGCGCCCGACACCGCCGCCGCGCTGATTCCCCCGCGCGCCACGCTGGCGCAGTTGCGGCGCATCGCCGCCGGCTGCACCGCCTGCCCGCTTTACGCCAACGCGACCCAGACGGTGTTCGGCGAGGGGCCGGAGGACGCCAAGCTGATGCTGGTCGGCGAAACGCCGGGCGACCAGGAGGATCTCGCCGGACGGCCGTTCGTCGGCCCCGCCGGCAGGCTGCTCGACCGCTGCCTCGCGGAAGCCGGCATCGACCGCACCGAAACCTACGTCACCAATGTGGTGAAGCACTTCAAATGGGAGCCGCGCGGCAAGCGGCGCATTCACAAGAAGCCGAATACTTTGGAGATACGGGCCTGCAAACCCTGGCTCGAGGCCGAGATCGACCAGGTGCAGCCCCGGGTGCTGGTCTGTCTCGGGGCGACCGCAGCGCAGGCCCTGCTCGGCGCGCAATTCCGCGTCAGCCAGTCGCGCGGCCAGATCATTGCCTCGAACCGGCTGCCGCGCATCCTGGCGACGCACCATCCCTCCGCTCTCCTGCGCAGCCAGGACGCCGATCGCGAGGCGAAAATCGCCGAGCTTATCAAAGACTTGAAGAAAGCCGCCGCGGCCCTGAAAGCGGCCGCTTGACGAGCCGCCCGTTCCCGGGAATTATGAGAACAAATCAGGAACATCTTTCAGGCGGCCTTCCATGGCTGAACCTCGCTATGCCGAGCTTCAGGTCACCAGCAATTTCAGCTTTCTGCGCGGGGCTTCCCACCCGGATGAATTGGTCCTGCGCGCCCATGAGCTCGGCCTGTCGGCCATCGCCGTCACCGACCGCAACACGCTCGCCGGCGTGGTGCGCGCCCATGCCGCGGCCAAGGAAGCCGGCCTGCGCTTCGTGGTCGGCGCGCGGCTCGATTTCACCGATGGGCCGAGCCTGCTCGCCTTTCCGACGGATCGCGCAGCCTACGGCCAGCTCACCCAGCTGCTGACCGATGGCAAGCGGCGCGCCAAGAAAGGCGAATGCCTGCTGACCCTCGAGGATCTTCTGGTCTCTGGCGACGGTCTGCGGATCGTTGCCCTGCCGCCGGAGCAGCCCGATCGCTTTTACGCCGATCATCTCCACGCCCTCGCCCGGCATTTTCCCGGCGCGGTGTCGCTGGCCGCGCATCACCTCTGCCGTGGTGATGACGAACGGCGCATCGCGCGGCTCGGCGAATTGGCGGACTGGGCGAAGACACCGTTGGTCGCCACCAACGATGTGCATTACCACCTGCCCGAACGCCGTCCGCTGCAGGATGTGCTGACCTGCGTGCGCGAGGGCTGCGCCATCGACCGGGCCGGCTTCCGGCTCGATGCCAATGCGGAACGTCATGTGAAATCACCCGCTGAGATGGCGCGGCTGTTCCGCGCGCGGCCCGATGCCATCGCACGCACGCTGGAGATCGCCGAGGCCTGCAGCTTCTCGCTCGACGATCTGAAATACGAATACCCGGCAGAAGCCCTGCCGGACGATTGCACGCCCCAGCAGATGCTGGAGCGGCTGGTGTGGCGTCATGCGGAAGAACGCTATGCGGCGGGCGTGCCGGCCAAGACCAAGGCCTTGCTGGAAAAAGAGCTCGATCTGATCGGCCGGCGCGATTACGCGCGCTACTTCCTCACCATCTACGACATCGTGAAATTTGCGAAGGACGAGAATATCCTCTGCCAGGGGCGCGGCTCGGCGGCGAATTCGGCGGTGTGCTTCGTGCTCGGCATCACCGCGGTCGATCCGGAGCGGATCGACGTCCTGTTCGAGCGTTTCATCTCCGTCGAGCGCCAGGAACCGCCGGATATCGACGTGGATTTCGAGCATGAGCGGCGCGAGGAGGTCATCCAGCATATCTACGAGAAATACGGCCGCGACCGCGCCGGCATCGTCGCATCGGTGATCAGCTATCGTTCGAAGAGCGCGCTGCGCGACATCGGTAAAGCACTCGGCCTGTCCGAAGACGTGATCGGCGCGCTCGCCGGCGCGCTGTGGCGGCGCGATATCAACGGCAAGCTTCCGGGCCGTTACATCCGCGAGGTCGGATTGGATCCGGCTGATCCGACGATCCAGCTCACCCTCGACCTCACCAAGCAGCTCCATGGCTTTCCCCGCCATCTGTCGCAGCATCCCGGCGGATTCGTGCTGACCGGCAGTCCGCTGTCCCATGTGGTGCCGATCGAGAACGCGGCCATGGCGGACCGCACCTTCATCGAATGGGACAAGGACGATCTCGACAAGCTCGGCATCCTCAAGATCGACGTGCTGGCGCTCGGCATGCTGACCTGCCTGCGCAAGGGGCTCGCTCTGCTGGCCAAGCACCATGACGTGCGGCAGGAATTGCACACCATCCCGCAGGAAGATCCCGCCGTCTACGACATGATCTGCGAGGCCGACACGGTGGGCGTGTTCCAGATCGAAAGCCGGGCGCAGATGACCATGCTGCCACGGCTGAGGCCGCGAACATTCTACGATCTGGTCGTCGAAGTGGCGATCGTGCGCCCCGGCCCGATCCAGGGCGACATGGTGCATCCCTATCTGCGCCGGCGGGCGGGCAAGGAAGAGGTCGATTTTCCCAGCGACGCGTTGAAAGAAGTCCTGGGCAAAACTCTCGGCGTGCCCCTATTCCAGGAGCAGGCCATGCGCATCGCCATGGTCGGCGCCGGCTTCACGTCCGAGGAAGCCAATCAGCTGCGCGCGCGCCATGGCCACCTTCCGCAACAAGGGCACCATCGCCAGGCTGGAAAGCCGCTTCATCGAAGGCATGCGCAGGAATGGCTACACGGACGATTTCGCCGAGCGCTGCTTCAACCAGATCAAGGGCTTCGGCGAATACGGCTTTCCCGAAAGCCATGCCGCGAGTTTCGCCAATCTGGTCTACGCCTCGGCCTGGCTGAAACACTATTATCCCGCGATCTTCGCCTGCGCGATTCTCAATAGCCAGCCCATGGGCTTTTACGCGCCGGCGCAGCTGGTGCGCGATGCGCGCGAGCATGGCGTCGCGGTTCTGCCCATCGACGTCAATCACAGCATCTGGGATTGCACGCTGAAGCCGGGCGACAACGGCCGCCATGCGCTGCGCCTGGGATTTCGCCAAGCCAAGGGATTCCGCGAGGCCGATGCGATTGCGCTGCTCAAGACCCGTGGCGAAGGTTACGAGACGGTTCAGGATGTCTGGCGGCGCAGCGGCCTGACCGTGCGCGCGCTCGAGGTTCTGGCCAATGCCGATGCCTGGGATTCCCTGCATCTCAGCCGGCGCGATGCCCTGTGGCAGATCAAGCGCCTTGCCGGCGCGCCCCTGCCGCTGTTCGAGCAGGCCGATGCCGCCGCCGGCCAATTCCACAACGCAGGGCCCGTGGAAACCGCCTTCGAACCGACGGTGTTGTTGCCCGCCATGACCGCCGGCGAACAGGTGATCGAGGATTACCGGCACCTCATGCTGTCGCTCAAGCATCATCCGGTGGCTTTCCTGCGCAGCCGTTTCGCGGCCGACGGCATCATCGTCAACAGGCAACTCAAGGACATCAAGGATAAGACCCGGGTCGGCGTCTGCGGCCTGGTGCTGATCCGCCAGCAGCCCGGCACGGCGAGCGGCGTCATCTTCATGACCATCGAGGACGAAACCGGCGTCGCCAATATCGTGGTCTGGCCGAGCGTGTTCGACCGCTATCGCCCGATCGTGCTCGGCAGCCGGCTTGTGGGTATCCATGGCCGGGTGCAGCGCGACGACAGTGGCAAGGTCATCCATGTGGTCGCCGAGCGCCTGGTCGACCTGTCGCACCATCTCGACACATTGGCGATGCCGCTCGGCCTCGACAACCCCGCGATTCCCGAGGCGCGCAAATCACGCTGGGACCACGGCATCGGCAGCCACTCGCGGGATTTCCACTGATGTAGCACTCGCTCCATGCAGAACGCGCGCTCTGCCGTCTTTAAGCCGTCATGGCTCGGCTCGACCGGGCATCTCGCCACAGAAGAGATCGTCATCCCGGACTTGATCCGGGATCCATTGAACATCGCATGCGCTCGAGCGCCGGCCATCGACCAATGGCCCCGGA
>CAVVYA010000003.1:0-17544 GCA_963752345.1 uncultured Alphaproteobacteria bacterium
TTCCGTCGCGCTCGGGGGCGCGCAGATGGACCGCAACGGCAGCGCCGTTTCGGTGAACGTCTCGGTCCAGCCGGTGCAGAGTGAGGGCGAGGAGTTTCTTCTGGTCAGCTTCGCTGACGAGCCCGAGCCCAAGAAGCGCGGCGAAACGGTTGCGCAGAACACCGACTCTCCGCATGTCGAGCTGCTCGAACAGGAACTCGATGCGACTCGCAAGCAGTTGGAAGGCGCAATCGACACTCTCGGCATGACCAACGACGAACTGACCGCGACCAATGAAGAGGCCTCGTCCGTCAACGAGGAACTTCAATCGACCAACGAGGAATTAGAAACTTCGAAGGAAGAGCTGCAATCGCTCAACGAAGAGCTCACGGCTTTCCTCAATAGTCAGCTCACCGAAACCATCGAGGTTCAGCGTGCCACCGCCAGCGATCTGCGGAACACGATGAATAGCGGCTAATTTCGCGATGCTGTTCCTGGACGGCAACCTCAACAACCGCCTTTTCACGGCGGCCGCGAAGTCGATGTTCAGCGTCATCGCTTCGGATGTCGGGAGGCCCCTCGCCGATCTGGCCCGCCTGACGAATGACACGCACCTGCTCGCCGACGCCGCCACGGTTTTGGCGAGTCAGAGGCCGCTGACGCGCGAGGTTGAGACCGACGGCGGAGCTTGGTACACCCGCCGTGTCCTGCCCTACCGTGCCCATGACGATCATGTCGAAGGCGTGGTCGTCACTTTCGCCGATATATCTGAGCGGAAAACGGCAGAGCGCGCGATCGACGCGGCGCGCGCCTATTCAATATAGCATCATCAACACCATTCCCCAGCCGCTTGTCGTCCTTGACGCGGAGCTTCGGGTCATTTCCGCGAGCCGCTCGTTCTACCGCACCTTCTCGGTCAAGCCCGAGGAGACGGTCGGTCGCCAACTCGACGCAATCAATGACGGACGCCTCGACATTGCAGCGCTGCATGGTTTTCTCGATAGGCTCCGGCACGGCGAGGGGAGCATCGAGAATCATGAGGTCGAGGTCGAACTGCCGACGCTTGGCCCGCGATCGCTGCTCGTGAATGCGCTGGAGATCCATGAGGACGCCGCCGCTACCCGCAAAATCCTGGTGACGATCGACGACGTCACCGAGCGTAAGAGGGCGAGCGCGGCGCTGGAGGCCGCCAGGCTGCTGGCGGAGCAGGCCAACCTCGGAAAGACGCAGTTCCTAGCCGCCGCCAGTCATGACCTGCGTCAACCGCTGCAAACGCTTAGCCTGTTGCAAGGGATACCGGCGAAGAGGATCCAGGACCCTGCCGACGCAAAGCTGGTCGCCAAGTTCGAGGAAACGCTCGGCGCCATGTCCGGCATGTTGAATACGCTTCTCGACATCAATCAGCTCGAGGCGGGGACCGTCCGTCCGGGTATCGTCGAATTTCATCGGCGCCCTGCTGGATCGCCTTAATACCGAGTTTGCCTACCACGCGACGGCGAAGGACCTGAGTTGGCGCGTGGTGTCCAGCGCCTTGCAGGTGCGCAGCGATCCGCGCCTGCTCGAGCAAATGCTCCGTAACCTGCTGTCAAACGCCGTCAAGTATACCGAGCGGGGCAAGGTACTGCTCGGCTGCCGTCGCCGCGGCGACATGCTACGCATTGAGGTTTGGGACACGGAAATAGGCATTCCGGCGGACCAGCACAAGGCAATCTTCGAGGAGTTCCGTCAGCTCCACAATCCCGCCCGCGAGCGCAGCCGAGGTTTTGGCCTGGGTCTTTCCATCGTGCAGCGCATCGGCGACCTTTTGGGCAATCCTGTCAATGTTCGCTCCTGGCCGGGCTCCGGGTCGGTCTTCACTGTAGAGGTGCCGCTTGGAAACAACGAGCGGCCGCAGGAGCGAGCGGAGGCGACGACGGACACCGTGCCAAGTTTAAACGGCGCGATCCTGATCATCGAGGACGATCCAGCGGTGCGCGATGTCCTTGAAATTCTTTTCGAGGGAGAAGGATACCAGACGATCGCCCTGGGCAGCACGATCGAGGCGCTCGCGTTGGCGGCGCGCGGGACATTGCATCCGGACGTCATCGTTGCCGACTACAATCTTCCGGGAGACCTGACCGGGGCGGAGGTCATCAAGCGGTTGCGCCTGTCGCTGGGGAGCGAAATACCCGCCGTCTTACCGGTGATATTTCCACCGATACCTTAAACAAGATTTTTACGGCGGGCTGCGTGCATCTCAGCAAGCCGACCAAGGCGGACACGCTGATACAGCAGATCCAAAGTTTCCTGGCCGCCAAGCCGCGGCGTGGGGCACTTGGCAATGCACGACATGCGACTACGGCGACAAGTGTAGCGCAGCCCATAATCTTCGTAGTCGATGATGACCGCGCCGTGCGCGACAGCATGCAGGCATTGCTCCGGGCGCACGGCCATACCGCCGAGACATATGCGCGGCGAGGCATTCCTCGCGCTCGACCGACAAACGGGCCAGGATGCCTGCTGGTCGATGCCCTGATGCCGGGCATGGACGGGATCGCGCTGCTGGAGCGGCTGAAGGCCGAGAACCGTGAGCTGCCGGCAATCATGATCACCGGCCGGCGACATCTCGATGGCGGTCCAGGCGATGAAGGCCGGCGCCGCCGATTTCTGGAGAAGCCCGTTCGGCCCGAGGAACTTCTGGCGAGCATCGAACGCGCGCTCGATCGATGCGGGATTTGTGAAAGACTTCCGAATGGCGTAGCGCGGCGGCCGAGCGCCTCGCCCGTCTGACGCCGCGCGAACGCGACATCTTGGACCTCGTGGTTCAAGGGCGTCCGAACAAGATCATCGCTGACGACCTCGGCATCAGTCAGCGCACCGTAGAGAACCATCGAGCCGCCGTGATGAAGAGGGCCGGTGTGGCTTCCTTCCCGACCTGATCCGCTTGGTCATGGCGGCGGCCAACGAGCCTTCCACCACCCCTTAAAGCCCCGAAGCATCCCGCGGTGATTACCCACACGGCACCGCTACCGTCTCGGTAGTTTCCGGGGCTATCGCTTCCTGCCACATATCATAGTGTATCCGCGAAGCTGAGTAATAGGAGGCGGTCAACGCCCATTGCTCAAGGCGGGCCAGTGTCACGGTGGAATTCCAAACTCACGGTCCAAACCGCGGCATACCGGCACCCACGACGATTGCACGGGGAAGCGGCATCGAAATCGAATGTCCGAGCCCCCGCGTTCGGAGATGGATCATGAAAAATATAACCTTACTAGCCGCGTTATCTTTACTGGTTCTTGCCCTGACAGCTTGCGGCAGCAGCACGTCGGACCGCGCCCTGAGCGGCGCCGGCATCGGCGCGGGCGTCGGCGCGCTCGGCGGCTGGATGGTCGGCAACCGGGTCGGCGGTGCGTTGATCGGCGGTGCCGTCGGTGCCGGCACGGCGCGCTCACGGACAAGGACCAGGTCAACCTCGGTAAGCCGGTCTGGCGCTAGACGACGCGGCATTAGGCCAAATTCACAATCAAGGAGGTAATCATGTTCGGATTCATAGCTACACCATCCTGGCGGCCACTCCTGGCGTCCGTCGCTTTTCTCGCTTTGGCGGCCTGCGCGGGTCAAGGTTACAGCCGCGCACTGGCCCAGAAATGGCCGGTGCCTGGTACCAAATCTTCTTTGACACGAACGAGAGCGATATCAGCCCGCGAGGCAACATGATCGTCGCCAAGGTGGCGGAGGTCGTGAAGAGCAACAACGATGTTCGGGTGACGGTCATCGGGAAGACCGATCGCGCCGGTAGTCAGCTTGCCAACGCCACGGTCTCGCAGAAGCGTGCGGAAGGCGTGCGCAACGCTCTTATCGCAACTGGCGTTCCCGCAGCGCGCATCGACACGAGCTGGGTGGGCGAGAACAAGCAGGATGTGGCAACGCCAGACAACGTCGTCGAACAACGCAATCGCGTGGTCGATATCATTGTCCAGCTGCCATATCAGGCGTCAGCACAACAATAACGACGTACCCACCCCGACGACGACGACGAGGACGACCCCGTCGTATAACCCCCGTCGTCGGGGTGCGGCAATCAGCAGAGGAAACGCACATGAATAAATCAATGTTGCTCGCCAGCGCTGCCATAATGAATTTAGGCCTTCTTTCCGGTACGTCTTCGCTCAAGGGCTACCGCAGACTGTCGAGATCGCAACGGTAGATTTGAAGAAGGTGGCGGCCGGCTATCGCGCCACCGAAGTGGTCGGAACCGATGTCGTAAACGAAGCCAACGACACCATCGGGAAGATTGACGATCTCCTCGGACTCGCGACGGCAGTGAGCCCTATGCCGTATTGCAGGTCGGTGGCTTTCTTGGCATGGGCACGCATCTGGTGATCGTCCGTTATGACAGCCTGCGCTTCAAGGACAACAAAATCGTGTTGCCCGGCGGGACGAAGGATGGGCTCAAGATGCTGGCTACATTCAATTACACGACAAAATAACAGCCCGCTGAATTTGAAAGTGCTTCTTGCATACAATCTGTAGGGAGCACTTCAGGCGGCGGAGCGCAAACTCTTATGAGGCAGGAGAAGGCCATGCCGTCGAACGCAAATCCGGCACAATCGCTTTCGCCGCGGGCTGGTTTGTCCAGCCCACATGTATCCTTAAAGCACTTGCCTCATCTCAACGCGTTAACGCAGGGCTTAACTGAAGAATTTGCTTCGGCCGTGGTGATGCACACCCATGTGGAAGATTACGATGGTATTTCGGGTCTTACCCCGACGGAGGAGATTCTACGAGATGAAGTTATCCAGCGCTCGCAGATATGCGCCCTAGCTACAACAAAAGAGACATCGAGCGATCGCGGGCCAACACTGATGCCTCGCAGGCGCGATTATACGGCTATGCTGGCGTTCGCGGGCACGTTTTTCCTGGCCGCAGCGGTTTTGTACGGGATGGCCTATTGGCCGGTAATCGATGCACTTTTCAGATAAGAAAATATCTTCACACACACGTCACAATTTCGAACGGCGTGTTTTGCGACACGGCCCTCCTGGCGCCCGTGATCGAGGATGAGTTCACGACCAGTCTGCGGAGGCGGCTGGAGGAACGCCCCCTCACGATGATCGTCGTTGCCCTCGTGACCGGCTTTATCAGCATGATGGCAAACGCGCCGACGCTGTTCACGACCTCGCGTGGTGGTGACCTTACCGCTCAGGAAGTCACTGTCAGCCGTGATCGCGTGGCGCGTGACATAACATCGGAGCTCAGTCGTCTGCGCAGTGCACAGGCTGGCGCGAGGATCTGGCGGATTCTCGGCGGCGAGAATGCAAGATGAGGAGCAGCAGGGCGGCAAGATGCAATGTTCGCGGTGGAACGAAGGGCGAACGCTGGTGATTCCGCAAGCGTGAAAACGAGACATCTCGATGCAGGCCCTAGCGCTCTGAGCTACGTTCGATCAGTTGCCGCCGCCCAGAAAATTGTCGATTCGCTGAGCTCGTCGATTAAGGGGAAGCCGTCCAGAACACCTTGCGCAAACTCAACGACGCCGTGTCCGTGACTCCGGCCGCGGCGCACGACGCGGGTCGTGAAATCGCGCGGCAGTTCGCGGCGCGTAGCGCGAGCGATGGAGCGAGCATCAGGATCCTATCACTCGCGTCCAATTCCGCTGTCCAGACGGAAGATCGCCGCCGCGCCAATGCTATAGCGTCGCAGATACAAGGCATGCCGAAGCGAGATCAGCATGTCGTCCTTCCAGACATGAACAGTGTGGCCACGGCAACGATCGAGCTGCCGCGTCGGATCATGACGGGATCGCTTTCCGGTGATGATTTGACTGCATTGGTTATATCGTGCTTCTTCGAGGCGATGCTCGTTGGTGCAGTCCTCATGGCCCACAAAGGCTCCGCGGGACGGCGTCTGCTCATGGCGGCCCGCCGGGCGAAAGGATTGAAGGACTCCGATCTGACGGCGGTCCTCGCCGCCGGCCGGGACTTGCCTCCTGACCTCGCCTATGTGGCGAGTGAGATCGAGCGATACCGCATCGCGGTATGGCCGTTCCAGTTCGTCATTGTCGTCCACGGCTGCGCGGATCCGGGGCTTCGGCGCATCGCGGAGGTCATGCCGTCGTTCTGCGCGCTCGACATCGCCATGCGTCATCCCTTCATCCCCGAGATCGTCATCAGCCGATTGGGTCAATCGGCGCGCGCACGGAGAGACATCGGACCGGCGGGGATTATGGGCGCTGATCCGGAACAGGTCATCGCCAGCGCTGCCGCGGCGACGCCCGTGGCCCAGCGATATGCGAGATGCCGCGAGGTATGAGCTTGTTCCGGCTCGCCATGGCGGCGCTCGACGAGTATAGGCTTGTGCTGCCTGCCTGCAACCAACGCCGCCGACCACGGACGCTGGGGGACCCACCATCGTCGGCCGAGCATGGAGCACGGCCCAAGTCTTCGATGAGGAAGGGCCAACTGCTGCTGGCCAGCGAATAGCGTGGCGGAGACCTTCAGAGGGGGGGACCGAGGGTGCTCCCCTAGGGGTTGCTCAGAATTCCCAGATGCCTGAAAGGAATTCCCTGATCCGACGAAGATAATTCCCTGATATAGATTTCCAGGATCCGCTAGTTTCTGTTTAGAAAACAGGCGATTGGGGGCAGTTGGCTGCTGTTGGGAGCCCGTTTTTTGTTCTTAATTTCCTTATTTTTCCCTGTTATCAGGGAATAGGTGGGTGAGACGGGTTCGCCTGCGACTGCGTCCTCCGCCAATTCTCTCAATGGGAAGATTTCTCCGGTTGGGGTCGTGTAGAGGCGCGTTAGCGGGGCTGAAAACACATCACGTACTGGCACGCTGCATCATTAGCCGACCAGCAGCCTCAGGCTGAAAAACCAGTTCTTGTACCGTGAGCGTTCTTGTTTCACCGGTCAGCCCTCTCCATTCCATTGAGTCCCCGGCAGCAACTCCGAGCAGGGCGACCCCCACGGGCGTAAGAATGGACAAGAGTCCTTTCAATATGTCCGCTTGCTCCGGATAGACGAGTGTGACCGTACGTTCGTTCGAGCCGCTTCGAAAGCGCACCTTGGAATCCATGGTCACAACATCCGCCGGCACTTCGTCGGGGTGAACAACTTTCGCTCGCTCCAGCTCTCCTTCTAAAAAATCTGCAATCGAAAAGAATGCCGAGCCGGGTCGCCCGATAAACCTACTGAGGCGGCTGTGATCTGGCTTAGTGATTATGATATTGGGCAGCGAGGGCATCCCGAACTCCTTTGGTCCAAATGTGCTGAAGGCGCCACCATCCGTCGCTGAGACGGACGGCGGCGCGACGAACATGCTAAGCGGCCGGGGGCGGATCGTCCGGATCCGCCGGCGGCCTGGGCCGCAGAGTAGGCAGCTTCTTTACGAGGCGTACCACATTCTGCTCATTCTCAGAATTGCTGCCTAATGCGGGCTTTCGTTCCTTTTGCGTCGCTGTTTCACCACTTTCAGACGGGAATACCTCCAAGATAGCCGCCACGTGAGAAGTCCCATTCTCCGTCACGTAGGGCATGACGTCGCCGGCCCTAAGGCCGAGGACGGCAGCACCTAAGAGCGACGAGACGGTAATGGATGGCAGCTGAGGGTCGCACTCATGCGGCCAAACCAGGACCCCGTGAATTTTCTGAACCGATCCGTCTTCGCTTCTATCTCGAACCAGAATACGCGATCCGATTCGCACTACACTTGGCATGGCGGCATCCCCGCAAATGACCGCTCGTGTGAGCTCACGGCGTAGCAATTTGCCCAGGGCTTCATCCTGCAAGGCCATGTCCGCTAAGGTTGTGAGACGTCCAAAATGCCCTGCCGGAATGTAGACGCGAGGCAACTCGCCCTCTCTCCGGGTGGATTGCGCGTTTCGCACTCTAAGCGAGGTTGCTGAACCTTTGTCTAGTGGCACGGGATTTTCGCAAAAAAAGCACCGGCTCGCGGCGCGGGGCAGGCGACTACTGCAGTTAGGGCACATATAGGGAGTATTCCGCATGACAGCCTCCTTCGATGGGCGACTCACGCCGCGCCAAAAGGTCAAACGAAAGGATGAGGAGCTGCCCCCGGGTGTCGCGTCCAGCCTATCTAGCTGGAGGCACCCGGGGCGGAGGAGCCTGCGAGAATGGACTCGGAGCGTTCGGAAAAATTACGAGCGCGGGGAATGTTGCAGGCGATGATCATGGTGATCTCTATATGTCATTGCTGCGTTGCAAATTCAAGCCACAAAGCTTTTTTAGCACTGCCATGCAAGCCAGGGATGTATGGTTGTCAGTTTGGTTCCGATCCGCCTCACTCGTTTCTTGATGAACCGGACACCGTCTAGATGGCCCTGACCATGCGACCGAGCGCGGCAAAAGGGTTGCCGCAGAGGCGGTAGGATTCGTGCGCGCCCAGGAGGACTGCGGCGCACCATTGCAGCAGAGATTACGTCATCCGGTAGCCGAACAACGCGGCAGCGACCGCGTCCGGGCCGCGTTGTCCCTGAGGGCGAACAATGGCGAGGAACCTCATGCGCGGGCCTGGTCCCCGGCAGCCTGATAGTCAAAGCCTTGAGCGAGAGGGTACAGGGCAAGCATCGCCGTCACGAAGATCGTGCCGACCAGCAGAGCCGGCCAACCGCCGAACAGAGAGCGTGGCGGCGCCTTGCCCTTCCTGTCCACGGACCCCGCCGTTGTCATGGCTCTGGCTTCCGTCTTGGCCCTTCGCCCGACGGCGGGGCCTGATCATTGGCCGGCTCGTCCGAAATCACCACGAACTCGCCCTCGATGATGTTCGACTCCGGATACGGCGCCTTCCTGCCGCCGCGCTTGGCGCGGCCGGCCCATCACACGATACGCGACGGCGCCAACCACGAACACCGGAAGCAACAGGAGGACAAGGCCGCTCGCAAGCGCCGCGAGCGCCAGGGCCACGGCAAGTGTGCCCGTCATCATGATCGATGCTCGCCAAAACGACACATCCTGCATGCGCCAGGAGAAACCGCTGCATGGGTTCTGGCTGTGCGACCTGACCGTCTCCTCTTAGCACCCAGGAGGGACCAGCCTTCCCGACGGCAAACTCGAGGACCGATCGTACAATCGGGGCCACCTCTGCCAGCCTTCCGCGTCTATACGAACTTGTCAGAAACGGGCCGTTCCGCTCGCAGTGGGGGACATGGCTGCCGATGTTGCGAGCGGGGCGATCCTACAGGAGGCGCGTCCGCCTATTTCCGCTTGAACGCTTCGGCCAAAGCCGCCCCCAGGGTCCCCTGAGGAGCCGGCTTGTCGCGCTGTGGCGGCTTTGGCGGCGGCTGGATGCGCTGGTGGGGCTTGCCGGGGTCGCGTGGGGCCGGCCGGGACGCACCGGCTTCACCGTCCTTGCGCATGGACAGGCCGATGCGCTTGCGCGGAATGTCGACGTCGACGACGCGCACCTTCACCACGTCGCCGGCCTTGACCACCTCGTGGGCGTCTTTCACGAAGCGGTCGGCGAGTTGCGAAACATGCACCAGCCCGTCCTGATGCACGCCGATATCGACGAAGGCGCCGAACGCGGCGACATTGGTGACGGTGCCTTCGAGCAGCATTCCGGGCTTCAGATGCTTGATGTCGTCGACGCCCTCGGCGAAGGTTGCCGTCTTGAATCCGGGACGCGGATCGCGGCCGGGCTTCTCCAATTCGGCGATGATGTCGCGCACTGTGGGCAGGCCGAAACGCTCATCGACGAACACGCGCGGATCGAGCGCCTTCAGGGCCGCACTGTCGGCCATCAGCGCGCGTACGTCGCGCCCGCAGGCGGCAACGATCTTTTTCGCCACGCCATAGGCTTCGGGGTGCACGGCTGAAGCATCGAGCGGCTCGCTTCCATTGGGAATGCGCAGGAATCCGGCGCATTGCTCGAAGGTGCGCTGGCCGAGCCGGCTGACCTTCAGCAATTCCTTGCGGCTGGCAAAAGGTCCGGTCGCGTCACGATGCGCGACAATGGCTTCGGCGAGCGATTCGCCGAGCCCGGAAACGCGGGCCAGCAGCGGGGCAGACGCGGTGTTGAGGTCGACGCCGACGGCATTCACGGCGTCTTCGACGACGGCTTCCAGCGAGCGGCCCAGCCGGTGTTGGTCGACATCGTGCTGGTACTGGCCAACGCCGATCGATTTCGGTTCGATTTTGACAAGCTCCGCGAGAGGATCCTGCAGGCGGCGCGCGATGGACACGGCGCCACGGAGCGACACGTCAAGCGCCGGAAACTCCCGCGCCGCCCTCTCCGACGCGGAATAGACCGATGCGCCGGCCTCGCTGACGATCACTTTCAGCGGCTTCGGCGCGGGCATGTCCGCCAGCATGTCCGCCACCAGTTTCTCGGTTTCGCGGCTGCCCGTGCCATTGCCGATGGAAATCAGCTCGACACCATGCTGACGGACCAGGCTGGCCAGTTCGATCTGCGTGCCACGCACATCGTTTTTCGGTGGAAACGGGTAGACGGTGGTCGTCGCCAGCAGTTTCCCCGTGCCGTCGACCACCGCCACCTTGACGCCGGTGCGAATGCCGGGATCCAGGCCCATGGTGGCGCGCGAGCCGGCCGGTGCCGCCAGGAGCAGATCCTTGAGATTGCGCGCGAAGACTTGAATCGCCTCTTCTTCGGCCCGCTCGCGCATGTCGCGCATCAGGTCGACCAAAAGATTGAGCGACAGCTTGACCCGCCAGGTCCAGCCGGCAACCTCCATCAGCCACCGGTCGCCGGGAAGCTGTCCGCGAATAGCGTAGGCGTCCGCGATCATGCGCTGCACGGGCTTGATCGGGGAGGCGTCATCGGCATCGACCTCGATGTCGAGATACAGCACATCCTCGTTGCGGCCGCGCAGCATGGCCAGAGCGCGATGGCTGGGAACGGTCGCCCAGCGCTCGGTATGGTCGAAGTAGTCGGAGAATTTCGCGCCGGATTCCCGCTTGCCATCGGCCACGCGCGAACGCAGGAAGGCGCGTTCCTTCATGTAATTGCGCAGCGTGCCGACCAGATCGGCGTTCTCCGCGAATTGCTCCGACAGGATATCGCGGGCGCCTTCGAGCGCCGCCTTCACATCCGGCACGTCGTCGGTGACGTAGGCGGCGGCGAGTTCCAGCGGCACTGCGGCACGATCCGCCAGGATTGCTTCCGCCAATGGCCCGAGGCCACGCTCGCGGGCGATCTCCGCCTTGGTGCGGCGCTTCGGCTTATAGGGCAGATAGATGTCTTCGAGTTCCGCCTTCGTGGATGCGGCGGCGATCTTCGCTTCCAAGTCGCCGGTCAGCTTACCCTGCTCGCGGATCGAGCCGAGGATGGCCTCGCGGCGCGCGTCGAATTCGCGCAGATAGACAAGCCGCTCCGCCAGCGTTCGAAGCTGCGTGTCGTCCAGCCCGCCCGTCACTTCCTTGCGATAGCGCGCGACGAATGGAACCGTCGCGCCCTCGTCCAGAAGTCCAATGGCCGACGCCGCTTGCTCGGGTCTCGCATTGATCTCTGCGGCGATGATGGCGGCGATGCGCTTGATGTCCGTGGTCATATCGTTCCTGCAATCGAAATCGGACGGAGAAAATAGGAATAATCGTGGGGGAATGCCAAGGAATCTTCCATCCTCGACTACGTAGTCGTCGATCGCCGTGAGGCGCTGCCTTCCGCAACGATGGGCCTTTTCATCCTGGCACTTTCGCTGTTAGCTTGAGACTGCGCAAAGAGCGCGAGGTGCATTCGGCATCGTGTCATGCGCGCCATTCACAACACACTGGATCCGAAGCACGCAAAGTTCTCCGGCCGCGTCGCACGGCAGCATGGACGCGAAAGGGAGGCGCTTCGATCCTTGGGAGGGAGAGAACCGTGGACACGCATCGGCCGCTCGAAGGTCGCGTTGCCTTGATCACCGGCGGTGGTGGGGAAATCGGCGGCGCGATTGCCCAGCGTTTTGCCCGCGAGGGCGCACGGGTCGCTGTTGCGGATCTCGTGCGCGACAAGGCCGAGGCGCTCGCGTCGGGCCTTCAGAAAGAGGGCCACGCCGCGATCGGCCTGGCTTGCGATGTGGCCAGGCCCGAAGATGCGAAACGAGCCGTCGAGGATGCGGTCACGGCATTTGGTGCGCTGCATATCCTGGTCAATGTGGCGGCCGCGGTGACTCCGGATGGCACGGTCGAGACGCTGCCTTTCGAGGAATGGAACAAGGCGCTTGGCGTCAATCTCGGCGGGCCGTTCCTGATGTGCAAATACGCGGTTCCCGAATTGCGCCGCGCGGGCGGCGGCGCCATCGTCAATATTGCCTCGCAACTGGGCCATCTCGGCGTGCCGGGGCGCGCGCCTTATTGCTCGAGCAAGGCGGCGCTGATCCGTCTCACGCAGATCATCGCCATGGACCATGCGTCCGACAACATCCGGGTCAATTCCATCTCGCCGGGTGCGATTCTGACCGAACGGTCCAGCCGGCGCTATGGCGGCAAGGAGAACGCCATCAAAAGCCACGGCCCGAAACATCTGCTCGGCCGTCCCGGGCGGGTCGAAGAGATCGCCGCGGCGGCGCTCTATCTGGCGTCCGACGAGGCTTCCTTCGTCACCGCGACCGATCTTCTGGTTGACGGCGGCTACACGGCCTTTAAGACGGTGGTCGATGCGGACCGCGTCGTCGTCGATCACACGACCGGCGGCCGATAAAGAAATTCGGGGAGGAGAAATGGCTTATACGTTGTGGCGGGGCGTCGTCGGGCTGGTCAAGCCGACGCGGCGTCCAGGATCGCTGGAAGAACTCATCCGGCTGCTGCCCGAAGGCATCGGCGTCGTGCCGCTTCTGCTCAACATCCGGCAGGGCAACGAGACGGAGTTCAAGGAGGCGCTGGATCACTACAAGCGCTACGCGGGCGAACTCGCCGAGCAGGGTGTCGACATGATTCGCCTCGGCGGCACGCCGCCCTTCATGATGCTCGGCGTCGAAGGTGAGGCGGCGCTGATTCGCAAGTGGGAGAAGGAATTGAAGACGCCGATCGTCACCGACGGCCAGACCCACGCGGCGGCGATGCGCGCGCTCGGTATCAAGAAATTCATCGGCGCGAGCTACTCGGCGCTGCAGAACAAGATCGTCATCAAATACATGAAGCAGGCCGGCTTCAAGGTGGCGTCGATGGAGCCGCTCGATGTCCCGTTCGATCAAGTGGGTCAGATCTCACCGCACGAGGTCTATGCCCACATCCGCCGGCTGTTTTTGGCAAATCGCGGCGCCGACGGCATCTATATCCAGGGCGGCGGCTGGCGCACCACCGAGATCGTCGAATTGCTGGAGCAAGACCTGCAGGTGCCTGTCGTGCATGCGACGATCTGCCAGTCTTGGGAGATACAGAAACGTCTGCACGTGCGTCAGCCGGTTCGCGGTTACGGCCGCCTGCTCGCCGAATTGCCGTAGCCGGCACGTTGGCGCTCGTGGCGGCGAGCGCCAGCCCCACCGAGCTTGCCCCGCCAGCGGGAGGAATTAGGGGGGATTGACCTCACATCTCCCTCCCCTCGATGAGTGAGGGTCGGGGTGGCGTGATGCCGGGTTCGCTGCCCGGCTTCTCCGCTTACGGGTACACGGCTATTGCTGCGGCTTCA
Source organism: uncultured Alphaproteobacteria bacterium (assembly GCA_963752345.1). Taxonomy (GTDB): domain Bacteria; phylum Pseudomonadota; class Alphaproteobacteria; order SMXQ01; family SMXQ01; genus CAVVYA01. Next base: position 13,545 of record CAVVYA010000003.1, read on the forward strand.
GCAACTCGCGTGCGCGGGCGGCGAGAGGCGCCGGAGTCTCGGTAGAGCCGCTCGATCAAGCTCTGAACATCCTCACCGGTGACCGGCTCGATATCGATCTGCGTCTTTTTCGCGTCGGCGAGGAATTGCGCATCCTTCATGACCGCATCGAAGCCGCGGCGCAACGCCTGGACGCGGTCCGCGGGTACGCCGGCCGGCGCGAAATAGGGCCGCGACATCTGGTATTTGGCAAAGATCAGCTCGAGCACCTGGCGGTCTTCCGGCGTCGTTGCGATCTGGGTCGCCGACGGCACATTGGGCAGATTGGGATGCGGCTCGATGCCCATCTGCAGCAGGATATTGACCTTCTTGTCGCGCACCCAATCCGACCAGCCCGACATCAGGCTCGAATAGGCCCGTCCCGAATTGCCCTGCACCTCGCCCCGTTCCATCGCCAGCATGACTTCCTGGCCGCTGACATAGCCGGCGACGATCTTCATCTTCGTGCCGAACATGTTGTTCAACAGCTGCGCGGTGATGCTGTGGTCGGTGCTCGGGCCGGCAGAACCGACGATGAGTTCGGTCTTCTTCAGATCGTCGAAGGTCTTCACCGGCGCGGTATGCCAGGCGATGAGCAGGAAGATGTCCTGCGACGGGCTGCCGATCCAGTTCAGTTTTTCGGCATCGTAATTGGCATTCTTGCCTTCGGGCGACAGGAGATGCAGGAGCCGCTCCAGCCCGGCGGTGTTCTGCGGTGCGCCAATCGCCGTGCCATCTTTTGGCGCGATGTTGGAGACGTGGTTTGTCATGGCCAGGCTGCCGGCGCCTGGCATGTTGCGCGGAATAATGCCGGGATTGCCCGGGATGTGGCGCGAATAGTGGCGTGCCAGAAGCCGTGCCGTCGTATCGTAGCCGCCGCCGGTCGCGGAGCCGATGAACAGATTGATGTCCTTGCCCTTGTAGAAGTCCGACACGGCATCGGCTTGCACCGTCGCCGCGCTGAACATCAAAAGGCCCAATGTGGGAAAGCCGATCAGCGCTCTGCAGAAACTCATGGTGACGTTCCCTCTCATGTGGACCGGACGAAGCCGGCCTCTTATAACCCTGAGAGCAGCGTAAACTGAATCCGCCGCAGCGCAAAAGCTCAATATTGCGTCCGGCATGAAGGAGGAACGATGTTCGGTTGGAGGAAACGCATCGGCTATGTGACGCCGTCCGTGATGGAGACGGCTGCCTACGAGTTCTACAAGTTCGCGCCCGAGGGGATCGGCCTGGTTGCCGTCAGTTGCAACATCGAGGACTGGAACTCCAGCGAATACGAAAGAGGACTGAGCCAGATCGATCCGCGCGTGGACGATCTCGCGTCACGTGCCGTGGATTTCATCATCCATGGCGGCGGGCCGTTGGTGTTCAGCCGCGGCAAGGGATATGACCAGGAAGTCGTCGATCACATCACCAAACGGACCGGTATTCCCTCCACCACCACCATCAAGGCGGCGGTCGACGGCATGTTCCACCTCAACGCCAAGAACGTCGCGGTGGCATCGATCTATCCCGAGAAGACCCAGAACGACCTTGGCAAGTTCCTCACCGATTACGGCTTCAAGGTCAGCAAGCTCGCCAGCCATCTGGTCGACTTCAAACGCATCTACAGCATCTCGATGGCCGACATCTACCGTCTCGCGGTCGATACGCTGAAGGACGCGCCCGGTGCCGAAGCACTCTATATGCCGTGCCCGCAATGGCCGGTGTGCGACGTGATCGACATCATCGAGCGCGACACGGGTGTCCCGGTGATCGCCAGCACGTCGGCGAATTTCTTCGCGGCCTTCTCGGCTCTGGGTATCCGCGAGCCGATTGTCGGCCATGGGCGCCTGCTGGCGTCCCTGGCATCGATGCCCGCGGGCAACCGGGGCTGACACCGATCGCCGCGCAAGAACGCCAGGCAAACGATCATGACTGACGCTGCAAGCAACGCCGCCGAGGCTGATTCGCGAAACCCGGCGGCGGGCTTCATCGACGTCCACCACCACATCACGCCGCCGGCCTGGGCCGAGGGCGCCCGCGCGGCCATTGCGGCGACGATCCGGCGCACCGATCTTCTGCTCGAGTGGACGCCCCAGCGCTCGATCGAGGAGATGGACCGCAACGGCATCGCCACCGCGGTGACATCGTTGACCAATCCGGGTGTGTGGTTCGGCGACCCGCAACTCGCCCGCGGCCTGGCGCGCGCTTCCAACGAATATGCCGCAAATCTCGCGCGCGATTTCCCCGGCCGCTTCGGCGTGTTCGCCGCGCTGCCCCTGCCGGATCGCGATGGCAGCTTGGCGGAGATCGCCTATGCCTTCGACGTTCTGAAGGCTGACGGCATCGGGCTGATGACGAGCTATGAGGACAAATGGCCGGGAGACCCGGCATTCGCCGAAGTCTTCGACGAGCTCCACCGCCGCAGGGCCGTTATCTATCTCCATCCGACGGTGCCGAAGTGCTGCTCGGCGCTGATACCGGGTGTCTCGCCCTCAGTGGTCGAATTTCCGATCGATACCACCCGTGCGGTGACCAGCCTGTTGTTCAGCGGCACGTTCGCGCGCTGTCCCGACATCCGCTGGATCTTCTCCCATGGCGGCGCCGCCATCCCCATGGTGGCGTACCGCATGGCGCACATTCTGGAGGCTGATCCGCGCAACGCGGCGAAGGCGCCGCAAGGTGTGCTGCATGAGCTGCGCCGGTTCTATTACGACACGGCCCAGGCGGCAAATCCGCCCGCCATGTCGGCGCTGCTCGCGCTGACCGGCGTGTCGCAGGTCTTGTTCGGCAGCGATTACCCGTTGCTCGGCGTATCGCACACGACAAAGGGTTTGGCGAGCCTCGGCCTGTCGCCGGAGGACCTCGCCGCGATTGGCCGTCATAACGCCCTGCGTCTATTCCCCCGCCGGGGCTAGCCACAATCGAGGCTACCGCTGTGCGGGCGGAGTGCAGCCCGACATGAGGACTTAGGGCATTCAATTCTGATTGAGTCCGGCCTTGGCGGCGAGGTCCGGAGGAGTCGTCATGATCTTGCGGGCAATCTCCTCGAACTCAGCGCCGGTCACCAATCGCACGTCGAAATTGGTGCGCTTGGCTTCCTCGAGAAATTCGCGGGACGCTACCATTTCCTCGAACGCCGCGCGCAATAGGATGACCCGCTCGCGCGGCACGCCGGCCGCGGCATAGAGCGGACGGCCCAGGGCCAGTTGGGCGGAGAACAGCTCGATGATGCGCCGGCCGTCCTCGTCGGCGGCGAGATCCTGCATCAGCGGCACATCGGGCAGATCGGGCTCGCGCGTCAGTCCGAGCTGGGCGACGATCTTGACCTTGTTGTCGCGCAGCCAGTCCGGCTTGGTCGTTTTCATGCCGCCCCAGATGACCGTGCGGCCCTGCACCTCGCCGCGTTCGATCGCGACGTCGATCTGGTTGGCCTGGTAGCCGTGGATGATCTTGAACTTGGTTCCGACCAGCTTGTTGGCCAGCGCCAGCACGATGCTGCTGTCGGCGCTCGGGGTGGTCGCCCCCATGACAACCTCGCGGGTCTTGATGTCTTGGATGGATTGAATCGGCACGGTGTGCCAGACCGCGATCGTCTGGTTGCTGGTCTCCGGGCTGCCGATCCATTGGAACTGGGCGGCGTCGTATCGCACGGCGGTGTCGCCCAGCAGTTGCCGCAGCGGCAGGGACTGATGGGCATTGGCGATCACGCTGCCGTCCTTGGGTGCGACATTCGACACGTAATTGGCGGCGATGAGCCCGGTCGCACCGGGCATGTTCTGTACCACGATGGTGGGCGTGCCGGGGATATTGCGACCGAAATGCCGCGCGATGAAGCGCGCGCTGGCGTCTTAGGCCGTGCCGGCGTTGTTGCCGACCATCAGCACGAGCTGTCGTCCCTTATAGAAGTCGTCGGCGTGAACCGCCGAAGCGGAGGCCGCAATCGCCCCCGCGATCGCGACGGCGCAGGCAAGGTGAACACGCATTTGGCGCCATC
>CAVVYA010000004.1:0-94017 GCA_963752345.1 uncultured Alphaproteobacteria bacterium
GGCCTTCAGGTGAAATTAACTAAAATTGCTGTTTTTGGTGTGCGGAATGGGCGTATGCCGGCGTTCGTGGCACATGAGACGAATGGCCAGGGTCAGATGCAGATACTCTGTCACCCACTTGTCTCGACCATCCACTTAGGCTCGCCACAAAAGGGGGCATCGTGGCTTCGCGACCGGAACGGCTGAAGGCCGACCTTCTCTCCACCGTCGGCCAGCTTGCGCGCCAGGCGCTTGCCAAGGACGGCACGCCGCAGCATGCCGGCCAATCGGCGGCGCGCTTCCTCGATCTCTATTATTCCCAAGTGGCGCCCGACGATCTTCTGGCGGTGAGGCCGGAGGCGCTGACCGGCGCGGCGCTCGCCATCTGGCGCTTTGCCCAGACGCGCAAGCCCGGCGTTCCCAAGGTGCGGGTCTATAACCCGAGCTTCGAGGAGCACGGCTGGACCAGCAGCCACACGGTCGTCGAAATCGTCAATGACGACATGCCGTTTCTGGTCGATTCGGTGACGGGCTGGTTCGCCGGCCGCGGCATCACCGTGCATCTCATCATTCACCCGATCCTGCGCGTTCGCCGCGACGCCAAAGGCGCGCTCAAGGAACTGCTCCCCTCCAACGGAGCGGCGGAAGTCGAACGGCGATGGCGTGGTCACCGAATCGGTGATGCATGTGGAGATCGACGAGCAGCCGAGCGCGGTGGCGCGCGACGAGGTCCAGCGCGGCATCGAAGCGGTGCTCGCCGACGTCCGCGTCGCCGTCGAGGATTGGCTGCCGATGCGCCACAGGCTTGCTGCTATCCTGAAAGACCTGGAACCGACGCCGCCGGGCGTGCCAGCCGAGGACGGCGAGGAGATACGCGCCTTCCTCAATTGGCTCGACAACAACCACTTCACCTATCTCGGATTTCGCGAATACGCCTTTGGCGGCGACGCGGCGGAACCCGGCATCGGACGAGTCGTCGAAGGCTCCGGTCTCGGTCTGTTGCGCGATCCCGAGGCGCGTATCTTCCACGCCACCACCGAAGCGTCGGCGCTGCCGCCCGATATCCGCGCCCTGGTACGCTCGCCGACGCTGCTGATGATCTCCAAGGCCAACCGGCGCTCGACGGTGCACCGGCCGGTGCATCTCGATACCATCGGCATCAAGAAGATCGCGGCCGACGGCAAGGTGGTCGGCGAATACCGCTTCATCGGACTTTTCACGTCGCAGGCCTACAACCTGACCCCGCGGCTCATTCCGCTCTTGCGCCAGAAGATCGACCGGGTCGTGACGCGCTCCGGCTTGGCGCCGACCAGTCACGACGGCAAGGCGCTGATCAACATCCTCGAGACCTATCCGCGCGACGAGCTGTTCCAGATCTCCGAGGACGACCTTTACGATATCAGCCTCGGCATCCTGCAACTGCAGGAGCGCAATCGGGTGGCGCTGTTCATCCGGCGCGATCCGTTCGAGCGTTTCCTGTCCTGCCTGATCTTCGCGCCGCGCGAGAAGTTCGACACCGACCTGCGGCTCAAGTTCCAGGACATCCTGTGCCAGGAGCTGCACGGCACGGTGTCCGCCTTCTATACCCAGATCGGCGAATCGCCGCTCGCCCGGCTGCATGTCATCGTCAAGACCCAGCCCGGCCAGATTCCCAATTTCGATGCCGATCATATCGAGCGGCGGCTGGCGCGCGCGGCGCGCGGCTGGGCCGACGAACTTCGCGAGGCGCTGATCGAGGCGCGTGGCGAGGATGCCGGCCTGGCTCTGATGCGCCGCTATGCGGACGCCTTCCCGACCGCCTACCGCGAGCGCACGCCGGCGGCCGGCGCGCTGCAGGACATCAACCGCATCGATATGGCGGGCGCGACGGGCCGGCTCGGTCTCAACCTCTACCGTCCGCTCGACGCGCCGGACGATTCGGTGCGGCTCAAGATCTATCACGCCATCGACGCGGTGCCGCTGTCCGACGTGCTGCCGATGCTGGAAAATCTCGGCTTCAAGGTCATCGACGAGCTGCCCTACCTGGTGGAGCCGAAGGCCTCCGGCGAGGAGGCGACGAAGGGCGACGGCGCGGAGGCGCCAAGGGGCGACGGCACGGGTGGCGGCGGGCCGGTCTGGATTCACGATTTCGGCATGCGGACCAAGAGCGGCGAGCCGATCGCGCTCGATCAGGTGAAGCCGCTGCTCGAAGGGGCGGTCGCCCGGCTGTGGGCCGAGGAGATGGAGAACGACGGCTTCAACCGTCTGGTGATCGCCGCCGGGCTCGACTGGCGCGAGGTGACGGTCATCCGCGCCTACAGCAAATATCTGCGCCAGGCCGGCATCACCTACAGCCAGGCCTATATGGAAGATACCTTCCTGCACAATCCGACGTTCGCGCGGCTGTTCGCCGATCTGTTCGCCACGCGCTTCGATCCGGCGAACCGCGTCGCATGCGGAAAGTCGTGAGGTGACGCTCAAGGTCAAATACGAGGAAGCGCTCGACGCGGTGGCGAGCCTCGACGAGGACCGCATCCTGCGCCGCTTCCTCAACCTGGTGCTGTCGTCCCTGCGCACGAATTTCTACCAGAAGGCGGCGGACGGCGGACCCAAGCCCTATCTGTCGTTCAAGCTCGACAGCCGCAAGGTCGACGAGCTGCCGCTGCCGCGGCCGCTCTACGAAGTCTTCGTCTATTCGCCGCGCATGGAGGGCATCCACTTGCGCGGCGGCAAGGTGGCGCGCGGCGGCATCCGCTGGTCCGACCGGCGCGAGGATTTCCGCACCGAGATCCTCAGCTTGATGAAGGCGCAGATGGTCAAGAACGCCGTCATCGTGCCGGTCGGCGCCAAGGGCGGCTTCGTGCTGAAGCGCGCGCCGGCGACGCGCGAGGCGCTGCAGGAAGAGGGCATCGCCTGCTACACGCCTGCTCATGCGCGGCCTGCTCGACATCACCGACAATTACAAGGGCGACAGCGTGGTGCCGCCGAAGGACGTCATTCGCCACGACGACGACGATCCCTATCTGGTGGTCGCCGCCGACAAGGGTACCGCGACCTTCTCGGATATCGCCAACGGCATCGCGCGCGATTACGGCTTCTGGCTCGATGACGCCTTCGCGTCGGGCGGTTCGGCCGGTTACGACCACAAGAAGATGGGCATCACGGCGCGCGGCGCCTGGGAGTCGGTCAAGCGCCACTTCCGCGAGCTCGGCCTCGACACCCAGTCGCAGGATTTCACCGTGGTCGGCGTCGGCGACATGTCGGGCGACGTGTTCGGCAATGGCATGCTGCTGTCGGAGCACATCAAGCTGGTCGCCGCCTTCAACCACCTGCATATCTTCGTCGATCCCAATCCCGATCCCAAGGCGAGCCTGGTGGAGCGCCGCCGGCTGTTCGACCTGCCGCGCTCGTCATGGTCCGATTACGACGCCAAGCTGATCTCCCCGGGCGGCGGCGTGTTCGACCGCAAGGCGAAATCGGTCAAGCTGACTCCCGAAATGCAGGCATTGTTCGAGATCAAGCAGGACGCGGTCACGCCGAACGACCTGATCCGCGCCATCCTCAAGGCCCAGGCCGACTTGCTGTTCTTCGGCGGCATCGGCACCTTCATCAAATCCACCGGCGAGAGCCATGCCGACGCGGGCGACCGCAGCAACGATGCCTTGCGCATCAACGGCAACGAGGTGCGCGCCCGGGTGGTCGGCGAAGGCGCCAATCTCGGCGTCACCCAACTGGGCCGCATCGAATATGCCAGAACAGGCGGACCGGCCCAGACCGGCGGCAAGATCAACACCGACGCGATCGACAATTCCGGCGGCGTCGACGCCTCGGACCATGAAGTCAATATCAAGATCCTGCTCGGCGCGGTGATCGACTCGGGCGATCTCACCCTAAAGCAGCGCAACCAGTTGCTCGTCACCATGACCGACGAGCTCGCCGAGCTGATCCTGCGCGACAACTATCTGCAGACCCAAGCGATCAGCGTCATGGAAGCCCATGGCGTCGAACAGCTCGACGCCCAGCAGCATTTCATCAAGACCCTGGAGAAGGCCGGCAAGCTCAACCGCGGCGTGGAAAAGCTGCCGGGCGACGAAGCGATCGCTGCCTTGGCTGCCGCCGGCAAGGGCCTGACCCGGCCGGAGCTCGCGGTGCTGCTCGCCTATGGCAAGCTCTCGCTCTACGAGGACCTGCTCGCCAGCGCCATGCCCGACGAGGCCTTTCTCCTCGAGGACCTGTTCCGCTATTTCCCAACGGCGCTGCGCGAGAAATTCAAGGACGCCATCGCCAAGCATCGGCTACGCCGCGAGATCATCGCGACCGTGGCGACCAACAGCATGGTCAACCGCGTCGGTCCGACCTTCGTCAACGACATGAACGAGCGCACCGGCTGTCCGCCGGGCGATGTCGCCCACGCCTATACGGTGACGCGCGACGCCTTCATGCTGCGCGACCTGTGGGCCGGTATCGAATCACTCGACGCCAAAGTACCGGCGCACGCGCAGATCGCCATGATCCGCGAGACCGGCCGGCTGGTCTCGCGCTGCACGCTATGGTTCCTGCAGAACATGACTCACCCGATCGACGTCGCCGCCGCCATGGCCGACTTCAAGCCTGGCATCGAGGCGCTGGCCGCGAAGCTCATCGATGTGCTCCCGGCGGAGGACCGCGACCGCCTGCTCGAGCGGGCCGCCGCCTTCACCAAGGATGGCGCGCCCCAGGATCTCGCCCTCGGCATCGCCAAGCTCGACTGGCTGGGGGCGGCGCCCGATATCATCCGCCTGGCCGATCGTGACGTGAACAAGACCGTCCAGGTGGCGGAGCTCTATTACGGCCTCGGTGCCGCGCTCGACCTCAAATGGCTGCGTCAGTCGGCGCGTGCCATCCCGGCGGAAACCTCGTGGCAGAAGCAGGCGGTCTCGGCCATCGTCGAGGACCTCTATGCCTTCCAGGCGGAGCTGACGAGGCACGTGCTGGCCTTCGGCCAAAGCGCCGACGCCTGGCTTCTCTCGCGCGGCTCGGCCGCCCAGCGCATCGTGCAACTGACCGACGAGATGCGGGCCGCCGGCGGTGTCGATCTCGCCATGCTGGCCGTCGCGAATCGTCAACTGCGCGCGCTCCTCGCCGGCTGATGGCCGCCATTCCGACCGCGCCCGCGCCAGCCGCTCACGGGAAAGACGATCGCGCTGGCGCGGGCGAATTCGTCCCGGCGCGTGCCGCGCCGCGCGCTGGTCGCCTGGTGCCTCTACGACTGGGCCAACTCGGCATTTCCCGCCGTCATTCTCACCTTCGTCTTCGCCGCCTATTTTGCTCAAGGCGTCGCCGAGAATCCGGTTATCGCCACCGGCCAGTGGGGCCTCGCCATCACGCTCTCGGGTTTGGCCATTGCCATCCTGTCGCCGGTGTTCGGCGCCATCGCCGACCAGAGCGGCCGGCGCAAGCCGTGGATCGCGGCCTTCTCGCTGATCTGCATCGCGGCTACGGCGCTTCTGTGGTTCGTCAAGCCCGACCCGTCCTACGTGCTGTTCGCGCTGGTCTGCCTCGCCATCGGCAACTTCGCCTTCGAATTCGCCATCGTGTTCTACAACGCCATGCTGAACGACCTGGTGCCGCCCACCGGCTTGGCCGCCTGTCGGGCTGGGGCTGGGGCGCCGGCTATGCCGGCGGGCTGGTCTGCCTGGTGGTTGTGCTGGTCGGCTTCGTCAGCGCCGATCCGCCGTGGTTCGGCATCGCCAAGGAGCAGGCGGCCCATGTGCGCGTCGCCGGGCCGATCGCCGCCCTGTGGTTCGCCGCCTTCGCCTGGCCGCTGTTCGTCTTCACGCCAGATCAGCCGGGCCGCGGCGTGCCTGCCATGACCGCCATCCGCAACGGACTCCGCACCATCGCGGCGACTCTGCGCAATCTGCGCAACTACCGCAATGTGGCGCGCTACCTGCTGGCCCACATGATCTACACCGACGGGCTCAACACGCTGTTCGCGTTCGGCGGCATCTATGCGGCGGGTGAATTCGGCATGACCGTGGAAGAGATCATCTGGTTCGGCATCGCGCTCAATCTGACCGCCGGGCTCGGCGCCTTCGGCTTCGCCTGGATCGACGACTGGATCGGCGCCAAGCGCACCATCACGATCGCGTTGGCCGGGCTGATCGCCACCGGTATCGCCATTCTGGTCACTCACGACAAGACGGTGTTCTGGGCGCTCGGCATGGCGCTCGGCATCTTCTTCGGCCCGGCCCAGGCGGCAAGCCGCTCGCTCATGGCGCGCCTCGCGCCGCCCGGCATGCAAGCGGAGATGTTCGGGTTGTATGCGCTGTCGGGCAAGGCCACCGCCTTCGTTGGCCCGGCGCTGTTCGGCTGGGCGACCGTGGCGTTCGGCACCCAGCGCGCCGGCATGGCCAGCGTTCTGCTGTTCCTGGCGCTCGGTGCGCTGCTGCTGTGGACCGTCCAGGAGCCGCGGCGCGCCCGCTCCGCCACATAACCCACGCCAAGTCACAAGAGTTTGACTGCCGCGCGATGGTAGCGGTTGATCCGCGGGCGCGCTCCGTCACCATGGCAGCGCAAGCCATAACAGCAGTAGCGCGAATGTCCCAGTCCCCCGCCGGCCAGCCTCCATCGCCACCTGACACCCCGGCCGCCGGCACATCCGGCTATCATCCCGGCGTCTCCCTGCCGGTGCTGTTCTGGATCTTCTTCCAGATCGGCGCGCTGAGCTTCGGCGGCGGGCTCGCCGCCTGGGTCCACCGCGAGATCGTGCTCAAGCGCGGCTGGATGAGCGAGACCGAATTCCTCACCGGCCTGGCGCTCTGTCAGGTGCTGCCTGGCGTCAATGTCGTCAATCTCGCGGTTCATATCGGCCAGCGCCTGCGCGGCGCGGTCGGCGCGCTGACCTGCACGTTCGCCATCGTCTTCGTGCCGTTCTTCGCCGTCATCGCGCTCGCCACGGTCTACGACCAGATCAAGGATATAGACTGGATCCACGATTTCCTCGACGGCGTCGCGGTCTCGGCGGTCGGCTTGCTGGTTTCGGTGGCGTTGCGCTCGGTGCGCGGCACCTTCAGGAACATCGCGCCCTATATCGCCGCCATCGCGCTCATCGTCCTGGTCGGCATCCTGCAATGGCCGATGATCCCGGTGGTGCTGTGCGTCGCGCCGTTGAGCGTGCTCGCCGCCTGGTTCACCCGCGCCCGCCCGGCGGGAGGCCGCTGATGCGCGACGGCGACAATCTTCTCTGGCTGCTCGTCGTCATCTTCGCGCCGCTGTCGCTGCTGTCGATCGGCGGCTGGGTCTCGGTGCTGGCGCCGGTCCATCACCAGACCGTCGAGGTGCACGGCTGGCTGACCCAGCGCGAATTCGTCGACGTCTTCGCCATCACCCGCGCGGCCCCCGGCCCCGGCGCCATGATCGTCGCGCTGATCGGCTGGAAGGTGGCGGGCTGGGCCGGCGCCGTCGTCGCCTGTCTCGCCATCTTCCTTCCGTCGTCGCTGGTGGTCTATTTCGTCGGCCGGGTGTGGAACCGCTATCGCGGCACGCCCTGGCATTCGGCGCTCGAACTCGGCCTGGCGCCGGTCGGCGTCGGCCTGCTGATGGCCGGCTCGCTCTCGATCATGCATGCGACGGAGAGCGGCGGCACCGGCAATGCCATCACGCTGTGGGCGATCGCCGGCCTGGCCGCGGCCGTGCTCGCATGGCGCACCTTCCACCCGCTGATCATTCTCGCGGCCGGTGGTCTGATCAGCGTCGCCGTGGGGCAACTGACCTGAGCGAGCCCGGTCGGCCATCCGGTAGACGACCGGATGGCCGCTATCGGCTCACGGTTCTCCGAAGAAGCGCACCGGATTGTCCCACATCATCTTCTTCATCGCCTCCGGGCCGATCACATTCTGCCAGGCCAGCACCCGGTCGGCCGATTCTGGGAAGCGGGATTCCGCGTGCGGATAGTCGGAGCCGAACATGAGGATGTGGTCGCCGAGAGACTCGTTGACGGTCTTGGCGCTGTTCGGCCCCTCGTGCTGCTCGATCGACGCAAAGAAGCGGCCGCCGGTGACATAGTCACTCATCTTGTGTTTGAGTTCGGCGACATAGCCGACATAGATGGCTTGGTCGTCCAGGCGGCTTGCCCAGAACGGCAGCCAGCCGAACCCGGATTCGAGGACCGCATAGCGCAGCTCGGGAAAGCGGTCCATCAGACCACCGCCGATGAACGAGGCAACGGCCCGCATGGCCGCCCAGGGATGGCTCGCGCTGCGTCCGATGAACGGATTGCCCCACATGTCGCGGTATCCCGGATAGCCCCAGGCCAGGCTGTGATGGATCACGCAGAGATTATGGTCCTGGGCCGCCGCCCAGATCGGATAGAGGTCCGGGTGGTCGAGCGGATAGTCGAGCGGCAGGCTGGGGTGGACCGCAACCGCCCAGGGCGCCTTGCCCCAGCGGCGGATCTCCGCCACCGACTCCTCGACGCATAGCGGCGTGACAGTCAGGCAGGACTTCAGACGCCGCGGATCATGGCTGCAGAAACCGTCGAGATAGCGGTGCTGGGCGGCGATGAACTCCATCTCCGCTTGCGCATCGGGATGGCCCACGCCGCCGCTGCTGACGAGGAAGTGGACATCCACGCCTTCCCTATCCATGTCCCTCAGCCGGGCGGCTGCGTCGTCGTCGGCGCCGCCGTATGACGGAAAGGTCACGCCCATGAATTTCTGGAAGTGGCGTTCGGCGTTCTCGCGGGGGCCGGCCTCGCCCAGGTGGCGCGGCTTGTTCTTGCTCCAGCCCTCGCGCTTGGCGAAACGATAACGGTGCCGATAGGGCGGCTCGAACCGCTCGCCCGCCCAGCCGATCTTGACCTCCTCGCGGCGGTCCTCCAAGTCGGGAATCAGGTCCAGCAGTTTTGCGGACAGATGAGGACGAAGCGCCTCCGCGGTGGGAGCGATATGGGTGTCGGCATCGTAAATCTTCTGTCCATTGCGCATATTCACGGCCCTTTGTTGACTGACTTACCAGCTTCGTTGAATCCAATTGCCGATGTACGGCTCGGGCCAGTAGACGCCCATGTGATAGTCGAGCAGGCCGAAGGCCATGAGAAAGAGGATAGCGGCGCCCACGACGCTCGAGATGATGGCGGGCCTTCCCTTCATCGTGATCAGCGGAAAGGCGATGGCGAATGCCAACGACGCATATTGGAGCCCGATGGTCAGCGTCAGAAGTATGTAGGCAATCATGGTGGTAGCGAGAGCGAGGATCGGCGCGTTTCGCCGGGCGTCCGGCACATCGATGCTACGCAAGCCTATGTCCATGATCTCCCCCGTGAGCTTGCCGCGCCCGAAGATGAGCTGACAGAGAAGCAGCACGATGGCGATGCCGCAGGTCGCCATCGGCAGGAAACGCGCACTCGCCGCATAGTTCAGCGAGCCGACGAGCGCGGCGCCGGCAAAACACAACAGGGCCAAGCTGAACCAGTGCTCCGCGCGCATGGGCCCGCTCACGTCGAACATGGCTTTCCATTTCGATCCGCCCATGCCGCTTGCCGTGCCGGCAAAAGCGGCGCCCGCTGAGGCCGGCGCTTGATTTTGCCCATAGCCGGACGCTCTGTTCAGGCGCAGCAGAACGACCGTCGTGACGACAGTGATGATGATGAGGGTCAGGGTAATGGGGCGCGTGATGAAGCTGATCGCGCCATGGGCCGATACGGCGCTCTGTAGGTTTTTCTCGATGACCCCGCCCAGAATGAAGCCGAGGATGAGCGGCGAGCGCGGCCATTTGAACGCCTTCATCAGTAGCCCGATCGGCGTGAAGATCAGCAGGACCAGAATGCCGAACCAGCCGTCGCCGGATTGAAAGGCGGATAGGAACGCGATGGGAATCATGACGGCGCCGATTGCGGCATACGGAATGATCGTGACCTTCGCGAGCTGCGCGGTGAGGCAAAGGCCGATCAACACCATGAGAAGATTCGCGATGCCGAAGCTGACGGCGATCATGATGGTAATATCGGCGTGACGGTCCAGCATCTGCGGGCCCGGCGCGATATTGTAAGCCAGCATCGCGTAGAGAATGAAAACCCAGGACAGGCCCCCTGGAATGCCGAAAACGAGTGTCGGTATCGCTTGGCCGCCCTCTTTGGAATTTTGCACCGATTCGGCAAAAATGACGCCGTCCAAGGACCCTTTGCCGAATTGCTTCTTGTCCTTCGAGAGCGCGATGCCGACCGCGTAGGAAAGCCAGTCGATGACCGCGCCGCCGATCCCAGGGACCATGCCGAGGAACACGCCGAACAAGGATTGGCGGATCGTGATCCGCCAGCGGCGCAGCCCTTCCTTGGCGCCGGCCCAGACCTCGCTATTCGATATGATCGCTTTGCCTTTCGAGCTCACGGCGCGTCCCGTGGCGCAGAGGTCGAACACTTCTGGCAAGGCGAAGATGCCGAGCGTCATGGCGATCATCGGCAATCCCTCGGCGAGGTTCAATTCGCCGAAGGTGAAACGCTCGGTTCCTGTCCCCCAGTGAATGCCGACCGTGCTCAGCAGGATGCCGATAAGGCCAGCCGTGATCCCCTTCAGCATCGCGCCGGCGCTCAGCACCGATACCATCGCGACGCCGAACACGGCCATGGCCGCGATCTCGGAATAGCCGAAGTTGAGGATGAACGGCCTGATGACGGGGATGATGAGGACGAGCGCGATGGCACCGACGATGCCGCCCAATCCCGCCGCCGCGTAGGTCGCTCCCAGCGTGTGGGCCGCTTTGCCCTGCTCGGCGAGTTGATGACCCTCGATGAACGTGACCTGGGTGGACGCGCTGGGATAGCCGAGGAGGATCGCAGGCACGGAGTCCAGGGAACTCGAGACACCGCCGATGGTCGCCAACAGGATGATGCCGGTCAGCGGATCCTGGACCGTGAAAAGAATGAAGGGAATGGCGACGGCCATCACCATCGGCGTGCCGACACCCGGCAGCAGGCCGATCAGCGCGGCGACAAGAACGCCGACCAGAACGGCTCCCCAATAGCTGAATGTGCCGAGGTGGGCTAGTCCGGATAGGATCGTGTCGAACATCGCTTCCCCCTGCCAAGAACGACACGCTAGCCGGCAATCCTTTTCGCGGGAGAGCGTTGGCAAACTTTTCGTTGCCTTCTCGGTCCGTCATTGACGCAAACAGTCGAACGCTTTCTTGAGGATGAGGCTGCTGACCACGCCGTCTGCGGCTTATGGCTAGAAGCGGACCCGAGCCCATTCCTCCCAGGTTTTGAACTCGTCTTTGAACTCGACGTAGTCCTTGACCATTTGGCGGATGTCGCGCTCGACCACGTCACCCGGCACATAATCCACGGGGTCTCCTTGCAGGACCTCCAGCCTTTCGACGAAGTCCTTGTCCTTCAACAGAGCTTCGTAGGAGGCGCGAAGCACGTTGACGAGATGATCCGGGGTCTTCGGCGGCGCCATGAAAATTTTGCTGTAGCGGTCGATGATGTTGCTGAGCGCGATGATCTTCCGCTTCTGCTCGGGATCGGTCAGCAGATCGGCCACGTAGGGAACGGAGTCGGGCATTTCGATCTCCTTGTTCCCTCTGACCTTCGTCCCCGGCGCTTCCATGACGGCGATCGGCCGGATCATGCCATCCTTGAGCCAGCCGGGCGAATGGTCGGCAGTCCGAACCACGCCGTGCCGGCGCCGCCGGGCATCCACACATTGGTATCGCCGCGCTCGAGCTCGAGAAGGCTGTCGGCGGTGCCGGCCGCGCCGGGGATGAACTTCATCGGGATGTTCAGCCATTCCGACAGCGCGGCCATGCGCATTGCGCTGGCCTGCTGCGGCGTGCGCCAGCCCATGCGGAGGACTTCCTTGCCACCGACGGCATCGCGCAGCGTCTTGTAAGGCAGGTCCTTGTAGCCGAACAGCACGCTGACCGAGGCCACATGGGTGCCGATCATCCGGTTTTCCTCAACCTTGTACTCGGCTTGAGGAATGGTGAACTGGTTCGTGACGTTGGGGCTGCCAGTCAGCTCCAGCGTCAAGCCGTTGGGCGGGCTCTTATAGAGGCGATTGGCCGATGCCGTGTTCGGCGTGATGTTGGTGACCTGAAACCGGGGATTGCCCGGCACGAACTTGCCCCAGTGGGCGGCGAAGTGCCGAGCCTGCAGGTCCGTCCCACCGCCGGGACCGAACCCAACCTGGATCCGGATGGTCTTGCCAGCGTAATAGGACTTCGCATCGAAGCCGGGATCTTGAGCTTGCTGCGCTTCTTGCGCATGCGGTGCACTGAACGTGACGCAGGTTAGTCCGGCCACAAAAAGACCAATGATCGTTTTCACGATACGCCTCCCCAATTTTATATTTATTATTTTTTGAAATGTAACGAAGCGCTGCTACCGGACGCAACGACGAAGGTGCCGACGATAGTTTCCAGACAGCGCCTGCGCGCAGCGCGCTAATGCAGGAGCGTTCGCGGCAGACGGGAGCGTGATCGGCACGAGACACACTCCCGTGCGGGAGATCATTTCAAGTGTTAGTGCCGGAAGTGCCGGACTGCCCGTGAAGACCATGGCGAGGCCGGCGTCGTCGGCGGCCTTGATCACCTCGTCGTCGCGGATCGAGCCGCCTGGCTGGATGACCGCCGTGGCGCCCGCTTCCGCCGCCGCCAACAACCCGTCGGCGAATGGGAAGAAAGCGTCGGAGGCGACCACCGAGCCCTTGGCGCGGGTCTCGCTTTCGCCGGCCGCCTTGGCCGCTTCGAGCGCTTTCCAGGCGGCGATGCGCGAGGAATCGACGCGGCTCATCTGGCCGGCGCCGATGCCCACCGTCGCGCCATCCTTGACATAGACGATGGCGTTCGACTTCACATGTTTCGCCACGGTGAAGGCGAACAGCATGTCGCGGATCTGCGCCTCGGTCGGCTTCACCTTCGTCACGACCTTGAGGTCGGACGGTTTGAGCCGGCCGGCGTCGCGCGTCTGCAGCAGATAGCCGCCGGCGAGCGATTTCAGCACCATGCCGGGCGCGTCCGGATCGGGCAGCTTGCCGGTGGTCAGCACCCGCACGTTCTTCTTCGCCGCTAGAATCTCTCTGGCCTTGGCGTCGATGTCGGGCGCGATCACCACCTCGACGAACAGCTTGGCGATCTCGGCGGCGGTCTCGGCGTCGAGCGTCTGGTTGGCGGCGATGATGCCGCCGAAAGCCGACACCGGATCGCACGACAGCGCACGCAAGTAGGCTTCGTGCAAGCTCTTGCCGGTGGCGACACCGCACGGGTTGGCGTGCTTGATGATGGCGATGGCCGGACCATCGGTGAATTCGGCGGCGAGCTCGAGCGCCGCGTCGGTGTCGTTCAGGTTGTTGTAGCTGAGCTCCTTGCCCTGGATCTGGGTCGCCTGGGCGAGGCCCCGGCGCGGGTCGGCCGGGTTGCTGTAGAACGCGGCCGACTGGTGCGGATTCTCGCCGTAGCGCAACGCCTGCTTGAGCTCGCCCGCGAACACCGCGCGCTTGGGGAACTGCTCGCCGACCTGGCCGGCGAACCAGGTCGAGATCGCGGCGTCGTAAGCGCCGGTGCGGGCATAGGCCTGGGCGCGCCAGCTTCTTGCGCAGCGCGAGCGTCGTGGCGCCCTTGTTCGCCGTCATCTCCGCCTGCACCGTGGCGTAGTCGGCCGGATCGGTCAGCACCGCGACCCACGGATGGTTCTTCGCCGCGGCGCGGATCAGCGCCGGGCCGCCGATGTCGATGTTCTCGACGCAGGTGTCGAAGTCCGCGCCCTTGGCGACGGTCGCTTCGAACGGGTAGAGGTTGATGGCGATCAGGTCGATGGCGCCGATGCCGTGCGCTTTCATCGCCGCGACATCTTCCGCATTGTCGCGCCGCGCGAGGATGCCGCCGTGGATCGCCGGATGCAGCGTCTTGACTCGCCCATCCATCATTTCGGGAAAGCCGGTCGCCTCCGACACATCGGTGACGGAGAGGCCCGCGTCGCGCAGCGCTTTGGCGGTGCCGCCGGTCGACAGCAGCGCCACGCCCTGGCTGGCGAGAAACCTGGCGAATTCGATGAGCCCGGTCTTGTCGGAGACGGAAATCAGCGCGCGGCGAATGGGAACGAGATCGGCGGTCATCGAAAGCTCCGGACAGGCCAGATGGGGCTCAGGCGAGGTTGACGAGACGGGCGGACGCACGCCTCAGGATGCGGCGGCGGAGATTGGCGGTTCCACAGGACGGGCGCCAGAATATTCGGGGACGAGATGGGCAATCAAGGCGAGGGTGGCCGCCGTGTCGCGCCCGCGCGCGGCGGCTTCGAGATCGTCCAGCCCGCGCGCCAAGGTGGCGGCGTCGACCGTGCGCGGGGCGGCCAGCTGAATGCCGGCGTAGCGGGTCGGGGCCAGGATCTCGGCGGTATGGAACAGCTCCTCGTTGAGCTTTTCGCCGGGCCTGAGCCCGGTGAAGGTGATCTTGACGTCGGTCTCGGGCCGCAGCCCGGCCAACCGGATCATCTGGCGCGCCGAGATCGGCGATGCGCACCGGCTCGCCCATGTCGAGCACATAGATACGCTCGCCCTGGCCCTCGGTCTCGAGGCCGAGCACGGTGGCCTCGAGAACCAGCTCGACCGCCTCGCGCACCGTCATGAAGTAGCGCTTCACCTCCGGATGGGTGACGGTCAGCGGGCCGCCCGCGGCGAGCTGGCGCTGGAACAGCGGCACCACCGAGCCGGTCGAGCCCAGCACATTGCCGAAGCGCACCGTCACGTAGTGGGTGGCGCCTTGCGCGTTGAGCAACTGGCAGCAGCATTCAGCGAGCCGCTTGGTGGCGCCCATGACGGACGACGGATTGACCGCCTTGTCGGTCGAGATCAGCACCATGGCACTGACGCCGGCGGCTTTGCAGGCCTCCGCCACGTTGCGCGTGCCGACCACGTTGGTCAGCACGCCTTCCACCGGATGGGTCTCGACCACCGGCACATGCTTGAGCGCCGCGGCATGGAACACCAGCTCCGGCCGCTCCTCGGCGATCACCGCCATGATGCGGGCGCGCTCGCGCACGTCGGCCAGGATCGAGCGGCGCCACAGGTTGGGCTTGCGCTCGGAAATCTCCAGGTCGATGGAGTAGAGCGCGTATTCCGAATGGTCGAGCAGGGTAAGTTGGGCCGGGCCGTGATCGGCGATCTGGCGCACCAGCTCGCTGCCGATGGTGCCGCCGGCGCCGGTGACCAGCACCCGCTTGCCGACGATCATCTGGCGCATCTGGTCGCGGTCGAGCACGGTCTGCGGCCGGCCGAGCAGATCCTCGATGGCGATCGGCCGCATCTCCAGCTTGACCGGCGCGTCGCCCTGCTCGGCGCGGAAGTCGGTGAGCTTGGGCAGCCGGGCGACGGTCAGGCCCAGCTTGTCCGCCACGTCCACCAGCTTGCGTAGGCGGGCGCCGCTGAGCGAATCCTCGGTGACGATGATGCGCTGGGGCGCGTGGCCGGCATGGGCGAGCTTCTCCACCACGGCGGGCAGGCTGTCGAGATCGCCCAAGACCGAAAGCCCGTGAATCACGCGGCCCACGCGCGTGCCCTTGTCGTCGATCAGTCCGACCACACGATACGGTGCCTGTGGAATGTTGCTCATGGCGCGGATGAACAGTTCCGCGCCGTCGCTGGCGCCGATCAGAAGCACCGGTACCAGGCCGTGGCCGGCGGCCGGCTGGCGGCTGAAGATGCCGCGGGCGCCGCGGTCCTTGAGAATGCGATAAGCCAGACGCGAGCCGCCCATCAGGGCGACCAGCACGAACCAGTTGATCATGAGCGCTGAGCGCGGCATGGCCTGCAAGCGTGTCATGAAGAACATGCAGAACACGAAGATCAGGATCGTGAAGCCGACCGCGCGCGCGATCTGCATCATTTCGTCGATCGAGGCATAACGCCAGACGCCGCGATAGAGGCGGGTTGCGATGAATACGCATAGGGCCGCCGTCGTGAACACAACGGTGCCGAGGGTCGCCAGGTCCGGCGAATATGCGTAGAAGTCGACGCCGATGCGCAATCGCAGCGCGATCAGGAACGCGATCGCCGCCATGATGCCGTCATGCGTCAAAATGACCGCCGCGCGGAACAGCATGCGCGTCATCGGCTTCATGGGGCCAGCTTCTCCATAGGACGGTTGGCTCGGGCGGAACGGCGCATATTCTTACACATCGCGTTCCGGTGCAATCGGCCCGCCGCCTCACCGGTCAGGATTCGGCCCTCGAGCGGAATGCCTTGGCGGTTTCCGCGAGCGCCTGATCGGCGCGGACGGGCGGCACCCAGCCGAGCGTTTCGCGCAGCAGACGATCGTCGATCGCGAGCGAGCCGAGCAAGCGGCTCACCAAAGCGCTGCGGCCGCAAAGTCCGCCCATGCGTGCCAGAAATAGCGGTGGGATGGGAACCAGCCGGGCCGGGCGACCGAGCGCCCGGCGCAGATGGCGCACCAGGTCGGGTGTCGACAGGTCATCACCGTCGCGCACGAGAAACGTTCCATTGGCCGCCGCCGGGTGGCTGAGACAAGTCACGATGGCGTGGGTCAGATTGGCGCGCGCGATCAGGCTGCGCCGGTTGTCGATGGCGGCGAAGGGCAACGGCAGCGCCGTGTCACACAGGCGCAGCAGGCTCGCGAAATTGCCGCCGACACCCGGGCCGTAGACCAGCGGGCTGCGCAAGACGGTGAATTCCAGTCGCGAACTCCTGCGCGACCCGGGCCAAAGCCTGCTCGGCCTGCCATTTGGTCTGGCCATAGATGTCCTCCGGCGCGGGTGCGTCGCGCTCGGTGAAGGGGGTTCCCCCGGTACGCTCGCCGTTCACCTTGACGCTGCTCAGCAACAGCATCCGCTGGACGCCTGCCGCCGCCGCGGCACGGGCGAGCGCAGCGGTGCCATCCCGATTGACCGCGCGATAGCGCGCGGCGGTTGCGGCGTCCTCCAGGATCGGCTGATGGGCGATGCCGGCGAGGTGGGCAATCCATTCGATGCCACCGAGCGCGGCGCGCCAGTCGGTCGCGCCATCGATCTCGGCGGCCACGACGCGCGCCGGGCCGTTCCAGCGCGGCGCGTCCGCCACATGGCGGACAACGGCGGTCACGTCATGACCGGACGCCAGCAAGGCGTCCACCAGGGCGCGGCCGACGAAGCCGGCGGCGCCGGTGACGAGGACGCGGCTCATGTCATGGCGCGCGCGGCCGCGCGCTCACGGGCGGGCGCGGCGCCATGCGCCGGAGAGACGCCGCAGCAGCAGCGCGACGAGGGCGAGAGCCGCCGCGAGAGCCGCGAGTTTGAGGCCTGTCGCGGCATGCTCGGCGGCAATGGCGAGCGCGATCAGTGCGATGTTGGCAAAGGCGATGTCGCGCGAGACCGCCGCATGATCGCGGCCCAGTGCGGCGGCCTGCTGGTAGAAGTGTTCGCGGTGCGCCTGCCAGATCTTGGCGCCACGCGCGGCGCGGCGCGCGAGCGTGATGGTCGCGTCGGCCAGGTAATAGAGCGGCAGGATCAGGGCGGCCGCCCAGTGGCCCGCGATGGCGGCCTGGAGCAGCAGCCAGCCAAGCGCGAAGCCGAGCGGCACGCTGCCGACGTCGCCGAGAAACACGCGGGCGGGATGCCAATTCCACAGCAGGAAACCGAGCGCCGTGCCCGCGAGCGCCAGCGCCAGCAGGCTTTCCGTACGCAAACCCCCGGCACCGGTGATGGCGACCAGGAACAGCCCAAGGCCGATGGTAAGGGCCTCGACACCCGAAATGCCGTCGATCCCGTCCATGAAATTGAACAGGTTGATAAACCAGATCCACAGCAGGCCGGCGGCGATGCGGTCGGCGAACGTCGGCAGCAGCCCTTGGAAGACGAGCGCGCCGGCCGGCAAGGCCGCGAGCACGATGGCGACGATGATGGCATGGCAGGCGACGCGCAGCGCGGCGGACAGATTGCGGAGATCGTCGATCCACGACAGGCCCGCCAGCGCGGCGATTCCGGCGAGGGTCAGCCAGAAGCTCGTATCGGCCGCGGGTGTATCGGTGGCGATCAGCAGCCAGCTTGGCAGCAGGACCGCGACGACGGCGATGCCGCCGCCGCGCGGGGTCGGGCGCGCGTGACTCGACCGCTCGTTGGGATGGTCCAGAATCGCGCGTTGCTGCAGGACCTGCAGCACGGTGCGGGTCAATAGCGCCGTCACGCTTGCGGTACCGGCGAAAACGAGCACCCAGAACCAGGCGCCGCTCATGACGCGCGAAAGCCCCGCCGCGCGGCCGTGTGCGAATTGGTGTGCGCGATCGGGACGGAGTCCGTCATCGGTCGCCGACCCGGCGCAGCGCCCATTTGATGGTGGCGCCTTCGGGACCGATGTCGCCCGCGACCGTGATCTGCTCGCAGCGGCGCGGTTCGCCGCGCTGGCCGAGATAGACACTTTCCTCGAGCGCCGGCGGCCGCGCAGCGCCGGCCGAACGGAAACGCCAGCCGCCGCCCGACAGGCGAAGCAGGACCGCCGCGCCATCCTGCACGAGAGACGCGCGCACGGTCGGATGCAGGTGGAAGCGGATGGTGAAGGGCTTGCCGAGCGTGTCCGCCCGGACCTGGGAGGCGCCCTCGGGCAGCGCCAGGATATCCTCGCCGCGCAGATCGTCGCCGTTGGGCGACAGGTACAAGCGCCGGCGATGGATCAGCCCGAACGGCTTGAGGTAGCCATCGTGACTGCCTTCGAGCCACACTGCGCCGTCCGCCTCGTCGCGCCGGCAGGCGACACGCTCCGGCCGACGCCCGATGATGCGGCCGAGCGGCCGCGCCGGGCCGCCGAACCAGCCGTCGTCGTCGAAGATATCCGTCGAATTGGTGTCGGCGATGGTCAGGGTCGAATGGGCGAGGCTCGATTGCATGGCGCGCCGCCATGTGGCCGAGCCGCCGATGCTGGCACCGCCATTGACGATCAGCCGTTCCTTGCCGACGCTCATCTCGCAGCTCAGCGTGCCGGCGAAGCAATGGGATTCATTGCCCGGCGCCGGCGGCGCGCCGACATCGACCAGCAACAGCGTGCGATTGGCGGATACCCGCTCGAACGCGCTGTGCGGCGCCGAGGCGAGCGGCTTGCCCTTGGCGTCGGCTTGGGTGAGCACCAGGTCGATCAACCAGGCTTCGCTCTCGATGCTGTCGTTGAACAGCGCCAAGGCGCCGTCGCCATGGCGGAAAAAGCGCAGCATCGGCGCCATGCGGTCGATCGCGGTCTGCAGCCCGTCGGGAATCTCCCACTGCGCGGCGGCGAGCGTGGCGCGCATGTCGACCAGGTCGCGCAACACCGAAAGCTGGCGGCGCGGGCTGCGCTCCACATGGCCGCCGTCGCCCAGCACCTGGGCGCGCAATTCGCGTTCGAGCAAGTGCGTGGCACGGGCCATCCGCTTGTCGCCGAGCGACAGGCAGGCTGCGGCGTAGATCAATCCCTTGATGGCGCCGAGCAGGCGCGAACCGGTGAGATCGCCGGGCACGGTGCGCTGCAGATGGCGTGCCTGGCGGGCCAGGCTATCGTGAAAGCGCGTGGAAAAATCCGCATCGGCGCCGGTGAGCAGAAAATCGGCCATCGACATCCAGCTGCACAGGCGCGTCGCCATCACATCGGCGCGCCACGGCAAAGCACTCCACTTGCCGTGCTGGGCGATCCAATCGGCGACCATGGCGCGCGCCCACAGGCGCGGCGGTTCGCCCCCCACGATCCGCATATCCTTGAGCCATGCGAAGCTGTGGAGCGCGCCGCGCCAGGTCACATCGGTACCGGCCGGCGCCCAGACGAAGGCCGCGCGCGGCGTCGCCTCCGCCGCTTCGCCCCGCGCACCGGCTTCCTCGGCGAGGATCGCAACCGTGCGGCCGGCGAAGGTGAACTCGCCGCCGAGTATGGTGCGGCCGTGGTCGGCATCGCCGGGCCAGGGATCGGGTGGCACGACGCGCAGCGCGCTCGGGCCGCGGCGGGCCAGCGTCGCACCATAACCAGGCAGCGCGAAGACCAGCCCGCGGGCGGCGCTGGCGACGCTGCGCAGAGTCAGCGGAAAAGGCCGCTGCAGGGCGGCGGAGAATTTGGCGAGACGCTGATTGCCGGCGGTTGCCGCGTCATCCGAGGTTTGACCGGTGCGGGTTGCCGTGGTGCCGTCCGCCGCCATGCCGGGCGTACCCTTGCGATCAACGACCGCCGCGCAGGCGGCGGATATTGTCGGCGTAAGCGTTGGCGCCGCCCTGGAAGGTGGCGGTGCCGGCGACCAGCACGTCGGCGCCGGCGGCGATCGCCTTGGCCGCCGTCTCGGCATTGATGCCGCCGTCGACTTCGAGGTCGATGGTCCGCCCGCTGGCATCGATGCGATTGCGCAGGGCCTTGATCTTGTCGATCTGCGAGCCGATGAAGCTCTGGCCGCCGAAGCCGGGATTGACCGCCATCACCAGGATGAGATCGATATCGCCCAGCACATAATCGACGAGATCGACCGGCGTCGCCGGATTGAGCGATACACCGGCCTTCTTGCCGAGCGATTTGATGAGCTGCAGCGTGCGGTGGAGATGCGGGCCGGCTTCCGGATGCACCGTGATGATGTCCGCGCCGGCGTCGGCGAACTGCGCCACGAACGGATCGACCGGCGAGATCATCAGATGGACGTCGAACGGCTTGTCGCTATAGGGGCGCAGCGCCTTGACGACCGAGGGGCCGATGGTCAGATTCGGCACGAAATGGCCGTCCATCACGTCGACATGGATGTAGTCGGCGCCCGCCGTCGTGACGGCCTTCACCTCTTCGCCGAGACGGGCGAAATCGGCGGAAAGAATCGAGGGCGCGATACGGGTCGGCTGCTGCACGAGCTTTTCGTATCAGCTTAAGGAAAGCGCCGCAAGGCGGCATCCGTCCGTCGCGTGCGGCACCCGTTCACCCGTGGCGCACCAGGCGCGCGATATAGAAGCCATCCATGCCGCCCTGCTCGGCCAGGTGGCAGGGCAAGGTACGCAGATCGCCGTCCGGGGTGACCAGCGCGGGCAAGCCGGCTGAGTCTTCGGCGCGAATCGGCAGGCGCGACACCGGCGCGTCCGTGTTCAGCAGGGCGGCGATGCGGGCAGGGCCTTCCTCGGGTTCCAGGGAGCATACCGCGTAGACCAGGATGCCGCCGGGCTTCAGCATAGGGACCGCGTTGGCGAGCAGGCGGTCCTGCAGGGCGGCGAGCTTGGGGGTGTCCGCCGCGCGCTTGGTCCAGGCGATGTCGGGATGGCGCCGGATGGTGCCGGTGGCGCTGCACGGCGCATCGAGCAGCACGCCATCGACCGGTTGCGCAGGCCGCCATGTGGTGGCATCGGCGCCGAGCGTCTCGGCGGTGAGGCCGAGGCGGGCGAGGTTTTCGTCGAGGCGCGCCAGCCGCGGCGGCGATTTCTCGACCGCGGTGACTGTGGCGCCCGCGGCGGCGAGTTGCGCGGTCTTGCCGCCGGGCGCGGCACACAGATCGATCAGGCTGCGGCCGCTGCACGTCGCCCAAGGCGGACATCAGCACGCGCGCCGGCAGGCTGGCGGCGGCATCCTGGATCCACCAGTGGCCCTCCGCGAAGCCGGACAGCCCGGTGATCATGCCGCCTTCTTGCGCCGGCCGGCGCAGGCTGCCGTTGGGCAGCACCATGGCCGCCAGCCGCTCGGCCCATGGCGCGCAGTCGAGATCCGGGCTTCAGGCTGATATCGAGCGGCGGCTCGGTGAGATGCTGGCTGGCGATGGCGCGGGCCGTGTCCTCGCCGTAGGCCGCGCTCCACGATGTCCACAGCCACTTCGGCGTATTGAGCCGGGCGGCGTCCTGGGCATCGCGCAGGGCGGCGCCCTCAAGCGACAGCCGGCGCAGCACCGCATTGATCAGCTTCTTGTGGGCGGTCAGTTGCGCCCGCTCGGCCTGATCGACCGAGGCGCTGACGGCGGCGTGGGGCGCCGTGCCGAGGAACAGCAGTTGCGCCACGCCCAGGCGCAGGATGTGCTGCGCAAGCAGACCGGCGCGCGGCAGCGGCCGGGCCAGGCAATGGCGGATCGCGTCGTCGATCTGGCCGAGCCGGCGCAGGGTGGTGGCGAGCAGCAGGCGGGCGAAAGCCCGGTCACGCCCCGCCAGCTTGGCGAAACCGGGATGGGCCGCCAGGGTGTCCTCGAGCGGCCGGCGCTGGTCGAGCACGGCCGCGAGCACGTCCAAGGCCACGGCGCGCGCCGTGAGGTCGCGGCCAGCCGTGCGGGACGCGCCGCGAGTCGGGGAAGTTTCAGTCATGGAGGGCAGGTGTATCCGAGGGGCGCCGGACTGTCACCCCTCGGCAATGAAGCGGGTGGGCGGCTGGGTTCAGGCGCGGCGGCGGCCCCACGGACCGGCGACGGGCGCGGCGCCCACGCCGGCCATCTCGCGCAGGCGGGCGACGCGGTTCGCCACGTTCGGGTGGGTCGAGAACAGGTTGTCCATGCCCTGGCCGCTCAGCGGATTGATGATGAACATGTGGGCCGTCGCCGGATTGCGCTCGGCGGTCGGGTTCGGAATCGCATGGGCCGCTTCATGGATGCGCTCGAGCGCCGAGGCCAGCCACAGCGGGCGGCCGGAAATTTCGGCGCCCATGCGGTCGGCCTCATACTCACGCGTGCGCGAAATGCCCATCTGCACCAGCATGGCGGCGATCGGCGCCAGGATCATCACCAGCAGCGACACGAGGAAATTGCCGCCGCCGTTGTTGTTGTCGCGGTTGCCGCCGAAGAAGAAGGCGAACTGCGCCAGCATGCCGATGGCGCCGGCGAGGGTCGCCGTGATGGTCATGGTCAGGGTGTCGCGGTTCTTGACGTGGGCCAATTCGTGGGCCAGCACACCGGCCACTTCCTCGTGGCTGAGATTCCGCAGCAACCCGGTGGTGGCGGCGATCGCCGCGTTCTCCGGATTGCGCCCCGTGGCGAAGGCGTTGGGCTGGTCGTTCTCGATGACATAGACCGCCGGCATCGGCAGCTCGGCCTTGGCGGCGAGCTGCTCGACGATGCCGTAGAGCTCGGGCGCGGTGGCGCGGTCGACCGGCTGCGCGTGATACATGCGCAGCACCACTTTGTCGGAATTCCAATAGGCGAACAAATTCATCCCCGCAGCCATCAGGAAGGCGAGCACCATGCCGGTCTGGCCGCCAAGCAAGAAGCCCACGGCAACGAACAGGCCGGTGAGGCCGGCCATCAGAATAAACGTGCGGGTAAAGCTCATCGTCCCTGTTTCCCTTCGGCCGGAAGGGCCATCTCGGGTGGCGTTCCGGTCCTAAACTATTTAGATTTATGAGCGCCGCATTCAAGATGGCACACGCGCCCACCAGGAATAATCCGAGCCAGAATATCATGGTTGATTATAAGGCCCACCAACCCGCCCAGCCGGCTCGGAAAGCCGGTAAAAGGCCCGCTACGGCTCCCGCGAAGCCGACCGCGCCGGCAGTTGCGGCCGAGCCCAAGCCGACGCCGGCCGGGGACTTGGCGCCGCAGCCCGCGGCCCCGGCGCGCAAGCCGGAGATCGGCGGACCGAAGGGGCCGGAGCCGACGCGCTACGGCGATTGGGAAAAGGGTGGCCGGTGCATCGATTTCTGAGCCTATCGACGCGCAGACACCGGCGGCGCAGACGAGATCCGGCGTGAGCCAGACCCAATCTCCCGACGAGCCCCGACCCGCAGCCGTCAAGCGGCGCTGGGCCCCGGCCATTGCCGCCGGGCTTGCCCGTCACGGTCCTCATCATCCTCTATATTCTGGTGGGCTCGCTGCCGCTGCTGCTGGCGGAGGAGCACGTCGGCGGGTTCTGGCGCAAGCTGTCGAGCGGCTTGGCCATGGTCGCCTTCGCGCTGCTCGCGGTGCAATTCGTGCTGTCCGGCCGGCTGGCCGGGATCACCGGGCGTGTCGGCATCGATGCCATCATGCATTTCCATCAGATGGCGGCGAAGGTCATCACGCTTGCCCTCTTGGTGCACCCGGTTCTCTACGTCGTGCCGACCTTGGCAAGCGATCCGATCGCCGCGCTCGACCAGCTGGTGCAGATGTTCACCAACGGCGCGTTCGCGAGCGGCGTGCTGGCCTGGGCGCTGCTGTTGGGGCTCACCGTCGTGGCCGTGCTGCGCGACTCGTTGCCGATACCCTATGAGGCGTGGCGCATCAGCCATGGACTCGCCGCCTGTGCGCTCGCCGCTGCCGGGCTCCATCACGCAGTCAACGTCGGCAGCTACAGCGACGACATCACGCTGGCGCAGTTGTGGATCGTCATGGTCGCGCTCACCTTCGCCGTCGTCGGCTATCTCTATCTGGTGAAGCCCTGGAACCTGGCGCAGCGGCCCTATTACGTGTCGCATGTGCTGCGGCTCGGCGAAGGGCTATGGGGCGTCACCCTGTGGCCCGCCAAGCTGCAGCCGGTCGGCGTGTTCTCGCGCGGGCTCAAGCCCAAGGTGACGCAGGCGATCCCGTTCGAGGCCGGCCAGTTCGCCTGGGTGACCATCGGCACATTGCCCTTCGCGCTGTCGGACCATCCCCTGTCCTTCGCCTCGGCGCCCGGCGAACGACCGCGCTTCAAATTCGTCATCAAGGAAGCCGGCGACTTCAGCAGATCGCTCGGCCAGATTGCGGTCGGCACGCGCGCCTATATCGACGGGCCGTACGGCAGCTTCACCTTGTCGGCGGCCGAAGCAGCCCTGCCGAAGGGTCAGCCGGCCGCGGGGCTCGCCTTCATCGCCGGTGGAGTCGGCGTCGCGCCGATCCTCAGCCTGCTGCGCGACCGCCGGGCGGCGGGCGAAAAACGCCCGATGCGGCTGCTTTATGGAAACCGCTCGGCGTCGCAGATCGTATGCCGGGACGAGCTGACGGCGATGGAAGCGGCCATGGACTTCCGGGTTCATCATGTGGTCAGCGAGCCGCCCTATGAATGGTCGGGCGGCGTCGGCGTGATCGATGGCGCCACGGTCGATGGATGGCTCGATTGGCCCGAACCCGCCGCGTGGCTCTTTTTCGTCTGTGGCCCGACGGCTATGATGGATACGGTCGAGCGGGCGCTATTGGCGCGTGGCGTGCCGGCGGCGCGCATCATCACCGAGCGGTTCAAATACGATTGAGGGCGTAAATCATGATCGCAAGATTGTCGTCGCTCACCCGTCACGAGCGTGTGCGTTTGTTGTTCTGGGCCATCATGACGATCTTCGCCATCGAGGTGCTGTTCTTCGCGCTGTCTTAAGCAAACGTCCACTGTGAGGGGCATGGTGCGATTCACCGGCTTGATTGCCGTCGCCCTCGTGTTCGCGGGGTGTGCGACGGTCCAATACTACCAGCCGCCTGAGGGACTCAGCTCCGAGAGCGCGGCGACGGTCGTGGGAAGCAAGATGGAAATGAGCGCGGCCAACAAGGATCTGCGTACCGGCTGCTCACAAGTGTCGATGGCAAACCGATCGGCAACCGCGGGCGCGAGTCCTGGGCGCGACCCGTGCTGATTCCGGATGGCGAGCACGAACTCTTGATTAGCGTGACGGGCGGCGAAAGCCTGATCATAATCGTCTCGACAGCGGATCCATCACCACAAAGGTGCGGCTGGAAGCCGGCATGGCGCTATGTCCTGCGATCGGCAATTCGTCGGGAAGGATTTCGCGGCGCGGAGGCGGTCGCCTGGGTCGAGGAGGAAAGCGGCGTCGCAGTGACGCAAGAGGTCGAGTTTCGCATGACGTATCCTCCGCCCACCATCATGCCGATCATCATCCCGGCCAAATAGCGGCCAGCCCGCCACCGGTCTCCACAGTCCGTCCGGCGTATCGTTCTAGCGATTCGGGCCGCGGTCCTTGAGCTGCCAGACGAACAGACCCGCGACCGCGATCGGCATCAGCAGCAGAAACGCCTGGAACGGCATGTTGGGCCAGAAGGCGTGAAGCTGGAACAGGATGATGATGATCGCCAGCGAGGTCGCATAGACCACGAGCGCGCCGAACACGCAATAGCCGATGGTCTTGCCGCCCTTGTGGAGGATCATGGCGACCGCCGCAGCGGGCAGCAGGGTCGACAGGAGAATGATCAGGATCTGCGGAGTCATGGGTCTCGTCGCTGATTAGGGTTTCACGCGGGCAGCCACCAGGTCCTGCACGACGGAGGGGTCGGCCAGGGTCGAAATATCGCCCAGGCTGTCTTGCTCATTGGCCGCGATCTTGCGCAGGATGCGGCGCATGATCTTGCCCGAGCGCGTCTTGGGCAGGCCGGGCGCCCACTGGATCACATCCGGGCTGGCGATCGCGCTGATCTCCTTGCGCACCCAGAGCACCAGCTCCTTGCGCAAGTCGTCGCTCGCCGCCGCGCCCTGGATCAGGGTGACATAGGCATAGATGCCCTGGCCCTTGATGTCATGGGGAAAACCGACCACGGCCGCCTCGGCCACCTGCGGGATGGGCGACCAGCGCGCTCTCGATTTCGGCGGTGCCGAGCCGGTGGCCAGACACGTTGAGCACGTCGTCGACCCGGCCGGTGATCCAGTAGTAGCCGTCGGCATCGCGCCGGCAGCCGTCGCCGGTGAAATACATCCCCTTGAAGGTCGAGAAATAGGTTTCGATGAAACGCCGGTGGTCGCCATAGACCGTGCGCATCTGGCCCGGCCAGGAGTCGGCGATGCACAGGTTGCCCTCGCCGGCGCCTTCGATCGGCGTGCCTTCGCCATCGACGATCACCGGCCTGACGCCGAAGAACGGCCCCGTCGCCGAGCCGGGCTTGAGCGCCGTGGCGCCGGGCAGCGGCGTGATCATGTGGCCGCCGGTCTCGGTCTGCCACCAGGTGTCGACGATCGGGCAGCGCTCGTCGCCGATCACCCGGTAGTACCACAGCCAGGCCTCCGGATTGATCGGCTCGCCGACCGTGCCGAGAATGCGCAGGCTCTTGCGGCTCGTCTGTTTCACCGGCGCGTCGCCCTCGCGCATCAGCGCGCGGATCGCGGTCGGCGCCGTGTAGAAGATATTGACCTTGTGCTTGTCGACGACCTGCCAGAAGCGCGAGAAGTCGGGATAGTTCGGCACGCCCTCGAAGATCAGCGAGGTCGCGCCGTTGGCGAGCGGGCCATAGACGATATAGCTGTGGCCGGTGACCCAGCCGACATCCGCCGTGCACCAGTAGATGTCGTCGTCGTGGTAATCGAAAACGTACTGATGGGTCATGGCGGCGAACACGAGATAGCCGCCCGTGGTATGCAGCACGCCTTTCGGCTTGCCGGTCGAGCCCGAGGTGTAGAGGATGAACAGCGGATCCTCCGCGCTCATCTCCTCCGCGGCGCAGTCGGCCGACGCGGTCTCCATGGCCTCGTGGTACCACACGTCGCGGCCTTGCACCCAGCTCACCGCGCCGCCGGTGCGGCGCACGACGAGGCAGCTCTTGACCTGCGGGCATTTGGCGAGCGCCTCGTCGGTATTGGCCTTGAGCGGAATCTTCTTGCCGCCGCGCACGCCTTCGTCGGCGGTGATCACGAAGCGCGAATCGCAGTCCTGGATGCGCCCGGCGAGCGAGTCCGGCGAGAAGCCGCCGAATACCACGGAATGGACGGCGCCGACGCGCGCGCAGGCGAGCATCGCGTAAGCCGCCTCCGGAATCATCGGCATATAGATGGTGACCCGGTCGCCTTTCCCGACGCCTTGCGCCTTGAGCACATTGGCGAGCTTGCACACGTGGCGGTGCAGTTCGCGATAGCTGACGCGCTTGTCGTCCTTGGGGTCGTCGCCTTCCCAGATCAGCGCGGTCTTGTCGCCGCGCGCGGCGAGATGGCGGTCGACGCAATTGACACAGGCGTTGAGCGTGCCGTCGTAGTACCAGCGGATCTTCACGTCGCCGGAAAAGGTCGTGTCCTTGACCTTGCTATAGGGCTTGATCCAGTCGAGCCGCTTGCCGTGCTCGCCCCAGAAGGCCTCCGGGTCGCGCAGCGACTCGGCGTACATCTTGCGATAGCCCGCGTCATCGACCCAGGCGGTCTTCGCCAGTTCCGCGGATACCGGAATCAGATCCTGCCGTGGCATGGTGGTCGACATGGCTGATCTCCCTGCGGCATTTCAAGCCGGCGCGATCTCTTCGTTTGGCCGATTATTGGCGCAACCCCGCTGGGGCACAAGGCACTTTGCCCACCCGGCTCGGGCGGGCGCGGGACCCGCCTCAGCCCGCCAGGCGGATGACCCCATCCTCGATCGTCAGCGGGATCGACTCCAGGCTTTGGCCGGGGCAGGGACCGCCCATGTAGCTGCCGTCGCGCAAGTCGAAGGTGGCCGCGTGGACGACGCACAGGATGCGGGTCTTCTGAAAGTTGAGAAACACGTCGGGTTTCCAGTTGAGCGGCAGGAAGCGGTGCGGGCAGACGTTGACATAGGCGAAGGCGTCGTCGCCGTCGCGCACCACGAAGATCTCTTCCTCATCGCCATCGCGCAACATGACGAAGCCGCGGCTCCCCGGGTTGTCGAGCTCCTCGATCCGGCACAGGACATCGCCGGGTTTCACCACGGCGTCAGCCGAATCACGATCGCCATCGGACGCCTCGCCGCCACTGCCGTCGATCATGCGGCCCCAGCCTTGCCGTCCTTGAGACCGCCGAGCGTGCAGATGATTTTCCACGATTTGGCGTCGATCGGCGTGACCGACAAGCGCGATTGGCGGATCAGCGCCAAATCCTGGAGCCGCGGGTCGGCCTTGATCTGCTCGAGCGTCACCGGCTTGGGCATGGCGGCCACGGGCTTCACGGCGACCATGCCGAATCGCTCTGTCTTGTCGGTCGGATCGGGATGATGCTCGTCCACCACTTCGATGATCCCGACGATCTGCTTCTCACTCACCGAATGATAGAAGAAGCCGCGGTCGCCCTTCTTCATCGCCTTCATGTTGTTGTTGGCCTGGTAGTTGCGCACGCCGCTCCAGCCGGTGCGCTTCTCTTTGACCAGCCGATCCCACGAGTAGGCCTCGGGCTCGGATTTGAACAGCCAGGTCGCCATTCGCTCAATTCTCCTCAACGTGGCGGATGGAAGAATACCTTGCGCCACGGCATGATGGTGGTGTCCTGGAACAGGTCCGCCTTGGCATAAGGATCGTTGCGCGCGAACTCCTCGGCGCCGGCCCTGTTGGCCGCCTCGATGATCAGCACGCTGCCCGTCATGCCGGCGCCATCCTCGGTCAGCGTCGGGCCGGCCGCGACGACCTTCTCGCCCGCCGCGGTCAGGTAGTCGAGATGGGCGGCCCGAGTCTTGAGGCGAAGATCCAGGTTGCCCGGCTTGTCGGTGGCATGAATGACGAAGAGCATGGATCACTCCCGGGTTGCGGCTGCGGTGAATCGCGCCATAGGGGCGCTTGCATTGCCTGCCGCGCCATTGGGGCGCGCACTCTAACCGCTCGCGCCATGGCCGCGCAATTTAAAGCCGCGCGCCCTCGACGCGCAATTTAAAGGAGGGCCGAGCGCTTGCCAACACTGGGGCTGGGGTGCAGACTCGCCGGGCTTTTGCACGCTGCATCGGGCAGCGAGTTCCTTTAGGGCGACGCAGTGTCCATGAGCCATCCCGGCGCATTTCCGGTCCGGTCGAAGCCTGCCGCTTCCTCGGGCGCCGTTTCCTCGGGCCGCGACCTGCGCCTCGATTTCTTCCGGGGCCTTGCCCTGATTTTCATCTTCATCGACCATATTCCCGGGAACATCGTCGCCGACTATACGGTGCGCAACTTCGGCTTCAGCGACGCCTCCGAAATCTTCATCTTCATCTCGGGCTACGCGGCGGGGCTCGTCTATATGCGGGCGGCGCGGCGCGAGGGCATCGTGTTCTCGTCGGCGCGCGTGCTGCGCCGCGTGTGGCAGCTCTACGTCGCCCATTTGTTCCTGTTCGTGATCTTCGTCGCGCAGGTCGCCTGGACGTCGATCAAGTTCGACAACCCGATGTATGTCGAGGAAATGAACATCGCGAGCTTCCTGCAGGAACCCCATGTCGCGATCATTCAGTCCATGCTGCTCAAGTTCAAGCCGGTCTACATGGATATTCTGCCGCTCTATATCGTGCTGCTGCTGTTCCTGCCGGTCGTGTTGTTCCTCAGCATGAGAAGCCGGCTGCTGACGCTGGCCGTGGCGGCGGTGCTCTACGGCGTTGTGCGCTACTACCATATCAATCTGCCAGGCTACCCGCCGGGCGCCGTGTGGTTCTTCAATCCGCTGGCCTGGCAGCTGCTGTTCGTGGTCGGCGCCATCCTCGGCGGTTCGTCTCGCCGCGAACCCTTTCCTATTCCGCGCAACAAGGTGTTGCTCGGCGTCGCCATGGCTTTCCTCGTCTTCGCCCTGGTGGCGGCGCTACGCTGGAACTTCGCCGACCTCGGCGACGGCCCGTTCGACACCATGCTCAAATCGCTCTACCCGTTCGACAAGACAAACCTGTCGCTTCTGGCGGTTCGTCCACTTTCTCGCGCTGGCCTACACGGTGATCTACTTCGTGCGGCCGGAAAACCGGTTCTTCCGCTCGACCGCCGCATGGCCGGTCATCCTGTGCGGGCAGCATTCGCTTCACGTCTTCTGCCTGGGGGTCTTTCTGTCCTTTGCCGGGCTTATCGCCATCATCGAAATCGACAATTCGGTCCCGTTCCAGATCCTCATCAATATGATCGGGATCACTGGCGATGATCGCAACTGCCTGTGTTCTCGCCTGGTACAAGGCGAAGGAGCGCGCACCACGGCAGGTCGTCGCCAATCAACAAGCGCTCGGGGGGAGTTCGGCTGAATGATTGGGATCACACCCGTGCCGCCCTGGCGGCTCTCCGCCGCAGCAATCATGGTGCTGGCGGTTGTCGTGTTCGCGCGGCCGGCCGCGGCGCAGTCGCAGCCGCCGGCAGGCGCCTCCGCCTTGCCCGCCACCATCTGCACCGTGCCGCCGGAGTTCGTGAACATGCCGACCCAGCTGCGCCACACCCGCGCGGCATTCAAGGCCGGCAAGCCGATCCGCATCGTGGCCCTCGGCACGTCGTCGACGGCGGGCACCGGCGCCGCGACCCGGGCAGATGCCTATCCGGCCAAGCTTCAGGCGGAATTGTCCCGCCTGCTGCCCGGCGCCAAGATTGTCGTGATCAATCAAGGCGTCGGCGGCCAATCGACGCGCCAAATGGTGGATCGTATCGAGGACGATGTCGTGGCGCTCGAACCCACCCTGGTCGTCTGGCAGACCGGTACGGTCGATACGGTCAATAACATCGATGTCGAAGAGTTCGGTCACGCACTATATCAAGGCATTGATATTCTTCATAAAGAAGACATCGACGTTGTCTTAATGAACATGCAGTACTCTCGCCGCATGGAATTGCTTCTCAACTATGAGCCCTACGATGATATGATGAGCGCCGTAGCCGCGCAGTCAGACGTGGCCGTTTTCGACCGTCTGGGGATCATGAAATACTGGGCTTATAGTGGCCGCTTCGATTACGACAATGTTCCGCGCAACGAGCGCCGGCAGCTTGCCGCCAAGGTGCATGGCTGCCTCGGACGACTGCTTGCTGAGATAGTGCACAAATCCGTTCGGTGAAACTCAGAAAGCCAGCCGCGCCCGTGTCATCCCCGCCTTCCTCCGTGAACGACGCCCGGCCGGCGCGCCTCAGCAAACTGCGCTGTTGCGCAGGCTTGCTGGCGATCGCGGTGCTCGCCGGGCCGGTGGCCGCCGACGGCGAATGGTCCGACCAGGGCCGCTGCAATGTTCCCGAAAGCTTTATCGCCCAAAATGTGCCGCTGCCCCGCACGGCGCTCAAGCTGCGCACCGATCAGCCGATCAAGATCGTCGCCATCGGTTCGTCCTCGACAGAGGGCGTCGGCGCCTCGGGGCCCGACAATACCTATCCGGCGCGCCTCGCCGACGAACTCGAGCGGCGCTGGCCGGAGGCGGAGATCACCGTCGTCAATCGTGGCGTCGGCGGCGAACGTTCCTTCCAGATGCTGGCGCGCTTCGACAAAGACGTGTTTCCGGAGAAGCCTGATCTGGTGATCTGGCAAGCCGGCACCAACGGCGCCCTGCAGAGCAGCGAGGATGCGCCGTCAACCCGCGAAACCATCAAGCAGGGAATCGACCGGCTGCGCGCCGCCGGCATCGACGTGGTGCTGATGTCGCCACAATATGCGCCGAGCTTCAATCGTCAGCAGCGCAACCTGCTGCATGTCGAAGCGATCCGCAGCGCCGGCCGGCAGAAGGGCGCCGCGGTGTTCCGCCGCTTCGAGATCATGCAATATTGGCTGGCCAGCGGGCAGATGACGCTGGACGAGATGCTGTCGCCCGATGGGCTGCATCTCAACGATCTCAGCTACGGCTGCGTCGCCAATCAGCTCGCCGCGCTGATCGACCATGCCACCCGCGACAAATCGCTGATGGTGGCCGATGCCGCGACGCAATCCTCCCTACCGGCCAGCGTATTCGCTGGTGAAGGGCCGGGAGAGTAGCTCTTCGATCATGCGGTCGATCGCGGCGCCGCGATTGACCACCGCATCGACGGCCTGCGAAATCGGCATTTCGACTCCCCTCCGCTGCGCCAGACCGGTCACCGCCGAAGCCGAGAACACGCCCTCGGCAACCGAGGGCTTGCCGCCCATGGCGTCGGCCAGGCTTTTACCTTCGCCCAGCGCGTAGCCGACCGAGAAGTTGCGCGATTTCCGGCTCATGCAGGTGAGCATCAGGTCGCCGGCGCCCGACAGGCCCATCAGCGTCTCCATGCGGGCGCCCAAGGCCTCACCCAACCGCACCATCTCATGCAATCCGCGGGTGATCACCGCGGCGCGCGCGTTCTCGCCGAGACCCCGGCCGCTGACGATGCCCGAGGCGATGGCGAGCACGTTCTTCACCGCGCCGCCGATCTGGGCGCCGATGACGTCGTCCGACAGATAAGGCCGGAAGCGCGCCGAACCGAAGGCGGCCACGAGCGTGCGCCCGATCGCCGCGTCCGAAATGGCCAGCGTCACCGCGGCGGGCAGACCGCGCGCCACTTCGTCGGCGAAGGTCGGGCCCGACAGCACGCCGACCGGCGCCTGGGGCAGCATTTCGGCGACGACGTCGCTCATCAGCGCCGAGGTTTTCTGTTCGATGCCCTTGGCGCAAATCACCGCGGGTGTTCCCGCCGCGAGCGAGGGGGACAGATCGCGGACGGTGGCGCGCATATGCTGTGCCGGCACCACGAGCAGAAGCGCCTCGCTGCGCGCCACGGCGGCGAGCGCGTTGGTCGCCGTGATGCCGTCCGGCAGCCGCACGCCGGGGAGGAAGACGGTGTTTTCGCGCGCTTCGTTGATGTCGCGCGCGACTTCCGCCTCGCGTGCCCACAGCACCACCTCGCGCCCGGCGCGCTGCAAGGCGACGGCGAGCGCGGTGCCCCAGGCGCCGCCGCCGACAATGCCGATTCGGGAAATGTCGCTCATGGCCATGCCGTGTTTCTCATATCGTCAATCTCACGCCGCTGCTTTGCTGGCGCGCGGCTGCATCTTGGCATCGCGGCGCGCGATATAATAGGTCGTGGCGAAAATGATCGCGGCACCGATCCATATCCAGGGATCGGGCACCTCGTCGAACAGCACGAAGGCGAAGCTCGCGGTGATCGGCAGCCGCAGATAATCCAGTGGCATCACGACCTTGGCTTCGGCGAGCCTGAGCGCATGGGCCAAGGTATATTGCGCGAGAAAGCCGAAAATGCCGAGCGCGGCCAGCCAGGGCAGCGCGGCCAGCGGCACCGGCTGCCAATTCGCGAGCGCCGGCCCCAAGGCGACCAGTGTCATGAACAGGGTGGTATAGAACATGATGACGGTTGGCTGCACCGTGTGTGTCTGATGGCGCACCACGACGACGACGGAGCCGTAAAGCGCCGCCGAGGCCAGTGCCGCCATAGCGGGCAGGCCGAAATCCGAAAAGCCCGGCCGCACGATTACCAGCACGCCGGTGAATCCGATCAGCAGTGCTGCGAATCGGCGTGGACCGACTCGTTCCCTCAGGAACGCGACGGCAAAGACCATCGACCATAAGGGCAGCGTGAACTGCAGCGATACCGCGTCGGCGAGCGGCATGTTCGAGAGCGCCCAGAACCACAGTATCATGCCGACCCCATTGAGCAGGGCGCGCAGCACATGGAACCGCATCGCGCCTGGGGCCAGCGCGCCCCAGCCGGCGCGATAGACCGCACTGAGCGCCCAGGGCAGCAGCAGGAGAAACCCGAGGAAGTTGCGGAACACGACGATTTCCGCCGTCGGCAGCCATGCCGAGAGATAGCGCACGCAGACCGGCACCACGGTGAAGCAGATCGACGACACCAAGGCGAACGCAATGGCGCGCAGAATTTGCCTACGGGGCGCTGGCCCTGCGGTGGCAATGGACGGTGCTGCCGGCGCGCTCACGCCTTGACCCCGGCGCCGACCGCCGGCGGTGCGGAGGGATCGAGCGGCCAGCGCGGCCGCGGCGCGAAGTCGAGCGGATCGGTCAGTCCGAGGCGCAGGCGTTCGAGCCCGGCCCAGGCGACCATGGCGGCATTGTCGGTGCATAGCGCGATCGGCGGCGCGACCAGCCCGAACGCGGATTTCGCGGCGAGTTCGCCGAGCCGGGCGCGCAGCGCGCTGTTGGCGGCGACGCCGCCCGCCACCACGAGATTGCGCGCCGGTGGTGACGGATAGCGATCGAGGAATTTCTCGATGGCATGGGCGGTGCGATCGGCCATGACGTCGCCCACCGCGTCCTGAAAGGCGCCGGCGATGGCGCCGACGTCGGCGGCGCTGAGCGGCGCGGGCCGGGTGGCGATAACCTGGCGCAGCGCCGTCTTAAGACCGGAGAACGAGAAATCGCAGCCGGGCCGGCCGAGCAGCGGCCGCGGCAGGGCGAATCGCGCGCGCTCGCCCGCGCTAGACTTCGCCGCGGCCTGTTCGATCAGCGGCCCGCCGGGATAGCCGAGCCCGAGCATCTTGGCCGCCTTGTCGAAGGCCTCGCCGACCGCGTCGTCGATGGTGGTGCCGAGCCGCACGTAGCGCCCGACGCCCTCGACGACGAGCAGTTGCGAATGGCCGCCGGTGACCAGCAGCAGCAGATACGGGAACGGCAGGTCGTCGGTCAGCCGCGCGGTGAGCGCGTGTGCTTCCAGGTGATTGACCGCGAGCAGCGGCTTGCCGTGCACCAGCGCGATCGCCTTGGCCGTCATCACGCCGACGATGACGCCGCCGATCAGCCCCGGCCCGCCGGTCACCGCGACACCGTCGAGATCGGCCATCGTCACGCCGGCTTCGCCCAGCGCCTCGGCGACCAGCCGGTCGATGTGCTCGAGATGGCTGCGCGCGGCGATCTCCGGCACGATGCCGCCATAGGGCTGATGCTCGTCGATCTGCGACAACACGCGGCTCGACAGAATGACGCGGTCCTCGCGCACCACGGCGGCGGCGGTCTCGTCGCAACTGGTTTCGATGCCCAGCACGATCTTCGGCTGGCTCGGTGCGCTGGTTCGCGGGTCCGGCATGGCGCGGCACTCTACACGCTTGGTTTCCCCGTCGCCACGATGGAAACCGCGTTCCTCAACGGCTCGGTTGCCGCGTCTTCGGTGCTTCCTGCGGCATTGCGCGGCGCGGTCGAACGGATTAAACCGGGGCATGTCGACCGCCAACACCAGTGCCGGCGCGGGCCATCAACGGGGCGAGAACGCCCTCGTCATCGCCACGCGCGGCAGCCCGCTCGCCCTCGCCCAGACCGAATTCGTGCGCAGTCTGCTGATGCAGAAGCGCGCCGGCCTCGTCATCGACAAGATGGTCATTCGCACGGCGGGCGACCGCTTCCTCGACCGCAGCCTTGCCAATATCGGCGGCAAGGGTCTCTTCACCAAGGAATTGGACGAGGCGCTGCTGGCGCGCCGCGCCGACCTCGCGGTGCATTCCATGAAGGACATGCCGACCAAAATAACCGACGGTCTGGTCATTGCCGGGGTGCTGGAGCGCGAGGATCCGCGCGACGTGTTCATCGCGCGCGCCGGCGGCGGGCCGCGCGACCTGCCGCAGGGCGCGCGGATCGGCACATCGTCGCTGCGCCGCGCCGCGCAGATGCGCCATGCGCGGCCCGACCTGCGGATCGTGCCGTTCCGCGGCAATGTGGAATCCCGCCTGCGCAAGATGCGCGACGGCGAAGCCGACGCGACCTTGCTGGCACTCGCCGGCTTGCGCCGGCTCGGCCTTGCCCCGGGCGACGGCTATCCCGGCGGCGTCACGCTCGGCACCGATGAGATCCTGCCGGCGCCGGCCCAGGGCGCCATCGGCATCGTGTGCCGCGCCGACGATGTGCCGCTGCGCGCGTCCATCGCCATGGTCAGCCATGCGCCGACGGCTATCGCGATCACCGCCGAGCGCGCCGCGCTCGACGCGCTCGATGGCTCGTGCCGCACGCCGATCGCCGCCTTGGCGATCCTGGCGGACGGCAGCCTGTCCCTGCGCGTCGCCATCTTCACGCCGGATGGCGGCCGCTTGCTGGAAACGGCGCGCACCGGCCCGGCGGCGGATGCCCAGCGTCTCGGCCATGACGCCGGATCGGAACTGCGCGAGCGCGGCGGTCCCGGATTCTTCGCCGTATCCGACATGCTGAAGGAAACCGATTGATGCGGCTGCTGGTGACGCGACCGCGCGAGGACGCCCTATCCTTCGCCGCGGCGCTCGCCGCCCGCGGCATCGAGACAGTGATCGAGCCCATGCTCGAAATCGTCGATCTGCCCGGCCCGCCGCTGATCCGCGGGGACGCGCAGGCCATGCTATTCACCAGCGTCAACGGCGTGCGCGCCCTGCAGCGACGCAACCGGGGCGATCTGACGCATTTCCTAAACATGCCGGTCCTCACGGTCGGCGACGCCAGCGCCCAAGCGGCGCGCGCCGCCGGATTCCACCGGGTCGAATCGGCCACGGGCGACGTCGAGGCTTTGGCCGCCCTGGTCATGGCGCGCCTGTTGCCGGGCGATGGCCCCCTTCTCCATGTCGCCGGCTCCCAGGTGGCGGGCGACCTGGCCGGCCGGTTGATGGCCGCGGGGTTTGTCGTGCGCCGCGCGGCGATCTATGACGCGCGCAAAGCCACGGCGTTATCGGCTGGCACGCTCGAGGCACTGCGCCAGCGGCGGGTCGACGCGGTCACGTTTTTCTCTCCCCGCACCGCGACGGCGTTTGTTACTCTATGCCGCGACGCGGATGCGCTGCCCTTGCTGGCGAGGACCGTGGCGCTCTGCCTGAGTCGAGCGGTCGCGTTGGCCGCGGGCGCGGCGGCTTGGCGGGCAATCGTCATCGCGCCGCGGCCGGATCAAGAGGGGCTGCTCCGTTGCTTGGGCGATCCCG
This sequence comes from uncultured Alphaproteobacteria bacterium, assembly GCA_963752345.1. GTDB lineage: Bacteria > Pseudomonadota > Alphaproteobacteria > SMXQ01 > SMXQ01 > CAVVYA01. The sequence continues at coordinate 37,217 of CAVVYA010000004.1, forward strand.
CCTTGCAGGCGCCGACGGCATGACCGGTTCGAATGAAAGGCCAGCGGCCAGGGAGATGACGTGACCAACCAGAACGCCGACACCCAGCCGCCGAAGCAACCGTCGCCGACGATCGCCGGAGTCGGCCGTTCCTCGGCCGGCACGAGTGCGGCGGACGCCCGGCGGGCGGCGGGCGATAGCGCCGCGCCGCGCCGCCGCAGCGGCGCATTGCTGCTCACCGTGCTGGTGCTGATCACCGGCGGCTTTCGCCTTCGTCATGCTGTCGCCCGATACGGTGCGGCGCTGGATCGCCGGCAATCCGCCGCCACCCTCGACGACGATTTCCGTCGCGCCGCCGGCAGCGCCTGGTGCGCAACCACCGGGTGCGCCGCGCGCGGCCGCTCCGGCGCCCTCCGCATCGCCAAGTACGGCGCCGGCCTCTCCGCCCGCGGCGCCGTCCACGGCACCGGCGGTCATCGCCGAACTGCAGGCGTTGCGCGCCTCGCTCGGCGACGTCACCAACCGCCTCGGTGCCCTCGAACAAAAAGCCTCGGCCGGCGCCAACTCGCGGCTGACCGATCTGGAGAACCGCCTGGTGGCGCTCGATGGCCGGCTTGCCGGCTTGATCGAGCAGCCGGTGGTGACGCCCGCGGGGCTGGCGGATGCCCTGATCGAAAATCGCCAGGCGGCCCAGGCGGTCGCGCAAGAGGCCGCCCAGCGCGCCGCACAGGATGCCGTGCAGGACACTGTGAAAACGACCGTGCAGGCGGCGCTGCAAGACCTTTCGCGCGCCATGGCCGATCTCGAGAAACGTACCGAGGCGGTCGAGAAGGCGGCGACGGCAACCGCCGCGATCGGCGATCTCGATAAGCGCCTCGCGGCGGTGGAGAAGATGGCGAGCGCGGTGGCGGTCGTGGTCGATCTCGAACGCCGCATGACCACGATGGAAAGAGCCATGCCGGCGCTGGTCGCCATTCCCGATCTCGAGCGGCGGCTCGCCAGTGTGGAGAAGATCGCGGCACCGCTGACCGCCATCTCCCAGACCGCGCTGAAAGGCGAGTCGCTGGCGCTCGGCCTGCTGTCCCTGCGCGCCGCGCTCGATCGCGGCCTGCCCTATGCCGACGTGCTGAGCGCGTTGCGTGTGACGGCCGGCAGCGACGGTGTCTTGAGCGCGGAGATCGATCGTCTCGCGCCGTTCTCCGCGAGCGGCGTTCCGACTCTCTCGGTGCTGCGCCAGCGCCTCACGACGCTCACGCTCGCCGGGCCCGCCAAGCCGGCGCCTGCCAGCGCGGCGGAACCGGCGGAGCAGCCTCAGGCGGCGGATCGCACGTTCTGGGGCGAGGTGTGGGATCGATTGTCCTCGGTGGTCACGGTGCGCCGGCTCGATGCCAATGCGGCGCAGAGCTCCGGTCAGGGGCAAGGCCAGGCGAACGCCGTCACGCTGATCGAGCGCGCGGCGCAGCGGCTGGCCGTCGACGATCTCGCCGGCGCGGTCGCGCTGCTCGACAGCGACGCGGCGCGCCGCGACCTGTCCGGCGCGCAGGCCGCGGCGCTCGACGATTGGCTGCGTGACGCGCGCGGCCGGCTGACCGCGGAGACCGCCTTCGCCAATCTGGCGCGGCGCGCGCTCGCGCTGCACGGCAGCGCGGCCGCGGCGACCGCGCCCGGCGACACGCCGCGCGGTCCATGATCCGCTTCGCCCTCTACTCCATCGCGCTGGCGGTCGTGCTCATTGCAGCCGGCTGGTTCGCGGTCAATCCCGGCCATATCACGATCGACTGGCTCGGCTATCGCATCGAGGCGCCGGTCGGGCTTCTCGCGCTCGGCGTCGGCACCGTCGCCTTGCTGCTCACCATGCTGCTGCGCTTCTGGCTCTTCGTGGTGACGGCGCCGTCGCGGTTGGCGGCGTGGCGCGACGCGCGCCGGCGCCGCCGCGGCTATGCCGCCCTGTCGCGCGGCATGGTTGCCGTGGCGGCGGGCGACGCGGTCGCGGCCCGCCTCCAGGCGCGCCGTGCCGAGGCTTTGATCGCCGCGGGCGAGACGCCGCTGCCGCTGCTGCTTGCCGCCCAGGCGGCCCAGCTCGAAGGCGACGAGCGCGAAGCGCAGCGCTACTTCACGCTGATGCTGCAGCGGCCGGAAACCGAATTTCTCGGCCTGCGCGGCCTGCTGTCCCAGGCGGCGCGCGCCGGCGACATGCCGCGCGCCTTGACGCTCGCCCGGCGCGCCTACGAATTGAAGCCCAACACCCCGTGGGTGCTCACCGCGCTGTTCGATCTCCTGATCCGCCAGGGCGAATGGCGCGCGGCCGAGGAAATCGTCGAGCGCGCCGAGACGCGCAAGGTTCTGGCGCCGGCCCGCGCCAAGCGCGACCTCGCCATTCTGGCTCATGCGCAAAGCCTGCAGGCCGAGCGCAGCGGCCACGCGGCCGACGCGCTGCGCTTCGCGCGCCGCGGCCATCGTCTCGCGCCCAATCTGGCGCCGCTCGCGACCCGGCTCGCCGCCCTGCTGATCCGCGATGGCCATAAGCGCGAGGCGGCGAAGATCATCGAACAGACCTGGCCCCTGTCACCCCAGCCCGAGCTGGCGCGGCTTTACGGCGAGGCACGCCCCGAAAGCGATCCGTTGAAACGCGTCGGCCAGATGGAACGGCTGGCCAAGCTGGCGCCCAATCATCTGGAAAGTCGCCTGGCCCTGGCGCGCGCCGCCATGACCGCCGGCCTGTGGGGCAAGGCGCGCGGCGAGCTGACGGCGGCGACGGGCGTGGGCGGCCGCGAGGCGGCGGGTCCGGACGGCATGGCCGCCGGCGGCCCGGGCGCGGCGGGCGATTCACCGGCGCGCGCCTTCCGCCTGCTCGCCGAACTCGAAGAAGCCGAGCGGAGCGACGGCGCGGCGGCGCGCCGGGCTTTGGAGCGCGCCGGTTTCGCCCGGCCCGACGAGACATGGACCTGCCGCGATTGCGGCGCGCGCGCCCTCGATTGGACGCCGCTCTGCCCGGGCTGCCAGGCCTTCGATACCCTGGAATGGGCGAGCCCGCGGCCGATCGCCGTTCTGGCGGGCGGCATGGGCAGCCACGGCCTGACCGGCCCCGGCCTCGTCACCCCGGGCCTTGCTAGCCCGCTGGCGCCCGGCCAGGGGACCGCCAGCACCGGCACGCTCTTCCCGCCGTCGCCCAGCACGAGCAACGCACCGCAAAACTGAGTCCGTCCAACATCCCGCGCGATTCTCGACGGCGGCCGCTGCGACATGACCGTCTGTTCCGACGAACGCGCCGCGATGCGTCAATTCTGTTCCTCCGCCTTGTGGGTGGGAAGGGCAGATTGGGGGGTGCCTCAGTCGCAAAGCATGCGATTCGCGGCATGCACCCGTGGCACCCCTTGCCCGACCCTTCTCCCATCGAGGGCAGGGAGAAGGGGGCGCCGCCGCCTGACGACGCACGCGACTCTACGGTCTTCCGTGGAAATTTCGCTCAGACGAACGGCGGACCGACAATCCAGCCGACCAGCGAGCGGCGCACGCCCTTGGTCACCGGCGTTACCCGATGCATGACGAAGGAGGGGAAAACGATCAGCGAGCCACGCGCGCGGATGCCGTCGACGCGCTGGATCTTGTCGTAGTCCGAGGGCTCGCGCATTTCGAATTCGCCGCCCTCGTAATCGTCGCCATCGTCGAGTTGCACGGTGATCGACAGTTTGCGGGTCGTGCCCGGATGGGGGTGGGGCGGTTTGAAGGGCTCGGAGAACTGGTCGACATGCCAGCTGTAGAACTGGCCGGGATTGTAGACGCCGAACTGGAACAGCTCATGAGTGGAGAGCTTAAAGTTCCAATACTGTTTGTTGGCGGCGTTCACGAATTGCATGACCATCTGATAGATCCAGGCGGTCTGGTCATCGAGCGGGAAGAAACCCCGCTCGGTCGAGCGGATGCTGATATCGTCGCGCGCTGCGGCCCCGCCGCCCAGGCTGTCGCCCACCCGGCGCGGCAGCCGATTGCCGACCTCGATCACCTTGGCGCAAAAGTCGGCCGGAAAGGCGGCCTTCTGGTAGACATAGAACGGCTTGATGTTCATGGAAGGATTTCCGACGAAGCGAGGCTCTGAAACCGGCTGGACCCTAGCCCAGGATGCGGCGGGCGGCAATGGCGGGCGGAAATCCGGCACGGGCGCCCATCGCCCCGCGATGAACCGCCGAAGGGCCGCAATCTATGTGGCCGCGGGCTTCCTGCGGTGCGGCGCCCAAGGTGTTTCCCGTTAACGGATATCGTGCTAAAACCCCGCACCCGCCGCTCCGGCGGGCCGCTCGTTCATCGTCGAGCGGAGCCCCGCCGAGGTTTCGCCTCGCCCGGCTCCACGATGCGGGCCGCAGTAGCTCAGTTGGTAGAGCAGCGCATTCGTAATGCGCGGGTCGGGGGTTCGAGTCCCTCCTGCGGCACCATCTCCTTCCGCGTCATAATCCATGGGTTTGGCCTGACCTTGTGGTGCCGCACAGGCCACTCCGCGGGCTGGCCGCCTGCGGGCTGCCTTCCGCAGCTTTGGACCCGGGGCCTGCCGCTTATATGCGGCGTATATGCTCGAGCCCATGCGCGCCCTCTCGAATTTATATGCCCTATTCGCGATCTTCCCGGCGTAGTGGAGCGATCGGCACATCCGTCCGCCATGGCCTGATGCCTGCTCCATAGACCTGGGGATGCACGATGTTCGAACTCGCTTTTCATCGCCGCAGCGATCGGCTTCTTCGTGATCGCCATGGCTTACGTGCACGCTTGCGACCGCCTGTAGGAGGCAGCCATGATTTTCGAATACGGACTGGGCGCGCTCGTCACGGTCGGGCTACTTGCCTACCTCGTCTACGTCCTGATCCGCCCTGAGCGGTTCTGAGGAGCGCGGTCATGACCCTCAATGGATGGCTGCAGATAGCCCTGTTCTGCTTCATCGTCATTTCTGCTGGTGAAGCCGCTCGGCGGCTATATGACGCGCGTCTTTGCCGGCGAGCGCACCTTGCTGTCGCCTGTCCTCGGCCCGATCGAACGCGGTCTGTATCGTCTGTGCGGGGTCGATCCGCGAGCCGAACAGCATTGGGCTGACCTATGCGGTCGCCATGCTGCTGTTCAGCATGATTGGCATTTTGACCCTTTATGCCTTGCAGCGGTTCCAGGGAATATTGCCGTTCAATCCGCAGGACATGTCCGCGGTGCCGGCCGACCTGGCGTTCAACACCGCCGTCAGCTTCGTCACCAACACCAATTGGCAGACCTACGGCGGCGAAAGCACCATGAGCTACCTGGTGCAGATGGCCGGACTGACGGTGCACAACTTCGTCTCTGCCGCCGACGGGCATCGCGCTCGCCATCGCGCTGGTCCGCGGCTTCGCCCGCCGTTCGGCCAAAAGCATCGGCAATTTCTGGGTCGATCTCACCCGCTGCACGCTCTATCGTGCTGCTGCCGATCTGCATCGTCGTCGGCCTTGTTCTTCGTCTGGCAGGGCGTGCCGCAGAATCTCAATGCCTATGTCGATGCGACAACGCTCGAAGGCGCGCAAGCAGACGATCGCTCAGGGGCCCGTGGCCTCGCAGGACGCCATCAAGATGCTCGGCACCAATGGCGGCGGGTTCTTCAACGCCAATTCGGCGCATCCCTACGAGAATCCGACGCGCGTTGACGCAACCTGATCCAGATGGTGCTGATCTTCGCGATCGGTGCGGCGCTGACCAACGTGTTCGGCCGCATGGTCGGCGACCAGCGCCAGGGCTGGGCGATCTTCGCCGCCATGGGCATGCTGTTCCTGGCCGGCGTCGTCATTGCCTACTGGGCCGAAGCCGCCGGCAACCCGGCCTTCGCCTGCGCTCGGCGCATCGACGCTGGCCGGCGGCAATATGGAAGGCAAGGAGGTGCGCTTCGGCATCGCCAACTCCGCGCTGTTCGCGGTCATCACCACGGCTGCCTCGTGCGGCGCGGTCAATCGCCATGCATGACAGCTTCACGCCGCTCGGCGGCATGGTGCCGCTGGTCAACATGCTGCTCGGCGAGGTCATCTCGGCGGCGTCGGCGCCGGCCTCTACGGCATGCTGCTGTTCGCCGTCCTGGCGGTCTTCATCGCCGGGCCTGATGGTCGGGCGCACGCCGGAATATCTCGGCAAGAAGATCGAGGCCAAGGAAGTCAAGATGGCGATGCTCGCCATCCTTGTCCTGCCGCTCTCGATCCTCGGCTTCACCGCGCTCGCGGCCGTGCTGCCCGCCGGTCTCGCCGGTCCGGCCAACCCGGGGCCGCACGGCTTCACCGAGATCCTCTACGCCTATCACGTCGGGCACCGGCAACAACGGCAGCGCCTTCGCCGGGCTGACCGGCCAACACGCCCTTCTACAACACGACGCTCGGCTTCGCGATGCTGATCGGCCGCTTCCTGATGATCGTGCCGATGCTGGCCATCGCCGGCTCGCTGGCCGCCAAGAAGATCGTGCCGCCCTCGGCCGGCACGTTCCCGACCGACGGCGGCGCTGTTCGTCGGCCTGCTCGTCGGCGTGATCCTGATCGTCGGCGGCCTGACCTATTTCCCCGCCCTGGCGCTCGGGCCTGATCGTCGAGCATCTGGCGATGAACGCCGGCACGCTCTATTGAGGCTGAACATGGCATTCCGGATCACGGCCATGGAATCTCGAACATCCGCAAGCGCACGCCGCATCGCGACGCATGACGGATCCGCATAGTCGTGCTGCCGGCGATCGGCGAGGCCTTCCGCAAGCTCGATCCGCGCGTCATGATGCGCGCAACCCGGTCATGTTCGTGGTCGAGGTCGTCGCGGCGCTTGACCACGATCCTGTTCCTGCGCGACCTGGTCGCCGGCGCCGAGCGGATTTGGCATTCTCGTTCCAGATCAATCGTCTGGCTGTGGTTCACCGTGCTGTTCGCCAATTTCGCCGAAGCGGTCGCCGAAGGCCGCGGCAAGGCGCAGGCCGCGACGCCTGCGCAAGACCAGGACCGAGACCATCGCCAAGGTGCATCGACTCCGAGCGGCATCAAGACGGTTGCCGGCGACCGCGACTCAAGCCAGGCGATATCGTGCTGGTCGAGGCCGGCGATCTCATCCCGAGCGATGGCGAGGTCATCGAGGGCGTCGCCTCGGTCAATGAATCCGCCATCACCGGCGAATCGGCGCCGGTCATCCGCGAGAGCGGCGGCGACCGCTCGGCCGTGACCGGCGGCACGCAGGTCATCTCCGACTGGATCAAGGTGCGCATCACCGCGGCGCAGGGCTCGACCTTCCTCGACCGCATGATCGCGCTGGTCGAGGGCGCCGCAGCGCCAGAAGACGCCGAACGAGATCGCGCTCAACATCCTGCTCGCCGGCATGACGCATCATCTTCGTCTTCGCGGTGGCCATCGATCCCGAGCTTCGCGTCCTATGCCGGCGGCAGCCTGCCGGTGCTGGTGCTGGTCGCGCTGTTCGTCACGCTGATCCCGACCACGATCGGCGCGCTGCTGTCGGCTATCGGCATCGCCGGCATGGACCGGCTGGTGCGGTTCAACGTGCTGGCGATGTCCGGCCGCGCGGTCGAGGCGGCGGGCGACGTCGATACGCTGCTGCTCGACAAGACCGGCACGATCACGCTCGGCAACCGCCAGGCGACGCGAGTTCATGCCGCTCGCCGGGTGTCAGCGAGCGCGAGCTGGCCGATGCGGCGCAGCTCGCCTCGCTCGCCGACGAGACGCCCGAAGGCCGCTCGATCGTCGTGCTGGCCAAGGAGAAATACGGCATCCGCGGCCGCGACATGGCGCCGCTGCACGCGCACTTTCGTCCCGTTCACGGCGCAGACGCGGCATCAGCGGCATCGATATCGACGGCATCGTCGATCCGCAAGGGCGCCGTCGATGCGGTGCTCGCCTATGTCGAGGCCGGCATGCCGCGTCCGACGGCGGCGCGGCGGCTGCCGTCAAGCCGCCGTGTCGGACTCCGCCGTGCGCGAGCTGACGGCCATCGCCGAGCGGATCGCCAAGGCCGGCGGCACGCCGCTGGCCGTCGCCAAGGATGGCCGGCTGCTCGGCGTCATCCACCTGAAGGACATCGTCAAGGGCGGCATCCGCGAGCGCTTCGCCGAGCTGCGCCAGATGGGCATCCGCACGGTGATGATCACCGGCGACAACCCGCTGACCGCGGCGGCCATCGCCGCCGAAGCCGGCGTCGACGATTTCCTCGCCCAGGCGACGCCCGAGGCCAAGCTCAAGCTGATCCGCGACGAGCAGGCCAAGGGCAAGCTGGTCGCGATGTGCGGCGACGGCACCAACGACGCGCCGGCGCTGGCGCAGGCCGATGTCGGCGTCGCGATGAACACCGGCACGCATGGCGGCGCGCGAGGCCGGCAACATGGTCGATCTCGACAGCGATCCGACCAAGCTGATCGAGATCGTCGAGATCGGCAAGCAGCTGCTGATGACGCGCGGCGCGCTGACCACGTTCTCGATCGCCAACGACGTCGCGAAGTATTTCGCCATCATCCCGGCGATGTTCATCGCCTTCTATCCGCAGCTGCAGGCGCTGAACATCATGGGGCTGGCGACGCCGCAGAGCGCCATCCTGTCGGCGATCATCTTCAACGCGCTGATCATCATCGCGCTGATCCCGCTGGCGCTGCGGGGCGTGAATTACCGCGCCGGTCGGCGCCGCCAGCGTGCTGCGCCGCAACCTGCTGATCTACGGCCTCGGCGGCATCATCGTGCCGTTCATCGGCATCAAGCTGATCGACCTGGTCGTCACCGCCATCGGTCTGGCCTGAGGAGCAAACGCCATGCTGAAACAAATCCGCCCCGCCATTCATGATGATCGTCGCTGTTGACGGTCATCACCGGCCTCGATCTATCCGCTCGGCATGACCGGCATCGCCGCAGCTCGTCTTCCCGCATCAGGCCAACGGCAGCCTGATCGAGAAGGACGGCAAGGTCGTCGGCTCGACGCTGATCGGCCAGAACTTCACCGAGCGACAGCTATTTCCACGGCCGGCCGTCGGCGACCACGGCACCGATCCGAACGATCCGACCAAGACCGTGCCGGCGCCCTACAATGCCGCGAACTCGGCGGCTCCAACCTCGGCCCGACGTCGAAGGCGCTGATCGACCGGGTCACGGAGGACGTCGACAAGCTGCAAGGCCGAAAATCCCGACCGTCGCCGATCCCGGTCGATCTGGTCACCACCTCGGCCAGCGGCCTCGATCCGCACATCTCGCCGGCCGCCGCGCTGTTCCAGGTGCCGCGCGTGGCCAAGGCGCGCGGCCTGTCCGAGGACGCAGGTGCGCGCAGCTGGTCGCGGCACCATACCAGGGCCGCGATCCTCGGCTTCCTCGGCGAGCCGCGTGTCAACGTGCTGCAGCTCAATCTGGCGCTCGACGCGCTGCAGATGCATCGGCTGGATCGGCAACGCCTACGGCGCGCCGCGCTGAATGGCGTAAGCTGCATCGTCCGGACATGCGCATGACCGACGATCGATCGACCGCGACGACCGCCCGTCGCCCGACGCGCTGCTGAAGCAGGCCGCGCAGGAAGCGCGCGGGCCGGCTGAAGATTTTCTCGGCGCCGCGCCCGGCGTCGGCAAGACCTACGAGATGCTGCAGACGCGCGCCAGGCGCAAGGCGCGAAGGCGTCGATGTCGTGATCGGCGTCGTCGAAACGCACGGCCGCGCGCGAGACCGAGGCGCTGCTCGACGGGCTCGAGATCATTCCGCGCCGGCGCGATCGACTATCAAGGGCCAGCTGCTCGACGGAGATGGACCTCGACGCGATCCTCGCGCGCCGCCCGCAGCTCGTGCTGGTCGACGAGCTGGCGCACACCAACGCCCCCGGCAGCCGCCACCCGAAGCGCTACATGGATGTCGAGGAAATGCTCGCCGCCGGCATCGACGTCTACACGACGCTGAACATCCAGCACTCGAAAGCCTCAACGACGTCGTCGCCCAGATCACCCGCATCCGCGTGCGCGAGACCGTGCCCGATTCGATCATCGACCGCGCCGACGAGATCGAACTGATCGACCTGACGCCCGACGACCTGATCCAGCGGCTGAAGGAGGGCAAGGTCTATGTGCCCGCAACAGGCCGAGCGCGCGATCCGAGCACTATTTCCCGCCCGGCAATCTGACCGCGCTGCGCGAGCTGGCGCTTGCGCCGCACGGCGCAGCGCGTCGACGAGCAGATGGTCGACTACATGCGCGCGCACGCCATCCCGGGCCGTGGGCGGCCGGCGAGCGCGTGCTGGTCTGCGTCGAGCGAGAGCCCGAGCTGCGCCGGCGCTGGTGCGCTATGCGCGGCGGCTGGCCGACCGGCTGCGCGCGCCATGGACGGCGCTCCATGTCGAGACCTCGCGCGCCACACGCCTGACCGAAGCGGAGCGCGACCGGATCGCCGAAGGCCTGCGGCTGGCCGAGCGGCTCGGCGGCGAGGCCGTCACCATCCCGGCGCGCGACGTGGCCGACGGCGATCATCGACTACGCGCGCGCCAACAACTTCACCCATATCGTCATCGCGCAAATCGCCCGGCCGCGCTGGCGCGAATTGCTCCACGGCTCGGTCGACGCAGCGGCTGATCCGCCAGCGCCGGCGACATCAGCGTCCATGTCATCGCCGAGCGTCGGCGAGCCGAGCGACGGCGACGGCCAGCGCCGCGGCGCCGACTGCGCGCCGGCACGCGTTCGATCTCACGGCCTATGCCGGCAGCGCCGTCGTCGTGGCTGGCGCGCTCGGCATCGGGCTTCGTGCTGCGACCAGTTCCTCGACATTCCAACATCGCGCTGGTGTTCCTGACCGCGGTGCTGACGAGCGCGGTCGACCTACGGCCTGTGGCCGTGCGCTGTTCGCCTGCTTGCTCAGCGTGCTGGCCTACAATTTCTTCTTCCTGCCGCCGCTCTACACCTTCACGATCGCCGATCCGGAGAATGTCGTCGCGCTGTTCTTCTTCCTGTCGTCGCGGTCATCGCCAGCAACCTGACGGCGCGCGTGCGCGCCCAGGCGGTCGACGGCGCGGCAGCGCGCCAAGACGACCGAGGATCTCTATCTGTTCAGCCGCAAGCTCGCGGGCACGGTCACGCTCGACGATCTGCTGTGGGCGACCGCCTTCCAGATCGCCTCGATGCTGAAGGTGCGCGTCGTGCTGCTGCTGCCGGAGGACGGAACGATCGCGGTGCGCGCCGGCTATCCGCCGGAGGACATGCTCGACGAGGCCGATCTCGCCGCGGCGAAATGGGCCTGGGAGAACAACCGAGCGCCGGGCGCGGCGCCGACACGCTGCCCGGCGCCAAGCGGCTGTTCCTGCCGATGCGCACCGGGCGCGGCCCGGTCGGCGTCGTCGGCCTCGACAGCGACGAGCCGGGACCGCTGCTCACGCCCGACAGCGCCGCCTGCTCGACGCGCTCGCCGATCAGGCGGCGCTGGCCATCGAACGGGTCAATCTGGCGCAGGACGTCGATCGCGCGCGGCTGGCGGCGGAGACCGACGGCTGCGCTCGGCGCTGCTGACCTCGATCTCGCACGATCTGCGCACGCCGCTCGCGTCGATCCTCGGCTCCGCGACCAGCCTGAAGGCTACCGCGAGACGCTCGACGAGGCCGACGCAGCAGGAGCTGATCGCGACGATCCAGGAGGAAGCCGAGCGGCTCAACCGCTTCATCGCCAATCTGCTCGACATGACGCGGCTCGAATCCGGCGCGCATCGCAGCCGCAAGCGCGATCTGGTCGATCTCGGCGACGTCGTCGGCAGCGCGTTGCGCCGCGCCGGCAAGATCCTCGCCGGCCATCACGTCACGGTCGATGCTCGCCGCCGACCTGCCGATGCTCACGCTCGATCCGGTGCTGTTCGAGCAGGTGCTCTTCAACCTGCTCGACAACGCGGCGAAATATTCGCCGGCCGGACTCGACGATTCGCGATCGAGGCGCGGCGCGACGGCGACGATCGGTCGCGCTGCAGGTGCCGACGAAGGCGACGGCATTCCGCCGGCCGACCTCGAACGCATCTTCGACAAGTTCTATCGGGTGCAGCGCGGCGGACCAGCAGCGCGCCGGCACCGGGCTCGGCCTGCCATCTGCCGCGGCTTCGTCGAGGCGCATGGGCGGCACGATCGCGCGCGGCAACCGGCGCGGACGCCGCGGCGCCGTCTTCACGATCAGCCTGCCGGTGCCCGCGGACGCGAGCCGCGCAGGAGGCGATGCGGCATGAGCCAGCGAGCCGCTCCGCTGCGCGTCCTGGTCGTCGACGACGAGCCGGCGATCCGCCGCTTCCTGCGCACCAGCCTGGCGGCCAGGGCTATGGGGTGACCGAGGCCGAGGACGGCGCAGGCGCGCTGGACGCGCTGCGACGCGAGCCGCCCGATCTCATCGTGCTCGATCTCGGCCTGCCCGACATCGACGGCCTCGAGGTCATCCGCCGCATGCGCGAGTCCGGGTCCGCCATGCCGATCATCGTGCTGTCGAGCCGCACCGACGAGGCGGGCAAGGTCAAGGCGCTCGATCTCGGCGCCGACGACTACGTCACCAAACCGTTCGGCATCGACGAGCTGCTGGCCCGCATCCGCGCGGCGCTGCGCCACCGGCTGCAGCAGCAGGGCGAAAAGCCGGTGTTCCGCAGCGGCGATCTCGTCCGTCGATCTGGTGCGCCGGATCGTCACGGTGCGCGGCCAGAGGTGAAGCTCACGCCGCGGGAATACGATCTGCTGCGCCTGCTGGTCGCGCATGCCGGCAAGGTGCTGACCCACAAGTTCATCCTGCGCGAGGTCTGGGGCGGCGAGACCGACGTGCAGTATCTGCGCATCTACATCCGCGCGCTGCGCCAGAAGATCGAAGCCGACCCCGAGCGGCCGCAACATCATCCTGACCGAGCACGGCGTCGGCTATCGGTTACGGCTCGCCGAATAGCGCAAATCTCCCCCAAATATAACGACTTCTGACGCCATTATTGGACTTTCGTAACCTTTGCGATGAAAACTGGCCGACGCTTTGTGGCCCACCACCCTCGCGCGAGACTCATGTGACCGCCGAGGGCCGAAGCTGTCGGTGGTAAGACCGTTTTGCTCCGCGACGAACGCCTGCGCATTCCATGACCCGCCGCGGCGCATTCGCTGGTGGTCCGGCGCTTCAGGCCTATCCGATCTGCTCACGGCTTATCCGACAGCTCGAGAGGAAGATGGCATGACGGACTGGAAGCCGACCCCCATTTTGATCGTGGAGGATCAACTCGACGTTGCATCGGTACTCCGGCGCGCCTTGCAGAGTCTCGGCTATGGCGAGGTCGAGATTGTCAGCGACGGTGAACGTGCCCTCGAGCAGTTGCGGCTCAAGAGCTTCGGCCTGGTGATGGCCGATCTCATGATGAAGCCCATGAGTGGCCTGGAACTGATCGAGGCCATCCGAAAGGACAAGAAATTCGGTGATATTCCCATCATCGCGGTCTCCGGCGTGGGCGCCGCCGACACCGTGACGGCTGTCAAACAAGCCGGCGCCACCTCGTTCATTCTCAAGCCCTATAACATGGCGACCCTTCGAGCGAAGCTGCATGCCGCCTTGGGCGAGGATCATGCGGCGGGCACTCGAGGCACGGTCGCCGCCGCGCCCGTCCGGCATCGGGCCAAGATCACCCAAGGGTAAAGCCGGGCTGCCCGCGGCAGGCACCGAGACGATCGAACGGCGCGTGTTGGCCACGCCCGGATTTCGTTCGAGACGATCATTCTGACATCGAGAGACGGCAAGATTTCTTTCATCCTTGCCGTGCGCCGGCGCGACGGAAAAACCCCCGCGGCCCGTATAAGTCCATGTCGGCCATCGCCACGCATCGGGGAAGGGGGCGTTCCCAATGTACAGCCATCCGCACGCGCCATGGGCTCGGGTACCGCTCGACCGCCGGGGTTTTCTGACGAGGGTGGCGGCGCTTGGCGTCAGCCTGCCCCTGATGCGCATCGGGCTGCCGGCGGCGCTGGCGGCCGACGAGGCGCAGCTCGTGGCGCGCAAGATCTTCTTCGACAATCCCGATTTCGGCAGCGTGCGGATCAGCCCGGACGGCAAGCACATCGCCTATCTGGCGCCGATCGATGGCGTGCGCAACCTGTGGGTCACGCCACCGACAATCCGCCGTGGCGCCAGCCGGTGACCCGCGTCAAGAATTGCAACCTCAATAGCAATATCCGTTGGGCGCACAACAATCGTCAGGTCGTGGTCTTGCAGGAGCGCGACGGCGACGAGAATTGGCGCGCCTCCAGCGTCGATTTCACCTCCGGCGCCATCGTGCCGCTGATGCCGGAGCGGGCGTGCGTGCCTATGTCCAGGAGTTGGATACCGCCAGCCCGACGAGATGCTGTTCTGCCACAACGTGCGCGACAAGCGCTTCTTCGATCTCTTCCGCGTCAATCTGGTGACCGGCGCGAGCACCCAGATGTTCGAGAAATCTGGCTTACGGCAGCCTATTCACCGACGGCCTGTTCCGCTTGCGGCTGGTGGTCCCGTATGGAACCAGACGGCAACTCGGAAATGTTCGAGTACCGGCCGGACAGGACCTGGACGCACTTCATGACGGTACCGATCGGCGATCTCGATGATACCAGCCTGCTCGACTTCGACGAGACGGGTTCGACCCTTTACATGCTCGATTCGCGCAACCGCGACAGGGCGGCGCTCGTTGCCATCGATATGGCGACGCGTCAAAGCAACGGTGCTGGGCTGAGGACGGATGTCGATATCGCGCCGAGTCGCCTTCGATCCGAAGACGCGCAGCCGCGTGGCGGCCCTCGCAATGAAGGAGCGCGCGCACTGGAAGGCGATTGATCCGGTCGGCGCCGCCGAGCTGGCACGACTCGCCCGAGCCTCGGCCGGGCGATTTGCGCTACGAAAGTCGCAGTCTCGACAACCGCAGAGGTCACGGTGTTCTTCGAGCGTGACGACGCCAGCGGCGAGTTCGCGCTGCTCGATCGGGACAGCGGCATGGTGACGCCGCTGATGAAGCAGAAGGCGGGTGCTCGACGGCGTCGGTCTGCGCCCGATGCAGCCCGTGGTCGTTGCGGCGCGCGACGGACTGTCGCTCAACAGCTATCTCACGCTGCCGGCGGGGGCCAAGCCTGCGGCAGGATGGCCGCTGGTGCTGTTCATCCATGGGGGACCGTATCTGCGCGATAGACTGGGGCTTCATGTCGACCCATCAGTGGCTCGCCAATCGCGGCTATGCCGTGCTGAGCATCAACTACCGAGGCTCGACCGGCTTCGGCAAGGCGTTCGTCACCGCCGCCGACAGGGAATGGGGCGGCAAGATGCACGACGATCTGGTGGACGCGCGTGGACTGGGCGATCGCCCAGGACATCGCCGATCCGAAGCGCGTCGGCTTCTATGGCGGCAGCTATGGCGGCTACTCGGCGCTGATGGCGGCGACCAAGACGCCCGAGCTGTTCGCTTGCATCGTCGATATCTTCGGCATCTCCAATCTGATAACCTTCATGGCGACCATTCCGCCCTATTGGGCGACCATGGTGAAGCTTGTGGAAGAACCGGGTCGGCGATCCCGGCACGGAGGAGGGCCGCGCGCTGCTCCGCGAGCGCTCGCCGATCAACCATCGTGGAGCGCGCGACCAAGCCGATTCTGATCGCGCCAGGGCATGAGGACGTGCGCGTCGTCGAAGGCGGAATCCGAGCAGATGGTGGCAGCGCTGAAGAAGCAGGGCGGGCCCGGTGACCTACATCACCTTCCCCGACGAGGGCCACGGCTTCGTCCGGCCGGAGAACCGCATGGCTTTCTTCGCCGTGACCGAGGCCTTCCTCGCCAAGCATCTCGGCGGGCGGGCCGAGCCCATCGGCGAGGATTTCGCCGGCTCGAGCATGGCGGTCCACACCGGCGGCGAGCTGATCCCGGGCTGCGGGCCTAGCGGCGGTTATCTGTAAGACTCGACGGCGCGGGGCTGTGGCGGACCCAGGGCCTTGCCCCTTTCGTTGCCAGGCGGTTTTCCGCTACCTTGCGCGCGCATTGAAACGCGGACCGCAGGGAAGTTGATCGATCATGGCGGATAGTAACAAGCGCAGCGTGTTGGCGGGATTCGGCGGCGGCCATGAGGGCGCGGCCGATACCGTCTCGGTTCCCGAGAAGAAGGAAAAGACCTCCACCGGCTTCACCGCCGCGCGCCGGCATATCTCGGACGAGGAGACCCTGACCCTGACCAGCGTCGGTGTCGATATCGGCTCCTCCACCTCGCATCTCGTGTTTTCCCGCCTCGAGCTCGAGCATCAGGGCCAGCGCTATGTCATCACCAAGCGCGAGGTGCTGGCCGAATCGGAGATTTTGCTGACGCCCTACGTCGACGAGACCACCATCGATTCCGACGCGCTCGGCCGTTTCATCGACGCGCAATACGACATCGCCGGTCTGACCCGCGAGGATGTCGATACCGGCGCGCTGATCCTGACCGGTGTCGCCGTGCGGCGGCGCAACGCGCGCGCCATCGCCGACCTGTTCGCGCGCGAGGCCGGCCGCTTCGTCGCGGTCTCCGCCGGCGACGCGCTGGAAACCACCATGGCCGCCCACGGCTCGGGTGCGGCGGGCAATTCGCTCGGCCGTGTCGCCATGAACGTCGACATCGGCGGCGGCACCAGCAAGATCGCGATCTGCGAAGGCGGCAAGGTCAAGGAGGTCACCGCCATCGACGTCGGCGCGCGGCTGATCGCGATGGACGAACAGCGCCGCGTGACACGCATCGAGGAGGCCGGCCGCTATTACGCAAAGCTCGAAGGCATCGAGCTGACACTCGGCCGCGTCATGCAGGAGGACGAACTCGACCGCATCGTGGCGCGCATGGCCGACCAGTTGATGGAGCTGGTGACGCTCAGGCAGTTGCCGGCCGAGAAGAAACATCTGCTGCGCCTGCCGGAACTCACCTTTAGCGGCGCCGTCGACGTGATTACGTTTTCCGGCGGCGTGTCGGAATTCATCTATGGCCGCGAGCCGCGCGGGTTCGGCGATCTCGGCGCGCGCCTCGCCACGGCGGTCCGCGCCCGGGTCGATGCGCTCGGCATCGCGGTCGAGGCGCCGACCAATGGCATCCGCGCCACCGTGATCGGCGCCTCGCAATACACCATTCAGGTCAGCGGCAGCACGATCTTCATCTCGCCCGCCCACGCGGTGCCGGTGCGCAACCTGCCGGCGGTCAAGCCGGACTTTCCGTTCGATGGCGATATCGATCCGCACGCAGTGAGCGCGGCGCTACACCAGTCGCTGGTACGTCTCGGCCTCGAGGATACGCGCACGCCGGTTGCCGTCGCCTTCCACTGGGATGGCTCGGCCTCGTTCCGACGGCTCGACAATTTCTGCCGCGGCGTCACGGCCGCGTTGCAGCCCATTCTCGCCAAGGGTCATCCGCTCGTGCTGGTCAGCGACGGCGATATCGGCGGCCTGCTCGGCTTGCATCTGAAGGAAGAACTCAAAATCGCCGCGCCGGTGATCTCGATCGACGGGATCATCCTCGAGGAATTCGACTACGTCGACATCGGCGCGCTGATCCCTTCGTCGGGCGCCGTGCCGGTGGTGATCAAGTCGCTGGTGTTTCCGGCGGACGCGAAGAACGGGTAGCGTTCGTCTGTCCCCGAGATCGTGATGGCCCGGCGCGACCGGCATCTCTTCGAAGCAATGCCGCTCTCTGAGCCTCCCTCCCACCGTCATGCGAATGCATACCAGCCGGGGCATAACGGGGTTGAGAGACAGCAGGCCAAACCGGAAGCGAAGAAACGGCCGGTGAGTCGCCTCGCCGGCCGTGTCGTTTGCATATCGGTCCGTTGGTCGCATCGAGTGACCGCAGGCGCCCGTCTATCGCGTACTCAGCCCTTGGTGGCGCTCCACTTCACGCCGCCGTCGCCGGTGCCGGACATGTTGCCCTTGTCGTCCACTTTGCCGGTGTATTTCTTGCCGTCCAGGTTGAAACTCACCTCGTTGCCGAGCAGCTTGCCTTCGAGCTTGGCGTTCTTGGCGCCGGCCGCGTTGCCCGAGATCTGCTGATATTTCTGCTCGAGGTTGACCTTGTAGCTGTCGTTGCCGGCTTTGATCGTCCAGTTGCCGCCGACCTGCGCCGGGATGACCCAGAAGAACACCTGGTCGCGGCCGAGATCGACGTGGTTGTCGGGCTGCCAGTCGCCCATGTCGAAGTCGTGGGAGACGACGCGCGTACCGGGCTTGAGCTCGGTGAACAATCGCGGGCGCAGCTGCAAATTCACGCTCGGCAGCAAATACATGGTCAGCACAGTCGCATCGCCGATCTTGGTGTCGAACAGATTCTGGTTGTAGAATTTCACCTGGTCGGTGACCTTGGCGCGCTCGGCGTTCTCGTTGGCTTCCTTGATGCGCTGCGGGTTGAGGTCGACGCCGAAGCCCTTCGCGCCATATTGCTTGGCGGCGGTGACGACGATTCGTCCGTCACCCGAGCCGAGATCGATGACGAAATCGTTGGGGCCGACCTTGGCCATGTCGAGCATCGCTTCGACGGTCTTCTGGTCGGTCGGCACATAGGGCACGTCGAGCCGCGGCGGCGTGCTGGTGGCCTGGGCCTGGACGGCCGCGGCGCCGGCCAGGAGCACGGCGGCGAAGCTCGCGGCCGCGAGCGCCTTGGTCGCCGAGGTACGGATAAGGGCGGTCATTGTTTCCTCCTGATGATGGGATGTGTTCTTGCGCACTGAACGGCGAGCCGTGGCTTTTTCAACGCGGCGGAAACGGGACGCCGGCGGAGTGGCCCGGTCGGAATGCGATATCGGAAACGCCCATGCCGCGGATGACACGCGCCGAACCGGGAATGGATTTTGTCCATGATGGCCATCGCCGTGGCTCGGCGCGATTGTGCCAAGCCCATGGGGGCCATGCAAGGCCGCGCGCGGGGCCTTTTGACGATCACACGAGCTTTTGATGCCTCGTGCCGTGTGTCGGTCTTTCGAGAAAGCCGGGGCGGCCGGCTACGACGCGAGTCGGGAAGGCGCGCGACGGGCGCCGGCGAACTGCAGGTAAAGATCTTCCAAGGTGAAGGAGCGGACATCCGATGGTTCGATCTGATCCTGAATGATGCCGCCTTCGACGAAATCGAAGCCGGCGGCGACCGCCGCGGCGGCAAGACTCAACGTATTCAATCCTCGGACGTAGGAGCGCAGCCCGCTCTGGCTGGTGAAGAAGACGAAACGCTCCAATCTTTCGATCAGTTCCGCTTCACCGTCGTTGCTGGCTCCGACCTGATCGTAGATATCCACGCCCACGCTCGACAGCCCCGACGTTTTCCAGAATGTGAAGTTGCTGGTGTCGAGCGGCAACTGTCCCACGGTCAGCGCGCAGAACGGCTTCAACCCCAAGAGGCCGGCAAGCAGTTGGGACTGGCCCAGGCCTTGTTGAATGCCGAGACATTCGAAAAGGATGCGGCGCCGCGCGCCGGGCGGCAGCCCTTGGCACATCTTGAGATAGGCGGTTCGCCGTTCCTTGTCGCACAGGGTCTCGTAATGCACCGGGATCGATACCAGAGTGCTGCGCTCCGCTTCGGCAAGCTTCTGTCCGTCGCTGAGGACATGGGTCAGCGCCGCATGGTCCAGCATCTGGAGAAAATCCGATGATGCGCCTTGCGGCACGACGGCGGTGCCCGTCACCATTTCGCCGGATGGAAGGCGCGCGATCGGCACGCAGGAGGAGATCGCCATCATATTGGTGCGAACGCTCCACATCGGCCGGTAGAAATAGTGCAGTCCGCGAATCGGCGGCGTGAAACCATGGCGCGCGCTCTCGCGCGCAAGTCGTTCGCCCGCGGCGATCATGGCATTTTCCAGCGCAGTGATCTCGTCCGCATCGAACGGCTCCGGCTGCGACGGTGGTGTGCGGTCGGCCGTGATAACCGGTGGCGTGGCCTCGGCGCCGAGCGGCTGCGGTGTGTCCCAGCCCTTGCTGGATGCGTGACGCAACTGCGCTTCGATGGGCGCACGCGATGGCGCGACGTGATCGGCGGACAGGCTGGAGGGAGAGGGCGCGAATGCCATGGCCGAGACGGCCGGCGCCGAAGACTCAAATCGCGCCGCTGCGCCGTCCGCCACGGCGACTCCACCGTCGCGCGTTGCGCGTTGCGCGCTCGGTGCGCCGCCGGCGGAACCCGGATGGCCGGATGGAAAAATGTTGCCTTGCGGCGCCGTACGGCCCGGCGGGTGATGCGCACCGCGACGGGGCGTGGAGTCGGCGCTGGCGCTGGCGCTGGCACTGGCGCTGGTGGTGTTGTCGCTCGCTTGCGTCGCCGCTGCCGCCCCGACGACGACCCGGCGCAA
This sequence comes from uncultured Alphaproteobacteria bacterium, assembly GCA_963752345.1. Lineage (GTDB taxonomy): Bacteria > Pseudomonadota > Alphaproteobacteria > SMXQ01 > SMXQ01 > CAVVYA01. The sequence continues at coordinate 57,466 of CAVVYA010000004.1, forward strand.
TCGCCCAGCGGCCGTTCGGCCAAACTGTAAAGCGGATTTCACGCGATCGAGGATGCGTGCCAAGCGGCTGCGCACGTCGGCGACTCGCCGCTTGCCGCCCGGCCGTCCGCGGCCAGCCATGGGTTCGGCATCGTTCATGCCTGTACCGAACAAATAGGTGGCCAGGGCGAGCGAGATCGCGCGGGTGCGGTCGCTGGCGGCTTGCGCTTGGGCACCCTTGAAGGTCAGCACATAGCAGTCGTCGCGCCGCATATAGCTATGCGCGCTGTCGAGGTGCTTTTCGATCGTGCGCGTCGCAACACGATGGATGATCTCCGTATAGCCGCTCCACTTGGCGCCGAGCGCTTCACGAATGGGAGCGAGATCGATAATCTGGACGGGATCCGCCTGGTCGCGGGCGGGCGTCAAATAGGGATGATGGTTGATGTCGGCGATGAAACGTCGCGCCACATCCATCCGGCTTGGATGGGCGGCATGCTCGGCGGGGGTTTTGTTTTTACCGTTGCGGCCAAAGGCAAGACGTCCCCTCTCAAGCCAGCCCGCTCCACTCCTCGCCATAGCAATCGTCCAATTGTTGTTTCATACTTGATCGATCGCACGGAGACGTACGGGATCGGACCGAACCGGCACGGTTTGGGTTAGGACTGTAGCGGCCATGCGGTTAATAGATTGTTGAACTTATTTTGGGACGCTGCGCCTTGCCCAGTAGTGAGGAAAGAAAAAACGGTGTCGGATCAACAAGGTAAAGCCATTCTCGTTATCGATGATGAGGAATTGATCCGTTTGCAGGTGTGTACGGCCCTCAAACAAGACGGTTACGTCGTCCATCAAGCCGCAAACGGCAACGAAGGATTGACCTGTATCGCGCTGTCGGTCCCCGATCTGGTGATCACCGATATCCTGATGCCCGACAAGGAGGGCATCGAGACCATCCTCGACTTGCGCCGCCACTATCCGTCGATCCGCATTATCGCCATCTCCGGCGGTGGCCGGACGGGCAACAAGGATTTTCTGCGCACGGCCAAGCATCTCGGCGCCGATCGCACGCTCGCCAAGCCATTCGCCCTGGGGGAGCTTCTCAAGGTGGTGCGCGAAGTTCTCGCCGACGCCGCCGACGCCACCAAGTCGGCCGCGTCAACCCCCTCCCAACCGCTTTAGAATTCCCGCAGCAGCCGGCCGAAACCGACGATCCTGTCGGCGATGGCCGCGCGCCTGAGGCACGCCCATGTGATGGCCTGATGCGAGGTCATGACATTGACGCCGAGTTCGCGTTCGACCGTATCGATGGCGCCGGCGGTCGCCCAGTGGGCGGAGGCGAAGTGGATGGTGTCGGCCTCGGGGTGCTCCTGCTTGATGCGTCGGGCCAGGGCAAGCGCGGTATCGTCGGATATGCCGCCGAGCGCGCTGAAGCCGCCGCCGATGCCGATGACCCCGGCCGGCTCGAAGCCGAATTCGCGAATCGCCGCTTCGTGCCGCGCATTGTGCTCGGCCTCGTAGGGATGAACCGTCGCCACTTTGCGCGCGCCCAGCAGTTGAAGCGCCCTGATCTGCGACTGGCTGCTGGTCAGCACCGGCACGCCGATCTCCTGTTCCATCTGGCGCGTCAACTCGCCGAGATTGGCCAGGCCGCGTGACAGGTTGATCGGATTGCCGCCCAGCATGACCAGGCTGGCGCCCGCCTGGGCCATGGCCTGCGCGGCGGCGAGGCTGGTCTGATAGCTCTTTTCGACCTCCGCCGCGCTCCGCGTGGTGATCGCCAGCGTGGTGATCATCAATGTCACGCCGGCGGGCACGATCTTGTAGAACTCGTAGGGGAATACCTCGGTGACGAGCGGCGGCGAGGTGTAGCCGATTCGCGCGCGATGGCCATAGATGGGCATGTGTCGTTCTTCCCCGCAGCGGCGTGTTCAGATCGCGCCGGACCCCATGGTGCCTTCTTCGTCATGCATGTAGCGCGCCGTCAGCTCGCGCGTCATGTGGGCGAAGGCGTCATCCACCGAATCGGTGCGGAACACGAGATCGAGATCCTGGCGGCTGATGGTGCCGTATTTGAGCAGCGCGTTGAGGTCGACCACGTCGCGCCAGTATTCGCTGCCGTAGAGGATGATCGGCATGGCCTTCTTGATCTTGAGCGTCTGCACCAGGGTAAGGATCTCCATCAGCTCGTCCAAGGTGCCGAAGCCGCCCGGCATGCAGACCATCGCCTTGGCGAGGTAGGCGAACCAGAACTTACGCATGAAGAAGTAGTGAAAGTCGAAGTTCATGTCGGGCGTGATATAGGGATTGGGCTTCTGCTCGAATGGAATCTCGATATTGAGGCCGATGCTCTTGCCGCCGGCCTCGAACGCGCCGCGGTTGGCCGCCTCCATGATGCCGGGCCCGCCACCCGAGCAGACCACGAAGCGGCGGCCCTTCTCGGGCAAGCCCTCTGACCACAGAGTCAGCCGGCGCGCGAGTTCGCGCGTGTCTTCGTAATAGCGCGACATGAACAGCCGGCGCTCGGCGCGCTCGATCGCATCTCGATCCACGTCCTTTGCCGTGGTCACCGCCGCCAGCTCGGCCTCGGCTTCCTCGCGCGAGATGATGCGGGCCGAGCCGAAGAACACGATAGTGTCCTTGACCTGCAGCTGCTGGAAGCGTTGCGCCGGTTCCATGTATTCGGCGAGGACGCGCAGCACGCGCGCATCCGGATTGTTGAGGAAAACCGGGTTGAGATAGGCTGGACCGCTGCCGAAGCGGCTGCCGGGCTTGTCTTCGGAATCATCAGCCATGGGGTGAACGCAAGACATAAACGCGACGCAGGATCATCGGGGATTCACCGTTTGCCGATCTCTCATTGTCTGTAGCTCGGGTCGATGCCATCGAGCATGGTGAGCAGCGAAGCCCAGCCGTCCGGTCGTTCCCTGCTCGGCACCGCGTCGCGTTCGAATTGGCCCGCGGTGAATTCGACAAGAGAGTCGGGAAGCAGATTGAGGATCTGCCCGGCAGACAGCGCCGCCAACTGAACCTTGCAGCTTTTTTCCAGGGCGTAGATCGCCTTGAAGGCGGCGACCATGGTCTTGCCGCAGACCAGCAGCCCATGGTTGCGCAGGATCATCGCGTTCTTATCGCCGAGGTCGCGCACCAGGCGCTGGCGTTCGTCGAGGTCCTGCGCCTTACCTTCGAAATCATGATAGGCGAGGCGGTTGTGAAAGCGCGTCGCCTTCTGCACCAACGGCAGCAATCCGTCGCGCAGGCACGACACCGCCATGCCCGCGACTGTGTGAGTATGCACGATGCACGCGACGTCGGGCCGCGCGGCGTGGATCGCCGAATGGATGACGAATCCCGCGGGGTTGATGACATGCTCGGTATCCTGGACGATGTTGCCGTCGAGATCGACCTTGACCAGGTTCGACGCGGTGACCTGGCTGAACAGGATGCCGTAGGGATTGACCAGGAAATGCTCATGGCTGCCAGGAACCCGGGCGGAGATATGGGTGGCGAACATGTCGTCCATGCCGTAGCGATCGACCAGCCGGTAGCAGGCCGCGAGATCGACACGCGTGCGCCATTCGGCGCCGCCGACTTCGGCGCCGGGCTGCCGTTTCCGCTGGAAAACAGGGCGGGCGCACATGGAACTTCCTGCCTTATCCGCCGCTTAAGGCCGCGGCTTCGGAGAGTACGCGGGCTAGTCTAGGTCCGGCGCCGACTTGCGTCAAAGCCGAAGGACGCCAAACGACACCACACGCCACTGCGTCCGCCGCGAACCGCCGCCGATCTGGGTCGCTCGATTGACGCTTGCCCGGCGGGGCTGTACCGTGGAGGCACAAAAAGAATGAATACCGGGCAGGGAGGAAGCAATGCGGCAATCACCGTGGCGTATTCCGGCGTGGCATTCTTCAGCGTTGCGTTCCCGTTTTTTCGCGTCTCTGGCCATTGCTGCCGCGGCATTTGGCGCGGCATCGATCATGGCCCATCACGCGGCACGGGCAGCCGATCCCGAACCGAATCCGCTCGATCCGAAGACCGTCGCCATGATCATCGGCTATGCGGCCGGCGGCGGCGTCGATGCGACGGGACGGCTTATCGCGCAGTTCATGACGAAATACCTGCCGGGCAATCCGGCGATCGTGGTGCGCAATATGCCGGGCGCCGACGGCCTGGTGGCGCTCAATTTCTTCGTGCGCCAGGTCAAGCCCGACGGGCTGACGCTCACCGCCGGCTCGAGCACCCAGCTCGATCCGATGAACTACCGTTCGGCCAACGCGCAATACGATCCGACCAAGTTCAATTTCATCGGCGGCCTGTCGCGCGGCGGCACCTTCCTGATCGCCAGCAGGGCCGGCGCTCAGCGGCTGACGGATAAATCGGCCCCGCCGGTACCGGTGGGCGCGGTGGACGGCACACGCTCGGGCGAGCAGATGGTGTCGTGGGGTATGGAATTCCTCGACTGGAACGCCAAGTGGGTCGTCGGTTATCGCGGCGCCGCGGATACCACCGTGGCGCTCGAGCGCGGCGAAGTCGACATCGTCTCGACCTCCAACTCGTTCCTCATTCAGCGCCTGATGGACACCGGCAAGTTCCTGTTGATCTCCCAGTCGGGGGTGGTGGTCGACGGCAAGCTGCGCCGGCGCACCGATTTCGCCGACACGCCCGTGATGTCAGAGCTGATCGGCGATCGTATGAAGGATGGCGGGGCACGCGACGCGTTCTTCTATTGGGAGGCGATCTGCGTCATGGACCCTTGGACCGCCCTGCCGCCGGACACGCCGGCGCCGATCGTGGCGACCTACCGCCAAGCCTTCGCCAAGATGATGGCCGATCCCGAGTTCCTCGAGAAGGGCAAGCGCATCAGCGAGGATATCGGCATCATGACCCATGCGGACATCGAAAAACTGGTGCAGACGTCCGCGTCGCGCTTCACGCCCGAGGCGGAGAGCTTCCTGCGCGCCATGCAGGGCAAGCAAGGGCTGCGCGCGAAGTAGTGGATTGAAGAAAGTCCCCAGATACGGGTTTTCCTCCGCAGCGAAGACCAGGAAGCGCGCCGCAGGCGCCTCTGCCGTGCGCCCGCGATGCTGCATTTTGACGCGCTCGGCCGTCGCGAACGGGGTTGCCGCGCGCCTGCGCAACCGCTAAAGCAGGGCCATGACCAGTTCCCCCAAACCTGTGAAGCCGCCCCCTCCCGCAACGTCTCGCCTGCGCCTGACGGCTCTGGCGGCGCTCGCGCTCGGCATAGTGCTGCTGGCTGCCGGCGCCGTGTTTTGGCTCCGGCCGCAGGGGCCGACGCCGGTGGCAAACTCGGGCGTCGTCCAGGTCGGCAAAGGCGCCGCTATCGGCGGTCCGTTCGAATTGGTGGACCACAACGGCCGCGCTGTGACGCAGACGGACTTCGCTGGCAAATTCATGCTGATCTACTTCGGCTTCACCCATTGCCCCGACGTTTGCCCGACCGAGCTGCAGACCATGGCCAACGCGCTGGACATGCTCGGTCCCGATAGCGAGCGCGTGGCCCCGGTCTTCATCACGGTCGATCCGGAACGCGACACGCCCGAGCAGCTCAAGGGCTATGTCGCGGCGTTCCACCCGAGGATGGTCGGCTTGAGCGGTTCTCCGGAGCAGATCGCGGCGGTCGCGAAGGCCTATAAGGTCTATTACAACAAGGCCCAGAGCCCGTCCGCGAGCGGCGATTATCAAGTCGATCATACGTCCTTCGTCTATCTGATGGGACCCGACGGAAGTCTCCGGAGTTTGTTCCGCAGCGGGATATCCGATAGAGCCATGGCAACGGAAATCCGCAACCAGCTGCGCCAGTCGAGCTGAGCAGGAGACCATGATGCGTCCAGGAAGCCGCCTTATGCTCGTCGCGGCAGCGGTGGCCCTCGTCGTAATCGCCGCAGTCCTGCTGTGGCCGCGCAAGGCCGATGTCGCGTTCCGCAAGGGCGATATCGCGGTCTCGGCGCCGTGGGCCCGGGCTACCCCCGGCCCGTTACGCATCGGCGTCGCTTATATGACCATCGCCAATCGTGGCAGCGCGCCCGATCGCCTTCTGCGAGTCGAGACGCCGGTTGCCGAGCGTGCCGAGCTGCACACCACCGTGACGCAGAACGGCGTCATGCAGATGCGGACTGTGGAATCGGTCGCGCTGCCGCCCGGTCATACGGTGCAGTTCGCCCCGGGCGGCATGCACATCATGCTGATCGATCTGAAGGCCCCGCTCGAGGAAGGCGGCCGCTTCGACATGCGGCTGATCTTCGAGCGGACCGGCGGCGTGGATATTCAGGTGCCGATCGTTGGCGTCGGCGCCTCGGAGTTCGATAGCGGCATGGCCAGAGAGCATAATCACTAAAAGAGGATGGGGCCGTGAGCGATACCGGAGGTCAGGAGCTCATATTGCGCTGTCCGGCGTGCAAGCAGCCGTTTGCCGTCACGCTGCCGCCTTCGGAGACCAAGAATTTGGCTCTCGTATGCAGCGCCTGCCATCACCGGCTCACTACCGATGAAATCCTCGATGCCATGGCATCGAGCCTCAACGACCTGCTCGAACAGACGCGCAGCCGGCTGACCGCCAGGACGCCGCCCGGCAAATCTTGAGCGGCGCTGCCGTTTGAAACCACGCCGGATCGAATCATAAAAAAACCGGGGACCCGAAGGTCCCCGGCTTTCGATGCTCGATGCGTCCGGCATTATTCGCGGCGGCCGCCGAACAGGTGCATCAACATGACGAACAGGTTGATGAAGTCGAGATAGAGGTTGAGCGCGCCCATGACGGCTTTCTTGCCATGGGTTTCCGCGTCGTCCGCTTCCCAATACATCTCCTTGATCTTCTGCGTGTCGTAGGCGGTAAGGCCGACGAAGACCAGGACGCCGATCACGCTGACGGCGAACTGCAACGCAGAGCTCTGGAGGAAGATATTCACGATCGAGGCGATGATGATGCCGATCAGGCCCATGAACAGGAACGAGCCGATGCGGGTCAGGTCGCGTTTCGTGGTGTAGCCGTAGAGGCTCATCGCGCCGAACGTGCCGGCGGTGATGAAGAACACCCGCGCGATGCTCTCGCCCGTGTAGACCAGGAAGATCGTCGAGAGCGACAGCCCCATGAGCCCGGCGAACACCCAGAAGATCATCTGGGACGTGCTGTAGGACATGGCGTGAATGCGCGCCCCGAAGTAGAGGGCGAGCCCAATCGGCGCCAGCATGACGATCCACGGCATGACAGGATTGCCGAACAGGGCATTGGTGATTGCGGGGGTGGCTGCGACGAGATAGGCGACGATGCCGGTCAATGCCACGCCCGAGGCCATGTAGTTGTAGACCTGGAGCATATACTGGCGAAGGCCAACGTCGATTTCAGCCGCCTGGGCCTCGGCACGGGTCATAAACCGCTTGTCGGGTCCGGTAACCATAGTCTCCCTCGTTAAACTGAGTTGACGCGCCGAGGCGCGTGAATAGTCGATCATATGGTGAGATTCCGGAACTTTTCAACGGAAAGCCGACCGCCCTCGCAGCCCCTCTGTACTAACCACTATGACCCATGAGGCGCTACAAAAAGGTCGGTAAGCGGCTCAAGGGGCTCGCAAAATTGGCGAAGCCTTCTGGCCGAGCGCACGCCATGTGCCGATGAATCCGAAGGCCATGACCGCCAAGGTGCAGATTATCACCGTGGCAACCAGGCTGTACGGCAGGAAAACCCAGGGCGCGTGCATCAGCTCGGTGACGATCAGCCGGCCGGCGACGGTGCCGATCGCGCCGGCGATCAGCGAGGCGGCCAAGCCGATCAGGGCATATTCCACGGCATAGGCGACCAGGATGTTGCGGCGCGTGGCGCCGAGCACCTTGAGCACCACCGCGTCGTAGATGCGGGCGCGCCGCCCGGCGGCGATCGCGCCGGCGAGCACCAGGGTGCCGACGATCAGGGCCAGCGCCGCCACCGCATGGGCGGCATTGGACACGTTGCCGATCACCTCGGCGACCGTATCGATGGCGTCCTTGACCCGGATTGCCGTCACATTGGCGAACTTGGACAGCACCGCCTCGCGCACCGCGGACTCGGTCGCCGGCGTCGCCTCGACGGTGGCGATATGGGTCTGCGGCGCGGCCTCCAACGTGCCCGGCGCGAAGACCACCGCGAAATTCATGGTCAGGGTCGTGTAGTCGATTGCGCGCAGGCTGGCGATAGTCGCGGTGATGTCGCGGCCGAGGATGTTGAAGGTCATCGTATCGCCGACGCCGATACCCATGCCATTGGCGATGTTCGCGTCGACCGAAATCAACGGCGGACCTTGATAGTTCGCGTCCCACCACTGCCCCGCGACGATGCGCGTGCCCGGCGGCACCGTGGCGCTGTAGGTCAGGCCGCGGTCGCTGCGCACCGCCCAGCGCGCGTTCGGAGCCACGGTTTCCGCGTTGAGCGGTTTGCCGTTGATGCCGGTGATGCGGGCGCGCAGCGAGGGCATGCGGCGCGCCTCGATGATGCCCGGCGTGGTGCTTGTGATGCGGTCGAATTCGGCGACCTGATCAGGTTGGATGTCGATGAAATAGTAGGATGGCGCCTGAGCCGGCAGGCGTTCGCGCACCTGCAGCACCATATTGCCCTCGACCTGCAGCAGGGTGACGAACAGCGTCAGCCCGATGCCGAACGACAGCAGGATGATCGCCGTGGGCGAGCCCGGGCGGTAGAGATTGGCGAGCGAAAAATTGAGCAGCGGCCAGCGGACGCTGGCGCGCGCCGAATGCCCGCTCGCCCAGCGCGCGCCGCGCTGGACCACGGTGGCCAACAGGCGGAAGGCGATGAGGGTGCCGATGGCGCCGAGAATGAACCACAGCGCGAAGTGGCGCTCGCTCGCGCTGACATAGGCCAGCGCGGCGAGCGCCAGGGCGGCTGCAGCCGTGGCGGCGATCAGGGCCGGCCGCGGCCGGGCGCGATCGCGGCTGATCAGATCACGGAACAGGTGGGCGGCCGGAATCTCGCGCGCCCGAGCCAGTGGCCAGAGGGCAAATGATATGGCCGTCAGCAGGCCGTAGAGCGCGGCGAGGAGAAGTGGCTGGGCATACAGCGCGAAGTGCAGATCCACCGGCAGCAGCGGCTCGGCGGCAGTCAGTCCGATGGCCGGCAGTGCGGCGCCGATCACCAGACCGATGACGATGCCGCCGAGCGCCATGGCCAGCACCTGCAGCAGATAGATGCGGAAGATCAGCGCGGCGGGCGCGCCCAGGCACTTCAGGGTAGCGATGGTGGCGGTCTTGCCGTCGAGGTAGCTTTTCACCGCGTTGGCGACGCCGATGCCGCCGACCAGCAGGGCGGTCAAGCCAATCATCGTGAAGAACAACTTCAGCCGGTCGAGCGTTCGCGCGATACCGGGCGCGGCTTCGTCGACGAAACGGATGCGCCACCCTGCATCGGGGAACGCCTGCTTGGTGGCTTCTTCCCATCCCGACTGATCGATGCCGGGCGAGAAGCGCACGCGATAGCTGTATCGGATGATGCTGCCCGGCTGTTCGAGGCGGCTGGCCGTCAGGGCCTGCGCGCCGATGAGCACGGTCGGCCCGAGTTTGAACACGTCGCTGGCGCCGTCCGGCTCGCGGGCCAAAATCGCACGCAACGCGAAGGTCGCCTCGCCGACCTGAAAATGGTCGCCGATCGCCAGGCCGAGGCTGTGCGGCAGATCGGCTTGGGCCACCGCGCCATAGACGGTTTTGCCGGCCTCCTCGCGCGCCGCCAGCGCTTCGGCGAGGGACACCTCGGGTTCGAGCCGGACGGTGCCGAACAGCGGATAGGCGCCGTCGACGCTCTTGAGTTCGACCAGTTGGCGCCGCGGCTCGCCACTCTGCTGCGGCAGGCTGGCGGCCATGGCGCGCATGGTGGCGGTCGCCGATACCGTGCCGCTGCGCCGCAGATAGGCGAATTCGGCATCGTCGGCGCGACGCTGGCTCAGGCGCAACTCGGCATCGCCACCGAGCAGGGCGCGCGCGTCGTTGCGCAGGGATTGGTCGACCGTGGCGGAGAAGGATCCGATGGCGGCGATGGCGCCGACACCGAGTGCCAGGCACGCCATCATCAGCCGGAAGCCTTTCAACCCGCCGCGCAACTCGCGCCGCGCCAAGCGGAATGCCATGGCCCAACCGCCCGCGGGATTGTCAGGCCCCGGCGTCGCCGCGGCTTCCAAAGTGGCGCCGCTCATCCGCGGATCGCGCGCGGCTCCCGCGCGGCTCCCGGTTCACGATCGTCGGACGCTTCGTCTGCCTCATCGACGACGATTCGCCCGTCCGCGAGACGCACCGTGCGCTGGCAGCGCCGCGCCAGCTCCAAATCATGAGTGATCAGCACCAAGGTGGTGCCGTGGCGCGCCTGGGCGGAAAACAGCAGGTCGATCACTTGCCGTCCGGTGGCGCCATCGAGATTGCCGGTCGGTTCGTCGGCGAGAATCAGCTTGGGCGCCGGGGCAAAGGCGCGCGCGAGTGCCACGCGCTGCTGCTCGCCGCCGGAAAGCTGCGCCGGATAATGATGCAGGCGGTGGCCGAGCCCGACGGCCTCCAACTCGATGCGCGCGCGCGAAAAAGCATCGGCACGGCCGGCGAGCTCGAGCGGGATGGCGACGTTCTCGAGCGCGCTCATGGCCGGCACCAGATGAAACGACTGGAAGACGATGCCGATATTGTGACGCCGGAACAGCGCCAGCGCGTCTTCACTCATGGCGCTGAAATCGGCGCCGCCGACGCGCACGATGCCGCTGGTCGCGCGCTCCAGCCCGGCGATGATCATCACCATGGTGGATTTGCCGGAACCGGATGGGCCGACCACGCCGACGCTTTCACCCTCCCCTACGGCAAGATCGATGCCGCGCAGGATCTGGACTTCACCGGCGGCGCTCGACAGCGTCAGGTGAACGTCTCGCAACTGGATGAACGGGTCTGGCTGGCGGCTTGGTGGCGGATCGACGACGGTTGTGCTCGGGGCCATGAGGTCTCATCTAAGGGTGTGGATGGACGAGAGCTACGCAGGGTAAACTTAGCAGATGCCGCGCAGATCACCCCCATATGTGCATAGGACGGGTATATTCAATCGGTTAGGCCGGCTTTACCGGTCACGAATCGGTGTGCTGAGCAGTGTGGCCGCTGCCCTCCTGGGGTTGGCGCTGGTGTTGGCGCCGGGCGTCGCCGCCGCGCGGGACGCGGCCGCCGCGGCCTCCGGGCTGCGTCTCATGGTCATCGGCGACAGCCTCGCTGCCGGCTTCGGCTTGCCGGCCCATGAAGCCTTTCCGGCGCAATTGGAAAAGGCGCTGCGCGAAAGGGGATTGATGGTCACCGTCATCAATGCCGGGGTGTCGGGCGATACCAGCGCCGGCGGCCGGTCACGGCTCGACTGGGCCCTCGCCGACAAACCCGATGCGGTCATCCTCGAGCTCGGCGCCAATGACGGGCTGCGCGGCATCGATCCGAAGAGCACTTACGCCAATCTGGCGGCGATCTTGAGCACCCTCGAATCGCGCGGCATTCCGGCCTTTGTCGCCGGCATGTATGCACCGCCCAACCTCGGCGCGGCCTATGGCGAGGAATTCCGCTCGGTCTACAGCCGGCTGGCGAAGGAGTTCGCCGTGCCGCTGCACGAGTTCTTCCTCGAAGGCGTAGCCGCTCAGCCACAGCTCAATCAACCCGATGGCATCCATCCCAATGCTGCGGGGGTTGCGGTGGTGGTGGCGAATATGATGCCCAAGCTGCAGCCTTGGCTTACCGATTTGGCGCGCCGTTAGCAGACCGGCAATATACAGATTAGTCTGATTATGAGATCATGCCCGCTCTCCGGGGGGAGAGGGGCTTATGACGCAATTCCTGGCCGGTCACGCGGCCGGAGACAATGGGAACGCGGCGTGCATCGCCGCACTCCAGAAGCTGGGTCTCGGCAGCCAGTTCACCCTCGGCTTCTTCTATGTCAACGATCCGATCGGGGGCGATCTCGTCGAGATCTCCCGTACGTTGCGCAGGGCCACCGGCCTTTGTGATTGGGTGGGTGCGCTCGGCTACGGCATATGCGGGGTCGCGGACGGCGATGACGCGACATCGCCGGCACCGCCAAGCTCTCCCGACAAGCGCGGCGTCCCGATGGTCGCCGGCGAATATTTCGACCGGCCGGCGATAACCCTGCTGGCGACCGACATGCCGCGCGAAGACTTCCGCGTGTTCTCCATCGCATCGCAAGACTTGTCCGATTTCCGCGCCCGGCATGGGGCGTGGATCGCTGAAGCATGTCCGCAACTCGCCGTGGTTCACGGCGATTCCCACAATCCTTACACCCAGGACCTCATCACCCGCTTGGCCGAGGAGAGCGGCGCTTTCCTCGTCGGCGGCATGGCCTCGTTCACCAGCATGCACAACCAGATCGCCGGCGGTCTCGCGGCGGGCTGCTTGTCAGGCGTGATGTTCGCGTCCCGCGTGGCCGTGGTCAGCGGATTGAGCCAGGGCAGCGCGCCGCTCGGCCCCGTCCACCGCATCACCAACGCCAACGGCAATATTCTGATTGCACTCGATGGTCGGCCGGCGCTGGAGGTCCTGCGGGAGGATGCCGGCGTGGAGAGCGAAATCCAACTCCGCCGGCTCGCATCCCATGTGAACGTCGCCTTGTTGGTGCCGCACTCGGATATGGACGACTATGTCGTGCGCAATCTGGCGAGCATCGATTCCGCCCGCGGCTTGGTCGCGATCGGCGAAAACGTCGAGCCCGGAGGTCGCATGATGTTCTGCGCCCGAGACCGAGCGACCGCCGCGGCCGACCTGCGCCGCATGGTGGATCATCTGGCGAAGCGGCGGGACAGACGGCAAAGGGCGCGCTGTATTTTTCCTGTGTGGCGCGCGGTCCAAATCTGTTTGGACCGAACGGCGAAGAGGTCAAGCTGCTGCGTGACGGCCTGCCAGGCGTGCCGCTCGCCGGCTTCTATGCGAATGGCGAAATCAGCAACAATCGGCTCTACGGCTATACCGGCGTGCTCGTCGCGTTCCGCTGAACGGCCGGCGCAATAGGAGGGGCGCTGCGATGGAGACGGACCGATCGCCTCGCTGAAAAAGACCAGCACGTTACCGTGCCGTGGCGGCGGGGCAGGAAGAACACGTAATATGGGCAAGTCGAACGCGGCCAGTTCCGGCTGCGCGCCCGGCAGTTTCTCGCGTCCGTGATTCCACAGAATCGCCGGCAACGATCCGTCGCCCGGCGGCCTGTAGAGAAATCCTTGCAGCGTGAACGGTCCGCTCGTAAACGACACCAGTTCGCCGGGCTATTGCCCCGGCGCCAAGCGCGTCTCGCGCGGATGAGCGGCAATGCCGGCGGCGAGAACTCGGCAGAAGCGCCGCGCGGCCCAGGCGCAGGTTCGCGCGAAAGGGAGGAGAGTCCTGAGATGACGAGCATCGCCGCAACGATCCTGGCCAACTGCTTCATCGCCGCCGCGCTTTGGATATCGCAGCCAAGCACGACAGCCCCGGCTGGAATGGTGCCAATTTGGCCAGCCATCTGATCGCGGGCCGGCGCTCATGATTCGCCTGTTCGTCGCCGTTGCCCTGCCCGAACGCCGTGAAGGATCGGCTCGCCTGGCTGCCGGCGGGGTACCCGGCGCCAAGTGGATCGATCGCGAAAACATGCATCTGACCCTGCGCTTCATCGGCGAGGTGCCGGAGGATCGCGTCGCCGACATCCATCATGGTCTGAGCCGCATCCGTCATGAGCCATTCGGCGTGGCGCTGGCGGGCGTCGGCTATTTCAAGCAGGGGCGCAAGCCAACCGTGCTGTGGGCCGGCGCTCGACCGAAACGACGCGCTGGTCCAATTGCACGACAAGATCGAGCAAGCCTTGCAGCGCGAAGGTCTGCCGTCCGACGGCCGGCGCTTCTCGCCTCATGTCACCCTGGCGCGCCTGCAGGGCGCATCGGAAGCGCATGTCGCCGGCTTCGTCGCCCAGCACAATCTATTCCGCGCGCCGCCGTTCCGCGCCGAATCCTTCACGCTTGTTCTCGAGTTTCCTGTCGTCGTCCCGGGCGATCTATACGGCGGAAGCGGAATACCCGCTGATCGAGCCTATCAGCAGCCGTAGCGCGCCAGCGTCCGCTCGACGTCGCCGACATAACCGCCGCCGAACAGCCGCACATGCACGAGCAGCGGATAGAGATTGTAGAGATCGCGCCGCTCCTCGAAGAAGCCAGGCCGCAGCGGCCGCAGTTCGCCGTAGCGGCGGAAGAACGCATCGCCGAAGGTGTTGAACAAGGTGGCGAAGGCGAGCTCGATTTCGGCATCGGCGTAGTAGATCGCCGGATCGACGAAGCCGGCAATGCGGCCGTCCTTGGTCAGCACATTGCCGCTCCACATGTCGCCATGGATGAGCGAGGGCGGCGCGTCGTCCGCGATCCAACGGTCGAGCCGTCCGGCCAGCGTCTCGACGCGCGCCAACACCGCCGCCGGCAGATGGCCCGCTTGATGCGCCTCGCGCGCCATAGCAAGCAGCCGGCGCTCGCGGAAAAAGTCGCGCCACGAATCCATCCAGCCATTCGGCTGATGCAACCCGCCGATCAGCGTGTCGCGTCCGTAGCCGAAGCGATCGGTGGTCACGCCATGGAGATCGGCGAGCAATTCTGCCGCATGCTCCTGAGCGCTGCGCCCGATGCCGCCGCTGTCGTTCTCGACCCAGGTCATCACCAGTAGCTCGGGCGTGGCGTAGAGGCTGCGTCGGCACCGGCAGATGACTGAGGCGGGCGAGGTCGGCGAGCATGGCGCCCTCGACCTGCAGACGGCCGGTTTCCGGATCGGCGATCTTGACGGCGACCTGACTGCCGTCGGTCAGTTCGGCGCGATAGACCGCGCTCACACAGCCGCCGGCCAGCGCATGCATGCGGCGTACGGGCGCACCGGCGGCAGCGGCGATCCGCCCGAAATAGTCCGGGCGCACCGCGACCATCAGAGCGGCACCATCAGCGCGACAGTTTGCTCGGGCTGCGCCAGGCCGGCGTCGGGCGCCAGCCGGATCAGGCGCAGGTGGTCGAGCAGGCCGCGCGAGGCTTCTTCCACCAGGTCGAGCACATGCTCGAACCCGTCGGCGCCGCCGTAATAGGGATCGGGCACGTCGCGCGCATCGAGATGCGGCGCGAAATCCATGAACAGGCGCGGCCGTTCGACCGCATCGCGCGGGCACAGCCGGTTCAACTGGCCGAGATTCTCGCGGTCCATCGCCAGGACCAGATCGAAGCGCCTGAAATCCTCGATCTGCACCCGGCGCGCCCGCAGGTCGGAGATGTCGATACCGCGCCGGGCGGCATGCTCGATGGCGCGCCGGTCGGGCGGCTCGCCCACGTGATAGCCGTGGGTGCCGGCCGAATCGGTCGCGATCAGATTGGCCAGGCCGGCATCGCGCACCTGGGCGCGGAAGATGCCCTCGGCGCTGGGCGAGCGGCAGATGTTTCCCATGCAGACAAACAGAACTCGGATCACGCGACCTCCCATGCTGGTTGCGCAACTACCATGGCCGCGTCACCATGGCAACGGATGGCTCGCCTGTCCAGCGGCGACCGTGACCGTTGCAACCGCCGCCGCGCGGCTCGGATCCCGCGGCGCCGGCTATTGCGGCTTTCGTTTCGGCAGCAGAGCCTTCGATGCGGCCGCTCTCGGGCTTGGCATCGGCGCAGATCGTCTTCAACGCCTGCCAAGCGGAGTTCGCCGAGCAGCGGCTTGCCTTGCACAGCGGGTTCCGTTTGCGACAGCGCGCGCTTGCGGTCCTCGGTCAGGGGATGGCTGCTGAGAATGGCCAGGCTTTTTTCATCGCCGCCAAACTCCTGAGACAGCCGGCCGAGGAATTCGGCGAGCGGCTTGGGCGATTGGCCGCGGGCGAGCAGCAGATCGGCGGCGAAGGCATCGGCGGCGGTTTCGGCATCGCGGGAATAGGCGGTGTCCACGAGAGTGCGGCCGAGCATGACGAGCGTGCCGCCGCCCAGCACGTCGCCGAACAGCAATCCGATCAGGAACGAACTGGCGCTCGACTGCAGCAGCAACCGCATGCCGTCGCGGTGGGCGACATGTCCCATCTCGTGGGCCAGGACTCCCGCCACCTCGTCGGCGTCCCGGGCGTGCTCCAGCAAGCCGCTCAACACATAGATGCGGCCGCCCGGCAGGGCGAAGGCGTTGGGAATGCGTGAATGGAGAACGGCGATGTCGACGGGCATCGGCAACGAAGCGCCGTCGCTCAGCGCGGCGCGCAGGGTGCCGAGCGCGGCATCGCCATCCGGCGTGCTGCAGCCCTCATTACCGAAAATAGCGCGTACCTGGTTGTCGACGGCATCGCCCAACCGGCGCTCGACGGAGATCGGAACCAGCGGAACCAGGCGTTCGGCCATGTGCGGCACGAGGTAGACGGCGGTGAGGACCAGCGAGACCGCGGCGGCGATCGACCAGAAGACGACGCTGGCCTTGCCCGTGCGGCTGGCGCGCGCGGCCGATCGGATCTGCGGTGTCCGGCGCAGGATTTCGTCGGCCAGCGCGGCATCGGCGACGTCGAGGCGGGCGAGCTCCGGCGCGGTCGTCGCGGCCAGGCGCAGGCACCCCGCCGGGGCGTCCTGTTGCCGCAGCTCGACATAGAGCCAGCGCGCCAGCAGGCCGCCGGCGCCGTCCGTGACCGTCAAACTGTCGGCCTCCAGCGCGACGACAGCCGGGTGCCGGCGCGCCTTCAGCCCGTCGTAGAAAATCGCCGCGCCCCCGTTCATGATTGCCCGCTACACGCCGATGCCGGCGCCGAAATCCAGCGCGTCGGCGAGACCCTCGCCCAGGCTGCCGGCAGCGGCGCCGCGCGCCGCCACGTCGTCAAGCGTCGCCACGTTGAACACCAGGATCGAATCGGTGGCGGCCTGCCAGATGCCGCGGATCACGAATTGCAGACTGACGAATCCCCAAGGCCAACAGGCTGATCATATAAAAGCCGACCATGATGCCACATGGTGACAGATGGTGTTTGCGGCGGTCTTAAATCCTCCAATGAGACACCAGCCGACTGCATCCCGACTTGGAGGAGAATGCCGAGGACGCCCATGGTCACGCCGCCGACCAGCATCGCCTTGACGTAGCACCACAGGATGCTGCGCTTGCGCAGCGTGCTCGTCATGGCGACATCGCCGAACCGGATGCCCTCGAGCCACCAGCGCAGTTCGATCGCGCGATATAACGGAAATCCGAACATCAGGACGGGCAGCCAGAGCAGGACCGCGAAGCCGATACTGGCGGCGGCGGTCCTGTTGCGACGGCCAGCGAACCTTCTTCGCGGACATGTCGAACGCGGCAGCCGCTCCAAAAAACAGCACGCCGTCAGCGGCAAGAGGAACAGCAGCCAGAGCCACCAGCCCCGCTTGAAGAAGCCCCAGCCGGTGCCGGCGAACGATCCCTCAAGATCGCCGAAATGGGTATGGCGCATCTTGAAGCGCTCGAGCAAGGCGGCGCGCCACGGCAGCGCCAAGCCGAGCGAAAGCACGGTGACGATGTCCCACAGGATGGCGCGGCCGGCGTAGGACCAGCCCGAGCCTGTCATCCACAGCCGGACGCCGCGGAAGGTGGTGCGTGTGGCGCGGTAACGGCGGGCACGATACGTGCCGTAGTGGGCCAGCACATAGATGACCAGCCCGAACGGAACGCTGGCGAAGGCCTGCCAGCGCTCCGCCTCGATGCTCGAGGATGAAATAGCCGATATAGAGCGGCACAAGGATGGCGAGGCGATGAGGAAGCCGATCAGCAGCTCGCGGCCGCGGCCGGTATATTCGAACGCCTCGCCGCCGACGCCGCGTATGGGACCACAGATGGCGGCGGATGTCGGTGGTCAGCCAGAAGCGGTAGAAGCCGAAGGTCGGAAGCAGCAGCAGATTGCCGACCAGGGCGGTGCGGAAAAACCGGCTTCGCGTCGCCGGTGAACTCGGCGCGCGATGCCGGCGTCCTGCGTGGTCGCGTCCATGATGGCCCCCCTCATCAGACGCGCACAGGTGTACGACCCGGCTGCGCGGCGCCGCAAGACCGCACGGTCTGGTACTGGTTAACGGTGGGCAATTTCGGAGGTATTTACGCGCCGCGTCGGGCTCAGCGGGTGAGCAGGACCGGGCAGGGAAAGGCGGCGAGCGGGCTGCCGTTGCCGTCGGCCAGAAGCGGGCTCTCGGCGTCGAGCACCACGATGCCGCTGCCGGTCGCGGCGCGCGCCGCGCACACCGTCGCCGACGTCGGCCGCGCGCAAGCGCGCGGTACTCGACCTCGGCTGCCGGGCCGTGTCGGCGAGAACGCGGCGGCAAGCTCGGCCAGCGCCACGTCGCCGGCGATGCAGCACCACCAGTTTCGCGCGCGCGAGTCGCCGCCAGCGCCGCGGCGACCTGCAGGGCGCGCTGGGCGCCCGGGCCGCCGTCGAACACCACCGCCACCGGGCGGCCGAGAATGTCGCCGTCGCGCAGCACGCAGCACCGGGCGTTTCGACGCCGACCGCGATTCTGCGCGCGGTGGAGGACGCGCCGGCTTCGCCGGCGGTGCCAGCGCACGCCGGCGAGATAGCTCGGATCCATGGCGCGCCGCGTCCAGCCGACCAGCAGCAGGTCCTGGTCCGCCGGCGGCGGCGATCACCGTCCTCGGCGATGCGGCCGCGCACGGTGCGGAACGTCCAGCGCAGGCCGGCCTGCACGGGCTGCCGCCTCGACGGCGCGGCGCGCCTGCGCCGCCTGGACGCGCAGGCGCGATTCCATCGCCGCGCGGTCGACCGGCTCGGCCGACGCGCGAAAACAGGTTGGTGTGGCGGGCGAACGGCAGCTCGGCGAGATTGAGCAGATTGACGTCTTCGATGAACAGCGCGTTCAACTCGGCGTCGAGCCGCCGCGCCAGACGCGCCGCTTCCGCCAGCATCTCCGGCCGTGGCGGCGACGAGTCGAGCGCCAGCAGGATGCGCCGGATCGCCCGCAGCACATCGGGCGGCGGGCTCATGGCTTGCGCTGCGGCTCTCGCGGCTGGGCCGCCGCCGCCGTTCCTTGTCGGCGGCCGGCTTCCCGCGCCTTGCGCAGGAAGAGCGCGAGCCGCGCCCTCGATCAGGCCGTTGATGCTGCCGGCCGGGAATTTGCCGTCCGCGACCGCGCTCGCCGGCCGGCCGGCCGGTCAGCAGTTCGATGCCCTGATCGACGATGCTCGACCGGGAAGATGCGGAACTGCCCGGCGGCGCAGGCCTCCACCACGTCCTGGCGCAGCATCAGATGCTTGACGTTGGACGGCCGGGATCAGCACGCCCTGCTCGCCGGTCAGGCCGCGCGCCTTGCAGATGTCGAAGAAGCCTTCGATCTTCTCGTTGGCGCCGCCGATCGCCTGCACCTGGCCCATCTGGTTGACCGAGCCGGTCACCGCGAAGCCCTGCTTGATCGGCACCTCGGACAGGGCCGACATCAGGGCGTAGGTCTCGGTGGACGAGGCCGAATCGCCGTCGACCCCGCCGTAGGACTGCTCGAAACCCAGGCTGGCGTGGAGCGACAGCGGCTGGTCGGGCAGATAGCGCGCGGCGAAGAAGTTCGACAGGATCAGCACGCCCTTGGAATGGATCGGGCCGCCGAGCTCGACCTCGCGCTCGATATCGACCACCTCGCCCTTGCCCATGCGCACGCGCGCGGTGATGCGCGTCGGCCGGCCGAAGGCGAACTGGCCCGAGCTGCAGCACCGACAGCGCGTTGATCTGGCCGACCGCCTCGCCGTCGGTGTCGATCATCACCGTCTCGCGCAGGATCTGCTCCTGGGACCGCTCGCGCATGCGGTCGAGACGATAGATGTGCTGGTCGATCGCCTTCTGCACGTCGTCGGCGGTGATCACGTCGCGCCCCGCATCGCCGGCCCAATAGTCGGATTCGCTCAGGATATCGACGACGCTGCGCATATGAGCCGCGACCTTTTCGGAGTCGCTGACGATGCGCGAGGCATGTTCGATCACGCGGGCCGACGGCGCCGGCATCGAGCGCGCGCAGCGCGCGATTGCGCGCCACGTCGCCGATCAGCCGGGCGTAGAGCTGCATGGTTTCCGGCGTGCGGTCCATCGCCTCCTCGAAATCGACGGTGACCTTGAACAGGTCCTCGAAATCGGGATCGTTCTCCGACAGGAGGTAATAGAGCATGCGCTCGCC
Source organism: uncultured Alphaproteobacteria bacterium (assembly GCA_963752345.1). Lineage (GTDB taxonomy): Bacteria > Pseudomonadota > Alphaproteobacteria > SMXQ01 > SMXQ01 > CAVVYA01. The sequence goes on from CAVVYA010000004.1 coordinate 77,586, forward strand.
GAGCAGCACGACCTTGACGTCGAGCGGAATGGGCTGCGGCTCGAGCGACACGGCGGCGAGCACGCTGTAGACCTGGTTGGTCACGTCGATGCGCAACTCGCGCGATTTCAGCGAGCGCTTCAGTTCTTCCCAGGCGAAGGGCGCCAACAGCACCTTGCGCGCTTCCACGATGAGATAGCCGCCGTTGGCGCGATGCAGCGCGCCCGGCTGGATCAGCGTGTGGTCGGTGACCAGCGCGCCGTATTGCGCGATATGCTCGATGCGGCCGAGCAGGCTCTGCAGATTCGGATTGTCTTCATAGACGACCGGCGCGCCCTGGCGTTCGCTGTTGTCGATCATCAGATTGACCTGATAGCGGCGCAGTGCCGGCATCGCCGTCGCTGAGCGCCCACGTCCGCGTCCGCGCCTGCCGCGGCTCGTCCTCCGGTTCCTCGACGCGGTCGGGCGCGAGAAATTCTTCCACGTGATCGACCAGGTCGCTTGCGCACCTCGTCGAGCCAGGCTTGCACGTCCGGCATCTCGGCATAGCAGTCGCGCATCTCCTGGATCATGTGGCCGACCGAGAAGTTGGTCACGTCGCGGCTCAACGCCTTGAGCTTGTCGCGCGCCTCCATCTCCCATTTCGGGATCTGGCGCATGACCTCCTCGAGCTTCTGCTGCAGCCGTTCGACCTCGGCCTTGGCGCGCGCCTGCTCCTCCTCGGGCAGCTTGGCGAAATCCTGCGGCGTCAGTACCTCGCCATCCTTCACCGGCGCGAGCGCCAGACCGCCGGGCGTGCGCAGCAGGGCAATGCCCTTTTCCTTCGCCTCGCCCTGCAGCGCCTCGAAGGCCTGCTGCTGCTTGGACTTGAGCTCTTCCTCGATGGCTTGGCGGCGATTGCGGTAATCCTCGCTCTCGAAGGTCGCGGGCACCGCCACCTTCAGCAGGCTCAGCAGGTTCTCCATGTCCTTGCGGAACTGGACGCCCTTGCCGGCCGGCAGGATCAGCGCGCGCGGCCGGTGCGGCTGCTTGAAATTGTAGACGTAGCAAAGATCGGGCGGTGTCGGTTCCTGGGGCGCGCGCTCGGCGATGAAGCGCCGCACCATGCTATGTTTGCCGGTGCCGGAGGGACCGATGGCGAACAGGTTGTAGCCCTCTTGCCGGATGCCGATGCCGAACTGCACGGCGGCCACGGCGCGGTCCTGACCGAGAACGCGGTCGAGCGGCGCCAATTCCGCCGTGGTCTTGAACGAGAACTGCGCGGGATCGCACCGCCGGTTCAGGGCTTCGGGCGGGAGCGGAGCGGGAAGCGTGACGTGTTTTTCGGCAACGTTGTCGGGCGCGTTATCGGGCATGAGCACTGTGCCTTATGGTGGCCGATTAGAGATCGGCGTTCGCGTCTTCTTCGATGCGCGCCATATCCTCGTCGCTGAAACCGAAATGATGGCCGATTTCATGGATCAAGACATGGCGCACGAGACGGGCCAAAGTTTCGCCGGATTCGCACCAGTAATCCAGGATCGGCCGGCGGTAGAGGAAGATCATGTCGGGGCCGATCGGCGGTGTCGCTGATGCTTTTGCGGTCGAGCGAAACGCCGGTATAGAGCCCGAGCAGGTCGAAGGGGCTTTCCAGCTCCATGTCCGCGGCGATCTCGTCGTCGGGGAAATCCTCGACCCGGATCACCACACCGCCGACATGGCGCCGCAGTTCGTCGGGGATGGTGGTGAGCGCCTCGTAGGCGAGCAGTTCGATCTCGGCCAGGCTGGGAGCCGTGCGCCAAGGGTCGGGCGAGGAAGTCGCGGGATGAGAAACCATGATCGTGGGACGATAGCGCGGCTTGACCCGATCGCCAAGCCGGCCCACCTAAAAGAAAGTCCGGGGAATTCTGACCTTGATCAAAGCCAGAGGAGAAATCCGTGTCCGATAAATTGACCGGCGAGGCGCGGCGGACGGCCCTGCGAGAGCTGCATGGCTGGTCCGAAGCCCCCGATCGCGACGCTATTCTCAAGACCTACCATTTCGCCGACTTCAACGAGGCCTTCGGCTTCATGGCGCGGGTCGCGCTGCTCGCCGAGAAGCTCGATCACCATCCGGAATGGTTCAATGTTTACAATCGCGTCGAAGTGGTCCTGACGAGCCATGACGTCGAAGGCGTGACCAAGCGCGACGTCAATCTCGCGCGCGCCATCGACGAAATCGCGCCGGCGCGCGACAAGAGCGAAGCGCAGGCGACCGCCTGACGGCGCGCCGCTTCGCCGGTCATTTTTTCACCGGCAGCTGCCCGTCCGGGATACCCGGCGTCTCCGCCGCCAGCTTGTGGCGCTTGGCCTGGCTCGATTCGCGGTGAGCGATATAAATCGACGAACCGGCGATCACCAGCGCGCCCAGCCACGTCCAGATATCCGGCTTTTCCTCGAAGACGAGATAGCCGACCACCGCCACGAACGGCAGCCGCAGATAATCGAATGGCAGCACTGCCGTGGCATCCGCGGCGGCGTAGGCCTGGGTCATGGCCCACTGGGCGAGCGTGCCGCAGCCGCCCATGGCGATGAGCCAGGGAAACAGCGTCCAGGGCGGCGTCTGCCATACGAAGAGCGACGGAAGCAGCAGCATCGGCACCATGTAGAGGCCCATGTAGGTGACGATGGCACTCGAGCTTTCGGTGCGCGACAGGATCTTGACCATGATGACACACCCGGCGATCGCCGCGGAGCCGAGCAACAGCAGGATCGCCGCCGGGCTGATCGCCTGAAAGCCCGGGCGAAGGATGATCAGCGCGCCGAGGAATCCGAGGACGATGGCGCTCCAGCGCCGCACCCCGGCACGCTCGCCGAGAAACATCATCGCGCCGATGCTGGCAAAAATCGGCGCGGTGAAGGACAGCGACGTGGCCTCGGCGACCGGCATGTTGGCCAGGGCGACGAACCAGCACACCATGGCGAAAGAGCCGAGCAGCGCGCGCAGGCCGTAAACCTTGACGCTGCTCGTGCGCAGGCCGCCCCAGCCGGCGCGGAACAGCCACGGCAACATGAACATCAGGCTGAACAGGCTGCGGAAGAACGCGAGCTCGACCGGCGGCAGGCTGGCCGCCAAGTAACGGATGATGCTCGTCATGATAGCGAAGCCCACCGCTGCCATGGTCATCCAGGCCGCGCCGCGCGCCGGTGCGGGCCATGCGGCGAAGGCCCCGGCCATCGATTTACGGGCGCTATTGTCTGGTTTCGGGGACATTTATTTTTTTAGGGATGAGGGGCGGTTGGGTCGGTCCGCAGCGCGGATGACCCGGTATATCGCACCGTCGGCGCCGCGGAAACCGTTGCGTTCCGATGCGACGCTGGCCATTGTGGCGCCATGCGCGGCTATTTCGGCATTGGCGTCGAGGGTTTGAGCAAGCCCATGAACGCCGGCACCCTGTTCCGGTCGGCTCATGCCTTCGGCGCGAGCTTCGTTTTCACCATCGGCGGCGTGTGGCAGGAGCGCGAGGCGAACCTGTCCGACACCTCGGACAGCGCGGGCCAAGTGCCGCACTATCATTTCTCCGAGCTGGGCGAGATGCAGTTGCCACAGCGCTGCGCGCTCGTCGGCATCGAGCTGCTGGACGAAGCCGTCGAACTGCCGTCGTTCCGCCATCCGCGCTGCGCCGCATACGTGCTGGGTCCGGAGCGCGGCAGCCTGTCGCCCGAGCTGACCGCTCTGTGCGATCACATCATTCGCATACCGACCAGCTTCTGCATCAATCTCGCCATCGCCGGATCCATCGTCATGTACGATCGGCTGATGTCCCTCGGGCGCTTCGCGGCGCGTCCGCTGACCCCCGGCGGCAAGATCCAGCCGCTGCCCGAGCACCAGCATGGGCTGCCGACGTTCCGGCGCGTTGCAGCCGATAGCGCGGCCCCCTCACCGGAAAGTGTACCGGTCACGTCGCAGAAGATGTCGTCGACGATCGCCGCCGCCGTTGGCAAGGAGCGCACCCGCCGCTAATATGCGGCGCCATGAACCGTCGCATTTTATCCGTCATCTCGTTTGTCCTGGGGGTCGCGTTTCTGCCGGCTCCCGTCATGTCCGCTCCTCCGGCAAAGGTGCTCGGCACCTTCCAGGATTGGCAGGCTTATCTGTCCGTCGATGGCAATAAGCGGCTGTGCTACATGGCGAGCGCGCCGCAAAAGAAGGAGCCGGCGACCGCCAAGCGCGGGGACGTGCTGGTGTTCGTCACCCATCGTCCGGCCGATAAGGAACAGGACGTGGTCAATTTCCAGCTCGGCTATCCGCTCAAGGCGAACAGCGACGTGCGGGTGACGATCGACGCCAAGCCGTACAGCCTGTTCACCGACAAGGATACCGCCTGGACCCGCAATCCCGGCGATGACAAGGCCTTGGTGCAAGCCATGATGAAGGCCTCGACGATGACCGTGGGCGGCGAATCCGACCGCGGCACCAAGACGACCGATACCTATTCGCTGCGCGGATTTTCCGCGGCCTATAAGGAAATCAACAAGGCCTGCGGCATCAAATAGCGCCCAAAACCGGCCCTCGAGGCCGCAATTCACGGATTCCAGTGCCGCCCGGTGTAATATGCCAGGGCGGCACCCATGTTTTAGAGGCCCCGAACGGGGCTTTTTGCTTTAGAAAGCCGTTCCATGACCCAGGCTGAGACACAGATTTCCGCGACCCAGGCTGCGAAGTCCGCGACCGCGCAGGCCGGCACGCCCGACCCTGCGCGCTCTGGCGCGACGCGCGACGCCCGCCGCAATCTCATCGGCCTGACCCGCGACGAACTCGCGCTCGAACTCGCCGCGCTGGGTGCCGAGAAATTCCGCGCGCGCCAGCTCTGGCACTGGATCTATTTCCGCGGCGCCAAGAGCTTTGGCGAAATGACCACGCTGGCCAAGGGTTTCCGCGAGGGTCTCGACGCGCATTTCACCCTGGGCCGGCCGCAGGCCAGCCGCGACGAACAGTCGAGCGACGGCACCCGCAAGTGGCTGTTCAAGTTCGCCGATAGTCAGGAAGTCGAAACCGTCCACATTCCGGAAGAAGACCGCGGCGCGCTCTGCGTCTCGTCCCAGGTCGGCTGCAGCCTGACCTGCAGCTTCTGCCACACAGGGACCCAGCCGCTGGTACGCAATCTTGGCGCGGGCGAGATCGTCGCGCAACTGATGGCGGCGCGCGACGCCATCGGCGAATGGCCGTCGCCCAAAAGCGACCGCATGATCTCCAACGTCGTCATGATGGGCATGGGCGAACCACTGCTCAATTACGAGAATGTCGCCAAGGCGCTGCGCATCATCATGGATGCGGAGGGCATCGCGATCTCGCGCCGCCGCATCACGCTTTCGACCTCCGGCATCGTGCCGCTGATGCAGCGCTGCGGCGAGGAGCTCGGCGTCAACCTGGCGGTGTCGCTCCACGCCGTGACCGACGAGTTGCGCGACGTGCTGGTGCCGATCAACAAGAAATTCCCGATCGCCGAGCTGCTCGCCGCCTGCCGCGCCTACCCCGGTGCCAACAATGCGCGCCGCATCACCTTCGAATACGTCATGCTCAAGGACATTAACGACACCCTGTCCGATGCCCGCGAGCTGGTCCGGCTGCTCAAGGGCATACCGGCGAAGATCAATCTCATCCCATTCAACCCGTGGCCCGGCGCTCCTTACGAGTGCTCGACCAACGGCGCGATCGCCGCATTCGCTAAATTGCTCAACGATTCAGGCTTGTCGGCTCCGGTCCGCACGCCCAGGGGACGGGATATTCTCGCCGCCTGCGGTCAGCTGCGCACCGACAGCCTGCGTCAGCGGCCGTCACGGACGGAGGCCGCCGCCGTGTTATAGGCGGCACGCTATGCCGAAAGTGGCAGGAAAGTCGGACTGTGACTTGTAGAGCACAACCTCTAGTTTTATCCGGCCACCCTCTTTCCCGTCAGCCTTGGATAGCGTAACTACTTGATCAAGCGTGGAGGTGTTCCCGTCGCCGAGCGTCGGCGTCCGCGCGTCAAATCTAAAAGGGTACAACTGTCCCGGCGGCGCCCACCCAGCCGCGAAGTTCAGGGATCAGAGGGAGTATGATGATGACACTGAAGACAACCTTGGCCGTCGCCGCGGCCGGCTTTTTGGCTGCGACATCGATCGCCAATGCGGAAGTTGCGCGCCCCTATATCACGCTCGGCGGCGGCTTGAGCATTCTCGACGACGTCGGCGTTTCCGGCAACAATATTGGCCGCAACCTCGACACCAACAATGGTTGGGCGGCGATGGTCGCGGGCGGCATTGGCGTGATGAACGGCCTCCGCCTCGAACTGGAATTGGCCCAGCCGCAAGAATAGCTTCGACAATGCGAACGGCGATGCCCGGGCGACGACCCTCATGGGCAATGTGCTCTACGACATTCCCGTTCAGGTCCTCGGCTTCACGCCTTATATCGGCGCCGGCCTCGGCGGCGCGCGCACCAGCCTCAACAACGTCGTCACCGGCACCGGGCTCGGCACCGTCGACGACTCCGATATGGTCTTCGCCTATCAGGGCATTGCCGGCGTCTCGGCGCCGCTCAGCAACAACCTGACGGTGGCGCTCGACTACCGCTACCTGAGCACGTTCCAGGATCCGGAATATCGGACCAGCACCGGCATCAATGCCACGAGCGAATACAGCGACCATACGATCATGCTGGGCTTCCGCTGGAGCTTCGGCGGAGCGCCCGCCGCTGCGGCGCCCATGGCGCAGCCCGCTGCCGCGCCGACCCCGATGCCGGCACCGACTCAGGCGGCCCCGGCGCCCTCGCCGCTGGTTCGCTCGTTCTTGGTGTTCTTCGACTTCGACCGTGCGGACATCACGGATGACGCGCGCAAGGTCATCAACCAGGCCGCGGACAATGCGCGCAAGGCTGGCAGCACGAGCCGCATCACTCTGACCGGTCACGCCGACCGTGCCGGTGCGGCGCAATACAATATGCGTCTGTCGCAGCGCCGCGCCGATGCGGTCAAAGCGGAACTCGTCAGGATGGGCGTGCCGGCGAACGAAATCGTCACCGTGGCCAAGGGCGAGAGCGATCCGCTCGTCCCGACCGCCGATGGCGTGCGTGAACCGCGCAACCGTCGCGTCGAGATCGTGTTCTAAGCGATCTACCGATAAGACATATAAAGGGCCGGGTTCATCACCCGGCCCTTTTCTTTTGCCAATCCGTCTTTCGACGAGCAGGGGTCAGGTAGCATGCGGAACGGCGTGCCCGATATCTTCGCGTCGGCGGCGGAGCTTGAAGGCCGCGATCAGCATGATCACGCCGAAAATCAGCGAATAAAGGCCGACCCACCACACCACGGCCAACATGCTGATGGCCGGCTGGAAGATGAGCCAGGCGATGATAAAGACGCCCCACGTGAACGACAGGACCCCGTTCAGGATTAGCAGCGCTTCGCGTCGTCCCTCGCGCGGGCGCAGTCCGGCCATCGCCAGCAGCACGCCGCTGACGATCGCCCAGAAGCCGAACAGGTAGACCAGGGCGAAAGCCGCCACGCCGGGCAGCATGACTGCGATGCCGCCGGCAATCAGATCGACCACGCCCTCGAGGAACATGGGCCATGACCGTTCATGACGCCGCGCCGCGCGAAATCCGGCGATCATCGCCATGACGCCATCGGCCAGCATATAGGCCGCAAACAGAATCACGAGGGTCAGCAGCGTGATGCCCGGAATGATGAAGGCGGCGATGCCGAAGAGGATGCCAAAGACGCCGCGCAGTGCCAGCGCCCACCAGTTCCTCGCCCAGAAATCTTCGAGCTCCCGCATCAGGGCTTCGGGGTCGGGTCGAGTCGTTGCGGTTGTGTCATCATTGGAAGTCATAGCCATCTCCTGTGCGCGCGACGATCGGTCACACCCCTGAGCGCCGGCGGAAATTTGCAGGCGGACGTCACCGTGACGCCCGCGGCACCTCGCGGCCTTGCCAGAGCTTGGCCAAAGACATGACATCGCGATGCCGAACTGAAGCACTGCTCGCGCGCTCCGTCATTGACACACATCAGGTGGGATGGGACGGAGCAGTCTGTTCTCGCCAAACGGCTGCCGCCGCCTGATTGTTCCGGGCCTCGCGAGGTTCTTGGCCATGGCCGAGCTTCGTCGCCCGGCCATGAAGGCCGGGCCTATGCCAGCCGGGTGGCGACCGATGGCGGGCACGGTCCGGACACAAAAAACCCGGCCCAAGGGACCGGGTTGGAAGGGACGGCGGGACGTTCGGGCCTCAGCGCGCGGGCTGCGGCCCCGAGGCGACCATTTCCCGGTTGCGGGCGACGGCAGCCGAAAAACCATCGAGCGATGCCGGGTCGAGCGCGGTGACCCGTTCGAACAGGCTGACCGAATCCTGGCAGAAGGCGGTCTGCTGCATGCTGCGCAGCGAGGCCTCGTTGGCCAGGCGAGTGACATAGCGGTCCAGCTGCGTGGTGCCCTGGGCACCGTATTCGCGGCTGAAGTAGCTCTTCATCACATTGGCATGGCGCTTTAGCGAGCCGCCGAATTTTGCCACGAAGACATTGTAATGATTATGGAATTCCGGTCGGCCGCAGGACAGGGCGGCGACCATCAACTCGGTCTGCAGGTAGCGCACGTCGAGGGCGGTCTGCTCGCGCACATTGAGCGGTTGAGCGGCACTCGGCGACGCGAGCCCGCAGAGGCCGGCGAGCGCCGCGACGCCCAACAGGGCATGCCGCCAAATCGCCTGCGGCGCACGGTCGCGCTTGATCATGATTCCCCCCTTTTACTGGCTCGCTGGACGAAGGCTTGATCCAGTGCCCCAGTCTGCATGGCCAAGATTAATAACATGTTAGGCCCTTGTCACCACCAAGATCGGCGGATTGCCTGGTGTTCGGCGTCGCCGGTGCGCGTCCGCCGGCGGATCCCGGCCGCGGCGTGCCGAGCACCAGCACCCAGACCTCGCCGCCGGCGCCCGACAGGTGCGCGATTCCCGCCTCGCGGAATTCGGCGGTCAGCATATTGCGGCGGTGTCCCGGGCTGCCCGACCACAGCCACACGGTCTCGTCGGGTGTCGTCACCCCGGCAGCCAGGTTCTCGGCCGCCATGGCAAACGGGTAACCAACCCGCGCCAGGCGGTCGGCGAGATCCGATCCGTCGCTGCCGCGGTGGCTCAAGGGTCCGCCGCGCGCAAGATCCCGGGCGTGCAGGCAAGCCGCGGCGGTCAGCCGCGGCTCCATCGTCACGGCAACCTGCCCGGCTTCCGCGCGCGCCGCATTGACGAGTGCCAGCATGCGAACGGCTTTTTCATCACGGGCCGCGGGCTGTCCTTCGGCCGGCAACGCGATGGCGGCGAAAACGGCGGCGGCAAGCAGGCGGCCGAGCATTATTCGGCGCTGAAAGGCGATTGGCCGGTGCCAAAAGGCGGCTGGCTTTCGCTCCGGTTCTGCCGTAAATCCGTGGCCCAGGAGAGCACCGAGCGTCATGGCCGAATCGTCATCCCCGTCTGATTTTCAACGTGAAGGCTACGCCGTCCATCGCGGCGTCATTGCCCCGCCGGTGCTCGATTTCATCGCCGTAGAATACCAGATGCTGCTGGCCAACAAGCGGCTGCGCTACAATGACGGCCAGGTGGAGCGGGGTTACGCCGCCTATGGCCTGACGCAATCGGAAACACTGATGCAGCTTCTCCTGCCGTTTGCCCAGGAGAAAAGCGGGCATAAGCTATTCCCGACCTATTCCTACGGGCGCATCTACGTGAAGGGCGCGGAATTGACGCGCCACCTGGATCGTCCATCCTGCGAAATTAGCATGTCGGTCATGATCAGCCAGACCGGCAAGGTGCCGTGGCCGCTGTTCTTCGAGACCAGGTCCGGCGAGGCGCGCGGCATTCGCCTGCAGCCGGGCGACCTGGTGATGTATCGCGGCATGGAATTGCCGCACTGGCGCGAGCCGTTCCAGGGCGAGAGCCAGCTGCAACTGTTCCTGCACTATGTCCGTCAGGACGGGCCCCATGCCGAGCACCGCTTCGACAAACGACCGATGCTCGGCGCGCCCTCGGTTGACGAGACCCGGACCGCAGCAACGCCAGCCGCAGCCCGGGCTCGCCATATTCCGCAATCCCCCCACGGGTGGAAGGAGCTGAGCCGGCAGGCTTGCCAGCCACGCCGCTTTTCCCGATACTCCGCCGCCTTTCATTCGACCCTCGTCACATCGAACTTCACCACAAGGACAAGACAGCCGTGAGCAAAGACATCAAGAAAGTGGTGCTCGCCTATTCGGGCGGGCTCGACACCTCGGTGATTCTGCGTTGGCTGCGGGAAACCTACGACTGCGAGGTGGTGACCTTCACCGCCGACCTCGGCCAGGGCGAGGAGCTCGGCCCCGCGCGCAAGAAGGCGGAAGCCGCCGGCGTGAAGGAGATCTTCATCGAGGACCTGCGCGAGGAATTCGTGCGCGACTTCGTCTTCCCGATGTTCCGCGCCAATGCGCTCTACGAGGGCGTCTATCTGCTCGGCACCTCGATCGCCCGGCCGCTGATCGCCAAGCGCCAGATCGAGATCGCGATCCAGACCGGCGCCGACGCGGTCGCCCACGGCGCGACCGGCAAGGGCAACGACCAGGTGCGCTTCGAGCTCGGCTATTACGCGCTCAAGCCCGACATCAAGGTGATCGCGCCGTGGCGCGAGTGGGACCTGAATTCGCGCACCCGCCTGCTCGAATACGCCGAGAAGCATCAGATTCCCATCGCGCGCGACAAGCGCGGCGAGCCGCCCTATTCGACCGACGCCAACCTGCTGCACATCTCCTACGAGGGTAAGGCGCTGGAAGACCCCTGGGTCGCGCCCGACGAGGATATGTTCACCCGCTCCGTCGCGCCGGAAAAAGCGCCCGACACGCCGACCTATGTCGAGATCGAATTCGACGGCGGCGACGCAGTGGCGGTCGATGGCGTGAAGCTGTCGCCGGCCCAGCTGCTGACCAAGCTCAACGAGCTCGGCGGCGCCAACGGCGTCGGCCGTCTCGATCTGGTGGAAAACCGCTTCGTCGGCATGAAATCGCGCGGCATCTACGAGACGCCCGGCGGCACCGTGCTGAGCGCCGCGCACCGCGGCATCGAAAGCCTGACGCTCGACCGCGGCGCGGCGCATCTCAAGGACGAGCTGATGCCGCGCTACGCCGAGCTGGTCTACAACGGCTTCTGGTTCTCGCCCGAGCGCGAGATGATCCAGGCCGCCATCGACCAGAGCCAGAAGCATGTCTCGGGCACGGTACGGCTCAAGCTGTTCAAGGGCGCGGTCTCCGTGGTCGGCCGCAAGTCGCCGAAGAGCCTCTACAACCAGGACTACGTCACGTTCGAGGCCGACACGGTCTACAACCAGCGCGACGCCGAAGGCTTCATCAAGCTCAACGCGCTGCGGTTGCGCCTGATGAACATGCGCAAGGGGTGACGGCGAACGAGCGAGGTGGACAGCCGCGCTCATTACCACCGTCAAAAAAACACCACCACCGTCAAAAAGCACCGTCAAAATCGTCATGGCCCAACTCGTTCGGGCCATCCACGAATCACGAAGCGAAAAAGTGTGGATGCCCGGACAAGCCGGGGCATGACGGTGTGTTTTTGATCGTGCGTCTCGGCGATCGTTACGGCTTCCCGACGAGATACACGCCGAACGCCAGCGCGTGCGGGAGCCGCAACGCGGCCTAGCGCGACGCTGAGCCACTCTAGCGTGAAGACAGTCCCGCTCACACATCACGGCAAATTGAAATCATGTCTGCCATGCGCGAATAGCAGGGTCGCACGCGAGGACATGCGCCTACGTGACCTTGTGCAGGCGCCGCAGTTGACGCTTGAACCAACGATGGAGTTTCCAATGCGTAATCTGCTTACAATGCTGCTGCAAGTCTCGCCCTTGCGAGTGTTGTCGTCGGGTCAGCGGCGGCGGCCACTTCTTCCGGCAGCGTCCCCTATATCAACAACCCAGCCTTGCTCGACCAGTTGGAGCGCGATGCGGCCAGTCGTCCGCTGCACGAGGACGCCTTGACCGTGCTGGTTTCCCCGAGCGACCAGGCAACTGGCACGCCCAGTCAAGCGCAAGCCGGCCAGGCTCGGAATTAGTCGAGCCTTCGTTTGAACGTGAACGAGCGTCCGTCACTCGTCGCTCTCGGGGCAGTCTCAGAGTGACGAGCGGCGACATCGCTCGTCTTTATCTTTAAGGCTTCCCGACGAGATACACGCCGAACGCCGGTCCGTGCAGGAACAGCAGCGCGGCGTAGAGTGCCAGGCCTGCGGCAAGCCGGGCCCAGTCGAGTACGGTGAACGAGAACCGGTTGCGCCCGGCGAGGATCGCCGCGAACGGTACGATAGAGCTCATCTTCGTGAAGCGCTGCCAGGCCGGATCGCCGCTCGCGCGCCGCTTGCGTTCGATGTGCGCGATTCCGCCAACCGCCAAGGACAGCAGGCTGCCGAACAGCAGGATACCCGCGACATTGCCGTTGGCGAGCAGATGGGCCGCTGCCCACAAGGCGATGCCGAGCATCACCGGATGGCGCGTCACCTTGAAGATGCCGGGCGCCGGATCGTCGCGCTTCAGCACGTAGTCGCCCAACACCGCGCTGGGATTGGGTGTCAGGTAGCCGGCGGCGATCAGCATCGCGGCGACCGGCATCGCGGCGAACACGACCATGCGCGCCCATTCCGGCGAGCCCCAGACCCAGAGATAAGGCGCGAGCCGGAAGCTCCACAGCATCCAGGCGAACAGTGCGAGCGCGATGATGGAATAGAGCGCGAGATAGCCGCGCGGCCCGGCCCACCCGATCAGCCGGTTGCGCACAGGCATGGACGACAGCAGGAAATGGACGCCGACGAAGAGCGACGCCGCGGCGGCAAGCTCGCCGAATTCGCTCAACATACAAGGCAACGGATCACCGGCCGGGCACGGCGTACTTCGGAGAGATAGAGACGTCCATCGCCGACGATGAGCAAAGCCAAAGTAATGACCTTGTCCTCCATGTGCCGCTCCAATATGTCCGTCACTTACAGTGCGGCTATTCGTCAGTCGGTGCAAAATTCCAATGCGGGTGTCGCCCGCTGTGTAATATCGGCTCTATCGTCGCCTTGCCGATCAAATAGCAGAAGGCGCTCACCGGCATAAAATAGACGGTGAAGTCCTTCAATCTTTCGGTTGCCCCGAAAGCTGCGGGTGAGCACCCAATTGCCGATCGCAGGGAGGCTGTGCTCACGCCGAAACCTGAGATAGGCTACGATATCGGAATCGCTTTCTGCAACCCTGTTGCTCCATTTGACCTCAAGCGCTGAAGACGGCTTTTGGCGGCCACGATCCAACAGGACGAGATCGACCTCACCATCGCGCCATCGGGCGTAATAGATTAGGTCGAGCATATCGCTCGCGAACAGCTGGCTGAATACTGCTGTTTCGGCAATTCTGCCCATGGCCGCATCGTCCGGTTCAATCGAACCGAACAATGCCGCGCGCAAGCACGGATTCGTGAGATACACCTTGAAGGTTGTCGCTCGTTCAAAATGGCGAGCATTTCTATCAATGCGCTGCACGCGGCGAATGAGGAATGCGGCTTCCAAATATTCCAAATAGCGCTTCAAAGTATTCTTGGCGACGCCGGACGATTTCGAAAGCTCATCAAGGCTGACCTCGCCGCCGGTGTTGTAGGCCAACGTGGCAAACAGCCTGTTCAACTCTTGTGTATCGGAAATCCCATACAAACTGGGCAGATCGCGTAGGAGTACCTTGTCGAGGATGTCTCGTCCGATGTAGCGAGAAAAACGTTCCCGGACCGGTGCGACCAAAACAGCCTCCGGAAATCCTCCGAAGTTTAGGTAGTTCTGAAACTCTTCGTTCAGCTTGCCGATGTCGGTGACTTGCACACGGTTCTGGACGTCATCGATTTTCACATAGCGTTCGTCAAGCCCCCTGAAGCAGAGAAACTCATGAAATGTGAGAGGCGGGAGGAGAAAGTCCGTGAAGCGTCCGGCACCGGATTCCCAACTCTTGACCCTCAGGGCTGCTGCCGCTGATCCCGAAGCAACGCAACGTAAGCGAGAATAGGAATCGACGACCGACTTCAGCTGGATTTCCCAATCCCTGAGATACTGAACCTCATCGAAGAAGACCCAAGCCGGATCTTCGGCTGGATGACCATGAATATTGCGGAAAAGCCCAAGGAGCCGCTCTAGAGAGAGATCCTTATAAACGGGCGTGTCCAGAGACGCGTACAAGATGCGTCGTGGATCGGTGCCACTATCTATGAGCTCTTGAATGCTCTGGTGAATCATGACGGTCTTGCCGACACGCCGTGGCCCCATCAGAACGATGGCGCGCCGAACTGACCGTTGGGCGAGTAAAGTTGCGAAGGCAGAAAAATAGCTTCGCTTCGGCATTGCTTTGTATTCGGCATCCACGCAGTGCTGCTCGCCCCACCAGGGATTGTCGAAGGTGAGACGTTTTTTTATTTCAATTTCAGTAACTTCCAGCATGGCGGCACCCTAAGATCAACGTATTGATCTTAGACGCGAGATATAATAAGGTCAAGACAATGATCTTATATAGTAGGCTCTTCTAGCCCGCGCTGGCGGCATGCCGCGATCAGCGTGTTGCGCAGCAGGCAGGCGATGGTCATCGGCCCGACGCCGCCCGGCACCGGCGTGATCGCGCCGGCGACTTGGCGCGCCGCGTCGAAATCCACGTCGCCGACCAGGCGCGTCTTGCCGGGCTCGGCGCCCGGCACGCGGTTGATGCCGACGTCGATCACGGTGCGCCGGGCTTGATCCAGTCGCCCTGGATCATGCGCGGGCGGCCGACGGCGGCGACCAGGATGTCGGCGCGCCGGCACACCGCCGGCAGATCGCGCGTGCGCGAATGGGCGATCGTCACCGTGCAGCTTTCCGCCAGCAGCAGATGGGCCATCGGCTTGCCGACGATATTGGAGCGGCCGACCACGACCGCGTCGCGTCCGGTCAGATCGCGCCAAGCACGTCCTTGAGCAGCATCAGCGAGCCCATCGGCGTGCAGGGCACCAGCGCGCCGGACGCCACCGGCAATGCCCGACGCCAGGCGGCCGACGTTGATCGGATGGAAGCCGTCGACGTCCTTGGCCGGATCGATGGCGTCGATCACCGCCTGCGGGTCGATCTGCTTGGGCAGCGGCAATTGCACGAGGATGCCGTGCACCGCCGGGTCGGCGTTGAGCTGGGCGACGAGCGTCGAGCAGTTCGGCTTGGCCCGTGGTCGGCGGCAGACGGTGGGTGAAGGAGGCCATGCCGGTTTCCTCCGTCGCCTTGCCCTTGGCTCGCACATAGACCTGGCTCGCCGGATCGTCGCCCACCAGCACGGCGGCCAGCCCCGGCACCAGCCCATGATGGCGCTTCAACGCCGCGGCGGCGCCGGCGATGCGCCCGCGCAAACCTTCGGCGAAAGCCTTGCCGTCGATCAGCCGCGCCTCAGCCATGGCGGGCGGCTCCGTTATCATCTCGGTCAGCTTGTTCATCAGCTCCTCGGGTGCGCCGTCGATGGTTACGGTCTTGTTGCGGCTCTTGCCGCCATGGGTCAGGCGCAGCGCCGATTTGGGCAGCTCCAGCGCCCTGGCAATCAGCGCGACCAGCGCTGCATTCGCCTTGCCGTCTTCGGGCGGCGCGGTGACCGCGATGGCGAGCGCCGTTCCCTCGGGTGTCGCGCGAATGCCGTCGATGCGCGCGCGGCCGGCCCTGGGCGTCAGCCGCACGGTGAGGCTCACGCCGTCCGGCCGGGGCGAAAAGGGCTGCGGGGCGGGGGCGGCCATGGGATTTGCCGGGAAACGTGCGGCGGTCAGCGCGGCCAATACTCGAAGAGCAGGTTGCGCAGGAAGTAGAGCAGCAGGATGAGGACCAGCGGCGACAGGTCGATGCCGCCGAGAGTGGGGATGACGCGGCGGATCGGGCGCAGCGCCGGCTCGGTCACGCGGTCGAGAAAGTCGCCGACCATGTAGACGAAGCGGTTGCGCGTGTTGATGACGTTGAAGCTGATCAGCCAACTCATCACCACCCAGATGATGAGCATCCAGATGTAGAGATCGATCACCGTATCGATCAGGATCAGCAGCGCGTTCATGGTCCCTTCGGGTCCTTCTCTGACCAGGGCGTCGGCGGCGGGTGGCGCCAGGCCGGCCTGGTTTTCCGTAAAATTTCTTTGGCCGCCCAAGCGTTTGGCTAGGGGCAGCCGCGTCCGCGCCACCCTACAGTTCCCGCCCGTGGCACGCAAGGCCGCCTAACGCGCTGGCGGCCCGCGCCGCTGGCGGAAGCGGCGATTTGCGCCGCGCCGCGCTTGACAGGGCGGGCACCCGCGAACATTATCCGCCTTCCTCGAAAGGGCAGTTCGGCGAAGCACTTGCGTGTTTCGCCCTGCGCCACATGGGGGGCCGTAGCTCAGCTGGGAGAGCGCCGCGTTCGCAATGCGGAGGTCAGGGGTTCGATCCCCCTCGGCTCCACCAA
>CAVVYA010000005.1:0-46137 GCA_963752345.1 uncultured Alphaproteobacteria bacterium
GAGGCAAAATAGCCATCCTTTCGCGATTTTACTCTCGCCCCGGGTTTTTGCCAATCTTTCATTAACGATTTTGAAAGCCGGCCTTGACCTCGCGATTTAGGAAGGGCGTGATGCCAGAAATTATTCCTAGTTGGGCGCCCAAATTCCCGCATGTTCGATGTAATTAGCAGACTCGTCTGACAACGCTTGCTTTGGGCCGGCGAGCCACGCACTGTGAATAAAGCCGCCGAAGATCCGGCCACCATTGTCGCTGCTGAAACTCAGAGCCGTCCGGCTGCCGAACCTGGCTTGATGAGCTTGATCCGCGCGTTAAGGTTGTCGTCGGTGCAATCCTATGCCTTCCCGTTCGCGCGCGAGAACTCTTTAAGAGCATCCGCCAATTCCGGAACGGAAGGCGGAACGGGTAACGGCCCTAGACGCACAATCTTGTACCGAAACGCCCCAGGATTCCTGTGCGTTCAAAATCACGGTAGCTCTTCTGCATCGCGTGACGCTGAGCCTTGCCGGCCAGTTCCGCACCGCCCGACACGATATATGCAAGATTGATCCCGACTTCGCAGTTGAGCGTGCAACACCAAAGCAATCGCGAACGACATCCCGAGTTCTTCGCTTAGGGATCGTCGCGCATGATTGGATGCGTTGCTGACGTACTGTGCTGTTGCTCAGCTTGTCGCGAAAGACCGACTAGCATTCTAAGGATTTACAGCCCTATGCAGATGAAGGATGGGACGCGAGAGCGCAGGCCTCGGCGGTGATTTAGCGGGTGTGTCAATGCTGCGGTGCCATTTATGAGACCAAATGTATCGTAATGATAGGTATGTATCTTGAAAGGGACGGTTTCGCGCAGTATGGTTCTCCAAGTAGCTGAAATAACGCGGCCGGAAGGTTCAAATTGTTAAAGCGCACTGCGGCAATAAGAAGCGCATGAGGCGATAAAAAGGGAGGTCGATATGAAGCAACATCTGGTCCGAATGTCGTTCGCTCTATTGCTTGCGGTGTCCGTCGCTCCGGTTGCTTACACCGCGGAGGGGCCGGTGACAGGCGGCCGGGAACAACAATCCCAGCTTGCTGAAACCGGTTGGCAGGGGGAGTGGGAAAAAGTTCTGGCCGCTGCCAGAAAGGAAGGCGCGGTGACGATCGCGGGTCCGCCGCAGGCCGCCGAGCGCTCGGTCATGCAGAAGTTCCAGAAGGCCTATCCGGATATCAGGCTCGATACACCGGACTGACCAACGCCCAATTCATGTCGCGTGCGGCCACCGAGCGTAAGGGCGGTGTGTACCCCTGGGATATTTACATCGGCGGGGTCAGCAGCGGCTACAGATACGTTGATCAGGGCTTCTTTCAGCCAATCCGCTCAAACCTCATCCATCCTGAACTGACCGACGATAACATATGGCTCGGCGGCTTCGACGCGGGTTTCCAGGACAATGCCGGGAAATATATGTACGCCTTCACCGGCTACATCACCAATCTGATCGCGGTCAATAGATCGGTGGTCCCCGAAAGCCAGCTCAATTCCTCCAAGGATCTCCTGGATCCGAAGTGGCGGGGAAAAATCGTCATTTACGATCCGCGCGCCGGCGGCGCGGGCCTTTTGGCCCTGTCGGCGCTTCGTCGAGAACTGGGCGACGATGTGGTGAAAACACTGATGGTGGATCAGAAGCCGATCCTCAGCATCGACAAGAGGCAGTTCACCGAATGGGTGGTGCGCGGCCGTTATCCGATCGGTATCGGCGTCGTCGACGCGTACTTGGCGCCATTCCTGGACGAAGGTCTCGGGAAGGATGTGAGGAGCCTGCAAACCGGGTTGAGGGTCATGACGTCCGGATCCGGCAATCTCCACATCATGGATCGCAATCCGCATCCGAACGCGGCCAAGGTGTTCGCCAATTGGCTATTGTCGAAGGAAACGCAGGCTGATTGGGCGAAGACGGCCGATACCAACAGCCGTCGTCTCGATACGCCTCCCGGCTCGCCGGAGACCAGGCCCGATCCGGCGATGCTGGATCGCTATGCGAACTTCAATGAAGAGAGAAAGAACGACTTCATGCAGGAAACGCAGGAGATGGCGAAAAAGATACGGCCGTGAGGCCCATGAGGTCGCAACCAAGAATTATGCCAACGAAATGAAGAAGCGGGCCGATATCTTCAACGGCTCGCCTGCAACAGGAAGCATCGAGCGGTTTGCCGGGCGACCATCAGGCTCCCCGCCGAATGGGACCCCGCCCTCGCGCGGGATATAAGGGAGGTCGCGATGAAAGGACGTCTGTTCCGAATGTCGGCTGCTCTGCTGTTCGCGGGGCCGGTCAGTGTCGCGTCAGTCGCTCATGGTCTTACGGAGACGCCGGCCAGCAGTCAGCAGGCCCAGTCCGCTGCCGCGGGATGGTCTCAGGAGTGGGAAAAGGTCCTGGCCGCGGCCAGGAAGGAGGGCGTTGTCACCGTGGCAGGCCCGCCTCAGGCCGCGGAGCGCTCGGTGATCGAGAAGTTCACCAAAGCCTATCCGGGCATCCGCCTCAAATATACGGGGCTAGCCTCCGGCCAGTTCATTGCCCGGGTTGCGCTGGAGCGGGAGGGTGGCGTCAATGAGTGGGATGTCGCCGTCGGCGGCCCGACCAGTCACTACGACTATATCAAAAAGGGTTATTTCCAGCCGATCCGGCCCAACCTCATCCTTCCGGAGGTCGTCGATGACACCGCCTGGATCGGCGGCCTGGACGCGGGCTTTCAGGACAAGGACAAAAAATACGTCTACGCGTTCACCAGCTATGTCGACGGTCAGATCAGGGTGAACCGCACGGTCGTTCCCGAGATCGAGCTGAACTCCGCCGAGGGGCTGCTCGATCCGAAGTGGCGCGGGAAGATCGTCATGTACGATCCCCGTGGCAGCGGCGCCGGCTCGACCACCATGTCGATGCTACGCAAGGAGCTCGGCGACGAGGCGATGAAGATCCTGCTGGTCGACCAGAAGCCGGTGCTCAGCACCGACAAGCGGCAGTTCACGGAATGGGTGATACGCGGGCAATACCCGATCGGCATCGGCATCGTCGATCCGTACCTGGCGCCCTTCCTGGAGCAAGGCGTCGGCAAGGACGTGGGGAGGCTGGAGACCAAGCTGAAGCTCGTCACCACGGGATCGGGTGCCATCGTCATTATGAACCGCAATCCGCATCCGAACGCCACCAAGGTCTTCGTGAACTGGCTGCTGTCGAAGGAGGCGCAGACCGAATGGGCAAACAAAGCGGACACGAACAGCCGCCGTATCGACGTACCCTCCGGTGCGATGGAGACACGGCCGGACCCGAAGAGACTCGGCGATTACCTAAACTTCAACGAGGAGGCCAACTACGCCTTCAAGGCGGAAACGCAGGAAATGTTGCGTCGTATTCGGCCCTGACGGCGAAGCGGCCACGCAGGCGTGAATGACAGGAGCGGACAAGACCGGTTGATCGCGAGGTTCTGAAGCCGTGCTTAAACAGGCGGCGCACATTCGCTTCGGCTGCTCATCCTGAGCAGGCCAGCCGGAGCCAGGGAGTTTCAAGAGGGGTAGATGGGGTATTTCAAGGATTTCCGTGATTACTTAGAGGAACTCGATCGGCGCGGCTGGCTGCGACGGATTTCCGAGCCTATCGACACGGAACGCGATCTCCACCCATTGGTGCGCTGGCAATACCGCGGCATCGACGAAAATACGCGGTTCGGCATGCTTTTCGAGAACGTGGTCGACCGGGACGGGCAACGCTTAAAAGGGCGGGTGGCCTCGTCGGCCCTCGCCGCCCACAGGGAGATGTATGCTCTCGCATTGGGATGCCCGCTTAGCGAAGTACAAGGGCGGTGGAAACGGGGCCTGAGAGAGCCTGTGGCGCCGACGCGCGTCTCCACCGGTCCGGTCAAGGAGGAGATCCATGTGGGGGCCAATCTCCTGTCCGACGGGGGCCTCAAGGAGTTCGCGGTGCCATTCACCACCAACGGATGGGAGGCGTTTCCCCGCATCACCGGGGCGGCGTGCTTCACGCGCGATCCGGACACGGGAGTTATGAACGTCGGCATGTACAACAGCCTCGTGTTGGGACCTGCGCGCACCAATTTGAGGACCTCCCGCCATCTGCATCTTCACTGGCAGAAATGCCGCGAACGTGGCGTGCCCTTGCAGGCTGCCCTCGTCATCGGCGCGATTCCCATCGTCACGCTGGTTTCGGCCAGCGATGTCCCCTACGGGGTGAGCGAAATGGATGTCGCCGGCGGGATGATCGGCGAATCCATTCCTGTGGTGCGCTGCGAACTTAGCGATCTCGAGGTGCCCGCAACCGCGGAAGTGATCATCGAAGGTGAGATTCCGACCGACAGCCTGGAATACGACGGTCCGAGCGGCGAGAATCGCGGCCACGTCATGGTCGACAGCATCGCTCACGCCTTCGTGGTGAAATGCATCACGCACCGCAAGAACCCGATTTGGCATGACCTGGTGGAAGGATTCCCGCCGACCGAATCGAGCCTCATGCGCAGCGTAAACTGTGAGGGGCGGATCAGCAGCCTTCTGGCGACCCATGGCATTCCCTACGCCCAGGATGTCGCCTTCCATCATTGCGGCAGCGCACGGCACTTATGCGCGGTCACCCTGAAGTCGATGGGCGGCGCGTCTGTTCCGAACAGCAGTGTTTGGCAGACGCTTTACACGATCATGTCGGTGGATGCGACTTGGCCCAAGGTCGTGATCGCGGTGGATGACGATATCGATCCCCACGATCTGGAGTCCGTCCTTTGGGCGATCATCGATCGCTGCCAGCCGCATCGCGACATCAAGATCCTCCAAGGCCGCAGCGCGGGATTGGACGAATCCGTCGCGCCGCCGACCATGTCCCGTGAGCAGCAAAACTACCCGACATCGCCGACCAGCCAGGCGGGCGGTTCGATCATGTTGATCGACGCCACGCGCAAGTGGGCTTATCCGCCGGTCTCCCTGCCGCGTCGCGACTACATGGAGAATGCGCGTGCGCTGTGGCAGAAGCTGGGGCTGCCGCCGTTGTCGCCGCGCACGCCGTGGCATGGCATGGCGATGGGCCATTGGTCCGATGACGCCAAGAAGCTTATCGAGCTAGCGGAAGCCGGGCAGACCGCTGAAGCCGCCGAATTCTTGCTGTCCACCGCGGCGAGGCGAGGAGAAGGACGAAAAGGGGCGTAGCACGATCCGAGGGGCGGCGGGCACAGCCTGCCCGTCGCCCTGGTCCCCAGTGAGGGGCACCGCATCAATGCATTTCAGCGCCGCCGTCGACGACGAGAGTTTGTCCCGTCATGAAGTCGCTGTCCGGGGACGCCATGAACACCAAGGCGCCGGTCAGATCCGCGGGATATTGCACCCTCGGTATCGAGCGACCGACCGCCGCGCGTTCAAAATGCTCCAGAGGCCGAAGCGCCAATGTCCCGGCGCTCGCGACGGAGCCAGGCATCAAGGCGTTGACGCAAATACCGTGTTTGCCAAGGGCTCGCGCGAGCGAGCGGGTCAGGCCGAGCAGCCCCGCCTTCGATGCGGCGTAGGCGATTCGTCCCGCATGTCCTTTGTACGCCGCAGTGGAGGAGATATTGATAATCTTCCCACTGCTTTGCTCCTGCATCACAGGTGCGACGGACTTCGCGCAGAGAAAGGCGCCGCGCAGATTGACGGCCATAATGGCATCCCATTCGGCCACATCGAGCTCATCGAGGGATCGCGGCGGGATAGCCGCGGCGATCGCCGCATTGTTCACGAGAATATCCAAGCGGCCGTAGGTCGCGCGGCAGGCCCGCACCATGTCCTCGACGGCGGCCGGAACGGATACATCTGTGACGACGGCATGGGCCTTACCGCCCGACGACTGAATGGCGGCCGCCGTCTCGGCACAGGCATCTGGGTTGATATCGGCCACGAGAATTGCGGCGCCCTCCCGCGCGAGCGCTTCCGAGAATACGCGCCCGATGCTGAGGCCTCCACCCGTCACGATAGCGACTTTATTGGTCAGACGCATGGATATGTCCTGGGTGGTTGAAAGGATTGAAGTTGGACGCCGAAATCCGCGCGCTGTTTGGCCTCGTGGTCACCTTGCCGAGATTGGCAATGATGAAAGCTTCGCCCCACGCGGTCGGATGCCAGCCCTGAATCATTTGGAGGTCTTCTTGATGCTCCTCAGTCCCTCCCTCACTAAAGCCCGTGCCGCCCATCTTTTGACTTGCAGGGCTTCACTATGACTCAGTCGCGCCACATCGAGGAGAGCGATGAGGGATTCGATGCCGATGATCATGGAAAGCGCCGCCCTTAAGGTTCTGTATTGCGCTTGGCCCATCTTGCCGGCGGCAGGCTCCAGCGCCGCGTCGATCAATTCCATCCGACGCGCCTGACGCAGAGGGACAGTCGTTCCCTTTTTTTCTTGAGCAAGCCATTGGTCCATCGCCGCCCTGAGAAACATCCGAACGCCCGCTTCGGTGTCGCACACGACCTTGTGTACTTTGCGTTCAACTTCATCCACGCGTTCTTCCAGGTCCGTTGACTGCAAGCCATTCGGTCCGAACAGATCGGATGGCGTTGGAATGCCGATTTCGAGGGGCGCCTCGGCGGCCAGGGCCTCGTTGGTCGGGAAATAGCGGTATGCGGTGGCGCGCGATATGCGTGCCACGCGTGCCACATCCGCGATTGTGACATTCGTTCCCTCGGCCAGCATTTTGCTCGCGGTATCCAGAAGTGCCTTTCTCGTGCGCAGCTTCTGTTCGGTGCGCCCTTGGTTCAGCCAATCCTCGCCGGTTTTCGCCGGTTTGGAAGTTGACACGCGCTTTCTACTCATGATACTCCGTGTCTCATGTTCTTGTGAATCCTCAGTCTAATCCAGAAAGCGGCCCGCTACGTGGTCGCAATCAAACAATCACCGTCCGGCGCGCCACATCGATGTCCTCTGTCATCGCCGGCGTCCAGCGTAACGACACAATAGGAACGTTCGAACGACTGAACAATTGGGGCTCGAAATGCTTACCCAAGAAAGAAGCCAACTCTTAACCCATACCGGCCCCGGAACACCGGGTGGCGAGCTGCTGCGCCGTTATTGGCAGCCTGCGGCCCTCTCGGACGAAATCTCCCCGCGCGATCCGCTGCCCCTGAAGATCCTATCCGAAGATCTTGTGCTGTTCCGCAATTCCGATGGGCAGGTGGGCGCGCTCGGACGCCAGTGCTGCCATCGCGGCGTGGATCTCAGTTATGGGCGCATTGAGGACGGCGGTCTGCGCTGCGTGTATCACGGCTGGCTATTCGCACCGAATGGCCAGTGCCTGGAGCAGCCGGGAGAGCCCGAAGGAAGCGTTTTCCACAAGTCGGTGCGGCAGAAGGCCTATCCGTGCCGTGAAATCGGCGGGATTGTTTTTCTCTATATGGGGCCGGGCGAGCCGCCGCTGTTCCCCAATCTTCAAGCTCTTCTCAGCCGATCCAGCCCATCGCATGACGCTCAAGCTTAGGCAGCACTGCAACTACCTGCAAGGCAACGAGGGCAACCTCGATCCCGTGCACCAGTCGTTCCTGCACGGCTTCCGGGGCGGTCAGGAAAAGAGCAACGCGTATAAGAGCCCCGAACCGGTTGGGGGCACGCACCTGACCAATCATGCCCTGTACGCCGAGAACACGCGTCCGAACATCGACATCGAAGACGCGCCCTACGGTGTCCGCGCTTTTATTACCCGTCCTCTCCCGGGAAAAGGCACCTTCCTGAAAATCTATAATTTCGTCATGCCCAACCACGCGATCGTACCGGGCGGCGCGGGTGCGGACGGCTACACCATCAACTGGCACGTTCCGATCGACGATACGAGTCACTGGAAATTCGTGATGGTCTTCAATCGCGCCAGGCCGAATGACCTCGAGAGCTTGAGGCGCTCCACCATCCCGCAGATGGAATCGAAATACGTCACGAAGCGCAACAAGGCAAACCGCTATCTGCAGGATCGGGAAAACATGCAGGATGGCTGGTTCGTCGGCATGGGGTCATGCTTCGTTGATCACGATACCTTCGCGACCGAGACGCAGGGTGAGATACAGGATCGCACCCAGGAGCAGTTCGGCACGAGCGATAAGATCATACATAGGGCCCGCAAACTGATGTTCGACGCGCTGGAGGACATCAAGGAAAACCGGGATCCGCCCGGCGTAATCCGCGGCGATTCGTCGGACTGGGTGCCCGAGCTAAAGGTCGTTTCGGAGTTCTTTTCGGAATCCGAGGATTGGCGGCGTGCGTGGATCGAGCGCGCCAATCAACGGCTGCTCGTCGGCACGAAGTGATAATTCGCGCAACCTCTGCTGTAGCCTCATGTCGAACGCCATGATTTACCGCGCGCTCCTCGATTTCGCCTTTGTTCCAAATCGAAGCCGTTCCCGATCAGGGGGGCTCCGCCTTGGATAGAGAAACGATGCCGCTCGGCGAAGGCACACCCGAACGCATGGAAGGAATGGTTCCTGGGGTGAAAGCCAATGGCTTTCTCTTCTTGTCCGCCATCCGCGGGCGAAATGCGGAAACCGGCGAGACGCCCGAAGATCCGTTGGAGCAGGCGCGGCAGGCGCTACGAAACCTGGAGTCGGTCCTGAGGGCCTCGGGCGCGACGCTTGCCCACGTTGTCAAGGTCACGCTGTATTTGCACGATCTCGATCGGCGCAAAGAATTTCATCAAGCGTGGGTCGAATTTTTTCCTATGAACCCGCCGGCACGTATCGCTGTCGGGGTCGCCAATGCCAATGCTGCGAAGGGCGGGAAGGCGCATTACGCGCTCGACGTCATCGCTCTGGCGCCCTGAAGCGAGGTCGGAGAATCTCTCATGCCCATCGGTCTAGGTCTCGCCTGCTCCCACGCGCCCAATATCTTCATTGCGCCGGAGGATTGGGACACGCGCTACAAGCAAGCGATCAAGGACGTGCCGCAGCCGCCCGGGGCGGCCAAGGAGACGCTGGAGGTTCGCCAGGCCTACGCGGCGCGAATCAACTCGGCTTTCGACGTTTTGCGCAAGCAGGTCGCCGACTACAAGCCGGACACGATCATCATGATCACCGACGACCATAGCGAGATGTACGATGCCAACCTGTGCCAACCGAACATCGCCATGTTCCTCGGCGAAGTTGGGACTGGCGTGCTGGGCCTGCGCACCGCGCGCGAGGATCCCTCGCAGTCGCCGCGCGTGACCGTCAAATGCAATCCGGAGCTCGCCGAATACATCGCGGACGGGCTCGTTCAGCGCGATTTCGACCTGGCGGTGACTCGGTACGCGCGAAACCCATTCGATCGGCAGCTCCGACCGCGGCATGGGCCATGGCTTCACGCGCACCATCCCCAAGGTCGATCCTGATCTCGAGATTCCCACCGTTCTGATGTGGCTGAATTGTTATTACGACCCTTTGCCCACGGCGCGGCGTTGTCTCGATCTGGGGCGCGCGCTCGCTGACATCTGCAGCAGCCGCAAGGAAAAGATCGCGATCTTCGCAACAGGTGGGCTGTCACACGATCCAATGGGCCCGCGCGCGGGCTGGATCGACGAACCGCTGGATCGTTTCGTGCTGTCCGCGTTGGCGGAAGGACAGCCGCAACGTTTGTCCACGCTGTTCTCCTTCAAGTCCGACACCTTCCACGGCGGCACCGGCGAGACCCGGAACTGGCTCGTCGTCGGCGGCGCCATGGGCGATTGCAAGGCTACAGTCGTGGACTATATGGCCGTCCACCACATCATCGCGGGCGTTGGCTTCGCGTATTGGAGGGCCGACCGTTCCGGCGAATAGGACATGATCGTTCGCCCGCCGCGGAGCGATCGACTCCCGGCGGCGAGCCGATACGCAAATAAGACAAGAAGAATTCGATAGGGGGTGTTCGTGGCTAGTTCAAAATTGCGTTCGCGCTGGGTCATGGCGGGCGGTGTTAAGACCCACTACACGGAGTGCGGCGGCGACGGTCCGGTGCTCGTGGCCTTGCATGGCGGCGGCGCAGGGTCCTCGGGCGAAGCCGGCATGGGTTATATCATGCCCTATCTCGCTGACGATTTTTGGGTGCTCGCGCCGGATTCGGTCGGCGGCTACGGCTTGACCGATCCGAACGCTCCCGCTCCCTACGGGTTGATCAACCGCGTCACTCAGCTCGAGGCCTTCGCCGATACGCTGTGCATCGACAAGTTTGTCGTCATGGGCAATTCGCAAGGGGCCTGGGCGGCAGCGCAGTATGCCATGCTGCATCCCGATCGCATCGAGAAGCTGATTCTCGTCTCATCGCTGACCATCGCCAATGGTCTCGGCATCGAGCAGGCTCCGACGCCCGCGATGAAGGCGCTGGCGGGATACGACGGAACGCGAGAGGCGATGATAAAGCTTCTCGATGGTCTCATCATCGACAAGTCCAAGCTCACGGACGCGCTGATTGACGCACGGCAGGCTTCGGCGACACGTCCTGGCGCGATGGAAGCCTCGTCTCAGTTTGTCAAAAACACGGCGGCACTCCGCAACAATCCGCTGCTGCGTTTTCAGTTCGACCTGAAGGAGCGCTTCCCGGCTCTGATCAAGCAGATACCCACGATCTTCTTGTGGGGCGACGCCGATACCTTCGCAGTTCCCGAAACCGGCAAGAAGGTCGAGGCTGCATTGCCCGGCGCGACATTCCATTGGGTGCCTGGCGCCGGTCACCAGGTGCAGACAGATCGGCCCAAGGAAGCCGCGGACATCATTAGAAAGTTTGTGCTCGGGTAACTGGTTGCGTGCGTGGGTCATGCGCATGCCATGACCGGCTGGTGGATGGCTACTGCAATGGTGGTGGCTGCCTTGATCGAAGCACGAAAAGACGGCGCCCGAATCAGTCTGGCGACGATCGATAAAAGTGGAGAAGAAAATGGCGGACGGGAAATTTACATCGGGTTACGTCAAGGCAAACGGGATCAAGACCCACTATATCCACGCGGGCGAGGGCGAGCCCGTCGTTCTCGTGCATGGCGGCGGACCGGGTGCCAGCGGCAAGCATAATTGGGGAAACAATATCGCCGCGCTGGCAAAGCACTTCAGCGTCTACGCAATCGACCTGATCGGCTACGGCTACACCGACAAGCCGGCGATCAACTACACATACAAAGCAAAGGTCGACCATGTTGCCGCGTTCATCGACGCGATGTGCCTAAAAGGTGTTCGTCTGTCGGGCAACTCGATGGGCTGCTACGTCGTCACGCGCTATATGCTCGAATATCCCACGAACGTGCAGAAGCTATTCATGGTGGCGACCGCGACGGTCGCGTCGGCCATGAACGTGGGAGAGATCAGCAACAAGGGCGGGCAGGTGCGCTGGAGCCACAGCGACGTCGTCACCGAGGAGTGGATGCGCGGCTGGCTCGGCATGTTGCTTCACAACAAGCAAAATATTTCCGACGAACTTGTGCGCGAGCGGGTCAGGCTTGGCTTGTTGCCGGGGGCTGCCGAGGCTCAGGTTTCCTATCGCAAGCATATGCAGCTGGTGAAGAGCGATCCCAATCTTCGGCAGTGGTTCGACATCAGCCATCGGCTTCCGCAGGTGACGATTCCAATGGCACTTGTGTGGGGCAAGGACGACCAGTTCGCGCCGCTCGAGCTCGGGACGAGGATCAAGAGCCTGCTGCCAAATCTTCAGGAGTTTCACGTGGTGGAAGGCGCGGGACACCAAGTGCAGAACGATCAGCCTGAAAAGTTCAACGAGCTTATTACCAAGTTCTTCTTAGGTTAGTAGCCTAAGTAGTTTAGTGAAGAGCGCGTCTAAATACTTTGACGGCCTGCTACTTGCTAGTTACTGTTCAAGAAAAATAAAAAAGTAAAATTGGGGGAGGCTTATGGACGTTCTTAGATTGGGCATTGCAGGCCTGGGCATGGCTCAAGCTCGAGTGCTGCCTGAGATCGCCAGCCTACCCTACGTCCGCATTTGCGCTGCGGCCGACCTTCGCAAACCCGCGCTGGAGGCATTCGCGGCCAAGTTCGGCGGGCGGACGTTCCTGACCGTTGAAGAAATGTGCCGCTTCGACGGTATCGATGCGGTTTACGTCGCCACGCCCCACGAGCTGCATGCGTCCCACGCGATCAGCGCGCTGGAAAATGGCAAGCACGTGATCGTCGAAAAGCCCGTCGCGCTCGCTCTCGGCGACATTGAGAAGATGAACGCGGTGGCAGAGCGTTATAACCTCAAGCTTCTGGCGGGGCACACTCACAGCTTCGATCCGCCGATTTGCGCGATGGCCGCGCTGGTGCAGGGCGGCACCTTGGGGCGCCCTCTGATGATCACGTCGTCCTACTACAAGGATCACCTGTTCCGGCCATTCTCGGATCACGACATCCGCATGAGCAGGGGTGTCGTGCTCAATCAGGGCCCGCACCAGGTCGACATCGTGCGCCAGATCGCGGGCGGCATGGCGACGAGCGTCAGGGCGACGAGCGGTGCCGCGGAACCGACGCGACCGGGCGAAGGCCATTACGCGGCCTTGCTGCAGTTTCAGGGTGGGCTTGTGGCCTCTCTCGCCTACAGCGGCTATGGCTATCTCGACAGCGGCGAGCTGACATGGTGGCTGGGCGAAGATGGACGGCCCAAGGATCGGATGCGACACCCGAAGGCCCGCGCTTTCTTTCGTCAACTGGGAACCGGAGTCGAGCGCGACAATGCGCTTGAGGCAGACCTCGATGCACGGCGTTTCGGCGCCGATACGAAGTTCGGGCCGCCGCCTCGTCGCTCCAAGAAGCAGCCGTTCTTTGGCCTCACCATTGTGACCTGCGAGCGAGGGGACATCCGGCAATCGCCCCATGGCCTGTATGTGTATGACGAATTCGGCCGCCGCGAGCTGCCGCTGAAAAGCGGCTTGAGCGCGCGCGCGGCCGAGATGCAGGAATTTTTCGCGGCGATCCGCGACGACCGGACACCCGCTCATGACGGCCGCTGGGCGCAGGCGACCCTGGAGGTGTGTCTCGCCATTCTCGAATCGTCCGAGACAGGCCGGGAAGTCAGTCTCCGCCATCAAGTGCCGAGCCATCCTCCCCTGGGGCAGAGTGCGAACAGGAGCTCAGCCTCCTCGATCCTTTCTCTAACCTGATCGTCGGACAGCAGGAGATGTTTTGCAGCGTGCCATGTCTGCCGACACCGAAGAGGCAAAATGAGGACGCGCGTCTCGCTTCATGTTCGTGGGTGTGTCCGCGTGGTCCGAGCGAAGGTCCCGCTTCGTTCGACACGTCTAACTGTGCTGAGTGAGTGAAATGGCCGACGTGATACTGAGATTGAACTCGGTTTCGAAGACCTTCAACTCCTCGACGGTCGTCGACGACCTCACGCTCGAGGTCGAGGACGGAGAGATCTTTACCCTGCTCGGCCCGAGCGGCTGCGGCAAGTCAACGACCCTACGCATGATCGCGGGCCTGGAAGACCCGGATTCGGGCGAGATCGTCTATCAAGGCCGCACGCTGGTGTCCGTTTCCCAGAGACAGTTCGTGCAGCCTTACCATCGGAATATGGGGATGGTGTTCCAGTCCTACGGGATCTGGCCCCATATGACCGTCTTCGAGAACGTCGCCTATCCGCTGCGCATCCGCCGCATGGACCGCAATACGATCGAAACGAAGGTCAAGCGGGCGCTGGGCCTGGTGGGGCTGGAAGCTTTCGGCAGCCGTCCGGCGCCGCTCCTGAGCGGCGGCCAACAGCAGCGCGTCGCAATCGCCCGCGCCCTCGTCTATGAGCCGAACATTCTTCTGCTCGACGAGCCGTTCAGCAACCTCGACGCAAAGCTACGCGAGCACATGCGGATGGAATTGCGTGAGTTGCAGCGCCAAGTGGGCGTCACAGTGCTGTTCGTTACCCACGATCAGGTGGAAGCCATAACTCTGTCCGACCGCGTGGTGGTGATGAACCAGGGCAGGTGCGAACAATGGGGCAGGCCGCAGGATCTTTACGAGAATCCGAACACGGCTTTCGTCCAGAGCTTCCTCGGTCAGACCGTGAAACTCGACGTCTCGGTGCGCGGGTTCGAGGGTGACAGCTTCGTGGCCTTCTCGTTGCAGGGCACGGAACGGACGATTCTCGCCCGCTCGCCGGTGCGCGGCAGCCTGGAACGCGGACAGGAAGCCAGTCTGATCTTTCGCCCTGAGTATGTACAGGTGGAGCCCGGCAAACATAATGGCGCCGGCGCAGACGCGCAGCGCGCCAATACGATGTTTGGCCGGATCAGCACGCTGCTCTTCATGGGCGACCGCTTCGAATCGCGCATCATTCTCGACGGCGGACAGGAAGCGATCCTGCACCTTCCCAAGAACGATGTATGGCGCGAGGGATTGGACGTTCAGATCATGCTGCCGAAGGACAAGGGCAGAATATGGCCAGCGTAGTGTCCCCCACCATGGTCGCCCCTAGGAGGGCTGAGTGGCTGCGCCTGCAGGTGATTCTGTGTTCGCTGCTATTGATCATCGTCGCATTTCTCGTCCTCTACCCGCTCGTCATCCTCGTGATCAAGAGCTTCGATATCAGCGAGCTCGGCGAGCACCCCGTCTATGGGCTGGGCGCCTGGATGGTCGCGCTGA
This sequence comes from uncultured Alphaproteobacteria bacterium, assembly GCA_963752345.1. Classification (GTDB taxonomy): domain Bacteria; phylum Pseudomonadota; class Alphaproteobacteria; order SMXQ01; family SMXQ01; genus CAVVYA01. The sequence continues at coordinate 14,543 of CAVVYA010000005.1, forward strand.
CGCATCCCAAGATACTGCAATCGCTGTGGAACACTTTCACGATCGGCTCGACGCAGGTCGCCCTGTCCACGGCCATCGCGGTGTTCGTGTCGTGGGTCCTGGCGCGCACGAATCTGCCGGGCCGCAATTGGCTCGAGATAGGCTTCTGGATTTCCTACTTCATTCCGTCGCTGCCGGTCGTTCTCGGATGGATTTTGCTTGCCGATCCGCATTTTGGCTTGATCAACAAGCTGGCGAACTCGATCGCCGGTCATGACGTCGGGCTTTTCAACATCTACACATGGTCCGGCATCATCTGGGCCCATATCGTCACCAACGCGGTATCGCTGAAGGTTATCCTGCTGATGTCGGCGTTCCGCAACATGGACAGCGCCCTCGAAGAGGCGTCATTGACGGTGGGCGCGAACGATCTGAAGACCGCGTTGCGCGTGACTTTGCCGGTCATGCTTCCCGCGATCTCCGTGGTTGTGTTGCTCGCGCTGCTTCATGCCTTCGAGGCATTCGAGATCGAGCTGATTCTCGGCGTGCCCCAGAACATAGAAGTGTTCAGCACGGTAATTTACCGCTTCGTGCGCGGCGACCCGCCGGAATTCGCGCCGGCGGCGGCCATGGGGCTCATGCTCGTGCTCTTTCTGATCCCCCTGATCCTGTTTCAGCAGTATTGGGTGAAGCGGCGCCAATACACGATCGTCGGCAGCCGAATTCAGACCAAGCGCGTGGATCTCAGGCACTGGCGCTGGGTTCTCTTCGCGGTGATGGCCGGCTTCGTCAGCCTGCTGACCGTCATCCCGCTCATCTTCCTGCTGGTGAGTACGTTCATGAAGCTGTTCGGTTTCTTCGAGATACCGGAGCCTTGGACATTGACTCATTGGAGCAGGGTCCTGTCGGATCCGATCTTCCTCAATTCGCTGTCCAACACCTTCATTATCGCGCTTGGGGCGGCTGTGTGCCTGAGCGCCCTGGCTGCCGTCATCAGCTACGTGATTGTCAGGACGAAATACGCCGGCCGCGCGGCTTTGTCCCTGCTCGCCTGGGTGCCTGCCTTGGTGCCCGGCATGCTTATGTCGCTCGGCGTGCTTACGATGTTCCTGAGCTTCACGGTCTTCCGTGCCTTCTACGGCACGGTGGTCATCCTCATCTTCGCCTTCGTGCTGAACGGCATGGCCTTGGGATCGCAGATATTCAAGGCGGCGTTCGAGCAGATGGGCAAGGACCTGGAAGAAGCGTCATGGGTGGCGGGCGGGGCGTGGTGGCGGACATTCTCGCGCATCGTACTGCCCATCCTGGCGCCGACCATGGTCGGCGTAGCCGTGATCATCTTTGTGCAGACGAGCCGGCACATCAGCACCGCTGCGCTGCTCAGCACCAGCGCGACGGCGCCGCTGTCCATGCTGCAGCTGCAATACATGCAAGACGGCACTTACGAGCAGGCCGGCGTGGTCGGCGTGGTCATCACGGTGATGGTCCTAGCGGTGGCTTTGATAGCGCGCCGCTTCGGATTGTCTCTGGGCGTCGGCGGTGGCAGGTGATCCAGCTAAGCGGGCATTGAGGCAACCTAGAAAGACAACGGGGAAGTGAAATGAAACGCAACATGTCGGGATTTTTCGGAGTGTTTTTGTCCATAGCGGCGGCGCCGGCCATGAACGCCTACGGCGCCGATGCCAGCCAGGTCACGCCTCAGGTCCAGCTGTCTCAGGCTGGCAATGCGGATTGGAAGAAGGAGTGGGACAAGGTCGTTGCCGCTGCTAACAAGGAAGGCTCGCTCGTGGTGGCGGGTCCACCACAGGGTGCGGAGCGCTCGGTGATGTTGACCTTCCAAAAGGCATATCCGCAGATTCGCATGCAATACACCGGCCTGGTGGCGAGCGCTTTCCTCTCCAGAATGGTCACGGAGCGGAGCGGCGGCCTCTATAACTGGGATATCTTCGTCGGTGGCGTCAGCAGCGGCTACAAATACATCAGCGGCGGCCACTTCCAGCCCGTCAAGCCGAACCTGCGTCCCGACATCACCGACGATAGCCTCTGGATGGGCGGCTTCGACGTTGGCTTCCGGGACGAAGCGGGCCAGTACATGTACGGCTTCACGCAGTACATCACGAGCCTGATCAAGATCAACCGCAGCGTGATTCCCGAAAGCCAATTGAATTCGGCCGAGGCACTGCTCGATCCGAAATGGAAGGGCAAGATCACGATGTACGATCCCCGCGCCGGCGGCGCCGGAACGCTCGCCATGACGATGCTCTACAAGGAGCTCGGGGAGAAGGCCCTCAAGACCTTGCTGGTGGACCAGAATCCGGTTCTCAGCACCGACAAGCGCCAGTTCACCGAATGGGTGGTGCGCGGACGCTATCCGATCGGAATCGGCATCGTCGATCCCTACCTGGCGCCGTTTCTCGAGCAGGGCGTGGGCAAGGATGTCGGAAACCTCCAGACAAGAATCGAGGTCGTCACAACCGGGTCCGGAAATCTCCACATCATGGCGAACAACCCAAATCCCAATGCAACGAAGGTCTTCGCGAACTGGCTGCTGTCCAAAGAGGTGCAGGAGATTTGGGCGAAGACCGCGGACACGAACAGCCGCCGCACCGACGTGAAGCCCGGCTCTCCGGAGACGCTGCCGGCTTTGGAAAAAATCGACAACTACGAAGACTTCAACGCGGAGCGTGGCAACCGGCTCATGCAAGAGACACGGACGATCTCGCAAAAGCTGGTTCCATAAGGGTTTGTGAAGGTGTGCTTGGGGCGGCTCCGCCCAGTGCGGAGCCGCCCTGAACTCGGTGAGGGTAAAAATCGATCGATTGTGATCGCAAAAGTGCAAAGGGAAACAGGATATGGCTTGGACGGATCTCAGGACGTTCATCGATCGGCTGCAGGACGACGGTGAACTCGCCGTCGTCAAGGGAGCGAACTGGGAGGAGGAAATCGGCGGCATCACGGAGCTCATGACCGAGCAGAATGGGCCCGGTCTGCTGTTCGACGATATTCCCGGTTATCCGTCGGGCTTCCGTGTCGCTTCCAATCTTTTCACCACCGCTCGGCGCACCGCTCTCGCGGTTGGCCTTGACCCGGACGCGCCCGACCTGCCCAAGCAGTGGCGCGAGATGATGCGGAATGTGAAGCCCGTTCCCGTCGAGGCTTCGAATTCCGCACCGATCCTCGAGAACAAGCTGACCGGCGACCAGATCGACCTTTTCAAGTTCCCCGTTCCAAAGTGGCATGAGCGCGATGGGGGCCGCTACATCGGCACGGGTGTCTGCGTCATCAACAAGAACTTCCACAATGGCGTGGTCAATTCCGGCGCCTACCGCGTCGCCATAATGGATGCCAAAACCTGCTCGATCTTCATCGAGCATGGCAAGCATGGCTACCAGAATGCCCAGGAGTATTGGAAGCGGGGAGAGAATTGCCCCGTCATTCTGTCGATCGGGCAGGATCCGCTTCTCACCTCGTTGGCCGGCCCGACGATCTACCGCACGCCGCGCGACATGTCGGAATTCGAGGTCGCGGGCTACATTCAGAAAAGTCCCTATCCGGTCGCTTACGGCGAACACACAGGCTTGCCGATGCCTGCCTATGGCGAGATTGCCATCGAGGGTTTCATCCCGCCGCCGTCTGAGAGGTTAGAGCCGGAAGGTCCGTTCGGCGAATGGACCGGCTACTATGCCCACGGCCGTCAGCCCGAACTCGTCGTCGAGGTGGCGGCGATCTACCACCGCAACGATCCGATCATATTCGGTTTGCCGCCGCAGCGTCCGGTCGGCGGCAACTACATGGCCAACTTCGGACTCGACGATTTCGACTACATCGAGCGCCTCAAGGACGCAGGAATTCCCGGCGTCAGCCGCGTCATTCATGTCGGCCGACCCAATTTCCGGGCGCTTTCCATGAAGCAGATGTATCCGGGGCATGTCGAGGATGTCATCAAGATTATCGAGCCGGGCGGCGACCAGTATTGCGGCCACAACATTTGGATACTGGTCGACGACGACATCGACATCGGCAATCAGGACGAGCTGATCTGGGCGGTCGCCAGCCGTCTCGCGCCGGAGCATGGGGTCAAGGTCATCCCGGGAACCGGCGTATGGCAGCTCGACCCATTGATTCCGCCGAACGAGCGGTCGGTTCCGGAGGCAGGTGGCCGTCGTCCCTACACGGCCCACAACCTGATTCTGAATGCCTGTCGACCCTACGCGTGGTTCAACGAGTTTCCGCCGGTCGCGGTCAACAGCCGTGAGCTCCGCGAGCGGGTTCACAAAAAGTGGTCGGATCTCTTCACCAAGCCATATGGCACGGCGGCGAAGAAACACTAGGGGGCGGCCGGCAGGGCGTATCGAGCAGGGCGCCCAATGCCCTTTTTGCAATAAGAAATGACGATGGGGTACATGCGCTATGCAGACGAAGCCGAAGTCTCTCGAAGAATGGTACATTACCAGCGCCTATCAGGATTTCGTGCGCAGCGAAGGCGCGCCGCTCTACGAGGGAAGCGGCCTGCGGGACCTGCAGAATGTGGCTCTCGCTGATTGGAAGCGGCGCGGCGGCAAGGTGGCCTACACGCGCCTCGGCGATCAGGAGGACGGCTACAACATGCAGATCGTCGAGATCCCGCCGGGCGGCGAGCTGAAGCCCGAGCGCCACATGTACGACGCATTGATGTTTGTCATTAGCGGTGGCGGCGCGTCGACCATCTGGCAGCAGGGCGAGAAGAAGCGCACGGTCGAGTGGCAGGAAGGTTCGCTGCTGGCCATCCCCTTGAACGCCTGGCACCAGGAATTCAACAGGTCCGGCAGCGAGCCATGCCGCGTCGTGTTCGTCTCGAACATGGGCCGCATCATGAACCTGTATAACAATCTCGAGTTCGTCTTTAACAACCCCTTCACCTTCTCCGATCGCTACTCCTACGACATGGCGGACTTTCTCGATCGGGAAACGAAATGGGCGCCTCGCGTGCTCGAAACCAATTTTATTGCCGACGTCCGCGCTCTGGAACTCAATCCATTTCCGGAGCGCGGCAATCGAACTTCCATCATGCGCATGTCCATGGCGGGGACTTCGATCGGCATGCATGTCATGGGCGTGTCGGAAGGCACTTACGTCACCGCGCACCGGCACGGGCCCGGCGCTCTCGTCATGGTGGTGGCCGGCGAGGGCTACGAGCTGTTCTACCGGCAGGGCGATGAAAAGAACCGCACCAAGCTGATCGCCAATCCGTACACGGTGGTCTCGCCGAAGCTGAACGAATACCACCAGCATTTCAATTCGGGCAAAGGCGAGTACCGAATGCTGGCTTTCCGTGGCACCGGCATTCGCTATGGCCATGGTGACGCCTATCAGGCCGCGAAGACCGCGCAGTCGAAGGATCCTTTCGCGTATTCCTACAAGATCACCTACGAGCAAGAGGATCCCTCAATTCGCGAAGAGTACTACAAGGAGTTGGAGAAAAACGGGATCGATCTGAAGCTCAAGCCTTTAGACCAATAAAGGCACCGATCGCCAGCGTCTTTGAGTTCGTTTACCGCGAAACGTGAAACGCTAGGGAGGGCTGAATGCAAACGCCACGATTCAAAATGTCAGTTGCAGCGACATCGCTGCTGTTGATCGGCGGTCTGTGCGCCGGTTATGGCGCTCCGGCGACGGCGCTCCCGAACCAGGAGGAACTGGCTGAAGGAAGCACGGGCTGGAAGGAGGAATGGGACAAGGTCCTGGCTGCCGCCAAGAAGGAAGGCGCCATCAGTGTGGCGGGACCGGCGCAGGCCGCTGAACGCGCGGTCATTGCGAAGTTTCGCAATGCCTACCCCGACATCAAGCTCCACTATACGGGACTCTCGTCCGGCAGCTTCCTGTCCCGGGTCACCGTGGAACGGCAGGGCGGAAACTATGAATGGGACGTCATGGTCGGCGGCCCGTCCAGCTTCTTTGATTTCATCAAGAAGGGATTCTTCCAGCCGCTGGCGCCGCTTCTGATTCTTCCCGATGTGGCGGACGATCGCACCTGGCTGGGCGGCGTTCGGGATGGATTCCAGGATGATGACGGTAAATATGTCTTCGCGTTCACCACTTACATCACCAACCAGATCAAGGTGAATCGAACCGTCATTCCCGAAAGCCAGTTGGACAATGTCGAACAATTGCTCGACCCGAAATGGAAAGGGAAGATCGTTTTTTACGACCCGCGCGGCGGCGGTGCCGGTTCGACCGCGCTTTCGATGCTCTATAAGGAGTTGGGGGCCGACAAGATCAAGACGTTGCTCGTCGATCAGCAGCCGCTCTTCAGCACCGACAAGCGGCAGTTCACCGAATGGATCATTCGTGGTGAATACCCGATCGGCATCGGCATTGTCGACGCTTATCTGACCCCGTTCCTCGAGCACGGGATCGGCAAGGATGTGATCAATCTCAAATCGAAGATCGAGGTGATCACGACGGGGTCAGGCACGGTCGTGGTAATGGATCGTAACCCTCATCCGAACGCCTCCAAGGTATTTGTGAATTGGCTTTTGACGCAGGCGGTACAGACCGACTGGGCGAAATCGGCCGCGACAAATAGCCGCCGTCTGGACGTGCCCTCCGGTTCGCCCGAATCGAAGCCCGATCCGGCGAAGCTGGACACCTATCTCAACTTCAACAGGCAATCGAACAACTACCTGAAGGCCGAAGCCCAGGCTCTCGCCCGGAAGTTGCGGCCCTAGGCGCCGCGGTCGCAGATCGGCCATGACTTTGTAAGTATGTAAGGCGAAAGCCCGGTGGAAAGGAAACTGAAATGACTGAGCGAGTAACGGTCCATGTCGATGGCGAGCAAGAGCACCGCAATCCGATTCCGACCTGCGTCAGGCTCGGCAACCTCATCCTTCCATCGGTGATCTCCGGCATCAGCGGGCTTCCAGATGGTGTGACGCTGACGCCGGAGGAGGAGATCGAGCGCGCCTTCCAACGGATGAAAAAAATCGTCGAGGCGGCCGGCGGCAGCGTCAGGCATATCGGCAAGATCACAATTTACTTGAGCGATTTCAGCCATCGTGAGTTCGTCAATAAAAGTTGGCTGAAGATGTTTCCGGACCCGGACAGCCGCCCGGCGCGACATTGCATACCGATTAAGGCGCCGGGCCGCGCGGTCGTTCAACTCGATGTCATCGCGTCCGTCCAGTAGCGCCTCCTGGGTCAAGGACGGCCTTTGTCCGAAAAGCTCCGCCATTGTGGCCGGAGAAAGACGACGAGACAGTAGATTTGTGGGTTGTCCCGCGTTGCCGCATCCATTCGCGACAGTCTGGGCCAATCAGTTGGGAGAAACCGAATGAGCGGAATCGTACAAAACGCGGCGGACCGCATCTGGCACGCGCACGAAACAGGTGAAGCATGCGCGCCTGTGCGCGACTTGATCGGCGCGGACGACGTGGCGGCGGCCTATGCCGTCCAGGATGCCAACACGAAGCGCTGGCTCGCCGCCGGCCGGCGCGTTGTCGGCCGCAAGATCGGCCTGACGTCGAAGGCCGTTCAGGCTCAACTCGGGGTCGACCAGCCGGATTTCGGGATGCTCTATGCCGATATGCTGGTGCGCAATGGTGCCCAGGTGTCCTTGGCATCGGTCATGCAGCCCAAGGTGGAGGCGGAAATAGCCTTGGTCCTGAAACGGTCTCTGACCAAAACTTCGCATAGGCCTGAGGATATTGCCGCTGCCACCGCCCATGCGGTACCGGCCATCGAGATCGTCGGCAGCCGGGTCGCGAACTGGGACATTCGGATTGTCGATACCATCGCCGACAATGCGTCGAGCGGCCTTTTCGTGCTTGGTACGGACGAGGTGCCGCTTGCCGATTTCGACTTGATCAAGTGCAAGATGGCGATGACCAAGGCCGGGACGGAAGTGTCGTCAGGAACCGGCGCGGCTTGCCTCGGGAGCCCATTGATTGCCGCGGTTTGGCTCGCGGACACCATGGTGCGGGTCGGCCGCCCACTGCAGGCTGGCGACATCGTGATGACAGGCGCGCTGGGTCCGATGGCGCGGGTGGCCGCGGGCGACACATTCGAGGCCACGATCGAGGGCCTCGGATCGGTCGCGGTCTCCTTCACAGCCTAGGATCGACGCGAGGAGTGTTCAGCATGAGTGATAAGGGCCGCGTTTCCGTGGCGATCATCGGCTCTGGCAATATCGGGACCGACCTGATGATAAAGGTGCTGCGAACGTCGCGTCATCTTCAGATGGGCGCGATGGTTGGCATCGATTCTGCTTCCGACGGTCTGGCGCGCGCGCGGCGAATGGACGTTCCCGTAACGGACGCGGGAATCGACGGGCTTGTGAAGATGCCGGGTTTCAAGGATATCCGGATCGCCTTCGATGCGACCTCGGCCGGGGCCCATCGCCGGCACAACGAGGTGTTGCGGCAGCACGGCATTCAGGTGATCGACCTGACGCCGGCCGCGATCGGTCCCTATGTCGTTCCCGTGGTCAACCTGGACGAGCATCTGGGCGCGCCGAACCTCAATATGGTGACTTGCGGCGGCCAGGCCACGATCCCGATCGTTGCCGCAATCGCGCGGGTCGCGACGGTGCATTATGCCGAGATCGTCGCCTCCATCGCTTCGAAGTCGGCCGGCCCCGGCACGCGGGCGAACATCGACGAATTCACCGAGACGACCGCCCGCGGCCTTGAGGTTGTTGGCGGCGCCAAGCGCGGCAAGGCCATCATCGTGCTCAACCCGGCGGAGCCGCCGCTGATCATGCGTGACACGGTCTTCACGCTGTCGGAAGGCGCCGAGGAGGATGCCATCCACGCGGCGGTCGAGCAGGTGGTCGCCGAGGTGCAGCGTTATGTGCCGGGCTATCGCCTCAAGCAGGCCGTCCAATTCGAACGCTACGGCAGCAACAATCCGCTGGCGATTCCGGGTGTCGGGACCTTTTCCGGAATCAAATCTTCCGTCTTTCTCGAGGTCGAGGGGGCTGCCCACTACCTTCCGAGCTATGCGGGCAATCTCGATATCATGACATCGGCTGCGCTGGCCACCGCCGAGCGGATCGCCGAGCAGGTGCTGAGGAACGTGGCATGAGCCGCCGTCTATACATTCAGGACGTGACGCTCCGTGATGGCATGCATGCGATCCGGCATCGTTACGGCATCGATCATGTGGTCGCCATTGCCCGCGCGCTGGACGAAGCCGGCGTGGACGCCATAGAAGTCGCCCACGGCGACGGTCTTTCAGGGTCCAGCTTCAACTACGGTTTCGGCGCGCACACCGACTGGGAGTGGCTGACCGCGGTCGCCGGCGTTCTCAAGCGTGCTCGGCTTACAACGCTCTTGCTGCCGGGCATTGGCACCGTGGAGGATCTCCACCACGCTCACGATCTCGGCGTCGGCTCGGTGCGGGTGGCCACTCATTGCACCGAGGCAGATGTCGCACGCCAGCACATCGAATACGCTCGCCGGATCGGCATGGACGTCTCAGGTTTTCTGATGATGTCGCACATGATCGAGCCCAAGGCGCTGGCAGCGCAGGCCAAGCTGATGGAATCCTATGGCGCCCATTGCGTCTATGTCACGGACAGCGGCGGCGCCCTGCTGATGGATGGCGTGGCGGAGCGCTTCGATGCCTATCGCGAGGTTCTGTCGCCGACCACCGAGCTGGGCATCCACGCACACCATAATCTCAGCTTCGGGGTTGCCAACTCGGTCGTCGCCGTGCAGCACGGCGTGACCCGCGTCGATGCCTCGCTCGCGGGGATGGGCGCCGGGGCGGGCAACTGCCCCCTCGAAGTGTTCATCGCGGTAGCCGATCGCATGGGGATGGAACATGGCTGCGACCTCTTCGGTCTGATGGACGCCGCCGAGAACCTGGTCCGGCCTCTCCAGGACCGGCCGGTACGCGTCGACCGGGAGACCCTGACACTCGGCTATGCCGGAGTCTATTCCAGCTTCCTGCGCCATGCCGAAGCTGCTTCGCAGACCTATGGCGTCGATACGCGCGCGATCCTGGCTGAGGCCGGCCGCCGCCGCATGGTCGGCGGTCAGGAAGACATGATCGTAGATATCGCTCTCGATCTTGCGAAAGTTCAGCGCGGGTAGGTTCAGCGCTGGTGGCGCGACCCAGGCGTCATCAATTCGTGATCAAGGCGGCTAAAAAGCCCTGTCCGACCGGGCCATCGGTAGCCATTTCGGCACCCATTCGAGTTTCTGGCTGCTCGACCGACGATTATGCTACCAGGTCACGTTGTGGTCGCGCAGGGATGGCATCGGTCTGGGTAGACCGGCGTCCATTCGCCCTCTTGATCTCTGATCAAGTTCCCAGCTAGAGCGTGATCCATTCAGATTGACGTGTATCCGGCATTGCGAAGGTAGTTGGCACATTCGGCGGGTGTGAAGCGGTCGAGCAAGGTGCCGATGCGGCGCCAGGTTGCTTCGACGGAGCGTTCGTCGGCTTTGCGCAGGAGGGTCTTGAGTTTGGCGAAGACCTGCTCGATCGGGTTGAGGTCGGGACTGTAGGGTGGCAGGAAGAAGAGCTTGGCGCCGGCGGTCCGGATGGCGCGCCGCACGGACTGTCCCTTGTGGCTGCCGAGGTTGTCCATGATGACGATGTCGCCGGCCGACAGCGTCGGCACCAGGATCTGCTCGACGTAGGCGAGGAAGCTCTTGCCATTGATCGGGCCGTCGAGAACGCAGGGTGCGTCGATCCGATCTACGCGCAGGGCCGCCAAGAAGGTCAACGTCCGCCAGTGTCCGTGCGGCACCTTGGCGATCAGCCGCTGGCCGCGCGCGCACCGGCCATGGGTGCGCGTCATGTTAGTCTTGGCCCAGGTCTCGTCGATGAAGACCAGCCGGGCGGCGTCGAGCTTCCCCTGATGGGTCTTCCAACGGACGCGTCGCCGGGCGACGTCAGGCCGGTCTTGTTCGCTGGCGTGCAGGCTTTTTTTTGAAGCTGACACCTTCGTCGTTCAGCAGCCGCCACACCGAACCGTAGCTCGCCCTCACCGCGCGGGCGTTCAGTTCGTTGACCAACGCGCGCAACGTTACGTCCGGCTTCGCCGCGAGCCGCGCCAGCATCCAGTCCCGCTGCGCCGCCAGCAACCGCGCCTGCCGGCTGCCCATCGGCTTGGCCGCCACGCTGCCGGTCTGACGCTTGCGCTGCGACCACTTCACCACGCTCGAAACGCTCACCCCGAACGTCTCGGCCACCTCCCGTACCGAGTGCCCGGCCTCGACCCGCCGAACCACCCGAATGCGCAAATCCTCCGAATACGGCTTCACCATCGGATGCTGACCTCCTATCCAGCCAGCATCTTAAATCATAACAGCGCCCCCAAGGGAATCCCTCAATTCAATTAAGACGATTCATGCTCTAAGGCTGCAAAATTCCCTGATGGTCCCAAAATTTTCGCTGATCGTAATCTAGGGAATTTGGACAAAATCGGTCGCAAATCCAGACTTTATGGAAGACCGAGAGCGGGTTGCATGCCCAATCTCGACGAAATACCCTGTATTTTTCCCTGTTATCGGGAATTCGGCCCAGAGACGAGTTCGAGAAAGACTGGCTGCACAGCCAATCAGTCGCGTCTGCGCGCGTCAGTCGCAGATTTCTCGTAGAAATGCACGAAAAGCCCGCCAATTGGCGGGCTTTTCGTTTGATGCATTGACCCTGAGACGCTATGCCGGGCCGCTGGCGGTCGAATTCCAACCGAAAGTCTCAGGTCGCGGTTTCGGGTGTCAGTCCATCGGCTGGTTGTAGTGGGCAGACGGCATGAAAACGCCGTTAAACGAGGCGTCGCCTTTAGTCGCTGCCTTTGATAATTTTACCCGCGGATCGCACCTCTAAATAAAGCGCGAGGTGTCTCAAGCTTATAGAATGGCAAAGTCAGCAGGCTTCAATCGCGGGTCGCACCGCCGCCGATCAATGGATGTACGGTAAGAGTCCATCAATAATTTTCGAGCTTGCTGATTGATTGTCTCATTCCAAACCTCGGAGCTACAGCAATGCTGCTGCGAAATCGCTGCGGCTGAACGAAGGTTGGGAACAGTGCACGCTCAGGCCTTGGCGACTTTGCTAGCCGATGCGGAGGCCTCAGACAATGCGCAGGATCTGGTTGCCTTGTTGGGCTCAAATGCCCGCATAGCGGAAGACGATTCACTTTTCGCCCTTATTGGCTCAGACTATGTGGGCACCTTCATTGCAGTTGGCAAAAGATTCCAGCGAAGCCATGCGAACAGAGTCGATTGGCGCACCGTTCAAAGACTGACGCTTATGGAAATATCGAGGCGTCCTTGAACAGAGAGCAAGCCTTCGTGCCGGACTGGTTCTCCAAACCTGGAGATTCCGTCCGCGATCTGATGCACCGGCGGGGCCTGTCGGCTAACGACCTCGCCTTGAAACTCGATGGCGGATTTCGGTAGTTCGGGGAATACTTGATGGCTCCATTCCAATAGATGCTGAAAGTGCTAATGCACTGTCAGTAGTCGTCGGGGGCAGTCAGAACTTTTGGATGAAACGTCAAGCCAACTACCGACCCGCTGAATTTCCGCAAGGCGAACGCGGCTTACAGCCCGGCCGAATTCCGGCATGTCGGCGGCGTCGGCCGCGGTGGTCTCGTCACTCTGATCAATAAGGAGGCGGAGAAGCGCCTCTATGACAAATCGGCGGAGCCGGTGGTCATGGGCTCGAACTCCTCCGTGCCGCGCGACGGCATGCAGGTGACCATGTGGGGGATCGAATTCCTCGGTTGGAACGCCAAGTGGGTTGTCGGCTACCTCGGAACCAACGAGGTTATGCTCGCGCTGGAGCGCGGCGAAGTCGAGATGTCATCGACCGGTAATCTATTCCTGATCGATAAGCTGGTCGGCACGGGTGCGTTCAAGCCGGTGGCGCAAACTGGTCGGCTGTCCGGAGGCAAGATTGTTCCGCGCGCGGAATTCGGCGACGCTCCGCTGGTGCCCGACCTGATGGAAGGCAAGATCAAGGATCCGCTTGCCGAAAAGGCATTCGCCTATTGGCGCAGCCTGACGACCGTGGACAAATGGGTCGCTCTTGCGCCTGGCACGCCGGACGACATCCTGGCCGCCTACCGCGAAGCCTTCAGCAAGGCGAGCGCTGATCCAGATTTCCATACCCGGGGCGCGAAAATCAGTGACGGTTTCTTTCCGATGGCCGCGAGCGACATGGAGCAGTTGATGACCACATTGGCGAACACGCCGGCCGAGGCGCTGGAGTTCACCAAGACTCTCATGCGCAAGCAAGGCCTCAGGGTGGAGTGATCGTCGCGACGTCTGGCTGTCCCGACACGATGCCGGGGTCCGTCCGGTCTGTATGAAAGGATCTGCTGCTCAACGGGAACGCGCGCCCCGCGATTTATGCGAGGCCCAGAGGATTGGATCGTGTCTCGGCTTAGGTTACCATCCGATAAAGAGCCTCATAGAAACAATCTCAAGAGTGGCAGGAATGGGAGACCCTAAGAAGCGGCTGAGTGATAGCCCGCGCGTCGCAATCATCGGCGGCGGTATCGGCGGCACCATCGCGGCCGTATGGCTGCAGCGTGCCGGCTACGACGCTACCATCTATGAGCAGGCCGACAAGATTGCCCGCATTGGCGCCGGCATCAATCTCGGGCCGCATATCATGCGCATCATGCAGCGCATGGAATTTGCCGAGCCGATGATGAACATCGGGGTGGTACCGCGCGAGCGCCTGCGTCGGGTGGGCAATACCGGCGAGATCACACTCAGCATGCCGGTCGACAAATTTCCCGAGATGTTCGGCGCGCCGCACCTGATCATCCACCGCGGCGACATGCAGCAGTTGTTCACCGCCGCCGTGGTGCCCGGCACCCTGCGCTTAGGGAAGCGCCTGGTCGACCTGGACGACACCGGCAAGGTCGTGACACTCGCCTTCGCCGACGGCAGCAAGGTGGAGGCCGATTTCGTCATCGCGGCGGACGGCATCAATTCCGTGGTACGCGAGCAATTGTTCGGACCGAGCCCGCCGACCTATTCTGGCACGGTGGCCTACCGTTCGATCTATCCGACCAAATTGCTCGGCGGCATGAAAGTGCCGGATCACACGAAGTGGTGGGTCGGCGACAAGCATCTGCTGATCTATTTCCTGACCAGGGCGCGCGACGAGATCTACTTCGTTACTGGGGTGCCCGAGGATTGGGGCTCCGACGATTTCTCACCGACCCAGGCGGACATGGGCAAGCTGCAGGACATTTTCTCCGATTTCCACGAGGACGTGCGCAAGGTCATTGCCGCGGCGCCCCAGGCGAGCCGCTGGCCGATCCTCGAGCGCGAGCCCTTCCGGCCCTGGAGCCAGGGCCGCGTCGTGCTGATTGGCGATGCGTGCCATGCCATGCGGCCACACATGGGACAGGGCGCGGCGATGGCAATTGAGGATGCGGTGGTTCTGTCACGCTGCATCGTGGACCTCGGCACCGACGATCTGGCGCGCATCTTCGCGGCCTATGAAAGCGCACGCTTCGACCGCACGACCGCGGTTCATCGCGGCTCGCAGCACAACATGTGGATGAAGGATTCCAAGGAGGATCCGAGCTGGCTGTATCGTTACGACGCGCTGAGCGTGCCGCTGGAGGCGCCGGCCGCGAACAAGCCGGCGCCGCAGCCGGTGGTCTGAGAAGAGCAACATCGGCGAGAAACATCTGCCGATCCGAGGGAGTGAGCGATGGAAGGGACCTACGATTTGGTCAAGGTGTTCGGCGCCGTGCTCGACCTGTGCAAGGTCAAGGCGGGCGAGAGCCTTGCCGTGCTGACCCAGGGCGGCGAGCGCGGCGATTATGCCGTGGCCTACCTGGCGGCGGCCCAGGAGCGCGGCGCCGCCGCATTTCAGGTCAATGTGCCGAAGGCCCTGCCGCAGCCGGGCGTGAAGGTGAAGCGGACCTCCCTCAGTGGCAATCACGGCGCTATCGAGGCACTCAAGCAAGCGGACATCGTCATCGACCTCATCGGCCTTTTGTGGTCGGCGGAGCAGACCGAGATTCAAAAGGCGGGCGCGCGCATCCTGCTGTGCCGCGAGCCGATCGAGAACATCGTCAAGCTGTTCCCGCGGGTCGATCTGCGCCGGCGCGTCGAGGCTGCCGAGAAGCGCCTGGCGGCGGGCAAGCGCATGCACATCACGTCCCGCGCCGGTACCTGACGTGACCTACGAGTTCGGCCAGTACCCGGTCATCACGCAATACGGCTACACGGACACGCCTGGGCGGTGGGATCATCTGGCCGGCGGCTTCCTTTTCACCGGAGCGAAAGACGGCGGGGTCAATGGCAAGGTGGTGATCGCACCCGGCGACATCATCCTGCCGTTCAAGCGCTACATGACGTTCCCGATCTGCCTCAAGATCGAGAAGGGCATGGTCGTCGCCATCGAGGGCGACAATCCAGACGCCGAGGTGCTGCGCACCTATATGGCGCGCTACAACGATCCGCGCGCCTATGCGGTATCGCACATCGGCTGGGGCATGGACGAGAAGGCCCAGTGGGACTTCCTCGCCACCAGCCCGCTCGCGGGGCAATCCCAAAGCGTCGACGCGCGCGCCTATTACGGAAACGTGCTGTTCTCGACCGGACCCAACAGCGAGCTTGGCGGCACCAACGATACCGGCTGTCATCTCGACATTCCGCTGCGGGGCTGCAGCCTGACGCTCGACAATGAGATCATCCTGACCGACGGCGCTCTGGTGCCCGCGGATCTGCGGGTCCCGGGACGCTGATCATGAGTCGGATCACGGAAACGCGTGCCGCCAAAACCACGGCGCAGACCCGGTTCTATGTCTCGCCTAACGGCGTGAAGATCCATTTCCTCGAATATGGCGGCGCCGGCCCCGACGTGTTGCTGATTCCAGGCATCACCACGCCGGCAATTCTGTGGGGCTTCGTCTCCGAGCGCCTGGCGCGCTACGCTCATGTGGTCGCGCTCGACAATCGCGGGCGCGGCCTGTCCGACCAACGGCCAGGACTCGGCTACAGCCTCGACGACTATGCCGCCGATGCGGCCGGCGTGATCGAGGCGCTCGACATCGGGCCGGCCGTGGTGCTCGGCCATTCCATGGGCGCCCGCATTGGCGTGCGGCTCGCGGCGGATTACCCGGAGCTGGTGACGCGCCTGCTGCTCGCCGACCCGCCCGTGAGCGGTCCCGGCCGGCGGCCCTATCCCAATGGCATCCAGCAGTATCTCGACGCCATCGACGCGGCCAGCCGGGGCGAGGCCCTGCCGGCCTCAGCCATCTATACCCCCGAGCAGCTTCTACTGCGCACCGAGTGGGTGGCGACCTGCAGCAAGGAGGCGGTGATAGCCACGCACTGCGGCTTCCACGAAGAGGATATCTTCTCCGATCTGCCGCGCATCCAATGCCCGAGCTTGCTGCTCTATGCCGGCAAAGGCGACACCATCCGGGACAACGATGCCGACGAAATCGTCCGTGCCATCCCGAAGGCCACCAAAACGAAGCTCGAACCCGTTGGCCATATGATGCCGTGGTTCGACCTGGACCTGTTCTTGCAAGGCGTCGAGGGATTCATCCGCGCCGGGTGAGCTTCGCCAGTCATCGATCAGCTCGCCGACTGGGCAGCGCTGCACAGAAGGCGCGGCGACAAAGGAGGAAAGTGTGACGCATACAACAATCGCTACCTCTCGCTGGAATGCCGCCGCTTTCGCCGGCGTCTGCCTTGTGGCAAGCCTCGCCGCGTCGGATGCCGCAGCCCAGGAGGCCGCGTTCTACAAGGGCAAGGCCGTGTCGGTGGTGATCGGCTATCCCGCCGGCGGCGGCTATGACCAGACCGCGCGCCTGCTCGCCCGCCACATGCCGCGCCATATCCCTGGTGAGCCGAGCATGATCCCACAGAACATGCCCGGCGCCGGGAGCCAGCGCGCCGCCAATTATCTGTTCAATGTGGCGCCCAAAGACGGCACCGCCTTCGGTATCGTCGGCGGGTACATCCCGTTTCAGCCGCTGTGGAACAACGAGGGCGCGCAATACGAGGCCACTAAGTTCAACTGGCTCGGCAGCCTCGACCGCTGGAACGGCCTGGCGCTGGTCTGGCACACCGCCCCGGCCACCACCTTCGAACAGGCCAAGGAGAAGGAGGTGCTGATCGGCGCAACCGGCAGCACCGATATCGGCGCCATCTACCCTAAGGTGGTCAACGCGCTCTACGGCACGAAATTCAAGGTGGTGGCGGGCTACCAGGGCACGCCGGACCTCAATCTCGCCATTGAGCGCGGCGAGGTGCATGGCCGCTTCGGCCTGTGCTGGCAATGCCTGGTTTCGGAGAAACCAACGTGGGTCGGCGAGAACAAGGTGGCGGTGCCGCTGATGATCGGCGTGCGCCGCACGCCGGAGATGGAAACGGTGCCGCAACTGAAAGGCGCGCCGCTCGTCATGGAGCTGGCGCGGAACGAGGAGGAGCGGCAGATCCTCAACATCGTGTTTGGCAGCCAGGAGCTATCGCGCCCATTCTTTGCGCCGCCCGGTGTGCCCGCTGCTCGAGTCGCGGTCCTGCGCGCGGCGTTCGAGGTGGCCGCCAAGGATCCGGCGCTGCTGGCGGAAGCGGAGAAGATGAAGCAGCCGATCAACGTGCTGCACTGGCAGGAACTCGAGAAGCTCATCATGGACGTCTATGCCACGCCAAAGCCGGTGGTGGCGCGCGCCGCGGCGATGATTAACGGAAATTGAGGGCAAGCTAGTCTAGGACATAACGATGAGTGCGCGGCTTTCGCGGGGTGTCATGGCTGACTAAGTGCGGCCATGACGAACAAGCGTAAGTGAATTGCGCACTCAGCGCCCCGCTGAGGCCAGTGGCGTGCTGTTATCAAAGGCCGGAACCGCGAAACTGTTCAGCACCAGACATACCATCGAGTAGAATCCGACGGCGCTGACCAGTTCGACCATCAGGTCGAGGCCGAGAGCGTCGATTCCACGCTGATAGGCGCCGTCGTTCAGCGTCTTGGTGTGCAGGAGCTGGGTCACGAGATCGTAGGCCAGGCGCTCGTCTGCCTGGGTGAAGTCGGGCACGCGGCGCTCGCGCACGGCGGTGATGATGGCGGGGTCGAGCCCCGCCTTGAGCGCCAGCGCCTCGTGCACCACCCAGGCGAACTCCGCGGTGTACTCGCGCGCCACCATCAGGATCAGCATCTCGAAGATGCGGCGGTCGAGCTTGCCGTTGAGCCGGAAGGCGTTGTGCAGCCCGTTGGCCGGCTCGGCTACGTGAGGAATCCGCACCAGCACGGAGAACGGGCCGCCCAGCCCGCTCTTCCGCGTGCCGGCGATCACGTCGTACATGCGCTTCTGCTCGGCGTTGAGTTCCTCGTATCGGACCTCCGCGACGCGCGTGCTCACCATCGGGCTCCACTCACTGCATTTCGCGGGAGCCGTCGCCGGTCACCGCGGCGTAGTAGCGCGCGACGGACTTCTCTACCGCCTGCTTGGCGCCCTTGGTCACATTGCGGTCGAAGAAGGCGCCATAGATCACGTCATAGTCGAATGGATCGAGCATGCGGCCCAGCCGCTCGACCGAGGGGCCTGACAGTGGGATCAGATTCGGATAGCTCCGCATGAAGCTGACGTAGTTGCGGTCCGGGATCACCATGATGATGTCGCCGGTGAAGAGCGCGCCCTTGCCGTTGCCACCCTTGTCCCAATGGGCGACGGTGCCGCCGGCGAAATGGCCGCCGCAGCGGATCAGAGTCAGGTCGCTGGCGATCTTCTTGGTGTCGCCGCTCCAGAACTGAATATTGGCGTTGGGCCGCGTGACCCACTGGCGGTCATCCTCGTGAAGGTAGATCGGCGCCTCGTCGAAGGCATGGCTCCAGTCGGCCATGGTCGTGTAGTAGTGCGGATGCGAAATCGCGATGCCGGCCAGCCCACCCAAGCCCTTGACGATCTCGATGGTGGCGTCGTCGAGCAGGGTGACGCAGTCCCACAGGATGTTACCTTCCTGCGTCTTCACTAGCAGCGCGCGCTGGCCAATGCAGAACTGCGGCACGGTGCCGATGCCCATAAGTCCCGGCTCATACTGGCGATACTGGTTGGCGTATTTCTTCGAGATCTGGTCCATGGTAGTCCAGGCCTGTCCGGTTTGCGGCACGAACTGGCGTTCGTCGAGGCAGATCGGGCATGCCGCCGGCGGCTCATCGCTTGGCGGAAACTGGGCGGCGCAGGCACCGCAGATGTAGGATTTCGGCATAGTGGACTCCTAGGATTTGGACAGGTTGAGCGTCGATGGCGCGAAGAGTTCCTCCGGCGCCACTCTCCGCTTGATCAGTCCCTGGTTCATGGCATAGCGGCCGAACGCGTCGATGACGTGCCGGTTGGGCTCCAGGTGATAGCTCCAATAATCCTCGCCGAGAAGCGCCTGCATGCGGCGGTATTCCGCGGCGGCCCAGGGCAGGATGGTGCTGTGGCGCAGGTCGATCATGTCTTTGGCGCGGACGAACGCCTTTAGCACGCTGACCGGCAACCATGGGTTTTCTTCCACCAGGATGCGCCGGATGCCGATCAGGTGCATGATCGGGAAGATCCTGTTGCGCTTGTAATAATCGAGTTCGACAGTCGGATAGTCCGGGAACAGTTGCTCGACCTGGGGGCATTTATTCCGCCGCGAAAAGCAGGTCGGCGCGCGCGGGCTGATGATGGCGTTCGATCTCGCCCTTCTCCAGTAGGTCGGACAAGGTGCGATCGCGCGGGATGACCTGCCAGTCAACATCCGGCGCTAGATGGATCTCGGCACGCTCCTCGCGGCCCGGCTCCTCCAGGCCGCCGCTGCGCCAATGCACCGAGGCGACATTCACGCCGTAGTCGTCCTCCAGAATGCCGCGCACCCAGACATTGGCGGTCTGCTGGAATTCCGGCACGCCGACTGTCCTGCCGCGCAGATCGGCCGGCTTCGCGATGCCGCGATCGGTGCGGATATAGACGCCCGAGTGGCGGAACATGCGTAACGGAAACACCGGAATGCCGACGTAGGACGAGGTCTCGCGCGCCGTGGTCAGCATATGGCTCGACAGCGACATCTCGGTGATGTCGAACTCCTCGAATTTGAACAGCCGGTGGAAGATCTCGGGCGCTTCCAGCAGCACGTGATGGGTATTGCATCCTTCGATCTGCACGCGCCCGTCGTAGAGCGGCGCGGTGCGGTCATAATAGTTCGTTGCCAAGCTAACGTTCAGCACTCCCGCCACCCATCCGTCTTTTGGTTTGTTCCGCTTAGTTTAGATCAATCAGCTTCCGTAAGTCGCGCGCGACGGCGTCGCTGTTGCTCATGACTTTCTCGATATAGGCCTGAGTCTCCTTGCCGGAGCGGGTATAGCGGTCGAGCTTCATTTTCTCGATGCGGGCGATGTAATCGGGGTCGGACATGGTGGCGTCGAACGCGCGGCGCAAGACAGTCAACCGCGATTCCGGGACCCCGGGGGTGGTATAGGCGGCGCGGCCCACCCATTGAAGCACCTCAAGCAGATCGACGAGCGCGCGCTGCTGCGGATCTTTGACCACCTCGCTCAGGGCTGGGACGCTCCCGAGTTCGGGCAGTTTGGGACCGATCTGCAGCAGATAGCTCAGCTTCTTTTCCTCGATCCACTGCGGCCGCTGCGCTTCCCAGCTATCCCACTGATTGGTTCGGCCCTCCACCTCGCCGCGGTCCATGGCGAGATTGACTTCGTTGCCGCCGGCATAGCCGCCGACGATCTTGAACTTGGTGCCGAGCAGCGCATTGACCAGCGCCGGCTGCAGGCGCAGTGCGCTCATGCTGCCCATGGCACCCAGGATGACAGGTGTCTTCTTCGCGTCCTCGATCGTGGATACCCCCGTCGTCTTGAACACCGCAAGAACGTCGGTCATGGTGGTCATGGTTCCGATCCACCCAAAATCTTTAGACTTATAGCGAACCTGATCCGGTTCAAGCGCCTCCGACAGCACGATGCCGGCCGAGCACATGGCCAAGACCGTGCCGTCCTTCGGTGCCTGGGAATAAACGTGATTGGCCGCGCCGCGCCCGCTGGCGTTGGCCATGTTCTGCACGATGACCTTGGGCTGCCCGGGAATGTGGCGCGGCATATACTCGCCCAGAAGGCGCATGTAGAGGTCGTAACCGCCACCAGCCGACGTGCCGACAATGAAGGTGAGCGTCTTGCCGGTGTAGAAATCCGTCTCGTCGGCCCGCGCAGGGTTGACAAGCATCGCGCCGATTGCGACCGCGGCCGCCGTTTGGATGATCTTCAACACGCTTCCCTCCTTTGATGGTTCGTCATGCGGGACGCGGGTGCGCCCTCGTGCGAGCCTCTATTCAAGAACTGCGCCACGTGCGAGGTGCGTGACACAGAATGCGAGATCACATTACGCGCTGGGCACCACCGAAATATGGATCGGGTTAGGCGCGCCCTCGCCGCCAATCGTGCGCAGCGCCAGATCCGTTTCCTCGATGGAGAACTTGTGGGTGGCCAGAAGATGCAGTGGGTGGCGGCCGGATTCCACCAGGCGGATGGCCTTCTTGAGATCGACTTCGGCGCGGCCGCGCACGCCTTTCATGGTCAGTTCCTTGCGGCTGAGCAGATCGGACTGAAAACCCTCCGCCGGTTTGCCGGAACCGCCGGCCATGATGATCGTGCCGCGGATCTTGGCGAGCTCCATGGCCTGTTGCGCGATGCGCGGCGCGCCTGCCGCCACATTCATCACCGTGTCCGCCATTCTGCCGCCGGTTATGGCAGCGACCTGTTCGACCGGATCCTCTTCATCCACATTGATCGTGTGATGAGCGCCGAGTTGTTTCGCGACCGCCAGGCGATTCGCGTCGCCGGAACGGCCGGTAATGATGATGCAGCTGGCACCAGCCTCCTTGGCTGCTATGACGCAGGCAAGGCCGAGCTGCCCGGGGCCGAGAATCACGATCGTGTCGTCGATGCCGATGCCGCCCTCGCGCTGCACCCAGCGGATGCCATTCGAGATCGGTATATAGAGCGGCGCAATGCGCGTCGGCACCGCCTCGTCCAACTTGTGCAGCCGCGAGTTGGGGTCGAGATTGACGAACTGGCTGAAACCGCCCCACAAGCCGTGGCCGACACTCATGGAGGTGAACCCGTACATGATCGCCATGCGCATGCCACCGCACAGATAGTAGTGACCCGACGAGCAGTAGGCGCAGCGGCCGCACGGCGCGTATTCCTCCATGGCCACCCGGTCGCCTTCCTTGACGCCCCACTTGTGGGCGGCGTCTTTGCCGATGCGCTCGATACGGCCGACGATCTCATGGCCGAGGATGATCGGCACCGGGAAGCGCTCGGCACGGGACTGCGTGTACGCGGGCCAGTCGACGCCGCAGACCCCGGTGACCTCGACGCGGAGGATGGCGTTGTCGTCGCCGACCTCAGGCACCGGTAGTTCGCGCAGATCGATCGTGCGCGGGCCGGTCAGGACGGCGGCGTGGGTGGTCAAAGGCATGGTGAGGGCTGTCCTCTCACAACAGGAACTGCATCGGCGGCAGCTCCTGATCGTTGTTCACCAGAACGACCTTCTTGTAGACGATCTTCAGGGCGCCATTCGCCGTACGCAACTTGTGAGTCGATTGGCCGGCCCATAGGAACTGCTGCCCGCCGCGCACCTCGACCAGCAGGAAATTCGAAACCACGGTGGCACCGCCGCTGCCGCTTGCGTCCACCTCGATGTTCGAAACCACCCGCCGCATGGACGAACGCGGGCTTTGCGCCATGACCGTGCCGCTTTCGAAGCGGGCAACACGGTCCTTCAGGCGTCCATAGCTGTCATAGATGATGGCGACTTCGTCTTCCGGATTCTCGCCCGCGCCATTGCACGGCACCCAGTAGACGCCGTCCTCCGACCACAGCGCCAGCCAGTCGGCGTAGCGGTGCTCGTCCATGAGGCGCGCCTCGCAGTAGAGCATCTGGTGGATTTGCGACTCGGGAATCATGGCGCGCTCAGTTGGTCATCATGGTTACGGTGTAATGGCGCCAGAACCCACGCAATTGGTTTTCGTCCATGGCATTGCCGGCGATGGCGCCACCCGCCAGCGCTTTTTCCCGGTGCACGCCGCGGCCGAGATAAAGCCACTCGTTGCCCTCGGCGCCGAGCGCGACTTGGCTGCGCTCGAGGATCTCGATGTCGTCGGAGGCGAGGAACCCGGCCGGACCGAAGTAACCTTCATGATGCCGCAGCAACTCGCGGTTGATCTCGACCGGTGCGCCTTTGAGCATGGCGGGCTGGTAATAGACGTGGGTCTCCTCGACGCTGACCGGGTGCAGCCGGCGGAAGTGGGTCTGGATGTACATAAGGTTCGGGAAGACGAAGAGCATCGGCGTACGTCCGCTCATCACCTCGTTCACGCGTGCTTCGCCATGGGTGGCGACCAAGCTATTCCAGTAGGCCTCGTGCGCCGGCGTCCGCGAGGGCGGCCTGGTGAACGTGGTAGTGCGGAAATCCTCGACCATATGGCCGCCCAGCAGATAGCGCACCGAATCCGCGTGCGCGCTCGACCGGTCGCGACCCGTGCGCTTATCCGCGAGATCGAAGGCGAACTTGTGAATGAAGCGGCCATGATAGGCGCCTTCGAGCGAATTCTCCGGCAGCATCTTCCAATTGCCGCGGTAGCGCATCTTGTGCATCCCCGCGCCGAGATCGACTTCCCCAGCAGGCGAACGGTCAAGGATGAGATCGAGATATTCCTTGGCCCCCCCGAGATGCTCGTCGAGCGTGATGCCGTCCGCCGCAAGGCTGCCAAAAACGAGGCCGCGATAAACCGCCATGCGCGGGATCGCCGTCAGATTGAAATCCTCGGCGGCGGATTCCGGCGGATAGGCCTCACCAAAGCTGCGCGACAGCAGTTGACCGTCAATGCCGTAGCTCCAGCCGTGGTAGGGGCATGTCAGCGCCTTGGCATTGCCCTTATCGAGATGGCACAGCAGGTTGGCGCGATGGCGGCAGCGGTTGAAGAAGGCACGGATACCATCGTCGGCGCCGCGCACCAGCACGACAGGCTGGCGCGCGATGCTGCGACGCAGGAAATCACCGCGCTTCGGCAATTCGCTGGCATGGCCGAGATAGACCCAGACACGGTTCCAGATCCGCTCGACTTCTTCCTCGAAGACCGCGGGATCGCGGTACAGCCGGCCATTCACCCGGTCCGCCGTAACCAGAGATCCATAGTCCGGCCGTGATCGGGTGCCGAAAGACATGCCGAATCAGCCTCCGCGCAGGCCCTGTTTGCGCATCATCTCGCCGATGAAATCGAGCGCTTCCTGGGGCGTGTCGACGAGATTGCGGATGAGCACGTTCACCTCTTCGGCGCTCTGCGGCGCGAAGTCTTCGCTGACGGTCTTGCCCTTGGCTGCGAACTCCGGGTCCTTCACCGCCGCGGTGAATGCCTCGCGATAGGTGGCGAGCATCGAGGCCGGCGTGCCGGGAGCGAGGCCGAACCACTTGTCCATGGCGCTGATGCTTTCCCAATAGAGGAAAGCCTTCTTGGCGATCGGATCGGTGACCTTGCCTTCGACGAGTTCGGCGAGAGCGGGGACCTGATTGAATTCGGGGCGGCGCACGGTTTTTCCGTTGGCCAGGTCGCCTGTCTGGGTCAATACGGTGAACTTGCCGGTTGAGACCAGTTTTTCGATCAGAAACATGTTGCCGGTCGCAGTCATATCGATCTCGCCCCGCTCCAGCGCGAGCGTCAAATCGTTGGTGGCACGATAGCCGACCACCCATTTCGCATTCCACCCGAGGTAATCGATGCCCCACAACGTGACCTGCATGGCGTTGCGGGGTATACCGGGATTGGAGCCCATCACGACCGGCTCGGCGGACTTGTTCGTCAGGCGGGCCAGGCCATCCTTGCTGATCAGCAGGACCGAACCGCCGCGGCCGATGCCGCCGATGACCTGCAGTTCGGACGGATTGTAGCGCACGTTGCCGCTGCGGTAGGTCATGGGATCGACCTGGGGTGCCGCGCCCGAGATCACGGTCATGCCGTCGGGCTTGGTCTGTTCGACGATGTAATTGAGCGCTGTGATGCCGTCGGCGCCCGGCATATTGCGCACGGTGATCGATGGCTGTCCGGGCAGGTGCCTGCCCAGGAAGTTCGCGACCAGACGGCCGACGGCATCGGTCCCGCCACCAGGCGCCGAGGCGACAATCATGGTAAGGGACTTCCCTTGAAAATCCGGGGATTGCGCGCTGCTGGGCGCTGCAGCGGTGATCTGAAGGATAAAACCGGCGATGAGCGCCGAGCGGAGTAGCGGGCGTTTGCTGGCCATGGACGGTCTCCAAACTGTGAGCGGATGAACGCGAAGGCACCACGATTTTGTGCAAGCCGGCCGTTGCGCTCCCAGGCGGCAATCCATCTTGATCCAGGCAGTCATAACGACAAGACGCAAATTTTCATGTAGTTATAACCAAGAGCTATAGCCTGATCGTGTCTTCCATGAGGATGGTTTATGGACACCCGTATTCTCTCGCGCTTCGTCGCCGTCGTGGAACTCGGAAGCTTCAACCGGGCGGCCCAGAAGCTGAACCTGTCCCAGCCCGCGTTGTCGAAGAGCGTTCAACTGCTGGAAGACAGGCTATCGGCGGAATTGATCAAGCGAGGACCGCGCGGGGTGACGATCACCCCGTTCGGCCAATCGGTCTATACCTATGCCAAGCTCATCGCGACCGAGTTGCGCAAGATGGACGATGAGATCGGCGCGATGCGTGATCTCACGCTCGGTGCCATCAATTTCGGTACATCCCCCGGCACCGCCTTCACAAGCGATGTTCTCGCTAAGGCCCTTCTTCGCCTGGCCCGCAAAGGACGGCGGCTCGTGATCAACTCACGCGTTGGTCCGCGCGACCACTTGCTGGGGCCTCTGCTGCTGGGCGAACTCGATTTCATCGTGACGGTTTTGACAGATACCCTGCCGGCCGATCTGCTTCAGGAGCAGCTCTACGAGGATCCTCTTATCTTCGTGGTCAAGCAGAGCCATCCGCTGGCCAACCGTAAGAATGTCGGCATCCACGATTTGGTCCGTTTCGCATGGGTGGTACCCGATGAAAGCGCGCACGAATCCCTCCAGCGCCTCGCGTTGTCGGAGGAAACCGCCATCGAGCAGGCGGTCATACGTTGCAATGCCTCTACCTTGATCAAGGCGCTGCTCCTCTCCAGTGAATTCATCGCGCTTGTCCGAGAGGACATGGCTCGAAACGACATCAAAAATGGAGATTACAAAAAGCTGACACTGTCGCGCGATCTGCGCACGGCGAACTTCCTGGGAGCGCAGCAGATGGGGCTGATATACCGATCGAACTCCGCCTTGTCGCGTGCCGGCCAAGCTCTTGTCGATGAAATAAAGAGCCTCTACAAACCGAATCGCCTAGCCTGTGCCGCGAAATCAGAAGCCTCAAAAAGGTGATCGGTGTCCGTGGTCCCGGAGCTCGTCGGTGCCGTGCTTCGCGAATTTAGCAAAGCATCACACGCCTGACAGGCGGGGGTGTGAGCCGGGAACCGTTGGTAGCTAGCGTGTCGCCCTCCCGATCAGCAATTGAGCGGCAAGCGCCGCGTCCAAGCTTTCCCAAGGCCGCAAAATTCCCTGATAGCCGCAAAATTTTCCCTGATCGCAATCTAGGGAATTAGGAGAAATGGTGAGCAAAATCTCGTCCTTATAGGACACTGTGCGCGGGTTACGTGCCAGATTCTAATGAAATTCCCTGTATTTTTCCCTGCTATCGGGAATTCGGCCCAGAGACGAGTTCGAGAAAGACTGGCCGCACAGCCAGCCAGTCTCGTCTCCACCGAGAATTCCGGCGATCTTGCGAGGTGCCGCGAAAAACGCGGCCAATTGGCGCGTTTTTCTGCGTGCGATGCGGCTCACCTTTGACCCCGAGACGGTCTCCTGCGACGCGTTTGGGCCATTTCTGGCCTATCGTCTCTTTTCGCAAATTCGGAGGTCAAAGGTCACCATCGGCGGGCGGTTACCATCGCGCCGTATTACCGGCAACATGCCGCTGTGCCAGAAGTGAGTCGACCATCCGGACTATAGGTTAGCAACCGCGTGGGGCGCCTGTTTCGTAAGTCGCCCTATCTGACAAACGCCTTTCGACCGAATTTTACCTAAGCGGAAGTTTGGCGAATGGGCAGGGAACGCGGGCAGTGCGGTCCGGTACTTAATCTATGACGAATGACGGTTGGTAAGTCTTGTTTGCCTTTCGATCGAAATCGAACTCATACCCGATGCAGGGGGCGATCGCCTGACAGTGCTGCCCGAGGAAGAAAAGAACGCTGTTGGGGGCGGCGGCAAAGATATGAACAAGGCCGTCAGGGTCGGCCTTTGCCGCTCGCAGATAGTTGGAAATCTGTTCGGCAAGCATCGCCGCGTGTTCTCCCCCCGCAACGGATTGCTGACCAGGTCCGGTTGGGGTCGTGAACGAGACCAAATTCCCAACGTTGGGCAGTTGTGCTGCTGCATAAGTGCGGGTCTGTGCAGTTGCGGGCAGCGCATGAGCACCGGCCAGCAACTCGCCGGCTGCTGCTTTTCGATCTTCTGCAGGATCGCCTGCCTCCTTGCAATGTGATTCGCCCTACTCGCCACCGCGGCGGGGGTATTCGCGTCGTTTCTCAACCCACCAATTGAGGTTCCGGCACTTCGGCTAGAGTTGGCAAAAATCGTCGGCATTAACGCGGTGCCGCAAGTCCTTTTGCGGATCGGCTATGCTCCTGAGATGCCGCCAACGCCCCGCCGCCCGGTGGGACAAGTCATAGGCCAAGCCCAAGATCTACCCAAGCTTGGCCTACGTAGATAAGCCTCGCTAGCATATCGGTGCATCATTCGCTGAAAGATCGTGTTTCCGGTTCGCTTCCGGAAAAATATCGTAAGCGACGGACCCGTCGGTGGGACGAGATTTTTTCTGAACATCGCCGCCTACCGTGTCTCTCATTTAGCCGACATTGCCGAATGCCGAAGAATCTTTGCTCGTTCATCTACAGATGAAGAGTGAAGTAATCGCACCGAAAAGATCTCTGACGCGGCGGCTGATCAACCATGCGGAATAAGCACTGTCTTTGGCCCTTTGATTCAGGTCAAGAACATCCATCAGATGCGTCCCTATAGAGTTAAATGTCGTCCCGCCGTCGAGACGCGAGTGGGGACTAATGATGCTGACAGGAGTAGGAAACCGCGGGCGCGAAGTCCCTGAAATCATTTCTTTGCCGATCTGGGTGCTTTCCCAGAATAAACTCATACGGCGTTTCACCAGAAAATTTTTCAGGGCTAGAATCATAAGGGAGTTTGCTGATGAAATTGCAGTTAGTTTTACCCATCCACACCTATCCGGATGGAAACGCCGATGCGATCGCGGTCCATGGTGCGGCCATAGCACGGCATCTGGAAGCCGATCTTCATGCCCTTGTCCAAATCGCGGATTTCCCGCATGTGTCCAGCGCTTTGGGAAACTTGATCATCGATGTGCCGGCAATGATCCGTGATGCGAAGGCAAAATGTCACGCGCGCGGAAGGTCTCTGGTTCAGGCTCTTGAGGCTCAAGCCAAGTTGCTTGGAATTTCGGTGCGGGTCACCGAAGTGGAGTGTTTTGCTGAGAGTTTTGGAGACGCCGTGGCTGTGCAAGCACGCTACCACGATTTCATCATCCTCGGGGTTGGCGCTACCAGTCTCGCCCCCATGACTGCGGAAGCTGCAATCTTTGGATCGGGAAGGCCAACCTTGCTGGTTCCTGAGAAAATGGCTGCTACACCAAGGTTCCAGCATGTCATGATCGCTTGGGACGGAAGTCGGGTTGCTGCGCGTGCGGTGGCGGACTCTCTTGAGTTTCTGAGGCGCGCCAATCTGGTCACGATTGCTTCAGTCATAGATGAGAAGAAGTTGCCGGAGACGGATCCCGGTGATCGTCTGCGAGACTACCTTGCACATCACGATATTGAGGCATCCGTTGCGCGAGTGGAGGGCGGAAGTCGGCCTATTTCCGAAACCTTACAGGGTCATGCGCGCAACATCGGAGCGGACATTCTCGTGATGGGTGCCTTTGGCCATTCCCGTGTCAGAGACTTTGTTCTGGGGGGTGCCACCAGTGGGATTTTGAAGGAGCTGCGTATGCCCACATTGCTTTCTCATTGAACGCGCTCGGTGTGAGCGGGAAGCAATCCCGCTCCATCCCCCCAATCGCAGTTAGACCGGAAATGAATCCAGGAACCATGAACGCGTCGGGACGGGATCGGTCGAAATAGATCCCGGCCGCCACTGTGACAGTTAGGAGAATTAGGAATGGCAACAGCAACGGGAAGGGAAAGGCCACCCCGCAAAATTCTTTTTGCCACGGATCTAAGTTGCCGCTGTGATCGTGCAGCCCTGCTGGCGCGAGAATGGAATGCACGGCTTCTGGTGGTGCATGTCATTGAGTCCCGCAAGACTATGGCTGAAGAACGTTCGCGCGAAGAGCCAGCGTGGCGCCATTGTCCTAATCGTACTCAAGTTGTCGAGGCGCAGATCAGGCGTGACCTGATCGAGAGCCCGGACACTGTTATCGTGCGCGTGGAGGAGGGAGAGCCCGCCGATGTCATCAATGACGTCGCGCAGCGTGAGAGGTGTGGTCTGATCATCACCGGGATCGCCCGCGACGAAACCCTGGGACGCTACTTTCTTGGAACAACGGTGGATCGGCTGGTGCGTCGGTTGCCGATCCCCGTCCTTGTGGTTAAGAATAGAGCCCGACGAGCATATAGAAAGGTGGTGGTTGCCACGGATTTTTCCGAAGCGTCTCTTTGTGCGTTCAATAAAGCAGTTGAGTTTTTCCCGGCACTTGACCTGTCACTCTTCCACAGCTTTGAAGTTCCCTTCGCCGGGTTTCTCGATCACGGCAATTTCCGCGACCGCTATCGTGATGTGGAGCGCCAGTCGCATACCCGGTATTGAGAATATGATGTCTTCACCATTGTTGTCGCGTCGGTCGCTCGTCGGACTTATCGCCGGGCTCGCGATATTCGCGGCCGCGGTCGGCACGCCGCCACCTCCTGGTTTGCCGGTTGCCGGCTGGCATACGCTGGGGCTCGCGCTGATGATGGCGGTCTGGTGGACGACGGAGCCGGTGCCCATCGGCGTCACAGCTCTGCTGCCGTTGATCGTCCTGCCGCTGCTCGGCATCGGCGATATCGGCGCGGCGGCGGCACCCTACGCCAATCCGATCGTCTTCCTGTTCCTCGGCGGCTTTCTGCTCGCGGCCGGGGTTAAGCCGTGGGGTTTGCACAACAGGATCGCGCACATGACCATCCGGACGATCGGCACCGATCCCCGCCGGTTGGTCCTCGGCTTCATGGTAGCAGGTGGCTTTCTCTCGATGTGGATCAGCAACACGGCCGCCGTGGTGCTCATGCTGCCGGTCGCGGTCTCGATCATCGCCGTAGTGGAGCAGGCCCGTGGAGCGGGCGCCGATGTTCGCCGTTTCGCGGTCGCGCTGCTGCTGGGGCTGGCCTATGCCGCCAGCATCGGCGGCGTCGGCACGTTGATCGGCACGCCGCCCAATGCCCTGCTGGCGGCTTATCTCTGGGAGCGGCACGGGATCGATCTGTCCTTCGTCGCTTGGTCGGCCGTCGCCATGCCGCTGGTGGTGGTCTTCCTGCCGCTCGCCTGGCTCGTCCTGACGCGGCTAATTTATCCGATCGCGCCCGGTATCTTGGCGGCTTTCCAGGATGGTAAACTGGTCGCCGGGTTGGCGCCCAATGGTCCCCTGACCGCAGCGGAGCGGCGCCTTGGCTCAGTCTTTCTCGCCGCCGCCGCGCTTTGGATCACGCGTCCCTTGCTGAACCGGCTGTCGGGCCTTGAAGGACTGAGCGATCCCGGCATCGCGCTGCTTTGCGCGATGTCTCTGTTTCTGATCCCGAGCGGCATGGCCGGCGAGCCCCGCTTCCTGATGAACTGGCGCGAGGCGAAGGACATTCCCTGGGAAGTGCTCATCCTCTTCGGTGGCGGGCTGTCACTGGCGGCTGCGATGGACAGCAGTGGTCTCGCCGCATGGATCGGAGATGGCCTCGCCGGACTGCAGGGGATGCCCCGATGGCTCTTCCTGCTGCTGCTGACCGCGACCGTGGTGATGCTGACGGAACTGGCGAGCAACACGGCGACGGTGGCCGCTCTATTGCCCATTATGGCGACCATTGCTGCTGGAACCGGCATCGACTTGGTCACCATCTCCGCCGCCGTCGCCATGGCGGCGAGCTGCGCGTTCATGCTGCCGGTGGCGACGCCGCCCAACGCCCTCGTTTTCGCGACCGGTCATGTCACCGTGGCGGCCATGATGCGCGCGGGATTGATCATGAACCTCATCTCCGTCGCCCTCGTATCGCTCGCGGCAGAGATGCTCGCACCACTGCTGCGAATGCTCGGTTGACCGTCCCTCGGCTTTGCTACCGAGCAGAAGGTTTGTGATATACGCCTGGCTTCTACAGCGGTGGGCTTGACTTCGTGACCTGAGCCCCGAGACCTCCTCTAGAAATCCGACAGTTCGATCCCTCGAAAGGACAGGGACATGAAGTGCAGTCGGTTCCTCTCGGAGTTCATCGATTGGCCCCGGACCCTGAAGCCATTGAAAGACACTCTTGGGATGGCCGGTTTGACTTGCATCAATGCTCTGTCGT
>CAVVYA010000006.1:0-416515 GCA_963752345.1 uncultured Alphaproteobacteria bacterium
CTTCAGATCAGCTCTCTGACGCACGTGAAGCCGAGCTCGGGATCGAAGGGCGAATAGGAAACGGATCCGCGCTGTTGTGTTGGATGCCGCCCTATTTACGGTATTTGGCCGTCAGCTGATCGAGGAAGTCCAACGACTCGTCGCTCGCGCTCACCATCTCTTGTATCAGGGCGATCATGTCCTCGGCGGTCATTTCCTTGATGTCCGGTGCGATCGCGTGGGCGACCTTGGCCTGGAAATCCGGCTCGGCCGCCGCCTTCTGGAATGCCTCGCGATAGGCTTTCACATGGCTTGCCGGGGTATTGGGGGGCAGGGCGAACCATTTGCCGATCTGCGCCTGGCGCTCCCAGACCTTGAACGCGGCGCGGGCGCGCGCATCCAGCTTATCGCGCATCATCTCCGCGAGCAGCGGCGGCTCGGGGAAAGCTCGGCTCGGCAAAACCTTGCCATGGTCGAGCTCGCCGGTCTGCACCATGAGAACCGCCTGACCCTCCTTGACCATCGGGCCAACCACGGCGAGATCGTTGTTGCTCATGGCGTCCACTTCGCCGCGTTGGAGGGCCAGGCTCATGGACGAGGTTCCGGTGTAGCCGAATACCAGGCTGACATTCCAGCCAAGCGCTTCGGCGCCCCACATGGCGAGCAGATCGCCCGAGCGCGTGCCGTCGAGCACGGCCATGTGAATGGGCTTAGCCGAACGGTCGGTGAGCTGCTTCACCGCCTGAGGTCGCACCAGCAAGTAATTGCTTGGGTTGACGAAGCCGCCGATGATCTCGAGCTTGGTCGGATCGTATTTGATCTCGGGTCGGCGGAGCACCACGGGACTGAGCTGGTTACCGGCGCCGATGAAGAAGGTAGAGCCGTCGGCCGGCGCCTGGGTGGCAAACCAGTTGAGGCCGGCCGTCCCGCCCGCCGCCGGCATGATCTTGTAGACCATGGATGGCTGGCCGGGCAGATACTTGGACATCGCCGTCGCGATCAGGCGGGCGATGATGTCCGTGCCGCCGCCCGGCGCGGAGGAGACCACCAGGCTTATGCTCTTGCCTTGGTAGTTGGCGTCCTGCGCCGCCGCCGAACTCATCAGATATGAAAGCGACAGGCCTAACGACATGCCGATCAGGGACAAGCGCTTGCCCATGGTTGCGCCACTCTGAGACATTTCATTCCCCCACTATCTGTATCGGTTTGGGCGACTGTTAACGCAGCGCTGCCGCACGCCTCGCCTCCATCAATTGGGAATCGATTCCATCAGGTCGGCGAGATGGTCGCGAAAAACCCGGTCGATCGCCCAGCTTTCCTTGGCGCCATCGACCATCTTGCGACGCTTCCGTTCCGTGTCGGCAAAGCGCTTCGCGACAATCATCATGATATTGGCATGCTCCACATCCGCTTTCATGTGCTCCTGCAGACTCTGCTGCTTTTCCATGCCGATGCCGAGCTGATCGCGAATACGCACGGCCATCTGGTGCGAGGCGCCCTTACCGACGATGTCGTCGGAGTTGGTCAACTCGAGCGCGGCGCAGGCTGCGAAGGATTTCAACCATGGCTCGTCCTTGGTGAGTTGCACCCACGCCTTGACACAGGTCAGCATCGTATCGGTCGGCACCGCATTGGCGAAGTCGTCGGCCGTCAACCCGAGGGCCTCGCCCTCCTTCACGCTCAGAGTGTAATGGTTGTCGACGTTGCGCGCGCCACCGCCCTGCAGTTCCTCGGATTCGTGATCCCAGATCAGCTGCTTGACGCCGAACGGCGACTTCGCCTGAGCATAGGCCCAGCAATCGCGCCGGTTGAGCACCCAGATCGCCTTCTGCAGATGATGCTCGCGCACCCGCGCGACGGTCAGCGGCACCGAGAATAGCCGCTGATAGCCGCGCGACTTGTGCTGGGCTCTCGCGAGGTCGAAGAGCTCCTCCTGCATCGCTGCCAAGCTGTAGCTGTCGGTCCGAATGGCAAGTGTGTTCATCGTTATACTTCCTCTAAATGAGACGGCACTCTTCCGCGCCGTTATTCGTCTTCAGGCGCGTACGGTCTGCGGCACCCAGGTCATCTTGCAGGCGACGCCATTCTTCGCCAGCGCATCGAGATACATCGCGTGGATGCGCGGATCCTGATCCTCGAATTCGATCTGCAGCCCGCCTTCCTTGACGTCGACGTCGACGCCGAGCTTGCCCTGGCGATTCTTCTCGGTGAAGGGATAGCGGCTGTTGCCGAGCGCCGTGGCCATATAGCGTGCCGGCGCCGGGCTGGTATTGAAGTGTTGGTGGAATACCTGGTCGGGCGGCGCGAACATCCAGCCGGGCTTCCAGTCGACCCGCACGAAGTCCTTATCGCCCTCGTACCAGAACAGCGAAAAGCCCTCGCCCTCGACGATCATGACATGATAGTCCGCGCCGTGGCGGTGCGCCTTTTTATAAGTTCCGACAGGCATGAGTGAGCAATGGGCGTGCATCTTGCAGTCCGCCAGGATGAAGATCTGGTTGGCGCTGCTCTTGCCGCGCTTGTCGTCGGACAGGAGCTCGGCCGAGTGCAGGTCGGGGACGAAGTTGGTCTCCCACATGACGCGCCCGCGCGGACCCGGGATATAATCACCTTCTCCGGAGAACCGATGTTGCTTCAGCGCATCGGACGGGAACGCGAAACCGTTATCGAAGATGAACTGATCGTTGCCGAACAGCTTCATCATGATGCAGAGGTTGTTCGTCACCGAAAGGCGAACCGGCTCCGTCCCTGAACCGTTGAAATGCTGATAGCGCACGTTCAGCGGTATGGCGAACAGGCTCCCCGGGCCCCATTCGAAGCTGGAGGTCTGCCCGGGCGCCACTTCGATCGTGGTGCTGCCCTGGCCTGACAGAACATAGATGACTTGCTCAAAGAGGTGGCGCTGGGGAGCAGTCTTGCCGCCTGGAAGGATCTCCAGCATGAAGACGGAAATGAAGTCGCCGCGACCCTTGAGGTGGACGATGGCGCCGTTCACGCCGAAGCGCGCCCAAGGTTTGCCTTCGACAGCGAGCAGATCGACGCCGAAATCCTCGATCACCGGCACGCCTTCGCGCGCCGCCCACTCACTATAGGGATCGCGCAGAAAGGCCGGCGCGGATTTCGGCTGAATGTCTTCGACCTTGAGCATTGCGGGCTTATCCTTAGGCGACGGCTCTAGGCTTCGACCGTGGCGTATTTGTCGCACAGCGTGCGCCAGTAAGCGGCTCGCCGCTCGAGCTTCTTCGTCACCTCGTCCGGAACTTCCAGAAAAGGCGGGCGTAGCGGGCCGGGATCGACATAGCCTGCCGCACGCACGGCGATTTTATGGCCCGATTCGCGCCAGGGAAGGTCGGCGGCATACTCGCGGTTGCGCATGATGTCCTTGACGATTTCCTTGGCGCGCGCGACGTCGCCATTATCCACGGCCTTCTTGAGGCAGAGCAGCGGCTCGGGGCCCATCCAGATGTCGATCGACCAGAATCCGGCGGCGCCGAGATCGCGGTACGCGAAATACTGGTCCTGCTGCACGAAGACGCTAATCTTGCCGCGCACGATGTCCTGCAACTGAATGAAGGCAGTCGGCGTGCGATGGGAATCCTTCATGCCGATGATGTTACCGTTCTTCGAAATCTGCTCGAACGCAGAAACCGGGATCGTGATGCGATGCAACGTCGGATTGTGATAGATGAGCACGCCCAGCTTGGGAAATAACCCAGCGATATCTTTGAAAAAGCGCACCGCATTGCCGACGGTCGAAGGGAAATAGTAGGGCACCGCGACGATAACGCCATCGGCTCCCGCCTTTTCCGCCACCCGGATCTTCTCAATGGTTTCGCGGGTATGCTGCGCGACGCATCCGATGATCACCGGTACGCGCTTTTTGGCGACATCCACCGTGGCCCGGGCAAGGGTTTCGAACTCGCTTGGCAATAGATTGGACGCCTCGCCGAAGCTGCCCGTCGTGGTGATGACATTTGCGCCATCCTTGATCATCCGGTTGACGCCGGTTTCCAGACGCTTGAGATCGATCGTCTGGGTCGCGGTGATATCGCCGCTGTTATCGGTGGCGAAAGCAGGCATCATGGCCATGATGCCGTGCAAATCCTTGGACGAAATCATTGCGGGCTCTTTCTTTCCGATGGCTAACGCCGTGATGGTTCGATGACGATATGTCCAATCGCGTTCGCGTGACCAGGAGATTGTTGGGAAATATAGTCTTGTAGATGAAGCAAGAATGATTCCGGGGCGGACGGTTAAATCGTAGGAAAGCCATCGTGCTTTGCTTCATGTTTTGAAACATGGTCTATTTGGCTCTCGCCGAGCCGTGCGCGTGATCAGGCGCGGGCGGTACGGCCTGCGCACAGCCGGGATCAACGAAGTTGTCGTCGCCACCGCTTCACGACCTGTCAGCCGTTACGACCTTCAAGAAGGTCGTGGAATCCGGCAGCTTTACGGCTGCCGCCCATGAGTTGCAGATGACTTTGTCGGCCGTCAGCCGGCAGGTATCCCGGCTCGAGCAAGCGCTTGGCGCGCAGTTGATTGCCCGCACGACCCGCGCCTTGCGCCTCACCCAGGCCGGGCAGGTGTTTTACGATCACTGCGCCCGCGGGCTGCGCGAATTGGATCATGCGGTGGAGGCTGTTTCCCAATCGAATGGCGAACTGAACGGTGTCCTGCGGGTCATCACGACAACGTGTTTCGGCAGGCTGCATGTGGTGCCGGCGGTTCTCGACTTCCTGGCATTGCATCCCAAGCTCGTCATAGACCTATCGTGGCGCCACGCCGAGGAGAGCTTCCTTGGCAACAAGGCCGACATTCTCATCCGTAGCGCGCCAGTGAGAGGGAAGACTATCGGGCGGCAAAAACTCGTGCCGGTTCGCCACGTCATCTGCGCGACAGCGGAGTATCTCAAGCGGTGTGGCACGCCGCGCACTCCCAAGGATCTGGAGTCGCACAATTGTCTCGTCATCACGCAGCCGTCAGCCACGAACGAATGGCCGTTTTACCAAGGAAATCGCCGTCAGCACCTGGCGGTTTCCGGCAACTTTCGCGCGGACACCATGGAAGCGCTATACAGCGCGGCAATCAGCGGAATCGGCGTGGCGCGCCTGCCGATTTACGTCGTGGGTGCCGACCTGAAATCCGGCCGCCTCAAGCAGTTATTCCAAACATCGACGCAGGCACACGCGGGCGACTCGTTCCGCGACGAAGCGATGATGGCAGCCTACTATCTGAAGAATCGCTATCCAGACCTTAGAACGTTGGCGTTTGTCGATTTCCTGAAGACGCGCTTTCAAACGAACTACGATTGGTACACGCGCGATTCGGCCGACTGGCCGTATTAGCTGCCGTGCGCGGAGTGATGGCCACGCAATAGGCATCCGCATATTTCGTCACCAGCGCTTGTCATCTCCACTTGCCGTCTCAGCCCGGTCTGCGATAGTTCACGAAAGCGGCGCAGAAAATTTTCGCACGATTCAAAGTTGGAGGGAGGCCGGCCGAAATGGACAGCCTGCGGAGTCGACAGGCTCAGTCGCCTGAGCCTGAATTCCTGCGCGATCCCTATCAGGAGTGGGTCGCCGGCGAGGGCGTGCCGGTCGTCGATGACTTCGGTGCCGATCTGCTCGCGCTCCAAACCAAGCGCTGGCCACGCTTCGGCGTGAATGGCGCGATCGTGCACCTCAAGGGCCGCGGCGACTTCATCTCCGTCTTCGTGCTGGAAATCGCCAGAGGCGGAAAGACCGCGCCGCAGCGTCACTTGTTCGAAGAGGTGGTGTTCGTGTTGGCGGGCCACGGCAGCACCACCATCGAACTCACGGACGGCCGGACGCACGCGTTCGAATGGGGACCACGCAGCCTCTTCGCCTTGCCACCCAATGCAAAATACCAGCATTTCAACGGCTCCGGCGCCGAGCCTGCGCGGCTTTGTTCGACCAACAATCTGTGCGTGGTGATGAACCTGTTTCATAGCGACAGCTTCGTCTTCGGCAATACGCATGGTTTTGCCGAGCGCGAAGGGCCGGCTGACTATTTTGCCGGCGAGGGCCGCTTCATTCCGGCGCCGCGTGGGCGCGAGATGTGGGAATCGAACTTCATTCCGGACGTGGGCTCGGTCGACCTCCTGGCCAATGATAAGCGCGGTGCGGGCAG
This sequence comes from uncultured Alphaproteobacteria bacterium, assembly GCA_963752345.1. Classification (GTDB taxonomy): domain Bacteria; phylum Pseudomonadota; class Alphaproteobacteria; order SMXQ01; family SMXQ01; genus CAVVYA01. The sequence continues at coordinate 6,130 of CAVVYA010000006.1, forward strand.
CTCGACTCTCGCCTTCATTCTGGGCGACGGCATCATGCATGCCCATTGCTCCTCCATGCCGGTCGGGACCTACAAGAAGGCGCACCGCCACGGCTCGGACTATCACATCACCATCGTCGACGGCGAGGGCTACTCCCTGTTCTGGTACGAAGGCGACAGGGATTTTATTCGCGTCGATTGGCGCTACGGCTCGATGTTTGCGCCGCCTGACCAGATGTATCACCAGCATTTCAACACGCGCGGTGCGCCGGTCCGCTACATGGCGACCGCGCTCGGCAACAGCCGTTACCCGTTCACGGCGAAGAATCGCGCGGGCAAACTGGGCGTCGATGTGAGCGTGAAGGACGGCGGCTTCCAGATCGAATTCGAGGATCAGGATCCGCGCATCCACGCGATGTATGTCGAGGCGCTGGCGGCGAACGGCGTGGAATGCCGAATGAAGCATCCATTCCAGCCCCGCGTTTCGTGAGGGAGGACGAGATGACAACGACGACGGCGGCCAAATCCAGGATTAGCGATCCACCGCTCAAGGCGCTCGAGGATAAGCTCATCGAGATGGCCAATGCGCAGCATGAGTCCTATGCCTATAAGCGCTTGTTCTCGGTGCCGCTGACCATCGAGCGCGTCCGCGCCCATCATCTACAGAAGGCGCTCTGGGTGCTGAACCGGCGGGCATGCTGGGCTTACGCTCAAGCAGCAGCTCCGTTCGACGTCAAGCAGCTCATCTGGCAGCATGAGGAAGAGGAACTGGGCGGCAACAAGCAGCGCGGCCTGGACAACCACTATGTCCTGAACGTGAAGCAGGGTGCGCCGTTCGGCCTAACGGCCGCTGACTACGCCAATGTCCAGCCGACCGACCAGACGCTGACTTGCTTGCACGCCTGGATTCGCTTGGCCAAGGACAGTCATTGGCTCAAGGCCTTGGCCGCCTGCGCCGCGCTCGAGCTGAGCAATTCCGATGAGATTCTGCGTTCCGCGAGCGCTTCGCGCCGCATGGCGCAGAAGAATTCGCGACGAGCTTGGCATTGGCATCGAGCGTCAGGAATCATTCAAGGAGCATATGGTCGCCGACGTGGAGCATTCGCACCTTCTCATGGAGGTGGCGAAGGTTCACGCCACGACGGATTTTGCGCGCGAACAGATCCTCGAAGGCGCGCGAGAGAGCTGGGCGGTCGATCGCGTGTTTCGCGATTCGCTCGCCGCCACCATGGAGTCGATTCGCTAAAAGGATTGAACACGAGGAGGGAAGCCCATGAACGGTCGTATGTTGTTGGTAAGCGCTTTGACCAAGATCACCCCGCTGGTTCTTCTCTCTGCTATGGGCACCGTCGCCCCGGCCTGGAGCGATGTGAGCTACGAGGGCAAGCGCGTCACTCTGATCATCTCCGCCGCGCCGGGCGGCGGATCGGATGGCACGGCGCGCATGGTCGGCCGCTACATCAGCCGTCATCTGCCGGGCAACCCAAACATCATTTTTCAGAACGTGCCAGGCGCGGGCGGCATCAGCGCGCTGAACTCGTTCGTCACGCGGACTGAGCCGGACGGGCTGACCTTCTATATCGGCGCGGGCAATCAAGTAAACCCGGTCACATTGCGGCGCACCGATGTCGTCAAATACGATCCATCGAAGTTGAAGCTTATCGGCGCGTTCGCCAATGACAGTTCCTACCTGATCGTGCGCAAAGACGCGCTGCAGCAGCTCACGGGCAAGGGTGGTCAGCCGGTCATGGTCGGCGAACTGGATGGAACGCGCTCAAGCGCGCAGATGGCGGTGTGGGGCGCCGAAGCGCTGAAGTGGAACGTGAAATGGGTGTTGGGCTACACCGGCACGCCGGCCATGATACAGGCGATCGACCGCGGCGAGGTCGATATGATCGCCAACAACAGCCGGGTCAATTCCCTGATCGACGGCGGCAAGGTCGAGCTCCTCGCCCAGACCGGTATGCTCGTCGACGGTAAGGTGATCCGCAGCAACTCTTTCCCCAACGTGCCGATCTTCGCCGAACAGGTCGAGCGACATCTGGATGGGCTCGCCTTGCGCGCTTTCCAGTCATGGCAGAGACAGGCGCAGATCGGCAAATGGTTCGCCCTGCCACCGGCGACACCCGAGCCGCACGTCAGCACCTACCGCAAGGCCTTCGATGCCATGCTCAAGGACCAGGAATTCCAGACCGTGTTCGCCAAGACGGAAAGCGCCGACTACAAGGCCATGTCCGTCGCGGACATCGAGGCTCTCATGGCGGAAATGGTCAACACGCCGGACGACACCCTGGAGTATCTCCAGTCGTTGCGGAAGAAATACGGCATGTAGTCTTTCGGCCTGCGTAGGCGACCTAGACGGCGGTCGCCGGCAGGCTCGCCAGATCGGATTTCAGCAGCGTGTCGCGGATATGGGTGATCGCGCGCTCCGCGTAAGGGCCGCGCTTCTTGGTCAGCCGGATCAGGCAAAGCGAGACCTCGCGCTTGGGGCGGATCGGGAGCCGCACCAGCTGGCCCGTGTTGACTTCCGATGCCGCGACGATGGATGGCATGATGGCGACCCCCATGCCCGAACGGATCATGGTTTTGATCGCGGCGGGCCGGTCCGCGGTCGCGACCACCGTGGGTTCGATGCCGCGATCCTTGAACATAGATCTGACAAGCAGGCCATAGCCGATGGAAGGATCATTCATGATCAACGGCTGATGGGCGATCTCCGAAAGGTCAACGGGTTCTTTGCGTTTCGCCATCGGATGGTCGGGCCGCACGAACAAGGCCATTTCCACATAGGCGATTTCTTCCCAAGTGAGAACCGGGTGGCCGCTTTTCGTGCTGAATTCGACGGTGAAGCCGAGGTCCAAGACTTCCTGCATGACCAGGCTTTGGATCTTCGGCGCCATGGCTGACATGAACGAGATTTGAACATCGGGTGTTTGCGACTGGAGGGCGTCGACGATCAACGGAAAAAGGAACTCGACGAATTCGTCGACATGCCAATGGAAAAGCTGGAATTGATTCCCGGTTTGAGCCGACGGGCCAAATCCTTGAGGCTGGCAAAGCCATCCATAATCTCCTGAGCGCGGTGCAGGAAGATCTGACCAGGTTCGGTAATTCCTATACCCCGCCCGGTCCGCTTGAACAGGGGGAAGCCCAGCTCCTCCTCCAGAAGGCTGACCTGTTCGCTCACAGTCGGCTGAGAAATAAACAGTTTTTCCGCAGCACGGCTGAAACTCAGCTCGTCGCGGACGGCGAGTGCATAGGTCAGTTGGCGCTCGTTCACGGCCCGAATCCCTCTGTAAGATATAGGCATAGCCTATGGCAGATTATAAATGGCGATTGGACTTCGGGTCCACGGAGTTGTCATCTGTGTGACAGCAAATCTCTGAATGGTCATGGTGTAGAGACGATGAGCGCCGCAAAAATTCCCTCAGTTTCCAAACATGGCGTGGACCTCACGGGTTTCACGGCGGAAATCCGTGCGATGGCCAACTGGCAGTACCAATGCCCACAAAGCCAGCGCCTCTACTCGCTGCCGCTCTCCATGGAGCGCGCCCGGGTGTGGACCCTGCAGATGGCATTCTGGATCCTCAACCGCCGCGAATGCTGGGCCTTCGCCCAGGCGCTGGCGCCGATGGCGGTCAAGAAGCTGATCTGGGCTCACGAAGAGGACGAACTCGCGGGCAACAAGGAGCGCCAGGTGGAAGACCACTACGCTCTGGAAATTCGTCAGGCGAAGGTGCTGGGCCTCACCGCCGAGGAATTCGCCAACACCCCGTGGCACGAAGGCACGCGGACGGTAATTTATGCTTGGCGCCATCTGGTCAAGGACAGCCCTTGGCTCAAGTCGCTTGCTGCCTGCGCGGCACTCGAGGTGTCGAATTCGTCGGACTGGGTCGAGGGTGGCGGAAATTCGTTCCGCACGAGTCAGCGTTTCCAGCAGGAGCTCGGCATCTCCAAGGAAAAGTTGGTCAGCCACAAGGAGCATGTCGAAGTCGACGTGTCACATGGCACCATGCTGATCGACGTGGCCGAGACCTATGTCACGAACCCGGCCGAGCTCGACCTGATGCTCGAAGGGGCGCGTGAGACGTGGGAGCTCGAGCGGGTTTGGAAGGGCTTGCTGGCCGACATGATCGAGGCATTGCCGGAGCCGGCGGTACACAGCGCACGCACGGCGTAACGAATCGACATGCCTGAGATCGGAGCCGCAGACCAGGACGGTCTCCGATCCAGGCTAATACAGCGGAGGTTGTGAGAACAGACATGCTCAGCGCCAAGGATCTCCATGGCCTATGCGCCATGATGCCGGCATTCGCGACGGACGATGCTGCGAATATTCGTGCGACCTCGACCGTCGATGTGGGACGCCTGCATCACGGCGTGAACAAGATGATCACCGACGGTGCCGATTGCCTGACCACCACGGGGAGCTTCGGCGAGTGCTATGCGCTGTTGCAGGATGAACTGCGCGTCCTGGTCAACGAGACGGTGAGCGCAGTCAAAGGCCGGGTCCCGGTCGTCGTCGGCGTGCCGTCGGAAAACGCCCGCGAGGCCGTGCAGAAGATCAAGATCGCCCAGGATGGCGGCGCCGATGGCGTCATTGTCGGGGTGCCCTATTACATCCCGGCCACCGTGACCAACGCTTTGCACTTCTTCCGGGACATCTCCGAGTTGTTCCCAAAACTGGGCATCCTGATCTATCACAACCCGGCGCTGCACCGCATCAATCTGCCGATCGCCGCCTTCAAGGAAATCGTCAAGCTGCCTAACGTGGTCGGCATGAAGGACAGCCATCGCGATGCGCTCGGTTTTGCCGAGCTCGATAAGATCGTGCACGGCAAGATCAGCGTGTTCTGCGGCCAATGGCAGTATTTCGATTATGCGGAGCTGGGCGCCGCCGGTTTCTGGTCGATCGATGCCTGGATGGGGCCGTGGCCGCTGTTGGCGTTGCGCGATGCGGTAAAGCGCGGTGACAAGGCGGAGGCACTCAAGATCTCGCTCGATATCGCGGCCTGCAACACAACCGCGCTCGTCACCGACCTGCAATGGCGTGAGACGGCGGCGAAGATCGCCATCGAAGCCGCCGGCTACGTCAGGGTCGGGCCTCTACGCGCGCCGTTCCGCGAGATTCCGCAGCCTGTCGTGCAGGAACGTTACGATGCCGCTGCGAAGTGGCAGATCCTTTGCAAGAAGTATCAGGCTCAGAAGGCGATGGCAGTATGAGCGGGGCATCGCAGGAGGGACGTCATCGCCGCGAAAATTCCAAGGGATGCCTTCCGACATGCCAGCAGTGCCGACATCGAGCCTGATGATGTGATTCAACGATAGGAGGGTAGGGTGCGCAAATTGTGGTCCACGAGAGGAAAGATTTTGGGCTTGGCCCTGGGCACCGTTCTGGCGCTGCCGGTTTCGGCGCCGCTCCAGGCTCAGGAGGTTTCGTTCAAAGGCAAGCAGGTGACGATGATCATCTCGTCGACGCCCGGTGGCGGCACCGACATGCTCGGCCGCCTCATCGGCCTGGCTATGACGAAATACCTGCCCGATCAGCCCAACTTCCTCTATCGCAATGACGGCGGCGCCGGCGGTATCAACGCGCTCAACCGCTTCTACGTCGAAACGCCGCCAGACGGCCTGACTATCTTCACCGGCGCGGCGAACCAGCTCAACCCCATTAATCTGAGCCGGCCGCAGATCAAATACGATCCAAGCCGCCTCGAACTGTTTGGCGGCTTGAGCAACGCCAGCGAATTCCTGCTTATCAGGGGCACCGCCATCAAGCAGCTGACCGAGCGCGGCGCACCTGTCACCGTGGCGGAAGTGGATGGCCTGCGCGCCGGCAGCATGATGGCGCTGTGGGGCGCCGACTATCTCGGCTGGAACATCAAGATGGTGGTGGGCTATCAGGGAACGGCAGCCATGATGCTCGCCTTGCAGCGCGGCGAAGTCGACATGGCCAGCAACAACAACCTCGAAGTGATCAAGCCGATCGTCGACAAGAAGGAAGCGCTCTTCCTGGTGCAGACCGGTACGCTGAACAAAGGCAAGGTGGTGCCGAGCCGCGTCTATCCCGAGGTACCGATCTTCGCCAATCAGATCGAAAGCAAGCTTTCGGGTCTTCCGCTCGAGGTGTTTCGCGCTTGGGAGCATCAGGCCCATCTCGGCAAGTGGTATGCGCTGCCGCCTGGCACGCCCAAGGCCTATGTCGCGGCGTGGCGCGAGGCTTTCACCAAGGCGGCCAACGATCCGCAGTTCCGCGAGGTGGCGGTGAGCAAGATCGATCCCGACATTGAGGAAGTTCCGGTCCAGGCCTTGGACAAGATGTTTCAGAACCTCACCGACGCGGGCAAAAATGCCGCTGTGGTCCAGTATTTCGACGAACTGGCCAAAAAGCATCGTTAGCGGCGTGTTGGGGGGAACCGGCCGGATGCGCTAACCGCATCCGGCCGGCGCCTGCCTGTTGAGGAAGTCGGTTCGCAGGGAGGTATGGCGTGATCAAGAAGCCAGAGGATATCAAGCTGACCAAAGCGCCAGCCTTGCTGCGCAACCCCTATCTGGAATGGGCGGATGGCGAGGGTGTGCCGGTCATCGAGGACTTCGGGGTCTATCTTCATGGCGTCGAGACCAAGCCGTGGGCCCGGTTCGGCATGGACGGCGCCATCGTCCACCTTAAGGGGCGCGGCGATTTCATCTCGGTGTTTCTGTTCGACATCCGTCCCGGCGCCAAGTCCGTGCCGCAACGCCACCTTTACGAGCAGGTGATCTACGTCCTGTCGGGCCATGGCAGCACGACGGTGGAAACCGCAGCCGGCGACAAGCACACGTTCGAATGGGGCCCGGGCAGCCTGTTCGCTGTTCCGATGAACGTGCGCTACCAGCATTTCAATGGGTCGGGGAAGGAAACCGCCCGTCTTTCGGTGACCAACGATTTTTGCATCGTGATGAATCTGTTCCGCAGCACCGATTTCATTTTCGGCACGGAGCACCAGTTCAAGCACGAAATCTTCGTCGGCAACGGCTTCGCCGGCGAGGGCGAATACATCCCTGATCCGCGCGGCTTGGTGATGTGGGAAACCAACTTCGTCTCCGACGTCGCGACCGCCGAGCTCGTTGCCTATGAAAAGCGCGGGCCCGGCAGCGCTACCATGACCTATATCCTGGCCGATGTCGGTATGCATGCCCATTGCTCCCACATCCCGGTCGGGCGTTATAAGGCCGCCCACAAGCATGGGCCGGACTATCACATCGTGATCATCACCGGCGAGGGCTACTCGCTGCTGTGGTACGAGGGTCAGAAGGATTTCGTGCGCATAGACTGGTCGCCGGGCTGGATGTTCGCGCCGCCCGACCAGATGTTCCACCAGCATTTCAACACCAGCCCTCAACCGGCGCTCTACATGGCTACGGCGCTCGGCAACGACCGATACCCGTTCACCGAAAAGAACCGTCTGGGCAAGCTCGGCGTCGATGTCAGTGTCGCCGATGGCGGCATGCAGATCGAGCTGGAGGACCAGGATCCACGCATTCATCAAATGTATCTGGATGCGCTTGCCAGGCATGGCATACCCTGCGCCATGACCAATGTCCCAAAACGGGCGCTTCGCGCATAGGCGCAAGCCCTGCGGGGAAGACGCGAGGATGGCCATGAGTTTCGATTACACGGATGACCTGAAGGCTTTCGACGCTGAACTCGCGGCGCGTCAGATGCGCGGCCAGTGGCAATTCGCCGCGCCCTCCAAGGACGGCAATACCGGCGGCGATATGCGCCACGAGCCGAATGCGGCCGGTGTTCCCTATATCTGGCATTGGTCGGACGTGGAGCCGCTGATCGCCAAGTCATGCGATGCGCTCCAGGCGAGCTTCACGGCGCGGCGCGCGCTCGCCTTCAAGAACCCGACCCTGCCGCGATGCACCGCGCAGACCATGCAGATGTCCGTGCAGGTCATCCGGCCAGGGGAGATCGCCTGGGCTCACCGCCACACGATCGCGGCGATCCGCTTCGTCATTATCGGTAATTCCCAGCTCTACACCGTGGTGGATGGCATCGCTTATGCCATGGACGACAATGATCTGGTGCTCACGCCCAAATGGACTTGGCATGATCACCATAACGATTCCGACGAGATCGCCGCCTGGCTCGATGTGCTCGACGTACCTTTGGTTGGGGGCCTGAACCAGGGTTTCTACGAAGAGCTCGGCGAAACCACCCAGCCGATCCGCAACCGGCTCGACCGCGGCAACCCAGGCCTGCGCGCCGCGTGGGACGGCCATGCCAATGTGTGGCCGGGCGACTGCCGTTATCCATGGCGCGATACCGAGCCGCTGCTCCAATCGTTCGACGGCGTCAAAGGGTCGGACACCGACGGCATCATCCTCGATTACGTCAACCGCGCGACGCAGGGTCCCACCCTCACCACGCTCAACTGCCAAATCCAGCGCCTGCCGCCAGGTTTCTCCGGCCGGCCCCATCGCCACACCAGCAGCGCGGTCTATTTCGTGGTGCGCGGCGAAGGCACCACCGAAGCGGGCGATGTAAAGATGGAATGGTCGCGCCGGGATTCCTTCGTGGTGCCGAACTGGACTTGGCACCGCCACATCAACAGATCGAAAACCGAGGACGCGATCCTGTTCACGGTGAATGACGAGCCAGTGATGAAAAGCCTCGATTACTACCGCGAGGAACGAGGCTAGGTGCGGCGGAGCGCGGCAAGAACCTAGAAAGCAGGCAGAGATGCAACCGGGTCGCTACGGTCCATTCGCTTATTCGCCGATCACACGCAGGCCGAAGTTTCGCTGGGCGAATGGCGATACGCTCGCGCTTTGGGTCATTCCCAATATCGAATTCTTCGCGCTCGACAACTCGATGCCGACCGCGCCGGGCGTGCCTGTCAGCAAGATCCCCGATGTCTACAGCTGGTCGATTCGCGACTACGGCAATCGGGTTGGCGTGTTCCGGTTAATGGATCTCTTGTCGAAGCACCGCATCCGCGGCACCGTGGCGCTCAACAGCAACCTGTGCGAGGTCCATCCGGAGATCATTCAGGACGTGGTGGCGCTCGATTGGGAATTGATGGGCCATAACCAGACCAACACGCGGCGCTTGAATACACTGCCGCCTGACGAGGAGCATGGCGTCATCCGCGCCACGCTCGACACCATTGAGAAAGCGTCAGGCAAGCGTCCCAAGGGCTGGCTCGGCTCGGGTCTGCAGGAAACCTGGAATACCTTGGGCTACCTGGCTCAGGAAGGCGTCGCCTACGTCGCCGACTGGGTCAACGATGATCAGCCCTACCGCATGGATGCTGATGGGCGGACCATGGTTGCGGTGCCCTATTCCTGCGAGATCAACGACAAGCCGGCCTACGAGACGTTCGGCCGCACGGCCGACGAATTCGCTCACATGATCTGCCGCCAGTTCGATGTGCTATACGAGGAAAGTCAGCAGTCTGCCCGTGTGATGGCGATCGCGCTCCATCCGTATCTCAGCGGCCAGCCTCACCGCATCACCGCGCTCGATGCGGCGCTCACCCATATTTGCGCCCACGAGGGGGTGTGGCGTGCGACAGGGAGCGAGATCGCAAACAGCTATCTGCAGGCGACTGCGGGTAAATAGCGCGCGACGCAAAATAGCCATCCCTTCGCGATTCAACTTTTTCGCAAATTCGAGGGTCAAAGGCTACGGTCGGCGCGATCCGCCGTCATCGCTGCACTCGCGAGTTCGAATCCTTTGCCAGCCAGCAAGTCTGGTCTCTCACGCAAATGCACTGCACAAGAGCATAGCGCGCCGCAAGCATCGTGCGTTCATTAGGCGCGCGCCGAGAAGCCAAGCTCCCGTCCTATTCCATATCCGTCGCGAAGAGGGCCATGAGACCGCGGATCGAGTTGGCCGAACTCGAGGGCGCTGACCGTGTGCAAGACCGCGTCCTGAACCTCCGGGGCCATGATAGCGCGGGCGCAGGATCGGAACTTATCGGCGGCCTGATCGAAGGAGAACGGATTGCGGGCATGGCCGGGCGCGAAGAGCATCTCTGCTTGCAGGCTTCGTCCGTCGATGGTCTCCACGTTCAACACGGCGACGAAGCTGTTGGGCGCGCGCTCGGCGAGTTCGCGGCTAGTCGTGTATTCGATGCGCGCCATGGTGGCGACGATCTCGGGTGAGGCCCAGCGTTCTCCCTCGAATTGGCGGGCGGACAATTCGCCGTCGCTCAGCGTGACCGCGAGCAGGAAGCTGAAGCTGTGATCGGCGGATTCGCGCGAGTGCGGGTGATGGCGGTCGCGGTCGCCGAGATGGTCACGGACCACGGGCAGGTCTGCCATGACCACCCGGATGCGGGTAATCTCGGACAAGGCCAGGGCATGCTCTGCGCGCAGCCGCTGCGCGGCGCCGACGAGGGCCTGAGCAGTCGCCACGCAGGGATAGGCTTTGATATGGCTGTCCATGATCCGCAATGAGTCAGGCCGCGCCGGCGCGAGATCGAGGGCGGCCGCATTGGGGAAAACCGTGCGGCCGAGGCCGCGCCGGCTTTCCAGCACGCCGAGCGGGCCAGTGACACCTGCCTTGGCCAGAAGCGCGGCCTGCACGCCCTGCTGTGCCACCAGCGCATTGGCAAGACTCTTCGCACCGGAGACGTTGCCGTCGCGCACGCCCGCGGTCGTCGGCGCATGGCCGGCGCCCAATGCCAGGGCATGGGCCGTCGCGTCCTGATCGAGTCCGAGCAGCTTGGCGGCAACGGCCGGCGCGACGAGGCCCGACACGGTGACATGATCCCACAGGCTGTCCGTGGCCATCGTGTCGGCCAGCCTGCCATAAAGCTCGTAGGCCAGCGCGATGGCGGCCAGCACGTCAGCGCCGGAACGGTTGGCGCTCTCGCCCGCCGACAATGCGACGGCGATGTTGTCGCTCGGATGGCCGGTGATCCGGATGCCTCCTGAAAAATCGTTGAGGTCCAGGGTGCGGATCAGCATGCCGTTTGCCAACGTCGCCTGTGGCAGCGATGTGCGGCGCGATCTGCCGATCACCGTGCATTGCTTCGCGCCGCCCATGTCGCGCACCAGATCGAGAAGGCGTCGCGTCGCCGGTTCGTCGAGTGCGGCGACGGCACAAGCCAGGGAATCGAGCAGCAGGATGCGTGCCTTCTCCAGGGCGTGTTGTGGAAGGCTGGGCGTGGCAAAATCCGCCACGAAACGCGAAAGGTCTTGGATCAGGGTCATGGGTCGTCCCGTTTGCGGTCCTGCGGTCCCGGGCCCATCCTGTGACACGGGCTCGAGGCGCACGCCCGATGCGTGGGTTATTTCTGTGGCAGCGCGCCGAACAGCTGTGAGAGCTTGCTGGTCGTCGCCTTCAGCATCTTGGCGGGCTCGCCGGTATAGCGGGTGTCCATGGTGCCGACCATGCCGACCAAAGTCATGCTCATCAGAAGCTGATGGTCACGGCCGAAGATCGGCGCGGCGAGGGCGGCGATCGATGGCCGATGAAGGGCGGTCGCCCGCGCCAGGCCGTGGTCGAGAATGTCCTGCTTGGTCGCGTCGATGTCGCGCAGGGTGAGTCGCTGGTCGGCGGGAGCGGATTGATTCCAATCCTTCAGGTCGCGGGCCAGAACCGGGGCGAGCTCGTCGCGATTCCAATAGGCGAGAAAGATGCGGCCGGCCGCGGTGACGGCGACCGAGGCATAAACGCCCTCGCGCACGCGCACCGACCAATCCAACCGGCCTTGCTCGCATTTGATGACGACCGGACCCGTCGCGCTCCAGACGCTGAGAATCGCGGCATGGCCCGTCGACTCGGTCAGTTCGCGCAGCGCATCGGTCGCCAGGCGCACTGTGTCGAGGCGCGCCAGTGTCGCCACGCCGATCCTCATGGCGGCCGGGCCAAGGTCGAACTTGCCCGTCTCCTTGTCCTGCTGCAGGAAGCCCGTCTCGGTGAGACCCGCCAGGTAACGGGCGATCGTCGTGATCGACATGCCGTTCTTGTGGGCGAGTTCGGTGAGCGTCGCCGGTGCTTCCAGATTGGAAACGCTCTGGAAGATATTCAGGCCGGTGATCAGGGTCTGATTGGCGGCGCTGTGTGCGCCATCCGCGCGAGGGCGGCCGGTGCGGTGCGTGCCCGGCCGCGACGTCTTACGCTGGCTCGGCATTCCGCTCTCCCGCATCTGGACCGACATTCATGGCGTCGATGGCGCTGCGTCGGATCGCAGGCCAACCGCACTTAGCTAGTAGCGCGGCTGGCCGCACCACTTCAAGCCTTCTGGACGAAATCGCTGTAGGACAGCTTGGCGCGCGGATAGGTCAGTGGGCTCTGGCTCAGGCCGAGGCCGACGCACATCTCCGCGGCGCGGATCGTGATCGACTTGGTGTTGAGCACAGGAACGCCGGTGCGGCGCTGCATCTCCGCCGGATCGACGACATAGGGGATCAGCGCGCCGCCGAGCGGGATCACACATTCGGCGCCGGTTTCGCGCACCAGATCCTCGGTCAGCTTGGTGGCGAGATCGGTGATTTCGTCCTTGCGCTGGGCGATGTCGCTGCCATAGACGCCGAGGCAGCGGATGTCGGTGACGAAACGCTCCATGCCGTAGTTGCGCAGGATGCGCCAGGTGTACGGGATGTGCGGCGCCAGCGGCACGATGATGCCGATGCGGTCCGCGAGATTTGTCGCAACATGGATCGTGCTGCGGAAGGGGCCGAGCACCGGAATGCTGACCGCCAGCCGACCGCCGTCGACCCCGGGATCGAAGGTGTTGCTTTGGATCACCGCGTCATAGCCGTTCTCCGCGGCCCAGACGATTTTGCGGATCAAGGCCGGCGTCTCCATCATGTGGTCGAGGCCGTTGAGCATCATCTGCTCGCCAAGCGCCTGTTCGACGCGCGCGCCTTCGAAATCATCGGGAAAGCCGATCTCCACCTTGGTGCCGGGAGAGGCATAGCTGTTGAGCAGCTTCTCGATCTTGGTCGGATCGTAGACGACCGATTTCTTGGGGGCTTTGTTCAGGAACATGATCCGCATGAGTCTCACCTGTCGTGATTGTTTGATTTGAAGACGTGTCTGTCGCGGTCGGGGCACCCGGCTCGACCCGTGGCGCGGGCCGGCCGGGTGCTGGCACGGCTTACTTGCCGGGGCGCTGGTAGTGGCCCAGGCCGGGACGGTAGCTCTTGTCGTCGAGGAACTGCTTCATGCCCTGCTCGCGACCGCGCTCCGCGTCGTTCGCCTTGCACGCGTCGTTCTTGGCATTGAGGTAGTCCTGCGCTTCCGGCTCGTTCATGGCGCGCACCGCGCGCACCGCTTCCTTGGTGTAGCGCAGCGCGGTCGGATTCTTCTCCATCAGCTTCTTGGCCAGCTTAACGACCTCGGCGCGCAGCTCGGCCTTCGGCACGGCGCGGTTGATCAGGCCGATGTCCTTCGCCACCTTGGCGTCGAACGGATCGCCGGTCATGGCGTAGTAGAGCGCGTCACGGTAGTTCATCACCTGGGTGATGTTCCAGCTCACGATGCCGCCGGGGATGATGCCCCAGTTCACTTCCGACAGGCCGAACGTCGCGTCTTCCGCGGCGATGGCGAAGTCGCAGGCGCAGAGCTGGGTGAAGGCGCCGCCGAACAGGAAGCCGTTGACCATCGCGATGGTCGGCTTGGGGAAGCGCGACAGCTTCTGCCAGCGCCATTCGTTGGAGGCGAGACGCGCCTTGTGGCGCGCCGCGGGGTCCGAATCGGTGTTGCGGAAATAGAGCTTGATGTCCTGGCCGGCGCAGAACGCCTCGCCCGCGCCGGTGATGACCAGCACCTTGGTCTCCGGATCGGTCGCCAACTCGTCGAGCACGTCGGCCATTTCGAGATGGAGCTGCGGGCTCATGGCGTTGCGCTTCTCGGGACGATTGAAGGTCACCGTCGTGATGCCATCTTCTTTGTCGACGAGGATGGTCTCGTATTTACCGGCCATAACTGATTGTCCTTTGGTTGTCGGGGCGCGAAGAAATCGGATCGGCGGCGCGCCCGCGTGCCGCCGAACCGGTGATCCGTTACCGAATAATGGGAAAGTCTTGCAAATATCGGTAAACCGTTGCAAGTTGTTTTTGCGCGGGCCACCGCCGAGGGGAGTCATCCGCCGCCAGGCGGACTCGGATCGTGGCGCGCGTGATTGCGAATTTAAACGTCAACCCGAGTGGCCGCGGCCGCTCTACAGGTCGTGCGGGGCAGGGATATTCGTGAGCACTCGGATCAAAGACACGCAGGGTGACGCGCTGAGCGCGTGGGAAAGCCGGGCCGTCGCGCAGGTCGATGCGCTGCTCAATCCCCGCAACGTGGTGATCGTCGGCGCCAGCGACCGCAAGGGGAGCTGGACCGAGAAGGTCTACGAAAATCTCCGGCGCTACGAATTCAAGGGCGCGGTCTACCCGATCAATCCCAAGCGCGCCGAGATCTGGGGCGTGCCCTGTTTCGCCGACTGGGCCGCGCTTCCCGAGAAGCCCGATCACCTCGCCATCCTGGTGCCCGCCGCTGCGGTTGCCGGCGTGTTGCGCGAGGGTGCTGCGGCCGGCGCGCGCAGCGCCACCATCTTCACCTCGGGCTTCGAGGAATCCGACGGACCGGAGGGCGCGGCACTCGCCCGGGAACTGGAGCTTGCGGTGCGCGAAACCGGCCTCGCGGTCTCGGGGCCGAACTGCTTCGGCAATCTGTCGTCGAGTTCCTCGCTGGTGACCATTCCCGATGGCCGCGCCCAGAGCGTGGCGTCCGGCCCGGTCGCTATCGTCGCCCAGAGCGGCGGCATCGGCATGGCGATCAAGCGCACCCTGGAGGAGCGCGGCGCGCGCGTCGGTTATGTGGTGACCAGCGGCAACGAGACCGGTCTGACGACGGCCGATTACATCCGCTATTTCGTCACCGTGCCGCACGTGAAGGCGATCGTCTGCTACCTCGAAGCCGTGCGCGACCGCGACGGCTTCCTCGCCGCTTGCCGTGCCGCGCGCGCGGTGGACAAACCGGTGATCGTGATGAAGCTCGGCACGTCGGTCCAGGGCCGCGCCGCTGCCTTGGCCCATACCGGGGCGCTTGCCGGGACTGCGGCGTCATTCGATGCCATCGCCGGCGTGTCCGGCGCGATCCGCGTCGGCAATCTCGACGATCTGGTCGAGGTCACGGAGTACGCGCTGCACGCCAGGCTGCCCCAGAGCAACGGGCTCGCCGCCATCACCTTCTCCGGCGGATTGCGCGGCATGCTGCTCGACGCCGCCGAACGCAACGGCGTGCAGTTCGCCGCACTCCAGGACGCGACCCGCGAGGAGATGAGCAAGCTGCTCGGCGTCGGCGCCGGCGTCGGCAATCCGGTCGATGGCGGGTTCGCCGCGGTGAGCAGCCAGGAAACCTATCTCAAGTGCGTCGAGCTCATGCTCAATGATCCGGGCGTCGATCTATTGCTGCTGCAGGAGGAACTGCCGCGCGGCCCCGGTGCCGAAGCGAAGGAATCGAACCTGCGTAAGATCGAGGAGCTGGCGACGCGGGTCGCCAAGCCGATCGCTTATACTTCGATGATCTCTTACGGGCTGAACGACTATAGCCGCGCCCTGCGCGCGGAACTGCCCCATCTGCCATTCCTCCAGGAGGTCGACAAGTCGCTGCGCGCCGTCGCGCGCATCATCCATTACGCGACCAGCGGCATGCCCGTGATTGCCGGATCGGCGTCGGAAGGCACCCGCGAGGTCGCCACGAAGCTCGGCGAGCTGGCGCGCCGCATGGACAAGGCCTCCGCGCTGAGCGAGCCGGTTTCGAAGGAAGTGCTGCGCGCCTACGGCGTTCCGGTGCTCGCCGAGCAGATCGTGCGCACGGCGGACGAGGCGGCCGATGTGGCCGAGAAGCTGGGATTTCCGGTGGTGATGAAGGCCGTTTCGGCCGACCTGCCGCATAAGACGGAAGCGGGCGCGGTCAAATTGGGGCTTGCCTCGCGGAGCGACGTCAAGGCAGCCTATAGCCAGATTATCGCGAACGTCAAAGCTTACAACCCGAAGGCGCGCCTCGAAGGCGTGATCGTGTCGCCGCAGGTTTCCGGCGGCCTGGAGCTGGTGTTGGGCATCAGCCGCGACCCGGAAGTCGGCGCGGTGGTGATGTTCGGTTTGGGCGGCATCGGCGTCGACCTGCATGGCGATGTGGCGTTCAGCCACCCGATGCTGGACGAGGCGGAGGCCAACAAGCTGATCGACCGCACCAAGGCGGCGAAGCTGATCGACGGCTATCGCGGTCAGCGCGGCTATGACCGCGCGGCGGTGGCCCGCGCTCTGGTCGCGCTTGGCGCGCTCGCCAGGGATTTGGGCGACGTGATCGAGGCGGTCGACGTCAATCCGTTCGTGGCGCTGCCCGAAGGCGGCTATGCCCTCGACGGGCTCGTGGTGGTGCGTCCGCATGCAGAAAATTCGAAATAACCGTATCGAGTAGGGGAAAACGACCCATGGCGACCAAACAAATCATCGAACGCGTCGAAGTCATTCCCGTGCGCGTCCCCTATCCGCGTCCCATGCAGTGGGCGACGGTGCGCGAGGATGCGGCGAGCTACGGCCTGCTCAAGATCACCACGAAGGACGGTCTCGTCGGCGTCGCCGAGGGCACGGTCAAGACGACCTGGACCGGCACCACTCTCAAGTCGCTCGTCGTGGCCGTCGAGGAACTGTTCGCGCCGGCGCTGAAGGGCCTCGACATCGACGACGAGAAGGCGCTGGCCAAGGTCTGGCGCATCCGCGAGCACAGCCTGGCCAAGGCAATGATCGACGTCGCCATCTGGGACATCCGCTCCCAGGTCGCCGGCAAGCCGCTCTATGCCCTGTGGGGCGGCAAGCGCGAGGTGCCCGTGTCGTGGGTCGTCACCCGCCAGCCGCCGAAAGAAATGGCGCGCGAGGCCGAGGACATCTGCGGCAAGTACGGCATCAAGGCGCTCAAGGTGAAGGGTGGCCAGGGCGTCGAGACCGATATGGAAGCGTTCGATGCGATCCGCAGCGCGATCGGCGACAGCGTGCTCATCTACATCGATCCGAACCGCGAGTACAGCGTCGAGCAGACGCCTTCGTACGTCAATCAGCTCGCTGACCGCGGCATCGTGATGTGCGAAGATCCCTGCATGTTCGCGCCCAACCGCGCGTTCGCCGAGCTTCAGGCCAAGTGCCGGATTCCCTTCCTCGTCGAGGCGGATTGCCGCGACTTCGACACCATGAAGCTGTTCGTCGAGAACGGCGCCAAGGCGTTCAACCTGAAGCTGCAGAAAGCGCGCGGCTTTACCGAGAACTGGCAGATCGCCCGCTATGCGGACACGCATGGCTGCTCCGTCAACATGGGCCTGTTCGGCGAAAGCTCGCTTGGCTCGATGGCGGCGCTGCATTTCTCGGCCGCCCTGCCGGAGAGCAGCAAGAAGCTGCCGTCGGAAACCTCGCTCTTCCTCATGCTCGGCGAGGAATTCGTCAAAGAGCCGCTGAAGGTGCGCGACGGCATCACCATGCTGCCGGAAGAGCCCGGCATGGTGAACGCCGTCGATTGGAAGCGCGTCGAGCATTTCCGGGTCCATTGAAGGCCGAACGACCGATCATGCCGACGACCCTGGCCCGCCTCGAAACCTTCCCGGTAAGGCTCCCGTACCACCGCCCGATCAAATGGGCCTCGGTGCAGGAGGATGGCGCCGACTATCTCATCCTCAAGCTCACCACGCGCGAGGGCGTGGTCGGCGTCGCCGAGGGAACCGTGAAGCCGACCTGGACCGGCGCCACGCTGCGCAGTCTCATGGTGGTGTTCGAGGAACTATTCGTGCCGCGTCTCGCCGGCGTGGACCTGTCGGATCCGGCGGCCGTCAGGAAGGCAACCGGCGGATTGCCGGGGCACGAGATCGCCAAGGCCATGATCGACACCGCCTGCTGGGACATCGTCTCGCAACTGCAGGGCAGGCCGCTGTGGCAGATGTGGGGCGGTACGCCGACGGTGCCCGTTTCCTGTTCGGTTACGCGCCAGTCGCTCGAGCGCATGGCGGCCGAAGCCCAGCAGATGACCCAGGGGCAGGGCGTGCGCGCGCTGAAGCTCAAGGGCGGCCAGGGCGTCCAGGAGGATTGCGCCAACGTGCGCGCGATCCGCGACGCCGTGGGCGAGCTGGTCATTCTCTATGTGGACACCAACAGCGCGTATCGCGCGGAGATCGTGCCGGATTACGTGGCGCGCCTCGCCGAATTCGATGTCCGCATGGTGGAAGACCCGTGTAAGCTGATGCCGACCGAGGGTTTTGCCGAGTTGCAGGGCCTCTGCCCCATGCCGATCATCGTCGACGACGGCTGCACCGGCGCCTTGATGGCGCGGCTGTTCCTCGATCGGGGCGCCCAGTCCGTCGTGCTCAAAACCGGTCGTTTCGGCTTCAGCGAGAATCGCGCCATGGCTCAGCTCGCTGCGGAAAAGGGCTGCGAGGTGCATGTCAACGTGCTCGGAGGCAGCAGCTTGGCGACCATCGCATCGCTGCAGCTCGCCGCGGCGGTCCACGGCCGCAACAACGTTTTGCCCGCGGAGGCCGCATTCTTCGTGCAGCTCCGCGAGGAGTATGTCCACCAGCCCACGGTCATCCAGGATGGCTGCATCAGCCTGCCGGCTGAGCCTGGCTTTCACCGCTTCATCGACTGGGACCGCGTGCAGCGCTTGCGGCCCAACTGACGATGGAATTCATGACACGCGACAAGAAGGAGATCACCACTATGCAGAAAATTATCGCGGCAGCCGCATTCGGCTCCGCCCTCGCGCTCCTGGCCCAGGCTCCCGCCCAGGCGCAGAGCGTCGAGCAGTTCTACAAGAAGAACGATCAGATCCGCATGATCGTCGGCTTCAATGCCGGCGACGGCTATGACGTGTGGGCGCGCACCCTCAGCCGCCACATGGGCAAGCACATCCCGGGCAATCCGATTTTCCTGGTCCAGAACATGCCGGGCGCCGGCAGCGTCAACGTCGGCAATTACCTCTATGAGGTGGCGCCGAAGGACGGCACCGTGATGGGCTCGTTCTCGCGCAACCTGCCGTCACAGGCCCTCGTCGGCCTGAAGGGCATCAAATTCGACCCGCGCAAGTTCGGCTGGATCGGCACCACGGAGCTGTCGAGCCGCATCTGCATCGTGATGTCCAAGGTACCGGTGCATAACATCGAAGACCTGAAGAAGACGCAGGTCGTCATGGGCGGCACGGGCCTGGGCAGCGCGCCGTCGTTCCTGCCGGTGGTGATCAACGAGCTGCTCGATACCAAGTTCAAGGTCATCCACGGCTACCGCGGCGCCAGCGATTCGCTGCTCGCCATGGAGAAGGGCGAATCCGACGGCATGTGCCAGAGCTATTCCTCGCTGATGGGCACGCGGCCCCATTGGTTCAAGGACGGTACCGTGCGCATCCTGTTCAACACCGAGCAGCAGCGCAATCCGGACCTGCCCAACGTGCCGAGCATCTTCGAGTTCATGCCGGACACGGAGACCCGGCAGCTGATGAACTTCTTCACCTCGACCAGCGAGTTCGGCCGTCCCTTCGTGGCGCCGCCGAGCCTGCCGGCCGACCGCCTCCAGGCCCTGCGCGCGGCGTTCGACGCCACCGTGAAGGACACGGCGTTCATCGAGGATGCCACGCGCCAGAAGCTCGAGGTCACATACAAGACCGGTGTCGAACTCGAGAAGATGGTCAACGACCTGTTCGAGACGCCGAAGCACCTGGTCGACAAGGCGATCGAGCTGGTGCCCGACGTCGCGAAGTAAGCGGAATCCCGCCGGGAAGCGGGGCGCGTCCTTTCCTCGGTGAGGGGGGACGCGTACCGCCGCTCGCGGATCTTGGTCGTATAGAATGAATGGCCCGGCACTCTGTCATTCGCCAGGCCCTCCGAAAGAGAGCGTAACCGTATGTTCAGCGTATTTTCGCGTAACACCGTGGCATCCTGTGTCGTCGCCACCGCTGCCGTGCTTTCCGCGACGCCTGCCCTGGCTCAGTTTCCCGGCAATCAGCCGCTCACCATGATCATCGCGTCGGGACCCGGCGGTGGCTATGACGCCTATGGTCGCCTCGCGGCCCGCCATGTCGGACGGTATCTCCCCGGCAATCCGACCGTCGTGCCGAAGAACATGCCGGGCGCCGGCTCGATCCAGGCGGCCAACTGGCTCTACACTGTCGCGCCGAAGGACGGCACGGCGATCGGCATCCTGCAGAATGGCACCGCCTACGAGCCGCTGCTCGGCAACGACAATGCGAAATACGACGGCCGCCAGTTCAACTGGCTGATCAGCCTCAACCGTCTCGTCAACGTCGCCCTGGTATGGCACGGCACGCCGTTCACCAGCGCCAAGGACCTGTTCGAGAAGGAAGTGCTGGTCGGCGGCACGGGCGCCAGCAACCCGACCATCATGCCCAACGTGCTCAACAACCTGATCGGCACCAAGTTCAAGGTGATCAACGGCTACAGCGGCACCACCGAAGTGATGCTCGCCATGGAGCGCGGCGAGCTGCACGGCCTGGTCGGCACCTCGTGGGACAGCCTGAAGGCGAGCAAGCCCGACTGGGTCGCCGAGAAGAAGATGCGCATTCTGATGCAGGTGTCCTTCGCGCCCCATCCGGAGCTGGAAGGCGTGCCGTCGGTGATGGAATTCATCAAGAACGACGAAGACAAGAAAGTTCTCGAGCTGTTCCTGGCGCGTCAGGAATACGGCCGTCCGTTCGTCGCCCCGCCGGGCACGTCGGCCGAGGTGGTCGCCCTGTGGCGCAATGCCTTTACCAAAATGTCGACCGACGCGGCTTTCCTGGCCGATGCCGACAAGATGCGCGCCGAGATCACCGTCAACTCCGGCGAGGAGATCGCGGCCCTCGTCAATCGCGTCTACGCCGCGCCGCGTCCGATCGTCGATCGCGTGATCAACGAACTACGCAAGGCGGGCGGGTAACTGCCTGGGGGCCTCTACCAAGGCTCAGTACGTGAACGTGCTGGGTTACATCAAGGCGGGCGAGGATGGCCGCGACATTGCTGGCGCGGTCATCCGCTCGTACTCGCTCATGGACGGAATCAGAGAGGATATCCACGGGCTCCCTATCGGCGAACTCGCCGTGTTCTCTCGCGAAACGCCAAAGGCGAGGTAAAACCTGGCCAACGATGTGTTGTGCTCCCAGTCCGTCCGGTCGGCCGTGGCATCCCCGAGCATGATGACATGCAATTCTTCATCTTACACCTTCCGCTCGGGGCGGTGAGCGCGGCCTCCATCGGCGGCTGCCTCGCCGCCCGGGGGAAGAAGGCCACTTTCGGACCCAGTGCCCGGTGGGTCACCCTCGCTTGACCTGGATCAAACCATGGGCGGCGAGATGTTCTAGACTTATCCTCCTCTCTAGACTTATTCTAAAGTGATGTAATAGGCTTTGTGTGAGAGCGGCGGCCCGATTTGGAGCGCGCCAGCGCACGAAGATGGCTACACGAAGATGGCTATAGGAGGACGAGATGGACGACGCGAAGACGAACAACCAGGGCGCGGGCCAGTGCCCGGTCATGCACGGGGGTAAGCGGGGGCAAAGGAACCGGGACTGGTGGCCGGACGCGCTGGACATCGAGACGCTCCATCGCAACTCCGAGCTGTCCGATCCGATGGGCAAGGACTTTGACTACACGAAAGAATTCAAGAGCCTCGACCTCGACGCCGTGATCAAGGACCTGCGGGCCTTGATGACCGACTCGCAGGAGTGGTGGCCCGCCGACTTCGGTCATTATGGGCCGCTCTTCGTCCGCATGGCCTGGCACAGCGCCGGCACCTATCGCATCACCGACGGTCGCGGCGGCGCCGGCGCGGGCCAGCAGCGTTTCGCGCCGCTGAATTCCTGGCCGGACAACGCCAACCTCGACAAGGCGCGCCGCCTGCTGTGGCCGATCAAGCAGAAATACGGCCGTAAGATCTCGTGGGCCGATCTGATGATTCTCGCCGGTAACGCCGCCCTCGAGTCGATGGGCTTCAAGACCTTCGGGTTCGCCGGCGGCCGCAAGGACGTGTGGGAGCCCGAAGAGCTCTACTGGGGGCCAGAGGGCACGTGGCTGGGCGACGAACGCTACAGCGGCGAGCGCCAGCTCGACGAGTCGCTCGGCGCCGTGCAGATGGGCCTGATCTACGTCAATCCGGAAGGGCCGAACGGCAATCCGGATCCGGTCGCGGCGGCCAGGGACATCCGCGAGACCTTCGCCCGCATGGCGATGAACGACGAGGAGACCGTCGCGCTGATCGCCGGCGGCCACACCTTCGGCAAAACCCACGGCGCCGGCGATCCGTCGCTGGTCGGACCGGCGCCGGAGAGCGGCGCGCTGGAGGACCAGGGGCTTGGGTGGAAGAGCAAATACAAGACCGGCATCGGGTGCGATGTCATCACCGGCGGCCCGGAAGTCACCTGGACCACGACGCCGACGAAGTGGAGCAACAACTTCTTCTGGAACCTGTTCGGCTATGAATGGGAACTGACCACGAGCCCGGCCGGCGCCAAGCAATGGAAGGCGAAGGGCGCGGGAGCCACGATTCCGGACGCCTTCGACCCGTCGAAGAAGCATGTGCCGACCATGCTTACCACGGATCTCTCGCTGCGCTTCGACCCGGCCTATGAAAAGATCTCGCGGCGCTTCATGGAGAATCCGGATCAGTTCGCCGATGCCTTCGCGCGGGCCTGGTACAAGCTCACGCACCGCGACATGGGGCCGATCGCGCGCTATCTCGGCCCGCTCGTGCCGAAGGAAGTGCTGATCTGGCAGGATCCGATTCCGCCGGTGGATCATCCGCTGGTCGGCGACACGGAGATTGCCGATCTCAAGGGAAAGATCCTGTCGTCTGGCCTGACGGTGCCGCAGCTCGTCTCGACCGCCTGGGCGTCGGCCTCGACCTTCCGCCGCTCCGACAAGCGTGGCGGAGCGAACGGCGCGCGCATCCGCCTCAGCCCCCAGAAGGATTGGGAGGTCAACCAGCCGGCGCAACTCAAGACCGTGCTCACGAAGCTCGAAGCCATCCAGAAGGACTTCAATGGCCGGGCCAGTGGCGGCAAGAAGGTGTCGCTCGCCGATGTGATCGTGCTCGCCGGCTCCGCGGCGGTCGAGAAGGCCGCGAAGGATGCCGGCGTCGACGTGAAGGTGCCGTTCGCGCCGGGCCGCATGGATGCGTCGCAGGAGCAGACCGACGTCGAGTCCTTCTCGCCGCTCGAGCCGCGCGCCGACGCCTTCCGCAACTACATCAACAGCGGCAAGCGGCAGTTCATGAAGCCGGAAGAGGCCATGGTCGACCGTGCCCAACTGCTCGGGCTGACAGGGCCGGAGATGACGGTTCTGTTCGGCGGCTTGCGCGTTCTCGGCGCCAATACCGGCGATTCCAAGCACGGCGTCTTCACCGACAAGGTCGGCGCGTTGACCAACGATTTCTTCGTCAACCTACTTTCCATGGCCACAATGTGGGAGCCGGTGGCCGGCACCGACGGCGTCTATGAGGGCCACGACCGCAAGACGAAGGCGCGCAAGTGGACCGCCACCCGCGTCGATCTGATCTTCGGCTCGCACTCGCAGCTCCGCGCTTTCGCGGAAGTCTATGCCTGCGCCGACTCGAAGGAGAAGTTCGTGAAGGACTTCGCCAGGGCCTGGACCAAGGTGATGAACGCGGATCGCTTCGACCTCGCCTGACACCTGCGGGGCTTCGCTCTCGCCTGACCGCTGCGCAGCGGCGGAGCCCCCAGCGCGTTCCTCGCGTGTATCCGTCACGCTGGCCGTTGATCCTGCACGCTCGACCTCTCCCTTGCGACGGGGCGGCCATGGCGGCTGGCCGACAACCGGCTCACTGGCACGGCGTCCCTGCCCAGAACCCTCGCTGCACCGTCGCGATGGCGTGCTGACGGGCGATCGGGAGACGCACATGAACGAACGGTCGCCGCCGATCGCAGCTTTGCTCAGATCGCCGGATGCCTATGTGCTGCCGGCGCGGCGTTCAGCGGCGCACCTCGCCCGCGAGCGCGGCTTCGACTTCTTCCACCGCGTGCTCGGCGGGTGAGCGCTGGGCGGCGAGGCGGCTTGGCCATTTTGCCATCACGACTGAGCCTTTCCAGAAGCCGTGATTTCCCTGCCCCTCGCCGCCACGGGATACCTTATCGATATCCGGCTTCCTGCATGATTTGCCGGAGTTTGGTGATGAACTCGCCCTGACGGTTGATGTAGTCGGGATTTGTGAACGTCACGAGGTAATCCCGATCTGGGCGAATACGATATCGTTCCTCGATAAGGTCCTTGGGAATATCGGTCCTCAGCGAATCCATCGACTCCTGCAGCTTGATGAACAGCGTTTGTCCTTCCTTGCTCAACGCCCAGTTGACGAACAGCTTCGCTGCATTCGGGTGCGGCGCCTTGTCCATGACCATGAGGTTCGATGCGGAGGCGACCAGCGCGTCACCCTCGATCATGTTGAGGTCCATCGAGTCGATCGGAAAGCCTTGTTTCGATAGAAGCTCAGCCTGGGTGCTGAGGCCGAACATGCCGATCGGGAAACGCCCCAGGGCGACCCATTCGGCGCCTTGGCGAGCGTCTTTGACAATCGTCACGTCCATTTCCTTGGCCCAGCGGCGGAACCAATCCTCACCGACCTTCGGGTTGAGGTACAGCGACAGCGAGTTGGGCGCGGTGCCCTGATCGCCGGGCGACCAGGACACGATCTTGCCTTTCCATTTGGGATCCAGGAAGTCCCAGAAGGACTTGAACTCCTCCGGCTTCACCATCTTGGTGTTGTAGCTGAAGGGCGTGTTGGGCGAGGCGGCGTAGGTGAAGATGTAGCGGCCTTCCGGATCGCTGTAATGGTGCTTTTTCTGAAACCAAGCCGAGGTGTCTTTCACCTCCGGATCGATCAGAAGCTCGGGAAAGGATTGCAGCGCCTTGTTCGGCACGAGCGAGACGAGCGGCGTGTTGGCGCCGCCCAGCCAGACATCCAGCGTGTAGCGGCCGACTCGGCGTTCCGCGAGAATGCGTTCTGCATGGGCGCTGCCGCCGCCAGTCTGGAAATTCACCCGCACGCCGTATTTCTTTTCGAACTGCGCCATGCCCGGCCGCAGCTTCTGCGGCACCTGGCCCGACAGGATGACCTCGACCTCGCCCTCGCGACGCGCCGCCCTCAGCAGTTCCTCCCATTCTGCGGAGGGCTGGCTTTGTGCCAACTGGACCGGCGCCGCGACTGCCGACTTGGTATTCGCAGCCGCCACCCCCGGGATGGCGAGCAAAACCGCTGCCATCGCTCCGCTCGCTATAAGCGCCTTCATCATCAGACCTCCCTGAATTCATTTTTTTGCGCCGAAGTGGCGCTGCAGACATATGCCTCAGTCAAGAAACGCAGCAACATTGCCGGCATACTAGCGCCGAAGCTGCGGACCGTGAAGGTTCTACGGCATTGCACTGATCCCGCGCTGCCGTTCGCATCCATCGCCCCGGCTGGCGCGGCCACCTGCAGACCTATATGTGCCGGCTGGAAGGGCACTCCTATAGCATAGTCGATCGATTAACTGCTTTGGCGCCAGATAAAGCGGATGGTAAATTGAGGAAAACGCGAAGGGCGCCCATATTGTGGGGCCGCTCCACCAGGGAGGAGATGAATGTCGTATGCGGAAAATTCCGCTGACCGGCTCGCTATTGTCGCCGGTCGCCTGCGGCGTATGGCTCGAGGCCGTCTTCTGCGCCGCGCGCCCGCCGCACTGTTGATTGCGGCGGCCGTCGTCGCGGCGCTTTCGGCGCCGGCTGCGGCCGATTCTGGCGAGTGGGACGCGCTGGTCAAAGCGGCCCAGCAAGAGGGCAAGGTCGAACTGGTACTGTCCGGCCAGGTGCCGCAACGATTGCGCCCGGCGATGTCGGAATTCGAGAAGAAATACGGCATTCGGGTGAACTCCCAGATCGGCGGCGGCAGTGCGCATATTTCACGGCTTCTCGCCGAACGGCGCCTCAACCGTTACAGCCTCGACGTCTGGCTCGGCGGCGCGACGGGCGCGATTTCGTCCCTGCTTCCCGTCGGCGCGGCGATTCCCTTCGCCGAGCTTCTCGTCGATCCCGAGGTCAAGGATCCATCGCGCTGGTTTCAGGGCCAGCATCACTATATCGATCCCGAACGACGCTACATCTTCGTATGGGGTGCCTCGCCGACCTATAACGTCGCCTACAACACCAACCTGGTGGACCCGAACGAGATCAAGTCCTATGCGGACCTGCTGAATCCGAAATGGAAAGGCAAGATCGTCTCGTGGTCGCCGGGACAGGGGGCTGGCGCCTCGATCCTCCCCATGTTCTTCAATCCCAAGATCGGCGAGGAATGGTTTCGCCGTTGGGCGAACGAAATGAACGTGACGATCGTGACCGACGCGCGCCAGGGCGCCGAATGGGTCGCCCTGGGCCGTTTCGCTATCGGCATGTTCGGCTTGAATACCCAGGCCGAGGCGCTCAAGGACCAGGGCTTCCCGATCAAGGATTACCTGCCGCATCCCATGGCGGAAGGCGAGGTGCTGTCGGCTTCGGCGGCGAACATCATGGCGATGGATCGCGCGCCCAATCCAAACGCGGCCAAGCTGTTCATCAACTGGGCCTTGAGCCGGGAAGCGCAGACCTTGTTTGTCAAAACGTCCGGGAGCATGGATTCCCTGCGGACGGATGTGCCGAATGACAGTCTCGAGCCGCAATATCGCATCGATCCGAACGGCGATTACATCGTCGCCTTCTCCAACCCGGAATTTGTCGCGCGTCAGGATGAGGCGCTGGCGAAGATGAAGGCCATCATGCAAGAGGCGGGTTATCGCTGACACGAGGCGGACGAAAGGAAAGCTTAGGAACGACGGGAAGGACGCGATGATCAGGAAATATCTCTCGACAGGTGTGGCGGCGCTGCTGCTGTTACTGCCGCTCGGGGTCCGAGCCGACGAGATTGCCCAAGCCCCGGCTGCGGCCGCGAGCCAGTCTTCGCCGGCGTGGGACCAGCTCGTCAAGGCCGCGCAGCAGGAGGGCCGGGTCGAGCTCATCATCGCCGGCCAGGCGGTACAGAAGCTGCGTGGCGCCATGGGCGCCTTCGAAAAGAAATACGGCATCAAGGTCAATTTCCACATGGGGGGCGGCGGGGCGCATGCGGATCGAATTCTCGCCGAGCGGCGCAGCGGCCGTTACACGGTCGACGTGTGGATCGGCGGCGCGAACACGGCTCTCGTCTCGCTGATTCCGAACAAGGTGCTGGCGCCGATCCCCGATCTGCTCATCGATCCGGGCGTGAAGGATCCGTCGCGCTGGTTTCAGGGCAAGCACCCCTATACCGATCCGGAAGGGCGCTACATCTTCACCTACGCCGCCTCGCCGGCCCACATCATCGCCTTCAACACCAAGATGGTGAACCCGGCGGAGATCAAGTCGATTTGGGACCTGCTCGACCCGAAATGGAAGGGCAAGATCGTCTCATGGTCGCCGGGCGACCAGGGCACCGCCTCCACCTCGGTCTCGCTGCTGCTCATGCCGAAGATCGGCGAGGAATGGTTCCGCCGCTGGGCCAAGGAAATGGACGTCACCCTCGTCAAGGATGCGCGGCAGGGCGCGGAGTGGGTGGCGCTCGGACGCTTCCCCATCGGCATGTTCGGCCTGAGCACCCAGGCCGACTGGCTCGCCGCCGAGGGTTTCCCGATCCAGGGCTATCTGCCGCATCCTCTCGCGGAGGGCGAGGCGCTCACCGCATCGGCCTCGAACATCATGGTGGTGGACAAGGCTCCCCACCCGCATGCGGCACAGCTCTTCATCAATTGGGCGCTGAGCAAGGAAGGGCAGGATCTGTTCATCAAGTTCGGCGAGAAACGCGATTCGCTGCGCACCGACGTGGCAAACGACGTCATCGAGCCGCAGCACCGCATCCACCCGGACCGGGAGTATTTCGTCTCGTTCAGAGACCCGGACTATGTCAACCGTCAGGGCGAGCTGATCGAGACGCTGCGGCGGATCATGCGCGAGGCCGGCTACAGATAGCGATACAGGTGCGTTCCCGAGCGCGCTGACGGGAGGAAACGACGATGGCTGACATGGGACACTGCTGGGATGACGTCATTCCACCCGACGAGCGCGAGATCTACGACAGCCTGTTCCCACGGGACATCAAGCCGCTCGGCGCGAACCTCGCTCTGATCGCGATCGATCTTTACAACAAGGTCTATGCCGGCGGCCCGGGCCCGGTGACGGAGCTCAACAAGCGCTTCCCCGGCGCCTGCGGCGAATTCGCCTGGAATGCCATTCCGCCGACCATGAGGCTCTTCGCGGCGGCGCGCCGGGCCGGCCTGCCCGTCATTTACACCACCGGCAGCACGCGCAAAGGGCGCGTCACCGCCACCAACCGCCAAGGCGGCGCCACCAGCGCCGCGAACACCGGCGGCAACGAGATCAAAGAGGAATTTAAGCCCGAACCGGACGACCTGGTGATCGCGAAAGAGCGCGCTTCCGGATTCTTCGGCACCCCGATGGTGGCGCATCTCAACCAGCTCGGGGTTCGGACCGTCATCATGTGCGGCGAGAGCACTTCGGGATGCCTGCGGGCCTCCGCCGTCGACGCCTTCTCCTATGGTTATCGGGTGGTGATCGCGGAGGAATGCTGCTTCGACCGCTCGCTGCTCAGCCACAAGCTGTCGCTGTTCGACCTTCATCACAAATACGCCGATGTTCTGCATGTGGACGACATCGTGCGGCAGCTTTCAGGCTTGGGACGGCAAGCCGCGGCGGAGTGAAGCCGAAGGACGTTCGCATGAGACGTCGGAGATCGAAAAATGGAGCAGGGGAGGCGCGTCGTGTTTCGGAAATTGCTTTTGAACGGTGCTCTCGCGGCCGTGCTGCTGGTGCCCCGCAACCGGCGCTGGCGGACGAAGCGCCGCGGGTCGCGAAGGCCGTGCCCGCCCGTTCGGCGGCAGCCGCCGCGGAATGGGAGACAACTGATCAAGGCGGCGCGCGCTGAAGGAAAAGTCGAGGTCGCTCTGGCCGGCCAGGTGCCGTTGAAGCTGCGCCCCGGCATCCGCGAATTCGAGAAGAAATACGGCATCAAGGTGCTCGCCCAAACCGGCGGCAGCAACGATTTCGCGGCGCGGATTCTGGCCGAGAGAAGCGTCGGCCGCTATAATCTGGACGTCCGTATCGGCGGCGCGAATACCGCGCTCGTG
The DNA here is from genome assembly GCA_963752345.1 of uncultured Alphaproteobacteria bacterium. Taxonomy (GTDB): domain Bacteria; phylum Pseudomonadota; class Alphaproteobacteria; order SMXQ01; family SMXQ01; genus CAVVYA01. The sequence continues at coordinate 35,264 of CAVVYA010000006.1, forward strand.
CAATTGATGCCCGCCAACGCGCTCGACCCGATCGACAAGCTTCTGGTCGATCCCGAAGTCACGGATCGCTCGCTGTGGTTTCAGGGCAAGCATCACTATACCGACCTGGAGGGCCGCTACATTCTCGCCTTCGGGGCGTCGCCCTCCTACAACATCTCCATCAACACCAAGATGGTGAAGCCCGACGAAATCAAATCCTATGCGGATCTGCTGAATCCGAAATGGAAAGGCAAGATCGTCACGTGGTCGCCGGCCGAGCAGGGCACCGGGGCCTCCAGCATCCCGCTCTACCTCAACCCCAGGATCGGCGAGAACTGGTTTCGCCGATGGGCCAAGGAGATGGACGTCACCATCGTGAAGGATCCCCGCCAGGGCGCCGAGTGGGTGGCCATGGGCCGTTTTCCGATCGGGATGTTCGGGCTCAATACCCAGGCCGAGGCGATGGCCGACGAGGGGTTTCCGATCATGGGCTACCTGCCGCACCCCATGGCCGAGGGCGAGGTGCTGTCCTCCTCGGCGGCGAATATCATGGTCATGGGCAATCCGCCGAATCCGAACGCCACGAAGCTGTTCGTGAACTGGTTTTTGAGCCGCGAGGGTCAGGCGATCTTCATCAAACACGCGGAGAAAATGGACACGCTGCGGGTGGATGTGCCCAACGACGCGATTCCAGAGCAGCATCGCATCCGCGCCGACAGGGAGTACATGCTGCCTTTCACGGATCCGGAATACACCAACCGGCAGACCGAGATACTGAACACGTTGAAGAAGATCATGCAGGAAGCCGGCTATCGATGAGCTGGATTCGGGCATGGCGCGCGGAGGGACCCAATTTCAGTGGTATTTCCGCCAATTCATCAATGTCGTAGGCGGCAGGCGCTGAAGACGGACGGGTCTTCCGGCTAAAATCTGTTTTTACAAATGTGTAGGTAATGTCCGTTCGATTCTGCAAATATCATACCCAAAGTCAGGGTCATAAGCCGTGCCGCGGTCCATTGTGGGTCCGCAGGCAACCAACAGGCGGGCCTGCTACACGGGAGAGGGCTTCAACTGTCATAGGTATCAAACGGCACGATTAGGGTCATGTGCGGCACGGCGGCCGACCATAGGTGGTCGCCGGCTCGGTCCATTACGACAATATCCATTTCATGCCCTAGACAAGAGGGCAGCACCAGGAGCCATTAGGGATGCTTGCGTCACAAAGTCCGGCTGCGACCGCCAAAAGGCCTTCATCGGCGAAGCCGGCGATCCGCCTCGAGAATCTCTCGAAGACTTACCCGGGGAACACGCAAAAAGCGGTCGACGGCCTGTCGCTCGAGATAGCAGACGGTGAAGTCTTTACCTTGCTCGGGCCCAGCGGCTGCGGCAAAAGCACGACGTTGCGCATGGTCGCAGGCCTCGAGGAGCCGGACGAGGGATCGATCTATTTTGGCGACAAAGCCGTCGTCGTGACGGAGACGGGATTTTCGCTACCGCCCGAACGGCGCAAGATTGGCATGGTGTTCCAATCCTATGCCATCTGGCCGCACATGACGGTCGGGGAGAACGTCGCCTTTCCGCTTCGCGCGCAAAAATATCCCCGCTCGAAGATCAAGACGCGTGTCGCGGAGGTTCTCGAACTGGTTGGCATGGGCGGCATGGAAAAGCGGCCGGGCCCTCTGCTGAGCGGCGGGCAACAGCAGCGGGTGGCTCTGGCCCGTGCGCTCGTGACGGAACCGCGAATCCTGCTGCTCGATGAGCCCTTCAGCAATCTCGACGCCAAGCTTCGCGAGCAGATGCGGATAGAGGTGAAGCTGCTGCAGAAGCGCTTGAATATCGCGGTGCTATTCGTCACCCATGACCAGGTCGAGGCCCTCAGCCTGTCGGACAGGATCGCGATCATGAGCGGCGGCATCGTGCAGCAACAAGGCTCCCCCCAAACGCTCTACAACGAGCCGGTCAACGACTTCACGCGGGATTTCGTCGGAAAAACCCTGCTGTTCAAGGGCCGGATTGTGACGAAAGATTCGTCGGGGCAGGTGAGCGTGTTCGATCGACGGTGCCGCGAACTGCGTCGTCGGCGGCGGGACCAGTCATCAGACCAGCATCAAGGCTGGAGACCCGGTATACGTCGGCGTGCGGCCGGAGGACGTGGAATTGCTTCCCGTCACAGGATCGGCACTGCAGGCGGGCATGATTGGCGGCGTCGCCCATGCCGCATTGTTCTTGGGCGAGCGCTACGAGTACAAAATCGAGGTCGACGGGCAAGATGCCATCGTCATTTACGGCGATCGTCACAATCCGTTGCCTGAGGGTGGCAAGGTCTGGATGAGATTGCGTCCCGCGGGCCATAGTGTCTGGGCGGTCGGAGCGGCGGGGTCGATGGCCGCCGACTCTCGCGATGCGCGCAATGGAAATTAGCAGAGGAGCGCGAGAGATGTTCAAGGATCTGATTTCCGCCGGCGCCCTCACAGTCGGCGTCGTCGTGTCCGTCTTGGCCGTTGGCGGGACTGGGCTGCCTATGGGCCTCGCCGCGCGATCCGCCCAGGCCCAGGATGCGCCGTCCTCGCCGGAATGGGCCGCCCTGGTCAAGGCGGCGCAGGCGGAAGGCAAGGTCGAGCTGATCCTGTCGGGGCAGGTGCCGCAGCGCCTGCGGCCGGCGTTCCTGCCGTTCGAGAAACGCTACGGCATCAAGGTGAACTCCCAGACCGGCGGCGGCAGCGCCCATGCCGAGCGCATTCTCGCCGAACGGCGCGCCGGCCGTTTCACCCTGGACGTCTGGCTCGGCGGCGCCAATACCGCCCTTGTCTCCTTGATGCCGAACAAAGCGCTCGTGTCCTTCCCCGAGCTTCTGATCGATCCGAGCGTCACGGACCGCTCGCTCTGGTTCCAGGGCAAGCACCATTACACCGACCCGGAGGGGCGCTACATCTTCACGTGGGGCGCGTCGCCTGGGTATAACGTCGCCTACAACACAAAGCTGGTCGATCCGAACGAGATCAGGTCCTACGCGGATCTCCTGAATCCGAAATGGAAAGGCAAAATCGTCTCATGGTCGCCCGCCGCACAAGGCACGGGCGCGTCGAGCGTTCCGATGTTCCTCAACCCCAAGATCGGCGAAGAATGGTTCCGCCGCTGGGCGACCGAGATGAACGTGACGATCGTCACGGATTCACGCCAGGGCGCGGAATGGGTGGCATTGGGACGCTTTGCCATCGGCATGTTCGGCATGAGCACCCAGGCCGAGTCGCTGAAGGACCAGGGTTTCCCGATCAAGGATTACCTGCCGCATCCGATGGCGGAAGGCGAGGTCCTGTCGGCCTCGGCCGCGAACATCATGGTCATGGACAGGGCGCCGAACCCCAATGCCGCCAAGCTGTTCGTCAATTGGGCCCTGAGCCGGGAAGGCCAGGAGATGTTCGTCAGGGTCTCGGAAAAGATGGATTCGCTCCGCACGGACGTGCCGAAGGACATTCTCGAGCCGCAGTACAGGATCGATCCGAAGGGCAATTATATCGTCGCGTTCTCCAATCCGGAGTACGTCGAGCGGCAGGACGAGATCCTCGTGAAATTGAAGAAAATCATGCAGGACGCCGGTTATCGGTGAGGGCTGATCGGCGACGATCGAGACTGCAGCAGTAGATACGGGGTATGCGGGGCTATGACCAGTTTGACCATCGCCGGCGGGCCGGCGAAAAAGAAGAAGAAAAGTCACAACACGGCACGGTTCATCATGGCCGTGCTGATCCTGTTCTTCGGGTTTTACGTCATCTACCCGATCATCCTCATCTTTATTCAGAGCTTCAACATCGCGGGAGTCGTGACGGGCTCCTACGAATTCAGCCTCGAGAATTGGCGCAAGGCGTTCGAGGAACCCGGAATCCTGGAAAGCCTATGGAACACGATTTTTATCTTTTTTGCCTACACCGCGATCAGTTTCCCGCTCGCCGTGATTATCTCCTGGCTGCTGGCGAGGACTCAGATTCGATTCAGCCGTACGCTGGAGTTCATGTTCTGGGTCTCGTTCATGCTGCCGAACCTGACGACGACGATCGGCTGGACCCTCCTGCTCGACCCTTATTTCGGGTTCATCAACGTCTGGGCCCAGAAGCTGCCCTTCATCACCGGCCCGCTGTTCAACATCTATAGCGTCGAGGGCATTGTCTTCGCGCATTTGATGGCCAACGCGCTGTCCCAGAAGGTCATGCTGCTGACGCCGGCCTTCCGCAACATGAACGTGACACTGGAAGAAGCCGGCCGCATCTCCGGCGCGGGCAGCATCAAGACGATGATGCGTATCACGCTGCCGGTCATGGTGCCGCCCATGGTCGTGGTGTTCATGCTCAACCTCATCCGAATGTTCAATTCATTCGAGATCGAGCAGATCCTCGGAACGCCGATCCGGTTCTATGTCTACTCGACGCAGATCTTCAATCTGGTGCGTCATACCGAGCCGCCGGCCTATGGCGAAGCGACGGCTCTCGCCAGCCTGACGCTGATCATCATTCTCGCCGTCATCCCGTTGCAGCGCTGGCTCCTGACGCGCCGCCAATACACGACCATCGGCGGCAGTTTCAAGCCGGGCCTCACCCATCTCGGGATGCTTCAGCCCATCGCGTTCGGACTGATCTGCTTCATCGTCGCCCTGCTGACGGTCGTTCCCGTGCTGACTCTGCTCGGCGGAAGCTTCATGACCCGCGCCGGATTCTTCCAGGCGACGCCGACCTATACGCTTGCGCATTGGCAGATGGTTCTGTCGGATCCAATTTTCTTCCGGGCCCTGAACACGACGCTCATCATCTCGATGTCGACTGCAATCATCTCGCCGCTGATATTCTCGATGGTCGCCTATGTGCTGGTGCGAAGGAAGTGGCCGGGAAACACAATCCTCGATTCGATTTTTTGGTTCAGCGCCGGCATCCCGGGAATCCTCTCCGGCTTGGGCCTTCTGTGGGTGATCCTTGGCACGCCAGGGCTGAACTGGCTGTTCGGCACGCTGTGGATTTTGATTATCGTCAGCATTCTGCAAGGGAAGCTGACGAGCATTCAGATGTTCAAAGCCGCGTTCTTGCAGATGGGCCAGGATATGGAGGAAGCAGCACGAACGTCGGGAGCGGGATGGCTCTACACCTACTTCCGGGTATGGTTGCCGCTGATCGCTCCCACGATGGTGCTGATGGGAATATTGAACTTCGTTCTGGCCGCCGGAGCGACGAGCAGCGTCATATTGCTCGCCAGCCGTGATACCGTAACCCTGTCGATCCTGGCGCTTGAATACATGACCTCGGCCACCGGATCATCGCGAGAGGTTGCCGGGATCATCAGCCTGTTCGTCGTCGCCATGACGGCGGGCCTGGCACTGATCGCGCGCTGGCTCGGCTTCGCGGTGGGCGTCAAAAGCCGGTAGCGGGAAACGCGCGTCGAGGGTCCGGACGGCACTGACAGGCGGGTGTCACGAGAAAGAGCGCCGCGCATGTCATGGGCGGTCCGCGAGGGCGTCGGCTGCGGAGCCGCGAAATTCGGACTCGGCGGTGCGCCGCGGTCCATCGAATTAGGAGGGGATGCAGGATGGCGACACAAGATTTGCCGCAGATGGAACGCGTCGACACCTATCGGCAATGGCAGTCGAATGAGGGTATTCCGGTCTATGACACGTTCTTCATCGAGGACCTGAAGCAGCTGGAACTCGGGCCCTGGAAACGCACCGGTACGTCGGGCGCGTTCGTCAATCTGGAGGGCGCCGGAGATACCAACAATTGCACCGTCGTCGAGCTCGCGCCCGGCGCCTCGAGCAAGCCCCAGCGTCACCTCTATGAGGAAATCGTCTACGTCCTGCAGGGCAACGGCGCGACCACCATCTGGAACAGCGACAACGAGAAGCACACCTTCGAGTGGCAGGCGGGCAGCCTGTTCGCAATACCGCTCAACACCACATTCCAGCATTTCAACACGCGCGGCGACGAGCCGGCGCGCTATGTCGCCGTCATCACCGCGCCCGTGGTGATGAATCTGTTCCACAGCACGGATTTCGTCTTCAACGCGCCCTATGATTTCGTGGACCGCTACAACGGCGGCCAGCAGTTCGACGGCACGGGCAAGCTCTGGGGCAATGGCCGCGGCACATTCAACATCTGGGAAACCAACTTCGTCCCCAATGCCGACAGCTTCCCGCTCTATCGCCGCAACAATCGTGGCGCCGGCGGCTCCTACCTGGCGTTCGAACTGGCGCACAACACCATGGTCGCGCATATCTCCGAGTTTCCCGTCGGCACCTACAAGAAGGCGCATCGCCACGGCGCGGGCGCCAATGTCGTTATTCTCGGCGGCCAGGGCTTCACCATTCTGTGGCCGCGCGGCAAATGGGACGAGCGGGTCAAGGTCGATTGGAAGCCCGGCAGCATCGTGGTGCCGCCGTGCGACTGGTTTCACCAGCATTTCAATTCCGGCGCCGAGCCCGCGCGCTATCTGGCGCTGCGCTGGGGCAGCAACCGTTACCGTTTCAGCCAGGGCGGCGAGGACAATGTCGGCTCGGCCGAGACGAGCGAAAAAGACGGCGGTGCCCAGATCGAATATGCCGACGAGAACCCGGAGATCCACCGCATCTTCGAAGCCGAGTTGAAGCGGTCCGGCGCGGTCTGCCACATGAAATCCATGGTTCCAAACTGTACCGGCGTTTCGGCCGGGGAATAGTGCCGCACGGGGTTGCCGCACTATGACGGCGTCCGTCGGTGACACGGTGGAATACGCAGGCCATGGGCTCTGCGGCATGCTACGAACGGCACGCCGGCGAGAGCGGCTGGGTGCTGCAGGAGAGTTGAATGTCTTACGCGGTCGCCGTTGATATCGGCGGAACTTTTACCGATCTCGTCGCCTATGATCATGAGAGTCGGCGCGTCGTCTATACCAAGAGTCCGACAACCTACGGCAATTTCGTCGAGGGCATTGTCGATTGCTTCGGCAAAGCGGCGCTGACGCCGGAACAGGCGACGTTTCTCAACCACGGCACAACTCTCGTCATCAACGCCTTTATCCAGCGGCGCGGCGCGAAGGCTGCGCTCGTGACCAGCCAAGGCTTCCGCGATCTGCTCGAGATCGCGCGCGGCAACCGGCCGGATCCTTTCGATCTTTATTATCGGCGTGACGAGCCGTTGATCCCGCGGTCCCTGCGCTTCGAAGTGCCGGAGCGCATCGACAGCAACGGTCAGGTCGTGGTGCCGCTCGACATGCAGGCGCTGGAAGCCTTGGCCATCCAACTGCGCCAGCTCGAGGTCGAGGCCGTCGCGGTCTTCTTCATGAGCTCCTACATCGATTCCAGGCACGAGGAGGCGGCCGCGGCGCGGCTGCGTGAGTTGCTGCCGGGCGTCTACGTCACCCACAGCACCGAGCTCACCCGTGAGTGGTATGAGTACGAGCGCACGTCGACGGTGGCGGCCAATGCCTATGTCGGTCCGCAGGTGAATTCCTATATCCGCCGCCTCGAAAGCGACATGCAAGCCCGTGGATTCGGCGGCTCGCTCTTCATGATGGGATCGAACGGCGGGTTACTCTCGGTCGACCGCACCTGCCGCCAGCCCATCGGGTTGGTCGAATCCGGCCCGATCGGCGGCTGCATCGGCGCCGGCGCTTACGCGGAAGCCCTGGGGTTCAAGAACGTCGTGGCGTTCGACATGGGCGGCACCACGGCAAAATGCGCGCTCGTCGAGAACGGGCGCTTCAATGTGGAGTCGATTTATTACGCCGGTGGTTATGTCCGGGGATTCCCGATCAAATCGCCGGTGATCGACATCGTCGAGGTGGGTTCCGGAGGCGGCTCGATCGCCTGGCTCGATGCCCTGACGCGTCTGCATGTCGGGCCGAGAAGCGCCGGATCCACGCCGGGCCCCGTCTGTTATGGCCGCGGCGGCACGGAACCGACGGTGACGGATGCCAATCTGGTGATGGGCCGGCTCAATGCGGAACGGTTTCTCGGCGGCGAACTCAAGCTCGATACCAAATCTGCCGCGCGTGCCATCCAGAAAATCGCCGAGCCGCTCGGGTATGGTGGCGAGGACGGCATGCTGCGCATGGCCGATGGAATCCTGTCGATCGCCACCGTGATCATGGCGGGCGCGATCCGGCAGGTGTCCGTCGAACATGGTCTCGATCCGCGCGATTTCGTGCTGTTCAGCTATGGCGGCGGCGGTCCGCTCCACGCCGCCGCGCTGGCCCGCGAATTGTCCATTCCCACTGTCGTCATTCCGCCCGCGCCGGGGAATTTCTCCGCCATCGGCATGCTGCTGGCCGATGCCCGCCTGGATAAGTCGAGCACCTTCACCCGTCCGCTGACCGATGAAGTCGTGGCAACCGTGCGGGAAAAATTCGCCGAGATGGAGGCGGAAACAGCGGCGGCTCTTGCCCAGGAATTCAACGCGCAGGACGTGTTTTTCGAGCGCTATGCCGAGATGCGCTATGTCGGGCAACGGCATAACATCAAGGTGCCGGTCTCGAACTTCAGCGACGTCGAGGCCATCCGCGCCGCCTTCGAGCGGGATTACAAGCGCCGCTACGGTCATGCCGACGCCAAGGCAAGGGTCGAGCTGCAGGCGCTGCATCTTTCTGCGTTCGCGCGTCAGCGCCGGCCTGATCTGGCCAGCCTGCCGGAAATCAGCGAGCCGCGGACCCTGGGGTCGTCCCGGCCTGTCTATTTCGCGCAGGCCGGCGGGCGGCTTACGGCCGACGTCTATGAGAGGTCCGCCCTCGCGCCGGGCTTCGCCGCGGCAGGACCCGCCGTGATCGAAGAATATGGATCGACCACGCTGGTGATGCCGGGTGACCGGTTCGAGATCGGACCGTTGCGCGAGATCCGCATCCATTGCGGCGTAAAGTAAGGGGCGAGCCATGGATGACATCGTCAAACGAGCCGGCGGTCGAGTCGCGGTCGATCCCATCACTCTGGAAGTAATTCGTCACGGCCTGATCTCGGCCGCCAATCAGATCGACGCCAATATCACGCGCACCGCATTCAGCCCCTACATCTACGAATACAAGGATTTCGCCGTCGGATTGACCGACGCCGACGGGCGTTTGGTATCGATGAGCACGGGTGGCATGCCGCCCTTCGCCGCCGACGCGGTCGGCTCCGGCGTACGCGACGGCCTGAAGATCTACGGCAAGGATCGGCTGCACCACGGCGACTTGGTCGTCTGCAATCACGCGGCGGTCCAAGGCCAGCACCTCAACAACACGGTCATGTATACGCCGATCTATTCCGAGCCGGACGGCGGCGGGGTGCTGATCGGCTTCTTCGCGGTCAACGTGCACTGGATCGACATCGGCGGCACGATGACCCATTCGAACGACATTTTCATGGAGGGGTTGCAGCTTCGCTCCGTGAAGATCTGGTCGAAGGGCGAGCCGATCGAGGAAGTCTTCCGAATCATCGAGAACAACACGCGCCTGCCGGTCGAGCTGCTCGGCGATATCCAGGCCCAGCTCGCCGGATGCTTCCTCGGCCGCGATATCACCGTGTCGATCGTTCAGAAATTTGGCCTGGAAACCTATCTCAGCGCTATCGAGACCATCCTCGATCAGTCCGAGGCCGCGGCGCGCACCCGCATCCTCGCGCTGCCCGACGGCGTCTACGAGCATGAGACTTGGCTCGACAACGACGGCGATGGCGATACGCCTGTGCGGATCAAAGTGCGGATCACCGTGTCGGGCGACGAGATGACGGTCGATTACACCGGCATCGCCGACCAGGCCAAGGGTCCGATCAATTCGGGTTATCACGGCGGCGGCCTGACGACGGCGCGCGTGGCGTTCAAATATCTGGTGGCGCCGGACGAGCCGGCGAATGAAGGTCTGTTCCGGCCATTGAAGCTCATTCTGCCCAACGGCACGATCCTGAGCGCCGACCCGAGCGCGCCGATGGCCAATTATCCCATGCCATTCCCGACCGTCATCGATTCGGTGATCAAGGCGCTGGAAAAAGCCTTGCCCGACCGCGCCACCGGCGGCCATTTCGGCACCCATTCGGGTTTCCGGCTGTTCGGCCGGCGCGCCGACGGGCGCCCGTTCAACGGCCACGACAGCGGCCATGGCGGCTGGGGCGCCTGCGCGACCCATGATGGCGCGGGTCCGTTCCGCACCATGGCCCACGGCGACACCCGGCTGATTCCGCTCGAGCTGCAGGAGACGCTGCTGCCGTTCCGCATCGAATTCGTTCTCGTTGCGGGCCGATTCAGGCGGCGCGGGAAAATTCCGTGGCGGTCTCGGCTTCAGCAAGGAATACGTCATCCTCGAGCCTTGCCTGCTGCAGACCAATCTCGACCGCACCAACTTTCCCCCGTGGGGCGCGCTCGGCGGAAAGCCCGCCATGCCTGGCCGCGTGATCGTCAAGCATAAGGACAGCGGCAAGGTCGAGCTGATGTGCAAGGCGAAGGGCTATGCCCTGAAGCCCGGAGATCGGGTCATTCTCGACACCGGCGGTGGCGGTGGATACGGGCCGGTCGGGGAACGCGCGTTGGACTCGATCCAGCGCGACCTCGACCAGGGCTATATTACCCGCGAAGGCGCCCAACGCGACTACGAGGTCACAGTCGACGCGAATGGACGAGTATTCCGGGCGAACGCCTGACTCTGTGTGTGGCGGTGGTCAGCGGTCTGCCTGGACGCAGCATCGTTCCCGGACGACTCAGGCGAATGTCGATCGGGACGCATTGTCGTACGCTGTTGCGCCAACGGGGCGAGTCGAAACAAGCTGCTCCGGGTGACGGTGGGGCGATCGCTCGCACGAAGCGAACGAGGCCGTGCTTTCAATAAGGCGGTGGAGTCGGCGCCGAGGGATACCGTCCGTCCGATTCTTTTCGTTCAACCGAAGTAACCAGACACCGTCCGCGCGATACCCGGGCCATGATCGCCGGACACCGCCGCGCCGAGGCGGCGCGCGCGGTGGGCAACGCTGTTCCGCTGTCGGTTGCAGCAAAAAGCGGGCCCGAATGAATCGGGCCCGCTTTGCCATCGCCGTTTATCTACCGGGACGGCTGTGTGGCCGGGGGTGTCGTGCTCGGCGTCTCGGCAGCCGAGGGGTTGCGGCGGGCCGCGTTGCCGCGATCAGCGTCTTCCCATCTGTCGAGCTTCTGGATCTCGTCCTTGGTCATGGTGACCTGGAGACGGTCCTTCTCCGTTCCTTTCTGCAGCCTCTCGATCGGGATCACGACCTCGCGCGAGCCCATGCCGAGAAAGCCTCCGACGTCCATGGTCACCGCTTTGACCGAATTGGAGCTGTCACCCAGCACCTTGTCCACGTCGCCGATTTTCTTGCCATCGGAACCGTAGATATCCATGCCGGAAAGGTCTTTCGCGTTGATGTTCAAGGCCTGCACCATCGCGTTATTGTCTTTGATCTCGTGGAGCGTGCCGCGAGCGAGACTTGCCGAACTGCGATCGGCCGGCAAAGCGGCGCCACCTGTCGCAGGCCGGTCGCTTTGGGCGCCGGCCCTTCCGGGATCAGTCACGCCAGGCGTGGTCTGTTGGGCCATCGGCGAATCCGCTCGTTGTGAGAAGCAGCGCGGCGGCGCTTGCGGCAAGGGCATGTTTCACTCGCATTCTCCGTCTCCTTTTCGGTTTACGGGCAACGTTCGATCTATCGAGCGTTCGGCGATGTAACCCAGAGCAAGGCGGATGGTTCCCGCTCGGTTTATTCGACACGGAAAATCGACAGGCGAGCGGTGGTGAGCGCAGCGCAAGGACTTGAAACGCCGCGATTCCGGGCAGCGCAACGAAAGGCGGGAACCCGCAAGGCCAAACCGGCGCTCTCCGGCCACCAGTGCCGCATCGGGCTTTGGAACCATCACGTCGGCTCGCACGCTATTTGGAATTTTTTTGCGCCGCACCCGCGCAAAGGTACCTTCTGCGAGCGTTTGAGTTCCGAACTTTCTGACAGCCGCGCGACCCCGAAACTCACGCCCGGTTCGCCCGCTGCTGAGACAGGGGCGCTCAATCCGGATGGCGACACGACCTCTCCGTGCTTGGTCTCAGCCTGGTGGTGTGTGGTGACGATTGCGCCGCGCAGGCCGGTTCGAATCCCCCTCATGCCGATCCTGGGAGCCAATCGCACGCCACAAGAAGGCGTCTAGCCAAGCGGTCGAGACGGTCGGCAGAGGAGTGGGCGCGCTCAGCCGGGTGCGCGTGTTTTCCTGCGTGCGGCGCGCTCGGCGGACCGCCGTGGCCGAATGACCGCGTTGCCAAACCAAGTAGGTCACGACCGGGCCAAATGGTTAGATGCCGTATTTCTGCGATTTAGTCGTTGTGAATGGTTGTCTACTTCGGCAAAGTAAGCACAAAAGCCACTTCGGTAGAAAATGTCTTGGGGAGGGGAAATAATCATGCCTCTTTTACAGGAGCGGTTGAAGACGTTCAGAGCACTGGCAATTGCCGGTGGCTGCGCGGCGGCGACACTGGCATGGGCCTTGCCGGCACATTCCCAGACGATGGAGCAGGTCATCGCCGGCGCCAAGAAAGAGGGCGCGGTGAGGATCGCCATCACCGTGCGGGAGAAGGAAGGCAATATCGTCGCCGCTCCCCGCCTCGTCGACGCCTTTCAGAAGAAGTATCCCTTCGTCAAAGTGAACTACACCCGGATCGGCGGCAGCCGCGAGAGGGAGAGGGTGTTCACCGAGCTGGCCACCGGGATGGTGAATTACGATGTGGCCACCCTGAGCCAGACGTCGATTCCCAACGGCCTGAGGGCCAAGATTTTCCACAAGGTGGATTGGAAAGGACTTGGGATCAGTCTCGACGTGTATCATCCGGACGGCCTCGGCGTGAACTACCGCACCCAGCTTTTCGGCATCAGCTACAACACCAAGCTGGTCTCCCACGAGGAGGCGCAGAAGTTCACATGGGATACCTGCGTCGATCCGCGCTGGAAGGGCAAGTTCGGCATGGACATGCGGCCCCGTCACCTCGAGGTCCTCCATCAGGAAAACGGCTGGGGAAAAGACAAGACGCTGGCCTACAGCAAGCTGCTGAGCGAGAACAAGCCCGTCCTCGAAGTCGATCGGAGCGAGACTCAGAACAGGCTGGTGAGCGGCGCCTATTCATTCATCTGCGCCCAGTTCTGGTCGGCTCACCAACGGGCGGTGGCCGACGGTATCACGCATCTCGGGTTCGTCGTGCCCGAGCCCGTGCTCATCAACTCGGGCGACATCGTGTTCGTGCCGGCGGGCGCCAAGAATACCTTCGCCGGGATCCTGTGGATCCACTGGTCCCTCTCAGAAGAGGGAATGAAGCTGCTGGACGAGGTTCAATTCAGCGGCGATCCGATGGTGCCGGGCATGTCGTCCCATCATTTCTTGGCAAACAAGCGAGTGCTGCGCGGCAACTGGGAGTCCCAGATGCGGGCCGATGAAATCCTGGGCAGCATTCTCAAGACCATGGGCATGCCGATCGTCGTCCAATAGACAGGCGTAGAGAGCAAACAAGAGCAAAGAAAAGAAGAGCAAAAAGATGCCGCCTCTCGCTGCGAAGGGCACCGGTTGGTTCAGACAGGTTCTGGCGCCCAACCTGTTTTTCATCCTGGTGGTGCTGGTCCTGCTCTGGCTCATCGCCTTTCCCATAGGCCAGATGGTGGTGCAGAGCTTCCGGTCGGGCCACCCGGCGGCGCCTGGCCCTTTTACCTTGCAGAACTACATCACCGCCTACAGTCATCCGCTGACCTATCGGATGATGTGGAACACCTTTGTTTTCGCGACCGCGAGCACGTTCATCACGATGGGCTTGGCGGTGTTGTTCGCCTGGCTGATCGAACGCACGGACATGCCGCTGCGCAATCTGGCCTGGACGTTGCTCCTCGTCCCGCTGGCGATGCCGGGGTTGCTGTTCTCCATGGCCTGGGTGCTGCTGCTTTCTCCCGACAACGGGATCATCAACCAGTTGCTGCGCGTGCCGCTCTCTGCCTGGTTCGGCATCGAGATGGCGAAAGGGCCGATCAACATCTACTCGATGGGAGGAATGATCTTTCTCGACGGGTTGCGCGGCGTGACCACGGTCTTTCTCATCATCGTGGGCGCCTTCAGGATGATGGACCCGGCTTTGGAAGAGGCCGCTCGGACGGCCGGGGCGAGCACTCAAGAAACGCTTCGGAAGATCACTCTGCCCGTGCTGCTCCCGGCGATCCTGGCTGGATTTCTCTATTCCTACATGTCGTCGATGGAATCGTTCGAGGCTCCTCTCGTGGTCGGGCTGCCGGCGGGTATCTACGTCTACAGCACCATGATCTACTTCTCCACCCGCCTGGTTCCCAGCTACGGCTTGGGCGCGGCGTTCAGCGTAAGCTATTTTCTGATCGCGATATTTCTCGTTTGGATCTATCAGCGCGCGATTATCTACCGCACGGAACGCTTCGCGACCGTTACGGGAAAGGGCTATCGTCCTCACGTCATTGCACTGGGAAAGTGGCGCTATGTCGCCCTCGGGCTGTTCGTCCTCTACTTTGTCTTCGCCGTTATCCTGCCCCTTGTGGTGTTGGTGTGGACCTCTCTACTTCCGCACTACCGGACGTTCAGTTGGCAACAGGTCAATCAGCTCACGCTGACGCACTACCAAGCGCTGTTCCAGGAAGCCGGGATTCTCAACGCCCTCTGGAACACGGTGATCGTGACGTTCTTCACCGCGACCGGCGCCGTGCTGCTCTCCTTTTACATCTCCTGGATTGTCGTGCGCTCTAAGATACGCGGGCGGTTCCTGCTCGATAGTCTGGCGTTCCTGTCGCATGCCGTCCCCGGGATCATCGTGGCGCTGGCTTTCATCTTTCTCTATATCCAGCCGCCGTTCCGATACCTCGGCCTCTACGGCACAGTGTGGATCATCATCCTCGCTCTGGTGACGCAGTACATCGCTTTCTCGACGCGAACCATGAATGCGGCGATCACTCAGGTCCATAAGGAGCTGGAGGAAGCAGGCAGAGTATCGGGAGCCAATCGCGTCGTCGTGCTGATGCGCATCACGCTGCCGCTGGTGTTTCCCGCCTTGGCCGCGGCGTGGATTTGGGTGGCGGCCCATGCCGTCCGGGCGTTTTCGGTCCCACTGATGTTGGCGAGCCGGGACAACTGGACGATTGCGGTGTTGCTCTGGCACTACTGGGACGAGGCGCAGAGCATTTCAATGGCGACCACGCTGGGCGTGGTGCTGATGCTGGCCATCACCGTGATGACGTTCTTGGGTCGGCGTTTGATCGTGCGCGCTTATGGCCAGTGAGGAATCATGCTGAAAATTGAAAACCTCACCAAGAAATTCACCGTCGAGGGCGGCCATGTCCGGGCGCTGGAGAAACTGAGTTTCGATGTTCCGGAGGGCAAGTTTTTCACGCTCCTGGGACCGAGCGGCTGCGGCAAAACCACGGCTTTGCGCTGTATCGCCGGCCTTGAATTTCCCGACGAGGGGGAAATCGAGATAGCAGGCACGGTGGTTTTCTCGCGTGCGCGGAACGTGCTGACGCTGCCCGAAGAACGCGAAGTCGGCATGGTGTTTCAGTCCTACGCGATCTGGCCGCATATGGACGTCTTTCACAACGTCGCCTTTCCTTTGACGGTCGGGCGGAGAAAATTCCCACGTCATCTGGTGAAGGAAAGAGTCGAATGGGCCCTCTCGCTGGTCCAGCTCGACGGTCTGCAAGACCGCCCGGCGCCGCGCTTGAGCGGTGGCCAGCAGCAGCGCGTGGCGCTGGCGCGGGCCCTTGTTGCCCAGCCCAAGTTGCTGCTTCTCGACGAGCCGCTATCGAACCTCGACGCCAAGCTCCGCGAAGACATGCGGATCGAGCTGCGCCGTCTGCAGACAACCCTCGGGATCACCACCATTTACGTCACCCACGACCAGGCGGAAGCCCTCGCGATGTCGGATATGATCGCCGTCATGGATGCCGGAAAGATCGTGCAACTCGGCCCGCCGAGGGAGATCTATGAAAAGCCGGTCAATCGTTTCGCCATCGGCTTCATGGGAAATGCCAATCTGATTTCCGGGACCGTGGCGCAACACGCCGCTGACGGCTTTTACCGCGTCGAGACGAAAGAAGGTCCGGTCAAGTGCATCATCTTCAAGCCGGCGTCTCCTGGCTCCTCGGTCATGCTGTCCATTCGCCCGGAAGACCTCCTGGTTTATCCGACACCGCCGGCGGACAATCGGGCCAATAGCTGGACCGGCATCGTCAGGCACGTTGTCTATCTCGGCGATCATTGCCAGTGCGAGGTCGCCTTGGAGACAGGCTCCCTGTTGAAGGCGAAAATTCACCCAGGCACGGAGCTCAGCGAAGGCCAGAAGGTCTATCTGACCTTCGACCCCAACCGCTGCGTGGCAGTTCCGGTTTAAGAGACGAAGCTCGGGCCCGGCCAGCATTCTTGCCGCTGCACCCGGCCGCCCGGTTCATCCTCTGTCCAGTTCTGGTCGATTGCGCTGGCTGGCCGCGGCGGATCCATGTCGATGCTTTGCTCGTGCCATGCGGAACAGGCCGCCCGCGCTGCTGCGTCCTGTCTTCTTCGGTCGCATCGCATGTCTCCCCGACGCGACCGAATGTCCAATAGGCTCGCTTAGGGCTCCACGGCGAAACAACCTTGCAGGTTTCGCCCGCGAAGCCGTTCTCCGAAAGCGTTTCCCCGAAGTGGAAACCGGTTCGGCGTAGAAAACGCGATTAAATCGAGAACTCGAGAGCAAGGTCCAAGTCCATGGAAGCCGACCATGCTCTAGTCTAGGCCCGTTTATTGATGAGCGGCGTCAGGTCCATTCTGACGCGGATGTTCTCGGGCTCGGTCAGCATCCGGTAATCGGAGTCCTGCAGCTTATCGAGCTTGTACCACTGCACCATTCGTTGCGGCAGTTTCGCGATGATCATGTCGCCTTGTTTTTCGTAATCGCAGTTCATCCGCAACAGCGAGCCCTTGTTCCACTCTTCCATCAGGATTGGAGAAATCCCGATCGTGGTGCGGTCCATGGCGTAGACGTAGATGTGCCTGCCGTAGCCTTTCGCTCCCATGGCCTCGGCCGGAATCTTGACGTGGACGTTGGAGGGCACGTTCGGCACATAAGCGACGCGCCGGCCGCCGCTCGATTCGCTCCGCATGGTGAGGAAGACGACCTCCTCGTCGGTCGTATTGATAAACCCGTAGTGGACGCCGGCCGGAATCATCACGCCCTGGTTCGAATGCAAACTATACTTTCCATCGAGGCTCTCGACCGTCAGCTCGCCTTTGAGAATGTAGAGGATCTGGTCGGAGTCCGGGTGCTGATGGATGTGGGGTTCGCCACCGCGTGGTTTCGTCTGGAACACGGCGATGAAGCTATTGGGTGACCTCGCCATATCGACACGGCCACTGAGGTGGTCTTTCTTCTTCATGGATTCCGCCACGTCGAAGATCTGAACCTCGTCCTGACTGGTCTTGAGCGTCTCCATTTTGCTCCCCTCCATTTGTATTTCCCGTTACTTTCCGCTCCCGCGCGCTAGCGTCTCGTCTAAGACATGAATAATAAGCAGCGCCTATCTCGCACATTCCAGTTTAACCGTGTCAAGGCGCTTGATTTCATCGTCGTATTCACTCGATGACTTCTCGGCGTTTGCGCCGCCAAGTAATTGTTCGAGTACCTAACTAGAGAGCGGCGCTATTCGCACGGCACCTAGGATTTATAAAGGTGGCAATAGACCTCTACTTGGAGCAAAGTAAATGCAGCTGCTTCGTTAGAAAATCCTAGGGGAGGAGACGAAGATGCCTCTTTTACATGACCGCATGAAGACGCTCAAAGCATTGGCGTTTGCCTCCGGCTGCGCGGCGTTGACGCTGGTGTCGGCATGCGCCGGTAAATTCCCAGACCATGGAACAGGTCATCGCCGGCGCCAAGAAAGAGGGCGCGGTGAGGATCGCCATCACCGTGCGGGAGAAGGAGGGCAATATCGTCGCCGCTCCTCGGCTCATCGAGGCCTTTCAAAAGAAGTACCCCTTCGTCAAGGTGAACTACACCCGGATCGGCGGCAGCCGCGAGAGGGAGCGGGTTTTCACCGAGCTGGCGAGCGGCATGGTGAATTACGATGTGGCCACCCTGAGCCAGACGTCGATTCCCAACGGCCTGAGGGCCAAGATTTTCCACAAGGTGGATTGGAAGGGCCTCGGCATCGGCCCCGAGGTCGCTCATCCGGACGGCCTCGGCGTGAACTACCGCACGCAGCTTTTCGGCATCAGCTACAACACCAAGCTGGTCTCCCACGAGGAGGCGCAGAAGTTCACATGGGATACCTGCGTCGATCCGCGCTGGAAGGGCAAGTTCGCCCTCGACATGCGGCCCCGTCACCTCGAAGTCCTCTATCAGGAAAACGGCTGGGGAAAAGACAAGACGCTGGCCTACAGCAAGCTGCTGAGCGAGAACAAGCCCGTCCTCGAAGTCAGCCGCAACGAAGCCGAGTCCAAGCTTGTCGACGGCGCCTACGCCTTCGTCTGCGCCCAGTTCTGGTCTGCCCACCAACAGGAGGCGGCCGGTGAGTCTGGCGCAAAACTCGGGTTCATTGTGCCGGAGCCGGTGGTCATCAACTCGGGCGACATCGTCTTCGTGCCGGTGGGCGCCAAGAATACCTTCGCGGGAATTCTGTGGATCCTGTGGTCCATCTCCGAGGAGGGCATGAGGCTGCTCGATCAGGTCCAGTTCAGCGGCGATCCAATGGTGCCGGGAACGTCTTCCCACCACTTTCTGGCCAATAAGAAAGTGCTCCGCGGCAACTGGGAGTCCCAAATGCGGGCCGATGTGATCCTGGGCAGCATTCTGAAGACCATGGGCATGCCGATCGTCGTCCAATAGTCCCGGTGCGGACCCGACGCGACGGAAAAAATGGTCGTCAACGCAAAATACAATATGGATCCGGCGCGCTAAATCCCGCGATACAGAAGGATTAGCGCGCCGGCTATTGCCGATCCGATCCAGTAAATCCGCCGCTGTGTGCCTCGCGCCGATCCGCCATTCGACAGCCGTGGGGTACGGCATAGCGCGCGGGACGCCCGCTCCGCCGTGATCTAGGTTACCGGCGGTTCATCTGCGAAAGCGTGGCTGATGCTCAAAGCGGCGCGGCGCCTTTTTCGATTGGCTCGCCTTTCTTGAGCGTATGGCCGACGAAGGAGCGGGTTTCCGGAGTCGGCAGGCCCTTCGCCTTGAACTGCGCCAACAGCGCCGCCTTGCGGGCCTTCATGCGCTCGCCAAGCTCGTCCATGTCCAGGCCGGCTTCGCGCGCCTGCGCGAACATGCCCTCGCCACGCTGCTCTTCTTCTTTGACATGGTGCTTGATGTTTTCCGACAACACCTTGACCTTCGAATCGTAGAATTCGTCACTGGGTTCGCTCGCCAGCAGTTCGGCGATGAGAACCTTCGCACCATCATGCTCGACATAGGCTTCGTCGAGCGTGTCCTCTTCGATCTCACCCTGGCAGGCGGGGTAAAAGATTTCCTCCTCGATCATCGCATGCACCATAAGTTCGGTGCAGATCTGCTGCGCTAGCGCCTTTTTTCGAGCCTCTCCCTTGGCGGATTCGAATTTGGCGAACAGGCCTTCCAATTCGCGATGGTCGTTCTTGAGCAATGCAACGGCATCCAGGTCCTTTTTCGGCATGACGGCTCCTTGTGAGAATGGCCAAGCTTGGCTTACCACGCGCGGTTGCACATGGAACGGCTTTGGCGCGCCTGGGTTCCCTCAGCGTCCCATTACCGGCGCACGGTGGTCACCGCCTCGTCGAAGGCTGCGTGCAGGATTTGGGCTGACGGTAGCGCACTCATGCCTTCCGCACAGGACGGAGCTGACGGAGCCGTGTTTGCGCGGCGCGCCGGACCATCCTTGTTGCACAGGCTGAACAAGCTCCGCTGCCTCATCAGGGATGTCGGCAAACGGCCGATCCAATCGGCACAGACGTACCATTGCGCATCACCACGATGGCGGAAAAGCCTCGGTGACGGCCACTCGCACCGGCGGATCGGGGGGCTTTCTCAGGCGACGGTCTCGCCCCGCGCCGCATCCCATGGTGCCGTGAGTTCGCGTTTGCGCCGGGGTCTCGGGAAGATCGGCGAGCGCCAGCATGCCTCCAGCGCCGCCGCGACCGGCAAATCCGCGCGCCAGCCGCGCGCGTCGAAGCGGCAGCCGTTGTAGCGCTCCGACACCGCGCTCGCCAAAGCCACGGTGAGCGGCGCGATGGCTTCGGGTTCGTAGACCGTCTTGCCGGTTTCGCGCGCGCGCTTCACGGCGGACGGCCGCGAGAAGGTCGTCGCGGTCAGTCCGCCCGGCAGAATGATATTGGCGGTGACGCCGGTGCCGAGGAAGTCCTGCGCCCAGCACAAGGTCATGGCTTCGAGCGCCGCCTTGGACGGACCATAGGGCGAGTTGCGCACCTCGTGAATCAAATCGACGTTCTTTGAAACGTTGATGATGCGTCCCCAGCGGTTGGCGATCAAATGCGGCGCGGCATGGCGCGCCATGTGAAAGGGGCCGTTGACATTGACGCCGATCACCTTGTCCCAGCCGTCGGGCGAGGATTCCCAGAACGGCCCGCGCGTGTCGCCCACGTTCTTCATGCCGAGGCCGGCATTGTTGACGAGGATGTGAAGGGCGCCGAATTTCTCGACCGTCCGCCTGACGGCATCGGCGCAGGCCGCGTCATCGCGCACGTCAACCGTGAGCCCGAGCCCCGCGTCGCGTCCCGCGATGCGACCGATTTCGTCCGCCGCTTCCGCGATCTCGCCGGGCGAGGATGACGAGATCACGGTGACACCCGCCGCGCCGGCTTCGGCAAAGGCCCGCGCCATCGCCCGTCCCATGCCGCGGCTGCCACCGGTGATCAGCGCGACTTTACCCGCGAGCAAGCCCTCTGCCATGGTTCCTCCTGTTGATCCCACGTGTATGGGCCGTGAGACCGAAATCGGCGCCTTTTGCCGGCTGCACGCACCGCCCATTCTGCAACGTCCAGGAAAAATGGCAATCGCCTCGCTATTTGAAGGCAGTCTCTGGACGCGTCGCGTGGCCCCGGAGCTGGCGCGGCGAGAAATTCTGTTTTTCGATAACGGCTAATGGGGCTCGGGGCTATTGGCGTGCAAGGCGGTTTCCCGGCGGCGCAGATGGCTGATCGGGCTCGTTCGCGGGCTGCGCCGCCGGTCCGAACACGCTGCGGCCGCCATATCGGTGCGATTGCTGCCGCTCCTCGGCGATCAGCTCCGCGACAGAAGGTCCGACGGCGTGGCGTTCGAGCTGCCGCGCCTGCTCGTCGAGCCGTTGCAGCGCGGCCAGCTCTTCGCTCCGCCCAAGCTTCGCGTTTTGCACGGCGGATTTGAGGATTCCGATCGTCTGGTCGTAGACATGCAGCGGCACCGGGAAGGGATGTGCATCCTTGCCGCCGTGCGCCAGCGAGAACCGCGCCGGATCGGTGAAGCAGTAGGGCGCGCCATGCACCACCTCGGCGACCATGGCCAGCGCGCGCACCGTCCGCGCGCCCACGCCGGGAACCAGCAGCAGCTCGGAGAAATCGGTGGGGCCGCGATCGGCTGCGGCGGCCAGGTTGCCGTGAAGCCGCCTGATCACGACGTCGCTCGAACGGACATCGTGGTGTTCCGGCATGACGAGATGCGGCAAAGGCAGTTGTGCCGGAGCTGCCGGTGCTTTCGGCATCTCATGCGTCCGCAAGCTCGACAACTCACGTGCGATGCCGTCCGGTCCCAATGAGGCGAGGACCTCGATCTGCTTGCGCCGGGATGCGTCGGCGCGCCGGTCGGTGAGATTGACGATCTCGCCGCCGCGCGGCCCATCGATGGCGGCATGCGGCTCGTCGACGAAACTTTTCAGCCCTTCCGACAGCCAGTGATAGCGGCGGGCCTGCCTCGCAACTTCGTTCATGCCCTGTTGCACCACCACCCAATGGCCCTCGTCGGTGACGATAAAACCATGGAGGTAGAGCTGGAAGCCGTCTTGCACCGCGGCGCTGTCGACCTTGGCGACCAGCCGGCTGGAATGCGCGAGCGCGGAGCCGTCGAAACCAACGCGCTCGCCGATGGCGACCAGCTCGTGCGGCGTCTGGCGCGAATGTTTGCCGCGCCCGCCGCACACGTGGATGCCAAGCTCCTGCTCCAAGGGGGTGAGGCCGCGCTTCAGCGCGCCGATCACGCTCGTGGTGATGCCGGACGAGTGCCAGTCCATGCCCATGACGGCGCCGAACGACTGGAACCAGAACGGATGGGCGAGGCGGCGCAACAGTTCGTCGCGCCCATAGTGGTGGACGATGGCTTCGCTCATCACGGCGCCCAAACGGGTCATCCGGTCGGCGAGCCACTGGGGCACGCGCCCGCCATGCAACGGTAGATCGGCGCTTCCAGCCCGACGAGCCATCGATAGAACGTCCTCTCGGCACCCAGCCGCTCGGTTTTAGGATTTTCTGTTAGAGCATCCGATAGACCGGCAAATCAAGTCTTCGGACCGCGGGCAGGGGTTGTCTGCCGGGGGCGGCGCCGCATGAGGGGCGTAACAAAAGGCGTGGGTCTGAACATCAGCCCGATGCCGAACGCCGCGTTGCAGAACAGGCAGGTTGAGTTCGCACCAAAGTCGCAAACCGCGATGCGCATGACCCCGGCGAAGAGTCTCGATCGGGAAATGGACATTCAGCCTTCCTCGAGCCAATGCCGACGCATGCGAGCCTAAGCAATTTGCATATAGCTTCGATCTCTGAAATGATATTGCGAAGCGTTCGCATTTAGTCTACCTCTCGCATCTGACGTAATAAACGGGCCGGATCAATGGCCTGCAGGAGCGAGGCGGGCATATGATCGAGACGGCGACGGCGCTTCCAGCCGACCATTCCATGTGGGCGCTGTTTCTCCAGGCGGATCCCATCGTCAAAGGCGTCATGGTTCTGCTGCTGGCGGCTTCCGTCGTCTGCTGGGCCGTCATCTTCGACAAGGCTGTCCGTCTCGCAGTGGCGCATCGCGCCGCCCGGCGCTTTGCCCAGGCCGTGACAGCGGGTGACCCCGTCGATGGCGCGGAAAGCTGCGCGGGCCTGCCCGGCGAGATTGTCGCGCAGGGTGTCCGCGCGGCCTGCGATCGAGATCCGTCGGAGAGCCGCGCCGATCGCCGTAACCGCGTCGAACGGGCCATGCGCGCGACCATGATCGACCAGCTCAAGCGTCTCGAATCGGGCATCCCCCTGCTCGCCACGGTCGGCTCGACGGCGCCCTTTGTCGGCCTGTTCGGCACCGTGTGGGGCATCATGAACAGTTTCACCGCGATTGCCGCGAGCAAGGATACCAGCCTCGCCGTGGTGGCGCCGGGCATCGCCGAGGCGCTGCTCGCCACCGCGCTCGGCCTGGTCGCCGCGATCCCCGCGGTGATCGCCTACAACAAGCTCTCCGGTAGCCTGTCGGGGCTCGCCCACCGGCTGTCGCTCGCGATCGGCGAACTCGGCGACCGCTGGTCGCGCCGCACCGCCGACCTGGCCACCGCGCCGGCCAGACGCGGCAGCGCGCCGCTCCGCGAGGCCGCGGAATAATGGCCGCCTCGCTGCATGGCGGATCCGATCTGTCGGAGTCCGGCGATTCGCTGGGCGGCTACCGCCCGATGGCGGAGATCAACGTCACGCCCTTCGTCGACGTCATGCTGGTGCTGCTCATTATCTTCATGGTGGCGGCGCCGCTGATGATGGTCGGCGTGCCGCTCGACCTGCCGAAGACCGACGCGGCGCGCATCGGTCAGACCCGCGAGCCCATCGTCGTCAGCGTCGACAGCACCGGAAAGCTGTTCATCGGCAAGGATGCGGTGGCGGATGGCGCGCTCGTCGCCACCCTCTCCGAGCTGCGCCGCACCGATCCCGATGTGACGATCTATGTGCGCGGCGACAAGGGCATCGATTACGGCGCGGTGATGAAGGTGCTGGGCCAAGTCGGTCAGGCCGGATTCCCAAAAGTGTCGCTGATCGCCGAATCCGAGACCGGGGTGGATATCCCGCCTGGCGGCGCGGAGCGCTAACATGGCCGTGTCAGGGCACATCGTGTCGCGGCACGCCGCCATCGTGGCATCGGTGGCTTTTCATGGCGTAGCGCTCGCCGTGCTGCTGCTCAAGCTGACGCCGCCGACGCTCGCCACATCGGCCAATGCGGAAACGCCGTCGATCGCGGTCGAGGTCGTCTCCATGCCGACGCCGGCGCCCGCCACAGTCGCGACCGCCGCGCCGCCGGAGCCGCCACCCCCGCCGCCGGAGCCGCCACCGCCCGAAGTCGTCGAAGAGCCGCCGCCGCTCATCGAGAGCTTGGTCGCCGAGGAAGTCGCGCCGCCACCGCCGCCCAAGGTCGAGCGCAAGAAGGAGCGCCCGCCGCGGCCCGAGCGGGCGCGCCAGCGGCCGCGTCCCGAACCCGTCGAAACGCGCGAGCCGCCGATCGAAATGCCGCAATCGACCGCTGAGCCGGCGAAGCCGTCTCCCGCACCCATCGCGCAGCAGGCCGCGCTCGCGGCACCCGCCGGCCGCGCGGGGCCGCCGCCCGATTACGTCGCGCTGCTGCATCATGCACTCGAGCGCAAGAAGGATTATCCGCGCGCCGCTCGCCAGCAGCGCCAGCAAGGCCGCGCCATGCTGCGGTTCGCCATCGATCGCGGCGGCAACGTGCTCGAGTTACCGCATCGAGAAGAGCTCGGGCTACGAAGCCTTCGATCGTGAAGTCGTGGCGATGATCCAGCGCGCCTCGCCGTTGCCGCCAATTCCCGCCGACATGGCGGCCGACCGGCTGGAAGTCGTCGTGCCGATTCCCTTCGTGCTTCGCTGAGCGGCGCACCGGGGGCAACAATCAAAAAGGATGAAACCAATGGTGAAATTTCTCAAGCCGCTCGCAATCGTCGGCGCGGTGCTGGCCATCCAGCCGGTGATCGAGACACGCGCGCAATCGGTCGAGGACAAGCGCGCGGTGATCGCGACCTACGCCGAGATCGGCCAGGCGGCCTATCAGGATTCGCTGACCGGCGCGCGTGCCCTGATGCGTGCCGTGGAGGCGCTGACCGCCAAGCCGAGCGAGGCGACCCTGGCGGCCGCGCGCAAGGCCTGGCTCGCGGCGCGCGTGCCTTATCCGCAGACGGAAGTCTTCCGCTTCGGCAACCCCGTGGTCGACGATTGGGAAGGCCGCGTCAATGCCTGGCCGCTCGACGAGGGGCTGATCGATTACGTCGATGCCTCCTACGGCACGGATGCTGGCGAGAATCCGCTCTACACCGCCAATGTCATCGCCAATGCCAAGATCATCCACGGCGGCAAGACCGTGGATGCCGCGCGCATCACCTGGCGCACGCTGCGCAGCCTGCAGGAATTCGGTGGCGTCGAGGCCAATGTGGCGAGCGGCTATCACGCCATCGAATTCCTGCTGTGGGGCCAGGATCTCAACGGCACCGGTCCCGGGCGCCGGCAACCGGCCGTGGACCGATTATGCGCAAGGCGCGGCCTGCACCAACGGTCACTGCGACCGTCGCGCGCAGTATCTCAAGGTCGCCACTCAGATGCTGGTCGACGATCTCGCCTGGATGGTCAAGCAGTGGGGCGCCGACGGCGAGGCGCGCAAGGCGGTGGCCGGCGGCGAGCCGGATGCCGGGCTCGCGGCCATCCTCACCGGCATCGGCAGCCTGTCCTATGGCGAGTTGGCGGGCGAGCGCATGAAGCTCGGCCTCATGCTGCACGATCCGGAGGAGGAGCATGACTGCTTCTCCGACAACACCTTCAACTCGCACTATTACAACGTCATCGGCATGCGCAACGTGTGGACCGGCAGCTACACGCGGGTCAGACGGCAGAGTGGTGAAGGGGCCGAGCCTGTCGGCTCTCGTCGCCAAGGTCGCGCCCGAGGCTGCCCGGGAGATGGACGGCAAGCTCGCGGCCACGGTCGCGGCGATGACCAGGCTCAAGCAGCGCGGCGAGACCGTCGAGGCCTACGATCAGATGATCGCCGACGGCAACGCCGGAGGGCAATGCGGTGGTCCAGGCGGCGATCGACGCGCTGACCGACGCAGACCAGGGCGCTCGAGCGGGTGGTCGCGGCGCTTAAGCTGGAGCCGATCCAGTTCGAAGGATCGAAGAGCCTCGACGATCCGGACCAGGTGTTCGCGCCCGACCAGGTGTTCAAGCCATGAGGCGCGCCGCCGGCCTGGTCGTTGCCGTCGCGGCTGCTGGCTGCGACGGCGAGCGGCTGTGCCGGCGCGCGCGCGGCCAATCGGCGCCCGATCCGGTAGAGCGGCTGGCGCGCGATCCTGAAGCCGACCAGCGATTTCACCAAGGCGGAACCCTACGAAGCGAATTCGGCGGGCGCCGCGACCTCGCGCAATCCGATCAACATCAGCGCCTTTTCCCACCCGTCGGCCAACATGAGCTTCGAGCGCCAGCTCGAGTTCAAGGTCGGCGACGGCATCTTCCGCAAGCTGTGGGTTTCGGCGCCCAGCTCGACCCACTCGTCCGACGGGCTCGGACCGCTGTTCAATTCGCGCTCCTGCCAGGGCTGCCATCTGAAGGACGGGCGCGGCAGTCCGCCGTCGCCCGGCGAGACCGCGGTGTCGCTGTTCCTGCGTCTGAGCATTCCGCCGCAGACCGACGCCGAGCGCCAGGCCCTCGCGGATCGCCGCGTCGGCAACATTCCCGATCCGATCTATGGCGGCCAGCTGCAGAACTTCGCCATCCAGGGCCATAAGCCGGAAGGCCAGATGACCATCACCTACGAAGAGGTGCCGGTGAAGCTGGCCGACGGCGAAACCGCCAGCCTGCGCAAGCCGACCTACGGCATCGCCGATCTCGGCTACGGCCCGCTGCATCCCCAAGTGATGATATCGCCGCGCGTCGCGCCGCCGATGATCGGGCTCGGCTTCCTCGAAGCGATCGCCGGAAGCCGACATTCTCGCCAATGCCGACCCGGACGACCGCGACGGCGACGGCATCTCCGGGCCGGCCGAACAGGGTGTGGAGCGTGCTCGACGGCAAGCCGCATGCTCGGCCGCTTCGGCTGGAAGGCCGGCGAGCCGACCGCTGCCGCCAGCAGGCCGGCCATGCGGCCTGCCGGCGATATCGGCCTGTCGTCGGCGCTGGCGCCGAATTCCGTCGGGCGACTGCACCGATCGTCAGCCGACCTGCCTGAAGGCGCCGAACGGCAACGATCCGGAGGAGAAGGCGGAGCTCACGGCGCAGATGCTCGATCTCATCGAGCTCTATTCGCGCAACCTGGCGGTGCCGGCGCGGCGCGACGTCGACGATCCTCAGGTGCTCGCCGGCAAGAAGCTGTTCTACGACTCGGGCTGCGCGGCGTGCCACCGGCCGAAATACGTCACGCCCAAGCGCGACGACCATGCCCGAGCAGTCCGCCCAGCTCATCTGGCCCTACACCGACCTGCTGCTGCACGACATGGGCGAGGGGCTGGCCGACAACCGGCCCGAGGGCGACGCCACGGGCCGCGAGTGGCGCACGCCGCCGCTGTGGGGCATCGGCCTGACCGAGACGGTGAGCGGCCACACCAATCTGCTGCACGACGGCCGCGCGCGCAACCTGCTCGAAGCCATCCTGTGGCACGGCGGCGAGGCGGAGCGCGCCAAGCAACCGCGTGGTCGAGATGAGGAAGCAGGAGCGCGCGGCGCTTCTCGCCTTCCTGAAATCCCTGTGAGGCCGGCCATGCGAATGCTTTCCGCGCTGCTTCTCGTGATCACCCTCGCCGCCGCCGCATCGCCATCGGTGCGTGCCGCGACCGAGGAGGACTACCGCCGGCTCAATCAGAGCCGATCGTCGCGAACCATGTCGTGCCGCGCTATCAGGCCTTCGCCACGGCAGCCGCGGCGCTCGCCACCGAGGCGGACCGCGCTTGCGCGTCGCGGCCGGCCGCATCGCTCGAACCACTGAAGGACGCGTTCGTGACGGCGATGGATAGCTGGCAGTCGGTCCAGCATATCCGCTTCGGGCCGGTCGAATTCTTCTCGCGCGCGTCGCGCATCGCCTTCTGGCCCGATCCACGCAACACCGTCGGCCGTCAACTCGACGAACTGCTCGCCAAGCGCGACGCGGCGGCGCTCGCGCCCGACGACCTTCGCCAAGGCGCAGCGTCGCGGTGCAGGGCTTTCCGGCACTCGAACTTCTGCTCTATGGCGAGGGCGCCGCGGCCAAGCTGCAAGGGCCCGGCGCCGATGCGGATTATCGCTGCGCCATGATCAAGGCGATCACCGACAATCTGCAGACCATGGCGCGCGAACTCCGTGACGAATGGACGGGCGGCGACGATCCCTATGCCAAGCTCGTCGACCGCGCGGACGATGTGCGCTTCCGCCGTCCGAGCGACGTCACCATCGAGCTGTTCAAGTCCCTCTATACCGCCATCGAACTGGTCGCCGACCACAAGCTGGCGCGGCCGCTCGGGGCCTCGCCGCAGGCGGCGCGGCCGCGTCTGGCGGAGTCCTGGCGCTCGAAGCGCTCGCTCGCCAACATCCGGCGCAACCTGGCGGCGGCCGAGGCGATGTATGAAGGAGAGCACGGCGGCTCCGCCATCTCGGCCTTCGTCAGCAGCGTCGCCGGCGATGCCGCACTCGACGCGCTGCTGCGCCGCGCCTTCGCCCAGACGCTGGCGACGGCGAATGGCATATCCGGTGCCGCTGGAAGACGGCGTCGCGGCAGCCCAGCACCGGCCCGCGTTCGACAAGCTGGCCCGCGAGGCCAAGGCGCTGAAGACCCTGCTGGTGCAGCGCCTGGCGCCGGCGCTCAACGTGCCGGTCGGCTTCAATTCACTGGACGGGGACTGACATGCTGTCGCGCCGCGCGATGCTGAGGGGTGCTTCGGCGGTCGGGCTCGCCGCCGTCGCGCCGCGGGCATGGGCCGGACCCGCAACGGGCAGCGTCTATATTGGCGCCCGCGTCGGCGCCGCGAACCAGGCTTTCGCCACCGCATTCCGCAGCGACGGCACGCCGGTCTGCGATTTTCCCCTGCCGGCGCGCGGCCACGGCTTCGCGTTGCGGCCATTCACGAACGAAATCGTGGCATTCGCGCGGCGCCCCGGCGCCTTCCTCATCGTCTTCGATCCGGCGAGCGGCCGGCAACTCCACCGCATCGATGCCGCGAAGGACCGGCGGTTCTGCGGCCATGGCATCTTCGCGCGCGGCGGTGCGCTGCTGATCGCCACCGAGCTGGAATATTCCACGGGCGACGGCGTCCTCGGCCTCTACGACGCCGTGCGTGGCTATCGTCGCGTCGGCGAATATCGCAGCGGCGGGCTCGACCCTCACGAGATGGCCCTGCTGCCCGATGGCGTGACACTCGCGGTGGCGAACGGCGGCATCCTCACCGATCCCGATGCGCCCGGCATCAAGCTCAACCGCGACAGCATGGACTCCTCGCTCGCCTATATCGACGCGCGCGACGGCCGCCTGATCGAGCGGCAGCGGTTGCCATCGGACTACGCCCAGCTCAGCCTGCGCCATCTGTCGCTCAGCCGCGACGGCACCGTCGCCGTCGCCATGCAATATGAAGGACCGTCGGGCGACGCGGTGCCCCTTGTGGCGACCCACCGACCCGGCGACAAGGCGCTGCGGTTCCTCGAAGCGCCCGCGCGCGATCTCGCCCGTTTGCGCAACTACTGCGGCAGCATCGCGCTAGGCCTCGCCGAACGGGTTCTCGCCGTCACCAGCCCGGTGGGCGGGGTCGTCGGATTCTGGGATATGGGAACCGGGCGTTTGGCCGGCCTCGCTGAACAGCCCGACGTCTGCGGCCTCGCCGCGGGCCAGCGCGTGGCAGAGTTCGTGGTGACCAGCGGTCTTGGCGGCCCCCGCCGCGTCAATGTCGCCGATCGCGATGTCCAGCCGCTCGATGGCGGAGCGCTCGCCACGGCGGGCTGGGACAATCATCTGCTGCGCATCGAGGGCTGATCACTCGGCCGGCGCGGCGGACCTTCTCCGTGCCACCGTGGCGGCGCGCGCCTTCTTGCGGCGGCGCAGCCACCACATGGAAATTCCGGTGATGGCGAACAGCACCGGCAGCAGACCGGACAGGAAGGTGAGAATCTTCCACACCCAGCCCAATCCGTATCCCCCATGCAGCGCGCGCTGCCAGACCGAGACGGATTCGCCGAGCGTGAAGGCGCGCGGGTCGTGTGTTGCGATCACTTCGGCCGCCCAGGGATCGACGAAGACCGCGATCATCGGTACGCCATGGCCGACTGTCCTGCCGGGCATCTTGAAGGCGACCCGGTAGGGCTGCTCGGGCCGTATCGGGAAGGCGACCATGCGCAGATCGACGTCGTCGGCATGGCTGCGGGCGAGCGAAACCACGCGGTCGACATCGAGCTGTGGTCCGCCGGCGAGCGGCTGCACGCGGAGGGAGGCGACCTCGGCGCGCAGGTCACGGCCTGGGAGAACCGTGCGCACCAACTCGCCGGCGGTCTCGGGAAACACGATATAGACGCCGCTGAAGCTGATCATCATGAAGACGACGAGTCCCCAGAATCCGGCGGCGCCATGCAGCTCGCGGTTGAGCCGGATGCCCTGGGCACCCTTGGTCACGCCGAACGCCTGCTTCCAGCGGCTCGGGCGCGGCCACCACATGATCAGCCCGCTGACCCCGAAAAAGCACATAACGACGCCGAGCCAGCCGACCCAGATACGGCCTTCGCGACCCGCGGACAGGTTGGCGTGGAACTGGAAAATCTCGCGCAGCCCGCGCTGTACCGCGGAAGGCTCAGGCCGCTCGAAGGTGGCGAGCGAAACGGGATCGACCTGCACGGTCACGGCCGCGCCGGGGCCTGCGGCGCGGCCGGGCTGGGTGAAGCGCACGGTCGCCGGCTCGCCGGCCGCGTCGGGTAGGGCGAGCAGCGCCGGCACGGTGCCGGCCGGCGCCCGGGCACGTGCCGCTTCGACGATGGCGGAGGCCGGCTGAATCTCGCCCTGCGCCAGCGTGCGCTCAGGCGCGGCTTCGAACAGCGCGGCGATCTCATGCTCGAACACCAGGATGCTGCCGCTGACGCCGATCAGCGCGAGCGGGATGCCGAGCGACACGCCGAGCCACAGGTGAATCGTGCGCAGGATGCGGCGCAAGCGCGGTTTTCGGAAGCGGTCTGTCATGCTCACACCTCCGCCCACTGGCGCAGCAGGTTGTGATAGGTGCCGGTCAACTGCACGAGGCCGGGGTGGTCGGGCACGTCGCGCGTCAGGCTCTGGATCGCGCTGTCGAGATCGAACAGCAGCGTGCGCTGCGCGTCGCTTCGGACCATGCTCTGGATCCAGAAGAACGCGGCGAGCCGCGTGCCGCGGGTGATCGGCGCGACGCGATGCAGGCTGCTGGCGGGATAGAGCACCATGTCGCCGGCCGCCAGCTTCACCTTGTGCGCGCCGTAGGTGTCGTCGACGAGCAATTCGCCGCCGTCGTAGTCGTCGGGTGCGCTGAGGAAAAGCGTCGCCGAGATATCCGTGCGCACCCGGTGTGGCGTGCCGCGTACGTCGCGGATCGCGTTGTCAACGTGAACGCCGAACGACTGGTTCACGTCATAGCGGTTGAACAGGGGCGGGAAGACCTTGGCCGGAAGCGCCCCGGAAATGAACAGCAGATTGCGGCCGAGCGCCGAGAGGATCATGTCGCCGAGCTGGCGCGCCTGCGGCGAATCCTCGGGCAGCTGGGTGTTGTTCTTGGCCTTGGCGGATTGATAGCCGGCGGTGACGCGGCCGTCGGCCCACGGCGCCTGCTGCAAGGTGGTAAGGCAGGTTTTAACCTGGTCGGCGGTCAGGACTTCGGGAATCTGCAGCAGCATGAAAACAACGGGCTTGGCGACCTGCCGCCCGCGCCACGTCCTGCGGCGCGGGCGGCTTCGTCGCGGGTTAAAACTTCACGTCGGTGGTCAGCAGCACCGTTCGTCCGGCGCCGGGTACGGTGAAGCCGGAGTAGCT
The DNA here is from genome assembly GCA_963752345.1 of uncultured Alphaproteobacteria bacterium. Classification (GTDB taxonomy): domain Bacteria; phylum Pseudomonadota; class Alphaproteobacteria; order SMXQ01; family SMXQ01; genus CAVVYA01. Next base: position 67,145 of record CAVVYA010000006.1, read on the forward strand.
CGCGTCGTAGTAGGTTTCGTCGGTGATGTTCAACACGTTGAGCTGGAGCCCGACCTTCTCGGTCAGCGGATAGGACACCATGGCATCGAAGATCAGGTAGTCGGGCGCCACGTTTGTACTGGTGGCGGCAAAGCCGCTTTCCGAGTTACCGCCTATGCGCCGGTCGACATATTGCGCGCCGGCGCCGACCCGCAGCTTCCAGGGGGTGTCGTAGGTCGTCCAGAAGCTGAAGCTGTGCGGCGGGGTGTTGATCGGCTCGGCGCCGACTTGCGCCGGATCGTTCGACTTGGTGACCTCGCCCGCGAGGTAGGTGTAGCCGCCGTAGACCTTCCAGTTGGGCATGACGGTGCCGGCGAAGCCGATCTCGAATCCGTCCACCCGCTGTTCGCCGTCGAGCACCTGGACCGTGCCGCCGAGCGGATCGTTGGTGCGGGCGTTGGTCTTCTCGATGCGGAAGATGGCGCCGGTCAGCGACAGCCGCTCGCCGAGGATGTCCCACTTGGTGCCGACCTCGTAGGTATTGGTCTTCTCGGGAGCGACCACCTCGGTGTTGGCGTTGAGCGTCAGGCGCTCGGAGGATGGGTTGTAGGACGTGCCATAGGCCGCGTAGATGCTGCCATAGGGGACCGGCTTATAGACCAGCCCCGTGCGCCAACTGAATTCCCGGTCGGTGCGTGCAAAGTCGGTCGCGACACCGGGCGTAGCGACCGATGTGGTGTCGACATCGAAATAGTCCCAGCGGCCGCCGAGGATGAGGTCCCATTGCGAACCAAGGGCGATGGTGTCGATGGCGTAGAGTGCCACGCCGGTTCCGTCGCCTTCGGTGCGGGCTCCCGTGTAAGGCGCCGTGGCGCCGACTCGGTCGGGATCGGGATCGAACAGGCTGGTCGTCGGACCCGCCACGTTGGAGCGGGCGCGGTTCTCGGTCGTCTCGTAAGACAGCTCGATGCCGCTGACCAGCGTGTGGCCGACGGGGCCGGTTTCGAATTTCGTCGTCAGATCGGTCTGATTGATCAGCATCGTCTCGATCGAGTCGCGCGCGCGCGTCGTCGGATTGATAGTGCCGGCGGCGAGGTCGGCGCCGCTGGGGTTACTGACGACGTAGTCGACCGTGTTGTAGCCATAGCGCGTCAGGTTGCGCAGCGAGACGTTCTCGTTGAACCTGTGCTTGACCTCGGCCGAGACGATATCGACCGTGGCCTCGTAGTAGTCGCGGTTCTTGATGCCGTAGAAGTTGCTGCGATCGACCGGCGCGGGACGGCCGTTGATGAAGGGTACGCCACGGTCGGGAATCTCGTCCTGACTGAGGTGGAAGTAGCTCAGAGTGATTTTGGTCGGACCAGTGAGGCCGAAGGCCAGCGAGGGCGCGAAACCCCAGCGGCTCTTTTCGACCACGTCGCGGTCGGCGACCTCGGAATCGTGTGCGAGAAGGTTGAGGCGGAACGCCGAATCCTCGGCCAGGCCGGTCAACGGCTGGTTGATGTCCATGGTGGCGCGCTTCGTCATGTCGGTGCCGAACATGACCGTGCCATTGCCAAAGGCGTCGGCCAGCGGCGTCTTGCTGACCTGGTTCACCGCGCCGCCGGTCGAGCCGCGGCCGGCGTAGGTGCCGCTCGGTCCCTTGCTGACCTCGATCTGCTGGTAGTTGAACGGGTCGCGGAAATAGACGCCGAAGTCGCGTGCCCCGTCGAGGAACGTGTCGGTGCGGCCGTTGAAGCCGCGGATGGTGAAGTTGTCGCCTTCCGGCACGCCGCCTTCGCCGGCCTGCATGCTGATGCCCGGCACGTTGCGCAGCACCTCGCGCAGCGTGGTGGCGCTGCGGTCTTCGATCAGTTCGCGCGGTACCACGTTGATGGTCTGCGGCGTTTCGCGCAGCGGCGTCGTGATCTTGGGCGAGCTGACGCTGTCCACCTTGTAGTCGCCCGGCTGCTCGGCCTCGACATTGACCGGCGGCAGTTGCACCGGCGCGTCCTGCGCCCGGGATTTCGTCGCCGGGAAGGCGGCGAAGCTCAGGGCGGCGAAGGCGATGACGCTGTGCGATACGAAACCGAGCCGTCGCGACAGCCGGCGCTCGACAGGCGTGGTTTGGATGAGTTCTGGATGTGTCGTCATAGTGCCCCTCCGGAGGCGAGCCAGTTGGTTTTTTTGAAACCTGGCTGGCTACCTGGAGACGGGCTCGGCGGTGGCTGGCTTGGCGAAATGGTTGCGACTGGTACCGGCGTGCCGGACCGATTCTACTTGGTCAGGATCAGCTTCCCTTTGCTGGTCAGCCGCAGGCGATATTCGCTGCCCTGCAGCACGAGGATGACCTCGCGCGCGTTGCCGAGCAGGGTATGGGCGTCGATGCGGGCCGTCGGCGGGACTGAGGCAGAAACCGACGCCAGATCGAGTGCCGTGTGGCGCGCGGCTGCGCCAAAATTTCTGTGGTCGGTCATGTCCCTGGATGCCCCCCGTTGGGCGATTGCTTTGTCTTCTTAGCGATGTAGCATAGGCATCCAGAGTTGAGAATGATTATTAATTACATAGAAGGCAGACAAAAAGCTTATAGCTTCGCCTGGCCAGCGCGCCAATGAACAAAGGCCTCACGCGGCCGCAAACGCGTCTGGCTCGGCTTGACGCCATCTATAATTTGATTATTATAGAAATATGGAAAAGATCAGCGCGCTCGCGGCCCTCGGCGCCCTCGCCCAGGAAACCCGTCTCGACATCTACCGCCTGTTGGTTCAAGCGGGCGATGCCGGCATGGCGGCGGGAAACATCGGCGAGCGTCTCGACCTGCCGGGCCCCACGCTGTCGTTTCACCTCAACCAGTTGCGTCACGCCGGGCTGATCACCGTGCGGCGCGAAAGCCGCTCGCTGATCTATGCGGCGGAATACCGCGCCATGAACGGCCTGCTCGCTTACCTCACTGAGAATTGTTGCGCAGGCGATACCGCCGCATGCGGCGTGCCGGCCTGCGAACCTTTGAAATCCACCATTCCGAAAGGAAGGTCGCGCCATGAAACGCCTGCACGTGCACGTCGCCGTTGACGATCTCGCCGCGTCGATCGGCTTTTACAGCACGTTATTTGCCGCGGCCCCGACCGTGCTCAAACCCGATTACGCAAAGTGGCTGCTCGACGATCCGCGGGTGAACTTCGCCATTTCGCAACGCGGCGCCACCGCCGGCGTCGATCATCTCGGCATCCAGGTCGAAGGCGAAGACGAATTGCGCGAGGTTTACGGCCGCTTGAACAAGGCGGGCCGACCCGTGCTGGAAGAGGGGGCGACCACCTGCTGCTATGCCCAATCGGAAAAGTCCTGGACCTCCGATCCGCAGGGTTTGTCGTGGGAAACTTTCTACACCACGGGTGAAAGCACGACATACGGCGCCAGTCCGGATCTCGCGCCGATCAAAAACGCCGCGGCATGCTGCACGCCCAAACCCGACGTTTCATCCACCGCGTGCTGCGCGCCGGGGCAGGGCGCGGCCGAATGAGCGGGCGCGTCTTCAATGTGCTGTTTCTCTGCACCGGCAATTCGGCGCGCAGCATTCTGGCGGAATCCCTGATCGGCCATTGGGGCAAGGGGCGCTTCAAGGGTTACAGCGCCGGCAGCTTCCCGAAGGGCGCGGTGCATCCCTACGCGCTCGACCTGCTGCGCTCGCTGAGCTTGCCCGTAACGGGGCTGCGCAGCAAAGGTTGGGATGAATTCGCCAGCCCTGGCGCGCCGATCATGGATTTCGTCATCACGGTGTGCGACCAGGCCGCGGGCGAGGTCTGCCCGATCTGGCCGGGAACGCCGGTGACCGCCCACTGGGGCGTTCCCGATCCCGCCGCTGTCGAAGGCACCGAACTGGAACGGCGCCAGGCCTTCCGCGACGCCCTGCGGATTCTCGAAAGCCGCATCAAGATCTTCACGAGCCTGCGCCTCGAAAGTCTCGGCCGCTTGGCAATGAAGCAGCGGCTCGACGAGATTGGCAAGACCACCGGTCGCGAAGACGCCACGCCATGAGCCCGGACGCCGGCGCGGTCACTGCCCAGGCTGAGACGCCTGGACTCGGCCGGTTCGAGCGCTATTTGACGCTCTGGGTCGCGCTGTGCATCGTCGGCGGTGTCGCCTTCGGCCAGATCGCGCCGGGTCTGTTCCGCATTCTGGGCGAGGCGACGGTCGCCGAGGTCAATCTGCCGGTTGCCGCGCTGGTCTGGCTGATGATCGTGCCCATGCTGCTCAAGATCGATCTCGCCGCGTTGGGGCAGGTGCGACGCCATTGGCGCGGCATCGGCGTGACGCTGTTCATCAATTGGGCCGTCAAGCCGTTCTCCATGGCGCTGCTCGGCTGGCTCTTCCTCGGCTGGCTGTTCCGGGCCTGGCTGCCGGCCGATCAGATCGACAGCTATATCGCCGGCCTCATCCTGCTGGCGGCGGCGCCATGCACCGCCATGGTGTTCGTGTGGAGCCATCTGGTGGATGGCGAGCCCCATTTCACCCTGAGCCAGGTGGCGCTCAACGACACCATCATGGTGGTGGCCTTCGCGCCGATTGTCGGATTGCTGCTCGGGCTGTCGGCGATCACCGTGCCGTGGAACACCCTCGTCCTGTCGGTCGTGCTCTATATCGTGATCCCCGTCGCCATCGCGCAGGCGTGGCGGCATCGGTTGCTCGCGACAGGCGGCGCCGCGGCCCTGGCGCGGCGCGTCAAGACGCTCGGCCGCTTGTCCGTGGCCGCCCTGCTCGCCACCTTGGTCCTGCTGTTCGGATTCCAGGGCGAGCAGATCATCGAGCAGCCGCTGGTCATCGCGCTGCTTGCCGTGCCGATCCTGATCCAGGTCTATATGAATGCCGGCCTGGCTTACTGGCTGAACCGCCGCGTCGGCGCCGAGTGGTGCGTCGCCGGTCCGTCGGCGCTGATCGGCGCATCGAATTTCTTCGAACTCGCCGTGGCGACCGCCATTGCGCTGTTCGGTTTCCGATCGGGTGCCGCTTTGGCAACCGTCGTCGGCGTTCTGATCGAGGTGCCCGTCATGCTCTCGGTCGTTCACATCGTCCGGCGCACGCGCGACTGGTATGAGCGGCCGACACGCCTGTCTCGCTAAATCGCGCGGCCCCCTTTTAATTTTCATCGCTTCAGGGGGGCATCAGACAGAGAGCGCCCCTTCTCGGTCAGCTCGTACCACGAGGTTGTGCCGCGCGGGTTGCCCTTTTCCCAAAACGCAACGCGGCGGATGATCTTGTTCTCGGCCAGACGTCGGAACTGCGCCGGGCTCACCCGGTTTCGCTCGATCGAAATCGTTTCTTCCCGGGGACCCGCTGTCTGCACCAGCACATGACCGCGCTGGAGGGCCTGCATGAGGGACTTTTCGGTGATGGTGCGGCGTCGGCCGCGATCGAGACTCGCCATGGCGCGTCTTCTGGTCCAGTCCTGCGGATGCTCGTCAGCGCGGGAGAGCGAGAGCGGCCTCTTCCCAAGAACCGCGGACGAATGTGCAGACTTGGCAGGCACCGTGGTCGGCCCAAATCACGCTGAGCACCCGTTCATCATGCCAGACTTCGAGCCCATAGGGCAGATCGGGGCTGGCGTGCTGATGTTCCAGCGCGTGCCGGTAGCCGGGCGACGCGGCCTCGCTCGACAGGACCATCTTGAAAGGGGTCCAATGGTTGAACAGCCATGGCTCCAGGCGCAGGCGTATCAGGCGAATGGAGCCTTGCTGTTCCTGCAAGGTTCCGCGGTCGCGAATGAGCGGCAGAAGATGATCTCTGATCGCGAGGGCGCGGTCTTCGCACGACCACGCGAGCGTCGGTTTCATGGCGATTCCTGGAGCGGGCCAGGAGAAATCCCTATTGCCCTTGGTGCCGTCTAAGGCTCGATGAAGAAGCGGCTGATGTGTTGGCCGTTGGCGTGACGCCCCCACCAGCAGTTGTTCACCAGATCGAAGCCGTGGGTGTCGAAGCCCCGCGATACTTGATCGCGCAAATAGGCCTCGCCTTCTTCGCGTGACGAAACCTGGATGTTCAGGACGTGCTCTCGCAATACACCGTTCGCACCGTCAAGATCGCGGCGGACGATCTTCATTGTAAGCCTTTCAGTCGGGCGCTGCGCAAACTGTCGGCGCATTCACCATGTTCGCGCAGCGGAATTGGACCCAGAATCCAATCGAGCAAAACGAGTCGGATGGACTGGCGCATATGTCTGACTTAACTTACCAAAAATAATGTGCTAATAGTGGGAAATAATTATTGTCGAGGTAAAATAGCGTTGAAAATGATTGGGATAAGACCCATTTATTAATTAAATAAATATCGTTAATTCAGGCCCTCAAGCTGCCATGGTCGGCATCCCGCGCCTGGTATGCGTGGCGTCAAGCGCCACCATCTCGTCGTCAAAAGAATGTAGCGGCTGATGCCACACTGGAGGCTCATTCACGGAGCCAGATGCGTGCTGCACCTAACCGGCAAAGACAGGTTCAGCGTCGCCACGGTGCGCGCATACATTCGAGAGCGAGCGTTTGGGAGGCCGGCTTTGACGCCAAGACGACGCGTTCGGTTCTAGGGACGCGCACTGTTAAATTTGGAGAGGAAACAATGGCCAAAAAAATCGTCGAGGTCGAAAGCAAGACGGACAAGTTGCGCGCGCTACGTCTGGCGAATGAGGCCTCGCGCAAGGCCGCTGGAACGTGGGGCGAGATGATGGTCGGGGAAATCACCCACGAGGCCAGTAAATCGGTGTTCGTGCAGGTCTGGAAGGGTCGCACCCGGCCGGATCCGTTTCGCCAAAGCAGCGTCCGCCAGGCCGGCGTTCCGGCCGCCGATTGGTTGGCCATGACAGGCTGGGTGAAGGCCCGCCGCGCGCTTGGCTTCAGTCAGTCGGTGGTTGCCTGGGATATCAGCGCGGATGAAGCGCACAAAATCGCCAAGGCGCGCATCGCCGAGCGGTTGAGCGACGGCTACGCCGTGAAGAACCCCGAGGATGTGCAATGACCGCCGTCGCCGTTCGCGCCGCCAAAGTCGATCGCGGTGTCAAACGCCGTTGCCGCTCGTGTGACGCGCCATTCTACGATTTACTGCGCCATCCTATTCAGTGTCCGAAATGCGGCACGGCTTTCAACGCAGACGCGCGGTCGACCTTGAGTTCGGCAAAGCGGTTCAAGGCCAGCGTGTCGCGCACGCGTGCCAGAACCGCGCCGGTTCCCGTCGCCAAGATCGAAGAGGGCAAGCGGCCGAAGAAGAACGAAGAGGCCGAACCGGATGAAGACGCGGAGGGAGACGATTTGATTTTGGATGCCGAGGATGACGAGGAGTGAGGCGGCAGCACATCGCATCGCGTGCGTCCGATCCGTTTCGGCTTTTTGGGCGGTGTCGTGGACGGTGAACTGAATACCCGTACGATCAGAACGAATGTGGAGTTCAGGCATCCGTTCACCTTGACGGGGCTGGATGGGCTGCAACCGCCCGGCATCTATCGGATAGAGACTTTCGAGCGTCTCCTCGACACGGTCTCGATCGCCGCATACCAGCGGGTTTCGACATCCATAGAATTGCATGGACAGTTCGCCGGCATCACCCTCACGGCGACGGTCGATCCGGACGAGCTCACGGCTGCCTTGGCCCGGGACTCGGCATCAGCGGGCGCCTCGGAGGCCTCTCCACTGTGCGACGCGGTTCCGCAGCGGGCCGCGGTAACCGCTCAGCCTCCAGCCGGTCAGCCGCCTGCGCGGCGGTTTCGTCTGGGATTGCCGATCGGGCAAAGCCAGATATCCGTCGACTCGCGTCGGCTGTTCTGGATCGCTGCGGTCCTGCTGTGCGGTGTTCTGGCGCTGATCAGCTTGTTTCCCGGAGCCGTCGGGGGTCTGGCCCCATAAGGCGAAGCATCGCCGGACCGTCGAAGCATTCGCCGTAATTCTTTTCGCGCGCGTCTGACCCGCTCGGGCGCCGCCAGCCGCTCCACTCTTTGGAAAGGCCCGCGGCGGCGCTACTTGCGCAGGCTCGCCCCGGTGCGTTCGGTCGCGTAATCGATCTTCGCTCCCGTCGGCCGTTTCGGCCGAATGCCTTTCACGTCCGTCTTGGTTTCGTAGGTGATGTGCTTGTTGAGAGAGCGCTGGCCTGTGCGCGTGCCCATCATGATCATCGGGCCGGTGCCGGTGTTCTCCAGCTGATAAAACGTGCCGCCCTCGATCAAGGCTACCATTCCCGGCGTCATCGTCGCCTTGCCGCCGTCCTCGAAGCCCATGGTGCATTCGCCTTCGAGCACCATGAAAGTCTGGTCGCCGGGGTGGCAATGCAAGTCGTCGCGATCACCCGGATTGGGATAGTAATGCATCCACGCATGCATCTTGTGGGTGTCCATGATGACCTGGCGCGTGCGCTCCTCATGCGCGAGCGCGAGAACATCGACGATCTTGATGGCCATGATATTGCCTCCCAAGTTGTGTGACCTGCCATGCTTCACAGATCATGGCGAGACACGTTCTTCTGGGTCTGCGTGCCGGCCACGGGTCGCTGCGCGGCGAGAATCCACTCCCAATGGCAACGGCGCGAGCACGACCAAGGCGCCTTCCGCTTTGTGTCGGCGTGCCTCTATCTCGCGGGGTAACGGCGGTCATCGCTTACCGTGATCGATTTGGCGATGAAGGCGCCGTCTTTCTCAGCCGCGTTGGAGATGCCGATCCATGCGCCCTTCTTCACCAGATCCTTGGTTCCCGCTTGGGTTCTGATGATCGGCGTGTCGGGCCCGATTTTGATGTCATGAGCTTGCCCTTGGGTCGTCAGCGTGAGCATGCCGCCGCTCTGGCCCGCCACCACCGCGGTCACCGGCGCGTTGGTCATGGTACCGCTCGGATCGCTGCTCCATGCACCGTGACGCTCAGTGGCGCGCGAGGTCGGCGCGAAGATCTGCACCTGGGCCGCCTTCAAGCCGTCACCATCGGGAACGGAACCGACGCCGACGAAGGTGCCGGGCGTGAGGTCGGCGAGCGACGCCGACACGGCATGGTTCACGGTGTAGTCACCCTCGAGCATGACCTTGACGGTCTTCCCGTCAGAGGTCTTCACGGTCAGGGCGTTGCCATCGACGCTCTCGACCTCGCCGCGCAGGCGTGCGGTTTGAGCCGAGGCATCCGATATCCCGATCAGGCCGATGAAGACGGCGGCAAAGGCGCAGACGGCGGTGCGGTTGAAACCCATGGTGGTCTTCCTCCGGGAAACTGCGTTCCTATACCGAAAAGTATGCCACAGGCTGCGGGCCGCGTCTCCGCCAGGTGTGACCGGCGGCAGTCAACTCGCCGGTCATCACGGCGATTTGACCGTCGGCATGCCGCGACGGCCCGCGATCCCTGACGGCACCGATGAGGCTGCCGCCCCATGTCCCGGCAGCCGGAACCCGGCCGCGCCGTCCGCTATTCAAGACTTTTACTTAGGTCGGGGCGGCGTCACCTCGGCGTCGGGCCGGATGATGCGGCCGGCGCGCACGTCGGCAACGCCCTTGCTCACCGCGCGCGCCACATTGCGGGTTTCCTCGAACAGCGCCTCGTCGGCGTCGAGATCGTCGTAACTCGTCGCATAGGGCTTGAGATAGCCGACGTAGCGGCCCAGCACGGACCCCGGGCCGGCCTCGATCAGGCCCATGGTTTCGAGCCAGTCCGCAAGACCGCCGCGCAGGTCATCGACCCCTTCCGCGTCGCCGTGGACCACGAGACCGAAGACGCGGCCGGCGAGATGCTTGGGATAGGGCCAGCCGGCCAGCTCCAGCGCCTTGGCCTTGTCCGCATCCTTGCCCGACGTGGTCGTCGGGTCCGGATTGCCGCCGTCGGCGCAAACCAGACGGTCGACCATCAGCTTCAGCGCGCTGGGCGATTGCAGCCAGTAGACCGGCGTGACGATGATCACCCCATGGGCGGCGGCCCACAGCTTGTAGATCTCGTTCATCCAATCGTCCGCCTGGCCGAGCGCGTGGTTGGGATAACAGCTGCATGGCCAATGGCACAGTGGCATCGCGGTCGAGACGCAGGCTTTGCAGGGATGAATCTTCCGCCCGTAATCGGAGGTCAGGCGGCTGAGATCGAGCAGGTCGCCCTCCATGCCTTCGGCGCCGAGCGTCTCCAGCACGGTCGTCGCCAGGCGATAGCTCTTCGACATTTCACCCGGGCAAGTGCCGTCGTTGCGCGCCGCGCCGACGATCACGAGGATGCGGGATGGCGTCGCAGGATCCCTCTGACGCGCCATGATGCGGCCGAGTTCGTCATGGGTATCGAGCCACTCGGCCGACAGGTCGTAGTCGGGGTCGGCGAAGGACGGCCCCGCCTTGCGCGTCGCCGGCGATTTGCAATTCTTGACGTAGCCGTCCCATGCGATCGCTTCCAGGCGCGCGATTGCGTCCGCCTCGCGCGCGAAAGCCGGATCGAAGAAGCTGCGGCGGAAATGGGCGCGGAACTCGTCGCGCGACATCTCGCCGGAATATTGTCCTTTTCGGGTTTCGACCATGATCGTTCAGACGGGCCGGACGGCGCTATCCGGCTTGGAGCCGCTTCGCGCATGAACCTGTGGGCAAACGAGGACAGGCGTGACGTCCATCAACGTATGGCTGACGCGTTGCGTTCCCGTCGCGGCCGCTATGGCGAGGGCGATGTGGCGCGGTCAGGCTCCCGCCGGCACCTCGCGAGCGGCGGGACCGGGCGGACGGCTCCTCATCGAGAAAGTAAACACACTATTTTCCACGGACATATAGATGACTCGCCACCAAGGCGTATGATGGCGGCAATCGACGCCTGACGATGCGGCCTTTTACCGCCTAAAACGGGTGTGATATCGTCGTGCATAACGGCAAAGGCAAAACGGGGAGTTAGATCGCCATGGCACCGCGTCCGCCATCGCCTGCCGGCTCTGTCTCCTCTGGCGTTCACGACGCCGCTGCCGGTCAGTTCGATTGTTGTCGCGGCGTCCGCATCGTCCGACGTCATTGGCGATTTTCATAAAGGCAAGGGCCCGGTATTCAATCCGCAAGACCCGCCGCTAACAGTTTAAGGAGCACAAGAATGTCAGTCACACTCGATGAAATGTCGGCGCGCGATATTGACCCGAAGTCGAAGGCCGCAGCCGCCAAGATCCCGACCTTTCTGGTTTCCGCCGACAGCCATGTCGACGAACCGCCGAATATGTTCGACGCGCTGCCCCAGGCTATTCGCGAGAAGATCAAGCGGCCCAACCTGATGCGCGAGAGCCGGCCGAAGGGTGGCATGGATCCGAAGATCCGCATCACGGACATGGAGCTCGACGGCATCGCCGCCGAGGTGCTCTATCCGACTTATACGCTCGGCCTGTTCGCCGCCGAACCCGAGGTCCAGGAAGCCGGCTTCCGGGTCTACAACGACTGGCTCGCCGATTACTGCAGCACCTCGCCCAAGCGCCTGTTCGGCATTCCCTGCCTTGCGGTCTACGACATCGACAAGGCGATCGCGGAAATGCACCGCTGCGCCGATATGGGCCTGCTCGGCGGGTTGGTCTGGCAGGTGCCCGATCCCAAGCTGCCGCTGACCTCCGATCACTACGAGAAGCTGTGGGCCGCGGCGGCGGAACTCGGCTATCCGCTCAATTTCCACATCCTGACCGGCTTCAACTACAAGCGCGAAAACCTCAAGGGCATGGAGAAGATCCGCGGCTCGGTCAATATCAAGACCGGCGACGCCATCACCTCGGTGTTCGACCTGATCTGGGGCGGCACCTTCGAGCGCCATCCCAAGCTCAAGGTCGAGATCGTCGAGAGCGAGATCGGCTGGCTGCCGTTCGTCCTGCAGCAGTGGGATTACTACTACAAGCGCAACGTCAAGCACGGCGGCGCCGAGGACTTCTTGATCTCACGCCTGCCGAGCGAGATCTTCAACGATCACGTCTATGCGACCTTCATGGACGATTTCGTCGGCGGGCAGGCGCTCAAATATTGGGGCGAGCGCAATGTCATGTGGTCGAGCGACTATCCGCACCCCAACATGACATGGCCGAACTCGCGCGCCTTCCTCGCGCGGCAGATCGGCGATCTCGATCCGGCGCGGCAGAAGCGCGTGCTGAGCCAGAACGTCATCGACCTCTACAAGCTCAAGATCTGACCATCGAAGGGCGGCCGCCTCGCGCGGCCGCCCTTCCCGAGGGCCTACGAACAGCAGCCGCGATCGGCGGCAACCCGCTCCGCAGTGAAGTGGTTACAAGCGCGCGGACGCGCAGACGCTGTTGCCGTGGGCCATCAGGTCCTCGACCTGGTGGGCCGGCATGGGGCGCGCGATGTAGAAGCCCTGGCCGAATTCGCAACCGCCCTCCCTCAGCGCTTCGAAGGCTTCTGCCGTCTCGATTCCTTCGGCGACGCATGAGATGCCGAGATTTTTGCTCATGCCGATGATGGTCGCCACGATGATGGCGCTGTCCGCCGCTTCGACCATCGATGCGACGAAGGATTTGTCGATCTTGAGTTCGGAGAAAGGCAACCGCTGAAGTTGCACGAGCGATGAATAGCCGGTGCCGAAATCGTCGATGGAAAGCCTAAATCCCTTTATGCGAAAGCGGGTAGCGACATCCATCATCAAGGCCGGATCCTGCATCGTCGCGGTTTCCGTGAGTTCGACGGTGATCTGCGACGGATCGACGCCTTCGGACTGGCACAATTCCTCGAGTCCGTCGGGCAGGTCATAGCCGGCGATATCCACCGCGGAGATATTGATGGCGATGCCGAGATGGAGATCTTGCCGTTTCCATTTTCCGCACTGACGCACAGCCGCCTTCATGACCCAACGGGTCAGGTCGTGGATGACACCCGATTGCTCGGCCACTGGCACGAAGAGACCAGGCATCACCAAGCCGCGTTCGGGGTGCTGCCAGCGGACCAGCGCTTCGACGCCCAGGATTCTGTCGGTCTTCAGGTCTATTTGCGGCTGGTAATGGAGCACCAACTCGTCGCGTGTGATCGCTTCGGCCAGCGCGGCGGGCGTGATCGCGTCGTCCCTCGGCTTGATCTTGTGCAGCGCGCTGCGCAGGTCGGCCAGCCGGATCGGCTTTGGCATCACTCCGGCCATCTTCAGGCCACGCTCGCGGCCCAGGCGCAGCGCCGCTGCCGAAATACGAATGTCGGCGCCGCTGGCGATATAGATGCTGCCCGTCGCGCCGAGGGCAGCGAGGTCGCGCAACACCACGACGCCGTCGGCACGCGGCATTTGAAGATCGAGGATGACGGAGGAGTCAGGATCGTTGCGGACTTGCTCGATGAGTTCGTCACGTTCCGTGGTCGCCGTAACCTCGAAGCCGCATTCGGTCCCGACATGCGCAATAAAGGTGCAGAAGTCCTTCTCGTCATCGAGGATGAGAAGCCGGTTCGATGTCATGACGCGAGTCCTTGCAAGGCTTCGTGCAATTTCCGGGCGAGTTCCTGGCTGCGATAAGGCTTTTTCAGCAACATGCCGGGCTGCGGGCATCCGCCGCCGCGAATGTCGGGAAAGCCCGAGGTGAAAAGAATCTTCAGGCCGGGCCGCAACGCCTTGGCCTGTTCGGCGAGGTCCGGCCCGGACAGGCCGCCCGGCATCACCACGTCGGTGAACAGCAAATCGACGTGCTGGGAGGAATGCAGGATGGCGAGAACATCGGCCGGATCGAGCGCCTCGATGACGGCGTAGCCGAAGCGGCGCAACTGATGGACGGCGAGGGCGCGGATCTCGTTATCGTCCTCGACGATCAGCACGGTTTCGCCGTGCCCCATGGGAGGGGGGGCGGCGTTGCGATTCTCCATCTCAATCCTTCACGCGCATGCGGCGGGTTTCGTCCGCGGCCTCGGTGTTGTCCGTGGCCGCCAGCTTGGTTGCATGGCGGGCCGCGAGACCGGGCCGCGTATCGGTTCCCTGCAGTTTTGAATAAAATGGTTAATAATTCTTGAGCGCGCCCGTCCCGCGAACACGATGCAATCATTTTTGCAGGAGGATCAAAGAAACGCCAACGCGGATCAGCGCGGCCGGCGTGAAGGTGGTCGACCTGCGGTCGACGTATCGAGTGGCTTTCTCGATCCCGGCGGAAACGCCCTTGGCCGCCCGGTGGGTGCGGCAATCGACCGGCGCGCTGCGCTGCTGGTCGCCGACGACGTCGGCAAACGTCATCTCGCGCGTCACGCCTACCGGCGCCGGCCGGGTGGGGAGCGATGCACCATGACCGTCCGGCAATTGGTCAATCGGTGACGCGCCGTGCCAGGAGCGGCGTTAAGAACTCACGCGCAGACCGCCTAGGCAGGCGATCGGAGGAGAATCTTCCACGATCGAACGCGGAGAAATGCGTCACTGCGCAAGCTATGCGGCGACGACCCCGTTAGATTTTTCGCTGCCGAGATTCGGTGCCACATATCTTGTGCTGGCCCCGGACAATGCGATTTTTCAGAAATCGGAATGGATTTCTAAATTCGTTGGACGGCGCCGGGCCGGATGGCCCATAATTCCGGCCCACGCAACGCTCCGTTGAGAGCGGATTCTGCAATAAGAAACCGGGAGAATACGGATGCCGACGATCGACGCCGATGCTCATGTTCTCGAATCGACCAGGACATGGTCGTATATGCGGGAGCACGAGCAGCAGTTCCGGCCGCAAATCTTCGTACCGTTGGATGAATCTGGCGAGCGGCGCAACCAGAGCAAGGAGTTCTGGGTGATCGATGGCAAACTCCAGCATAAGAGCAACGTGGGCAACAATGTGCCTGCGGCCGCGCGGGACTTGACGGATATCCGCAAGCGGCTGACCCATATGGACGAGGTCGGCATCGATTTGCAGGTGCTGTTTCCGACCCTGTTTCTGCGCCCGCTGACCATAGAGCACGATGTGGAATTCGCGCTCATCCGCAGCTACAACCGCTGGCTCGCCGACATCTGGTCGCAGTCGGACGAGCGCCTCGGCTGGGTTGCCATGCCGCCGCTGCTTTCCCTCGTCGACCCGGGCAAAGTGCGTGCGGAATTGGAGTTCTGCAAGGAAAACGGGGCATGCGGAATCTTCCTGCGCGGCTTCGAATGCGAGCGCCCGCTGACTCACCGCTACTTCTATCCGCTGTACGAAATGGCCGAGGAGCTCGATCTCGCGCTGACCTTGCACGCGGGTATCAACAGTTTTGCCATCCACGACATCCTGCCGCATGAATCCTCGCTGGTCTTGTTCCGCTTCCCGGTGATCGGCGCCTTCAGCGGACTTCTCGAGAACGAAATCCCCAAGCGCTTTCCCAAGACGCGGTGGGGCTTCATCGAGGCAAGTGCCCAGTGGGTGCCCTATATCATGCGCGAGGTGAAAATCCGTCTCGCGCGCAAGGGACAGCGGATGCCCGATACCCTGCTGAGCGACAGCAACTTCTTTGTCACCACGCAAAAAACCGATGACCTCAACTGGCTGCTCAACGAGATCGGCGACGACAATCTGATCATCGGCACCGATTACGGCCACAAGGACACCGCAGCCGAGGTCGAGGCGCTCAAGCGCCTGGCAGAGGACGGCGATTTGCCTGGCGGCACCGTGAATAAGATCCTGCGGGAAAACCCCGGCAAGCTATACGCGCTCACTGACTCGGCGCGCTAGACCGGCAACGCCATGAGCGCAGCCAGGACATATGACTACGTCGTCGTCGGCGCCGGCTCAGCGGGCTGCGTTCTCGCAAATCGGTTGAGCGAGGATCCGGCGGTGCGGGTCTTGCTGCTCGAAGCTGGCGGCACGGACAGCGATCCGCTCATCCACATCCCGCTCGGCATCGGCAAGCTCAACGAGCACCAACTGCACGACTGGGGCTATCGCTGCGAGCCTGTCCCGGGGCTCGACAACCGGCGGGTGAAGTCGACCCGTGGCAAGGTGCTGGGCGGCTCGTCTTCGATCAATGTCATGGCGTTCACCCGGGGGCATCCGGGCGACTACGACCGCTGGGCCGCGAGCGGCGCCGCGGGTTGGTCCTTCGCGGAGGTTCTGCCCTACTTCAAGCGAATCGAAAGCTGGGAGGGCGGCGCCACGGAATGGCGCGGCGGCTCCGGCCCGGTTGGGGTGCAATGGGCGAAAACAAGCGACCCGCTCTACGATGCCTGGATTGAGGCCGGCCGAGCCGCAGGCTTCGGCTTCACCGAGGATTACAACGGCGCGCAGCCCGAAGGTTTCGGGCGCAGCCAATACTCGATCCGCAACGGCCGGCGATCGTCTGCCGCCGCCGCCTATCTCCGGCCCGCGCTCGGCCGGCGCAACCTTGTCGTAGAAACAGGAGCGCATGCCACCCGCGTGGTCATGGCAGGCAGCCGCGCCACCGGAGTCGAATATGTGCGCGGCCGCGAGATTCGACGGGTCGGCGCCGATTGCGAGGTGATCCTGTCCGGCGGCGTATTCAACACGCCTCATCTTCTCATGCTGTCCGGCATCGGGCGGGCGGATCACCTGCGTCAGTTCGACATCGCACCGGTCGCCGACTTGCCCGTGGGCAAAAATCTCCAGGACCATCTGGTCGTATCTGCCTTCTGGACGCGGCTGCAACCGAGCGCATTCCATGGCCAGATGCGGCTCGACCGCATTGCGGTGGCGATGGTGCGCGCGTATTTGCTCGGTAGCGGCCCGGCGACTGTGCTGCCCGGTGGGCTGCACGCCTTCGTCAAGACGCGCGCGGGGCTGCGGGTGCCCGATATTGAATTCATGTTTCGCGGCGCGCCGGCGAAGGCGAACCCCTGGTTTCCCGGACTGCGCGCGCCCTACACGGACGGCTACGGCATCCGCGCGGCGCTGTTGCATCCGCAGAGCCGCGGCGAGTTGTTGCTGCGGTCGCGCGATCCACGGGATCCCGTCCGCATTTTCTACAACTTCCTGTCGGAGGCCGCCGACCTGGCAAACCTGCGAGAAGGCTTCAAGCGGGCGCGCGACACCGGCAACCGGCGGCCGCTCGATGTGTTTCGCGGCGACGAGGTGTCGCC
Source organism: uncultured Alphaproteobacteria bacterium (assembly GCA_963752345.1). Classification (GTDB taxonomy): domain Bacteria; phylum Pseudomonadota; class Alphaproteobacteria; order SMXQ01; family SMXQ01; genus CAVVYA01. Next base: position 84,055 of record CAVVYA010000006.1, read on the forward strand.
CGGTCCCGCGGTGCGCAGCGACGCGGAGATCGATGCCTGGATCCGCCGGACCGCGCAGACCGTGTCCCATGCCTGCGCCACTTGCCCCATGGGCACCGGCGAGCGGGCGGTGCTGGAGTCCGACCTGAAGGTTCGGGGCGTCGAGCGTTTGCGCGTGGTGGACGCTTCGGCGATGCCGGACCTTATTTCAGCCCATACCAATGCTTGCGTTATGATGATGGCGGAACGGGCCGCGGACATGATCAAGGGGCTTCCGCCGCTCGCCGCGGCGACGATGACGGCGCGCAGCGAACAACCGCTCGTGCCGGCGTGAAAACACAAGAGATGGGAGAGAGGGTATGACACGTCCGATTTTCAGCGCGGTGCTCGGTGCCGCCGTAGCGGTGACGATGGCCGCCGAGGCGAGCGCCCAGTCGGCCGATAAATTCTACGAGGGCCGTCAGGTCCGGCTCATCGTCGGCACCGGGGCCGGTGGCGGCTACGACACCTATGCGCGGCTGGTGGCCCGCCACATGCCGAAATTCATCCCCGGCGAGCCCACCTTCGTGGTGCAGAACATGCCGGGTGCCTCCGGCGTCAAGTCGGTGAACTATCTTTACTCGGCGGCGCCGAAGGATGGCTCGGTGATTGCCACGTTCAACAATGCTATGCCGTTCTATCAGATGATGGGCGGCGAGAGCGGCATCCAGTTCGACACCAAGGATCTGTCATGGATCGGTAGCGCCAGCCAGGCGGTCGTGGTGCTTGTGGTGTGGCACACGACCGGCATCAAGACGATCGCCGACGCAAAAAAGATTCCCGCCGCGATCGGCGCGACCGGCGCTGGCGGTACCATGGCGACTTATCCCGCGCTGCTGAACGCGACCGTGGGGACCAAGTTCAAGATCGTCACCGGCTACGAGGGTGGCAACTCCGTCAATCTCGCCATGGAGCGCGGCGAAGTGCAGGGACGCGGCGCCAATCCATGGGAATCCTATAAGGCGACCAATCCGGACTGGATCCAGAACGGCTACATCGTGCCGCTCGTCCAAGTCGGCAGCAAGAAGGACGCCGACCTGCCCAATGTGCCGCTCCTGACCGATCTGGCCGAGAATGACGAGCAGCGCGAAATCTTCCGATTCGTCACCGCCAACACCGCGTTCGAGCGTCCCTATGCCGGTCCGCCCGGCATGCCGGCAGAGCGGTTGGCAATTCTGCGCCACGCGTTCGACAAGACGATGCAGGATCCTGCCGTCCGCGAAACCGCGACGAAGCAGAACATGGATCTCGACCCGCTGACCGGCGAGGCCCTGGCCGCGCTTGTCCGCGGTATCGTGGAGACGCCGGCCGATGTGGTGGCGAAGGTCAAGGCGGCGATGACCGTGAAGCCCTGAAGCGCCGCGCAAAGGTCTGCCGGCTAACGGCGAAGCGGCTGCTTCCGGGTCCGGTCGGGCAATGGCGAGTCGGATTGTCTTGGCCGATTTCGCCATGCCGGCGCCGCGGATGGTCCTGAAAGATTAGTTATGGAACCATTTCCGCGAAAGCTCTCTTTCTCAAAAGCGGGCTTATCGCTCCGCCGCGTCGGCCTATAATCCTGGCAAAACAGGCGCCGCATAGGCGCGCCGTCAGGGAGACTGCCGATGACCTTGGCTTACGGCGAACCGACCGAGGCTCAGACACTCTACCCCTATCCGCGTTTCTCGCTGCGCGAGCGGGACAGGCGCTGGAAAGCCGTGCGCGCCAAAATGGCGGCGGCCGCCGTCGACGTCATCGTCTGCCCGAACAACACCGGCAACTCGACGGATTTTCAGGCCAACTCGCGCTATCTCAGCCATGTCGGCGGCGGCGGCGACGCGGATATCGCGGTCGTCTTTCCGCTGCAGGGCGACATCACCGCCATCGCCACCTCCGCCGCGCCGCGCTGGCCGACGGTGCAGGACTGGACCGCCGATGTGCGCGAGGCGCGCCGCAATTACGGCAAGGTCACTGTCGAGCGCCTGAAGGAGCTCGGCATCGAGCGCGGCCGCATCGGCATCGCCGGTCTCGGCAAGGATGCCGGCACGCGCACCCCGGAGGGCACGGTCGGGCATCAATTCTATCAGCAGATCCGCGACGCCTTTCCGCGTGCCGACCTGGTCGACGCCACCCAACTGCTCGCCGAGGTGCGTTATGTCAAAAGCGCCGAGGAGATCGCGGCGCTGCAGACCTCCATGGACATCATCGAGCAGGGCATCGCCGCCAAGATCGCCGCGGCGCGCCCGGGCGCCGTCGATTGGGAAGTCTGGGCGGCGGCCCAGGAGGCCATGATGCGCGGCGGCTCGGAAATGCCGGTGCATTGCAACTGGCTGTCGGGCCCCAATCCGGTGCGTACCCTGACCCGCCCGTCGCGCCGCATCCTCGAACGCGGCGATATGATCATCAACGAGCTGGAAGCATCCTGGATCGGCTACCGTTCGCAAGCGGTCCAGCCGGTCTTCGTCGGCGAAGCCAACCCTGTGCATCAGCGAGCTGATGAAGGTGCAGCGCGAGGTCTACGAGGCGATCCAGAGCAAGCTCAAGCCCGGCGTGACCGTGCGCGAGCTGGCCGAGCTGACCGACCTGGTCGGACACAAGGCGGCGCCGAAAAGCGGCCTCGCGGCGGGCGCGATTTCGCAACTCACCATGCACGGCCGCGGCGCCGGCGACGATGGCCCGATCATCACCAGCAGCGCGCGTGATCTGGAGCAGCTTCGCGTCGCCCTGCAGGAAAATATGGCGTTCATCTACAAGCCGGCGGCGATGACTCCGGACAAGAAATATATCCTCACGTGGGGCGACACGGTCGTGGTGACGCCCGCGGGCGGCAAGCGGCTCGGCAGCCGGCCCCATGACCTGGCGATCGCCGGGAACTAGGAAGAACAGAGGGACCTTATGGAACAGAGCCTCGCGTTCAGCCATCTGGTGGTGGAAGTCTCCGACCTCGACCGCTCGGAAAAGTTCTATCGCGACGTCATCGGACTCGACGTGCTCGGCCGCAATCTGGTGGCCGACAACCGGCCGAATTCGCTGCTCGCCATGAACACGCGCCAGCGCGTGCTGCTGGTCGAGGTGGCCGGGGTGCCGCCTTATCCGCGTTCGGGCGGCTCGATCCACCACGGCTGGCTGCTCACGCCCGAGCAGTTCGCCCAGGCGCGCGACCGGCTCGAAGCCGCCGGCTACGCAATCCGGCATCGATCCGCGGCAGAATTTCCGCGCCGTCGGCGAATACAACATGGATATCCACGATCCCGACGGAAACCGCTTCCAGATCCAGGCCTTCGGCGAGGAGGGCACCGACATCCTGCCGTCCGGCGCCGGCACGGTGACGATCGGCAAGATCGACGACTTCGCCGTCGGCAGCGTGACGCGCAACGGCAAGGGCCGCTTCTTCCTGGTGCGCGAGGAGGCGGGTTTTCTCGCCATCTCCGTGTGGTGCACCCACAAGAATGGCGTCACCGTATGGCAGAAGGAAAGCTGGCACTTCTATTGCCCGTTTCACGGCGCGAAATTCGATCAGACCGGCTGTTATGTCGGACGCATGGGCTGCGCGCCGATGCGCCTGCACCCGGTGAACATCGACGCGGCCGGCATGGTCTCGGTCGATACCGACCGTTTCTACGCGCGCGACACCTACAATTCCGCGCAAGCCGTTCCGGCCAGGCCCGGCGCCAAGTTCCGCACCGAAGGCTTGCAGCTTCTCACCTCGAACGCTGCCGCGTCCGCGGCGATGGAGGCATGACATGGCAGTGGTCGAAATCGCTCTCCCACAGCGGCATTTGCGTGCATGATCTCAAGCAGGCCGAGCAATTCTATTGCGACGTGCTCGGTGCCGAAGTCCACAGCAGGGTCAACTTCAAGACCCAGGACGCGCTCAAGGGGCGCTCCATCCATACCTCGCTCATGCTCGCCGACTATCTCTTCGCCATCATGCTGAGCGAGGACTGGATGAACATCCCGCCGATGGATCAGTTGCGCGGCGAAAATCGCATACGCCACGCCTTTTGCGTGCCGCGCGGCAAGTTCAGCGAAATCGTCGCGGCGCTCAAGGCCCATGAGGTGCCGTTCGAAGGGCCGGTGACCCATCCCGACCATGGGCCGTTCGGCGAATCGGTCTATTTCCGCGACCCGACGGGAAATTTCCTCGAGGTCGTGTGGCGCCGCGACGAGGCCGTCGCCTACAACGAGGTCCAGCCGCTCGGCCACGGAGGCGCCGGTTGATGAAGCCGAATGGCAAATCCTGGTCGCTGCCGGTCCGTTCGATTGCCCACACCGTCATCGAAGTGTCGGATCTGGCGCGCGCCCGGGCGTTCTATGGTGAACGGCTGGGGTTGCGCGCCGTGAGCGAGAACTGGCCCGACGATGGGGAGGTCTGCCTGCCTTGCCCATCGGGCCAGCGCTTGATCCTGCGCCAGGCGGCGCAGCCGCGCACTTTGCCGGACACTGCCGTTCATCAGGCCTATCGCGCCACGCCGGCGGGCATCGGGCGCATCGTGCAATCGCTCGCCGCCGATTCGATCACCGTGCATCGCTACCACGAAGACCGTCCGGCCGAGCAGCGCCGACAATTGCTATTTCGCCGATCCGGATGGCAACCGTATTCAGTTGGTGGCGAAGGGGCACGGTGGCGAGCCGGGCGTGCTCGGCATCGACCACACCGCGGTGCTGGCCTCGGACATGGAGTGGATCGAGGAATTCTACGGCGACCGGCTCGGCCTCGCCGTCGATCATCGGGTCGGCTGGAACACCGGCGATTACGTCCGTGCGCGTGCCTGGGGCGAAGGCAAAGAGGACATGGCGCCCGGCACCCGGCGATGGGACGAGCGCTACCGCGACATCCCCGGCGGCAAGCCGGGACAGGGCCGCCGCGTGGCGCGCGCCAACCTTCAGGTCTATTACCAGATGGGCGACGCGGTGCTCGGCGTCTATATGGCGCTCGCCCATGTGCAGGAGCCGCCGCCGCGCCAGGCCAAGGGCAGCCCGCGCACCGCCTATTGGACCGATCGCGCGACCATCGAGCGCACGGCGGCGCTGCTCGAGGATGCGCGCATCGCCGCCCTCGGGCCGGTGCAGCACCCGAGCAAGTCCGCCATCGCCGAGTCGCTCTATTTCCGCGATCCGTGCGGCAATTTCATCGAGCTTTGCGCCGGGGCCGGCGCATGAGGGACGAGGCGGTCAACGACGAGCCTTATCCGCTGCCGCGCTTCTCGCTGGCCGAGCGCGACCGGCGCTGGGCCGCGGTGCGCAGGCTGATGGCCGCGCGCGGCATCGACGTCATCGTCGCGCCGCACAACACCGGCCACTCGATGGATTTTCAGGCCGACGCCCGCTACCTGACCCATTGCGGCGGCGGCGGCGACGCGGATATCGCCGCGGTGTTTCCGCTTCAAGGCGACGTGACGGCGATCGCCACCTCCGCCGTGCCGCGCTGGACGCCCAAGGTGCAGAACTGGACCGCCGACGTGCGCGAGGCGCGGCGCGACTACGGCAAGCAGATCGTCGCGCGCATCCGCGAGCTCGGGTTGAAAAAGCCGCGCATCGGCATCAGCGGCCTGGGCGACATCGGCGGCACCCGCTCGCCGGAAGGCCTGATTCTTTATGGCACCTGGAAGCGCATCCGCGACGGCTTTCCCGACAGCGAGATCGTCGATGCGACCGACATCCTGGCCAGCGTGCGCGACATCAAGAGCGCGGAAGAGGTCGCCTGCCTGACCAAGGCGGTGCAGATCATCGAGAAGGGCTACGAGGCGGAAGTGGCGGCGGCGCGCGCCGGCGCCATCGACTGGGAAGTCTGGGCCGCCACCCAATACGGCCTGCTCAAGCACGGCTCCGAGGCGCCGATCCATTGCAACTGGATCTCCGGCCCCAACGTGGTGCGCACGCTGACGCGGCCGACTTTCCGCGTGCTCGGGCGTGGCGATCTCATCATCAACGAGCTGGAAGCCTGCTGGATCGGCTACCAGGCGCAAGGCGTGCAGCCGGTCTTCGTCGAGGAGGCGAGCGCCGTGCATCGCGAGCTGATCAAGATTCAGCGCGAGGTGTTCAATGAGGTGCTTGCGGCGACCAAGCCCGGCACCACGCTCGGGCTGCTATCCCAGGTGGCGGACAAGGCGGTCGAGCGGATGGCGCCGAAGAGCGGCGTCGCGGCGGGCGCCAAGGCGCGTCTCACCATGCACGGCAAGGGCGCGGGCGACGACGGCCCGATCATCACCAGCACCGCGCGCGATCCGCGCCAGCTCGCCTACGAAATTCAGGAGAACATGACCTTCACCTTCAAGCCCTCGGTCAGCACGGCGGACGGTTCGTCGATCTGCACCTGGGGCGACACGGTGGTGGTGACGCCCAGCGGCGGACGGCGGCTCGGTACCCGGCCGCACGATCTGGCGGTGTCGGGATCCTAGCAATAGACGTCGCGTCGCGTGAGTGAACGGCGATTTTGGGGGAGGCTGAAATGACGGCGCACGGAATTCGGATGATGACGTTGGCGTTGGCCGGGCTCGCGTTGACGGCCTTGCCGCTCGGCGCGGCGGATCTGCCGAAAGCGACCCAGAAGATGCTGACCGATACCAAGCTGCCCGAAACGATCCTGAGCGGCCTCGACAAGGAACTGGAGATGCCGGCGGACTGGGTCGCGGGCGCGCAGAAGGAAAAACTGCTACGCGTTTCCGGCACCTGGGATCTCGAGCAGTTCAATGCCTTCATCAAGCCGTTCCAAGAGCGCTACCCATTCATCGACGTCAAATATTCACGCGGCACCCGTTTCGACCGGGTCACCAAGCCGCTGCTCGCCTACAAGACCGGCCGCATCGTCTCCGACGTGATCTCCGGCGTCGGCGCCGAGTTCGACATCTTCAAGGAGATCGGCGCGGTCGAGAACCTGTCGGGCCTGCCGAACTGGAACAACGTGCCGGCGAACATGCAGCAGAAGGAGGGCTGGTGGGTCGGCCAGCGGCTGCGCTACTGGTGCATGTCCTACAACACCCAGCGCATCAGCAAGGACAAGCTGCCGAAGACCTGGGATGACCTGATCGGCAACCCGGCGCTCAGCAACAAGAAGCTCGGCATGGGAAACCGCCCGAACCTGTGGCTGCTCCCCATGTGGGAGACGAAAGGCGAGGACTGGACGCGAAACTACTCCGAGAAGCTGTTCGCCACCAACAAGCCGCAGTTGCGCAAGGAGGGCATGAACGCGTTGATCGAGCTCGCCATCGCCGGCGAGTTCGATGTGGCGCTGCCTTCGGCGGAATACCGCACCAAGCAGCTCATGGACAAGGGCGCGCCGATCGCCTGGCATTGCCCCGAGCCGGTGCCGATGACGATCTCGGAAATGATCGTTCTCAAGGGCGGCAATACCAATACCTCCTTCATGTTCGTCAATTGGTTCCTCTCCAAGGAAGGCCAGGTGTCGCAGTTCGCCGCCGACCAGGCGCCGCCGGTGCACAAGGACCTGCAGACTCGCGAATTCCTCGCTTTCCCGGAGGAGATCCTCGGCCGGCCGATTGCTTTCCTTGAGCCCCATATCCTGGAGCACGACCTCGAGAAGCTGGTCAAGTTCTGGGACCCGCTGTGGTACAGCGGCATGGGGCTGAAGCTGCAGATCGTCAACGCGACGCTCGACGAGGTCGCCAAGGGCGCCGTCAAGTTCGCCGTCAAGGGCACGGCGCAGACCGCGCGGGTGAGCGACGAGCGCACGCGCGTCGCCGTCAACGGCGAGGCGGTCGAAACCACCGATCTCAAAGCCGGCATGACTTGTGAGATCACCTATGCCGGCAACAATCAAGATGCGACACGTATCGAGTGCAAGCAATGAGGCACGGGTGAGTTCGCGCCGCGTCATGGTCGCTGAATGACGACGATCAGCGAGGCGCCGGCCCAGCGCGCGTTTTCCGCCATGCAACGCCGGCTGCAGGTCCGCGGCCTGTGGAACTGGGTCGTGTTCGTCGTGGTTGCGGCTCTCGTCCTCACGCCGCTCACGTTCCTGATCCTCGGCAGTTTCTCCACCGCCAAGATTCCGACCGACTTCACCTCGTCGCAGATGGGCTGGTCGAACTACGTCGAGGTGTGGTCCGATCCGGACATCGTCAACGTGGTCGGCAACACCCTGATCTATGTGATCGGCACCGCTGCCATCAGCATCTCGCTTGCCGTCGCCCTGGCCTGGCTGGTCGAGCGCACCGATATTCCCGGCAAGATCTGGATCTATGCCGGCGTGCCTATGACGCTGGCCATGCCGGGCATGCTGCAGGCCATGGCCTGGGTCCTGCTGCTCAGCCCGCGCATCGGCTACATCAACAGGTTCTTCATGAACCTTTTCGGCCTCGAGGAGCCGCCGTTCGACGTTTATAGCCTGGGCGGCATGATCCTGGTGGAGGGATTGCGCCTGGTGCCGACCGCGTTTCTCATGCTGCTGCCGCTGCTGCGCGCCATGGATCCGGCGCTGGAGGAGGCCGCCGCCACGTCCGGCGCCCATCCGCGCTCGGCGTTGCGCAAGATCACACTCAGCCTGATGCTGCCCGGCGTCGTCGCGGTGACGATCTACCAGTCGATGACGGCGCTCGAAGCCTTCGAAGTCCCGGGCATTCTCGGTCTGCCGGCGAACATCCATGTGTTCGCCACCAAGATCTACGCCATCCTCAATTCGGTCTCCGGCCTGCCCGCCTATGGCAAGGCCAACGCCCTGGCGATGCTCTATATCGTCTTCGCCCTGGTCGCGACCTGGTTCTATTCCCGCCTGATCTCGCGCTCCGAGCGTTTCACCGTGATCACCGGCAAGGGTTACCAGCCGCGCGTGCTGAAGCTCGGCCCCTGGCGCTGGCTGGCTTTCGCCCTGGTTATCCTGTTCCTGCTGTTCTCGATCATCCTGCCCTTCCTCGTGCTGCTCTACGTCTCGTTCCTGCCTTACCTGCAGGCGCCGTCGCTCGCCGCGCTCAAGACCATGAACTGGAAGAACTACGAGCTTCTGTGGAACACGCCGCTTATGGCGACGGTGCTCAAGAACACGATTCTCATGGTGCTGATCACCTCGACGGCGACCGTGGTGCTGTCCTTCCTGGTCGCCATGGTGGTGGTGCGCTCGAAGTTCGCCGGCCGCAACGTGCTCGATCAGCTCGCCTTCCTGCCGCACGCCATTCCCGGCATCGTCATGGGCCTCGCCTTCCTGTGGGTTTTCCTGCAGGGCACCCTCTTCGGAATCGAAATCCATGGCGGCATCTGGGCGATCTCGATCGCCTTCACGGTCGGCTTCATGTCCTACGGCACGCGCGCGATGAACGCGGCGCTGTTGCAGTTGCACAAGGATCTGGAGGATGCGGCCAAGGTCTCCGGCGCCAATCACTGGCGCACCATGCTGCGCATCGTCTATCCGCTGATGATTCCGACTTTCGTCGGCGTGTGGATCTGGGTGATGCTGCACGCCATCCGCCAGGCCGGCAAGCCGCTGATTCTTTACGAGGGCGACGAGAATCAGGTGCTCGCCATCATCATCTGGAACATGTGGGACGAGGGCCACATCACCCAGGTCGGCGCCGCCGGCGCGGTGCTCATCCTGTTCCTGCTGCTCATGACCATTGCGGTCAGGATGCTCAGCCGGCGGCGCGGCGCCTCGATGCGCGACTGACCGCGCGGCCGCGGCGGCAAGCCGCCTTGCCAAGCCATGGCGATCGGAAGTATGCAAGGTTATCGCCTCGCCAGAGGGCGGATAAATCCGGGAGGCTTCCATGCGTCTGCATTCGCTGGTCATCATCGGCATCGTTCTCGCACCGGCTGCGGTGGCGGCCGATCCGATCGCCGATTTCTATCGCGACAAGACTGTCACCATGTATGTGCCGGTCAGCAGCGGCGGCGACTACGACCAGCGCGCCCGCCTCACGGCGCGCCATATCGGCAAGCATCTGCCCGGCCAGCCTACGACGGTGACCAAGAATATGCCGGGCGGCAGTGGTCTTACCTTGCCGAATTGGGTGCAGAACGTCGCACCGCGCGATGGCACGGTGCTGCAGATCGTGCTGCAAAACATGCCGTTTCATCAGGCGACCGGCGGCAACGGCGTGCGCTTCGATGTGCGCGAGTGGGCTTGGGTCGGCAATACGACCAAATCGCCCAACGTGATCGCGGTATGGCATACCACCGGCATCAAGAGCATCGAGGAGACGACGAAGCGCGAGGTCGTGCTCGGCGCGCCCGGCGCCAATACCCGCGCCGTATTCAACGCGCTGGCGCTCAACGTCGTGATCGGCTCCAAATTCAAGTTCATCGTCGCCTATCCCGGCGGCAACGATGTCAATCTGGCCATGGAACGCGGCGAGGTCGACGGCCGGCATAATTCCTGGGCCTCCTGGGTCAGCACCCATCCCAACTGGATCAAGGAGGGCAAGATCGTGCCGCTGGTGCAGATCGGCCTCGAACGTCACCCGGATCTCAGGGACGTGCCGCTGCTCATCGACCTCGCGCGCACCGACGAGGACCGCGCGGTCATGGGCCTGCTCGCGGCGGACACCGCGATCTCGCGGCCGTTCTCCACCACGCCCGGAGTGCCGGCCGAGCGGGTGCAGGCGCTGCGCCGCGCCTTCGACGCCACGGTCCTGGACAAGGACTTCATCGCCGAAGCGGATAAGGCCGGCGCCGACCTCAGCCCCTCCACGGGCGAGGAGGTGCAGGCCGTGGTCGAGCAGATCGTCGCCACGCCGCGGCCTATCCTCGATCGCGTGTCGCAGATTTTCTCGATCAAAGTCGATGGCGCGGAGAGCAAGCGTCCATGACCAGCCAAACCGTCATGGTTACCGGCGCGGGCAGCGGCATCGGGCTGTCCTGCGCGCTGCGGCTGCTGGCCGACGGCGCCAAGGTCGCGGCCGTCGACATCAATACCCTGCCGGCCGCGCTCGCGCGCGCCGGGCAAAACGGCGCGCTGCTGCCGCTCACCGTCGACGTCTCCTCGCTCGAGCAATGCCGCGACGCCGTGGCGCGCACGGTCGAGACCTTCGGCCGACTCGACGCGCTGTGCCATTTCGCGGCGATCCATTCGACGCGCACGTGGGAGGAGGTTTCGGGCGAGGAATTCGCCCGCGTGCTCGAGGTCAATGTGATCGGCTCGTTCCATATGGCCAAGGCGGCGGCCGAGCACATGAAGACGCACGGCGGCGGCGCCATCGTGCTGACCTCCTCGGGCTCGATCAAGGTGAGCGGGGTGGGCGGCGGCAGCGGCCGTGGCGGGCCGGCCTACGTCACGTCGAAGGCGGCGATCAACGGCCTGAGCCTGGCGCTCGCCCGTTCGCTCGGCCGCTACAATATCCGGGTCAACACCGTCAGTCCGGGCGCGACCGAGACGCCGATGATCGCGGATTACACCGATGCGTCGCGCGAGGCCGCCGCCAACCGCTCGTTCCTCGGGCGCATCGGCCAGCCGGACGACGTGGCCGACGTCGCGCGCTTCCTGATCTCGGACGCGGCACGCTTCGTTACCGGCGAAGTCATCAGCGTGTCAGCGGCGGTGGCAGCGTTTAGGTTGCGTCCGCCGGCGCGACCCTATCCACTTTCCGGAACACGATGCGTGCGGTCAAGACCACAGGGCTTAGAGCGTTTTCCGCCGAAGTGGAAGCCGGTTCGGCGTAGAAAACGCGATTTAGTCGAGACTTCAGAGCATGGTCCGGATCGATAGAAGCGGACATGCTCTCGGCGGCTGCGGACGAAGCAAATGTCATGACGAGGATCGGCATCATCTCGGATACCCACGGGCTTCTGCGCCCGGAGGCGGCGGAGAAGCTCGCGAACGTCGACCAGATTATTCATGCCGGCGATATCGGCAGCGCCGACGTGATCGCGGGACTGCGGAAAATAGCTCCCGTCGTGGCGATCAGAGGGAATAACGACAAAGGTGAATGGGCGTCGGATATTCCGGCCGAGGCTGTCGTGACGCTCGGCGGCCGGCTGATCTACGTGCTGCACAATATCGACGAACTGGACCTCGACCCCGCGGCAGCCGGATTCGATGTGGTCGTTTCCGGTCATTCGCACCGGCCGGGGGCCGAGACCAAGGACGGCGTGCTCTACCTCAACCCGGGCAGCGCGGGGCCGCGGCGGTTCACGCTGCCTATCGCACTGGCGCTGCTCGAACTGACGGAGGATGCCGTTCGGCCGCACATCTATGAGATCGTCTCATGAGCTTGCCCGCGATTGGCAAGGCGACCTGATCGACGCCGGTAGGGTTCCGCTGTCTTGTCCTGATACTCCTGCATCTCCTCAGCCTGGGAGGCGAAATATTTTTTGAGCAAATGCCTGACGAACCGACGCCGAATTCCCATGCCAGCCTGCCGGCTTCCGTTTTATAGTTCGGTATTGATCGATTAGACCCATCGCCCTCGTTGCAGAGGGTCGGTCACACTGTTCATCGACACAGAGAGGGCGGCGACCGCCGTCCCTCGCCATGAGAAAAGACAAGCGGGAGGTTAAGATGCGTCGTATCGGTCCGAGCGCCCAGGTGAGCAGGCGCGTGGTGTTGACCGCGGGGGCGGCGTTGGGATGGGCCCTGATGGGCCGCGCCGCTTTCGCACAGGCGCAGGCTCCGGCGGAGCTTCGGCGCACGGCGCCGGCCGATTGGAAGCAGGATTGGGAGCGCACCGTCGCCGCCGCCAAGAAAGAGGGCGAGCTGGTGATTTCCGGTCCATCGGGGCGCGGCTGGCGCGATGCCTTGATGGAATTCCAGAAGACCTACCCCGAGATCGCCGTGAAAATCACGCCCTCGGCCGGCCGCGAATTCTGGCCGCGCCTGATCAAGGAGCGCGAGATCGGTCAGTATCTCTGGGATCTGCGCGTCGGCGGCAGCGACAACAATACCCATATGCTGCGCCGCCAGGGCTTTTTCGCGCCGGTTCGCGATGTTCTGATCCTGCCCGAGGTGCTTGACGATAACGCCTGGTATGGCGGCATCGACGGCCTGTTCAACGATACCGACAAGCGCTACCTGCTGACCTTCGCGATGTACGAGCAGGGCATGGCGCACTACAACAAGAAGTTCATCAAGGGGCCGGTGACCCTCGACGATCTCGTGAAGCCGGAATACTTCGGCAAGATATCCATGGCCGATCCGCGCGGCGGCTCGTCGCTCTCCACCACCGCTGTGATCCTGAAATTCAAGGGCGAGGATTTCGTCAAGAAGCTGATGGTCGATCAGAAGCCGGTGATCACCAAGGAGCCGCGCCAGCAGATGCAGTGGCTGACCTCGGGACGCTATCCGGTCACCTTCGGCCTGCCGACCGCCGCCATGGTGGAATATGCCGGGCGCGGCGCCAGCGTCGAGGAGTTCGGCAAGGTCGAGGGCCCGATCGCCTGGTCCCAGGGGGTGGGCGGGGCTAGCCTGCTCACTCAGGCGCCGCACCCCAATGCCGCCAAGCTGTTTTTGAACTGGATCCTGACCAAGGACGTGCAGGAGAAGATCATGAACCACGTCAAGCTCAACAGCCGGCACAAGCAGGTCACGATCTACGACCCGGAAAACGAGATCGACACATCGAAACTATCGGAATCGGTGGGCTCGCAAAGCGAGGAGATCACCGAATATCAGGACCGGGCGGCGAAGCTGCTGCAGCAGATCATGAATTAGGTGGGAAGGGACGACGGCGGGATTCCGCAGTCCTTTATAGGATTTGCCTCAAGCAGGACCGGTCCGTCGTCCATCCCGGAAATGCTGTCTTTACGAAAAACCAGGTAAACTCGTTTCGGATAAATGGGTTAGACTGGCCGGTAAGCGGCCGCCAGCGAAAGGCGCCCACAACGCCGCAGCCATAGGCTTTGCGGTCCAATAACTTACAAGCGCGCGGCAAACCGTGCGCAAGAAGGGTGGTAAACGGATAATGAGCACCGTCATCGACGATCGCCATGAACGAGAGCTCGTCGCAAAATCCTGCCGCACGCTCGGTGGGCTGGACCTGACCAAGGCGGCAACCGGCCACGTCAGCCAGCGCTCGGCGGACGGCAAACGCATTTATATCCGTGCCCGTGGCCCCGATGAATTGGGCGTGCGCTACACCACCGCCGACCAGGTGATCGCGGTCGACTTCGATGGCCGCAAGATCGACGGCGCCGATGGACTCGAGGCGCCTCAGGAAGTCTTTATCCACACGTGGCTCTACAAAACGCGGCCCGAGGTCAATTGCGTCGCCCATATCCATCCGGCCACCGTGGTGCTGTTCACCATCGTCGACAAGCCGTTGGAGCCGATCTACGGCGCCTACGACCCGGGCAGCCTCGATCTGGTGTTGGATGGCATCCCGACCTACGGCCGCAGCATCACCATCACCAACGACACGCTCGGCAAGGAATTCAGCCAGGCGATGGGCAACAAGCGCGTGTGTCTGATGCGCGGCCACGGCATCACCACCGCGGGCGCCAGCGTCGAAGAGGCGACGGTCACCGCCATCCGCCTGAACGAACTCGCCGAGATGAACTATCGCGCGAACCTGCTCGGCACGCCCAGGAACATCCCCGATGAGGACATTGCGGTGTTCCAGGCGAGCCGCAACAGGCCGCGCAAGCCGGGCCCGGCGCCCCATGTCGGCGCCATCTGGCGCTACTACGCCGAAATCTCCGGCGCCAATGGCTCGGGTAGAAAGTAACCGCCTTTCGCGTATCAGTTCGGCGCTTCCGTATCGCGCCTCCGTTTAGCGTAAAAAGGAAAGGACCGCCGCCGTGCAGACCATCCTGAGCGCAAGACCCGCGGCGCAGGCAGCCAAGCGGCTTCGCGTCGGCATTGCCGGTTTGGGGGTGGCCGCCAATCAGATCCTCCCGGCATTCAAGGACGGGGCGCCCTACGACCTGGTCGCCGGTGCCGACACGCGTCCCGAGGCGCGCGCCGAATTCGAACGGCGCTACGGCCGCGAGACGGTGTCCAGCGTGCGCACCCTGTGCAAGCGCGACGATATCGACGCGGTATGGATCGCCACGCCGAACACGCGCCACGCCGAGCACGCCGTGTGCGCCGCCATGGCCGGCAAGCACATAATTTGCGAAAAGCCGATGGCGGTGAACCTGCGCCAGTGCGACCGCATGATCGAGGCGGCCGAGGCCAACAAGGTCATCTACCTGCAGGGCCATTCGAAGATCTATCAGGCGCCCATGAAGATGATGCGCGACATCATCCGGAGCGGCCGGCTCGGCGCCGTCGTGCAGATTCAGAGCACGAACTTCAATGACTGGCTGCAGCGCCCGCGGCTCGCGGGCGAGCTCGATACCAAGCAGGGCGGTGGCATCGTTTACCGCCAGGGTCCGCACATGGTCGATATCGTGCGCTTCCTCGGCGGCGGCATGGTGAAGACGGTGCGCGGCGTCACCGGCCGGGCCGACAAGCATTTCGACACGGAAGGCCATTTCAGCGCGCTCCTCGAATTCGATCATGGCGCGGTGGCGACCCTGACGTTCAACGGCTATGGCTATTTCGACGTCACGGAACTGACCTGGGATATCGGCGAGAGCGGCTTCAAGCAGACCGGCGGGCGCAAGTTCCCGCGCAAGCCGCGTCTCACCGGCCCGGCCGACCCCGCCCGCAAGACCGAGGGCGCCGAAGCGCGTAAGGTGACGGGCGCGGAAGCCCAGGCCGAGAAGCGCCATCAGCCGTTCTTCGGGCTCAATATCGTAACCTGCGAGCGCGGCGCCATCCGCCAATCGCCCGACGGGCTTTACGTCTATACCGAGGACGGCCGCGAAGAGGTCCTGTGCCCGCCGGGCAGCGGGCCGGGACGCCGAGTTGCGCGAACTGGCCGACGCCCTGGCCACCGGACGCCCGGGTTTCCCCGACGGCCGCTGGGGCAAGGCGACCCTGGAAGTCTGTCTTGCTATCATGGCGTCGTCGAAGGATGGCCGGGTGCGGAAACTGCACCATCAGGTGATTGCGCCCTGACAGAGCCCGACAATCGAGGATGAAACGGAAGAAGGTGCGAGCATGCTGACCCGTGAAGAGAACCAGATGTTGACCCGCGTGGACGCCGAGTCACCGGGAGGCCAACTGCTGCGCCGCTATTGGCAGCCCGTCGCCATCGCCAGCGAACTGACCGACGAAAAGCCGATCATGAAGGTGCGGGTGCTGGGCGAGGATCTGGTGGCCTATCGCGACAAGAAGGGCAACTACGGCCTGGTCGGCGAGCATTGCCCGCACCGGCTCGCCTCGCTGGCGTACGGGCGAGTCGACGAAGAGGGCATCCGCTGCCCCTATCACGGCTGGAAATTCAACGCCGCCGGCCGCTGCCTCGAGCAGCCCGCCGAGCCCAAGGGTAGCACCTACAAGGACGAGATCACCCAGCCGGCCTATCCGGTGCAGAAGCTCGGCGGCCTGCTGTTCGCCTATATGGGCCCGCTGCCCGCGCCGGCGCTGCCGCGCTGGGACGTGCTCGCCTGGGAGAACGGCCGGCGCTGGATCCAGAAGCAGGAACTGCTCAATTGCAATTGGCTGCAGTGCATGGAGAACTCGGTCGACCCATCGCATCTCTACTGGCTGCATGGCGCGACCGCGCACCTCGGCAAGCTCGCCCAGTATGACGAGAAGCACGAATTCATCACCTTCGAATTCGGCATCATGAAGCGCCGCACCACCGGGGTCGCCGCGGGCGAGCGGGGCGAAACCGATCAGCATCCGCTGCTGTTTCCCAACATCCTGCGCCACGTGCTCAAGACCAAGAACCAGAAGGAAGGCAAGATCCGCCACAACCTGCAGTTCCGTCTGCCGGTCGACGATACCCATACTCAGGTGTTCGTCTGCTTCTTCGAACCGTCGGAGACGGAGCACACGAGCTCCGACGCGGACGTGCCGTTCGAGTATCTTGCGGTCCGCGACGAAGAGGGCAAATACCGGCTCGAGCAGGTGCTGGTGCAGGACTCCATGGCCTGGGAAACCCAGGGACAGGTGATGGACCGCTCGCGCGAGCACCTCGGCACCGGCGACAAGGGCGTCGTCATTTTCCGCAAGCTGGTGCGCGAGCAGATCGAGATCGTGCGCCGCGGCGGCACGCCGCTGGGCTGCCTGCCCAAGGATCAGGAGCGGCCGCTCATCGAGCTCGATGTCATCAACGAACGAATCGGCGTCGGCTCGCACAAACGCGACGTCGCCTAATCACATCAGGGAAGGAAGAAGTTTATGGCCGCTACGCCCAAGAAGGAAGACACGACCGGCAAGCCCAAGCAGTTCAATACCTTCAAGAACTGGATGGCGCAGCAGAACATCCCTGTGATCAATGGCTTCTTCATCGAGGATATCAACAAGGCCGAGGTCGGCCCCTGGGACTTCAAGGGCATGAACGGCGCGTTCGTGATCCTCGAGGGCACCGGCGGCACCAACGACGCCTATATCGGCGAGATCCCGCCGGCCGGCAAGAGCCGCCCGATCAAGCATCTCTTTGAAGAGATGGTCTATGTCACCAAAGGGCACGGCAACACGACGGTATGGCAGAAGGACGGCCGCAAGCATTCCTTCGAATGGGGGCCGGGCAGTCTGTTCGCGATTCCGGTCAATGCCTATTACCAGCATTTCAACAGCAGCGGCACGGAGCCGGCCCGCTACTACGCGGTGACCAACAACTGCTTTGTGATGAACCTGTTCCACAATGCGGACTTCGTGTTCAACTGCGACTATGCCTTCACCGACCGCTTCGATCCGAACTCGCCGGATTATTTCAGCGGCGAGGGCGAGATCGAAGGCCGCTTCTTCATGACCACGAACTTCGTGCCCGACACCCGCGAGCTCAAGCTTTACGACTATAGCGAACGGGGCAAGGGCAGCACGAACATGAAGTTCAACCTGGCCGACCAGACCATGGGCGCGCACATCTCCGAATTTCCGGTGGGCACCTACAAGAAGGGCCACAAGCACGGTCCGGGCGCGCATGTCATCATCGTCAGCGGCCAGGGCTATTCGATCCTGTGGCCGGAGGGCACCGAGCCGCGGACCGTCAAGTGGGGCCCGGGCAGCGTCGTTGTGCCGCCCGACCAGTGGTTCCACCAGCACTTCAACTCGGGTGCCGCGCCGGCGCGCTACCTGGCGCTGCGCTGGAACAACTTCAAATACCAGTTCATGAAGGATTCCGAACTCGGCGCGACCTACACCAGCGTCAAGGACGGCGGCGGCCAGATCGAGTTCGAGGACGAGGATCCGCAAATTCACCGCGACTTCCATGAGCACATGCGCAAGTCGGGCGCCCAGTGCAACATGCAATACCATCCGAATTGCCCGGACGGAAAAGTGGGAGCGGCAGCGGCCAGGGGAGTTCGCGAACCGGCTGAATAGAGCAGGCGGCGGATACCGAAACGGCAACGCCGGCTAGGGGAGGTGGCTATGGGACGGTTGTTGGCACCGGTAGCGCTGTTGATCATGGCTGCCGTAACGACCTGCGGCGTCGCTCGGGGCGCGACGCAGGATACCGCGGCGTGGGACAAACTGGTCGCCGCCGCCCAGCGCGAAGGCCGTGTCGTCGTTATCGGTCCGCCGTATTCCGAGGTGCGCCAGCGGGTGCCAGCCGCGTTCAGGAACCGCTACGGCATCACCGTGGAATATCTCGGCGGCAGCACCAGCGAGCAGGCCGCCCGCCTGCGCGCCGAGCGCAGCGTCGGCCAATACACGGTCGACGTCACTCTCGCGGGCATCCAGTCCATGACCGGCTTCTATCGCGAGAAGGTGCTCGCGCCGCTGCGGCCCGAATTGATCATGCCCGAGGTGGCCGACGGGTCGAAATGGAAGAAGGGCGAGCTGTGGTTTTCCGATCCCGATCAGAAATACGTGCTTCGGCTGACCAACTACGTCTCCTCGCTGTTTCACATCAATACGGGCAAGGTGAATCCGGGCGAGCTGCGCTCGGCACGCGACCTGCTCGACCCCAAGTGGCGGGGCAAGATCGCCATCCAGGACCCCACGGTCCCCGGAAACGGCAACAACCTGGCGGCGCAGTTCTACGTCTCGCTCGGCGAGGACTTCGTCAAGCAGCTCTATATCGATCAGAAGCCGATGATCAGCCGCGACAGCCGGCAACTCACGGACTGGCTGCTGCGCGGCACCTATCCCATCGCCTTCGGCGCGGACAGCCCGCAGATCGAAAAGCTGCGCGGCGAGGGCATGCCGATCAGCGAATTGAACGAAATGCCCGACATGCGCCCGTCGATCATCGCCGGCTTCGGACTGATCGCCCTGTTCGATCAGGCGCCGCACCCGGCGGCGGCCAAGCTCTTCGCCAATTGGATGGCCTCCAAGGAGGGGCTGGAAACCTGGGCGCGCGCGACCCTGACGGCGCCGGCGCGCAATGATATCGACGAGGCGAGCTTCCTCGTGCCCGAGATCGTGCCGCGCCCGGGCGTGACCTATTTCGACGGCTATGACTGGGAATTTACCCTGACGACGAAGGAAGCAGTGCGCCTTCGCATGAAGGATCTGCTGGCACGCTGAGGACCTGTATCCGCCCGCAAGATTGGGCAAGGCGTCATGAGGCGACCGCGATGTTGAGCTTGGACGAGAACGAGACGTTGACGAGTGTTCAGCGCGGCACGCCGGCCGGCGAGCTGTTGCGTCGCTATTGGCATCCGATCTGCCCGGCACAAGAGCTCTCCGGCAGCGTGCAGAAGAAACGCGTCCGCGTGCTGGGCGAAAACCTCGTGCTGTTCCGCGACGGCAAGGGCCGCCTCGGATTGGTGGCCGAGCAGTGCGCCCATCGCCGCGCCTCGCTCTATTACGGCTTCGTCGAGGACGACGGCCTGCGCTGCCCCTACCACGGCTGGAAATACGACGTGAACGGAAGCTGCGTCGAGCAGCCGTTCGAGCCACCCGACAGCCCGCTGAAGAACGATATCTGCCAGCCCGCCTATCCGGTGCAGAAGCTGGCCGGGCTGTTCTGGGCCTATCTGGGGCCGGCCCCCGCGCCGGTGCTGCCGCAATGGGAGCTGCTGGTGAGCACCGGCGGCAGCCGGAAGGTGATCGTCCAGGCGCCGTTGGCCTGCAACTGGCTGCAAGCCATGGAGAACTCGGTCGACCCGACCCACACTTACTACCTCCACGGCCATATGATGAGGGTGAAGGGCCATCCCGAGCGCGGCGCCTATTATTACCGCCCGATCGAGCAATGCGACTTCGAGGTCGTCAAGGAAACCGCCTGGGCCGGCATCCGCAAGAACCGCACCTATGGCGGCAAGCGCCCGGAAAAAGAGCTCGGCCATCCCCTGATCTTCCCGTGCATCCTGCTGGTGCCCCAGGGCGATTGCATGGCGATGCATTTCCGGCTGCCGGTGGACGACAGCCATACGCAGATCTACCGCGTGGAGTTCATGCCCGGCGGCGACACCAGCGGCATGGACTGGGAAAATCCGCCGGTCGAATACGAGGAGCCGATCAAGGACGCGAGCGGCGAATATTTCCTGGACACGTTCTATTCCCAGGATGGCATGGCCTGGGAGTCCCAAGGCGCGGTGCTCGACCGCTCGCGGGAACATCTCGGCACGTCCGACCGCGGCGTGACGATCTACCGCCGCATGCTGCGCGAACAGATCGACGCGGTGCGCCAGGGGCACGATCCGATTGGACTTCTGCGCGATCCGAAGGAAGACAAGATGATCGTCATCCCGATCACGCGGTCGAATGGCTGAAGCCATGCGCCACCCGTTATGATTGCCACGAGCTAACCCGGACTCGGAACACAGAGGAGTGACGCGATGAATACCGCCGTGAAGCCGGAGCGCCTCGACGTACACAACGATTGGCTGGAAGCGCAAAAGATTCCGGTGGTTGGCGGCTTCTTCATCGAGGACATCGACAAGGTCGAGCTCGCCTATTGGGATATCAAGGGCGTGCCGTGCGCGTTCGCCATCCTCGAAGGCACCGGCGGCACCAACGACGCCTAGATCTGCGAAATCCCGCCGGCCGGCAAGACCAAGCCGTTGAAGCATATGTACGAGGAGATGGTTTACGTCACCAAGGGCCACGGCAACACCACGGTGTGGCAGAAGGACGGCCGCAAGCATTCCTTCGAGTGGGGACCGGGCAGCATGTTCGCCATCCCGATGAACGCCTATTACCAGCACTTCAACAGCAGCGGCACCGAGCCGGCCCGCTATTTCGCGGTGACCAATTGCTGCTTCATGATGAAGCTGTTCCACAGCGTGGACTTCATCTTCGACAACGATTTCGTGTTCCGCGACCGCTTCGATCCGAATTCGCCCGACTATTTCGGCAGCGAAGGCAAGCGCTATGACCGTTTTCTCAGCGCGAATTTCATTCCCGATACCCGCGGTATCAAGCTGAGCGATTACAGCGAGCGCGGCAAGGGCAGCACCACCATCATGCTCGATCTCGTGGGCAACACCATGGGCGCGCATATCTCGGAATTTCCGGTCGGGGCCTATAAGAAGGCCCACAAGCATGGCCCGGGCGCGCACGTCATCATCCTGAGCGGCAAAGGTTACTCGATGTTGTGGCCGCAGGGCGCGGAGCCGAAGCGGTTCGATTGGCGACCGGGCAGCGTCGTGGTGCCGCCCGACCAGTGGTTCCACCAGCACTTCAACGCCGGCGCCGAGCCGGCGCGCTATCTCGCGCTGCGCTGGCACAACTGGCGCTTCAAATCGGCGATCACCAACAGCGAGACCGATAACTCGGCGCAGACCGACGTCAAGCTCGGCGGCGGTCAGATCGAGTGGGAGGATGAGGACAGCAAGATCCATAAGGACTTCCACGACGCCATGCATAAGGTCGGCGCGGAATGCCGGATGGACTACCACCCGAACTGCCCGAACAAGGCGGCGGGCACGGCAAAAGACGGAGCGCGCGCCGCCGAGTAGAGCAGGCGGGCACTGGGCAACGGCCGCCGTGTTCGCGGCGGCCACAGAAAAACGCTCGGGCCCCAGACAGGGATTTGGCAAGGAGGTCAGCGGATGTTCACGTCACAAATGTGTCTGCCGGTAAGGTTTGGGCGCGCCATGATCGCGGCCCTCGGCTGCATCATCGCTTCTGCCGCCGGGAGCGGCGCGGCGGTCGCCCAGGACTATTACAAGGGCAAGACCCTCACCCTGGTGGTGGGCTCCAACGCCGGCGGCGGCACGGACACCACGGCGCGCCTGGTGTCGCGCTACTGGGCCGAGCATATTCCGGGCAAGCCCGAGATCTTGGTGCGCAACAAGCCTTTAGGTGTCATCGCCGCCAACGATCTGCATAACTCGACGCGCCCGGACGGGCTGAATGTCGCCGTCTTCGCCGGCGCCGGCTCGCTCGGGCCCTTCATCCGCAAGTCCACCTCGGTGAAATACGATCCCATGCAGTGGGGCTTCGTCGGCTCGATCGAGCGCGGTTCCTCGATCCAGCTGGTGCGCAAGAGCGCGCTCGAGCGCATGAAGGATCCGAAGGCGAAGCCGATCGCGGTGGGTTCGGTCTCGACCGACCGGCCGCAGGATGCCATGGCGCTGTTCGGCGCCGAGAAGCTCGGCTGGAATCTGAAGTTCGTCCTCGGGTATCCGGCGTCCAACGACATCTATCTCGCCTTCGAGCGCGGCGAGATCGACATGTTCGGCTCGGGCACCACCACGCTGATCCAGCGCTTCCTCGGCTCCGGCGAGGCGGTAGCCCTGGCGGCCGACGCGCCACGCACCGACTTTCCGCAGGTGCCGGTATTCGATACGCTTCTCGCCGAAAAGAATCTCACGCCCGCCGAATGGCAAGCCTACCGCTCCTGGTCGGGCCCGAGCGCGGTGGATAAGTATTTTGCCGCCCCGCCAGGCACGCCGGACACCGTGATGGAGATACTCCGTGCATCGTTCAAGGCAACCGCCGAGGATCGGCGGTTTGCGGAGCAGGCGGACGCCACGCTCGGCGACTTCCGCGCGCTGACGGGGCAGCAGGTGCGCGACATCATCCAGGGAGTCCTGGTCATCCCGCCGGACGTGGTCACCCTGTCCAACGACCTGCGTAAGAAATATGGCTTGCCGCTGATTTCGGATTTGAAATAGCGGCGCGATCGGAACGAAAGATCAGGGGAAAAGCATGTTCACATATCCGTCGATCCGTCGCCGCATGGGACTTGCCGCGCCGATGATTATCGCGGCTGGTTTTCTCGCGATGGCCGCGCCCGCGGCGATGGCGCAGGATCTCTATAAGGGCAAGACGCTCACCGTCGTCGTCGGCTCCAACCCGGGCGGCGGCACCGACACCACCGCGCGGTTGTTGACGCGCTTCTGGGCGGATCACATCCCGGGCAGGCCGGAGATCCTGGTGCGCAACAAGCCGCTCAACGTCACGGCGGCGAACGATCTGCATCATTCGACGCGGCCCGACGGGCTGACCCTGGCGGTGCTGACCGGCGCCGACGGTCTCGGCCCCGTGGCGCGCAAGGCCGCGGCGGTCAAATACGACCCGCTGCAATGGGGCATCATCGGCTCGATCGAGCGCGGCTCCACCATCCAGATCGTGCGCAAGAGCGCGCTGCCGCGCCTGACCGATCCCAAGGCCAAGCCGGTGATCGTCGGCTCGGTCGCGGCCGACCGGCCGCAGGACGCGATGGCGCTGTTCGGCGCCGAGTATCTCGGCTGGAACATCAAGTTCGTGCTCGGCTACCCGGCCTCGAACGACGTCTATCTCGCCTTCGAGCGCGGCGAGGTCGATATGTTCGGCTCGGGCACCAACACCATTCTCAAGCGCTTCCTCGACAGCGGCGAGGCGGTGCCGCTCGCCAAGGAAAGCGCGCGCCAGGATTTTCCGGAGGTGCCGATCTTCGAAGCCTACATGGGCGACAAGAAGCCGACGGGCGATGCCTGGCGCGCCTTCCGCGCCTGGGCCGGCCCGAGCCAGGTCGACAAGTTCTTCGCCCTGCCGCCGGGCACGCCGGAGCCGATCGTGAAGACGCTGCGCGATTCATTCCTCAGCGCGACCAGCGATCCGGCCTTCCGGGCCCAGGCCCTGCTGACGCTCGGCGAGGGCTATGCCATCATCACCGGCGATCAAACCTACGCGTTGATCCAAGACATCGTCAGCACCTCACCCGAGGTCCAGGCGCTCGCGCACGGCCTGCGCAAGAAATACGGGCTGCCGCTGGCGTCCGAATTGAAATAGTCCGACGGACAGAACCGCCTGCCACCACAGGCATCGAGACAGGGAGACAACACATGGTCACGTCAGAGAATATCGGCCACACGTTGCGGCTAGGCGCCTTCGGCGCGTTGGGCGGGCTCGCGCTGATCGCCGCCGCGTCGACGGCCGCAGCCCAGGACTTCTACAAGGGCAAGACGCTGACTGTGGTGGTTGCCTCCAATCCCGGCGGCGGCACGGACACCACGGCGCGGCTCGCGACCCGCTTCTGGGCCGACCATATTCCGGGCAAGCCGGAAATCCTGATTCGCAACAAGCCGGTCAACGTGATCGCGGCGAACGAGCTGCAGCACCAGACCCGCCCCGACGGTTTGACCGTTGGCGTGTTTGCCGGTGGTGACACCCTCGGCCCGGTGGCGCGCAAGGCGGCCGCGGTGAAGTTCGATCCGACGATCTGGGGCCATATCGGCTCGATCGAGCGCGGCTCCACGATCCAGATCGTGCGCAAGAGCGCGCTCGACAGGCTGAAGGACCCGAAGGCCAAGCCGGTCGCGGTGGGGTCGGTCGCCGCCGATCGTCCGCAGGACGCGATGGCGCTGTTCGGTTCCGAATATCTCGGCTGGAACATCAAGTTCGTGCTCGGCTATCCGAGCTCGAGCGAGGTCTATCTCGCCTTCGAGCGTGGCGAGATCGACATGTTCGGTTCGGGCACCAACAAAATCCTCAGGCGCTTCATCGACAGCGGCGAGGCGGTGGCACTGGCCGCCGAGAGCCCGCGTCGCGACTTCCCGAATGTGCCGGTGTTCGAGGCCTACCTGGGCGACAAGAAGCCGGCGGGCAACGAATGGCAGGCCTTCCGCGCCTGGGCCGGCCCCAGCACGATCGACAAGTTCTTCGTCGTGCCGCCCGGCACACCGGACGCGCATCTGCAGACCCTGCGCAGCTCCTTCATGGCGGCGACCAAATCGCCCGAATTCGAGAAGCAGGCGGAAGCCACCCTCGGCGACGGCTTCAACATCCTCAGCGGCGAGGATACCCATGCCCAGATCAAGGCCGTGCTCATCGTGACGCCGGAGGTGCAGCAAGTCGCCAATGCCCTGCGCAAGAAATACTCCTTGCCCGTCGTTACCGATCTGAAATAGCCGCCGTCGTCAGGTTCGGCTGGAAGAGGAATTTGTATGGTTGAAGCCGCATTCGCCGGGCTCTACGCCATGATCGCGCCCTGGCCCGTGTTCTTTCTATTCCTCGGCGTCATGATCGGCGTATGGGGCGGCGCGATGCCCGGCGTGGGCGGGCCGTCGCAGCTCGCCATGCTGCTGCCCTTCGCCATGATCATGGAGCCGATGAACTCCATCGCTTTCCTGGTCGGCGTCGCCTCGGTCGGCAATACCGGCAACACCTTCACCTCCATCCTGATCGCGGTGCCCGGCGGTTCCGGCTCGCAGGCAACGGTGCTCGACGGCTATCCCATGGCGCGCAAGGGCGAGGCGAAACGGGCGCTCTCCGCCTCGTTCATGGCCTCGATGCTGGGCGGGTTGATCGGCGCCTTCTTCCTGTTCGTATCCATTCCATTGATGAAGCCGCTGATTCGCAGCTTCGGCTCGCCTGAACTTTTCATGTTCACCCTCTGGGGCCTCAGCATGGTCGGCGTGATGAGCTCCGGCGCGCCGATCAAGGGGCTCACCGCGGGCATTCTCGGTGTGCTGCTGTCCACGGTCGGCCAGGACGAGAAGTCCGGCGTCATGCGCTTCGACATCGGCGAGCCTTACCTCTGGACCGGCATCAGCATCGTGCTGATCTCGCTCGCCGTTTTCGCCATTCCGGAAGTCGTCGGCATGGCCAGTCGCAAGGGCAAGGTCGCCGAGGTCGGCGAGCTGACCGGCACCGGCATCCGGCAGGGCATCAAGGATTGCTTCATCCATTGGTGGCTGCTGATCCGCTGTTCCTTGATCGGTGTCTGGGTCGGCATTCTGCCGGGGCTGGGCAGCTCGGTGGCCGACTGGTTCGCCTATGCCCATGCGCGGCAGACCGAGAAGAACAACGAGACGTTCGGGCGCGGCGACGTGCGCGGCGTCATCGGGCCAGAGGCGTCCAACAACGCCAAGGAGGGCGGCGACCTGATCCCGACCCTGCTGTTCGGCATTCCGGGCGGCAGCTCCGCGGCATTGCTCCTGGTCGCCTTCGTCGCCGTCGGGCTCAGGCCGGGCCCCGATATGGTGGTGCAGCAGCTCGACTATATCTTCGCCATTCTCTGGGCGCTGATCTTCTCCCAAGTCCTGGCCTCGGTGGTGTGCTGGGCCTTGATCAAGCCGGCGGCGAAGATCTGCTTCTTCCCGTTCTTTGTCCTGGTGCCGACCATCGTCGCCCTGTCGTTCCTCAGCGCCTTCGCCGCGACCTTCACCTTCGCCGACATCATCACGCTGATGGTGCTGTCGCTGTTCGGCTACTTGATGAAGGTGAACGGCTGGCCGCGCGCGCCCCTGGTGCTCGGCTTCATCCTCGGCGGCAAGATGGAGCTCTATCTGTGGCTCTCGGTCGCCCGCTACGACATGGAGTGGGTATGGCGCCCCGGCGTCATCCTGCTCGGGCTGCTGATCCTCGGCACCTACCTCTACCCGGTTCTGCGCCGTCGGAAGAAGGCCGTGGAACCCGGCGCGGCGGTGGCGTGATGGTATTCACCAACAAGATTTGGCTCGAACAAGGTCAACGATCATGACGATTGCAGGCAGATTGCGCTTCGCCGCTTCGGATCTCTTCACCGTCTTCATCATCGCGATCATTGCCGGCGCGCTGATCATGGCGTCCGAGTGGACATTGCGTGCCTCCGTGCTGATCCTCGTGCTGGGCTCGGCGGGGCTCGTGCTGGCCATCGCGCAGCTTTTCATCGATACCTTCCATCGCGCGCCCGATAAGCCGGTGTCCGGCCCGCAATTCGAGATACCGTCATTCGACGAAGCCGATCCGAAGATGGTGGGCAGGAGCACGCTGGAAATCTGGCTCTGGCTGGTGGGCCTGGTGTGCGCGATTCCGATCGTCGGCATGCCGATCGCACTCACGCTCTTCGTCGTCGTCTACTGCAAGGTCTACGGCGGCAGCTGGCTCGTCTCGCTGTTTTCGGCGGGGCTCGTCGCCCTCTTCATCTGGGGCATCTATATCCAACTGATGCACGTCTATTGGCCGGATTCTCTCCTCGGCCGCTACATCGACGGGATCTAGGCCGCAAAGACTCACCGCATTTCATCATCACGTCAGCACGAAGAAAGGTATCACCATGGATAAAGTCAGTTTTCCGTACCGCTCGAGCAGCCATTTGGCGCTGCTTCATGTCGTTTCCGAAATCGGGCGCCTGGGAAAAGCAGAATCTGGAGGTCGACTACGACTGGAAGATCAGCGCCACCGAGGCGCACCGCGACGTGCCGACGAGCGACGTGGAATTCGTCGGCGGCAACCATGTCTCGACCTACGGCTATCGCGCGCGCGGCGACAACTGGGTCTATCTCGGCCAGACCGTGACCCAGGTCAACCACAAGCTCTGCGTGCGGCCCAACTCGGGCATCGCCGGCGATCGCCGATTTGCGCGGCAAGAAGATCGGCGTGCGCGGCTCCCATCCCGAGCTCAACGACTGGGTCTTCCTCAAGCAGCGCGGCCTCGACGTCGACCGTGGCGACATCGAGATGATCAACCAGATGAAGATCAAGAAAGGCAACATGGACGCGGAGCCCGGCCAGGAGGAGGCGGAGAAGCTGCCGAAATGGGGCTTCGTGAAGAACGGCAAGGTCGACGCCTGCTTCCTCACGCCGCCGCAAACCGTGTTCGCCGAGCGCGCCGGACTGAAGATCATCGATATCGAGCCGCTGCCGATGATCAACTTCACCACGGTCTCGACCAGCGCCGCCTTCGTGCAGAAGCACCCGGAGCTGTGCGAGCGCTTCATCAAGGGGCTGATCGAGGGCATCGCCAACTTCAAGAATCAGCCGGAGAAGGCCAAGGCGATCATCAAGCAGCGCCACAACAGCGAGGGTCAGCTCGACGACGAAATGGTCGAGCTGCTCTACAACGACCTCGCCCGCATCCTCGAGCCCAAGCTCTATCCGACCATGGCGGCGATCGACAACGTCTACCAGGAAGCGCTGCGGGTGGACCCGGACGCGCGCAAGGTCAATCCGCTGTCCCTGTGGGACATGCACATCGTGCGCAAGATCGACAACTCGGGCTTCATCGACAAGCTCTACGGCAACAAGCCGGCGTGAGGTTGGCTGCTTACTCCCTCCCCCCTGGTGGGGGAGGGCAGGGGTGGGGGGCTCACCCGCTACTGTCGCTCACCCCCACCCGCGCGCTGACGCGCCCACCCTCCCCCATCGAAGGGGGAGGGTTTCATCGGGAAACCCGCTATTTCAAGATCTCGTTGAATATCGTAGCTCATGCGGTCCTGGTAGTCGCGCATTTCCTCGGTCTGACCGCCGATATACTGATCGAGTTTGTCGGTCTCGATGGCGCCATCCGGATCGCCCGGCGGGACGCCCTTGCGCCGGCTGTTCAACTGGGTCGCCTGCATGAGAGGCTTCTGCACCTTTTCCTGCAGGATCCAGTTGATGAACACCTTGGAGGCATTGGGGTGCGGCGCGCCCTTGATGTACTGGATGCCGCCGACGCCCTGGGACCAGGAATAGGTGCCCTTGATCTTGACGACCTCGTCGAGCGACACGCCGCGCGAGGCATAGTCGACCCAGGCCGCCGTCGGGATGCCGAAGGCGACGGGATAGCGGCCGGACAACAGCCACTGGATCTGCAGGCGCGGTTCCTTGCTGACCACCGGCTCTTGATCGCGGTAGAGCTTGCGGACGAAATCCTCGCCATAGGTCTTGAGCAGAACGGAAGCGCCGGTCAGCGGCGAGCCGCCGCGCGGATCGGCCATGGAGATCTTGCCCTTCCACTGCGCGTCGGTCAGGTCCGTGAACTCGAGCCCCTCGGGATTGGTCACGAATTTCTTGTTGTAGGTGGCGATGGTCTGGTCATGCATGACGAAGCCCAGGAATTGCGTCTTCTCCTTGTCGAGAAAAAGCCCATCCATGCCGCCGTACCATTTTTCGTCGCCCAGCACATCGGGCAGCACCAGCAGATGGCGCACCGGCTGAATGTAGCCCTGCTTCTTCAGGTTGTAGGACAGGTTGTCCGGCCCGCCGACCCGCAGGTCCCAGAGGAACTGGCCGACCTCCTGCTCCTTGACGATGCGCGGCCAGAATTCGCGCGAGGCCGCCGGCGTCATTTTGAGCTCGATTTCGGGGAAGGATTTTTTCCACTCGGTGTCGAGAAAATCGCGCCATAGCCGACCGGAAGGCGCCGAAATGATCAGCACGCCCTCCTTCTTGGCGGCGGCCACGGTGCGGTCCCAATCCTGTTTCCAGTCCTGCGCCGCGGCAGGCGATACGGCCGCGGCCAGGATTGCCAATAGGCCGGCGCCGATCCAGCGCGAAGCCGCGCGGATGATTGCCCCCTTCATCGTCATTTCTGTCTCCCTGTTTGGCGTTTATTCTGCCGCCGAGGTTCCGTCGTCGGCGATCGTCGAGATGCGCTATTTGGCCTGCAACGCCGGTGTGCCGTCCAGCAGAAAATATGGTACAGGAGAGGCGTAATATTGGAGTTCTTGCCGGCGGAACGGCCGGCGGCCAGGGACCAGGCGATGAAGGCGAAACCACCCGATCCGACCAACGACATCAGTTTCGAAGCGGACGAATATGGCAACCGCTCGACGGTGCTCGCGTTCGCCATCCTGAAAGCCCTGATTGCCGAGGGGCGCTCGGCTACCCTGCGCGACCTGGCCAAGGCGGTCCAGTTGACGCCGAGCCGCACCCACCGCTTCCTCGCGGGCCTGATCAAGGTCGGCGTGGTCAGCCAGAACCGCGAATCGGGCAAATACGATCTCGGCCCCGGCCTCATCGAGCTCGGCATGAATGCCCTGCGCCGGGTCGATGTCATCAAGCTCGGCATCGAGGCGACCGAGCAACTGGCCATGGAGACCGGCATGGTCTCGATCCTATGCATCTGGGGCGGCGACGGCCCGACGGTCATCAAATGGGCTCAGGGCAAGACCATCACGGCCTTCCACATCCGCGAGGGCGTCGGCCTGCCGCTCCTGACCACGGCGACCGGCAAGATCTTTCTCGCCTTCCTGCCGGGCCATCAGACGGAAAAAATAGTAGCCGATCAGATTCAAAGCCTGAGCGCGGCCGGCGCGACCGTGAAGCTGAGCGAGATCGACCGGATGAAGGCGACCGTGCGGCGTAAAGGGATCGCTTCATCCCACGGCAAGACCTATCCGGAATTCACCGCGATCTCCTGCCCGGTGTTCGACCACAATGGCGGCATCAAGCTGGCGCTGACGCTGATGGGTGACGCGTCCGTCGAGTCGGTCGACGAGAATGGCGAACTGGCCGGTGCGCTGAAGGCGGCCGCGCGCGAGCTGAGCCACAAGATCGGCTATATCGAGAATGCCGACAAATACCGCCTCGCCGGCCTGTCCCAGGATCCCGTCTAACGCGCCGTCAAGAACCTCAGGCCCGCCTCACGCCGTGCGGTAGCCGAATCTGCGGCTGATGGCGCGCGCCGCCATGGCGACGCCGAAGGTCAGGCACACGATGAGCACCCCGACGATCGCCGCGGGCTCATATTGGCCGTCGGTCATGTAGTCGACCTGGAGCAGGGCGAGCGGCCGGTTGTCGCCGGTCACGATCATCACGATGCTGGAGATGTTGCGTGCCGCCGAGCTGAAGATCAGCAGTGCCACGGAGATCAGCACGGGGCCGAGGATCGGCAGGACGATGCGCCGGAAGGTGTAGAGCCAGCTCGCGCCGGACACGAACGACGCCTCTTCCAGATCGTTGCCGAGCTGCACCATGTTGCTCTTGATGAGCTGCACCCCGGTGGTCACCGAATTGATCAGCACGGCGACCACGAGGATGATGATGGTGCCGTAGAACGGCTGCAGCACCGGCACGGTCAGGAACATCCATAGCAGCCCGAGCCCGAGGATGATGCCAGGCAAAGTGGCGGGCAGCCAGGTCACGAAATCGAGCGCCTGGCGCCCGACGTATTTCGTGCGCACGGAAATATAGGCGACGAGGGAAAACCAGGTGACGCCGACGATGGCGGCGCTGCCCGCCAGGACCAGGGTGTTCATCAGCGAATGGATCAGCAGCGGGTCGCTCATCACCGATTCCCAATGGTCCATCGTCCAGACCTTTTCCAGGTGGAATTGCCCGAACAGGTTCATGAACGTGCTCATCAGCAGGCAGACCACCGGCACCACGGTGATGCAGACGCCGAGCGTTAGGAGCAGGCCGAACACGACCCAGCGCCAGCCGCGCAACTGCAGCGGCCTGACCTGGAAATGGCTCGTCACGGTGACGAAAGAGCGCTTCGACAGCATCTTCTGCTGCCAGATAATGAGCGGCAGCACGATCAGCAGCACGGACAGCCCGAGCACGGTGGCCGCGTTGAACATCGGCGGACTGCCCGACACCAGCTGGTACATCTTGGTGCTGAAGACGTAGAGGTGGAACGGCGGCCCCAGGATGAGCTCGATCTCGAACGACTCCAGCGCGTGGGTCAGCGAGATCGCCAGGGTAATGAGGATGACCGGCATCAGCACCGGGATCACGATGCGCCAGATGGTGCGCAGCGGGCCGCAGCCGGCGATGCGCGAGGCTTCCTCGAACGAACTGTCGAAGTTGCGGAAGGCGGGGGTCAGGAAGATGTATTTCGCCGCGATCGAGCGCGCCGCCAGATGGGCGAAGATGATGCCCCAGAACGAATAGATGTTGAACGGCGGCTCGCGCAGATCGAACGCCGACATCAGCAGCGCGTTGGCGACACCGTAGTCGGGATCGAACAGGAAGATCCAGCCGAGCAGCACGGGCAGGGTGGGCAGGAAGAACGCGATCCAGAAGAAATTGTCGATCAGCTTCTTGCCGGGAATGTCGGTCCGCGCCACCAGCCAGGCGATCAGGACGGCGGTCGGCATCGCCACCACTTCGAGGATGATGACGATCTTGAAGGTATTGATGATCGCCTGAATGATGCCCGGCTGGGTCCAGGCATAGACCCAGGGGAAGATGCTCATGGTCTTGGTGCCGTCGGCTTCGTCGACGATGAAGCTGCCATAGACCAGCAGGGCCAGCGGATAGAGCACGAACAGCGCCATCACCAGCAGCACGGCGGTGCAGAACCCGATGGTGATCCATCCGCGTTTGGATTTCGGTTCGAGCCACAATGGCAGGGTTCGGGCGAGCGTTAAGGCCATAGAGCAGCTTCCTTCGACAGCGCGACTGGCGCAGGAGCCCCATGCGGTCCCGGCATTACGGGAAGGCGTTCCTGGCGCGACGTGGGCAAGGTTATTGTTGGTTACATGCTAGACGAGGCGAGGCGAACGGCACAGACTTTGCGCGGGCGGCGGGCGAGGTGTCCGGACCGGGACCGGCCGATCCCGATGCGTGATCGCCGGTTGATGCGATGACCAAAAAAGGGCAGGTTTCACCGTGCCGCGGGGTCGCCGGAGCATTGACTCTTCCTGGGTTGAAGTCCCGTCTCGGCCCCAATTTATACCCTTAAGCCTATGAGTTGACGACAACTCGGCGATTTTCTAAAATGCGTATTAGAAATCTCATCATGCTGAATGGGTTTCGGGCTGTCAAGAAAGGCCCGGGCCGGCTCGAGACATGAGACGCGCGGGAGGATGGCGGAAAACCTCCCGGCGCGATGACCCATAAAAAACCGCGGGGGAGGCGAGCATGAAACGGGGATCGGTTCTATTCAGTCCGAGTGCGTGGTTGCCATTGGCCGTGGCCATCGCGCTGTTCGGCGCGTTGGGCGCTGCACCGGCGAACGCGCAGGATCGTCCGCCAGCCGACTGGAAGCAGCAGTGGGACGCCGCCGTGGCGGCCGCCAAGAAGGAACGCGAGTTGATCATCTCGGCGCCGTCGGGCCGCGTGTGGCGCGATGCGCTGATGGAATTCCAGAAAACCTATCCCGAGATCGAGCTCAAGCTCACCGCCGCCGCCTCGCGCGAATTCTGGCCGCGCGTGCTCAAGGAGCACGAGGTCGGCCAGTATCTTTGGGACCTGCGTGTCGGTGGGCCGGACAATCTGTCCTACAACATGAAGCAGCGCGGGCATCTCGATCCGGTGCGGCCGTTGCTGATCCTGCCGGACGTGGTCGACGACAATCTGTGGCATGGCGGCCTCGACGGTCTCTTCCTCGACCGCGACAAGCGCTATTACCTGGGCTTCGCGATGTATGAGCAGACCATCGCCCATTACAACAACAAGGTCATCACCAAGCCGGGCGGCCTGAGCTTTCAGGATCTTCTCGATCCCCAATATGCGGGCAAGATGTCCATGTCCGATCCGCGCGGCGGCGCGTCGCTGACGGGTACGGCCGTGCTCTACAAACTGCTCGGCGAGGACTACCTGCGCAAGCTGGTGGAGCAGCAGAAGCCGGTCATCACCAAGGATGCGCGCCAGCAGATGCAGTGGCTGGCGTCGGGACGCTATCCCATCACCTTCGGCGTGCCGACGGCGGCCTTCGTCGAAATGGCCCAGCGCGGCGCCAGTGTGGCGGAATTCGTCAATGTCGGCGGCGTGGTGTCGTGGGTGCAGGGCGTCGGCGGCATTCAATTGCCGAAGAATCCGCCGCACCCGAACGCGGTCAAGGTCTTCGTCAATTGGATACTGACCGAGAAGGTCCAGACCGATCTGATGGACGCGGTCAAGCTCAACAGCCGGCGCAAGGGCGTGCCGCTCGGCGATCCCACCGTCGCCCTCGACCCGGCGAAGATCGACCAGTATGTCGGCTCGCAGACCGAGGAAATGCAGGATTTTCAGGACAAGGCGGCGGACCTTTTCCGCACGCTGATCCAATAGCGAGCGTGTCTTCAGGTGAATTCGAGAAAGACAAAAATTCCGAAATCGAGGCTACCCGGCGGGGTATCGAGACGATAGCCTGCGCACGGCCTCGCCATGGCACGCGCCATGACGGCGGGCGCGAGGGACATCGAAACCGCCAGGCGCGGCAGCAAGACGCCGGGTGAAAATGACAGGGAGCTTGGGTGGTGCTTGGACGAGTGAGTTCGCCTTTTTCTGCGCTTGACGGCACGGCTTTCACCGGCGCAACCGTTCGGCCGCGCCCGCGCCATATCGTGCATTTCGCCCCGCGTGCCGTTACCAACCGCGATTGACCGAAGGAGACCGCAATGGCTGAGATCGTCGGCTGTGTCGCCATGTCGCATGGACCGCAGCTCCTGACACCGCCCGACAAATGGCCGCAGCTCCCGACGCGCGTCAAGGGCCCGTTTCATCCCAAGGCGGACATCGCCGCGGATCTTACGCCGGACGCCATGCGGGCTCACGCCGATCGCTGCAACGCGGCGATCGGAAAGCTGGGCGACAAGCTCCGCGCATGGAATCCCGACGCGCTGGTGGTGATCGGCGACGATCAGGAAGAAAACATCCTGGCCGACAACACGCCGCCCTTCACCATCTTCATGGGCAAGGAAGCGGACGCCACGCTGCACTACACCTATTTCGGCAACAAGGAAGAAACCCAGATCACCCGCTACCAGGTCGATGCGCCGCTCGCCGAATCGCTGCTGCTCGGCCTGATGGACGAGGAATTCGATCCGTCCTGGTCGCGCGAGACGCGCTATCACGGCGGGCTCGGTCATGCGTTCGGCCGCGCGCTCAAGCTGCTGCTGCCGGATTGCCGCATTCCGATCATCCCGGTGATGGTCAACACCTATTATCCGCCGGCGCCGTCGGCCAAGCGCTGCTTCGATTTCGGCGCCGCCATGGGCCGCGTGCTGGCGCGCCAGGCGGGTGGCAAACGCGTCGCCATCGTCGGTTCGGGCGGGCTGAGCCACACCAAGATCGACGAGGGGCTCGACCGGAAGATCATCAAAGCCATCGAGGGCAACGACGGCAAATACCTGTCGTCGCTGCCGTCGGACGTGCTCGTCACCGGCACCTCGGAAATCCGCAACTGGATCGTGGTGGCGGGCGCCGCGGGCGCTTCCGGCAAGATGGTCGACTACGTGCCGTGCTACCGCAACGAGCAGGGCGTCGGCTGCGCCATGGGCTTCGCCGTGTGGGAACGCGCGGCGGCCTGAATCGGGGATTGCGCGGCGGCAGGGGGCCGTCCGCGCCAAGGACAACAACGGGAGAACGGCTTTGATCATCGATATCCACGCCCATTTCACGGCGCCTGACGAACTCTTCGCCTACAAGGCCAATCTCCTGGCGAGCCGCGGCGCCGGCCGCGGCGGCCTCAAGCTGAGCGACGAAAAGATCCTGGCCGCGCTGAACAAGCCGGTGCATGGCGGCGCGTCGCACCTGCAACAGCTCAAGGAAGTCGGCACGGACCTGCAGATCGTCTCGCCGCGGCCCTACCAGTTGATGCACTCGGAAAAGCCGGAAAAGGTGGTGCGCTACTTCACGGAAGCCTGCAACGACCTCACGGCGCGGCAATGCCAGTTGTTTCCCGAAACCTTCGTCGGCATGGCCTGCCTGCCGCAGAACATGGGCGTCAGCCCGGCGAACTGCGTCGAGGAGCTCGAGCGCTGCGTCAAGGAACTCGGCATGGTCGGTTGCCTGCTCAATCCCGATCCGCACGAGAACCTGCCGCCGGAACCGCCGGGCCTCGGCGACGAACACTGGTATCCGCTCTACGAAAAGCTCGTCGAGCTCGACGTCCCGGCGCTGGTCCACGGCGCGGGCTGCCGCGCCAACCGCCATTCCTACACGCTGAATTTCATCCTGGAGGAGAGCATCGCCATCCTCAATCTGCTCGAATCCAACGTGTTCCAGGATTTCCCCAAGCTCAAGCTGATCATCTGCCACGGCGGCGGCGCGATTCCCTATCAGATCGGACGCTTCCTCGCCGGCAAGACCAAGCGCTCGAGCATGTCGTTCGAAGAAAGCCTGCGGCAGCTCTATTTCGATACCGCGCTCTATACGCAGGACGCGCTCGAAATGCTGTTCCGCTGGGCGACGCCGGACCGCTGCATGTTCGGCACCGAACGGCCTGGCGCCGGCACCGCCAAGGATCCGAAGACCGGCAAGTGGATGGACGATACGGCGCCGTTGATCAACAGCATCGCCTCGCTCACCGCCAAGGATAAGAAGAACATCTTCGAGGACAACGCGCGCCGCGTGTTCAACCTGAAGGTTTGATGGCTTAAGCGAGTGTAACCAGGCTGATCGAGGATTTTATCTGATGGATAAGCGGATTTTGAGGCTGGACCATATCGTCAAGAGCTTCGGGTCGTTCCGGGCTGTCGACGATCTCTGCCTTGATATCGGCCAGGGTGAGATTTTCGCCTTGCTCGGCCCGAGCGGCTGCGGCAAGTCGACCACCCTGCGTCAGATCGCCGGCCTCGATCAGCCGGACTCGGGCGAGATCCTGCTGCACGAGCGGCCGCTGTTCTCGTCCACCGCGAACGTCTTCGTGCCGGCCCAGAAACGCAACATGGGCATGGTGTTCCAGTCCTATGCCATCTGGCCGCACCTGACGGTGTTCGAGACCGTCGCTTACCCGCTACAGGTGCGCAATCAGTCCCAGGCCCAGATCCGCGAGGCGGTCACCGCGATCATCAAGCTCGTCGGCCTCGAAGGCGTCGAAAATCGTCCGGCACCGATGCTGAGCGGCGGCCAGCAGCAGCGCGTGGCGCTCGCCCGCGCGCTGGTCTACAAGCCCGACGTGCTGCTGCTCGACGAGCCGTTCAGCAACCTCGACAAGCAGCTGCGCGAACAGATGCGCGGCGAGCTCAAGCTGCTGCAGCGCCGCGTCGGCGTCACGGTCATCCTGGTCACCCACGATCAGGAGGAGGCGCTCAGCCTGTCGGACCGCATCGCGGTGATGAATGCGGGCAAGGTGGAGCAGGTCGGCACGCCGCTCGATCTCTACGAGAATCCCGCGACGCCGTTCGTGCGCGACTTCATCGGCCATACCACGCGGATTTCGGCGAAGGTTTCGAAGATTCTCGATGGCGCGGCGGAGATCAGCATCGGTGACGCGGCGGTGTTGCTGCGCAGCGCCTCGCCCGCCTCGCTCGATCATGTCGGCCGGCCCGTCCTGGCCTGCATCCGGCCCGAGCATATCCGCGTCGGCTCGGCGGCATCCGGGCGCGACAATGTGGTCGAGGGCACGGTCGAAACCCTGCTGTTCCTCGGCGATCGTTACGAGTGCTGGCTGCGCATCGGCAACGAGACGGTGGTGGCCTATGCGGCGCGCCGCGAGCGCCTGGCGGAAGGCCAGCGCGTGCCGGTGCAATTTCCGCGCGAGGACCTGTCGCTCTGGCCCAACTGACGGCCGGCGTTGGACTGACAGGCGACCTGGGCGAGGACGGCACAGTTACAGAGTGAATCTAAAACGCGTTTTAGATTTTTGGGTGAGGCCCCACTGTTGTTACGAGGTGAGACATGACGACTGCGCAAGAAAACAAGCTCCTGACGGAGACCGGTCCCGGCACGCCGGGCGGCAAGCTGATGCGCCGCTACTGGCAGCCGATCGCGCGGAGCGGCGACGTGCCCGAAGGCGGCGCGCCGTTGCCGATCCGCATCCTGAGCGAGGATCTCGTGCTGTTCCGCGACGAGCAGGGCCGCGTCGGCCTGCTCGGCAAGCATTGCGCCCACCGTTGCGCCGACATCAGCTACGGCCGCATCGAGGACGGTGGCCTGCGCTGCCTCTATCACGGCTGGCTCTATGACGTCACCGGCAAGTGCCTGGAGACGCCGGCCGAGCCGGAGGGCAGCCGGCTGAAGGACGACGTGAAGATGAAGGCCTACCCGTGCCATGAGACCTCGGGGCTGATCTTCACCTATATGGGCGAGGGCGCGGCGCCGGTATTCCCGGATTACGAATTCCTCAAGCAGCCTGCGCTCCACCGCAACGTCAGCAAATACATCGTCGAATCCAATTGGCTGCAGGCGGTGGAAGGCGACATCGATCCGTCGCACCTGTCTTACCTGCACCGGCCTGCGAGCCAGGTCGACCGGCGCCAGGTGCCGGGCAGCGACAAGTCGGCCGACCAGCACTACAAGGGCGACCAGCGGCCGGCCATCGAATGGGAGCCGACACATTTCGGTATCCGCATCTATTCGGTGCGCAAAGCGGGCGAGGACAAGAAATACGTGCGCATCACCAACTTCCTGATGCCCAACAAGTCGGCCATCGTCGGCAACGAGGGGCGCATCGGCGAGGGCTACTCGGTGAACTGGCATGTGCCGATCGACGACACCACCCACCTGCGGTTCGATATCGGCTTCAACCGCAACAAGCCGCTCAACAAAGAAGCGCATATGAAGAAGATGATGGAGGAGGTCACACCCGACGGCCACCTCGTGCGCAACCAGCGCAACCGTTATCTGCAGAACCGCGACGAGATGCAGACCAAGACCTTCACCGGCATGGGCGGCTTCTTCATCGCCCACGATTCTTTCGCGGTCGAGACCCAGGGTGCGGTTCACGACCGGACGCGGGAATATCTCGGCACCACGGACGTCATCATCATCCAGGCACGGCGGCAGCTTCTCGAAGCGATGGAGGCGATCGAGCGGGGCGAGCGGCCGTTGCACGAGATCCGCACCGCGGGCGAAAACGACATGTCGGACCTCGTGGTCGTATCGGAGGTGGTGCCCAACCACGTCGATCATCACCAGCTCTGGAAACAGAAGCGGCAACGCGGGCCAGCGGCGGCCGAGTAAGCAGCATCACAGGGGGCGGGCGTCGCATATGGCACAGAAGAAAAAACTCCGCTTGGGATTCATCGGTCTCGGCCAGGCCACGTCCCATGTCATCGGCGAGCTGCGTCATGCGCCCGACCTGCCGTGGGAGATCGCGGCGGCGGCCGATCCGCGCGCGCACGCCACCGCGGCCTTCCAGCAGGAATTCGGCGGCCAGGTCTACGCCGACGCGGAAGCATTGTGCCGCGAATCCGATGTCGACGTGGTCTATATCGCGACGCCGCCCTGGATGCATCTCGAGCACACGCTGGCGGCCGCGAAATACGGCAAGCATGTTATCGTCGAAAAACCCATGGCGCTGTCGCTGGCCGATTGCCGCACCATGGTCGAGGCCGCCGAAAAGGCCGGCATCAAGTTGATGGCGGGCCATACCCACAGCTTCGACGCGCCGATCCGCAAGATCTACGAGCTGGTTTCGAGTGGACAGTGCGGCCCGCTGCGCATGATCAACAGCTGGAACTTCAACGAATTCATGCACCGACCCAGGCTGCTGTCGGAACTCGAGGCCAATCACGGTCCGGTGCTCAACCAGGGCCCCCATCAGGTCGATGTGGTGCGCCAGATCGGCGGCGGACTCGTCAAAAGCGTGCGGGCCACGACGATCCCGGACGGCGTGACCGGCGTCGAGGGCGGTTACACCGTCTATCTGCAATTCGAGAACGGCGTGCCGGCCACTCTGGTCTATGACGGGCGCAGCCTGTTCGACACCGCCGAACTGTTCTGGTGGTCCGGCGAGGGTGGCCAGGCACGCGATCCGGGGTTGAACGCGCGCCGCCGCGCCGCTTACCTGGAATTGGCGAAACTGCCCAAGGCGGAGCGTCAGAAGCGGCTCGATGCCGACAAGGAGAAGGGCCGCTATGGCGCGGCCGCGAGCGGCCCCGGCAGCAAGCCCTATGGCGACGAGGTGGCGCGCGTTCAGCCGTTCTTCGGCCTGATCGTGGTGAGCTGCGAGGATGCCACCATCCGGCAATCGCCCCAGGGCTTGCTGGTCTACGGCAACAAGGGCAAGGAAGAGCTGACCATCGGCCACGACCTGCGCGGCCGGCTCGCCGAGCTCAACGAGATGTATGAGGGGATCGTCGATGGCCGCCGCGTGTTCCACGACGGCGCCTGGGGTACCGCGACATTGGAGGTCTGCTTCGCTATTCTGGAGTCGGCGAAGACAGGCCAGGAAATCGCGATGCACCATCAGGTCGCGACCGAATGAACTGAGCATCAAGGCTTCATAGCGAGCGGACGCAGCACGAGACAATAATCGCGCCGCTCTTTGCCGAAAGGGAGAGACGATGACCGTCGAATATCACGACCTGCGCGGCTACGTGGATCTGGTGAAGGCCGGCGGCCAGTATCTCGAGATCGAGAACGCCGATTGGAATCTCGAGATCGGCGCGCTCACCGAGGCGACCGCCGAGCATATCGCCGATCCGCCGCTCCTGATGTTCGACAAGATCAAGGGCCACGCCAAGGGCTTCCGGGTGATCAGCCTCGGCGTCGCCAGCAAGAGGAATGCGGCGATCTCGATGGGATTGGACCCGGAGAAGAGCAAGCTCGAGCTGGTGCGCGAGCTCGTCCGTACCATCAAAGGCATCAAGCCGCTGCCGCCGCGCTTCGTCAATACCGGCGCCGTCATGGAGAACACCATGGAGGGCGACGCCATCGACATCCTGAAATTCCCCTCGCTGATCTCCCATTCGAAGGACGGCGGCCGCTACATCGGCACCGGCGATGCCCTCATCAACGCCGATCCGGAATCGGGCTACGTCAATGTCGGCACCTACCGCATGCAGGTGCACGACGAAAACACGCTCGGCCTGTGGATGAGCCCGGGCCAGCAGGGCCGCGAGATCTGCCAGCGTTACTGGAACCAGGGCAAGGCCTGCCCCGTGGTCGCCGTGTTCGGCGGCGATCCGCTGGTGTTCCACAGCGCGTGCGTCAAGTTTCCCTGGGGCAAGTCGGAGCTCGACTATGCCGGCGGCTGGCGCGGCCGGCCGCTCGACGTGATCAAGGGGCCGATCACCGGTCTGCCGATTCCGGCCTGGTCCGAGGTGGCGATCGAGGGCGAAGTGCCGCCGCCCGACGTCGAATCGCGCGCGGAAGGGCCGTTCGGCGAATGGCCCGGCTACTATTCCGGCGGCACCACCGGCACCGGCCAGAAGCAGCCGGTCATCAAGATCAAGGCGGTCTATTTCCGCAACGATCCGATCCTGATGAACCAGGCGCCCATGTGGCTCGGCGCGCCGACCCACGGCATCTCGCAGCGCGCCGGCCTGGTGTGGGACCAGATCGAAGCGGCGGGCGTGCCCAACGTGACCGGCGTCTATTTCCACACCGGCTATCTGCTGGTCGTCGCCATCAAGCAGGCCTATGCGGGACACGCCAAGCAGGCGGCCATGGCGGCGATGAGCTGCGCCGCCGGCGCGCGCAACGGCCGCTATGTGGTGGTGGTCGACGAGGATATCGATCCGACCAACCTCAAGGAGGTCGTGTGGGCGATGCAGACCCGGGTCGATCCGACGGTGGATATCGAGACGGTCGCCAAATGCTGGAGCACGCCGCTCGATCCGCGCATGCCGCCGGAGAACCGCGCCGCCAAGGACCATACCAACAGCCGCGCCGTGTTCTACGCCGTGCGCCCGTGGGCCTGGCGCGACCAGTTCCCCATCGTCAACCGCACCGAGCG
Organism: uncultured Alphaproteobacteria bacterium; assembly: GCA_963752345.1. Lineage (GTDB taxonomy): Bacteria > Pseudomonadota > Alphaproteobacteria > SMXQ01 > SMXQ01 > CAVVYA01. Next base: position 125,547 of record CAVVYA010000006.1, read on the forward strand.
CGAGCTGCTGATGGACGTGATGAACAAATACCGCGACCGGCTGCCGTTTCCGGAAGGCATCTAGTCTAGCCTTACACGGAACTGTGTCGCTCAGGGCGTCGGGGCTTCCCGGGTCGCGTTCACCGGCTGTCCGCCGGCGTCCAGGCTGGCGCGCGCAAGCGCCATCCGCTACTATGAGCACAACGCGAAGACAGGGAGAGACCGATGCTCAAGCCGCGCAAGCTGGTCCATTTCACCATTCCGGTGAAGGACCTCGACCGCTCCGAAAAGTTCTATACGGAAATCCTCGGCTTCCAGAAGGTGCGGCGCAACGACGCATATGGTGTTCCTGCGCACCGGCGAGGATCATTTCGTGCTGACCCATTCGGCAAAGCCGGTCGATCCCAATCCCGGCGACGAGCACGAAATCCACCACGCCTTCCTGGTCGATCCGGCCGATTACGACGCGGCGCTGACCTTCCTGAAGTCGAAGGGCGTCAAGGTGATCAAGGAAGAAGACCGGCGCAAGGGCACCTTCCAGGGCCGCAGCGCCTATTTCCACGACCCCGACCGCAACGTCATCGAGATCATCGACCTGCAGAACGACCCGATGGCCGACACCGGGGCGTGATCGGCCGCGGACTTTAGCCGGCTCTTTCGCTGAGTTGCGCCTTCTGCGGCGGCTCGCTCAGCCGCAGAATCTCCGTCACCGATTCCAATCCTTCCCAGCCCTGCAGCGCGAAGGTCGCCGGTCGCCGGGTTCATCTCGGCCGCCACCCGCGTGTCCTTGTTGCGGATCGGCGGCTGGACCCAGGCGAAATCCATGTGCTGCGTCGTCATGGCGTCGAGCATGCAGGCGTGCCGCTGCTTGCTGTCGCGGCCGCGCTGCCGGCCCGGCCGCTTGATGGCGATCCAGTGGTTGGCGATCGCCGCCGGGGCCTCGTGCACGATGGCCTCGCGCTCGGTACGCTCGATGATGCAGCCCTCGCCGCGCGCGTTGCCGGCGAGCGAAAAGAACACCGGCATGCAGAGCGGCGTATCGCGCAGCATGGCGCGCGCCTCCTCATAATCGGCGCAGGTGTCGAACACCCGGCGCAGCAGGTGCGACGGCGGCAGATCGGACGACGCATATTGCCGGCCGCGCGCCGCCAGCCAGTCGAACGGCACGGTGAGCGGGCTGTGGGAGCGCAGCGGCGGCTGGTTGATCGCCGCGGCGAAGCGGCCGGGCGCCATGGCGGTGTAGATGCCGGCCGAGCCCGGCCAGGTGGCATTGAGATAACCGCCGGCCGGCCCGCGCTGGCGCGCCATGATCAGGGTGCGGCCCAATCCCTTGAGCTTCCAGTCGAGCGTGCGGCAGAGCCGCATGCCGACGCCCGCCGGATCGGGCGCGACGCTGGTGGTGCAGGCCCACTCGTAGCTCATGTTCAGCAGATAGGCGGCGCGGCCGGGCAGCAGGTGCTGGACCGCGCCGATCTCCTCGAGGTAGGGATTCTTGCTGCGCTCGAGCCAGCGCCGCGACAGCAGATCGCCGGCCATCACCACGGGCGGCGTATAGAGCCGCCGGGCGTCGCGGTAGAGCTGGTGCAGATGGCCGGGTGCTGCTTCCGCCAGGGCCGCGGCGCCGCCGGTTCCGATGTCGTAGACGGGAATCTGGCGGCGCATGCTCATGAACCGGCGCTGGTTATCCGAGGGACTCCCAGAAGGATATCATTCTTTTGCGCAGCGCGGCATCGGGCATCGGCCCGCGTCCGGCCTTGAGGTTGTCGGCCATGTATTCCGGCTTGTCGGAGCCGGGGATCACCGCCGTCACCGCCGGATGCGACAGCAGGAACTTGAGGAAGACCTGGGCCCAACTGGTGGCCTCGATCTCCGCCGCCCAGCCGAGAGGGTGCGGCTTACGGGTTGATCAGCACCGCGGTACCGACAGCCTGGCCTCTGGTCTCAACCGAAGTGAGGGACTGATGCGCTTTCAGAACCAAAGATGCCAAGCGGAGTAATGTAAATGGATCAAGCATCAGCCCATTCCACGCAGGCGGATCTTATTAGGGGTTGATTAGTGCGATTTGGACATCCTGTATCCAGGTAGGATTATCAATCTCGTTCCGGAAATGAGCGATGTAGAGGACTCCCTTAGGGAAAGTCTGGATCGATCCATCTGACAGAATGGAGGGATAATCGGCGCCATAGCCAATCCGATAATAATAGGACCGAATGTCAATGTTCAGACCCGGACCTAGCCTTGACCGCCGGTACCAACCGTCGCGGAAAGCTGCTCCGTGCGGCGGGCCAGAGCTGCCAAGGTTGACAAACCGAACGAAGTTGTGTGGGTCAGAGGTAAAAACATTGAAGGACGTGGTAACTGGTAGAATCCAGTCGTTCCGCTGGGAACATCCATCCACCCGTAGACCTCGACCGCATGGCTAAGCGGGCCTAAGCCCCACGTGTTTCGGCCAGGTAATGCATTAACGGGAATGTTACTATCTGGAACCTTCGCGCCGAGCTTCCTGTAAATCCAATCTGGGTCGCTGACTCCTACACGTTCTTGCTCCGTCGTGTCGTGGAGCATCAAGAAGAACCGCTTATGTGACTCAGGATCTTCAGCCATTTTTGCAATTCCCTTCTTCAAGATACGTTGAGTTCGACTTTGCTTCGAAAAGTGATTTCTGAACCACGTCGCGCATAAATACCCAATCAAGCATTCGGAGATAGAGGACCCCCCCTTTGCTTGCTCCTTCAACAAGGTCCATTACGTGTCGATGATCTAAACCAGCGCTACTGAGGTGCGCGATAAACTGTTCTCCGTGGGGCAATGTCTCGTGCGTATGAACCGAAATAAAAGTTGTGTTCTCTTGATTCAAAAACGGCGCTTGCAGTAGTTCGCCGAGGTGTGGCGCAACGCTACCTCCGGAAATATTCTCGAGAATGCAGGTCGCTCCCAAGCGCACGAAGGGCCTAGTTGCGGCTAAGCGGCCAAAATATTCGTGCCATAATTCCACATCGAACGGCATTGGATGCAATGGTTGTTCCAGCGCTTCAAGATCATGAAAAGCTAACAAATAGTGGCTTTCTTCTTCATTCGCGAAGGTAAATAAGAACTCCCGAAGCTTGCGGCGTCTAAAGAAATCCCCATGTCCTGCTGCGGTGAGGAAATGTGCCTGCACGCCCTTGGTTAGATGGTATTGCATCGATAGATAACGGCCGTAGTGGACATGGGTAAACGAATCCGTCAGCAGAAATTGAAGTAGTTTCTCTGCAAGCAGATTTTGCGCAGTTCTAATAGAAATTTGCACATCGTCTAGGCTCATGATCAGTCGAATTGGTTCAAGGCAAGGGAGCCGATAGCCGGTTTTTTGAGAAAAAAATCACGGAGCTTAATAAGTCCACCCATCTCTGTTTCATTGCCAAAATATTTCTTCAGCGGCGACTGGATCGAGTTTAGAAACTCGTAGTCGTTAAGAAGCAACACGATAGGGAGTTGCGGACCGCCGACGAAAGCCGTGGTTACTTGACCGAAAGGCCGACATCCCATTCTGAGATAGAGAGGTAAGAGGTATGGCTTGCAGTGGCTGATGGCGACTTCGATTTTGTTATAAATGCCTAGTTCGTAGGCTTTTTGCAAAAGGGCGATAGCAGGACTAGTGTTTCGAAAGCGCCGGTTGACCATCAGTCGGGACATATAAGCGATCGGCGCCGCCCATTGGCTTGCAAATTCCAACAAACCTAGTTGTTCGAGGATTTCCGGCGGAGCGTTCAAATGCACGCGGAAGTAACCTACGATCTCCGAACAATGGCGTATTACAAAATGATATGCGTCATGATCCAGATATTCTGGGAAGCGACGAGAAAGATGATCTGCGTCGGGATAGGGCTTGTCCTGTTCTGCAATATAGATGCTGTAACGAAACTGCTCTATTTCGATCAAGCTTTCTCGACCGATTAAAACCTCCACGTTTTGGCGCGTAGAATTTTGAGGCATTAGACAGAGAGGTTCTTCTCTCGGACTTTCCACACCCTTTCGTCAAGCGTGATAAGCTCGTGGGCGTGTGACCCGATAAGCGATCTCATACTGTCCCCCGATGATTCGACGTTCTCTCCGCTTCATTCGCGCGAACGGATGCGCTTCAAAAGATTGGAGTGGGTGAACGCTATCGTCGTGCGTACGTGGACGCTATTATCAGCTTAGATAAGTTAGGTTCGCTTACGGTCACTGATCGCAGCCGTTGATTGCTGAAACAGCCCGTCCGAATCCGATGCTGAAAGGGTAGTTCGACGGCACATGCAGTCGTATGCTCTGTCAGCTATCCGCGTCGCCGGCCGTAAATTGGAGCGGGCTGGACAGTACGAGACGCACCAAGTCAGTTTGACGATTGACCCCAGCTTTTCCGAAGATCGTCTGAAGGTGCTTGCGCACCGTCGCCATGCTGATGCCAAATTCCACTTGGGCATTCTCTGGCGTTGCGCCGTTGACGAGAACTTGAAGCAACCGTGCCTCTGTGGGTGTAAGGCCATAGAACCGGATGAAGGCGGGCGCGAGGGCCACCTGGGGCCGCGTTTCCGGATCTGCCACGAACAAGAGCACATGCGGTCCAGCCAAGGTTAATTCCAGCATTAGCGCTGATCCGCTCGGCACTACCCATGCGATCAGCGGTCTTTTCCCCGATGGGCGCGATAGATGGAGAGAATGACCGGCTACGGTACCCCGCCCGGTAACGGAGGCGAGCGCATCGGACACAAGCTTCCGCAATGCCGCAGTTTCCCGCGGACGGCAGGCAGCCAACCCATCGGGCCCACTCCGCAGTCCGTCACCGTAAGCAATAATGCTCTCGGCCGCGCGGTTCATCACCACAGGTTTAGTATGGCCATCCAGAATCATAACGCCGGTCGGCAGCCGATCGAGCACTTCAATCAGCATTTGTTCCCGGCGTTGGAGAGTCTCGAGCCTCTGTTGGATCAGGAGAGCGCGCTGGAAATGCGGCAGGAGCAGCGAAAAACGCTTGATGTCCTCAGATGCAAATGCACCCGCCCGCGAGGAGCGCTGAAGGGTGACTGCTGCGACAACATCGCTGGAGTTTTCGAGGACTGCACCTGCGTGGTAGCGAAAATCGAATGGGGCGAGAAATTCCTGGTAATACTCGCTGCGGTCTATCTCGGCTTCGGTGATGAACATCTGCTCATGAATGATTGATCCAGCAGGCAGGTGCTGGCCAACGGCGAAACGTAGATCGCCTTTGACGTAGTGCTCGGTGTAGAGTTTCACGATTTCGTCGCAAAAACCCGTTTGAATGATGAAGGTCGGGCAGTTCTCTCGAAAATCCTTGCCCGAGAATGCGACAGCATTTCCGCCGAACGCATTCGCTAAGTTGGCCAGGGTAGCTGACCATCGCGCAGGTTCGAGTGCTGAGTTGTATATTTCGCTGATAAGTGTTTGAAGCCGGTCGTCATCTGCCATCGCGATACCCCCGCACCGCAATATTTCTTCATACAAGAGACCTGCGCGCGCGACAATACGCGCCAAGAAGCAAAACTGTCCATGGTGTTGATCTTTGGATGGCCAGGGCGGTTTAAGGCCCTACCCTTATCAAGATTGATAATATTCCCCGTGTTTTTGCGGCGGTATGGTTTCCCAGATTTTTCTAGGAGCTCATACCAAGGGGAGTGAAAGAACCGTGAAACTCTTCATCAGCTCGCAATTCACAGCAATCGTTCTTGCTGGATTCTTTGCCGTAGGTTCATTTTCGGCGCCGGTTGTCGCGCAGGAAAAAGTGCGATATTCCGGCAATCTCTCCGGCGATAAGGGGGCCTGCCCGTGGAACAGCGCGGACATTCAAATCGAGGTGGCGGGAGAACAAGTAACGGCGAGGTGGAAGGCGAATAATGGCAACGCGCTCGCCGTCGGCACGGTGAAAGGAAATAGTTTTCGTATTTTTAACGATTCCAAGAACGGCGAGCGGCAATCTATCAACGGCACGATCGACGGTGACAGAATAGAAATCCGTCTTGAGGCCAAGAACTGCAATTACCGCAGTGTACTCAAAAAATCCTGAGTTGCGGATGATCGGCGGTTGGCGATCCTTTTCCAGAGGAATAGGGCCGACGCTGGTTCGGAATATTTCGCGGCTTGCCATACACCCTCGCGCCGCCGGTTCCGATGTCATAGACGGGAATCTGGCGGCGCATGCTGATGACCGGCGCTGGTTATCCGAGGGACTCCCAGAAGGATATCATTCTTTTGCGCAGCGCGGCATCGGGCATCGGCCCGCGCCCGGCCTTGAGGTTGTCGACCATGTATTCCGGCTTGTCGGAGCCGGGAATGACCGCCGTCACCGCCGGATGCGACAGCAGGAACTTGAGGAAGACCTGGGCCCAACTGGTGGCCTCGATCTCGGCGGCCCAGTCGGGCAGGGCGCGGCCCTGCACGGCCTTGAACAGCTTGCCGCGGCCGAACGGCAGGTTGATCAGCACGGCGGCGCCGGCATCCTGGGCGGTCGGCAGCAGCCGGGCCTCGGCCTCGCGGTCGGCGAGCGAATAATTGATCTGGAAGAAATCCGGCTTCTCGCGCGCCAGCGTCTTCTCGACCGCGTCATAGTCGCGCACGAAGGACGACGTCATGCCGACATAGCGGCAGATGCCCTGGCTTTGCCAGTCGCGCAGATGGGCCAGGCTCTGGTCCGCGACGCGCACATTGTGGAGTTGCATGAGGTCGAGCTTGTCGGTGCGCAGCTTCTTGAGGCCGCTGCGCATTTCGGCGTCGCTCGCGGCGCGTTCGGCGACCCGCACCTTGGTGGCGAGGAAAATCTTGTCGCGTGCCTGGATGTCGCTGAGAATCTCGCCGACCCGCTCCTCGGCCGGGCCATAGGACGGCGCGGTGTCGATCAGCTTGCCGCCGCCTTCGATCAGATTCTGGATCACCTTGGTGCGCTCGGCCTTTTGCGGATCGTTGGGACCGAATTCGAAGATCACGGCGGTGCCGAGCCCGACCGCCGGCAGCATCTCGCCGGTGCGCGGAATGGGCCGCCGCAGCAGCGGCCCGCTTTGGGCGATAGCCATGCGGGGCAGCGGAAGAGCCGCCGCGATGCCAAGTCCGGCGCCCATGGCGAGCGCCCGGCGGCGTGAAACTGTCGTCGGTTTGTCGGGCATGTCACGCTCCCTTCGGTTGTGGTTGTGGTGCTTGTGTTCGTTGCAGCACGGCGGCCGACCGCGCGCGGCCGTCCTGGGCGCGGCCCAGGACAATGGCCAGAGCCAGCCACAGCATACAGACCGGCACGGCGCTGAGCGAGATCAGCGACAGTTCCAGCCCGGCGGTGCGCAGGGCGGCGAACAGCCAGCCGAACGCCGCGTCGGCACCGCGGAACACGACGATGTCGATGACGTTCTTCGCCTTGTATTTCTCCTCGCGCGCGACGACCGTGAACAGGATCTCGCGCGCCGGGTTGGAGATGGCGAAATTGGCGGTGCGCTGGGCGGCCTGGAAAGCGATCAGCACGGTCAGCATCGGCGAGGCGGCGAGCACCGCGAAGCCGAGCACGAAGACCATGGGCAGGAAGGCGAGCGCCGGGGCCGTGCCGAAGCGGTTGATCAGCCGGCCGGTGGCGAAGAACTGGGTGGCGAGCGTGAGGATGCCGACCACCAGGTCGATGGTGGCGAAGATGCGGGTGCGCACGGCGGGATCTTCCGACGAGGCTTCGACGATATAGGCCTGCTGGAAATACAGGAAGGTTCCGGCGAGCGACAGCAGCGCGACCCACAGCGCGATGCCGGCGAGATAGGGCGAGCGCAAGCAGCAGCAGGAAGCCGTCGAACCAGCCGCCCCCCAGCTTCTCATCGGCGCGCTTTTCATCGGCCGATTTTTCCGCGGGCGCGGTGACCGGGGCGGCTGAGCTTTCCGGTGCAGCCGGGCGGGGCGTGGCGGCTTCGAGCCGCCGCGCGCAGAGCACCGCGAGCTCGAGCAGCACGGCCGCGACGATCAGCAGATTGACGTGGCCGATCACGCCGACGAAGCCGACGGTCACCGCCGGTCCGAGCAGCGCGCCCGCCGTGCCGCCCGCCGCGATGAAGCCGAACAGCCGCTTGGCCTGCTCGCTGCGGTAGAGGTCGGCCATGAACGACCAGAAGATCGACACCGCGAACAGGTTGAAGACGCTGATCCAGACGAAGAACACGCGCGCCACATGGACCGTGCCGACGTCGAACATCAGCAGCAGCCAGAAGATCAGAATGTTGGCGACGAAGAAATGATAGACCAGCGGAATGAAGCGGCGGCGCGGCAGGCGCGCCACCACGGCGCCATAGAACGGCACGGCCGCGAGCATGACGAAGAAGGTCGCGGTGAACAGCCACTGCAGATTGCGCACGCCGCCGGCGATGCCCATCTCGTCGCGCAACGGGCGCAGCACGTAATAGCCGGCGAGCAGGCAGAAGAAATAGGCGAAGGACCACAGCAGGGCCTGCGCCTCGCCGGGGCGCAGCTCGACGACGCGCCCGAGCCATTTCTGCAAAGCGGGAATGCGCGTGGCCACGCTCAGCCCTTCGCCGTCGGCTGGCGCGGATGCACGCAATCCTGGAAATCGGGAAAGCTCTTCCACGCCGGTTCGGGCGGCTCGACGCCCGGCCGCGGCGCATAGATCGACGGCGCGACCAGTTGCATCGCCGGAATATAGCGCGGACAGTTCGGAAAGATGGCGCGGGCCTGGACGCGGACGATCATCTGCGCGCCGACCGTATGGGCGAGCAGCGGATCGTCGCGGCTCACCGTCGCCGTGCCGTTGACGCGCAGCCGCCGAGGCTTGTCATGCAGCGCGATGAACAGCAGCCCGACGTTGGGATTGACCGTGAGATTGCCGAGGCTCTTGAACATGCCGTTGCCGTCGTAGTCCGGAAAGGCGAGCTCGGACGCGCCGGTCACGCGGACGAAGCCCGCCATGCCGCCCTTGAACGAGCAGTCGGGCCGGCCCTCGGCATCGGCGGTGGCGATGAAGAAGTAGACGGCGCTTTCGATGAAGCCCTTGTCGTCGTCGCTGAACGCGGTCCGCGTGAAGGAGGCCAGCTTGTCGGCGATCCGACGGCTTTCGAACTCGTCCTGCAGGCGGCGGTTGCCCTCGTGATACATGACCCTGTCGCCCATCGATCCCTTCCACCAGGCGTTCGACTAGGATGGAGCGGCTTCAGTGTGGCATGACCGCGCACCGGCAGCCAAGCGGAAGGGTCAGTAAAATGGGAAGGCTGAACGGAACGTGATGACGGCTGGTCTATAAGACCGGGTTGCGATCAGATGCCGCGCTGGCGCAGCCGCTGGTCGACGTTGCGTTCGCTTTCGCGGCGCAGGTCCTGGCGCTGACGGTTGCCTTGCTGCTGCTGTTGCAGCCGGCGCTGCAACTCCTCGCGCTGAAGCTGCTGGTCGGCCGCGTTGCGGTCCTGCTGGCGGTCGAGCGCGCGCTCACGTTGGCGCTGCTCGAGTCGGCGGTCGAGATCGCGCTGGCGCTCCTCCGACTGGGCGAACGCCTGGGATGTCGGCCCGCACGCGGCCATGGCGACCAGGGGCAGAGCCCAAAAGGCATGGCGGAGCAGGGTGCGGCGATTCATCATGCGTCTAATGTGGCGCGTCCGCGGGGCTTTTCCAACGCGGAAATACGTGAGGAAATTGAGCCAGATAGCAGGCAAAAAAGAAGCGGCCCCCGAAGGGGCCGCTTCCGTGACGCTGACTGACGTCGGTAGGCGAGGCTCAGGTCGGTTTGCCCCAGCCTTCGAGGAGATGACCAAACTTCTCGCGGGTCTCCCTCGACAGCTCTTTCGACGGCATGTTGACCTTCGGGAACTGGTCGCGCCAGTGGAACGGACGGCACGCGTCGATGATGGCGCGGCTGTTCGTGTAGTCCTGCTTCTCGCGCTGCTCGGGCGTGATGCGCGGGTCGAGCGGCGTGGACCAGGCGTTGTGCACGATGTCGATCGAGGTGGCCGGATCGGACCGGGTCACCACCGCCCACATCAACTCCTCGAGGTTCGAGACGTCGATGTCGTCGTCGACCACGAACACATACTTGCCGGCATAGGCGCCGACATGGCACTGGCAGGCGATGTGGCCGGCCTGCCGGGCATGACCGGCATAACGCTGCTTGATCGAGACGGCGACGAACATGCGCGCCGTGCCGACTTCGTGCGCCCACACGTTGGTCACGTCGGGCACGCCGGCGGCCTGGATCGACTGCTTGAGCAGGGCCGAGCGGGCGACCGCGCGGTAGCGGGCGAGTTCATCGGGCGGACGTTGCGGCGGGCAGCCGAGGATGATCGGATCGTTGCGATGATAGATCGCTTCGACGTGCAGGACAGGCTCGGGACGGACGTCGGAGGCGTAATAGCCGGTCCACTCGCCGAACGGACCTTCGTTCTTGAATTCCGTCGGATCGATCCAGCCCTCGAGGACGATTTCGGCGTCCTTGGGGAACGGCAGGCCGGTGATGTGGCCCTTCACGCATTCGAGCGGCTTCTTGTAGAGGCCGCCGAGGATGTCGTATTCGCAGACGCCGTAGGGCACTTCCTGCGAGGCGAGCAGGAACAGCATCGGGCTGCCGCCGAGCACCACCAGGGCGGGCATCTTCTCGCCGCGGGCGGCGTATTTGTCACGGTGGATACGGCCGTGCTTGCCCGGGGAAATGTAGAAGCCGATGGTGTTCTTGTCGTGGATCATGCAGCGGTAGGTGCCGCAGTTGATCCACTTCTCGTCGGGGTCCTGGGTGACGTTGTAGGAGCCGGTGCCGATGTAGCGGCCGCCGTCTTCCTCGTGCCACTTCGGCGTCGGGAACTTGAACAGGTCGACGTCCTTGCCCTTGAGAATGTTCTCGAACACCGGGCCGGTCTCGACGATCTTGTGCGGGATCGGCTTGTTGTCCTGGTTGCGGTAGACCTTCAGGAAGGCCTCCGACAGCTCAAGACGGTTGAGGCCGGCCGGGAAGCCGAGCGTCATGTTGGCGCGCTTGGCGCCGAAGAAGTTGGTCAGCACCCGGTGGCCCTTCGGCACGCCCGGGACGTCTTCGAAAATTCCGCAAGGCGCCGGGTCGGTGTGGTGCAGCAGCTCGGTCGCCATGCCGATCTCGCGCTCCCAGGTCAGACCCTTCACGTGCTTGATTTCGCCAAGCTTGTCCGCCTCTTCGATCCAACCACGCAGGTCGGTGTAGGCGAACTGATGCTTCAGATTGTCATCAGCCATTGTGTTCTCCACTTCACAGGTTCGGTAGGCACGTTCTTCGGTAAACTCGTGTGGTCGAAATTCGCTGCTATCCCGCGGCGCGGCGCAAGGGTCTTCACGTTTCGGCCGGACTCCGCGTCATCGCGCGTCTTGGCGAAATCGACCTTGATGCCGTGCAGGTTGTCGAGCATGCGCAGCAGCGCCTTGCGGAACGCGGCGCCTTCCTCGGCGCTGAAGCCCGACAGCAGGACCTTGTCATAATCCTTGTAATAGACCGGGCGATGCTGCTGCGCGAGCTTACGCCCCTTGGCGGTCAGGCTGACGAGCACCGAGCGCTTGTCGCTGGTGTCGCGCGAGCGGCGCAGCAGACCCTTGGCGCTCATGCGGTCGAGCAGCCGGGACAGGGTGGAGGTTTCGATGCCGGTGAGCCGCGCCAGCTCGTTGACCGAAAGAGAATCCTTGGCGAGCAGCCGGAACAGCACGCGCACGCCCTCGATCTTCAGGCCGTAGGCGCGGGCATGCTTGTTCACTTCGGTTTCGACTTCCGAAACGATCAGATGCATGAGGAACGGCAGACTGCGTTCCAGATCGCTCATGAGAACAAGCTCGGCCTGTTGTGAGGTGAGGGATGACCCTGATTGGCGCGGAGTTTGCCCCAGTTTATTTGCAAACGCAATAATTGCTTTTGCAAATATTGCGCTGCAGCAAAGCTTGCCGAAGCATGGCGGCGCCTGTGGATAAACGCCTTTTGCCTTAGAACAGCGCGCGGCGGATCATGTTGAGGCCGATCACGACCAGGGTGATCAGCAGGATCTTGCGAAACAAAGTTTCATTGATATGCCCGCGGATCAGGGTTCCGATCGCCATGCCGGCGACCACGGGAATGCAGGCGAGCAGGGTGGGAAGGGCGTGCTCCTGCCGTAGGGTTCCCTCGATGATATAGAAGACACCGGTCGGCAGCAGGCCGAGCAGGTAGACCAACCCGATGGTGCCGATGAATTCCTCCTTCGGCACATGGAGGGAGACCAGGAACATGATCACGGCGGGGCCGATGAACAGCGTCAGCCCGCCGAAGAAGCCGCCGGTGATTCCGATCACCAGGCTGATCCACAGCGCATGGCGCTCGGGCACGCGGAACGTCGGGTTCAACAAGTTGACCAGCGAGAAGCCGGCGACGGACGCGCCGACGATGCCTTCGAGCATGCGCGGATCGATGCTGACCAGCGTCTTGCTGCCGAACCAGGTGCCGAGCACCACCGCCAGCATCATCGGCCAGAAGCGCTTGATCGCGGTCAGGAAGTAGCCGCCCTGGAAGGCTTGCCACAGGTTGGTGATGAGCACCGGGCCATACATGATGGCGATCGCGTCGCGCACCGGAATGAAGGTGGCCATCAGCGGGATCGCCACCATGGGCAGGCCGACGCCGAGCATGCCCTTGATCCAGCCGCCGGCGAGCAGGGCGCCGGCGCAGGCGAGAATGCTGTAGAGGGTAAGTTCGGCCATGGCGCCTGTTTGGATCGATCGTTGTTCTTGTCGGCCGCATGGCCAGGAAACCGGACCTAATCCCGCGCGGCGCGCCGGTCAAGCGACATGATCGCGAGCGGAGGGTGCCGGCGGCCGGGATTTTCCGTCCGACCGGGGATGACTGGGTTTGCGCTTCATGCTAACCACCTGCTCCATCCAGGGCCGCGGCATTTGCGGCCGAGATCCTGAGGGAGCGTGACAGCGTGGCGGATCAGACCATCGTTATCGTCGGTGCGGGTCATGCCGGCGGGCGTGCCGCGGAGGCCATGCGCCAAGTGGGCTTCAAGGGCCGCGTCGTGCTGGTCGGCGAGGAAGCCTATCCGCCCTACGAACGTCCGCCGCTGTCGAAGGACGTGCTGTTCGGCGATTTCCCGATCGAGCGCACCTATCTCAATCCGCTCGACTTCTATGCCGCCAATGCCATCGATCTCAAGCTGCGCACCCGCGCCGTGGCGCTCGATGCCAGGGCGCACAAGCTGGAACTGACCGGCGAACACGCCGGCGAGCTCGCCTACGACAAGCTGCTGCTGGTGACCGGCGGCCATGTGCGCAAGCTGCCGTCGCCCGGCGCCGACCTCGCCGGCATTTATTATATCCGCAACATCGACGATTCGCTCGCCATCAAGCCGCTGCTCAAGCCGGGCGCGCGCATCGTGGTGATCGGCGGCGGCTTCATCGGGCTCGAGGCCGCGGCGAGCGCGCGCAAACTCGGCTGCGAGGTCACCGTTCTCGAAATGATGCCGACGCTGCTGACCCGCGTGTGCGACGCCCAGGTCGGCGACTGGTTCGCGAATTTCCACCGCAGCCACGGCGTGCGCGTGCTGACCAGCGCCGTGGTCGACCGGTTGGAAGGCAATGGCAAGGTCGAGCGCGTGGTGCTCGGCGACGGCAGCGTGCTGCCGGCCGACGTGGTGATCGTCGGCATCGGCATCATTCCCGAACACCCAGCTCGCCGCCGACGCCGGGCTCGAGGTGAGCAACGGCATCGTGGTCGACGAATTCGGCCGCACGGCGGACCCCGACATCTTCGCCGCGGGCGACGTGGCCAATCTGCCGAATCCCGATCCTCGGCTATCGCGTGCGGCTCGAAATCCTGGGCCAACGCCCAGAACGGCGGCATCGCGGTCGCGCGCAACATGGTGAGCGAGACCATGACGCCCTACAGCGAGGTGCCGTGGTTCTGGTCGGACCAGTTCGATCTCAATCTGCAGATCGCCGGCGCGCCGGCGACGTGGGACAAGCTGGTGACGCGCGGCGATCCGGAGACCGGCAAGTTCATGCTGTTCTATCTGGCGGCCGGCCGCGTGGTCGCCGCCAATACCTTCAACCTCGGCCGCGACATGCGCTTCGCCAAGCGGCTGATCGAAACCGGCAAGATGGTCGGCGAAAGCGATCTCGCCGACGAGAAGGCCAAACTCAAGGATCTCGCCGCTTAAAATCCCTTCGCATTCGCAGCGTCGCTCGCGCCGCATTTGTGCGCCGTCGTGAACAGTGCGATGCGGGATTCGCCTATTATCATCTGGAGTGCGGCCCGCTATAACCGCTGAACAAGAACACGTCCCGCGTGCAGCGTCCGCGCGCATGTCGGGGCTCCCTTAACCTGAGGAGACGTCATGGCGTCACGTTTGAAGAAGCCGGCCGGCAATGGCGCCGGCAGGAAAGCCACTGGCCTGCAGTCGGTCGACCGGCCTGCCAATCTCGGCAAGAATAATAATAAGAAGATGGGCTGGGGCTCGGATGCGATTGCCGAATTCACCCAGCGGCTCGACCTCAAATACATGAGCCTGGTGCCCGGCGCGTCCTACCGCGGCTTCCACAACTCGATCGTCAACTACCTCGGCAATACCAATCCGCAGATGATCATCTGCCTGCACGAGGAGCACTCGGTCGCCATCGCCCACGGCTACGCCAAGGTCACCGAGAAGCCGATGTTCGTCAGCGTGCATAGCAACGTCGGCCTGATGCACGCGAGCATGGCGATCTTCAACGCCTGGTGCGACCGCGTGCCGATGATCGTGTTCGGCGCGACCGGCCCGACCGATGCCGACCAGCGCCGGCCGTGGATCGACTGGATCCACACGGTGGCCGACCAGGGCGCGCTGATCCGCGACTACACCAAGTGGGACAACCAGCCGGGCTCCGTTCCGGCGACCTTCGAGGCCATCCTGCGCGCGCGCCAGATCGCCTGCACCGCGCCGTTCGGCCCGACCTACATCAACCTCGACGCGGCGATGCAGGAAGCCAAGCTGCCGGCCGAGCCGGAATTTCCCGATCCGGCGCGCTTCGAGCCGGCGCCGCCGCCGGCGCCGCCGCAGGAGTCGGTCGATACCGCCGCCGAGTGGCTGACCAAGGCCAAGCGCCCGGTCATCATGTGCGGCCGCGTGTCGCGCAGCCAGGACGACTGGGACGCGCGCGTCGAACTCGCCGAGGCGATCGGCGCGGTGGTGATCAGCGACATGCACAACCCCGCGGCTTTCCCGACCGAGCATCCGCTGCATCCGATCGAGCCGCGCTTCCGCCCGTCGGAGGCCTCGGCCGAGATCGTCGGCAATGCCGACGTCATCCTGGCGCTCGACTGGCTCGATCTCGCGGGCTTCTTCACCCAGACGCTCGGCAGCATCGACGTCAAGGCGAAGGTGATCAACTGCTCGGTCGACAGCTACATCCATCGCGGCTGGAGCATGGATTACCAGGCGCTGCCGCCGGCCGACCTGTCGATCCTGGCGACGCCCGACGCGCTGACCCGGCCGCTGCTCGCGGCGATCGACAAGCGCACCAAGGGCGCGCGTCACAAGACGCCGAAGATGAAGCTCAACCTGCCGCGCACCGCGGACAAAGGGCGGCGGGCCGGCGTCAAGCGCGGCATGAGCCTGCGCGATCTCGCCGTGGCGGTGACCTCGGCGCTCGAGGGCAAGCCGGTGAGCTACGCCAAACTGCCGCTCGGCTGGCCCGGCTTTGCCAGCAAGTTCAGCGGGCCGATGGATTACTACGGCCATGATGGCGGCGGCGGCGTGGGCTCGGGCAACGGCATCGCCATCGGCTGCGCGCTCGCCCTCATGGGCTCCGGCCGCATCCCGGTGGCGCTGGTGGGCGACGGCGATTTCCTGATGGGCGTGAATGCCCTGTGGACCGCGGCGCGCTTCCAGATCCCGTTCCTGATGATCGTCTGCAACAACCGCTCCTACTACAACGACGAGGCCCACCAGGAGCGCATGGCGGTCGCCCGCAGCCGGCCGGTCGAGAACAAGTGGATCGGCCAGCGGCTCGACGACCCGGCGGTCGATCTCGCCGCCATGGCGCGCGCCCAGGGGCTCGAGGCCGAAGGCCCGGTGTGGGAGCTCGCCGACCTGCCGGCCGCCCTCGAACGGGGTCTCGAGGCGGTGCGGGCCGGCAAGGCCTATGTCATCGACGCCCGAATCGATCCGGGCTACGCCGAGGTCGAGATGAAGGGCGGGCGCAAGAAGGGCTGAAACGGGGGCAAAAGCCGTCCGCCTCGGGCGGGCGGCTTTTCACCTCTTTTGCGCCGCTTCCAGGCGGCCTCGCCGGCTTGCTCATAACCCGCCAAGCGTCTAGTATTCGCCCGCTTTTAGGGTCGAGGCCCGTTCCGCGGGCTGATTGACAAAGCGCTGAATAAATACGAAGATATCTAACTATTAGAGACTAAACTAATTGGCGCGCGCGGTTCCGTGCTCGTAATCGGGCACTTTTGAACCGCGACTGCTGCCAGCGGCATTTCCGCCGGTTTTGTAACGTTCGAGGAGAGCGAGGACTATGGCGCAGGCGCATCGCGTGGCGAAGACGAGCGACATCGAGGAAGAAGCCGGCAAGGCGTTCAAGATCGGCGACCGCGAGATCGCGGTGTGGCGGGTCGACGGCCAGTTCTACGCGACCGACGACATCTGCACCCACGCTTATGCCTCGCTGGCGGACGGCTATGTGGAGGACGGCTGCGTCGAATGCCCGCTCCATGCCGGCCGGTTCGAGATTGCCACCGGCAAGGCGCAGGGCGCGCCGGTGTTCACCGACCTGAAAACCTATCCGGTGCGCGTCGAGGGCGACGATATCGTCGTCGAAGTGCCCGACGCGTAAGCCCATCACGGCGTCGAGGGAGAGAAGCATGGCAAAAGACTCCGATCTGATTCCGCGCATTCCCTACGAGGAATTCGACGCGGGCCTGAAGGAGGCGCTCCGTCCCAAGGTGGAGCGGCTCGGCTATTGCGGCGAGATCTGGCAGATCGGCGCCAATGTGCCGAAGTCCACGTTGTCTTTCGCCAATCTGACCGAAGACCTCAAGGACGAGATGCCGGCGAAGGTCGTGGAACTGGTGGCGCTGACGGTCGCCGGGGTCATGGGCAACGTCTACGAGCGCAATCAGCATGAGCGCCTGGCCGACAAGCTCGGCTACGGCCGCGACTGGATCGCCGCCGTCAACAAGCTGGAGGGCGACGCGGCCACCGGTCTGTCGGACGACGAGCGCAAGATCCAGAAGTTCGTCATCGCGGCGATCTACCGCCGCGGGCACGATTCCAAGGCGCTGTTCGACGATATGGCGCGTGCGGTCGGACCGAAGACCGCGACGGGCATTTTGATGTCGGTCGGCCGCTGCATGATGCACGCGATCTTCGTCAACACGCTCGAGCTCGAACCGCCGGTGACGCTCGCTGTTCGAGAAGGAGAAGGCGGCTTAGATGAGCAAGGATCTGGTACCGCGTATCGAATACGAGGACATCGAGCCCTCGCTCAAGGAGCTGTTCCGCCCGCGCGTCGAGCGGCTGGGCTATCTCGGCGAATTCTTCCGCGTGATGTCGGCGCAGCCCGAGACGATGAAGGGCTTCTTCACCATCACGGAAAGCCTGAAGACGGCGATTCCCGACAATTACACCGAGATCGTCTCGCTCGCGCTGTCGAGCCGATACGGCAATCTCTACGAGCAGTATCAGAACGAGCAGTTGAGCCGCAAGCTCGGCTTCTCCGATGCCTGGATCCGCGAGGCGCTCGCGCCAGTCCACGGGCCCGACAGCGTGTTCAAGCCGGACGAGAAGGCGGTGCAGGCCTTCGCCATCGCCGCCGGTATGTCGATCGGGCGCGACACCCAGGCCGAGTTCAAGGCGCTGGTCGAAGCGATCGGGCCGGAGAAGGCGATTGCCGTGCTGTGGCTGGTGACGCGCACCGTGTCGCACGCGCTGATCAGCAACACGCTGCAGCTCGAAGCGCCCGTCCAATCGATTTTCAAATAATCGTCATAACCAAGAAGATCAGAGGAAACATTATGGCTGTCGATATCAAGGTGCCCGATACGTTCCTGTGGCTGACGGAGCAGGATGTCTGCTCGCTGATCGACCTCAAGGACAGCATCGCGGCGCTGGAGAAGGGCCTGATGATGGAGGCCGAGGGCAAGGCCATCAACATGACCAAGACCCAGACGGTGTGGAAGGTCGGCAGCCTCAACGTCACCGGCGCGCAGTTCACCGGCGACGGCCTGGTCGGCGCCAAGGTGTGGACCAACGCCAACCTCGGCGCGGCGCCGCTGATCATTCTGCACGGTTCGGAAGACGGCCAGATCCGCAGCATCATCGAGGCCTTCGCGCTCGGCCAGATGCGCACCGCCGCCCTGTCCTCGGTCGCCACCAAGTGGCTGTCCCAGGAAGGCGCCGACGAGATGACGATCATCGGCTCGGGCCATCAGGCTCTGCCGCAGGTCTCCGCCGTGCGCTCCGTGCGCCCGATCAAGCGGGTGCGCGTATGGAGCCGAACGCCGGCCAACCGCGCCGCCTTCGTGGCGGACATCCGCAAGACCTGGCCGGAACTCAAGGTCGAGGATTGCCCCACGGTCGAGGCCGCGGTGAAGGATTTCGCCGATCATCACCACCTTCACCCGCGCCACGGAGCCCTATCTGTTCGCCGACATGCTGGCCAAGGGCACCCATATCAACGCGGGCGGCGCCATTATTCCGACCAATAAGGAAATCGATACCAGCGTCGTTCAGCGCTGCTCGAAGATCGTCTGCGACAACTTGGCGCAGGTGCAAAAAGGCGCCAAGGAACTCATTGATTACGTGGCGGCGGGAGGCAGCTGGGACAAGGTCACGCCGATTTGCAACCTGGTTAAGGAACAAAAACCTCGGCCAGAGGGCGCCGACCTCACTATATATAAGTTCATGGGCATGGGCCTGGCCGACATGGCCTCTGCCGTTGAAGTTTACCGCCGGGCGGTCGCCAAGAAGGTGGGCTTGGATTTCCCCCACCCGCACCGCTCGCAGCCCAAGCTGCTGTAACCTTTTGCGATACGGAGAAGCACAATGCCGTTCGATTTAAGCCAGAAGTTCAAAATGGTCGACCAGTCCGGGCGCCAGTCGCCGGACAAGCACATCTGGAAAGACCACTCGCTGGAACTGTGGGAACCCCTGGTCATCCGCAAGGAAGAGATCGCGGCCGAGGTCGACCGTCTGGCCCAGAAGGCGCGCCCCAACAATGGCATCCGCCGCACCCAACTGGTCCATCCGCGCGCCGAAGAGGGCACCCTGAGCTTCGCGCCGGGCATCGGCCTGTCGATCGACGTGCTGCTGCCGGGCGAACGCAGCCAGCGCGTGCGCACCAATGCCTCGGTGGTGGACTTCTGCATCCAGGGCGCGGGCTCGGTGCTGTTGAAGAACCAGCGCTTCGACTTCAATCAGTACGACGTGCTGACCACGCCGGGCATGGCGGTACACGAATACGTCAACGACACGAACGAGATCCAGGTCCGCTTGCGCTACAGCAACGCGCCTTTGCTGCATCGCCTGAAGGTGCTGTGGCTCGACGAGGATCCGCCAGAGGACAACCACGATTTCACCGAGACCGCGGACGAGGTCAAGGAGAAGCCGCAGAGCCCCTATGGCACGTTCCAGCTCACCGAGGACGGCGCCTGGCTGATGCCCTACGAGAAGCTGATCAGCCCCGATCCGATCGCCATCAAGCCGCATCACTGGCCGTGGCGCCGCGTCAAGGAAGAGCTCGACAAGCTCGCCGCGCTGGGCTCGTCCTACAAGGGCCGCCGTCTGTATCTGCTCTATGATCCGGCGACGGGCCGCACCAACGGCACCAACCCGAACTTCTTCTCGGCGCTGACGATCCGCCCGCAGGGCATCGTCGACCGTCCGCACCGCCACGCCTCGGCCGCCATCAACTACTACTTCGGCGGCGAGGGCCATTCGGTGGTGCAGGGCGAGCGCGTCGACTGGAAGGCCGGCGACCTGATGCTCTCGGCCCCGGGCTGGGCCATTCACAACCACGCCACGGACGTCGGTCCGGTGTATGAGATGACGATCCAGGACATGCCGTTCCTGATCAACACCGACGGTCTGCTGTGGCAAGAGGACCTCAAGGGTCCGATCTCCCTGCTCGGCTCCCACGCCGGGTTCGATACCAACCGCACCAAGGTGGCCTGACGTGATCAAACTGAAGAACAACTTCCTGCGCGGGTCCTATCCGCCGGCCGTGACGCCGTTCAAGAAGGGCGAGGTGGACTACGACAAGTTCGCCGAGATCTGCGACTACATGATCGACAACGGCAGCCACGGCATCCTGGTCACCGGCACCACCGGCGAACCCTCGACGCTGACCACCCAGGAGCGCATCCAGCTCTACAAGGTGGCGGTGGAAACCACGGCGGGGCGCGTCCCCGTCGTCGCCGCGACCGGCTCCCAGTCGATGGCCGACACGCTGGAGCTGACCAAGGGTGCCGAGAAGGCCGGCGTCGACGCGCTGCTCATCGTGACGCCCTATTACGTGCGTCCGCCGCAGCGCGGCCTGGTCGAATATTACAACACGATCGGCAAGAAGACCGGCCTGCCGATGATGATCTATCACATCCCGGGCCGCACGGCGGTGAGCGTCACGCTCGACACCGTCGAGCAGATCATGGAAAAGACGCCGCATCTGGTCGGCATCAAGCACGCGGTGAACGATCTCGGATTCGTCACCCACGCGCTCGACCGCTTCGGCTTCGACTTCCGCATCTTCGTCGGCCTCGAGGACCTGAGCTTCCCGATGCTCTGCATCGGCGCCTGCGGCCTGATGAACGCGGTCGGCAACGTGCAGCCGCGCAAAGTCGCGGACCTCTACGAGCACACCGTGAAGGGCAATATCGAGGCGGCGCGCAAGCTGCACTACGATCTGGCCGAGCTCAACGAGGCGGTGTTCTACGACACCAACCCGATCGCGATTAAATACATCCTGATGAAGATGGGCGTGCTCGACAAGAACGAGCACCGCCTGCCCATGGCCTCGGCCACCGCCGAAGTCGCGGCCCGCCTCGACGGCGTGATGAAGCGCGCCGGCCTGAGCGGCGGCGGCAAGAAGGCCAAGAAGAACGGCAAGCACAAGAAGGCGGCGTAATCCGGTTTCCGCCGCGCGCGGCCACCGCGCGCGGTTCAGTGCTTCCCTGAACGTGAAAAGCCCGGTGAGTGATCACCGGGCTTTTTGTCTGCGGCAACCGCAGCGATGTCGCTGCGGTGCTGGCGCGCCTCAGATCGGAAACACGATCGTCGCCGGCACCATCTCCGAATCATACACGCAGGTGCGCTCCTGCAGCTTGAGCGCGCCGCCGACGCGCACGAAGGTGTCGACGTAGCGGCCGGCGTTGAGGATCTTGGTGAACTCGTCGGGCAGGGTTTCGAGCACCTGGTAGTTGGCCTCGGCCTTGACCGTGTCGCCGTCGACCGCGCGGATGCGCGTGTTGGTGATGTAGTGGCGCAGGTAGCGCTTGCGGTAGACCACCGTCTTGGTCACGCCGACGACGCGGTCGATCAGGCCGCCGCGGCCCTCGGCGAACATCACGGCGAGCGGCAGGCCCTGATCCCAGTTCTCGCGCGGCAGGATCTTGTAGACGCAGTTCTCGGTGAAGAAGTCGGGCCACTGGGTGACGTCGCCGTCATCCAGGCAATCGGCGTAGGCCGTATTGAACTCCTCGATCTCATAGCGCAACGCGGCGAGATCCGCGGCCGGGTTGGTTTTTGTCATTGTGTTCATCGTCCTTGCTCCGGCCGTCACAGGCCCATGACCTTACGATAGCCATTGTAGAAAGCGCGGATCGCCGATTCGGTCACCATATGGTCCGTATCCTCGAGCTCGCGACCGCCCATTTCTACCACGGCGGACGCTTCCGGATACTTGGAAAGGCCGGCCTGGGTGGCTTCCAGAACCTCGCTGTCGTCGGCCGAAACGAAGCCCGCCGGGCCCATCAAATTGCCCTGGCGCAGGCGCTTCGCGGTCATTTCCTCGGGTTCGTCGGCGAAGCCGAAATAGGTCCAGTGCATGTCGAAGACCTCCGGTCCGATGACCTGGATCTGCCGCATGGCCAGGGTGTTCGACTGCTGCTGCACCATCAGGTTGGGCCACAGGGTCTGCATTACCACCGTCGCGTCGCCGGCGAATTCCTTCTCCGGCTGCAGCATGAGCGGATTGGCCAGCGTGAAGGTCGCCTGGTTCTGGCGGATGTCGGCGGTCGCCTCGTCGGCCTTGCGCTCGCCGCGCTGGGACACCAACACCGAGTGCAGGCCCAAGCCTTCGTCCATTTGCACCTTCGACGGATTGTCGGCGCGGAACAGGCTGAACGAGGTGAGGAACACGTGCAGCAGGGAGGCGTGATAGGGATCCTTGATGTTCTCGAACACCAGCTTCCAGTTGCAGCGGATGCGCTGGCGCTGGTAGCCGAGCACCTTGAGCGGCCGTCCGCTGAACACGCGGTCGAACCAGCCGATCATCTTGGGGCCGAGATACTCTTCCAGGCTCGGCATGCCGTGGTCGAAACTGGCGAAGATCACGCCGTGGCGCACCGCGACCTTGAGCTGCTGCAGATTGTGCTGCGACAGATCGAAGTCCTTCGGCATGCCGCCTTTCTTGTGGATGCCGCGGCGGAACGGGACGGCGATCGTCTCGCCCTTCAGGTTGTAGGTCCATTGATGGTAGGGGCAGATGAACTCGGTCTTGCCCGTGCCGTGCTTGTCGTAGCAGAACTGCACGCCGCGATGGGCGCAGCGGTTGACCACGACGCGCACCTGGCCATCGTCGTCGCGCAGGAAGATCACCGGCTTGTCGCCGACCTTGGTCTGGCGGAAATCGCCCGGATTGGGGATCTCGCATTCGAGACCGATGTAATTGTAGGTGGCGCCGCTGAACACGACCTCCAATTCACGCTGGAAGATTTCGGGCGCGCTGTAGACCCAATAGGGCACGCGGGCCGTCTGCTCCGTGGGCCACGTGAAATCCAGGAAATTGTCGGTCTTCAATGCCGTCGCCATGTTACCCGTCCACCAAAACTGTTAACGCGAGGAGCGTCGACTGACCGCGTCTGCCCGGCCCGCGATCTCAGGGACCCCGGGTAAGGTCAAGTTTGGCCAGCGATAACCGCCCTTACAGGGCAGATGGGCTGCGCCAAAAGAGCGGCTTGCAAAAAGCTTAGATATTAAAATATAAGCTATCTATGTGGTTTTGGCCAGGGGAAGCAGAGCGAAATTTTCCATTCTTCTCACTCATGGCTAACCCTGGAGATGTGGGGAAAACTGGCTTGGTTTCAAGCTTGTACCGGTTATGATGCGTCCGCCCACAGCCCACAGCTGCGGGTTCCAAAACAAAAAACCGGGACCCCGGGCGGCGCTGAACAATGTCGGAATCATACGAATAGGAAGGATCGGGAGATGCGCAAACTTGCTCTGACCGTGTGCGCCCTCGCTGGGCTCACGCTCGCCACCGCGGCCCAAGCTCAGACCTACAATTACACGCTCGCCGGCGCCAGCCCGGGCGGCTTGTGGTCGAACATCGGCATCGGCATGGATCAGGTCATGAAGGCGGCCTATCCCGGCTCGACCGTCACCTATCAGACCACCGGCGGCGGCATCGCCAACGCGCAGCTGCTGGAGCAGAAGAAGGTGCAACTCGGCGTCGTGCACAACGTCGAACTGCAGATGGCGCTCGACGGCGCCGACCCGTTCAAGCAGCCGGCGAAGGATCTGCGGCCGATCGCCTATCTCTACAACTGGTCGCCGTTCCAACTGCTGCTGACCAAGGACTTCGCCGATAGGCACGGCATCAAGACGTTCGAGGACATCGTCACCAAGAAGGCGCCG
This sequence comes from uncultured Alphaproteobacteria bacterium, assembly GCA_963752345.1. Taxonomy (GTDB): domain Bacteria; phylum Pseudomonadota; class Alphaproteobacteria; order SMXQ01; family SMXQ01; genus CAVVYA01. Next base: position 149,334 of record CAVVYA010000006.1, read on the forward strand.
GTGCGCGTCGTGCTCAATCGCCGCGGCAACATCGCCTATGACCTCGCCGTGCGCATGTTCGCCGCAGCCGGCGCCAGCCTCGACGACATCAAGGCGTGGGGCGGCAACGTGGTGCTCGCCGGCTCGGAAGAGCAGGGCGACCTGGTAAAGGACCGCCGCGTCGATTTCCTGTTCAACAGCCTGTTCGTCGGCCAGCGCTCGCTCGTCGAAGTCGGCCAGGCCCTGCCCGTGGTGATGCTGCCGGTGTCGAAGGCGGTGATCGACAAGGTGGCCAAGGAAACCGGCGCCGATCCTTATGTGATCAAGGCCAATTCCTATCCGTGGCAGCCGCAGGACGTGCCGACCATTTCGCTCGGTGCCTTCGTCGTGGCGAACGCGGCGATGCCCGAGGCGGAAGCCAAGGCCGTCACCAAGGCGCTGATCGAGAAGGTCGACGCCATGCGGGCCGTTCATCCCTCGATGAAGGCACTGACGCCGCAACTCATGCCGAGCCTGACGAACAAGTTCACCTATCACCCCGGGCGCGCTCGCGGCCTACAAGGAAGCCGGATTGTTGAAGTAAGGCCGCGCTCCGGGGGAACGCGGCGGATGTCGCTCGCGACTACGCTGTTCAGCACCGGCATCCAGCGCGACCTCAAGGGTCCGCTGGGTGCCGTTGCGAATCTGCATCGCGGTCGGCGGTCACCTGCGCGGTGATCTACGCCACCGTGATCGCGACCCCCGACCTGTTCGGGTTCACGGCGATCTTCCTCTCGGCGATGCTGGCGCTGTGCTTTCTGACCATCACGCCGACGGAAAAAGAGACTGACACGGTCACCCGATCGACCTGGTGCTGGCGCTTCTAGCATCGCGGTCGGCGTCTATTTCGCCGTCACGATGAAGACGCTCGTCGAGCGCATCGCGCTGTTCGACGAACTGACCACCCTCGACGTCACGTTCGGCAGTATTCTTCTGCTGCTGGTGTTGAGATCTGCCGCCGCGCCACCGGGCTCGGGCTGACCATCCTGGTGCTGATCATCTTCGCCTACAACCTGTGGGGCCATGTGCTGCCGGGCGAGATCGGGCACGGCTATATCCCCTATGAGCATTTCCTCGACCTGATCGCCTTCACCACGGACGGCATCTTCGGCGCGCCGCTGCGCGTGGCGGCGACCTACGCCTTCCTGTTCGTGCTGTTCGGCACGATCCTGAACAAGGTCGGCGGCGGCGAGTTCTTTTTCAATTTCGCCTCGGCCGCGGCCGGCAGCGCCAAGGGCGGTCCGGCCAAGATCGCCGTGATCTCCTCAGGCCTCTACGGCACGATCTCGGGCAATCCGGTCGCCGACGTGGTGACCACCGGCTCGATCACCATCCCGGTCATGAAGCGCCTGGGCTATCCGGCGGCGCTCGCCGGCGGTATCGAGATGGCCGCTTCGGTCGGCGGCAGCCTGGCCCCGCCGGTGATGGGCTCGGCCGCCTTCATCATGGCGGAATATACCGGCATTCCCTATGGCGACATCGCCATCGCGGCCACCATTCCGGCGCTGCTCTATTATCTCGGTGTCTACGCCCAGGTGCATTTCTACGCCGAGAAATACAATCTGCGCGGCCTCGATCCGGACACCTTGCCGCGGTTGCGCGACACGCTGATGCAGGGTTGGCCCTTCATCATCCCGCTCGCCGTGCTCATCGTGTTCATCGTCATGGGTTTCTCGGCCAACTTGACCGCCATGGGCGCCGCCCTCGCCGTGTTCGTGGTGGCGCTGTTCAGCAAGCGCACCCGGATCGGCATCATCGCGCTCTATGAGGTGTTCGCGGAGACGGCGATGCGCATGGTGCCGGTGGCCGGGGCCTGCGCTGCCGCCGGGCTGATCGTCGGCGCGCTGACCATGACCGGCCTGTCGGTGAAGTTCGTCGATCTGATCCGCATCCTGACCGGCGACAGCCTGTTCCTCACGCTGATGATCACGGCGCTGCTCACCTTGCTGCTCGGCCTCGGCCTGCCGACCTCGAGCTCGTATATTCTCGCCGCCGTGCTGATCGCGCCGGTGCTGACCAAGCTCGGCCTGTCGGTCATGGCGGCGCATATGTTCATTCTCTACTACGCGGTGCTCTCGGCGGTGACGCCGCCGGTCGCGGTTGCCGCTTATGCCGCCTCGGCCATCGCCCAGGCCAATCCACTGGCGATATCCGTGCTCGCCTGCCGCATGTCGGTCGTCGCCTTCATCGTGCCGTTCTCGTTCGCCTACGGCGAAGAGCTGCTACTGCGAGGCGACTGGTACATGATCATGTTGGCCACCCTGTCGGCCGGCATCGGAACGGTCCTTCTGGCGCTTGCCATGGAAGGCTTCTGGAAGCGCCAGTACAGCCGGCCGGTGCGCGCGCTGATCGCGCTGGTCGGACTGGTCTTCCTGGCACCGGCGTTGTTCTGGTCGATATTCTTCTGATCCTTCCGCTCGGGTTCTGATCCTCCTGCCGCGTCGCGAGATCGTCGCGCACGCTCATGCGCGCGGCCGCCCGACGCATGCTCGCGGCCTTTTGGGTTGCATTGACGCGCCGCAGACCATATTGACGGAAGGAGACTTCTCCACAGCACCTCGCTGCCGCGACGACAACAGGGAGCCCGCCACCGGATGCCCCATCATACGCCGCTCATCGCGACGATCGTCGTCGGCCTGGTGCTGGCCTTCATTCTCGGCGCCATCGCCAACCGGCTGCGCATTTCGCCGCTTGTCGGCTACCTGCTGGCCGGCGTGCTGGTCGGGCCGAAGACGCCGGGCTTCGTCGCCGATCAGGCGCTGGCACTCGAGCTCGCCGAGATCGGCGTGATCCTGCTGATGTTCGGCGTCGGGCTGCACTTCTCGCTCAAGGATTTGCTCTCGGTCAAAAAGATCGCGATCCCCGGCGCGGTGGCGCAGATCGCCATCGCCACCCTGTTGGGCATGGGATTGGCATGGGCGCTCGGCTGGTCATGGGGGGCCGGATTCGTGTTCGGCCTGGCGCTCTCGGTCGCCAGCACCGTCGTGCTGCTGCGCGCCTTGCAGGAACGCCACCTGCTCGAAACCCGGCGCGGCCGCATCGCGGTCGGCTGGCTCATCGTCGAGGATCTCGCCATGGTGCTGGCCCTCGTGCTGCTGCCCGCCATGGCCGAATTCCTGCGCGATGGCTCGGCTTCGGCGGGCGCCGGGCCGACACCGCTGATCGACGTGCTTGCCGTCATCGGCCTGACCATCGGCAAGGTCATCGCTTTCGTCGTCGTGATGCTGCTCGTCGGTCGACGGGTCATTCCGTGGCTCCTGCACTACATCGCCCATACCGGCTCGCGCGAGCTGTTCCGCCTGGCGGTACTCGCGGTGGCACTGGGCGTCGCGTTCGGCGCGGCGCAACTGTTCGGCGTGTCCTTCGCGCTCGGCGCGTTCTTCGCCGGCATGGTGATGAGCGAATCCGAGCTCAGCCAGCAGGCGGCGGAGGAAACCCTGCCGCTACGCGACGCCTTCGCCGTGCTGTTTTTCGTCTCGGTCGGCATGCTGTTCGATCCGATGATGCTGGTGCAGGATTTCTGGCCGCTGATGGCGACCCTGTTCATCATCCTGATCGGCAAATCGACGGCGGCGCTCGCCATCGTGCTGGCCTTCCGCTATCCGCTGCGCACCGGGCTGACGATCGCGGCGAGCCTGGCGCAGATCGGCGAATTCTCCTTCATCCTCGCCAGCCTCGGCGTCGGACTCGAGATCCTGCCGGAGCGGGCGCGCGACCTCATCCTGGCCGGCGCCATCCTGTCGATCCTGCTCAACCCGCTGTGCTTCGCCGCCATCGACGTGGTCGTGCCGTGGCTCGAACGCCGGCGCGGCATCGTGCCGGAGGCGGCCAGTACCGACCGCGCGGCCAGCGAAGAGGGTGGTGCGGCCGAGCCCTTGCCGCGCACCGCGCTCAGCGACCACGCGGTGCTGGTCGGCCATGGCCGTGTCGGTGGCGTGATCAGCGCCGCCTTGCTCGAACGGGCCCAGCCATTCGTCGTGATCGAGGAGAATCCCGAGGCCATCGTGTCTCTGCGCCAGCGCGGCGTCGCGGTGATCCCCGGGCCCGCCGCGCCGGCCGCGCTGCTCGAAGCCGCCAACATCGAAGGCGCGCGCTGGCTGTTCCTCGCCATTCCCAACGCCTTCGAGGCCGGCCAGTATGTGCAGAAAGCGCGCATGGCGAGCGCTGCGGTCAAGATCATCGCGCGCGCCCATACCGACGCCGAGGTCGAGCATCTGCAATCGCTCGGCGCCGACGTCACCATCATGGCGGAGCGCGAAACCGCGCGCGCGATGGTTGTTTCCGCCTTCGTGGCCAGGTCGGCCGGGACGGGCGAGGAGCCGGAGGAAAATCCGCCGACGGCGGGCGCCAGCCCGATCGTGGTCTAGCCCAATCCCGGTTTAGATCGTCGCCAAGCCGCGCGGCCGCCGCAGGACGTGCATGGCGACGAGCGCGAGGGTGAACAGCGCGACGGCACCGGCCTGGTGCAGGGCGCCGAGCCACACCGGCACCACCAGCAGCAGGGTGGCGATGCCGAGCGCCGGCTGCAGCACCGCCATGGCGAGCAGCCCGTTGATGCTGCGCCGCGCGGCGCGCGGCAGTGCGGCCTGCTGGGCGCGGAGGCAGAAGGCGATGATCAGCAGCGCGGTCGTCACCGCGAGCCAGCGATGGTTGAACTGCACCGCCGGGACATTCTCGAACAGATTGTGCCACCAGGGCGACAGCAGGCCGTAGCCGGCCGGCACGAAGCGCCCGTCCATCAGCGGAAAGCTGTTGTAGGTCAGGCCGGCGTCGAGTCCGGCGACGAACGCACCCGACAGGATCGTCACGATGATCAGCGCGCTGACGCTGTGCAGATGGCGCCGCAACCGGGTATCGGCGGGGCTTTTCGGCAGCCAGCCGTCCGCCGGGCGCAGCCGGTCGAGCGCCAGCCACAGCAGCCAGCCATAGAGCGCGACTGCGAGCATCAGATGGGCGGCGAGCCGGTAGGGGCTGACCCGCGGATCGTTGACCAGCCCGCTTTCGACCATGATCCAGCCGAGCCCGCCTTGGGCGCCGCCGAGCAGGAACAGGACGGGGATTTGCCAGCGCAATGAGCCACGGAGCGCGCCCTTGACCAGGAAGACGACGGCGGGCAGGGCGAAGGCCAGACCGATCAGGCGGCCCCACAGGCGGTGGATATATTCGAGCCAGAAGATGCCTTTGAACTCTTCCAGGCTCATGCCGAAATTGACTTGTCGGTATTCGGGCGACTGCTGATATTTGGCGAACAGGACCTGCCATTGCGCCTCGTTCAGCGGCGGAATGGCGCCCACGAGAGGCTGCCATTCGACAATGGAGAGGCCCAACTCGGTCAGCCGGGTCACTCCGCCGATCAGGATCATGGCAAAGACCATGGCGGCGCAGGCGAGCAGCCACCAGCCGACGGCGCGCTCCAGGGTCCGAGGAACGGGCTGCGCGACGGCCTGGGCTTGGGTGGTGGTCATCGATACTCCGGGATGGTAGAACGGGGGCGAATCCCGGCAGATATGCGCCGTCGAACCAATCAACGCAAGGGAACGCACCAAAACTACATATTATTTTTGTGCTTTGTTCTATTTCACAGTTGATTTGTTGACAAATTGCTCCGGCGGGCCATAATACCCATTGTTTCTGCCGCCTGTTTGCGGCTTTGGAGATTGTAATGTCCGAGACTTTTGATCTCGCCGGACGCATCCGCCGTCCGGCTGCCGGCGTTTCCAACAATGGCGCCGCGGGTGCGGTGGCCGGTGTCGCCGCGGCCGAGCCGCTGTCGAGCCTGGCCGATGCCGAGGAATTCCGGGCCGCCTATGGCAAGCTGAAATCGGGCGAATGGGATGCCGGCAAGTGGCAGGCCTTCCGCCTGCGCTTCGGCCTCTACGGCCAGTTGCAGCCCAATGTCCATATGCTGCGCATCAAAATTCCCGGTGGCCTGCTGCCCTTCGATTGGGCGCATACCGTGGCCGAGGCCAATCGCCGCTGGGCCGGCGCCAAGATCCACGTCTCGACCCGTCAGGACCTGCAGATCTATTTCATCAAGCCGGACGACGCGCCGGACGTGATGGAGTTTCTCTACAGCCGCGGCATGACCTCGCGCGAGGCCTGCGGCAATACACTGCGCAACATGACCTCATGCCATCTCGCCGGCTTCTGCCCGCGCGAGCACGTCGACGCCGGCAAGGTCGCCGACCGCTTGGCGTTGAGCTGGATCCGCCATCCGCTGGTCCAGCATATGCCGCGCAAGTTCAAGGTCACGGTGTCGGGCTGCGAGACCGATTGCGCCTCGTCGCACATCCATGACCTCGGCCTGGTCGCCACCAAGCGCGACGGCAAGCCGGGCTTCATCGCCTATGCCGGCGGCGGCACCGGCGGCATCGCCGTGCCGGCCTCCAAGGTGTCCGACTTCGTCGAGGAGCACGATCTGCCGGCGGTGGTCGAGGCCCTGGTGCGCCTGCATCAGCGCTATTCCAACCGGCGCAACCGCAACCAGGCGCGCATCAAGTTCGTCAACAAGCGGTTCGGCGCCGAGAAATTCCGCATGCTGTTCGAGGAAGAGTTCGCGCGTACCCGCACCATGCCGCAGCGTCCGTGGCAGGCGCTGGACTGGCGCCAGGCGGAGGACGCGCCGGAGCCGGTATCGCCGGGCGGCGTCGTCGCCCAGCATGACGGCAAGTTCGCCGTGGTGGTGAAAGCCGAACTCGGCCTGTTCTCCTCCGACGAGCTCGATCAACTGGCGAGCGTCGCGGAGCTGCGCGGCGCCGTCGGCTTGCGCACCACGCGCGACCAGAACCTGGTGATCGTCGGCTTGGCGCAGAACGCGGTGGCCGAGGTGGTCGCCCAGGTACGCGCCATGGGCTTCATGGTCGAAAATTCGCCGGGCGACGTGCCGAACGTGGTCGCCTGCCCGGGCACCACGACCTGCGGCATCGGCATCACCGCGTCGCAGACCTTCGGCAACGAGGTCCAGGAGCTGGCGCACAATTACGCCGCCAAGCCCAACCTCAGCATCAAGATCTCGGGCTGCCAGAACGGCTGCGGCTTGCACCACGTCGCCGATTTCGGCTTCCGCGGCATGGGCAAGAAGATCGGCAAGCGCAACGCGCCGCACTATCAGATCTATGTCGGCGGCCACGAGCGCATCAACGGCCACATCGGGCTGTCCGGTCCGATCGTGCCGGCGCGCCTGGCGAACAAGGCGCTCAGCCTGCTGCTCGACAGCTATGCCAGCCAGAAGACCGCCGGCGAGACCGTGCGCGAATGGGCTCTGCGCATCGGCAAGGACGGGCTCAAGGCCGCCGTGTCGCCCGTCGAGAAGGAGGTCGATCCGGCCAACGAAGGCCTGTTCTTCGACTTCGGCGAGGACTGGGAGTTCTCACCGCCCGCCGGCCGCACCTCGGAATGCGCCGCCGGTTTCGCCGACGACGACCTGCAGAAGGACCTGGCGGACGATTCGCTGATCAACGCCGACCGCGCGCTGGCCGTCGGGCAGGTCGCCCGGGTGCGGGAAATCGCCGACGAAGGCTTCCGCTACGCCGCCCAGCGCCTGCGCATCCGCGCCGCGATGCCGGGCACCGACGCCGACAGCGAGGATTCGGTGATCAGCACCGTGCGCGCCGCCTTTGGCGGCGACGCCGATGTGATCGACGCTCTCGACCGCTTCCTGACCGCGCGCAACCAGTCGCGCGCCGACGGCAGCGTCGATGCGCTGCGCGAGGCCCTGGCGCTGTGGATCGACACGGTCGAGGAGCTCATCGCCAAGCCGCAGGCGGCGCCCGCCTTCGGCATGGGCGCAGGGCTGTCCGATTCGCTCGGCGATGCCGGGGGCTCGGTGCTCGACATGATCAAAGGCTCCGGCCTGAAAGGATGACCACGGAGGCGGGAGCGGCCGCCGCTCATCCGCTGGCCATGGACCCGCCTCTGGGGTTATCTATGCGGCTGGCTGCGGTGGGTCAGGCTTCCTATATGAAGGACGACAATTGATGACGCCGCGCGCGCCGGTCCGATGACCGGGCCGCGGCGCTTTTTCACCGCCGCCGGCAGGGGTTTACGCCGGTGGGCGCGTTGACGCCAAAGGGCGCGTTCACGAACCGAAAGATGCGATGACTGAGCTTTCAACACAGCGCCACGCGAGCCTCACCCTGGGGCACGGGCTTTCGTTCCAGGACCTCTATCAGCGCGCCGGCCTGGCGCGGCTCGACGGACTGTTCGCCGACCATCTGAAAGGCGCCGACACCGATCTGTTCAACCGGCTGATGGCGGCGCGCGCCACGCCCGATGCGCTCGCCGACAAGGACGAGTCCGATCTCATCATCGCCGTCGCGCCCCATGTCGAGGATTTCCTCGGCCTGCTGTTCGGCATCACCAACGAACTGAAAACCCTGGCCGCCGCGCACGACCGGCTGGCGCCACTCTATAGCTGCAAGCGGCTGTTCGTGCAGCGCCGCGCGGTCAAGCGCTTAAAGCCGGCCGAGGCCGCGGCACTCGACATCGCCACCATCGAAGAGGCTCTGGTCGAGGCGATCGGGGCGCCGCTCACCGAGGAGAGCTTTGCCACGGCGGTCGAGCGCTGGCTCGGTGCCGAAGACTCCCACAAGGGCGGGCTGGATCTCGCCGAGCAGTTCGCCGCCTGGGCCACGCTGACGGTGGCCGGGCAGGCGCGCTTCGCCAAGGGCGTGCTGTTCAAGGTGCCGAAGAAGCTCGACTACCAGGCTCTCGTGCCGGTCGAGACGGAAGTGCGCGACGGCGTGACACGGCTCAAGCTGGCCGGCGGCCATCTGCGCCGGCGCGAAGGCTTCGGCCTGACCGATCCGGGCGCCGATCTGAAGAAGGCGCTCGACCAGGCGCACTACTGCATCGTGTGCCACCACCAGGGCAAGGATTCCTGCTCCAAGGGACTCAAGGACCGCAAGACCGGCGCCTTCGCCAAGAGTCCGTTCAACGTCACGCTCAACGGCTGCCCGCTCGAAGAGAAAATCTCCGAGATGAACGAGCTCAAGGCCGCCGGCCATACGGTGGGTGCGCTCGCCACCGCGATCATCGACAATCCGATGGTGGCGGGCACCGGCCACCGCATCTGCAACGATTGCATGAAGTCGTGCATCTACCAGAAGCAGGAGCCGGTCGACATTCCCCAGGTCGAGACGCGCACGCTGAAGGACGTGCTCGGCCTGCCCTGGGGCTTCGAGATTTACAGCCTGCTGACGCGCTGGAATCCGCTCAATATCCACCGCCCGCTGCCCAAGCCGGAAACCGGCTACAAGGTGCTGGTGGTCGGCCTCGGCCCGGCCGGCTACACGCTCGCCCATCACCTGATGAACGACGGCCATCGCGTCGTCGCCGTCGACGGGCTGAAGATCGAGCCGTTGCCCGATTCGCTTTCGGGCGTCGCGCTCGACGGCGCGCGCGTGCCGTTCCGGCCGATCCGCGACGTCGCGGAGCTGCGCGAATCGCTCGACGACCGCGTCATGGCGGGCTTCGGCGGCGTCGCCGAATACGGCATCACCGTGCGCTGGGACAAGAACTACCTGAAGATCATCCGTCTGCTGCTCGAGCGGCGCAACGAATTCGCCATGTTCGGCGGCGTGCGCTTCGGCGGCACGCTGACCATCGACTCGGCCTTCGCGCGCGGCTTCGACCATATCGCGCTGTGCGCCGGCGCGGGCCGGCCGACTTTCGTCGCCATTCCCAACGGCCTTGCGCGCGGTGTGCGCCAGGCCTCCGATTTCCTCATGGCGCTGCAACTGACCGGCGCCGCCAAGCCGAGCTCGGTCGCCAACCTGCAGGTTCGCCTGCCGGTGGTGGTGGTCGGCGGCGGCTTGACCGCCATCGATACCGCGACCGAGGCGCTCGCCTATTATCCGGTGCAGGTCGAGAAATTTCTCGCGCGCTACGAAACCCTGATCGCCGAACGGGGCGAGATCGCCGTGCGCCGCGCCTGGAGCGCGGAAGAGGCGCAGATCGCCGAGGAATTCATCGGTCATGCCCGCGCCATCCGCGCCGAGCGCCAGCTCGCCGCGCGCGAAGGCCGCGCCCCGCGCATCGTCGAGTTGCTCAAGCAGTGGGGCGGGGCGACCATCGCCTATCGCCGCTGGATGGTCGACAGCCCGAGCTATACGCTCAATCACGAGGAAATCGAGAAGGCGATGGAAGAGGGCATCACCTTCGCCGAGGGCCTTAATCCGCTCGAGGTCATCATCGACAATTACGGCCATGCCCGGGCGCTGAAATGCGCGCGCATGGAAAGCGGCGACGACGGCCGCCTGGTCGATTCCGGCAATGCGGTGCACCTGCCGGCGCACAGCATCCTGATCGCGGCGGGCACCCAGCCCAACACGGTGCTGGCGCGCGAGGACACCGCGCACATGACGATCGACGGCAAGTATTTCCAGGCGCTCGACGAAGAGGGCAAGCCGGTTCATCCCGAGAAGCTGGCCAAGCCGACCGACGTGCGCGTGCTCACCGCGATCGAGCCCGACGGGCGCGCCGTCAGCTTCTTCGGCGACCTGCATCCGTCCTTCGCCGGCAATGTGGTCAAGGCCATGGGCAGCGCCAAGCAGGGCTACCCGGTGGTCAGCCGCGTCCTTGCGACGCGCGCGCCGACGCCGGTCAGCGGCGACGAACTGCTCGCCAGGCTGAACGAGGATCTGCGCGCCACGGTGCATTCGGTCGAGCGTCTGACGCCGACCATCGTCGAGGTGGTGGTCAAGGCGCCGCTCGCCGCGCGCGAATTCCAGCCCGGCCAGTTCTACCGGCTGCAGAATTTCGAAACATTGGCGCCCAAGGTGGCGGGCACGACCCTGACCATGGAAGGCCTGGCGCTGACCGGCGCCTGGGTCGACCGCGAAGCGGGCCTGATCTCGCTGATCGCGCTCGAAATGGGCGGCTCATCCGATCTCTGCACCATCCTCAAGCCAGGCGAGCCCGTGATTCTGATGGGCCCGACCGGCACGCCGACCCATATCGTGCCGGGCGAGACCGTGCTGCTCGCGGGCGGCGGCCTCGGCAACGCGGTGCTGTTCTCGATCGGCCAGGCGTTCCGCGCGGCCGGCGCCAAGGTGCTCTACTTCGCCGGCTACAAGAAGCTGATCGACCGCTACAAGGTCGACCAGATCGAGAAGGCCGCCGACGTGGTCGTGTGGTGCTCCGACGAGAAGCCGGGCTTCACCGCCGACCGGCCGCAGGACAAGACCTTCATCGGCAATATCGTCGAGGCGATCGCCGCCTATGGCCGCGGCCAACTCGGCGCGCCGCCGATCGCGCTCGACCAGGTCGACCGCGTCATCGCCATCGGCTCCGACGCCATGATGGCCGCCGTGGCGCGCGCCCGCCACACGGTGCTCAAGGATCTGCTCAAGCCCGACCATGCGGCGATCGGCAGCATCAACTCGCCGATGCAGTGCATGATGAAGGAAATCTGCGCCCAGTGCCTGCAGCCCCATGTCGACCCCGACACCGGCGAGGTCACCGTGGTGTTCTCCTGCTTCAACCAGGACCAGCCGCTCGACCTGGTGGATTTCACCGCGCTGCGCGAGCGCCTCGGCCAGAATCGCGTACAGGAAAAGCTCACGGCGCAGTGGATCGACCACTGCCTGCGCGGCCTCAATCTGCGTCAGGCAGCGGGGTGAGCGGCGGTGATTCGTGGGCCTATTCCCACAAATCCGTCACCCCGGACTTTGATCCGGGTCCATCGGTCCTTTATTGGCGCCTGAGCGTCGGTGATATTCGATGGGTGCCGGATCAAGTCCGGCATGACGATCTGTAGAAGTTGAAAAGCCGGCGGGTGATTCCGCCGGCTTTTTCGCGCGCCTCAGGAGGGCGCCGGCTATTTGTGCGGAGCCTCAGGACGCCTTGCGCATGGAGGCGATGGCGCCGTTGGGGCGGATGTAGCGCGCCGCGGCGCCGCGCTCGATGCCGGCGGCGACCAGCCGTTCCACATCGAGCCGGTGGCGCATGAGTTCGAGCAGGCGCAGCTCTTCCTGGGTGGCCTGGGGATCCGACACCACCACGTCGACGGCGAGCGCATAGGCTGTTTCGGTGAGATGGCCCGGCAGGTTTTGCTTGATCAGGCCGAACACTTCTTCGAGCCCGTCGGACTTGGCGACCAATTTCGCGAAGTCCTGGGATGCCTTCGGCAGTTTCTCCGGATCGTAATCCTGGAACACCGGCAGCGTCTTGACGATGTCGCCGATGGTATGCAGCTCGGCATCGGTCATGTTGCCGTCCGAGGCCGAAACCATCAGCATGGAATAGATCAGGGCGTCGTGGTGGTCGGTCATTACAACCCTCGTCCGGTTAAAACTTTTCCTGCCCCATCATCACCCTGTCGAGGGGGGGTCCGTCAAGGCTGAGGCGTGTGGCGCGGCGTGATATCGGTATGCAGGAACTCGCGCACCCGCTGCACCGCGTCGGCCAGTCCCATGCGCTCGACGGGAACTCCGGCGGGGAACGCGGTGGCGAGCCTGCTCGGCAGCGCCGAATCGAGCATGACGAAGACGCCGGCGTCGCTCGCGCGCCGGATCAACCGGCCATAGGCCTGCTTGAGCCGCAGGCGCGTCAGCATTTCGTCCCATGCCTTGCCGCCGAAGGCCGAGCGCCGCGCCCGGTGGAGAATATCGGGACGCGGCCATGGTACTCGATCGAACACGATGAGCCGCAGCGAACGTCCCGGCACGTCGACCCCGTCGCGCACCGCATCGGTGCCGAGCAGGCAACTATCCTCCTCGGCGCGGAAGATATCCACAAGCGTCGAGGTATCCAGTCCGTCGACATGCTGGGCGAGCAGCGTGATGTCCGCTTCCTCGAGCACCGGCGCGATTCGCTTGTGCACGTCGCGCAGCCGCGCGATCGAGGTGAACAGCCCGAGCGCGCCGCCGCCCGACGCCAGGAACAGGCTGCGATAGGCGGCGGCGACCGCCGCCGGATTGGTCTTGGCCACGTCGGTGACGACGAGGACACGGGTCTGCTGTTGATAGTCGAACGGCGAGGGCACCGCGGCGCGCATCGCCGCATTGGGCAGGTGGCGCGCGCCGGTGCGCGCTTCCGCGGAGCGCCAGCCGGCCTCCTCGGGCGGCGCATCGGTTTCGTCATGCGAATGCGTGCCAGGCACGATCGCCGACGATCGCGCAGGGTCGCCGAGGTGATCAGCGCGCCATGGGCGGGCGCCAGCACGGCGCGCGCGAAGGGCACGGTCGGGATCGACCCAATGGCGATGCATGGCGACATCGCTCTCGCGTCCCTCCAGGCGGTCGAGCGCGAACCAGTCGACGAAATCGGGCGGCGTGTCGTCGTCGATCGTCGCCAGCATGGCGCGCCACGCGATCAGCGGCGTGATGGCGCGCCGATCGAGGCTTTTCAGCGCGCCCTCGATGCGCTGCTTGGTGGCGGTATCGAGCTTGTCGGCGTCTTCCTCGGCGAGCCGCTCCAAGCCGCGCGCCGATCTTCGCCAGCGGCGCCTGCAGCTCGCGCAGCGCCGCATCCAGGGCGCGGCCGGACGAGGCCAAGCCCGTCGACCAGCGGCGCCTTGTCGGCTTCCAGGCTGTAGGCGGTGTCGTCGGTCGGCGCGCGGGCGAGCACCTGCTGGCGCACGAAGGACAGGAACAGTTCGGTGGCGCCGCGCGGCGCGCCGTCGGTGCCGGACGGCGCCGGTGCCGGCGATGCGTTTCATCCAGCCTTCGCCGGGCAGGGACTTCGCCGCCTTCGACGCCTCGGCGAGCAGCGCTTCGGCCTCCGCGTCGCCCGCCAGCAGATCGCCGATGCGCTTGGCCAGGCCGCGGGCGCGCGAATCGCGCCGCCGCCCGCCGGCCGCTTCGGCGCCGAGCAGCCAGCGCCGCAGCTCCGCCGTCTCGCGTCCGGAGATCGATGCCGAGAACGCCGAATCGGCGGCCTCGAACAGATGATGGCCTTCGTCGAACACATAGCGCGTCGGCACGTTGGCGTCGTCGAGCCCGGCATAGGCCGCCTGGGCCATGACCAGCGCATGGTTGGCGACGACGATGTCGGCATGGCGCGCGCGCCGCACGGTCTTCTCGATGAAGCATTTGCGCCAATGGTCGCACGCGGCATAGATGCATTCGCCGCGCCGGTCGGCCAAGCCCATGGTCGGCGCGTAGCCGAGCAGATGGATGAGCCAGGTCGGGAAGTCGCCGCCCACCATGTCGCCGTCGCGCGTGCTGCGCACCCAGCGCGCCATCAGCCCGGCGCCGATCGCCTCGCGCGGCGCCATGGTCGCGCGGTTGACCTGCTCTTCCAGATTGAGCAGGCAGAGATAATTCTCGCGCCCCTTGCGGATGACGACGCGCGCGGCTTTCTCCTTCGGATCGGGATGCAGCCGGTCGAGCTCGCTGTCGAGCTGGCGCTGCAGGTTGCGCGTGTAGGTCGAGAGCCAGACCGCGCCCTGGTTCTTCTCGGCCCACAGGCTGGCCGGCGCGATATAGCCGAGCGTCTTGCCGACGCCGGTGCCGGCTTCCGCCAGCACGATGCGCGGCTCGCCGGCGATGTCGCGCGGCGCGAAGGCTGCCGCGGCGGCGGCCGTGTAATCGGCCTGCTGCGGCCGCACTTCGGCTTGGCCTTTGGCGCCCGGCTCGTTGACCAGATCGTCGAGCCGCAGGCGGGCCTCCGCCGGCAGCACCGGATGGCTGGCGGGCGGCGCCGGCGGCGGTTCTTCCTGCCATTCGGCGAGCTTGGTCCAGGCGCGCAGCGCGCCCAGGCTGGTCGGGCGCGGTGAGCGGCGCGCCGGGTCCGGCGCCGAGTGCCGCGAGCACGTCCGCGCCCCAGCTCCAGCCGGCGCGCGCCATGACCTGGGCGATGGCTTCGGCTTCGCGTGCCGCGTCGGGCTCGAGGGTTGCGAGCTCGTCGAGCAGCGCCTCGGCGGCGAGCTGCAGGGCCTCGACTTCGCCGGCGGCGCCGGCCGGGACGGCGACACCCATGGCTTCGGCCACGCCGCGCGGCGTCGGCAGGCAGAATTTCGCCGGGCGCACGAAGGCGTAGAGTTCCAGCACGTCGCGCGCCGGGAAACCGGCGAGCCCCAGGCGGCGCGCGATGGCCGGGGCGTGGCACAGCACGGGCGGCGCGGCTGCCGGGTCGCGCAGATGGAGGAAATCGGCCATCTCGCGCGGCGGCATCTCGACGATCTCGCCGTCGGTGGTGATGGCCACGGCGCGGCTCAAGCCGGCGACCAGGACGGGAACCAGGGAGGGACTCGTTAAGGACATGAGCGCAGTATAAGGGGGATCGCGGCTGCGGCGCAGCAAGCCTGCGCCAGAACCGCGGATTTTTCAGCCCTGCCGGCGGCGCGACGGATATGGCAGGGGCCCGCGTTGAATCTCACGATACGGCTTCGATCAGGGGGCCGTCGACGCCCTGTGCGGGGAATCGGATGAGTCGCATCGCGTCTGCCGGCCTGGCCTTGTCCGTTTTCTTATTCTGCGTCGTTCCCACGGTGCCGGCGGCGGCCTTGGAGCGCGAGGACGCGCGTCACTTACTGAGCCGCACCGGCTTCGGCGCCACGGCCGAGGATGTCGCCGCCTTGGCCGGGCTGTCGCGCGGCGATGCCGTCCGGCGCTTGCTTGACGGCATGGGTACCCAGGCGACGACGCCGCCGCCCGCATGGGTCGGCGAATCCTCCAACATCTATCCCCGCCTGGCCGGATTGAACGCGGAGAAGCGCCGCGCCCTGGTGCGTCTGCGTATCGCGCAATCGATCGAGCTCAAGAGCTGGTGGTACGGCGAGATGCTGGCCACGCCGTCGCCGCTGACCGAGCGCCTGACGCTGTTCTGGCACAACCATTTCACCTCGTCGCTGACCAAGGTGCGCTCGCCCCATCTGCTGTTCCGCCAGAACGCGCTGCTGCGCACCGAGGCCTTGGGAAATTTCGCCCGTCTGCTGCACGCCATGGCGCGCGATCCGGCGATGGTCGCCTATCTCGACAGCAATCTGAATCGGCGCGAGAAGCCCAACGAGAATTTCGCCCGCGAGCTGCTCGAACTGTTCACGCTGGGCGAGGGGCATTACAGCGAGCGCGACATCAAGGAGGCGGCGCGCGCCTTCACCGGCCGGACGCTCGACCGCGACTCAGGCGCCTACGTCTTCAACACCCGCACCCACGACGCCGGCGAAAAGACCTTCCTGGGCCGCACCGGCCGCTTCGGCGGCGACGATATCCTCGACATCCTGCTCGCCAATCCGCGCACCGCGGAATTCGTGGTCGAGAAGCTGTGGCGCGAATTCGTTTCGCCGCGGCCCGATCCGCGCGAGGTCAAGCGGTTGGCGGCGGTGTTCCGCAATGCGCGATACGAGATCAAGCCGCTGATGCAGGCGTTGCTGACATCATCCGCCTTCTGGGACCTGGCCAATCGTGGGGAACTGGTGAAATCGCCGGTCGAGCTGCTGGTCGGCACGGTGCGCTATTTCAAGGCGACTCCCGCCGATCCGGTGACGCTCGCGCGCTACGGCAAGCGGCTCGGCCAGGATCTGTTCGATCCGCCCAACGTCAAGGGCTGGCCGGGCTATACCGCCTGGATTACCACCGACACCGCTCTGGTGCGCGAGCAGTTCCTGCAACGCCTGCTGCGGGGCGACGCGCTGGGCGAGGCGGGAGAGGCTATGCGGTTGCTGCGCGCCATGCCGGCCGAGGACCCAGCAGAACTGCTGCTGGCGCGCCCGCCGGTGCGCGAGCCGGCCGTCGACGCCACCGACATGCGCGGCCTGATCGCCGCCGCCATGCTCGATCCGGTCTATCAGCTCAAGTGAGGCCTATCATGAACCGCCGCGATCTGCTGAAGCTCGCCGGTGTCGGCGCCGCCATGGCGAGCGTGCCCGCGCCGATCCGCGCGCTCGCCCAACAGGCCGCGCCCGCCTTGCGCAGCCGCGTCCTGCTGCTGGTCGAGCTCAAGGGCGGCAACGACGGGCTCAATATGGTGGCGCCGGTGGGCGACGCGCTCTATCACCGGCTGCGGCCCAATCTCGCCATCGCCAAGGACACGGCGCTGCCGCTCAAGGACGGGCTGGCGTTCAATCCAACAATGAAGCCGCTGATGACCGCATGGCACGCGGGCGATCTGGCGATCGCGCGCGGGGTCGGCTATCCGCAGCCCAACCGCTCCCACTTCCGCTCGATCGAGATCTGGGAAACCGCGTCGAACAGCGAGGAAACTCTGCAAGAAGGCTGGGTCGCCGGCGTGCTCAAGGGCAATGTCGGGACGGCGGCCGACGGCATCGTCATCGGCGACTACGAATTCGGCCCGCTCGAAGGCGGCGCCATGCGCAACGTCATCTTCGACAAGCCCGAGCAATTCATCGCCCAGGCCAAGCGCATGCGCGCGATCGAGGCGCAGTCGGGCGGCGCGCTCGGCCATCTGCTGCGGGTGCGCGGCGAGCTGCTCGGCGCGACCGACAGGCTGGCGCCGATCTTCGCCGATCCGCCCAGGCTCGCCGTCGAATTCCCCAATTTCGCCTTCGCTCAGCAGGCGCGGGTGGCGGCGCAACTGATCGCCGCCGATGCCGGCGTCCCGGTGCTCAAGATCGCCCAGCGCGGCTACGACACCCATGTCAACCAGCGCGGCCAGCATGACCGGCTGCTCGGCCAGTTGGCCGAGGCGCTGGGCGCGGTCCGCGCGGCGCTGATCGCGGCGGGGCGCTGGGACGAGGTGCTGGTGATGACCTACTCCGAATTCGGCCGCCGTGTGGCCGAGAACGCCAGCCGCGGCACCGACCACGGCACCGCGGCGCCCCATCTGGTGATGGGCGGCAAGGTGAAGGGCGGCTTGCACGGCGCCCAGCCGCGGCTCGACGATCTCGACGCGGGCGACCTCAAGTTCGCCACCGACTACCGCCAGCTCTACGCCACCGTGGCGCGGCGCTGGTGGGGCATTTCCGACAATCTCGGCCGCTTGGCGTCCTATAAGCCGGTCGAGCTGATCGCCTGACCCCCGCTGCAGATCCGCGCGTCGAGCGCCGCGCCCGTCAGCGCCATGGCTGGGTTGACGTCCGCGCCCCCGCCCCGTAGCTTGCCCCTCCTGTCGCCCAAAGCCCTGGCCGGGCCCGTAACCCTGAAGGAATTCCGCCGTGTCCGACGATCTGCGCGCCCTTGCGCTTGCCAGCAACGCGTGGCCTTTCGAGGAGGCCCGCAAGGTGCTGGCGCGGCTCGGCGGCAAACCCCCGGCCAAGGGCTACGTGCTGTTCGAGACCGGCTACGGCCCCTCGGGCCTGCCCCATATCGGCACCTTCGGCGAAGTGGCGCGCACCACCATGGTGCGCAACGCCTTCAAGCTGCTGTCCGACATTCCGACCAAGCTGATCGCCTTCTCCGACGACATGGACGGCTTGCGCCGCGTGCCCGACAACGTGCCGAACCAGGAGATGGTGGCCAAGCATCTCGGCAAGCCGCTGACCAGCATCCCCGATCCGTTCGGCACCCACGAGAGCTTCGGCCATCACAACAACGCGCGCCTGCGCGTCTTCCTCGACACCTTCGGCTTCGACTACGAATTCAAGAGCGCGACGGCGGCCTACAAGGCGGGCGAGTTCGACGAGACCCTGCTCAAGGTGCTGGCCCATTACGACGCGGTGATGGCCGTGATGCTGCCGACCCTCGGACCGGAGCGCCGCGCGACCTATTCGCCGTTCCTGCCGGTATCGCCCAAGACCGGCCAGGTGCTGCAGGTGCCGATCGTCGCGCGCGACGTGGCCAAGGGCACCGTCACCTACCAGGACGAGGACGGCACCCTGGTCGAGACGCCGGTCACCGGCGGCCGCTGCAAGCTGCAGTGGAAGGTCGATTGGGCGATGCGCTGGGCGGCGCTCGGCGTCGATTACGAAATGTCGGGCAAGGACCTGATCGATTCCGTGAAGCTGTCGACCCAGATCTGCCGCATCATCGGCGGCCGGCCGCCGGAAAGCTTCACCTACGAGCTGTTCCTCGACGACAAGGGCCAGAAGATCTCCAAGTCCAAGGGCAACGGCCTCACGGTGGACGAATGGCTGCGCTACGCGCCGCCGGAATCGCTGGCACTCTACATGTACAACTCGCCGCGCAAGGCGAAGCGGCTGTTCTTCGACGTCATCCCGCGCCATGTCGACGACTATCTGACCTTCCTCGAGAAGTTCGCCCAGGAGGACGCGGCGAAGCGGCTGCAGAATCCGGTGTGGCACATCCATGCCGGCAACCCGCCGCAAGGAGCAGGTGCCGGTCAGCTACGGCATGCTGCTCAACCTGGCGAGCGTGGCCAACGCTCACGACAAGGCGCTGCTGTGGAGCTTCATCTCGCGCTACGTGCCGGGCGCGTCGCCGGCGACCATGCCGCTGCTCGACCGCCTGGTCGGCTACGCGGTCGCCTACTACAACGATTTCGTCAAGCCGGCGAAGACCTACCGCAAGGCTTCCGACGTCGAGCTCGCGGCGTTGCAAGACCTCGCCGACACGCTGGAGAAAATTCCAGCCGGCGCCACGCCGGAAGAGATCCAGAACCAGGTCTACGAAGTGGGCAAGCGCCACGGCTTCGCCGACCTGCGCGCCTTCTTCCAGTCGCTCTACGAAATCCTGCTCGGCCAGACCCAGGGCCCGCGCATGGGCTCCTTCATCGCGCTCTACGGCGTGAAGGAAACGCTCGCGCTGATTCGCGCGATCAAGGGCGAGGATTTGGCGGCAGCGCGTGCCCACGCTTCATCGTGCGGGTGATTGGTTCTTATTCGTCATGCCCCGGCTTGTCCGGGGCATCAGGCCTTACTGAAACCGTAAAACCCGGGATGGCCCGACCGAGAAGGCGCGTGCAAAGCACGACATCGGGCCATGACGATTGTATTGAAGCGAGGTCCGACGTCGCCACACCACAATCGTCATGCTGGGCTTGACCCGAGCAGCCATGGATGAAAGCCGTCGCTTGACGTTGCCAAATGGACCCTCGGTCAAGCCCGAGGGTGACAATTTTTTACCCGAGGCGACAATCTTGAATGTCTCTCCGCGGTTGGCGCTTGCATGTGATGGTCCGACCAAGTCGGCCCAAGACGATTGTATTGAAGCGAGGTCCGACGTCGCCACACCACAATGTCATGCTCGGCTTGACCCGGCGCCTGAGATGAAAGCCGTCGCTTGACGTTGCCAAATGGGCCCTCGGTCAAGCCCGAGGGTGACAATTTTTACCTGAGGGCGACAATCTTAATTCTCCCGCGGTTGGCGCTTGCATGTGATGGCCCGACCAAGTCGGGCCATGACGATTGGGTGGTGTGACGAACGGGCGCTACACGCAGCCCTTCGCCCACTGGAAATACAGCTCCCGCGCCAGCCGGTACATCGGCCCCGGCTGCAATTCGCGCTCGTCGATCTTGATCAGCGGCGTGACCTTGGCGAAGTTGCCGGTGCTGAACACCTCGTCGGCTTCCTGCACCTCGCGATAGGTCAGCGTGCGCTCGATCACCGGCACGTCATGGTGGCGCAGCAGGCCGATGACGCGCTGGCGCGTGATGCCGTTGAGAAAGCAGTTGTTGGGCACCGGCGTGTGGACCTCGCCATCCTTGGCGATGAACAGGTTGGCGGTGGCGAATTCGGCGACGTTGCCGAGCCCATCGAGCACCACGGCGTTGGAGAAGCCCTTGTCGCGCGCGCGGCGGATCGCTTCGGCGTTCTGCGGATAGAGGCAGGCCGCCTTGGCCATGGTCGGCGCGCTTTCCGGCGTCGGGCGGCGCGTGTCCGACAGGCAGGCGGTGAAGCCGCGCGGCTCGGGCAGCGGGCTGTCGAACAGGGTGAGCACGAAGCGCGTGCTCTGCGGCCGCGGGATGACGAACCCCTCCTCGGCATAGAACAGCGGGCGGATATAGAGCTCGGCGTCGGCGGGAAATTTGGCGATGCCGTCCCACGCGATGGCGGCGATCTCGTCGCCCGTCAGCATCGGGTCGAGCCCGAGCACGCGCGCCGAATTCACCAGCCGCGCGCAATGGCGCTCGAGATCGGGCGCGACGCCGGCGAAGGCGCGGGCGCCGTCGAACGCGACCGAGGCCATCCAGAAGGCATTGGCCATGGGGCCGAGGATGGGCGGGTTGCCGGCGACCCAGCGGCCGTCGATGAAATGCAGGTCGGTCACGGTGCGGTCCGATTGGGGACGATTTGGTGCGGAGAGACGATCAGGATACTCCGTGCCCGACGGCTGTCCACCCCCCGCTTGCCGGCCATGATTGAGCCGCAATCGTCCAGCAAGGCGAGAGACCGGGCAAAATGGTTAATGTTGCCAGCGTGCATCGCACTTTCCGGCAAAGGAGGTCGGCATCGCAGCAACGCCTCTGTTCTGCCCATTTCTAGTGCGTTACTGTGCGTCCGCTTTGTCATACAGGTTTGCGAACCCGCAGATGTCCGTCGCGCCCAATCCCCTCCCCGACCTGATCTATCACATCTGCGCCGCCGCCGACTGGCAAGCCGCGCAGCTTGCCGCCGCCTATCACGGCAGCGTCGCGGCGCGCGCCGACGGCTTCCTCCATCTCTCGACTGCCGAGCAACTGGCGGGCAGCCTGGCGAAACATTATCCCGAGCCTGCCGGTTTCGTGATCCTGACCGTGCGGCGGGCGGCGCTCGGGGCGGAGCTCAAATGGGAGCCGAGCCGCGGCGGTGCGCTGTTTCCCCATGTCTATGGCGAGATTCCGTTGAGCGCCGTGATCGCGGTCGCGCCGGCGGACGACTTCGCCATCCGGGCGCCTTCATGATCGACTACCGCCTGGTGAAGCCGCTGCTCGGCGCGCTGTCGCCCGAGCGCGCCCACGGTCTGGTGATCCGCGCGCTCAAGCTCGGCCTGCTGCCGGAGCGGCGGGAGGCCGACGACAGCCTGCTCGCCGTCCGGCTGTGGAACAAGGATTTCGCCAATCCGATCGGACTCGCCGCCGGTTTCGACAAGCAGGCGGAAGTGATCCAGCCGATGCTGGGCCAGGGTTTCGGCTTCGTCGAGATCGGCAGCGTCACGCCCAAGCCGCAGCCGGGCAATCTCAAGCCGCGCCTGTTCCGCCTGACGGAGGACGAGGGTGTCATCAACCGGCTCGGCTTCAACAGTGCCGGCATGGAGGAGGTGGCGCGCAATCTCGCCGCCTTCCGCAACCGGCCCGACCGGCGTCCCGGCATCGTCGGCGTCAACCTCGGCAAGAACAAGGACAGCACCGACGCGGCCGCCGATTACGTCGCCGGCGCCGTCAAGCTGGCGCCTTATGCCGATTATCTCGTGGTCAATGTTTCCTCGCCCAATACGCCCGGCCTGCGCGCCCTGCAGGACAAGAGCGAACTCGCCCACATTCTCGTCAAAGTGAAGGCGGCGCTCGCCCAAGGCGGCGAGGAGGCGCGCCTGCCGTTGCTCGTCAAGATCGCCCCCGACCTGAGCGAGACCGATCTCGCCGATATCGCGGAAATGGCGCTCGCCGGGCTCGCCGACGGATTGATCGTCAGCAACACCACGATCGCCCGTCCGCCCGAATTGCGGAGCCGCTGGAAAGGCGAGGCGGGTGGCCTGTCGGGTAAACCGCTGTTCGCTTCCTCGACCCGGGTGCTCGCTGAAATCTATCGGCTGACCCATGGTCACGTGCCGCTGATCGGCGTCGGCGGCATCAGTTCGGCCGAGGATGCCTATGACAAGATTCGCGCCGGCGCCTCTCTGGTGCAGCTCTATTCGGCGCTGGTCTATCACGGGCCGCAACTGGTCGGCGAGCTGCGGCGCGGGCTCGTCGCCCTGCTGCGGCGCGACGGCTTTGCCGGCGTCGCCGAGGCGGTCGGCGCCGACCACCGCTAGGGCCGCGCAGGACCGCGCACAGCGGGTTTCGGCTGGCGCGTTCGGGCTCATGCCGGCACCCGATACAACCAATTGTTAACCCTATATCAAGACCTTGCCGCCAGACTGGCGTCCGCAATTCCGCCATCCGGGAGCTACCGGGCGTAGCATGTCGGCCGTCAAGCACAGCGTCATCATCGTCGCCTACGGCCTGTTCGCCGTGATGGCGGCGCTTGTCCTGCCGGCCCGCCTGCCGGAGGTGGATACCGGGCTCGGCATCACCGTCGGCATCGCGCTGTTCATGCTGGCCGCGCTGCTGCATCAATATCTCGCCAAGAACGATCGCGATGCCGCCGTCGACGACCATGTCGACGCGCTGTACCGCGCCTATGACAAGCTCGCCGAGGAAATCGACCTGCTGCGCGAAGAGGCGCGCACGGTGCGTAAGGGACTGGCCGAGATCACCGACGGCGTCGAGCAGCGCGCCGAGGAGCATCTGCAGAAGGTCGTCGCCGAGGTCCGCGTGCTGAAGACTCTCATCACCCAGTTGTCGCCGAGCGACGTCGAGCAGGAAAGCCGCGCGGCCGCGAAGCTGCACGTCGTGGGAAATGCGCAGCCCAAAGCCGCGCCGCGCCCGGTGCGCCCCACCCAGGCTGCCCATTCCAACCGCGCGAACGCCCACCTCAATCAGGCGCAGATTCTCGATATCGTGCGCGAGGGGCTCAAGCGCGACCGGGTCGATCTGTTCCTGCAGCCGGTGGTCAGCCTGCCGCAGCGCAAGCCGCGCTACTATGAATGCTTCTCGCGCATCCGCGCCGAGGACGGCTCGATGGTGGTGCCCGAGCAATATATCGAGCTGGCGCGCCAGGAAGGGCTGCTGCGCGCCATCGACAACATGCTGCTGTTCCGCTGCATCCAGCTCGTGCGCAAGGCGCAGCGCCACAAGCACAATCTGGGCTTCTTCTGCAACATCTCCACGCAGACGCTGAGCGATCGCGCGTTCTTCCACGAATTCATCGAATTCATGGCCCAGCATCGCGATCTCGCCTCGCAGCTTATCTTCGAGTTCGCCGAGGAAGACATCACCGCCAACTGGGAGGAGGTCGCCCAGGACCTCCACAGCCTGGGCCGCCTCGGATTCTATTTCTCGATGGATCGGGTGCGCGGCGTCGATCTCGACCCCGATCAGTTGGCGCGCCGCCGCTTCAAATACCTCAAGCTCGAAGCCGCGAACCTGCTGCACAGCGGCGCCAGTGGCACGCTCAACATCCGCGCCTTGAAGCGCGAGCTCGACCGCAACGCGGTCAATCTGGTGGTCGAGAAGATCGAAAGCGAGCAGCAGCTCGTGGAACTGCTCGACCACAACATCGACTTCGGCCAGGGCTACTTGTTCGGCGAACCTCGGCTCAGCCGCGAACACTAGGCCGCGCGGTTCCGCCGGCCACCCGGCGGGCCGATTTGCGCTTTTCAATGGCGCATGACCGTGGCACAAACGCCCGGCACACCCCCTTGAGGGGGTGCTCCCTTCCGCCATTCCTGTCGCCGCCATCACCTTCATGACAATCGACATCCTGCCGGGCATCGCCGCCATCGCCGAGGCTTACGACGGCTTCGTGCTCGATCTTTGGGGCGTCATTCACGACGGCCACAAGCCCTATCCCGATGCGGTGGATTGCCTGGCCCGCCTGCATGATGCGCGCCAGGGCACCGGCAAGCGCATCGTCATGCTGTCCAACGCGCCGCGCCGCGCCGGCGGCGTCATCGAGGCGATGGTCGGCGATGGGCATCGACCGCGGGCTCTACGACGACGTGGTAACCTCCGGCGAATTGACCTGGCAGGCGCTGAAGTCGCGCGCCGATCCATGGCACGCGGCGCTCGGACGCCACTTCCTCCATATCGGCCCGGCGCGCGACCACGGGCTGTTCGAGGGGCTCGACCTGGAGCGGGCGGGCACGGCACAGGACGCCGACTTCATCGTCAACACCGGTCCGTGGCGCGACGAGGAGCAGTTGGAGGACTACATCCCCCTGTTGCACGCGTGCGCCAAGCTGAGCCTGCCGATGATTTGCGCCAATCCGGACCTCGAAGTGATCCGCGGCGGCGCGCGCATCATCTGCGCCGGCACGCTCGCGGCCTATTACGAGAGTTTGGGCGGAATGGTGCGCTATCACGGCAAGCCCTATCCAGAAGCCTATGACGCGTGCCTGGCGACCATGGGCCTGAGCGACCGCGCGCGCATCGTCGCGGTCGGCGACTCCCTGATCACCGACATCAAGGGCGCCAACGCCGCCGGCATCGACACGCTGCTGGTCACCAGCGGCATCCATGCGGAGGAACTCGGGCTCGCTTATGGCGACCACCCGGATCCCGCGAGGCTGGCGCAGGCCTGCGCGCGCCACGGTGTCTGCCCCAAAGCGGCGATCCCGGCGTTCCGCTGGTAGTCGAGCGCAGCCGGCTTCGCCGCGACTGCTACAATTCGATGTTTATTCATCTTTACCCTGCCGCCGCTAGGATTTAGGGTCTCAAGCGCTGACAACTGCATGCTGCGAACGACGCGAAACGCGGCGGCGATTGGGGAACCGATCACGCGGGGAGCTCGTGAGACGCGGAGCACGCGCTTGGGTCACATAGCCGGGGGCAAGGGGGCATGACGCCACCAAAAAGAAAGTTCGCTTATCTCACGGCGGGCGGATTGGTGCTGAGCGCGCTATGGCTGCTCGCTGTCCATCGTTATGTCGTCGATCAGGTCGGCTTCCAGAACCTGCTGTTCATGCTGCCGCACGAGCTCGGCATCTTCCTGGCCGGCGTCTTCGCGCCGCTCGCGTTTCTGTGGCTGGTTCTGCTCCATTTCGGACTCGGTAGCCGGCTCGCCTATACCCGCAGCATGCTGGAAGACCGGCTGAACGCGCTGATCTATCCGGCCGAAGGGGCGGGCGAACGTATCGCTGCGGTGAGCGAGGCTTTGAGCGCGCAGACGCGCGACCTGTCGGCGGCGACCGCCGAGGCGACCGCCGCCGCCGAGCGCATCCAGACCATTTTGCAGCACCAGACGGCGGCGCTGGGCGATGTCGCCAAACAGATCAAAGGCCAGTCGAGCGAGGTCGAGGCCGCGGCGCGCCACCAGGCCGAGAGCTTGGCCAAAGCCTCCACGACCGCCACGGACGGCCTCACGGCCCTGGGCGAGAACCTGGATTCCGAGCTCGCCCGGGTGCTCGAAAAGCTCGCGGTCGCCGGCCGGCAACAGACCGCGGCGCTGGCCGCCGCGGTGCGCACCGCCGAGGAGGGCATGGCCGCCGCCAGCGGCAGCATCGATGCCGAGATGAAGGCCATGCTCGGCCGCGTCGACGCCGCCATCGAGGACCAGGCGGGCGGCGCTGAGAAAGGCGGCGCAGCAAGCCGAGAGTCAGATCAAGCAGGCGGGCGGCACGGTCGAAGACGCGCTCGAAGGCGACGATGGCGGGAATCGCCACGGCGATCGACGGCCATGCGGTCGCGCTCGGCGCCACCATCGATGATCATGCCGGCGCACTGCGTCACCGCGGTGGGCACGGCGCAGGACAATCTCCAGGCCACCGTGGGCAGCGTCGAGGCGGCGCTGCGCGAAACCCTGCGCGAAATCGAGGCGGGCATGCGCGAGCGCGCGGACGCGCTGTCCGAATCGGTGCGCCTAGCCCAGGACCATATCAAGGCGGCCGGCAACAGTGTCGATGTCGAACTGCGCGCCATGTTGGGCGACATCGAGGCCGGCGTGCGCGACCAGGCCGGCAGGCTGTCGGCCGTAGCGGCTGCGGCCCAGGACGACATCAAGGCCGCCGGTGGCAGCGTCGAATCCGACCTGCAGTCCATGCTCGACCAGATCGACGTGGCGACCCAGCAGCACGCCGGCGCCATCGCGGCCGCGGCCGCCGCCGCCCAGGAGAAGGTCGCGGCCATGGCCGAGAACATCGAGACGGCGCTCAAGGCCGTGCTCGGCCAGATGGACATGGCGGCGCGCGCCCAGGCGAGCAGCATCAATGTCGCCTCCGGCACCGCCCAGGACGGCATGAAGGCGATGGGCGAGAGTGTCAATGCCGAACTGCGCGCCGTGCTGACCGAAACCGAACAGGCGGTGGCGCGCGTCGCCCGCCTGAGCGAGGGCTGCCGCGCCGAGGCCGACACCCTGAAGGAGAGCTATGCCGCGCTCGGCGCGCAAGCGACCCAGGTCGCCCAGACGGTGCACGGCAACGCGCAGGACCTTGCGTCGGCGACCGAGCGCATCAGCCAGGAGCTCAAGGCCGCGACCGACGCGCTCAGCGCGCGCATGGCGAGCGTCATGGATACGGCGGACAAGGCGGCGGCGCGCCTCGCCACGGCCGCCGACCGGCTGCAGAGTCAAACCCGCGCCATGGGGCGCGGCGCCGACGAGGCGACCGGCACGCTGGAGAAATCGGCCGAGGTCTTCACCCGGCGCAGCGCCGACCTGGTCGAAGCGGGCGATGCCGCGGAAGACCGGCTGGAAAAGCTCGGCGCCAGCTTCGAGCGCCGCACCACCCAGGTGATGGCGGCGTCGAGTCAGGCCGCCGGAATCGTCGATCGCAGCGCCACCCTGCTCGAACGTCAGGCGGAAACCCTGACCCGCGCCGCCGATCATGCGGCGGGGCAGGTCGAAGCCGTGCGCGCCCTGCTCAATCAGCAGACCGAATCGGTGCGCGCCGCGGCCGCCCATACCGCCGAGCAGTCGGCGCGCATCGCCGATTCCTTCGCCCGCCAGGCGGCCGCCCTGATCGACGCGTCCAACCGCGCCGGCGCCAAGTCAGACGACGTGCATCGCCTGATGCAGGAGCAGAGCCACGCGTTCGAGCAATTGGCCGAATCCCTGGCGGCGCGCGAGGCGAGCCGCATGGAGGCGTTGCGCCGCACCTTGCGCGAACAGGAGGAAGCGTTCTCCGCCTTGTCCGAGGAACTGGTGGCGCGCGCCGAGATGATCGAGGAAGCGGTGCGGCGCCAGACGAAAGATCTGGGCAAGGCGGCGGACGAAGCCAGCGCCAAAGCCGAGAGCCTGGGCGAGGTGCTGCGCCGGCGCAGCGAGGACATCGCGCGGGCCACCCGCGAGGCCGCGAGCAATGTGCAGGAGGTCAGCAACGTGCTCGGCCATGAGGCGGAGAATCTCGCCGAAGCGGCTGGCGCGGCGGCCCGCCACATGGAGACCAATCGCACCGCCCTGACGGCGAGTTCCGCGCGAATTCCACGAGATCTCGCGCAAGATCTCGGAGCAGATGCATGGCATCGGCGCCTATTTCCGCCAGCAGTCGAGCGAGATCACCCGGGCCGCGGAGGTGACGCGCAAGGAGGTCGATCTGGTGGGCGAGCAGCTGCTCGAACAGACGACCTACTACACCAAGGCGCTCGAGGACGCGGCGCTCAAGGCCAACGAGATCACCGCCACCTACGGGCGCCAGGTGGATGCGCTCATCCAGGCCTCCGAACATGCGGCGGCCGAGGCCTCGCGCGTGCGCGCCGGGGCGCTCGACTCGCGGCGCGACAGCTTCCTGCGCGCCTCCAAGTTCATCGTCGAGGATCTCAACTCGATCGGCATCGATATCAGCCGCATCGTCGACAAGACCGACGCCGAGAGGCTATGGCGCAACTACACCAAGGGCGACAAGGGCATCTTCCTGCGCAACCTGGTGAACAACCCGGACAAGAAGCTGCAGGAGACGCTCAAGCGCAAATACGAGGAGGAGGATACCTTCCGCCGCCATGTGCTGCGCTACCTGGAGCAGTTTCAGAGCCTGCTCGCCCAGGCCAACGAAAGCGATCCGGAGAACCTGCTGAGTTCGACCTTCGTCACGGCGGACGTCGGCAAGCTCTACGTCCTGCTGTCGCGCGCCATCGGCCGCATGAACTAGCTGGGATCAGGCCGCAGACCGGACCAGCTCAGACAGAGCAGATCAGACAGAGCAGGCAGAGCAAACAGGCACCACTTCGCCGCCCAGTATCTCCCCCTCGACGCGCCAACACCTCCCCCTTGACGGGGAGGCCGCGCAGTATGCGCGGGTGGGGGTGGAGCAGGTGCACAGGTACTGTCGACATCGTCGGCGCCCCCCACCCCGACCCTCCCCCGCAAGGGGGGAGGGGGATTAACTTGGGGCTCCCCGCCGGCGCACGCCCACGGCTCGGCCCGGCGACTGTCTGGCCGAAGGTGGGTTTTCCGCCGACGGAGTGTCCCACTCGCGAAAATGGCGGTTTTCCAGGGTTTTTTGCCGGCCGGGCCGCTTGAAACCGGGCCTTTCGGCTTGACGGACTGGGCCGATTTGCTTACAAGACAGCCTCTTTCCGCCCCGTCCGCCACGGCCGGGGCGGCCTGTTTTAGCCGCCATCAAGGATTACGACCATGTCGCGACGTTGCGGAGTGACCGGCAAAGGCGTGATGACTGGCCATAATGTCAGCCACGCCAACAACAAGAGCCCCCGGAAGTTCCTGCCCAACCTGCAGCGGACCTCGATGCTGAGCGATGCGCTGGGTCAGATGATCCGGCTGCGCCTGTCGACCAACGCGATCCGCACCATCGAGCGCAACGGCGGCCTCGACGCCTATCTGCTCAAGGCGCGCAGCGACCGGCTGTCGCCGGAAGTCCGCCGCATCAAGGTGCGCATCCAGCGCCGGATCGAAGCCAAGGCGGCCGCCTAAACTTCTGCGGCAGCGCTTCGGCGCGGCAGGCGGAACGCGAACAAGAAAAGGCCGGGCATATGCCCGGCCTTTTTCGCGTCCGGCGGCTCGATCAGGCCCTCAAATTCTCTTTGAAGAATTCGACCGTGCGTTTCCAGGCCAGGTCCGCCGATTCCTTGTGGTAGCGGTCCGGGCTGGTGTCGGCGTTGAAGGAATGCTGTGCGCCTTCGTAGACGTAGAGCGTGTGTTTCTTGTTGTTCTTCTTGAGGGCTTCCTCGAAACCGGGGATGCCCGCGTTGACGTTTTTATCGAGCGCGCCGTAATGCGCCATGATCGGCGCGCGGATCTTGGCGACGTCTTCCGCAGCAGGGACGCGCCCATAATAGGGCACCGCAGCGTCGAGTTCGGGCGAATGCACGGCCAACTGATTGACGGCCGTGCCGCCGGCGCAAAAGCCGACAGCACCGACTTTGCCGTTGGCTTCCGGGTGCTTTTTCAGGAACTGCACCAGCGCGACCAGGTCCCGTGTCGCCACCTCTTTGTCCAATTTCACGAAAAGCTCGCGCGCAGCGTCCTGGTCCGCCGGCGTGCCGCCAAGCGGCGACAGCGAATCGATCGCGACGGCGAGGAAGCCTTCGAGGGCCATGCGACGAGCGACATCCTCGATATGCGGGTTGATGCCGCGGTTTTCGTGGATGACGATCACCGCCCCCAACTTGCCGGCGCCTTTGGGCTTCGCCTGGTAAGCCCGCACGTCGCCTGAGGAGCCTTTGAAGGTGATGCGCTTGATCTCGAGCCGGCTGTCGTCGGCCGGCGTGATGGCGGCGAGCGCGTAGTTGGGGCCGAGCATCGGCAGAATAGTCATCGCGGCCGTGGCGCTGCCCGTCAGGATGGCCAAACGCTCCAGAAACAGGCGACGGTCCATCCGCGAATGGGTGAAGTCGTCGTATAGGTCGATGACGCGCTGGTCGATCGTCATGCGGTTCTCCCTGTCCGTACGCAAGGAAGGCCGGAAATTCCGGCCTTCCCGCGGCGAGTGGGTCCGGTCAAGCCTTCAGGTTCGACTTCAGGAAGTCCACCGTGCGCTTCCACGCAAGATCGGCGGACGGCTTGTGGTAGCGGTCCGGGCTGGTGTCGGAGTTGAACGCGTGGTTGGCGCCTTCGTAGACGTGAATCTCGTATTTCTTGTTGTTCTTCTTCAGGGCTTCTTCGAAATCGGGAATGCCCGCGTTGATGTTCTTATCCAACGCGCCGTAATGGGCGAGGATTGGCGCTTGGATCTTGGCGACATCCTCGGACGCCGGAGGGCGACCGTAATAGGGCACCACCGCGTCAACTTCCGGCGAATGGACCGCCACTTGGTTCGCGATCTCGCCGCCCGCGCAGAAGCCGACGACCCCCACCTTGCCATTGCCTTCCGGGGACTTCGACAGCACGGCCACCAGGGGCACGACATTCGTGTGCAGCGACTTGCGATCGAGCTTGGCGAAGGCTTCGCGCTGCTCGTCGTCGGTCGGCGGCGTGCCGCCGATCGGCGACAGCAGGTCGGGGGCCACGGCGAGGAAGCCTTCGAGCGCCATGCGGCGCGTGACATCCTCGATATGCGCATTGAGGCCGCGGTTCTCGTGGATGACGATCACCGCCGGCAGCTTGCCCGCGCCCTTGGGCTTCGCCTGATAGGCTTTGATGTCGCCGGTGGCGCCCTTGTAGGTGATCGTCTTGATCTCGAGCCGGCTGTCGTTTTCCGGCACGATCGCCGCCAACGCGTAGTTGGGGCCGAGCAGGGGCAGCACGGCCATGGCGGCCGCGGCGCTGCCGGTCAAGGTGACAAGGCGCTCGAGAAAGACGCGGCGATCGAGCGGCGCGTGGGTGTATTCGTCATAGAGGTCGATGATGGGCTGTTCGATACGCATTGGCCTCGTCTCCCTTGGCGTTCTGGCGCTATATTTTATGCGCAACGCGGCACTGACCGAGGCCGAAACGTTAACAGAACGGGGTGATGTCCGCCAGACGGCCCCCGGTTGGGCAGGATCAACTCGTTGTGAGCCGCCCGTTTGCGGGACGGTGAGCGCGCGGTTCGCTTAGATAGCTTATGAGCGCGAGGCGCGCGGCGGCGCGGCGGATTTGCGCGCGGCCGGGCGAAGCTGTTGCTGGCGGATGCGCAATTCCTCGTCGCGGCCGCGCATCGACTTCTCGTCCTCGTCGAACAGCTCGGCGAGCTTTTCCATCATGGTGCTGCCCAATTGCTCGGCATCGACGATGGTCACGGCCCGGCGATAGTAGCGCGTCACGTCGTGGCCGATGCCGATGGCGACGAGCTGCACCGGCGAATAGCTTTCGATCCAGTCGATGACGCGGCGCAGATGCTGCTCGAGATAGTTGCCGGGGTTGACCGACAGGGTGGAATCGTCGACCGGCGCGCCGTCGGAAATCACCATCAGGATGCGGCGCTGCTCGGGCCGCCCGACGATGCGGTTGTGCGCCCACAGCAGCGCTTCGCCGTCGATGTTCTCCTTGAGCAATCCCTCGCGCAGCATGAGGCCGAGATTCTTGCGGGTGCGGCGCCACGGCGCGTCGGCGGCCTTGTAGATGATATGGCGCAGGTCGTTGAGGCGGCCGGGCTGGGCCGGCTTGCCGGCGGAGAGCCAGCGTTCGCGCGACTGGCCGCCCTTCCAGGCCCGCGTGGTGAAGCCGAGGATCTCGACCTTGACGCCGCAGCGCTCGAGCGTGCGCGCGAGAATATCGGCGCTCATGGCGGCCAGCGTGATCGGGCGGCCGCGCATCGAGCCGGAATTGTCGATCAGCAGCGTCACCACGGTGTCGCGGAAGTCGGTTTCCTTTTCCTGCTTGTAGGACAGGGAATAGACCGGATTGACGATGACGCGGGCGAGACGCGCGGTGTCGAGCATGCCCTCGTCGAGGTCGAAGCTCCAGGTGCGCGCCTGCTTGGCCATCAGTTTGCGCTGCAGCCGGTTGGCGAGCCGGCCGATGACGCTCTGCAGGTGCGCGAGCTGATTGTCGAGGTGGGTGCGCAGCCGGCTCATTTCCGAGGCGTCGCACAGGTCGGCGGCGTCGATGACCTCGTCGAACGCGGTGGTAAAGGGGCGGTAAGTGTTCTGGTCGCCGTTGTTCCAGCGGTTCTGCGGCATCCAGCGCATGTCGGGCGGCATGCCGTCGCCTTCGCCCTGGCCGGCGCTCATGTCGTCCATGGCGTCCTCGGCCGCGCCTTCCTCGCCCTGGTCTTCCTTGGTCGCGGTTTTCTCGCTCGAGGTCGTGTCGGAGGAATTCGGCCGATTGCGAATCCATTCCCTCGTTTTGGTCCTCGCTCTGCTCTTCCTGCTCGCCCTGGCTGTCGGCGTCCGATTCCATCTCCTCGAGCGACTCGTCGTCGCCCAGCGACAGGTCGGAGATCATCTTGCGCAGCGCCTTGGCGAACAGCACCTGGTCGCCGATATGCTTGTCGAGATCGGCGAAATCCTTGCCGGCGCGCGAATCGACCCAGGTGCGCCATTCGTCGACCATGGCACGCGCGCTTTCGGGCGGCAGCCGGCCGGTGAGCTTCTCGCGCACCATCATGCCGATCACTTCCGGCACGGGCACGTTGCTGTATTCGTTGACGCGGTTGTAGACGACGCCTTTGACGCGCTCGGTCAGCGCCGCGTCGAGATTGGCGGCGACGCCTTCCATGCGGCGGGCGCCGAGTGCTTCGCAGCGCGCCTGTTCGACCTCGTTGAAGATCTTGCGTGCGGCATCGCCGGAGGGCATCTGCCGCGCATGCAGCGACTCGTCGTGATAGCGCAGCTTGAGCGACAGGGAATCCGCCTGGCCGCGGATCTTGGCGACTTCTTCCGTCGGCAGGTTTCGCGACGGTGGCTGCAGCCGCGCCCGCAGGCCGCGCACCCGCGGCTGGTCGGGCGTGAAGTCGACCGCCAGTTCCGGCTTGTGCGACACCGCGCGCATGGTGGCGGCGGTGACGCGCTTGAAGGCTTCGGCTGGGCTGTCTTTGGTCATGGGCGAGCCGCGATCCGGGTTGCGCTCAGATCATCGCGATCTGTCCGGCGCTTTCCGGCAATTCCTGATCGAAGCAGCGCTGATAGTATTCAGCCACCGTGGCGCGCTCGACCTCGTCGCACTTGTTCAGGAAGGTGAGCCGGAATGCAAATCCTATGTCATTGAATATCTTGGCATTTTCCGCCCATGTGATGACCGTGCGCGGCGACATGACGGTGGAAATGTCGCCGGCGATGAAGCCCGCCCGCGTCAGATCGGCGAGCGATACCATATTGCCGATGATCTGGCGCCCTTCCTCGCTGTCGTAGCTCGGCACCTTGGCGAGGATGATCTTCATTTCCTCGTCGTGCGGCAGATAGTTCAGGGTCGCGACGATGTTCCAGCGGTCGAGTTGGCCCTGGTTGAGCTGCTGGGTGCCGTGATAGAGGCCGGTGGTGTCGCCGAGGCCGACCGTGTTGGCGGTCGAGAACAGGCGAAAGGATTTGTGCGGCCGGATCACCCGGTTCTGGTCGACCAGGGTCAGGCGGCCGTCGACCTCCAGCACGCGCTGGATGACGAACATCACATCCGGGCGGCCCGCGTCGTATTCGTCGAACACCAGCGCGGTCGGCGACTGCAGCGCCCACGGCAGGATGCCTTCGCGGTATTCGGTGACCTGCTTGCCGTCGCGCAACACGATCGCGTCCTTGCCCAGCAGATCGATGCGGCTGATATGGCTGTCGAGGTTGACGCGCACGCAGGGCCAGTTGAGCCGGGCCGCGACCTGCTCGATGTGGGTCGACTTGCCGGTGCCGTGGTAGCCCTGGATCATGACGCGGCGGTTGTAGGCAAAGCCCGCCAGGATCGCCAAGGTGGTGTTGTGGTCGAAGTGATAGGCCTCGTCCACATCGGGCACGTGCTCGCTGCCCTCGCTGAACGCCGGCACCATCATATCGCTATTGATGCCGAACGCTTGGCGAACCGAGATTTCGATATCGGGGTTTTCGATCGGATGACGCGAGGGCGTATTCGTCAATGGGGTGTTCGTGGCTGTGCTCGTCATTCAAACCATTTCCGCTGTTGCGCCAGTAACTACCCCGAGGCCGCCATCAAGGGAGGCTGACGCTGTTTTTAAGGGTCGCATAGGCCTGGTTGACCAATTTTAACCGCTCTTCCGATGCTTTGTCGCCCCCATTGGCATCCGGGTGAAATCGCTTCACGAGTTCCTTGTAGCGGGCCTTCAAGGTGGCCAGGCTGAGCGGCTGGCTCAGGCCCAGGGTGTCGAGGGCCTGGATTTCGTCGTCGCGCGCCCGGTAACGTCTCTGGAAGCCGGCCCCGGCCTCCGCCCGATCGCCCTTGGCGCGCCGGGCAGCCTCGCCAAACAGGCCGAAATCGTCCCGGACGTGGGCAAACGGGTCGCCGCCAGGCCGCGGGCCGGACCACCGCGGCCCGGAGGCCCGGCGGCCGTTCTCGGTGCCGGCCGCGCCAAACGGGTCCTTCTTGGCCGCCTCGGGCGTGTTGGCGCTCAGCCGGCCGAGCGGCCAGGTCGGGCGCCAGCCGACGATGTCGCGCTCCACATGGGCCTCGATCTCTTTCTGCGACATGCCGGCGAAATAGTCCCAGGACCGGTTGTACTCGCGGATATGGTCGAGGCAGAGCCAGATATGCTGATCGAGTTCCTGACGCGAACGGGGCGCCCGGTAGTTTCCTTCGGCGGCGCACGCCGGGAAGGCGCAACCGCGCAAGCCTTCGCTCGGCGGCTCCTGGATCTGGTAAAACTTCGAACGCGCTCTGGGCATTGTTAAAATATGAGGCGTCAGGTGACGCGGCGCAAGCACGGCCGCAGGTCAGGCATTGTCGGTCGTCACGCTTAACGGAACCTTAGCCGGCGTTTGAGCCGCCACGGGCATCCGGCAATGATCGTCAGCCTTCTTTCGCCGCCTCGCGGCTGACCAGCACGAGGCCCAGGGTGATGAATGCCAGGCCGGCGACATTTTCCACGGTGATGGGTTCGCCCAGCACCAAGGTCGCGAAAATCACCCCGGCCACCGGCACGCCCAAGCTGCCCATGGAGGACGCGATGGCGGGTAAGCCGCGATTGACCGAAATCCACGCCCACAGGGCGAATGCGGTGGCAATCGGGCCGTTGTAGGCGAGGATGGCGGTCAATGCCGGCGACCAGTGAATCGGCTGACCATGCTCGAGCGCGACGGCGAGCAGGGCGGTCGGCACGAAGCCGACGAGCAATTGCCAGGGTGCCAGTGCCAAAGCCGATTGTTTCCATCTGTGCGCCCGCACGTGCAGGATGCTGATGGCCCAGGACAGCGCGCCCAACAGCAGATAGATGTTGCCCATGACGACCGCGCCGTCGCTCCAGTCGAAGCCCGCTGGATTGAACATGACCGCCACGCCCGCGACTCCGCACAGCACGCCGATCATCTTGTTCCAACTGAAGCGCTCGCCGAGCAGCCAGATGGCGGCCGGAGTCACCCAGATCATGGTGGTGTAGCTCAGGATCGCCGAGCGCGAGGCTTCGACCTCCTGCAGCCCGAGATTGACGAATATGAGAAAGCCGGCAAGCTGCAGCAGGCCGACGCTCCATACCACCGGCATGTCCTGGCGCGACGGCAGGGAGAGTTCGCCGCGCATGGCGAGCAATGCGAACAGCGTCAGCGCTCCGAGTCCCATGCGAAAGGCAGCGAAGGTGAGCGGCGCCATATATTCCAGGCCGATCTTCATGATCGGCCAATTCGCGCCCCACACCAGGATGACGGCCAGGAGCAGCAGAAACGCGCTGTGGCGGCTCGGCTGAGGCGAGTAAGCGGACGCGGCGCCGGACGGGCCTGTGGGTGGCATCGGGAATTTCGGGCTGTGGATTCTTGACAGGGGAGAGCACACATACCACGCTGCCGAGCGCGCCGAAAGAGCGGTCAATCTGCAGAAATGGAAGCCATGTCGTGAGCGTCGCCAATGACATCGAAAGCAAGATCAACGCCGCATTGAACCCTTTGCGACTGGAGATCGTTGATGAGTCGGCGCAGCATGCGGGTCATGCCGGCATGCGCGGCCATGCCAGAGAAGGCGGCGAGACTCACTTCCGTCTGACCATCGTCTCCAGTTCCTTCGAAGGCAAGTCGCGGGTGGCGCGGCAGCGGATGGTCTACGACGTGCTTTCCGGCGAGCTTGCCGCCGGTGTGCATGCGATCGCGATGACCACCCTGACGCCGGCCGAAGCGGCTCAGCGGTCCGCCCCGTGATGCGCGCGTCGACCAGGAAGGAAACAAGTCAGGACGGCGGTCCGATCCTCGGGCCCCCGGGTGTCTCACGAAGAAGAAATCACCGCCTATGCTTGTCAGTCGCAACGTCACCGTTTCGGGTCGCCGCACCAGCGTCAGGCTGGAACCCGAAATGTGGGACGGGCTCATGGAGATCTGCCGCCGCGAAGGCGTCAGCACCCATCAACTGACCACCCTCGTCGACCGTTGCCGTCACCGGTCCAGCCTGACTGCGAAGCTGCGCGTCTTCATCCTGGCGTATTTCCGTGCCGCCAGCACGGAAGCCGGCCACGCCCAGGTCGGCCATGGCCGCGTGACGGCGAATCCCGCGACGCGCGGCGGTTCGGGCAGGCGGGTGCGTAAGGTGCCGGTCTTCACCGGCAACGACGCGCTCTATCAGGCTGTCTATTCCCAGATGGGCAAGCGCGAGTCGCACCGGTCGGAGTAGGCGCAGATCATTCGCGCGCCCGGCTCGACCGAGCATATTCAGCCGCGGATGCCCGCTTCGTTGCCCGGACGACGGAACGGGGTGGCCCCGTTCAGCTCTTCGGCCCGGTGTAGAATTCCGGCCAGCGTTTCTTGACGGCTTCGCCGTCGCTCGCCAGCGCATGACAGGTATCGATGCGCGCCGGCCGCTTGCCCTTGGCTTCTCCGGCGGCAACGCCGTCCGCCGATTTGACGCGCGATGGGCCCATGGTCTGGATCGCCACGGTGGCCATCGGCCCGAGCATCTCCACCAGATGGACACAGCCCTTCACGCCGCCGAGCAGGCCCTTGACCTTCATGAACCAGCCGGGCGCGATGCGCAGACCCTTCAGTACGGCGAAGTTCGGCGTGATCGCCGGGCAGGCGGCGAGCGGGCCCTTGTCGAGCGTCACCTCGATGTCGCGCACCAGCAGGGTATCGTCCAGCGTCAGACGGATCCACATGTCGTGCACCGGCGTGCCCGGCGTGATGGTGCCGCGGTGCTCGTTGTGGAACTCGTAGGTCTTGGTGTCCGTCATGTGGCCTTCGATGTCCCACAGGCCATCCTCGCGGCGGTAGCCGCGCATGTCGAACAGGCGGGTATGGCGATGCTCGCGGGGAACCGGTTCACTGAGCGGCATGGCATCTCTCGAATACGGGGTCTGCGCGAATCATAGCGGTCGTCTTCCGGCGTCACAAGGGCGGCTCGGCGACGACTCTGCCGAGCAGCCCCCGCCGTTCAGGCGGCGTGCGATGAACTGGCCGGCGCGGCGTCGAGATCCGGGGCCTGGCGCTTGGACGGCGGAACGATCTTCACCAGCGTAATCTGGTTGCGCTTGCGCTGCAGGATCTCGAAGCGGAAATCATGGAACAGGAAGGTCTGGCCGATATCGGGAATCTGGCGCGACTCGTGCAGCACGAGGCCCGCCACGGTGGCCGCCTCCTCGTCGGGCAGGGTCCAGTCGAACCGGCGGTTGAGGTCGCGGATCGTCGCCGTGCCCTCGACAATCACGGTGCCGTCCGGCGCCAGGCTGATTCCCGGAGTCGTCACATCGTGCTCATCGGCGATGTCGCCGACGATCTCCTCGAGAATGTCCTCGAGCGTCACGGTTCCCATGAAGCCGCCGTATTCGTCGACCACCACGGCGAAATGCTTGCGCCGCCGGCGAAACGCCTCGAGCTGATGGAGCAGGCTGCGCGTATCGGGCACGAACCAAGGGGGCGTGGCGACCGCCAGGATGTCGGACTTCTCCAGGTCGCCCTTGCGGTTGCGCAGCGCCTGCAGCACAGCCTTGCTGTGGAGGATGCCGATGATGTTGTCGGGCGCGTCGCGCCACAGCGGGAGGCGGGTGTAGCGCGAGTTGACGATCTGTTCGAGAATTTCGTCCATCGGCGCGTCGATATCGAGCATCACCACGTCCTGGCGATGGGTCATGATCTCGCTGACCTCGACCTCGTCGAGCTCGACGATGCTCTGCAGCATCGCGCGCTCCTGATGAATATCGCCGGCTTCGCGGGCCAGCACCTCGATCGCGCCGCGCAGGCTGTGGATGGGGCTGAGCAGAATGGCGCTTGCCTCCGGGTCCTTGCCGAACCGGCGCAGCATGAGCGTGACGAGCCACGACAAAATGGCGGCGACGGGCGCCAGCACGATGACGCACAGCCGCACGGCGGGCGCGAGCAGCAGCGCGGCTTCCACGGAATGCCGCAAGGCCATTGACCGGGGCAGGATCTCGCAGAACACGAGGAGGAGCAGGATGGCCGCGGCGGCGGCAAAAGCGATGCCGGGGGCGCCCCACAGCTCCGACCAGCACGCCCGCGATTACCGCCACGGCGCCGATCGAGGTGACATACTTGCCGACCAGCAGGCTGCCGATCAGCCGCTCCTTATCGCGCCGCAGCGCGATGACCAGCCGCGCATTCATGTCGCCCTGCTTTTCGCGCTGATGGAGCACGGCGCGCGGCGCGGCCATGATGGCCATTTCCGCCGCGGTAAAGAATGCCGACAGCGCGAGAAGCGCGACGGCACCGGCGAACAGGGACAACAGAACGGTGGCATCCATAATCCGAAATCCTTGAGCGACCGGCCCGCGTCCGTCCGGGCCTCAGTAAATGAGCGCGGCAGCCGCGATCAAGCGGCGGCGGCATCCTGCAGCACGGCTTCGACCATGGCGAGGTCGATGCCCGGTGCGATGAACGCCTTGCCGATGCCGCGCGCCAGGATGAAGGTGACCTTGCCGTCGCGGACTTTCTTGTCCTTGGACATATGGGCGAGCAGGCCCGCGGTGTTCCAGCCGTGCTGGCCGCGCGGTGTCTCGATGTCGCCCAATCCCGCCGGCAGGCCGATGGCGCGCAGGTGACGGCGCACGCGGGCGGCATCGGCGGCCGGGCACAGTCCGAGCCGCACCGACAGGTCGAAGGCGAGCGCCATGCCGGCGGCCACCGCTTCGCCATGCAGCAGATCCGGTCCATAGCCGGTCTCGGTTTCCAAGGCGTGGGCAAATGTATGACCGAGGTTGAGCAGGGCGCGGTCGCCCTGTTCCCTTTCGTCGGCGGCGACGATGGCTGCCTTGGCGCGGCAACTCACCGCCACCGCATGCTGGCGCGCCGCGCCGTCGCCATTGGCAACCGCCGCGCCGTTCGCTTCGAGCCACTGGAAGAAGGCAGGATCGTTGATCAGGCCGTATTTCGCCACTTCGGCGTAACCGGCCAGCACCTCGCGCCGGGGCAGGGTCTGCAGCACGTCGACGTCGGCCAGCACCAGGCGTGGCTGATGGAAGGCGCCGACCAGGTTCTTGCCCTGGGGCATGTCGATCGCGGTCTTGCCGCCCACCGAGCTGTCGACCTGGGCGAGCAGCGTGGTCGGCACCTGGATGAAGTCGATGCCGCGCAACAGCACCGCCGCGGCGAAGCCGGCGAGATCGCCGATCACGCCGCCGCCGAACGCGACCAGCATGGTGCCGCGCTCGATGCCGCGCTCGAGCAGGTCGCCGGTCAGTTGCTGCAAGTGCTCGAAGCTCTTGGTGTGCTCGCCCGGCGGCAGGACGATGGCCTGGTGGGCGATGCCGGCGCGGTCGAGCGACGCGTCCAGGCGCGCCAGATGCAGGCCCGCGACATTCGCGTCGGTGACGATGATGACGCGCTTCTGGCGCAGCAGCGGCGCCATATGGTCCCCGGCCTCGCCGAGCAGGCCGCTGCCGACTTTGACGGTGTAGCTGCGCTCGGCGAGGGAAACGGCGATGTCCGTCAAATTGCTCATGGCGATCCCGCGCCCTCGATCGTGCGCTGCAGGCCGGCGCCGTCATCCGCCGTTCGGGCGAGAAAATCCCGCACGCCGGCGATCACGGCGTCCGCCACCTGATCCGGCGTCTGGTCGCCGCTGTCGATGACCACGTCGGCTTCGCCATAGACCGGCTCGCGCACGGCAAGCAGATCGGCCAGGATCGCGCGCGGATCGCCGTTGTGCAGCATCGGGCGGTCACGCCGGCGTCCCACCCGGCGGGTCAACAAGTCGAGATCGGCGCGCAGCCAGATTGAAATGGCGCGCGCGCGAATCTTGGCGCGGGTCTCGGCGTGCATGAAGGCGCCGCCGCCGGTCGCCAGCACGCACACGGCGCCTTCCAGCAGGCGCGCGATGACGCGGCGCTCGCCGTTGCGGAACGCGGCCTCGCCGTCGCGCTCGAAGATTTCCGTGATGGTCGCCTGGGCGGCGGTTTCGATCTCGTGGTCGGCATCGACGAAGGGCAGGCCGAGCTTATGGGCGAGCTGCCGGCCGACCGAGGTCTTGCCGGCCCCCATCATCCCGATCAGCACGAGAGACTTCGGAATGGTCAGGCGCGCAGACATGCCTTGGCACGCGCCCTGGTGCGCGGGTCGGGAGTGCTGGAGGAGATATGCGGCGCCAGCGGGGATGGTTGCAACAGCCCGGCCGAGCCGCTAGGTTGCCGCTCATTGTACATCCTCGGAACTTACCATACGCCATGCGGCATGTCGCGCGCCAACGGCATGAATTTCCCCGGATATCGGCCCAAGGGCCGGTACGCCCGGCCGCTTGTGGAGCCGTTCATGGCCGCATTCGGCGTGCGCCCCCGGCACGCCGCTTCACCTCCCGACCCCCAGCCCAAGGTTTCGTGTCACCATGTCGAAGGTAGCTCGCCTGGTTCTTCTCGTTCTCGTGGTCGCTCTCGTCGGGCTGGGGATTTTCCTCGCCACCTGGGATATTCCGGCGCCGACCGCGCCGGTCGAGAAAGTGATTCCCAATGACCGCCTGCGACCTTAGGGCCCGCCCCGTGTCGAAGACTGCCGCGCGGCGCCTGGGCATGGCTCTCGCGGCTGCTGCGACCTTCGTCGGATTGGCGGCGGACGCCGCCGCGCAGGGGGCGCCGACGCGCCTGCTGCCAACGCCGCCGCCACCCATCGCGACACCCGAGGCGCAGGACGCTGCGCCGGGCCCACGATCCGGCGCCTTCAGCGTCGAGGAACTGCAGGCCGTCAGCGGCGATTCGTTCGGCGTGCTCGACGGCGATGCCGGTCTTGGCCTCGATCTGTGGCGCGGCACGCGGCGCAGCCAGTTGGTCGAGCTCTTGTCCGTCATGCCGGGCGCGACGCGCTCCCATGCCATGAATGCGCTCGGCCGCCGCCTGCTGCTGACCACCGCCACCATGCCGCCGTCCGATGCCACCACGGCGAACGGCCCGAACCTGCTGGCATTGCGCGTCAGCCATCTGGCCGCGCTGGGCGATTACGACGGATTGTCCCGCTTGATCGCGGCCGCGCCGGGCCGGGTCGAGGACGAGTCTCTGCTGCGCCGCTCGGTCGAAGGCGCGCTGCTCGCCGGCGACAATGCCGGAGCCTGCCGGCAGGCGCGCGCGCGCATCGGCAGCTTCACGGATCCGTTCTGGCAGAAGACGGTGATCTTTTGCCAGATGACCACCGGCGAACAGGCTCAGGCCAATCTCGGCGCGTCCCTGCTGCGCGAGCAGGATCCGAAGGGCGATGCCACATTCCATACGCTGCTCGCCGCCATGCAGGGCGACCGGCAGGTCAAAATCGCCAATCTGCCGGCGCCCACCGCGCTCGACCTCGCCATGCTGAACGCCGCCAAGCTGGCGATCCCGAATGATGCGATGGACACGCGCGATGCCGGCATGCTCGCCGCCATGGCGCGCAATGGCGCGACGCCGATCGACACACGGCTGGGACTCGGCGAGCGCGCCGAGGCGGTCGGCACGCTGCCCACGACGGAGCTCGCGCAGATCTATGGCGAGATGAAATTCACGGCGCAGCAGATCGCCAATGCGCTGAGCGAGTCCGACTCGCTCGGCGGCGCCCGTGGCCGCGCTCTGCTCTATGTCGCCCAGAGCCGCCAGAGCAACGGCGCGGCGCGTGCCGAACTGCTGCAGCGCGCCTACGTGGCGGCGCGCGCCGCGGGGCTTTATCCGACGGCGGTGCGGCTCTATGCCGACGCGCTCAAGGCGATTCCCGCGACCGACGATCTCGGCTGGTTCGCCGGCGAAGCGGCGCGCGCCTCGTACGCCGGCAACGAGCCGCTTCAGGCGCGCACCTGGCTGTCCGCCGGGCGCGGCTTCCGGCCCGCCGCCGGTGCCGAGGGCCTGGCGGCCGATATCGCGGCGCTGCCCTACGAACTGCTCGGCAGCGAGAAACCCATTGCCTGGGACAAAGCCCGCTGGCAGAGCTGGAAGCAGGCGCAAGGCGGCTCGGCGAAGATCAAGGCGACCACTCTGCTCGTCCTGCTCGAAGGGTTGGACCGCGCGGCGCCCGACGAGGCGTGGGACGGCCTGGCCGAGGTCGATGTCGACCCGGCTGCCCACCTGCCGTCGCCGGCGGTGCTGCGGCGCCTCGAAGTGGCGGCGGCCACCGAGCGGCGCGGCGCGGCGGTGCTCGGCGCGCTGGCGACCTTC
The DNA here is from genome assembly GCA_963752345.1 of uncultured Alphaproteobacteria bacterium. Classification (GTDB taxonomy): domain Bacteria; phylum Pseudomonadota; class Alphaproteobacteria; order SMXQ01; family SMXQ01; genus CAVVYA01. The sequence goes on from CAVVYA010000006.1 coordinate 192,381, forward strand.
GGGCCGGAAGGTCCGGCCGGCAGCCACCCCATCGTGCTCGGCATGGGAATCGCCGGGCTGCGGCAGATCGGCTTGCAGGCGGAGGCCCGCGCGCTCGCCCTCGACGCCGCCGTCGGCGCCGGTCTTTAGGCGCGGGCAGTGGCCAGGCCGCGCGCCAGGCAAGCGGCTCGGGCGCGTTTCCCGGCGCTCGGTCCGCACGGCGAGGCCTTCCTCGAAATGCTCGCCGCCGAGCGCGGCGCGGCGCTCAACACGCAGCTGTCCTACGCGCGCGATCTGGAACAATTGCAGGACTGGCTGGCCACGCTCGGCACCACGCCGGCGGCGGCGGACGAGGCGGCGCTGCGCTCCTACCTCGGCGCGCTGTCGAAGGCCCAGGTGGCGCCGGCCACGGCCGCGCGCCGGCTGTCCTGCCTGCGTCAGTTCTATCGCTTCCTGTTCAGCGAAGGGGTGCGCCAGGACGATCCGACGGCGCGGCTCGATAGCCCACGCCAGGCCCGCAGCCTGCCGAAAATCCTCAGCGAGGAGGATGTCGACGAACTGCTGAAAGCGGCCCATGCCAAGGACGACGCGGACGGCCTGCGGCTCGCCGCGCTGATCGAATTGCTCTATGCCAGCGGCCTGCGTGTTTCAGAGCTGGTCGGCCTGCCGCTCGCGGCGATCCGCGACGGCACCGAAGCCATCCTGGTGCGCGGCAAGGGCGGCAAGGAACGTCTGGTGCCGCTCAACGACGCGGCGCGCGATGCGCTGGCCGCCTATCTCAAGGTCCGCCCCGAATTCGTCGGCGAAGGGCTGGAATCGCGCTGGCTGTTTCCGTCGCGCGGCGAGGCGGGCTATCTCACCCGTCAGCGCTTCGCGCAACTGCTCAAGGAGACCGCGGTGGCCGCCGGGATTCCGCGCCACAAGATTTCCCCCCATGTGCTGCGTCACGCCTTCGCCAGCCATCTGCTGGCCCATGGCGCCGATTTGCGTAGCGTGCAGCAGATGCTGGGCCACGCCGATATCTCGACGACGCAGATCTATACCCATGTGCTGGAAGAACGGCTGAAGTCGCTGGTGGCAAACCACCATCCGCTCGCGCGCCATAACGGGCGCTGACGCCATGGCCATCCTGCGGACCACCTGTTGCATCGCCGGCGGTGGCCCCGCGGGGATGATGCTGGGCTTTCTTCTCGCGCGCGCCGGCATCGAGGTCGTCGTGCTCGAGAAACACGCGGATTTCCTGCGCGATTTTCGCGGCGACACGGTGCATCCCTCGACCCTCGAGCTCATGCACGAGCTGGGTTTGCTCGATGAATTCCTCCTGCGACCGCACCGCAAGGTGGCGAAACTGACGATCAATATCGGCGGCGAGCAGGTCGATCTCGGCGATTTTTCCTACGTCCCGACCCATTGCAAGTTCATCGCCCTGATGCCGCAGTGGGACTTCCTCGATTTCATCGCCGATCACGCGCGCGACTATGGCGGCTTCGATTTGCGCATGAACGCGGAAGTCATCAACCTGGTGCTCGATCAGAACGGGCAGGTGATTGGGGTGATGGCCGAAACCCCGGATGGGCCCTTGGAAGTGCGGGCGGCGCTGGTCGTCGGCTGCGATGGCCGCGGCTCGATCGTGCGCGAGAAGGCCGGACTGCCGGTGCAGGATCTCGGCGCGCCGATGGACGTGTTGTGGTTCGCCCTGCCGCGCCGCGCCGACGATCCAGAGGGCTTGCAGGGTTGTTTCGATACCGGCCGCCTCGTCGCGCTGATCGATCGCGGCGACTATTGGCAGTGCGGCTATGTCATCGCCAAGGGCGCCGCCGATCAGGTTCGACAGCAAGGGCTGGCGGAGTTCCAGAGCGATCTGGCGCGGCTCGTGCCGTTCCTCGCCGATCGCGTGAGCGAAATCCGCTCATGGGATCAGGTCAAGCTGCTCACCGTGCGCGTCGACCGCCTGCGCCAGTGGCACCGCCCCGGGCTGCTGTGCATCGGCGACGCGGCCCATGCCATGTCGCCCGCCGGCGGCGTCGGCATCAATCTCGCCGTGCAGGACGCGGTGGCCGCCGCCAATATCCTGGCCGGATGCACTGATCAATCTTCGGGTCACCGAGCAGGACCTGGCGAAGGTGCAGCGCCGGCGCCAATGGCCGACGCGCGCGACCCAATGGCTGCAGGTCGTCATGCAGCAGCGCGTGATCAGCCGCGTGCTGACCGGCACGGGCCGGCTCCAAGTGCCGGCGGTCCTGCGCCTGTTCCAGCGCTTTCCCTGGCTGCGCGGCCTGCCCGCCCGGCTGGTCGGCGTCGGCCTGCGTCCCGAACATATCCGCACGCCGGACGTCAGGCGCCGGGTCCTGCCCTAGCCGGAATGGCCGAGCGTTGACAACGGCCTGACGGGCGGGTTCTATCCACCACCCGCCGCAATTGGACAGATCCGATCCATGAGTTCGTTCGACCCGCCGCCCGTTCCCACGCGGCTCAACCGCAGCCAGCTTGCCGTGCCCGGCATCCGACCCGAGCTGTTCGAGAAGGCGGCGCGCTCGGCGGCCGACATCATCTTTCTCGATCTCGAGGATTCGGTGTCGCCGGCCGACAAGGAAACCGCGCGCAAGAACGTGATCGACGGCCTGCGCAACGTCGACTTTCACGGCAAGACCGTGTCGGTGCGCGTCAACGGCCTCGATACGCCTTACATGTATCGCGACGTGATCGACATCACGGAAGCCGCCGGCGACAAGTTCGAGCTCATGCTGGTGCCGAAGATCGGCACCGCGTCGGATGTTCACGCGGTCGACCTGCTGCTGAGCCAGATCGAACTGGCCAAGGGTTACCAGCGCCGCATCGGCCTCGAGTTGATGATCGAGACGGCACAGGGATTGATGAACGTCGAGGCGATCGCGGGCGCCAGCCGGCGCGCCGAATCGCTGCACTTCGGGCCGGGCGATTTCGCCGCCTCGACGGGCGCGCGCAATCCGGTGATCGGCGGCAACAATCCAGACTATGCCGTCTTGTCGGGCGGCAAAGGCGGTGTGCGCGAGCGCCACGTCAGCGACATGTCGCACTATGCGCTGGCGCGCATCGTCGTCGCGGCGCGCGCCCATGGCTTGCGTCCGGTCGACGGCCCTTATGCCGACTACGCCGATCCGGAAGGCTTCATGGTGGCCGCGAAACGCGCCGCCGCACTCGGCTTCGAGGGCAAGTGGGTGATTCACCCGAGCCAGATCGCGGCGGCCAACGAGGCCTTTACGCCGCCCGCCGCCGACGTCGAGAGTTCCCAGCGGGTCATCGAGGCCATGGCGGCGGCGCGCAAGGCCGGCCAGGGTGCGGCGACGCTCGAAGGCCGCATGATCGACATCGCTTCGATCCGCCAGGCCGAAGTGGTGGTGCGCAAGGCCGACCTGATCGCGCAACGCCTCAAAGCTTGACAGACGCGCCGCAAGCCGTCACGAAAGCCCCCCATGCCCACCTTTCTCGAATTCGAAAAGCCCATCGCCGAGCTTGAAGGCAAGATCGAAGAGCTGCGCCATCTCCAGGATGACGGGCAGATCAACATCGCCGAGGAAGTGGCGCGCCTGCAGGCCAAGGCCGAGCGGCTGCTGCGCCAGACCTACGGCAAGCTCGATCCCTGGCAGAAAGTTCAGGTCGCCCGCCATCCCGACCGTCCGCATTTCGGCGATTTTGTCGAGGGGCTGATCGAGGATTTCACGCCGCTCGCCGGCGACCGCAATTTCGCCGAGGACGCCGCCATCATCGGCGGGCTCGGGCGCTTCCGCGGCCATTCGATCATGGTGATCGGCAACGAAAAGGGGCGCGACACGGATTCGCGCATCAAGCACAATTTCGGCATGGCCAAGCCCGAGGGCTACCGCAAGGCGCGCCGCCTGATGGAAATGGCCGACCGCTTCCACCTGCCGGTGCTCACCCTGATCGACACGGCGGGCGCCTATCCCGGCATCGGCGCCGAGGAGCGCGGCCAGTCCGAGGCCATCGCGCGTTCGATCGAGGCTTGCCTCGGCATCCGCGTGCCGCTGATTTCCGTCATCATCGGCGAGGGCGGATCGGGCGGCGCCATCGCGCTCGCCGCCGGCGACCATGTGATCATGCTCGAACATGCGATCTATTCGGTGATCTCGCCGGAAGGCTGCGCGTCCATCCTGTGGCGCAGCAGCGCGCCCGAACAATCGAAGGTCGCCGCCGAAGCGCTCAAGGTGACCGCGCAGGACCTGCACGCGCTGGACGTCGTCGATGAAATCGTCCCCGAGCCCCTGGGCGGGGCGCACCGCAATCCGAAATCGGCGATTTCCACCACCGGCGATGCCGTCGAACGGGCTCTTCGAACGTTAAATGGGATAGAGGGCGGGATCCTGCGCCAGCGGCGCCGCGAGAAATTCCTCGAAATGGGGCGAAAAACGCTTTAGCCCGGCCGTTCAAACCGGGCGCTGACTGAGGAGGGGTTCAATGTCGACCGATCTATCACGCGCCCAACTGGACACACCGAATATCCGCAGAAACGTCCTGATCAGCGTGCTGGTCGTCTCCGTGCTCGGCTGGCTGCTGTTCGCGTTGCTGCTCGGGATGATCATCGGGCCGCGCGCGGCGCAGACCGCGGACCGGCTCGCTTATGCCGCGGCCTGGATGCTGCCCATCGCCATTCTGCTGCTGGTGATGACGTTGGCGACCGGCCTGGGACGCTTCTTCGGCGGCGGCGCCGACCCGACGCTCAACGCCGATTCACGCTACGTCGACATCTGCCGGCGCTCGGTCACCAACACGCTCGAGCAATCGCTGATCTTCGCCCTGGCCGCGTTCGCCATGGCGGCGGTGACTCCAGCCGGGCAACTCGGCCTGCTCGGCTCCCTGGTGATCCTGTTCGTGATCGCCCGCCTGCTCTTCTGGTTCGGCTACCTGCGCCACCCGCTCTACCGCGAGGCCGGCATGGTGCTGACCTACGAGATCAACATCGTGATCATCATCTGGGACATCGTGCATCTGCTCTGAGGCCGGATTTGCGGCATGGCTGTTCAACAGTTCTCCTCCCCGGCTCGATGGCGGAGGCAGTGGCGGGGGTGATCGCTTGGCAGGATCGAGAAAAACGCCCACCATGCCGACCCTGCCCCGACAAAGCGGGGCAGGACGTTTCTGTCGTTTGCGTGGTCGCCGGACGCACAATGACAAGGGAACGCGCAACAAAAAAGCCCGGGAGGATGCCCAGGCTTTTTATGCGTTCAAGGCGTGTTAGCGTCACGCCAGCTTGCCGTGGCACTGCTTGTATTTCTTGCCCGAACCACAGGGGCAGGCGGCGTTGCGCGAGACCTTGCCCCAGGTGCTCGGATCGGCGGCGTTGAACGCCGCGCCGCTCGCGTTGCCGCACCGTCTGCGGCCGCTCGGCGAGGCCGACATCCGAGCCCGCGCCGAAATCGACCGGCCCTTCGGCGCCGGCCAGCGCCGGGTCCTGACGGCTCTCGTGCATCTCCTGCGGGCCGCGCGGCATCGGAACATCCGCCGGCTGGTTGATCTGCAGTTCGATGTGGCACAGCACCGAGGTGACGTTCTCGCGCAGCTGGTTGAGCATCTTCTCGAACAGGCTGAACGACTCGCTCTTGTATTCGTTGAGCGGATCGCGCTGGGCATAGGCACGCAAGGAGATGCCCTGGCGCAGATGGTCGAGGGTCAGCAGGTGATCCTTCCACGTCTGGTCGAGGATCTGCAGCAGCAGGCTTTTCTCGACCATGCGCATGACGTCGGGCGTGTAGCGCGCGGCTTTTTCCGCCATCTTGCGGTCGGCGGCCTCGGTGATGCGGGTGCGAATCTCCTCGTCGGCGATGCCTTCTTCCTTGGCCCAATCGGCGACCGGCAGGTCGAGCCCGAGAATGCGCAGGACCTCCTCGTGCAGCGTATCGACGTTCCAGTTCTCGATATAGCTGCGCTCGGGGATGGCGCGGCGCACCATGTCCTCGATCACCTCATGGCGCATGTCATGGACGGTGGCCTGGACATCCTCGGCGCGCATCAGCTCGATGCGCTGCTCGTAGATGACCTTGCGCTGGTCGTTCATCACGTCGTCGAACTTGAGCAGATTCTTGCGCGCTTCGAAGTTGTGCGCCTCGACCTTCTGCTGCGCCTTTTCGAGCGCCTTGTTGATCCAGGGATGGATGATGGCTTCGCCCTGCTCGAGGCCGAGCCGCTGCAGCATGGCGTCCATGCGGTCGGAGCCGAAGATGCGCATCAGGTCGTCTTGCAGCGACAGGAAGAATTTCGATCCGCCCGGATCGCCCTGGCGGCCCGAACGGCCGCGCAGCTGGTTGTCGATGCGGCGGCTTTCATGCCGCTCGGAGCCGATGACGAACAATCCGCCGGCCTCGACGACGATCTTCTTCGCCGCGGCGATTTCCTCGCGGATGGCCTCCGTGCGCCTGGCGCGCTCGGCCTCGTCGGTGACATTGGCGAGGTCGAGCTTCACGCGCATGTCGAAGTTGCCGCCGAGCTGAATGTCGGTGCCGCGGCCGGCCATGTTGGTGGCGATCGTCACCGCGCCGGGCCGGCCGGCCTGGGAGATGATCGCCGCTTCCTGCTCGTGGTAGCGCGCGTTCAGCACATTGTGCGGGATCTTGCGCTTCTTCAGCATCTCCGCCAGCGTTTCCGACTTCTCGATGCTGACCGTGCCGACCAGCACCGGCTGCTGGCGCTTGTGGCACTCCTCGATCTGCGCGATGAGGGATTCGTATTTCTCCGCCGCGGTGCGGTAGACCTCGTCGTGGTGATCCGTGCGCGCCACCGGCACGTTGGTCGGAATCGAAACCACGCCGAGCTTGTAGATGTCCTCGAATTCCGCCGCCTCGGTGGCCGCCGTGCCGGTCATGCCGGCAAGCTTGGGATACATGCGGAAATAATTCTGGAAGGTGATCGAGGCGAGAGTCTGGTTCTCGTTCTGGATCGTCACGCCTTCCTTGGCTTCGAGCGCCTGGTGCAGGCCTTCGGAATAGCGCCGGCCCTCCATCATGCGGCCGGTGAATTCGTCGACGATGATGACCTTGTCGTCCTTGACGATGTAGTCGCGGTCGCGGCTGAACAGCTTGTGGGCGCGCAGCGCCTGGTTGACGTGATGCACCACCGAGACGTTCTCGAAATCGTAGAGCCCGCCCTTGATGACCTGGGCTGTCTGCAGCAGCTCTTCCATGTGCTGGATGCCGGCTTCGGTGAGCGAGACGGCGCGGACCTTTTCATCCTTCTCGAAGTCGCCATCGACCAGGCTTGGGATCAGCGCGTCGACCTTGCGGTAGAGCTCCGAGGAATCCTCCGCCGGGCCGGAAATGATCAGCGGTGTGCGCGCCTCGTCGATCAAGATCGAGTCCACTTCGTCGACGATCGCGTAGTTGAAGGGCCGGTGGACCATTTCTTCCAGCCGGTACTTCATATTGTCGCGCAGGTAGTCGAAGCCGAACTCGTTGTTCGTGCCGTAGGTCACGTCGCAGGCGTAGGCCGCGCGGCGCTGCTCGTCGTCGAGCCCATGCACGATGACGCCGACCGTCAGGCCGAGGAAGGTGTAGATGCGGCCCATCCATTCGGCGTCGCGCTTGGCCAGGTAGTCGTTGACCGTGACCACGTGGACGCCCTTGCCGCTCAGGGCGTTGAGATAGACCGGCAGGGTGGCCACCAGGGTCTTGCCCTCGCCGGTCGCCATCTCCGCGATCGAGCCGCGATGGAGCACCATGCCGCCCATCATCTGCACGTCGAAATGGCGTTGTCCGAGGATGCGCTTGGCTGCCTCGCGCACCGTGGCGAAGGCGTCGGGCAGCAGGTCGTCGAGGGTCTCGCCCTTGGCCAGCCGCTCGCGCAGCCAGCCGGTGCGGGCGGCAAGTTCGGCGTCGCTCAGCGGGACCAGGCCGGGTTCGAGCGCCGCGATATCGGCGACCGGCTTTTCGAGGCGCTTGACGAGACGGTCGTTGGCCGACCCGATGAATTTTCTGGCAATCGCGGCGAACATGCAGGGAAAAACCTTAATGACGCGGAGTGGGCTCACGGGTGGATCGCCGCCGGAGCGCGGCGACCGCCTGAAACGCGAGGAGAAACCCCGAAAACGCCGGAATTCCGGCAAAAATGGCCCCTGACAGATAGAGAGCGAGGCCGGTCCTGTCAACGTTGGGTATCGCCGCGCCGGGGGGCGGCCACCGCGCCAGGAAATGCGCGACCTTGAACGGTCCCGCTGGCGGTCCCATCTCCCTCGGCAAAAGGGCCTGATGCCGCCCATAAACGGTTCGTGTTAAGATTGCGATATCTGTGGCCGCCTGCTTCGCCGGCCTTGTATTTCCCGCCAATAAAGGTCCACGTCATGAGATTCGGCTTTATTCCCGGTACCGCCGGCATGGCCTTCGCCGCTGCCATGATTCTGTCACCCGGCCTGGCTTTTGCGCAGGCCGCGGGCGCCCCCCCGCAGGCTCAAGCGCAGGCGGGCGACGATCCGGTGGTGGCGCGCGTCAATGGCCAGCCGGTGCTGCGCTCCGAAATCATGATGGCGGCCGAGTCCTTGCCAGCTCAGCTGCGGGCGGTGCCGATCGAGGCGCTTTATCCGGCCCTGCTCAACCAGGTGATCGACCGCAAACTGACGGTCGCCCAGGCGCAGAAGGAAAACTTCGACAAGGATCCGGAGGTCGCCAAGCGCGTCGCCGATATCAACGAGCGGGTCATCGAGCAACTCTACCTCGCCACCCAGGTCGACAAGGAATTGTCCGACGATAAGCTCAAGGTGGAATATGACAAGCTGCCGACCGAGAAGCGGGTGCGCGCCAGCCATATCCTGGTCAAGACGCGGGACGAGGCCGTGCAGGTCATCCGCGACATCGGCGCTGGCCAGAAGTTCGAGGACATCGCCGCCAAGCGCTCGCTCGACCCGTCGGGCAAGCAGGGCGGCGACCTCGGCTTCTTCTCCAAGGAGCAGATGGTGAAGTCCTTCGCGGATGCCGCCTTCAGCATGAAGAAGGGCGAGGTATCCAGGGCGCCGGTGCAGACCGAATACGGCTTTCACGTGATCCGGGTCGACGACGTGCAGGAAGACGCCAAGCCGAGCTTCGAGGAGAAGCGGGACGAACTGCGCGACCAGCTCTCCGACTCCGTGCTGGCGGGGCGGATGGATCGCCTGCGCAACGAGGCGAAAATCGAGCGTTTCAGCTTCGACGGCTCGCCGGCGCCCGCGCCGCAAGGCCAGCAGCTCGGCCGCTGATCCGCCCGTTGATCCGATGAACGGCGGCGCGGGTCCCACGACCTTGCGCCGCCGCGTCTCCTCCCTTAAACCTTTCGTCCGTAAATTCCTCCTGGCCCGGCGGGCGTGTCATGTCCGCCGGCTTTCCATCGAGCATGGTCATCCGAGCCGCCTATGGCACACGCATCCTCTCCACTCGCGCCCGAGAAATTTCCCGATCTGCCGCGCCATCTCGGGCGTCCGCCTCGGCGTCGCCGAATCGGGCGTGCGCTATCAGGGCCGGACGGATCTGCTGGTCGTCGAATTGGCGCCCGGAACGACGATCGCCGGCGTGTTCACCAAATCGACCGCGATTTCCGCGCCGGCCAAGTGGTGCCGCGCCAACGTCGGCAAGGGCAAGGCGCGCGCCTTCATCGACAATTCCGGCAATGCCAATGCCTTCACCGGCAAGGCGGGTGACGCCTCGGTCAAGCGCACCGTGGCGGCCGCGGCCAAGCTGCTCGGCTGCAAGCCGTCCGAGGTGTTCGTCGCCTCGACCGGCATCATCGGCGTGCCGCTGCCCGACGAGAAGATCACCGCGGCGCTGCCCGGCGTGTTGAAAAACAAGCATGAGCGCGACGTGGGAAGACGGCGGCGCGCGCCATCATGACGACCGACACCTTCCCCAAGGGTGCCGTGCGCACGGCCGAGATCGCCGGCGTGGCGGTCAAGATCGTCGGCATCGCCAAGGGTTCCGGCATGATCGCGCCCAACATGGGCACCATGCATGTGTTCATCGTCACCGATGCCGCGATCCCCGGAAAGGTGTTGCAGCCGCTCGTCAAATCAGGCGCCGACAGAAGCTTCAACTGCATCACGGTGGATTCCGACACCTCGACCAGCGACACGGTGCTGGTCGCCGCCACCGGCCAGGCCCGGCACAAGGCGGTCAAGGCGGCCAGCCGATACTCACCTCAGGGACTTCCGCGCCAAGCTCGACGAGGTCATGCTCGATCTTGCCCATCAGGTGGTGAAGGACGGCGAGGGCGCCACCAAGTTCGTCGAGATCCGCGTCACGGGCGCCGCCAACTACCGGCAGCGCCAAGCGCATGGGCCTCGCGGTCGCCAATTCGCCGCTGGTCAAGACGGCGATCGCCGGCGAGGACGCCAACTGGGGCCGCATCGTCGCCGCGATCGGCAAGAGCGAGGAGCCGTGCGACATGGACCGCATCGTCATCGCCATCGGCGGCGTGCCGATCACCGCCAAGGGCATGATGCGGCCGGACTACGACGAGGCGCCGGTGGCCAAGCACATGAAGGGCCAGAACATCCTGATCGAGATCGACGCCGGCCTGCGCAAGAACGGCAAGCCGCGCGCCGGGCCGCGCCACGGTATGGACCTGCGATCTCACCCACGCCTATATCGACATCAACATCGGCTATCGGAGCTGAGCGGCTGTGGCCGAACTCACCACCGAGCGGCTGATCCTGCGTCCGCTGGTGCGCGGCGATCTGCCGCATGTGATGAAGCTGGCGGGCGATGCCGCCGTGGCGGAGATGACCGGCTCGATCCCCCATCCGCTGAGCGCCGCGAAGGCCGAGGCGTGGCTTCAATCGTGCGCGCGCGACGAGGAGCGGGTGTTTGCGATCGTGCGCGCGGCGGACAAGGCGTTTCTCGGCAGCATTGCGCTGACCCTCGACGAATCCGGGCAAACGGCCAGCCTCGGCTATTGGCTGGGCCGCGACCATTGGGGGCAGGGTTTCGCGACCGAGGCGGTGCGCCGCATGCTGCGCCTCGCCTTCGGCGAGATGAAGCTGCGCGAGATCCAGAGCCGGTGTCTTTCCCGGCAATGCGGCTTCCATGCGGGTGCTGGTTAAAACGGGCTTTCGCGAAGTCGGGCCGGCGCAGCATCCGGCGCCCGCGCGCGGCAGCGGCAAGCGCGAGGTCGTGGTGTTCGTGGCGACCCGCGCAAGTTTCGCGCAGGCCGCGCTCAGCCAGGCGGTCGGACGGCAATGACCGGAGAGCCGAGCCAGCGAGAAGCCGGTCGTGCTGGTCGCCGCCGTCGCGCTGATCGACCGCGACGGCCGCGTGCTCATCGCCCAGCGCCCGCCCGGCAAGCCCATGGCGGGGCTGTGGGAGTTTCCCGGCGGCAAGGTCCATGCGGGCGAAACGCCGGAACAGGCGCTGATCCGCGAGCTCTCCGAGGAGCTCGGCATCGAGACCGAGGAGGCCTGCCTCGGCCCTTTCACCTTCGCCTCGCACGGCTACGACAGCTTCCACCTGCTGATGCCGCTCTATCTCTGCCGCGTCTGGCAGGGCACGCCGATCCCGCGCGAGGGCCAGGTGCTCAAATGGGTGCCGCCCGATCGGCTCGGCGACTATCCCATGCCGCCGGCCGACGTGCCGCTGGTGGCGATGCTGCGGGATTTTCTTTAGCGCGCGGTCTCGTCGCAGGGCAATCGGATCACGCGCCAAAGTCTGATCAAGTCACGTTCTCCACGCCGTTGTCATTCGGCGAAACTAGCCCGCGCGCACGCCGCGGAACACGTTGAAGGCGAACAGCAGCATGCCGGCGATGTTGATCAGGGCGCCGATCGACGCAAGCGGCTCGCCCCCGCTCGGGTGCGCCGGAATAGATGATCACGATGCCGGCCACCATGACGATCAGCCCGATATTGGCGATCCACCAATGCCAGGCGGCCAGCGTCCGGGACGCCGTCGGGAACAGCCGGTAGAACACGCCATAGAGGAACATGGAGACCCAGCCCAACAGGAGCCAATGGGCATGGGCCGGCGTCAGGCTATGGTCATGCGACGCGGCCATGTAGATGCCGCCGGCCATGCCGACCAGGGCATAGATCACGGCGGCGCGGAAAAAACGGGTGTCGATGGTCACGGATGTTCCCCCTCAGAATTTTAGGATTGGATGGAGGGGAAATCTATCGGGTCGAGGTGGCGTCTGAAAAGTTCAGGGCAAGTTAGGGTGTCGCCTTGTCGCCCGCCGGCCGCTCGTCCGTGCCAAGCGCGTCGGCCAGCCGTTGTGCGGCGCTGCCCGGCTTAAGCGGCTTCTGCTGGCTCGGATGAGGCGCCCAGCCGCTCAGGTAGATCACCTGGAAGGTTGCGCTGATGCGGCCGTCGGGAGCGGCGAACTTGCGCTCGTAGAGCGCCGCCGCCTCGAGCAGGGTGGCGCGCCGGCTGAGCGATTTGCGCCGCTCGGCGATCGCGTTGGCCTCGCCCATGCCGCGCAGGTCGCGCATCAGCGCCAGCGCATTGTCGTAGGTCACCGTGATGGTGTCGGAGTCGGCGACCGGCAGGGCGAAGCCGGCGCGGGTCAGCAGATTGCCCATGTCGCGCACCTCGGCGAAGGGCGAGATGCGCGGCGAAATGCCGCCTTCGACGGCGAGCTCGGCTTCCATCAGGCACTGGCGCAGCTCGAACAGCGTTTCGCCGCCGAGCATCGACGCGAGCAGCAGGCCGTCGGGCTTCAGCGCGCGACGCAGCTGCAGCAGCGCGCCCGGCAGGTCATTCACCCAATGCAGGCTGAGATTGCTGAGCGCCAGATCGAAGCTGTCCGGCGCGAAGGGCAGGGCTTCCTCGTCGGCGGTCACAGGGAGGGCGCGGTCGCCGGTTTGCGCCAGGCCGCGCGCCGTCATGGCTGGGGAGACGTCCGTCTGCACCAGCAGCTCGGTGCCGGCCTTGTCGCCCAGCAGGCCGGCCATGGCGCCGTGATGGCTGCCGAGATCGAGCACGCGGGGAAAGTCGCGCCGGATATCGTCGAGCCGCTCGGCGAGACGCCGGCCGACCTCGCGCAGCAGGAAATCATGCTCGCCGAGACGGCTCGCCGCCCGCTCGCGGTGGGCGCGCACCGCCATGCGGTCGAACGGCCGCAGAGTGCTATCGGCATCGGGTGGCGGTGCGGGCGGCATGGAGCAGGTTATGGCATGGGCGCCGCGCAGGCGGAAGGCCGCCAGGCTGTTCAGGCAGCCCATTCGGGCAATGCGCGCAGGCGCGCGTTGACAGGCGCCCCGCCGGCGGCTGAGATGGGTCATGGAACTGATGCAAACCTTGGGCAGCCGGCTGCGGCCGGTGGCGCGCCTGGTGCTCGATGCCCTGCTGCCGCCGCAGTGCCTGTCGTGTGCCGAACTGGTCAGCGAATCCGGCGCGCTGTGCGCGGCCTGCTGGGCGAAGCTGCGTTTCATCGCCCAGCCCATGTGCCGGACCTGCGGCTGGCCGTTCGAGGTCGATCCCACCGCCGGTGACGGGGTTGGTCTCGCCGCGCCGCCCGCCGATCTGATCTGCGGCGCCTGCCTGCGTGAGCCGCCGTCGTTCGACCGCGCCCGCGCCGTGCTGATCTACGACGATGCCAGCCGTGGCCTGGTGCTCGGCTTCAAGCATGCCGACCGCACCCATGCGGCACCCGCCTACGCGCGCTGGATGGCGCGCGCCGGCGCGGACCTGCTGACCACCGCCGACGTGATCGTGCCGGTCCCGCTGCATTGGTCGCGCCTGATGGCGCGGCGCTACAATCAGGCGGCGTTGCTCGGCAATGCGCTCGCCAGGCTGGGCGGTGCGCCCGCTGCGCCCGATCTCCTGATCCGCCGCCGGCGCACGCCATCCCAAGGACGCCTGAGCCGGTCCGAGCGCCTGCGCAATGTCGCCGGCGCCTTCGCCATCCGGCGCGCGCGCCTGCCGCTGGTGCGCGGCCGGCGCATCGTGCTCGTCGACGACGTGCTCACCACGGGCGCCACGGTGAGCGCATGCGCCGCCGTGTTGCGCCGGGCCGGTGCCGCCAGCGTCGACGTGCTGGCGCTCGCCCGCGTCGTGCGGCCGGAACCGTGAGCACCCTGCACCCATGAGCGCGTCCGGTGCCTTGCCGCCGCATTTCGATCAGACCTTCCAGGATACGTTCGATGCGCTGATCGCGTGGCGCCGCGACGTGCGTCACTTCCGGCGCGATCCCGTCCCTGGCGAACTCGTCGAATTCCTCGTCGCCAGCGCCTGTCTCGCGCCTTCGGTGGGCAATTCCCAGCCCTGGCGCTTCGTGCTGGTCGAGGACGCCGCGCGGCGTGCCGCGATCCGCGACAATTTCGCGGCCAGCAACCAGGCGGCATTGACCGGCTACAACGGCGAGCAGGCGCGCAGCTACGCGAGCCTCAAGCTCTCCGGCCTCGACGATGCGCCGGTGCAGCTCGCGGTGTTCGCCGATCCGACGACCGAACACGGCCATGGGCTGGGGCGCCAGACCATGCCGGAAACCCTCGAGTATTCCGTGGTCGGCGCGGTCATGCTGCTGTGGCTGGCGGCACGCACCAAGGGCCTCGGCGTGGGCTGGGTGTCCATTCTCGATCCGGCGCCCGTGCTGACCGTTCTGGAACTCCCTGAAACCTGGCGGTTGATTGCCTATCTATGTATCGGCTACCCCGTGACCGAGTCGCCGGAGCCGGAACTCGTGCGTCTGGGATGGCAATCGCGTATCGACTGGCGCGAATTTTTTGTAAAACGTTGAGGCAGAGATGGCGAAGATCGAGATTTACACCACGCCCTGGTGCGGCTACTGCGCCCGGGCCAAGGCCTTGCTGGACCGCAAAGGCATCGTTTACGTCGAGATCGACGTCGCCAGCACACCGGGCGCGCGTGACGAGATGATCAAGCGTGCCGAGGGCCGCCGCACCGTGCCGCAGATCTTCGTCGATGGCCGCCATCTCGGCGATTCCGACGAGGTGGTGGCGCTCGACCGCGCCGGCCAGCTCGACGCGCTGCTCAAACCGGCCTGACCGGCCCAACGCATTGGTTGGCGAAAGCTCCATGTCCATCGCTCACCGTCGCCTGCATCCAGACGAATTCCGGGCCGGAGGTGGAGCCCAATCTCGCGGCCGCCGCCGCCCTGGTGCGCGAGGCGCGCGGGCAGGGCGCCGACTTCATCACCCTGCCGGAAAATGTGGCGCTGTTCGAGCCGCGCCGCGCCAAGCTGCTCGAGAAGGCGGAGCCGCAGGAAAGCCATACCGCGCTGCGCGCCTTTCGCGATCTCGCGCGCGAAACCGGAGCCTGGATTCTCGTGGGTTCCCTCGCGGTGAAGCTGGAGGACGGCAAGGTCGCCAACCGCAGCTTCCTGCTCGACGCCGTGGGCAACATCGTCGCCAGCTACGACAAGATCCACATGTTCGACGTCACCCTGCCGTCGGGCGAGACCTACCGCGAATCGGCGACCTACGCGCCGGGCGGCCGCGCCGTGGCGGCGCCGATGCCGTGGGGCAAGCTCGGCATGACCATCTGCTACGACGTGCGCTTCGCGGCGCTCTATCGCGCCCTCGCCGAGGCCGGCAGCGACATGATCACGGTCCCTGCCGCCTTCACCCGCACCACCGGGCAGGCCCATTGGCATGTGCTGCTGCGCGCCCGCGCCATCGAGACCGGGTGCTTCGTGATCGCGCCGGCGCAATGCGGCACCCACGCGGAAGGGCGCCAGACCTATGGCCATTCGCTGATCGTCGATCCTTGGGGCGAGGTTCTGTCCGATGGCGGCGATGCCGTCGGTATCACGCTCGCGCGCATCGACACCGCGCGGGTCGCGGAGGTGCGGCAGATGGTGCCGTCGCTGGTCCACGGCCGGACGATTCTGCCGTCCCAGGACTAAGCGCATTCAAGAAGTCCCGGCCAGCCGATGCCCAGCCGGGATCTTCCGCGTCGAGCCGGCGAACCGGCGAATTGCCGCTTACTGCGGCGGCTGCGGCGTGGTGCGCAGGTAGGGCTTGTGCTTCTTGAAGCCCTTCGGGAACTTCTTTTCCGCGTCCGCGTCGGACACGGCGGGGACGATGATCACATCCTGGCCCTGCTTCCAATTGGCGGGCGTCGCCACCTGGAACTTCTCGGTGAGCTGGATGGAATCGAGCACCCGCAGGATCTCGTCGAAGTTGCGTCCCGTGGTTTGCGGGTAGGTGATCATCAGCCGCACCTTCTTCTTGGGATCGATGATGAAGACGGTGCGTACGGTATAGACCTCGTCATGCGCCGGATGGATCATTCCGTAGAGATTCGCGACCTTACGGTCGGGGTCGGCAATGATGGGGTAGGTGACCTTGCCGCCTTGCGTTTCCTCGATGTCTTTGATCCAGCCCTTGTGCGATTCGACCGGATCGACCGACACGGCGATGACCTTGGCATTGCGCTTCGCGAAATCCGGCTGCATGCGCGCGACGGCGCCGAGCTCGGTCGTGCAGACCGGCGTGAAATCCTTGGGATGAGAGAACAGGACGACCCAGGAATCGCCCGCCCAATCGTGGAAATTGATGCGGCCCTGACTGGTGTCGGCCTCGAAATCGGGGGCGCTGTCGCCCAATCGAAGAGTCATGGTGCGGTCTCCTTGCGCTGCGTTGGTTTACGGTCGTCCCCCCCCCCCCCCCCCGAATTACCCCTTTAGCCTCTTTTCCGGCATGCTACGGCCGCCGGCGAAAAATATCAATAATATACTGTAGTATTATCGTAATTCACACGTTATCTGTGTAATACTTACTCCATGAGAACCGTTGCTTGAGCCGCGAAAAAATTCTTTATAGTGCGGCATTAACTTGCAACGCCGTCAGTACGTTGGATTGTTCATGATCGTGTTTGATCTCACCTGCGCCCAGGGGCATGTCTTCGAGGGCTGGTTCCGCGACAGCGCGGCCTTCGAAGTGCAGAAGGGCGCCAGCGATATCGTGTGTCCGGTATGCGCCGACGTCGCCATCTCGAAGGCGCCGATGGCGCCGCGTTTGTCCACGCGTGGCGGGTCGGACGAAACAGAGCCGGAGCCCGCGCGGGCGCCTGCTGCCGCGGGCCGGTCCGCCAATCTTTTCCCGGGCAACGACCGCCGCCGGCGCGAAGAAGTGTTCCATGCGCCGACCGACGCGCCGAGCGCCAAGGCGGCCGCGCTCGCCGTGGAGGCCGCTCGGGCGTTGCGTGCCTTGCGCGACGAGGTCGCGAAGAGCTGCGACTATGTCGGCGAAAAGTTCGCCGAGGAAGCGCGCAAGATGCATTACGGCGAAGCGGAGAAGCGAAGCATCTACGGCGAAACCACCTTCGACGAGGCGAAAGAGCTGCGCGACGAAGGCATCGAAATTCAGCCGCTGCCGCGTCTGCCACGCGAGAACGCCTGAGCCTCAGGGATGTATCTGGCCGGCGGGCAGCTTTTTTCCGGCCCCGATCTCAAGGATTTTCTGGCCGACCGGCTGACGCAGGTCGATGCCGCCGTCGGCGCGCTCGGCGCTGAGGATTTCGCCAGCCGTAGCGAGGCGGCGCTGGAATCCATGCTGGTCTCGCGCTTCCGCATTGCCGAAGGGCACCTGCTCGCCGCGGAGGCCTATTTCGTCGAGGAGCGCGCGCTCACGGTGGCGGAGGCCAATCTTCCCAGCGAGGGATTGCCGAGCGAGGGCGGCCAGGCCTATCCGCCCGACATGATGCTGAAATCGGTCACCATTGCGCTGCCGTTCCGCGGCGAACCGGCGCTGCTCACCCATCGGCCCAACGTGTTCAGCGCGCACCAGCCGGAGGCCGACGTGGTCGGCCAGGAACTGCACGTCGGCTTCATCGTCGCGCCGGAGGAGGAATGGATGATCCAGCACCGCTTCCAGCAGCACATCGCTCTGATCGAGCGCACCCTGGAAGTCACCCAGTGGCAGGCGATGGATTTCAACTCGGGATTGACCGGCCAGTCCGGGCCAAGCTGCGCGCCCGCAAGGCGACAGTCGCTCAGGGCTGATCGCGCAGGCGCGTCAGGACCATTGTTCGTCGCGGTGCGCCGGGCGCTCGTCACGTGTCAATGCCTGGCCCGACATTCCGCCACTCTGCGGTCGTGGCATCCGAGCGCGCGTCAGTTCGGCCATCGCGAAGCCGACGAGCAGCCAAAAGATGCCGACGAGATAGCCCGCGATCACATCGCTGGTATAATGGACCGACAAGAACATCCGGCTGAGTCCGATCATGCCGATCAGTACGCCGGCCCAGAACGCGATCTCGAAACGCGCGCGCACGCTCATCAGGTCGCGCGCCAGGACGTAGGCGATAAATCCATAGAGCGCCATGGCTGCCGTGGCATGGGCGCTCGGAAACGACGGAGATAGCGCGGTCGCCGCGTCGATGAACGCGGGCCTGTCACGTGCGACCACATATTTTCCGAGCCATGTGGTCGCCTGCGCGCCAAGAAAGCTGGTCCAAAGAGGCACGATGAAATGCGGCTGGCGCAAGGCCCAGAGAAAGCCTGTTGCGACGATGGACACCGCGGTGAGGGTCGGACCGGCGCCCAACGCCGTGATCCACAGAAAGACGGAGAGCCAGGGTTGCTCGCGCCACGATGTGAAGTATTCGTTGATGGTCTGATCGAAAACCTGAATGTCCGTGGCCTCGATGATTTCCTCGACAAGTCCCCCGAACATCCCGGCTATGTAGAGTGCCGCGACGGTCAGAAGCGTAAGCGGCAGTCCTGAGAACTTCGCCGCGTCCAGTCGGGCTGCCGCTGCCCCATAGAGTCGGGGCATGCGGGTGCGCAGCTTGTCGAGACCGGGGCGCGTGCGTTCGACCAGGCGCGGCATGCCAGTGGCCAACAGGCGCGGCAGCGCCCACCTCACCAAACGCACCATCTGCCATGCGAGAAGACGCGCACAGCCGACGACCGCGAGGATTGCGGCAATGGTGAGTGCCAGGTTGATCGCCGAAGGCATCATCAGAAAGCTTTCAGAGCCCGAGGCCTCATCGACATCGTGCACCCTCGGGAGCCGGGTGCGACGCTCGCGCGATGCATCCGGTCATCCTCTTCAGGCAAGGGAAAGGTGGTGGTCGAGCTGCCAGCGGTCGCCAGCAAGACGGTACGTCGACCTGAGGCCGCTGCGAAACCCCGCGCCGGGCGACCGAGCCATCACATCGACGGTCACCCGTCCCTGGTCGATCTGAAGCAGATTATAGCTGTTGTCTTCGCCGCCCCGGGTGCGCGTCGAAATCGCCGTTCCGGCATGCACGATGAGGATTGCGCCGCCTCCCGCGGTCTCGACGTCGAGATGGCGGCTTCCGGCGCTGTGGCGGTGCCCCGAGAGCAGGAGCCTCACCTGGCTCTCTGACGATGCCTTCAGTGCGACAGGTGCCCTCCGGGCCAGGCCGCCCAGGGATGCGCCTTCAAGCGCGGCGAGGGGGTGATGGGTCATGAGGATCTTGAATACGGACCGCGGAAGATCGCCGAAGACGCGCTGAACATCGGCGATCTGACCGAAAGAGATACGTCCGTGCTTGATGGTCAGGCGCCGCGTCGTGTCGATGCCGAGTACGGCGATCTCCTCATCGAGAAAGAAGTTATCGGCCATGTTGAGCGGCGCGATGAAGCGGCGATAGCGCGCCAGCGGCGCGCCGAACCGGCGAAGCAGATTGTAGAGTGGCACGTCATGGTTGCCGGGCACAATGACTTTTCGGGCCGGAACGCGGCTGAGAAACTCGCGCGCCGCCTGAAATTCGACCCGTCGCGCGCGCTGTGTCAGATCGCCCGTGACGGCGACGAGATCGGGACGGCTCTGCTCGAGGCTCGACAGCAGCTCTTCCGCAACCTGGTTGCTGTGCCGTCCAAAGTGCAGATCGGAGATTTGCGCGATCGTCCGCATGGTTTTTCTACGGTCCAGGCGCCGGCGCGAACACGCGCAGCGCTTCCGGCCGGGACCGATAGCGCAATGGTGTCTGCAGCCGTTCGACCTCGCCGTCGCAAGCGACCAGAACATGGTGCCGGCGAGACAGGATCTCGGCGGCCGGTCCCTTGAACGTGCTAATTCCCTTTTCCCTCGCGCCAAACCCCAGGATAACCCGAACCGCGCTCCAAAAAATGGCCAGCCAGCCTTCCGCGTTGGCGACGTAGACCCAAAGCTCGCCGCGATCAAGCCTTTCGCGTCTCCCCGGGGTGGGCAGGGTTAATTGATATTCGTTGTTGCCGATGAAGGCGATCGGCGAGCGGCATTGTCGGACCACGCCTTCCAGGCGAACGGTGAGGCGAAAGATCGGCAGATAGCGAACGACCTCCGGCAGCGCCAGGATCATCGCCAGCCATTTCGGCAGCCAGGCTCCCGGCCGTTTGCGTTCGCGTGCCAGCACCAGGTAGGGATAGAGGCCGATCGAGGAATTGTTGATGAAGATCTGGCCATTGACCTCGGCGACGTCCACCTTGCGGGTTACCGCGGCGGCGATTACCGCGACAGCCTCTTCCGGCGCAAGCGGCAGCCCGAGGTCGCGAGCGAAGTGATTGCGCGTGCCGAGCGGGATGATGCCCAGCGGGACATCCGTTCCCGCGAGAACGCTGGCGACCGTGCGGATGCTGCCATCGCCACCGCCTATGACGACGGCATCCAGATCGCCGAGCTGTGCCGCTTCCAGGGCACGCCGTGCTGCGGTGAGCAGGTCGGCGCCCGCTACGACTTCGCAGCTGGCCGCCATGCCGTGTTCGGTGAAGCGAGCGCTCAGCCGCTCGCGCCACGATCGCGGCCCGAGAGATTCCGCCGTCCCGGCGGTTTCGTTGAGAATCACGGCTAATCTCAAGGGAGGCGAATTCATGGGATCACGCGCGATGGAGAGAAGGTCCTACAGAGACGTCTGCCGCCGCTGTTCATTCCATCGCGCGAGGCCGCGCCGCGCAGCCGTTCCGGCGGATCATGCCAGCCTTGGCTGGTCCGTGAAGCCTACGGCTTGGTGGCGAGCACCATGTAATTGACGCCGGTGTCGGTGCTCAGGCTCCAGCGGTCGGCAATAGGATTATAGGCGACGCCCGTCACCTCGTAGACGGAAAGCCGGGTCGCCGCCAGTTCGGCGGTCAGTTCCTCGGGTTTGACGAACTTGTTCCAGTCGTGGGTGCCGCGCGGCAGCCAGCCGAGGAGGTATTCCGCGCCGACGATGGCCAGCGCGTAGGATTTGGCGGTGCGGTTGAGCGTCGCCACCACCATGGCGCCGCCCGGGTTGACCATGCCGGCGGCGGCGGCCAGGAAGGCGGGGCGGTCCGCGACATGCTCGACCACCTCCATATTGAGCACCACGTCGAAGCGCTCGCCGGCCGCGGCCAGCGCCTCGGCGGTGGCTTCCCGGTAGTCGATGGCGAGGCCCATCTGTTCGGCATGCAGGCGGGCGACTGAGACGGTGGTCCGGCTGGCGTCGATGCCGGTGACCTGGGCGCCGAGCCGGGTCAGCGGCTCGGCCAGCAGCCCGCCGCCGCAGCCGATATCGAGGATGCGCAAGCCGGCGAGCGGCTGGGCCGCCTTGGGGTCGCGCTGGAAATGGGCCACCAGCCGGTCGCGCAGATAGGCGAGGCGGACCGGGTTGAAGCGGTGCAGCGGCTTGAACTTGCCGTGCGGGTTCCACCAATCCGCGGCCATGGCGGAAAAGCGCGCGATCTCGCCTTCGTCGACCGAGGTGTGGCCAGGGCTAGGTCTCGGGGCGGTCATATCGCCGGGCAGCGTCATCGGTCTCGCACTCAGGTCAGGATCGCAGGGAACGCCGGCACGGCCGTGCCGCGACGGGATTTCCCGGCTCAGCGTCTTATTGTTGCCCCAATTCGGGGGCGATGCGGCGGCGCGGGCCTTCTTGCGGCCCGCGCGCGTCCTAGAGTATGTATACGCGCCGTCGCGCCGGCAAGGGGAGCCGCGCGCGGTCCCTCGGGGTGAGGCCGCCTGTGTGGCGCGCACCCTCCACGGCCCCGGACACAACTCAGGTCAATCGCTTATGGCACGCATCGTGCAAAAATTCGGTGGCACGTCGGTCGCCAATGTCGAACGCATCAAGGCGGTCGCGCAACGGGTGAAGGCCGAGATCGCGCTCGGCAACGAGGTGGCCGTGGTCGTCTCCGCCATGGCGGGTGCCACCAACCAGCTGGTCGGCTGGGTCAACGAGATTTCTCCGCTGCACGACGCGCGGGAATATGACACGGTGGTCGCGTCCGGCGAACAGGTCACCTGCGGCCTGACCGCGCTGGCCCTGCAGGAACTCGGCATCACGGCCCGTTCCTGGCTCGGCTGGCAGGTGCCTGTGGCAACCGACGGCATCCATGGCCGCGCCCGGGTCGAGGCCATCGACACCACCGAACTGCGCAAGCGCATGGCGCGCGGCGAAGTGCCGGTGCTGGCCGGCTTCCAGGGGCTCGGCGACGACAACCGCATCACCACGCTGGGACGCGGTGGCTCCGATATTTCGGCCGTCGCCCTGGCGGCGGCGCTCGAAGCCGACCGCTGCGACATCTATACCGATGTGGACGGGGTCTATACCACCGACCCGCGCATCGTTGCCAAGGCGCGCAAGCTCGATAAAATCACTTACGAAGAGATGCTGGAGATGGCATCGCTCGGCGCTAAGGTGCTTCATACCCGTTCGGTCGAGCTGGCCATGAAGCAGCGGGTGCGTCTCCAGGTGCTGTCGAGCTTCAGCGACGCTCCCGGCACTCTGGTGGTCGATGAGGATGAGATCGTGGAAAAAGAACTAGTCAGCGGCATCGCCTATTCGCGCGACGAGGCCAAGGTCACCCTGGTGCGGGTGCCCGACCGTCCCGGCGTCGCCGCCAGCATCTTCGGCTCGCTCGCCGAGGCCGGCATCAACGTCGACATGATCGTGCAGAACGTGTCGGAGGACGGCAAGGCGACCGACCTGACCTTCACGGTGACGCGCAGCGACCTGCCGCGCGCCATGAAGGTGCTCGAAGGCAAGGCCAAGGAGCTCGGCTACGCCGATCTCAAGCCCGACGCCGGCGTGGTCAAGGTCTCCGTGGTCGGCGTCGGCATGCGCAGCCATCCCGGCGTCGCCCAGCTCATGTTTCAGACGCTGGCCGACAAGGGCATCAACATCCAGGTGATCTCGACGTCCGAGATCAAGGTCAGCGTGCTGATCGCCGAGGAATACACCGAGCTGGCGCTCCGCGCGCTGCACTCCGCCTACAACCTCGACGCAGCCTAGTCATGAGTACCGCCCAGGCTCGCCGTCAGCTCGATGAGCTCTGGTTACGGGGAATTCAATTTCTCGGTACCCGGACCGCGATCATGGGCGGCGCCATGACCTGGGTATCGGAGCGCAACCTGGTCTCGGCGATCTCCAACGGCGGCGGCTTCGGCGTGCTCGCTTGCGGCGCCATGCCGCCCGACAAGCTCGCCGAGGAGATCCGCGGCACCTTCGCGCTCACCGGACAAGCCGTTCGGCGTCAATCTCATCGTCATGCATCCGCAGCTCGCCGACCTGGTCGAGGTCTGCATCGCCGAGAAGGTTTCCCATGTGGTGCTGGCCGGCGGCGTGCCGGCCGCCCAGGTCATCGCCCGGCTCAAGGATGCCGGCCGCAAGGTGATCTGCTTCGCGCCCGCCCTGGTCATTGCCAAGCGTCTGGTCAATCATGGCGCGGACGCCATCGTCATCGAGGGCATGGAAGCGGGCGGCCATATCGGCCCGGTCACGACCAGTGTGCTGGCGCAGGAAATCCTGCCGGCGCTGCGCGAGGTGCCGGTCTTCGTCGCCGGCGGCATCGGCCGCGGCGAGGCCATTATCGCCTATCTCGAAATGGGCGCCGCCGGCGTGCAGCTCGGCACCCGCTTCGTCTGCGCCCACGAATCGATCGCGCACCCCAAATTCAAGCAGGCGTTCATCCGCGCCAATGCGCGCGACGCCGTGCCCTCCGTGCAGCTCGATCCGCTGTTTCCGGTCATTCCGGTGCGCGCGCTCGGCAACAAGGCGACCCAGCGCTTCACCGAAACCCAGCGTGAGGTGATCGCACTCTACCGCGAGGGCAAGCTCGACCAGAAGGAAGCCCAGCTCAAGATCGAGCATTTCTGGGCGGGCGCGCTGCGCCGCGCCGTTGTCGAGGGCGACGTGGAGAGCGGCTCCCTGATGGCCGGGCAGAGCGTCGGCATGGTGACCCGCGAGCAGCCGACCGCGGAGATCATCGACGAGCTTGTCGAACAGGCCGTCGCCGCGCTGGTGGCGCGGCATCAGCCGACCAGGGCCGCGGAATAATGCAATCCCACCCCGCCAACTCCGCCGGCGGGCCGCGTCAGCTTCTGCGCCGCCTGCGCGATGTCATGGCCGACACCGCCTCGGCGCAGGAACGGCTCGACCATGTGGTGAAGATCATCGCCGCCGATATGGTCGCCGAAGTGTGCTCGATCTACGTGCGGCGCGCCGGCGAGATGCTCGAGCTGTTCGCCACCGAAGGCCTCAATCCGACCGCCGTCCACCGCACCCGGCTGCGCATGGGTGAAGGCCTCGTCGGCAATATCGCGGCGCACGCCCGGCCGCTCAGTTTGTCCGATGCGCAAGCCCATCCCGATTTCGCCTACCGCCCGGAAACCGGCGAGGAAATCTATCATTCGCTGATGGGCGTGCCGATTTTGCGCGGCGGGCGCGTGGTCGGCGTGCTGGTCATTCAGAACCGAACTCAGCGCCAATACAGCGAGGAGGAGCAGGAGGCGATGCAGATCGTCGCCATGGTGCTCGCCGAGCTGGTGGCGAGCGGCGAGCTGGTCCGTCCGGAAGAGCGTGTCCCGTCCGAAGGCAACGCGCTGCTGCCGGTGCGCCTCGAAGGCGTGCGGCTCAATCCCGGATTCGCCATGGGCCTCGCGGTGCTGCACGAGCCCAACATCATCATCCGCCAAGTCGTCGCCGAGGACACGGATCTCGAGCTCAAGCGTCTCGACGCGGCGGTCGACAGCATGCATACCGCGCTCGATTCGCTGCTCGCCTCGGCCAAGATCGTCCAGTCGGACGAGCAGCGCGAGGTGCTCGAGGCCTATCGCATGATCGCCGCCGATTCGGGCTGGCTCAACCGCATCGCCGACGCCATCCGCACCGGCCTGACGGCGGAGGCGGCGGTGCAGCAGATCCGCGAGGCGACGCGCGCCCGCATGAGCCAGGTGACCGACCTCTACCTGCGCGAGCGGCTCGACGACCTCGAGGCGCTCGCCGTGCGCCTCATTCTTTATCTTTCAGGCGACAAGGATCAGGCGCCCGACACGCCGTTGCCCGACAATGCAATTCTGGTCGCGCGCAACATGGGTCCGGCGGAACTGCTCGATTACGACATCCAGAAATTGCGCGCCCTGGTGCTCGAAGAGGGTTCGCCGACGGCCCATGTCTGCGTCGTGGCGCGCGCGCTCGACCTGCCGGTCATCGGCCTGGTCAAGGATGCCCTGCGCCGGGTCGAGGCGCTCGATTCGGTGATGGTCGACGCCGACACCGGCACGCTCTACATCCGGCCGAGCGAGGATATCCAGCAGGCCTTCGCCGAGAACATCCGGGTGCGCGCCGAGCGCCGGCAGTCTTACGCCGCCTTGCGCGACGAGCCTGCCATCACCATCGACGGCGCGCGGGTTTCGCTCAACATCAACGCGGGGCTCGAAATCGACGTCGCCCATCTCGACGACACCGGCGCCGACGGGATCGGTCTCTACCGCACCGAAATTCCCTTCATGGTGCGGGCGGAATATCCCGACGTCGAGGCGCAGACCGAGCTCTACGCGCGCATCTTCGAGCGCGCCAAAAACCGCCCGGTGGTGTTCCGCACCCTCGATGTCGGCGGCGACAAGCTGCTGCCCTATTTCGACGACGTGCACGACGAGAATCCGGCCATGGGCTGGCGCGCCATCCGCATCGCGCTCGACCGCCCGGCAATGTTGCGCCAGCAGGTGCGCGCGCTGGTGCGCGCCGCCAATGGGCGTCCGCTGCGCGTGATGTTTCCGATGGTCGCCGAGGTCGCCGAATTCATCCGCGCCCGGCGCATCCTCGATATGGAGCTGACGCGCGAAAAGCAGCGCGGCGGCAAGGTCCCCGAGCAGGTCATGGTCGGCGCCATGCTCGAGGTGCCGGCGCTGCTGTGGCAGCTCGACGCGCTGCTGAAGGTTGTCGATTTTCTGTCGGTCGGCTCGAACGATCTGATGCAGTTTCTGTTCGCCACCGACCGCGCCAATCCGCGCATCGCCGAGCGTTACGACGTGCTGTGCCCCGCGGTGCTGACCGTGCTCGGCCAATTGGCGACCCGTTGCGCGTCGGCGGACGTGCCGCTGTCGCTGTGCGGCGAGATGGCGGGCCGGCCGCTCGAAGCCATGGCTCTGATCGGCCTCGGCTACCGCAGCCTGTCGATGTCGCCGCTGTCGGTCGGCCCGGTGAAGACCATGATCCGCAGCCTCGACCTCGAGGGTCTGCGCCATTATCTCGATTCCCTGTTCAACTTGGCCGACGCCAGCCTGCGCGACAAACTGCGGGCGTTTGCCCGCGACCACGATGTGGCGATTTGATCACAATCGGCACGGCCCCGCAGATACGTGGGATTTTCTTGCGCCATCGTTGAATTGTTGGAATAAAATAAGCGAGTTAGCAGGCTTCTAGCGGACTCAGGTTCCAGGACAGCATGACAGACCATGATCGCGATAGAGGTCCCAGGGGTTCAGAGCGTCTGGTGGCGGAACAGCGTCGGAAGAAGAGCCGTCTGTTCGCTATGGCGTCGGTCTCCCACAGCGATCTCAGCGAACGAATGATGATGGGCGCGACGCAGCAATCGATCGGCGCCGATCTCCGTGCCGTCCGCATGGCCCGCGGTGAAAGCATCGCCGACGTGGCGCACCAGCTGCGCCTGCGCGAAAGCTATATCGAGGCGATCGAAAGCGGCAATTTCGAAGTGCTTCCCGGCGTCACCTACGCCATCGGTTTCCTGCGCTCCTACGCCCGCTATCTGCGGCTCGACGCCGACGATCTGATCCAGCGCTTCAAGGAAGAGGTGTCGGACATCACGCCGCCCGCCGACCTCGCCTTTCTTGAGCCGGTTTCCGAAAGCCGCGTGCCGCGCGGCGGCTTGGTGGTGCTCGCCGTGCTGCTGGCGGTGGCGGCCTACGGCGGCTGGTACTATCTCAGCACGCGCGATCTCACGGTCGCCGATCTGGTGCCCGCGGTGCCCGAGCAGTTCAGCAACGTGATGACCGCGCCGGATCGGCCGGGGCCACAGCCGCAGCCGTCCGAGCTGGGCGAACTCGTGCCGCCGGGGCCGGGTGACGATGCCACCGAATCCTCGGCCGCCGATTCGACCGTAGATGGTGGCGTGCCCGCGCGCCCCGAGCGCTTGGGCAGTGGCGGCGTGGCTGATGAGGTGCCGCCGCCGCTCGCCGCTAGTCCGGAGGCCACCCCTAGGATGGCACCCGGTATTCCGGCTGTGCCGCCGGTCGCCAGTACCCGGCGAGTCCGCGGGGCGCGCCGATGGCGGCTCGGCCGAAGGCCCACGGGTTTATGGCGAGGGCAACACGGGGTCTCGCATCACGTTGCGGGCGGGCGGCGAAAGCTGGATCCAGGTGCGCGCGTCCGACGACACCCTGCTGATGACGCGAACCTTGCGGCCCGGAGACAGCTACCGGGTGCCCAATCAGTCCGGCCTCAAGCTGATGACAGGCAATGCCGGCGCGCTCGATATCCTGGTCGATGGCGAGTCGGCGCCGGCCATCGGCGCGATGGGCGCGGTGAAACGCAACGTCATGCTCGAACCGGACCGCTTGAAAGCCGGCACGGCCGCCAATTAGCCCGCCCGGTGTTGGGTTAAAGCCGCGTTCCGGCCGCCTTTTGAGCCCTGTGCATCGGCCGCAAGCCCTTGATCCGCCCGGTTAACGACTACACTTTAGAGATATCGCGCGATGCGCTATAAACTCGCGCGACAATGGTTACGTCCCCACCCGGCGGAACATCCGGTTCCGCGCGCCGCAGGCGTGGTGGGACCGACCCCCGAAGGAAGTTTTGCATGAGCGTTCGCCCCTATCGCGATATCGCGCGCCGCAAGAGCCGCCAGATCCATGTCGGCAAGGTGGCGGTGGGCGGCGATGCGCCGATCACCGTGCAATCGATGACCAATACGCTGACCACCGACGTGGCGGCGACCGTGGCGCAGATCAAGCAGCTCGAAGCGGCCGGCGCCGACATCGTGCGCGTTTCGTGCCCCGATCAGGAATCTTCGCTCGCGCTCAAGGATATCGTCCGCCAGGTGACGGTGCCGATCGTCGCCGACATCCATTTCCACTATAAGCGCGCCATCGAGGCCGCCGAATCGGGTGCCGCCTGCCTGCGCATCAATCCCGGCAACATCGGCTCTGCCGATCGCGTGCGCGACGTGGTCAAGGCGGCGCGCGACCACGGCTGCTCGATGCGCATCGGCGTCAATGCCGGCTCGCTCGAGCGCGAGCTGCTGGAGAAATACGGCGAGCCGTGCCCCGAGGCGATGATCGAGAGCGCGCTCAACCACATGAAGATTCTCGAGGACAACGACTTCTTCGAATTCAAGGTCAGCGTCAAGGCGTCCGACGTGTTCCTCGCGGTCGCCGCCTACCAGGGCCTCGCCGAGGCCTGCGACTATCCGCTCCACCTCGGCATCACCGAAGCCGGCGGCCTGCGCACGGGCACGGTGAAATCGGCCATCGGCATGGGCATGCTGCTATGGGCCGGCATCGGCGACACCATCCGGGTCTCGCTGTCGGCCGATCCGGTGGAGGAAATCTACGCCGGGTTCGAAATCCTCAAAGGGCTCAACCTGCGCCACCGCGGCGTCAACGTGATCGCCTGTCCGTCCTGCGCGCGCCAGCAATACGACGTCATCAGGACCGTCGAGACCCTGGAGAAGCGCCTGAGCCACATCACCACGCCGATGACGGTGTCGGTGATCGGCTGCGTCGTCAACGGTCCGGGCGAGGCGCGCGAGACCGATATCGGCCTGACCGGCGGCGGCTCCAACACCCACATGGTCTATGTCAACGGCTTGCCCGATCACAAGATCAAGGACCAGGACATCGTCGACCATCTGGTCGAGATGATCGAGAAGAAGGCCGCGGCGATCGAAGCTGCGAAGGCCGCCGAAACGGCGCAGGCCGCGCCGGCGTCGCCCGCGCGCGCCGCGTCGTGACCTCGACCATGCCGCTGCAATTTCCCCGCCACCCCGACCCTCCCCCGCAAGGGGGGAGGGAACAACAGGGATCATCGTCTGACTCCCGCCCCCTCGACGGGGGAGGGTCGGGGTGGGGGTGACATCCTGAGCGCCGCCAACATTTGCCTCACGGCAAGCGGGGCCGCGTACCTTTCCCACACTCAGCACTAGCGGCTGGAGACAAGCCTTGCCCTCGCTTCAGCCCGTTCGCGGCACGCATGACCTGATGCCCGAAGACGCCCGACGCCATCGTCACATCGTGAGCACGGCGCGCGAGGTTTCCTCGCGCTTCGGCTTCGAGGAAGTGGCGACGCCGATTTTCGAATTCACCGACGTGTTCAAGCGCACGCTCGGCGACACGTCCGATATCGTGACGAAGGAGATGTATACCTTCGCCGACCGTTCGGGCGACGAGCTGACCCTGCGCCCCGAAGGCACGGCGGGCATCGCGCGCGCCGTGATCTCCGGCGGGCTGACCCAGAACCTGCCGCTCAAGTTCTTCTACAGCGGCCCGATGTTCCGCCATGAGCGGCCGCAGAAGGGCCGCCAGCGCCAGTTCCACCAGATCGGCGTCGAGCTGCTCGGCGTCGCCGGCCCGCTCGGCGATATCGAGACCATCGCCGTCGGCGCCCAGGTGCTCGATGCGCTCGGCATCCTCGCCAAGACCGTGCTCGAAATCAACACGCTGGGCGACAAGGAAAGCCGCGACGCCTATCGCGCCGTGCTGGTGACCTATTTCGGCGGCCATCTCGACGAGCTGTCGGAAGACAGCCGCAACCGGCTCGAGCGCAATCCGCTGCGCATTCTCGATTCGAAGGACGAGGGCGACAGGCGCATCGTCGCCGGGGCGCCGTCCTTTGCCGACTATCTGACGCCGGCGGCGAGCGACTTCTTCGCCAAGGTGCGCGCCGGGCTCGACGCGCTCGGCATCGCGCACACGGTCAATCCGCGCCTGGTGCGCGGTCTCGACTACTATTGCCACACCGCGTTCGAATTCATCACCGATGCGCTCGGCGCCCAGGGCACCGTGCTCGCCGGCGGCCGCTACGACGGCCTGATCGGCATGATGGGCGGGCCGGAGACGCCGGGCGTCGGCTGGGCGGCGGGCATCGAGCGCTTGGCCATGCTGATCGGCGAACCGCCGGCAGCGCCGCGCCCGATCGCCATCGTGCCCATCGGCAACGCCGCGGAGACGGCGGCGCTGACGCTGGCGCATGGGTTGCGCCGCGCCGGCTGCACGGTCGATCTCGGCTATAGCGGAAACCTGAGCAAACGTATGAAGCGGGCCAACAAGCTCAATGCGCGCTACGCGGTCATCCTCGGCGACGACGAACTGCAGCGCGGCACGGCGACCTTGCGCGACCTCGATTCGGGCGAGCAGGAGGCGATCCCCCTGCCTCAACTGCAGGACCGGCTCGCCCCCGCGCGATAGCGTCATGGCGGTCGCTCCGCCGATCGATCAGTCTTCCGCGCCGGTCGCATCGCCGGTCGCCTTCGCCGTCGGCGTCAATCACCGCACGGCGCCGCCCGATCTGCGCGACCGGCTCTATATCGGCGAAGAGGCGATGGCGGAATTTCTCGCCAGCCTGCGCCGGGCCGGCATGACCCAGGCCATCGCGCTGTCGACCTGCGACCGCACGGAGATCATCGGCGTCCACGGCGATGCCGCCGCCGCCGTGCGGATCGGTGCGGCGGAATTGGCGCGCATCGGCGGCTTCACGGCCCAGACCCTGGCCGGGCATCTGCTGGTGCTGCAGGGCGAGCCGGCGGTCGAGCATCTGTTCGCCGTTGCCGCGTCGCTCGACAGCGTCGTGGTGGGCGAGCCGCAGGTGCTGGGCCAGGTGCGCGAGGCCTATCGGCTGGCGGGCGACGCCGGCCTTGTCGAAGGCGAACTCGACCGTCTGATGCAGGCGGCATTCGCCGCCGCCAAGCGGGTGCGCAACGAAACCGCCATCGGCCGGCGCTCGATTTCCATGGCCACCGTGGCGCTGCAGACCGCGCGTGAGGTCCACGGCGCGCTCGACCGCTGCGCCGCGCTGTTCATCGGCGCCGGCGAGATGGGCGAGCTGCTGGCCGCAAGGATGCGCGAGGCCGGCATCGGCCGGCTCGCCGTCGCCGACAGCCTGGCGCTGCGCGCCCAGGCGACGGCGCGCCGTCTCGGCGCCCAGATCGTGCCGTTCGACGATCTGGCGACGGCGCTGGCGGATGCCGATATCGTGCTGAGCGCGCTCGGTCATGGCACGGTGGTGATCGATGCGCCCTTGATGCGCGCCACTTTGCGCCGCCGCCGCCAGCGTCCGGTGTTTCTCATCGACGCGGCGGTGCCCGGCGATATCGCGCCGGCGGTGAATGAACTCGACGAGGCGTTTCTCTATAATCTCGACGATCTCGAGCGCATCGCCCAGGAAGGCCGCGAGCAGCGCCGGCAGGAAGCGGACCAGGGCTGGGCGATTCTGCGGGAAGCCGTGGCTGCCTATGGGCGTGATATCGCCGCGCGTGGGGTGGTGCCGAGCTTGGCCGCCCTGCGCGCGACGTTCGAATCGGCGCGCATCAGGCTGCTGGCGGAGCAGCCGGGCCTGTCGGCCGAGGAGGCCACCCGGCTGCTGATCAACCGGTTGCTGCATCGCCCGACGGAAGCGCTGCGCCAGGCCGTGGCCGAGGGTGGTGATCGCGCGGCGCTGGAATCGCTGCTCGCCAGATTGTTCGATTTTGACGGAATGGACGGAACGGCGCGCGACGGCGCGGCCGACCGTGACAAGAGTGAGTGAGGAGAAGACACCGTGAATTTGGATGAAAAGCTCCACCGCGTGGTGGCGCGCCAGGACGAATTGGGCGCCATGCTGGCCGGGCAGAACAAGGTCGATGCCCGCGAATTCGCGCGCATGTCCAAGGAATATGCCGAACTCACCCCCGTGGTGACGGCGATCCAGAAGCTGCGCCGGCTGCGCGAGGAGATCGCCGGGCTCGAAGCCATGGCCGCCGATCCACAGGGCGACGCCGATATGAAGGCGCTGGCGGAAGACGAGCTCGGCGGCCTGCGCGCGGCGCTGCCCGAGGTCGAGCACGAGATCAGAATCCTGCTCATCCCCAAGGACGAGGCCGACGAGCGCAACGCGATCCTGGAAGTACGCGCCGGCACCGGCGGCGACGAGGCCGCCCTGTTCGCGGCCGAACTGTTCCGCATGTATCAGCGCTATTCCGATCTGCACGGCTGGAAGTTCGAAATTCTCAGCACCTCGGAAAACGACATCGGCGGCTTCAAGGAAGCGAGCGCCACCATCACCGGCCGCGGCGTGTTCGCGCGCCTTAAATACGAATCCGGCGTGCACCGCGTGCAGCGCGTGCCGGCGACCGAAGGCAGCGGCCGTATCCATACGTCGACGGCCACGGTCGCCGTGCTGCCGGAAGCGGAGGAGGTCGACGTGCAGATCGACGACAAGGACCTGCGCATCGACGTGTTCCGCTCCAGCGGCCCCGGCGGCCAGTCGGTCAACACCACCGACAGCGCCGTGCGCATCACCCACCTGCCGACCGGCGTCGTGGTGCAGCAGCAGGACGAGAAGTCGCAGCACAAGAACAAGGCGAAGGCGCTCAAGGTGCTGCGCGCCCGCCTGTTCGAGATGAAGCGCAACGCCATCGAATCGGCGCGCGCCGCCCAGCGCAAGGGCCAGGTCGGCAGCGGCGACCGCTCGGAGCGCATCCGCACCTACAACTTTCCGCAGGGCCGCGTCACCGATCACCGTATCAACCTGACGCTCTACAACATCGACAAGGTGATGAACGGCAGCGCGCTCGACGAGGTGATCGAGGCGCTGATCGCCGAGGATCAGGCGGAGCGTCTTGCCGAACTCCAGTAAACCGTCGGCGGCTCGGCCGCGATGATCACGCTGGACCAGGCTCTGGCGACCGCCGCCGCGCGACTGAACGCCGCCGGCGTGCCGGAAGCCCGGCTCGAGGCCCGCGTGCTGGCCGCCGCCGCGCTCGGCGTGACGCGCGAGGCGATGCTGGCCCATGGCGATGCTGTCGTGGATGCTCCGGCCGCGGCGCGTCTGGCTGGCTACGTCACTCGGCGGGCGGCGGGGGAGCCGACGGCGCGCATTCTCGGCCGCAAGGAATTCTGGAGCCTGGAGTTCGAGCTCACGGCCGATACCCTGGTGCCGCGGCCGGAGACCGAGACGCTGGTCGAAGCGGCGCTGGCCAGCGTGACCGAGCGCGGCGCGGCGCCCTCCGTGCTCGACCTCGGCACCGGCACGGGTTGCCTGCTGCTGGCATTGCTGTCGGAGCTGTCGAACGCGCGCGGACTCGGCGTCGATCTCAATCCGGGTGCCGTGGCGGTCGCCCAGCGCAACGCCACGAGGCTCGGCCTCGCCGACCGGGCGAGCTTTGTCAGCGGCGACTTCGCGACGACGCCCACCGACCACCCGTTCGATATCGTCTTGAGCAACCCGCCCTATATCCGCGATGGAGATATCGCCGGTCTGTCGCGCGAAGTGGCGCGCTTCGAGCCACGCTTGGCGCTCTCCGGTGGGCACGATGGGCTGGCGGCTTATCGCGTCCTGGGCGCGCGCCTGCCGCGCTTGCTCGCGCCTTCGGGCATGGCCTTTCTGGAGATCGGGCAGGGGCAGGAGACGGCGGTGGCGCGGATCATGGCGGCCGCGGAGCTCACCGTGGCAGCCGAGTTCCGCGATTTGGCCGGAATTGTACGGTGTCTGGCCATCCGGCGCCCGCCCGCTGCGTGAAAAAAACCGTTAAGGTCAAGGAATTAATGGCAAAAAAAAGAGTTGGAAAGCCGCTCAAAGCCGACTAGGTTTGGTGTGGGTTTTCGGCGTCCAACGCCGATGCCCCGCCACCCCAATAAAGTCGTCCGTTTCTCGGCAGGCCCGCAAGGACAAGCCATCCAGGGCCGCAGGCCAGGACGCAGGAACACGCGGTCCAATGGACGGCAGCGAAATGGGTAGGATGGCTAAAAACAAACAGCGAAACATGACGGTATGAGACAGGTTCCCAATTCCAAGCGGTCGCGGGGCCGCAACGGCAGAAAACCGCATCAACCCTCCAGATCCCAGACCTTCGACAGTTCCGGGCCCGACGTGAAAGTGCGGGGTTCGGCGAGCCAGGTCTTGGAGAAATATCTCGCCCTGGCGCGTGACGCCACGGCGGCGGGCGACCGCATTGCGGCGGAAAACTATTTCCAGCATGCCGAGCACTACTACCGAATTCTGAGCGCCAATGCGGCGCAGAATGCGCAGTTCGGCCGGCCGCCGCAGAATCCGCCGCAGAACGGCTTTAACAACCAGGCGCCGCCGCAGAATCGGCCGACCCCCGCGCACCCCGATTTCGCCGAAGATGGCGAAGCCGGCACCGTCGCGCCGGCCGGTCCGGAAGGCTCGCCGGCCGTCTAGACCGAGTTTTTCCGCGTGTGCTACCGGTGTCCGGTCCCAGGCCGGCCGCCGGAGCCATCCTTGACATAAGTCATCTCCTTTTCCGCAGCTTTGCGCTACGCAGGGCTTGCAGGCGTCTCGTCGTGCGCCAATATCTATCCATGGAATCTACAAGGATTTCATGGATATCGGGGCTGCTCCCAGGGAGGGTCCCGCACGGTCGCTTGCTTGATCAAGGAGCGTTACGTCATGGACATCGAGAAATTCACCGAACGTTCGCGGGGCTTCATCCAGGCCGCGCAAACCGCAGCTGCCAATCTGAAGCACCAGCAACTGCGGCCGGAGCACCTGCTCAAGGTTCTGCTCGACGACCAGGAGGGCCTCGCCGCCAACCTGATTTCCGCCGCCGGCGGCAATCCGGAGCGGGCGCGCCAGGAACTCGCCGCCGAACTCGACCGCATCCCAAAAATCGAAGGCTCGGGCGCCGGGCCGGTTTATCTCGCCTCGGAGACCGTGCGCGTGCTCGATGCCGCCGAGCAGGCGGCGAAGAAGGCGGGCGACAGTTTCGTCACCGTCGAGCGCATCCTGCTGGCGCTCGCCAGCACCAGCGGCACCAAGGCCGCCGAGATCCTCAACAAGGCCGGCGTCAATCCGCTCGCGCTCGAAAAGGCGATCGAAGAGATGCGCAAGGGCCGCAGGGCCGATACCG
The DNA here is from genome assembly GCA_963752345.1 of uncultured Alphaproteobacteria bacterium. Classification (GTDB taxonomy): domain Bacteria; phylum Pseudomonadota; class Alphaproteobacteria; order SMXQ01; family SMXQ01; genus CAVVYA01. The sequence goes on from CAVVYA010000006.1 coordinate 227,529, forward strand.
CTTCCGCCGAGGAAGGCTATGACGCGCTGAAGAAATACGCGCGCGATCTGACCGAAGCGGCGCGCGAAGGCAAGCTCGACCCGGTGATCGGCCGCGACGAAGAGATTCGCCGCACCATCCAGGTGCTGTCGCGCCGTACCAAGAACAACCCGGTGCTGATCGGCGAGCCCGGCGTCGGCAAAACCGCCATCGTCGAAGGCTTGGCCAACCGCATCGTCAAGGGCGACGTGCCCGAGGGCCTCAAATCCAAGCGCCTGCTGGCGCTCGATCTCGGCTCGCTCATCGCGGGCGCGAAATTCCGCGGTGAATTCGAGGAGCGGCTGAAGTCCGTGCTGCAGGAGATCCAGGCCGCCGAAGGCGAGGTCATCCTGTTCATCGACGAAATCCACACCCTGGTCGGCGCCGGCAAGGCGGAAGGCGCGATGGATGCCTCCAACATGCTGAAGCCGGCGCTGGCGCGCGGCGAATTGCATTGCGTCGGCGCCACCACGCTCGACGAGTACCGCAAGAACATCGAGAAGGACGCGGCGCTGGCACGGCGCTTCCAGCCGGTGTTCGTCAGCGAGCCGACGGTCGAGGACACCATCTCCATCCTGCGCGGGCTCAAGGAGAAATACGAGCTGCATCACGGCGTGCGCATCAGCGACGGCGCGATCGTCGCCGCCGCCACCCTGTCGCACCGCTACATCACCGACCGCTTCCTGCCCGACAAGGCGATCGACCTGATCGACGAGGCGGCGAGCCGCCTGCGCATGGAGATCGATTCCAAGCCGGAAAATATCGACGAGCTCGACCGCCGCATCATCCAGCTCAAGATCGAGCGTGAGGCGCTCAAAAAAGAGAACGACGAAGCCTCGCGCGAGCGCCTGAAAAAGCTCGAAAGCGAGCTCCAGGAGCTCGAAAGCCAGTCGGCCAAGCTGACCGCGGAATGGATGGCCGAAAAGGAAAAGATGTCGGCCGCCACCAAGCTCAAGGAGAGGTTGGAGCAGGCCCGTCAGGAGCTGGAGATCGCCCAGCGCAACGGCGACCTGCAGCGCGCCGGCGAGCTGATGTACAGCGTCATTCCGCAGCTCGAAAAGCAGATCAAGGACGCCGAGCAGGCGAGCGCCGGCCGCATGCTCAAGCTCGAGGTCACGGCCGAGCATGTCGCCGGCATCGTGTCGCGCTGGACCGGCATTCCGGTGGACAAGATGCTCGAAGGCGAACGGCACAAGCTGCTCGCCATGGAAGATAACCTGCAGAACCGCGTCGTCGGCCAGCCGGAAGCGGTGCGCGCCGTTTCGGAAGCGGTGCGCCGCGCGCGCGCCGGCCTGCAGGATCCCAACCGGCCGATCGGCTCCTTCATGTTCCTCGGCCCCACGGGCGTGGGCAAGACCGAGCTCTGCAAGGCCTTCGCCGAATTCCTGTTCGACGACGAGACGGCCATGATCCGCGTCGACATGTCGGAATACATGGAGAAGCATTCGGTGGCCCGCCTGATCGGCGCGCCGCCGGGCTACGTCGGCTATGACGAAGGTGGCGCGCTCACCGAGGCCGTCCGCCGGCGGCCCTATCAAGTCATCCTGTTCGACGAGGTCGAAAAGGCCCACCCGGACGTATTCAACGTGCTGCTCCAGGTGCTCGACGACGGTCGCCTGACCGACGGGCAGGGGCGCACGGTGGATTTCCGCAACACCATCATCGTGCTGACCTCCAACCTCGGCAGCGACATCATCGCGGCGCTACCCGATGGGGCGACCCTCGACCCGATCCGCGAGCGCGTCATGGATGTGGTGCGCGGCGCCTTCCGTCCGGAATTTCTCAATCGGCTGGACGAGATCCTGCTGTTCCGCCGGCTCGGCCGCGCGGAGATGGGCAAGATCGTCGAGATCCAGCTCAGGCGGCTCGATGCGCTGCTCGCCGACCGGCAGATCACGTTGCAGCTCGACGAAGCGGCCAAGGCATGGCTCGCCGAGGCGGGCTACGATCCGGTCTATGGCGCGCGGCCGCTCAAGCGGGCGATTCAGCGCCACCTGCAGAACCCGCTGGCGACGCTGCTGCTCGAAGGCAAGATCCACGACGGCGAGACCGTGCGGGTCAGCGCCGGCAAGGGCGGGCTGATCATCAACGGCGTGCAGGCCCAGGCCGCCGCGTAACGATCACTGAAGCGGAGAGCCGCGGCATCACGCCGCGGCTCTCCGTTTCGGTACGCGCGATGCGGAATTTCTAAGCGTCTGATCTGGACGATTGACAGTCTCGGCCTTGGGCAGCCGTGGACCAGGCCCGCGGGTGGGTCTGATTGACGAATGCCCGTGCAGCCGACTCCGATCGGTCGATGACGCAGGATGGGAAGTTCCGGGCAATAGGTCATGCGCCCGCTGGGCGATGACCAAGCCGGACCTTAGTTGCTGCTGGCGAGCTTCTTGCCGGAAGCGAGCGCGGCCAACTGCTGTTCGAGGTTGCCCTTTTCCGCGTTGAACGCGGCGAGCAGCTTGCCTTCGAGCTTCTGGCCGGTCGCGATCTTGGCGCTCATCGGATTGATCTGCTTGTCGTTCTGCAGCACTTCGTAATGCAGGTGCGGACCCGTGGCCATGCCGGTGGCGCCGACATAGCCGATCACGTCGCCCTGGCCGACCCGCGCGCCCGCTTTGATGTTGCGGCCGAACTGGCTCATATGGGCGTAGGCGGTGGCATACCCGCCGTTGTGGCGGATCTTGACGTAGCGGCCGTAGCCGCCCTTCCAGCCGGCTTCCACCACGGTGCCGGCGCCCGCCGCCATGATCGGCGTGCCGCTGGCAGCGCCGAAATCTACGCCTTTGTGATTGACGGTGTAGCCGAGGATCGGATGCATGCGCTTGCCGAAGCTCGACGTCAGCCTGGCGCCGTCGACCGGCGTGCGCAGCAGGGCCTTGCGGATCGATTCGCCCTTGGCATTGTAATAGTCGATCTGGCCGTCGGGCGTGACGAAGCGATAGATGCGGTGGCTGGTGCCGCCGAGGATCAGGTCGGCGTACAGCACCTTGCCGTTGCGCGCCGTGCGGCCGTCTTCGTCGATCATGCGGTCGAACATCACTTCGAACTTGTCGTTCGGCTGGATGTCGCGCTGGAAATCGACGTCGTAGGAGAAGTTGCGGATGATCTCGACCACGATCATCGCCGGCAGCCCGGCTTTGACGGCGTCTTCGTAGAGACTGTTGGTGATGGTGCCGGCGACGCGCGCCGCCTGGTTGGTCAGCGGCCGCTTGATTTCGTCGGCCTGGAAGCCGGCCCAGGTGCGGGCCACGCTGACCAGTCGTTCGACGCTCGGCTCGAAGTTCAGGCCGAGAAACGACGGCTTGCTCTTCTCCTCGCCGGACGGCAGGAAATTCAGCTCGATGCTGGTGCCGGGCAACAGCTCGCGCGGATTGTAGACATCTTTCAGAGCCTGCACCGCTTCATGGGCTTCGGCGCGCGGTACTTGCGCCTTGAGCAGCATCTGCATCAGCGTGTCGCCCTTGGCGACGGTGACCGGCACGCGGATCGTTTCGCGAGTGCTTTCGATCGCGTTGTCCGGCGTGCGACTGGCGAGAATGAAATACTTGGCGGGGATCTGCTGTTCGAAGTCAGGATTGGCGATGGCGGGAAATGAGGTGCGCGATGAAACGGTCGAACCCGGCATCAGCCCGCTCACTGCCACGGCGGCGCACAGCGCCAGTCCCCGCCCAAGCCAACCCCCACCGATCATGCGTGCTCCTAATCGCTCAAAACAAAAAACGTGTCTTTTCTCGCTTCGCCACCGGTCTAAAAACCGGCCCCCCAACGGGCGAACGGGAAAACACCAGAAATCAGGCCCGCGACCTCATTATCTATATTCGAGGCATGGTTAACGACCTGTTGTACGGAAGATGCAGTTCGTAAGAAAATTTGTCAACAATTCAGATTTGCCGAGGATTACCCCTTAAATGCTTGGTTTCGCTTGGGAACTTCACTTTTCGGTGAGGCCGGCCTCGATTCGGCTGCACATGTAGTGATAGAGGCAGATGTGCATTTCCTGGATTCGCGCCGTGGTTTTGCAGGGTACGGCCAGCACGATGTCGGCCAGCGCCGCGATCTGTCCGCCGCCTTCGCCGGTCATGGCGATGGTCGTCATGCCGCGGCCGCGCGCTGTTTCGAACGCGCGCAGCACGTTGGGCGAACGGCCGCTGGTGGTGAGGCCGAGCAGCACGCCGCCCGCTTGGCCATGGGCTTCGACCTGGCGCGCGAAGATCTTGTCGAAGCCGTAATCGTTGCCGAGCGCGGTCACCGTGGCGGCGTCGCCGGCGAGCGCGATCACCGGCACGGCCACCCGTTCGCGCTCATAGCGGCCGACCAGTTCGGCGGCGATATGCTGCGCGTCGGACGCCGAGCCGCCATTGCCGCACACCAGCACCGGTTTGCGCGCGTTGAGCGCTTCGCTCAGGGCCTGGATGGCAGCCTGCACTTGCGGCTCGATGCCGGACGCCTGCAGGCGGCGCAGGGTTTCGCCGGTCTCGGCCAGGTAGTCGGCGAAGCTTGTCATGGTGTCGGGGCGGTCCGCTTGAATGTGGAGGGAGGGAACACGGCGTCCACGGGGCGCCGGAGCAGGGCGGGGCGAGGGTAGCAAAGCCACACCGGGCTTCCAACGGCTTTCGCGGCTCCGCGGCTTGCCGCGAGCTTGCCCCGCGGCGGCGGCGCGGCGGCGGCGCGGCCGCGCCGCGGACTTGCCAACCCGCCGCCCAGCCGTGAACCTTTGACGCAGTGTCCGGTTGCCGATTGATCCCGCACGCGCCGAGCCACTATGCTGACGCATTCCAGTCCCCGCGACCGCGACCAGCAGAGAGGCTCGATCATGCCGTCCTTCGATATCGTCTCCCGCACCGATCTGGCCGAGGTCGACAATGCCGTGCGCAACATCCAGCGCGAGATCGGCACCCGCTTCGATTTCAAGGGCAGCAAGAGCTCGATCGAGCGCAAGGAAGAGGTTCTCACGGTGGTCGCCGACGACGACCTCAAGCTCAAGCAGATCCACGAGCTGATCAAGGGCCACTTCACGCGGCGCGGCGTCGATCCGGCCGCGCTCGAATACAAGGAGCCGGAAAAGGCGTCGGGCAACCTGGTGCGCCAGACCATCGTGGTGCGTCAGGGCATCGACGGCGAACTCGCCAAGCGCATCGTCAAGGAGCTCAAGGCGAGCAAGATGAAGGTGCAGGCCTCCATCCAGGGTGAAGAGGTGCGCGTGTCGGGCAAGAAACGCGACGACCTGCAGGACGCCATCGCCTGATCAAGGGACTCAAGCTCGAGCGCCCGCTGCAATACCAGAATTTTCGCGACTGAGCATGCCCTCCCACCCCCGGCCCTCTCCGCAAGGGGGAGGGAGCGTCGCGACGATCGTGGGCGCGCTCCGTTGGGTCAATGGGACCGAAAGCTGCGACCGTTCTTCGAATTCGTGCTCCTCGATGGGCGAGGGTAGGGTGAGGGCGATGTTCGCGGAGGTGAGATGCGTGCTCGAAGTGACCGTGCCGCCGACGCTACTTCGTTGCAGGCTGCGCGCCGGTCTTGCCCATCAGCGTCGCCATGCGCTTGAGCCCGAGGGTCGACAGCAGCACCGCGGCGGCGAAGGCGAAGAGGCCGACATGGATGTCGGCCGAGCTCAGCAGGCTGCCCTCCATGACCAGCACGGTGATGGCGATGATGAACACGTCGAGCATCGACCATTTCGACAGCGCGGCGAGCGCGCCGACCAGCTTCGCGGCGCGCCCATTGGCGCGCGGCACCGCATACCAGACATAGGCGCAGAGCAGGGTCTTGAGCGCCGGCAGCACCACCGAGAACAGCCCGACGATGACGAACAGGAAATAGTTGCCCGCTTTCCAGAACGCCCAGACGCCCTGCAGGATCGAGTAGTCCCGGCGGAACAGGAAGGTGCCGACGGACAAGGCGGGAAGCGCCAGCCCCGCCGCCAGCAGGACCAGCGACAGGATCAGCATCAGGCCGATCAGGCGGTCGCGGCCCGTCGCCGTCGCTGCCGGGCTGCCGGCACGTCCCATGCTTCGTCCCATCGCCGTTGTCACCCGGTTTGCCGCGCTCGCCGCCATGATAGCCGGCGGCGCGGCGTTTGCATTCTTCGCATGGCAACGATTTGCATCCCCGCCGTCGATGGCCTAAAACCGGCGCGCGGCATGAAGCGTGCGGGAGCGGCCGGCAGTCATGGATAGCCAGCGATGAAAGGGCCGGACCAAGGCCGGGTCGTGCACCCCGATGCCGCGCTCCTCAATGCGGCCGTGCAGCATCTTCGATCCGGCCGGCCGGTCGAGGCGGAGCGTGCCCTGCGCGAGGTTCTCAGCCGCCATCCCGACGATCCCGATACCGTGCACCTGCTCGGCGTCGCCGCCCTGCAGAGCCGCGACCTGGTCGAGGCAGAACGGCTGCTGAGCCGGGCGACCCAATTGGACCGCCGCCAGCCGGCCGCCTGGAACAATCTCGGCGTCGCGCTGCGCGAGCAGGACAAATTCGCGGAAGCGATTGCGGCCTATCGCAAGGCGCTCGCCGTGGCGCCCGACTTCACCGATGCTCTGGCCAATCTGGGCGGCGCGCTCAACAAGCTCGGCCAGGCCGGCGAGGCCATCCCGGCGCTGCGCCGCGCCATCGCGCTCGATGCCAATCATGCCGAGGCGCTCAACAACCTGGGCAGCGCCTTGCTGCAGCAAGGCGCCCTGCACGAGGCGGAGAGCATCCTGCGGCGCGCGCTGAAAGCGGCGCCGCGATTGTCGGGGGCGTGGAACAATCTCGGCAATGTGCTGGCCGAGCTCGGCTGCAACGACGAGGCCATCGCCGCCTATCGCACCGCTGTCGAATGCGAGCCGCGCAATGCCGAAGCCACCGCCAATCTCGGCGCCGCGCTGCACGAGCTGGGCCGCACCGAGGAGGCGATCGCCGCCTTGCGCCGCGCCATCGAGCTGCGCCCGGGCTATGAGCAGGCCGAGGCGATGCTGCTGCATCTGATGCAGATCATGTGCGACTGGCCGGCCGTCGCCGAGCTCGCGCCACGGGTCAATGTGGCGATCGGGCGCGCGGCGCGCGAAGGCCGCCGGCCCGCCGAAATGCCGTTCGTCAATGTCGGCCGGTGCGACGACCCGGCGGTGAATCTCGCCGTGGCGCGGGGCTGGGCCGACGAGATCGCGCGGCACCATCCCCCGGCCTATCGTCATGCCAAACCCGGCACGAAGAAGGACGGCGCGCCGCTCGTGCTCGGCTATGTGTCGAGCGATCTCGGCGAGCACGCGGTCGGCCATCTGATGCGCGCGCAATTCCGCGAACACGACCGCGCGCGTTTCCGCGTGCATCTCTATACCAAGCTGCTGGCCGGCAGCCCGCACCGCGGGCAGGTGATCGGCGACAGCGACCGGCATGTCGATATCGACCAGATGGACCCGGCCGATGCCGCGCGGCTGATCCATGACGATGGCGTCGATATCCTGATCCACCTGAACGGCTGGACCAAGCGTCACAGCCTCGCGGTCTGCGCCTTGCGTCCGGCGCCGATCCAGGCCGAGCATGTCGGCTATCCGGGCACCACTGGCGCCGGATTCATCGACTACAACATCGTCGATCCGATCGTCGCACCGCCCGCGCACGCGCCGTTCTTTCGCGAGCAACTGGTGCATCTGCCCCATTGCTATCAGCCCAACGACAATCGTCAGGCGATCGCGGGGGGCACGCCGCGCCGTAGCGAATTCGGCCTGCCCGAACACGGCGTGGTGTTCGCCTCGTTCAACCAGAGGTTCAAGTTCGAGCCGGTGATGTTCGGCGCCTGGATGCGCCTTCTCGGCGCCGTGCCGGGCAGCGTGCTATGGCTGCTGAGCTATGAAAGCAACGCGGAGGCCAATCTGCGGCGCGAGGCGGCGGCGAGCGGCGTCGATCCGGCGCGCCTGATCTTCGGGGCCACGCTGCCGAAGGCCGAGCATCTGCGGCGCATCCAACTGGCCGACCTGTGCCTCGATACGCGCATTTACACCGGCCATACCACCACGAGCGATGCGCTGTGGGCCGGCGTGCCGGTGGTCGCCTTGCGCGGCCGCCACTTCGCTTCCCTGGTTTCGACCAGCGGCCTCACCGCCATGGGGATGCCCGACCTCGTCGCCGACAGCCTGGAAGAGTATGAGGCGCTGGCCCTGCGCCTCGCCCGCGACCCCGGCGCGCGCGCCGAGCTGCGGACGCGCATCGCGGCGAACCGTCCGATCATGCCGCTGTTCGACACGGCGCGCTTCGTGCGCAACCTGGAGCGCGCCTACGAGCGCATGTGGGAGATCCACTGCGCCGGCGAGCCGCCGCAGCCGATCCGGATCGAGGATCCGGACTGAGTTCGGACACGGCTGGTCAGAATGGACTGAGCATCCATGAGGTCGAAGATATCCTGGGCCACTCCGACGTTCGCACTGCGATGCGCTATGCACACCTTGAGCAAAAAACAATCTCGGCGAAGGCGAGAAACCTTATCGACCAACTCACCAAGACTTGTCCCTAAGCTTATCGAATGAGCTTTTGCAGCGTGAAGCAGGGGGGCGAACTGCTTGTGCTTGCACGTGATTTCAGGAAAGAGCGCCTGGCTGGGAAGAAAATGGTGCGAGTTAACGCGCGTGATCACGTGAGAACCGAGGCCGGTCAAGAGCGAATGTGGCCCAACTCACCTAACTATGGCGGGGCAAATTTGACCGGAACGACGTGCCTACTCCTGACGTTTTGTAACCACGTACCCCTTAGTCTCATAGCATGCAGCTAGCTGGCGTAACTGCGCTTGTATAATCGTCATACTGTTTTTTGCGACCATCTGGGCGTCTTTCTCACAATCATACTTGTCCTGTTTTTTCTGCTGCTCTGTTGCTCCGGGCTTGTCCCAAGCGATGGCCTGACCCTTTTGGGGAAATGGAGAATACATCACGCATCCAGAGCCAATGACGACGAGCAAAACAGCGAAGAGAACTTTCATGGCGTGTCACCCCGGTTGAGATCAATCATGATATGATCACAGGTCTTTCGAGTCATCACCACTCCCGCAAAATCGCCGACGCTGATTTTACCCCGCAAAATTGATGGGAGTGACCTAGTGATCCGGCTCGCGGCCCTGGCGGACCACGCCCCCATATCTTGACTTCTTACGGCTGTAACTATCTATGCCTCGTGTAGCCCTCGACCGTCTACGCCTGGTTGGCAGGTGATGCGATCTCATTGATCCAGCGGCGGTGGTTGCCGCGTAGATCACTCTGATGCAAAAACTGACGTCCAATATTTGCATAGTCAGTAAATTTCGCGGCAGATGCTTAGGTGGATTGCACTCTAACTGCAGCGCTATCGCCTCTGGCGCCCATAACAATTGCGCAGAGATGTAGGACGGTTGGAATCAACGGTATGAAATTCAAGCCGGGCACCATATCGAAAACCGCCGCAAGGAACGGAAACACTGTGAGCCACTTTTTGCCGACAAGCGAGCCGCGCAACCAAGTTATCAAGATGAGAAGCACCAAAACGCCTGCATGCAGCCAAAAGAACGGGTTCATCTGATTGTATGCGGCTTGTGAGGCTGCGTTCGAGAGCGTGGAGTTCGAACCGATGTATGGCAATAAATAAGTTGGAATCATGAGAACTACGTAGGCCAAAACGAAGAAGACTGCATTGCCCAGAAATTTCATAAGCTCTCCCCCTATTTACCGGCCAAAGCGGAACAACGCAGCGCGCGATTGATGAACGTTGGCTTTGCGAGAACGTAGGATCGGTGCCGTCGGGCGTTGGTTTCAGGCATGTATTAGCCTGCGCCCGTGAATACGATAGGTACTACGGTAGACGCCGACGGTACGATGTCAATTCTTTTTAGCGCACGAGCAGACCAAGTCTGTGCAGTAATCGGTGGTTTGAAGGACTAGAGATCGAGACCGCGACGAATGCGACAGGACGCCCAAATGGATGCCGGCTGCGCTGAATTTGTGCTCCTCTGCCCCAGGGGCAGCGCGGAAAGTCGACGATTAGCGGCCGACTGTGTGCGGGGCAGATCAGCTCGCGGCCGGGCGCGGGGCCGGATGTCTGGTAGCGTGGTAGTGCTGAACTCGTGTGGTAAGCCAGATCTAAGGCACCGCATGCACAAGGGCTGATTACACAGCAAAAGATGAAATTGCAGGCCGGCCTGACACCCTTATGGCTGCTACAGGCCAAGAGGGCGAAGCCTTTTCAGATATGTTTCCTGGCGCCCTGATGGCCGCGTCTGGCGCGGCCGTCAACCCCTGGTAAATCCATTGCAACGTGCGTCACCTCTGCACGCGTGTCTCGCAGCTTGAAGCCGCTGATGCCGTGATCCGTTAACCTCGGTCCTATGCCTCCATGACAGTAGCCTAAAAAGGACAGAGCACGTGCTTCGTTTTGAGCAGATCGGGGTATCTCTTGTTCCATTCGAATTGCGCCGGGTCATAACCTCGAAAGAACTCGTCCCGGTAGGCACGCGGTAAGATCATTGGAACTTGATTATATCCAGTCTGCTGATGGGCACAGGACAGATTGATCGCAATCACATCCGGATGAAGCGTCATAGACACAATTGAGCCCAGCCAAACCCTGATCGACTCACCGTTTGGATGTTTGAATTGCAGATAAGCATTTGAGACAGAAATTTCGCGCGCCTCAGCAGGAGCAATCGGAACGCCGCCAGCTGTGGCTTGATAGACGAACCTAATGACATGTCTTATCCCCGTATCCCTACCAGACTCATCCAAGCGTTTCCTTGCATCAATTGCTGCTGCGTCGCGGGCTGGATTAGTTTTTCGTTCCTGTGCTTGTCCGTCTGTCCAATTGAAGAAGGACGCAAACCAAGCCAGAAAAATGATCTTAAAGAAGCGACCCTCTGACATAAATTTCCGTCCTACAGTTGTATGGCGGCGTTCATGGTGCAAACCAGCTGACGCAATTGCCCAAAAACATTTACAGTGTAAACTAAAGACAGCGATATTCTGCCAAATATAAGGTTGAGAGGATCACGATTTGCTGAGGACCAAAAAGTTCTAAGCACTGATTTTACAATTGTGTATGTCACTCAATTTCTTGAATTAGACGGGGACTTCAATGGCTGGGGATTGCACGGTATTAATGATGGGGACTAAGGCCTTAGACAAACGGTTTACTCCTTTATTCCTCGTATGCCGCCGTTCGAGAAAACTGGTTTTGCCGCTCCTTACCATTCCACTATTCCTCGTCCTTACATCCTGTGACCGGGATCTCTCACGCGAGAAGGCAGCAGGACTGATTGAAACAAGTGCTGAGCTAAATGAGTACAAGACGAACCTGTTGTTGCAAGACAAGGCGATACAGCATGGCGTTGACTTAGGTTGGTGGCAGGTGCGGGGTGGAGCGGTCGAGAATTTTACGCCCCGGCTCTCTACAGAAGGCTCGGAAGTTAAGCGCGCCATGTTCGGTTTCGGGAGTGCTTACTTAGTGCTTAAAGCACCTGTGGCTCTAGCCGTTATGGTCACCGGTATCGCCGGCGACCGAAGTTTCCGCGCGGCGGAATTTACCTGGCACTACAAGGATTTGCCTCCGTTGAGCCGGCGCATTGCAGTCCAAGGTGGAGTAGGCCGAGCAGCGTTCCGACTGTATGACGACGGCTGGAGACTTGTTGAGCTTGTCTCCATGACACCATCCAAATCTCCATACCCACTCACAGACCAAGATAAGCAAGATATCGCCAAGGATTTGGCATTGGAACGCGAACGAAGGATCAGCGCAGAAAAAGAGGCAGCGGAGGCGAAACGTGCATTAGATGAACGTGTACGCCTTGCGCGTACTGCAACTCGGGTTATCAGTCGGCATGCCCTCGAAGGAATTCACGGTACATGGGGAGCAATGGCCGTGGATTTAACGGTTACAAACGTAAGTGTTCAGGTGCACCAACGAGTTAAAGAAGTCCGGAACCAGGATAGTTCTTTTGAGATTTTCTTCTCTCAAGTTTGGCGAGAAAACGCCATCGCAGCGGTCGCGCAGGGCAGCTATTTGTCGGTTCATGATACGCTCATTATAACGAGCGATTTGGAAAGAGGCTCAAGTGAAGTCGCCAACGCAATCAATCAGGCGTTTGCTGATTGGAAAACTCAGCATGCACGTCTCGTAAGAGAGTGTGCGAACACGCCGACTTGGGGTTGCGTTGCTGGCCGCTGATTTCTATTTCAGAGTTCCGCAGTAAGACGTTGCGCCCGGGTCGATCCGTTCGTCCATCTTCGCGGTCAAGGGCGCAATTCAGATCCCGGCATACCGACGTCCGCAAAATGGCGGCGCAGCTTAATCCATAGCCGACTACGTCGACGGCTGTCCCAGCCGCCTGCCAGGCCTGTTTTAAATCCTCTAGCATTGCGGAAAAATTTCTCCCGCAGATCGCCCGGAGTGCCGACTTGACGAAAATGCCTATCGATTTGAGCCGGCTGGCCTGTTTGAGCGAGCGATGATCACCGAACGGGATAAATCGGGCTTAGCTCGGATCAAGGTGCAAGGGACAAGGGACTAGAAGTGGTAAGGCAGTTGAATGGAAAGCGAAGCCTCGCTGGTTTCGACCAGCGGCCTCACCGCCATGGGGATGCCCGACCTCGTCGCCGACAGCCTCGAAGAGTATGAGGCGCTGGCCCTGCGCCTCGCCCGCGACCCCGGCGCGCGCGCCGAGTTGCGGACGCGCATCGCGGCGAACCGTCCGATCATGCCGCTGTTCGACACGGCGCGCTTCGTGCGCAACCTGGAGCGCGCCTACGAGCGCATGTGGGACATCCACTGCGCCGGCCAGCCGCCGCAGCCGATCCGGATCGAGGATCCGGACTGAATGCGCCTTGGGAGGCCGTCGGGAGGCGTCAGGCTTGCACGCCTCATCGAAGCGCCTGTCCTGGAGGAAGCTGTGCAGGAAGAGCTGGTATCCGTCAGGCAATGTCCGCGGACCCGCGCCCAGCTGCGACGTTGAGGGCGCTGCCATCCGCGCGGGGGGTCGCTCGGTCGCGGTTCCCGGCCCTGCGCCATCGAGCGCCCGAGCCCATACTGAAAATCCCGCAATCCGGCGGTTTATGTTAGAAACCGCGGTGCGCGGGCCCCATCTATAGCCTTCGATATAAATTCATTCATAGGATCAAAGACTTGGCCTCTTACCAATACGTCTATGTGATGAAGAACCTGAGCAAGACCTACCCCGGTGGCAAGGAGGTGGTGAAGAACGTCACCCTCGCGTTCCTGCCCGGGGCCAAGATCGGCGTGCTCGGCGCCAACGGCGCCGGCAAATCGACGCTGATGAAGATCATGGCCGGGATCGACACCGACTATTCCGGCGAGGCCTTCGCCGCGGACGGCGCCAAGGTCGGCTACCTGTCCCAGGAGCCGCAGCTCAATCCCGCCAAGGATGTCGCGGGCAACATCATGGAAGGCCTGGGCGAGATCAAGACGCTGCTCGACCGCTTCGATGCGGTGAGCGCGCGCTTCGCCGAGGAGCTCAGCGACGACGAGATGAACGCGCTGATCGCCGAGCAGGCCGAACTGCAGGAAAAGATCGACGCGGCCAACGGCTGGGATCTGCAGCGCACCATCGACATCGCCATGGACGCGCTGCGCTGCCCGCCGGGCGACGCGGACGTCAGCAAGCTGTCGGGCGGCGAGCGCCGCCGCGTGGCGCTCTGCCGGCTGCTGCTGCAGGCGCCCGACCTGCTGCTGCTCGACGAGCCGACCAACCATCTCGACGCCGAATCGGTCGCCTGGCTCGAGAAGTTCCTCGAGAACTACGCCGGCACCGTCGTCGCGGTCACCCACGACCGCTATTTCCTCGACAATGTGGCGGGCTGGATCCTCGAGCTCGACCGCGGCAAGGGCATTCCCTACGAAGGCAACTATTCCGGCTGGCTGGTGCAAAAGCAGAAGCGCCTCGAAGTCGAAGCCTCGCAAGAAACCGCGCGCCGCCGCACGCTGGCGCGCGAGTTGGAATGGATCGGCCAGACGCCGCAGGCGCGGCGCACCAAATCGAAGGCGCGAATCGCCGCCTACGAGGACCTGCTCAACCAGGGCGGCGAGACCGGCCCGGGCGAGGCGCAGATCGTCATCCCGCCGGGCCCGCGCCTCGGCGACGTGGTGATCGAGGCCAACGAGGTGCGCAAGGGATTCGGCAACGCCCTGCTGATCGACGAGCTCAGCTTCCGCCTGCCGCCGGGCGGCATCGTCGGCGTGATCGGTCCGAACGGCGCCGGCAAGACGACGCTGTTTCGCATGATCACCGGCCAGGAGAAGCCCGACGCCGGCACCATCCGCGTCGGCGAGACGGTCAAGCTCGGCTATGTCGACCAGTCGCGCGATTCGCTCGCGGCCAACAAGTCGGTGTGGGAGGAAATTTCGGAAGGCCGCGAGGACGTGCAGCTCGGCAAGCGCTCGATGCCGAGCCGCGCCTATTGCGCCGCCTTCAACTTCAAGGGCGCCGATCAGCAGAAGAAGGTCGGCCAGCTCTCCGGCGGCGAGCGCAACCGCGTGCATCTCGCCAAAATGCTGAAGTCGGGCGCCAACCTGCTGCTGCTCGACGAACCGACCAACGACCTCGACGTCGACACGCTGCGCGCCCTGGAAGAAGCGCTGCTCGAGTTCGCCGGCTGTGCGGTGGTGATCAGCCACGACCGCTGGTTTCTCGACCGCGTCGCCAGCCATATGCTGGCCTTCGAGGGCGACAGCCGGGTGGTCTGGTTCGAGGGCAACTATCAGGACTACGAGGCCGACCGCCATCGCCGGCTCGGCGCCGAGGCTGACCAGCCGCACCGGCTCAAATACAAGCCTTTGGTGCGCCAGTAGGCGCGGTCGAGCGTGAGTCGGCTGCGACTCCGGACGGGTTCGGCTACAAAAAGGGCGTCGCGGATCGCGACGCCTTTTTGCTGACCGTGGCCGGCCGTGGTTACAGCGACGGCGTTTCGGCTTCCAGGCTTTCGGCCTTCTGCTTCAGGATCTTGATCAGCGCGCCGACCTGGCCGCGGTTGCGCTGGATGACCGAGGCATATTCCTTGCGGTGGGTGAGCGGCATGCTGATGCCCTCGACCTTGATATCGACGGCCTTGTAGGCGTCGGGGCTTTCTTTCTTCACGGTGATCTCGACCGCCACCGGCTCGCCGCCGTTGGGCTGCAAAATCTGCGAATAGACGACCATATTGTCTTCGTCGACCGCGCGCTCGCGCTGCACCTTGAACTGCTCGCCGGAGTATTTCTTGAACAGTCCGGCATAGGTGTGGGCCACCACGACCGAATAGTATTTCATGAATTCCTGGCGCTCTTCCTCGGTCGCCTGACGCCAGTAGGTGCCGAGCACGAACTGGCTGACGGCCGGCACGTCGAAGCTCTCGGTGAGCAGCGCGCGCATGCGCTTGACCCGCTCGCTGTCGCTGACCGATTTGTCGGTCAGCTCGAGGATGGCGCGGTTGCCGAGTGTCTGGACGTATTCGGTGGCGGCTGTTTCAGCGGATGCCGGGTGCGATGCGAAGCCGCAGACCGCAACCAATGTCAGCATGGCCGCTAGAGCAGCGGAGCGAAGTTGAATCATGGCGTACCGATGATGTTGGGGCTTACCGGCGGAACGATACCACATCGTCGGGCAGAGTCACCGCCGCTTTGCTCACGCTCGGTGCCACCGGTTCCTCGGAAGGCCGATTGTTGCGAATATCGTTGAGGCGCTGCTGGCGGTACAGGCTGCGGATCGCCGCGTAATAGTCGAGCGACGTACGTTCCAATTCGTCCAGCACTTCGATGCTGCGCGCGCGCGCGTCGACGCCACGCAAGCCCGCGCGGACGTAAGTCAGGTATTCGAGATCCTCGTTGCGCAGATAGATATTGACGGGATCGAGGTAAAATTCGGAGGCGAGGCCGACGACATCGCGCGGATTGGACGGGCCAAGGATCGGCAGCACGATGTAGGGGCCCTCGCCGACACCCCATACGGCCAGGGTTTGGCCGAAATCTTCGTCGTGGAACGGCATGCCGAGCTCGCTCGCGACGTCGAACAGGCCGCCGATGCCGAGCGTCGTATTGACCAGGAAGCGGCCGATCGTCGAGCCGGCGCGATCCATGTCGCCCTGCAGCACGTCGTTGACCAGGATCACCGGAGTACGCAGATTGCGCAGGAAACTGCGGACGCTGTCTTGCGCCTGCTGCGGCAAGACGCCGCGATAAATTTGCGCCACCGGCTTGATCAGCACGCCATCGACCACGCGGTTGAATTCGAAGATGCCGCGGTTCAGGCCCTCCAGCGGATCGTTGTCATCCTCGCCGGCCACCTGCGCCTGGGAATCGATCGCCTGCGGGCTCGTTCTGCGCGACCGAGCGGTCGCGGATCAAAATTTCCCCAGCCCCGGCGCTGCCGGCAAAACCGGCGCCGATCAGCATGGAGACAGACAAGACGGCAAGAATGCGCATGGAATACCTTGGGCTTTGTTTTTTCTGGCTCAGTCCGACGTGACGCTACTTGCGGTTGCGAACGGCACTTTTAAAGGTGCGGGAGACGGATGCAAACAGAACCGCAACGGCGCCGAATCGGCCGCATTTTACTCGATTCTGTATGGTGTTTCCCCGCTCACCACTACCTGTCACGTATCATAGCAACAGTAAAAACTCCATAAATCATCCTATGGATCAAGGCCGCGTGGTTCCACGACGGACTCACTGTGGCAAGCTTGCCGCATCGTCCGTACGGGTCTGTGGAAAAGTTCTGGTATAAACATAACGATATAATTATATACTAATTCGTTTTCGGCAGCCCGAGGCCCGTCGCTATGACCTCTATGGACGATTATCTGAACAAGCTGCGCGCGGCGGCGGAGCCTACGCGCCTGCGTTTGCTGACGCTTTGCGCCCAGGGCGAATTGACCGTCACCGAACTGACCCAGATTCTCGGCCAGAGCCAGCCGCGAGTCTCGCGTCATCTCAAGCTGATGGTCGAAGCCGGACTGCTTGACCGCTTCCGCGAGGGCACCTGGGCGTTTTACCGCCTGGCCCAGGGCGAGGCGGCGGGGCTCGCCCATCAACTGATTGCCATGATGCCCGAAGACGACGGCACCGTGGCGCTCGATCAGGAGCGGCTCAAGGCGATCAAGGTCGCGCGGGCGCAGGAAGCTTCGGCCTATTTCCGCAAGAATGCCGCGCAATGGGACAAGATCCGCCGGCTCTATGTCGAAGAGAGCGAGGTGGAACAGGTCTTGCTCGGGCTGCTGCCCGCATCCCTGCGTGACCTGGTCGATATCGGCACCGGCACCGGCAAGATGCTCGAAGCCCTTGGCCCCAAGTTCGAGCAGGCGGTGGGCATCGATCTGTCGCGCGACATGCTGGGCATCGCGCGCGCCAATCTCGAGACCGCTGGCTTGCGCCATTGCCAAGTTCGTCATGGCGACATGTATATGCTGCCGCTTGCCTCCCAGTCGGCCGATCTCGCGACCATCCATCAGGTTTTGCACTATGCCGACGACCCCGGCCAGGTGATCGCCGAGGCGGCGCGCGTATTGCGCCCGGGCGGCCGTTTGATCGTGGTCGATTTCGCGCCCCATGACCTCGAGTTCCTGCGCACCGAGCATGCGCATCGCCGTCTCGGTTTCACCGACGCGGAGGTGCAGGGCTGGTTCCGTGCCGCCGGCCTGACGCCCCAGGCGCCGGTTCGGCTGCCCGGCCAGCCCCTGACGGTGGTGCTATGGGCGGCCGACCTGGCCGGCCAGGCGCATCTCGCCGCCGCCGCGATGGCCGCCGAAGCGCCAGCGGGGCTGCCCCAGTGAGCAAGCCGGAGCCCTCCTCGCACCGGCCAGGCTCGGCGAGCGGCCGGTCGCTCGATAGTGCCGAAAGCCGCGCGGCGGACAGCCTTGCCGGCGGTCCTCTCGGCCTGCCCGCGGCCGATGGGCTGGCGGTGTCGTTCGAGTTCTTCCCGCCCAAGACGGACAAGATGGAAGAGACGCTGTGGCAGGCCGTGCGCCGGCTCGAGCCGCTGGCGCCGCGCTTCGTCTCCGTCACCTACGGCGCCGGCGGCTCGACCCGCGAGCGTACCCACCACACCGTGGTTCGCTTGCGCCAGGAAACCCGGCTCACTCCGGCGGCCCATCTGACCTGCGTCGGCGCCACGCGCGAGGAGGTCGACGACGTGGCGCGGCTCTATTGGCAGGCGGGCGTGCGCCATATCGTGGCGCTGCGCGGCGACGCGCCGGCCGGCAATGGCGGCTATGTGCCGCATCCCGGCGGCTATGCCTACGCCGCGGACCTGGTGGGCGGCTTGAAGCGCATCGGCGATTTCGAGATTTCCGTCGCCGCTTATCCGGAGACTCATCCGGAGGCGGCCAGCGCTGCGGCCGATCTCGACAATCTCAAGCGCAAGGTGGATGCCGGCGCGACCCGCGCCATCACCCAGTATTTCTTCGACCCCGATGTCTATCTGCGCTTTCTCGACAAGGCGCGCGCGGCCGGCATCGACCTGCCCATCGTGCCCGGCATCCTGCCGGTGACCAACTTCGCCCAGGTGGTGAAGTTCAGCGGCGCGTGCGGCGCCAGCGTGCCGCCGTGGCTCGCGCAACTGTTCGAAGGGCTCGACGAAGATGCCGAGACGCGCAAGCTGGTCGCCGCCACGGTGGCGGCGCGCCAGTGCCTCGCCCTGCAGAAGGCGGGCGTGCGCGAATTCCATTTCTACACCCTGAACCGCGCGGATCTGGTCTACGCGATTTGCCACATCCTCGGTCTGCGGACCGCGCCGGTGCAATCCAACACAGAGCGGCAGGAAGCCCGAGCATGAGCACGCGTATCCTCGATTTCCTCAAAGACAATGTCCTGCTGTGCGACGGCGCCATGGGCACCCGCGTCCAGGCGGCGAATCTCGACGTCGAGAAGGACTATCTCGGCCAGGAGAACTGCACCGAGATTCTCAACAAGAGCCGGCCCGACCTGGTGGTGGAAATCCACCGCAGCTATCTCGCGGCGGGCTCCGACGCGGTGACCACCAACAGCTTCGGCGGCTCGCCCATCACGCTCGGCGAATTCGGCTTGGCCGACGAAGCTTTCGCGATCAACAAGCTGTCGGTCGAGTTGGCGCGCGAAGCGGTGAATGCATTCGCCGCCGACGGCCGGCCGCGCTTCGTGCTCGGCGACATCGGTCCCGGCACCAAGCTGCCGACGCTGGGCCATATCGATTACCAGTCCCTCGAAGATGCCCTCACCCTTCAGTCGGCCGGCCTGATCGCCGGCGGCTGCGACGCCTTCCTGATCGAAACCTGCCAGGATCCGCTGCAGATCAAGGCCGCCGTCAACGGCGCCAAGCGGGCGCGCCGCGAGGCGAAGAAAGACGATGTGCCGATCTTCGTGCAGGTCACGGTCGAAACCACCGGTACCCTGCTGGTCGGCGCCGATATCGCCGCTGCATCGACCATCGTGCAGGCGCTCGACGTGCCGGTGATGGGGCTCAATTGCGCCACCGGCCCGCGCGAGATGTCGGAGCATGTGAAGTGGCTCGGCGCCAATTGGCCGGGCGCCATCACCGTGCAGCCCAATGCCGGCCTGCCCGAGCTGGTCGACGGCCAGACGCGCTATCCGCTGTCGCCCGACGAACTGGTCAAGTGGATGGAGCGCTTCATCCAGGAAGACGGCGTCAACATGGTCGGCGGCTGCTGCGGCACCACGCCGGAGCATATCGCGGCACTCGACGCCATGCTGCGCCGGCTGGCCGGCAACAAGCTGCGGCCGCGCCCGAAAGAGCGCAACGTCGTCTGGATGCCATCTGCCGCTTCGCTCTACAGCCAGGTGCCGCTGCGCCAGGAGAACGCCTATTTCTCGATCGGCGAGCGTTGCAACGCCAACGGCTCGGCTCAGTTCCGCAAGCTACAGGAAGCGCGCGACTGGGACGGTTGCATCGACATGGGCAAGGAGCAGGTCAAGGAAGGCTCGCACGCGCTCGACGTCTGCACCGCCTTCGTCGGCCGCGACGAGATCGCCGACATGACCGAGGTGGTCAGCCGCATGCGCGGTTCGGTAACCGCGCCGCTGGTCATCGATTCGACCGAATTCCCGGTGCTCGAGGCCGCGCTGAAGCTCTACGGCGGCAAGGCGATCCTGAATTCGATCAATTTCGAGGACGGCGAAGAGGCGCCGGCCAGGCGCATGGAACTGGCGCGCCGTTTCGGCGCCGCCGTCATCGCGCTGACCATCGACGAGCAGGGCATGGCCAAGGACGTCGAGGGCAAGCTCAAGCT
This sequence comes from uncultured Alphaproteobacteria bacterium, assembly GCA_963752345.1. Classification (GTDB taxonomy): domain Bacteria; phylum Pseudomonadota; class Alphaproteobacteria; order SMXQ01; family SMXQ01; genus CAVVYA01. Next base: position 247,739 of record CAVVYA010000006.1, read on the forward strand.
GGCCAAGCGGCTGCACGATTTCGCCTGCAACCGCTACGGCCTGCCGTCATGCGATCTGATGATCGATCCGCTGACCTTCACCATCTGCACGGGCAACGAGGACGACCGCAAGCTCGGCCTCAATACGCTGGACGCGATCGAGCGCATCGCCAAGGAACTGCCGGAATGCCAGATCATTCTCGGCCTTTCCAACATCTCGTTCGGCCTCAAGCCGGCGGCGCGCCATGTGCTGAATTCGGTGTTCCTCGACCATGCGCTGAAGCGCGGCATGACCGGCGCCATCGTGCATTTCTCGCGCATCGCGCCGCTGCACAAGATTCCGGAAGAGGAAGTGCGCGTCGCCGAGGACCTGATCTACGACCGCCGGCGCGAGGGCTACGACCCGCTGCAGGCCTTCCTCGCCCTGTTCGAGGACCGCGCCGAGGCGGCGAAGAAGGTCAAGGTGCGCGCCGAGGCGGTCGAGGACCGGCTCAAGCAGCGCATTGTCGACGGCGACCGCAAGGGATTGGAAACCGATCTCGCGGAGGCGATGACCAAGCACAAGCCGCTCGACATCATCAATGTCTTCCTGCTCGACGGCATGAAGGTGGTGGGCGAGCTGTTCGGCGCCGGCAAGATGCAGCTGCCCTTCGTGCTGCAGTCGGCCGAAACCATGAAAGCGGCGGTCGCCTATCTCGAACCGCATATGGAGCGAATCGAGGGCCAGGAGAAGGGCACCATCGTGCTCGCCACGGTGAAGGGCGACGTGCACGACATCGGCAAGAACCTGGTCGACATCATCCTGACCAACAACGGCTACAAGGTGGTCAATCTCGGCATCAAACAGCCGATCACCACCATCATCGAGGCGGCCAACCAGAACAAAGCCAACGCCATCGGCATGTCCGGCCTGCTGGTGAAATCGACCGTGGTGATGCGCGAGAACCTGGAAGAGATGCGCAAGCAGGGCCTCGACATTCCGGTCATGCTGGGCGGCGCCGCGCTGACGCGCCAGTATGTCGAAACCGATTGCCTGGCCGCCTATGGCGGCGCGCGCGTCGCCTATGCGCGCGACGCGTTCGACGGGCTCGGCCTGATGGACAAGATCATGACCGGCGGCTTCGACCAATTGGTGGAGAACGCGGCGGCGAAGGCGCAGAACCGTCCGGCCAACAAGCGGCGTGCGGCCATGCGCGTGGTGCCGCAGGACGGCGCCGCGCCGGCCGATACGGCCAGCGGGCCCGAGATCGAAGCGACCTTGCGGCCGGTGGATTACGAGGAGAGCAAGCTCAAGAAGGCCGAGCTGCTGCGCGGCGTGTCGGTGCCGACGCCGCCGTTCTATGGCGCGAGCCTGATCGAGAAGGTGCCGCTCAAGACCCTGGTGAGCTACCTGAACGAGCGCATGCTCTACCAATTCCACTGGGGCTATCGCAAGGAAGGCCGCAAGCTCGACGAATACATGGCGTGGGCGCGCAAGGAACTGCGCCCGATCACCACGCGCCTGCTCAAGCAGGCGGCGGAGGAAAATATCCTGCAGGCCAAGGCGGCCTATGGCTATTGGAAGTGCGCGGCCGAGGGCGACGACGTGGTGCTGTTCGACGAGGCTGGCAGCAAGGAAGTCGCGCGCTTCGCCTTCCCGCGCCAGAAAAAGCCGGGCGGTCTGTGCATCGCCGATTTCTTCCGCGACGTGTCGTCCAACGAGCGCGACGTGATCGGCCTGCAGGTGGTCACCATGGGCCATGCCGCCTCTGAAACGGCGCGCCAATGGTTCGCCCAGGATCGCTATCAGGATTATCTCTATCTGCATGGGCTGGGTGTCGAGATGACCGAGGCCCTGGCGGAATATGTTCACAAACGCGTACGCGCGGAACTCGGCTTCGCCGGCGACGACGCGCGCGACATCGACGAGCTGCTGTCCCAGGGCTATCGCGGCTCGCGCTATTCCTTCGGCTACCCGGCCTGCCCCAACCTCGCGGATCAGCGGCAATTGCTGGATCTGCTCGGCGCCGACCGCATTGGCATCACGCTGAGCGAAGGCGATCAGCTCGAACCCGAGCAATCGACCTCGGCCATCGTCGTGCATCATCCCCAAGCCAAGTACTTCTCGGTCTGAGAACCAAGTTCCACTGGCGGCGTTTGTAGAGGGAAAGCGGAAGTAACCTAGACAGTATCTGGTGGCAAGGGGCGATGCCGGACAATAAGACTATAGCTCGCTTGCTCGCGGTTTTTGACACACTGCAGGATGGCGTGATCCTGATCGATGCTCGCGGCACCATGGTGCTGTTCAACCCGGCCGCCGAACGGCTGTTCGGCTACCGCGCCGACGAAGCGATCGGTCAGAATGTCAGCCTTCTGATGCCGCCGCCCTTCCAGGAGGAGCATGATTCCGTATCTCGCCCAGTATCACCGCACCGGTATACGCAAGGTCATCGGCACCAGCCGCGAGGTGGTGGGCCGGCGCAAGGACGGTTCCACGTTTCCCATCGAGATCGCCATCAGCGAGGCGAGCGAAGACGGGCAGCCGCTCTATGTCGGGCTGGTTCACGAACTGACGGAGCGCAAGCGCGCCGAGGCTCAGAATGCGCAAGTGCTTAAAATGGAGGCGGTCGGGCAGCTTTCCGGCGGCATCGCCCACGACTTCAACAATCTGCTCACTGTCATCGTCGGCAATGCGGAGATCATCGGCGAAAAGTTGCGGGCGCGACCTGATCTGAGGCAGCTCGCCGATGCCATCGTTGCCGCGGGCGAGCGCGGCGCGGAACTCACTCAGCGCCTGCTGGCTTTCGGGCGGCGTCAGACTCTGCAGCCCGTCCAGGTCGACGGCGCGCGCCTGATCGAGGCGATGAAACCGGCATTGGCGCGCGCTCTGCGCAAGAACATTCACGTGCGCACGGAGGTCGACCCAGACCTCAATCCGGTGTTCGCCGATCCGAGTCAGTTGGAAACGGCCATTCTCAACCTCGCCCTGAATGCCCAGGATGCCATGCTCGACGAGGGCACCCTGACGATCACCGCCGAAAACCTGCCGATGGAAGAGCGGTTCAAGGAGGGCGACCTCGATCTCGCGCCTGGCGACTATGTGCTGCTGACGGTGACCGACGACGGCGTCGGCATGAAACCGCGACGTGCTGCAGCGCGTGTTCGAGCCGTTCTTCACCACCAAGGACGTCGGGAAGGGCAGCGGCCTCGGCCTCAGCATGGTCTATGGCTTCATCAAGCAGTCCAATGGCCACGTGTCGATCTATAGCGAACATGGCCTCGGAACCACCGTTCGGATTTATCTGCCGGCGGCGAAAGCACTGGCCGCCAGGGCCGATATGCCGGGGCCGACCCAGGAGGCGCTGAAGCGGGGCAGCGAGACGGTGCTGGTGGCGGAAGACGACCCGTTCGTCCGGGCCTATGCCGTGAGCTGCTTGAGCAGCCTCGGCTATCAGGTGATGGCGGCGGCGAACGGCGAGGACGCCTTGCTCAAGCTGAGCGAAGACGCGCCGGTCGATCTGCTGTTCACCGATGTGGTGATGCCCGGGATCGATGGCTGGGAGTTGGCCGACCGCGCCCGGCGGCTGCGTCCCGGACTGAAGGTGCTGCTGACGTCCGGCTATGCCCTGGAAACGCTCGAAACCCGCGGCCGCTTGCATCCCGGCACGGCGGTGCTCAACAAGCCCTACCGCAAGGTGGTGCTCGCCCAGCGCGTGCGCGATACGCTCGACAAGCGGGCTTAGAGTCGTGAAGTAGTATAGAAGACGCGCGTCACCTATTCGTGTTGTTTATCTTAACCTCTATTTAATTCAGGTCGATTTAAACAGCATCGTTGGATTGTGGGGAAGAGGGATGTTTCGTCGCGACGCAGGGGTCGAGGAGGGTGGAGGGTTTGTGGGGGCGTTATTGGCGGGTGCCTGCTGGTGGTGCTCGTATGATCTGCGCTGAGGGCGGGTGAACAAGTCGCCGTGGTGTTTGCCGGATGCTGGCGAGGCTGCGGGCATTCTGGGCGCGGCGGAGGTGGTGGGGGGGTGCAACATCGTCGTGGCCGAGTTCACCGGGACATGTGTTGGCGAGCTCGTGCGGGGGGATGTGGTTGCGCTCGAGGGAGGGGGCGGCTGCCTCGCGCGATCGTCTGGTGGCAATTTACCGATCTTCCGCAAGAGGGATGCGGCGCTGTGAACGACATCATGCAGATGCTGGCGTGGGGAATAGTGATCTATGTGTCAGCATGCCGATGGTGAGGGTAGCCTGGTATGGGTCGGATGGACTTGGCGCTCGGGTGGTTCGGCGGGTGTGGCGGCACTCGTGGCTGCGGGAGCGGCTGGCCGGAGACGTTCGATCGCCGTCGCGCTCGTGATGATGCCGGCGTGCTGCTGTTTGTTAGGGGCGACTGGCAGATGGACATGCACATGTATTTCTTCGCGCCTCGCATGCTGGCGGCGTTCTGCGACTGGCGCGTGCTGATCGTGGGAACGGCGCCATCGCCGTCTCATCTCTGCTCAACTTCTGCTGCGGCGCGGTGTTTCCAACGGCGCGATCACGCCCGCGTGGTGCTGCATGCGGTGAGCGTCATTGTCGAGGCGCGTGGTGGTGGCTCGCGCGCAGAGCGTCGACGGCCTGCGCGGCCGCCGCCGAGGCGCTGGCCAGGCGGTGCCGGAAGCCGAGATGCGGCGCCTCAGCGAGGAAAAGCTGGATGCTGAGCGCGCCTCGCGGCGAAGCGACGTAACGAGGCGGGGTTGGTCGACGAACTGGACGCCCGCGCGGTGAGGGCGGTTACGGTCGGTGTGCGGCAGGCGGAACGACGAAGGCCTGTCAGCTTCAAAGTCGGCGAGATGACCGCGCGGCAAGGCCAGCAGCGCCCAGGCCGGCGCGCGCGACCGAGGCGAGCGACGAGTCGCCCGGCGACGCGTCGGCGTTGGAAGAGCGCATCAGGGGAAGCTCGAGCCGCCCGGCTGGTCAGCATTCATCGACGAGATCGCCCTGCAGGCCATGAGTACAGGCGGAACGCACCGATGGCACGGTGCGAAGCGCGCCGCGGCGGCCCAGAAGATCGGCGAGGTGACCGGCACTGATCTCGCAGCATCGCCGAAGCAGACCAATCTGCTGGCGCTCTGCGCCACGATCGAGGCGGCGCACGCGGGCGACGCGGGCAAGGGATTCGCCGTCGTCGCGACCGAGATCAAGTCGCTGGCGACCCAGACCGCGCGCGGCGACCCAGGAAATCGGCGACGAGATCGCTGAGATGCAGCAGATCACCCGCGGGGCGGTCGACGCGATCTCGTCGATCCGCCAGACTATCGGCGAGATCGAGAAGTCTTCGTCTGCGATCGTCGCCGCCATCGAAGCGAAGGCAGACACGGTGCGCCACATCAGCGGCAATGCCACGCGGGTGGCGGACGGCACGCGGGTGTTGTCCGAAGAGATCCGCTCGGTCGAGGAGTTCGTCCGACCAGGTGGCCGTCGCCGTCAACGAGGTCGGCAGCCGCCTCAATACCCTGACGAAGCGGCTTCAGGGCCTGCAGGGCGAGGTCGGCGGATACACTCCAGAAGGTGCGCGCCGCCTGACGCCGCCCTTCAGCGCGCCTGTCGCCGCTCAGCGCGCCTGCCAGCGTTCGCGCCAGGCCTGGAACATCAGCACGGTCCAGAGCTCGGAGCGCCAGTCGCGCCGGCCCGAGAGGTGCTCGGCCCAGCGCTGGCGGATCGGCGCGGGTCGAAGAAGCCCTCCTCGCGCAGCCGCTTCTCGTCGAGCAGGTCCTCCGCCCAGTCGCGCAGCGGCCCGCGCAGCCAGGCGTCGATCGGCACGCCGAAGCCCATCTTCGGCCGCTCGATCAGCTCGCGCGGCACGTAGCGCGTCAGCACCTGGCGCAGCAGCCATTTGCCCGTGCCGTCGCGGATCTTCACGCGGTCGGCAGGCGCCAGGCGAACTCGACGACGCGATGGTCGAGCAGCGGCGCGCGCGCCTCGAGGCTGACCGCCATGGTCGCGCGGTCGACCTTGGCCAGGATGTCGTCCGGCAGATAGCCGACGCAGTCGAGCAGCCATCATGCGCTCGAGCGCGATCCGAGCGCCGGCGCGCGCCGCGCCGTCGCGATGCAGGCGTCCGACGGGTCGCGCGCGCCGAGCACGACGGCCGCGGCGTCGCGCCAGCGGCTGACGCAGGCGCGGTAGACAGCTCGATCGCGCGTCTGCCGACAGCCGGCCAGCTTGTGCGAGCCTGTCGCCGGCTCAGGCGCGGCAGGGCGCGTCGACGGCGCCGGCCGCGGCCACGATGGCCGGCCGGCGACGCCCGCCAGGCGCCGCCCGCAGCGCGGCCGCCGGGCATCGCGGCGACGCGCTCGCCAGCGGTGCGCGGCGCTCCAGGTAGCGCGGTGTAGCCGCCGAACAGCTCGTCGCCGCCGTCGCCCGAGAGGCCACGGTGACGTGCGCGGCGCGCCAGCTGCGCGACCAGGACGGTCGGGATCTGCGACGAGTCGGCGAACGGCTCGTCGTAGATCTCCGGCAGGCGCGGGATGACGCGCGAGCGCGTCCGCGTCGGCGTGACGTAGAGCTCGGTGTGCTCGGTGCCGAGGTGGCGCGGCGACCGCGCGCGGCGTAGCTGCGCCTCGTCGTAGCCGGCCTCGTCGAAGCCGATCGTGAAGCGTGCGCACCGGCCGGCCGAGCTCTGCGCCTGCATCAGCGCGACGACGGTCGAGGAGTCGATGCCGCCCGAGAGGAACGCGCCGAGCGGCACGTCGGCCATCCATGCTGGCAGGCGCACGGCGTCGCGCAGCAGCGCCGTCGAGCTGCTCGTCGGCCTCGCGCTCGTCGCCCTGGAACGGCCGCTCGCGCCGCGCGCGCGGCCTCGTCCATGGCCGACCAGTACGGCCGGATCTCGCGCCGGCTGATCGGCGGCGCCCGGCGCGAGCACGGTCAGCCAGTGCCCGGCGGCAGCTTGCGGATGCCGCGTAGATCGACAGCGGGCGCCGGCACGTAGCCGTGGCGCAGGATAGAGCGCGAGCGCGTCGCGGTCGATCTCGCCGCTGGCGAAGCCGGATGGGCCGCGCAGCGCCTTGAGCTCGGAGCCGAACAGGAAGTGCCGTCCTTGCCGCAGCCGTAGTAGAGCGGCTTCTCGCCGAGCCGGTCGCGCGCCAGGTGCAGCGCGCGCGCTCGCGCGGTCCCAGAGGGCGAAGGCGAACATGCCGACGAGCGCGCTCGAGCGGCGCGCTCGACGCCCCAGCGCTCGACCGCCGCGAGCAGGACCTCGGTGTCGGAGTGGCCGCGCCACGGCACGCCGCCGCTGGCGGCCGTCGAGCTCGGCGCGCAGGTCGCGGAAGTTGTAGATCTCGCCGTTGAAGACGCATCGACGTAGCGGCCGCCGCGCGACACCATCGGCTGGTGCCCGGCCGGCGAGAGGTCGACGATCGCCAGCCGGCGGAGGCCGAGGGCGACGCCGGCCGCCGCGTCGGACCAGACGCCCGCGTCGTCGGGGCCGCGGTGGGCGAGCGTGGCGCCATGCGTTTGGCCAACTCTTCGAGCATGCCGCCGGGCGCTTGCGACCCGGTCAGCAGTCCGGTGAAACCGCACATGCCCTAGCGCGCTGACGACCGCCGCCGCGCCACAGAACGGCGCAGGGCGTCGGGTGCCATCTTGAGCCAACGGCTGAAGCTCGGCCGCGCGGATTTCAGCGAATGCAGAAATTGTTCGGGGTGGACGACGGAGAGTGGGCTCGCGGGAGCTTTGTCCATTGCCGCGCGAAGTTTTGCATTGGCGGCAACGACATCCTCGCGGACGAACAGGAGGCTATTCTGCTTGTACCACCAGGTGACGTGCGAATCGTTCCAGACCTGCCAGCGAATGACGTCGGCAGCGACAAAGCCGCGTGCCGCGAACAGCGCGGCCCAATAGTCGGGCCAGCGCTCGTTGACGTGGTTCAGGCCACCCTGGCACGGAATTGCCGCTGAAAACAGGACAACAGGAGCGAGCGTCGTGAGTTCAGAGACGAAGTTCGCTGCGCGGCTTTCCGGAAGATGCTCGGCCACCTCCAGAGGTCATGGCCATATCAAATCGGCGATCCACGGCGAGCGGTCTCTTCGAGCTTGGCGCGGCGGAACAGCGTCGGCGGAATGCGCAACTGTTTCTCGGCGACCCAATGTCCATCGACGCCGAGGATATCGTCGACGCCGTTTTCGCGGAACACCGAGAGCCAAGAGCCGTCGCCGCAGCCGATATCGATGACGCTACGCGGTGCGAACCAATCCATCAGCAGCGGCACGATACGGCGCGCGGAGGGCAATGCCGTATTCTGCAGGTCGGCGTAAAACTTGTCGTCATAGATATCGGTCATGGGCGTCGAAGATCTTTGAGCCGGCGCGTAAGGAGCGCGTTTGATCCGGACGGCGTACGCGGCTGCGAGGTCGTTCCGTAAAGGCCGCCGCGATGCGCGCCACCTGCGCGGGCTCGGGCTGTCCTCTCGCGGGCGCGACGCGGTCGGCGAGCGTGCGCGCGCCCGGCGCTGCGTTCTTGTTGTCGACGTCGTCTTCAGATGGCTCGCACGTGGATCTGAGCCGTCCGGCGTCATCGATGGAGAAACCGGGCACCCTCGCCGAGAACGCCAGACAGCGCCGCTCTCGCGGCGCCGAACTTGAGCCGGGCCTCCTCGTCGGCGCAGTGCAGCGGTCGACGCAGGTGCGTCGCTGAGGCCAGGCAATAGGGCGAAACGCCTTCCGACAGGCGGTTGAGAGCCAGGTTGCGACCAGGTGGCGAAGCGAAAGGTTCGGCTCGACGCTGGACGCGAACCCCGCGGCCGAGCGCGGCATACATGGCGAAGGATCCGACGTTGCGCCGACATCCCACAGCACGCCGCCGGCCTCGACGCGGTCGATCCAGCCGACCGTGCCGGGCTCGTCAGACGGGCCGCCTCGGCCAAACAGCGCATCACGGCACATGGAAGCGGATCCCGCCGCGCGCGGCGGCGGTGACGATCGGGACCAGCCGTTGCGCCGTGGCGCGCGTCGCCGACCAGCGAGAAATCCATGGGGAAGGTCAGGCTTTTCAAGAGCCGAACAGCACGACGCGGCATTGCTCATACGAGGGCGTCCGTCTGTTCGTTTCGGCAAGGGCTCGGGCTGTCGGGTCGACGGAGAACCCTCGACCGGGAAATTAGCAGATACGAGGGGCGGGGGGGGTCGTCGAACGCCGCCGCACAGGTCTCGATGAAGCCGGGCACATCGGCCGGCGTACTGAAACGGCCGCGGACGTTGCGCCAGAACCAGGGCGACGTCATGGACTCGCCATGATGGCGCAGGCGCCATTTCCAGGCCCGTCCGGCGGCGCGCTGGCAGGCGAATTTTTGCAGCTTCTGCGGCACGTCCGGGTGGTCGCGCAGGAAGTGGGCCAGCGCGATGGTGACGCGCTGCAATTGGCGTCCCGGATTGCTTGACAGACGGCCCGGCGCGTCGTCGAGCACGAAGGCGACCGGCGCATGCAGTTTGACGAACGGCCAGCGGTAGGCGAGGCGCAGAGTGAGGGTGTATTCCTGGGAAAACACCACCCGTTCGTCGCAGCCGCCGACATCCCGGGCGCAGGCGGTGCGCACGAGAAACTGGCTCGGGTTGAACATGGAATTGCGCAGCGCCGCCTCGAGCGGCGCGTCGACCGGCGTCACCATGCGGTCGTTCGGCACGGACATCGCGTCGGCCTGCACGTCGCCGAGGCTGCGGTAGAAGATGCGCTCGCCCCACGCGAGACAGGCGTCGCGCCCCGCCAGGGCTTCGAGCAGCAGCCGGGTCGCGTCCGGCACCAGGATATCGTCGGCGTCGCAGAATTTGATCATCGCCAGGCGCGCCTCGCGGATGCCGCGATTGGTCGCGGCCGCTGAGCCGGCATTGGCTTGGGTAATGACGCGCGTATCGGGCCAGTCGCGGGTCAGCGTGCGCAGCAACTCCAGGGAGCCGTCGGTCGAGCCGTCGTCGACGAAGATGAATTCGCGGCGGAAATCGCCGCGCTGTGCCTTCAGCCCGTCGAGCACCGCCGGCAGCCAGGGCTTCTTGTTGTACACCGGCACAACAAACGAAACCCCGTCGCCGAGCGTCGGCCCTTCCATCCTGACGTGCCCCGACGCGGCCGCTATTCCGCGGCCGGCGCCGCAGTCTTGAGCGGGCTTTTCGTCTTAAGGGTATTGGCATCCTGGTAGATCTGCCCGCCCGTGGCGCGGAACGTATCCGACATCTGGGCCATGCCCGAGGCAGCATACTCGCGCACCTCCTGGGTGATCTTCATGGAACAGAACTTCGGGCCGCACATGGAGCAGAAATGCGCGACCTTGGCGCCCTCCGCCGGCAGAGTGGCGTCGTGATACTTGAGCGCCGTCTCCGGATCGAGCGACAGGTTGAACTGGTCGCGCCAGCGGAATTCGAACCGTGCCTTCGACAGAGCGTCGTCGCGCATCTGCGCCGCCGGGTGACCCTTGGCGAGATCCGCGGCATGGGCCGCGATCTTGTAGGTGATCACACCGACCTTGACGTCGTCGCGGTCGGGCAGGCCGAGATGCTCCTTGGGGGTGACGTAGCACAGCATCGCCGTGCCGAACCAGCCGATCATCGCGGCGCCGATAGCGCTGGTGATATGGTCGTAACCCGGCGCAATGTCGGTGGTGAGAGGCCCGAGCGTGTAGAACGGCGCCTCGCTGCAGTGCTTGAGCTGTTCGTCCATGTTGGCCTTGATCTTGTGCATCGGCACGTGGCCGGGGCCTTCGATCATGACCTGGACGTCGTGCTTCCAGGCGACCTGGGTGAGCTCGCCGAGGGTGCGCAGCTCGGCGAACTGAGCTTCGTCGTTGGCGTCGGCGATCGAACCCGGGCGCAGGCCGTCGCCGAGCGAGAAGCTCACGTCGTAGGCCTTCATGATCTCGCAGATTTCCTCGAAGTTCGTGTAGAGGAAATTCTCCTTATGGTGCGACAGGCACCACTTGGCGAGGATCGAGCCGCCGCGCGAGACGATGCCCGTCATGCGCTTGGCGGTCATCGGGATATAGGGCAGCCGCACGCCGGCATGGATGGTGAAATAGTCGACGCCCTGCTCGCACTGCTCGATCAGGGTGTCGCGATAAATCTCCCAGGTCAGCTCCTCGGCCATGCCGTCGACCTTCTCGAGCGCCTGGTAGATCGGTACGGTGCCGATCGGCACCGGCGAGTTGCGCACGATCCACTCGCGGATGTTGTGGATGTTGGTGCCGGTCGACAGGTCCATGACCGTGTCGGCGCCCCAGCGGATCGACCACACCATCTTCTCGACTTCCTCGGCGGCGCTCGAGGCGACGGCCGAGTTGCCGATGTTGGCGTTGATCTTCACCAGGAAGTTGCGGCCGATGATCATCGGCTCGCTTTCCGGATGGTTGATGTTGGCGGGGATGATGGCGCGGCCGCGCGCCACTTCGTCGCGCACGAATTCCGGCGTGATCAGGCCCGGGATCGAGGCGCCGAAACTTTCGCCGCCGCTCGGCGCTTCCATCGCCGCCATGCGGCCCTCGTTCTCGCGGATCGCGATGTAGTGCATCTCCGGCGTGACGATGCCGGCGCGTGCATAGGCGATCTGGGTGACGGCCTTGCCGCTTTTGGCGCGCAGCGGCTTGCGGTTCTGGCTCGGAAATTCGACGAAGGCCGCCTTGCGCGAGCCATGCAGCCCGTTGTCGAGCGGCTGCACCTGGCGGCCGTCGTATGCCTCGACGTCGCCGCGAGCGCGGATCCACGGATCGCGCAACAGCGGCAAGCCCTTGCGGATGTCGATGCGCACAGCGGGATCGGAGTAGGGGCCCGAGGTATCGTAGACCCGTACCGGCGCCTCGTCTTTGCCGTCGAGCACGATTTCGCGCATGGCGACGGGAACGCCGGGCGCGCAGGCCGTCTCCACGTGGATCTTGCGCGATGCCGGCAGGGCGCCGGTGGTGACGGCGAATTTGTCGGGTGCGTTTCCGTCGGGCATGAAGCCTCTCCTCGGTTCAGCGGCCTTGAGTGTCCGCTTTGGGGGCCGTGACCGGAGAGGGAAAACAGGAGCCGGCGCGCGCATTTCGGCGCTTGGCTGTATCCTTTTCCTACGCCGGCACGATCCGGATCAGGTTCGAAGGGTTTCCGCATCTGCCGGTGGCTGCCCAATTTCGGGCTTTGGCCGGCATCCTCGCGGTCTCAGCTCCTTGCGGAGCACCCCCAGGATTGAACCCAATGGTGCGGCATGCGGGCGGCAAGGTCAAGGTGACGATTGCGCTTTGGCAAATCCCGGGGACAGTCTAAGAAGGCGGTATGCCTCTCCTGACTGCGGTGCAACAGGCGGCGAGATGGGCGGCCTCCGGCTTGGCCCTCGCCTTGATTTTAGCGACCCTGGCGGTTCCGGCTCGGGCCGACTGCAACAATTCGCCCGCCCCCGAGGTCGATTGGCGGCGCTGTTACATGGACGGCCGCGACTTCGCCGGCGCAAACCTGGCCAATGCGGAGCTGCGCGATGCCAGCTTCTTCCGCGCGGATCTCCGGGGCACCGATTTTTCCGGCGCCGATGCCTATAAGGCCAAGTTCTATCTCGCGCGGCTGAGCGGCGCGAAATTCGACAAGGCGCGCGTTGCCGAGGCGGATTTTTCCGAGGCCGATCTCAGCGGCGCCTCGTTTCGCGATGCCGACCTGCGCGGCGCGCGGCTGGTCAACAGCGACCTGCGCAACGCCGATTTCACCGGCGCGAACCTGCGCGGCGCCGATCTGTTCCGCGCCGATCTCGCGGGTGCCGTCTGGACCGACGGCAAGCGCCGGTGCGCCGAAGGCTCGATCGGCCAATGTCATTGATTTGAGAGAAATTTTCGCCAATCGCAGCGGCTCCGTTTAGCGAAGTCTTTACCGGTCTCCGATAAAAAGAACGACAGGCTTGCGCTGCGTGCGCGGGCCTCCGTCGATTCAGGAGCGCTGGTGGAATATCTCGAGGATTTTCATAAGGCCGTGGATATCGCCAAGGAGGCGGTGAGCTTCCTGCGCGGCGGCAAGCATCCGCCGCATCCGCGCAACTTCACGCTGCTCTATGCCTATTACGCCGGCAAGTCTCCGGCGCTGCAGCGCGAGATCGACCAGGCTCTCGCGAAAGGCCGCGCGCTCACGCCCGAGCTGCTGGTCAGCCTCTATGACAAACATTTCGGCATCGATTTCGAGACCCAGGTCATCCGCGACGCGAGCGAGACCATCGAATCGACCCTGAGCAAGCTGCTCAGCTATATGAACGAAGCCAAGACCACCACGCGCAGCTATGACGAGGCTCTGCAGGAGTTCTCCGGCCGGGTCGACAATGAAGCCGTCTACAACGGCGGCATCGAGCAATTGCGCGCGGCGGTCGTCACGATTCTCGCCGAAACCCACAAGATGCAGCAAAACACCCAGCGGCTGGAGGAGCGCTTCACCGTCACCAACAGCAAGATCGGCGAGCTGCGGCAAAGCCTGGATCAGATGCGTCAGGAGGCGCTGACGGATTCACTGACCGGCATTCCCAACCGCAAATGTTTCGACATGAAGCTGCGCGAGCACCTGGCGGAGGTGATCAAGGAGCCGCGGCCGCTCGCCCTGATCATGATCGACATCGACCATTTCAAGAAATTCAACGACAGCTTCGGCCATCAAATCGGCGACCAGGTGCTGCGCCTCGTCGCCCGCACCCTGACCGATTGCGTCCGCGGCCAGGACCACGCGGCGCGCTATGGCGGCGAGGAATTCGCTGTCATCCTGCCGAACACCAATCTCGATGGCGCCTATGCCGTGGCGGAGAACATCCGCAACACGGTCGCGACCAAGAAGATCACCCGCCGCAGCACCGGCGAAAGCCTCGGCCATATCACCCTGTCGCTCGGCATCGCGCTCTATCACCCGGGCGACGATGCGGCGCGCCTGATTATGCGCGCCGATGAAGGCTTGTATATCGCCAAGGGCGCCGGCCGCAATCGTACCAGCTCGCTCGAACGCCTCGCCTCGCTGTCGCGAAGCGCCTGAAGGCGCACCAGGACACCAGCGCGCGGGACGATCAATAGGTCGGCTGCTGCTTCAGATAGCGGTTGCGGTCGCCCGACTTGATGGTCAGTTGGCGAAAGCCGTCCTTCTGCATCATCTCCAGCGGCACATCGACGCCCGGTTCGCCGAGCGCCCAGACCCGCCGGTAGAAATCGGCCAGGCCCTGGAAGCGCGTCTTGCCGATGCTGAGCACCACGTCGCCGCGCTGGACGCCGGCCTTGCCGGCCGGTCCATCCTTGGACACGCTGCCGACGACCAGCATCCCGCCTTGGATCTCGTCGATGTTCATGCCGAGCCACGGCCGCTCGGCGCCGCGCGGCTTGCCGGTCGCGGCCACATCCTTGAGCAGCGGCGCCAGCAGATCGACCGGCACGAAGACATTGCCGGGCAGTTCCTGATGGGGCACCACCGATTGCAGGATGAGCGATCCGATGCCGAGCAGCCGGCCGTCGCCGCCGATCAGCGCCGCCCCGCCGAACGCCGTCAGGGGCGGCGAGGTGTAGATCGCGCGGTCGAGCAGATATTCCCATGAGCCGGCGAATTCCCGGCGCGACACGACGAGCGCCGGCTGCACGCTTGCCGCGCCGCCGGCGGCCGCCACGATGACCGGTTGCCGCTCGCGGAGTGCGCTCGAATCGCCGAGCTCCAGCACCGGCAAGGCGGTCTTGTCGTTGAGCCGCACCAGTCCGAGGCCGCTCGCCTGATCGAATCCGACAACCGAGGCCTGATGGGGTTTGCCATCGTTGTCGATGATCTCGACCGCCATCGCCTCGTTGATGAGATAACCAATGGTGACGATCAGGCCATCCTTGCCGACCACCACGCCGCTGCCCTCGCGTTTGGTTCCGAGGCGCTGCGCCGAGCGTGCTTCGGGCGGAATATAGGCCTGCAGCTTGACAATGGACTGCGCCATCCGGGCGATCGACGCGTCGGACGGACGGGGGGGCTGCGGTGCTGCCGGCTGGGCCCAGGCGCAGGCGGACGCGAGCGCGACGCCTGCAAGCGCGGCGGCGAGGCGCGAAAACAGGCGCGCGGTGAGGGACATGGGCGGGGCATTCGAGGGCACGGCGAAGGTCATCAGTGGCCTCCTGCGGACGTTCCATCAACTCTAACGGCTTTCCGCCGAGGCGGCGATCACGTTTTAGCCGGAACATGTGAGCAATTGGATAACGGCTGGACGACGGAAAGTTCCTCGCGGCGCGCTGTCTTCTATAATAATCATTCGCCGGCCGACTGGTGACGCGGAGCGCGCGATGCGAACGGTTCTCGGTGTTGCCGGGTGGACCGCGAGGCTTGCCGGCGGTGCGAATTCCGCACCGCGCCGCGTCGGAAATATCTTCGGCGATTCCCTTGGGCCGCTCTGGCCTGACAACCAAGATGTTTTCGGCTACGTCAGTCGCGCCCTGGCTATTCCATTTTGCGGACGACACGCGCTCGCTCATGCGGGGATCGGATTGCGCCGATAAACCAGGTTCCGGACACCGGGTTGACGGGGCCCGATAGGCCTTGCCGCCACGCGACCCGTGCTATAAGTCCCCATCATGTCATCGGATCCTTTTGATTTGGGCGGCGCGGCTCCCGCCTATCCGTCACCGTCGGAGCGGACGGCGCCCAGAGCCGAGTTCGAGCCGCCCTACCTGACCACGCTGAACCCCGAGCAGCGCCTCGCCGTCGAATCGCTCGACGGGCCTGTGCTGGTGCTCGCCGGCGCCGGCACCGGCAAGACGCGCGTGCTGGTCACCCGGCTGGCCCATATCCTGGCCACGGGCCGTGCCTTCCCCGGCCAGATCCTGGCGGTCACCTTCACCAACAAGGCGGCGCGCGAGATGCTCGAGCGCGTCGGCGGGCTGATCGGCGGCCGTGCCGACGGGCTGTGGCTCGGCACCTTCCATTCGATTTCCGTGCGCATCCTGCGCCGCCATGCCGAGCTGATCGGCCTCAAGCCGAACTTCACCATTCTCGACGACGACGACCAGGTGCGGCTGCTCCGGCAACTGCTCCAGGCGGCCGGCATCGACGACAAGAAATGGCCGCCGCGCGGGTTGCTCGCCGTCATCCAGCGCTGGAAGGACCGCGGCCTGACGCCCGACAAGGTGAGCGCTTCGGAGGCGTCCGAATTCGCCAATGGCAAGGCGCTCGAACTCTACAAGCAATATCAGGAGCGGCTGCAGACCCTGAACGCCGCCGATTTCGGCGACCTGCTGCTGCACTGCCTGACCTTGTTCACCAAGAATCCCGACGTGCTGGCCGACTACCAGCGCCGCTTCAAATACATCCTGGTCGACGAGTATCAGGACACCAACGTCGCCCAGTATCTCTGGCTGCGCCTGCTCGCCCAGGGCTCGCGCCATATCTGCTGCGTCGGCGACGACGACCAGTCGATCTACGGCTGGCGCGGCGCCGAGGTCGGCAACATCCTGCGCTTCGAGCACGATTTTCCGGGCGCGACCGTAATCCGGCTGGAACGCAACTACCGCTCGACCGGCCATATCCTCGCCGCCGCCTCGAGCCTCATCGCCCACAACGAGGGCCGCCTCGGCAAGACCCTGTGGACCGAGGATGTCGAGGGCGAGAAGGTCGTGGTCTCCGCCGTCTGGGACGGCGAAACCGAAGCGCGCCAGATCGCCGAGGAGATCGAGGCGCTGCAGCGCCAGGGCCAGAGCCTCGACGGCATCGCCGTGCTGGTGCGCACCGGCTCGCAGACGCGCGAATTCGAAGAGCGCTTCATGACACTCGGCATTCCCTACCGGGTGATCGGCGGTCCGCGCTTCTACGAGCGCCAGGAAATCCGCGACGCCATCGCCTATCTCCGTCTGGTGGCGCAGCCCGACGACGATCTCGCGTTCGAGCGTATCGTCAACGTGCCGCGCCGCGGCCTGGGCGACGCCACGCTGCAGACCCTGCACAAGCTGGCGCGCGCGCAAAGCCGCTCGCTGCTCGGCGCCGCCGAGACGCTGCTCGGCACCGACGAGTTGAAGCCGAAGCCGCGCGCGGCGCTCGGCGCGCTCGTCACCCAACTGGCACGCTGGCGCGCCTCGGCCAACGAGCTGCCGCCGGCCGACCTGGCCGAACTGGTGCTCGACGAATCCGGCTACACCGCGATGTGGCAGGCCGACAAATCGGCCGACGCGCCGGGCCGGCTGGAAAACGTCAAGGAGCTGGTCTCCGCGCTCGAGGAATTCGAGACTCTGACCGGCTTCCTGGAACACGTCAGCCTGGTCATGGAGCGCGATCAGGCGAGCACCGGCGAGCAGGTCAGCATGATGAGCCTGCATGCCGCCAAGGGCCTCGAATTCGACGTGGTATTCCTGCCCGGCTGGGAGGAGGGGCTGTTTCCCCACCAGCGTTCGCTCGACCAGTCGGGCACCGCCGGCCTGGAAGAAGAGCGCCGGCTGGCCTACGTCGGCCTGACCCGCGCGCGCCGCCGCGCCTACGTGTTCTATGCCGCCAATCGCCGGCTGTTCCATCAATGGCAATCGAATATTCCGTCGCGCTTTGTCGACGAACTGCCGGCCGACCATATCGAGACGCGCGCGGCCACCGGGCTTTACGGCACCCAGCCGGCCCGGCCCGGCTGGGGCGGCGTGGCCGAGGAGGAGAGCCAGTGGGCGATTCCGCAGCGCATGCGCGGCGGTCTGTCCGGCCGCTCGTTCGAGGCGCGCCAGACCGCGCCCGGGCGCTATACCGCCGAGCCGCCGTCCGTCCATGGCAGCGCGGGAACCGCCGATCTCAAGCCCGGCGATCGGGTGTTCCATCAGAAGTTCGGTTATGGCAGGGTTGTCGCCATCGATTTCAACAAGCTCGAAATCGCTTTCGACAAAGCGGGTGTGAAAAAGGTCCTCGACAGCTTTGTCCAACCGGCCTGACATCACCGACTTGTGGTGCATCCGGCTGAGCGCACCGGCCGCCGCGGTCGATGAGTTCACCGCGGTGCTCGGCGACTTCGGCAGCGCCGCGGCCTATGGCATTCCCGCCGTCGACGGCACCCGGATCGATCCCGGAAACGACCGCCCGGCGGAAATCTGGCGCATCGAAACTTTGTGCGAGCGGGAGCCGGATATTTCGGCGGTCACCCTCGCCGTGGCCTCGGCGGCGGGCAGGCTCGGTCTCGACATGCCGGATATCCATCTCGCGCAGGTGCCGCGGATCGACTGGCTGGCGCAAAACCGCACGCAGTTCAAGCCCGTGCGCGCCGGCCGATTCTTCGTCAAGGCGACATTCGACGACACGCCGGCGCCGCCCGGCAGCTTGGCGCTCCGCGTCAATGCCGGGCCGGCCTTCGGCTCGGGCCAGCACCCGACCACCCACGGCTGCCTGATGGCATTGGACAATCTATTGCGCCGACGCCGTTTCACCCGGCCGCTCGATCTCGGCTGCGGGTCGGGCATCCTGGCGCTTGCGATCGCGGCACGTCAGCGCACGCCCGTCCTCGCCATCGACAACGACGGTTGGGCGGTGCGCACGACGCGCGACAACGCGCGCCTGAATTGGCTCATGCCGTGGATCGATGCCCGGCCTGGAAATGGTTTGAAGCAGGTGGCCCGGTCGGTGCGCTTCGATCTGGTCTGCGCCAATATCCTGGCGCGTCCGCTGATCGGCCTGGCGTCCGATATCGCCGCGCGTCTCGCGCCGGACGGCGTGGTGGTGCTGTCGGGGCTGCTCGATTATCAGGAAGCCGGCGTGCGGGCCGCCTATCGCCGGCACGGGCTCGGGCTGGCCAGGCGCTTGACCGGGCGTTCGGGCGACGGTGGCCTGTGGTCGACCTTGATCCTGACGCGGTGACGGCGTCGCGGAGGGCGCCGCGTCTTAGGGCGACGGGGGAAGCCAGGACTTCGTGATCAGGTAGACAACCGCCGCCACATTGACGGCCAGGATCAGATACGAAAAGAAAAAATTACCGAACAAGTCTTTCATCAATCAACGCGACGCAACCGAGGGCGACGAATTCGCCGCCCTTGTGCGAGGCCCCCCTCTGCTGAGATGAGAGTTTCTACTGCGCCGGTCGGCCTGCCGTCGAGACTAAATGTGCCGGCAGATACAATCTTGGGTTGAGTGGCGTCCGGGTCACAGCGCGCCTGTCTGTGTCACGCGCGGCATCTGTCATGAACCGTACAAACGAACAGGGCGACCTCGCGGTCGCCCTGTTCTGGCCGAGACATCTCTGGGGGGAGAAGAGGATGCCTCGGGGATATCAAGCCCCGGAAGTGGTGCTCGCGGCGCGCCTTAGGCGGCGGGACGCACTTCGCGAACGGTGTTGTTGTTCGCGGCCGGCGCGTCCTTGGTGGCGATCAGGCCGGCTTCGCTGGCGACGATGTGCGGGATCGTCTCGCGGCTGATGCCGAGTTGATTCAGCGCCGCGTCGTTGAGGCCGTTCAGTTCGAGGTAGCGGTTGCGCAGCTCGATGGCCTCGCCGAGGGCGGCGAAGATTTTGCCGAGGCCGGCAATGACCTTGCCGGGGAAGGCCAACAGGTCGCTCACGAGCGCCGCTTCGTGGCCGTAGGGCAGTTGTTCAAGTTTCAAATTCGTCTGGCTCTGGGTCGTCATGATCATTCTCCTTCAGGGGCTTCGATCCGTGTGTTCCGGCTTCGAAGAGATATTTAGGCTCTTTCGCAGTGCAGCAGGAGCGCCCGTTCTGCACCCCATTCATGCGTTAAACGCATGGCTGAAAGCAAGGCGATCCGCGGCTTTTTACGCAATTTGTCATCCGAAGGTCACAATTTTACCAAGCTGTTATGCGCGGTGCTTGTGCCGGCGGCCCATCCTGCCTAGCTTGAAAGAAAGGAGATCGATTCCATGGCTCTAGCCGCCAAGGCCTGCCGCGAAACCTACCAGGGGGACGCCGCGCTCGAGGGCCTGCTGAGCAAGACACGAGGCTTGCGCACCCAGCCGACGGCCACGGCGGTGCGCGAGCTGCTGCGCGGCGTCTTGGCCGCGCCCGAATCGCTCGACCCGGACGGTTGGGTGTCCCTGGTGGCGCGCGATCCCAGCCCGGCCCTGACGGCGCAATTGCGCGCGCTGAAGGCCGACATGGCCGCCAAGGGCGCCGCCGGCGACGGTATCGCCGACGATCCGACGCCCCTGGCGCAACGGTTGGCGAGCCTGCGGGCCGCGCTGAAGGCCGCCGGGGCGGACGGCTTCATCGTGCCGCGGGCCGACGAGCATCACGGGGAATACGTGCCGCTCGCGGCGCGCCGCCTGACCTGGATCAGCAATTTCACCGGCTCGGCGGGCCTGGCGCTGGTGCTGCCGGAAACCGCCGCCCTCTTCGTCGACGGCCGCTATACGCTGCAGGCCAGGACCGAGGTCGATGCCGGCCTGTTTCACGTCCATCATCAGACCGCGCGCCCCGCGCCCGATTGGCTCACGGCCAACCTGAAGCCGGGGCAGGTGGTCGGCTACGACCCCTGGCTGCACACGGTGGAGGAGATCGCGCGCTTCCGCGAGGCCGCCGAGAAGGCCGGCGGCGCGCTGCTGGCGCTCGCCGCCAACCCGATCGACCAGGTATGGACGCGCCGGCCGCCGCCGCCGCTGGCCCCGGTCGTGCCGCTCGACATCGGCTTCACCGGCCGCCCGGCGGCGGAGAAGCGGGCCGCCCTTGGCGCGGCGCTCGCCGCCGCGGGCACCGATGCCGCGGTGCTGTCGCTGCCCGATTCGATCGCCTGGCTGCTCAATATCCGCGGCGGCGACGTCGGCTATTCGCCGCTGCCGTTGAGCTTCGCCATCCTGCATAAGGATGGCTCGGTGGCCTGGTTCGTCGATCGCCGCAAGGTGACGCCGGATTTGCCCGCGCATCTCGGCAACGCGGTGCGCATCGAGGACCGCGACGCGTTCGGCGCGGCACTCGATCTGCTCGGGCGCGAAGGCCGCCGCGTGCAGGCCGATCCCGCGACCGCGCCCGCCTGGGTGGTCGACCGCCTCAAGGCCGCTGGCGCCGTCCTCGTGCGTGCCGCCGACCCCACGCTCGAGCCCAAGGCCTGCAAGAACGACATCGAGCTCGCCGGCATCCGCGCGGCGCACAAGCGCGACGGTGCGTCGCTCAGCCGCTTTCTCGCCTGGTTCGCCAGCGAAGCGCCCTTGGGAAATCTCACGGAGGTCGCGGTCGCCGAGCGGCTCGAAGCGATCCGCCGGGAAGGCGAAAATTTCCGTGGCCTGAGCTTCCCGACCATCGCGGGCGCCGGACCGGACGGCGCCATCGTGCACTATCACGCGACGGCGGAGACCGACCGCCGCATCGAGCCCGGCATGGTGTTCCTGCTCGATTCCGGCGCGCAATATCTCGACGGCACCACGGACGTGACGCGCACGCTGTTCGTCGCGGGCGGCGCATTGCCGAGCGATGAAGCCAAAGCGGCCTTCACCCGCGTGCTCAAAGGCCATATCGCGCTCGCCATGGCGCGCTTCCCCACCGGCACCACCGGATCGCAGCTCGATATTCTCGCGCGCATGCCGCTATGGCAGGCCGGGCTCGACTACGACCACGGCACCGGCCATGGCGTCGGCCATTACCTCAATGTTCATGAGGGGCCGCAGCGCATCTCCAAGATGCCGAACCGCGAGGCGCTCAAGCCCGGCATGGTGGTATCCAACGAGCCCGGCTACTACAAGCCCGGCGCGTTCGGCATCCGCATCGAGAATCTGGTGGCCGTGCGCGAGGCCGGGACGAACGGCGGAAATGCCGCCGCCACGGCTGTTTCGTCCGGCAAAGCCGCAGCCTCGGATATCCAACCGATGCTGGAATTCGAAACTCTCACCCTGGTGCCGATCGAGCGCCAGCTCATCGATCCCACCCTGCTCACCGCCGACGAGACGCAATGGCTCGACTCCTATCACGCCCGCGTGCACGAGCTGCTCTCCCCCATCGTCGACCTCGAAACCGCCGCCTGGCTCGCCGAGGCGACACGGGCGCTGGGGCGATAGCGTAGCGGTCGGCGTTACACCGTCACATAGGCCGGCCCGCGCACGTAGTCGGCCCAGGCGAAGACGCCTGCGTTCGTGCTCTGCCAATGCCCCAGCTTCTTCATGCGGCCGTACCAGCGGACCACGTTCGGATAGGCGGCGAAGGTGCAGCCGACGACCTCGCCGAGCGACAGGATGCCGGAGGCAAAATAGTCGGCAATGGTGATCTGTCCACCGCACAAAAAGGCATTGTTCGCCCCCAGGATGTGATCATTGAGGATCTGCAGATGTTGGGCCGTGCGCTGTTTTGCCGCGTCGAGCAAAAGCCGCTGTCCCGTCTCGTCCGGCAGCTTGTGGCTGTCGAGCAATTGGGAATAGCAGAGCCCATAACCGAAGGAGCGATAGAAGTTGGTATTGAACCAATCCATGATTTCATTGACGCGCGCCCGCGCCTGGAGGTCTTTCGGATAGGCGGGCGAGCCCGCCTTGTCGGCGAGGTATTTGAGAATCGCCGAGCTCTCGGTCAGGCGGAACGAACCGTCCTCAAGCGTGGGGACGAGACCGTTCGGATTGATGGCGCGGAATTCAGGCTTGACCTGTTCGCCGGCCATGATGTCGACCACCTGATGGTCGAGCGCAATGCCTTCCTCGGCGGCGAACAGCATGATGGGCCGGCAGGTCGTCGATGCCGGGTGCATGTAGAGTTTCATAATAATAACCCCGTGTGGACATTCTAGGCTCACAGGTAGCAGGTTGCCGCTGCGAAAAAGTGTAGAAGAGGCCGGAAAAGGCCCGTCACCCTTAACCAAATATGGCTCTCAGACCCACGACACTCCCAGCCGGTACTCGAATCGATTGGCTCGCCGAATTGATCGCTGCTTACTCTCCACACGGGGATCTTCGGTTTATAGATTTCAGCGGCGAGTAAGCTGGAAATTGCGAAAATTTTTGGTCCAAACGGCACCAGGATTGGCCGTTCACTCCGCAAGCATCCATATGCCAGCAATTCAAGCGCTGTGAAACATTCAAACGGCTCGAGTGGTGAGTATTTGATAACTCGGCTCTCGCCAATACGCTCTAGAAGTTCCTTATTCGCCTGCCAAGACGCGGTGTCGTATCGCTCGTCGACCCCAGTTGGAGCGAATGCCCAGACGTCGGTAGCTTCTATATATTCCATCGCACCTAGCGCCAACCCCCGCTCCCCCCCAAGGCCAACTAGCGCAACGACATGTGAGCGCGGATCGCTTGTCCATCCTGCGTATGACGGGGTCACCGGACCGATAGAGGAGGTCGTATAGATCTGCTGTCCCAATTCTACATACTTGGACGGGCAGTAGGTAAACTGCACGTCGAGAGTATGTAATTCGGAGCGTATGGAAAAAAATCGTACCAGCGTCGCAATCATAGGACGCGACATTGAAGTTATGTCCACAAGCAGATTAATCGTTGAACCGCGCTCGACCGTTGCCGTCGCGTCATCAAATTTTTCTTTCAGATGGATGCTTAAGCTGGCCGCGTCCACAAAATCAAGCATCGAGAAGCTATTAGACGAGCACCACGAATAATTTTTCCAGTAGTTCAGGACTTGCCGTTCAACGAATGCTAAGGCGATACCGCGCTTGTAAAAACCTAGCTTGGCCTGAGCGACAAAGCATGCTCGCGCCTCGAAGCCTACAGCGCAGATCAATATATCGAATTTATCATCAGGCTGTTTATTGTAGGGACTCACTCGTAAGGCGCCAATGGCGGACCTATCCATCCCTGAACTCCCAGTAGGACATTAAATCTGGATCTGGCTCCCGTTTCTGGAGTAACCCGCTCAGATTGGCGTCGAGTCCCAATAGCAACGGGATTTTGTAGACAGCCGAAAGCATATAGGACAAACGAAATCTCTTCCCTCGAAGGGTAATGAGTACTAGCTCCCCATCTTTTTCTGGAACATAGACGATCGCGCCGGCATTCAAAGCTAGCCCCAGCGCCGAGACAAGTTCGTCATCACATCGCCTATCCACGACAAAGGACAGTGGTGGTTGAGCCGAAAAGTCGTCGATAACGACACCTAGATAGAAACTTCGTCCTATTCGATTCAGGAGTTCTAACAATCCTACATTTTTATTCTGAGCCTTGTAAGGGAAGGTCGCCAATAGCGCGCTGAAGGTGTGAGCTGCAGCAGAAATTTCCTGAGACTGACGAGCCCTAGAGACAGTATCCTTACCTTGCGCAGCTTCGCGAATGAGGGGGGTAAACAAGCCAATTAGCCACCTCGGATTGCCCTCTGCGATTGCAAATAGGGAGCGTGCACCTGCATATATATCTGGATT
This sequence comes from uncultured Alphaproteobacteria bacterium, assembly GCA_963752345.1. Classification (GTDB taxonomy): domain Bacteria; phylum Pseudomonadota; class Alphaproteobacteria; order SMXQ01; family SMXQ01; genus CAVVYA01. The sequence continues at coordinate 271,923 of CAVVYA010000006.1, forward strand.
TTTGCGGCTTCGTGGAAGAACCGGCGTATTAGGCCCCCCTCTTGGCGAACCCCTGAACGTTTCTCTGACAACTACGATTGAAGTGACGCGTCGGATGGTTTCAGCGCGATTGTTCTCATCTAGTCTGTCGAGGGATTCCAAATCGATCGCATGCTTAGTTAAATACCGCGCAAAACTTGGATCGCGAGCTGCAAGATCTTTAAATCTCAAATAAGCTTTTCCGCCGGGGAGGTATGTTTGATTTCGCTCTGGACCTAGCGGCGCATCAAATTCTGATTCGCCAAAGAGTTCTGATGGCGTTCTTTGGCCGTTAGGCAGGGCCTCTTTTATCATCGAACTCACTAGCGCTTCGCTGAACGCATACGCGCTCTCTTTATGAGGGTACCACAACTCAATTTTTTGATAGTCGTTTCGTTGAGTTGGGCTTTTTGCGCTATCGAAGCTCTTGAAGCTTTTATCGAACGGACTTACCGAGAGTTTGTAGAGAATATCGTGACCGCCTGACCTTAAATTCTTGAATAGAGTCCGTTGAATGTCTCGCGGTGCGATCTCCAGTTCATCGAAAAGCAATGCCCATTTTTTTTGTTCACAATTAGCTATAACTCGGAAAGCCGTTGTAGCCGCGCCTACCGTGGCGATCGTATCCAAATGTAGGTAATCTACGTCTTGAAGATTTTTCTTTGCTTCAGTTTCATCGCTTAGGGATTCTTTCTTCGCAATCGCTAGGATTTCGCTAAGGCGCTGTACAAGAGCAATTTTCAATGCGCTAAAAGTCAAGAGTTCAGCATCAATTTTCCAGCTCTTTGAGAGTTCGACCGCAATGTCTCGTTCCTGCTCTCGTGAAACAGAGACAAATTGGTGTTCAAGCGTCGTCACTCGCCGGATGGCATCCGAAGAACAATCTCTGAACGAATCGACTATTGCGGAAAGGACATGCGTGGTGAATGCGGCTCTTCCTAATACATGTTTGAGTTGAGTGCTAAGTATCGCGCCATCGAAGTGGTTGAGTTGTTCGCTCCAGCTAACGTCGCTGGCTATGAAAGCAGCTGTAAAATCGATCTTTTTTCGAAGGCCGTCGGCCTCTGGATGCTGCCACTCGGCTAGCGCCGGGAGCTGCAGCATTTTTAGCAGTGTAGTTTTTCCACTGCCGCGCGGTCCCACGACAACAGAATGTTGCCTACTAAGAAGCTCATCAAATTGTTTTGGGGGAATGAATGTTTTCGCAACTTGAAGCGGAGATAAGTTTCTCGCGTTGAACGAGTCGTAAATGCTCCCTGCGGCTTGTCCTTCACCATTCATTTGTTTCGGACCCCAATTTGGTCGATCAGACCATCTGAATCGAAGGTTGCCTTGATGCCGTTTTGCGCTAATCGGTCGAACAGCTTTTTGAGATCTGCTGGCAGTACAAATTGCAACCAAGGTAGCTGGCTAAATAGTTCCGCCCGGTCCAAATAGGGTTGCGCGTTACTGCGAATATAATTTTCGATCAACTTTGCATCTGAATTAAATGAGATACGTCGACCGAATCCGAACTCGCTTGGAAGACCCGATGCTGGCGTTGATTTCGACCAGCCCCGTCCGTATATCCAATCCCAGGAATGGCCGCGGGCCGCGATATCCAGCCCTAGACGTGCAAAATCTCCAATTGGAAATTCTAGTAGGTAAATCTGATTGCGGACTTTTGACGCAAGTTCAGAGTACAGCCGTGCTCCGAAGCTACCAGCTGAAAACACGATTGATGCTGATGAAGGGCCCTGCCCATAGACGACCCTAGGGGAGTGTTTATGCCCATGGATGATTATCCATGGACCGAGGTCCAATTCTGCAAGCTCGTACAGGAGAACCTCTCCACCAAACATCTCAGAATAATCGGCGTCTTCTATGTCATTGTTACGAACGGGGTGATGGTGGCAAATTAGAATATTGAGCAGTCGCGTGCCCTGATCAATGAGTTGGCCTCTCAATGCACCTATCGTGTTTGCGTCGACGCGTCCTTTTATGAATTCATCTTTCTGCGCCCGGCCAGCTCCGTGGAAGGCGCAAGAATTCAATACGATCATTCGCCAATCGTTGTTATCTAGAACAGCGAAGTGTCTTGACCAAAATTGATCGCAAAGAGCATCGTTTAAGCCTGGGAACTTGGGCAATAATCCTTTTAGTGTTTTCTGGTGATCGTGGTCATTGTATTTGTAGCGGGAATCAACGTCGTGATTGCCGGCGGTTGCCAAGACATTTTTTGCGCCAAGCGCATGCGAAAGAGCCTGAAGCTTGCCCCAAACAAATTGGATCCCCTCAGGCGAACCCCTATCGCCCATATCGCCAGGACAGATAACGTAGTCCACCGACAGCTCGGGTTTCTTCGCGACGGCAGTAAATGATTCAAAAGGGTCTAGATGTGGTTCGGAGGCCAGTTTCATGAGATCAAGATAAGACGGCTTATTTGTCCTATCATCGTCTTGGATGGCCGATGTATATGCGTGTAAATCGCTGAGGATTAGAAGGCGTAAAGTTTCACCAGACATGCGATCCCCAGAGATTACTGACTAGAAATTATGAGTTCCCGAGCAGTGCTTCGATTATCAGAAAAGCCCGCAACGTTACGCTGAGTCAGAACGATCTTTGTCGACCAGGCTGAAGCAATCTCTCGTGCTTCTTTGCAGTCTGCGTAACTCAATACGAAAGAGGCGCCTCTGCTCACTATCAGATCGAGAGCCTGCGTCAGCCGATCGATGTCAGCAGTTCCAAATGAGTGCGCATCATACTGGGTGTGGATGCGTCGATTGGCCAGTGCATATGGAGGGTCAAGGTAGAAGAAGTCCCCTTTACGCACGTTCTCTCGGATAATAGCCTCAAAATCTCCATGCACTATCTGCGCGCATTTCAAGCGATTTGCACATTCGAGAAAATGGTTTTTTGAGGGTATTGCTCCGCTTTTTTGCCCCCCATACGGGACGTTATATTTCCCTTGGTTGTTGGTTCTGTAAATACCATTAAAGCAGAACCTATTTAGGTAAATAAAGCGGGCAACTCGCTCTATGTAGTCGAGATTATGCGGTTCGCGCGCACGAATTTTATAATAGGTCTCTTCGTTCACCTTGATCGACGAGAGTGCGTCGTAAACCCGGTGCACTTTCGTTTTCACAGCACGATAGGCCTCAATCAGATCGGCGTTAATATCGCTGAGGACGGCGGCTTTAGGTGTGAGTTCAAAGAATAAGCATGCCGACCCCATAAATGGTTCGAAATACCGCTTGTTGCGACTGCTCCAGTAGGTCCGGAGTTTGGGCAAAAGCCTCCTTTTGCTTCCAGCCCATCTAAGAAAGGGCGCTGCTCCATTTGCATTTTCGGGCCCCACACTATTCCCCCGTTCTCTCAGTCTATTTTGCGATCAGCGCCAGCCACTCTTCCTCGCGACAGCACGGTCACGCCGAGCGCCTTGGCCTTGTCGGCTTTCGAGCCGGCGTCGGCGCCGATCACCACGTAATCCGTCTTGGCCGAGACCGAGCCCGCGACCTTGGCGCCGAGGCTTTCGGCGCGCGCCTTGGCCTCGCCGCGCGTCATGGTGTTGAGCGTGCCGGTGAAGACCACGGTCTTGCCGGCGACCTTGGAGCCCCTGGTGGCCGGCTGCACGAAATCCTCGACCGTGAGTTCCTGTTCGAGGTCGGTGAGCACCGCTTCGTTGTGCTCCTCCATGAAGAAGGCGGTGATGTCGTCGGCCATGGAGGTGCCGATGCCGCTGATGTTGCAGAGATCGGCATAGGTCGGCCCGACATTCTCCGGCTTGCGCTCGTCGGGCGCGAGGCTGCGCTCGGCGGCGGCCTGCTCCATGGAGTCGCGCCAATTGCGCAGGCTGTCGTAGCGGCTGGCGAGCAGCCGCGCCGTCGCCTGGCCGACCTGGGGAATGCCGAGCGCATAGATGAAGCGTTCGAGCGGAATGGTGCGTCGCGATTCGATGGCGGCGAGCAGATTCTCGACCGACTTGGCGCCCCAGCCTTCGCGCTCGAGCAGATCCGTCTCGCGTTTCTGCAGGCGGAAGATGTCGCCCGGCGTCTTGATCAGGCCGTCTTGCCAGAAGGCGGCGATATTGCGCTCGCCGAGACCTTCGATGTCGAAGGCGTCGCGCGAGGCGAAATGGATCAGCCGCTCGACCGCCTGGGTCGAGCAGATCAACCCGCCGGTGCAGCGCCGCGCCGCCTCGCCCTCCTTGCGCACGGCCAGGCTGCCGCATACCGGGCAATGATCGGGCATGACGAATTTCCGGGCGCCCTTCGGCCGCTTGTCCATGACCACGGCGACGACCTGCGGGATGACGTCGCCGGCGCGCTGGATGATGACGGTGTCGCCGGCGCGGAAATCCTTGCGCGCGACCTCGTCCTCGTTGTGCAGGGTGGCGCGCGACACCATGACGCCGCCGACGCCGACCGGCTCGAGAATGGCATAGGGCGTCAGCACGCCGGTGCGGCCGACCGAGATGCCGATCTCGTTGAGCTTGGTCTGGGCCTGCTCGGCGGGAAACTTGTGGGCGATCGCCCAGCGCGGCGCGCGGCTCACCATGCCGAGCCGCTCCTGCCAATCGAAGCGGTTGATCTTGTAGACCACGCCGTCGATTTCGTAGGGCAGCCGGGGCCGGCTGACCGCGACTTCGGCATGGAATTTGACGGCCTGCTCCGGGCTGGCCAGCAGGCGCGACAGCGGATTGACCTCGAAGCCCCAGGCGCGCAGCCGTTCGAGGAATTCCCAGTGGGTGTCGCCGATGCCGCCGGTCACTTCGCCCGCCGCGTAGGCGAAGAAATGCAGCGGCCGCTTGGCGGTGACGGACGGGTCGAGCTGGCGCAGCGAGCCCGCCGCGGCATTGCGCGGATTGGCGAACAGCGATTCGCCGGCCGCTTCGCGCTGCTCGTTCAGCGCCATGAAGGAATCGCGGCTCATGTAGACCTCGCCGCGCACTTCCAGCACGTCCGGGCACTTGCCTTTGATGACCGTGGGGAAATCCTTGATCATGCGCAGGTTGGCGGTGATGTCCTCGCCCTCGGCGCCGTCGCCGCGCGTGGCGCCCTGCACGAAGCGGCCGCGCTCGTAGCGCGCCGAAACGGAGAGGCCGTCGATCTTGGGCTCGGCGACGATCTCGACGCGGTCGTCGGCTGCGAGGCCGAGGAAGCGCTGCACCTTGCCGAAGAAGTTGCGCACGTCCTCGTCGTCGAAGGCGTTCTCGAGCGACAGCATGGGGCGCGAATGGCGCACCTTGGCGAAGCGCCCGGCGGGCGCTGCGCCGACCCGGGCGCTCGGGCTGTCGGGCCGGATCAGGTCGGGGAAGCGCGCCTCGATGGCCGCGTTGCGCCGGCGCAGCCGGTCGTATTCCGCGTCCGAAATCCGCGGCGCGTCCTGCTGGTAGTAGAGCCTGTCATGCTCGGCGATCTCGGCCGCCAGGCGCGCGAGCTCGGCTTCGGCCTCGGCCTGGGACAGTTGATCGACCGGCGTCGCGGCGATTTTCTCGCGCGCGGTCATGTCGGCGGCCGGCTTGGGTTTCTGCGCCATCCTTACGCTCCGCTCGCCAGCAGCTTGTCGGCGGCGGCCCGCGCCTCGTCGGTCACGCGCGCGCCGGCCAGCATGCGGGCGATTTCCTCGCGCCGCTCGACGTCGGCCAGGCGGTCGACCAGGGTCGCTGTCGCCTTGCCGCTCTGCGATTTGAGCACGCGCCAATGATGAACGCCGCGCGCCGCCACTTGTGGCGAGTGGGTCACCACCAGCACCTGGACCGTCGCGCCGAGGCGCGCCAGGCGGTCGCCCACGGCGGCGGCGACCGCGCCGCCGATCCCGGCGTCGACCTCGTCGAACACCAGGGTGGTGGCGGCACCGGTGCCGGCCAGAACCACCTTGAGCGCCAGCAGGAAGCGCGCCAGCTCGCCGCCCGAGGCGATCTTCGCCAGCGCGCCCGGCGGCGCGCCGGACACCGTGGAGACCTCGAAGGCGACCCGCTGCAGACCATCGGGGCCGGCGTCGTCCTCGTCGACGTCCTCGATCGCGGTGTGGAAGCTCGCCTTGTCGAGCTTGAGCGGCGCCAATTCCTTGTTCACGGCCTTGTCGAGCTTGACGGCCGCCTTGCGGCGCGCCTCGCCGAGCTTGCCGGCCAGCGTGAAATAGGCCGCGCGCGCCGCCGCTGATGCCTGGGCCAGCTTGGCGATGTCGGCGTCCGAGCCGTCGATCGCGGCAACCTTGACGGCGAATTGCTCGCGCAGCGCGGGCAGGCCGGCGACGTCGGTGTTGTGCTTGCGGGCGAGGCCGCGCAGCGCGAACAGGCGCTCCTCGATCTGGTCGAGCTTGCGCGGATCGGCATTGAGGCTGGTGAGCAGCACTTCGATCTGCGCCACCGCCTCGCTCGCCTCCACGGTCGCGGCGGCGAGCGACTGGAGCGCCGCGTCGAACCGCGGGCCGGCCTTGGCGGCGGCGCGGTCGACCAGGCGGTGCGCGGCATTGAGCGCGGTGATCACCGCGCGGCCTTCGGTCAATTCGCTCAGTGCTGCCTGCAGCGATTCGGCGAGCTTGGCACCGTTCATCAGGAAGCTGCGTTGCTCGGCGAGTTCGTTCTCCTCGCCCGGCTGGGGATCGAGCTCGTCGATTTCGGCGAGCACATGGCGCAGATAATCCTCGTCGCGCTTCGCCGCGGCAACGGCTTCCCGGGCGGCGGTTTCGGCGGCGCGCGCGGCACGCCACTGCTGATAGGCCTGACGCACCTCGTCGCGCAGCTTGGCGAGCGCGCCGTAGTCGTCGAGGATGGGACGATGGGAGGCCGCATTGAGCAGGCCGTGGGCCTCGTGCTGCCCTTGAATCTCGACCAGGCTGTCGCCGATCTGGCGCAGCAGGGCGATGCCGATGGCCTGGTCGTTGACGAACGCGCGCGAGCGGCCGTCCGAGCCCAACACCCGGCGCAGCACCAGGACGCCTTCGGCGCTCAGGCCTTGGTCCGCCAGAAGGCGGCGGGCGGGATGGCTATCGGCGACGTCGAATTCCGCGGTGACGGTGGCCTTCTCGGTGCCGCGCCGCACCAGCGTCGCCTCGCCGCGCGCGCCGAGCGCCAGGCCGAGGGCATCGAGCAGGATGGATTTGCCGGCACCGGTTTCGCCGGTCAGCACGCTCAGACCGGCGCCGAATTCCAGATCGAGGCGCTCGATGAGGACGACGTCACGGATCGACAGGCCGAGGAGCATGGCTGGATCAGAACACCGTACGCCACGCGCGGCTGATCCATGAACTCTTGTTTTCCTGCGGCTCGATCTTCTGGCCGGTCATGATCGCAAAGGAATCCGAGTACCATTCGCTGCCCGGGTAATTGTGGCCGAGCACGGCCGCCGCGGTCTTCGCCTCGTCGACCACGCCGAGCGCCAGGTAGCATTCGGTCAGGCGATGCAGCGCCTCGGGAATATGGGACGTGGTCTGGTAACCCTCGACCACCCGGCGATAGCGGTTGATCGCCGCCAGATACTGGTTGCGCGACTGGTAGTAGCGTCCGACTTCCATCTCCTTGCCGGCGAGATTGTCGCGCGTCAGGTCGATCTTGAGGCGGGCGTCGCGCGCATAGGTGCTGTCGGGGAAGCGCCGGATGACGTCCTGCAGCGCTTCCAGCGCCTTGTTGGTGGTGTCCTGGTCGCGCCGGATATCGGCGATGCGCTCGTAGTAGGACAGCGCCTTGAGGTAATAGGCATAGGCCGCATCGCGGCTGCCCGGGTGCAGGCCGAGGAAGCGATCGAGCGCCGCGACCGCTTCGTCGTATTTGTTCATCTCGTAAAGCGAGTAGGCGTAGAGCAACTGCGCCTTGGTCGCCCATACCGAATAGGGGTGCTGGCGGTCGACTTCCTCGAACAGCCGCGCCGCATCGAACGGCGCGCCCTGCTTGAGGTAGCCCATGCCTTCATTGAACATCTCTTCGGCCGGGCGTTCGGCCATTTCCTTCGGCGCGCTGGTGCCGCAGGCCGCCAGGGCGGCAAGCTGGGCGGCGAGAAGGCCGGCGACGATTAAACGGGACACACGGGGCAACGTCATTTCCATCCTGAGCGTGGTCAATGATCGGATCTGGCGTCGCCACAGGGGCGGGCCAGCGGTTTTGCCAGGACTATATCATAGCGAAAGGGCCCGGCGGCAAGCCGCTAGGCCCTGATCGGCGTCGAAATGGAACCTGGAAAAGACGGCTGGGCTGCACCCGAGCCGGTGGAGCACCTAGACCGAAGCGGCGGCGACCCGGCTCGAGCCGGTGCTGGCCATCATGGCGCCGGTCTGGCGCGGCTGGGCGCGCAGCAAGTCGCTGTCGAGCGGCACCCGGGCCCAGGCATTGCGGATCGGCGAACAGGGCTTCGAGCAACTGGTGGTTCATGCGGTGGCCCGAGCGCGAGCCGCGGAAGTGGCCGACCAGCGGCGCGCCCGCGAGATACAGGTCGCCGATGCAGTCGAGCACCTTGTGGCGCACGAATTCGTCGATGTAGCGCAGGCCGCTCTCGTTGAGCACCTTGTCGCCGCTGACGATCACGGCATTGTCGAGCGAGCCGCCGCGCAGCAGGCCGTGGGCGCGCATCGCGCTCACCTCATGTTCGAAGCCGAAGGTGCGGGCGCGGGCCAGGTCGCTCTTGAAAGCGCCGTCGACCAGGTCGAAGTGCAATTCCTGCTGACGCACCGCTGCGCTGTCGAAATCGATCTCGAAGCCGACCGTGAAACCGAAGCCCGGCGCCAGGGAGGCGTGCTTGTCGCCGCCGCTGACCACGATGCGCTTGCGCACGATGATCGCTTCGCGCGCCGCGGTCTGTTCGCGCGTGCCGGCGCATTCGATAAGGAAGACGAAGGGGGCGGCGCTGCCGTCCATGATCGGCACTTCCGGCCCGTTGATCTCGACCACGGCGTTGTCGACGCCGGCGCCAGCCAGCGCCGCGAGCAGGTGCTCGGTGGTGGAGATGGTCACGCCGTCGCCATTGGTGAGCGCCGTGCACAATTGCGAATCGGTGACGTTGCGCCAGTCGGCCTTGATGGTCGCCTGGCCGCCGGAAATATCGGTGCGCTTGAAAACGATGCCGGTGTTTTCGTCGGCCGGGGTCAGCGTCATCGCCACCTTGGCGCCGGTATGCAGACCGACGCCACTGCAGCCAATGGCGTTCTTCAGCGTCTTCTGGCGGATGATCTGGCCCATCACTTCGCTTTCAAACCGTTGCGTTCTTGAGGCGGGGCCGACGGTTAATTCCGCCGGCGGCGCAACGTCTCTGTCTCAGTCTCTGTCTTAACAACTCAAATCGATCGTCGGGTTGAACGCCCGTTAAGCTTAAAAAGCGAGCGTTCCGAGAAACATCTACAGATGTACCCCGGAACGCTCAAATCACTATTTGTAACAAATTGTTACGGTCATCTATTTGGGATCGTTGATCTTTCCTTAATTGGCCTGGCGCCGGAGGAAGGCCGGGATGTCGAGCAGGTCGTCATCCATGGCCGAGCCGCGCGGCTTGTCCGCCGGCTCGATCCCCAAGCGGGGCTGAGCCGTTTCCGCCGGCCGCGGTGCCGGGGCCGTGGCCTGCTGGGCCTGGGCGGCCGGCATGGCCGGCGGAGCGCTCAGCGGCGCGGCGGGGTGGGCCGAGGGCTGCGACTGGGGCGCCGGGGCATGGGCCATCGGCGCCGCTATCGGGGCCGGAGCCGCCGGAGCGTGGGCGGCATGGGCCTGCGGCCGGAACGCCGGTTCGCGGTGCATGGCCGGCTGGGCCGGCTGCGGCGCCGGTTCCGGCTTGGCATCGCGCGCGCGGCCGGTGCCGGTCACCCGTTCGAACAGGCTGAGGCCGCGGCGCAGCTTGTCCTTGGGCGATTCACGGCCGGCATTGACCATGTCGGCTTCCGCGAACGGGCGGGGGGCCGGCTGGGCAGTCGGACGGGCCGTCATGGCCGGCTCGACCGGGGGCGGCGGCAGGAACGGCCGCTGGGCCTCGGGCGCGCCGTTGGGCGGGGCCGCCGTGACGGTGATCTTCTGCTGCGGCACCGGCTGCGCCATCATCGGGGCGGTGTCGAGCCGCGACTCGAACGCCGGTGCGGTCGCCGTCATGATCGGCGCGGTCATCGCCGGCGCGGTCGCCGACATGACCGGAGCCGACATGGCCGGCGCTGCCACGGTGGCGCCATAGGCCGGGGCGGCGAAGCCCTGGGCCTGGCCCATCGACGGGCGGCCGGCATCGCGCGCCGTCGGACGGCGGGCGTTGTCGGTGACCAGGCTCAGGATGTTCGGCTTCGGCTCGCTCTGGGCGGCGAGATCGATGCCGGTGGCGATCACCGAGATGCGCATCTTGCCGGCCAGCGACTCGTCGAAGGTCGAGCCGAAGATGATGTTGGCTTCCGGATCGACCTCTTCGCGGATCCGGTTGGCCGCCTCGTCGACCTCGTAGAGGGTCATGTCGTAGCCGCCGGTGATGTTGATGAGCACGCCGCGCGCGCCCTTCATCGACACGTCGTCGAGCAGCGGGTTGGAGATGGCGGCCTGGGCCGCGTCGATGGCGCGCTTCTCGCCTTCGCCCTCGCCGGTACCCATCATCGCCTTGCCCATCTCGCTCATGACCTGGCGCACGTCGGCGAAGTCGAGGTTGATGAGGCCGGGCATGACCATCAGGTCGGTGACGCCGCGCACGCCCGATTGCAAGACGTTGTCGGCCATCTTGAAGGCTTCCGCGAAGGTCGTCTTCTCATTGGCGATGCGGAACAGGTTCTGGTTCGGGATGATGATCAGCGTATCGACGTAATGCTGCAGTTCCTCGATGCCGGCCTCCGCGATGCGCATGCGGTGGATGCCCTCGAACTGGAACGGCTTGGTCACCACGCCGACGGTCAGGATGCCCTGCTCGCGCGCGGCCCGCGCGATGACGGGCGCCGCGCCCGTCCCGGTGCCGCCGCCCATCCCGGCGGTGATGAAGGCCATGTTGGAGCCCTGCAGATGCTCGAGGATCTCCTCGAGCGCTTCCTCCGCGGCGGCGCGGCCGACATCGGGACGGGCGCCCGCGCCGAGACCCTGGGTGATGTTGCGGCCGAGCTGCAGCTTGCGGTGCGCGGGCGACTGGGCGAGCGCCTGGGCGTCCGTGTTGGCAATGACGAACTCGCAGCCGTCGAGCTGGCACTTGATCATGTTGTTGACGGCATTGCAGCCGGCGCCGCCGACACCGATGACGGTGATGCGGGGCTTCAGGTCGGGTTCTTGATACGGAACGTTGAGAGTGATTGCCATGCTTAGCCTCCGAGAAGAACAGATGTAGTCGTTGAATGAGGGAACGCGTTGTGCCGGCCGCCGAACCGGCAAGTGGAGGAGGACGTGTCACGCGGGCCTGGGTTGTGCGCCCCAGGGCGGGTGCCAAAGGGCGTACAACCCCGGCCCACTGCGACCGTCCGCCCGGGTCGTGCGTTGCCCGGGCAATTTCGTGTGTGACGCTTAGAAATTCTCACGCAGCCATACTCCGAAGCGGCCGAACATGCCGGCCGGTTCATCACTGTCGTTGCGCCCGCGCGGCGCCAGCATCGGCGCCTCGACGTGCTTGCTCACCGCATAGGTCAAAAGGCCGGCGCAGGTCGCGAAGGCGGGACCGCCGGTCGCTTCCGCCAGTCCGCTGATGCGCAGCGGACGGCCGCGGCGCACCTGCTTGTCGAGCACGCCGGCGGCCAGTTCCTGGACGCCCTGCAATTGGCTGGCGCCGCCGGTCAGCACGACGCGGCGGCCGGCGACCTTGTCGCAGCCGGAGGCTTCGAGGCGGGCGCGGATATGTTCGAGCGTCTCTTCCAGGCGCGGCTGGATGATGTTGACCAGGATCGAGCGCGGCACATGGTTGGCCTGGGCGCGGTCTTCCTCGCCGACCAGCGGCACGTCGATCATGTCGTGCGCGTCGGCCGGCGCCGGGACGGCGCTGCCGTAGAGCGTCTTCATGCGCTCGGCATGGGCGAGCGGCGTCGACAGCCCGCGGGCGATGTCGCTGGTGACGTGCGCGCCGCCGATCGGCACCGAATCCGAATGCACCAGCTTGCCGTCGTAGAACACCGCGATGGACGTGGTGCCGCCGCCCATGTCGATCACCGTGGCGCCGAGGTTCATCTCGTCCTCGACCAGCGCCGAAAGCGCCGATGCGTAGGGCGACACGATGAGAGCCGCCACTTCCAAATGGCAGCGCTGGATGCAGGTGACCAGGGTGCGCACCGCGCCGGTCGCGGCGGTGATCAGGTGCATGTTGATGCCGAGCCGCTCGCCATACATGCCGCGCGGATCGCGGATGCCGCGGCTGCCGTCGATGGTGTAGCCGACCGGAATGCAATGGATCAGCTCGCGCTCGACCGTCTCGCTCTGGTTGCGGCCGTGGGCCAGCACCTTGCGTACGTCGCCGTCGCTGACCTCGTGGCCGGCGATCGACACGTCGAAGTTCAGGGTGTTGGATTCCGGCTGGCCGCCGGACAGGTTCACAATGACGTCGCGGATCTGCTCGCCGGCCATCTGCTCGGCGGCCTGCACCGCGGCGAGAATCGACATCTCGGCGGCTTCGACGTCGACGATGGTGCCGGCGCGCACGCCGTCGGCGCTGTGGTGACCGATGCCGACGACGCGCAGATTGCCTTCGTCGTCGACCCGCGCGATGAAGCAGCAAATCTTCGTCGTGCCGACGTCCAACGCGGCGATCAGGCTATTCCTGACCTTCGACTGCAGTTTTTTCATGGTCCCCCTCAGGTCTCCTTGCCGCGCGTTTTGCGCGGAGCGTCCTGCTTCGGCCGCTCGGCATCCGGCGAAAGCCGCACCACCAGGCGATCCGGCAGGCGTAGATCGACGATCGCGATGTCGCGGTTGAGCAGCCCCTGACTGCGGTCGGTGCTCGCGAATTTGGCCCAGGCGCGGCCGACGTCCTGCTCGGGCAGGTGCAGCTCCATGCCGTTGTCGAAGGTCAGCGTCCAGCGCCGGTCGCCGACCCGCGTCATCGCCGTGATACGGCCGCGCAGCTCGGGCTCGGAGGCGAGGATGGCGAGCAGCGCCGGCGCATGGCCGGGCGCGCCCTCGCCGATGATGAGCGGCAGGTTGCCGTAACGCTCGAGGCCGCTGCGCTGGATGATCTGACCGTCGCGGTCGACCAGCGCGAACTGGCCGCCCTTCTGCCACACGGCGAGCGGCCGGCGCTCTTCGAGCCGCACGAAGATGGTGTCGGGCAGGCGCCGCTCGACCGTCGCCTTGCGCACCCAGGGCAGGATCTCGAGGCGCTGCTTGGCGGCCTGCGGATCGAACGCCAGGATAGGCTGGCCGCGGCCGATGCCGATGGCGGAGAGCACGGCGGCGCGGTCGCTCTCGTTGCGGCCCTGGACGAGGATTTCGCGCACCGACAGACCGAAGCCGGCGCCGATTTCGGTCGTCGTCTCGTCGAGCCAGGCGACCGTCGCTTCGGCGTAACCGGCGCGATCGAACCACCACGCGCCGCCGGCGAGCGAGCCAAGCGCGAGCGCGATCGCGCCACCGCGCAACGCGGGCTTGAGCCAACGCGGCGGGGCGGGCCGGCGCGCCGGCTTGCGGCCCTTGCCGTTCTTGGCTTTGGCGCCTGGCCTCAGCGTGGGCACGAGGCATCCTCCACGATCATCGAAACGAGCTGGTCGAAATTGATGCCCTTGTGGGCGGCGATTTCCGGCACGAGCGACAGCGGCGTCATGCCGGGCTGGGTATTGACCTCGAGCACGTAGAACTTGCCTGGCTCGCCCTGGGTGTCGTCGTAGCGCAGGTCGGTGCGCGACACGCCGCGGCAGCCCAGCGTCTGATGGGCGACGAGCGCCACATGCAGCGCTTCCTCGTAGGCCCGGGGCACGAGCGGCGCCGGCATCAGATGGTCGGCCTTGCCGGCGGTGTATTTCGCCTCGTAGTCGTAGAACTTGCCCTTGGGACGGATCTCGATGGCGCCGAGCGCCTGGTCGCCCATCACCGCGACCTGGATCTCGCGGCCCGCGATATAGCGCTCGATCAGAACCTCGTCGCCGTAGGGCCAGGCGGTGTCCTCGAACGGCTGTTCGTTCTCGCTACCCTGCACGATGCGCACGCCGACGCTGGAGCCCTCGTTGATCGGCTTGATGACATAGGGCGGCGTCATGAAATCGCCGGCCAGCACCTCGTCGCGGCTGAGCACCAGGCCTTCGGCCACGTTGAGCCCGGCGTCGCGGAACAGGCGGCGCGCCGTCGGCTTGTCCATCGCCAGCGCGGACGCCAGCACGCCGGAATGGGTGTAGGGGATGCCGAGGATCTCGAGCAGGCCCTGCACGCATGCCGTCCTCGCCGTAGCGGCCGTGCAGCGCGTTGAACGCCACGTCGGGGCGCGGTTGCAGCGCGCCGAGCAGCGCGCTCAGGTCGCGGCCGACATCGATGCTGGTCACCTTGTGGCCCTGGGCCTTGAGCGACTTGGCGACGGCGGCGCCGGACACGAGCGACACTTCGCGCTCCGCCGACCAGCCGCCCATGAGAACCGCCACATGCCTGCTCATGGCGCGGCTCCGTCGTCGGCGGACGGCGCGCTTGGCGTGTCGCCGACGCTCTTGAGGCCGGGCACGGTGCGGCCGATGCGCTTGATCTCCCATTCCAGCGTGACGCCGCTCATGGCGAACACGCGGCGGCGCACGTCCTCGCCGAGCGCCTCGATATCGGCCGCCGTGGCATCGCCGACATTGATCAGGAAATTGCAATGCAGCTCGGAGACCATGGCGCCGCCGACGCGCAGGCCGCGGCAGCCGGCTTCGTCGATGAGCTGCCAGGCCTTGCGGCCCTTGGCCTGCGGGTCGGCTGGGTTCTTGAAGGTCGAGCCGCCGGTCGGCGTGCGCAGCGGCTGGCGTCGCGGCGCGCGCTTTCTGGATTTCATCCATGCGCGCGGCGATCGCCGGCTTGTCGCCGGGCTCGCCCGCCAGGCGCGCGCCGGTGAAGACCCAATCCGCCGGCACCGAGGCACGGCGATAGGTGAAGCCGAGCTCGTCGTGGCTCAGGCGGTGGAGTCGGCCCTGCGCGTCGAGCGCCTCGGCTTCGAGCGTGACATCGGTCATCTCGCGGCCGTAGGCGCCGGCGTTCATGCGCAAGGCGCCGCCGATGGTGCCGGGGATGCCCGACAGGAATTCGAGGCCGGCGACGCCGGCGGCGCGCGCGGCGATCGCGACATTGAGGTCGAGCGCGGCGGCGCCGGCGGTGACCGTGGCGCCTTCGACGCGGATGTCGGTGAAGCCGCGGCCCAGGCGGATGACGACGCCATCGACGCCGCCGTCGCGCACCAGCAGGTTCGACCCGACGCCGATCACCGTGACCGGCACGTCGGCCGGCTTGCCGGCGAGGAAGGTGGCGAGATCGTCGCGGTCGACCGGGCGGAACATGACCTCGGCCGGGCCGCCGACGCGGAACCAGGTGACTTTCGCGAGTTCGGCATTTTCCGAGTAGCGGCCGCGCACGGCGGGCAGCCGATCGATCAGGCGCGCGGGAGGCTTGAGCCCGGCCATCATGCGCGCCTTCCCGACTTGCTGGAGAGCTTGGCGAGATCGTCGGGCAGGCTGGCGGCCCAGGCCGTGATATTGCCGGCGCCGAGGCAGACCACGAGGTCGCCCGGATTGGTCAGCTCGGCGACGAGGCGCGGCAGCGCCTGGGGCGATTCGAGCGCCACGACCTGGCGATGGCCATGGGCGCGCAGCCCGTCGACCAGCGCGTCGCGGCTGGCGCCCGCGATCGGCGCCTCGCCGGCGGAATAGACGTCCGCCACGATCACCGTGTCGGCGTTGTTGAAGCAGGTGCAGAATTCCTCGAACAGGTCGTGCAGGCGCGAATAGCGGTGCGGCTGCACCACCGCGACGATGCGGCCACGATAGGCCTCGCGCGCCGCGCGCAGCACGGCGGCGATCTCCACCGGGTGATGGCCGTAATCGTCGACCACGGTGACGCCGTTGGCTTCGCCGGTCTTGGTGAAGCGGCGCTTGACGCCCTTGAAGCCGGCGAGCGCCTTGCGCATCTGCGCCTCGCCCAGCCCCATTTCATGGGCGACGGCGATGGCGGCGAGCGCGTTCTGGGTGTTGTGGCGGCCTAGCATGGGCAGGTGCATGCGGGCGAATTCGCGCGCCGCGCCGCCGGCGCGGTCGGCGACCAGCACGTCGAAGTAGCAGCCGTCGGGATCGATGGTGAGATTGACGGCGCGCACATCGGCCTGCGGGCTGAAGCCGTAGGTGATGATCTTGCGGTCGGCGACCTTGGGAATCATCGCCTGCACTTCCGGATGATCGATGCAGAGCGCGGCGAAGCCGTAGAACGGAATGTTCTCGACGAACGAGACGAACGCCCGGCGCACCGCGTCGAAGTCGCCGTAGAAGTCGAGGTGCTCGGGATCGATGTTGGTGACCACGGCGGCGGTCGCCGGCAGCTTGATGAAGGTGCCATCGGATTCGTCGGCCTCGACCACGACCCAGTCGCCGGAGCCGAGCCGCGCGTTGGTGCCATAGGCATTGAGGATGCCGCCGATGATCACGGTCGGATCGAGGTCGGCCGCTTCGAGCATGGCGGCGACCAGCGAGGTCGTGGTGGTCTTGCCGTGGGTGCCGCCGACCGCGATCGCCCATTTCAGGCGCATCAGCTCGGCCAGCATCTCGGCGCGGCGCACCACGGGGATGAGGCGCGCGCGGGCGGCGGCCACTTCCGGGTTCGACGGCTTGATGGCCGACGAGATGACGACGACCTGGGATTCGCCCAGGTTCTCGGCGGCGTGGCCGACGGAAACGGCGATGCCCATGTCGCGCAGCCGCTTGACGTTGGCGCTTTCCGCCACGTCGCTGCCCTGCACGGTGTAGCCGAGATTGTGCAGGATCTCGGCGATGCCGCTCATGCCGATGCCGCCGATGCCGACGAAATGAATCGTGCCGATGGTGAGGGGCAGCGTTCTCATGCCGCTTCCTCGCGCTTGCCGTCGCCGTTATGGGCGCCATTGGGCAGCAGGCCGATGACCAGCGCCGCCAGATTTGCCGCCGCGTCGCGCTGGCCGTAGCCATGGGCGTACTGCGCCATGCGGGCGAGGGTCTGCGGCTGCGCGATCAGCAGTTTGAGGCGCGCGGAAAGCGTCTCTTGCGTGAAGTCCGGCTGGGCAATGACGATGGCGGCGCCCGACGCTTCGAGGGCTTTGGCATTCACGGTCTGATGGTCGTCCATGGCATGGGGATAGGGCACCAGGATCGCCGGCCGGCCGGCGGTGGTCAGCTCGGCGATGGTCGAGGCGCCGGAGCGGCAGATCACCAGGTGGGCCTGCGCCAGGCGCTGCGGGATATCGCTGAAGAAGGTGGCGAGCTCGACCTTGATGTCGGTGGCGGCGTAGGCGGCGCGGGCGCGTTCGATATCCTCGGCGCGGGCCTGCTGGCTGACGCGCAGGCGCTTGCGCAGCGGTTCGGGCAGGCGGGCCAGCGCGGCGGGCACCACGTCGCTGAACACGGTGGCGCCCTGGCTGCCGCCGGTGATCAGCAGGTGAACGGGCGCATCGAGGGAGAGCGTCGGATAGGGTTGGTCGCGTAGCGCGCGCACGGGGCCGCGCACCGGATTGCCGGTCATCACCGCCTTGTTGCGGTCCTCGGGCTTCATGCCGCTGACCTCGGCGAAGGCGGTGGCGATGGCGCGCACGCGCGGCGCGAGCAGGCGGTTGGCGCGGCCGAGATAGGCGTTCTGCTCGTGGATGACCGTCGGAATGCCGAGGCTGACCGCGGCGAGCAGGGGCGGCACGGAGGGGTAGCCGCCGAAGCCGACCACGGCGGCCGGCTTGAGCGCGGCCAGCAGCCGGCGCGACTGCATGCCGCCGAGCGCCAGGTCGATGAACCCGCGCGCGCGGCTGAACAGGCCACCGGTGGTGACCCGGCCGGAGCGGATTTGGTGCGTCGCGATCGAGCCGAGCTCGCCGCCGAACGCTTCGCCGCGGCGGTCGGTGAACAGGGCCAGGGTGTAGCCGCGCGCGCGCAATTCGCCGGCCAGCGCTTCGGCCGGAAAAACATGGCCGCCGGTGCCGCCGGCGACGAGAACGATGGGATGGGTGCGGGAATAGCCCGGGTTCATCGCCATCCTCACATTTCGCCCAGGCCGGCGCGGCGCCGCGTCAGCGCCAGCACCATGCCCATGCACAGCGCGATGCCCCACATGGACGAGCCGCCGTAGGAGATCAGCGGCAGGGTCATGCCCTTGGTCGGCATCAGGTGCAGGGTCGAGGCCATGTGGATGATCGCCTGCAGGCCGAACTGCACGAGCAGGCCGGACACGGCGATGACGATGAACAGGTTGCCTTCCTGCAGCATGCGCGACAGGCCGCGCAGCACGACGAAGGCGAACAGCGCGACGATCACCAGGCAGGCGACCAGGCCGAGCTCCTCGCCGGCGACGGCGAAGATGAAGTCGGCATGGGCGTCGGGCAGGATGTCCTTGACCGTGCCTTCGCCCGGGCCGCGGCCGAACAGGCCGCCATTCACGAAGGCCTCGAGGCCGCGGTTGACCTGGAAGCTGTCGCCCGACGACGGGTCGAGGAAGCGGTCGATGCGGCTCGCCACGTGCGGGAAACACGAAATAGGCGGCGATCAGGCCGCACACGCCCAGGACGCCGAGCCCGCCGGCGAGCAGCAGCGGCAGGCCGGCGACGAAGCAGTTGCGCGCCGAACATGACGGAGATCAGCACCGCCATGCCCATGTCGGGCTGCAGGAGCAGCAGCGCGATGGCCGTCAGGTAGCAGTCCGATGGCGATGAGCCGGCCGGGGAAGCGCTCGTCGAGCCGGCCGCTCGCGATCAGCCAGGCGGAGACCACGGCGAAG
This sequence comes from uncultured Alphaproteobacteria bacterium, assembly GCA_963752345.1. GTDB lineage: Bacteria > Pseudomonadota > Alphaproteobacteria > SMXQ01 > SMXQ01 > CAVVYA01. Next base: position 290,725 of record CAVVYA010000006.1, read on the forward strand.
GCCGGCTTGACGAATTCCGACGGCTGCAGCGAGAAGCCGGCCAGGCTGATCCAGCGCCGCGCGCCCTTGATCTCGACGCCGGCGACCAGCGTGACGGTCATCAGCACCAGCATGGCGATGAAGATAACCACGGCGAGGCGGCGGACATCGCGCGGGCCGAGCAGCGAGACGCAGAAGATGATGCCGAGCGCCGGCACCAGGTAGGCGAGCTGGTGGCGCACGAAATAGAACGAGTCGAGGCCGATGCGCTCGGCCACGGCCGGGCTCGCGGCGAAGATCAGCACCATGCCGAAGCCGATCAGCCCCATCACGGCGGCCAGGGTCCAGCGGTCGACGGTCCACCACCAGCGGCCGAGGATCGAGGTGTCGGTGCGCGCGAACTCGATCATGTCGCGCGCTCCATTGCGCTCGACCGGCTTGGTCTTGCCGTCGCGCCGCGTCATGCCCTGGACGAGGCTGCGGAAAGCATCGCCGCGCGCCTCGAAATTGGCGAACTGGTCGAACGAGGCGCAGGCCGGCGACAGCAGCACGACGGCGCCGCGGAACTTTCTCCCGCTGCGCCATGGCGGCGGCGCGCGTCAGCGCGGTCGCCAGCTTGCCGCATTGGGTGTAGGGCACCTTGCCGTCGAGGGTCTGGGCGAAGTCGTCCGCCGCCTTGCCGATCAGAAAGGCGTGGCGGATGCGCGGATGCAACGGCTCGAGCGATTCGATGCCGCCTTCCTTGGCCAGGCCGCCGGCGATCCAATAGATCGTGTCGTAGCAGACCAGCGCCTTGGCCGCGGCGTCGGCGTTGGTCGCCTTGCTGTCGTTGACGAAGCGCACGCCGTCCATGCGTCGCGACCGTCTCCTGGCGATGGGCGCAGGCCGGGATAGCTGCGCAGGGCGCGCGCGATGACCTCGGCCGGCATCGCCCGCGGCGCTGGTCGGCGGCGAAGGCGGCCGCGGCGTTCTGCCAGTTGTGCGCGCCGGGCAGGGCGCGGGCGCTCGCCAGATCGACGATCAAGACATTGCGGCCGTCCGTGTCGTCGTAGAGCTTGCCGTCGGAGACATAGACGCCACCCACGGCCTCGCGGTCGGCCGAGATCGGCAGCACGACGCAGGTTGCCGCGCGCGCGCCAGCTCGCTGGCGATGCGCGCGGCAATGCTCGTCGTCGACGCCGATGACGGCGACGCCGCGCGGCCGCTGCAGGTCGAAGATGCCGGCGCTTGGCGGCGATATAGCCCGTCCATGCCGCCATGGCGGTCGAGATGGTCGGGCGTGATGTTGAGCAGCACGGCGACGTCGAACGCCGACGGTGCGGATCAGTTCGAGCTGATAGGACGACATCTCGAGCACATAGGTGCCGCCGGCGCCGAGCGGCCGCGAGGCCGAGCGCGGCCGGGCCGAGATTGCCGCCGACCTCGGCGGCGCGCCCGGCTCGGCGCAGGATATGGCCGATCAGCGCGGTGGTGGTCGATTTGCCGTTGGTGCCGGTGATGCCGATGAAGTGCGCCGCGTTCTGCGCGCTGCAGCAGCAGCTCGATATCGCACGATGAGCGGCATGCCGGCCGCCTTGGCGCGCGCCGCGATCGGCATGGGGCTTGGGGAAGCTGTGCGGAATGCCCGGGCTCAGCACCAGCATGTCGGCGCCGATCAGGTCGGGGCCGCTGAGATCGGCGATCGGCAGGCCCTCGGCCGCCGCGGCGGCGCGGGCGCGTTCGCTGTCGTCCCACGCGCGCACCTCGGCGCCCGCCGCCTTGAGCGGCGCGCGCGGCCGCGAGGCCGGACTTGCCGAGGCCGAGCACGGCGATCTTGGCGCCCTTGATGGCGGGTAGCGGAATCGATCGGGCGATGGTCTCCGGTCAGCGCAGCTTCAGCGTGGACAGGCCGGCGAGCGCCAGGATCGAGGCGATGATCCAGAAGCGGATCACGACGGTCGGCTCGGCCCAGCCCTTCTTCTCGAAATGATGGTGCAGCGGCGCCATGCGGAAGACGCGCTTGCCGGTGAGCTTGAACGAGACGACCTGGACGATGACCGAGACGGTCTCGAGCACGAACAGGCCGCCGACGATCGCCAGCACGATCTCGTGCTTGGTGATCGACGCTGATGGCGCCGAGCGCGCCGCCGATCGACAGCGAGCCGGTGTCGCCCATGAAGACCATGGCGGGCGGCGCGTTGAACCACAGGAAGCCGAGCGCCGGCGCCGACCAGCGCGCCGCAGAACACCGCCAGCTCGCCGGTGCCCGGCACGTGAATGGATCTGCAGGTAGTTGGCGAACACGGCGTTGCCGACCAGGTAGGCGATCAGGCCGAAGCAGCCGGCGGCGATCATCACCGGCACGATCGCCAGGCCGTCGAGCCCGTCGGTCAGGTTGACGGCGTTGGAGGCGCCGACCATGACGAACGACCGCGACCGGAATGAAGAACCAGCCGAGATTGATCAGCAGGTCCTTGAAGAACGGCACGGCGAGGCTGGTCGGCCAGCGGCTCGCGCGGCGATGACATGATTGATCCAGAGCGCCGCGACCAGCGCGATGACGCATTCGGCGAGCAGCTTGACCTTGCCCGGCAGGCCCTTGTGGCTGCGCTTGGTGAGCTTCAGGTAGTCGTCGGCGAAGCCGACCAGCGCCGAAGCCGATGGTGACCAGCAGCACGGCCCAGACATAGCGGTTGGTCAGGTCGGCCCACAGCAGGGTGCCGAGACGACAGCGCCGAGCAGGATCAGCAAGCCGCCCATGGTGGGCGTGCCCTTCTTGGTCAGCAGGTGGCTTTCCGGCCCGTCGGTGCGGATCGGCTGGCCGCCGCCCTGCTTGCTTTTGAGCCAGCGGATGACGCTCGGGCCGAAGATGAAGCACGACCAGCAGCGCCGTGACGATCGCGCCGCCGGTGCGGAAGGTCAGGTAGCGGAACAGGTTGAACGCCACGAACTGGTCGGCATAGCGGAGCGAGCAGGTTATAAAGCATCGGTGCGGCGGCCTTTCTCTAACTGCCGTTGGCTGCCGGACGGCGCGCCGCCGCGCCGGCCAACAGTGCCTCGACGATCAGCCCCATGCGGCTGCCGAGGGACCCCTTGACCACCACCACGTCGCCGGGGCGGATCAGCTTGCGCACCAGCGGCAGCAACTCTTCCGCGCGCGCCGTATGTCCCGCGCGCATGTCGCGCGGCAACGCTTCGCTGAGGTGCGCCATGTTGGCACCTGCGGTGCAGACCAGATCGATACCCGCCGTCGACTAGATGATTGTGCGAGTTCCGCGTGAATTGCGCCAGATTCGGTGCCAAGCTCGAGCATGTCGCCCAGCACCGCGATGCGGCGGCCGCCTGAGCCGGGTTCCATGGCGGCGAGCACCGCGAAGGCCGCGCGCATGGCGGCCGGGCTGGCGTTGTAGCTTTCGTCGATCAGGGTGAAGCGGCTATCGGGGGCGTCGGCGTCGAGCGCAATCTCGTGGCGCGCGCCGCGGCCTTTCGGCGGTGTCAGCTCGCTCAGCATGCGGGCGGCCGATGCGACGCTCGGCGCCGAGCTGCGGACACCGCGGCGAGCACGGCGAGGCTGTTGCCGGCGACGTGGCGGCCAGGCGCGCCGAGCTGGTAGCGCACCGGCCGGCCGGCGACCTCGGCCGTGACCTGGCTGCCGCCCTCGATCTGGCGATAGCTGACGAGCCGCGCCCAGGCGCCTGGCGCGGAGCCGAAGCCGAGGACGCGGGCGACGCCGCGCGCCAGGGCTTGGCGGACGAGGTAGCTGAAATGCCCGTTGTCCTGGTTGAGGACGGCGATGCCGCCCTCGACGACGCCGTCGAAGATCTCGGCCTTGGCGGCGGCGATCTCGTCGACCGATGCGAAGAATTCGAGATGCACCGCCTCGACCGTGGTGATCACCGCGACATGCGGCCGCACCAGCTTGGTCAGCGGCGAGATCTCGCCGGCATGGTTCATGCCGAGCTCGAACACGCCGATAGGCGGTCGTCGCGCGGCATGCGTGACAGCGACAGCGGCACGCCCCAGTGGTTGTTGAGGCTGCCTTCGCTCGCATGGGTCGGGCCCTGGTCGGCGAGCACGTGGCGCAGCGCCTCCTTGGTGCTGGTCTTGCCGACGCTGCCGGTGACCGCGACGATGCGGGCGCGCGAGCGCTCGCGCGACGCGCGGGCGAGGTCCTGCAGCGCTTTGAACGGATCGGCGACGATGAGCAGCGGGGCGTCGGCCGCGACACCGTCCGGCCGGCGCGCCACCACGGCCGCCGCGGCGCCGCTTGCCAGGGCGTCGGCGACGAAGGCATGGCCGTCGAAGTTCGGGCCCTGGATGGCGACGAACAGGTCGCCGGGCTTCGAGCGTGCGGCTGTCGATCGACACGCCGGTCGCCGACCAGGGCTGGTTCGCGCTGCCGCGCGTCGCCGTTTCGGCTTCCGTCGAGGTCCACAGCGGCGAGCGCGGGGTTTCATTCATGGCGCGCATCCGTTGGGCCGCCGTGGCGCGCCACGGCCTTGCGCGCTTCGGCCAGGTCGTCGAACGGAAGCACGGTGCCGCCGACGATCTGGCCTTGTTCGTGGCCCTTGCCGGCGAGCACCAGCACGTCGCCCGCGGCGAGCTCGGCCACGGCCGCGTCGATCGCCTCGGCGCGGTCGCCGATCTCGATGGCGCCGCCGGCGCCGGCCATCACGGCGCGGCGGATGGCGGCGGCATCCTCGCTGCGCGGGTTGTCGTCGGTGACGATGACGCGGTCGGCGAGCGCGCTGGCGATGCGGCCCATCTGCGGGCGCTTGCCGGCGTCGCGGTCGCCGCCGCAGCCGAACACCACCATGAGACGGCCGCGCGCATGCGGCCGCAGCGCTTGCAGCACATTCGACAAGGCATCGGGCGTATGGGCGTAGTCGACATAGATCGCGGCGCCCGACGGATGCTGGGCGGCCAGCTGCATGCGGCCCGGCACGCCCTGCAGATGTTCCAGCGTCTCGAGCGCGTCGCGCGCCGCGCCGCCGGTGGCGATCACCAGGCCGAGCGCGCAGGCGACATTCATCACCTGGAAATGGCCGACCAATGGCAGGTCGATCTCCATGCTCTCGTCGGCAACGTCGAAGCGGACGCGCTGGCCGTGGGGCAGGGTGCGGCGCACGGCGATGCGGACATCCGCCGCGGCGGCCTCGCCGTAGGACACGACGCGCTGGCGGCGCGCGGCGCACAGCGCGCGCAGCGTGTCGAATTCCGGCACGTCGGCGTTCAGCACGGCCATGCCGCCTTCCGGCAGCACCTCGGCGAACAGCCGCGCCTTGGCGGCGAAATAGGCCTCGAGCGTCTGATGGTAATCGAGATGGTCGCGGGTCAGGTTGGTGAACGCGGCGGCGGTGAGCTGCAGCCCGTCGAGGCGGTACTGATCGAGGCCGTGGGACGAGGCTTCCATCGCCAGATGCTCGACGCGGTCTTTCTTGAGGTCCGCCAGCAGGCGGTGCAGCGTCACCGTATCGGGCGTGGTCATGGAACCGGGGATGAACATCTGCGGCGTCTGCAGGCCGAGCGTGCCGAGGCTGGCCGCTTCGTGGCCCATCATGGCCCAGATCTGCCGCGTGAAGTTGGCGACCGAGGTCTTGCCGTTGGTGCCGGTGACCGCCGCGATGGTGCCCGGCTGGGCGCCATAGAAGCGCGCCGCGAGCTGCGCCAGACGGCGCCGCGGATTGTCGTCGGTGACGAGCGCCAGCGGGTGTGCCGCGCGGCCGACCACGATGTCGGCGAGCTGCGTGCCGGCGGGCGCCAGAATGGCCGCGGCGCCGCGCGCCAAGGCGTCGCCGATGAAGCGCGCGCCATCGGCCTTGGTGCCGGGTAAGGCGGCGAATAGATAGCCCTTGCGTACCTCACGCGAAGTCGGCCGTCAGGCCAACAATGTCTATCTCCGCCGATTTCTTTACCGCAACCAACGCTTCTGCCTCGCCGTCTAATAGATCATTGAGACGCAACCGTGCGCCCCCGTATCTGGTGGTTGACGTTCAGTTTGGCCGTGATCTGTGGATCGGTGTCATCGACCGGCGCCACGCCGAGGATCGGCGCGGCGCGCGTGACGATGCGCCCCACCGCCGGCGCCGCGGTCCAGCCGCCGGTGGCGAAGCCGTAGCTTTCCTTGATGCCCTGCGGCTCGTCGATCGAGGCGAGCACGACATAGCGCGGATTGTTGATCGGGAACGCGGCGATGAACGACGACAGCACCGCCTTGCGCTTGTAGCCGCCGTGCTCGCCGATTTTTTCCGCTGTGCCGGTCTTGCCGCCGAGCAGGTAGCCCGGAACATTGGCGCTCTTGCCGGACCCTTCGGTGACCACGGCGCGCATCAGCTTGCGCATCTCCATCGAGGTGTTCTGCGCGATCACGCGGGTGCCCTCGGGCCGCTCGCCCGGCACGCGCTTGAGCAGAGTGATGGGCCGCAGCACGCCGCCGTTGACCACCGCCGAAACGCCGGTCGCCATTTGCAGCGGGCTGACGGCGATGCCATGGCCGAAACCGATGGTCATGGTGTTGATCTCGCGCCACGGCGCGGGCACCATCGGCGCGCCGACTTCGGGCAGCTCGATGCTGGCGGCGCGGAGCAGGCCGAAGGCGCCGAGATACTTGCGCTGCGTGGCGGTGCCGGCCTGCAGCGCCATCTTGGCGGCGCCGATGTTCGACGAGTAGATCATGCACCTCGGGCACCGACAGCCAGCGGTTCTGGCCGCGATAGTCGGAGATGGTGAAGCGGGCGATCTTGATCGGCCTGGAGGCATCGAACATGCTCGCCATGGTGACGCTGCCGGAATCGAGCGCCATGGCCGAGGTGAAGATCTTGAACATCGAGCCTTGCTCGTAGACGCCCAGCGTGACGCGGTTGAACAGCGTCTGCGCATCGAGCCCGGTCGGATTGTGCGGATCGAAATCGGGCAGCGACACCATGGCCACCACTTCGCCGGTTTCGACGTCGAGCACGAGCCCCGCGCCGCCGATGGCGCGGAAACGCGCGACCGTCGCCATCAATTCCTGGCGCAGCACATGCTGCACGCGGATGTCGATCGCGAGCGCGAGCGGACGGCCGCCGCCCTTCAGCACTTCGTCGAACGACTTCTCCATGCCGGCGAGGCCTTCGCCGTCGATATTGGTGAAGCCGACCACATGGGCGGCCAGCGGGCCTTGCGGATAGACGCGGCGCTCGTCGCGCTGGAAATAAACCCCCGGGATGCCGAGCCGGTTCACGTCATATTGCTGGCGCGGCGTGAGATGGCGCCGGATCCACACGAAGGTACGGTTGCTCGCGAGCTTGGCCTGCATTTCCGCCTGGCTCAGCTCGGGCAGCACCGCGACCAGCTTGCCGGCGGCTTCGCGGGCGTCGATCACATGCTTCGGATTGGCGTAGAGCGACGCCGTGGCGAGCGAGGTCGCCAGCAATTCGCCGTTGCGGTCGACGATGTCGGCGCGCATGGTCGAGGCCGCGCCGGCGCGCGCCGCCTGGGCGATGCGCGGCTCGTGGCCCTGCTGCAGCACGGTGATGTCGGCGAGCCGCACGCTGATGGTGCTGAAGGCGATGGCGAACACGAGTCCGGCGACCAGCAGCCGGGTGCGGCCGACCTCGATCGCCTGCTTGGTGGCGCCGTCGAGACGGTGGGTATGTTCCTTGCCGGTCATCAGCGTCCCTCCGCGGTCAGCCCGGCGGCGGTGACCGGCGCCGGCAGTTGCACGGCACGCGCCGGCCCGGCCGGGGTCACGGGCGCTTCCGGCGCCATGGTCACGGCGCCCCTGGCGCCGTATTGGCGAAGCGCGTCTCCGGCGCGACGTCACGGCCGGGGATCGGCGGCTTGCGCGGCGGCATGATCTTGGCGATGCGCGACGGATCGGCGAGGATTTCCTCGTCGGTCTTGCGTTTGGGCAGCGAGGCCACGGTGGCAAGCTGGCTCGGCGCGATCGGCTTGAGCTCGAGGTAGCGTTCCGAGAGCTCTTCGAGGCGCGACGGGCGGTTGAGATAGCTCCACTCGGCTTCCAGCACATGGATCTGATTTTGCTCGCGCAGCGTGGCGGCATTGAGGCGCGTCAGCGATTCCTCGAGCCCGTGACCTGGTACTTGACCTGGAACAGGCCGAAGCCGACGAGCGCGGCGAGGGCGAGCCACAGCAGGGTGGTGCGGCCGATCATGCGCGGCCTCGCTGGTCGCGGGTGACCTGGTGGGGCGGCGCCTCGGTGCGCGCGGCGGCGCGCAGGCGGGCGGAGCGGGCGCGCGGATTACGCGCCGTTTCCTCGGCGCTCGGCTTCACCGCCTTGCGGGTGAGCAGGCGAAAACTTGGCACGGCGCCTCGCGCGATCCCTCTGGCGTGGAGGGATGGGGAGTGGCGCGAGGGCCGTGCCGAGGTACCGCAACGGGCTGCGAGGAAGGATTTGACCCGGCGGTCCTCTAGGGAATGGAAGGAAACCACGGCGAGGCGGCCCGCGGGGCGCAGCAGCGTTTCCGCCGCCGCAAGACCGCGGTCGAGCTCGCCGAGCTCGTCGTTGACGTGGATGCGCAGCGCCTGGAACGTGCGCGTCGCGGGATCGATGGTCTCTTGGCCGCGCGGCTTGCCGGCGCGCCGGCGCACCGCGCTGCGCACGATGTCGGCCAGCGCGGCGGTGCGGGTGATCGGCGCGGTCGCCCGGGCGGCGACGATGGCGCGCGCGATGGTGCGCGAGAAACGCTCCTCGCCGTAGGTGTAGATGATGTCGGCCAGGTCCTCTTCGTCGGCGCTGTTGACCAGGTCGGCGGCGCTCGGGCCGTCGCTGCTGCCGGTGCCCGCCATGCGCATGTCGAGCGGGCCGTCCTCGCGGAAGGAAAAGCCGCGCGCCGGATCGTCGATCTGCATGGACGAGACGCCGAGATCGAGCGCCACGCCGTCGACGGCGGGAACGCCGACCGACTCGAGCAGCGCCTGCATGTCGCCGAAGCGGCCGGGAATGAAGGTCAGGCGCTCGCCGTAGCGCGCCTTCAGCGCCTCGGCGGCGGCGCGCGCGCGCGGATCGCGGTCGATGCCGTAGACTCGGCAGTCGCAGGACTCGAGCAAGGCGCGGGAATAGCCGCCGGCGCCGAAGGTGCCATCGACGAAGATCTCGCCATCCTTGGGCGCCAAGGCGGCGAGGACCTCGTTCAGCAGTACGGAGGTATGACCATGGGGTTCAGACGCAGACAGAGACCCTAAGGCGCCCTCCCGGTTCCTATCTGGAGTGGGGTCGGGGGCCATGCCGTCTACCTCGCGCCCGCTGGACCGGAGGCGAGCGGGCCGCCGCCGGCACCGCCGGACGAACCGCCACCCGAGGGCCGCACCCGCAGGGTGGCGCCGCGCGATTGCAGGCGCTCGCGCGCACCGTTCTTCTTGCGGGTGTATGTCTCCGGCGCCCAGATCTGAAAATGATCGACCGCCGAGACGAACAGCGCGGTGTCGGTTATGCCGGCGTGATCGGCAAAGGCTTGCGGCAGCATGATGCGGCCCTCGCCATCGAAGGCGAGCTGCAGCAACTCGGCGAAGATCGTCGCGAGATCGTCGCGCTCCTGGGAGAACTGGTCGAGCTGCTCGAGGCTTTCCGCGAGGCGCGACATGTCGCCGTCGGAGAAGGCCTCGATGGTCTGCTCTTTAAAGGATGGGAAGGCGACGATGCCGTTGAACACCTGGCCGGCCAGGGCGGCACGGAACTGGGCCGGAACGGACACGCGGCCCTTCCGATCCACCTTGTTCGCATAGCTGCCCAGAAAAAGCGCCATAGGCTCCCCTGCCCACCCGCCGACCAAATATTTTCGCCAAATCGCGCCGTCGGCCCCCTCGCAGGGCCACCCTTCGCCAGGGCACAGGTCGGACCGCGGCTTGGGATCAGATGGGATATCATGGGGTATTATGGGCGTCAATGGGATTACCTAGTAAAAACCGGGCGAAATCTGGCGTTTTTGGCGGTTTGTCTGGCGCTATACGGGAACATACGTAGCGAAGACAGTGATCCCAACGGCAACCGCGGCGTGGCGCAAGTAAAAGCCAAGTAGTTCTTGATTTGTTCTCGAAACGGCTTCCGCGCCGCCCCTGGCGAGGCGCAAACCTCGGCAGGAGGTGAGCCGGCGGGGCGACCCGGCGGGACGAACAGACGCTGTCTCGGCGGATCACACGGGCGATGCCGAGGACGCCGATCAGCCTGCGCTTTGCCGGCGATCGACGCCCGTTGGACCGCCTCCAAATCAACCACACCGTTGCGGGGTGTGCTGTGCTCGGCCCACGAGCGCCGTCCCGCCGTCACCGGTTCGCGCTCTTCATCGCGAACGTCGAGGGCTCGCCTGGCGCGATCGCCGAAGGTCCCAGGACCGGCGGTTCGCCGGGCAGGGTCGGCCGGCGTTCGACGCCTGGCCTGTCATAGGCCTTGTTGTCGGCCTTGGTGTCGGCCTCCGTGGCGTCTCAGCCGCCGACTTCCTCCACCTTGCCGCGCTGTGGATCGACGCGGAGCTGGACGGACTTGCCGTTCTTGGTGGCGCGGCCGACATAGGCATCGCCCTGCGCACGCAGGGCCTGGATGTCGGAATAGCCCTGCTTTTCCAGCATCCGGCGCACCTGCTCCTCGCTCGGCCGCTGGCCGCTAGGGGGGCCGAGCGGATCGCCGGTGGCGCGCTCGGCGCCGAGCTGGTCGCGCGCCTCGCGCTCGCTGCGCTTGGGCGCCTCGCGCCCGGGATTGGTGCTGCCCGACTGCGCCTCGGGCGGCGGCACGCCGGGCGCGGGGCCGACGGCGCTCGATTGGGCGGCGGCGGCGCCGCTGAAGGCCAGGGCGAGGGCGGCGAGGGTCGGCAAGAGAATGCGCTTGGACATCGGGCCTCCTTGCTGAGCGATGGACGGAAACCGCCGACCGCGCGGCCGGTTCCGCCCGGCCTCAGCCCACGACGGCAGGGCCCCCGATAGCCCGGTGTGGCCGGCCGGGGTTCCCTCGGCGCGCCAGCACCGGCCTCTTTGTGCAAATTCCTTGTCTTCCGCCGCGGGATGGACGATTATGGGCCGTTCGAAATTCTAGCCTGCCTTGCTTTCCGCCCTCCGGGGCCTTCCCAAGACAATGCTCTGAACTCGGATTAGGGACCGCGATAGTCGCGACCCGAACACGCATTCCCGCGTTTTCTCAAGGAGGCCTTAAATGGCAAACGGGTACAGTCAAATGGTTCAACGCCCAGAAGGGCTTCGGCTTCATTCAGCCGTCCGACGGCGGCAAGGATGTGTTCGTGCACATCAGCGCCGTCGAGCGCGCCGGCCTGTCCTCGCTCGCCGAGGGCCAGGCGGTCAGCTATGAAGTCGTCAACGAGCGCGGCAAGAGCGCCGCGGCGAACCTGAAGGTCGACTAAGCCTCTCTCGCCGATCGGCGAGACGGACAAAGCCCGGCACCCTGTGCCGGGCTTTTTCTTTGCGCGCGCGACGCCGGCGCGGGGCACGCCGGCGCGTTGCGGCGCATCGCACGAGCTCGCGGCGTGATGAGCGATGGGACTTGGCCAGACGGGACCGCGTTCTCACACGCGCGTTGCCCGGCGGGGCCGGCCTAAAGGCGGTTCTTTTGCCTCCATGCCGGGATCATGCAATGCCAGGCAATCGTCGAGGCGCCGAATCAGCGCCGGCGGCGGCTGTACAAGGTCTTCGATCAATCTCGGGACCGTGTGAACGCCGGTGTGGCGCCGGATTTCGTCGCCACCGCCGTCAAAGACGCCGATGCGTCGGTCCGCGTGAAGCGCGACACGGCGCACAATACCTTCCGCCGATGGACGAGCCGCAAGGGAGCTGTCGCCACTGGCTGTAGGGATAGCCTTAACCCAAAGAAGTACGCCAAATTAATAGAATACCATGGTGTTCATAGGGGTATTATCGCGACGGTCAAATGATCGGGGGCATTATTATGAAGCCAATCGTTGCTCTACCTCTCACGATGGCAATAGCGCGACCTGCATTCGCCCAGCCCCACGCGTGGCGCCTGCTTGAGCCGCGCCAGGCGAAGCCGATGTTTCCGTGCAGTCTGCCTCGTTGCTGAGCCATGCTCGTTTCAATTGCGTCTCTCCGGAATGGGGTGACGATCGCCCTCGTTCTCCTGTCGCTCGCAGGCTGTAGCATCAGCGCTGATGCCATCGGTCGCGTCGGCAAAGAAGCCACTGAGTTTCGTGGACACGCCACGGGCTACATGGACGGAACCGGCACCATCGATATGGTAAGCGCCGATGGTACGAAGTGCCTCGGAGAGTTTCGTTACACCGGCACAAAAACAGGCGTCGGCATGCTTCGCTGCAATGACGGCCGCATAGCGCATATTCAGTTCAACGCGCTGAGCATGGCTTCCGGGTATGGCTACGGGCGCACGAATGCTGGAGAGCCCGTCCTTTTCACGTTTGGCCTCTCTGACGCGGCCTCTGCACCTTATCTGGCTCCCGCGCGTGCATCCGCAAATGCTCCGCAGCAACCGCGACGTCCGCAGTCTTCAAGCGGCACAGGATTTTATATCAACGACAGAGGACATGTTCTCACCAACGAGCACGTAATTGACGAGTGCTCCAAAATCACGATCCATCTACCCGATGGGACGACAAGCAGTGGACACGTCGTCGCCAGTGATGAAGGAAATGATCTGGCGGTGGTTTTGGCGTCAAATCGTCCACCCGCGGCGGCAGTGTTCACCGCAAGTCCGACCTATCGCCCTGGGGATCCGGTCCTCGTTTTCGGCTATCCCCTGGCAGGGGCACTGCTGCCTCAGGAAGCGTAACGACCGGGACGCTGAGCGCTCTGGCGGGTCTTGGAAACGACAGTCGTGAATTACAAATCACTGCGCCTGTTCAACCTGGGAATAGTGGCGGTCCTTTGTTGGACATGCACGGTCAGGTCATTGGGGTAATAGCATCGAAGCTGGATGCATTAAGGGTAGTGAAGGCGACCGGAGATATTCCGCAGAACATAAACTTCGCGATTAAGGAAGCGGTCGTGAAATCGTTCCTGCAGGCCCATAGCATACCATTCAACGAAGCTACGAAAGGGCCGGCGTTATCGCCTGCGGATGTCGGCGAAATCGCTAAGAACCATACAGTCCTGCTTCAATGCGTGATCCCTAAGTAAGGCCACTTTCTTATTTGGGGAGTATTTGGACTGGTTTTGTTCCGGGACGGAATAAGAGAGCGCCAAATCCGCTTTTGAACGGAGCGTATTCCACGGCAGAGAAAAAATTGCCAGACGGCCTGTAAGCCGGGTTCTGTTCCCGCTTGCAGCGGGTGATGACCATTCCTCTGGGACGCCTGTTGCCAGGCGCCTCGCGCGACCGACCCGGGCGACTGCCCGATGACAGGCTGCCGACGAACCGGGCTCATCGACGTGCCGTCCCTATTTGGTCTTGCTCCCGGTGGGGTTTGCCATGCCACTCCCGTTACCGGGAGCGCGGTGCGCTCTTACCGCACCCTTTCACCCTTACCGCTCGGCCGAAGCGGACGGGCGGTTTGCTTTCTGTGGCACTGTCCCTGGGATCGCCCCCGCCGGGCGTTACCCGGCACCTTGTCCCCGTGGAGCCCGGACTTTCCTCCCCCGCGTCTTGCGACCCGAGGCGGCCATCCGGCCGTCTGGCGCGGCTGTAGGTAGGCTCCAGGGTGCTGGGGTCAAGCAACTGCGGTCGCGCGACGCGCGAATCAGGCCGACAGATCGAGCAGCCGGTCGAGCCGCGCCAGGGTCTCCTCGTCGGCCTGGCCGTCGATCCGGCCGGGGCGAAAGTGGCGCTGGAAGGCGCGTGACGACGGTGCGGGTGGCCGCATCGAGCACCGCATCGCGCGGCACGTCGTAGCCGAACGCGGCGAGCCGTCCTGCAGGTCGCGCACGGCGGCGCAGTGCACGTCGGCCGGGATCACGCGGGGCCAGGCGGCGGCTGTCTCGGCGTCCGGCGGCCAGAGGCCGACGCCGTGATGGGCCAGGCCGCGCCAGGGGAACAGCTCGCCGGGATCGGTCTTGCGCGTCGGGCGCCACGTCGGAATGGCCGAGCATGCGGCGCGGCGGGATGGCCGTGGCGCGCGAGATGTCGCTGCGCGAGATGGATCAGCGCGTCGATCTGCGCCGGCGGGAAGGCGCGGTAGCCGAACTCGTGGCCGGGATTGACGATCTCGATGCCGATGGAGCGCGCGTTGATGTCGCGCTCGCCGCGCCCAGTAGCGACGCCGGCGTGCCAGGCGCGGCGCTCCTCGGGCACCAGGCGCGAAGACGCGGCCGTCCTCCTCGACCATGTAGTGCGCGCTGACCTTCGCCGCCGGATCGCACAGCCGCGCCAGCGCGGCCTCGCCGGTCTCGCATGCCGGTGTAGTGCAGGATGAGCATGTCGGGCGGCATGCCGGCCGCGCGCGGCTCGTGATTGGGCGAGGGGTGGTCTGTGATGGCGAGCTCGGACATGGCGCCGCCACTATAGCGCCTTCCCGGTGCGAAATCCTTCGAAGCCGGGACCGGGCGCAGGGTGGGAAGTCGCCATGCCCCCGCCTGCGCGACGCGCCTTGAACCGCGCGGGTCATGCTTCGGCGGCACCGGTCGGCGTGACGCCCCAGACAGTGCGTCAGCCGAAGGGGGCCGTGCGTCAGCCAAAACAAAGGGGCCAAGCTTCGCGCTTGGCCCCTGGGCGATTCGGCCCGCTTGCGGTTTCCGCCGGCGGCCGTGTTCTTCTCCTCCCGCGACGGGAGAGGGGGCGGGGCCCGCGCGACGGCCACCCCCGAACCCTGACCCTCCCGGCGAAGGGGAGAGAAAGCCGCGTGCCTATTTCACCAGGCCGACTTCCTTGTAGAGCCGCAGGGCCGACGGGTGGATCGGCAGGCTGCCCGACTTCGGCAGCATGGTGGCCTGCAACCGCGAACAGCGGGTGCACCGTCTTGAAATAGCCGAACTGGTTGTAGAGCGACTTGGTCAGGCCGTAGACCAGATGGTCGGAGGCGTCGTCGCGCGCCAGGATCGGGAAGGACAGGTCGGTGGTGATGTAGTCCTCCTTGAGGCAATCGTAGGTACCGGCCTTGATCACCGCCGGCTCGAGCCCGAAGGTCTTGATCACCTGGTCGACCTGCGGCTTGTCGAACGGGATGAAGGTCAGCTTGGTGCCCGCTTCGAGCTCGGTGACATCCTTCGAGGGATGCCAACCGGTGCTGAAGGCGACGTCGAGCCGGCGATTCTCCATCAGCTTGGTGTAGCCGGCCGTCGCCTCGTGGTGGACCTCGCCGCCCCAGCTCTTGATGTCCGCCTCGGTGATGCCGTAGGCCTTGAGCAGCTCGTTGACCTGGCCGTTCACCGTCACGGTCTCGATGCGATGGACCGAGACCCGCATCGGGATCTTGCGCGCCTTGATGTCGGCGAAGGTCTTGATGTTGTGTTTGTCGACGAATTCCTGGGTGGCGACCGCGAACAGCGTCATGCCGTCGGCGATGCGCGCGACGAACTTGACGCCGTCGAGCGAGAGCTTCTCGCGGAACGGCGCCATGCCGTTTGCGCCGCGACGATCTCGACCTGGGAAAAGGCGAAGCCGGTCTTGACCTCGTTCTTGAGCAGGCGCGACAGCGTGCCGGCGCTGCTCGCCTGATCGTAGATGATGGAGGAGCCGGGGTATTGCCGGCGCACCATCTCCATCACCGCCTCGCCGACCAGCCCGAAGGTGCCGCTGGCGATGCCGCCGGAGATCGCGCCGGTCAGCGGCTTCTCCTGGGCCTGCTGCGCCGTCGCGACGCCGGTGGACGCCAGCAGGGCGACCACGGTTGTGACGATCTTCAAGGTTCCGCGCATGTTCTTCCCTCCTCAGAGTTTTGTTTCCTGGATGGTCGTGCGATGTCAATCCGCCGAACCGGCGGCGGGCTGCGCCGCCTTGCGGCCGAACGGGTTCTTGGTCAGCAGTCGGTCGGCCATCACCGCGGCGCCGAGCGCGATGCCGATCAGGCTGACGATCTTCGACGTCGGGATCAGGACGACGAGCCCGCAGCCGATGAGCACGATGCGGCGCCATGCGGGCAGGGACCCGCGCCACCAGCCGACCTGGGCGGCGCCGAAATAGATCACGCCGATGGCGGCCATCACCGTGCTGAGCAGGATCATGTGCCATTCGCCGATCATCAGCAGCCCCGGGTCGTAGACGAAGGCGAAGGGCAGGATGAACAGGATCAGGCCGATGCGCATGGATTCCCAGCCGACCGCCATGGGCGATTCGTCGGCGATGGTCGCCGCGGCGTAGCACGAGATGGCGATCGGCGGCGTGATGAACGACAGCACCGCGTAATAGACCAGGAAGAAATGCGCCTGGAGGATCGGCACGCCGAGCTCGATCATCACCGGCGCCACGACCACGGCCGACAGGGCATAGGTCGCCACCACAGGCATGCCCATGCCGAGCAGCACCGAGATGATCATGGCGGCGACGGCACCCAGGAAGGCTGCTTGCCGGTGATGGCGAAGATCACGGTCGCGGCCTTGCCGGTCACGCCGGTGAAGGTCAGCACCGCGACGACGATGCCGGCGGCGGCCACCGCCGCGACCAGCGGCGCGAGAACCATGCAGGTCTCGACACAGCCGTCGACGAAGGAGCGCAGCGTGATGCGGTGGCGGGCCTGGGGCCACCAGCTCACGGCGATGACGGCGATCACGGTGAGCGCCGCCGTATAGTCCGCGGCATAGCCTTCGGTCAGGTAGTAGATCAGGACGACCAGCGGCAGGACATAGAACCAGCCGGTGCTGATCACCGTGCCGAGCAGCGGAATTCGCGACTCCGGCATGCCGAGCAGGCCCAACTGCTCGGACTTGAAGTGGGCGTAGACATAGACCGCGAGGTAATAGAGCAGCGCCGAGATGATCGCCGCCTTGGCGACCCCGGCGTAGGAGATCGCGGTGAGCTCGGCCATCAGGAAGGCGACGGCGCCCATCACCGGCGGCAGCAGGCTTCCGCCGGTCGAGGCGACGGCCTCGACCGAGGCGGCGAAGCGCGGCGGATAGCCCATCTTCTTCATCATCGGGATGGAGATCGAGCCGGTGGTCATGACGTCGGCCGTCGGGCTGCCGGATACGCTGCCGAACAGCGCGCTCGACACGGTGGCCACCTTGGCGACGCCGCCGGTGCGCCGGCCGGCGATGACCGCCGCCACGTCGAAGAAGAACTGGCCGCCGCCGATGACCTGGAAGAATTTCCCCATCAGCACGAAGAGGAAGGCATAGGTCGCGACGATCTCCATGGCCTGGCCGAAGATGCCGACCGTGTTCTGGCTGACGATGACGCGCTCGACGAAGGTCGCGAGCGGCATTGAGGGATGGGCCAGCGTGCCGTCGAGATAGGGTCCGAGGAACATATAGGCGAGCAGGGCATAGACGAAGATGGTGAAGCCGAGCCCCAGGCAGCGGCGCAGCAGGTCCAGGGTCAGCACCACATAGATGCCGCCGAAGACCACGTCGGCCGTGGTGAAGCGGTCGATGCCCATCACCCAGGAGTCGAACGCGAAGGAGCGCCACAGCAGATAGCCGCCGGCGATCAGGCTGGCGCGGTGAACGGATAGTCGACCGTGCGCCGGTGCACGGCCTTGCCGATCGAGACCGTCATGAAGGCGATGGCGTAGAGCACCACGGAGAAAACGATGCCCAGGGTGAGCGAGCCGACATTGCCCCACAAGGCCATCCAGAACCCGAACAGGGTGAGCGGCACGGCGAGCCCCGCGATGCACCAGTAGAGCCAGGGCTCGGGATTAAGCCGGTGACCTTCCTGCAGGGACTCGAACACGCGACGCAAACCCATGAACGCTGGCTCCGGTCGGCCCCTGTCAGGGCGGTTCGCTTCTGTCTCAGCCTTGTCGGCGGCTGTCCCGGCGTCTCGCCGGCGGGAAAACCGATATCACATTTCGCGAGATCGTTGCCGAATTTTGTAAGGCGGGGCGCGGTTTCAATTGCCGGTCTTGAGCAGCCCGATGATCTTGTCCTTCACCTCGGGCGGCTGGTCGAGCATGGCCTGGATCGCGCGCTGCATGTCCTCGCCGCGCACCAGGCTGGTCTCGATGCTGCGACCTTGCTCACGTCGGCCTTGAACGCCGCGTCGTCGCCGAGCCTGGCGAAGGCCTCGCGCAAATGGTGCCGTGCGCTCCCCGGGATGCCGGGTGGCGCGTAATAGGGCCGCGCCAGGTCGAGGATCGGGTTCAGCATAGGAACAGATTTTTCCGTTCGGCGGGGATCGACGTCCATGATCCACGGCACGTTGTAGGGCTCGAGCGTCGGGCTCTTCTGGCCGGCGACCTGGACCAGGATCTTGACCTTGCCCTCGTCCATGAGCTGCTTGCCGCGGCCGCCCATGAAGCCGATCAGGTCGCCGCCCGAGGCGTGCACCTCGCCGCGCTCGATCGCGAGGTCGATGTCGCTGCTCTTGTAGCCGTAGATGATGTCCATCTTCATGCCGAACGCGTCCTTGAGCAGCTCGGGCACGAGGCCGTAGCCCGTCGAGCCGCGCGCGGTGGCGGCGAACTTGATCGGCTGCGGGCATTCGCGATGGCGTCGAACGACTGGCACGGGAAGTCGGTGCGCATCCAGAAGATCACGGTCGCGTTGTAGAGATTGCCGACCCAGGTCAACTTGCCGAGGTCGAAGCGGATGTTGGGCTGCGAAATGGCGCGGCTGAACAGGCCCGACGAGCCGGCGCCCATGTCAGCCCGTCCTTCTCGGCGACATTGTAGAGATGATTGGCCGCCGCGATCGATTCCGGCTGCGGCATGTTCTGGGCGATGAACGTCGGATTGCCGGCGATGTGCTTGCCGATGTGGCGCGCGGTGATGCGGCCGAGGATGTCGACGCCGCTGCCTTCGCCGCTGCCGATGATGATGCGGACGTCTTGCCCTTGTAGAAGTCGCCGACTCGGCGGCGCCGGCCCGGCCGGACAGCGGGCCGGCCGCGACGAGCGCGACCAGAGCCATGGACCATGCACGCGGAAAGTCTGCCCCATCTTCGTCCTCCCAGAACAGACCGCTCGCCGTCGCCGCCGCGTGCCGGCGGCCGTCGCTTTTGCTGGATGATAGGCCGATTTTCCGCCCCGCGGCTATGGGGTGCGGCCGGCCGTCGGTCCCTTGCGGCCGCCCGCCCGAACGCAATATTACAGGGTATTTCAGACGGTTGGCGGCGAGGCACCCGGCGGTGGCGCCTGATCGCGGGCGAGCATCGCATATGCTCGAGCCCGCCTTTCAAACGGCCGCCGGCTCGCGCGCCCACGGCGCGCCGGTCGAGGCCACCATGCGGAACCGTGCCGGCGCGGAACAGACACGTGGTGTCGCCCATGACCGCGCCCCGTCCGCGCGCGGCCATGCTGCCCGATCGATTGCCCGATGGCAGAGGAGGCGCAGACGCTGACGAGCCGCAGCCCAAGGCCGCGCGCCGCGGCACCATCGCTTCCGGTCATGCTTCGGAACCAGAGAATTATGCTATGCGCTTCCGTGGAATTCGTTCGGGTGGTAATGAGATCGTGAGCAGGGCCTGGCATTTCTGGATCGACCGCGGCGGCACGTTCACCGATATCGTGGCGCGCGCGCCCGACGGCCGGCTGATCGCGCGCAAGCTCCTGTCGGAGAATCCGGAACGCTACCGCGACGCGGCGCTCGCCGGCATCCGCGACATTCTGGGCGTGCCGGACGCCGCGCCGATCCCGGCGGTCGCGATCGCTGCGGTCAAGATGGGCACGACGGTGGCGACCAATGCGCTGCTCGAGCGCAAGGGCGAACCGACCGTGCTGGTGATCACGCGCGGCTTCCGCGACGCCTTGCGCATCGCCTACCAAAATCGGCCGCGCCTGTTCGATCTTCACGTCGTGCTGCCGGAACCGCTCCATGCGCGCACCATCGAGGCGGACGAGCGCATCACGGCGGAGGGTATCGTGCTGCGGCCGCTCGACGGCGAAGCGCTCCGGATGCAGCTTCAGCGGGCCTACGATGCCGGTCTGCGCGCCGCCGCGATCGTCTTCATGCATGCCTGGCGCGATGGTGCCCACGAAGCCGCGGCGGCACGCATCGCGCGCGCCATCGGCTTTACCCAGGTCTCGGTGTCGCACCAGGTCTCGCCGCTGATGAAGCTGGTCGGGCGCGGCGACACCACCGTGGCCGACGCGTATCTCTCGCCCATTCTGCGGCGCCACGTCGACCGGGTGGCGGCCGAGCTCGGACGTGTGGCGCTGATGTTCATGCGCTCGAGCGGCGGGCTCGCCGAGGCGAGCGCCTTCGCCGGCAAGGACAGCATCCTGTCCGGTCCGGCCGGCGGCATCGTCGGCGCGGTGAAGACAGCGCAGCGCGCCGGCTTCGCGCGGCTCGTCAGCTTCGACATGGGCGGGACCTCGACCGACGTGGCGCACTACGACGGCGAATTCGAGCGCAGCTTCGATTCCATGGTGGCCGGCGTGCGGCTGCGCGCGCCCATGCTCGCCATCAACACGGTGGCGGCGGGCGGCGGCTCGATCCTGACCTTCGACGGATCGCGCCTGCGCGTCGGGCCGCGGTCGGCGGGTGCCGATCCCGGGCCCGCCTGCTACCGCCGCGGCGGTCCGCTCACCGTCACCGACGCCAATGTCATGACCGGTAAGATCCGGCCCGAGCATTTCCCGCGCATCTTCGGCCCGAACGGCGACTTGCCGCTCGACAGCGACGTGGTGCGCGACAAATTCGCGGCGCTGGCGGCCGAGGTCGCGCGCGCGACCGGCGTGACGCGAACGCCGCAGGAACTCGCCGACGGCTTCCTGCGCATCGCCAACGAGAACATCGCCCATGCCATCAAGCAGATCTCGATCCAGAAGGGCCGCGACGTGAGCCGCTATACGCTGGTGTGCTTTGGCGGTGCCGGCGGCCAGCATGTCTGCAAGGTGGCCGACGCGCTCGGCATGACCACGATCTTCATTCATCCGTTGGCCGGTGTGCTCTCGGCTTTCGGCATGGGGCTCGCCGACATGGTCGAGCTGCGCGAGCAGGCCGTGGAGCGCCGGTTGGCGCCGGACATGGTCGACGATCTTGCTACCCGGCTCGCCTTTCTGGCGGGGCAGGCCAAGGATGCGCTGCTGGCGCAAGGGGTCGATGGCGCGCGCATCGCCGTGCATCGCCGCGCGCATCTGCGCTACGAGGGCACCGACAAGGCGGAGGCGGTGGCGTTCACCGGGGCCGACGCCATGCGCGCCGCGTTCGAGACGGCCTATCGCCGCGCCTACGGCTTCCTCATGGCGGACAAGCCGCTGGTGGTCGAGGCCGTGTCGGTCGAGGCGATCGCGAGCATGGCGGACGCCGGGTCTGTGATGGCGACGGATGCGCCGCCGCCGACCGCCGAAGCGAAGCCCGTCGGCAGCGCGCAGGTCTATAGCGACGACGCGCTGCATGAAGCGCCGGTTCATGATCGCGCGCGCCTCGCCGCCGGCGCCACGGTCGATGGCCCGGCGATCCTCATCGACGCCAACAGCACGACGGTGATTGAATCGGGCTGGCGGGCCCGCGTCACCGCGCGCGCCGAATTGGTGCTGACGCGCGTCCAGCCGCTCGGCCGCGCACCGGCCATGGGAACGGACGTCGATCCGGTGATGCTCGAAGTGTTCAACAACCTGTTCATGGCGATCGCCGAGCAGATGGGCGTGGCGCTCGCCGCCACCGCCACCTCGGTCAATATCAAGGAGCGGCTCGATTTCTCCTGCGCGGTGTTCGACGGCGCCGGCAACCTGATCGCCAATGCGCCGCACATGCCGGTGCATCTCGGCTCGATGGGCGAATCGGTCGCCGCCATCATCGCCGGCCGGCGCGGCGCGGACGGCGGGACAACGATGCGGCCGGGCGACGTGTTCGTGCACAATGCGCCCTACAACGGCGGCACCCATCTGCCCGACATCACCGTTGTCATGCCGGTGTTCGAGGCGCGACGACGGATACCGCCCGCGAAGCCCTCGCCCTCGACGGGGGAGGGTTGGGTGGGGGTGGCGCGGCGGAAAGATTCCCCCACCCCGGCCCTCCCCCGCAAGGGGGGAGGGAGAGCTTCCGGACGCGGCCGCGCCGCTGTTCTTCGTCGCCGCGCGCGGCCATCACGCCGACATCGGCGGCATCACGCCGGGCTCCATGCCGCCGGAGTCGAAGAGCGTGGCGGAGGAAGGCGTGCTGTTCGACGATGTCGTCCTGGTGCGCGATGGACGCCTGCTCGAAGCCGATATCCGCGCGCGGCTCAGCGCCGGGCCGTGGCCGAGCCGCAATCCCGATCAGAACATCGCCGACCTCAAGGCCCAGGTCGCCGCCTGCGGCAAGGGCGCCGAGGAACTGCGCCGCATGGTCGCCGGTTTCGGCCTCGACGTGGTGCGCGCCTATATGGACCATGTGCAGGACAATGCGGAGGAGGCGGTGCGCCGCGCGATCGGCGCGCTGGCCGACGGCGGCTTCGCCGTGCCGCTCGACGACGGCGGGCAAATCCAGGTGCGGGTGTCCATCGACCGGGTGGCGCGCGAGGCGGTCGTGGATTTCACCGGCACTTCGGCGCAGCGGCCCAACAACCGCAACGCGCCTTCGGCGATCTGCCGCGCCGCGGTGCTCTATGTCTTCCGCACCCTGGTGGCCGACGACATTCCGATGAATGCCGGCTGCCTGCGGCCGATTCGCATTGTCATTCCGGAAGGCTCGATGCTCGCCCCGCGCTATCCGGCCGCCGTGGTCGCGGGCAACGTCGAGACGTCCCAGGCGGTGTGCGACGCGCTCTATGGCGCGCTCGGCGTGCTCGCCGCCTCGCAAGGCACCATGAACAACTTCACCTTCGGCGACGCGCGCCATCAGTATTACGAAACCGTGGCGGGCGGCATGGGAGCGGGGGAAGGCTTCGCCGGCGCGAGCGCGATCCAGACCCACATGACCAACTCGCGCCTGACCGATCCGGAGGTGCTCGAGGCGCGCTATCCGGTGCTGGTCGAGGATTTCCGGATTCGCCAAGGCTCCGGCGGCGCGGGCCGGTGGCGCGGCGGCGACGGCGTGGTGCGCCGCATCCGCTTCCGCGAACCGATGGGTGCCGCCATCCTGGCGAGCCGGCGCGTCACCGATCCGTTCGGCCTCGATGGCGGATCGCCGGGCGCGCGGGGCCGCACCACGGTGGAGCGGAGCGACGGCCGCGTCGAGGAACTGCCGGCCACCGCCGCGACTCAACTCGAAGCCGACGAGGTCGTCGTCATCGAAACGCCGGGCGGCGGCGGCTACGGTGCGCTGCCCGATGGCAAGCCTTAGCCGTGAACGCGGCCTGGCGGCAACAAAGGGCGCGCTTCCGCGCTTCCGCCGGCAACAATCGGACTCACGGTGTCAATCGGGTGGCGGTCTTGGGGAAGACGACACAGTATGCATCGCCGGCCAAACGCGACGCTGGCGTGAGAACCGCTCAGCGTGCCTTCGGCGCGTCTTCCGGCGACGATGGCTTGTCCAACTGCTTGCCTTCCAGCTCGCGGCCGCTCCGCTCGGCATCCTGCGACTGGCGCGTCTTGTCGTCCTTGCTGCGGCCGAACCGAACGCGGTTCTCGGAGGCCCGCTTTTGCGACGAGGCGCGGGAGCGCTGCTTGCGGTACTGATTCAGATTGACGACGTCGCCCATACTTCGGCCGTCCTTCCCGGGTCCCGCCGCCCCATCCATGGTGGCTCACCGGCTGGAACCCTATCATCGAAGCGCCACATTCAGTATGGTAGATTAACTCAAACCAACGGGACCGCAAGAGCCGTCGCATCATCACGGCGACCTTTGACAGCGGTGCCCAGGTTGGCGCGGCTCACCCGCTCGACGCCGCGGCCCTATGGGTGCAACAGCAACGAGGATCGGTTTGAAGAAGGTTCTTGTCGGCCTGGCGGGACTGGTGGCAGTGCTGATCGTCACCGTACTCGTCGCGCCGAGCTTCATCGACTGGACCAGTTACCGCAACGGCATCGCGGCCGAGATCGAGCGGGTTCTGGGCCGCCGCGTGGTGATCGATGGCGCCGTCGAAGCGTCCATCGTGCCGACTCCCCGGCTGTCGCTCCATGGCTTGCGCTTGGGCAACCTGACCGGCGCGTCATCCCCTTATATGGCGCAGGTCGAGGCGCTCGAATTGCGCGTCGCGCTGTGGCCGCTGCTGTCCGGCAAGATTGTCGTGACCTCCGTCGTGCTGCGCAAGCCGGTCGTCGAGCTCGAACTGCTGCCCGACGGTCAGCGCAATTGGCTGTTCGGGCGCTCGATCGAGGATGTCCAATTCGAAAATGCGACCGTCACCGACGGCACCGTGATCTACCGCGAGACTCGCTCAGGCGCCGAGGAGCGGGTCGAGGGCATCAATGCGCGCTTGGCGGCGGATAGCTTCTATGGTCCGCTGCGCGCCGCCGGTGAGTTGCGTTACAATGCCGTTCCGTTGCGCTTCAGCCTGTCGACCGGCCGGTTCGATCCGCGCGGCCGGGCGGTCACCCCGATCAATCTAACGGCCGAGGTTCCGGGCCCCGCGCGTGGGCTCGTGCGCGCGCAGTCCGTGCGCGCCGCTGGCGGTTTCATCGGCACGGTGCGACTGCCCGAGGCCGCGCCGCTACAAATCGATGGCCAGTTCAAGCTGCGCGGCGACGATCTGGCGGACTTCGTCGCGGCGCTCGGCGTGGGCAGCGACGTGCCCGATGTGCTCGCGCAATCCTTCAGCCTGGAAAGCGCGGTCGACCTCAAGGACAAGATGCTGACCGCCAACAGCGTCAGCCTGCAGCTCGGCGACACGCGCGCCCAGGGCGCGGTGAATGCCGCCTTCACCAGCGACGAGCCGCAGATCGACGTCACCCTGACGCTGGGTCGCATCGACCTCGACGCCTGGCTCGCCGCCGCGGCCAAGAAGGCGGCTTCGCGTCCGGCCGCGGAGAGCAACGCGTCGGCCGAACCGGAGGAATTCGAGCTGCCGGTCAACGTGCGGCTGACGCTCGATGTCACGGCGGACGCGCTGACCCATCGCAGCGGTGCCGCGCGCCAGATCAAGCTCGCGGCCGAGATGGGCGACGGCGTGGTCGACATCTATCAGTTTTCCGTCCAGTTGCCCGGCGGCACCGATGCCACGTTCAACGGCAAGCTGCTCGCCGCCGATGGAAAGCCGCGGGTCAATGGCCTGGCCGAGATCGCCTCGGACGATTTCCGCAGCCTGCTCGGCTGGCTCGACGTGGATATTTCCGGGCTGCCCGCCGGCCGCCTCAACAAGGTCTCAGCCACCGGCCACCTCGGCGCCACGACGGAGCATGCTGGAGATCGGCGAACTCGACCTGCGCTTCGACAACACCCGGGTGACCGGCGCGCTGGTCGGCGCGCTGCGCGAGCGGCCGGCCTTCGGGGTCAATCTCATCGTCGACCAATTCAATCTCGATTCCTATCTGCCGGGCGCCAGCGCGGCGGGCGCGGAGATGACGGCGGCCGCGGCGGCGGGTGTATTGCCGCTCACGGTGCTGACCGAATTCGACGCCAACCTGCGGCTGCGGGTCGGTCAGTTGGCGCTCGGCAACACCACCGCGCGCGGTATCAATCTCGATGGCACCCTGGCCAATGGCGTGCTCACCATGCGCAAGCTGGCCGTCGCAGATCTCGCGGGCGGCGCGGTCGCGCGTGTCCGGCACGCTCGACGGGTTCGCGGGCAAGCCGCGCGCCAATGTGGAATTCGCGGTCACGGCGGACGAGCCGGCGGGCCTGCTGCGCGCCGCCGGAATCGTGCTGCCGCTGCCCGAAGAGGCAGTCAAGCCGTTCGCCGCCGAAGGCAAGCTGTCCGGCGGCGATGCCGCCTACAAGCTCGACGCGACCGTCAATGCCGGGGTCGCTGCGCTGGCGGTCAAGGGCGATGTGGCGTTTCCGGCGGCAGCGCCGGCCCGGCTCTCGCTCGATCTCGGCATTCAGCATCCCAACTACCTCGGCCTGATCCGTCTGTTCGATTCCGAGTTCGCGCCGGAACAGGAGCCGGCCGCGCGGGCGGTCAATCTCGCCGCCCGGCTGGAGAGCCGCGCCAAGGATTACAACCTGTCGAATCTCAGCGGCCTATTCGGCCCGCTGACGCTCGACGGCACGGTTTCGCTCGCGCTCGGCGAAGGCCTGCCGCGAATTGCCGCGCAGTTGAACGCCGGCGACATCGATACCCGCCATTTCATGGCGGCCCCGCAACCGAAGCGGCCGGCGCCGCGCGGCGCGGCTGCCGCCGATGTCGTCGTCGACCGCTGGTCGAGCAAGCCGATCGATCTCGATTTCGCGCGCGTCGTGAACGGCAGCCTTACCCTCGGCGCCAAAAGCCTGCGCCATCGCCAATGGACCGTCGCCGAGCCGAACGTGGAATTGGCGCTCGCCGGCGGCGGCGTCGACGTGAAGCAGCTCAATGGCCAGTTGAACGGCGGCAAGCTCGCCTTGCAGGGCCGCCTCATGCCGAGCGGCCAGTCGCGAGGCTCTGGCGCTGAATTATACCGTGAGCATAGTGGGCGCCGAGCTCGGACCGTCGTTGTTCGACGCGCCGATCGACCTGTCCGGCGGCCGCTTCGATCTCGAGCTGGAGGGGGCTTCGGTTGGGTCGAGCGAGGCGGCGCTGATCGCCGCGCTCAACGGCAAAGGATTGCTCACGGCCGAGAACACCGTGCTCAGAGGGTTTCGACCTCAATCGGCTCAACGCCCGATTCCCGTTCGTCGAATCGCCGGGCGAGCTGGTCCGCCTGATCCAATCCGCGATGGCGAGCGGCGCGACGCGGGTAACCCGGCTGCAGGGCGACATGACCATGACCAACGGCGTGGTCGCCATCGACGACCTGCGCATCCGGTCGCCGGCGGGTGACGTGCGCGCCCTGGTGGCGGCCGACCTGTCGCAGTGGCGCCTCGATGCCACGGTCGAATTGCGCCTCGCCGCCGCGCCGAAGGCACCGCCGATCGAAATGCAACTGAGCGGCCCGCTCGATTCGCCGAAGCGCGATTTCGACAGCGACGGGCTGCAGGCCTATCTGCTCGAGGAACTGGCGCGCCAGCCGCAGCACCCGGCGCCCCGGCCGCCCGCCGCGCAAGCGCCGGCGGCGCCGCAAAGCGCCCCGGCCATGCCGCCGCAGTCCGCGCCGCGCGTGCCCGATGCCGCGCCGGACGCGGGCGCCGGTGCGTCGAGGACGCCAGTCCCGATCATGCCGCGCCAGACTGTCGCGCCGCCGGGTGCGCCCGCGACCCGCACCACCGACGAGCCGCGCGTCTTGCAGCGCTCGCCGAATGCGCCGGCTGCCGCCAACGAAGTGCCGCGTCCGCCACCGGTGACGCCGGCGGCTCCCGGCGCCGGCGCACGCGTGCTGCAGGTCTCGCCCAATGCCGCCGCGCCGCCGCCGACAGGTCCCGAGCCGGTCGAGCCCGAGGGACCACGGCAACCGGCATCGCCCAACCCGGACGATTTCACCCGCGAAATCCTGCGCAGCCTCGAGCCTTAGACCTCCATTCCGGAGAAAGCGGCGGTCGGCGCTCAGCGCCCGGCGATGGCGCGCCCGCGCAGCCACGCCAGTACGTAGAGCCGGATCGCGCTCGACAGGTTGCCGCCGCGCGACTGGTCGATCTCGGCGATCAGCGCGTTGAGCGAGATGCCGCGCGCCGTCGCGATGGCGCGCAGCTCGTCCCAGAATTCCGCTTCGAGCGAGACGCTGGTCTTGTGCCCGGCGACCAGCACCGAGCGCTTGCGCAAGCGGCCCGCGTCCATGGTCAGCGCTTGGGCGCCGGCGTCGGGCCGAGCATCGCGGCGGGATCGATCCAGCGGTCGAAATCCTCCGCCTTCACCAGGCCGAGCGCCAGCGCCGCCTCCTTGAGCGAGGAATTCTCCGCGAACGCCTTCTTGGCGATTTTCGCCGCCGCGTCGTAGCCGATGTGCGGATTGAGCGCGGTGACCAGCATGAGCGACTGGTCCATCAGCGCCTTGAGCCGCGCCTCGTTGGCCTCGATGCCGACCACGCAATTGTCGGCGAAGCTGCGCGCCGCGTCGCCCAGCAGGCGCAACGACTGCAGCACGTTGTAGACGATGACCGGCTTGAACACGTTGAGCTCGAGATGGCCCTGCGCGCCGGCGAAGGTGACGGTCGCGTGATTGCCCATCACCTGGGCCGCCACCATGGTCACCGCCTCGGCCTGGGTCGGATTGACCTTGCCCGGCATGATCGAGGAGCCGGGCTCGTTCTCCGGCAGGTGGATCTCGCCGAGCCCCGAGCGCGGGCCCGAGGCGAGCAGGCGGATGTCGTTGGCGATCTTGGTGAAGGACACCGCGATGGTGTTGAACGCGCCGGACAGCTCGACCATGGCGTCGTGGGTCGCCAGGGCTTCGAATTTATTCGGCGCCGGCACGAAGGGCAGGCCGGTGTAGGCGGCGGCCTCGCGGCAGAACGCGACGTCGAATCCGACGGTGGCATTGACGCCGGTGCCGACCGCCGTGCCGCCCTGGGCCAGCTCGTAGACGCGCGGCAGCGCCGCCTGCACGCGGGCGATGCCGTTCTCGACCTGGCGCGCATAGGCGGAGAATTCCTGGCCCAGCGTCACCGGCGTCGCGTCCTGCAGATGGGTGCGGCCGATCTTGATCAGGGCGGCGAATTCGCGCGCCTTGCCGGCGAGCGCGCCCTGCAGGTGGCGCAGCGCCGGGATCAGGTGTTCGTTCGCCTCGCGCGCCGCCGCGATATGCATGGCGGTCGGGAAGCTGTCGTTCGACGACTGGCCGAGGTTGACATGGTCGTTGGGATGGACCGGGCTCTTGTCGCCGCGCTTGCCGCCGAGCAGCTCGTTGGCGCGGTTGGCGATCACCTCGTTGACGTTCATGTTGGTCTGGGTGCCCGAGCCGGTCTGCCACACCACCAGCGGGAAATGATCGTCGAGCTTGCCGGCGATCACCTCGTCCGCCGCCGCGACGATGGCCTCGCCGATCTTGGCGTCGAGCACGCCGAGCGCGATGTTGGCTTTCGCCGCACAGCGCTTCTGAATGCCGAAGGCGCGGATCAGCGGCAGCGGCATGCGTTCGCCGCCGATGCGGAAGTTCTGCAGGCTGCGCTGGGTCTGCGCCCCCCAATAGCGGTCCGCCGGCACCTCGATGGGCCCGAAGGAATCGGTTTCGATGCGGGTGGCTTCGGCGGTGCGCTCGTCCATGGCTGACGATTTAACCACGGCTGGGCGAGGGGGAAGCCGAATTCGGCGGTCCCGAATCGGCCTGTTAATCCCGCGGTTTCCTGACGGGTTTCTTGCGCGCGGCGCGTCTGGCCGCGGCGAGGCCCAGTTCCGCCCAGGGCAGCAGGCGCTTGGCGCTGGCCAAGGTCCCTCCGGGCGCTTCGTTGTAGGACATGGTGACGGTGCGGCCAGGCCTTTCGTAGGTGAAGGGCACGCAACCGGCCTTGGCGAATTTCGCGCGCGCTCTCGTCGTCGGTCTTGAGGAACAGCCGCTCGTCGAAGGTCAGCGCGAACATCACGCCGTCGAGGCAGAAGCCGTAGCCGCCGAACATCGACTTGGCATGGACCGGGCCGAGCGGCAGCATCAGGCCGAGCACGCGGGCGACGAACGGCGGAATCGGTTTCGTCTGGCGCGCGCGCCATGGTCAGGCCCTTTGTTCCACTTTAAGGGAGGTCCTTGAGGTAGCCCGCCACCGCCTGCACCGCCTCGTCGAGCGCCTGGGCTTCGGTGCGGCCGGATGATTTGCGCGGCTTGAAGGAATGGTCGCCGTCGCCGATCCAGTGGATCTGGATGTTGGGCGGGAAGGCGAGCGAGCGCACCACCTCCGGCCCGCCGAAGGTGTCGCGCGTGCCCTGCACGATCAGCGCCGGCATGCGCATGCGCAGCAGGTGCGCGGTGCGCATGACCTCCGGCTTGCCCGGCGGATGGAAGGGGAAGCCGAGGCAGACCAGCCCGCGCACGCCGGCATCCTCGGCGAGCAGGCTCGCCATGCGGCCGCCCATGCTCTTGCCGCCGATCACCAGCTTGTCAGGCCCGCCGAGTTCGTCGATCGCCGCGCGGAAGCTGGCGAGCAGCTTGTCGGCGCGGTCGGGCGGTCGCTTTTTGCCGTCGGCGCGGCGCGCCGCCATGTAGGGGAATTCGAAACGCGCGACGCGAATCTTCGCCTGCCTGGCGATGCCGGCCGCCATGGTCGCCATGAACGGATGGTCCATGCCGGCGCCGGCGCCATGGGCGAGCAGCAGGGTGAGCGGCGAACGCGCGGGGCCGTCGAATAGAAATTCCGTCATCGATCGTCCTGGTCTTGGGATTTGGAGTTCTTGATCGCAGGTTGGAGCGCGCGGACAATGCGTTAACGCGGCTGCGACAAAACACGGGATGATGCCGCAAAAAAACAGCGGCGGGATCGCTCCCGCCGCTTTGCCGTCAATCCTTCGCGCCGAGATTGGCGAAGAAGTCGTTGCCCTTGTCGTCGACCACGATGAAGGCCGGGAAATCCTCGACCTGGATCTTCCACACCGCTTCCATGCCGAGCTCGGGATATTCCAGCACCTCGACCTTCCGGATGCAGTCCTGGGCGAGCCGCGCGGCCGGGCCGCCGGTCGAGCCGAGATAGAAGCCGCCGTATTTCCGGCAGGCCTCGCGCACCTGGGGCGAGCGGTTGCCCTTGGCCAGCATGATCAGCGAGCCGCCGGCCTTCTGGAATTCGTCGACATAGGAATCCATGCGGCCCGCCGTGGTCGGGCCGAACGAGCCCGAGGCGTAGCCCGCCGGCGTCTTCGCCGGGCCGGCGTAATAGACCGGATGATCCTTGAGGTATTGCGGCAGGCCCGCGCCGGAATCGAGCCGCTCCTTGAGCTTGGCATGGGCGATGTCGCGCGCCACGATCAGCGTGCCGGTGAGTTGCACGCGCGTCTTGATCGGATGCTTGCTCAGCGTGGCGCGGATCTCGTCCATCGGCTGGTCGAGGTCGATCTTGACCACGTCGCTCGACAGCTTCTCCTCGTTGATCTCGGGCAGGAACTGCGCCGGGTTGGTTTCGAGCTGCTCGAGGAACACGCCCTCGGCGGTGATCTTGCCCAGGGCCTGACGGTCGGCCGAGCAGGACACGCCGATGCCGACCGGGCAGGAGGCGCCGTGGCGCGGCAGGCGGATGACGCGCACGTCATGGCAGAAATACTTGCCGCCGAACTGCGCGCCGATGCCGGTCATCTGGGTCAGCTTGTGGATTTCCTGTTCCAGCTCGAGGTCGCGGAAGGCCTGGCCGAACTTGTTGCCGCTGGTCGGCAGCCCGTCGAGATAGCGCGTGCTCGCCAGCTTGACGGTCTTGAGCGTGAGCTCGGCCGAGGTGCCGCCGATGACGATGGCCAGGTGGTAGGGCGGGCAGGCGGCGGTGCCGAGCGTCTTGATCTTCTCGCCGACGAATTTGAGCAGCGCGGCCGGATTCAAGCAGCGCCTTGGTCTCCTGGTAGAGATAGCTCTTGTTGGCCGAGCCGCCGCCCTTGGCGATGAACAGGAATTCGTATTCCTCGCCGGGCGTCGCGAAGATGTCGAACTGCGCCGGCAGGTTGGTCCCGGTGTTGACCTCGTCGAACATGGTGAGCGGCGCCATCTGGGAATAGCGCAGGTTGCACTCGGCATAGGTGCGCTGGATGCCCTCGGCGAGCGCGGCCTCGTCGTCGAAGCCGGTCCACACGCGCTGGCCCTTCTTCGCCATGACGATGGCGGTGCCGGTGTCCTGGCACATGGGCAGCACGCCGCCCGCCGCGATATTGGCGTTCTTCAGCAGCTCGAAGGCGACGAAGCGGTCGTTGTCCGAGGCTTCCGGGTCGTCGAGGATGGCGCGCAACTGCTTGAGATGGCCGGTGCGCAGCAGATGGGAGATGTCGCGGAACGCGGTCTTGGCGAGCAGGGTGAGCGCCTCGGGGCGCACCTTGACGACGGGCTGGCCGGCGAAGCTCGCGGTTTCGACGAAGTCGCCGGTCAGTTTGCGGTAGGGCGTCGCGTCATGCGCCAGCGGGAACATCTTGTGGAATTCGAAGTCGGACATTTCGGCTCCAATAGCGCCGCCGGACAGCGCGGGCGGCAGCCTTGGGCGGACATGGCGGGACTGCCGTCCATGCGCAACGCGCCAGCGACGGCGGGCTCAGAGACTATTTTTTACGGAACGCGTCAAGCGAGACGACCTTTTCGGGGTCGCCCTTGTCGGCCTCCGCGGTCGCGCCGGCATCCTGGGCCTGGCTTTCCTTGGCGGAATCGTTCTTTGCGCCGTCAGCCTTGGCGCTGTCGGTCGTGGGCTTGGGTTCGGCTTGGCCGCCGACGCTGGCCAATGCCAGGGCAGGGGCGTCCTTGGCCGGCGCGGCGGGTTTGTCGGTCGCGCCGTCCGTGGCGGACCCGTCCGAGGGCACCTGGAACTGCAGGCCGAACTTGACCGACGGGTCGACGAAGGAGACCAGCGCCGCGTAGGGCACCTTGAGCCGTTCGGGAATGTTGCTGAAGCTCAGGTTGACGACGAAATACTCGTCGGTCACCTCGAGCCCCCAGAACTGATGCTGCAGGACGATGGTCATGTCCTGCGGATACTGGGCATGCAGCCGCTCGGCGATCTCGACGCCGGGATGGGTGGTGCGGAAGGTCAGGTAAAAATGGTGACTGCCCGGCAGGCCCCGCTCGATCACCGAGGCGAGCGCCTGGCGCACCACGCCGCGCAGGGCAGTCTCGACCATCTTGTCGTATTGCAGCGAATCACGAGCCATAGCGCGGCGGAGCCCCACCTGTGGGCCAAAGCCCGGATTGATACGCGGGGCCGCTCCGCCTTGCGGCGGAGCGGTTACCCCATACTGTGCGGCGGCGCTCTCGGCCAGACCGCGTAAGCGGTGGGGGGCTTCTGTTGCCCGGCGCCCCCCGAGCCGCGCTTACCTAATTAGGCAGCGAGGGCCATACGGTTGTCGTTGGCACCTGTAGAATGACCCGATAACGGCGGTATCATGCCGAGCGAAAAATTTGCCTTTACCACGCGCGTCGATCCTGTTTCGCCCCCATGGACCGCCGGCCGGGGGAGATCCCCTTGGGCCGGCTGAAACTTTGGTGGAGGCGCCGGGTACTGCCCCCGGGTCCGCAACGTTTATTCCACAAACCGTTTATCGCCATAGTCGGTTGCCCGACGCGCTAAATATAGGCCTTCTTTCAGCCATTTGAAAGGGTAGCCGAAGGCAACCGGGACAGCTTCTCATCGGCCGGCCGAGTGGTTAAAGTGCCGCCCCTGGCGTAACCATTCGTTACGTCTCGGCGCAAACGCCGGCCAATCGGATTTCCATTACGATGAATGCGCTCATTTCACCCCCACCCCAACCCTCCCCCGTCGAGGGGGAGGGAGATGATGACTGGGGCTTCATTCCCTCCCCCCTGTGTGGGGGAGGGTCAGGGTGGGGGGATGGTTCTGCTCCGGCGCGCTCTTTCGTCCAGCATCAGTCCAGCCAAACGAATTGGGGTTTTTCATGCCTTTGAGTCCGGAACAGGCGGCCGAAATCGCGGCCGCGCGGGCGCAGTCCAACACCACCAGGCGTCCGACCGTTCCGGCGCTCGAGGAGATCCTCTACGAACCGCTGCCGGTGCTCGACCACGGCTTCGTGCGCGTGGTCGACTACATGGGCGACGACGCCGCCGTGGTCCAGGCGGCCCGCGTGTCCTACGGCAAGGGCACCAAGCGGGTGAGCGAGGACGCCGGGCTGATCAACTACCTGATGCGCCACCGGCACACCACGCCGTTCGAGATGTGCGAGATCAAGTACCACATCAAGCTGCCGATCTTCGTGGCGCGCCAGTGGATCCGCCACCGCACCGCCAACGTCAACGAATACTCGGCGCGCTATTCGATCCTCGACAACGAGTTCTACATCCCCAAGCCCGAGCACCTCGGCGTGCAGTCCTCGTCGAACCGCCAGGGCCGCGGCGATGCGCTGACCGGCAAGGAGGCCGAGCGCGTGCTCACGCTGCTGCGCGAGGATTCCCAGCAGGCCTACGACCATTACGCCGAGATGCTGAACGAGACCGAGAAGGGCGAGGTGGCCGATCCGGAGCGCTCGGGCCTGGCGCGCGAGCTGGCGCGCATGAACCTGACGCTCAACTTCTATACCCAGTGGTATTGGAAGGTGGACCTGCACAACCTGCTCCACTTCCTCTCCTTGCGCGCCGACCCCCACGCGCAATACGAAATCCGCGTCTTCGCCGACGCCATGCTGGAGACGGTCAAGCGCTGGGTGCCGCTGGTGCACGACGCCTTCCTGCAATACCGCATGGGCGGCGTGCATCTCTCGGCCAAGGCCGCCGACGCCATCAAGCGCATGCTCGCCGGCGAAAAAGTCGAGCAGAAGGCAGCGGCCTCTCGGCGCGCGAATGGCGCGAGACCATGGACGCGCTCGGGATCGAGGGGAAGTGACCGGAGGAAAACACCTTTGGGGCGTCTAGGTTCTGTACCTCATAAGGGGGATTCCCTTGGATAGGGCATCTGTAATTCAACTCTCCGGACGAACGGAGGGCTGGATCATGGCTCGCTTTGAACTGACGGATGCGGAGTGGTCGATCATCGCTCCGCTGTTGCCGAACAAGCCGCGGGGCGTGCCGCGTCGGGATGACCGTCGCGTTCTGAACGGCATATTCTATATCCTGCGCACAGGCTCGCCGTGGCGCGATCTGCCGGACCGCTATGGCCCCTACACGACGGTGTATAACCGGTTCAACCGCTGGGCCAAGGCGGGGGTATGGCTGCGCATCTTCACTGCGTTGGCCCGGCAATCCCCCGAGTCGATGCACCTGATCGACAGCTCGATCGTGCGCGCCCACCAGCACGCGGCGGGCGGTAAAAAGGGGGCGCGGATCACGCCATTGGCCGTTCTCGTGGAGGACTGAGCACCAAGATCCACGTCGTCGCCGACGATCAGGGCCTGCCCGTGCGCATCCTTCTCACGCCCGGCCAGGCGTCCGACAAAACCACCGCGCCGATGTTGCTGGAAGGCCTCGGGTTGACCGGCCCTGTGGTCGCAGACCGCGGATATTACGCCCGGGCAATCATCGACCTGATCGAGGCCGGCGGCGGCGCCGCCCACATCCCGAGCCAAAGCAACGTTCGCATCCGCAGGGTCGTCGACCGGGCAATCTATCGTCAGCGCAACTTGGTCGAGCGGCTCTTCAGCAAACTCAAGCACTTCCGACGGATCGCCACCCGCTTCGACAAGCTGGCGCGCAACTTCCTCGCCGCCGTCCTCCTTGCCTCAATCCGACTCTGGCTCCGCGCTTATGAGTCCACGACCTAATCGATTATCCAGACCTTCTGTCGGCACGCACACTGATTGAGCAGCCTTGGCACTCTATCGAGTCTCAAGGCGGTGTGATCAGCCATAGATCGGGCGAGTATAACGATGCGTTCTCAGTGTCCAGTCTGCTAGTGAGGGCAGGGCATCCAGGTACTAATCTACGGTATCGGCTTCGATCTGGAAGACGGGGATGAAGTTTTTGGTCTGGGCTTCGCATCAACTCACACAAACCTAGCTCAATCGATCATATCTTCATCGCGACCGTCTCTAAGAACAATCGTTCAACTTCCACCTGAAATTCAGCTTATTTCCAATTTTTTTTCCGCAGCACCGAAAAGAATGGAAGTCGGCTTAGGGCAAGAACGGCGGTACTCAGGTCTTGTCAATCCCCAGTCGAGCGTTCCCATTCTGTGGTGTTCGTATGAGTCCTCGAACGCATACTTGCTTGCCTATGCCGATTTCGAAATTCCGCTGAATGTGGGGTTAACGCAGGATTTTCACCAAGCAGCCATGATAAAGGCAAGGCTAGCTGCTGTTTCGCTCATTAGCGCTTAGGAGGTCTCATGACCGAACTCCAAACTTGCACCGGCGGCTGCCACTGCGGCGCCGTGCGTTACGAGGCGACGCTTGCCCTCGACCCGGTGATCTCGTGCAACTGCTCGATCTGCACCAAGCGCGGTTCGCTGCTCTCCTTCACCACGCCGGACAAATTCAATCTTCTGTCAGGCGGTGACGGTCTGGTGGATTACCAGTTCAACGAGCACGTCATCCATCACCTGTTCTGCCCGAAATGTGGCATCGAATCTTTCGCGCGTGGTAGGCGGCCCGACGGCCAGGAGATGATCGCGATCAACGTGCGCTGTTTGGACGATGTCGATATTGGCGCGCTCAAGACGACGCCGTTCGACGGGCGGAGCCGGTAGGCGGGGCGTTAACGAACGGCTGCGAACACGAAGTTGAAAAAGCCCGCCAGGATCACGGTAGCTGGCATCACCGTGAACCAGCACACGGCCATCATCACAATTGCGAACGCGATAAGTGGGATCCGAACGTGTGTTACCAATGTTGATGAAGCGTCATCATCCGAAGTCAGGCGCAAATTTGGTCTAATTATCAGCCAGAAGATGGCACCTGCGATGAGTCCTTCGGCCGCAATCGGCGCCCATCTCGGCAACATTTCCGTCCAGCTTGCGACATCCCCGTCGTGTGGTCCCTGCGCCCAAAAAGCGAATGATGGGAAGGCCGCTGCCGCGGCGGTCGAGAGCATGATAGTGATGGCCGTCAGACACCGCGATGCCTTGAGAAGGAAATAAGCCGGTATACCAAAGACGATTGCGACCGCGTACGCGTAGCCAAAACGGAAATTCGCATCGTCAACGACGTTCCGCCATGTCGGAATGCCGCGGTCATAATAGTCCGGCAAATTCGCCATTGTGACGATCAGCGAAATAACAAAGGGCGTGGCAAGAAACGCGAAAACGGTTCGCTTACGGCTCATGGCGCCGCTCCTGATTCGGCAATGCCGGGATCGTTCGCACCGGATTCTGAGCGACATCGTAGCATTGCTTCGGCCGCATGCGATCGTATGCACTGAATTTCTTTGCCCCGTGCCCTGCGTGCCACGGGGGCGTTAACAAGACAGCAAAAAAATAGCCCGGTCCGGCCGGGCCATGTCTCATCGGAGTTGCGCTGACGATCGCGAGCGGCTGCGTGCCGCCCTATTGCACCACGATGCGCGGCGCCTTCTTCGCGCCGGTGTCGCCGGTGTTCAGCTTGTCCCACACCGTCGCGGCGATGCGCTTGAAGGCTTGCGCCTGCGGGCTGTCGGGCTGCTCGACCACGATCGGCGTGCCGGCGTCGGAGGTTTCGCGGATGGCGATGTGGAGCGGCACCTCGCCGAGGAAGTCGGTGCCGAGGCGCTCGGCTTCGCGCCGGGCGCCGCCATGGCCGAAGATGTGGCTCTCGTGGCCGCAGTTCGGGCAGATGAACTGGCTCATGTTCTCGACGATGCCGAGCACCGGCACCTCGACCTTGCGGAACATGTTGAGGCCCTTGCGCGCGTCGAGCAGGGCGATGTCCTGGGGCGTCGAGACGATCACCGCGCCGGCGAGCGGCACGCGCTGCGCCATGGTGAGCTGGGCGTCGCCGGTGCCGGGCGGCATGTCGACCACCAGCACGTCGAGCTCGCCCCACACCACGTCGCGCAGCATCTGCTCGAGCGCGCCGATCACCATGGGCCCGCGCCAGATCATCGGCGTGTCCTCGGCGACGATGAAGCCCATGGACATGGCCTTGACGCCGTAGCGCGTCATCGGATTGAGCCGCTTGTCGGGCGTGGCTTCCGGCTTGCCCTTGATGCCGAGCATGCGCGGCAGCGACGGGCCGTAGATGTCGGCGTCGAGAATGCCAATGCGCTTGCCCGATGCCGAGAGCGCCAGCGCCAGATTGACCGCGACGGTGGATTTGCCGACGCCGCCTTTGCCGGAAGCGACGGCAAGGATGTGTTTGACGCCCGGCACCAGCGGCTTCGCGGTGGGCGCTTGGCCGGTCGCCGCCTGGCGCCGCGCGGCGGCCACGTCGGCTTGCGAGGATTGCGCGCCTGACGACTGCACGATGGTCGGCGGCGCGCCGTGCGCATGTTCACCCGGGCCATGGTTGTGTGGCGCGGCGCCGGTACGCGCGCCGCTGCCGGCCGCCCGCTCGGCGGTCAGCACGGCCGTCACGGAGGTGACGCCGGGCAGTTTCATAACGGTCTGTTCCGCGGACTTGCGCAGCGGTTCGAGGCGCGGACCGCGATCCGGCTCGACTTCGATGGAGAAACCGACGTTGCCTTGACGGATCACCACGCCCGACACCATGCCGAGACTGACGATATCGCCGCCGCGTTCGGCGTCGTTAACCGTGCGCAGTGCGTCAAGTACGTCCTGTTCGGTGACGTTTGGCATCTTGGAAAACCGGTTGTTACAACCAACCTATGCAGGGGCACGCCGGGAGGCGCGTTGCGTCACGGGTCAAGCTGTCATATAAGGCAGGACCATCTTATTGCAAAGACATGCTTTCCGCTACGCGCAGCGGATCACCCAACACGAAGGACAACGAGAATGCCTTGGTCAAATCAAGGGGGCGGCGGCCCATGGGGCTCCGGCGGCGGCGGTTCGGGCGGCGGTGGCGGCCCGAGCCCATGGGGGCGCGGCTCCGGCGGCGGCGGTCCGCAACCACCCAATCTCGAAGATTTGATCCGGCGCGGCCAGGACCGTTTCAAGCGCGTCTTCCCGGGCGGCGGTGGCAGCGCCGGTCCGGTCATCCTGTTCGGCCTCGGCGCCATGGTGCTGTTGCTGCTCTGGCTGTGCACCTATCGCGTGCTGCCCGATGAGCAGGGCGTCGTGCTGCGCTTCGGCGAATGGGTGCGCACGTCGTCGGCGGGTCTCAATTTCAAGCTGCCCGACCCGATCGAAACCGTGACCAAGCCGAAGGTGACGCGCGTCAACCGCGTCGACGTCGGCTTCCGCATGGTCGGCCCGGTGAACGCGCCGCAAAGCATCCGCTCGGTGCCCGAAGAGGCTTTGATGCTGACCGGCGACGAGAACATCGTCGACATCAATTTCACGGTGTTCTGGGTCATCAAGGACGCCGGCAAATTCCTCTTCAACATCCGCGGTCCGGAGGCGACCGTGAAGGCCGCCGCCGAGAGCGCCATGCGCGAGGTCATCGGCCGCAGCCCGATTCAGCCGATCCTCGCCGAAGGCCGCCGCAAGATCGAGCAGGACGCCAATATCCTGCTGCAGCGCATTCTCGACGAATACGGCGCCGGGGTGGAAATCACCCAGTTGCAACTGCAGAAGGTCGATCCGCCAGGCCCTGTGGTCGACGCCTTCCGCGACGTGCAGCGCGCGCGCGCCGACTTGGAGCGCCAGCGCAACGAAGCCGAGGCCTATCGCAACGACGTCATTCCGCGCGCCCGCGGCGAAGCGGAACGGCTGATCCAGGAAGCCGAGGGCTACAAGCAGGAAGTCGTGGCCCGGGCGGAAGGCGATGCCAATCGCTTCCTCGCGGTCTACCGCCAGTTCGCCCTGGCGCAAGACGTGACGCAGCAGCGCATCTATCTCGAGACCATGGAAGAGATCCTGCGCCGCACCAATAAGATCATCATCGACCAGGCGGCCACAGGCTCGTCCGGCGTGGTGCCATATCTGCCGTTGCCGGAACTCCAGCGCCGCCAGCAGACGCAACCCCAGACGGGAGCCGGCCGATGAGCAGAAATCTGACGATTGGCGCCATCGCCGTCACCGCGGTCATCGTGCTTGCTCTGTGGAGCACCTTCACGGTGCACCAGACCGAGCAGGCCATCGTGCTGCGCTTCGGCAATCCGGTGCGGGTGCTCAACGAGCCCGGACTCAAGTTCCGCCTGCCGATTGCCGAAAACGTGGTGAGTTACGACAAGCGGGTGCTCGACAGCGATCCGGAGTCGGAGGAAGTGATCGCCGCCGACCAGAAGCGGCTGGTGGTCGACGCCTTCGCGCGCTATCGCATCGTCGATCCGCTGCGCTTCTACCAGAGCGTCGGCAACGAGCAGGG
This sequence comes from uncultured Alphaproteobacteria bacterium, assembly GCA_963752345.1. Lineage (GTDB taxonomy): Bacteria > Pseudomonadota > Alphaproteobacteria > SMXQ01 > SMXQ01 > CAVVYA01. The sequence goes on from CAVVYA010000006.1 coordinate 330,448, forward strand.
CCTGCGCGCCCGGCTCGAGCGGATCATCAACGGCACGCTGCGTAACGTGGTCGGTAATGTGACGCTTGCCTCGGTGCTCTCGGAAGAGCGCGCCGCGATCATGTCGGAGATCCAGAAGCAGGTGCAGAACGAGGCCAAGAGCTTCGGCATCGACGTCATCGACGTACGCATTCGCCGCGCCGACCTGCCGCAGGCCAACAGCGAAGCGATTTACGCGCGGATGAAGTCCGAGCGCGAACGCGAGGCCAAGGAATTCCGCGCCCAGGGCGCCGAGTTGGCCCAGCGTATCCGCGCGCGCGCCGATCGCGAACGCACGGTGCTGCTGGCCGATGCCGCGAAGCAGGCGCAGATCCTGCGCGGTGACGGCGACGGCCAGCAGGTCCAGATCTGGGCCCAGGCCGCCAACCAGGATCCGGCGTTCTTCTCGTTCTACCGGTCGATGGAAGCCTATCGCAGCGCGCTCGGCAGCGACACCACCCTGGTGCTCCAGCCCGACAGCGATTTCCTTAGGTATTTCCGCGACGTGACGGGAAAACCGCCGGCCAAGCCGGTCGGCCGTTGAGAGACACACCAGCAAAGGCAGGACCTGGAGAAGCCTCCGGTCCTGCCTAAATTGGACCATAATTGATGCTTAGGTTCGCTCGGTCGCCGCGCTGGTGCACTCTTTGCAACCTTTTGAAACGCGGGGCATAGTCGAGCCGTTATATCACCACGATCCGGTGCTCGCGGCCGTTCGGCCTTCCGTTCGGGAACGGCGCCAGCACGACGAATGGAGATTGCCCGTGACGCAGGTTGAATTTGTCGAGTCCGCAGCGTCCAATCCGTTCCGCATGATCGGCGCTCTGCGCCGCGGCGTGGCGCGGGCCGCCAGCGCGGGGGTCATGGCCCTGCTCGTCGTCAGCTTCGCGCTGCCGGCAGCAACCACCGCGCAAGCGCAAGGACGGGTGAACGCGCCCGACAGTTTCGCCGATCTGGCGGAAAGGCTGCTGCCGGCGGTCGTCAATATCTCCACCACCCAGGTCAATAAGGAGCGCCAGCAACAGCAGCAGCGCGGCCGGAAATTCCCCAGTTCCCGCCGGGCTCGCCGTTCGAGGAATTCTTCCGCGACTTCTTCGACCGCAACCGTCCGGAAGCCCAGCCGCGCCGCACCACCTCGCTCGGTTCCGGCTTCATCGTCGATGGCAGCGGCTACATCGTCACCAACAACCATGTGATCGAGGGCGCCGACGAGGTCACCGTCATCCTGCACGACGACACCAACCTCAAGGCGAAGGTCATCGGGCACGACGCCAAGACCGACATCGCGCTGCTCAAGGTCGAGGCGAGCAAGCCGCTGCCGTTCGTCAAGTTCGGCGATTCCGACAAGTCGCGGGTCGGCGACTGGGTGGTGGCGATCGGCAACCCGTTCGGCCTTGGCGGCACCGTGACCCAGGGCATCATTTCCGCCCGCGCGCGCGATATCCAGTCCGGGCCTTATGACGACTATCTGCAGACCGACGCCTCGATCAACCGCGGCAACTCCGGCGGTCCCATGTTCAACATGGCAGGTGAGGTGATCGGCGTGAACACCGCCATCTTCTCGCCGTCCGGCGGCAGCATCGGTATCGGCTTCGCTATTCCGTCGAGCCTCGCGGCACCGGTGGTCGCCCAGCTGCGCGAGTTCGGCAAGACGCGGCGCGGCTGGCTCGGCGTGCGCATCCAGTCGGTGACCGACGAGATCGCCGAGAGCCTCGGACTGGCGAAGCCGCGTGGCGCGCTGGTCGCCGGCGTCACCGAGCAAGGGCCCGCCGAGAAGGCCGGCCTCGAAGCGGGCGACGTGATCCTGCGCTTCGACGGCCGCGAGATCGCCGAGATGCGCCGCTTGCCGCGCGTCGTCGCCGAGACGCCGATCGACAAGGAAGTCAACGTCCTGGTGTGGCGCAAGGGCAAGGAGCAGACGCTCAAGGCCAAGGTCGGCGAACTCAAGGAGGACGAGGTGGCTTCCGCCACGGCGAAGCCGGACGACACCAAGCGGGAGCAGGCGCCGCGCGGCGGCGTGTCGATCCTCGGCCTGACCTTGTCGGACCTCACCGGCGCGCTGCGCTCGCAGTTCAAGCTGACCAACGAGGCCAAGGGTGTCGTCGTTACCGAAGTGGCGCCGAACAGCCCGGCGAGCGAGAAGGGTATCCGCCCCGGCGAGATCATCATCGAGGTCGCTCAGGATAGGGTGGATAGTCCAAACGACGTCAAGGCGAAGATCGACAAGGCCCGCGCCGCCAAGCGCAAGTCGATCCTGCTGCTTGTCGAGCGCCAGAGCGAACAGCGCTTCGTCGTGCTGCCGCTCGACAAGGGCTAGTGGCGGGTCGGAGGTCGCGGGCTACGCCCACGGATCAGGCCAAGAGCCGACCGGCTCAACACACAGAAAAGAGCCGACCGGCTCGACGCACAGAAACGAGCCGATGGCTCGACGCACAGAAACGAAAACGGCGCCTCTTCAGGCGCCGTTTTTCTTTGCCGGGTGGGAGGATAGCTGGTCGCTACCGCTTGAACTCGCTTTGCCGGTAGCCTTGCAGATAGAGCAGCGCCGTGAGGTCGCCATGGTCGATCCGGACGGCGACTTCGGCGGCGACCGCGGGCTTGGCGTGGAAGGCGACGCCGAGGCCGGCCGCTTTCAGCATCGGCAGGTCGTTGGCGCCGTCGCCGACGGCGATAGTGGCCGACAGCGGTTCGCCGCGCTCCGTGGCCAGCCGCTGCAGGGCGGCGAGCTTCGCATGTTTGTCCAGAATCGGCTCGCGCACCGTGCCGCTCAGCATGTTTCCGGCGATATCGATTTCGTTGGCCTGATCGAAATCGAAGCCGAGCATCGCGCGCACCTTGCCGGTGAAAAATCCGAATCCGCCCGAGACCAGCGCCGTGTAGGCGCCACGCGCGCGCATGGTGGCGACCAGCTCGCGCGCGCCGGGCATCAGGGTGACGCGCTTCATCGAGTTCGTCGAGTACGCTCGCCGGCAAGCCCTTGAGCAGCGCGACCCGGGCGCGCACGGCGGCGGCGAAATCGAGCTCGCCGTTCATGGCGCGGCGCGTGATCTCGGCGACCTCGTCGCGCAGGCCGACGAAATCCGCCAGCTCGTCGAGCATCTCATTCTGGATGATGGTCGATTCCATATCGGCGACGAGCAGCAGCTTGCGCCGCCCGTTTGCCGGCTGCACCGCGACATCGGCGGCGAAGCGGGCGAGATCCTGACGCAGAGCGGTGGCGATCGGCGCCGCGCTCGCGGCGTCGGCCTGGAACGGCAGATCGACGGCGCGTCCGGGCGCCAGCCAGTCTGCGGTCTTGGCCTGCGCGCCGAGGCGGCTGAGCGTGGCACGTGCGGCATCGATGGCGGCAGCGTCGAGATCGCGATTTTCGGGATTGCCGATCAGGGTCAGGACATGTTCCATGGGCGCGCATATTGGTTGGCCGGTTTGCGAATAGCAAGGCTGCGAATCGCATGGCGCTCGCGCATCCGCGCCGTGAATTTCTTGACCGCAGGGCGACGCGCGCGCCGCTGGGAGCGACGAACAGGTGACGGGCGAAACCGCTAAAACTCCTCCACCGGTGCTGGTGATCGGCGGCCCCACGGCGACCGGCAAATCGGCGCTCGCCGTCGCCCTGGCCGAGCGGCTCGACGGCGAGGTGATCAACGGCGACAGCATGCAGGTCTATCGCGGCTTGCCGATCCTCACCGCGCAGCCCGACGAGGCCACGCGTGCCCGCGCGCCGCATCGGCTCTATGGCGTGCTCGATCTTGACGAGCGCTGTTCGGCCGGGCGCTGGCAGGGCATGGCGCTCGCCGCGATCAACGACGCGCGCGCCGCCGGGCGTGTGCCGATCGTGGTCGGCGGCACCGGCCTGTATCTGCGCGCGCTGATGGGTGGGCTCGCGGACATCCCCGACACGCCGGCGGCGTTGCGCGCCGAGATCGCACAGCAGCTCGATGAGATGGGCGCTCCGGCATTCCACGCCGCTTTCGCGAAACAGGATCCGGAGATGGCGGCGCGCCTGGCGCCAACCGACCGTCAGCGCCTGATCCGCGCCGCCGAGGTGCTTGCCGCGACGGGCCGCTCGCTCGCCGACTGGCAGCGCGAGACCAGGCCGGCGCTGGCCGGCGGGGCGCCGCTGACCTTCCGCACCATTCTGGTCAATCCGCCGCGCGAGGCGGTTTATGCCGCCTGCGATGGCCGGTTCACGGCCATGGTCGCCCGGGGCGCGCTCGACGAGGCACGCGAGATGGCGGACCTAGGCTTGACCGACGTCGTTGCCCGGCATGAAGGCCCTCGGCCTGCGCGAACTGATGGCCCATGTGCAGGGTGACTGCGATCTCGACCAGGCGATTGGCCGCGCCCAAGGCGCCACGCGGCACTATGCCAAGCGCCAGGTGACATGGTTCTCCCGGCAATTTATTGCGGATTACACCGTGCGTGAGAAATTTTCGGAAAGCGATATCCATAATATCATTCCGAATGTTATCAGTTTTTTCTTGACCCCGACCGTCTAAGCCCCTAGTTTGTGCCTCCCCCGGCCCGTTTGTGCAGTGCAACACGGGCGTCTTTCGACGTGCCCCTGGCCGACCAGCTTCGATTGGTGAGCGAGATGAAAAGCGTACAGATGACCGGTTCGGAAATCCTCCTGAAAACTTTGCAGGATCAGGGCGTCGAGGTCATTTTCGGCTATCCCGGCGGCGCCGTCTTGCCGATCTACGATGCGCTGTTCCAGCAGAGCGCCATCCGCCACATCCTGGTGCGCCAGGAAGGCGGCGCGGTCCATGCCGCGGAAGGCTATGCGCGCTCGACCGGCAAGGTCGGCGTCGTGCTGGTGACCTCAGGCCCCGGCGCGACCAACGCGGTCACTGGCCTGACCGACGCGCTGATGGACAGCATTCCGATCATTTGCCTGACCGGCCAGGTGCCGACCCACCTGATCGGCAACGACGCCTTCCAGGAAGCCGACACGACCGGCATCACGCGGCCCTGCACCAAGCACAACTACCTGGTGAAGAAGGTCGACGACCTGGCGCGCGTGGTGCAGGAGGCGTTCTATGTCGCCTCGACCGGCCGGCCCGGCCCCGTGGTCATCGACCTGCCGAAAGACGTGCTGCAGACCAAGACCGATTACGTGCCGCAGCCGATGACCGAGCACCGTAGCTACAAGCCGCAGATGCGCGGCGACAACGACAGGATCGCCCGGGCGGTCGAACTGATCGCCAATGCCAAGCGGCCGATTTTCTATACCGGCGGCGGCGTGATCAATTCCGGCAATGCGGCGAGCAAGCTGCTCACCGAGTTCGTGCGCCTGACCGGCTATCCCATCACCAACACCTTGATGGGGCTCGGTGCTTATCCGGCGTCCGATCCGCAGTTTATCGGCATGCTCGGCATGCACGGGACCTACGAGGCCAACCTGGCCATGTATCACTGCGACGTGATGATCAACATCGGCGCCCGGTTCGACGACCGGGTGACCGGCAAGATCAGCGAGTTCTCACCCGGCTCGAAGAAGATCCACGTCGATATCGATCCCAGCTCGATCAACAAGAACGTGCTGGTCGATCTGCCCATCGTGGGCGATGTCGCCACCGTGCTGCGCCAGATACTGAAGCACTGGAAGGACGGCCAATACAAGACCGACCGCAAGGCGCTCGGCCAGTGGTGGAAACAGATCGAGCAATGGCGCGGCCGCGACTGCCTGCGTTACGAGGCGTCCGACACCATCATCAAGCCGCAACACGCCCTGCAGCGGCTCTATGACCTGACCCGCAAGCGCGACACCTACATCACCACGGAAGTGGGCCAGCATCAGATGTGGGCCGCCCAGTTCCTCAAGTTCGAGCAGCCGCGCCACTGGATGACGTCGGGCGGTCTCGGCACCATGGGCTATGGCCTGCCGGCCGCCATCGGCGTCCAGGTCGCCCATCCCAAGGCGCTGGTCATCGACGTGGCGGGCGAGGCCTCGATCATGATGAACATCCAGGAGCTGTCGACCGCCAAGCAGTACCGCCTGCCGGTCAAGATTTTCATCCTGAACAACCAATACATGGGCATGGTGCGCCAGTGGCAGGAGCTGCTGCACGGCGGGCGCTACTCCGAGAGCTACATGGATAGCCTGCCCGATTTCGTGAAGCTGGCGGAATCGTTCGGCGGCGTCGGCTTGCGGGCGAGCAAGCCCGACGAACTCGACGACGTCATCGAGCAGATGATCGCGAGCGACGGTTTCGTCATTGCCGATATCATGGTCGACCAGAACGAGAACTGCTTCCCGATGATTCCGTCGGGCGCCGCGCACAACAACATGCTGCTCGGCCCGGCCGACAAGGCCGCCAAGCCGATCTCCGAGGAGGGCATGGTTCTGGTCTGAGCCGGATTGCGCGCCGGCGCGCTCGGTTTCCTTTCGAGTTTTCAACCAGTAGAATGCCCGGCCGGCGCTGCCCGACCGGCTGAGCAGGAGTGACGTGCGTGGCTGAACAAGGAAACATAGAAAAGCACACGATCGCCGTGCTCGTCGCCAACGAAGCCGGCGTGCTGGCGCGCGTCATCGGGCTGTTCTCCGGCCGGGGCTACAATATCGAGAGCCTGACCGTGGCCGAGGTCGACGCCAAGAAGGCCCTGTCGCGCATCACCATCGTGACCTCCGGCACGCCGCAGATCATCGAACAGATCAAGGCCCAGCTCAGCCGGCTGGTGCCGATCCATAAAGTCAGCGACCTGACCGTGGAAGGGCCGAGTATCGGGCGCGAGTTGGCCCTGGTCAAAGTGGTCGCCAGCGGCGAGAAACGTGTCGAATCCCTGCGGATCGCCCAGGTTTTCCGGGCGGGTGTGGTGGATTTCGACCAACAAATCGTTCGTTTTCGAGATTACCGGGTCGACGGAAAAGCTCGACGCCTTCATCAAATTGATGGAGCCGTTAGGCCTTAAGGACATCTCGCGCACCGGCGTCGTCGCTATTGCCCGGGGCGAGAAGCCCATCTAAAACACCAGCCCTCGGCCCGGGCCCGCCGTGCCGGTATGGCGGGGCCCCCACCTCCGGGGATTTAAAGACAAGGAATGTGACCATGCGCGTCTTCTACGATCGTGATGCCGATGTGAACCTGATCAAGGGGAAGAAGGTGGCCATCGTCGGCTATGGCAGCCAGGGCCATGCCCACGCCATCAACCTCAAGGATTCCGGCGTGAACGAAGTCGTCGTGGCGCTGCGCCCCGGCTCGCCCACCACCAAGAAGGCGGAAGTTGCCGGGCTCAAGGTGGTCAGCCCGACCGAGGCCGCCAAATGGGCCGACATCGTCATGATCCTGGTGCCCGACGAACTGCAGGCGGCGCTCTATCGCGACGAGCTGCGCGACAATATGAAGAAGGGCGCGGCGCTCGCCTTCGCCCATGGCTTCAACATTCATTTCCAGCTCATCGAGCCGCGCAAGGACATGGACGTGTTCATGGTCGCGCCGAAGGGCCCCGGCCATACGGTGCGCTCCGAATACCTGCGCGGCGGCGGCGTGCCCTGCCTGATCGCCGTCCATCAGGATGCCTCGGGCAACGCCCATGACATCGGCCTTTCCTATGCCTCGGCCATCGGCGGCGGCCGCGCCGGCATCATCGAGACCAGCTTCCGCGAAGAGTGCGAAACCGACCTGTTCGGCGAGCAGACGGTGCTGTGCGGCGGCCTGACCTCGCTGATCCAGGCCGGCTTCGAAACCCTGGTCGAGGCGGGCTATGCCCCCGAGATGGCCTATTTCGAGTGCCTGCACGAGGTCAAGCTGATCGTCGATCTGATCTACGAAGGCGGCATCGCCAACATGCGCTATTCGATCTCCAACACCGCGGAATACGGCGACTACCGCACCGGTCCGCGCCTGATCGACGAGAGCGTCAAGCAGCGCATGAAGGAAGTGCTGGCCGACATCCAGTCCGGCCGCTTCGCGCGCGACTGGGTGCTCGAGAACCAGGCTGGCCAGCCGAGCTTCAAGGCGATGCGCCGGCAGACCGCGCAACATCCGATCGAAGAAGTCGGCGAGAAGCTGCGCGCCATGATGCCGTGGATCGCCAAGAACCGTCTGGTCGACAAGACGCGCAACTAGCACGCCGCGACTGCCTTCTCAAAGGCGGCGAGTCCCGATCCGGGGCCGCCGCCTTTTCCGTTCTCTCGCCGTTCCTGGCCAAGTCTCGACAAATCTGCGCGCGAACAAAAACTTCGTTGCGGAACAGGCAGTCAAAGCCTTAAAAAGGAAATATTAACCATTTTCTTTAATACTTAAGTCGTTGTCGGTTTTGGCCCTTGATTAGGGCCCAGATTTTCTGCCTGGCGAATGGCTGGGCTGCTGTTTGGGTGCTCCCGGCTGGCCATGGTTGAAAAAGAAGATTTCGCAGCGCCGCGCGTGCCGTACAGGGCAGGCCACCAGAAACCGTCTCCAGGACAATCGAGTTCGATCATCCCGCATGGTCCCGCTCGCCCACTGTCGAGATGCGACCGCCGCCCGCTTAAGCACCGCCGTGCAAGATCCAGATTTGCTCGAGCATTCGGCATCGACAGGACACAGGAACCAGAACACGAGCGGCGTTTTTCCATTCGAGACTCCGTTGCGCGCCGGTGAACCGTCGCCGGTGGTCGCGTCGAGGCGCGGAGAGACGTTGCCCAGAGTTCGCCAAGATTTCGGCGTACAGCGGAACGAGCTTGCGTTCGAGCGGGAGAAGCCCTTATCGGCGTTCGCCGCGTGATGGGTGAAGGATGCGTTGGTTACGGGCCCGCAGTCTGCTCCGGAAGTCCGGACATGCCGCGGGCCTCAGTGAATAGGCAGGCCATCGGGCGATTCGGTTCGGTGGAAGCCATGCAAACGGGGCGGGGGCCCGGCGGTTGTCGTCGATGAACCGCGTAGCGGACAAATAGAGAGGACCTATGTTTTCGAGACTGCTGGGGATTCTTTCGGCCGACATGGCCATCGATCTTGGAACAGCCAACACCCTGGTCTACGTCAAGGGCCGCGGCATCGTGCTCAATGAGCCGTCCGTGGTCGCCATCGCCACCATCCGGGGCAAGAAGCAGGTGCTCGCCGTGGGCGACGAGGCGAAGATGATGCTGGGTCGCACGCCCGGCAATATCGAAGCCATCCGGCCGCTGCGCGATGGCGTCATCGCCGACTTCGAGATCGCCGAGGAGATGATCAAGCACTTCATCCGCAAGGTGCACAATCGCCGCTCCTTCGCCAGCCCTCAGATCATCGTCTGCGTGCCTTCTGGTTCGACTGCGGTCGAGCGCCGCGCCATTCAGGAATCCGCCGAAGCCGCCGGTGCCCGCCGGGTGTTCCTCATCGAGGAACCCATGGCCGCCGCGATCGGCGCCGGCCTGCCGGTGACCGAGCCGACCGGCTCCATGGTCGTCGACATCGGCGGCGGCACCACCGAAGTCGCCGTGCTGTCGCTCGGCGGCATCGTCTATTCGCGCAGCGTGCGCGTCGGCGGCGACAAGATGGACGAGGCCATCATCGCCTATATCCGGCGTAACCATAATCTGCTGGTCGGCGAAGGTTCCGCCGAGCGCATCAAGAAGGAAATCGGGTCCGCCTGTCCGCCCGCCGACGGCGAGGGCCGCGTGATGGAGATCAAGGGCCGCGACTTGATGAACGGCGTGCCCAAGGAACTCATTATCAGCGAACGGCAGATCGCCGAAAGCCTGGCCGAACCGGTCAGTGCCATTGTGGAAGCCGTTAAGGTTGCTTTGGAGCATACCGCCCCGGAATTGGCCGCCGACATCGTCGACAAGGGGATCGTGTTAACCGGCGGCGGCGCTCTTCTCGGCAACCTGGATTACGTCCTGCGCCACGCGACCGGCCTGCCGGTCTCGATCGCCGACGATCCGCTGTCCTGCGTCGTTTTGGGCACAGGCCGCGCCCTCGAAGAGATGAAAACCCTCAAACATGTGTTAACCCAGAGCTATTAATATACAATCTGGGTAGGACCCTGGTTTTGGGGTGGGGCGTATGGCGACCAAGTTGCAGCAGGAAGGGGTGATGGCCAAGCTGACAAGCCTGAAGGGCTTGGTTCAGCGATTTACCTTCCTCTCGTTCATCATTGCCGCGTTCGCCTTGATGATGCTCGGCAAAGCGGATTCGGTCCTCGTCGAGCGCAGCCGCGCCGCCATCGCCGATTTCGCCGCACCCATTCTCGATGCGCTGTCGCGTCCGGCCGCGACGGTGGACGATCTCATCGGACAGATTCAAGAACTCAGCCACTTGCGCGACGAGAATGCCCGCTTGCGTGAGGAAGTCTCCCGCCTGCGCAGTTGGCACAACGTGGCCACCAACCTCGCCGTGGAAAATCAATCCTTGCGCGAAATGCTCAATTTCGTTCCCCCGCCGCGCGCCAGCTTCGTCTCGGCGCGCGTCATTGCCGATGGCAGCGGCCCGTTCTCGCGCAGCGCGCTGCTGAATGTCGGCAGCCGCAACGGGGTTGCCAAAGGGCAGGCCGTGGTCAACGATTCCGGCTTGGTCGGGCGGGTGATCGAGGTCGGCCAGCGTTCGGCCCGCGTGCTGCTGCTGACCGATTTCAACTCGCGCGTGCCGGTGGTCTTCGAATCGACGCGCGAGCGCGCCATCGTCGCCGGTGACAATTCGCCGCAAATGCGCCTGGAGCACCTGTCGCCGACCGCCACCGTCAAAGTCGGCGACCGAGTGGTCACATCGGGCAATGGCGGCCTGCTGCCAGCCGGGCTGGTGGTCGGCGCGGTTTCCGTCATCAAGGACGGCGTCGTCCGCATTCAGCCCTTCGTCGATTGGTCGCGCCTCGAATATGTCCGCGTCGTCGATTATCCGCCGCCCGCCATTCCCGAGCAGGACGCGGTCGACGAGGCCGCCGAACCGACGGCGCCGGCCAAGGCCGCCGCGGCGGCACCGCAAGCCAAGGCACCGGCCGCTGCGCGGGGGACCGCCCGGTGAAAGAGGGCGCACTCTGGATGCGCATCGACCGGTTCGGCCGCAATCTGCTGCCTGTGGCTTTGACTCTCTGCTTGGTGCTGATCAGCGCGGTGCCCCTGCCGATTCCGGGTTACGCGGTCGTCGTGCCGCTGTTCCCACTGTGTGCCGTGTACTACTGGTCCATCAGTCGCCCGCAATCCCTGCCGCCCGCCATCATCTTTGCGCTCGGCCTGGTGCAGGACGTGCTGTCGGGTTCGGCGTTCGGTCTGCACGCCATCATGCTGTTGCTCGCTTACGGCATGGTGGTCAGCCAGCGGCGCTTCTTCATCGGCAAATCGTTCGGCGTCATCTGGTGGGGTTTCATGCTGGTGGCGCTGATCGCCATCGTCGTCGCCTGGCTGCTCGCCTCGATCGCGAGCGGCGGCATTATCCGCCCGGGTCCGGCGGGGTTCCAGTTTCTGCTGACGCTGGCCCTCTACCCGGTGACAGCCCTCATTCTAACCGGTGCGCAGCGGCTGATGCCGGCGCCCGCCTGACGGAGCTGGGCCGCGTGAATCGCGATCAGGAACGAATCAAATCCTTTACCCGCCGTGCCCTGATGCTGGGCGGCGGACAGGCCCTGATTTTGTCCGCGCTCGCCGCGCGCATGTATTACCTGCAGGTCATCGAATCCGACCGCTACCGCATGCTGGCGGAGGACAACCGCATCAGCCTCCGGCTGCTGCCGCCGCCGCGCGGCCGCATTCTCGATCGCTTCGGCCTGCCCATGGCGGCCAACCAGCAGAACTATCGCGTCATCATCGTCGCCGAGCAGACCAAGAGCGTGGCCAAGACGCTGGCCCATCTCGGCTCCATCATCGAACTGACCGACTACGAGGTCGCCCGCATCACGCGCGAGATCAAGCGCAAGCGCAGCTTCATTCCGATCACCGTGCGCGAGAACCTCAGCTGGGAGGACGTGGCGAAGATCGAAATCAATGCCCCCGACCTGCCCGGCGTCACCATCGAAGTCGGCCAAAGCCGTTATTATCCCTACGGCGAACAGGCCGCTCATCTGTTGGGCTACGTCGCCGCGGTCTCGGAAAAAGAGCTGACCGGCGACCCGCTCCTCGAACTGCCCGATTTCCGCATCGGCAAGAACGGTGCCGAGAAGGCCTACGACCTCAAGCTGCGCGGCCGCGCCGGCCGCAGCCAGATGGAAGTCAATGCGCTCGGACGCGTCATTCGCGAGCTCGAGCGGCAGGATGGCCAGGCCGGCGACGACGTGACGCTGACCATCGACGCGGAACTGCAGAGCTACGCCTACCAGCGCTTCGGCGAACAGAGCGGCGGCGGGGTGGTGATGGACGTGGTGACGGGTGAGGTGCTCGCCATGGTTTCCGCGCCGAGCTTCGATCCGAGCGCGTTCTACCGCGGCATCAAGGGCGAGGAGTGGCGCGCGCTGCTCGCCAATGAAAAAGCGCCGCTGATCAACAAGCCGATTGCCGGCCAGTTCGCGCCAGGATCGACCTTCAAGATGGTGGTGGCGCTGGCCGCCCTCGAGGCGGGCGTCACGCCGGAATACCGCGTGTTCTGCCCCGGTCACCGTGAGCTCGGCAACGTGCGCTTCCATTGCTGGAAAAGGGGCGGTCACGGCGCGGTCGACATGAACGGCGGCCTGATGCATTCGTGCGACGTGTATTTCTACGACATCGCGATGAAGGCCGGCATCGACAAGATTGCCGATATGGCACGGCGATTCGGACTCGGCCAGCCACTCGGCATCGAACTGCCGGGCGAGAAGCCGGGCTTGATTCCGACGCGCGATTGGAAGAAGTCCTTTCTCGGCCATAGCTGGTCGCTCGGCGAAACCCTGGTAGCCGGCATCGGCCAAGGCTATATCACCACGACTCCGCTGCAGCTTGCCACCATGACCGCGCGTATCGCCACGGGGCGCGCCGTCGTCCCGACCATCACCCGACGTATCGGCAACGTCCCCAGCGCCGGCCTCGCCGCGACCGCGCTGGCCGCGGATCCGGAAGGCGATCCGCTGGTCCAGACGCCGGCTTTTCCTCCGCTCAATATCGCCCCCGGGTGGCTCAACGTGGTGCGCGGCGGCATGAATGCCGTGAGCAACGTGCCCGGCGGCACGGCCTATAACGCGCGGATCAAGGAGCGCGAATTCGCGCTGGCCGGCAAGACCGGCACCGCGCAGTTCAAGCGCATCACCATGGCCGAGCGCGCCGCCGGTCTGCTGAAATGGGAACAGCGGGCCTGGAAGGACCGCGACCATGCGCTGTTCGTCGCCTTCGCGCCGGTCGACGCGCCACGCTATGCCATCGGCATCGTGATCGAACACGGCGGCGGCGGCGCCGCTGTGGCGGCGCCGATCGCGCGCGATATCATGCTGGAAACCCAGCGCCGCGATCCGTCGCGCGGCACGCCGTCGCGGCTGGCCGAGAGCAAGACGGGCAGCGCTGTCACCGAAAGCGTGAGCACCACGAGCGCGCCGCCTCGCGCCGGCGGCGGAGGGTAACGTGAGCCTGATCACGCCGCGCTCGGCGCAGATGTCGATCGTCCAGAAGTTCTGGCAGATCAACTGGGGCCTCATCGTGCTGCTCGGCGCGGTCGCCAGCATCGGCTTTGCCATGCTCTATTCCGCGGCGGGCGGCGACCCGCAGCCATGGGCGCTGCGCCAGATGATCCGCTTCGCCGCCGGTCTCGGCATCATGGTCATCGTCGCGATGGTCGATACCCGGGTCTGGATGCGCTACGCCTACGTGGTCTACGGCGTCGGCGTGCTGATGCTGGTCTGGGTCGATGTCGCCGGTGTGGTCGGCATGGGTGCCCAGCGCTGGATCAACCTCGGCCCGCTCAGCCTGCAGCCGTCGGAGATCATGAAGGTCGCCATCGTCCTCGTGCTGGCGCGCTACTTCCACGGCCTGAACCACGAGCAGATCGGCCGGCCGCAATACCTCGTTTGGCCGCTGGTGCTGGTCGCCATTCCGTCCGGACTCGTGCTGGTGCAGCCGGACCTCGGCACGGCGACCATGCTGCTGCTGACCAGCGCGGCGCTGTTCTTCCTGGCCGGCGTGCGCATCTGGAAATTCCTCCTCGTCGGGGCGGCCGGGCTCGGCGCCGCGCCGGTGCTGTGGCACTTCCTGCGCGAGTATCAGAAGCAGCGCATCCTGACCTTCCTCAACCCGGAGAACGATCCACTCGGTTCCGGTTATCATATTCTGCAGTCGAAGATCGCGCTGGGCTCCGGCGGTGTGTTCGGGCGCGGCTTTCTCGAGGGCAGCCAGAGCCACCTGAATTTCCTGCCCGAGAAACAGACCGACTTCATCTTCACCATGCTGGCGGAGGAATTCGGCCTGGTCGGCGGGCTGACCCTGCTGTCGCTCTATATCCTCATCATCGCCTATGGCTACGCCATCGCGCTGCGCAGCCGCAGCCAGTTCGGCCGTCTGCTGGCGCTCGGCCTGGTCACCATGTTCTCGCTCTACGTGTTCATCAACGTCGGCATGGTGATGGGCCTGCTGCCCGTGGTCGGCGTGCCGCTGCCGCTGGTGTCCTACGGCGGCACCTCGATGCTGAGCCTGCTGTTCGCCTTCGGTCTTATCATGGGAACCTACATCCACCGCGACGTGGTGATCGGCCGCCACGGCGGCGCGGATTTGCTGTAACGGCGCCGATGGCCGGCCCGGCAACGCATCTTATCCCGCCGCTCGCCCGATTCGAACCCAAGCGCAGGACCTGAGGTTTTCCGATGCGGATCACGACGCTTGAAGACCTCGGTTCGAAGCCGGAATCGAATGTCGTCCGCTTGGGAACGCTGCGGGCTGAAGAAACTTATGTCGCGCGCCGTCCGATTTCCGTCACTGGACATCTTGCCCAGGCCGACGAGAAGCATCTGATCCCGCTCATTTCGGGCGAATTCGAGGTGCGCTCGCCGCCCCTCGAACTCTATGGGGTTTCCGACGCCCTGGTTTCGCCCAATGCCGCGATATCGACCGGTGACCACATTATCGCCGACTCGCTTCGACCCTACCTGCACCTCGACGACGTTCTCGCGCAGTTCAGCAAGCGCATCGCCCTGGCGCCCGACGGCGATGGCGGGCTGGACCTGGCGATTTCGGACCTGCGGCGGATCAGAAAGCCGGTGCTACTGCTGCGTGACCATGGTGAGGCGGGATATTTCCATTTCCTGCATTCGGTGCTGCCTCGCCTCCTGCTGTGGCGGCGATTTCCCCTGGCCGATCTCCATCTCGCAGTGACGGCCCCCTTTCAGGCGCAGTTCCTCGAGTATCTGAAGGTCCCGAAGGAGCGCCTGCATATCGCCAGCGGCCAATCCTATCTCTTCGATCAGGCCTATATGATAAGTGGCCTGGTGCGGCCGGACTGGCCGACCGGAGGTTTCTTTGAGCGACCGCTGGAAGTCACGCGTCTGCTGCGCACGCTCATTCCGGCCGATGCCACCCATTCGAAGGAGCGCATCTATATCTCGCGCCGCGATTCGAAGATCAGATCCGTGCTCAACGAGCCCGACCTGGAACGCAGTCTGCGCGAGAAGTTCGGTTTTCAGCCCGTCGTGCTTTCGGAGATGAGCCCGGAGCAGCAGATCCGCGCGTTCGCGGGCGCGGCGATCGTCGTCGGGGCGCATGGCGCGGGCCTGTCGAACGCGACGTTCATGAAGCAGGACGCCATCCTGTTCGAGATTTTTCCGAAAATCCGCATCTGGCCCACGTTCCGCGCGATCGCCACCCGTGCCGGGCTGCGCTATGCCGCCCATGTCACGCCTACAGCCGACCGCTACGACCTCGACGATCTGGTGCCGGCGATTGGCAAGGTTCTCGACCTCGCTTAGCGCAAAACCATGCGCCGCGCGGCCAGACCCGACGTCATGCCCGCTGGCGCATTCCCCGGTGCCGCGGAATTGGCATTTTATGTTGACGGGCAATCGGATAGGCTCTCGCGCCGGATCGTCCAAGGCCTATCGACAAGCCGGACCGGCTTTGCTATACCCCGGGTCCCTTCCAGAGCGAGAGTTCTAGCGGGTCGCTCCTGATTACAAATCAGGGGTTTTCAGGGTTTGGGCGCATAGCTCAGTTGGTAGAGCAGCTGACTCTTAATCAGCGGGTCCAAGGTTCGAGTCCTTGTGCGCCCACCATTCCCTCAATAGGTTATGGAGGTTTTCCACAGGGTCATTACCTAAGTGGTAATGTCATAGGTAATGCACGCCCTATTCGAAACGATGCCGCGTCCTCATTAAGTCACAGAACCGTTCCGTCCAATGAATTGTTCAATTCCCCCGGCCTGAAAAGGTCGGGCTCCGTTGGCTGAATTTGGTGGCGTAATGTCGAAAACGATCTTGATCGTGGAAGACAATGTATTGGATGCGCAGCTCTACCGTGACGTGCTCGATGCCGGCGGCTATCACACTTTATGGGCCGCCGAGGGAAGCACGGCTTTGTCCCTGGCGCAGGAGCATCGCCCGGACTTGATCCTCATGGATATCGGCCTATCCGATGTGTCGGGCCTAGAAGTGACCCATTGGATCAAGAGAGAGCAATCTCTGCGCCACATCCCTATCGTCGCGGTGACAGGCTTCGCCATGGAAGGCGATAAGGAACGAATCCTTGAAAGTGGCTGCGACGGCTATGTCCCCAAGCCGATCTCGATTGGCGGCTTGCTGATAGCAGTGCAGGAGTTCCTGCCTGAGCTCGACACCGACTAGAAACGGTCGGGCTTGTCACCCTCTACGCGGTCGGCTGATCTGCGGCGTTGGCACGAAGGTCATTCCCAAGTTGCCGCGCCGCTTCAACTGACAGCTTCAAATGTGCGACCGAGAGGTCGGTCGGAATGTCCGGGTTACCGTGCGTGATTTGAAGAATAATCTCGCCGCGTGCGTTCGATGAAATGGCCCATCCTGCCACCGTTCCGATGCTGTCCACGCCGGTAACTCCGAAAAAGCGTTACATCACCAAGTACAATTCCAGGTTCGACGGCATTCGCTCGGGACTTTCATGCTGCAGGAGCCGGTACGCCACATCGATCGCCTCGACTAGCTCATCCGGTGTGAATGGCTTAGACAAGCAACCCAATGCGCCAATGTTGAAGCCGATCTTCTTGCAGTCGCCCGGGCTACCGGACACAAACACCGCTGGAACCCCATAGCGGTTGCGAAGGTGGCGAGCCACCTCTGCCCCGGATGTGTCACGGGCCAGCTTGAGATCGACCAGCGCGAGATCGGGACGAGCTTGCTGCGCGATCCGGAAGGCCGTCGCGGGGTCTCGAGCCAACCCCACCACGATGTGCCCCACCTCGGTGAGCCACTCATCCATGCTTAATGCGAGCATCGCATCGTCTTCGACGATCAGAATTTTCATGGGTACGACTACCAAGCCAGCTTCCCTTAAGGCCCCGTTGTCACGGGACTTCTCGGTTTACGGGATGTAACAGCAGAGGTCGGGTTTGGTTCCTGCCATTTATTAAGAATTGTGCGGTATCGAACAATACCGGCCAAAGCCACGCGGTCAAGAGTCACCTTCGAGATCCGTATTGATCGTCCACCCCTGCTGCCTGTGGCTAAGACCGAGGGCCGTGAACCAGATGAACGTGGTATTCGCGCGTACGTAGGCGATTAGCCCTTCACACGCGGGTCGTTCGCCAGGGTGATCGTGGCGATGGTGAACGAGGCGTTGGCACGGAGGGCAATACCGGCCGTGCCGGGCACATGAGATATTCGGGTACTCTCAATCCGAACCTGTCCATCGTTAATGGCGGCAACTATCGCGCCCACAAAGCCCGGCACTTGCACGGGTTGGCCGATCCCAAGGGGCATGGGCGGTAGGATGGTCAGGATCATATCATCCGCCACGACCTTCTTCCGCATGGGCTGGCGAATACGCCAGTGCTTCATGTGCGGTGAAGGGGACGGCACTTCGCGCGTCACCACCCATGCGCCTTTCAGTCCCTTCACTGTTACCACATCGCCCGCTTTCACCATGTCGTCCTCCTAGGTACTGGCCGATGATGTTCTTGGTCACAGACCGGCGGCCATCGGTAGCGACCCAGGCAGCGACTGCCGTTGCAAGCACAAGGTCATCATGGCTTCCGGTTCGCGCCCCGAATGTCGGATTGCCCGCAGCCGTAAACTCGTAACGAAAGTCTTTCAACTCGCGGACCAGCGCCGCTGCTTCGACCAATCCCGCAGAGATCTTCAATTCGTTGGAATGCAGCAGCGCCTGTAACCGGCTGACCAACAAAATCTTCGGTATGCTTCGGTCATCATCATCACCGCCCACCGAGTTGCCTGCCGTGATCGTGATGGCGATGGGCCGAAGACCGGCACGTTCAAAGAGGTCAACGACAGGTCGGCCGACGCCTGTCGCATCTACCGCAAGCTCACAGTTGTTTCGAATAGGACTGCGCTGCATCATCCGCAGCACGTGTTCGGCTTGCGACGGGTAATCCAACTTCAATGGTAGTCGTTCAAGATGACGAACCGAAAGTGCGTGTGTGAGCTTGACCCGTTCCAAGCACTCGAACCGCTGACCGGGTTTTGCGTCTGGCCTCAAAACATCTTCGATGACGCAGACCGCGCTCGGATCGAAGCTCTGTCCCAAATCCAGACCGAGTACGTAACGCGTCTCCGAGGCACGGACCATCCACTGGTCGTACTCGCCGCCGACCGGTGCGCGCCACGGTTGCCGCTCATGGTCCAAAGACGACCTTAGGCGTGAGCTCACCATAACGGTGCCACCTCCGCACTGAGTGCGTTCGATGATCTCGTGATCGAACAGCGCATCCTCGGGTTCAAGAAATTCGCAGAGGTATTCTTGGCGGAACATGAACTCGCCCAGGTCCCGGCGTTCGTCCTCGAGAAAGGCTTTGCTGATGCGCGGGCACTCGTCAGCGGTAATGCGGATCTTCGCGTAACCTTCCCCGTGATCCCATGCGTCCCAAAACCAACCGCGTTTGCCGAACGGCGTCGTCAATCCGATAAACCGGCCATTGCTGGTCGCTCGCATCGGTCTTACCGCCGCAAGCAAGGCATCCGGCACCCGTGCCGCTTCGTCCACGATGATGAGCTTGGCCTTGGAATATCCGCGCACCGTGGACTCGCTGCCGGGCAAGGACAGCAGTTGGGCACCATTGGCGAGTGCGAGGGCCGACTGCCTTTCGGTGATCAGTTCGGGCCGGTCCTTGATCATCGCCAGATGTTCCTTGGTCTTTCGCAGCAGTTCACCGGATTGGTTTTGGCTGGGCGAGACCATGATGACCAGGCCGGGGTCATAGAGGGCCGTATGGAGGCCCAGAAGCGACGCGGTGGTCGATTTGCCCGACTGCCGGCTGCAACACCACAATTCCTTGTCGGCGGTCGAACGGAGGGCCTTTGCCTGCCATGGGTCGGGCGTTATCCCGGCATCAAGGGCGAGTTCGACTGGATCAATAGCGCGGGCTAGGTCACGGGATAGGCTAACCGGGAGTGCCGCTGTGCGGGTCTTCATGGGCGACCCCTTCGATGACAGGCGGCTGAATGGCCTTGCGCTCGATGTTCTGGAAGACCGACAGGACCTCTTGGCGTGCCTTCGGATGGCCAGCCAGGATGCGGATCAGGGCTGATCGCAATTCGAGATATTCCGGCTGAATGAGAATGTTGATCTGCGTGCGGACCTGATGGCTGGCGAACTCACCCAGTAGTTCACCCGTCACCTGAAGATTTTCTGTGAAGCTGACTTCCGAGAGCGGCAACGGCGGAATGCTGATCGGTGGCCTGGGCCTTGTCGAAACTCACAAGAAGGCGGGCACGTAATCCGGCAAGGTTGGCCAGTAGACCTTCCGATTCCTCGATGCGAAGTTTTTCAAGGTCCACTTCGTCCTTTAGTCGCTTACCGATCAATGCGGCTTTCAGCTGGGCAGGCATTTTGTGCTTGCCGTGCCATTTGATCTTATCGACGCTCACGCCGTACTTCTTCGCGATCTTCCGAACCGGCACCTTGAGCGCAATGTCACGCTCGATACGGGATCGGTCGGGATGCAGGTCTATGGTCGATTTGCGGCCCATGATTACTCGACCAGCTTGGTCGCTTCCTTGGCCGCTCTTGCCGCATCTTCCGCCCGTTTCAATTCCTCCGCGTCCACGAGCCTGCCGACTTCCTCCATCAGTACCCTCAGCACCGCGAACGATCGATTTGGGCGGCCTGTTGGATAACGGCCATGCGGGCGGTTTCCTTTGGATGTTGTGCGGTCTTCCATCTATCCAGCAGATTGCGGTGAACCTCGGGCTTGAGGCCGGAGAGATAACCGGGAGCGCCAAGGCACGCACCCACTGTAAACACGTCGGCCTGCTTGATGGCTTCGGTGACGAACTCGTGCCGCTGCATGTCACCCAGGCTCTTCACATGGGCACGCACCTCACCGGCTAGTGGTCGGCTGGCGGCAGTCTTGAGCGGACTGATGATGGTGCTTTCCATCCGCTCGACCTCGGCTTTAGCTCTCTGCCGAACCGCGTCAGCGTTCTTGAAGCAGCTATCCGCGGTCCCCCACGCGAACTTGTGGAGTTCCTGCAAGGCGGCCATCTTGGTCGTGAGAGGGTTTGCGAGCAGCTTCTTGCGGGCGTCGATGGTGGCCCGCCACGCTTTATCCATGCGGCCCAGGGAGGACGCCATCTCTTTGACAAGGCCGTCATCCACAAACTCGCCCGCTCGGGCGGCGACGTTCATGGCGTTGCAGGCGGGTAATGACAGTGGCGGACCGTCGAAGATTTTCTCAGTATTCGTCATCGGATACTCCTGTCGGTTACTGCCAAAAACAGGAGTATTATTGCCACTTACATTACCTATACCAAGCCATAGGTCAGAAGGGCCTTATAGATCAACAGTCATGGGGATTTATTCACCTGATAATGAATTAGGAGGTCGTTTGGGTATGAGTTTTTATGCAGAGGCGGATGGGAGAGGGATGATGGGGATGGGGGATCGCTCAGCTAGATATCTGCAGCACGTTAATAATCGACCGCACCACCACCCCATATCGTTCGACAGAGTCTGCGCGAAACTTGAAAGTTAGGACCCGAATGCAACGCCAAGTTCCTAAGGCCCCGTAGTTGATTGATCAACGATACGTGTTCCTTGCTCAGGAAGCCGCGGTTCATCAAGAAGCCTAGAACACCGTCAAAATTCAAATTTGGTCCCCGCAATCCGCGCCCGACCGCAATATCCATCATCGTTGATTTTAATTCCTGCCATGCACTCAAGACAGCGGCGTTCGGCGATATCTCGCTCAGAATATCAATACCCGGGGCAGGCTCTAGGTACTTCTGTCGATTCCGGCCTCCTTCTGCACTTCTTCCAGTTCGACCTTCACTCGGCCGATAGCTTTTTCAAATACGACCTCGAAGTCGTTCATTTTCATTCGGTCGACGCGGGATATGAGATCGCCAACTCGATCCCTGAGCAGCACTATTCCCACAATCACAGCTGTTGGCCACGCCAACGAACCGACCAAGGCAGCGATAAAATCTAGTTCTGACATGGCACCCCGCAGTGCACCGCGACCGTTTCAACTACATTCGGCGAATGAGGCTTTTGATCCAGATCATGCAGGTCTCAATTGCCCAATTCGTCTGATGCTCATTCAGCGTGGGCATCGGCTCTGTACCCGGCCCGTGCCCCAGCGGATTGCGCACTTTTGTGAAAAATTCTTTCAGTGCCGAGGCCTCCCACGCTGATATGAAACCATTCTTTTTGGAAGCTAGATTGTCGATGTAGCTGTGTGCACCGTTTTCTTTTCCGTGAGACCATCCTCTTTCATCAGAGATGATCTTGATCGTGCTTTCCAAAGATCGGGCCGCGTAAAAAGCCGGGTCTCGAGTTGCGCTGTCCCGACGATCTAACGCTTCAATCATATCCGTTTCGACGTTCTTCCACTTCTTTTCGCTCACCAACGACCAGAATGCCTTTTCGACGATCTGCCCCACCAGGGGATCGGACGAACGTTGGATGAAGCCGTTATGATAGTTTAAATCGTATTCGCATTGGCGAAACCGGGCGTTCAGCTCATCCACACAGGCCTGGAATTCTTTTTTGAGTTTCGCTACCCAAGCTCTACTGCCGGCCGCCGGATCGCCGGGAAGTCGGATCCTCGATGTCTGCCAAAGTGCCAAATCTTCTGCGGGGGCGCCACTTTCGGCTTTTATCTCTTCTTCTCTCGTGCGGAAGCCGACTTCAATCAGGCTAAGGCGTTCTTTGATGAACCGATCCGCCGAGCTGGTGCCATCGAAAGGCTTTAACGCCCAATTCTCACATACCATGTTAATACCCCACATGCCGGTCACGGTGTGGGCCTTGCCCTGTAACACGTTTTGATAGGAATAGGCCGTCGGCGAAAGGCTTTTTAGCCCGAGCTCCATTGAGAGCCGGCTATGGATATCGGACCAAAATTCTTTGCCCCGCTGGTGCTCGTTTCCGTTGACGTAATAAGGACAGACTTGTTCAGAGAGGATCCGATAGCTCTGCACGATGAGCCGGCGATCACGTTCCACGAATAAGTCTGCGCAGTGCCGACTTCTGAGTAGCGATACGCAAAAATGTCCGTCAGCATGGCGTTACTTACCCGTTCAGTGGCAGGGCATCATGCCGCTCTGACACCTTACACACAAGCGGCCCGAGGTTACCCCATGAGTGCCTTCCAGCCGGTTGTTCTAGCCGCACCAGCGCGAAAACCGGACCGGCGCCCTCGGGTTGACACCGGCCCTGAAGTTTTCACCTAATTGGCCCGACTCACCGACGATTGCCCTCCTTCCGATTCGGAAACGAAACTAGTGTAAGACACACCTAGTTCGTTCTGAATCGCCTCCCAAACGCCGCAGATGAGGAATTCCCATTCACCATCGTCGTTACCTCGCATTTGCAGTCCGCCTGCTTGAAGAACTTCCGTAGGAAACTTCGCCGCGAATCTCGCCCAGCCGTTCGAGTTATACATCACCAGCGTTGCAAGGCCGTTTTCTAAATCTTGCTCATTCGTGAGTAATTCAAACTGGAGTTCCGTGGGCGCAAATTTGCTACTCATTCTTCGGCTCCTTCATCATCGGAACGGAGGAAATGCTCGACATCATCCAAGGTCCATGAGCAGACCCAGTGATTCGACAGGGCTGCGTTCACGGTGCCGCCGCACTTAGGGTCGACCACCGGGTACAAACCAAAATCCGGTCGGTCAGGATTTCGGGTGCGGCTTTTGCACAACCGGTACCCATATCCGGCGCACGCCCGGCGCGCTCGTTGCTCACGGCACTTTTCATCGGCATCCGAATCTCGCTCGAAACCCACAATGCTCATTTTCATTCTCCTCTAAGGTTCAGAAGCACGGCACGTAATCCGGCAAAGTGCAGCTCATCTGCCTTGCCGAATTCACTTGGAAGAATGCGAAGCGCGAAGCTCTTTCTTCCATTAAAGGGATAGGTCTGATCGTCATGTCTGGTCGTAGATTTTGTTTATAGGTGCCGTTTCTCGGTGGTTTGATCCTTGTCCCCCACCGACTTCGGCGTTTTCCGCATGGAAAGACGCACAGAGGTGCATGGAAAGACACACAGACACCTGTGGAAAGACACACAGCGGTTTTCGAGCTTTTTCACGAGTTCCCATGGAAAGACACACAGCCGGCATCACTACTCACCTTTCGAGAGCGCACTCGTTGAACCAGACCCAATTTCGGTCGCATTCCATCACGTATGCCTTTCGCAATCGTCGGCCGAAAAAGGTCCAGACTTTCAGCCAGGCGGCGTGGAGCCGCCGCCGCGCTTCGGCAAATGGATAGGCGTCGCAGATGCCGAGCTTGCGGATGAACGGGCGAAACCTGAGTTTTCGGTGGTCGTCGTAGATCGTCCGCCCAAAGGCGAGCAGCACGCCGAGGAGATTGATCGTCGCCGCCGATCGTCGCGGAACCGGCAACGGGATTTCGACCCAATAGCCCGGATACGGCGCTGCCCACTCGGTCGCCACTTCGATCTCGATACCGCCTTTTGCGAACCGGATAGCGGTGATGGCGGGACCGAGGCGGCGGCGTGTGCGCTTCTCCTTGGTTACGGGATCGGTACCAGGCACGATGATCGATCCTGAGCAGGCCCCAATAGCGCAGGGAGGCCTCTACAGCGCGGCGGTTGGCCGCCATGGCGTTCAGGCCGACGCGGCGCAGCAGCTCGGCCCAGGACGCATATCGGAGCGTCACCGTCTTAGGGAGTGGCTTTTCACTCCACAGCTTGCGCCCACGCCGATAACCGTACTTTCCAGCGAATCGCTCGGGGTCTTTGTATATTTCCCCTCGTGAAAACCCATTCTCTTCGTCAGCACCGTCCCAGAATTCCTGGATCGGGAAGGCGAGTTTCAGTCGAGGCCGCTTGGCAGACTCACCGCATTTCTTGCGCTTGCGATAGTCCACTAGGGCTATCCGATATTCCCGGCGAAATCGTTCCTGCTTTTCCACATGCTGCGCGCCGACTTTCTTTCGGAACCGGTGCGCGCGATGGGCGAGCTGGTCTTGGGCGTCAGCTAAGAGCCGATATAGTACCTGCAGGTTCATCGGCGTAGGCGCATGGCGATATTCGACATCCGCAGTGCCGGATAGCAGCAGCGTCACCACAGATTCATCGCCGTCACGTATCAAGATGTGGCGCACGGTTTTGCCGCCGCCGAACGAGCGCCATTCCGTTCCGAGCCTGCTATCCCGGCACAATGGCCAGTTCGCGAAATTTTTACAGAGCCGCAGGTAGGGCAGCGGATCAATGCGCAGGCCGTATCGGCGCGCAGATCCTCGCGTTGCCTTTCGCGACTTACGACGCTTACCTGCGGCCTTGATCCTGGGGGTGTCGGATTTTAACATCGCACCCGTCGTGCTTCGAACAACGACATAACTTCTCCTTCGCCCGGGCTCGCACCCCGGGCGGTTCTTTTCTGCCATTCAGATTTTCAATTGTTGCGCGATCAGTTGCCGAACGCGCTCGCGCACGACCGACAGGGGAAATAACTGGGTTTGCGCTGTCCCCATTTTTATCGGCCGCGGGAATATCCCCACATCTACCCAGCGCCGCAGCGTCTCCTTGGAGATGTCAAACACCTTTGCGGTGTGGCTGAAGCTCATCATCTGAAGGGGATGATTTTCGCGCTCGAGAAAGTCCAACAGCTGCGCATACGCGGCAGCGGCCTTTGCCGACGCCTCTGCAATCAGATCATTTGGAATTTCGGGCGTAGATTCCGTCGCGGAATCAGTTTTCGTCGGGCGTACATGGCTCATGGTCAGGAGACTCCTTCAGCACGAGCCGACACCAAGGGCGTCGGCCCTGATTTGGGATTCTCCTCCGTTGGCCACGAGCTATGCGAAGCAGGGAGCTATTCAGGGGCACGAAGCCGCCGCGAGGGCGGGCGTGGGAGGCAACCGCGATAATGAGCAGGGTTACGGCGACCTGCAAACGGTTCCTATCGGTTGCCGGCCACGTGCCGAATTTTGTCACAGCGAGTTCTAAGAAAAATGTATGTCACAGCGCGACCGATTTAAAAAACCGATAGGTCGGGGGCCTGCATCCTTCGGTGTGCGGCACCGGACCGCTGGGACGGGCCCCCAATTACCTCAAAATGGCGCCCTGCAGCGGCATAGGGCGTTCGCCCGCCTCACAGGCCCGGGGAATGCCGCTTGCTACTGAACCCGCCCCATTTTGGACCGGCGTAAGGGGCATGTTTGTTTCGGAATTTAAGGAATACCCAGGCGTTGATCCCGGGGCGGGCGGTCCCGCAATTTGGTTCATGCCCAAAAGACGCCGATGGACGCCGGTTGATGAGTTTGAAGAGCGGACGATTGAAAACGCCGCCTACTACACGACCTGCGAATTCCTGGGCGTCGGAAAATATCGGCGACGTAAATTCGACGAGCTCTCCGACGCCATCGCCGACGCCATGCAACAGCCACAACGGCTGGTTTACGCGGTGACCGCGAAAGGGCGATCAATCGTCATAGTGCGAGAACGGTGGCCCGGCGGGTCGGCGCACCGCTGATCAAGTTGCCTTCCGACGCTTCCGCTTCAACTCGACTACGTTCGCGGACGGGGGACTGACGATGCGTTTGATCATCGCTTCCAGCTTCTCGAGCGCTTCCTTCTTTTCGGACAAGTAATTCCATCTGTCGTAAACGCCTTCCACGCCGGGAATGACATGGCCGAGGACGCGTTCGGAAATATCAGGTCGAACACCGGCTCGTGACATGAGGGTTTTGCACGTGCGTCGTACGTCGTGCACCGTCCAATGCGGCATCGGCTTCACCTTGGCTGGATCTTCACCAGCTTCTGCTGCCCTTTGCCGCATCATTTCCAATGCCGCAGCATCCAGTTGGCGTTTGCCTTTGGAGAAAGAATTGAATCCGTTCCGCCCGTTCAAGGTGAAAATCAGATCGGACTCGTCTATCTGCGGCTGTGCGTTGATCACGGCTATGGCGGGGTCGGTCAGCGGCACGTAATGCGGACGCTTGGTTTTGTAACGCTCCGCAGGAATTGTCCAAACGTGCTCGCCATCGATCTCGGTGCGCAGCATGTCGGAAACATCGGAGCGTCGTTGTGCAGTGAGAAAAAGCTGCTTCAACACCTGGCCAAACATTCCACTCGAAGGGAGCAGGGGCCAGATGATCCGGATTTCATCGTCGGAAAGAATGCGATCGCGCTGCCGCTCCTTGGCCTTCGTCCGTTTCATGCCTCTCACGATGGGCGAGCGAAAGCGTTCGTCTTTGGCTGCAAACCAGTTAAACATTCGGCTGATATGGGCCAAGGCGCGGTCGGCCATGACGGCTCCGCCCTTCAGCTTCTTGCCGCTCTTGCCCTTCAACCCGCCGTCTTCGATTTGATCGAGCAGATCGTTCACATCGCGACGTCGAATATCGGTGATCAGCTTATTGCCCCAAGCGGGGATCACATATCGGTCGAATATTCGCTGCTTTCTCTCGCGGTGCGGGTCTTGCTGCCTTCACGCTTCATGTAGTCCGCCACAACGGACTTGATGCAGTCGTCCTTCTTGGTTCCTTGTCGCGTGGCAGGTGACCTTTTTTCGCGTTGGTGACAATGTCGATGACCTTCTTGCGCGCTTCTGCAAGGGTCAGCGACTTGGGATCGTTGCTGTGAGGATCGTAGAAGCCCAGCGGTTGGTAATGGGGTTTGCTGTCGACGTAGTAGAACGCAACGCCGAGTCCGTTTGCCGCGATGCGACAAGCGCAGTACCAACTCGCGGTCGAAGTAGGTCACTTGACCTTTTGGGGGCGGTTTGATGTTTCGAACGAAGGCGTGGGTGAGTTTTTGCATGGGCATCGGGCAGTGACTTTAGTGAGTGGTAATGCAAGTGGTGATGTAAGCCACTTGCCTGTGCTTGCCCACGCTTGCCTATCCTTGCCCCTCAGTTCACAGCCTAGAACAATGATTTACTGGGTATAATAGGATCTAGTTACCCGCCCTTACGCCCCTGTGCAGGGCCTTGTATACTGACTCTTAATCAGCGAGTACAAGGTTTGAGTCCTGTGCGCCCACCATTCCCTAATCGCTTGTTAGAGCGTGATTGTTTCAGACTGAAGCATATCCAGCGTTGGTGAGGTAGTTGGCGCATTCGCTCGGCGTGAAGCGGTCGAGGAGCACGCCGATGCGTCGCCATGTCGCTTCGATGGTGCGGGCATCGAGTTTGCGCAGCAGGGTCTTGAGCTTGGCGAAGACCTGCTCGATGGGATTGAGGTCTGGCGAGTAGGCCGGCAGGAACAGGAGCTTGGCTCCGGCGGCGCGAATGGCGCGGCGGATGGCTTGGCCCTTGTGGCTGCCGAGGTTGTCCATGACGACGATGTCGCCGGGTCGCAGGGTCGGGACGAGGACCTGTTCGACATAGGCGAGGAAGCTCTGGCCGTTGATCGGGCCATCGATGACGCAGGGGGCCTCGATGCGATCGCAGCGCAGCGCGGCCAGGAAGGTCAGGGTGCGCCAGCCTTGTGCGGCACTTTGGCGACCAGGCGTGTGCCGCGAGCGCACCGGCCGTGGCGGCGCGTCATGTTGGTCTTGGCCCAGGTCTCGTCGATGAAGACCAGGCGCTTCGGGTCAATCCGGCCTTGATACTTCTTCCACTGCGCCCGCCGCCGCGCCACGTCCGGCCGATCCTGCTCGGCGGCGTGCAGGCTTTTTTTTGAAGCTGATGCCTTCGTGCTCGAACAGATGCCAGACCGCATAGTAGCTGACCGCGATCCCGCGATCGGCAAGCTCGGCGACCAACGCCCGCAATGTGATATCCGGCTTCTCGGCGAGCCGCGCGGAAAAGCCAATCGCGTTCGCCCGCCAGAGCATAAGGCCGGTGACCGCCCATCGGCCGCGCCGCCGGACTGCCCACCGCGCGAAAGCGCTGCGACCACTTCACCACGCTCGACACGCTCACCCCGAACCGCGCCGCAACCTCCCGGCAGGTCGAACCGGCTGCCACCGCGTCAACAACCCGTTCTCGAAGATCCAAGGAATAAGGGCGCCCCTTCATGCCGGCCTCCTCTTCAGCCAGCACCTTAAATCACACTTCGCTGCCTAGAGCATGAATTGTCTTAATTGAATTGAGGGATTCCCTTGGGGGCGCTGTTGTGATTTAAGATGCTGGCTGGATAGGAGGTCAGCATCCGATGGTGAAGCCGTATTCGGAGGATTTGCGCATTCGGGTGGTTCGGCGGGTCGAGGCCGGGCACTCGGTACGGGAGGTGGCCGAGACGTTCGGGGTGAGCGTTTCGAGCGTGGTGAAGTGGTCGCAGCGCAAGCGTCAGACCGGCAGCGTGGCGGCCAAGCCGATGGGCAGGCGGCAGGCGCGGTTGCTGGCGGCGCAGCGGGACTGGATGCTGGCGCGGCTCGCGGCGAAGCCGGACGTGACGTTGCGCGCGTTGGTCAACGAACTGAACGCCCGCGCGGTGAGGGCGAGCTACGGTTCGGTGTGGCGGCTGCTGAACGACGAAGGTGTCAGCTTCAAAAAAAAGCCTGCACGCCAGCGAACAAGACCGGCCTGACGTCGCCCGGCGACGCGTCCGTTGGAAGACCCATCAGGGGAAGCTCGACGCCGCCCGGCTGGTCTTCATCGATGAGACCTGGGCCAAGACTAACATGACGCGCACCCATGGCCGGTGTGCGCGCGGCCAGCGGCTGATCGCCAAGGTGCCGCACGGACACTGGCGGACGTTGACCTTCTTGGCGGCCCTGCGCGTAGATCGGATCGACGCACCCTGCGTTCTCGACGGCCCGATCAATGGCAAGAATTCCTCGCCTACGTCGAGCAGATCCTGGTGCCGACGCTGTCGGCCGGCGACATCGTCATCATGGACAACCTCGGCAGCCACAAGGGACAGTCCGTGCGGCGCGCCATCCGGGCGGCCGGCGCCAAGCTCTTCTTCCTGCCACCCTACAGTCCCGACCTCAACCCGATCGAGCAGGTCTTCGCCAAACTCAAGACCCTCCTGCGCAAAGCCGACGAACGCTCCGTCGAAGCAACCTGGCGCCGCATCGGCACCTTGCTCGACCGCTTCACACCCGCCGAATGTGCCAACTACCTTCGCAATGCCGGATACACGTCAATCTGAATGGATCACGCTCTAGGGGAATCCCGATTCATCTAAAGACGATCATGCTCTAGCCGCGCGGCACGCCTGCGCTTGGCGGTGCAGTTCGCGCGGCCGCGGCGGGGCGGAATAGCCGCAGCCTCGACGAGCCACCGAACGGAATCGCCGTCGCGACCGCTCGGCTGTTCGCCCTGGTGAAACGGCCGATCAGTTCGGAATTGAGATCGACCGCGATCTCGCCCCTCAATTCTGGGTCAGCACGCCGATCTATGGTCGTATTCAGAGCCCGCGCGCGGGTCGGCTCAGCCATGATATCACCGGGGGCTTTCCTCAGCCCCCGGCCACACACGACGAGTCAAGCTGCCCGCGTGGCACGCGCGACGTCCGCGTCCTTGCGGGCCAACCAGGCTTCGAGTGAAGCTTCCTCAGCCTCATCTATGGCGGCCAACGCCATGAACGCCGTGGCTGCGGCGTAGCGTTCGGCGCTTTCGGCGCGGCTTTGCAGCTTGGACATATCCCTCTTGCTCTTCCACTCAGCGATCTTCTCTTGGGCTGAGGCCTTACGTTCATCCACCCATTTCTTTATGTCCGCGCGCGCTGTCGTCACCGTTGCCCGGTTCTGATCGATGCGCTTCTTGACGCTATCCAACTGACCTCGCACATCCTGCTCGGCGGTTTGCACGTTGCTGTCGATTTTCGTCTTCAGCGACTGCATGTTGTTATCAATGCTTGTGAGCTTGACACGAAGATTCTTCGCAGAACTGATCGATGCGTTCGCTCATGGCGGGTTCTCCTAAGGAGTGGAGACGTCATTAAAGTGATAAGAGGTGCGCGGGCATTGACCTGGATCAACGTCATCATGGAACGTGAACCGTCGAGCGGGCGCGCGACCTTTTCGTTGAAGCGCTTACGATTTCCGCCGTGAATTGCGTTGCTCAGCGGCCCCACGATCGCCAGAACCCAGCGCCCAGATCTGTCCTTATCGGCCCACCATCCTTTCAAGCCTTTAGCGCTGGTCGCGCGGCGACTGTCCAACGCGCTGCGGCGGCGGACTGTCAAACTCGGCGTTTGCGGAGCGTTCAGTCGCCGCCGCGAGCCGTGGCGAGGTGCCCGTTTCCGTTTCACCGCCGTAGCGCGCGAATTGAGGCCTTGCGGCCGGGGTACGAGCGCGCCTATCCGCTCTTGCGGCCGATCAGCAGCAGGTTGGTCGGCCAGCCGGCCAGGGCCTCGCTTTCGACCCGCACGGCGCGCTGGCCGGCCGCGCGCGCCAGCGATCCCGCCGACATCAGGTTGAGGTTGTTCTCATCGGCGAAGAAGCCCTTGCCGATGGCGCGGAGCAGTGCGCGGAACGCAGGCTTCGGCAGCCAGTGGACCAAGGGCAACACGGTGTGGAACTCGACCGGAAACCAGCGGTTGGGGGTCGTGGCGAAGATGCCCTTGCGCGCCACCCGCCACATTTCGGCGATGAACGCCGCCTGATTGTCGAAGCTGCCGACATGCTCCAGCACGGCGCTCGAATGAACATAGTCGAAGGACCCATCGGCGAAGGGCAGCTTGCGCCCATCGGCTTGCCGGAACGTCATGCCGGGATATTTCCGCTCGAGGAAGGTGGCATCGTCGATGCCGCAGGCGGTCACCTTCGCCTTGTGCGGATACCAGGCCTCGAGATAGTTCGAATGCTCATAGGTCTGGTCGCTGGTGGCGCCGATATCGAGGATGGTGTCGTCGGGCCCGGGGTCCATCGTATCGATGAAGCGGGCATACATCTTGCGGCGCTGGTAGCCGGCGAACTTGATCGGCAGGCTCTCCGGCGCGGCGACATTGTATTGCGCGTTGATCGTCATGGCTCACCCTCGGTTCAATCTAGCCTGTGGCGCGGCGCGATGTGTTAACGCCGGCCCCGCCCGCCGCCGCTAGACCACCTCTTATAAGGCATGGGCTTTGCGGGCGCTCGGAATCAGCGGGTCCAAGGTTCGAGTCCTTGCGCGCCCACCATTCCCTAATCGCTTGGTTTCATGCTCGCTGCTGGCTTGCCGCGCGACAACTTGCGCGGTTGCGGCGCGCGGAATAGCCAGAGCCACGATAGTCCAGCGATGAGCAGGGCGGCGGCGAAGGCCACGGCCTTCCTGACCGTGGCCAGGTAGGGGAGCAGCGCGCCGTCGCTGCGCCATTGCCCGATATCGAGCGCGACCGGCCGGCAATGGCCGAGCTCCTCGCCGAGGAAGCGCTTCTGCGATGCGAGCATGGTCTGCTGCTCCGGGGTCGGCGTGTCGCACGACAATGTTGCTTGGGGAGCGGCGGGATCGATCGCCGAGGGGAGGGGCCATGGATCGTAGCGCGCGATCGTCGTCGTGTAGCCTCCCGTCGGGTTATGCGCCGCGATCAGGCATGCCAATGCGAAGCCAGTGACGTAGATCGCGCTGCGCTGCATGGCGTTCACGTGGCTGAACCTTCCCGCACGCCGTCACCGCCCTTGGGGAGGGGTATATGTCTATCGATCGGAAATGAGCGGCCTCCAAATCCGCGCGCCACTCGGAGGCCGCAGGCACGATGAGGCTTTTTCTTATCGCCGGGTGCTCAGCTCGCGGTGCACGCCAGCGCGACGCCGATGAGGTGCGCCTTCGCGACAAGGAGGCCACCGCCGAGGACCATGGCTGTTACCGCGAGGCTGAGCACGCGGCGAGACAGGAGTTTCGCAGTCATGTTGCATCTCTTTCGATTGGGTTGGTGAAAGTCGGTGGTCATGGCGTTTGGGGGCCGACCACCGATGATCTCAACGCGGGGTCTCGGTGCCGGTTCCCCAGCGGAGCTTGGCCATAACTTATTGGTATATTTGATAAATTATGGATTCACCCCAGGCTTTCCTTGGGCTCGGTAGGCGGCCTCGCGCCAGCGCATTCCATGGAATTTCCAGCTCTCATGAACTTATCATCCCGGTCACGCCAATGACACGCGCGGTCCTGTTGCCTGGCTTCGCTGTCCCATGCGGCGCGAAGGAGCGCAGAGTCCCGATCCGCGACACACCGTGCTCAAGAGAAACCTGCCCGACGTGTTCACGGGGAATCCCTTGGCAGCAGGCCGGCGGAAATGACAGGATCATTCATGAGAAGCTTGCAGTCTCCCCAATCGCGGCACGAGGCGCTTCGACCGTGACTTTGCCGCGCGTCTCGCGTCTGACTTCCGGGCAGCGCCTTCGCTTTGCTGGTGCCCACCGCGTCTGGGCCGTCATCCCTTAAACCGCCGCGCCTGAGCGGAGCGGTAACGCCCGATGGGGTCGGACCCTTGCGCCGTCGCGCGTGTTTAAAAGAAGCGCGCGTCTGGCGGCGCTGCGCTCGCTTCGGTTCACAGGAGGAAGCCCATGGCCCAGGAAGGTTACATGCTGCGCCGCAAGAACGACGGCTGGGCCGCAACGTCGCCGGATTTCATCAACCCGGAAATGGACCCGGTCGGCTTCGGCCGGACGGAGGCGGACGCCGTCGAGGATCTGATCGAGCATCCGCGCTTCAAGGAATGGTTGCAGATCACCGGCAACCCGGTGCCGACGATCGGCGATTTCGACGTCGACGACGGCACCGACGACGACGGCATCATTCCGGAACGCGACGGCCGCCACGGCAATTTTCCGCCGCCGCAGGATCCCGGCAAATACTGATGGGCTGCGGCCGCTCCTCCGCGATCAGCCCTCGTGAAAGGCGTGGTTCACCGCTTCGTAGGCGGGGCGCAGCAGATAGTGGAGCAGGGTGCGTTCGCCGGTATTGACGCTGACTTCCACCAGCATGCCCGGCATGACCATGCCGGCGCCCGGCACGTCGCCGACGTGATCCCGCTGCAAACGTACGCTGCCTTTGTAGTAGGCCTCGCCGCCCGGCGTGGTGAAGGTGGTGGCGGAGATATGCTCGATGCGGCCAGGAATCGAGCCGTAGCGCGTGAAGTCGTATGTCTGCAGCTTCACTTGCACGGACTGGCCGACCGTCAGCCGGCCGCGGTCGGCCGGCGGCAGCCGCGCCTCGACCAGCAACTCGCGGTCGAGCGGTACGATCTCGGCGACGATGGCGCCCGGTGTGATCACCGCGCCGGCCGTGTTGACCTTGATCTCCTTGATGATGCCGCGCTGCGGCGCGCGCAATTCCAGGCGCTCGAACCGGTCCTGCGCCTTGCCGACCGATTCGCGCAGCTGGCCGAGTTCGGCGCCGGCGCGGCCGAGCCGCTGCGCGGCTTCATTGACCAGTTGAGCATCGATCTGGACCAGCCGGCTGCGCGATTCCTCCAGGGTCTGGCGCGCGCGTTCGATCTCGCTCTTGTTCTTCGACAGCTCGCGCTGGGCACTGAGATATTCGTTCTTGGTGCTGAGGAACTGGATGCGCGAAACCAGCCCTTTGTCCGACAGCTCCTCGCGCATGCCGAGCACTTCGCGCATGATCGCCTCGCGCTGCTGCAGCGATTCGGTCTGGCTTTGCAGGGTGGCGATTTCCGCCTCGCGCTGCTCGATCTGGTTGACGGCGACGCCGCGCTGGCTGTTGCGCGCTTCCTCCTGAGCGGCGAGAATTTCCATCTGCTGGCTCACCAGATGGCGATATTTCCCGGCGACCCGGCTGAAATCCGCCGGGCGGCCTTCGGTGAAGGCGCGCAGCCGCTCGATTTCGACCTCGAGGCTGGCGATCATCGATTCCCGCTCGTCGAGGTCGGACGCGGCGGCGGCCGGATCGAGCCGCACGAGCACCGCCCCTCGCTCGACGAGGTCGCCCTCGCGGGCGAGGATCTCGGTGACGATGCCGCCTTCCAGATGCTGCAGATGCAGAACGGCCCCGGCTGGCGTGATCGAGCCTGGCGCCTGGGTCGTCTGGACGATCTTGGTGGTCGCCGCCAATCCGATCGCCGTGCCGACCAGCAGGGCGAGCAGCAACAGCAGTAGGCGCAGGACGCCCGGCGGCCCCATCTCTTCCAAAATGGCCGGCTGCTTCAGACACTGGATATAGCGCCGATCGCGCTTGCGCGCGGCACCGGACGGTTCCGTGGACGCGACAACGGACATGGTCAAGCGGCCTTCCCGGTTTGGCGTTGCAGGTATTCCGCGGGCGCGCCCGAATAGAGCACGCGGCCGGCATCGAGCACGACCAGGCGGTCCGCCAGCCGCATGTGGCTCGGCCGATGGGTGACGAGCAGGATCGTGGTCGTGCCGCGCAATTTTCCGAGAGCCGTTATGAGCGCGCGGTCGTCGTCGTCGTCCAGCGCCTGCACCGGCTCATCCAGAATGAGGATCGGCGCTTCGCGGACATAGGCGCGCGCCAGGGACAGCTTCTGCTTGAATCCTTCCGGCAGTTCCGCCAGCACATGCTCGGTGAGCCTGGTGTCATAATTTTCGGGCAGAGCCATGATGTCGTCATGGACATTGGCGTCCCGCGCGGCGGCGCGGATCGCCTCGTCGGTCGCCGTCGGGAGGGCGAGCCGCATGTTCTGCGCGATCGTGCCGTAGAAGAAGTGACTGACCTGGGGCACCATGCCGAAGTGCTGCCGCAGGTCGATGGCGTCGACTTGGCGAAGATCGAGTCCGTCGATCAGCACGACACCGCCGCTCGGCGCGTAGAGGCCGGCGGCGAGCTTGACGAAGGTCGATTTGCCCGAGCCATTCGGACCGGTCACGGCGACGATTTGTCCCGCCGGGATGTCGAGCGTGAAAGGCTGCAGAGCGGGTTCGCCGTCGGGGCGGAAGCGGTGGCTGACATTCAGGAAGGTCAGGCGGCCGGCGAAGCTGCGCTCGGGCGGCGGCGGCGCGACCTCGCTGCGCTCCGGCTTGAGCCGCATCAGGAGATCGATGCGCAGCAGAGCCTGGCGCACGTACTGCCAGCGTCCCAGGGCGACAAGACCCGACTGCAACGGCGCCAGGGCGCGCCAGCCCAGCGTGGTGACGGCGAGCAGCCCGCCGCCGGTGAGATGCCCGGAGATGACATAGAGCATGCTGCCAGAGATGAAGGCGACCCCGGCGACCATCATCAGCATGTGGGCGACGATCTGCAGGGTCTGCCCGCTCATGGCGAAGCGGAAGTCGTGCAGCGCGACCCGGGCCGAGACGTCGCGGTAACGGTCGAGCCAGAGGCTTTCGGCAGACTGAGTTTTGATCTCGCCGAGATGGGACGCGGTCTCGACCAGGAACTGCTGCTGTAACGATTTTACTTGGCTCGCTTCGGCTACGTGGCTCGCCATGATCGGCGAGAACACCAGATGCAGCACGACGAAGATCAGCGCGACGCCCACGGGAATGAAGGCCAGCGGCCCGCCGATGATGGCGATCAGCAGGATGAACAGCACGACGAACGGCAGGTCGAGCATGGCTTCCGACAGGGGCCCGGTAAAGAACTCGCGCACCAATTCGAATTCCTTGAGCCGTGCGAGCTGGGCGCCGATCGGCGCCGTCTCGGTCTGAACCGGCGGCAGGTTGAGGATGCGGCGGAAGGTGGCGCAGCCGATCAGATATTCGAGCCGACCCGCGACATGGCCGGTCATGCGTGCGCGCAGATTTTGAAATGCGATCTCGAAGGCGAACACGGCGACGATGGCGGGCACCAGGTAATAGAGCTGGAATGCCGCGCCGGAGCCGATCACCCGGTCGTAAATGAACATGATGAGCAGGGGCGCGACCAGGCCGATCAGGCTGCAGACCGCGGAGACGACGAGGCCGAGCGATAGCGACGCGCCAAACCGGCGCAGGATGCCGGTCGTCCAGCTTTGCGGCGCCGAACCGGCGACGGCGTCGGCGTTCGCCGCGCGCCGGATTACAAAGGCAGTGCCGCGTAATTTGCCATCGTTGCACAGTATGACGGCGCAGGCCTCGCCGTCATAGACGCGGAAGCCGTCTTTTTCGAGCTCCAGGATGACCCGTGCCGCGCCCTTGTCGGGCACAAACAGGCAAGGCAACATGCCGGGCTCGATGTCGCGTTGGCGCAGGCGAATCTCGGTGGTGAGGTAGTTCAGATTGGCCAACACCGCGATCAGGCCGGAGAGATCGAGATCGTTTGAAAAATGCGGCAGGGCCTCAGCCACATGCCGGGCGTTGCCGCGCCAGCCCAGCGCATTCAGCAATGGCACGAGGCAGTTGGCGTAGGGCGAGAGAGTGGCGCTGCCGTGCTCGCCGGCGTAGGCGAGGATTCGCATCCCGGCCTCGGGCGCGATATTGGAATACCGGATGGCGCCGCTGGTCTGGCTCATGACGCGCGCTCGTGCAACAGACGCGTGTCGCATGCGCTCTGCGCCGGATACAACGTGCCGTCCTTGATGACGAAGTTGCGGTCGGCGAGCTTGAGGAACGAGGGCCGGTGGCTGACAATAACCAGGGTCGCGCGGCCCTGGTATTCGCGCAGAAGATCGAGCAGCAGACGATCGCTTTCGGAATCCAGCGTCGCGTTGGCATCGTTGAACAGGATGATCTTGGGATCGCCGTGCGACGCCAAGGCGCGGATGATCGAAATGCGCTGGCGGATACCGCCCGGCAGGGCATCGCCCGAGCCGTCGCCCACCTTGGTCTGATAGCCGTCGGGCGAGCGGGCAAGGGCGCGGGCGACGCCGAGACGTTCGCTCAGGTGCAGCGCGCGGTCGATGATCTCGCCCTCGCGGAACATGGTCATGTTCTCAAGAATGGTGCCGTTGAACAGCGCGGCGTTTTGCGGCACCCGGCAGATCTGACGCCGCACGCTGGCTGGGTCATGATCCTGCGGCCGGCGGCCGTCGAGCAGGACCTCGCCCTCGGTCGGGCTGTAAAGGCCGCTGATCAGGTTGAGCAGGGTGGATTTGCCGCCGCCGGTCGGGCCGGTGAGACCGATGGTTTCACCGGCTGCGATCTCGAGGTTGATGCCGGCCAGGATGGTTTTCCTGCCTTCGTCGACGCGGAAGCCGACGTTCCGCAGTTCGATGTGGCCTTGCAGCGGACCGATCTCGGGCAGATCGGGGCGTGCTTCGATCGGCTGATGCAAGACTTCGTCGACCTGCGATCGGGCCAGCTGCGCCGCCTGGAATTGCATCCACAAGCCGAATGCGCGCAGCATGGGCTGGCTCACGCGGCCGGCCAGGAAGACCGTGGCGGACAGCGCGCCCACCGATAGCGCGCCCTCGATGACCGACAGGCTGCCGGCGGCCGCGGTGGCGATCATGGTCAATTGCGACATCGTGCCGCCGAGCCCGCGCGCCACGGCGGCTTCACGGGACGCATGGAAGGTCTGTTCGGCAGAACTGGCCTGCAGGCGCTCATAGCGCCGGACCAGCAGTGTCTCGAGGCCGAGCGCCTTCACCGTCTTGATCCGGCCGAGCACCTCGGTCAGGAAGTTGTAGCGCCGGTCGTCGCAATGGGTGCGCTCGACCAATGTCGCGCGCAGGCGCCGGCCGATGCCGAAGACGAGCGCGGCGGCGATCAGCAGCATGGCCAACGGCACGACGACCAAGGGTCCGGCGATGACGGCGATCAGCGCGAGGAACAGGACGATGAAGGGCAAATCGGCCAACGCCAGCGCGGCTTGGCCGGCGTAGAAGTTCTTGACCACCTCGACCGCGCGGTAGCGCTGGATCTGCATGCCGGGCGAAATGCGGTAGGACGTCGCCAGCCCTGCGCCGAGGGTGCGCTCGAGCACCTGGATGCCGAGCGCATGCTGCAGGCGGGCCGCGCTCCAATTGGTGATATAGGCGCGGATGTAGGACGCCATCGCGTCGAGCAGAATGACGACGGCAAGCCCGGCGACCAGGAACGCGAACGTGTCGAGGGCCTTGCTCGGAATGACGCGGTCGTAAATCTGCAGGATGGCGATCGGCAGGCCGAGCGACAGCAGATTGATCAGGGCCGAAGCGGCGAGCACGTCGGCGCGGCACGCCAGCGGTTTGAGGATGCCGCGGACGGTGGTGGTGCTCCCGCATGCGCTGCCGTCCGCATTGGCGGATGCGCCGTCGCGGTCGGGCTCTGTGCCGGCGGTCTTCAACAACATGAACTTCGGCGGATTTGTTTCATCACACCGAAGTTTGACTGATTACGGTTTAAGAAAGCTTTACTGGTTAATGCTGTCGGGGAATGCCCGATTTAACCATAATTCATTGTTTATACGTAGTTTTTGCGCGACTTTAACGGCGATTTTCAGACATTTTTCATGAATCCCGCGATAGCCTCGCGGGACCGTCGAATCACAAGCGTGATCCCGTCAGCTCGCGCGCTGACCGCCTCAGGATGAGGTCGAATATGGCAGAAGCATCCTTCGTGTCCGCGACCGACGCGCCCGACAAATCTAAGATCGCCGCCGAACTCGCCAAATTGGGCCGGCAGGATCCGGCCGCGGCCGATGGCGAGGGTGCTCTGCACCGCCGCCAGCCGGATCGCGCCGAGGAGACCGCCGTCCTGCCGGACTATAGGCAAGACGCGTCCCATCGGAATGCCGGTTCGCGCAGCGAGGGCGACAGTTATGAGCATGGCGTCGACCACGGCGACGGCGCCCAGGCGACCGCATTCGCGGCTCTGCCGGGACCGTCCACCGCAACCGGCGAATTGGCCAACGATGCGAAAATTGCCTTGCCGGCGAATGGCGGCGGCGGCCGTGCGGATGGATCGGCAACCGCCGGCCTGACGCGGGAACCGTCAACCGAGCGGGGCGGCGAGGACACTGCCCGCGGCGAGAGCGCCCAGCACGCGCGTGGCGGCGGCCATCGCCCTGACCCGCAACGGCAGCCGGGCGGTGACGCAGACGCCGCCCCACAGATTCAAGCTACCGGCTCCGCCGGCAGCCCGTCGGGTGACACGGCATTCGCGGCTTCGCAGGAGCACGGTACCGACAGCGGCCAGCGCCCCATCACGGATGGCGCGACCGACGTTTCCGACAAGATGGTAAAGAGCGCCGGGTTTCCGGTGTCGCCGAGCCATCATGCGGTACCGGTATTGGATGATGCAGGAGGTAACACGCCGCCTGCGACTGGTGGCGACGCGTCGCCACCGACCGGTGCCAGTGGCGAGCTACCGCCGCCGGCCAATGATCCGTTGCCGGTCATCGCCGATTCCGGGGACAGCGCCCCGCCTGCGGCGGGTGGCGATGCACCCCAGACTCCCTCGGCAATCAATCCGCCACCAACTCCCGATCAAAATACTCTCCCGCCGCCCGACAGCCCTGGCGGCAACAACCCGCCGTCGGTTCCAGCAATTGTCACGCCGGCCGGTGTGACGTTGAATGGCGGCTCGCGCAACGAGACGCTGGTCGGTGGCGCCGGCGATGACGTGATCAATGGCTTCGGTGGAGCGGACCGGCTGTACGGCCGCGGCGGCGATGATCGGCTATCCGGCGGCGATGGCGCCGACCGGCTCTACGGCGAAGCGGGCAATGACGTCCTGAGAGGCGGCGCCGGCGACGACCGGTTATACGGCGCGGACGGCGATGATCGTCTGTTCGGCGACGCCGGCAACGACGAACTGCGCGGCGACGCGGGCAATGACGTCCTGAAGGGCGGCGCCGGCAACGACAAGCTCTATGGCGGGACCGGCGACGACACTCTCGATAGCGGCGAGGGCGCCGATCAACTCTATGGCGAAGCGGGCAATGACGTCCTGAGAGGCGGCGCCGGCGACGACCGGTTGTACGGCGCGGACGGCAATGATCGCCTGTTCGGCGACGCCGGCAATGACGAACTGCGCGGCGATGCGGGCCACGATCTTCTGAAAGGCGGCGCTGGCAACGACAAGCTCTATGGCGGGACCGGCGACGACACTCTCGATGGCGGCGATGGTGCCGACCGGCTCTACGGCGAAGCGGGCAATGACGTCCTGAGAGGCGGCGCCGGCGACGACCAGTTATACGGCGCGGACGGCGATGATCGCCTGTTCGGCGACGCCGGCAATGACGAACTGCGTGGCGATGCGGGTATTGATCTCCTCAAGGGCGGTGCTGGAAACGACAGGCTTTATGGCGGCAGCGGCGACGACACCCTGGATGGGGGTGCAGGCGCCGATAAGCTCTATGGCGAAGCGGGCGACGACACGCTGAGCGGTGGTGCCGGTGGCGATCTGCTGTCGGGCGGGGACGGCGATGATCGTCTGTCGGGCGGTGATGGCGAGGATGATCTGCGCGGCGACGCAGGGAACGACAATCTCCGCGGCGGCGCCGGAAACGACAAGCTTTATGGTGGCGCCGGCGGCGACATGCTCGATGGCGGCTCAGGCGGCGACAAACTTTACGGGGAAGCGGGCAACGATACGCTGAGGGCCGGCGCTGGCGATGACCTGCTGTCTGGTGGCGATGGAAACGATCGTCTGTCCGGCGATGCCGGCAATGACGAGTTGCGCGGCGACGCCGGCGATGATCGTCTCGATGGCGGTGCCGGCACCGATACCCTTTATGGTGGGGCTGGCGATGACCGCCTCGACGGCGGCTCGGGCGACGACAAGCTCCATGGCGATGCCGGCGACGATACGTTGAGGGGCGGCGCGGGCGATGATCGTCTCGCAGGCGGCGCAGGAATCGATCTGTTGCTGGGCGGCGCGGGCGCTGACGAACTCAGGGGCGATGCCGGCAACGACGCACTTCGCGGCGACGCGGGCAACGATACGCTGTACGGCGGGACCGGCGACGACGGTCTCGATGGCGGCTCGGGCGACGACAAGCTCTATGGCGATGCCGGCAACGACACGCTGACAGGCGGCGCTGGCAATGACGCTCTCAGCGGCGGTGCCGGTGACGACCAGCTGTTGGGCGGTTCGGGCAACGATGAGCTGAAAGGCGATGCCGGCAACGATCGCCTGGATGGCGGCGCGGGCAGCGATACGCTCTACGGCGGGACCGGCGACGACAGTCTCGGGGGCGGCTCGGGCGACGACAAGCTCTATGGCGATGCCGGCAACGACACGCTGACAGGCGGTGCTGGCAATGACGCTCTCACCGGCGGTGCCGGTGACGACCGCCTGCTCGGCGGCGCGGGCAGCGACGATCTCAGGGCGATGCCGGCAACGATCGCCTGGATGCGGCGCGGCAGCGATACCTTACGACGTTGGGGCGGCTCGGCGACGACGCTCAGGCGACGCCGGCAATCGACACGCTGGAAGGCGGCGCGGGCGATGACCGGATCTTTGGCGGCACGGGAGACGACCGGTTGCTGGGCGGCGCCGGCGCGGACGAACTCAAAGGCGACGCCGGCAACGACACGCTGGAAGGCGGCGTGGGCGCGGACCAACTGTGGGGCGGCGCCGGAAACGACACCCTGCTCGGTGATGCCGGCGATGACCTGCTCAGCGGTGACGCCGGAAACGACACGCTGATCGGCGGGGCCGGCAACGATGAGCTCTATGGCGGTGCCGGCAATGATCTTTTCCGCGGCGGTGCCGGCTCCGACTCGGCCTATGGCGAAAGCGGATCGGACACTTACGTGTTCGGCCTGGGAGACGGCGCCGCCAATTATTTCGATGGCGGCCAGAAGGGCGGTTGGACCGATACGATACGCCTCGAGGGCGCCGACGGCGGGACCATCACCGGCGACTGGACTCTGCAGCTCGACCACGGTCATGTGGCCGGCGAGCGTGCCGGTGTCCTGGACCTGTCACAGGATGCCGCCGGCACCCTGCAACTCGCCGACGGCAGCTTGGTCCATTTCGAAGGCATCGAGAAGATCGTCTGGTAGATCCGCAGGCGAGCCGGCAAACCGCACGCACGACAATACCCGTCAGAAGGCGGCGGTTCTCGAGCCGCCTGTTTTCCATCGTGAGTGAGCGCTGGGCTGCAGCGGACTTGCGCCGACGTCCCCTGTGGAACCATCCAGACGTTCAAATCGTCTGCCCGGGGACGCGGAACCACGTGCCGTATGCCGGGTTTCCTT
Organism: uncultured Alphaproteobacteria bacterium; assembly: GCA_963752345.1. GTDB lineage: Bacteria > Pseudomonadota > Alphaproteobacteria > SMXQ01 > SMXQ01 > CAVVYA01. Next base: position 372,756 of record CAVVYA010000006.1, read on the forward strand.
CTTAACACATGATTGTTGCAATCGGCGGGCCTGGCGTTATGCCACGCCAGCGCTTGCGCGGAAGGAGGACGGCCATGCAGATTTCCAGATTGCTCGTCGTGGCGACAGCGGCGAGCTTGAGCCTGGGGGGAGTCGCGTTGGCGCAATCGAGCGGCGCCGGCGCGAGCAGTGGCGGCGGCGTGCCGCAAGGCCCATCGCCGAGCCTCGAGCGCGGCATCGACAGCCAGGGCATGGAGCGGGGCACCATGCACGATCCCGTGGAGCGTAATACGCGTGAGGGCCTCGATTCGCCGCGGAATATGACCAACCCGCAACAGAGACCGATGACCGAACCGGTCGCCGCCGAATCGCGGATCCGTAGCATGCTCGAGAAGCAGGGCTACGCGAACGTGCACAACATCCAGCGTGAAGGCAATGCTTATATCGCGACGGCGACAAAGGGCAGCGAAACGGTGAAAGTTCGCATCGACCCGCAGTTGGGCGAGATTCAGGAGCATGGCGGCTGAGGTCTGCGCGACCTGATCGACCGTACGGCGTGAGCGTGTCTCACGCCGTTTTTTTATCGCGCGTGATCGCCATAGCAAACTCATGAAAATCATTCGGCCCGTGTGGCTGTTATTCCGCGCGGCGTACCCACATGGAAATGGTGCGGCAAATGTTTGCGCACGTTTCTAGTGGAGGTTGTCATGGATAAGGATCGCATCGAAGGCGCGGCGAAGAAGGCCAAGGGGTCGGTTAAGGAAGGCCTGGGGAAGGCGACCGGCGACGCGAAGTTGCAGGCCGAGGGCAAAGCCGACAAAGCGGAAGGCAAGATTCAGAACGCCGTCGGCGGCGTCAAGGACGCCGTGCGCAATAAGGACAAGAATCGGGGTTAGCGGCATCCGCGGTCGGAGCCTCTGACCACGGACCGGAGCCTCTGGCCAACGACCGGGAGACAACAATGAAGCGAGTCATGAATACGCTCGGCGCCGCTTGGATCGGTGCCGCGTTGCTGGCTATACCAGCATGGTCCCCGGCATGGTCCCAAGGGGCGCCGCAGACGGTGGGTCTCGTGAAAGTGGATCCGCAGACGGTCGCCACCGGCTATCGGGCCACGAAACTCATCGGCGCCAGCGTCAGCAACGACGCGGGCGACACCATCGGCAAGGTCGACGATCTCATCGTCAGCCCCGATGGCACGACGCCCTTCGCGGTCCTGTCGGTGGGCGGCTTTCTCGGGTTGGGCGAACGGCTGGTGGTGGTGCCGTACGCGAGCCTGACCTTCGCCGACAACAAGCTCGTCCTACCCGGCGCCAGCACAGGATGAGTTGCGCGCGTTGCCGGAATACCAATACGCCAAGGATTGAAATCGAACGGGTGGCGGGCTGACCGCCACCCCCTTCTTCATCCGCTGCGCCCTGCGGCGCGTGTCCGCCCTCCCAAACGCGCCGTCCTCTGCTATAATCCCGGGCCGATTAGCGGGGGACGTTCATCGATGGCGAGGGTCGCGGTTCATCTCAGGCGGTGGACTGCTGTTGGCCATCGCGCTCACGCTGTGTCCGCCGGCCGCGGGCCGCGCAGCAGCCGATGGACCTTTTGCTGATTCCGAAGACCCTCATCGATCGCGCTATCGAAGCGCGCAGCATGGCCGACATCGCCAAGGACAACGAGATCATCCTCAAGGTCAATGGCCTGATGGCGGAGGTCGGCACCATCAAGGCCTCGACGCGCATCTATGAGCAGCGTCTGCTCGTCACCGGGCTGTTCGACGACAAGGCAACCTACGACAAGTTCGAAAAGGGCGTGCGCGCGATCAAGGACGTGAAGGCGCTCTATTGGCACGTCATTTACATGCCCAAGGCGGAGCAGGAGCGGCGCAAGCTGCTCGATTGGGGCGACGTAATCGTGCTCGAAACCAAGGCGGAGGCGCGCCTGATCGGCGCATATGGCGTAGCGGACGTGAATTTCCGGGTCGCGGGCGACGCCTTCGGCACGCTCTATTTGCTCGGACGGGCCCGCTCGCAGCCGGAGCGCTCGAAAGCGCTGGCGCGAGCCCGCGATGGCGGTAAAGTGAAGAAGCTGATCGATTACACCCAGCTGCGGCCCTAGTCGGCGGTAGACAGACGGCCATAAGACGCGAGGGAAAGCGGATGGCGACAGTTGGTGCGTGGCACGAGTACGTCCTCACAGGACCTTGCGGTTTGGCCGGACGGCCAACGCACGGAAGCGCTGCCCGGCGCGCCGGCTTTCGCGCTGACCCACTTCGGCGACGCCGCCGTCTATCATCCGGCGCTGACCGCGCGCCTGCTCGCGCTCGCCCACGATCCGGACGTCGCCGTGCAGCAGGACCGCGCGGTCGGCGGCACCAAGATCTACCATATTCACCAGATGCAATCGCCCGAGCTGGCGTTCATCTGCGCGCGCGCCACCGGCCTGTTCAGAAAGATGCTCGGCGCGGAGTTCAGCGGTGATCGACATGAGCTGGGCGAACATCTACGGCAACGGCGATTACAGCGCGCCGCACAGCCATCTGCGCGCGGCCGCCAGCGTGGTCTATTGCGTCGATCCCGGCGATCCCGTTCCGACCGATCCGTGGTCCGGCCAGTTCTGCTTCGTCGATCCCAGGCTCGCTCCCTGCTGCCAGGGCGAGCCTGGACATATGACAAACCCGGTGATGCCCGGCTTGCGCGCCGGGACCATGATCATCTTCCCGGGGCAGGCGGTGCATTGCGTCAATCCCTATGCCGGCACACGGCCGCGCATCACCCTGTCATGGAACATCAACACCATGGCGCTGCCCGGCGTGGCGACGGTGCCGATCCCGCGCCAGTTCGAGGCGCCCTGATGCGGCCGGTCTGGAAATATCTCGCCATCTTCGTGGTCGGCGGCGTGCTGGGCGCCGGTGTCGGCTTCGCCATCGGCATCTTCGTCTACCCTTACATCTTCCTCGCCGATGTCACGGCCAACGAGCAGCTGGCCGGCGCCGAGACCAAGCCGGTCGTCGCCACCGGCACCTTCATCCACGCCGATCCGGCGGACCCGGTGCATTACGGCAGGGGCAGCGTGACGGTTTACGGCGAGGCCGTGGTGCTCGGCCGCGACTTCGAGGTCGGGCCCGGTCCCGCGTTCCATGTCTATCTGGTGCCCAAGGCCGGCATGACCCGCTCCGCCGAACTCGAGGGCCAGACGTTCGTCGATCTCGGCCGGCTGCGCGCTTTCAAGGGCAGCCAGGTCTATGACGTGCCGGCCGGCGTGGACCTCAAGACCTACGGCAGCGTCATTATCTGGTGCGAGGCCTTCGGCGTGCTGATCTCGCCGGCGACCCTGGCCTTCCGGTAAGTGGCGGGCTCGGCCGGGCCGCGCCGGCACTGTTGCACTTTGAGCCAGGGTGGCCGAATTCGACGGAGATGTTCGGTGATTCCTATTTTTTATTCGGAATCCCTTCCTTTGCTCGGAAAAATTGTCCTTGCCGGCATTGCGATTGTGGCGCTGATTTTCTTCGTGCGGGCCTATATCCGCAACGGTCGCCTATAGGCACGAGGCCGAACTCTAACGGTCCGGCCGGCCGCCATTGACACCGGCCTAGGCGCGGCGCGAAACTTGCCCATTACAAGCGCGCGGCTAACGCGCCCCATTCGTTCGGCGCGCAGCGCCGCATCAACAAACGCGCGGCGCCAGGCCGCGTCGAACAGAAGCAAGACACGGCCACGCCGCCGTGTCGGGGAGGACCATGGGTAGTATCGACGCCGACGCGCATGTCATCGAGACCACGAAGACCTTCGAGTATATGGACGAGGCCCATAAGAAACACCGGCCCATGGTCGTCCAGCTGGTCGATGGCAACACCGTGCTCAGCAACGAGGGCAGCGCGCAGAAACGCTTCTGGGTGATCGACGGCCGCGTTCAGCCGATGGAAGGCAATATCGGCTCCAACACCTCCGAGGAATCGCGCGAGATGCGCGACGTCTCCGCCCGGCTCAAGCATATGGACGAGCTCGAGATCGACGTCCAGGTGCTCTATCCCACGGTCTTCCTGCGCGCCTGGACGCAGAACGAGCAGGTCGAATATGCGCTATGCCGCAGCTACAACCGCTGGCTCGCCGATATCTGGAGCAAGGCCGGCGGCCGGCTGCGCTGGGTGGTGATGCCGCCGCTGCGTTCGTCATGGGACAAGATCCGCGACGGAGCTGGAATTCGCCAAGGACAACGGCGCCTGCGGCATTTTCCTGCGCGGGCTCGAGGTCGAGATGAAGCTGTGCGATCCGCATTTCTTCCCGCTCTACGAGATGGCGGAGGATCTCGACCTGCCGGTCGCCTTCCATTCCGGCAACAACAGCTTCGCCGTGCGCGACATCTTCAAGGACGAATGCGGCTTCTCGCGCTCCAAGCTGCCGGTGGTCGGCGCCTTCCACTCGCTGCTCATGGAAGGCATCCCGGCCAAGTTTCCCAAGATCCGCTGGGGCTTCATCGAGGTCAGCGCGCAATGGATTCCCTATGCGCTCAACGATCTCGAGATCCGCTTCAAGCGCAAGGGCAAGCGCTTCTTCAAGAGCCCGCTGGCCGACAACAACATCTGGGTCGCCTGCCAGACCACCGACGATATTCCCTACATCATCCAGCAGGTCGGCGACGAGCATCTGGTGATCGGCACCGACTACGGCCATGCCGATACCTCGGCGCAGATCGAGGCGCTGCGCATCCTGCGCGACAACGGCAAGCTGCCGCGCGCCAGCGTCGACAAGATCCTCGACGGCAATTCGCGCCGGCTCTATGGGCTGAATTGACATCGGGCGACCGCGGCGCCCGATGTCGTCCCCGACTTGATCGGGGGATCACAGGCCATGAGCGGCTTGCCTCGAAACATCGTCATGGCCCGGCTTGTCCGGGGCATCTCTCGCCGACATGACCTTTGTATTTTTCGTCATGGCCCGATTTAGTCGGGCCATCCACGTTCTTTTGCGTTTCGATCAACAAAAAAATCGTGGATGTCCCGGACAAGCCGTGGCATGACGCGAAGCGTGGTTTGTGCGAACCCCGCCTGAGATGGCCCGGTCGAGCCGGGCCATGACGAGCATAGAGAAAGGTGAGGCGTTTCCCGCGAGCCCGCTACTGCCGGAAATACTTCTGATACATCGCGGTCGAGCTCTGGCCGTATTGGAACATGACCTCGGGGCTGAGCACGGTTTCCTTGAAGCCCGCGAGGCGCGGCACGATGGGATGGAGCGCGGGCAGCGGATCGATCTGCGGGTGGGCGGGCAGGTAATTCTCCTCGCGCAGCACGGTTTGGCCGTCCTTCGACAGCAGGAAATCGATGCTGAGCATGGCGGCGTGCGGCCGCCGGATGCCCTTGGGCAGCATGACGGTGCCGCTCGTCGAGGGCACCGGCTCCATCGGCTGCGACGCGACCGAGGCGCCTTGGCACGCGCTGTCGATCGGATGATGCAGGAAGATGTTGATGGCCATCGGGTATTCGCCGGCCATCACCTGGTTGACCAGGGCGCGCGCGCTGCCGGTATAGCCGACGATGTTCTGGGTCGCGAGCTGCTTGAGGTAGCTCTCGGTCTTCGCATCGCCCCACAGCAGGCGCAGCGAGGTGATGAACAGCTCGACGCCGGTGTCGCTGCCGATGCGCCAGGCCATCTTGCCCTTCCATTTCGGATCGAGCAGGTCCTCGTAGGTCTTCGGCGCATCCTCCTTCTTGATCAGCTTGGTGTTGTAGCCGACGCCGTAATAGGCGAAGCGCGTCGCCGCCCACAGCCCGTTCGCGTCGCGGTAGCTCGCCGGATAGGCATCCAGCTCGGGACTGCTGAAGGGCAAGGTGACGCCCGACTTGATGATGGCCTCGGCGATGCCGCTGCCTTCGATGATGTCGCCCTCGACATTCTTGGCGCGCACCTCGGCGGTGATCTTCTGCACGATCTTGCCGCTCTCGGCGCGCCACAGCTCGACTTTCAGATAGGGATATTTCTTCTCGAAGGCCTGGGCGAGCGGGCGCAGCACGGTGTCGATGGTGAGCGAGGAATACCAGATCACCTTGCCTTCCTTGCGCGCGCCCTCTTCGAGGATCTTCTGGCGCTCGGGGCCTTTGAGAAGCGCGAGCTCCTCGACGGTCAGCGCCAGGCCGGGTGGCGCGGCGATGGCCAATGCACACAGCGCGACGAACGAAACCAGCAACGGAGTTGCAAACGGACGCCAACGACGGCCCATAGCCCTCTCCCCAGTCCGTGATGATCAGCAGCGGCCTTTTGTTATGGTTGCCTCCCATGGCCGCCGTTGCCCGGCCAGCTTAAAGTGGCTACCGTGATGGGGCAATAAGCGACTGGGAGGTGTGCCGTGGCCAAACCCGCCGGAAGCCCCAAGAAACCGCTCAACCGCGCCAAGCGCATGGCCGCCGCGCCGAAGCGGACGGCGCCGGTCGCCAAGCCGGCGCCGCGCAAACCGGCCGCCGTCAAGCGCGCCGGCAGCCGCAAAATCAAAACCGTCGCGGTGTCCGAGAAGGACTTGGCCACATCGGCCAAGCCGAGCTTCTTCCGCATGCGCACGCAACTGCTCGACGCCGGCAACACCGAGCTGCCGCTCGCGGTCGGCGACAACCTGTGGATCAAGATCAAGGTCTATGCCGAGGGCGGCGAGAACCATCTGCACGCGCACCCCTACCAGGACCATTCCTTCATCGTGCTCGACGGCAAGGCCTGCTTCCACGGCCCGCGCGGCGAGCGCCGCACACTGAAGCGCAACGAAGGCGTCTTCCTGCCGGCCGGGTCCTACTACTGGTTCGAGCAGGTCGGCGAGCGAGCCGCTCGTCGTGCTGCGGCTCGGCGCCACCAAGCCGGGCGGCCATCCCGACACCCGCGTCATGCCCGACGGCAGCTGGCAAGTCCGCCGCGGCCGCGCCGAAGTTTTCAAGAGCAAGGACGTGGCCTATCGCAAGGGCGCGTTTTACGGGTAGCGCGAGAGAGACCGTTACCGCGTTTCGTCATGGCCCGGCTCGACCGGCCGTCTCATGCAAGTGCTGATGCGTCCCCAAAGTCGTCATGGCCCGATTTAGTCGGGCCATCCACGTTCTTTTGCGACGACAGTGAAAGAAAAGTCGTGGATGCCCCGGACAAGCATGTCCTTGGGCCGCGCAAAGCGCGGACCCGAGGGCCGGGGCATGACGGATATCTTCTGTTGCACGAGATGGCCCGGTCGAGCCGGGCCATGACGAGAAAAGAGAAGGAATGCGAACTGGGCTGCGTCCTTACCGCTCGATCAGCGCGATCGTGCGTTCCGGCGCGAAGCGCAGGGTGACCGGGTCGCCCTTGTCGACCGGCTGGGCGAGGGGGGTGCGCACAAGGATCTCGCTGCCGTTCGCGGCGGTCACGACATATTCGACGATCTCGCCGAGATAGACTTCGCTCGCCAGCTTGCCCGACAGCACGTTGCCGACCGCGGCGAGGGCGCCGGGCTGGCCGTCGGCCTTGCGCAGCTCGATATGCTCGGGCCGCACCACCACGGCGATGTCGCGCTTGGGGCTGGCGCCGGTCGGGAACAGGCAGCGCAGCACGCCGAGCGGCGTCGTTACGGTTTCCATGGCGCCGGGCGTCACCTCGCGCGCCAGCTCGCCATGCACCAGGTTGGTGCGGCCGATGAAGTGGGCGACGAATTCCGAGGTCGGCCGGTTGTAGATTTCCTTCGGCGTGCCGAGCTGGGCGATCAGGCCCTCGTTCATCACCGCGATGCGGTCGGAGATCGCCAGCGCCTCGGACTGGTCGTGGGTGACGTAGATCGCCGTCACGCCGGTCTCGCGCTGCAGCCGCTTGAGCTCCGAGCGCATCTGCTCGCGCAATTGCGCGTCGAGGTTGCTCAGCGGCTCGTCGAGCAGCAGGAGCTGCGGCTCGCGGGTCAGCGCGCGGGCGAGCGCCAGGCGCTGCTGCTGGCCGCCGGAGAGCTGGGTCGATGGCCGCCGGATGTATTCCCCGAGCCCGACCATCTCCAGCACGCGGGTGACCTTCTGGGTGATTTCCTGGCTGGAAAATTTGCGGGTGCGCGACACCTTGAGCGGGTAGGCCGCGTTGTCGAACACGTTCATGTGCGGCCAGATCGCGTAGGACTGGAACACCATGCCGATGTCGCGCTCGTACATCGGCACATTGATCCGCTTGCCGGAATGGAACAGCTCGCGGCCGTCGAGCGTGATGCGGCCGAGCTGCGGCGTCTCCAGCCCGGCGATCGAGCGCAGCGTGGTGGTCTTGCCGCAGCCCGAGGGCCCCAGCAAGGTGAAGAGCTCGCCTTCCTTGAGCTCGAAATCGACGCCGAGCACGCCGCCGCCGGGCGTGCCGTCATGGCTCATATATTGCTTCTTGAGGCCTTCGACTTTCAGCATGAACTCAAATCCCCTCCGGCGGCGCTTCAGCGGATCGACAGGCCATAGCGGCGCGCGATGATATAGAAGGCGGTGCTCGCCACGGTCATCAGCGCCATCCACGAAACGCCCATGGCGGCGAGCTCGGTGACCTGGCCGTTCTCCCACAGATCGAACAGGGTGACGGCGACGACCTGGGAGTTGGGCCCGACCAGCAGGATCTGCATGGCGACCGCCTTGACCGCGAGCAGGAAGACGAACAGCCAGCAGGTGATCAGCGCCGGCGCCACCAGCGGAATGACGATGCGCAGGAAGGTGGTGATCTGGCGCGCGCCGGAGATGGCGGAGGCCTCCTCGAGCTCGCGGTGGATCTGCAGCACGCCGGCGTAGGAATAGCGCATGCCGTAGGGCAGGAAGCGCACGGTCGAGGCGATGATGACCGAGAGCAGCGAGCCGTAGAGCCCGAACGGCATCTGCAGGAAGACATGGAGGAAGGCGACGCCCATGACGATGGCCGGGAAGATCAGCGGCATGGTGGCGAGCTGGTCGAGCATCCAGCCGCCGCGGTAGCGCCGCACCGCCAGCCAGGCGCACAGCGCGGTGAACGGGACCGACGATGGTGGCGGTGGCGGCGCCCAGGATCAGGGTGTTGCCGATCGAGCTTTTGAACGAATGGGAATTGAACACCTGCAGGTAATTCGCCCAGGTGAACAGGGTGAGAGACTGCTTGGTGATGCCTTCGTAATAGGGCAGGAACGAGGCGTAGACCACGATGCCGACCGGCAGGCCGATGATGATGACGAACATCAGCACGAGCAGCCCGGCGGTGAAGTAGCGCCACTTGCCGAGATCCATGACGCGCGGGCGGAAGCCCTTGCCGGTGATGGTCTGGTAGCGCTCCGCGTGGCGCGACAGCTTGTTGTAGAAGTAGAGCATGACCATGACGATCGCCAGCAGCGCCATCGAGAAGGATCCGGCCTGGCCGTAGTTGGGCGGCACCGAGGCCTGGATCGATTCGTAGATGTCGGTGGTCAGCACATGGACATTGCCCGGCCGGCCGACCAGCGCCGGCGTCTCGAAGGATTCGAAGGCGCGGATGAAGATCAGGATGAGCAGCGCCAGGATGCCGGGAATCGCCAGCCTGAGCGTGATGTGGCGGAAGGTCTGCGAAATGCCGGCGCCGCTCATCATCGAGGCCTCCTCGAACGAGGCGTCGTTGGAGCGGAACACCGAGGAGAGCAGCAGGAAGGCCAAGGGCGAGAAGTCGATGCCCTCGATGATGATCATGCCCCACAGGCTGTAGACGTTGATGATCGGCTCGCTCGTGCCGAACAGCGCCATCAGCATCTGGTTGAGCGGCCCGGCCTTGCCGAGGATGAGCAGGAACGACACCGTGTAGAGCACGCTCGGGATGCCGAGCGAGATGATCGAGATCAGGAACACGTAATGGCGCAGCGGCGTGTTGGTGCGCTCGACGATCCAGGCCTGCAGCACGCCCAGGGTCAGCGCCACCATCGCCGAGCCCACCGCATAGATGCTGGCGTTCACCAGGTTGCGGGCGAAGCGCGGATTGGTGAACAGCTCGGTGTAGAATTTGAAGGTGAACTGGTCGAACGAGCCGTCGAACTTCGTGGTGTAGAAGCTGGTCTCGATCAGATAGATCGTCGGCGGCAGCAGAAGGGCCAGCAGCACCACGATCAGGATGGCGACGGCCGGCGAAACGCTCAGCGCCTCGCGCAACCGGGTGAAGCCGCCGAGTGGCGCGACGGCCAGCGGCGTATCGATCGTGCCCGGCGTGGTGGTCATGCGGCTCCCATCATACGCGGACGCGCAACGCGAACCGCGCCAACGTCAGCTGATTTGGTGCGTGTGATTGTCGAGCCGTCCGGCCGGTCATCTCAGCCTTTGAAATACTTCTTCAGCAGCGCTTCGGACTTGTCGTTGAGCTCGAACAGCTTCTCCGGCGTGATGAAGTTTTCCTTCAGGTCCGCCTTCTTCGGAATGATCGGCTGCAGACACCGGATTGGTGCTGACGTTCGGGTGGGCCGGCAGATAGTCGGCGGCCTCCAGGGTCTTCTGGCCTTCCTCGGACAGCATGTAGTCGATCAGCAGCATGGCCGCGTGCGGGTTCCTCGATCCCTTGATGAACAGCACGGTGCCGTTCAGGCTCGGCACCGGCTGCAAGGGCAGGGCGGCGACCGGCGCGCCCTTCTGGGCGCTGATGATCGGGTGATGCAGGAAGATATTGAGCGCGATCGGATATTCGCCCTCGATCACGCGGTTGACCAGGGTGCGCGCGCTGCCGGTGAAATTGACGATGTTCTGCGCGCTGAGCCGCTTGAGGTAGTCCTCGCCCTTCTGCTCGCCCATCAGCATCAGGATGTTGGTGACGAACAGCGGGCTGCCGCTGTCGGAGCCGTCGCGCCAGGCGAGCTTGCCCTTCCATTTCGGATCGAGCAGGTCCTCGTAGGACTTCGGCACGTCGGCCGGGGCGACCGCCTTGGTGTTGTAGGCGACGCCGAAATAGGAAAAGCGCGTGGCGCCCCACAGGTTGCGCGGGTCGGTATAATCCTTGGGATAGACATCGAGCTCGGGCGACTTGAACGGCACCGCCACGCCGCCCTTGATCAGCGGCTCCGACAGGCTGGTGCTTTCGCCGACGTCGACGGTGAGCGACTTGGCGCGCGCCTCGGCGAGGATCTTCTGCACGATCTTGTTGCTGTCGGCGCGCCAGAACTCGGCCTTGATGAAGGGATATTTCTTCATGAAGGACTCGGTCATCGGCCGCAGCGCCTGATCGACGATCATGCCGGAATAGAGCGTGACCTTGCCTTCCTTGCGCGCGCCGTCCTCGAGAATTTTCTGGCGGTCGGGCCCCGTCAGCATGGCGATCTGTTCCTGGGTCCGCGTCTGCGCCTCGAACGGCACCCGCGACTGTCAGGCGATCGCCAGCGTGGTCATCGCCAGTGTGGTCAGCGATAGTGTACGTCGTCCGCCATGCAGCCATTGTCCGCTCCCTATCGTATTTCTATGCGTCTGAGCGCTGATCTAGCGAGCCTTGCCCCCTGCCGCCGCGCGTTTCGCAACCGGACGCAGCGTGACGCCGGCGCCGATGGTCTCGGTCACCGTCAGATGGCCGTCCTCGATCTCGATGCCTTCGAACGGATCGTCGAGCAGCCGGTCGAATTCGCCCAATTCGCAGGCGTAGTCGACGCCGGGCAGGGCGGCCGCCAGATGCATGGCGGTGGCCGACAGCAGGCGCGAGCCGACCGCGGCGCCGAAGCGATAGCGGATGCCGCCGGCCTCGCAGATGCGCGCCGCCGCCACCGTATGGCGCAGGCCGCCGAGCCGGGGGATCTTGAGGCTGACCGCGTCGACCACGCGGTTCATCACCAGGGTCATCACCTCGTTGAGCGATCCGCCGGCTCTCGTCGGCCTCGACGGTCACCGGCACCGAATCGGTCACCAGCTTCAGTCCGCGCATGTCGTCGACCTTCACCGGCTGCTCGACCAGGTCGATGTCGAACTCGGCCATGCGGTTGATCGCGGTAATGGCGTCCTTCGGCTGATAGGACTGGTTGGCGTCGATCGTCAGATGCGCGTCGTCGCCGACCTGCCGGCGGATCGCCTTGACGCACGCCACGTCTTCGGCGACGTCGCCATGCACCTTGATCTTGAAATAGCGGTAGCCCTTGTCGACCAGCTTCTGGGCGCTGGCGGCCATTTCCTGCCGGCGTCTTGATGGCGAGGATGCGCAGGATCGGCACGCGGTCGCGCACCTTGCCGCCGAACAGCTTGTAGAGCGGCACGCCGAGGCTCTTGGCCATCAGGTCGTAGAGCGCGCAGTCGATCGCCGCCTTGGCCTGGTTGTTGCCCGCCAGATTGCGGTCGAGTTCGCGCAAGATGAGTTCGATATCGAAGGGGTCCTTGCCGATCAGCAGCGGCTTGAACCGTTCGAGCGTCGCCTGGATGCCCTCGTAGCTCGCGCCGATATGGGCGGTCGCCGAGGCATAGCCATAGCCGGTGTTGCCGTCGTCGCTGGTGATGGCGACGATCCAGCCCTCCGTCAGGGGGTTGGCGCCCAGCGCGAAACGCCAGGTGGGATCGTCCTTGGCCATGATGCAGGACGTGACATCGACCGGCGTGATCTGCATGGGTCCTCCCCGATGCCGGCTACTCCCGGCCGTGCCACGGGTCGCGGTTGCGGCGCCCATGGTGCTTTCTTTTGCCGGTATCGTAGACATCCCCCGGCGCATTGAAAAGAGTGCAAATTCAAGGCGCGCGTCGGAAGCGCAGGCAATGCGCCGCCCTCGGGCCCGATCCCTATTGCCTAAGCCATGGCCGGGTGTCTAACTAGAGCGCAAACACCATTGCGTCAGGGAGAAATGCGGTGAGCAGCGCGCTCGAGGGAATCAAGGTTCTCGAATTGGCGAATTATGTCAGCGGCCCGTTCGCGGGCGTGCTGCTGTCGGACCTCGGCGCCGACGTGATCAAGATCGAGGAGCCCAAGCATGGCGACCCGTTCCGCGGCTGGGGCGCCGCGGAATACAGTCCGACCTTCGGCTCGGTCAATCGCAACAAGAAGAGCGTGACGCTCGACCTCAAGACCAAGGAGGGTATCGAGATCGCGCTGCGGCTCGCCGACCAGGCCGACGTGCTGATCGAGAATTTCCGCACCGGCACGCTGGAGCGTCTCGGTCTCGGCTACGACGTGCTGGCGAAGCGCAATGCGCGGCTGATCTATTGCTCGATCACCGGCTTCGGCCGCACCGGGCCTTACGCCAACCGCGCCGGCTACGACACCGTCGGCCAGGCGATGAGCGGGTTGCTCGGTCTGCTGACCGACCGCGCCAATCCGCAGCCCATGGGCATCTCGCTGTCCGACCATCTCACCGGCATGGTGGCGAGCTACGGCATTCTCGGCGCGCTGATGGCGCGCACGCGCACGGGCAAGGGCCAGCGGGTCGAAACCTCGTTGCTGCAGGCGACCATGTCGCTGCTCGGCGAGAATGCCGCGCGCTTCTTCGAGAACGGCGAGGTGCCGGCGCGCGCCACCCGCGCCCGCTCGGCCCAGGTCTACGGCTTCGTCGGCTCCGACGGCAAACCGTTCGTCGTGCATCTCTCCTCGCCGCCGAAATTCTGGGAAGGGCTGGCACGGGTGGCGGGCCATCCGGAATGGATCAAGGAGGAGCGCTTCATCAACAAGGATGCGCGGCGCAAGGCCTACAACGAGCTCTACAAGATGCTGCAGGACATCTTCGCGACGCAGCCGCGCGATCACTGGCTCGAAAAGCTGCTCGCGGCCGACGTGCCGAGCGGCCCGCTCTACGACATGCAGGAGGTGTTCGACGATCCCGCAGGTCAAGCATCTCGGCATGCGCGTCGATGTGCCCCATCCGCTGGTCGGCTCCGTCGGGCTGGTCGGCAGCGGCGTGACCCTGTCGGATACGCCGGCGCGCATCACCCGCGCGGCACCGGCGCTCGGCGCCGACAACGAATCGGTGCTGGCTTCGCTCAAGCAGCGCGCGGCGGAATAGGGCGATGGCGTTCGCGATCGAACCTTCGAAGGATTTGCGCGACACCTGCGCCATCGTCGGCATCGGCAACAGCCGGCTCGGCAAGGTGCCCGGCGTTTCCAGCGTCGATCTGCTGGTCGAAGCCATGAGCCATGCGCTCGACGATGCGGGGCTCAAGCCGGCCGACATCGACGGCATCGTCTGCCGCGGGCCGGACGATTCCTACAGCCATCACCAGGTGATCGGCTCGCGGCTCGGCATCAACGCGCGCTTCTCGACCACGCTCGACAACGGCGGCGCCTAGCAGATCCTCTCGGTGGCGCTCGCCGTCATGGCGATCAAGGCGGGCCTCGCCACCACGGTGATCTGCGGCTATGGCCGCGATGCCTGGTCGCGCACCCATGTGACGGAAGAGGCGCGGGTGCGCAACGAGACCCGGCCGGCGAGCCAGCGGCCGCGCGAGTTCGGTCCGGAATACGGCTATTTCGGCGCCGTCGCCGCACACGCCTTCGGCGCGCAGCGCCATATGCATCTCTACGGCACGACGCGCGATCAGTTCGCCGCGATCGCCATCGCCTTTCGCGAACACGCGCTTGCGCAATCCGCAAGCCCAGATGAAGAAGCCGCTGACGCTCGAGGATTATCGCGAGGCGCGGCTCATCGTCTCACCCTTCGGCCTGTTCGACTGCTCGCTGCGCAGCGACGCCGCCGGTGCCGTGATCGTCACCAGCAAGGAACGGGCGCGCGATCTCAAGCAGCCGCCGGTGACGATCAAGGGCTTCGGCAGTTTCAACAATTCGCGCGGCTGGTTCGCCGACGACAATATGGTGGTGACGGCGGCGAAACAGAGCGGCGAGACCGCCTATGCCATGGCCGGCCTCGGCCCCGACGACGTGGACACGGCGCAGATCTACGACTGCTTCACCTACATGGTGCTGACCCAGCTCGAGGATTACGGCTTCTGCAAGAAGGGCGAGGGCGGCGCTTTCGTGCAATCGGGCGCGCTGCGCATGGGCGGCCGCCTGCCGACCAACACGTCGGGCGGCCAGCTCTCCGAGTCCCATGCGGAAGGCATGCTGCAGGTGGTCGAGGGCGCGCGCCAGATGCGCCATACCTATCCGGCGCACCGCCAGGTCAAGGACGCGGAGATCGCGCTGATCTCCGGCCATGGCGGCAACCAGGTGTGCCATTCCACCTTGATCCTGGGGAGGGCGTGATGGCCGACGTGAAGATCGCGGGCGAAATGCCGCAGAAGCCGGTGCCGCGCCCGGCGCCCGAATCGGTGCCCTACTGGGAAGGCGCGAAGAGCCACAAGCTGGTGATCCCCCATTGCAAGGCATGCGGCGAATATTGGTTTCCGCCGTCCCAGCGTTGCCCGAATTGCCTGGCGGCGGATTTCGCATGGGCGGAGGTTTCCGGGCGCGGCAAGGTCTACAGCTTCGTCGTCTTCCACCGCGTCTATCATCCGGGATTCGAGAGCGAGGTGCCCTACGTGGTCGCGCTCGTCGAACTCGCCGAAGGCCCCCGCCTGCTCACCAACATCGTCGGCATCCCGCCGGAAGATGTGCGCTGCGACATGCCGGTGAAGGTCGTGTTCGACGACGTCACCCCCGACACCACCGTGCCGAAATTCACGCCGGCTGTAGTTTTTGCCTCATGGCCCGGCTCGACCGGACCATCTCGGGCGGGCTGACCATCTACTCCACCGTCATGCCCCGGCTTGTCCGGGGCATCGACGACGTTCGTTTTTCGTGGTCGACAAAAACCCGTGGATGGCCCGACTAAATCGGCCAAGACGAAAAAAATAAGCCGGTGGTTACCGGACTACCCCGCGGGCATTTCCGCCAGCAGCCTGCCGTAGCCTGTCACCGGCGCCCGCTCGCCGAGCCGCGTCTTGATTTCCCAGCAGCGCGCGGCCACCGCCTGCACCACCGGCACGCCGATGCGCGCTTCGAGGCGCTCGACGACGTTGAGCGACGGCCATTTGCTGCCCTGCAGATACATCGCCTCGCCGCCCGGGTTGCGGCGGAACACGTCTTCCATCATGTCGATCATCTGTTCGTCGGTCAGCAGGCCGACTTCTTCCCAGGTCGCCTTGACCTTCTCGATGGCGGTGACCTGAAAGCCCGCGTCGCGGAAGTAGCGCTCGACGATCGGTCCGGTGATGGAATCGTAGCCGGCGCCGGTGATGCGCTTGGCGCCGAGTGCCTGCATGGCGCGGATCTGGTTCATGCCCGAGGTGAAGACCGGGATGCCGGTGCGGTCCTGCCAGCCGGCGACGATGCGCTGTTCGCCCGCATAGCCATGCAGCATAAACGGCGGCGTGCCTTCGGGATGGATGAGGTCGACGCCGAGCGCCGCGACCTCCGCAACTCCGCGCTCGTATTGCGGCATCACGGCCTCGAATTCCTCGACGGTGCCGTCCTTGATGCCGCAATAGACCGTATGGCAGCGGATGGTGGGCGGCAGCATGGCGGCGAGCGCGTCATGGGAGCCGGATGCCTGGGTCGTCGGCTTCACCATGCCGACGAAGCCGCCATTCTTATTGCCGGTCACGTTTGCCCCCCTGTGTTTTGTCTCCTTGGTTCGTCAGGCTAGCACCGTAAAAGGCGAATTCAACGGTCTCCGCGCGGCGCCCGCCCGCCCGATGCGCCGGAAGCGCTTGCGCGGGTCACGGGTTCGACCGACAATCGACGGCGCAACGACAGGCGGACGACCGCCGTCACGGCGACAGGAAAAACGTGAGGGAGGGGACGATGGTTCGCGTTCGCATTCTCTGTGGCGTGGTTTTCCGTGGCGTAGTTTTCCGGGATTTGTTTCCCCGTGGCTTGTTTCTGGGTGGCTTGGCTCTGATCGGCGGCTTCGCCGTCGCTACGGCGGCGCAGGCGCAAGATTTCTACAAGGACAAGCGCGTCAATCTCATCGTCGGTTCTGCGCCCGGTGGCGGCTACGACACTTTCGCGCGCACCGTCTCGCGCTACTGGCCCGAGCATATTCCCGGCAAGCCGACCTTCGTGATCCAGAACATGGCGGGTGCCGGCTCGCTGCTCGCCGCCAACCACATCTACAACGTGGGCGCCAAGGACGGCACGGTGATTGGCGCCGTGAATCCCGGCATTGCCACCGACCCGCTGCTGTCGCCCAACAGCGCCAAGTTCGACGCGCGCGCCTTCCATTGGATCGGCAGCCCGCTGCGCGAAATCCAGACCGGCGTCGTGTGGCACACCGCCGCGGTGCAGAGCCTCGAGGATCTCAAGACCACAGAGTTGCTGGTCGCCGGCTCGGGCGGCGCCTCGGAAGTGTTTCCCACCGTGAGTCAGAAGATTCTCGGGCTCAAATTCAAGGTGATCGCCGGCTATGCCGGCACCAAGGAGGGCGGCCTGGCGATGGAGCGCGGCGAGGTGCACGGCATCGGCGGCACCACCTGGGCCAGCGTGAAGGCGACCTATGGCCAATGGCTCGCGGAAAACAAGATCAAGGTCATCGTGCAATACGGTTTGCGCAAACATCCGGAACTGCCCGACGTGCCGATGCTGATGGATCTGCCGATGACGTCCGAGCAGCGCGACGCGCTCACCTTCGTGCTGGCGCGCCAGGATCTCGGCCGGCCCTACGTCACGCGTGCCGGGCGTGCCCGCCGATCGCGTGGCGCTGCTGCGCAAAAGCTTCGTCGAGACCATGAAGGACCCGGCCTTCGTCAAGGAGGCGGAAAACCGCAAGCTCGACCTCGATCCCGAGCCGGTCACCGGCGAGGAACTGCAGAAGCTGGTGGCCGACATCTATGCGGCACCCGAGGCCCTCATTACGAAACTGCGCGACATGGGGGTACGATGAACGGGGCCTGCGCTGAAGGTGGGACGCTCTGTTCATTTCGGCAAGCCAGTGCCACCAAGCCCAGCCAAACTTTGCCGCAACCTTGCCACACGATGGTATGCCGCCGATCTGCTAGTGATCTCGGTTGACCGGCGCGAATCCTGACCGCTCTGCGGGCCGGATCGCGCCGGGAGAAGAACCACTTTAAGGTCGCATCCGTGCGTAACACCAGTCTGCTTGCCACCTGCCTCGCCGCCCTGTCTTTCGTGATCGCTACGGCCGCTCCGGCCCTCGCCGACGGAGACAAGAAACACCACCGGCATCACCACCACTACGAACGTCACGATCATGATGATGACGATGGCGACCGGCGCAAAAAGCGCCGCACTGTCATCATTCATCGGGCGCCTGTGGTGTTCGTCGGCGGCCCGCCGCCGTGGATGGCGGATTACGGTACTCGCCGCATGCAGGGGCGCTACGTGCCGCCTTACGGCATCCATGCAAGCCGGTGCGACCGGCAGCTCATCGGCCGCGAACTGGCGGGCCAGGTGATCGGCGGCGTCGGCGGCGCCGTCCTCGGTTCGCAGATCGGTCAAGGCGACGGGCGGGTCATCGCCACCGCTGGCGGCACCCTGCTCGGCATGCTGATCGGCGGCGCGGTTGGCCGTAGCCTCGATCAGGCCGATTACGCCTGCGCCGGCCAGGTGCTCGAGCACGCACCGAATAATCGTACCATCGTATGGCGCAATCCCGAGACGGGCGGGGCCTACCGCCTGACCCCGACCAGCGCTTATCAGGTGCAGGATGGTTACTGCCGAGAATATACGTCGG
The DNA here is from genome assembly GCA_963752345.1 of uncultured Alphaproteobacteria bacterium. GTDB lineage: Bacteria > Pseudomonadota > Alphaproteobacteria > SMXQ01 > SMXQ01 > CAVVYA01. The sequence goes on from CAVVYA010000006.1 coordinate 391,239, forward strand.
TCGCCACGGTGGCCGGACGCTCGCAGACGATCTACGGCACCGCTTGCCGCCAGCCGGACGGCGCCTGGCAGATTGTCCAACAATAGACAAAATCCCCATATAGCGTGGCTGCCGTCGCGAAGGGCGGCATATCTGGCCGGCGCGATACGGACCGTGCGGGTATTTATGCTTGATTCTCCGCGTGGGTGCTTTATCCCGGGGGCATCTGCTATTCTGCCGACCTGGCGTTCCCTCGGAATGTCAGCCAGTCACATAGGGATAAAATCGATTTATGCCGGCAAGGGCGATACGGGGGAGCACTGCTGTGCGACTGCACGGCCTGTGGTTGAGTCTCGCTGCGGGCTTGGCGCTGGGTGCGTGCGAACTGCCCCACCAGATGCCGCAGGAGGAGCCGGTGCCGCCGCCAGCCGCCGCGGACAATGGCGCCGCAACCGCAAGTGCGGCCGTGCCGGCGCCGCCATTGGCGAAACCGGCGCCGCCGACCGCACCGCCGCCGAAGCCGTCGATCGAACCGCAATCCCTGGTCGGACTGGGCGAGGAGGAGATCACCCGTACGCTCGGCGAACCACGCGAGGTGCGCAATGATCCGCCGGCCATGGTTTGGAGCTACGCGGTCAACGATTGCCGATTCGATCTGTTCTTCTATTTGGATCTCAAAAGCCAGGACTTCCGGGCTCTTGCCTATAACTTTGAACCGAATACTTCCTCGGATGGGACGAAAAAGGTTTGTCTAGCGAGAATTCAAGAAGCGAACCGTGACCGTAGACGCTGAGATTCAACAAGCTCAGGCGGCACAGGCCACGAGCCGCATCGTGCTGATCGACGACGATGAGCTGTTCCGGGAATCCTTGGAGCAGAACTTGCGCGACAGCGGATTTTCCGTGCGCGCGTTCGATCGTGGCGAGCCGGCGCTGACCTTCTTCGAGGGCGGCGGCGGCGCCGACGTGGTGCTGCTCGATTGGAAGATGCCGGAAATGAACGGCATCGAGGTGCTGCGCAAGCTGCGCCAAATCAATCAGGATGTGCCGGTCATCTTTCTTACCGTCCTCAGCGATCAGATCTATGAGGAAGCCGCGCTGCTCAGTGGCGCGGTCGATTTCGTCGAGAAATCGCGCAGCTTCACCATCCTGCTCAAGCGCATGGGGCTCATCCTCGGCGGCGTCAAGGCCGGTGCCGGCGGTGCGGCGCCCGCGGCCCAGAACGGCGACGGCTCGGTCGTGATGACGGTCGGCAGCCTGGAACTCAATCTCGAATCGAACCGCGCCTTTTGGCGTCAGGGGCAAGTCGAACTGACGCTCACGGAATTCGAGATCGTCCGTTTCCTGGTGTCGCGCGCCGGCCAGGATATCCGCTACCGCGAAATCTACGACCTGGTGCATGGCAAGGGCTTCGTCGCGGGCGAGGGGCCCGAAGGCTATCGCGCCAATGTGCGTACCTTCATCAAGCGGATCCGGCAGAAATTCCGCAACATCGACGCCAAATTCGAGCAGATCGAGAACTATCCCGGGTTCGGATACCGCTGGCGCGAGGGATAAGGGCAAGCCAATGCGTATCCTGCCCAAGATCGCTTCCTCGATCGCCGCGAAGCTCGCCGTCATCCTTGTTGTGTTCGTCGCCTGTCCGCTGATCATCTATTACGAGTTCAAGAACGCGGACACCGAGAAGAACGCCCTGCTCCTGCGCAATGTTCAGGAGCAGGGCCGGCTGATCGCCCGCGGGCTCGAGCCGCTCCTGGTTTCCGCGGCCACCGAGGCGCTTCCTAAAGTTCGACAAGAACTTGAACGGCTGTCCGAAAACCAGCTCAAGGTGCGTCTGCTGTTTCGGCCGCAAGCGGCTGATGCGGAAAACTTTTTCTATGTCGCGTCGGTGCCGCCCGTGGCCGCGGACTACCTGCAGCAGGAGCGCCGCGAGCTGATCGAAACCGGCATCCTGGAGCGCTTGCGCGACAGTTGCGCGGGCGACCGGGCGGTCGAGCTGCGCTACACCAATCCGGCGGGTGAGGAGGAAGTGCTGAGCTCGGTCACGCCGGTCAATACCCCGGAAGGCTGCTGGGTCGTCATCACGTCCCATACCAAGGCGGATTTCGTCGTCTCATCCCTCGCGCAGCCCTATTGGAAGACGCCGGAAGTGCGGCTCGCCGCCGGCATCTATCTGCTCATGGCGGTGCTGGTTATTTCGCTGTTCATCGGCATCTGGACGAATCTGCTGCGCTTCGGCCGTTTCGCGCGCGCGATCACCCAGGACCGGCTGCACGGCGCGTCATTCGTGGCGCTCAATCGCGTGCCTGAGCTCGATAGCGTGGCGGAGGAATTCGACCACCTGGTGGGCACTCTGCAAGGCTCGGCCACGGCGATCCGCAACGCCGCCGAAGAAAATGCCCACGCGTTCAAGACGCCGATCGCGGTGATCGCGCAGTCGCTCGAGCCGCTCAAGCGCGCGGTGCCGCCGGAGAACACGCGCGGCCAGCGCGCGCTGCAGCTCGTCGAGCGCTCGATTGAGAAACTCGACGCGCTGATTTCGGCGGCGCGGCGGATGGATGAAGCCATCGCCGAGCTGATCAATCCGCCACGCGAAGACGTCGATCTGTCCGATCTCGTGACCCAACTGATGGCAGGCTACGAGGACAAGGTGCGCATCTCGGGGCTGCGCATGGAGGTGCGGATTGCGCCAGGAATTCACGTCATGGGCGGCATCGACCTGATCGAGACGGCGCTGGAGAACATCATCGACAACGCCTTCAGCTTCTCGCCGCCCCAGGGCGTCGTCACCGTCACGCTGCATCGCGAAGACCATGAGGCCGTGCTCATGCTGGCCGATAGCGGTCCCGGTGTCAATTCCCGCCATATCGACAAGATTTTCGAGCGCTATTTTTCCCATCGTCCCTTGCGCCGCGAGCATGACGAAGCCATCGAGGGCGACTCACATTTCGGCATCGGTTTGTGGGTGGTGCGGCGCAATATCGAAGCGCTGGACGGCACGGTGATGGCCGTCAACCGGGCCCAGGGCGGCCTCGCCGTGACCATCCGGCTGCCGCTCGCGCGCTAAACATCGGGTTTTTACAGCGCCTTACCGGCTCAAGTTGTGAGCCATGTCACAACTTTGCCCTAACCTTGCCGCAACAAGCTTTAGGTGCGCTCACCTAAAGTCTGCGTCGTCAGCAGTGTTTGCGTTCGAGGAGCGTAAGGGGATGGAAGACAAACTGCACGCCATTGCCGAGGCGCGCCGCGCCCTTGAGGGCGCGAGCCAGACGATGGCGGCGGGGTTCATGGCGGAGATCGAGCGCATCATCGGTCTGCTTGGGACTCAGCGCCTACTCCGGCTTTCGCTGTTTCGCTTTGAACTGGACGGGCTGCCGCAAGCGGCCGCCGTGAAACTGGTCGATCGTGCGCTCAAGCCTCATGGCTTGGTTGGCGCGCTGCCGGACGGCGGTATCGGGTTTCTCTATCTCGGTCCCCGCGGCAAGCGGAACGTGGCGGATTTGGCCCTGGTCCATCACATCACCGAGCGGCTGCGCATCGAGATTTACCGTCATGCGCAGTTCAACGGTGTGAGTTTGATCTCGAGTGCCGTGGTTCACCGCTGGGCCGACGAAGTGGTGGACGCCTACGATCTGGTTGACGGGTTTCGCCATCCCATCGTCGCGACGAAGGCGAGCTGAATTTGGCGGCTAGTCCGCGTTAAAGGAGAACGGACGTGAAGTTGCAACTGGCATTGGCAGGAATCGGGGTCGCACTGGTCGCCGTTTCCGTACACGCTAATGGCGGCGATCTACCGGCGGCGGTCGAGGTCAAGGCCTCGACGACGCGGGATGCCATGCCGGCAGTCGTGACCTCGCGCGGCCTTGAGGGCCTGTCGCCTGGTAATCGTCTGATCGCCCAGGCGCTCTACAATGCCCAGAAGGCCAGCACTTTGAGTGGCCGGCAGCCGTGGAGCCTGGAGCGCGTCGCCACGGCGCGCACCGGCGGCAGCAATTGGGGCGAAGTCTTCCAGCAGATGAAACAAGACGGTCTCGTGGAGGCCGAAACGCTCGGCCAAGTGGTCACCTGGTATCAATACCATCAAGTGACTCCGTTGCGCCCGACGCAGGATACCCCCGCTTCGCTGGCCGGCATGACGACGCCGACGGCCGCTACGACGACGACGACGACGAAGTAGGCAGCACATATCGCCCGCTCGGCGGGCGAGCCTGTTTGCTCTGATGGTCGGCCCCCCGGCGGCCACGGAGCGAGGGGCGCGGACGTCGCGACGGGCGTCCGCGCCCTTAATTTTTGTGCTTCGCGCCTGTCGCGCGCATTCGCGTCAGGCCCAGCGCCTTGGCCGCAGCATCAAGCGGAACGGCAACTTGATCAGCTCGTAGCACAGCCAGCCCAGCACGATTCCAACCAGAACATAAACCGCGCTCGCGGTATCCAGCGGCAAGGCGGGGGTGAAGGCGGCAAACGCCGCTTCGGCGATATCCCGGTCGAGATGCCGCGCGAACTCGAACGGGCGGCGGAACGCGTCGGCATCCGCAACCGCATGATAGGCCGTCGACAGTTCCTCCACCCGGCGGCTGAACGCGCCGGCCATCCTGTCCTGGGACGCGGGATCGGTGCCGGGCAGCAAGTCACCGGATTGCAGCCGTGCCAGCGAGCGGCGCGCCTCGTCGAGGTGGCCGCCCAAGCGCTGCAGATAGGCGGCAATGAAGGCCTGGGTCTGCGACGCGGTGAGGCCGGTCAAGGCGGCGATCACCGTGCCGATCAGCCGATCGAATGTCCGCAAAACCCACATCAACTTGTCTCCACCGCCAGGCCGCCTGGTGGCAAACTCGCCAAAGCTATGGCACCTTCGCCCCAGCCATCATATCGCGCAAACAATAAGGGGGAGGGCGCAGGGAATGCCAATCGATCTTGAAGATCGTGTCATCGTGGTGACCGGCGCCAGCCGCGGCCTCGGACGCGCCATGGCCTTGGCGCTGGCGCAAGCGGGCGGCCGCGTCATCCTGGCCTCGCCGGAAAGCAAGATGCTGCACGAGGCCGCCGGCGAAATCGAGGCCGCCTGCGGCAAGGGCCGCGCCCTGGCGGTGCAGACCGATATCACGATCAAGGCCGATTGCGAGCGTGTGCTGTCGACCGCGCTCGACAGGTTCGGCGCACTTCATGTGCTGGTCAACAATGCGCGCCGCCCCCACCGCGGGCCGGGCCTGCCGGCCGAGGGCAATGTCCTGCCGTTCTGGCAATCCAATCCCGAGATCTGGCAGGAAACGGTGCAGGTCAATGTCAACGGCACCTTCCTGATCAGCCACGTCGTCGCGCCGCATCTGATCGAGCAGGGCTGGGGCCGCATCATCAACCTGACGACCAGCCTCGATACCATGCAGCGTGGCCACAATTCGCCCTATGGCGTGACCAAGGCGGCGCTCGAAGCGGCGACCATGATCTGGGCGCAGGACCTGGTGGGCACGGGCGTCACGGTGAACTCGCTCATCCCGGGCGGCAGTTGCGATTCCGACCCCGACCGTCCGCCGCCAAAGCCCGGCCGCACGCTGCTGCCGGTCGACATCATGAATCCGCTGGCGGTGTGGCTCGCCTCCGACCTGTCCGACGGCAAGACCGGCGGCCGTTATGTCGGCAAGCTTTGGGACAGCTCGTTGCCGCCGGCGGAAGCCGCCGAGCGGTCGCGCGAGGCGCCCGTTTTGCGCGCGCCGGAAGTCAAGCGGCCGGCGCTCTGATCGGCCGAGGCTCACAGACCGCTGTCACGGGAGAGTCTCGCTCCTGTCACGGCGCTGTCGGGCCCCCCTACCTATAAGGGGGCTCGGGCAAAGCCGCCTCTTCGAACTGGAAGGAGCGGCGTTGCCGGCAACCATTCCTGCCGGAGACAGAGCCATGCAGCACGGATCGAACGCGCCCACCCCTTGTGCGTCCAACGACAATTATCCCACGGACCTGGCGCTGGCGGCCACCTGCGACGATGGCCCCACCATGGGCGACATCGTCGCCGCCCGGTTCGGCCGGCGCGATTTGATGAAGGGCCTGCTGGCGGCGACGGCTTTGAGCGCCATCGCCGGCCCATTCGGCGTGATGGCGCGGCGCGCGGAAGCGGCGGCCTCGAGCTTCAGCTTCAGCGAAATCGCCCACGGCGTCGACGAAACCCATCATGTGGCCCCGGGCTACAACGCCGACGTGCTGATCCGCTGGGGCGATCCCGTGGTCGCCAATGCGCCGGCTTTCGACCCGATGAACCAGACGGCGGACGCCCAGAGCAAGCAGTTCGGCTACAACAACGATTATATCGGCTATGTGCCGCTGCCGATCGGCTCGAACAGCGCCGATCATGGGCTGCTCTGCATCAATCACGAATACACCACGTCCGAACACATGTTCCCGAATCTGCCCGACCCTGCCGCGGCGATGACCAAGCCGCTGGTCGACATCGAGATGGCAGCGCACGGCGCGTCGGTGATCGAGATCCGCAAGCAGGGCGGCAAATGGCAGGTCGTGCAGGGCAGCCCTTATGGCCGGCGCGTCACCGCCGAGACGCCGATCCGCATCGCCGGTCCCGCCGCGGGCCACGACCGCATGAAGACGAGCGCCGATCCATCGGGCAGCAAGGCGCGCGGCATGGTCAACAATTGCGCCGGCGGCATCACGCCCTGGGGCACCTATCTGACGTGCGAGGAGAACTTCAACAACTACTTCGTCGGCGAAGTCGCCGGGCACGCCGAAGAAGCGAACTACAAAAGCTACGGCGTTCCCGGCAAGGAATATTCGTGGGGCAAGTTCCACGACCGCTTCGACATCAACAAGGAGCCGAACGAGGCCAACCGCTTCGGCTGGATCGTCGAGATCGATCCTTACGACGCCAACGCGGAACCCATCAAGCGCACCGCGCTCGGCCGCTTCAAACACGAAGGCGCCGAATCCGTGGTGAACGGCGACGGCCGCGTGGTGCTCTATTCCGGCGACGACGAGCGGTTCGCCTATGTCTACCGCTTCGTCACGGCCGGTCGGTTCAACGCGAGCGACCGCGCCGCGAACCGCGATCTGCTCGACAGCGGCACGCTCTACGCGGCGAAGTTCAACGCGGACGGCAAGGTGGAATGGCTGCCGCTCACCTATGGCAATGGTCCGATCACCGAGGCGAACGGCTTCCGCAGCCAAGCCGATGTTGTCATCGAGGCGCGCAAGGCCGCGCGGCTCATGGGGGCCACCCCGATGGACCGGCCCGAGGATGTGCAGCCCCTGAAGGGCACGGACAAGATTTACATCGCGCTCACCAACAATGACCGCCGCAAACCCGAGCAGGTCGATGCGGCCAATCCCCGGCCGCTCAATCAATGGGGCCAGATCGTCGAAATGACGGCACCGAACGGCGATCATGCCGCCGCCACCTATTCGTGGGAAATCCTCGTGAAGTGCGGCGATCCGGCGGTCGCCGATATCGGCGCCATGTGGAATCCGGCGACCACGGCGAACGGCTGGTTCGCCTGCCCCGATATGCTGCGCCACCGACAATCAGGGCCGCCTGTGGGTCGGCACCGACCAGGGCGCGTCGTGGAAGAAAGCGTCCGGCACAGCCGATGGAATTTGGGCCATGGACACCAAGGGTGCCGCGCGCGGCACCAGCAAGATGTTCTTCCGCGTGCCGATCGGCGCCGAGATGTGCGGGCCGGTGTTCTCGTCGGATGACAAGAGCCTGTTCTGCGCCGTGCAGCATCCCGCGGTGGACGGCACGGAGGCCTGGGAAAAATTCGGCCGCAAGTCGACCTTCAACGATCCGGCCACCCGCTGGCCGGACTTCAAGCCGGACATGCCGACCCGCCCGTCGGTCGTGGTGATCACCAAACAGGATGGCGGCGTCATCGGGAGCTGAAGTCTCTCACCCGCGTGCTCACAGCAACTGGGCGCCGGCGTAATCCGGCGTCCATTTTTTTGTCCCTCTGCTCAGCGTGTCCACGATGAATTGACGCTGCCCGCCGCACGCCGTAGCTTCGCGACAGTTCAGCGGAGAATGGCATGCGGATCGATTGCGACACCCACTACTGGCCCATCGAATTCCTCGAGCGCGTCGATCACCCGGGCAAGGGGCGCATCGAGCGCGAGGACGACACCACCGTCAGCTTCTATCGCGCCGGCGAATTCGTGCACAGGTTTAAGAACACCCGCTGGGATCTGGCGGCGCGCGCGGCGGTGATGGATCAGGAGGGCTTCGACGCGCAGGTGCTGATTCCCGACAACCGGCCGTTCCTCTACGAGCTCGGCCATCAGCTCGGCGCCGCCATGGCCACCGCCTACAATGACTATGTTTCCGAGGCGGTGAAAAACCAACCGCGTTTCATCGGCGTCAGCTGGGTCTATCTGCCCGACATGGCGGAGGCGGTGCGCGAGCTGGAGCGCGCGGCGACCACGCTCGGCCTGCGCGCCGTGAAGCTGACCGGCGGATTCGGCGACAGCGACCTCGACGATCATGCCATGTGGCCGCTCTACGAGGCGGCCGAAGCCCATGACCTGCCGATCCTCGTGCATCCCGCCGCGCGCGCCTTCGAGGACCAGACCGGCCATCCGTGGCTGATCGGCGCCGAACGCTACGCCGGCATGCGTTTCCTGGCATCGACCCTCGGCTTTCCCTTCACCTATATGCATACCATCACCCGGTTGATCTATAGCGGCGCGCTCGACCGCTTTCCCAAGCTGCGGTTTGCGTTTTTCGAGGGCGGCGCGGGTTGGGTGCCGTTCCTGCAGAACCAGCTCGACCGCGAGGCCGAGCACCGTTCGTTCCGCAGCTATCTGGCGAAGGCCGGCATCAAGCTGCAGCGCAAGCCGAGCGAATATTTCGACCGGCTCTATGTCGCGGCCATCGCCAACGAACCCTACCTGGCGGACACGGCGCGGCAGTGGCGCGACCACCGCATCATCATCGGCAGCGATTTCGATCACGCGGACCCGGTGGCGACTTGGCCCACCACGGTCGAACGGCTGCGCCAGATCGAAGGCTTGAGCGCCGAGGACCAGGACAAGATCCTCAGCGGCAATGCCATGCGCCTGTTGGGGTTGAGCGCCTGACCGGATCATCCGGGTAAGGAAACCCCGGCAGCTATTCGCCGGCCGGCTATTCGTCAGATTGCCGGGTCGCGCGACGGAATGTTAAGCCGGCAAAGGCGTTTATGAAGGCGTGCGGCCAAGCCGCCGGCCCCGGCGATGAACCGCCGGGCCGCCAAGAAACGGGAGCGTCAGCCGTGCTGAGACAAGCCGAGGCAAGCCGCGAACGGCGGACGGTGCTGGTGGTCGAGGACGATGTCCTGCAGCGTGAGGAAATGTCGGATGTGCTGACCCGCGACGGCATGCGGGTGGTCAGCGCCGCGAACGGTTTCGCGGCGATGCATCAGATCCGCCGGTCGCGTCCCGCGGTGGTCGTGCTCGATCTCAAGCTGCCCGGCCTCGATGGCCTGGCGGTCGCCCGCCTGATTCACACCCTGGATTACCAGCCCAAGATCATCCTGGTCTCCGGCTACGCCAGGCAGATTTCACGCGCGCATCAGGAGGATCTTGGCGTCTTCGCCATCGTCGAGAAGCCGATCTTGTTTCCCGTCCTGACGCGCTTCATCCGCGAGGCGACCGGCGAAAAGCTCGACAACCAACCGGTCGGCGACAGCCGCTGAGCGCGTCGTGGCGCACCTCCTCCCTTGCGGCTCTACTCGTCGTAGGCCACGAGCGAATCGAATGGGATATCGAGCTTGTCGCGGCCCTTGAGGAACGTCAGCTCGATGATCGTGGTGGCGCTCGCCACGTCGGCGCCCACCTTGCGCAGCAATTGCACCGCCGCCGCCAATGTGCCGCCGGTCGCCAACAGGTCATCGAGCAGCACGACCCGCTGCCCCGGCTTCACGGCATCCTGCTGGATTTCGATCGTGTCGCTGCCGTACTCGAGGTCGTAGGTGTAGGGCACCGTCGGGCCGGGCAGCTTGCCGCGCTTGCGCAGCATGATGAAGCCGCAACCGAGCGCCAGGGCGAGCGGCGCCGCCACCAGAAAGCCGCGCGATTCGATTCCGGCCAGCAGATCGGGCTTCCGCGGCTCGACCGAATCGCGCAATTGATCGATGGTGGCGCGCCAGGCCGCGGGATGAGCGAGCAGGGTCGAGATGTCATAGAACAGAATCCCCGGCTTGGGAAAATCGGGGACCTGCCGGATATGCTCTTTCAAGTTCATGAGAAGCTCTGGGGTTCGCGGCGGATGACGCGCGGGACGCGCGGCGCGGGCGGATACTAGCCGAGCCGGGCATGGCGGGTAAATTGGCTTCATGCCAACGGTCTAAGGGCTTCAAAAACGGACGGACCCTGATAGACTGCCGGCGGGCCGTTTGGCGGTCTTGTCATTTCAGGAACCCGAGGCTGCCAGAAGCGCCGAGATGAACAAAGTTGCCGTGACGATCGCCGCCGTCGTGCTCGCAGGTCTCGCCGTGTTCTGGATGATCGACAGCGATGTCCTCGATCGGGCGCAGAATGGCGGCTCTTCCGGGTCAGGGCAGAATTTCGTCACCATCGGCACGGGCGGCGTCACCGGGGTCTATTATCCGGCGGGCGGCGCCATCTGCCGCCTCGTCAACAAGAGCCGCGAGAGCCATGGTCTGCGGTGCGGCGTCGAAAGCACCAGCGGCTCGATCCACAATCTCAATGCCATCCGCAACGACGAGATGGAGTTGGGCATCGCCCAGTCCGATTGGCAGTTTCATGCCTTCAACGGCACCGGCGCCTTCAAGCAGGTGGGGCCGTTCGAGGATCTGCGCTCGGTCTTTTCCATCCACAGCGAGCCCTTCACCGTCATCGCGCGGCGCGACTCGGGCATCAAGACCTTCCAGGATCTCAAAGGCAAGCGGGTCAATGTCGGCGCGCAAGGCTCCGGGCAGCGGGCGACGACCGAGGTCGTGCTCGAGGCGATGGGCTGGACCATGAAGGATTTCGCCGCGGCCAGCGAATTCAAGCCGGCGGAACAGGCGCGCGCGCTGTGCGACAACAAGGTGGACGCAACGATCTATGTGGTCGGCCATCCCAACGGCGCGATTCAGGAAGCCACCACGACCTGCGACACGGTGATCGTCGACGTGGCGGGGCCGAAGATCGACGCGCTGCTGGCCGACCATACCTACTATGCGCCCGCCACCATTCCCGGCGGGTTGTATGACGGCAATGGCGATGATGTCAGCACCTTCGGCGTCAAGGCGACCCTCGTCGTCTCGGCAAAGGTGAGCGAAAAGACGATCTACGCGATGGTCAAGGCGGTGTTCGACAATTTCGACGAATTCCGCAACCTGCACCCGGCCTTCACCTATCTCGACCCGAAGCGGCTGCCGCTGGAGGGAAATTCGGCGCCGCTGCACCCCGGGGCTGAACGCTATTTCCGGGAAAAGGGCTTGATGTGACGCGGGAGGCGGGCGCCCGCCCGCTAGGGGGCGGCGACGTTGACCGGCGTGGCCATCTCGCTGCGGATCATCACGTCCGAGACGCTCCGCAGCTCACCCGGCCGGCAGAAATGGTAGTAGCTGGAGACCGTGGCGAGCATGATGCCCAGGGCGAAGCCATATAGAAACGAGCGACGGGGGTTCATCGGGACCTCTGATATCGGCGTGGATCGTCGGGCGAAATTGATAACCGAAGCACCATCGGAAGAAAATGGCGCTGAAGGATGAGCGCCCATGGCGCCAGCTTCTCAGGGGATTTCATGAGCTATATTGAAAAAATTCTGCAGCCGGACGAGCAGATTATCCACAAGGCGTCGATCCATTGGGTGGTCTATCTGCGGTCGATCGTCCTGCTGGTGCTCGGCTGCGCGGCCCTCGGCTGGTTTCTTGCGCAGCCGCAGGTTGGCGACGGTGTCTTCTTCAGAGGTACCCTGGCGGGGGTCGGCGGCATGCTGCTGTTGGCCAGCATCTACTCGTTCATCGAGGCACTGATCGAGCGGCAATGCACCGAACTGGCGATCACCTCGCTGCGTGTCATCGCCAAGGTCGGCTTCATCCGCCGCCGCACCTGGGAGATCAATGCCGCGAAGGTCGAGGGCGTCGAGGTCGATCAATCGATCATCGGCCGCCTCCTCGACTACGGCACGGTGACCGTGAAAGGCACCGGCGGCGGCACCGCGCCGATCCGCAGCATCGACGAGCCGGTCGCCTTCCGCGCCAAGATCACGCTGCTCTAACGGGGCAGGGGCTCAAGCGGAGGGGCCGGGACCTCAAGCGGGCGCAGGGTCCAGTGGCGCCACAGGACTACCAAGCCCAGGGCTTCTGGCTGGCGGGCGAGAGGTATGATGGAGAATTTGGCGCCGGGAAAATGGGCCGAAAGATATGGTCGGGGAGAGAGGATTCGAACCTCCGGCCCCCACGTCCCGAACGTGGTGCTCTACCAGGCTGAGCTACTCCCCGAAGAGGCGAGGGTTATATACCGGCGATTTGTGAATGACAACGCCGCAAAACATGTGGCGCAACAAGGCCGTCCGGGCTGGGAACCCAGGCTCGGCGCCGCTCGAAACGAGGGGTTTCGGCGCCGCGTCTAGTAGCCGCGGGCCATGTTGAATTCCACCACCTCGAGCAGGGCGTCCTTCTCGGGCGAGGCGGGGAAGATATCGAGCGCATCGCGCGCCATGACGCTGTAGTGGCGCGCGCGCTGCACCGTGTCGGCCAGGGCGTCGTGGGTGTTGAGCAGGCGGATGGCGCGGGCGAGATCGCCGTCGCGCTGGTCCTGCTCTTCGAGGGTGCGGCGCCAGAACGCGCGTTCCTCGTCGCTGCCGCGCCGGAAGGCGAGGATGATCGGCAAGGTGATCTTGCCGTCGCGGAAATCGTCGCCGACCGCTTTGCCCAGCGTCGCCTGCACGGCGTTGTAGTCGAGCACGTCGTCCATCAATTGGAAGGCGATGCCGAGATTGAGCCCATAGGACTCCAGCGCTTCTTGTTCGACCTTCGGCCGGTTGGCCACCACGGCGCCGAGCTGGGTCGCGGCGGCGAACAGGGTTGCCGTCTTGCAGCGGATGACCTCGAGAAACTGCGCCTCGCTGGTTTGCGTGTCGTTGGCGGTCGAAAGCTGCATGACCTCGCCTTCGGCGATCACCGCGGAGGCGTTGGACAGGATGGCCAGCACGTCGAGCGAGCCGTCGGCCACCATCACCTGGAAGGCGCGGCTGAACAGGAAATCGCCGACCAGCACGCTCGGCTTGTTGCCCCACACCGTGTTGGCGGTGGCGAGCCCGCGGCGCAGGTCGCTCTCGTCGACCACGTCGTCATGCAGCAGGGTGGCGGTATGGATGAACTCGACGGCACAGGCGAGGCCGATATGGCGCGTGCCGCGATAGCCGCACAGGCGCGCCGCACCGAGCAGCATCATCGGACGCAGCCGCTTGCCGCCGGCCGCGATGATATGGCCGGCCAATTGCGGGATGAGCGCAACCGGACTTTCCATGCGCGACAGAATCAACGCATTGACCCGCGCCATGTCATCCGCCACAAGGGCGTGCAGCGCGTTCAGCGTTGGCTGCGGTCCCTTGTTGCGGGCCGCGTCGAAGTCGGCGATTGGCGCCAAATCAGTCCCCGAATACGGTAAGATCGTGTCCGGCACCGGTGCGCGTCGCCTGACGGCACCGGAACCACCGGCGAGCATAGAGGCCGGTCTTCGCGGCGGTCAAGTCGGCATCCGCGCCGATTTTCCGCGGATTCGTCAGCCATTCGAGAAAGGATATTGCGCAAAGCTTCCATGAAAGAAATCCTTCGCACCAATGACGTCGTTCTGCTGTCCTTCGCCACCGCGATTCTGCGCGACGCGGGTATGGTGCCGGTCGTGCTCGACACCCATACTTCGATCATGGAAGGCAGCATCGGCGCCATTCCGCGCCGGCTGATGGTCGCGGACACGGATTGTGACAGCGCCCGCGCGCTGCTCGACGCCGCCTTGAAACAGGCTGGCGATCTGCACGGTGCCGCCGACGGGCAGGACGGGTCATGAGCGACGCCAAGCAACCGGACGAGGGCGCCGCCACGGGCATGACCATCGCGGCGGAGTCGGCGATGGACACCACCAGCGATGCGCTGCTCGGCGGCCGCGTGCGTCTCTATCAGCCGCGTCATGGCTACCGCGTCGCGATCGACCCGGTGCTGCTCGCCGCCGCCGTGCCGGTGGTGCGCGGCGACCGCGTGCTCGACGTCGGCTGCGGCGTCGGCGCGGCGTCGCTCTGCGTCGCCTTCCGCGAGCCCGGTTGCCGCATTTCCGGCGTCGAAGCCAATCGCGATCTCGTGCGTCTCGCCGCCGAGAATGTCGCGGCGAATGCGATGGCCGGCCGCGTCGACATCATGATGGGCGATCTGATCCGTCCGCCGCCGCGCCTCACGCCGGGCTCCTTCCATCATGTGATGGCCAATCCGCCGTATCTCGAAGACGGCGCGGCGACCCCGTCGCCGATCGCCGGCAAGACCATGGCGAACATCGAAGGCGCCGCCAAGCTCGGCGACTGGCTGCGCTTCGCCCTGATGATGGTGCGCAACGGCGGCACGGTGACGATTATCCATCGCGCCGATCGTCTCGATGCCTTGCTCGCCGAGCTTTACGGCAAGGCCGGCGGCATCGTGGTATTTCCGCTGTGGCCCGACCGCACCAGCCGTCCGGCCAAGCGCGTGCTGGTGCGCGCCGTCCGGGGATCGGCGACGCCGATGCGGCTGGCGGCCGGCCTGGTGCTGCACGAACCGGGCGCCGGTTACAGCGAGGCGGCCGACCAGATCTTGCGCCACGGCGCAGCGTTGCCTTTGTAAAACCCGAACCTCGGTGGTCCACGCGATGTCCATTCTCGACAAGATGCTGTTCTTCAAACCGCGCCCGCCCACCGTCGCGGTGTTGCGCCTGACCGGCGTCATCGGCCAGCTCGGTCCGCTGCGCGCCGGCATGTCGCTGTCCAGCCTGGCGCCCCACATCGAGCGCGCCTTCAATCTGCGCGGCCTCAAGGCGGTGGCGCTGGCGGTCAATTCGCCGGGCGGCTCGCCCGTGCAGTCGGCCCTGATCTTCGCCCGCATCCGCCAGCTCGCGGCCGAGAAGCACGTGCCGGTCATCGCCTTCGCCGAGGATGTCGCCGCCTCGGGCGGCTATTGGCTGGCCTGCGCCGGCGACGAGATCTATGCCCAGGAGGCCTCGGTGCTCGGCTCGATCGGCGTGATCTCGGCCAGCTTCGGCTTTCACGAGGCGATCCACCGGCTCGGCATCGAGCGCCGGGTCTATACCGCCGGCGTGAAGAAGGGCCTGCTCGATCCGTTCCTGCCGGAGAATCCCGAGGACGTCGCCCGCCTGAAAGAGCTCCAGGCCGACGTGCACGAGGGCTTCAAATCGATCGTGCGCGAACGGCGCGCCGGCCGCCTCAAGGGCCCGGAGGAGGAGCTGTTCTCCGGCGCCTTCTGGAGCGGCCGCAAGTCCCTCGAATTCGGCCTGGTCGACGGCATCGCCGACCTGCGCGGCGAAATGCGCCGGCGCTACGGCGACAAGGTGCGCTTGCAGGTCGTCGGGCCGGGGCGCAACTGGCTGCAGCGCCGTTTCGGGCCGTCTTCGCGGTCCGCTCCGCTCGGCCTGCCGGCCGAGCATGCCGGTTCGCTCGGCCGGACGGCCGACATGGGCTCGCTCGGCTCGGGCCTCGCCGAAGGCCTCCTGTCGGCGCTCGAGGAGCGTGCGCTGTGGGGCCGCTACGGGCTCTAGCCCCGCCCTCCGGCGACACGCACCCCGCCTGCGCCACAAATCGGCACCCGATACGCGGGGCAAACCCCCGGAGCGGCCCGAGTGCCGCGCTTGACGGCGATTCGGCCCAGCCTCTACAAGGTGCCATGTTCGGGCTCAACCTGTCGAAGCTCCTGCTCCTCGCCGCCGTCATCGCGGCGGTGTGGTATGGTCTGCGCGCCTACCGGCGCTGGAACGCCAAACGGGTGGCGGAGGCGCAGCGCCGCGACCTGCGGTCCGGCGCCGAAGCCATGGTCCAGTGTCCCGTATGCGGCGCCTACAATCCCGCCGGTGTTCCCTGTTCCCACCGTTCCTGATGCCGCCGCTCTCAGTCAACTGATCCAGGTCCGCGTTTCATGTCCGCTGCCGCCTCGGCTTCGCCGTCCGCTCTCGTCAAGCCTCCGAGCTTCCAGGAACTCATCCTGCGTCTGCAGAGCTTCTGGGGCGCGCAGGGCTGCGTCATCCTGCAGCCCTACGACGTGGAGATGGGCGCCGGCACGTTCCATCCGGCGACGACGCTGCGCGCGCTCGGGCCCGAGCCGTGGCGCGCCTGCTATGTGCAGCCGTCGCGCCGGCCGAAGGACGGGCGCTATGGCGAGAACCCGAACCGCTTGCAGCACTACTATCAGTTTCAGGTCATCATGAAGCCGTCGCCGGCCGACGTGCAGGAGCTCTATCTGCGGAGTCTGGCCGAGATCGGCATCACGCCGAAGACCCACGATCTGCGCTTCGTCGAGGACGATTGGGAGAGCCCGACGCTGGGCGCCTGGGGGCTCGGCTGGGAGGTCTGGTGCGACGGCATGGAGGTCACGCAATTCACCTATTTTCAGCAGGTTGGCGGCATCGAGTGCGACCCCGTATCGGCGGAACTGACGTACGGCCTCGAACGTTTGGCGATGTATGTGCAGGGCGTCGAAAACGTCTACGACCTCGATTGGAACGGTCAGGGCGTAAAATACGGCGACGTGTTCCTGCAGAACGAAAAAGAGCAATCGGCGTACAATTTCGAACATGCCAACACCGAAATGCTGTTCCGACATTTCAGCGATGCGGAAGCCGAATGCCGTTCGCTCCAATCCAAGGGCTTGGCGCTGCCCGCCTATGACCAGTGCATCAAGGCCAGCCATGTCTTCAACCTGCTCGATGCGCGCGGCGTGATTTCGGTGACCGAGCGGGCCGCTTACATCGGGCGCGTGCGCGCGCTGGCGAAAGGCTGCTGCGAGACATGGCTCGCCAGCCGCGGCCATGGTGTGTCCACGCTCACCGCCGCGAAGGCACCCGCACTTTCGGAAAAGGCGGGAGCCTGAGCCATGGCCGAGCTTCTCGTCGAACTGTTCTCCGAGGAAATTCCCGCGCGCATGCAGGCGCGCGCCGCCGACGATCTCAAGCGCCTGGCGACCGACGCGTTCAAGGCCGCCGCCCTGCAATTTTCCGATGCGCGCGCCTTCGTCACGCCGCGCCGCCTGGCCTTGTCGGTCGAAGGGCTGCCGGTGGCCCAGGCCGACCTGAAGGAAGAGCGCCGCGGTCCGCGCGTCGATGCGCCGCAAAACGCCGATCGACGGTTTCCTGCGCGCCAACGGCATCACGCTCGAGCAATGCGAGAAGCGCGACACCGGCAAGGGCGTGTTCTATTTCGCCGTGGTCGAGAAGAAGGGGCGCAAGACCGCCGACGTGCTGGCCGAATTGCTGCCGAATGTGTTCGGCGCCTTGCCGTGGCCCAAGTCGATGCGCTGGGGCGCCGGCGACATCCGCTGGGTGCGCCCGCTGCACAGCATCCTCTGCGCCTTCGACGGTCAAGTGGTGACTCTCAAGTTCGCCGGCATCGAGGCGGGCGACACCACGCGCGGCCACCGCTTCCTGGCGCCCAAGCCGTTCGCGGCGAAATCGCTCGCCGACATACAAGGACAACCTGCGTGCGGCCTATGTCATGCTCGATGCGGCCGAGCGGCGCGAGTCCATCGCCAAGGACGCCGCGCTGCTCGCCAAGGACGAAGGGCTGACGCCTCAAGCGCGACGAGGGATTGCTCGACGAGGTCACCGGCCTGGTCGAATGGCCGGTGGCGCTGCTCGGCACCATCGATCAGAATTTCATGGACGTGCCGCCCGAGGTGCTGACCACCGCGATGCGCGCGCACCAGAAATATTTCGCGCTGGAAAAGCCCGACGGCACGCTCGCCCCGCGCTTCGTCGTCATCGCCAACATGCTGACCGAGGACGGCGGCAAGCAGGTGGTCGCCGGCAACGAGCGCGTGCTGCGCGCCCGCCTGTCCGACGCCCGCTTCTTCTGGGACCAGGACCGCAAGCAGCCGCTGGACTCCCGCGTGCCGGCGCTCAAGGACATCGTGTTCCACGCCAAGCTCGGCACGGTGGCCGAGAAGGTCGCGCGCATCGAAACGCTCGCCGCCGAGCTCTGCCAATACATCCCCGGCGCCGACCGCGACGCCGTGCGCAGCGCGCCGCACTGCTCGCCAAGGCCGATCTCGTCACCGGCATGGTCGGCGAATTCCCCGAGCTGCAGGGCATCATGGGGCGCTACTACGCGCTGCATGACGGCGAGACGCGCGCAGTGGCCGACGCCATCGCCGAGCACTACTCGCCCAAGGGCCCCGACGACAAATGCCCGACGGCGCCGGTCAGCGTCGCCGTGGCGCTCGCCGACAAGATCGACACGCTCGTCGGCTTCTTCGCCATCGACGAGAAGCCGACCGGTTCGCGCGATCCCTTCGCGCTGCGCCGCGCGGCGCTCGGCGTCATCCGGCTCGTGCTGGAGAACAAGCTGCGCCTGCCGCTCACCAAGGCCTTCACCTTTGCGGCCGGCGCAATATGGCGCGATCGCCGAAAGGTCCAGAATGCCAAGCGACGGATTTGCTCGATTTCTTCGAGGACCGTCTGAAGGTGGCGCTGCGCGAGAAGGGTGTGCGGCACGATCTGATCGACGCGGTGTTCGCGCTCGGCGGCGAGGACGATCTCGTGCGGCTGCTGGCGCGGGTCGATGCGCTGACCAGCTTCCTCGCCAGCGAGGATGGCCGCAACCTGCTGGTCGCCTACCGCCGCGCCTCGAACATCGTCACCATCGAAGAGAAGAAGGACAAGGCAACCTACGATGGCGCGGTCGATCCGGCGCTGCTGTCTCAGGCCGAGGAGCAGAAGCTGGCCAAGGTGCTGGCCGAGGCTCAGGCCGGCACGAAGCTGGCGCTTGGAGAAGGAAGACTTCACCGGCGCCATGACGGTGCTGGCTCTGCTGCGCGGTCCGGTGGATGCCTTCTTCGACAAGGTGACCGTCAATACCGACGACAAAGCCGTGCGGGCCAATCGCCTGCGGCTGTTGTCGCAGATCCGCGCCACGCTCGGCGCGGTGGCCGATTTTTCGCGCGTCGAGGGATGAAGAAGGCGAGAGCATGAACGCACAGGAGACGGGCGCCATGGGGCAATGGGTCTACCGGTTCGGCAATGGCAAGGCCGATGGCAAGGCGAGCATGCGCGACTTGCTCGGCGGCAAGGGCGCGAACCTGGCGGAGATGGCGAGCCTCGGGCTGCCGGTGCCGCCGGGCTTCACCATCACCACCGAAGTCTGCACCTATTTCTACGCCAACAAGCAGAGCTATCCGGCAGGACCTCGCCGCCCAGGTGCAGACCGCGCTGGGGCAGGTCGAGAAGTCGGTCGGCGCCAAGTTCGGCGATCCGGCCAATCCGCTGCTCGTCTCGGTGCGCTCCGGCGCGCGCGCCTCGATGCCCGGCATGATGGACACGGTGCTCAACCTCGGGCTCAACGACAAGACGGTCGAGGGATTGGCCAAGCTGTCGGGCGACGCGCGCTTCGCCTTCGACAGCTACCGCCGCTTCATCCAGATGTATTCCAACGTGGTGCTCGGCATCGACCATCACCACTTCGAGGAAATCCTCGCCCACCGCAAGGACGACAACGGCTATTCGCTCGACACCGACCTGACGGCGGACGATTGGAAGGCGGTGGTCGCCGAATACAAGGCCGAGGTGCAGACGGAGAGCGGCAAGCCGTTCCCGCAGGATGCCACCGAGCAATTGTGGGGCGCCATCGGCGCCGTGTTCGAAAGCTGGATGAACCAGCGCGCCATCACCTACCGCCGCCTCAACAACATCCCCGAGGAGTGGGGCACGGCGGTCAACGTGCAGGCCATGGTGTTCGGCAACATGGGCGACGACTGCGCCACCGGCGTCGCCTTCACCCGCGATCCCTCGACCGGCGAGAACCTGTTCTACGGCGAATATCTGGTCAACGCCCAGGGCGAGGACGTGGTCGCCGGCATCCGCACGCCGCAGCATCTGACCGTCGCCGGCAAGGTCGCCCAGAAATCGCCGCTGCCGGCGATGGAAGAGGTGATGCCCGGCGTGTTCGCCGACCTGCTCAAGGTGCGCAACATCCTGGAATCCCATTACAAGGACATGCAGGACATCGAATTCACCGTGCAGAAGGGCAAGCTGTGGATGCTGCAGACGCGCAGCGGCAAGCGCACCGCCGCGGCCGCCGTGCGCGTCGCGGTCGAGATGGTGCAGCAGGGCCTGATCGACAAGGCCGAGGCCGTGAAGCGCGTCGAGCCCCAGGCGCTCGACCAGTTGCTCCATCCGACTCTCGATCCCAAGGCCAAGCGCGACGTGCTCGGCCGCGGGCTGCCGGCGTCGCCCGGTGCGGCGAGCGGCGCCGTGGTGTTCTCCGCCGACGAGGCCGAATTGCGCGCGGCGCGCGGCGACAAGGTGATTCTCGTGCGCATCGAGACCAGCCCGGAAGACATCCACGGCATGCATGCGGCGCAGGGCATCGTCACCACGCGCGGCGGCATGACGAGCCACGCGGCGGTGGTGGCGCGCGGCATGGGCCGCGCCTGCGTCGCCGGCGCCGGCGATCTCCATGTCGATTACAAGGCGCAGACCCTCACGCGCCGGCGGCCGCGTGGTCAAGGCGGGCGACACCATCACCATCGACGGCTCGACCGGCGAGGTCATGCTCGGCGCCGTGGCGACCATCCAGCCGGCGCTGTCGGGCGATTTCGGCACGCTGATGGAATGGGCCGACGGCTTCCGCCGCCTGCTGGTGCGCGCCAATGCCGAAACGCCGCTCGACGCGCGCACCGCGCGCGGCTTCGGCGCCGAGGGCATCGGCCTGTGCCGCACCGAGCATATGTTCTTCGACGCCGAGCGCATCGTCGCCATGCGCGAGATGATCCTGGCCGACGACGAGAAGGGCCGCCGCGCCGCCCTGGCGAAGATCCTGCCGATGCAGCGCGCCGATTTCGTCGAGCTCTTCACCATCATGTCGGGCCTGCCGGTCACCGTTAGGCTGCTCGATCCGCCGCTGCACGAATTCCTGCCCCACACCGACGCGGAGATCGCCGACGTCGCCAAGGGCGCCGGCACCACGCCGGAAAACGTGCGGCGCCGCGCCGCCAACCTGCACGAGGCCAACCCGATGCTCGGCCATCGCGGCTGCCGGCTCGGCATCACCTATCCGGAAATCTACGAGATGCAGGCGCGCGCCATTTTCGAGGCCGCGGCGCAGATCGAGAAGCAGGGCAAGGACAAGGTCATTCCCGAGGTCATGATCCCGCTGGTCGGACTCAAGAAGGAATTCGACATCCTCAAGGAGCGCATCGACAAGATCGCCGCCGACGTGCAAAAGGAAACCGGCGTCAAGCTCGACTACCTGGTCGGCACCATGATCGAGCTGCCGCGCGCCTGCTTGCAAGCCGGCGAGATCGCCCAGGCCGCCGAATTCTTCAGCTTCGGCACCAACGACCTGACCCAGACCACCTTCGGCCTGTCGCGCGACGATTCGGCGCGCTTCCTGCCGGAATACGAGAAGAAGGGCATCCTGCCGCAGGACCCGTTCGTCTCGATCGACCGCGACGGCGTCGGCGAGCTGGTGCGGATCGCCTGCGAGCGCGGCAAGAAGACGCGGCCCGACATCAAGCTCGGCATCTGCGGCGAGCATGGCGGCGACCCGGCCTCGATCTGGTTCTGCGAGGCGGTCGGCCTGAGCTACATCTCCTGCTCGCCCTACCGCGTCCCGATCGCCCGCCTCGCCGCCGCGCAGGCGGCGCTCGCGGCGTCCTCCGGCAAGCTCTCGGACCGCATGGTCGCGGCGACGGCGTAAGCAGCGGCTCGCGGCGCGCTTCGCAGCTTCCATCGTCATGCCCCAGGCTTGTCCGGGGCATCTCATGCCACACGACAGATCGTCACCCCGGACTTGATCCGGGGCCCATTGGTCGTTGGTAGGCGCTCGAGCGCCTGGTCGGTTCAATGGATCCCGGATCAAGTCCGGGATGACGATTTTTTCCGGAGCGACGGTTTCCGGGCCACGGTCTTTTCCGGGATGACGGTTTTTTCCGGGGCGACGGTTTTTCCGGGGGTGACGGTTTTTCGGTGGATGCCGGTTTTTGGTGTCGGCGTCAGTGCGCCGCTTTGTCCGCGTCCGCGCCTGCCGCCAGCATCCGCGGCGCCAGCCGGCTCCGTCCGCGCTCGTCGTCGTCCGGCAGCCAGGGCGGATGTTTCGGCGTGATCTTGCTCTCGCCCGCCATCAGCGGCTTCCCGGCCTGCACCGCCGCGCGCACCTGCTCCAGCCGCAACAGCGCGATGCCCTGGTCGCCCATGCCGGTGCGCATCTCGCCCGCGTCGGCGCCCGCGAAGGTCACCGGCGTGCCGATGTCGGGCACGTCGCCCTCGATCTCGACCGGCAGCAGGCGCTTCTTCACCAGGCCGCGGTAGCGCATGCGCGCGGTCAGCTCCTGGCCGACGTAGCAGCCCTTGCGTCCAGTCGATGGCGTTGAGCAGGTCGAAATCCGCTTCCATCGGCAGGGTCTTCTCCTGCACCAGGTCGACCAGCCCCTCGGGGATGCCGAAATGCAGCCGCAGGGTTTCGTAGGCCATGCGGTCGCCCGCCGTGAAGCCGGCGTTCTCCAGCCCCGCGATGCCCGAGGCCGGCAGCAGCGCGCGGGCGCCGATTCCGGCATAGCGCGGATCGACGTAGCAGAAGCCGGCGGCGAACGGCCCGCCGCGCCCCTCGAAGCCGTGCAGCGCCGCCGAATCGTGCGGCCCGTCGCCGAGCAGGGCGATGGTGCGGAACAGCTTGCTCACGTCGTCGACCTCGACCTTGGCGCGCAGCCGGTATTTCAGCAGCCGCGCGCGCAGGTCCTCGAGCCGCGATTTGGCGACGTCGAGAAACAGCACGCCGTCGAGCTCGACGATGAAGAAATCGTGCAGGTAGCGCCCCTGCGGGCGTGAGCAGGGCGGCATAGATGGCCTGGCCGGGCTGCGCCCTGTTGACGTCGTTGGTGATGACGCCCTGCAGGAAGGCGCGCGCGTCGGGCCCGGCGACCGCGAGCGTGCCGCGATCCTCGAGGGCGACGAAGGATTTCTGACCGAAGCCGAGCATGGGAGTTCCAAACCAGGAGAAGCGCGCAGGCTAGCAGGGATTTGCGGATGGACCAACCGTGGAGACTGTAACCGGCCGTTCCGGCTCCGGAGATAGCCACGCTTGGCAAGGTTTCCCCCGGGCCGTATAAACTCGCCCGATGCCGCAGGTTCAGGCCCCTTGAACATTCTGTTCATCACCTCCACCCGGATCGGTGACGCCGTTCTGTCGACCAGTCTCCTCGACCATGTCATCCGGACCCATCCCGGCGCGCGGGTGACGGTCGCCTGCGGGCCGGCGGCCGCGCCGCTGTTCGAATGCGTGCCGGGGCTCGCCCGCGTCATCGTCATGCGCAAGCGCCGCGCGGCGCTCCATTGGCTCGACCTGTGGCGCCAGGTGGTGCCCCGGGCGTGGTCCCTGGTGATCGACCTGCGCGCCTCCGCCCTGGCCTGGCTCGTGGTCGCCGGCGAGCGCCGGGTGTTCAAGCCGCGGCCCGGCGAGCGCGTCCATCGCATGACCCAGATCGCGCGCGTGCTCGATCTCGCGCCGCCGCCGTCGCCCAAGCTGTGGACCGCGCCGAGCCACGAGGTCGCCGCCGCCGGCCTGATTCCCGCCGGCCCCGTGCTGGCGCTCGGGCCGACCGCCAACTGGCGCGGCAAGACCTGGCGGCCGGAGCGCTTCGCCGCGCTGATCGGCCGGCTGACCGGACCCGGCGGCCTGCTGGCGGGCGCGCCGATCGCCGTGTTCGGCGCGCCGAGCGAGCGCGCAGCGGCGCTGCCGGTGCTCGACGTCATTCCCGCCGTGCGGCGCATCGACCTGGTGGGCCGCACCGACCTGCTCACGGCGCACGCCTGCCTCAAGCGCTGCGCCATGTATATCGGCAATGATTTCGGGCCTGATGCATATCGCGGCGGCCGCCGGCATCCCGACGCTCGGCCTGTTCGGCCCGTCGCGCGACGAGAACTATGCGCCGTGGGGCGAGCGCTGCGCCGTGGTGCGCACCGCGACCGCCTATGACGATCTGTTCCCGCCGGGTTACGATCACCGCACCACGGACACGCTGATGGACAGCCTGTCGGTCGATGCCGTGGTCGCGGCGGCCGAGGACCTGTGGCGCCGCCATGGAGCCAAGCCGTGAGTCAGTCGACCAGTGTCACCGCGAACGAACCGGCGCGCACCCAGCGGCTGTCCGCCCTGGTGGTCGCGCACAACGAGGAGGCGCAGATCGCCGCCTGCCTCGATACCTTGCGCTTCGCCGACGAGATCGTCGTGGTGCTCGACAAATGCACCGACCGGACGCGCGAAATCGCCGCGCGCTACACCGACAAGCTGCTCGAAGGCGCGTGGGACATCGAGGGCGAGCGGCGCAATCTCGGCATCGCCGCCTGCACCGGCGACTGGATCCTCGAAGTGGATGCGGACGAGCGGGTGCAGCCCGAGCTCTGCCGCGAGATTCTCGCCGTCATCGAAACGGCGCCGAAGCCGGCGCATTTCCTGGTGCCCTACGACAATTACGTCGGCAGCCGCCTGGTGCGCTACGGCTGGGGCGCCTCGTGGGGCGTGTCGGCCACCGTGCGCCTGTTCAGCAAGGGCGCCAAAAGCTGGGGCATGACCAAGATCCATCCGCCGGTGAAGCTCACGGGCCAGAAGCTGTGGCTCAAGACGCCGATGGTGCATTATGTCGACCGCGACATCTCCGACATGATCAAGCGGCTCGACCGCTACACCAGCGCGCGCGCCGCCGACCTGCGCGCCGCCGGCAATATCGGCACGTTCCCCGACAATGTGCGGCGCATCTTCTCGCGCTTCCTGAAATGCTACATCGGGCGCAAGGGCTACAAGGAAGGCCAGCTCGGCTTCCTCATCGCGCTGTTCGCCGGCCTGTTCCCCATCCTGTCGTGGTACAAGGCGCGCTTCGATGCGCCGCGCCCGAGCGCCAGCCGAGACGGGAAGGGCCGCTGATGCGCGTGATGCAGGTGATGGCCGGCGCGCAGCATGGCGGTGCGGAGGCGTTCTTCGTGCGCCTGACGATCGCGCTCGCCCGCGCCGGCGTCGAGACGCGCGCCGTGATCCGCCCGTTCGCCCATCGCCGCGAGGCCTTGGTGGAGGGCGGGGTGGCGGTGACGGAATTGCCGTTCGGCGGCTGGCTCGATTTCAAGACGACGCCCAGGCTGGCGTCCGAA
>CAVVYA010000007.1:0-12915 GCA_963752345.1 uncultured Alphaproteobacteria bacterium
ACGGGCGAAATCTGGAGGTTTGTGGCGGTTTGTCTGGCGCTATACGGGAACCTACGTAGCGAACACAGTGATCCCATCGCCAACGCGGCGTGGCGCAAATAAAGACCAAGTAGTTCTTGTTTTGTTCTCATGGTGCCCGCGGAGACAGTCGAATCGGGGAACGCGCTGGTCTATCATTAGGAATGTCCCTCTCGCTCAGTCAGAGTTGGCCGCCGATCACCTCGATCATCGCGGCATCGTCCCTGCGCCGTAGAGGTTATTCAGGTCCGGTGGCGACGACGGACGGAACTGAGCGGATCTGCGCCGCGCCAGCGGTGACGGGCGCTACGGCCTGAGTGCTTACCCTCACAACCCCTTGCCTTTTCCCGTTTCAGGCGCTAACTGTGTAGTGTTCGATATTCTAGCCTGCCTTGCCAATCGCCTTCGGGCTTCCAAGACAATGCTCTGAACTCGGATTAGGGTCCGCGATGTCGCGGTTCCGAACACGCATTCCTGCGTTTTCTCAAGGAGGCCTTAGATGGCAACTGGTACAGTCAAGTGGTTCAACGCCCAAAAGGGCTTCGGCTTCATTCAGCCGTCCGACGGCGGCAAGGATGTGTTCGTGCACATCAGCGCCGTCGAGCGCGCCGGCCTGTCCTCGCTCGGCGAGGGCCAGACGGTCAGCTACGAGATCGTCAGCGAGCGCGGCAAAAGCTCCGCCGCGAACCTCAAAGTCGAATAGGACTTTCGTCTCTTCGCGAGACGGAAAAAGCCCGGCACCCTGTGCCGGGCTTTTTCTTTGTCCGGCCGCCGCATGGAGATTGTCTTCATTTTGGCAACAATGGTTCCGCATGCCTGATGAAATCGGCGGCACCATTCTCCGGCCATCGCCGGACCTTGCGAGCATTACTGCCGACTAGGGGTCGCCGCTGCTTGCTGGCGATCTATTAAGCCGAATTAATGTGCAAGTTGAGTGTGTTTCGCCAAGCACATCGCACAGTAAACCAACAGACGAGCCTCGCCTCGTTCTTCAATTGTGCAACAAAATCTATATAAACGACCCCACAACAAATCGGTCATGGGGGATAACGTGACATTTCGTTCAGTGATCTTCGCGACGGTCGCAGCAACGGCGTTGACCGTCACCACAACGACCGCATTCGCGCAAGACAAGGTCGGCCTTTACGGTCGCATCGACAGCGGCTGGTCCTTCGCGCGTGACGTCGACGACGGCGGCAACGTCGACGACTCCTACATCGTCGGTGGCGGCATTGGCTATCGCTTCGGGCCAAATTTCCGCACCGATTTCACGATCGGCTATCGCGGCGGCTATGAAATCAGCGCGAGCGAGAACCTTGGCGGCACGACGGTCGCCGCTTCGTCCGACATCACGAGTTGGGCTGCCCTGGCCAGCGCCTATTATGACTTCGCAAACTCCAGCCGCTTCACGCCTTACATCGGTGCCGGCATCGGCGTGGCGCGCAACTCCATGGACGACGCCAACATCACTGTGAATGGTGTGAGCGTCGGCCGGT
The DNA here is from genome assembly GCA_963752345.1 of uncultured Alphaproteobacteria bacterium. Taxonomy (GTDB): domain Bacteria; phylum Pseudomonadota; class Alphaproteobacteria; order SMXQ01; family SMXQ01; genus CAVVYA01. The sequence continues at coordinate 1,515 of CAVVYA010000007.1, forward strand.
GGAGCGGCGACGACAAGACCAGCCTCGCGTGGCACCTGAGCGTCGGCACGGCGATCCGCGTCGCGCAGGGCATCAGCCTGGACATCGGCTATCGCTACATGGACCTGGGCACCATGGAGATGGGCAATACGGCCACCGTCCTGGGCACGCCGGTATCGGGCGTGCGCAGCGAGGACGATCTGCGCGCACACGAAATCCAGTTCGGCTTGCGCTTCGATTTCTGACGTCGGCGTCTTCTTCTCTGACACGAAGGCCCGGCACATGTGCCGGGCCTTTCTTTATCCGAGTGCCACTCGAGAGATTTGAACGTTCGACGATCGATGTTGATGGTCGCTTATCGAGAGCTCTAGCGTCCGACGTAGACGTGCCCGAGGCGAGTTCATGGGCCATCGCCCTGGATTGAGTCAACAGGCGAGCGGAAAAAATCTTCACGCACGCGCGGCGCTTTAGGGCACGAAGAGAGTGGGGAAGGGTTATGCAGCGGTTCAGCTCGCGTGGGCTTATGCGCGGTCGCTGTTACGCCTACTTGGGTGAATTTCCAATCGCCAGTTTGGCAGCACGTCGGAACCGAGTTCTGGCTGCCACGTTTGGCTAGCGTCACATAGCAATCGTCATTGCAGGACTGTTTAACAGGAAAAAGGTGCCAACATGTTCCGACGCATAATGATTTCCCTATTCCTTCTATCCTTCGCATCCGCCCTCGGTGCTTGTGGCGACACGTGGCGCGGCGCGAAGCAAGACACCGGGGAAAACCTGCAGAGGACCGGTAATGCTCTTGAGCGAGCTGGCGAGAATGTGAAGCCGTAGAGGAATCCGGAACGCTCGCGGCGTTTAAGCGCGCATGCCGTCGCCGCGCGACAGCACTAGCCCCGCTCCGGCGGGGCTTTTCTTTCTAGAGGGCTGTAATTTGGCAGGTATTTGGACTGGTTTTGTTCCGAGCCTAAATAACATTGCGCCAAATGTTATAATCTAATCAACGCTCTTTCGAACGGCTGATAAGAAATTGCCAGACGGCCTGTAAGCCGGGTTCTGTTCCCGCCTTGCAGCGGGTGACGACCATTCATCTGGGACGCTTGTTGCCAAGCGCCTCGTGCGACCAACCCGGGCGACTGTCCCAATGACAGGCTGCCGACGAGCCGAGGCTCATCGACGTGCCGCCCCTATTTGGTCTTGCTCCCGGTGGGGTTTACCCTGCCACGGACGTTACCGCCCGCGCGGTGCGCTCTTACCGCACCCTTTCACCCTTTCCTTCCCGAAGGAAGGCGGTTTGCTTTCTGTGGCACTGTCCCTGGGATCGCTCCCGCCGGGTGTTACCCGGCACCGTGTCACCGTGGAGCCCGGACTTTCCTCCCCCGAGGGCGCGAACCCTCGAGAGCGGCCGTCCAGCCGTCTGGCCCGCTGTAGGTAGGCCTGTACCGCTTGGGGGTCAAGGAAACAGGCGGTCGCGTGCCGCGGATCACGCCGAAAGATCGAGCAGGCGGTCGAGCCGCGCCAGAGTCTCGTCGTCGGCCTGGCCGTCGATGCGGCCGGGCCGGAAGTGGCGCTGGAACGCGGTGACCACGAGGCGCGTGGCGGAATCGAGCACCGCGCTGCGCGGCGTGTCGTAGCCGAAGGCGGCGAGCTTGTCCTGCAGATCGCGCGCGGCGCCGCACGGCACGTCGGCCGGAATGACGGCCGGGCCGGGCGGCGGTTCGTTCTCGGCGCCCGGCGGCCACAGGCCGACGCCGTGCCGGGCGAGGCCGCGCCAGTCGAACAGTTCGCCGGGGTCGGTCTTGCGCGTCGGTGCCACGTCGGAATGGCCGAGCACGCGGGCGGGCGAGATGCCGTGGCGCTGCATGATGGCGCGCGCCAGATGGGTGAGTGCTTCCATCTGCGCGGGCGGAAACGGCCGGTAGCCGAATTCGTGACCCGGATTGACGATCTCGATGCCGATCGAATGGGAATTGATGTCGCGCTCGCCGCGCCAATAGCTCACCCCGGCGTGGAAGGCGCGGCGCGCCTCGGGCACCAGGCGCAGGATGCGGCCGTCCTCCTCCACCATGTAATGGGCGCTCACCTTCGCCGCCGGATCGCATAGCCGCTGCAAGGCGGCCTCGGCCGTGCGCATGCCTGTGTAATGCAGGATCAGCATGTCGAGCGGCACGCCGGCCGCGCGCGGCTCGTGATTGGGCGAGGGGTGGTTTGTGATGGCGCTGTCGCTCATGCGGTAGATATACCGCGCCGAGGCTCTGCGCTACAGTAAGACCATGAGCCGGCCCGTCGCACCGCTCTCTGCCCGCTGGGCCGCCGCCCTTATGGCGCTGGAGCTCCTGGTCGTTCTCGTCGGCGCCGCCGCAACGCCCGCCCGTGCCGCCGCGCCCTGCACCGACCCCGCCGCCTGCCGCACCGCCCTGACGTTCGAAAACCTCGCGCTGACGCTCTATGTCAGCGCGCCGCTCGCCGTGCCGCAGCCGGACATCCGCCGCGCCATCGTCGTCATCCACGGCGCCGACGGCAATGCGGACAGCTACTTCCGCACGACGACCAAGGCGGCGGCCATGGCCGGTAAGGCGGCGGAGACTTTGGTGATCGCGCCGCGCTTCGTCCAACGGAGAGAGGCCAGCATTCCGCCCGGCCAACTGGTGTGGAGCCGCGGCGCCGATTGGCGGGCCGGCGATCTGTCGATGCGTGATGTCACGCCGCGGGTGAGTTCGTTCGCCGTCATCGACCGTATCCTGGCGCGGCTCGCCGATGCGCAGGTATTTCCGAATCTCACGTCCGTCGTGCTGGCGGGCCATTCGGCGGGCGCGCAGTTCGTGCAGCGTTACGCCATCGCCGGGCCGGAGGATCCCACGCCGTCGCGGGAAATGCTCTACGTCGTCGCCAATCCGTCGAGCTTTCTCTATCTCGACGGGCGGCGGCCCGATCCGGCGCAGCCCGGCGGCTTTCAGGTTCCCGACAACACGCGATGCGAAACCAACCGCTTCAAATACGGCTTCGAACGGGCGAATGCCTATTTCGAGCGCGAACCGTCGTCGGTCATGACCGAACACTATCGCGCGCGCCGGGTGATCTATCTGGCGGGTGAGCGCGACACCGATCCGCAGCACAAGATGCTCGACCGCAACTGCGCCGCCATGGCGCAAGGCGCCACGCGCTTTGCCCGCGCCCAGGCCTTCATGGCCTATATGGACGCTTTCTACGCGCCCCATGGCCACAAGCTGCTGACCGTGCCGGGCGTCGGCCATTCCGCGCGCGGCATGTTCCAGTCCGAGCGTGGGCTTGCCGTGCTGTTCGAATAAAAAGAGGCCAGGGGTTCACGCCGCCTGGCCTCCTTCGCCGTTGATTTCTCTCCTCCCCTCGGCGGGGAGGCCGGGGGGAAGCCGGAGTCGGCCACGTCCCCCCACCCTGACCCTGCCCCCGCAAACGGGGGAGGGAAATTCCCGCCGCGCGTCCTACTTCACCAGGCCGACTTCCTTGTAGAGCCGCAACGCCGACGGGTGGATCGGCAGCCCCCCCGATTTCGGCAGCATCGAGACGTCGTAGGCCGAGAACACCGGGTGCACCGTCTTGAAGTAGCCGAACTGGTTGTAGAGCGACTTGGTCAGGCCATAGACCAGATGGTCGGACGCGTCGTCGCGCGCCAGGATCGGGAAGGACAGGTCGGTGGTGATGTAGTCCTCCTTGAGGAAATCATAAGTACCGGCCTTGATCACCGCCGGCTCGAGTCCGAAGGTCTTGATCACCTGGTCGACCTGCGGCTTGTCGAATGGAATGAAGGCGAGCTTGGTGCCGGCTTCGAGCTCGGTGACATCCTTCGAGGGATGCCAGCCGGTGCTGAAGGCGACGTCGAGCCGGCGGTTCTTCATCAGCTTCGTGTACCCAGCCGTCGCCTCGTGGTGAACCTCGCCACCCCAGCTCTTGATGTCGGCTTCGGTGATGCCATAGGCCTTCAACAGCTCCTTGACCTGGCCGTTCACCGTCACGGTCTCGGTGCGGTGGAGCGAGACGCGCATCGGCACCTTCTTCGCCTTGATGTCGGCGAAGGTCTTGATGTTGTGTTTATCGACGAACTCCTGGGTGGCAACGGCGAACAGCGTCATGCCGTCGGCGATGCGCGCGACGAACTTGACTCCGTCGAGCGAGAGCTTCTCGCGGAACGGCGCCATGCCGTTCTGCGCCGCGACGACTTCGATCTGGGAGAAGGCGAAGCCGGTCTTGACCTCGTTCTTGAGCAGGCGCGACAGGGTGCCGGCGCTGCTCGCCTGGTCGTAGATGATGGACGAGCCGGGATACTGCCGGCGCACCATTTCCATGACTGCTTCGCCGACCAGCCCGAAGGTGCCGCTAGCGATGCCGCCGGAGATCGCGCCGGTCAGCGGCGCGTTGTCGGCCGGTTTGGCAGGCTGTGCCGCGGCGAGGCCGGGCAGCGCCAGGAAGGCGATGGTGGTGAGGAGTCGTAAGGTCCCGCGCATGTTTCTTCCCTCTTCCAGTGTTGTTTCTGTCGATCGTCTAAAGTTGTGTTGTCGATCGTCTCAATCGGCCGGCCCCGAGGCGGACCGCACCGCCTTGCGGCCGATCGGGTTCTTGGTCAGCAGGCGGTCGGCCATCACGGCGGCGCCGAGCGCGATGCCGATGAAGCTGATGGTCTGCGATGTCGGGATCAGGATGACGAAGGCGCAGGCGAGCAGCACGGCACGGCGCCACACCGGTAGCGCGCCGCGCCACCAGCCGACCTGGGCGGCGCCGAAGAAGACCACGCCGATGGCGGCCATCAGGGTGCTCAGCACGATCAGATGCCATGGGCCGATCATCAGCAGAGCCGGGTCGTACACGAAGGCGAACGGGAGCACGAACAAGATTAGACCGATGCGCATGGATTCCCAGCCGACTGCCATGGGCGATTCATCGGCGATCGTCGCGGCCGCGTAGCACGAGATGGCAATCGGCGGCGTGATGAAGGACAGCACCGCGTAATAGACCAGGAAGAAGTGCGCCTGCAGGATGGGCACGCCGAGCTCGATCATCACCGGCGCGACGACCACCGCGGACAGCGCGTAGGTCGCCACCACCGGCATGCCCATGCCGAGCAGCACGGAAATGATCATGGCGGCGACCAGCACCAGGAAGAGCTGCTTGCCGGTGATGGCGAAGATCACGGTTGCCGCCTTGCCGGTGACGCCGGTGAAGGTCAGCACGGCCACCACGATGCCGGCCGCCGCGACCGCGGCAACCAGCGGTGCCAGGATCATGCAGGTCTCGACGCAGCCGTCGATGAACTCGCGGACCCCGATGCGGTGGCGCGCCTGGGGCCACCAGCTGACGGCGATGACGGCGAGCACGGTCAGCGCCGCGGTATAATCGGCGCCGTAGCCCTCGGTCAGGTAATAGATGAGGACGACCAGCGGCAGCACATAGAACCAGCCGGTCCTGACCACGGTGCCGAGCAGCGGAATCTGCGACGCCGGCATGCCGAGCAGGCCCAACTGCTCGGACTTGAAGTGGGCATAGACATAGACCGCCAGGTAATAGAGCAGCGCCGAGATGATCGCCGCCTTGGCGACCCCGGCGTAGGAGGTGGCGGTCAGCTCGGCCATCAGAAAGGCGACGGCGCCCATCACCGGCGGCAGCAGGCTCCCGCCGGTCGAGGCCACGGCCTCGACCGAGGCGGCGAAGCGTGGCGGATAGCCCATCTTCTTCATCATCGGGATGGAGATCGAACCGGTCGTCATGACGTCGGCCGTCGGGCTGCCGGATACGCTGCCGAACAGCGCGCTCGACACGGTCGCCACCTTGGCGACGCCGCCGACGCGCCGGCCCGCGATGACCGCCGCCACGTCGAAGAAGAACTGTCCGCCGCCGATGACCTGGAAGAATTTCCCCATCAGCACGAACAGGAAGGCATAGGTCGCGACGATTTCCATGGCCTGGCCGAAGATGCCGACCGTGTTCTGGCTCACGATGACGCGCTCGACGAAGGTCGAGAGCGGCATTGATGGATGGGCCAGCGTGCCGTCGAGATACTGTCCGAGGAACATATAGGCGAGCAGGGCATAGACGAAGATGGTGAAGCCCAGCCCCAGGCAGCGGCGCAGCAGATCCAGGGTCAGCACCACATAGATGCCGCCGAAGACCACATCCGCGGTGGTGAAGCGGTCGATGCCCATCACCCAGGAGTCGAACGCGAAGGAGCGCCACAGCAGATAGGCGCCGGCGATCAGGCTGGCGGCGGTCGCGGCATAGTCCAAGACCGTGCGCCGGTGCGCGGTCTTGCCGATCGAGACCGTCATGAAGGCGATGGCGTAGAGCACCACGGAAAAAACGACGCCCAGCGTGAGCGAGCCGACATTGCCCCACAATGCCATCCAGAACCCGAACAGGGTGAGCGGCACGGCGAGGGCCGCGATGCACCAGTAGAGCCACGGCTCGGGATTAAGCCGGTGACCTTCCTGCAGGGATGCAAACACGCGACGCAGACTCATCGAACGCTGGCTCCGGATTCAAGCCCTCTGTAAGGGCGTTTCGCTTCTGTCTCAAGCCGTGTGGCGGCCCTTGTCCCGGCCGTCGCCCCGGCGGGTAAAACCGAATATCACATTTCTCGACATGGCTGCCGAATTTTGTGGCGGGGCGCCCCGGTTCGCTCCAGCGGCGGCCGCCCTGATCCTGGCGTGGCCTCAGTTGCCGGTCTTGAGCAGGCCGATGATCTTGTCCTTCACCTCGGGCGGCTGGTCGAGCATGGCCTGGATTGCGCGCTGCATGTCCTCGCCGCGCACCAGGCTGGTCTCGATGCTCGCCACCTTCCTCACGTCGGCCTTGAAGTCCGCGTCGTTGGCGAGCTTGGCGAAGGCCTCGCGCAAATGGTCGCGGCGCTCCTCCGGGATGCCGGGTGGCGCGTAATAGGGCCGCGCCAGGTCGAGGATCGGGTTGAGCATGAGGAACAGATTTTTCCGTTCGGCCGGGATGACGTCCATGATCCAGGGCACGTTGTAGGGTTCGAGCGTCGGGCTCTTCTGGCCGGCGACCTGGACCAGGATCTTGACCTTTCCCTCGTCCATCAACTGCTTGCCGCGGCCGCCCATGAAGCCGATCAAATCGCCGCCCGAGGCGTGCGCCTCGCCGCGCTCGATCGCCAGCTCGATATCGCTGTTCTTGTAGCCGTAGATGATGTCCATCTTCATGCCGAACGCGTCCTTGAGCAGCTCGGGTACGAGGCCGTAGCCCGTCGAGCCGCGCGCGGTGGCGGCGAACTTGACCGGCTCCGGGCATTTGGCGATGGCGTCGAACGACTGGCACGGGAAGTCGCTGCGCATCCAGAAGATCACGGTCGCGTTGTAGAGATTGCCGACCCAGGTCAGCTTGCCGAGGTCGAAGCGGATGTTGGGCTGCGAAATGGCGCGGCTGAACAGGCCCGACGAGCCGGCGCCCAATGTCAGCCCGTCCTTCTCGGCGACATTGTAGAGATGATTGGCCGCCGCGATCGATTCCGGCTGCGGCATGTTCTGGGCGATGATGTTCGGATTGCCGGCGATGTGCTTGCCGATGTGGCGCGCCGTGATGCGGCCTAGAATGTCGACACCGCTGCCTTCGCCGCTGCCGACGATGATGCGGACTGTCTTGCCCCTGTAGAAGTCGCCGACGTCGGCGGCGCGGGATGGCGCCGCGACAAGCGGGGCCGCCCCGGCGATACCGAGCGCGACAAGAGCCACCGACCACGCACGCGGAATGAGTCTCCCCATCTTCGTCCTCCCAGAACAAAGGAACCGCTTGCCGTCGCCGCCGTGCCGGATGGCCGGCGGTTCGATTTGCCGAGGATGATAAGCCGATTATCCGCCCCGCCGCTATGGGCTCGATAGAAGGCGGGGCGCCATCGACAGGCCGCTCAGCGACAAGGATGACAAGGGGGGCGCCCGCCCCTGTATCCCGGGCCGCGACCGAGACCGGCATGCCCGGCGCGCCGGATCGAGATCGCCAGAGGTCACGCGCTGGATTTTCGAATGATCGCCCGTCGGCCGTGTCTTGCTGCTCCGGGCTATCCCCGCGTGCGCGGGAGGCCCAGCTGATCGGCCATCCATACGAGGTCCACCAGGGACTTCGCGCCCATCTTGGTCATCCCATGGCTGCGATGCACCTTGACGGTGATCTCCTTGATGCCGATGTCGGCGGCGATCTGCTTGTTGCGGAGACCGGTGACGACGAGGCTCAGGACCTGGCGCTCGCGCAGCGTGAGGGAGTTGAAGCGCTGGCGGACGTTGTCGAGGATGGCTTCGCGCTCGCGTCGCGCGCGGTCGCGCTCGATCGCCAATTGTACCGCATCAAGCATGTCCTGTTCGCGGAACGGCTTGGTGAGGAACTCGACGGCGCCTGCTTTCATCGCTTTGACCGACATCGATATGTCGCCATGGCCGGTGATGAAGATCACCGGAATGTTGATCTTCTCCCTGGTGAGCTCCTGAATGAACTCGAGCCCGCTCCGGCCTGGCAAACGGACGTCCAAAATCAGGCAGCACGGCGCATCCGGCGGCGTACTTCTCAAAAACTCCTCGGGGCTCGCGAATAGCCTGGTCTGCAAGCCGATCGAGCGCAGCAGGCCGTCGAGCGCCTCGCGGATGGACGCGTCGTCGTCGATGACCACAGCGACCGGTTTTTGTCCCATCTACCCGCTCGCTATGGCTTGCGGCACGGCGATGAAGAAGGATGCGCCGTGCGAATTTGCCGGTGATGCCCACAGCAATCCACCATGGGAGTCCATGGTGGAGCGGCAGATCGAGAGTCCGAGACCCATGCCCTCGACCTTGGTCGTAAAAAAAGCATCGAAGATGTGGCTGATCGTCGCCGGATCGAGACCACATCCTGAGTCGCGCACCTCGACCGACACCATGCCGTAATCTTCCATGTGAGAAATGATGCACAAGAGCCGTGGTCTGTCTTTGACCGTTATCATGGACTCGATGGCGTTGACGACGAGGTTCAGGACAACCTGCTGCAATTGCACGCGGTCACCGAAAACCTTCGGTAGTCCGACAGCGAGATCGGTATGGAGCGAAATATCATGCCGCTGCAATTCGCCGTGGGTCAGCGCCAACACCTCCTCGATGGCAGCATTGATATCGAGCGGGGCATGGGCGACGGAGCCTTTGCGTGCGAGCTTGCGAATGGTACTGGTCACGTCGTCGATCCGCTGGACGTCTCTGATGATACGGTGCAGGGCTGCCCTGACTTCGTCAAGATCGACCCCATCATTCGCGAGCCAGCGCAGGCATGCGCCGGCATTGGTGAGAGCGCCGGCCAGCGGTTGGTTGATCTCGTGGGCGATCGTCGCTGCCAGCTGTCCCACCGTCGTCAGGCGCACGACGCGCGCCAGTTCGAGTTGTGCCGTGCGCAAGGCGTCTTCGGCGCGTTGCCGCTCGAGTTTCTCGATGGACAGCTTCTCGCTGATCGTCGACAGCAGTCGCGTACTCTCGATAACCCGCTTCGCGGTCTCGATCTCGCGCGCTTGCTGCGCGACGCGCAGCCGCTGGACCGCGACGCGAATATGGTTGGCCGCCACGCCCAGGAGCAGACGCCCGCCTTCCGTGGGAAATTCGGGATCTCGTGATCCGATGACAATGGCTTGATCGTTGCCCGGCCCGAGCCGCGCGATTGCGATACGGGCGTTCGTTCCGCGAAGAGGGTTGTCGATCTGCGTCGGGGGATTCGGCGCGCGAAGAATCTCGCTCAGGGTGCGGCGCAATTCCGCGCTCCGCTCGAGCGCCGATCCGGATGCGGCGCGGACGATTTCTATCGCCTCGGATGCGGCATGCTCTTTAAAGGATATGTAGGCGAAGTCGACGTTGCCGAGGTGGATCAGCGAGTCGGCCAAGGTTTCCGCAAGTTCCAGGACGTTTTGGTTGGCATAGCTCGCGGAATTCGTCGCCACCGCCGCAACATCCCGGATGCAGCTCTGCAGCTCCTGAACCTTGCTCCAAAACGGTTTTTGCATCCCCATGAGTGCGCCCCGTCATTCGGATTCTCGGTGTCATCGGCCGCTGGCGAAACCTCCTGTATAGCGCTGTATTAGCCCAGGTCCGCGTTGGTGGTAGCATGCCATCGAAAGACGCCGTCACATCGATTTCGGCAGATCCGTGCTTCGAATGCGGAAGAAATCCGCGTTCATCCTCTTCGCTATAAACGGCGCGTAGATGGCGAAAGGCCCGTGCCGTGTCGAGCCGGCGAGTTCGAAAGGTTTTGGTTTCCGCCGCCAGAGGCCGTTCCCGATTTAACACCCATAGGAGAATTCACCAAAGCAATTGGGTTTGGAAGGAGCCGTGCTGCGAGGAAGAAACGAAGAACGCGTCACGAGCCGGGTGCGCCATGTCCAACCTAAACCAAGGTATAGGGTGCTCGGCCATACCGGTGGCGTGGTCTTTACCCTCGTGCAATAGGCTGCGGCATGGCGGAAGATTATCCTTACAGATGGTGGAGATATGATGCTTGAGAGAGCCAGAGGAGGGACGCCGACCTGGATTTAATCGAAGGGGCACGCTTCCACTAGAACATAGAGGATGTAGGCCATGGGCTTGAACGAACGAAGACTTTATCCGGCCGCTTCGGGACGGAGGAGCGCGACAGAGCCAGTCCGTGTATTGCCCCATGCGATGGAATTGTTGGCGTATTTGGTGCGTTGCGGACGCGGCCAAACCGTCCACGCTCACGGAGCACCCGCGAAACATTTGTACCGCCTGACCTCTGGCATGGCGCGAAAATACAAGCTTAAGGCCGATGGGCGGCGCCAGATCGTCGATTTTCTCCTGCCTGGCGACTTCTTCGGCCTGACGACGCGCCCGCGGCATGCCTTCACCGTCGAGGCCGTAACCGAGGGTACCGTGGTCTCCTGCTATGCGCGTCAGCCTCTCGACCGTCTCGCGGGCGCCGATCTCGAGGTCGGGCAATTCATCCGCGAGATCGGATGCGAAACCCTCTCCCGGCTCCAAAAGCGTCTCCTCCTTCTTGGCTATGGCACAGCACGCCGCAAGGTCGGCGCCTTCATTACGGAATTGGAGCGGCGGCTGTTTGTCGAACCGTCGCAACCTTTCACGCTCATGATGTCGCGCTACGATATTGCCGACTATCTGGTCTTGTCGGTCGAGACGGTGAGCCGCGCGCTGACCGAGCTCAAGCAGAGCGGCGCGATTTCCCTGCAGGGACAGCATCGCGTGACGATCCTCGACCGCACGATGCTCGATGACGACGACGAGGAATTCGAACCCGACGATTTCCGCGGCGGGCGATATGGCACGCCGAGCCACGTGTCGTAGAACTCTCGCCGAGGCGCCCTGAAAATCCACGGTAGACGAACCGGCGCTGGCGCAATCCTGTCTTCTCAGCGGAGCACGGGATCGATAAGGTGACAACCTTCACCTTTCCGGCTCCAAGCTGACATGTG
>CAVVYA010000008.1:0-81287 GCA_963752345.1 uncultured Alphaproteobacteria bacterium
AGATCGATGCCTTCAAGCCGGACGTCGTGCTGAGCTGGATGAACCGCGCCACCCATTTCGTGCCGCGGCCGGCGCAGGGGCGAGGGGCGCGCGCCGTTCGTCCATGTCGGCCGGCTCGGCGGCTACTACGACCTGAAATACTACCGCAACTGCGACCACCTGATCGGCAACACCGCGCGACATCGTCGATCATATCGTGCGCCCGGGCTGGCCGGCCGGGCGCGTCGCACTACCTGCCGAACTTCGCCGACGAAACCAGCGCGCCGCCCGTGCCGCGCGCCAGCCTGCAGACGCCGGACGGCGCGCCGCTGTTGCTGGCGCTCGGCCGGCTGCACGAGAACAAGGCCTTCGACGTGCTGCTCGACGCCGTGGCGCTGCTGCCGGACGGCCTAGCTGTGGCTCGCCGGGCGAGGGGCCGCTGCGCGACGCGCTCGCGCGCCCAGGCCGAGCGGCTCGGCATCGCCGAGCGCGTGCGCTTCCTCGGCTGGCGCGACGACGTGGCGGCGCTGATCGCGGCGGCCGACGCGCTGGTCTGCCCGTCGCGCCACGAGCCGCTCGGCAACGTGGTGATCGAGGCCTGGGCGCAGGCCTGCCGGTGATCGCCGCCGAGCCCAGGGCCCGGCCGCGCTGATCCAGCGACGGCGAGCACCGGCCTGCTGGTGCCGCGCGAGGACGCCGGCGCGCTCGCCGCGGCCATGGCGCGGATCGCCGGCGACCGCGCGCTCGCCGCCGCCCTGGCGCAGGCCGGCCGCGCGGCCTATCTGGCACGCTTCTCGCGGCAGGCGGTGGTCGAGCGCTATCTCGCCTTGTTCGACCGCATCACCGCGACGCGGAATCCCGAGGCCGAGATCCGGCGCGAGCCAGCCGCACGGTGACAGGCCCGGCCGCGCAAGGGTAAACTGGCCGTCATGTGCGGCATCGCGGGACTTATGCGGGCGGACGGCGCGCCGCCGCAGCGCGAAGCGCTGGACGCGCTGGCGCGGACGCTCGGCCCATCGCGGGCCGGACGGCAGCGGCGCGCTATCGTCAACGGCAATGTCGGGCTGGTGCACACCCGGCTCGCCATCATCGACCTCGAGACCGGCGACCAGCCGCTGCACGAGCCGGGCGGCGCCGCGCTGATCGCCAACGGCGAGATCTACAACTACATCGAGCTGCGCCAGGAGCTGGCCGGCATCAATTTCGCCACCGGCTCGGACTGCGAGCCGCCGCTGCATCTCTACCGCCGCAAGGGCGTCGACCTACACCAGCAGCTGCGCGGCATGTACGCCATCGCCATCCACGATCCGGAGGCGGGCAAGCTGGTGCTGTCGCGCGACCCGTTCGGCATCAAGCCGCTCTACTACGTCGAGAACGCGCGAGGGCTTCGCCTTCGCCTCCGAGCCGCAGGCGCTGGTGCGCGCCGGGCTGGTCGAGCCGCGCGTCAACGAGCAGGCGCGCAAGGAGCTGCTGCAGCTGCAGTTCTCCACCGGGCGCGGCACGCTCTACGACGGGATCAAGCGCGTGCTGCCGGGCGAGACGCTGGTGGTGGTGCGAGGGCAAGGTGGTCGAGCGCCATCGCCACGACGGCGCTGCCCGACGGCGGCCCGCTCGACTGGACGGAGGACGAGGCGCTCGGCGCGCGCTCGACGCGCGTCGCTCGAGGACAGCGTGCGGATGCACCAGCGCTCCGACGTGCCCTACGGCATGTTCCTGTCGGGCGGCATCGATTCGGCGGCGCTGCTCACGCTGATGGCGCGGCTCAACACGCGGCCGGTGCTGGCCTACACCGCGGGCTTCGAGAATGCCGGCGCCATGGACGAGCGCGAGCAGGCGCGCAAGGTGGCGCAGGCGCTCGGCGCCGAGCATATCGAGGTGCGAATTCACCGAGACGGATTTCTGGCCGCTGCTGCCGCGAGATCGCCGCGGCGATGGACGATCCCGCCGCCGACTACGCCATGCTGCCGACCTACAAGCTGGCGCGCGAGCGCGAAGAAGGACGTCAAGGTCGTGCTGTCGCGGCGAGGGCGGCGACGAGATGTTCGGCGGCTACGGCCGCTACCGCAGCGTCGACGCGCCCGTGGTGGCTGCGGCGGCCGCACCGTGCGCGCGCGCGGGGCGTTCGACGGGCTCGGCGTGCTGCGCACCGATCTCGCCGGCTGGCGCGACGGCATCGCCGCGGCCGAGGCGACCGAGAGCAAGCGCCGGCCGCTCGCGCGTGCAGATCGCCCAGGCGATCGATTTCGCCGACTGGCTGCCGCAACGACCTGCTGACCAAGCTCGACCGCTGCCTGATGGCCCATGGGGTGGAGGGCCGCACGCCGTTCCTCGATCCCGAGGTGGCGAAGGTCGCCTTCCGCCTGCCCGACCGCGCTCAAGATCCGCAAGCGGGCTCGGCAAATGGCTGCTGCGCCAGTGGCTGGCCCGCGCAGCTGCCGGAGGCCGACGCCTTCGGCCGCAAGCACGGCTTCACCGTGCCGGTGGCGCAATGGATCGCGCGCCAGGGCGACCGGCTCGGGCCGCTGGTCGCGGCCTCGCCCGGCGTCGCCGAGATCTGCCTGCCGGACCGGTGATCAAGCGCTATCGCACGCCGGGCAAGCGACGCCGGCTTCGCGGCCTGGGTGCTGCTGTTCTATGCTCTGTGGCATCGCGCCAACGTGGCGGGACGGGAAACCCGAGGGCGGCGTGTTCGAGAGCTTGGCGGCGTGATCCGGCGGCGTCATCCAACCATGAGTCGAGAATGAGCGCACCCGATCGGCTGACCATCCGCCGGCCCGACGACTGGCATGTCCATCTGCGCGACGGCGCGATGCTCGGCGCCGTGCTGCCGCTACACGGCGAGGCAGTTCGCGCGCGCCATCGTCATGCCGAACCTGGCGCCGCCGGTGACCACGGCGGAGGCCGCGCGGCGCTATCGCGAGGCGATCGAGAGCGCGCTGCCGGCGGGCCTGACCTTCACGCCGCTGATGACGCTCTACCTGCACCGACGAGACCCAGCCCGAGGCGCTGGCGCGCGGCTAGCGCGAGGGCGCCTACATGGCGGCCAAGCTTTATCCGGCGCATGCCACGACGAACTCGGCGGCCGGCGTGACCGACGTCGCCGGCTCGACCCGGTGTTCGCCCGCATGGCGGAGATCGGCATGCCGCTGCTCGTCCATGGCGAGGTCACCGATCCGGCGGTCGACGTCTTCGACCGCGAGGCCGTGTTCATCGAGCGCGTGCTCGTGCCGCTGCTCGAGCGCCATCCCGGGCTCAAGGTGGTGTTCGAGCACATCACCACGGCCGAGGCGGTCGCCTTCGTGCTGGCGAGCGGCCCGCGCGTGGCGGCGACGATCACCGCCGCATCACCTGGTGATCAACCGCAACGCCATGTTCCGCGGCGGCATCCGGCCGCATTTCTATTGCCTGCCGGTCGCCAAGCGCGAGCATCATCGCCTGGCGCTGCGCAAGGCGGCGGCGTCGGGCGACGCCAAGTTCTTCCTCGGCACCGATTCGGCGCCCCACGCGCGCCACACCAAGGAGGCCGCCTGCGGCTGCGCCGGCATCTTCACCGCGCCGGTCGCGCTCGAGGTCTATGCCCAGGTGTTCGACGAGGAGGGCGCGCTCGACCGGCTCGAGGCGCTTCGCCTCGCTCAACGGCCCGGCGTTCTACGGCCTGCCCGTCAACACGGAGACCGTGACCCTGGTGCGCGAGAGCTGGCTGGTGCCGGAGCGCATCGGGCTGTCGCGCGGCACGGAGGTGGTGCCGTTCGACGCCGGCGAGCCGCTCGCCTGGCGGCTACAGGATTAGGCCGGCGCGGTTAACCCGCGTTAACCATAACTCTTGGTGGAGAATTAGCATTTGCGCCGCTAGGCTGGACGCAGCCCAGAAGGAGCAAGGTATGCCAATTCTCGGAAAGACCCGTGCCGCCAAGACGTTCGCGGCCAGGACGTTCGCGGTCAGGACGTTCGCCGCCAGGACTTTCGCCGCCACGACTTTCGCCGCCACGACTTTCGCGGCCAGGACCTTTGCCGCGAAGGCGCTGATGGTGCTGGCGCTGGGCGCCTGCGCCGAGCCCTGGCCGGAAGCCTATACCTGGCCCGGCCAGGATCCCTACATTCCCGAACTCGCCTATTGCTACGTGACCCTGGGGAACGTGGATTGCTTCGCCGAGCCGCAGCCCGGGCAGGCCTACCGCCAGGTCGGCCGCGCCATCATCGCGCCGCACTGAACGGCGTCAGCCGGCCGCGCGCCCGGGCGCCGGGTCGCAAGCCGCGCCCTGGCAGCAATCCAGGATGTTCGAGCCGCAGGCCGTGCATTGCGCATGGCCGTGGACATAGATCAGCGGCGCCAGCCCGCCGCAGCGCGGGCAGCGCCGCGCCGCGCTGGCCCGTGGTTCCGTCCGCTCGAAGGGTTGATCGCCGTCCATCGCGGCGACTATAAGGGCGCTCGTTCGAGCCTGTCGAGCTGACCTGTCGCGAGCCGCCATGATTCTCACGCCCATCGCGCCGCAAGACCTGCCGGCGATCCTCGCCATCTTCGCCGCCGGGCTGCCGCGCGGCGCGGACGCCCGCGAGTGCGTGGCGCGGGCCGCGTTCGCGCGCATCGCGGCGGCGCCGCGCGCGCCCCTGTCGCCGGCAGCGGAGGAGGCGGCGCGCGACCGCGCGGTCGCGCTCGCCCATCGCTTCGGCATCGCCACCCTGGACGAGGAGCCGGCGCGCGCCTTCAGCTGGGACGGCCGCGTGGTGCGCACGCGGAGCGAGCCCTCGGTCCTGCTGCACGAGATCGCCCATTGGCAGATCTGCCCGCCCGAGCGCCGCGCGCTGCCCGACTTCGGGCTCGGCGCCGGACCGGAAACCGGCCGCAAGGACGCGGCGGACGCGGCGCGCGCCACAGATCTCGCGATCCAGGAGCGCGAGGAGGCGATGGCTTCGCTGCTCGGCATCCTGTGGGAAGCGGCGATGGACCTGCCGGCGCTCGCCGCCTTCGCCGAGCAGAACTGGCTCGAGAAATACGACAGCCCGGGCACGCCGGCCTATTTCACGACCGTGATCGGCTGGCTGTTCGACGCCGGGTTGATCGATCGGGACGCGCGGCCCCGCCAGGCGCAGATCGCGTAAGCCACGTCGCGGGACATGGGGCTTTCGGCTGCCTGGGCCTCCCGGCCCGCTTGGCCGGTGGACCCGACGCGCCTTGCGAACAATTCTTATTCTACGGGCCCCCGGTGCATCGGGATTACCCCCAGCGCATTGCTTGACCGGACCAGCGCCCCGGTGCGTAGTCGGGAACGGCAATGACATCAACGATGCTCGGGCCCCATTAGGGTATCTCGCCGTGACCGCCGTTTCGAACATTCGGAGTGACTGATGATCTGTATCGTCGAGCTCTCGTCGCGAGCTTATCGCCATGCGCCATTCACTGCGATGCTTCTTGGTCCAGGCTTGCTATGCCTATCCCGACGAGGTCGTCGAGTTCTGGGCCGAGGCCACGCACATCGAATACGTGAAGAACCTGCTCGGCGGATGTCGCGACCGGGTCGTCTTCCGGACCATTGAACTGTCGCAGCATCTTCCGGAGAAGGTCGAAGCGGTGTCGTTGCGCCGGCTCTTTCACGATCTGTCGGTGTTATGGCGCACGCGCCATTCGTGGCGGAACGGTACGGTCTTGGTCGTGTCCTCAGCCTCGGCGACGGGAATCTTCGCCGCCGCCGCGGTGCAACTCGTCACCAGGGCCGCCGATCTTCTCATCCAGGTGCCGCTCCACGGCCAGATCAGCGCCTTGCGCTCGGGCTACCGCCCGAGAAATCCGCTCTATCGGGCGCTAGATCTCTTCTCCGCGTTCCGAATTTGCCGCGCCGAGCGGTTTCGCTATGTCGTTTTCGAGGAGACCATCAAGCACAATCTCGAACAGTTGGTGCCGGAGCTGTCCGGGTCCGTCGATGTGCTGCCTCATCCGGCGATCGACACCGAGACGCGTCCGGCGATCGCCGCGGACGACGCCGGACCGATCCGCGTCGGCATGCTCGGCGTCGCAACCTACGCCAAGGGTTTCGACACATATCTGCGCATCGCGCGTCGCATCCAGGCCGAGCAGGGAGGCCGGGTCGAATTTCACCTCGTAGGGTTCCTTCACGCGAGCTTCCATTCGGCGGACGTGACCGGCCTATCCGGGCCGGTGGCGACCTGGCCGATGTCGAGGGAGGATTTCATCGCCGCCGTGAACCGGCTGCATTTCGTGTGCTCGCCGCTGAAGGGCGTCTACTACGATCTCGCGGCGAGCGGCTCGCTGATCGACGCGTTCACCTTCAAGAAGCCGATCGTCGTGC
The DNA here is from genome assembly GCA_963752345.1 of uncultured Alphaproteobacteria bacterium. Taxonomy (GTDB): domain Bacteria; phylum Pseudomonadota; class Alphaproteobacteria; order SMXQ01; family SMXQ01; genus CAVVYA01. Next base: position 6,285 of record CAVVYA010000008.1, read on the forward strand.
TCAAGAGCATGCTGACGAGCCGGCTCTTCGAGGAGCATGGAGATATCGGCTACCTGTGCGAGGACGAAGCGGAGATGTATGAGGTTTTGTCCTCCATCGCCAAGTCGTTCGACCCCGCGCGCTACCGCAAGCAGACCGAGGCAATCGAAGCGCTGTATCACACGCGCACGCCGGCCGCTCTGGCGGCGCGCTATCGCAAGCTGGTCAGCGGGCCGCAACCGCAGCCGGCGGCGCTCGCCCAGCTGCAGAACTCCTGAGCGCTCACGCCACCGTTCCGGCCACCCGGCTTGGCGCCGCCTGCGCCGGCAGCCGCGTCGGCGGACGTTGCCGCGCGAAGGCATTGAACTCCGTCACCGACATGGTGACACCGTTCATCTCGGACATGAAGAACGAAAAGAACGATTCGAGCCAGTTCACGAGCCGGTCGACGTCGGCCTGCGACCGCACATAGGGCGTGTTGCCGGGATAAGCGACGGGGTGTGATAGCTGATCACGAAGATCTTCTTGTTGTCGGCTACCCGGGCGCGGACGAGCCGCTTGCAATCGTCGAACGTGGTTCCTTCGGGGGTGAGGCGGACGCGCTCCACAAGCTTCAGCCTCGCCAGCACGCCGGGCAGGTGGACGCGCTGCGCAGTGTCGCCGAACAACGCGGCCGTCACGACGTCGCGCTTGCCCAGCGGCCCCACCATTCCGGACGTCAGCGGCACCTCCAGGACGCGCTGCGACCGGTCGCACCAGTAGGGCATTTCCGGCGTATCCCAGAACGCCGTGCCGCCGTGGTCGGAATAGTCGAAGTGCGGAACGACGCTGAGATCGACTTCGAACCCGAGCGCCCGGAGAATGTCGCCGATGCGGTTGCCGACGCCGTATCGGCCGGCGCGGAAGGCGATCGGGCGCACGCCAAACCTGTCCTCGACCGCCTCGGTCAGGGCCTTGATCTTGTAGAACTGCAGCCGGGTGTCGAGGTTGCCCAGGAAGCTGTTGTAGGTGGAAACCTCCTCCTCGAACGGCGGCGTGACCCAAGGATGGAGCTGTACACCGACTTCGCACAGCCCTTCGTCGATCCAGCTTCGCAGCAGGCAACTCGCCCCGGGATCCTCGACGATCGGATGGGTCACCAGATACGTGGGCTTGACGCCATAGCGCGCGAAGATCCTGTTGGGCGCTTCTTGATGCTCCAGGTTCGTCACGCTGCGGTTCTCGCGGACGAAAGGCTTGCCCCAGTCGAACTCCTCTTCGCCGTCGATGGTGGTCAGCACGATAGGCTGGTCGAAGGGCAGCGGGGTCCAGACGGCACGCGAGCGCGCATCGATCGGAGAGGACAGCGCCCCTCCGGTGGAGAAACGATGCCGCTCCGCGCTGTCGTCGGCTGACCAGCGCTCGGCGATCGCGTTGGGCGCCGCGGCGACCGGACTGCCGTAGGCCGTCAGGTAGGACTCGGCGACTCGCTCCATGCCATAGAACTGGCTCACATGCGCCCGCGCCGTGCGGCCCAGTTCCTTGCGCCGGCTCGGATCTGCCAGCAGGTCCTGGAGGATCGGTAGGAACTCCTCGTCGTTGTCGAACAGGAAGCCGGTTTTTCCTTGCAGCACGAAATCCTCGTTCACCCCCGGCAGGCGGCGTGCGATGACCGGCAGGCCCATCGCCATGGCCTCGATGACCACCGTCCCGAAGCCTTCGCTGTGCGACGCGAACGTCATGATATCGGCGAGGGCGAAGTAGCGGTTCGGATTGTCCACCTCGCCCGGGCGCGCGATCAGCGAGTGCAGTCCGTTGCGCTCAATTTCTCCCTGGATCTCCGCCTCATAATCGGGCTCCAGCACCGGTCCGACCAGGATCAGGGACACCGGCATGTCCTGCCGCTTCAATGCCGCCACCGCGTTGATCAGCAGCAGGGGGTCCTTTCGGCGGCAGATGCCGCCGACGAAGATCAGCGTCGGACGGTCCGGATCCAAGCCGAGAGATCTCCGCCCGGCCGCGGAATCGGCCTCGACCGGGGCGGGAATATGGATGCCGATGGGTATCAGCAAGGCTTTCGACGTGCCGATGTAGGGCACGGTCTCCTCATACAGCCGCCGGCTGATGCAGATGTAGCGGTCGAACATCTGAATGCATCTGGCGACGAAGGGCCTCACCGACGGCGAGTAGCCGTTCAACAAGCCTTCGGCGCTGTCGTTCAGCGTCGCCGTGTAGATGACTTTGCGGCCAAACAGCTTGTAGATGAACGTTGACACGAAGTAGCGGTCGACGTGGGTATGGAAATGAAGAACGTCGTAGCGCGCGACGCGCGCGATCAGGAACAGCGTGGTCAGGAGATAAGAGTAGATTGAGCTCTTATTGCGCAGCCCCAGGTAGTAGACGGTCCTCAGGGCGTTGCAGTGGTGATAGCCCGCGCTGTCGCCGGTGGTGTCGACTGCGAGCACGTCGTGCTGCGTATCCTTGTCCAGGATGTCCATGGACGGGGTGAGCCGTTCGACGAAAATGCCCTCGCCCGTGTAGTCGGGCCTGAACAGCTTGTTGACGTGCAATATCCGGAGACGGCTTTTCGGCATCTCGTGTCCCACAAGTACGGCCCTTCTTAACCGGCATTTTTGAACGTGACGCGACTGGCGCGCCTTTGTCGAAAATTGGCACGGCGAACTTCCAATCTCGTGCCGTCATCAAGCGCTCAATGCAATCTCGCACACGCTCGGCGCTGAAAGAGATTTAGACCTCTCCAGTATCGTCAAGGGTATCCATTGGTTGCATGCTTGCGGAAACGCTTAATGCGGTAGAGTTCTCTACTCTGTGAAACGCATCCGCGTGGTTGATATCGCGCGAGGCTTTCACCTCGCTGGGCTTCTCCAAATGCTCCACCAAATCGCTCTCAAGATATTTCACGGGCGACCAGGCACGTATGGAAGCAGGCCCTTTCGCCTCAACCTGAACAACGTGGCTTTCGACCCACGACAAGTTCAACAACCTCTTCGGTTGTGAGCAGACGAATTTCGCGTATTCAGGACATCCTCTCCTGAACAGTTTCGCATCATAGCGGATCATGTCAGATCGCATAATGCGCAACTCGAGCATTATGCTGATTCCAGACAAAAATTCTGGACGACCTAAGTGTCTGATATATAAGAGAGATGGTGCTGCCGAGTGGAATTGAACCACCGACCTACGCCTTACCAAGGCGTTGCTCTACCCCTGAGCTACGGCAGCGTCCGTCAGGAAGGCGCGCAACATGCCACAGGCCCCCGTGGGACGCAAGCGCAGCAGCCTGAGCTTTTTTGCTGAAATCGAGCCTCTCCCAAAGGGATAGCCTCGTTCCGCCGGGCGCACCCTACTCCGGCAAGGTTAACAGAGGCTTAGAGCGAGCCATGCAATTCACGCATCGCTGCGCCGCAACATGGGTGATTCTCCTCCCGTCCCGGCGTCGCTATCTTGCGGTCAAAGACGATCATCGAAGGAAAGCATCATGGATTTTTTCCCGCTGCACGTGGCCCGCAGCCAGCTGCCCGGCCAACGCTTCGATCCCTGGGCGATCGAAATCGCCACCATGAACCATTCGGCGCGCAACATCGCCGCCCTTGTCGACGGTGCGGTCCTCGCGATCATGGCCGGCGCCCGCGCCCTGGCCGATGCCGTGCAGTCCCTGCGTAAGGCTTGCCCGGTCGAGGTCGAGCCGGTGCAGGTCGCCCGCCCGGCCGGCGTGGCGCAGCAGAACCTGCCGGCCAACGACCGCGCCGCCGCGTAGCGTTTCACACGCCGTCGCGTAGCGTTTGACGGCGTGAGGCCGTGCCGCCACCATGCGGCACGGCCTTTTCATTGCGACGGACGTCCCTGCCATGACCAGCCGCGACGACAAGCCGGCCCGGCCCGCGCTCGGCGACGCCGGTCAGGCGCGTGCCGACAGCCGCGAGGCGCGGCGCGCGGCGGCCTTGCGCGCCAACCTGACCCGGCGCAAGGCGCAGGCTCGCGCGCGCCGGGACGAGCGTGAGCCGCCGCCATCGGCGGATGCCGACAAGTCGCGGGATGACTGACGCGCCGGGGCGCCGGCTCCTCCCATGACGGCGGCGGGAAGCGATCGGGGCGCCGCGCCTTCCCCCCACGGTGATTCGCGTCGCACGCGGCTATCTCATGAAGATCGCCCTCGGCTGCGTCATCGCGCTCGCCGGCCTGGTCTGGCTCGTGCTGAGGGAGGCCGTCGTCAGCTGGCTCATCGCGGTCTCGCTGGCCGCCTTCGGCCTGGCGCTGCTCGCCGCCCCGCTGCTCGTCGCCCGGTTGCGGGTGACCCTCACCGCGCAGGGTCTCGCGGTCCGTTCGATGTTGGGCGAGACCTTCGCGCGCTGGGAGGAGGCCGACTTGCGCCTGATCGCGGCGCCGCGCTATCTGCAGATCACCGCCGATCCGTGCCGCCGGAGCCGCTGGTTCGGTCCGCCCGGCCCGACGCGCACTGCGTCATTCTGCTCAAGGGCGACTGGTTCGGCGTGACGACCGAGGAGCTCGCCGGGACGATCCTCGATTTCCGCGCCAGGGCCCGCGCGGCGGCCGTCCCGCGGAGCCCCGGCCCTTGAGCCCGTCCCCGTCCTAGGGTAAACCCCAAGGCGCCTGCCGCGTGTCGCCGCGCCGTGCCCTTCGCGCCCCGCCCGCAGCCCAGCCCCCAGGAGACAAGTTTATGGCCATATTGCCCGATCGCTGGATCCGTGAGATGGCGACCCAGCACGGCATGATCGAGCCGTTCGTCGAGAGCCAGCGGCGCGACGGGGTGATCTCCTACGGCCTGTCGTCCTACGGCTACGACGCGCGGGTGGCCGACGAATTCAAGATCTTCACCAATGTCGATTCGGCGGTGGTCGATCCCAAGCAGTTCTCAAGAACAGCCTGGTCGACCGCAAGACCGACGTCTGCGTCATCCCGCCCAACAGCTTCGCGCTGGCGCGCACGGTGGAATATTTCCGCGTGCCGCGCGACGTGCTGGTGATCTGCCTCGGCAAATCGACCTACGCGCGCTGCGGCATCATCGTCAACGTGACGCCGCTCGAGCCGGAATGGGAAGGCCACGTGACCCTGGAATTCTCCAACACCACGCCGCTGCCGGCGCGCATCTACGCCAACGAGGGCGCTTGCCAGTTCCTGTTCCTGCAGGGGCGAGGGGCCGTGCGAGGTGTCCTACGCGGACCGCGGCGGCAAATACATGAAGCAGCACGGCGTCACGCTGCCGAAGCTGTGATGGTGAAGCGGCAATGCCCCGCGCCGCTATTCCCCCACCCGTGCCCCGCATGGGGGCAGGGACGGCGCACTGAACGAAAGGGCTCTTAGGATTCGCGTTTTATAATCACCGGCTTCCGTCGCGGCATCGTGCTACACGAGGTTAGGCAGTATTCATGGATAGAATCCGCATTCGCGGCGGCCATCGGCTGAACGGCGTCATTGCCATCAGCGGCGCCAAGAACGCGGCGCTGCCGCTGATGGCGGCGGCGCTGCTGACCGACGACACCCTGTCGCTCACCAACGTGCCGCATCTCGCCGACATCGCCACCATGGCCGATCTGCTGGCCACGCTCGGCTGCACCATCAGCATGGACGGCAATGCGGCCAACGGCGGCCACGACGGCCACGTTCTGGCGCTGCAGGCCAAGAAGATCGCCAGCACCACGGCGCCTTACGATCTGGTGCGCAAGATGCGCGCCTCCGTGCTGGTGCTCGGGCCGCTGGTGGCGCGCAAGGGCAAGGCGCGCGTCTCCATGCCGGGCGGCTGCGCCATCGGCAACCGGCCGGTCGATCTGCACCTCAAGGGATCGAGTCGCTCGGCGCCGAGATCGAGCTCGCCGAGGGCTATATCGAGGCGCGCGCGCCCAAGGGCGGCCTCAAGGGCGGCCATATCGTGTTTCCGTTCGTCTCGGTCGGCGCGACCGAAAACCTGCTCATGGCGGCGTGCCTGGCGCACGGCGAATCCGTGCTGTCGAATGCCGCGCGCGAGCCGGAGATCACCGATCTGGCCAACTGCCTGGTCGCCATGGGCGCCGAGATCTCCGGCATCGGCACCGACACCCTGACCGTGCGCGGCAAGACGGCCTGCACGGCGCGAGCCACGCCATCATCCCCGACCGCATCGAGACCGCGACCTATGCCATGGCCGTCGGTGTCACCGGCGGCGAGGTCGAACTGGTCGGCGCGCGCCGCGACCTGCTGGAAGCGCCCTTGGAAAAGCTCGCCGAAGCCGGCCTCAAGATCACCGACACCCGGCGCGGCTTCAAGGTCGCCCGCGGCGCCCGCGCGCTCAAGGGCGTCGATGTGATGACCGAGCCGTTCCCCGGCTTCGCCACGGACTTGCAAGCGCAGATGATGGCGCTTATGTCCACTGCAACGGGCGCCTCGATGATCACCGAGACGATCTTCGAGAACCGCTTCATGCATGTGCCGGAGTTGAGCCGCATGGGCGCCAACATCACCGTGCATGGCGCGTCGGCCATGGTGCGCGGGGTCAAGAAGTTGACCGGCGCGCCGGTCATGGCAACCGATCTGCGGGCGTCGGTCTCGCTCGTGCTGGCCGGCCTGGCGGCGGAGGGCGAAACCATCGTCAACCGGGTGTATCATCTCGACCGCGGGTACGAGCGGCTGGAGGAAAAGCTGGCGGCCTGCGGGGCGGACATCGAGCGGCTCAAGGCCTGAAGGCCGGGCCGCGCGGCTTCGGGAAACAGGGTGGAAAAGCATGGGCAAGAAACTCAAGCTGCGCGCCGAGGATGAGGAAGATCTGCGCATCCTCGCGGCCGTCCTGCAGGACGCGCTGATCGCCGTCGGCGACATCAAATACCTGCCCGAGGAACGTCGCTTCGTGCTGGTCGCCAATCGCTTCTGCTGGGAGGCGATGCCGTGCGACGCCGACGCGCCCGTCATGCCGAACGACTGTTTCGAGCGCGTCCATACCGGCCTGCGCTTCGAGAATGTGATCGGCGTGCGTCAGCGCGGCATCGACAAGCTCGACGCCGCCCAGCTGCTCGAACTGCTGACCATCCAGCTCGACCGCGACGCGCTCATTCTGCTGTTCGCCGGCGACGCCGCCATCCGCATCGAAACCGACCGGCCGCTGTGCTTCATCGAGGACCTCGACGAGCCTTGGCCGACCAAATGGCGCCCGCGCCACGCGACGGACGGGGCCGACGGCAAGGCGGTCGGCTGACTCGGTTTCGTGATTCTCCGGACACCCCTGGCAGAGCCCCGCGGAAAGCGGTAAAACACCGGCCCCACCGTGGCGGGTCATGGCGGGGCCCATGGCTTTAAGGACCGCGTCGTGAGCAGCAACGAATCCCTCGTGATGGCCCTCCCCAAGGGGCGCATCCTGAACGAACTGCGCCCGTTGATGGAAAGCGCCGGCATCGTGCCGGAGCCGGAATTCGACGACCCGAAGACGCGCAAGCTCAAGTTCGCCACCAACCGGCCCGATCTCGACATCATCAGCGTGCGCAGCTTCGACGTGGCGACCATCGTCGCCTTCGGCGGCGCGCATATCGGCGTCGCCGGCAATGACGTGCTGATGGAATTCGACTATTCGGAAATCTATGCGCCGCTCGATCTCGGCATCGGGCGCTGCCGCATGGCGGTGGCCGAGCCGAAGGAGCTGGTCAGCAAGGACGACCCGCGCCGCTGGTCGCATGTCCGCGTCGCCACCAAATATCCCGAAATCACCCGCCGCCACTTCGCCGCGCGCGGCGTCCAGGCGGAATGCATCAAGCTCAACGGCGCGATGGAATTGGCGCCGTCGTTCGGCCTGTGCGAGCGCATCGTCGACCTGGTCTCGACCGGCGCCACGCTGCGCGCCAACGGCCTGGTCGAGGTCGAGCAGATCTGCACCATCAGCTCGCGCCTGATCGTCAACCGCGCCGCGTTGAAGACCAGGCCGGACGAGATCGGCGCCTGGATCGAGCGCTTCGAGAAGGCGGTCGGCGCGGCAAACGGCAAGTCCGTAAACGGACGCGGCTCCAATGGCGCGTAAGCTCAACGCCGCGTCGCCCGGTTTCGCCGCGGACTTCGCCGCCCTGATCGCCGCCAAGCGCGACTCCGATGCGGATGTCGGCGCCGCCGCCGCCGCGATCCTCGACGATGTGAAGGCGCGCGGCGATGCCGCCGTGATCGAATTCACGGCGGCCTACGACAAGCTCGATCTCACGCCGCAAACCATGCGCATCGCCGCCGACGAGATCGCGGCCGCGAGGCGCGCGGTCGATCAGGAAACGCTGGATGCGCTGCAGCTCGCCGCCGAGCGCATCGAGGCCTATCACCGCCGCCTGCTGCCCCAGGACATGAATTTCACCGACGGCGCGGGCATCCAGCTCGGCGCGCGCTACCGGCCGATCGAGTCGGTCGGCATCTATGTGCCGGGGGGGCGCGCCGCCTATCCGTCGTCCGTCCTGATGAATGCCGTGCCGGCGCGCATTGCCCGGGTGCCGCGTGTCGTCATGGTGGTGCCGACGCCCAACAACCACATCAATCCGCTCGTGCTCGCCGCGGCCGAGATCGCGGGCGTCAGCGAGATCTACCGCATCGGCGGCGCCCAGGCGGTCGGCGCGCTCGCCTTCGGCACGGCGACGATCCGCCCGGTCGACAAGATCGTCGGCCCGGGCAACGCCTATGTGGCGGCCGCCAAGCGCCAGGTGTTCGGCACGGTCGGACATCGACATGATCGCCGGGCCGTCGGAAATTCTCGTGCTCGCCGACGGCGCCAATGATCCGGCCTGGATCGCCGCCGATCTGTTGTCCCAGGCGGAGCACGATCCGTCCTCGCAATCGATCCTGATCACCGACGACGAAGGCTTCGCCGACCGCGTGGCGCGCGCCGTCGACGATCATCTCAAGGCTCTGCCGCGCGCCGAAATCGCCGGCGCGAGCTGGCAAAACTTCGGCGGCATCATCGTCGTGCGCAAGCTGGAAGACGCGCTGCCGCTGGTCGACCGCATCGCGCCCGAGCATCTCGAAATCGCCACGGAGAACGCGGACGCGCTGGCCGACCAGGTGAAGAATGCCGGTGCGATCTTCCTCGGCCGCTACACGCCGGAAGCGATCGGCGACTATGTCGCCGGGCCCAACCACGTGCTGCCGACCGCCGGCAGCGCGCGGTTCTCGTCCGGGCTCGGCGTGATCGATTTCCTCAAGCGCACCTCCCTGGTGCGCTGCGGGCCCGAGGGGCTGGCGGCGGTCGGTCCGGCCGCCCTCAAGCTGGCCGATGCCGAAGGGCTCGGCGCCCACGGTCTGTCGATCGCCATCCGCCTCAACCTGCCGCGCGGCTGACCGAGCCGGCGGCCGGCGAAATCCGCTTGACCGACGCCGGGACCCCGCTCCATTTTCCGGGAATTCAATCGGATAAGAGGGGCTTATGGCGAAAGAAGCTTTGATCGAGTTTCCCGGGGTCGTCACCGAGTTGCTGCCCAATGCGATGTTTCGCGTCAAGCTCGACAACAATCATCAGATCCTTGCCGTGACCTCCGGCAAGATGCGCAAGAACCGTATCCGCGTGCTGGCCGGCGACCGCGTCAATGTTGAAATGACGCCCTATGATCTCTCCAAGGGGCGCATCACGTTCCGATTCAAGTAGGGGCCGCTTCAAGTAGGGGCCGTTCAAGTAGGGCCGCATTCTCACGGCGCGCGTATGGCCGCCGACGCAAAGCCCATGCCGGGGACGATAGGGACATGATTTGCCACAGCTGATCCTCGCTTCCGCTTCGCCCCGGCGCCTCGAACTGCTGCGCCAGATCGGCATTGCGCCCGACCTCATCCTTCATCCCGACATCGACGAGACGCCCCGGCGCGGCGAATTGCCCGCCGCCTATGCGCGCCGCCTGGCGCAAGCGAAGGCGCTGCGCATCGCCGCCGATCATCCCGGCGCCTTCGTCCTGGCCGCCGACACAGTGGTCGCCTGCGGCCGGCGCATCCTGCCCAAGGCGGAAAGCGAAGCCCAGGCGGAGGCCTGCCTCAAGCTGCTCTCCGGCCGGCGCCACCGGGTGCTGAGCGGCGTCTCGCTGGTCGACGGCTCGGGCATGGCGGCGACGCGGCTGGCCACCACGACGGTTACCTTCGCGCGCCTGACTCCCGAAGATATCGCCGCCTATCTCGCCGCCGGCGAGTGGCACGGCAAGGCCGGCGGCTACGCCATCCAGGGCCGCGCCGCGATGCATGTGCGCCGGCTCGCCGGGTCCTATTCCAACGTGGTCGGCCTGCCGCTTTACGAAACGGCAGCTTTATTGCGCGGTCGCGGCTACCCTGTGCCGGTGTGAAGCCTTCGCGGAGTCTGGCGGCCATGTTCGATGAGATTCTGTCTACTGTGTCGTCGGGCGGCACGCGCACCGCGTTGCGCGAGGGCGGCAGCGTGGTCGAGCTGTTCATCGAGCCCGCCGCCGCCGCGACCCTGATCGGCACCGTCCATCTCGGCCGCATCGTCAAGGTGCTCAAGGGCATGGGCGCTTGTTTCGTCGAACTCGGCCTCGAGCGCGCCGGCTTCCTGCCGCTGCACGCCGTCGAGCGCGCGGGTTCCGGCCCCGCTCCGCTGATCCACGAAGGCGCCGCCGTGTTCGTCCAGGTGGTCAAGGACCCGCAGGGTGGCAAGGGCGCCGAATTGACCCTCAACTTGAGCCTGCCGGGCCGCCATCTGGTTTATGCGCCGCATCAGCGCGGCCTGGTGTTTTCGCGCCGGCTCGCCGACGAGGCCGAGCGTCAGCGGCTCGCCACGGCCTTGGAAGCCATCGCGCGGCCCGACGAAGGCTTCATCCTGCGCACCGCCGCGCACGGCGCCACGCCCGACGACCTGGCGCGCGACGCCGCCTGGCTGCGCGAGGCCTGGGCCTCGATCGAGGCCAGTGCCGCCACGGCCAAGCCGCCGGCTTGCGTATGGCGCGACCTGTCGCCGCTCGCCCGCATGCTGCGCGACCGCGGCCATGCGGGAATCCGCCGCGTCGTGACCGACGATCCGGCGGCGCAGCGCGCGGCGCAGGAGTATGGCCGGCGCTTCATGCCGTGGCTCGCCGGCGACATCGAGCTGTCGCGCGGCGATATCGCGCTGTTCGACCGCTTCGGCATCGACGAGGACATCGGCGCGGCCTTGGCGCCGCGCGTGCCGCTGCCGAGCGGCGGCTTCCTGATGATCGAGCCGACCCACGCGTTCACTGCGGTCGACGTCAACACCGGGCGGCACATCGGCGATACCAACCAGGCCGACACCATTCTCGGCACCAATCTGGAGGCGGCACAGGCAGTGGCGCACCAGGTCCGCCTGCGCAATCTCTCCGGCCTGATCGTCGTCGATTTCGTCCATATGCTGGACGAGGAGCATCAGGCGCGCGTGCTCGCCGCCGTGCGCGAGGGTTTCGCCGGGGATCCCATGTTCGTCCGCATCGGCGGCTTCACCGACCTCGGCCTGTTCGAGATCGCGCGCCGGCGCGGCCGGCCACCGCTGCACGAAATCCTGACTGCGCCCTGCACCACGTGCGACGGAAGAGGGCGGACCGAGAGAGAGCCCGAGCCCGATGGGGAGCCTGCGTCATGACGGCCGCCCGGCGAGGGGCGGCAATGGCCGCCGGAGTGTGATGCGCCGCTTCGTTGCTAACGATCCCATCGCCAGGGGCGCGCAGAGCGGCCCGCGGTGCACGATCATATCGGCACCGCGGAAATGCGGGACGACGGTACCCTAAGCGACGCCTATTTCAATGTGCGGACCGACGACCCACGTTACGAAGAGATCGAGCGTCACGTCGGCCCGATCGAGTCCGGCGAGACGAAACCGTTCCGGCCATCGCCTGCAGGCGCCGGCCGGCCGGCCAATGAGGCACTGGAGCCATCCCGATGAGCGACGACGATCCAAGCGGCAAATCCGGCGACGGCGAGGAGAAGCCCGCCGTCACCCATTTTCCGGCCGCCGGGCGGGCCAAGGCCTGCCCGATCTGCGGCAAGCCGGTGAAGCTGGAGACCCGGCCGTTCTGTTCCAAGCGCTGCGCCGACATCGACCTCGGCCGCTGGCTCGGCGAGGCCTACCGCATTCCCGCCGAGGAGCCGCCCGAAGGCCACGACGCGGAGGCCGCGCCAGCCCAGCCGGACGAGGAACCCTGGGGCCGCTAGCCCCCCGGACCGCCGCTACGCGGCCAGTCCAAGCTGCTGGACAGGTGGGGTGATTTTGCCTATAAGCGCCACTCCCAACGCCTTGGCCGTCCGGCCCGGGCTTCCTGTGCCCAGGTAGCTCAGTTGGTAGAGCAGCGGACTGAAAATCCGCGTGTCGGTGGTTCAAATCCGCCCCTGGGCACCATTATTTCAAAGGCTTAGCCGCGCGATTTGACCGAAGTGGGACGAGTTTTCCATTTTACGTCCGCGGGTTTTCCAACTTTTGTTTCCGGGACGTTCGCCGCTGGGTGCCCTCGAGCTTCCTGATGGCGGCGGTCGCCAGGGTTTTTCGGCTCGCCTCCTCGATGTAGATGTTGGCGGCGGCGTCCGACTTGTGGCCCAAGACCGCTTTGATCTGTTCCTTCGTGCAGCCGGCCTCGGCGAGCTTCTTGCCGACCGTGTGGCGCAGGCCATGGAAAGTGAGGCCAGGGCCGACCTTCCCTTCCTTCACAAGCCGCCGGATGAGCCCGAAGAACATTGAGCGGAAGCCCGACTCCGTCGTGTAAGGCAGACCGCGCTCGCCGACGACCAGTACAGTGGTCGCGGGCCTGGGTTTCTTGAAAGGCCAAGGCCGAGGTGTGTCCAGGATGGCCCGCAGCTCCCGGTGGGCGGGTAGGCGAAGGACGTTCGCCGCGGTCTGCTGCAGCAGGTTCAGATGTTGAAGGGCCTCGAGGGTCCGACTGCGGATTATTCTTCCGCTATATATGCCTCGCTCACCTACAACCAAGATCGGTGACCCTGACTGGAGCATGCTAATCAGGAGTCTGCATTGCGACTTCGTCAGGGTCGGTAGTCCTAGGGCCCTTCTAAGCCTCAACGGGGCACGGTGAGCGACGCCGGTCGATGAACCGCGGGAAGCGGTGCAGAGGTCTGCGGTGGTCTCGAGTGCTTTCACGGTGTGGTCTCTCGCCCGGCAGGTAATGTTGGTTGTCTTGGCCGTTGTGCCTGAGCAGATCCCCGCCTGACAGCCAAAACCGGCCGCGACGTCGCAGCGACGAACCTCAGCCGGTGCTCACAATGGCCAGAGTGAGGGCGTTAGGGTTTTGAAAAGGCGCGAGCGGCCGGCAACCATGGCAATGGCGACGGAAGATGGGTGCCACCATTTTCCTCGACCACGGTTAGCCTTGGCGGCCGAGGGTAGCCGATTTTGCACGCCGAAAATTTTGGAATTTCGGACACTGGTACTAGGACCAAAATCTGGTACAACCCGGCACATGGGCTCTCATTCGTGAGGTGCAAGGAGTTGTCTCGCTATAAAACTTACCTATTGGGCTTTGTGTCCCTTGCTTCCAGTTGTGGCGTCTTTTTCTTTGTCGATCTTCGGGAAGTCGTCACCGCGCTGACACAGACGTCATTATCCGTGCTGCTGATTTCCGCGCTATTGCTAATAATGACCAATATCCTGGCCTTTTTTCGGTTTGGTGTCGTCCTCCGATCTTTCGGATTCCGCCCAGGATGGCGAACGCTCTTTTTGGCATTCTCGATCGGGCAAATTTCTAACCACTTTTTGCTCAATATTCTTGGTCAGAGCCTGACACGAGCCATGGTGTTGGCGCGTGGCGGCGTGCCATTTGGCGCTGCCGTTACGGCAACAATTTTCGAACGGGTACTAGCGGCCGGGCTACTATTCGGATTCAGCATTGTCGGCCTCGTCTATTTGCTACAAGAAATCGGGTTCGATGTTCAAAAAGGAGGTGCATACCTCATCTGGATGATCGGCAGCATGTTGGCTGTTGGGATAGTCGTAATTTTCTCGGTATTGCGGGATGAGGTTCGGCAGATCAGAACGGACTGGGTTGGTCGCTCGCTTTGCCCAATCGGCCTAACAATCTTGTCTCACGCAGCGATGCTCGCCGCTTATACGGTGATTCTCGTCGAGTTGCATCCAGAGCGCATGTCCCTTGCCATTGTGGCAGCGCTGACGATCGTGATGTTCACCTCGAGCCTCCCAATCAGCTTTTCTGGATGGGGTGTTCGAGAGCTTAGTGCGGCAACAGCGTTGAGTTTGGTTGGGGTGCCCTCCAGCCTGGCAGTAGCTGCAGCGTTTTCTGTCGGATTACTTACGATTGTCATCATGGCGCTCTTTGCCATTGTGAGTTTTGTCGTGATCCGCAAGGCTCCGGCGGTCAAGGTGCAGACCAAACAGTCCGCACCTATGCCCGCGAGTGCATGGGATTTCGCGCTTATCAAAATTTGTGCGCTGTTCTGTGCCGTTTTCGTTTTCTTCCAAATTCGTGTTCCGCTTCCGACGCACAATCTGAGCGTAAACGTCGCTGACGTGGCTGCGATAACTGGTGGTGCCCTTATAGCACTCCTGCTGATAACGAAACGGCTGCCATTTCCTTTGCCTCGATACGCCGCAGCGTGTCTGCTGGGCATATCATTGCTGGTCGTCGGTGGCCTGGTGGTCGCCTACTTCAACAATATTCTGGGGAGCTGGGCTCTCATCAACCGAGGCGTGGGCTGGCTTATTCTTCTGTCTTATGTCGCTGTTGCGGCCGGCCTTGTGGCCACGTCAGGGGAACATGGCCGCGCGATGATGATGCGAGCGGCCGCCGTCGCTGCAGTGGCTGTGTGCCTTCTTCAGCTCGGCAGACTAATGATCGGTGTGGCGTTTGCTATACCGACAGACGTATTCATGATTCCGCTGCAAGGTTATGTGGACAATCAGAACGCCTTCTCTCTCCAGTTAGCCATGGTCGCCATTCTGTTGGTGGTTGGCGTGCAAAACGGCACCTTTCACAACAGGGCCATGTTCGTATTTGCATTCATAGTTATAGGACTGACGATCTACTACACGAGATCGAGGACCGGCTTGATCCTGTTTGCCGGCATCGCAGTGTGGATGTACAGCTTGACCTTTATCCGGACAGTAAAGGGGAGGAGCGCACGCCGTAGCCTGCGTTTAGGCGCAATGGCTGTCAGCGCCGCAATGGTTGCGGCTTTTTCCCTGCCCTATCTGATCGCGTACGGCTGGGCCAGTCTGACGAACGCTAGCCCGGACGCGCTGCTCAGCTCTTTAACCCGGACGGACGCCTTAGGGCTGCGCATTATGCATGCAGAGTCGGAGGCTGAACGTTGGAGGACCATCGCGGATGGATGGCACATCTTCCTGGATCATCCGGTCTTTGGATCCGGTTTGGGTGGATACATGGAGCAGCGTCTATCGTTGGGTCGGGAAGGAGATGTTATCCATTCTGTGCCAGTGTGGCTCTTGGCCGAAACGGGTGTGGTCGGCACTGCACTCATCATCTTTCTCGCATGGACAATCATGCGCGAAGGCTGGAGGTTGAGGTCTTTTTCGACGACCTCGCCATATGGATGGGGGCTGCTGGCAGCGATGGCCGTAATGACTGCCGGTGGTCTAGTCCATGACTTCTTTTACCAGAGGATTTTCTGGTTCCTGTTTGGGATCATGGCCGTTCCGCTGGTTGATAACGCAGACGGACAACCCACCGGCAAGAGCTACCGTGCTGAGCCACCAGCTCTGCCATGCGCCATAGCTCAACCCGGCGATCACGAGCCCAGCAATGCTTTGAGCCGCAAGGAGGGCGCGGTCCCATCGTGATGTAGGTGAGGTGGCAATTGCCCAGAATACCCAGAGGATGGCCGCCGATCCGAGTGCTGCACCGATGAACCCGAGTTCAAGCCACAACTGCAGTGCCAGGTTGTGCGGATGCAGGGGCAGCAACTCTCCCACATGATAGCAAGGGGCCTGACATCTTTTGGTGTGTAGCGTGGTCAAATCCTTCCCGCCCGGCATTACGCGGGCCGATGCAAGTCCCCAGCCAAAAACTGGCCGTTCGATGATTTTCCCGGCGGTGAATTGCCAGATGATGAGACGGTGCTGCGCCGAAATTGTGTCATTGCGCTGGCTGACCGTCTCTACAAGTTCCGTAGTGATCCATGAGTGAGCGATGAATGGAGCAGCCATAACTCCGACCACACCTGTAATGCCGATAAACTTTACAAATCCGCGTGATCCCGTGATTGCGACTGTGAAAACCGCAAGGGCCACGACGACGGCCAACTGCATAGATGACCCGAAGGAGCAAAAAACAACAGCGGCCGCCGAACCAGCTAAGACCATGCAGAGGAACGGATGCGACGTCCTGAAGGCCATGATGGCCACGGGCGTCAGCATGATGAGAACCGCTAGACCGCGGTTAAATGTCGAGTAAATGGCCTCCGGTTCATTGGGTCTCGCCCTGAAAAGGGTGTGGATGGGGGCGTTGAACGTTGTCTCAATCGCATAGATCGCTAGCGCGACCACGAGGCCAACGAGAAGCGCTTTGGCAAGGGGGCGGCTATCCGCGGAAGAGCTGGATGCGAAAATGATGATGGTGCACAGCAGGACGCCCGACAATTGCCCGATCGCGAGAAGAGCCCCTTTTGGATTCAACGTCCACGCCAGGCTCGCTGCGCACCAAATTAGGAGACAGCCCGCGACAATGAAGAATGGGGAAGCAAGTCGAATCGGCCGGTTGTTCCTTATCTGGCTGAAGGCCAGGATTGCAGCCGTGAGGGCGAGCAACGGAGCCATACCCAATGGTGCGTAAGCGGCTAGAGGGGGAGCAATGCATGCTGCAGAACTGAGGGCGATTGTGGGAAGCGGTTTGGAAGAGTGAGCGACTGCCATGTTGCCAGACTTTATTGTTGATTATGAGATCACGTCTCGCGCGAGCCTGGTGAAAACGAGATCCAAACCTGGTCGGAATGTGACCTTGCCTCAATGGTCAAGCGACGGTCCAGTCGCTTTGCGGGGAAATGGCGCTAGTCCTTCGACAAAAATCGATACCTCTACCAATTCGCGCGGCCACGCACCCAGCCTAAATTCGTCGTAATGATACTACGTATCTCCTATAGCGCTTGCACAGTGGGTGCGGAGGGAGAGCGGAATTCCCGGCGATTGACGCTCCAGCGCCCCTGGAGATGCGCAGCCAGGCCGGCTTTGGCCAGCAGTTGACGCGGTTACAGACGGTGTAGGGCCGGAGCGTTCCGGCGGTCACGCCACGGTGATGGCGCGCGGCGTTAGCCAATCATGGCAGCGCAACATTCAGAGTAAGTTTAGATCGCCGCCGATATTCACATGAAATTCACGTTGTGAATTTTGCTTGACGGTGGCTGGCAGCTGGAATATCTAAGGCCTGTCCTGATAGGACTATCAATGACTTATGAGCAGCCAAATTCGTTCACGTCGTGAATTTCGCCGCCTTTAAAATGTCAAGCCGAGCTGGATTGATGACGACACCACTCAAGCCGAGGGTCAAGGCTGAGCTTGAGCTCCTTTCCGCCCTGGAAAGGGGCGATGTGGTGACGCAAATCACCCTTTCTAAGCGCATCGGTGTCGCTGTTGGGCTTATTAATGCGCTGCTCAAGCGCGCGATGCTCAAGGGTTATGTAAAAGCCAAAGCTGCGCCCTATAAGCGCTATGCCTATTATCTGACACCCAAAGGTTTTGCCGAGAAGAGTCGCCTAGTCGCCGAATATCTCGAGGTGTCGCTTGAGTTCTTTCGTCAGGCTCGGCGCGAATACGAGGATGTTTTCATGCGGGCGCAGAAATGCGGGATGCGTCGCGTGATCCTGGTAGGTGGCGGCGATTTGGCCGAAATCGCGGTCATAGCGGCGCAAACTGTGGAATTCGAGCTTGCGGCCATCCTCGACCCCGAAACAAACCGGAGTCATCTCCACGGCGTGCCTGTGGTGCGATCGACCGCCGAATTCGGTTTCGTTGATGGCCTGGTGATCACTGACTCCCGTGCTCCTCAGGAGAGTTATACGCGGATGCGAGCGTTGCTTCCGGGCACCGCTGTGTTGGCGCCGCCGTTGCTTAAGATTACAGCGGATGAAAGTGGCGCTTTGCTCGGCGCCGTGAGGACGTCATGAGCGGCTGGTATGTGGCGAGCTCTCTTCCCCATCAGGAAGCTCGAGCGGAGATCAATCTACGCCGGCAAGGCTACAAGACCTGGTTGCCTCAATACCGCCGCTCGCGCCGACATGCGCGCCGTATCGATACGATCCTTGCACCGCTTTTCCCAGGATATCTCTTCATCCATTTGGATCCAGACCACGATGCCTGGTTGTCGATCAACGGGACTTACGGCGTGCGTCGGATCATCTGCCAAAACGATCGGCCGGCGCGTCTACCGGACGATTTCATCGAAGCGCTCCACGGCACACTTGACCAGCAAGGGCTTGTTGGCATTCCCGAACGATGGCTGCAGCCGGGCGTGAGAAGTCCGTGTGCTAAGCGGTCCATTCGTAGATCACCTTGGCACGCTGGTCAGTCTCGCCTCCCGTGACCGTGTTGCGCTGTTACTCAATGTCGTGGGCCGAGATGTGTCGGCCCTCATGCCACGGCGAGCGGTGGCGCCGGCCATCTAATCGTGGCGCGCTGTGTTGCGTTGAGGCCAACGGGTGAAATGCTCTTTTCACCCGAAGTGCGGTAGCGTGGCTGAAGCAACTCGCTCCGAGCGAACTTGAATAAAGTTGGTGTCTATGGATCACGTTACTACGTTCTTTGACCAAGCTGCGCAGATATGCGCCATCATCGATCGCGGCGCAGTCGAACGAATGGCACGGGGATTACGCGATATTCGTGAAGGAGGGGGGCGTCTTTTCATCCTCGGGGTCGGCGGCAGCGCCGGCAACGCGAGCCATGCGGTCAACGACTTCCGCAAGCTGTGCGGAATCGAGTCCTACGCGCCGACCGATAATGTGCCGGAGCTGACGGCGCGCACCAACGACGAGGGCTGGGACACGGTTTTCGCCGGCTGGCTCAAGACGAGCCGGATCAATGCCAAGGATGGCGTGCTGGTGTTCTCGGTCGGCGGCGGCAATGCCGAGCACAAGGTCAGCATGAACCTGATCCACGGCCTCAAGGTCGCCAAGGAGAACAGCGCGCGGGTGTTCGGTGTGGTCGGTCGCGACGGCGGCTACACCGCCACGGTCGCCGATGTCGTCGTCATTGTGCCGACCGTCGACGAGTCCCTGGTGACGCCGCACGCCGAGGCCTTCCAGGCGGTCGTCTGGCACTGCCTGGTGTCCCATCCGGTTCTGCAGGTCCAGCGCACCAAGTGGTAGCAACGGTGGCCACGACCCGCCAGTCGGACGGCGCGCAGGGCGCGCGCCGCGCTGTGCTGCTCGATCGCGACGGCGTGCTCACCCGGCCGGCGTTTCGCGATGGGCGGTCCTTCGCGCCGAGACGGCTCGAGGATTTCGCGCTCTATCCCGACGCGGCGGATGCGGTGGCGGCGCTCAAGCGCGCGGGCTTCGTCGTGATCGTGGTGACCAATCAGCCGGACGTCGGCGCCGGTCTGGTTGAGCGCGCGGTGGTCGAGGCGATGCACGAGCGCCTGCGGGGCGAAACCCAAATCGACGACGTGGAAGTCTGCTATGAGACGCGCGCGCAGGCGACGGTGCGCCGCAAGCCGGGCGCCGGCATGCTGTTCGATGCCGCGCGGAAGTGGAGCATCGATCTTCCGGCCAGCTACATGGTCGGCGACCGCGACGGCGATATTCAGGCCGGTATGACGGCCAGCTGCACGACGATCTTCATCGACCGGGGCTACGAGGCCGAAGCCAAGCCGAGCGCGCAGGCTGCCACGGTCACATCGCTCGAAGAGGCGGTAGGCTGGATTCTCCAGCGCGAGCGCTCCATGGCCCTCAACGAATTGCAAAGGCAGCGGACATGACGAGACTGACAGATCTGCGAAGTCAAGATTTTCGCCGACGGCGCGGATATGGAGGGCATCCTGGAGATGGCCGCCAACCCGCTGATCAAGGGCTTCACCACCAACCCGACCTTGATGCGCAAGGCCGGCATCAGCGACTACGAGGCGTTCGGCCGCGAGGTGCTCGCCAAGGTGCCCGATCGCCCGGTCTCGTTCGAGGTGTTCGCCGACGATTTCGCCGAGATGGAGCGGCAGGCGCTGCGAGATCGCCTCGTGGGGCAAGAACGTCAACGTCAAGATCCCGGTCACCAACACCAAGCGGCGAGTTCGCGGCGCCGCTGATTCGCGCGTCTGTCGCGCCGCGGGCGTCGAAGGTGAACGTCACCGCGATCATGACGCTGGATCAGGTCCGCGCGGTCGCCGACGCGCTTGCGCCCGACGCGCCGGCCATCGTCTCGGTGTTCGCCGGCCGCATCGCCGATACCGGCGTCGACCCGGTGCCGCTCATGATCGAAGCGCGTGAAGATCCTGAAGCCGGCAGCCGAAGGCCGAGCTGATCTGGGCGAGCCCGCGCGAGCTGCTCAACATCTTCCAGGCCGACGCGATCGGCTGCCACATCATCACGGCGACCAACGACATGCTCGCCAAGCTGTCGCTGGTCGGCAAGGACCTCGACGACTACTCGCTCGAAACCGTCGAGATGTTCTACAAGGACGCCAAGGCCGCCGGCTACACCATCGCCGTGCCCGCCGCCGCCTGAACCGCCACGCTTTTCCGCAAGCCTCAATCGGAAGGACGTTCCATGAAGAACGTGCTTGTCACCGGCGGCGCCGGCTATGTCGGCAGCCTGCTCGTGCCGCAGCTGCTCGATCTCGGCTACAAGGTCACGGTCTACGACATCTGTACTTCGGCTCGGATTTCCTGCCGAAGGGCAATCCGAACTTCAAGCTCGTGCAGGGCGACATCCGCGACACCGCGAAGCTCGCGGAAGCCTTGCAAGGGCGTCGATACGGTCATCAGCCTGGCCTGCATCTCCAACGACGCGAGCTTCGAGCTCGACGAGAAGCTCAGCACGACCATCAACCTCGATGCCTTCGAGCCGATGGTGATGGCCGCCAAGGAGGCCGGCGTCAAGCGCTTCGTCTATGCCTCGTCCAGCTCGGTCTACGGCGTCTCCGACAGCCCCGAACGTCACCGAGGAGCATCCGCTCGTGCCGCTGACGCTCTACAACAAGTACAAGGGCATGTGCGAGCCGCTGCTGTTCAAGCACCAGTCCGAGGATTTCGTCTGCGTGACGATCCGGCCGGCGACGGTGTGCGGCTATGCGCCGCGCCAGCGCCTCGACCTGTCGGTCAACATCCTGACCAACCACGCCGTCAACAACGGCAAGATCACCGTGTTCGGCGGCGACGCAGCTGCGCCCGAACCTGCACATCCAGGACATGTGCGATCTCTACAAGCTGCTGCTCGAGGTCGCCGGCCGAGAAGATCGCCGGCGAGACCTTCAACTGCCGGCTTCCAGAACATGTCGATCATGGACATCGCGCAGGTGGTCAAGGACGTCGTCGCAGGAGGAGTTCCCCGAGAAGGGCGACATCGAGATCGTCACCACGCCGACGCGACGACAACCGCTCCTACCACATCAATTCCGACAAGATCCAGCGCGTGCTCGGCTTCAAGCCGAAGCGTCACCGATCGAGGATGCGGTGCGCGATCTGTGCGCGGCCTTCAAGGCGCGGCAAGCTGCCCGAACAGCATGACCGACGACCGCTACTTCAACGTCAAGACGCTGAAGGCGCTGAAGGCGGCATGAGCGACAGCCGGTCGCCGTCGTCACCGGTGGCGCCGGTTTCATCGGCAGCCACATGGTGGACCTGCTGCTCGAGCGCGGGGCTTCCGCGTGCGGGTCATCGACAACCTGGTCGGCGGGCGCGAGAGCAATCTCGCCCACCACGCGGGCAATCCCGGACCTGCTCGACGAGTGGAGCGACATCCGCGCGCTCGCAGCCCGGCGACCGCGCTGTTCAAGGACGCGCGGTTCGTCTTCCACTTCGCCGGCATCGGCGACATCGTGCCGTCGATCGAGCAGCCGATCGGACTACATGTCGGCCAACGTGCAGGGCACGGTGCACGTGCTGGAATGCGCGCGCGCGGCCGGCGTCGCAGAAGTTCGTCTACGCCGCGTCGTCGTCCTGCTACGGCCTCGCCGACGTGCCGACGCGCGAGGACCATCCGATCGCGCCGCAGTATCCCTACGCGCTCTCCAAGTACCAGGGCGAGCAGGCGGTGTTTCACTGGCACAGGTCTACGGGCTGCCGGTGAACTCGATCCGCATCTTCAACGCCTACGGCACGCGCGTGCGCACGACCGGCGCCTACGGCGCGGTGTTCGGCGTGTTCTTCCGGCAGAAGCTCGCCGGCAAGCCGTTCACCGTCGTCGGCGACGGCACGCAGAAGCGCGACTTCCTCTATGTGACCGACGTGGCGAGCGCCTTCCTCGCTGCCGCCGAGACCGACGTTGCCGGGGCAGGTCTGGAACCTGGGCGCCGGCAATCCGCAGATCGGTCAACCGCCTGGTCGAGCTGCTCGGCGGCGACGGTGCATACATTCCGAAGCGCCCCGGCGAGCCCGACTGCACCTGGGCCGATATCACGCAAGATCACCGCGGAGCTCGGCTGGAAGCCGCAGCGTGCCATTCGAGGAAGGCGTGAAGCGCATGATGGCGGACATCGAGTACTGGCGCGACGCGCCGCTGTGGGATCCGGATTCGATCGCGCAAGGCGACCAAGACCTGGTTCCAATATCTCGGCGAGGAGCAGACGGCATGAGCCTATCTCTGACGCAACACTATCGCACAAGATCAAGACGCGCCGAGGAGCTGCGCGAGGTCATCGGCCCGCGTCCGCGCAAGAAGAAGGTGATCATGTGCCACGGCGTGTTCGACGTCGTGCATCCCGGGCCACCTCCGCCATCTGCTCTATGCCAAGAGCAAGGCCGACATCCTGGTCGCGAGCCTCACCGCCGACACGCACATCACCAAGGGGCAGTACCGCCCGCACGTGCCGCAGGAGCTGCGCGCCGCTCAACCTCGCGGCGTTCGAGATGGTCGACTACGTCGTCATCGACAACGAACGCGACGCCGCTCGAGAAATCTGGCGTCATCCAGCCCGATTATTTCGCCAAGGGCTACGAGTACAACGCCGGCGGCGTGCCGCCCGAAGACCGCAGGAGGAGCTCGATGTCGCTGCAGCGCTACGGCGGCGAGATGATCTTCACGCCCGGGCGACATCGTCTATTCCTCGTCGCAGCTCATCGATCTCGCGCCGCCGGCGATCAAGCTACGAGAAGCTGCTGACGCTCATGGAGCGCGAGAGCATCACCTTCGAGCGCCTGCGCGCGACGCTCGGCGCGATGCCGGGCAAGCGCGTGCACGTGGTCGGCGACACCATCGTCGACAGCTACACGCACATGCGCGATGATCGGCGGCCAGACCAAGACGCCGACCATGAGCGTGCTCTACGAGCAGCGCGACGATTACGTCGGCGGCGCCGGCATCGTCGCCGAGCACCTGCGCGCCGCCGGCGCCGAAGTGATGTTCTCCACCGTGCTCGGCGACGATCCGCTCAAGGACTTCGTGCTCGACGGAGCTGAAGGCGCACGGCGTCGATGTCCGTCCGGTCATCGACCGCACGCGGCCGACGACCAACAAGAACGCGATCGTCGTCGGCGGCTACCGCCTGCTGAAGGTCGACACGCTCGACAACCGCTCGATCTCCGACGACATCCTGCAGACGCTCATCGACGCGGTGCAAGAGCGCGCGGCCGACGCGGTGGTCTTCAGCGATTTCCGCCACGGCATCTTCAACCGGCGCACCATCCCGCCGCTGATCGCGGCGATCCCGCACGGCGTGTTCAAGGTCGCCGACAGCCAGGTCGCCAGCCGCTGGGGCAACATCACCGAGTTCCAGGGCTTCGACCTGATCACGCCGAACGAGCGCGAGGCGCGCTTCGCGCTCGCCGACCAGGATTCCGGCATCCGGCCGCTGGCGTCGCGCGCTGTACGACGCGGCCGACTGCAAGACGCTGATCCTCAAGCTCGGCGAGCGCGGCGTGCTGACCTGCCAGCAGCGCGCGACCACGAGTCGCTCGACAGCTTCTTCGTGGTCGACAGCTTCGTCGAGCGGGTGGTCGACGCGGTGGGCGCCGGCGATGCGCTGCTGGCCTATGCGACGCTGGCCATGCTGGTCGACGCAGTCGCGACGCGATGGCGACGCATCCTCGGCTCCATGGCGGCGGCCTGCGAATGCGAGCACGACGGCAACATTCCCGGTCACGCCCGACGACGTGCTGCGCAAGATCGACGCGGTCGAACGGCAGGTCGAGCTACGCAGCTGAGCCACAGCATGCCGCATGCGGGTCATCGTCGTCGGCCTGGGCGTGCAGGGCCACAAGCGCCGGCGCGTCGCCGGCGCCGATTACGTCGCCGCGGTCGATCCGGTCAACGCGGAGGCCGACTACCGCGACATCGCGGACGTGCCGCTCGACGAGCTACGACGCCGCGCTCGTGCTGCATCCCCGACGAGCCGAAGGTCGAGCTGCTGCGCTACCTGCTCGGCAACGGCAAGCACGTGCTGGTCGAGAAGCCGCTGTGGGCGGCCGACGACGCGGACATCGTCGACGCTCGAGGCGCTCGCGCGCGCGCAACGGCGTGGTCTGCTACACCGCCTACAACCATCGCTTCGAGCCGCACTACGTGCGCATGCGCGACCTGATCGCCTCCGGCGAGCTCGGCGCGATCTATCGCTGCCGCATGTTCTACGGCAACGGCACGGCGCGGCTGGTGCGCGATTCGGCCTGGCGCGACCAGGGCGCGGGCGTGCTGCCCGATCTCGGCTCGCATCTGCTCGACACGTGCCGCTTCTGGTTCGGCGAGCTCGGCGACGATTTCAGCGTCTATCGCGCGCAACTGCTTCGAGAACCGCGCGCCCGACCATGTCGTGATCGGCCGCGAGACGACGCAGCCGCAAGCTCGAGCTCGAGATGACGCTGCTGATCGTGGCGCAACCATTTCACCTGCGACATCTTCGCCGAGAACGGCACCGCGCATATCGAATCGCTGTGCAAGTGGGGGCCGACCGACGTTCACCATGCGCACGCGCGTGCTGCCGAGCGGCCGCCCGCCCGAGGAGGCCGTGACGCTGGTGCAGGACGACCCGACCTGGGCGCTGGAATACGCGCATTTCAAGACGCTGTGCGCGAGCGGCCGCGACGACCGATCTGTCGACCGACCTGTGGCTGCAACCGCGCTGCTGCGCCGGCTCGGCAAGGCCGCGGTCGAGGAGGCGGCGGCATGACGCGACCGTCGTCGGCTTCGCCGGCATGACCCATCTCGGCCTCGTTTCGGCCGCCGGCGCCGCGGCCGAAGGGCTTCCGACGTGTCGTGCTTCGATCCGGACGCCGCGCTCGTCGACGCGGCTGCGCAGCGGCGAGCTGCCGGTGGTCGAGCCCGGGCTCGCCGAGCTGCTGCCGCCAACGGACGCGCGCCAGCGTCTTCACCGCCGACGCTCGCCGATCTCGGCCGCTGCGACGTCGTCTACATCGCGCCCGACGTGCCGACCGACGACGCGGGCCGCAGCGACCTGGCGCGGCATCCGCGCGCTGATCGACGCAGGTCATCGCGGCGCTCGGGCCGCGACGCGCTCCTGGTCGTGCTGTGCCAGGTGCCGCCCGGCTTCACGCGCGGCACTCGCGCTGCCGCCGGAGCGGCTCTACTATCAGGTCGAGACGCTGATCTTCGGCCGCGCCGTCGAGCGCGCGACGCAGCCCGGAGCGCTACATCGTCGGCTGCGCCGATCCCGCCGCGCCGCTGCCACGCGCCTACGCGCGCGTTGCTCGACGCCTTCGGCTGCCCGATCCTGCCGATGCGCTACGAGAGCGCCGAGCTGGCCAAGATCTCCATCAATGCTGCCTGGTGGCCTCGGTCAGCGTCGCCAACACGCTGGCGGACTTTGCGAGCGCATCGGCGCCGACTGGTCGCGAGATCGTGCCGGCGCTGAAGCTCGACGCGCGCATCGGCGCAGTATGCCTATCTCGCGCCCGGCCTCGGCATCGCCGGCGGCAATCTGGAGCGCGACCTCGCCACCGTCATGCGCCTCGCCGACGAAGCACGGCACCGACGCCGGCGTCGTCGACGCCTGGCTCGCCAACAGCCGCCACCGCCGCGACTGGGCGGCGCGCACGATCCGCGAAGCGCTGCTCGACGCAAGCCGGACGCCGCTGATCGCGCGTGCTGGGGCCTCGCCTACAAGGAAAACACCCATTCGGTGAAGAACTCGCCGTCGCTCGCCACCATCGCGCAGCTCCCCGGATCGCGCGCTGCGGCTGCACGATCCGGTGGTGCCGGCGGCGAAGGCCGGCCATCCGCGCGCCGAAGGCGTCGAGCGACGCGCTGCGCGGCAGCTGCGCAGGCGCGGATGCGCTGATGATCCTGACGCCCTGGCCGCGAATACCGGGCGATCTCGCCGGCCGAGATCGCCGCGGCGCATGCAGGGCCGCATCGTGATCGATCCCTACCGCGTGCTGGACGGCGCGGCTGCAAGCGCCGCCGGGCTGGACTACCACACGCTCGGCATGCCGCCGCTGGCGGCGGCCGGATGAGGATGTCGCAGTGGCTTCGATCCACGGTCACGACGAGCCGATGCCGCCCGACCGAGTCGTGGTCATCGGCGCCGGCGGTTTCGTCGGCGGCGCGATCGTCCGCGCGCTGCGAAGCGCGGCATGTCGCCGTTCTGGCGCTGACGCGGCGCGAGGTCGATCTGCTGGCGCCCGATGCCGCGGCGCGATTGGCGGCGGTGCTGCGGCCGGCCGATGCGGTGGTGGCCGTCTCCGCCATCGCGCCGTGCAAGGACAGCGGCCATGCTCGAGGACAACATCGCCATGGCCGAGGCGATCGCCGGCGCCTTGCGCGCGCGTCGCCGTGGCGCATGTGCGTCAACATCAGCTCCGACGCGGTCTATGCCGACAGCGACCGTGCCGCTCGACGAGGAGGCCTGCCGCGCGCCCGGCAGCCTGCACGGCGTGATGCATCTCGCGCGCGAGGTCATGCTCGGCGAGGCGGCGGGTGCCGCGCCGTTCGCCACCCTGCGGCCGACCCTGATCTACGGCGCCGCCGATCCGCACAACGGCTACGGCCCGAACCGGTTTCGCCGGCTGGCCGCCGAGGGCAGGGACGATCGTGCTGTTCGGCGAGGGCGAGGAACGGCGCGATCATGTGCTGATCGACGACGTGGCCGAGCTTGCCGTGCGCATGCTGCTGCACCGCAGTCGCCGGCGCGCTCAATGTCGCCACCGGCGACGGTCATCTCGTTCCGCGACATGCGCCGAGATGGTGGTCGCGCATTTCGCCGAGCCGGTGGCCATCAAGGGCTCGCCCGCGCATCGGCGCCGATGCCGCACAACGGCTATCGCCCGTTCGACCATCGGCGACGCGGCGTGCCTTCCCGGATTTCACCTACACCCCGCTCGCCGAGGGCTTCGCGCAAGGCGCAGCGCGTGCACCGGAGCTCGCGTGATGGCCGAGATCGACCTGCTGCGCGCCCTGCCGCGGACCAAGCGCAACATCCAGGCGCGCAAGGAGGCGCAAGGACCCGGAGGTGGTCGCGCATCTCCAAGCAATACGGCGAGATGTATTTCGACGGTCCGCGCGAGCTACGGCTACGGCGGCTATCGCTACGACGGCCGCTGGGTGCCGGTGGCGCGCGACATCGTCGCGCCACTTCGGCCTGAAGCCCGGCCATGCGCGTGCTCGACGTCGGCTGCGCCAAGGGCTTCCTGGTCAAGGACCTGCATGACAGCCTGCCCGGGCTCGAAGCTTCGGCCTCGACATCTCGCGACTATGCGCTGATGCATTGCGAGCCGGAGGTGGTCGGGCGGCTGCATCTCGGGAACGCCGAGAAGCTGCCGTTTCCCGACGGCAGCTTCGATTGCGTGATCTGCGCTCAACACGATCCACAATCTCCCGCGCGAGCGGCGCCATCGACGGCGCTGCGGGAGATCCAGCGGCTGTCCGGCGGGCGCGCCTTCGTGCAGGTCGATACCTACCGCACGCCCGAGCAGAAGGCGGTGTTCGAGAGCTGGGTGCTGACGGCGGAGTTCCACGACTACCCCGACGGCTGGGTCGCAGCTGTTCCACGAGGCCGGCTACACCGGCGATTACTACTGGACGATCATCGAGTAGCGCTCAGCCGGCGCAGGCCTTCGAACTGAAAGATCAGAAGCGGATTATGGCAGGCAAGACATACGCGATCCTCGGCGGCGGCGGCTCCTTCGGCATCCACACCGCGTTCTACCTGCTCGATCACGCCGAGCCCGAAGAAGGTGATCGGCATCGGCCGCAATCCGCTGCGGCCGGAGCCGTTCTCGCTCGACATCGAGCAAGCGCGAGGGCTACGACTACCACGCCCGTCACGTGACCCACGAGCTCGACCTGCTGCTCGAGCTGCTCGACAAGGAGAAGCCGGAGGTCATCGTCAACTTCGCCGCGCAGGGCGAGGGCGCGGTGTCGTGGAAGCATTCGTGGCGCTTCTTCGAGACCAACTCGATGGCGCTGGCGCGGCTCTCCGAGGAGCTGATGAAGCGCGATTGGCTCGAGCGCTTCATCCAGATCGGCACGTCGGAGATGTACGGCTCGGTCGACCACGCGGCCAACGAGGACGAGCCGATCAAGCCGACGAGCCCCTATGCGGCCTCGAAGGTCGCCTTCGACATGTATCTCGATGTCGCGTGCACCAGTTCCTGAAGTTCCCGATGAACATCATCCGGCCGTCGAACGCCTATTGCCCGGGCCAGCTGCTGCATCGCGTGATCCCGAAGGCGGTCTGGTGCGGGCTCACCGGCCACAAGCTGCCGCTGCACGGCGGCGGCCGGGCGGAGAAGTCCTACATCCACGCCCGCGACCTCGGCGCGCGCCATCCACCTCGTCGCCGAGAAGGCGCCGCTCGGCACGATCTACAATGCCGGTCCGGAGAACCCGACCTCGATCCGCGAGGTGGTCGAGCGCACCGCCGAGGCGCTCGGCATGCCGTTCGAGCAGCTCTGCGAGGTGACGGGCGATCGGCTCGGGCAGGATTCGCGCTACTGGCTCGATTCCACGCGCCATCAAGCGCGACGTCGGCTGGGAGCCGGAGATCGGCTGGGACGAGGGCCTGGCGGAGATGGTGGAGTGGGGCAAGACCTATCTCGACCAGATCCGCGACTGGCCGACCGACTACACCCTGAGGGCATGAGCGCCGTGGAGTCCCCCGACATGATGGCGGTGCGCCGCAACGATGTGAGGCCGACGGGTGACGAGCGCCTGGCGCTGCATCGCGCCATGCTGCGCATCCGCCGTGTCGAGGAAGCGATCGCCCGGCTTTATCCGGAACAGGAGATCCGCTGCCCGACGCACCTGTGCATCGGGCAGGAAGCGGTTCCTGTCGCAGTCGCCGCGCATCTCAAGCCGGCGGACTATGCGTTCAGCGGCCACCGCAGCCATGGCCATTATCTCGCCAAGGGCGGCGATCTGGCCGCCATGTTCGCGGAGCTTTACGGCCGCGAAACCGGCTGCGCCCGCGGCCGCGGCGGCTCTCAACATCTGATCGACCTCGACGCGGGCTTCGTCGCCTCCGCCCCCATCCTGGCCGGCACCGTGCCGGTGGCCGTCGGCGCCGCCTTCGGCGCGGCGCTGCGCGGCGAGGATCGCGTCTCCGTCGTCTTCATCGGCGATGGCGCGACGGAGGAGGGCGTTTTTCACGAATCGATGAACTTCGCGTCGGTCCACCGGTTGCCGGTGCTGTTCGTCTGCGAGAACAATTTCTATTCGGTTCACTCCGCCATGGACGTGCGCCAGCCGGCGGGTCGCGCCATCGCCGACATCGGCGCCGGCCACGGCATGCGCGCCGAGAGCATCGACGGCAACGATGCCGGTCTCGTCTGGCGTCACGCGGCGCAGGCCGTCGCGCGGGCGCGCGCCGGTGAGGGGCCGACGCTGCTGGAATGCCTGACCTACCGCTGGATGGAGCATTGCGGGCCCAACCCGGATGTCGATCTGGGATACCGGTCGAAGCTCGAGGTCGCCGGTTGGCAGGAGAATTGTCCGATCCGCCGCTCCGAAGCGGGCCTGATCGAGGACAAGCTGCTGCGCCCGGGCGCGATCGAGGCCTGGGAGGCGGAGATCGCCGCCGAGATCGACGCGGCGGTGGCCTTCGCCAAGGCGAGTCCATTCCCGCCCGCCGCCGATTTCGCGGCCTTCACCTATCCCCAGCCACGTTGAACCGTTGGGCAGCATGCGCAGGCTGAAATACTACCAGGCGATCAACGAGGCGCTGCGCCAGAGCATGGCGGGCGATCCGAACATCTATGTGGTCGGCTTGGGCGTGCCGGGCCCGACGGGCGTGTTCGGCACCACGTCGGGCCTGCAGGGGACGTTCGGTGCGCGCCGCGTCATGGACATGCCCTCCTCGGAGGAAGGCATGACGGGGATTGCGCTCGGGACGACGCTCTCCGGTTTGCGGCCGGTGATCGTCCACATGCGGATGGATTTCGCCATCCTGGCCATGAACCAGATGGTCAATCAGGTGGCGAAGTGGCACTTCATGTATGGCGGCAAGCTGCGCGCGCCCATGGTGTTCCGCATGATCATCGGGCGCGGCTGGGGTCAGGGCCCGCAGCATTCCCAGAGCCTGCAGTCCTGGTTCGCCCATGTCCCCGGCTTCAAGGTCGTCATGCCGACGACGCCGCACGATGCGAAGGGAATGCTGATCGCCGCAGTGCGCGACGACGCGCCGGTGGTCGTCTTCGAGCATCGCTGGCTCTATGGCATCGAGGGCGATGTTCCCGAGGACGCCTACGAGGTGCCGCTCGACAAGGCGCGCGTGGCGCGCGCCGGCAAGGACGTGACCATCGCCGCGACCTCCTACATGGTGCTCGAGGCCCTGCGCGCCGCCGACGTCCTGCAGACCGTCGGCATCGACGCCGAGGTCATCGACCTGCGCTCGCTCGCCCCGATCGACACGGCCACGGTCGTCCAATCGGTGCGCAAGACAGGCGCGCTGGTCACGGCGGACACCGGCACGACCGACTTCGGCGTCGGCGGCGAGGTCGCCGCCAAGGTGCTGGAAAGCGGCGTCATGCTGACGCGGCCGCTCAAGCGCATCGGCCTGCCGTTCGCGCCGTCGCCGACGACTCCGAGCCTCGCCGACGCGTTCTTCCCGCGCGCCCATGCGATCGTGGCCGCCGCCGCCGAGCAGTTCGGCATTGCCGCCGAGCGCCTGCCGCGCGAGGCCGCGCCGGCGAAACGCTGGCATGACACGCCCGATCCGTCCTTCACCGGGCCATATTGATGGCTGGGATGGCCGCTCCTGACCGGGATGTTTGCGCGTGAGCCGCCGGACCGTCGTCATTCTCGGCGCCAGCAGCGACATCGGCCGTGACTTGATGGAGCGATATCTGGAGAATGGCGCCCATGTGGTCGGGACCTATCGCCATCGCGCCGGCATCGCGGCTTGTGCGGGCCGGCCGAACCTGGATCTGCTGCCGCTCGACGTCCGACAGCCGGAGGGCTTTAGCGAGATTGCCGGTCATCTGCGGGCGCGCGGCCTCGCGTGGGACCTCATGATCCTCTGCAACGGGACCATGGAGCCGATCGGGCCGTTTCTGGCGGTTGACGGCGCGGCCTGGCAGGAGTCGATTACGGCCAATGCGCTGCTGCCATGCCGGTTCCTCCAGAGCCTCTATCCGCTGCGCCGCGGTGGCCGGGTGAACGACGTCGCGTTCTTCGCCGGCGGCGGCACGAACAACCCGATGACGAACTATTCGGCCTATTGCCTGTCGAAGATATTGCTGATCAAGATGTGCGAGCTGCTCGACGACGAGGCCGCCGACCTGAACGCGTTCATCATCGGACCCGGCTACGTGAAGACCAAGATCCACGACGAGACGCTTCGCGCGGGCGAAGCCGCCGGTCCGGGCTACGCCAAGACTCGGCAGTTCCTGGCGACCGCTGGAACGCCGCTGGAAGACATCTACGACTGCATCGAATGGTGCGTCGCCCAGGGTCGCGAGGTGGTGGGCGGGCGCAACATATCGGTCGTCCACGATCCCTGGCGCGACGGCGGTCGGGAACTGGCTGCGGCACTGAGGAGCGACCCGGACCGCTACAAGCTGCGGCGCGCCGGGAATACCTGATCCGAACAGGCAATGACATTGGGTAATGCGGAGAGTTTTATGACCGACAAGCCGCTCAGCGCGGAGGAGGCCTATCGCCTGGGCACCGACTATCAGTTCGAGACCAAGGAACTGACCGTCGGCCCGTGGACCTCCTATAGCCTGCTCCACGATCCGAAACATCTCGTCTTCACGCTCGCCCGCTACAAGTTCTGCGCCAAGATGCTCGAAGGGCGCGACACGGCGCTTGAGGTCGGGCCGGGGGACGGCATCGGCCTGCCAATCATCGCCCAGGCGGTCAAGAAGGTGATCGCGGTGGATTGGGACGAGCGGCTCGTCGAGGGCAACAAGCGCCGGCTCAAGGATTTTCCCACGATCGAGCACCGCTGCCTGGATCTCAACAAGCAGCCGCTCGACGTCAAGGTCGACGCGGCGCTCACGATCGACGTCATCGAGCATCTCGAAAGCGCCTCGGAGGACCAGTTCATGCGGTCCATCGTGCGCTGCATCCAGCCCGATGGGGTGCTGATCACGGGAACCCCCAACGTGACCGCATCGTCCTATGCCAGCCCGCGCAGCGAGGCGCAGCACATCAACCTGAAGAGCATGCAGGGCTTGCGCGAGCTGACGAGCCGGTACTGCAAGAACGTCTTCATGTTCGGCATGAACGACGAGGTGCTGCATACCGGATATGCGCCGATGTGCCACTACATCTGGTCGCTCGGCGTCGGAATCAGGAATGAGTTTCACGGTTAACGCGATCCGGGGAAGAGCATGATCAAGGTCTCCGATTACATCGCGGCGTTCGTTGCCAGCCTTGGCATCCGCCACGTGTTCGCCATCACCGGCGGCGCGTCGATCCATATGATTCACTCAATCGCCGAGCGGAACGACATCGATTTCGTTTGCCCGCAGCACGAGCAGGGCGGCGCCATGGCCGCCGACGCCTACGCGCGCGTCTCGGGAGGGCTGGGCTGCGCCATAGCGACGAGCGGCCCCGGCGCGACGAACCTGATCACCGGCATCTCCTGCGCCTGGTTCGACTCGGTGCCGGTGCTCTATCTCACCGGCCAGGTCGCGCGCTTCCGCTTCAAGGGCGACACCGGTGTGCGCCAGATGGGTTTCCAGGAAACCGACATCGTCGCCATGGTGAAGCCGATCACCAAATATGCCGTGCTGGTCACGAAGGCGGCTGACCTGCGCTACGAGCTGGAGAAGGCCGTGCATATCGCGCGCTCGGGGCGCCAGGGGCCGGTCCTGGTGGACATCCCGGACGATCTGCAGCGCGAGATGATTGATCCGGATGGCCTGCGGTCCTACCGCCCCGAGGCCGCCGCAGCGGCGCCGAAGACGCCGAGCGCCGGCGAGATCCAGCGCTGCCGCGAGCTGATCCGGAAAGCCGAGCGGCCGGTCGCGGTGCTCGGCTTCGGTGTGCGGCTGTCGGGTGCACATCAGGCGGCGCTCGAGTTGGTCGAGACGCTCGGCATTCCTATCTGCCCGAGCTGGGCGGCGGCGGATATGATTCCCGGCGATCATCCGCTGCTGGCCGGCACCTTCGGCACACATGGCACTCGGGTCGGAAATTTCACCGTGCAGAACGCCGATCTTATCCTGGCGATCGGCGCGCGGCTCAGCACGCGCGAAACGGGCAGCCCGCTGTCCTCATGGGCGCGCGAGGCGCGCACCATCATCGTCGACGTGGACCGGGCGGAGCTTGCCAAGTTCCCGGCTTTCGACAAGCCGCTCGACCTGCCGATCGAGTCCGATGCGCGGCAGTTCGTCGAGGCGTTGCTTGCCGCCATCCAGCCCGGCGACCGGCCGCGCGCCGAAGCCTGGCGCGAGCGCGTGTGCGAATGGCGCCGGCGCTATCCGGTCTGCGCGCCGTCGTTCCGCGCGGAGGAGGCGACCAATCCCTATGTGTTCGTCGACACGCTCGCCCATCACCTCCAGCCGGACGATGTGATCGTGGTCGACACCGGCTGCGCGGTCGCCTGGATGATGCAGGGATTCCGCTTTAAGCGCGGCCAGCGCCTGATGCATGCCTTCAACAACACGCCGATGGGTTACGGCCTGCCGGGCGCCATCGGCGCCGCCTTCGCGCTCGGCGGCAAGCGCCGCGTGATCTGCGTTACCGGCGACGGCAGCATCATGATGAACCTGCAGGAGCTGGCGACGGTGCAGCACCACCGGCTCCCGATCAAGCTCTTCCTGATCAACAACAAGGGCTATTCGATGGTGCAGCAGACCCAGGAGCAGTGGCTCGGCGGCCGTTACTACGCGTCGAGCTGCACGCCCGAGGGCGGCTTGTCCTTCCCCGATTTCGGCCGCCTCGCCGAGTCTTTCGGACTGACGGTGACGGAGATCGCGCACAATGCCGAAATCGATCGCGCGATCGGCCAGACGCTGGAAGCGCAGGGGCCGGTCATGTGCAATATCCATATCCCGGCGGCGGCGCGCGTCCTCCCGCAATGCAAATACGGCTACCCGATCGAGGATTCCGAGCCGCTCCTGCCGCGCGACGAATTCCTCGCCAACATGATCGTGAAGCCGCTCGCGGCTTCGCTGCAAGGCGAAGATTGACCTCTCCATGGCCGTGTTGCCGGACGCATCGATCCGATCGCTGGATATATCCTCGTCCTCTGATGGCTCGCAGATGAGGCGCGGCGCCTACTACATGCGCCGGCTGCTGAGCGACGTCGTTCAGCGCGAGCTCCCCAGGACGGTGCTGGTAGTCGTGCTGATGGCTCTCGCTTCCTTTTTCGAGGGGATCAGCCTGGCGATGCTCTTCCCGCTGCTTGCTCTTCTCGGCTTTTCCGGCGGCGCGGATTTCAATGGCATTACCGAGCGGATCACCGCCACGTTGGGCGAGGTAGGCGTGCCGGTGAGCATCTACAGCGCCGGTGCCATCCTGATCGGCCTCATCCTGGTGCAGCACATCTGCTTTCTCCTGCAGGCATGGCTCGCCGCGGGGATTCAGGTGGGTTACTCAGCCAACTGGCGCCGGCGTCTCGCCAATTCGCTGTTACGGTCTGGATGGCTGTATTTCACGCGCAAGAATGCCGGCGAGCTTGCGCATGTCTGGAATTTGGAAACCGGACGCGCGAGCCACCTGATTACCTACGGCGTCCAGACGGCATCATTCTGCCTGACGGCGCTGGTCTATCTCCTCGTGGCGTTTATCGCTTCGTGGAAGGTGACGCTGGTGATCGTCGCCTGCGGCGCATTCATTCTGCTGTTCAGCCAGTTCATCGTGCGCCGTCCCGCCGTCCTGTCGGCCCGCCAGACCGAGCTCCACACCGAGTTCTCCGGAAAATCGACCGAGATCCTTGCCGGGATGAAGCTGGTCCGCGCGGTCAACGGAGAGGCGGCGGTGCGCGCCGGGCTCTATCCCGCGATCGCCGACCTGGAAAAGATCGAGCGGAAGGTGATGATGCACCCCTCGGTCCTGCGCTCCTCCTTCGAGGTCGCGGCGATCGTGGCGCTACTTGGGACCCTGATCCTCGCGGTCGAGGTGCTGGACAGCGACGGCGCCACGGTGCTGCTGATCGCCGCGCTCTTCGTTCGTCTGTTTCCGCGCATTTCGGCGATCCAACAGAACATTCATCATTTCCGCATGGCAATTCCCTACTTCGCCGCCGTGACGGATATGCTCGACGAAGCAGACGAGGCGGCCAAATCGCATCCGCGCGCAGGCACCGCGAATGCCGCCTTGGCGGAGCCACCGACCCTGACCCTGCGTGACGTGAGCATCGAGTATCGAGGCCGCCCGGCCTTGCGGAACGTAAGACCTGGTGATTCCCCCGCGCAGCACGGTTGCCGTCGTCGGCGCCTCGGGCGCCGGCAAGTCCACCCTGGTCGATGCCTTGCTGGGATTGGTTCCGACCCATAGCGGCGCCATCTACATCGGCGACAAGCACTTGAGCGACATCGACCTGTCGTCATGGCGTCGCTCGGTAGGCTATGTCCCGCAGGATACGTTCCTGTTCAACGCCTCGATCCGCGAGAACATCGCGTTCGCGCAGCCGGACATCGGCTTGGAGGAGGTCAGGGAGGCGGCGCGCAAAGCACACATCGTGGAGTTCGTTAAATCGCTCCCGGACGGCTTCGAAACAAAGGTGGGCGATCGCGGCGTGTTGTTGTCCGGAGGCCAAAGACAGCGCATCGGCATCGCGCGTGCGCTCGCCGGCGGCAAGCCGGTGCTGATCCTCGACGAAGCGACCTCCGCCCTCAATTCGGCGACGGAGGCGGCGATCATGCGCGATGTCGCCGAGCTCCAGGGCCAGATCACCATCATCATCATTGCCCATCGGCTCTCGAGCCTGCGGTCGGCCGACCATATTTTCGTCCTCGAGGGCGGGCAGCTCATCGAAGCGGGAACTTGGTCGAGCCTGGTCGTCGGAGGGGGCTCCTTCCAGAAGCTCTGGGACATGCAGAGCAGGCTGCCCGTGGAGCGCACGCTGGATGCGCCGGCTTCTCTGCGGGGGAGCGGCGCGTCATGAGTTTCCGGCCGATCAGCATCGAGCAATACGAGAACAGGACGCGCGAGCGCGAGATCCTGCATGGGTACGTGGTCGCCGAATCCGGTGTCCAGATCTTCCATGCGGAATTCGCCGGGCCGTTCTTTGCGCTGCGCAATTCGCAGATTGGTCCCGACGTCCGCATCGGCCGTTATACCGGCTTCTCGAAGGACTGCTTCTTCCGCGCGGCACTATGGGGTCGTTCTGCTGCATCGGCCAGCGCGTCGCGATCAATCCATTCAATCATCCGATCGACTGGCTTTCGGTCAACGAGTTCCAATATCATCCGCGATCGTTCGACTGGGTCGACGAATACAACAGGATCGAGCGTCTCGAGCGCACGCCGGATATGTTCGAACCTGTCCATATCGGGCATGACGTCTGGATTGGCCACAATGTCAATGTCATGGCGGGCGTGACGATCGGCTCGGGTGCCGTACTGGCGGCCGGCGCCGTGGTCACCAAGGACGTCCCGCCCTACGCCATCGTGGCCGGCGTTCCAGCGAAGATCGTCCGCTACCGGTTCGACGAGAGGACGATCGCACGGCTGCTGGCCGTCAAGTGGTGGGACTTCGAATTGCCGGAGCTGTCGGAACTCCGTACAGGGACATTCAGGCGTGCCTCGATCTTCTCGAGGAGAAGCGGTCGATGGCTGCCGAAACCCATCGGCCGCCGACATAACGATGCAAAAGAGCGTGGCGGAATACCTGGTCATTGGCAGCGACGGACTCATCGGGCGTGGCGTCGCCGCCGCCTTGCGCGAGCGGGACGGCCGCGTCTCGGTCACCACACGCCGCCGCGACACAGTCGGCTCCTGTCGCCAGTATCTCGATCTGGAGGCGCTCACTGGAGATTGGCAACCGGATCGCGCGTTTGACGCCGTTTTCCTTTGCGCCGGGCACAACCCGAAACAGTGCGATCACGATCCGATCCGCAGCCGCAAGGTCAACGTGACCGCGCCGTTGCTGATCGCGGAGAGGCTCGCGGCGGAAGGGACGTTCGTCGTCAAACTGTCGAGCAATGCGGTGTTCGATGGCAGCGAGCCCTATCAGAAGCCCGAACTCCGTGCACGCGCCGCGCTGGCTCTACGGTAAGCAGCATAGCGAACTCGACCAAGCCCTGCGCGCGCTCGGACCGCTCGCCGCCATGGTACGCTTCTCGAAGGTCATCGCACCGACCGTGCCGGTCTTCAGCACCTGGCTCGAGTCCCTGAGGGACGGGAAGATCATCCGGCCGCTCACCGACCTGAGCATGGCGCCCGTGCCGCTGGCCTTCATCGTCGATCTGATCGCCGAGGTCGGCATGGCGCGGCGTGCGGGCACCTTTCAGGCGTCCGGCGCGCGGGATATCACCTATGCCGAGGCCGGGCGGGTCGCAGCCGAGCAACTCGGCGCCTCGCAGGACCTGGTGCGGCCCACCACCACGGCCGAGTTGGGCCTCAACATCGGTTGGCAGCCGCCCTACACCACGCTAGACATGACGGAAACCGAGGAGGCCTTCGGCATGACCGCCCCAACCATCGAACAGGCGATGGCGGCCCTTGCGCCTCGGCAACCCGCCGTGATCATGTCGTGGCTGACGATTGATCCGGGAAACAATTCGCAAGAGCCCGTGAGACTTAAGATGGCAAACTCCCTGACCTCGATTCCCCGCACGATTTCAGGTGCCGATGGCTACTGGGTCGGTTCGCTCATGCAGGGCGACGATCTGCAAAGGCTGACCGGCGAGATCGATCGCCTGTTCCTGCAGCGCATCGCGCAGGCGGCGCCGGATCGGGTGGCGCTCTTCCCCGCCAAGGAATAGCGCGCTATCACGAGATCAGCCACTTGGTGGACCATGCTGGCATCTGGGACCGCCTGTCGCGCCGCTTTGATGCCGAGGCCCTCGAGGTCTTCACCGGTACCGCCATGTTTCGCTCGCTGCGCGACATCTACGGCAATTTCACCATCACAGATGAAGAGGATCTCGGCGCGCCGCTCGTGCGCTGGCGCCTCGTGCGCCCCAATGAGGCGAGTGACGTCGGGCCGGTCCACGCCGACAGCTGGTTCTGGGACATCAACCGGTGGCCCATCCAGAAAGGCCGGAAACTCGTCAAGATCTGGTCGATGCTGCATGGAACGCCGGGGGAGTCCGGGCTCATGGTGCTGCCCGGCAGTCACCGCACCCGCTTCGACTTTGCGGCGGAAATCCGTGACGGGTCGGCCAAGCCGACGTTCGATGCGCAAGGACTGGATATGGTCACGGTCCCGACCGGCGCCGGTCAATCGATCGTGTTTCACTACAATCTGCTGCACGGCGGCGCGGTGACGCGAGGCGACACCACCCGGGTCAGCTTCGAATTCACCATGGCGGTCGACGAGCGCTATCTCGATGGCTAGCGTGGCCATGCCAATTCAGGTGGAATGTCGATGATGGATTTACGCGACAAGTTCCTGCGCGACGGCTGGGTCACCTTCGATCTTGCCGGTCGCGAGCTCGTCGAGAAGGCGCGACGCGAGCTGCTGTCCGAGCTGCGTCGAGCGTTTCGGCAACTGGCCGATCTCGAGAGCTATCACCGCCAGGTTACGGCCGACGATGAGCATATCGCGGTCCAGAAACGGCTGTTCGATTGGTTCGTGGCGAGCGGCCTGGGGCCGGAGATCATCGCGCGGAATCTCGACAAGCTCGCTGAGCTGGTCGGGCCGGATTTGCATGTCCAGGCGCGACCTTATCTTCGGATCGCCCGCCCAGAGAAGCCTCAGGACAATGTGAACGTGCACAGGGACACCCATTACGGGGGCACGCCCTACGAACTATCCGTGCACATGCCCTTCACCGATTGCGGCCTCGACGGGAGCCTGGGTGTGATCTCCGGGTCCCATCTCGAAGCCATTTCGGCCTACCCTTATAATCAGGTCGTTGACCCGACGGTCGAGCGCGGTCGGTCAAACATCAACTCGGCTTCACTTACGCCCCGAAAATCCTGCGAGAGGCGGATATCGCGAAGCTGCGTCCCACCGGTACGAAGGTGGGACAGGCGATGGCCTTTAGCCTTTCCCTCGTCCACGGGCAGGTCGTCAATCGCAGCCCCGTCACACGCTTTTCGGCCGACGTGCGCGTCGTCAACTCCTTCGCGCCGATCGATTGGGAGCGTAACGAGGCCACCGGGATATCGTCCGCTGAGCCGCTCCCCAGTACGGAGGCGGCGCAAACCTATTTCCGCCGAAACGCCGGGCAGGATCATGCCATGCGCGGCAAGACATCCCACTGAAGGGATGTCGAATAGTCGTCCGCTGCCTAACGGGCATGCGCCGGCCCGCCGCGCGCAGCAGAAGTAAGCCTCGTTTCGAGTTCTAAAGTGATGTCGAAGTCGCGCGACCTTTACCTGATAAATGCCTTCTGGGGGGCGACTTACCGCCGCTGGTTCACGGATTTATTCCTGCGATCCCTGTTGTCTCCCGGCAATCTCGCGGCGCTAGATCGGGATGCACAAAACAAGCTTCTTCTCGCGACCACGAACGAGGATTGGCTCGCGATCCCGAACATCCCGCGCTGAAGGCGGTCGCACAGTCTTTTGAAATCGTCTTCTATCCGATCGATGGCCTGAGTGACCGGGAGGGGCACAAATACCTGACGAGTACCTACGCGTATGTTGCGCGGGTTTACGCGCCACTGTTGGAAAAGGCCTATGCCGACAAGGCGCTCGGCCTCATGCTATCGCCCGACCTGATGCTGTCCGACGGTTTCCTGTCCGCCGTGCGTCGTCGCATCGACGCGGGCGCTAACCTGGTGTTCATTCCGGCGTGGCGCAGCGACGAGACCAGGCTCATGGCCGGCCTGCGAAGACCTGGGGCTTTGGATCGGGAAGTGGGCGAGACGAGCCAGCCGATCGTCTTGCCGCCGCGCCGCCTGGCGCGGGTGATGGCCGACAGCCTCCATCCCCTCGAAGGGCCGCGCCTGTGGAACGACGATCGCTTCAGCGTCTGGCCGAGCTATACCTTCTGGCCGGTGCCCGGCAACGGCTACGTCATGTTCGGCATGTCCGGTGTGCCGCTCGTGGATTATGCGCAGGTCGCTTGGCACAATGTCGGCGGGCTGGGGGTCGCGAGCCTCGATGCCTATCCCACCATGTTCGGCTTCGATGGGCCTGCTATCGAGGTGATCGCTGACAGCGATGAGGCGGCGATCGCGAGCTGGACGCCGTCCAACGCTGAAGCCTGGGCCAAGTTCCGCCCGCGCTGGCGAATGATGATCCCCGGCCTGCGAGATTTCGCCCGGCAATCCGTCCTGCGCGCCTATGCGCGACATGTTTTCTTCTGGGGCCGCAACCGCCTCAATCGTGAGTTTATCCTCAGCCGATCCGCCTTCATGCGGAGGACATCGACGCCAACTGGGAGGACGTTGAGAACCGGGCGCGCCGACTGACTGCCGCCGCGATCGGCGATATGTTTCCCGCCGGATCGTTCGGGCCCGTCGCGCGCGCCGGTGGGCCGGCCGTGGCATCCGTGGTGGCTGGTGATGTGGCTGGGATCCGTCATCTTTGCCGCCGAGCAGGTTATCCCGCGCAATCTGGCGTTCGTCTGGCAGATCGCCAAGGTACTGGGCCGCGCGCTGGGCGGCGCGAACGAGGATCGCTTGCGCATCCGGCGCCGACTCCAGAAGTGGAGCGGCATGGCATGAGCAAGGATGAACTCGATCTGCCGCCGCCGCTGGGCGTCGTCTCGCTGGCTCGTCGCGTGCTGGCGCGGATCCGCCACCATGGCCCTCGCTGGCTGGTCGAGCGTGGGATTCGTGAGATCCGCTCGCCCGTGACGGCGCCTGGTGTGGCGATAAATGGCGCTTTGCGGTACGCGGGGCGGCTATCAAGGCGTCTGGGCGCGGGGCATGGGCAAGCGGACTCCGGCCTGTTGCTCGCGTTCTATGATCTTCTGGTCGAACCCAACACGTTCGACGCCATGTGGTTCCTCATGGCAGCCGAGCGCCGGCGTCACCTTCTCGGCCTTCGCGGCATTCACGTCGTCTTCGTTGGCTCGCCGCCCGATATGGCGCGCGACGAGACCAAGAGCTACCGCGAGGCCATCAGTGTCGCATCCTGGCGCGACCGCATCGTCAATATCCTCGTGCCGCTCGCCTGGGCGATGCCGACGGTCACTGATGTCGAGGTCGTCAAGATCGCCAACAGGCGCGCGTCCGCCTGGCGAACTGGCCGGTGGCCCGTGTTCCCGGAAGACTTCTCCGTTGACCTCCACCGCTCTACTGTCACCGAATGGTGCCGCGAAATCGTTGCTTCGCCGGTGCCTGAAGGAGTCCGGGAGCGTTCCGCGCGACCGAGGCCGCGCGGAACTACGTCGACCGCTGGATCGCGGCCCAGGTGCGACCGGCAAGGTCGTCACCATCACCGTGCGCCACTACGCCTACAGCCCGGCGCGGAACAGCAATCTCGTGGCCTGGGCCCGGTTCGCCGACTACCTCCTTGCGCGAGGCTATCTCCCGGTTTTCGTGCCGGACACCGAAAGCCTGCCGGAGGGCGTGCCCGCCGAGGTCGCGGATTATCCCGAGTTCGTCGAAGGTGCGGTCAATCTCGGCCTGAGGCTCGCGCTCTACGAGCGCGCCTTCGTCAATCTCGGCATTAACAACGGTCCGGCCTTCCTCTATCTCGTCGATGAACTGGCAGCCGGGATCATGTTCAAGATTATAACGCCGGGGGTCGAGGCGAACGAGCCGCCCTATTTGATGAAGCAGGGATTTATCATCGGCGGCCAGATACCATTCTGCTCGCCGGTGCAACGGCGTGTCTGGCAGGACGACGATTTTGAGGTCATCAAGCGCGAGTTCGAGGCTATCGAGCCCGAAATCGGCCGGGCCGAGGATCGTGCGAAGCTGGCCGTTCGGTGACGGAGGCGCAACCCATGCTATGGCCGGCGGATGCCGTCGCCGCCTTGCTTCTCACGGTCGATGGCCACTACGTGATGCAGCAGCGGGACGATAAGCCAGGCATTTTCTTCCCCGGGTTCTGGGGGAATTTCGGCGGCGCCATCGATCCAGGCGAAGATGCGGAGAGCGCCCTGTTTCGCGAGTTGGCCGAGGAACTCGGATTCGCCGTCACGAACCGCTCCTACTTCTGTCGGCTCGTGCTCGATTTTCGCTATGGCGGAGCGGGCGAGGTGGTCAGGCACTTCTTCACCGTCACCCTGACAGACCAGGAGATCGGCCGCATAACGCTCGGCGAGGGCCAGGCGGTCGGCGTCTTTTCCGGGGAGGAGGTCATGGCCATGGCGAAAGTCGTGCCGTAACGACGCCATGGCCATTTGGCAGCATGTTAACCGGCGTCTGATCGGCCGGCCCTCGCCGGCCGCCTGAGGGTTGGTCAATAGCGCCCGACGTAGGGCAGGGTCCGAATGTCGCGCGGTTTCGTCAGGTTGCGCAGGAATACCGCGGCGGACATCGCCCCGGGAATCCAGCCGATGAGCTTCTCGGCGCGCTTGTAGAGTGCGGAGGTATCGCCGAGAGCATCGCCCGCCCAGGCCTTCGGGTAATGAGCCTGCTGCGGGATCTTGTCCCAAGTGGACTTGGGCAAGCGTCTCGCCACGGCAAACAGCATGTATGGCCTTTCGTCCAGGCAGCCGATGGACAGCTTGGAAAAGCTGTGCTCGTCGTAGCGGTAGGCGTGCCAGGGTTTGTTCGGGTCCGGTGAATAGCGGATAATGTAGAAGGTTTCGACCTGCAGCTTGTTCGCCCGGAAGTAGTCCATGAACAGGGTTGGGGAGAACATGTAGAAGCCGTGATCCACGTGATTGGTCACTGGAAGAATGTAGATGATGCGCCCGCCGACTTTGGCCAGGCGGATGGTATTCTTCAGGGCGACAGGGAAGTTGAAGACGTGCTCCAGGGTCCCGCCATCGAGCACTAGGTCGAAACGTTCCGCCAGATGTTCGGGAACGTCCACGTTGAGATCGACGATGTGCGTTGCGTCTCGAACCGGCTGTAGTCGAGACTTTCGACCGTGCCGAAGCCCATCGCCGTGAACAGCGCGGTATCCTCCTCGGCTGCCGCCGCCATCGGTGGGATGCCTTCCCGGATGAAGAGCCGGTTCAGATCCTGCTGCGGGATATGGATCGTCTGGACGGCCCAGGGTGCCGAGCGCGCCCGTGAAGGGGCGGCGCCTTCTTTCCTCCAGCAAGAGCGCGACCTCTGCTCTCCCAATACCCATCTATGTCCTCGCGAGGCTTGTTCGCCCAAAAACCGGGCTAGTAGCCGTTCACGTCATACAATACGTTGGGCGCACTGTGGAAGCCCATCGAGCCCGACAGCTCATGCGCTTCTCATTTTGCTTGAATTCGTGGAGTGCAAGGCCATGATTGTGGATGATTCTTGGGCGCCGAAAAGGCCCAGCGCTTCGCCTTCGGCGAAAATTGGGCGCATTTCCTGCGCACCATCGACGAAGCGATCATCGCCCAGGCCTGCACCTCTCTGTCGGCCATGCTCGGCCTCTCCGATCTCCGGGGCAAGACCTTCCTCGACATCGGCAGCGGCAGCGGCTTGTTCAGCCTCGCAGCTCACAGAATGGGCGCGACGGTCACCTCGTTCGACTACGACGCCGACAGTGTAGGCTGCACCCAGAGCTCCGCGATCGCTATGCCCCGAGCAGCCAGACCTGGCGCGTGATGCGAGGGTCGGTGCTTGACGACGCGTTCATGGCGTCGCTCGGCACC
The DNA here is from genome assembly GCA_963752345.1 of uncultured Alphaproteobacteria bacterium. Classification (GTDB taxonomy): domain Bacteria; phylum Pseudomonadota; class Alphaproteobacteria; order SMXQ01; family SMXQ01; genus CAVVYA01. The sequence continues at coordinate 50,490 of CAVVYA010000008.1, forward strand.
TTCGATGTCGTCTATTCGTGGGGCGTGCTGCACCACACCGGCGCCATGTGGCGCGCTCTCGAATTGACTGCTGCGGCCGTCAAACCGGGCGGGCTTTTGTTCATCGCCCTTTATAATGATCAGGGGAATGCCTCGCGACGCTGGCTGTGGATAAAGCAGACCTACAACAGGCTGCCCCGTGCGCTGCGCAACCTCTACGTCGCGGCGCTTGTCTTTCCGCGCGAGGTGAAATGGTTTCTCGCCTACCTGATAAAAGGGAATCCGATGGGCTATATCCGGACCTGGACGGATTATGGCCGTAATACCGGCCGCGGCATGAACAAGTGGCGCGACTGGGTCGACTGGATCGGTGGCCTGCCGTTCGAGGTGGCCAAGCCGGAGCAGGTGCTCGATGCGCTGCGCCCGCAGGGTTTCGAACTCGTGCGCATGAAAACCGTGATGCACGGGTGGGGCTGCAACGAGTACGTCCTTCACCGCCACAAGCCAGGCCCAGATGATCGCGGCTCGCGCATCGCTCCGGAAGCACGCATGACGAGCCAACCCGTGCCACGCGAGGCGGCGCACCCAGCGCGCCTGCGCATCGCCTTCGTGATCGCGACGATGACCGCCGGCGGTGCCGAACGCGTCGCCGCGACGCTCTGCAACGCCTGGGCCGAACAAGGCCACGAGGTGCATCTCATCACCTTCGAGCGCGACGGGACAGCGCCGCATTATGAGTTGGATTCCGGCATTGTGCGCCACGGCCTCGATCTGCTGCGCCGCTCACGCTCCCTGGTCAGCTTTCTGCTCGACAATGTCCGGCGCGTCTCCGTTCTGCGGGGCGCGTTGCGCGCGGTTGCACCCGACGTGACGGTCTCCTTCATGCCCGAGGCCAATGTGATCGCGCTTTTGGCCGGCGTGGGGCAGCGTTGGCCCACTGTGGTCTCCGAGCGCGTGCATCCGGCCTATGTGCCGCTCGCGCGGGCCGCCGAGGCGATGCGCCGGCTGACCTATCCGCGCGCGGCCACCGTGGTGGCGCAGACGGCCGTGATCGCGGACTATGTCCAGCGCCAGTTCGGGGCCCATGCTGTCGCCGTGCCGAATCCGATTGATCTGCGCGCGTTCCGACCTCGGGCGGAGGAACCGGTTGAGCGCAGCCGCTGCCGCATCCTGTCCATCGGCCGGCTCGACCGCCAGAAGGGCTTCGACGTGCTGATCGACGCCTTCGCCAAGCTGGCGCCGCGCCACCCCGAGTGGGAGCTCGTGATCTTCGGGCACGGCGACCAACGCGCGGCGCTCGAGCGGCAGATCGCGGAACAGGGCTTGGGCGACCGGGTCCGCCTGCCCGGCGTGACTACGGCAATCGCCGCAGAGCTGCAGGAAGCTGACCTCTATGTTCATGCCTCGCGCTTCGAAGGCTATCCCAATGCCGTCATGGAAGCGCTGGCCTGCGGCTGTCCTGTGATCGCGACCGACAGCCCCGGCGGCGCGCGCGAGCTTCTGCAGGACGGCGCCTACGGCCAGCTCGTCAGGGTCGATGATGTCGCGGGGCTCGCGGCGGCGATGGGCTCTGTGATGGCCGATGCGGGCCTGCGCCGGGCGATGCGCCGCAAGGCCCCCGAGGCGGTGGCCGACCTGGCGGTCGACCCGATCGCCGCGCACTGGATCGACCTGTTCCACACCGTGATCGTCGAGTGGTCGCGGCGCGCGCGCTGAGCGCTGCTTCGACCGTGTCAATCTTCCCTCTCCCGATCTCTAGGCTGAACGATGTGCGGAATTGCCGGTTTCTTCGACGTCTCGGGTGCTCGCGGCAGCGCCGAGCTGGTCGCGCGTGCCCGCGCCATGGGCGGCACGCTGATCCACCGCGGTCCCGACGAAGGCGATGTATGGGTCGATGGCGACGCAGGCCTTGGGTTTGCCCAGCGCCGGCTCGCCGTCGTCGACCTCTCGCCTGCCGGCCGGCAGCCTATGATGTCGTCCTGCGGCCGTTTCGTCCTCAACTACAATGGTGAGCTCTATAACGCGGAGGAGCTGCGCGCCGACCTTCTGGCGGCGGGCCGGCCCTTCCGCGGCCATTCCGATACCGAGGTGATCGCCGAGGCTTGCGCCGTTTGGGGGCTCGAGCAGACGGCGCGGCGCATGCGCGGCATGTTCGCGCTCGCCCTGTGGGATCGCCGTGAGCGTGTGCTCTCGCTGGCGCGCGACCGCCTCGGCATCAAGCCGCTGTTCTGGGGACGTTTCGGTGGGCTCGTCATTTTCGGCTCGGAGCTCAAGGCGCTGGTGGCCCATGGCGGCTGGCCGCGCGAGATCGACCGCGACGCGCTCACCGCCTATCTTCGCTTCGGTTATGTGCCGGCGCCGCGCAGCATCTGGCGTGGCATCTCCAAGCTGCTGCCCGGCCGGATTCTTGCTTTCGACGCCCATGGCCGCGCCAGCGAAACCGCCTATTGGTCGGCCGAGACGATGGTGGGGGAGGGGATCGCTGCGCGGCAGATGCGATCGCTCAGCGACGAGGCGGCCGCGGACGAGCTCGAATCGGTGCTGCGCGACGCGGTCGGCCGCCACATGGTCGCGGACGTGCCGCTCGGCGCATTCTTGTCCGGCGGCTATGATTTCGAGCCTGGTGGTCGCCATGATGCAGGCGCAGAGCGCGCGCCCGGTGAAGACTTTTTCCATAGGCTTCCGCGAGGACGGCTACAACGAGGCCGAGCATGCCAAGGCGGTGGCGCGCCATCTCGGAACCGAACATACCGAGTTCTATGTCGAGCCCGACCACGCGCTCCGAGTCATTCCGCGGCTGCCGATGATGTACGACGAGCCGTTCGGAGACTCGTCGCAGATCCCAACCTTCCTCTTGTCGGAAATGACTCGGCAGCACGTCACCGTGGCGCTGTCGGGGGACGGCGGCGACGAGCTGTTCGCGGGCTACAACCGCTATACCCTCGCCTGCGCCATCTGGCGGCGGATTGGTGTGCTGCCGCCGCCCGTGCGACGCGCCGCCGCTGCGGCGCTCCTCGCGGTGCCGGTCCGGCACTGGGACGGCGTGATGCGGCTGGCACCGGCACGGCTCCGCCGCCCACGCGCGGGCGAGACGCTGCATAAGCTGGCAGCCGTGCTGCGCGAGGACAGCGATGGGCTTTATCGCCGCCTGATCAGCCAATGGCACGAGCCGTCGCGCGTGGCGCTCGGCGGCCGTGAGCCCGAGAGATCGCTGCAGGATCGCATGATCGAGAGCAACATACCGGATTTCCTCGATCGCATGCAGTATCTCGACCTGGTGACCTATCTGCCGGACGACATCCTGACCAAGGTCGACCGTGCCAGCATGGCGGTGTCGCTCGAGGCCCGCGTGCCGCTGCTCGATCATCACGTGGTGGAATACGCCTGGCGACTGCCGCAGGCCATGAAGCTGCGCGGTGGTGTCACGAAATGGCTGCTGCGCCAGGTGCTCTACCGCCACGTGCCGCGCCAGCTGATGGAACGCCCGAAGATGGGCTTCGGCGTTCCGATCGACTCCTGGCTGCGCGGACCGCTGCGCGACTGGGCGGAGACGCTGCTGTCGGACTCCCGGCTGCGGTCCGAGGGCTATTTCGATCCGGACGTGGTGCGCGCCGCCTGGCGCGATCATCTGTCAGGTCAGCGCGACGATCATTACGCGCTGTGGACGGTCCTGATGTTCCAGGCTTGGCACGAACATCACCTGGCGGCGGATGCTGCGCTGGTCGGCGCCTGATCCTGCGCCACGGGGGCGGCGGCGCGCCCGGCGACGATCATGCTGACGACCGATAGTTCCTCCAGGCTGTAGTGCTGGAATTCGGTGGCCAGACTCGCCCGGTCGTCCGGTGTGAGGAAGGGTTTCACCTGATCCAGGCACGTGGCGGCGGGCTCCTCCCCGTCGGCCAGGATGTTGGAATAGGAATCCGGTACCACCCTTGTGTGTCAGATGGCGTGGGGTCGGCAATGAAACCTGATCGACGGTAAATTCCGCCGCCGCGAGCTCGCGCAGCCAATCGGAATATCGATGACGGTTCGAGTAGGGGTCGGACCGGCGAAACTCCGCATCTGTTAGCTTGAGGAAGTCGGTCGGCCGGGAGAAGTCGCGGTGATCGCGCAGGTCGATGGCATGGACGTACCAGCCGTCCTGCTTGAGCATGCGCCGCATGTTGCGCAAGAACGCGAGCGGCTCGCGCACATGCTCGAGGACCGCGTTGCTGAAGATGAGATCGAAGCTCGCTTCGGGGAAATCGAGCGCCTCGCATGGGCGGTCGCCCGCCAAGCCGATCAAGTCGGGACGCACTCGCACATGGCCCTCGCCGGCAGGTTCGACCACGGCGCGCAGCGAGCGGCACGCCGGCGCTAACAGGCGCATGAGGACGAAGACATTCTCCGCCCAGCTCAGCGGCAGACGGTTCTCGATCGGCGAGACGTTGTTCAACCACACCTTGTCGGCGCCGCCGAGCAGCAGGATTAGGGCCATGCCGGGATGGCAGCAGGCGCCGAGCTCCAGGATGGTGCCGCGGACCGAAGCGCCGATCTTGGCGGCCGAATCCAATAACATGCGATACTGCCCCAGGACGTGCAGCTCGCAGCAGTTCTGTCCCAGGCTGCCGCGCAGGGCCATCTGGAACACATCGCTGTTGCGAGCATGAAAGAATGCCCCCCGCTTGGCGGAGGTAGCCGCCGCCACGCGTTCGCGGGCTGCAAGCGCCGCGGTATAGGCCTTGAGCGCGGTTGGCAGCAGAGCGGTGGGAAGGCATCGTTTGGTCAGGCGGCGGACGCGTCTCATGGGCGGAATCAATAACTAACATCGGAGGGGTCTGCCACTGGATTCCGTCCGCCCGCAGTTTGGCCGCGCCGCAGGTACCATGTAGCGCTGCAGCAGGGGTGACACCGCGGTGAGAAGCAGCCCGTCCAGGCCTGCCCTGGAAAAGGCGCGCAGGACGGTCGCGAAGCGGCCACCCCCTCGAAATCTTAGTTCGTGTCGTTCAACAAACGCGATGCGGACATTGGCTCGCGCCGCGCATCGCCGCAGCTGACGCTTCGTCAGGTAGGCACAGCTCTGCATCCAGTGCGCCGTGTAATCGACGGTTTCCCGCCATGTCAAATGCGGCTGATTTCGGCGGGCGCCAGCCGAAGAGCGCGAAAGCCGCGACATATGGGCGTTGCCGCGCCAAGAACGGCGAGGGAATGAAGATATGGTCCTCCCGCAGGCGCCCGGGCCCGGGAAAGCGATGGAGCGAGATCCCATGGGGCTTGAGAACCCTCGCGATCTCCGGCAATACCGCGGCATAATCCGTGACGTGCTCAAGGACCTGGTCGCTGAAGCAGAAATCGAAGAATCCATCGGGAAAGGGCAGGCGATAGGGCTGACGCTCGATCCGTCGCAGCCGGGCGGCGATGGCCGGTGACGGCTTTGGTGTTTCCGCCCAATACCGGTCGTAGTCCTTGTCCCAGAATTCGACGATATCAGCCCCGTAGGCATCGTAGCCTTCCGCGAGAAGAGCGGCGACAGCATGGCCGATGCCGCAGCCGAAGTCGAGCACGCGCGCTCCACCGGGTATGTCATGGCCGAGTATCTCGCGTGCGAAGGCGATATCATGTATTCCCGGCCCCATCGCAGGGGTTTTGGATATTGTCTCGGGTTGATGGCTATCGCGCGTGTACACGGCTTCACAATACCTTACAAAGGCAGACTTAGGCCCGGGCGAGCCAGCTTGGTCGAAGCGGTCCAATCGGCTCGGCGCCATGGCGCCCAGGGGCGCTACAGGTCAATGCCACGGCCAGCGCTAGGGTTGCAAGCCACCAACCCTAACACAGGCCGGCGATGGTTATGTGCCCCTGTTCATGGTGCCGGTCACGCGGACGAAGGTGGGTTAGCGCGAGGAGTTATAGCGGCTCTGCGAAGCTCGTTGTCTCAATGCGGCGTCCACCGGCGTTGCGCTATCAGCTGCGCCACCGCCCTGCATCGCTATATGTAGGCAAGCGCTATCCCACCCAGGATCCGATGAGGCTGGTCCATTTCTTTAGCGTCACGTCGAACTAGTTCGACGACTTTGCCGCATTTAGCGGGGCAATTTGTATTGAGTCCGCTATGCCTGGGCAGTTCTCGGCTGCCTGCGAGCGCGAGGGCGCATCGATTTGCCTTGCCTGGATCGCCAATCAGCCCCTGGCTCGCTGACACCTTTAATAACGGTTGCTACGGTCAAGTGTGGTCAGTCATCAAGCCAGTCCGTGTATCCTACCGATGGCTTCTGTATACAACGTTCGAATCGCGGGTTAATCCGCCACATCCATCCATCTACGCCATCGTCGCCGGGGAAGGGATTCACTCCAAGCAGTCGATGGTAATGTCGCATCATTGCCGCTTGGCGAGCGGCTAATCCTATTTCTGCTGGCGAGCCCACAGGTGCACACCCTTCGGACCAAGCGGGAAGGCTTTCAGGATGAGCACAGAATGCCGCGGAAAATGCTTCGTCATAAGAGTTCTCTGCCGCGTGTGCCCATACCCGGGGAATCCTAACGGCCGGGGACATCCATACAGTTCTAAGATCGAGGATGTCGCCATAGACAACGAGCTCGTGAGTAGTGAACCAAGCGCTACACACGACTTTCGCGGTACCTGCTGTCCGAGAAAGAACGGCCGTCCAATACCTCAAAAAATTCCGATTTGTCTGTCCATGCTGAGGTGCGAAAAGCTAGGAAATCCAATGCTCCTACTCGTTCTTCACCCGCGTTGATCCAGCCGAAGGCACGGCGCTGCTGAACGATACCGGGTATGTCTGGCCTGCTGCCGGTTTGGTTGACACCCGGTTAAGCTAATCCCGCCTTCCTCTCGAAGTCCACAGGGCTGAGATACCCGATTGTCGAGTGCCTGCGTTTTGGGTTGTAGAAGCGCTCGATATAGTCGAACACATCGGCCCTGGCCTCGTTTCGTGTGCGATAGGTCTTGCGCGCCGTTCTCTCGGTCTTCAACGACGAGAAGAAGCTCTCCATCGCCGCATTGTCCCATACGTTGCCCGCCCGGCTCATCGAGCAGGTGACGCCGTGATCGGCCATCAGCCGTTGGAATGGTTCGCTGGTGTATTGGCTGCCGCGATCGGAGTGATGGAGAAGCGCATCCGGCTTGCCCCGTGGCCGCGCCGAGCAGGACCAAGCCGACCATGCCCGATCCCACTCCGGTTTGTTGCGCGATCGCATCAGCCGAACTCGTGAGAATATAGCCTGCGAGGAGAATGATCAGAGCGGCGCCGATAATCCTGACTACCTCGCTGGGGCTTTGGTCCCCCTCGCGTCGGCTGCGCACGCGGCCGCGCACCTCCCACGGGAGTTGCTCCCCGTGGATGGCGGCAGTCCACATCGAAAGGACGAAAACGCCCGCGACAAGATGCGCTCATTGGCCGAGACGCGCTGACCAGCGTGATCGGTCGGCCGGCGCTGCTACAAGGTAGTCTCGCAGTGATTTTGCTCTCCATCATCGCGATCGCGACGGTCACGGGCGACATTGCCGTCATCGGAATTGGCCTCTCTTCCATTGTTGGTCCTGAGGCATGTCGCAGCCGCTCAAAGCGAGGCACAGCGCCACTGGGAACAAAAGCACCTTGCGCCTGGTGGCTCCGTTGAAGCCCGTTGGAATATGGGTGTTTCGCCGCAGCGGCCAAGAGGGGTCCGGCATTCTGTCGGTACGCTAGCCGTCTGCGTGAGCAGGGGAATCGGAACAGTTCGTCACGCCAGGCGTTGCGTGGACTGTACCTCTCGGAGTTCCTCCATGGTCATCGCCAAAGTTTTTGCCCTATTGCTGATCGGCGGCCCGGCATTGGCTCAGGGTGGCGTCAGCGGCACGACTGCTGGCAGTGCGCCGGGGACGGCGCCGGTGGAGGTAGGCGCCGGCACGACGAGTGCGACAACGACCGGGTCGAGCGGCGGCAAGAGCGACAAGAAGGCGGACGGTCGGAAAAAGGGCCAGGAGCGGGTTCACAGCTCACTGGAGCCGGAGCAACTAGAGGGTTTCCAATGCTCGCGAATTGCCGATGCGACCGCGCTTGAAATTTGCGAGACGCGCGCGCGGCAATTTCGTTCTCCTACGGATCTCATGAACAACTCTCGCCAGTAAGGGGACGCCATGGCCCAGATTTTTCGCGCCGGGACCTTTTTGCAATAGCTGGTGCTACCGGCGTCGTGGCCACAGTTCCGAATGCGGTCGCTGCGCAATCCGCGCCTGCGCCGACGGTTCCGGCACCCCCGCAGGTCGTGCCGCTGCCGCAGCAGTCACAGTCGAACGAACCGCTGACGTTTTTCAACCAGGAGCAGGCGGCGTTCATCACGGCGGCGATCGACTGGCTGATTCCGGCCGACGACACTTGGCTTGGCGCCGTGGGCTGCGGCGTGCTGGTCTACCTCGACCGGCAACTGGCGGGAGCTTACGGTGCCGGCGATCGTCTCTACCTTCAGGGACCCTGGAAAAGCGGAACGCCGCAGCAGGGCTACCAGCTGCCCTACACCCCGGCGGAGCTCTACCGCACGGCGATGGACAAATTTTCGCGCACCTCAAGTCCAAGGTATCGGCGGCCGGCAGTTCGGTCAGCTCGACCCATCGGAGCAGGAAAAGCTGCTGACAGCGATGGAGAGCGGCGAACTCGATCTCGGGCCCGTACCGAGCGCGGTCTTCTTCGAGACATTGCTCGCCAATACCATCGAAGGGTTCTTCGCCGATCCGGCCTACGGCGGCAATCGCGATATGGCCGCGTGGCGAATGATCGGCTTCCCGGGCGCCTATGCCCAATATGCCCGCTCGGTCGAACACACGGCATTCCATTCGACCAGGCGCCATCAGCATGGCGCAGGCCGGACACGCCCATGGCGCCGAAGGGCACGACACCAGCGGCGGCCATACACATGTCCATGGCGAGCCGGCGACACGGACCCGCCAGGAGGCGCTGAGATGGCGACACGGATGAAACCGGTGAACGTCGTGCTCGTCGGCGTCGGCTGGACTGCGGGCATTCTGGCCAAAGGTTTGGTGGAAGCGGGCTACAGCGTTGTCGGACTGGAACGCGGGCGCTTTCAGCAAACGGTGCCCGACTTCCAGTCTCCCGCCATGCACGACGAGCTGCAAATACGCGGTGCGCTATGGCCTATGCAGAACACCGGGAAAGCAGACCCTCACGTTTCGCAACAAGCCCGACCAGGAGGCGCTGCCGATGCGGCAGCTCGGCTCGTTCCTCCCCGGCACCGGATCTCGGCGGCGCGGGCGTGCACTGGAACGGCCAGACCTGGCGCTTTCTGCCGTCCGACTTCCGCGCCCGCAGCCACAACGATCGAGCGCTATGGCAAGGGCTTCATGCCCGCGGACCTGACCGTGCAGGACTGGCCGGTCACTTACGAGGAACTGGAGCCGTACTACGATCGATTCGAATATCTCTGCGGGATCGGCGGCAAGGCCGGCAACCTGCAGGGCGGCATTCCGCCCGGCGGCAACCCGCACGAAGGCCTGCGCCGCGCGAGTATCCCAATCCGCCGATGAAGCAGGCCTATGCCGGCGCGCTGTTCGCGCACGCGCCGCGGCGCAGCTCGGCTACGCTCCATTCCCGGTGCCTTCGGCAAACATGAGCCGCAACTACACCAATCCGGACGGTGCGCACATGATGGCCTGCATGTATTGCGGGTTCTGCGAGCGTTTCGGCTGCGAGCACTTCGCCAAGGCGAGCCCGCTCACGACAGTTCTGCCATTCGCGCTGGCCAACAAGAATTTCGAGCTGCGGACCAACGCTACTGTGGTGCGCGTGAACTGGGACAAGCAGGCCGGCGCGCCACAGGCGTGACCTATGTCGATGGGGCGGGCCGCGAAGATCGAGCAGGCCGCCGAGGTGGTCGTGCTTTGCGCGTTCGCTCACCACAATCCCGCATCTTCTGCTGCTCTCGAAGATCGGCGCGCCCTACGACCCGAGCACCGGCGAAGGCGTGGTGGGCAAAAACTACACCTATCAGACATGTCGTCGGTGTCACGTGTCTTCTATGGCGAGGACGTCAACATCAATCCCTTCATGGGCGCGGGCGCGCTCGGCACCGCGATAGACGATTTCAATGGCGACAACTTCGATCATTCGCGCGCTCGGTTTCATCGGCGGCGGCTATGTCGCGTGCTACACGACCGGGGGCCGCCCGATCCAGTATCACCCGGTGCCGCACCGGGCACACCGCGCTGGGGGCTAGACTGGAAGCGCGCGGTGGCGCGCCACTACAACCACACGACGAGCGTCGGCGTGCACGGCGCATCGATGGCGTCTCGCGCGACAACTATCTCGATCTCGACCCGAACTATACCGACGTGTACGGCAATCCGCTGCTGCGGCTTGACCTTCGACTTTCCCAGAGAACGACCGGCGCATGTCGGACTATGTCACCGAACGCGCCGCCGAGATCGCCGGGCTAATGGGCGGACGCCAGACCAATTAAGACAACCTCGTCGCGAGCGCTACAGCATCGTGCCCTACCAGACCACCCATAACACCGGCGGCGCGATCATGGGCGACAGTCCGCGCAACAGCGTGGTGAACCGCTATCTGCAGAGCTGGGACCTGCATAATCTGTTCGTCATCGGCTCGGCTAATTTTCCGCAGAACCCGGGCTACAACCCGACCGGCACGGTCGGCGCGCTGGCCTACTGGCTTCTCGACGCCCTCAGAAATGACTATCTGAAGAACCCCAGACCGCTGGTATCGACATGAAAAAGTTAGCGTCTTCCCATTGCCATTCTGCTCGCCGGCTCTGCGGCAGACGGTTGGCTACTTGAGATGGATGCCAGCGCGCAAGACTCTGGCGAATCCTCGACAAAGGCGGCGAAAACGGTCGGCATCATGAGCGGATTCCGGTGGGGGATGCTTTTCCGCGAATCACATCGCGCGAGTTTGGCAAATGGTCGCGCGGTGGTGGTCGGCGCGGCTTCGGAAGGTGGTATCAGCCAGGGTTCGCGTCCACAGGCCTGCTTTTCCTGTCATGGTCTCGACGGCGCCGGCGACGGCAGCGGGCGCCTTTCCCAGGATGTCGGGACAGCCAGCGTTCTATCTTTATAAACAGCTTCTCGACTATGCCAGCGGCACGCGGCCAAACGATATCATGACTCCGATTGCGAAGGCGTTGACCCAGCGAGCAGATGATCGACGTCGCTGCATACTACGCGGCGCAGGAGGGCGCTTCCGGGCTTTCCGTCGCCCAGCTTCGATCCGTTGGCTCTTCAGCGCGGTGGGGTGCTTTCGGCAGTAGGGTCCGCGGAAAAGGGCATACAGGCCTGCGTCAATTGCCATGGTCCGCAAGGCCACGGGCTTCCGCCGAGCTTTCCTTACCTAGCCGGTCAATTCACGGCATACACGGAGCTGCAATTGCAATTGTGGAAACAAGGGCAGCGGAAGAACGATCCTCTCGGCGTCATGCGCCGATATCGCGAGCAGGATGACTCCGGAAGACATGCGCAATGTTGCGGCGTATTTCGGCGCGATGAGCCCGCCGGGCGTCACCCCGAGCACGGCTGCGGCCGGTCGGGCGGTCATGCCGCCAGCGTCGCGGTAGGTTCGCGCCGTGTCGCCAGTAAAACGACGATGGGGATGTTTGCGCTCTGCGGACTGCTGTTGAACACGGCCGCCTGTGATGAGCCAGCGCCAGTGCCCGCGTCGATGCGGATTGTCGATGCGAAGCCTGCACGGGGCGCCGAAATCGTGCGGGAGTATGGTTGCGTGGCATGTCACAAAATCCCGGAGATACGGGCCTTCGGTGGCTCGGTGGGGCCGCCGCTCGGCGGGCTCGTCCAGCGCGCCTATATCGCAGGCGGCGTGACCAACCGACCGGACACCGTCAGCGCGATTCATCGCCAATCCTTCCTGGTTTACCTCGGATACGGCGATGCCGGACATGGGCGTTACCCTCCCGGAAGCGCGCGACATCACCGCCTTCCTCTATAGCTTACCGGCCGATTCCCGATGAGCCCACGCTCCATCGGCGCGGGCGTCGCGGCCTTGACCGCTGTCACCGGGACTGCACAGGCGCGTATCCAGTCCGCCCTTCATCCCGCGGGATCCCAGGCAGATGATATCGCCACGATGTGGTGGATCATGGCGACCGGTGCCGCCGCCATCCTGATTCTGGTGTCAGTGCTGGTGCTGCTCGGGCTTGTGGTTCGCTCCGAACGACCGGCCCGCGGAAGGCAGGTTTTTATCTACGTCGGCGGTCTCGTCTTTCCTGTGGTCACGCTATCGGCGCTTATTATTTATACCTTCATTCTCGGTAATCGATTGACCGGCCCCGTCGAAGGCGAGCCTGTGCGCATCGAGGTCATCGCCCGTCAGTGGTGGTGGGAGGTGCATTATCCGGCTCAGGATGGCGGCGAGGCGTTCACCACGGCCAATGAGCTGCATATACCGCTCGCCCGTCCGGTCGAGGTGCGAGTGGCCTCTCCGGATGTTATCCACAGCTTCTGGGTGCCCAATCTCGCCGGCAAGATCGACGCGATTCCGGGACGCACGAACCGCATCGCTTTCCGCGCCGACAAAGCAGGCGTCTACCGCGGCCAGTGTGCAGAATTTTGCGGGCTCCAGCACGCGCTCATGGCGTTCTATGTCGTCGCCGAGGAGCCGGAGGCCTATGCGTCATGGGTTGCGCGTCAGCGTGCGCCGGCCATTCGACCTGAGGTGCCGTTTCTGGCGCGTGGATTCGAGGTGTTCATGGCCAACGGCTGCGGTGCGTGCCACACGGTCCGCGGCACTCCGGCGACGGGCAGATCGGTCCTGACCTGACCCACGTGGGCAGCCGTCAAGCGATTAGCTGCTGGCACGCTCAACAATAGCGTCGGGCTCGCTGGCGGGCTGGATCGCCGACGCCGATCATATCAAGAAAGGTAACGGTATGCCTTCCTTCAACGTTTTGGCCGGCCCTGATCTCCGCGCCGTAGCAGCTTGGATGGAATCTCTGAAATGACGACGCTGCCTGTTCCCGGTGGCGCCCCGGGGCGCGGACAAAGATCATGATCTTGAGCTCCTGAAGGAAATCTGGGCGCCGCCGCGTGGCTGGGGTTTTTCAAAGTCAACAACAACAACTACATCGGCATTCTCTATATCAGCACCGCCATCCTTTTCTTGGTGCTCGGAGGCATCCTCGCCCTGATCATGCGGGCGCAGCTCGCGATTCCCAATGCCGGACTGGTTGACGAGGCAACCTACAATCAGATTTTCACGATGCACGGCACGGTGATGATGTTTCTCTTCGCTGTGCCGGTGGTCGAAGCTATGGCCGTTTATCTGCTGCCTGGCATGCTGGCGGCACGCGACCTGCCGTTTCCGCGGCTCGCCGCTTACGCCTATTGGGCCTACGCTATCGGGGGATTCGTGTTTTTCTGCTCGATCTTCTTCGGTCTGGCGCCGGACGGCGGTTGGTTCATGTACACGCCCCTGACCAGCGAACAGTTACTCACCGCCAAACAGTGCGGATTTCTGGCTGCTCGGCATCGGTTTCATCGAGATTTCGGCGATTGCCGGCGCCATAGAGCTCATCGTCGGCGTTCTGCGGACGCGTGCGCCGGGCATGAGCGCTCAACCGGATGCCGATCTACGCCTGGGCCATGCTGGTCGTCGGCGATGATGATCGTGTTCGGGTTTCCCTCCGGTGATCATCGGCACGATGTTGTTGGAAATCGAACGCTCGTTCCACTGGCCCTTCTTCATCGCCGAGAAGGGCGGAGACCCGGTGCTGTGGCAGCACCTCTTCTGGCTTTTTGGGCATCCCGAGGTTTACATCATCTTCCTGCCCGCTGCGGGCATGGTATCGATGATTCTGCCGACCATGGTGGGCACTCCGCTCGTCGGCTACCGTTGGGTAGTGCTGGCGCTGGTCGGCACAGGCTTTCTGAGCTTCGCTCTGTGGGTGCACCATATGTTTACGGTCGGAATTCCACAGATTTCGCTGAGTTTCTTTTCGGCGGCGAGCATGGCGGTCGCCGTTCCGACCGGCATCCAGATATTCGCTTGGATCGCCACGCTATGGGGCGGTCGGCCGCAGCTGCGTGGTACCGCTCCTGTTCCTCCTCGGTTTCTTCTTCATCTTTACGCTCGGCGGGCTGACAGGGGTCATGGTGGCGGCAGTGCCGTTCGACTGGCAGGTGCACGATACCTACTTCGTCGTCGCGCATCTGCATTACGTGCTGATCGGCGGGATGCTGTTCCCGCTTTTCGCCGGCTTCTACTACTGGGCGCCGATGGTAAGCGGCAAGGTGCTGTCCGGAACGTGTCGGCCGGTGGGTCTTTGGGCTGATGTTCGTGGGCTTCAACATGACCTTCTTTCCGATGCATTTCACCGGTCTCCTGGGCATGCCGCGCCGGGTCTATACCTATCCTGAAAACTTTGGCTGGGATTGGTTGAATCATCACCTCGAGCGTCGGGGGCGGCGATGTTGGCCGCTGGCATCGCGCTGTTTCTCTTTCAGGCAATCAGCCAAATCCGGCGGGCGGGCAGGGTTGACCTAAATCCTTGGGGCGCGGGCACGCTCGAATGGCTGCCGCTCGACGATTATGGCGCCCGCTCCATTCCCCACGTCACCAGCCGTGAGCCGCTATGGGACAATCCCGAACTGCGCGAGGAGGTCGAGCGCGGCGAGCATTATCTGCCACGCTCGGCGACGGGCGAGCGCGAAACCATCGTGACCAGCGCGGTCGAAGCCGAGCCTCAGTATGTCATGCTGATGCCTGGCCCGAGCTGGAGTCACGTGATAGCGGCAGTCGGCACAGCCGGATTCTTTCTGCTGCTCACGGTGAAGCTGGTCGTTCCTGCGATCAGCTTCGGCGTCGATGGCCATCGCGGCGATCATAGCTTGGCTGTGGGAGACCGACCGCGGCTATGTATACCCTCCAGTCGATATTGGTCGCGGCATTCGGCTGCCGGTTTACGAGACCGGTCCGCGTCTCCCATTCCTGGTGGGCGATGATCGTGCTGATCTGCGTGGATGAGCACGGCTTTCGCCTCCCTTATCTTTTCCTACTTTCTATATCTGGACGATCACCCCGGGCCCGTGGCCGCCCGCCGGGAATCGACTTGCCCGCGGTGGGCTGGCCGGGGCTGGCGGCTGTGTTGTTCGCCGTTAGCAGCGCCTTCATCGCCGCGGCGGGGCGATCCCTGGCGCGGTCGTGGGGGTTTTCCCTGTGGATGCTGCTGGCGATTGCGGCAACCTCGCCGCCATGGGGCCGAGATCTGGGGTCTTTGGGACGGCGGCCTGCGGCCGGCGGAACGCATTCGGGGCGCTCACTTATACCTTGTTTGCCTGGCAGGGCTTCCATGTCGCGGTGTTGACCGTCATGGGACGGTTACACGATCGCGCGACGTTCCGCCGGGCTGCATCAGTCTGGAGCGGCGGCTGACCTACGACAACACAAAGCTGCTGTGGCATTACGGCACCTTCAGGCCCTGCTGCGCTGGCGATAGCACATCTCTTTCCGCTTGCGACGGTGGGGCAATGACGTCGATGTTGTCCGCAATCCGCTGCTGATGATCGCCGCCCTTCTGATTGCCGGCGCCCATTTCTTATTCATCTATATTTTCGCTGCGATCGCTTGCGCGAAAGGCTTCGCCGAGCGCGAGATCGCCGGATTCGGGATCATGCCCTTCGTCAACGGACTGGCGACGGTGGTGGCGCTGTCGCGGTTCTGCTGATTCTACTCGATGCGCTGCGCCGGATGGGGTGGCGCGCGCCGAAATCGTCCGACGCGGCGGCCGCGCCGATCTTCCTCGCCTGGATGACAGCGGGGTTCGCGGGTCTATGCCTCGTCGCGATCGTCTGGTACAGCCTGCCGAACTTCATGGTGCCGGTATGCTGAAGGTCTACGGGTCGTGGCGCTCGCCGTGGCACTGTATTAGGCCACTTCGTCAAAAGCCTGGTCTCATGGGGCGGCGAACGTCGGGCGCGATCGTGAATGGACGGCAAGCTGTCGGCGGCGCCATGCTCATAGGTGGCGCGCTGCTCTACGGCCTTGGGGTCTTAGGGCCGCGCGAATCCGGCGCGGCGGTCGGGTGTTTCGCGCTCGGCTGCGCCCTCCTTGCGCTTGCACTCGTTTGGCCGCTTGACGGTTTGGCGGACC
The DNA here is from genome assembly GCA_963752345.1 of uncultured Alphaproteobacteria bacterium. Lineage (GTDB taxonomy): Bacteria > Pseudomonadota > Alphaproteobacteria > SMXQ01 > SMXQ01 > CAVVYA01. The sequence continues at coordinate 66,578 of CAVVYA010000008.1, forward strand.
GCTCGCTCGCCGCCCACATGTTGCAACATATGGTTCTGTTGGTGATCGTGCCGCCACTGCTCGTCGCCGCCGATCCGCTGGCCGCTATCCTGCGCGGCATTGGCCCACGGCCGTTGAGAACGGACGGTGCTTATCTTGCGGCCGATCCCGTTGGCGGCCGGCATAGGTGGCATTGCTCATTGCGGCCACAATGCTGCAGGCGGCAATGATGAGTCTGTGGCACGTGCCCTGGTTCTACGACCTCGCGCTGACCGACCCGTTGGCCATATGCTCGAGCAGCGGCATCATCGTGGGCAGCGCGATATGGTTCTGGTGGCTGGTCTGTCGCGGGCGCCCGTCCGCGGCGGGCGCTCGACATGCGCTTTGGCATGATGTTTCTCACGCTTATCCACATGGGCATGCTTGGCGGTCTTATTACATTCGCGCGCTATCCGCTCTATGCGTGCCTATCGCCGGTCGGACCAAAGCATCGACGAGCTGCTCGGCGGATCAGCAATTGGCCGGACTGATCATGTGGGTGCCGGCGAGCCTCGCATATATCGTGGGCGGGCTCTGGCTTCTCCCGCGCCTTCTTGGGCCGGAGACCGAGCGCGGAGCGGCAGCAATGCAGCGCATCGACACGAAATAGCTACGTTTTGGACGCACGCTGCTTGCCGGGGGATGGCGTAGGCTTCAAATAGCCACTCCATGCCAATCGGAGAGCGTTTTGAAACTCACGCCACCCTGAAGAACGGACGATCCGCTCGCGTCTGCGAGCCGTAGCACTCGCTCGCCGATCATGGCCTGCGGGTCGTCTGTATCGGGACCTCAATGGAGGTCGGGCATGGCATCAGTTCAGCACTCCCGCATTACTTGGGTAGATCACCCCAAGGCTTTCTCCGTCATCCTCATCGTCGCTCGGTCGGCGACCAGACACGTCCAAGGCTGGGCCGACATCGGCCGGTGGCCTCAGACCTGGGCCACTTTTGCTGCGCCATTTCCCGCAACTCGATCACTGCGGGAGTAGACATGCCCGCAACCCACCATTTTGGCGTCCTCGATTCCTGGCGCGGCATATGCGCCCTTCTTGTTGCGGTGATGCACCTCAGCCAGCAGTTTCTATATCTGCCGATATCCGAAGCACATGTCATCTCGCACTTCTACCTCTTCGTGGATTTCTTTTTTGTGCTCTCGGGCTTTGTCATAGCCCACGCCTATCAAGACAGGTTGGCGAGCGGGCAAGCCCTTTCACAATACGCGATTTGCCGCATCGGCCGGCTTTGGCCTCTTCACGTGGCCATGTTCATCGTCTTGTTTTTTCTGGAGGTGCTGAAAGCGCTTCTGTCGGCCGATCCTCGTTCGCCCGCATTCGGGCCAGGGTGGAGTTCCATCGAGAGTGTACAAAATTTCTTCCTTCTGCACACGTTCGGTACGATCGCGCAACCGAATATCAACGGCCCGAGCTGGTTGATCGCGGCGGAGCTATGGACGAATCTCATCTTTGGCGTTGTCGTGCTCAACGCACCGAGGCGGCTCTATTGGGTGTTGGCCATCATTGGTGCACTAAGCGCCGCGACGTTGGCGCTACTGACACAGGGCCGATACCTGGAGGTCACGACGGATTTCGGTTTATTCCGCTGCCTGTATGGTTTCGTGGCGGGCGTTTTCGTGTATCGGCTGTGGCGCTCTCGCGCTGCGTCATCGTTCGCGCGCTGGGAAATTCCGGCAATTCTTCTCGCGTGCGGCTTCTTGGCCGTTGCGGGTTGGCGCCCGATCACGTTGCTGGCGCCTTTGGTCTTCGGGATTCTCATCTACATATTCGCCCACGAAGGCGGTGTCATATCTCACATTCTGCAGCGAAGCCCGTTGCGGTACCTGGGGCGATGGTCCTTCTCCATCTACCTCGTGCATTGGCCATTGTTTGTGTTGCTGTCGCGTGGCGTTACCTTCATGGAAACCCATCTAGAAGTGCCACTGAAGTTTCCATACGTGCTTGCCGGTCAGAAGGTGACCTTGGTGTACCTCTCGTCTCCAGCGGCACAGGTCCTGGCGGCCGGCGCTGTCATTCTCCTCCTGGTGGCGCTGTCCGCCGCGTCCTATGCTTGGATCGAAGTTCCTGCAAGGTCCTACTTCTACCGCATTGCATCCGCCTCGCGCCGCGTTGCCCGGAAGAGCGGTTCGGCGTAGTTGGCGATAGGGACGAAGGCGCGGTGCCTGGACAGCATTTGGCGGGGCGCCAATCGGGTACAACTTTCGTTGTTGCCTTAATGAATGCTGTCAGTCCGGCGCCGAGTGACGTTGGCAGACCTGCGGCTGGCAGTGACGTCCAGACGTGCCGAGACTGGTTACCCCCCTTTAAAGAATCATGGAGGACCGTTTCGACGAAGGCCTCGCGCTTAAAGATTTGCCTTCCGGCAGCTTTCGTCTCGCAGCACGGTCGCAGCCCAGACACCCTTGCGGGGGGAGAGCCGCACCGATCCGCTTCAGTTCCCTGATCTGGCCTCTCCGGTTCTGCCCCGACGTGTCCGACTAACGTTGATCGCCGCGCGAGGCTGCTGGCGATCCAGACGTGTGTGCGAACGTACATGAAAGCGCCAGAACCGAGGGGGCATTCCGCCGCGCGTTTCCGATTTTGGGTAAGGCAGCGCACCGTTTTAGCCTCAGCGCAGCGGGCAAATCGCACCGGTCACGGACCGGCCTATCCCTTTCTCCAAATCTGCGGCGGCGCTATGCAAGAAAGCCCGCCCGCTATACCTCGCTTCCGGAGTTCCAAGTCCGCGCGGGGGCTGTGGGATCCTAACACTTAGCCCGCCGAGACACTGAGATCACGGCCACAGTCCAACACCGTCGATTTCGGTGACAACTGGGCGTATCCTGACACCAAGGCGGGCGCCTCGTGCGACAACCGCCGACCGGATGGGGTTTGGGTCGGAACGGCAGGGAGGGCGGCTATGGGACGCATCATCGTGGCGGGTCTGGCATTTCTGTTCGGCGCGATCGCGGCACCTGTCGCGGCCGCCGATTTCAGCGGCCAGCGCATCTTTGTGGTGATCGGCAACGAAGCCGGCGGCGGCACCGATGGCGCCGGCCGTCTGCTGACGCCGTTCTTCGAGAAATACCTGCCGGGCAATCCGACGGTGGTCGTGCGCAACATGCCCGGTGCCTCGGGCGTCACCGCCGTCAATTATGTGCATCAGCAGACCAAGCGCGACGGGCTGACGCTCATGGTCGGCTCCAACTCCCAGGTCAATCCGCTGATTTTCACAAAGGCCAAGGGGCAATATGCGCCGGAGAAATTCCATCATGTCGGCGGACTCGGACGCGGCGGTTCCGTGCTGCTGGTCAGCGCCGAGGCGGAGAAGAGGCTTCATGACAGGAGCGCGCCGCCGCTCAACTACGGCGTCATCGACCCGACCCGCTCGGCAGCGCAGACCACCATGTGGGGCATCGAATATCTCGGCTGGAACGTGAAATGGGTGGTCGGCTATCGCGGCTCCAACGAGACGACGATCGCGCTCGAGCGCGGCGAGGTCGATCTCACTACCACCGGCAATCTTTTTCTCGTGCAGCGGCTGGTCGGCACCGGCAAGTTCAAAATCCTGGCGCAGCAGGGCGAGCCCGAGAACGGCCGCTATGTCGGCCGCGCCGAATTCGGCGACGCGCCGATCTTCGCCGACCTGGTCGCCGGCAAGATCACCGATCCCGTCGCGAAGCAGGCCTTTGCCTATTGGGAAAGCGTCAATGCGGTCGATAAATGGTTCGCGCTGGCCGAAGGCACGCCCGACGATATCGTCGCGGCCTACCGGGCGGCGTTCCAGGCCATGGTCAAGGATTCGGATTTCACGGAGCGCGGCAAGAAGATCAGCGAAGACCTGTCGCCCATGTCTCATGTGGACATGACCCGTTTCGTCAGCCAGATGGCGGGCGTCACGCAGGAAACCGAAACCTTCATCAAGAGCCTGTTGCGCAAACAAGGGTTGCGCGTCGAAGGCTGACGCTCCGGGGCGCCGGCGCTACTGCGACACCTGTCGCGACCACCGCGCCGGCTGCTCGACCCCGTGGTCAGCGCGATGACGGCCCGTTCGCCGCCATCGGCGCTGTCGGCATTGGCCCCTTACAACCCACGATCGTTTGACTTGTCCTGCCTGCCGTTGCACGCCCGCCACTCCTCGCGGGTGAGCTGCTTGTTCGGATCCGTCGGGCAGTTCACGGTCGGGTCGGTGCCGACGCTGCAAGCGGTGAATGTTACGAGCATCGACGCCAGAACAAGATATTTCATGTTGGGTTTCCGCGGTTTCGGCCGGGACGGTCGTCAGTGTCCCACGTCCCGCCGCTCTTGCGAACAACTCGCCGGCTTGGTCGATGGCCGTGCCGCGCTGAATAGCTCTCCGCAGATCGATCGAAAGATTTCTCATGCCATACCGACCATCAGCGTCGGGACAGCCACGCCTGTTCGCTGCGCCAGGGCGGCGTGAGCGAACAGTGCGAGCGCGGTAAAGGTTCGGCCTGGGCTGCCAGCGTCACGCTCGCAGCCGTGGCCCATCATGGCCCTCTGTCTGCGGGGTCCTGACGGCCATTGCAAGCCTCCCACTCGGCGCGCGTGAGCTGTTTATTTTTGTCGTCGGGGCACTGCACGGTCGGGTCTATGCCGCCGGCACAGGCCGTGAAAGTGGCGAGCATCAATGCGAGAACAAGACGTTTCATGAGCTTCTCCTTATTTCCAGGCACGGACGATCAACATGACGTCACGCAATAACGCCGAAGGATACCTCAGCGGCTGGGCACCGCGGACTTTTCGGCTGCCGCAAGCCGGTTCGCCGGCGTTTCGCCGGAAATCTCCAGGATAAGCTTGCGCCGGATCATGGTGGCGAATTCCTCGAAGCCCCGGGCAGGCAGGCTGAAGGCGCCCGGTCCGCCGATCACGTAGGTCTCGTAGTAGCGGTCGAGCTGGCCATAAAACCCGCCCCAGTCGCCGGTGCCGTAGTCATCGGTGATGATCGGCAGGCCGTTGACGGTGATGCCGCGCGCCAGCGTGTCCTCGCGGGCGAAGGCGAGCGAGCCGCGGTTGTTCGGGCCGTCGCCGGAAATGTCGATCACCCGCCGCAGGCCGTCGAACCCGTTGCTCTCGATCATCTGCGCCGCCATGCGCATGGCGCCGCCGATCAACGTCCCTTGGCCACGGGTGCGTGGCCGGGCGAGCAGGGCTTCGACGAAGGCGTTGGCACTCGCCGCATCCTGGATCACCTGCCAGTCGACGATCACCCTGTTCCACGGCTCGCTCGACCAGTCGATGTAGGCGACGGCGATCTTGCCGAGCGCGCCGCCTTCGATGGCGCGGATCACCTCGGGGCTGCGCAAGGCCAAGGCGAAGCCTTGCCGCTGCAGAGCCGCCTCGCGCTCATCGATGCTCTGCGACACATCGGTGGCGATGACGATCTCGAGATCGACCGCCTCGGTGGCTGACGCCGGAACGATGGCGGTGAGAAGCGCGACGCAGGCCAGGAGGAGTCGCCAAGTGCGGACCATGTGGTCCGTGGTCCGGATGTTCCTGAACGCGTTTCCGTGCTGGTCAATCATGCGGCGCCTCGAAGAAGATTGTGCGGCAAACCTACCGGTCCTCGCGATACTGCCGTGCTGGTCGCCGCCCTCGCGTTCAGGCGAACTTGAGTTCCGATTCCCAGCGGAAGGTCCCACGCCGTCACCGCAAAGCGAATGTCGGCACCTGTTAAAACCACAACACGCTCGCTCGAACTCTTGATCTGCGGATCCGACGTGCCCGCGCGTGGGCGCGCAAATCTATTGGTCGAAAATGTTCCCCAGGGAAAAACATCATATTAACAAAGAAGGTACGCCAGCGTGCCTTCCCGTCAATGATCGATTGCTGCTGCTTTTGTTCTCCTGTTTGGTAAGCCGCGCTAGGCCAACGAATTGTTAGAGACCTCCGGCGCGTGGAATGGGGGGCAGGTAAATCCATTCCACGCCTCGAGGTATCTGGCTTACGCGTTTTTGGGGGCATTAACCGGAGAAAATGATGAAAAAACTGCTTTTGGGGACGACGGCGATTGTCGGCGCCTCCTTCATGGCCACGGCGGCCATGGCCAAGCCGGAAGTCCGCGTCGGCGGCTTCTTTAACTTCCAGGTTGGCATGGCCAGCCAGGACGTCGACGGCTTCGGCCCGTCACCGGGCTATTCCCCCGTGGCCGACGAGCGCGGCTACGGCTTCGTCACGGACAGCGAAATCATCGTCCGCGCCAGCGACAAGCTGGACAATGGCCTGGCCTGGTCGGTGAAGATCGAACTCGAGGCCAATACCGACGACGGCAACAACTCGACCAACGGCGATGTCAACGCGACCACCGCCGACGAAACGACGCTGACCCTGTCGGGCGCCTGGGGCCAGGTGTTCTTCGGTAACGACGACGGTCCGGCCGACACCATGAAGACCGGCACCAAGCGCGCGGTCGGTGACGCCGGCGCGCGCGGCGTGGCCGGCGACTTCCGCGGCTGGGTCAACTGGACCACGGCTAGCACCCGCGTGATGTCGAATGCGAACGATATACGCAATTCGTCGGATTCGACGAAGATCGCCTACATCACCCCGCGCTTCGCCGGCTTCCAGCTCGGCACGGCGTTTTCGCCCGATCGCAGCGACGACGGCCGCTACCGCGATCCGGACGGCAACGGCAGCGAGGAGAACTTCTGGGAATTCGGTGCCAACTACGACCAGAAGTTCGGTGAGGTTCGCTTGAACCTGTCGGCTGTGGCTTCGCTGGCGGACAACGAAAACACCCTGCGTAACGACACTCGTTCATGGGCCGTCGGCGCGTTGGTGGGCTTCGCCGGCTTCAAAGTCGGCGCCGGCTATTCTCACAACAACGATCGTGGTCTGGCCCGGACGGCCACCAACGGCGACACCCACGGTTGGGACGTCGGCGCCGGCTACAACATGGGCGCCTGGGACTTCGCCGTCGGCTACCTGCGCAGCGAAGCCGGCAACATCAACAGCACCGGCGAGCATGTGTTGCAAGTCGCGTCTGCCGGCGTGACCTACGACATGGGCAGCGGCCTGAGCGTCTACCTCGAAGGCATCTGGTTCGATGTCGACAGCGCCGCCAACAACGCCTCCAGCTTCGACAACGAAGGCTTGGCCGTAATCACCGGTATCGGCGTCCAGTTCTAGACGCGCCCGCCTGCATTTCGGGGCAGCGACGATCGTCGCTGCCCCTTTTTCCATATCGGGAGGAGGCGGGAGACGGACGAATTAACGATGTTGCTAAGGTTGCAAGGATTAAGACGACGGGATATTCCTCAATCCACCGGGCCTGAGCCGCAAATGCTCAATCTCACGACCGAAGCGCTTCATGTCTCGGCTAAAGATAAAAAATGGCTTCGGGGGAAAACGTATTGGCTTTAGAGAAAACTCGCCGTCGCGCGAATGACACGACCCGCTTAGATTGTAACAATGCGTTGTTGCGCTCGCTTCCCAAAGAGCAACTGGCGTACCTGTTGCCGCAGTTCGAGCGGATCAGCCTGAGACGGCGGGGGGTGGTTCAATTCGCCAACAGCGCGATGAACCACGTCTATTTTATCGAGGAGGGGCTTATTTCGGTCCTTGCCGACACGGGGCCGGGAAAATCCGTGGAAACCCGCGTGATCGGTCCGGAGGGGTTCGTCGGCATCAGGGTCGTTCTGGGAAAGCGCGAGTCCTGTCACCGCAGAATCGTCCAGGTTGGCGGCAGCGCGCTGCGCCTTCCATCCGACGAGTTTGCAAAGCTGCTGGACGAGAACAAGGAGCTTCATCAGAGGATGCTGGAATACGTGCACAACGTGTTCATCCAGGCTTCGGTGCTCAGTGCGTGCAATGCCAATCATCCCATCCAGCAGCGCCTCGCCAGGTGGCTGCTGATGGCGCAGGACCGCTGCGGGAGCACGAGTCTGCACGTTACACAAAAAATGGTGTCTCGGCTGCTCGGCGTGCGCCGGGCGACGATCGGTGACTGCATGGCGGCGATGGAACAGCAGGATATCCTCGTGCGATCGCGATCGTTCATTACGATTACGGACCGCGAAAAGCTCGAAACGGTGGCTTGCAGGTGTTATGCGTCGATCAGCAGCTCGGACAAAGAATCCTGGACCACCGCCAGGACAACTAACCCGACGCACGGATTGATCGGGACCGGCTGAGCGGCAAGCTCAAGCGCCGTTGATGATCTCCGGCGTTCCGCGCTCCTTATCATCGTTGAACGTTGCCCGGGTGGCTGCTTCCTCCCTCAGCCGGCCATCGTCCACCCATGAGTGGGAAGGCCTCACCTCAAGTCGGCTGCGCCGGCCCCGGTCGGTGCGCGCCAGTCTATATTCGGTATCCTTGGCGGCTCGACGGGATTCTCAGAAGTAGGCTCGGCTGGCCGGCTGCCGCGCCTCAATGGGGTTCCGGCGATTTGACAGCCGCGGCCCACCAAGGCGATACTTGGGCCAATCAACGAGGCTGGGAGGCCCACATGACCGCGACAATCCCAACGAGCGCCCGCTCGTTCGCCAAGACCGCATTCGCCGTTTTGCTGGCCGGGACAGCCCTTTTGCTGCTGCCGACCGTGGCCAGCGCCCAGAATCGGGCCTGGCTGGACCAGTCCTTGCTGCCCGGCGCCAAGAAAGAGGGCAAGGTCACCGCCTACGGCTCGATGAACGAGGAAGAGGCGCTGCCGGTCTTCAAGGTCTTCCAGGACGTGACCGGCATTCCGGTGGAATATGTGCGCAACTCCGATACCGGCCTGATGTCACGCATCACCGTCGAACAACGCGCCGGCAAGCATTCGTGGGATGTGCTGCAGACCACCGCCGTCAACAAGCTGCCGACCGAATGGCTTGCCCAATTCGACCCGTCGGAAGCCAAGAACCTGCAGGCCTCCGCGAAGGATCCCGACCGACGCTGGTATGGCGTCTACTCCAACTACAATTCGCCGGCCTACAACACCGAAAAGGTGAAGAAGGAAGATCTGCCCAAGACGCTCGAGGACCTCGCCAAGAAGACCGAGTGGAAGGGCCGCGTCGCCATCGATTTCAGCGACAACGAGTGGCTGCGCGCCGTCATCCAGCATTACGGCGAGGACAAGGGTAAGGCCCTCGTCAAGGACATCGTCCAGAAGCTCGACGTCAAGGTGGTCAAAGGCCACCTCGCGCTCGCCCGCTCGGTCGGCGCCGGCGAATACTGGGTCGCCCTCAACAACTACACGAACCTGACGCTCAACGTGAAGCTCGGCGGCGGCCCGACCGACTTCTGGGTGATGGAGCCGGTGGCGGTGTTCTACGGCCAGGTCGGCGTCAACGCCAAGGCGCCGAATCCGAATGCGGCGCGGCTGCTGTCCAACTTCGTGCTGAGCCAGGAAGGCCAGACCCTGTTCACGAAATACGGCCGCATCCCGACCCGCGGCGACGTGGAATCGAACCCGCCCGGCGTGCTCAAGGCCTACGAAGGCAAGAAGGTGGTTTCCGCCGTGATGTCGTCCCAGGAGGAAGACAAATGGCAGAAGCTTTTCAAGGAGCTGTTCGCAGTTCGTTGAACCGGCAGGGACATGCGTTTAGTCCAGACAGGAGAGGGCCGAACCATTCTTCCGAATGATCCGGCTCAACGGGGGACGTTACCTTGACAGCCGGTGACAGCGTCGGCGCCATGCGGGGCGAGCGCGGCATGTTTGCCGGCTTGGCGCAATGGCTGCGGCCTGCCAACCTTGTTCTTGTGATCTGTGCGGTGATCGCGGGCTGGCTCGTGCTGGTGCCCCTCGCGGCGCTGTTCTATACGGCGTTTTCCGAGGATACCGTCTACGGGCCCGGCGCCTTCACGCTGCAGAACTTCGTCGACGCCTACTCGGATTACCAGATTCTCGGCGTGCTGTGGACGACGCTCGTCTTCGCCACGGGAACGGCGCTGCTCACCTTCGCGCTCGGCACGGCGGTCGCCTGGGTTGTCGAGCGCACCGACGCGCCCGGCCGCAGCCTGTTTCACACCCTGGCGCTGCTCTCTTTCGCGATACCCGGCCTGCTCACCACCATGGCCTGGATGCTGGTGCTCAGCCCCAACATCGGCTGGGCCAACGCGCTGCTGCGCGAGGTGTTCGGCTTGGCGGAATCGCCGTTCAACATCTATTCCATGGGCGGCATGATCTGGGCCCTGAGCAGCCACTATTTCCCGCTCGCCTATCTCCTGATGGGGCCGGCCTTCCGGGTGCTCGACGTCCGCATGGAGGAAGCCGCCGCGATGTCCGGCGCCGGCACCCTGCAGGTCGCTTCGCGCGTCACCCTGCCGCTGCTCCGCCCGGCGATCCTGTCGACCATGCTGCTGCTGTTCATCCGCGGCGTCGAGAGCTTCGAGGTGCCGCGCCTGATCGGCATGCCGGCGCGTATCTTCGTGCTTACCACGGACATCCAGTCGGCCACCGCCGAGGCGCCGCCCAAGTTCGGCATAGCGGGTGCGCTCGGCCTGACCCTGCTGCTGATCTGCGTGGTCGGCGTCTATCTCTACCGGCGCGCCACGGTCAATGCGGAAGCCTACGCCACGGTCACCGGCAAGGGCTATAAGCCGACCCTGATCGACCTCCGCGAATGGCGCTGGCCGGTCAGCATCGCCATCGGCCTGATGTTCTTGCTGGCGCTCGGGCTGCCGCTGTTCACGCTGGCCTGGCAGTCGTTCTTCCGCAACGTGACCAGGCCGGACGCCGCTGCCATCGCGGCCATGACGTGGGACAATTACCGCTACATCCTCGACTATCCGATCTTCCTCAACGCCGTGAAGAACAGCGTGTCGCTCGGCGCCCTGGCGGCGACCACGGTCGTGCTGCTGACCTTCGTCATGGCCTGGATCGCCCAACGCACGCGGACGCGCTTCGGCTGGACGCTCGACGTGCTGGCCTTCGTGCCGATCGCCATCCCGAGCGTCATCATGGGCGCGTCCATCCTGTTCGCCTATCTGATCATTCCGCTGCCGGTCTACAACACGATCTGGATTCTGCTGATCGCCTACATCACCATGAATTTGCCCTACGGCATGCGCTTCACGGCCAGTGGCATCGTGCAGATCCATAGGGAGCTGGAAGAGGTGGCGCAGATGAGCGGCGCTGGCGTGATCCAGACCTTCCGCCGGGTGTTGCTGCCGCTGCTGGCCCCGGTGCTGATCGCCGCGTGGCTCTATATTTTCGTGCTCGCGGTGCGCGAGCTTTCGGCCTCGATTTTCCTTGCCGGTCCCGGCACCCATGTGCTCGGCACCATCAGCCTGACCATGTGGGAGGAAGGCGGCAGCTTCGGCGCGGTCTGCGCGCTCGGCATCATCCAGATCCTGCCGCTGGTCGTCATCGTCATGATCATGCGGCGGCTCGAGACCATGGTCAGCAACCGCGGTTGAGCCATGGGCGAAGCCTCGATCAAACGACAATCCGGCAAACCACAATCCGGCAAACGGTAACTCGGCAAAAGGGAATAGAGGCCATGTTGATCGTCGAAAACCTGCACAAGGCTTTCATGGCCCACGGCGGCAAGGTCCGCGCCGTGGATGGGGTCAGCCTCAAGATCGAGACGGGCAAGCTTCTGACGCTCCTCGGTCCCTCGGGCTGCGGCAAGACCACCATCCTGCGCTGCATCGCCGGGCTCGAGCGGCCCGATTCCGGACGGATTTCGATTGATGGGCGCGACGTCTACAACTCGGCCAATGGCCTGTTCGTGCCGCCCAACGAGCGCGGCATCGGCATGGTGTTCCAGTCCTATGCGATCTGGCCGCATATGACCGTGTTCGAAAACGTCGCCTTTCCGCTGCGTGTCGCCAAGGGCAAGCGCTACGCGCGCAAGGAAATCGCCGACAAGGTCAAGCGGGCGCTCGAAATGGTGCGGCTCGGCGGCTACGAAAGCCGCGCCGCGACCCAGCTTTCCGGTGGTCAGCAGCAGCGCCTGGCGCTGGCCCGCGGCCTGGTGCGCGAACCTGGCCTGCTGCTGCTCGACGAACCGCTCAGCAACCTGGATGCCAAGCTGCGTGAACAGATGCGTTTCGAGCTCAAGCGGCTGCAACTCGACCTCGGCATCACCACGGTCTATGTCACGCACGACCAATCCGAGGCGCTCGCCCTGTCGGACGAGATCATCGTGATGTCCGGCGGCCAGGTCATTCAGCGCGGCGGCCCGCTCGACATCTACCGCCGGCCGAACAGCGAATTCGTCGCCGATTTCATCGGCTCGACCAATCTCCTGCCGGGCGAGGTGGCGCGCGCCAGCGGCACCGACGGCATCGGCGAGGTGCGCACCGACCAAGGCGTCATCCGTTGCAGCTTCATCCAGCCGGTGCCGGCAGGCCAGGCGGTCCTCGTCTCCGTCCGGCCCGAGGACGTGGCGATCAGCGCGGGCGGCGGCGCGGCCGATGGCGGCATTCTGCCGGGCAAGGTCATCAACCGGATCTTCCTTGGCGAGGTGATCGACTATCTGGTCCAGGTCGGCGCCCACGAGTTGAAGGTGAGGGCCAAGCCCGATCAGGACCATCGCATCGGCGAAATGGTCAGCTTACGGTTCGCCATCGACCGCTGCGTGGGCATCCAGGCGGACAACAGCCGGAAGGCCTGACCGGCCGTCAAAAGGCGTAGGACGCCGCCGGGACTGGCTCGAACCCTTGGATTCTAAGGCAAATTCTGCCTAGCCCGTGGGCAGGCCTTAACTCGCCCTTAACAGTAATTGCCTCAAATTGTTCCTGTCGAAAAGACAAGAACGACAGGGTGGAGCATGAGGGCTGTGCCTCCGATGGCGGCGCAAAGCGACCTTCCGCTGGGAATGGGCGCTAAGGGGGATTCGCGTTCGAACGATCCCGAGGCCGTCCGTTACTTCGACGAGGGCGACGAACGTGCCGCCACCCGCTTGCTCGGCACCATCCTCGATACGGTGATGCAGGGTATCGCCTTGTTCGACGCCGATCTCAATCTCGTCCTGTTCAACCGGTCCTATCCCGAACTGCTCGACTATGCGCCGGATTTCCTGCGTCTAGGCATGAATTACGAGGAAATTCTGCGGTTCAACGCGGGGCGCCGCGAACGCGGCGACCGTGAACCGGACGAGTATGTCCGGGAGCGCCTGGCCGTGGTCCGGTCCTCGACGCCGTTCCGCCGCGAGCACGTACGACCGACCGGCAAGGTGATCGCCATCCGCTTCACGCCGATTCCGAGCGGCGGCTTCATCCACACCTATACCGACATCACAGCCCGCAAGCATGCCGAGGAGGATGCCGCGCGCACCTCCGCGGTCCTCAAGGCGACGCTGGAGAACATGGCGGACGGCGTGCGTGTGTTCGACAACGACCTGCGGTTGATCGCCTGCAACCAGAAATCCCTGGATATGTTCGGTTATCCGCCGAAGTTCGGAGAAATCGGCACGCCCTACCAGGAATTCGTTAGCCTCAACATCGAGCGCGGCGACTACGGAGCAACCGATTTCGTCGAACTGTCCGAGAGAATCGAGCGAGCGCGTCACGGAACCGGCGGCAATCGCGAGCACCGGATGCCGGATGGCCGCATCATTCTCAAGCTGCGCAATCCGATGCCGGGAGGCGGATTCGTCAGCACCTACCAGGACATCACCGCGCGCAAGCAGGTCGAGCAAGTGCTGGCCGATCAGGCGCGCCTGCTGCAGCAGGCCATGGAAGAGCTGCAGCGCTCGAATTCCGAGCTCGAGCAGTTCGCCTACGTCGCATCGCATGATCTGCAGGAGCCGCTCCGCATGGTGGCGAGCTATTGCCAACTGCTTCAGCGGCGCTACGCGGCCAAGCTCGACGGCGACGCCCATGAGTTCATCGGCTTTGCGGTCGAAGGCGCCAAGCGCATGCAGAGCCTGATCAACGATCTCCTGCTTTATTCCCGCGTCGGCACCAAAGGCAAGCCCTTCACGCCGACTTCGCTCGAACAGGTCTTCGCCGACGCGGTGGCCAACCTCACCGTATCGATCGGCGAGGCCAAGGCCGAAATCAGCCATGACCCTTTGCCGATGGTGCAGGGCGACAGGGTCCAGCTGCTGCAACTGTTGCAAAACCTGCTCGGCAACGCGCTGAAATTCCGGCGCGAAACGCCCGTGCGCATCCATGTCGGCGCGCAGCGCGACGGCGGGCAGTGGCTGATCAGCGTGACCGACAACGGTATCGGCATCGAGCCGCAATATGCCGAGCGTATCTTCATGATTTTTCAGCGGCTGCACACGCGGGAGCAGTACCCGGGCACCGGCATCGGTTTGTCGGTGTGCAAGAAGATCGTCGAGCGCCACGGCGGCAGGATCTGGGTCGAGCCTGCGCCAACGGGCGGCAGCGTGTTCCAGTTTACGGTGCCTGCGTAGGAGGAACCTCATGCACGGACGGGTCAACATGACTGCAATCGATATTCTGATGGTCGAGGACAATCCGGGCGACGCCCGCCTGACCCGAGAAGCGCTGAAGGAAAGCAAGGTCTGCAACAACCTGCACCACGTCCGTGACGGCGTCGAAGCGATGGAGTTCTTGCGCAAAGAGGGCGAATTTACTGACGCCCCGACACCCATATCATCCTTCTCGACCTCAACCTGCCGCGCAAGGACGGTCGTCAAGTCCTCGCCGAGCTCAAGGCGATCCCGCATCTCAAGCATATTCCGGTGGTCGTCCTCACCACCTCGGAAGCCGAGCAGGACATCGTCAAAAGCTATCGAGTCCATGCCAACTGCTATATCACCAAGCCGGTCGATCTCGACA
>CAVVYA010000009.1:0-25862 GCA_963752345.1 uncultured Alphaproteobacteria bacterium
ATCGAGTCGTTCCAGCCCGACATCGTGCTGAGCTGGATGAACCGCGGCACCCATTTCGTGCCCAAGCCGGTCAAGGCGGAGGGCCGCCGCCCATTCCTCCATGTCGGCCGGCTCGGCGGCTACTATTCGATGAAATACTACCGCAACTGCGACCACCTGATCGGCAACACGCGCGACATAGTCGATTACGTCATCCGCTCCGGCTGGCCCGCCGGGCGTGCCCACTACCTGCCCAACTTCGCCGAGGAAACCAGCGCGCCGCCGGTGCCGCGCGCCAGCCTGCAGACGCCGGACGGTGTGCCGCTGTTTCTGGCGCTCGGCCGCCTGCACGTGAACAAGGGCTTCGACGTGCTGCTCGATGCCATGGCCAAACTGCCCGACGCCTATCTCTGGCTCGCCGGCGAGGGGCCCTTGCGCCGCTCGCTCACCGCCCAGGCCGAGCGCCTCGGCATCGCCCATCGGGTGCGCTTCCTCGGCTGGCGCAACGATGGGGCGGGGCTGATGGCCGCGGCCGACGCGCTGATCTGCGCGTCGCGCCATGAACCGCTCGGCAATGTGGTGATCGAAGCCTGGGTCCATTCCAGGCCGGTGATCGCAACCGATGCGAGCGGGCCGGCCAAGCTCATCGAGTTGGGGCGCACCGGTCTGCTGGTGCCGCGCGAGGATGCCGGCGCGCTGGCCGCCGCCATGGCGCGCATCGCCGGCGACCGGACGCTGGCCGGAACCCTGGCGCAGGCCGGCCGCGATACCTATCTGCAGCACTTCTCCAAACAGGCGGTCGTCGATCGGTATCTCGCTTTCTTCGATCTCGTCCTGGCCAAGAGAAATACCAGCGACAACAGCAGCCGCACCGTGACAGGCGCGGCGGCGCAAGGGTAAACTGGCCGCATGTGTGGTATCGCAGGACTTATGCGGGCGGACGGTGCGCCGCCGAACAGCAACGTGTTGGACGCTTTGGCGGGTGCCCTGGCCCATCGCGGGCCGGACGGCAGCGGCCGTTACGTCAACGGCGGCGTCGGGCTGGTGCATAACCGGCTCGCCATCATCGACCTCGAAACCGGCGACCAGCCGCTGCACGAGCCGGGCGGCGCCGCGCTCGTCGCCAACGGCGAGATCTACAATTACATCGAGCTGCGCCAGGAGCTCGCCGGGATCAATTTCGCCACCGGTTCCGATTGCGAGTTGCCGCTGCACCTCTATCGCCGCATGGGCGTGGCCTACACCAGCAAGCTGCGCGGCATGTATGCCATCGCCATTCACGACCCGGAGGCGGGCAAGCTGGTGCTGTCGCGCGATCCGTTCGGCATCAAGCCGCTCTATTATGTCGAGAACGGCGAGGGCTTCGCGTTCGCCTCCGAGCCCCAGGCGCTGGTGCGCGCCAAGCTGGTGCAGCCGCACGTCAACGAGCAGGCGCGCCGCGAGATGCTGCAACTGCAGTTCTCCACCGGGCGCGGCACGCTCTACGACCATGTCAAGCGCGTGCTGCCGGGCGAAACACTGGTGGTGGTGCAGGGCAAGGTGGTCGAGCGCCACCGTCACGACGGGCTGCCCGATGGCGGCCCGGTCGAATTGTCGGAGGACGACGCGATCGCGCGGCTCGACCGCGCGCTCGAGGACAGCGTGAAAATGCACCAGCGCTCCGACGTGCCCTACGGCATGTTCCTGTCGGGCGGCATCGATTCCGCGGCGCTGCTCACCCTGATGGCGCGGCTCAACCGCCGCCCCGTGCTGGCCTATACCGCGGGCTTCCCGGAGTCGGGCGCCAACGACGAACGGGAGCAGGCGCGCAAGGTCGCCCATGCGCTCGGCGCCCGGCATATCGAGGTCGAATTCACCGAGGCCGATTTCTGGGCGCTGCTTCCGGAGATCGCCGCCGTGATGGACGATCCCGCCGCCGACTACGCGGTGCTGCCGACCTACAAGCTGGCGCGCGAGGCGAAGAAGGACGTCAAGGTCATCCTGTGCGGCGAGGGCGGCGACGAGATGTTCGGCGGCTACGGCCGCTATCGCAGCGTGACCCGCCCGTGGTGGCGCGGCGGCCGCACCGTGCGCGCGCGCGGCGCGTTCGACGGGCTCGGCGTGCTGCGCGCCGACCTCGCCGGCTGGCGCGACGGCATCGCGGCGGCCGAGGCGACCGAAAGCAAGCCCGGCCGCTCGCGCGTGCAGATCGCCCAGGCGATCGATTTCGCCGACTGGCTGCCGCACGATCTGCTGACCAAGGTCGACCGCTGCCTGATGGCCCATGGCGTCGAGGGCCGCACGCCGTTCCTCGATCCCGAGGTGGCGAACGCCGTCTTCCGCCTGCCCGATAACCTCAAGATCCGCGGCGGCCTCGGCAAATGGGCGCTGCGCCGCTGGCTCGCCCGCCAATTGCCCGAGGCCGACGCGTTCGGCAAAAAACATGGCTTCACCGTGCCGGTGGCGCGCTGGATCGCCAACCACGGCGACCGGCTCGGCCCGCTCGTCGCCGCGTCGCCCGGCGTCGCGGAGATTTGCGTGCCCGATCAGGTCATCAAGCTCTATCGCACGTTCGGCAAGCGAACCGGCTTCGCGGCCTGGGTGCTGCTGTTCTATGCTCTGTGGCATCGCGCCAACGTGGCGGGCAAGAAACCCGAAGGCGACGTCTTCGACAGTCTGGCGGCGTAATCCAACCATGAGAGCGGAATGAGCGCACCCGATCGGCTGACCATCCGGCGGCCCGACGACTGGCATGTCCATCTGCGCGACGGCGCCATCATGGCCGCCGTGCTGCCGTTCACCGCGAGGCAGTTCGCGCGCGCCGTCGTCATGCCCAATCTGGCGCCGCCGGTGACCACGGCCGAGGCCGCGCGCGCCTACCGCAAAGCGATCGAAGACGCGCTGCCCGTGGGCATGCGCTTCACGCCGCTGATGACGCTCTATCTGACCGACGAGACCCAGCCCGACGCGGTGGCGCGCGGCTTTCGCGACGGCGCCTTCATCGCCGCCAAGCTCTATCCGGCGCACGCCACGACCAACGCCGCGGCGGGCGTCGCCGACATACGCCGGCTCGATCCGGTGTTCGAGCGCATGGCGGAGCTCGGCATGCCGCTGCTGGTCCATGGCGAGGTCACCGATCCCGCCGTCGACGTGTTCGACCGTGAATCGGTGTTCATCGAGCGCGTGCTGGCGCCGATGCTGACGCGCCATCCGGGCTTGAAGGTGGTGTTCGAGCATATCACCACCGAGCAGGCGGTCGATTTCGTGCTCGGCAGCGGGCCCCATGTGGCGGCGACCATCACCGCCCATCATCTGGTGATCAACCGCAACGCCATGTTCCGCGGCGGCATCCGGCCGCACTTCTACTGCTTGCCGGTGGCCAAACGCGAACGCCATCGGCTGGCGCTGCGCAAGGCGGCGGTCTCGGGCGACGCGAAATTTTTCCTCGGCACCGATTCGGCGCCGCACGCGCGCGACGCCAAGGAGACTGCCTGCGGCTGCGCCGGCATCTTCAGCGCGCCCGTCGCGCTCGAGGTCTATGCCCAGGTGTTCGAGGACGAGGGCGCGCTCGACCGGCTCGAAGGCTTCGCCTCGCTGTTCGGCGCGGCGTTCTACGGCCTGCCGCCCAACACGGATACGGTCACCTTGGTGCGCGAAAGCTGGCAGGTGCCCGAGCGCATCGGCCTCACGCGCGGCACCGAAGTGGTGCCGTTCGGCGCCGGCGAACCGCTCGCGTGGCGGTTCCAGGATGGGCGGTTCCCGGATGGACGGCGGCAGGGTTAACGCCGGTTAACCATAACTCTTCGTAGAGAATTAGGAGTTTGCCCGCTAGGCTGGCCGCAGCCTGGAAGGAGCAAGGTATGCCAATTCTCGGAAAGACATTCATCCTCGCCTCGGCGCTGGTGCTCGGCGCCTGCGCGGACCCCTGGCCGGAAGCCTATACATGGCCGGGACAGGATCCCTATGTGCCGGAAGTCGCCTATTGCTACATCACGCTCGGCAAGACCGACTGCTTCGCCGATCCCGCGCCGGGCCAGAACTATCGCCAGGTCGGCCGCGCCATCAGCGCGCCGCACTGACGCGCCGGCCTTGTCAGTCGGCTGAGACCCGCGCGCCAGGTGCCAGGTCGCACCCGGAGCCCTGACAGCAATCCAGGATATTGCAGCCGCAGGCCGTGCATTGCGCATGGCCATGCACATAGATCAGCGGCGCGACGCTGGCGCAGCGCGGGCATCGCTGAGCCGCGCTGGCCTGCGGCTCGATCCGCGCGAAGGGTTGATCGCCATCCATCGGCGCGACTATAACGGCGGGCATTCCGCCTTGTCGAGACACGCGCGCGCCCGGCTGGCGACCCATTGGACGAAACCATTGCCATGATCCTGACGCCGATCGAGCCGCAAGACCTGCCGGCGATTCTTGCGACCTTCGCCGCCGCCTTGCCGCGCGGCAGCGAAGCGCGCGACGGCGTCGTGCGGGCAGCCTTCGCGCGGATCGCCGAGGCGCCGCGCACGCCGCTCTCGGCCGCCGAGGAGGATCACGCACGTGCCGCCGCCGTGGCGCTCGCCCATCGCCTCGGCATCGCCACGTTGGACGAGGAGCCGGCGCGCGCCTTCAGTTGGGATGGCGGCGTCGTGCGAACGCGCAGCGAGCCCTCGGTCCTGTTGCATGAGATCGCCCATTGGCAGATCTGCCCACCGGCACGGCGCCCGCTGCCGGACTTCGGCCTCGGCGCCGGTCCGGAGTCCGGACGCCGGCACGAGGCGGATGCGGCGCGGGTCGCGGACCTGGCGACCCAGGAGCGCGAGGAGGCGATGGCCTCGCTGCTCGGCATCCTGTGGGAAGCGGACCTGGGTCTGCCGGCGATCGCCGCCTTCGCCGAGCAGAATTGGCTGGAGAAATACGACCGCCCGGGCACCCCGGGCTATTTTGCGACGGTGATCGGCTGGCTGTTCGATGATGGCCTGATCGACGAACAGGCGCGGCCGGCGGCATGGCGCGTTTGATCGCGAGCCACGGCGGTCGTCCTCCCGGCTACTGACTCTTGTGGCGCTTGAACGCGGCCACATCCGCGCGGCTGAGCTTGAACCATTCGCCATTGGCGCGCTTGTCCGCGAAGCGGCGATGCCAATAGGCTTCGATTCCGGCGGGATCGTCGGTTCGGATGGCATGAACCAGTTCGGCGGAGTCCGGCAAGGCCAGCCTGATTTCCTTCACCCGACGCTCGAGTTCGCCGCTTCTGCCGATCTTGAAGTAAGCACCGGAGGCGAGGAGATAGACAAATCCGCCGCCCGCTGCGCTCGGTTCCTCGCGGGCATCCTGCGACCGGTCGTCGTCCAGCATCGCGAGGATGTCCGCGTAGCCACCGGTCGCGGTGGCCCACTGGCGAAAATGCTCGACCAGTTGCCGCCGGCGGCCGAACCGGTAGGAGAAGGTGGCGGCGCTCGGAAAACTCTGATGGCAGGCGCCACTGCCTGGCGCTCGCGGCTCTGACCGCGCCTGAGCGCCACGCGCGAGCGCCGAAGGGCGGTGGGGAAATGGTGCTGCCGAGTGGAATTGAACCACCGACCTACGCCTTACCAAGGCGTTGCTCTACCCCTGAGCTACGGCAGCGTCGTTAAGAAGGCGCGCAACATGCCACAGGCCCCGGTGCGACGCAAGCGCGGCCCGGCTGCGCGTTGTGGCTGAAATTCAGCCCCGCACAAGGGGATAGCCAGACAGGCCGGAGCGGTGACTTTGGAGGGATAGGGTTAACAGCCACTTACCAGAGCCATGCAAATTTTGCATCGCTGCGCCGCAACATGAATGATTTTCCTGTCACGATCAGGTGGTTATCTTCAACGATAACAACGTCAGTCGAGAAGGAGCGCATCCATGGATCTTCGATTTCCCCTGCACATCGCGCGGGCCCAGAATCCCGCTTTCCGCTTCGATCCGTGGTCGACCGAAATCGCCACCATGAACCATTCGGCGCGCAACCTCGCCGCCGCGGTCGATGGATTCGGTTCGCTGATCATTGCCGCCTTCCGCGCTCTCGGCACCGTCATCCAGTCGCTGCGCAAGGCCTGCCCGGTCGAAATCGAGCCGGTGCAAGTTGCCCGCCAGGCCCCTGTCGCCCATGGCGAAGCCGCGGATATCCGCCGCGCCGCCTGAGCCATTTTCGCGTTTTTTAGCGTCGGCGTACGATTGACGCCAAGAGGCCGTGCCGCCACCATGCGACACGGCCTTTTGTTTGCTCTGGACGCTCCGTCCTCATGACCCGATCCGACGACCAACCGGCCAAGCCGCTGCTCAAGGATGCCGGCCAGGCCCGCGCCGACAGCCGCGAGGCGCGGCGCGCGGCCGCCTTGCGCGCCAACCTGACCCGGCGCAAGACGCAGACCCGCGCGCGCCAGGACACCGAAGAGCCCGCCGCCAAGCCCGAGCCTGATGAGCCTTAGTCCCGGCGCAGGCTTCCGTCCTTCCGCCGAAATCCCTGGCCGCCGAAACTCCGGGCCCGCCGAAACTCGTGGCCGCCGAAACCCCCCGCTGCAACCCCGGCCCCTTGAGCCTGCCCCCGTCCTAGGGTAAACCCCAGGGCGCTTGTTGCGTTCGTTGCCGCCTCGTGCCCCTTGTGCGTTCCCGCCCCGCGGCCCCAGCCCCCAGGAGACAAGTTTATGGCCATATTGCCCGATCGCTGGATCCGCGAGATGGCGACCCAGCACGGCATGATCGAACCGTTCGTCGAGAGCCAGCGGCGCGACGGCGTGATTTCCTACGGCCTGTCGTCCTACGGCTACGACGCGCGGGTGGCCGACGAATTCAAGATATTCACCAACGTCGATTCGGCCGTCGTCGATCCCAAGCACTTCTCGCCGAACAGCCTGGTCGACCGCAAGACCGACGTCTGCGTCATCCCGCCCAACAGCTTCGCGCTCGCGCGCACGGTGGAGTATTTCCGCGTGCCGCGCGACGTGCTGGTGATCTGCCTGGGCAAATCGACCTACGCGCGCTGCGGCATCATCGTCAACGTCACGCCGCTCGAGCCCGAGTGGGAGGGCCATGTGACGCTCGAATTCTCCAATACCACGCCGCTGCCGGCGCGCATCTACGCCAACGAAGGCGCTTGCCAGTTCCTGTTCCTGCGGGGCGAAGGGCCGTGCGAGGTCTCCTACGCCGACCGTGGCGGCAAATACATGAAGCAGCAGGGCGTCACGCTGCCGAAGCTGTGATCGGTCAAGCGGCAGTGCGCCGCGCCATTCCCCCACCGTGCGTGCCCGGCATTCGCGCACGGACGGCGCACTGACGAAAGTGCCTTAAGATTTCGCTTTTTATAATCAGCGGCGCCCTTCGCGGCGTCGGCTCCAAGAAGTTAGGCAGTCTTTATGGATAGAATCCGCATTCGCGGCGGCCATCGGCTGAACGGCGCCATTCCCATCAGCGGCGCGAAGAACGCGGCGCTGCCGCTCATGGCGGCGGCGCTGCTGACCGACGAAACCCTGTCGCTCACCAACGTGCCGCATCTCGCCGACATCGCCACCATGGCCGATCTGCTCGCGACCCTCGGCTGTAGCATCAGCATGGACGGCCATGCCCCGAACGGCGGCCATGACGGCCGCGTGCTGTCGCTCAATGCCAAGACGATCGCCAGCACCACCGCGCCTTACGATCTGGTGCGCAAGATGCGCGCCTCCGTGCTGGTACTGGGTCCCCTGGTGGCGCGCGAGGGCGCGGCGCGGGTTTCCATGCCGGGCGGCTGCGCCATCGGCAACCGGCCGGTCGACCTGCACCTCAAGGGACTCGAGGCGCTCGGCGCCGAGATCGAGCTCGCCGAGGGTTACATCGGCGCGCGCGCGCCCAAAGGCGGCCTCAAGGGCGGCCATATCGTGTTTCCGTTCGTCTCGGTCGGCGCCACCGAAAACCTGCTCATGGCGGCGAGCCTGGCGCATGGCGAATCGGTCTTGTCGAATGCCGCGCGCGAGCCGGAAATCACCGATCTGGCCCACTGCCTGGTCGCCATGGGGGCCGACATTTCCGGCATCGGCACCGACACCCTGACGGTGCGCGGCAAGCCTGCCCTGCACGGCGCGACCCATTCCATCATTCCCGACCGCATCGAAACAGCGACCTATGCCATGGCGGTGGGCGTCACCGGCGGAGAGGTCGAACTGGTCGGTACCCGGCGCGAGCTGCTCGATGCGCCCCTGGAAAAGCTCGCCGAGGCCGGGCTCAAGATCACGGACACCAAGCGCGGCTTCAAGGTCGCCCGCGGCGCCCGCGCCCTGAAGGGCGTCGATGTCATGACCGAACCGTTCCCCGGCTTCGCAACGGACTTGCAAGCGCAGATGATGGCACTTATGTCCACTGCAACGGGTGCCTCGATGATCACCGAGACGATCTTCGAAAACCGCTTCATGCATGTGCCGGAGTTGAGCCGGATGGGCGCCAACATCACGGTGCACGGCGCTTCGGCCATGGTGCGCGGGGTCAAGAAATTGACCGGCGCGCCGGTCATGGCAACGGATTTGCGGGCGTCGGTTTCGCTCGTGCTGGCCGGTCTCGCTGCGGAGGGCGAAACCATCGTCAACCGGGTGTATCATCTGGACCGCGGCTATGAGCGGCTGGAGGAAAAGCTGGCGGCCTGCGGGGCGGACATTGAACGGCTCAAGGCCTGAAAGCCGCGGCCGCGCGGCTGCGCGAAACAGGGTGGAAAAGCATGGGCAAGAAACTCAAGCTGCGCGCCGAAGATGAGGAAGATCTGCGCATCCTCGCGGCCGTCCTGCAGGACGCGCTGATCGCCGTCGGCGACATCAAATACCTGCCGGAGGAACGTCGCTTCGTGCTGATCGCCAATCGCTTCTGCTGGGAGGCGATGCCGTGCGACGCCGACGCGCCCGTCATGCCGAACGACTGTTTCGAGCGCGTCCATACCGGCCTGCGCTTCGAGAATGTGACCGGCGTGCGTCAGCGCGGCATCGACAAGCTCGACGCCGCCCAGCTCCTCGAACTGCTCACCATCCAGCTCGACCGCGACGCGCTCATTCTGCTGTTCGCCGGCGACGCCGCCATCCGCGTCGAAACCGACCGGCCGCTGTGCTTCATCGAGGACCTCGATGAGCCTTGGCCGACCAAATGGCGCCCGCGCCACGCGGCGGACGGGGCCGACGGCAAGGCGGTCGGCTGACGCGGTTTCGTGATTCTCCGGACACCCCTGGCAGAGCCCCGCGGAAAGCGGTAAAACACCGGCCCCACCGTGGCGGGTCATGGCGGGGCCCATGGCTTTAAGGACCGCGTCGTGAGCAGCAATGAATCCCTCGTGATGGCCCTCCCCAAGGGGCGCATCCTGAACGAACTGCGCCCGTTGATGGAAAGCGCCGGCATCGTGCCGGAGCCGGAATTCGACGACCCGAAGACGCGCAAGCTCAAGTTCGCCACCAACCGGCCCGATCTCGACATCATCAGCGTGCGCAGCTTCGACGTGGCGACCATCGTCGCCTTCGGCGGCGCGCACATCGGCGTCGCCGGCAACGACGTGCTGATGGAATTCGACTATTCGGAAATCTACGCGCCGCTCGATCTCGGCATCGGGCGCTGCCGCATGGCGGTGGCCGAGCCGAAGGAGCTCGTCAGCAAGGACGACCCGCGGCGCTGGTCGCATGTCCGCGTCGCCACCAAATATCCCGAGATCACGCGCCGCCACTTCGCCGCGCGCGGCGTCCAGGCGGAATGCATCAAGCTCAACGGCGCGATGGAATTGGCGCCGTCGTTGGGCCTGTGCGAGCGCATCGTCGACCTGGTCTCGACCGGCGCCACGCTGCGCGCCAACGGCCTGGTCGAGGTCGAGCAGATCTGCACCATCAGCTCGCGCCTGATCGTCAACCGCGCCGCGTTGAAGACCAGGCCGGACGAGATCGGCGCCTGGATCGAGCGCTTCGAGAAGGCGGTCGGCGCGGCAAACGGCAAGTCCGTCAACGGGCGCGGCTCCAATGGCGCGTAAGCTCAACGCCGCGTCGCCCGGTTTCGCCGCGGATTTCGCCGCCCTGATCGCCGCCAAGCGCGACTCCGATGCCGATGTCGGCGCCGCGGCCGCCGCGATCCTCGACGACGTGAAGGCGCGCGGCGATGCCGCGGTGATCGAATATACGGCGGCCTACGACAAGCTCGATCTCACGCCGCAGACCATGCGCATCGCCGCCGACGAGATCGCGGCCGCCAGGCGCGCGGTGGACACGGAAACGCTCGACGCGCTGCAGCGTCGCCGCCGAGCGCATCGAGGCCTATCACCGCCGTCTGCTGCCCCAGGACATGACTTTCACCGACGGCGCGGGCATCCAGCTCGGCGCGCGCTACCGGCCGATCGAGTCGGTCGGCATCTATGTGCCGGGGGGGCGCGCCGCCTATCCGTCGTCGGTCCTGATGAATGCCGTGCCGGCGCGCATCGCCCGCGTGCCGCGTGTCGTCATGGTGGTGCCGACGCCCAACAACCACATCAATCCGCTCGTGCTCGCCGCGGCCGAGATCGCGGGCGTCAGCGAGATCTACCGCATCGGCGGCGCCCAGGCGGTCGGCGCGCTCGCCTTCGGCACGGCGACGATCCGCCCGGTCGACAAGATCGTCGGCCCGGGCAACGCCTATGTGGCGGCCGCCAAGCGCCAGGTGTTCGGCACGGTCGGCATCGACATGATCGCCGGCCCGTCGGAAATTCTCGTGCTCGCCGACGGCGCCAATGATCCGGCCTGGATCGCCGCCGATCTGTTGTCCCAGGCGGAGCACGATCCGTCCTCGCAATCGATCCTGATCACCGACGACGAAGGCTTCGCCGACCGCGTGGCGCGCGCCGTCGACGATCATCTCAAGGTTCTGCCGCGCGCCGACATCGCCGGCGCGAGCTGGAAAAACTTCGGCGGCATCATCGTCGTGCGCAAGCTGGAAGACGCGCTGCCGCTGGTCGACCGCATCGCGCCCGAGCATCTCGAAATCGCCGCCGACGACGCGGACGCGCTGGCCGACAAGGTGAAGAATGCCGGCGCGATCTTCCTCGGCCGCTACACGCCGGAAGCGATCGGCGACTATGTCGCCGGGCCCAACCACGTGCTGCCGACCGCCGGCAGCGCGCGGTTCTCGTCCGGGCTCGGCGTGATCGATTTCCTCAAGCGCACCTCCCTGGTGCGCTGCGGGCCCGAGGGGCTGGCGGCGGTCGGCCCGGCGGCCCTCAAGCTGGCCGAGGCCGAAGGGCTCGGCGCCCATGGTCTGTCGATCGCCATCCGCCTCAACCTGCCGCGCGGCTGACGCGAGCCGGCGCGCCGGCGAAATCCGCTTGACCGGCGCCGGGACCCCGCTCCATTTTCCTCGCGAATTCAATCGGATAAGAGGGGCTTATGCCGAAAGAAGCTTTGATCGAGTTTCCCGGGGTCGTCACCGAGTTGCTGCCCAATGCGATGTTTCGCGTCAAGCTCGACAACAATCATCAGATCCTTGCCGTGACCTCCGGCAAGATGCGCAAGAACCGTATCCGCGTGCTGGCCGGCGACCGCGTCAATGTTGAAATGACGCCCTATGATCTCTCCAAGGGGCGCATCACGTTTCGCTTCAAGTAGGGGGCCGATTCAAGTAGGGGCCGCATTCTCACGGCGCGCGGATGGCCGCCGACGCAAAGCCCATGCCGGGACGATAGGGACATGATTTGCCACAGCTGATCCTCGCTTCCGCTTCGCCCCGGCGCCTCGAACTGCTGCGCCAGATCGGCATCGCGCCCGACCTCATCCTTCATCCCGACATCGACGAGACGCCCCGGCGTGGCGAATTGCCCGCCGCCTATGCGCGCCGCCTGGCGCAAGCGAAGGCGCTGCGCATCGCGGCCGATCATCCCGGCGCCTTCGTCCTGGCCGCCGACACGGTGGTCGCCTGCGGCCGGCGCATCCTGCCCAAGGCGGAAAGCGAAGCCCAGGCGGAGGCCTGCCTCAAGCTGCTCTCCGGCCGGCGTCACCGGGTGCTGAGCGGCGTCTCGCTGGTCGACGGCTCGGGCACGGCGGCGACGCGGCTGGCCACCACGACGGTGACCTTCGCGCGCCTGACTCCCGAAGATATCGCCGCCTATCTCGCCGCGGGCGAGTGGCACGGCAAGGCCGGCGGCTACGCCATCCAGGGCCGCGCCGCGATGCATGTGCGCTGGCTCGCCGGGTCCTATTCCAACGTGGTCGGCCTGCCGCTTTACGAAACGGCAGCTTTATTGCGCGGCCGCGGCTACCCTGTGCCGGTTTGAAGCCTTCGCGGAGTCTGGCGGCCATGTTCGATGAGATTCTGTCCACCGTGTCGTCGGGCGGCACCCGCACCGCGTTGCGCGAGGATGGCAGCGTGGTCGAGCTGTTCATCGAGCCCGCCGAGGCCGCGACCCTGATCGGCACCGTCCATCTCGGCCGCATCGTCAAGGTGCTCAAGGGCATGGGCGCCTGTTTCGTCGAACTCGGCCTCGAGCGCGCCGGCTTCCTGCCGCTGCACGCCATCGAGCGCGCGGGTTCCGGCCCCGCTCCGCTGATCCACGAAGGCGCCGCCGTGCTCGTCCAGGTGGTCAAGGACCCGCAGGGTGGCAAGGGCGCCGAATTGACCCTCAACTTGAGCCTGCCGGGCCGCCATCTGGTCTACGCGCCGCACCAGCGCGGCCTGGTGTTTTCGCGCCGGCTCGCCGACGAGGCCGAGCGTCAGCGGCTCGCCGCGGCCTTGGAAGCCATCGCGCGGCCCGACGAAGGCTTCATCCTGCGCACCGCCGCGCGCGGCGCCACGACCGACGACCTGGCGCGCGACGCCGCCTGGCTGCGCGAGGCCTGGGCCTCGATCGAGGCCAGTGCCGCTACGGCCAAGCCGCCGGCTTGCGTATGGCGCGACCTGTCGCCGCTCGCCCGCATGCTGCGCGACCGCGGCCATGCGGGAGTCCGCCGCGTCGTGACCGACGATCCGGCGGCGCAGCGCGCGGCGCAGGAGTATGGCCGGCGCTTCATGCCGTGGCTCGCCGGCAACATCGAGCTGTCGCGCGGCGATATCGCGCTGTTCGACCGCTTCGGCATCGACGAGGACATCGCCGCGGCCTTGGCGCCGCGCGTGCCGCTGCCGAGCGGCGGCTTCCTGATGATCGAGCCGACCCACGCGTTCACCGCGGTCGACGTCAACACCGGGCGGCACATCGGCGATACCAACCAGGCCGACACCATTCTCGGCACCAATCTGGAGGCGGCACAGGCAGTGGCGCACCAGGTCCGTCTGCGCAATCTTTCCGGCCTGATCGTCGTCGATTTCGTTCATATGCTGGACGAGGAGCATCAGGCGCGCGTGCTCGCCGCCGTGCGCGAGGGTTTCGCCGGGGATCCCATGTTCGTCCGCATCGGCGGCTTCACCGACCTCGGCCTGTTCGAGATCGCGCGCCGGCGCGGCCGGCCACCGCTGCATGAAATCCTGACCGCGCCCTGCGCCGCTTGCGAGGGCACCGGGCGAATGTTCCGTCGGGAGATCATCGCGGACGGCGCGTAAGGCGATCCGGCTCCGACCGGTTGCCACATGCCCGCCCGCCGCCATAGAGTTTTAGAGGAATGGGAAGGGGGCTCTCATGAAAGGACAATTTCGGCGGCTCGCCGCGGCGGCGCTGGCGCTCGTGGCGGCGACCTGCAGCAACGCGCAAACCGTGCAGGACAGCGCGACCGATGCCGGTGTGCAGCGCAGCTTCGACGCGCCTTATGAAAAGGTGCGGGATGCCGCCCGCGCCGCCTTGATCCTGATGAATCTCAAGCCATCTATCGAACGGGAAGACCCGGAGGGCTTCGTCATCGTCATCTCGCGGCCTCCGCGCGCGACCAGTTGGGGCGAGGTCGGCCGGGTGATCGTGGCCAAGTCCGATACGCGGCCTATCACCGTTCATGCCCTCTATGAGAAGCGCATGAACCTGCCGTTCGGCTCGTCCGGCCGTTTCGGCCGCAACCTGTTCAGTAAGATGGACGCCATTTTGTTCCCGCAAGTGGCGCCCGCCGTATCGTCCGAGAACCCTTCATGAGCGATGACAGCACATCCGACGACGACAAGCCGGCCGACGGCCGGCCGGCGGGCGACGCGGTGACCCATTTTCCGGCCGCCGGGCGCGCGAAGGCCTGCCCGATCTGCGGCAAGCCGGTGAAGCTGGAGACCCGGCCGTTCTGTTCCAAGCGCTGCGCGGACATCGACCTCGGCCGCTGGCTCGGCGAGGCCTACCGCATTCCCGCCGAGGAACCGCCCGAAGGCCACGAGGCGGAGGGCGCGGCCCCGTCGGATGAGGAGCCCGGGAGCCGCTAGGCGGTCCGGATCGGTTCGTCGGGGCTCAGTCCAAGCTGCTGGACAGGTGGGGTGATTTTGCCTATAAGCGCCACTCCCGCCGCCTTGGCCGTCCGGCCCGGGCTTCGTGTGCCCAGGTAGCTCAGTTGGTAGAGCAGCGGACTGAAAATCCGCGTGTCGGTGGTTCAAATCCGCCCCTGGGCACCACTCTTTCAAGCACTTAGCCGCGCGATTGGACCGAAGTGGGACGAGTTTTCCATTTTACGTCCACTGGTTTTCCAGCTTTTGTTTCGGGGACGTTCGCCGTTGGGTGCCCTCGAGCTTCCTGATGGCTGCGGTCGCCAGGGTTTTTCGGCTCGCCTTCTCGATGTAGATGTCGGCGGCGGCGTCCGACTTGTGGCCCAAGACCGCTTTGATCTGTTCCTTCGTGCAGCCAGCCTCGGCGAGCTTCAGAGAATTTCGATTCTGCTCGCGATGCTGGCAGAGCGATGAGGCGCGCCTTCGCTCACCACCGGCACCGCTCTCGCTCGGAACGGATCGCGCATAGGCCCGTTAGGCAGCGGAGGCCGGTGTCGTCAGACCTGTAAGGGATTCGTATATGATCCGATTCGCGCTGCATTGGCGTTTCGTCAGGGACAGTCTTTGGTTTCTCCCCCTTGTCATGACCATCGCTGCGGTGCTGGCAGCGCTTGCCATATCGAATACCGCTTGGCGATTTGATGAGAGCCCCTTCTGGACGGCCTTACTTTACTCGGGCGATATAGAGAGCGCACGAACGCTTCTCTCCGCTCTTCTTTCGGGCACGATCACCATGACGGCCCTGGTCATATCGATCACGGTCGTTGTGCTGAACTCTTGCGGCCGGTCAGTTGGGACCTCGCGTTATCCGTTTCTTCATTGCCGACAGATCGACGCAGTTCGTGCTCGGGCTGTTTGTCGCGAATATTCTTTATGTCCTCATGATCTTGAGATCGCTGGACGAAGGGGCGAGTCACACCAAGTTCCACGTTGCGGTAACCGGGGCGACCGCGCTGTCATCCCTTTCCATCCTCGTATTGTTGTTTTTTATCCATCGCCTCGCGCAATCGATCATGTCGGATCACGTAATAGGGATCGTCGATCGCGCGTTGCGGCGCTCTATCGAGCACTTGTCGACCACGGAAAATGCGGATGATGGGATGAAACCTCCATCCGACGTGACTTGGATAGAGCTTTCAAGTAGCGGATATCTGCAAGCCATCGATTACGAGCAGATCGTGCGCTGCACGCATCGGAATGATGTGCAGGTTTGGGCCGACGTCCGACCGGGGGATTTCGTCCTGGCAAAAGACAAGCCAATAGCCATTCGTTCATCCGGCAATCCCACCGAGGAGGTCGTGCGCGTCGTAAAGGCTGCTTTCGTCGTCGGCGACGGAAGAACGGAAGCCCAGGATGTAGAATACGGATTTCGTCAGCTCGTCGAGATCGCACTCCGCGCCCTTTCACCGGGCATCAATGATCCCTATACCGCGGTGTTAATCATCGACCGCCTGGTGGCGGCACTTGCCCTCGTCTTTGAACGCGGCGAGGTCAAATCACTTCACAGCGACGAAGCCGGTCATGTCCGCTTGAGCGTCAGACCCTTGACCTACGACGATCTTGTCGCAACCGCGTTTGACCCGATTCGAGCGGCTGCTTCGCCCATACCACTTGTTCTCTCGGCTCTTGCCTGCGCGATCGGGAGGCTCGCGCCGTATATAACGACCGATCGGCAGCGGAAGCCTTTGGTGAAGCAGCTCGACAGCATCGACGCAGCGGCAAAGGCCGCGGGGTGGATCGACGCAGACCTCCGAAATCTTGCTTCGCAGTTGGCTGAAAGCAAGACCAAGATATCTCCCAGAGACACTGACGCGTGAACCTGTCTTTAGCCGCTTGTCAGCGACGATTTCCCTAGCCGCCGGTTGTAGAGGGGCGGACTCGAGCAACGATATTTTGACGGTCAGTCTTCTCAAGTGCAGCGACTGAAAAGACACGACGCTGCCAAACCCCATCAGAGGGAAGTGTGTGCCCTATGTCGAAGGGGCACGACCACCTGGCCGTCCGGACTGGTCCGTCTTATAATTTCGGTAAGTTCGGGTGCAACTGGGCGTATCCTGACACCAAGCAAGGGCGGGCGCTTTCGTGCGACAACCGCCGATCGACGGGATTTAGGCGGAACGGCAGGGAGGGCGGCTATGGGACGTATCATCGTGGCGGGTCTAGCATTTCTGTTCGGCGCGATCGCGGCACCTGTCGCGGCCGCCGATTTCAGCGGCCAGCGCATCTTTGTGGTGATCGGCAACGAAGCCGGCGGCGGCACCGATGGCGCCGGCCGTCTGCTGACGCCGTTCTTCGAGAAATACCTGCCGGGCAATCCGACGGTGGTCGTGCGCAACATGCCCGGTGCCTCGGGCGTCACCGCCGTCAATTATGTGCATCAGCAGACCAAGCGCGACGGGCTGACGCTCATGGTCGGCTCCAACTCCCAGGTCAATCCGCTGATTTTCACAAAGGCCAAGGGGCAATATGCGCCGGAGAAATTTCATCATGTCGGCGGACTCGGACGCGGCGGTTCCGTGCTGCTGGTCAGCGCCGAGGCGGAGAAGAGGCTTCATGACAGGAGCGCGGCGCCGCTCAACTACGGCGTCATCGACCCGACCCGCTCGGCGGCCCAGACCACCATGTGGGGCATCGAATATCTCGGCTGGAACGTGAAATGGGTGGTCGGCTATCGCGGCTCCAACGAGACGACGATCGCGCTCGAGCGCGGCGAGGTCGATCTCACGACCACCGGCAATCTTTTTCTCGTGCAGCGGCTGGTTGGCACCGGCAAGTTCAAAATCCTGGCGCAGCAGGGCGAGCCCGAGAACGGCCGCTATGTCGGCCGTGCCGAATTCGGCGACGCGCCGATCTTCGCCGAACTGGTTGCCGGCAAGATCACCGACCCCGTCGCGAAGCAGGCCTTTGCCTATTGGGAAAGCGTCAATGCGGTCGATAAATGGATCGCACTGGCTGAAGGCACGCCCGACGATATCGTCGCGGCCTACCGGGCGGCGTTCCAGGCCATGGTCAAGGATTCGGATTTCACGGAGCGCGGCAAGAAGATCAGCGAAGACCTGTCGCCCATGTCTCATGTGGACATGACCCGTTTCGTCAGCCAGATGGCGGGCGTCACCGAGGAAACCGAAACCTTCATCAAGAGCCTGTTGCGCAAACAAGGGTTGCGCGTCGAAGGCTGACGCTCCAGGGCGCCGGCGCTACTGCGACACCTGTCGCGACCACCGCGCCGGCTGCTCGACCCCGTGGTCAGCGCGATGACGGCCCGTTCGCCGCCATCGGCGCTGTCGGCATTGGCCCCTTACAACCCACGATCGTTTGACTTGTCCTGCCTGCCGTTGCACGCCCGCCACTCCTCGCGGGTGAGCTGCTTGTTTGGGTCCGTCGGGCAGTTCACGGTCGGGTCGGTGCCGACGCTGCAAGCGGTGAATGTTACGAGCATCGACGCGAGAACAAGATATTTCATGGTGGGGTTCCGCGATTTCGGCCGGGACGATCGTCAGTGTCCCACGTCCCGCCGCTCCCGCGAACGACTCGCCGGCTTGGTCGATGGCCGTCCCGCGCTGAATGGCTCTCCGCAGATCGATCGAAAGATTTCTCATGGCCACACCGACCATCAGCGTTGGCACAGCCGCGCCTGTTCGCTGCGCCAGGGCGGCGTGAGCGAACAGTTCGAGCGCGGTGAAGGTTCGGCCTGGGCTGCCAGCGTCACGCTCGCAGCCGTGGCCCATCATGGCCCCCTGTCTGCGGGGTCCTGACGGCCATTGCAAGCCTCCCACTCGGCGCGCGTGAGCTGTTTATTTTTGTCGTCGGGGCACTGCACAGTCGGGTCTATGCCGCCGGCACAGGCCGTGAAAGTGGCGAGCATCAATGCGAGAACAAGACGTTTCATGAGCTTCTCCTTATTTCCAGGCACGGACGATCGACATGACGTCACGCAATAACGCCGAAGGATACCTCAGCGGCTGGGCACCGCGGACTTTTCGGCTGCCGCAAGCCGGTTCGCCGGCGTTTCGCCGGAAATCTCCAGGATCAGCTTGCGCCGGATCATGGTGGCGAATTCCTCGAAGCCCCGGGCCGGCAGGCTGAAGGCGCCCGGTCCGCCGATCACGTAGGTCTCGTAATAGCGGTCGAGCTGGCCATAAAACCCGCCCCAGTCGCCCGTGCCGTAGTCGTCGGTGATGATCGGCAGGCCGTTGACGGTGATGCCGCGCGCCAGCGTGTCCTCGCGGGCGAAGGCGAGCGAGCCGCGGTTGTTCGGGCCGTCGCCGGAAATGTCGATCACCCGCCGCAGGCCGTCGAACCCGTTGCTCTCGATCATCTGCGCCGCCATGCGCATGGCGCCGCCGATCGACGTCCCTTGGCCACGGGTGCGCGGCCGGGCGAGCAGGGCTTCGACGAAGGCGTTGGCGCTCGCCGCATCCTGGATCACCTGCCAGTCGACGATCACCCTGTTCCACGGTTCGCTCGACCAGTCGATGTAGGCGACGGCGATCTTGCCGAGCGCGCCGCCTTCGATGGCGCGGATCACCTCGGGGCTGCGCAAGGCCAAGGCGAAGCCTTGCCGCTGCAGAGCCGCCTCGCGCTCATCGATGCTCTGGGACACATCGGTGGCGATGACGATCTCGAGATCGACCGCCTCGGTGGCCGCCAGCGGAAAAGCGGACGCTAGAAGCGCGACCAGCACGACCGGCACGAGGAAGCCAGAGACCCGGTTCCGCCAGCTTCGCTCGGTGGCGCGCTTCCTGGCTGGCTTTCCGGCGAACGCGCTTCCGTGCGGAACGACCATGCGGTGCCTCGTTGATGATCTGTGCAGGGGTCTGCCCATACGCGCGCCATCCTAGCGGTGCGGCGGGCCGGTTACAGCCGAAACGTCGCAACGGGTCAAGGCGTGCCAGATCGCCAGCAGTCTTACGGCGGGCCCATGGCAATGCGTCAGGAATTCGGCGCGTTCGGGCCTGCGACGTCGAGCTCTTGGCGCGGTTCTCGTCATAAAAATGTGATGGCGTCCCGAGATTTTGGTCCTCCGTTGGAGGATAGCGGAACGCGTCGGTCGATTTGACAGCCGCGGCCCACCAAGGCGATACTTGGGCCAATCAACGAGGCTGGGAGGCCCACATGACCGCGACGACCCCAACGAGCGCCCGCTCGCTCGCCAAGACCGTATTCGCCGTTTTGCTGGCCGGGACAGCCCTTTTGCTGCTGCCGACCGTGGCCAGCGCCCAGAATCGCGCCTGGCTGGACCAGTCTTTGCTGCCCGGCGCCAAGAAAGAGGGCAAGGTCACCGCCTACGGCTCGATGAACGAGGAAGAGGCGCTGCCGGTCTTCAAGGTCTTCCAGGACGTGACCGGCATTCCGGTGGAATATGTGCGCAACTCCGATACCGGCCTGATGTCGCGCATCACCGTCGAACAACGCGCCGGCAAGCATTCGTGGGACGTGCTGCAGACCACCGCCGTCAACAAGCTGCCGACCGAATGGCTTGCCCAATTCGATCCGTCGGAAGCCAAGAACCTGCAGGCCTCCGCGAAGGATCCCGACCGGCGCTGGTATGGCGTCTATTCCAACTACAATTCGCCGGCCTACAACACCGAAAAGGTGAAGAAGGAAGAGCTGCCCAAGACGCTCGAGGACCTCGCCAAGAAGACCGAGTGGAAGGGCCGCGTCGCCATCGATTTCAGCGACAACGAGTGGCTGCGCGCCGTCATCCAGCATTACGGCGAGGACAAGGGTAAGGCCCTCGTCAAGGACATCGTCCAGAAGCTCGACGTCAAGGTGGTCAAAGGCCACCTCGCGCTCGCTCGCTCGGTAGGCGCCGGCGAATACTGGGTCGCCCTCAACAACTACACGAACCTGACGCTCAACGTGAAGCTCGGCGGCGGCCCGACCGACTTCTGGGTGATGGAGCCGGTGGCGGTGTTCTACGGCCAGGTCGGCGTCAACGCCAAGGCGCCGAATCCGAATGCGGCGCGGCTGCTGTCCAACTTCGTGCTGAGCCAGGAAGGCCAGACCCTGTTCACGAAATACGGCCGCATCCCGACCCGCGGCGACGTGGAATCGAACCCGCCCGGCGTGCTCAAAGCCTACGAAGGCAAGAAGGTGGTTTCCGCCGTGATGTCGTCCCAGGAGGAAGACAAATGGCAGAAGCTCTTCAAGGAGCTGTTCGCAGTTCGTTGAACCGGCAGGGACATGCGTTTAGTCCAGACAGGAGAGGGCCGAATCATTCTTCCGAATGATCCGGCTCAACGGGGGACGTTACCTTGACAGCCGGTGACAGCGTCGGCGCCATGCGGGGCGAGCGCGGCATGTTCGCCGGCTTGGTGCAATGGCTGCGGCCCGCCAACCTTGTTCTTCTGATCTGTGCGGTGATCGCGGGCTGGCTCGTGCTGGTGCCCCTCGCGGCGCTGTTCTATACGGCGTTTTCCGAGGATACCGTCTACGGGCCCGGCGCCTTCACGCTGCAGAACTTCGTCGACGCCTACTCGGATTACCAGATTCTCGGCGTGCTGTGGACGACGCTCGTCTTCGCCACGGGAACGGCGCTGCTCACCTTCGCGCTCGGCACGGCGGTCGCCTGGGTGGTCGAGCGCACCGACGCGCCCGGCCGCAGCCTGTTTCACACCCTGGCGCTGCTCTCTTTCGCGATACCCGGCCTGCTCACCACCATGGCCTGGATGCTGGTGCTCAGCCCCAACATCGGCTGGGCCAACGCGCTTCTGCGCGAGGTGTTCGGCTTGGCGGAATCGCCGTTCAACATCTATTCCATGGGCGGCATGATCTGGGCCCTGAGCAGCCACTATTTTCCGCTCGCCTATCTGCTGATGGGGCCGGCCTTCCGGGTGCTCGACGTCCGCATGGAGGAAGCCGCCGCGATGTCCGGCGCCGGCACCCTGCAGGTCGCTTCGCGCGTCACCCTGCCGCTGCTCCGCCCGGCGATCCTGTCGACCATGCTGCTGCTGTTCATCCGCGGCGTCGAGAGCTTCGAGGTGCCGCGCCTGATCGGCATGCCGGCGCGTATCTTCGTGCTTACCACGGACATCCAGTCGGCCACCGCCGAGGCGCCGCCCAGGTTCGGCATAGCGGGTGCGCTCGGCCTGACCCTGCTGCTGATCTGCGTGGTCGGCGTCTATCTCTACCGGCGCGCCACAGTCAATGCGGAAGCCTACGCCACGGTCACCGGCAAGGGCTATAAGCCGACCCTGATCGACCTCCGCGAATGGCGCTGGCCGGTCAGCATCGCCATCGGCCTGATGTTCTTCCTGGCGCTCGGGCTGCCGCTGTTCACGCTAGCCTGGCAGTCGTTCTTCCGCAACGTGACCAGGCCGGACGCCGCTGCCATCGCGGCCATGACGTGGGACAATTACCGCTACATCCTCGGCTATCCGATCTTCCTCAACGCCGTGAAGAACAGCGTGTCGCTCGGCGCCCTGGCGGCGACCACGGTGGTGCTGCTGACCTTCGTCATGGCCTGGATCGCCCAACGCACGCGGACGCGCTTCGGCTGGACGCTCGACGTGCTGGCCTTCGTGCCGATCGCCATCCCGAGCGTCATCATGGGCGCGTCCATCCTGTTCGCCTATCTGATCATTCCGCTGCCGGTCTACAACACGATCTGGATTCTGCTGATCGCCTACATCACCATGAATTTGCCCTACGGCATGCGCTTCACGGCGAGTGGCATCGTGCAGATCCACAGGGAGCTGGAAGAAGTGGCGCAGATGAGCGGCGCCGGCGTGATCCAGACGTTCCGCCGGGTGCTGCTGCCGCTGCTGGCCCCGGTGTTGATTGCCGCGTGGCTCTATATTTTCGTGCTCGCGGTGCGTGAACTTTCGGCCTCGATCTTCCTTGCCGGTCCCGGCACCCATGTGCTCGGCACCATCAGCCTGACCATGTGGGAGGAAGGCGGCAGCTTCGGCGCGGTCTGCGCGCTCGGCATCATCCAGATCCTGCCGCTGGTCGTCATCGTCATGATCATGCGGCGGCTCGAGACCATGGTCAGCAACCGCGGTTGAGCCATGGGCGAAGCCTCGATCAAACGACAATCCGGCAAACCACGATCCGGCAAACGGTAACTCGGCAAAAGGGAACAGAGGCCATGTTGATCGTCGAAAACCTGCACAAGGCTTTCATGGCCCACGGTGGCAAGGTCCGCGCCGTGGATGGGGTCAGCCTCAAGATCGAGACGGGCAAGCTTCTGACGCTGCTCGGTCCCTCGGGCTGCGGCAAGACCACCATCCTGCGCTGCATCGCCGGGCTCGAGCGGCCCGATTCGGGGCGGATTTCGATTGATGGGCGCGACGTCTACAACTCGGCGAACGGCCTGTTCGTGCCGCCCAACGAGCGCGGCATCGGCATGGTGTTCCAGTCCTATGCGATCTGGCCGCACATGACCGTGTTCGAAAACGTCGCCTTTCCGCTGCGTGTCGCCAAGGGCAAGCGCTACGCGCGCAAGGAGATCGCCGACAAGGTCAAGCGGGCGCTCGAAATGGTGCGGCTCGGCGGCTACGAAAGCCGCGCCGCGACCCAGCTTTCCGGCGGTCAGCAGCAGCGCCTGGCGCTGGCCCGTGGCCTGGTGCGCGAACCCGGCCTGCTGCTGCTCGACGAACCGCTCAGCAACCTGGATGCCAAGCTGCGTGAACAGATGCGTTTCGAGCTCAAGCGGCTGCAACTCGACCTCGGCATCACCACGGTCTATGTCACGCACGACCAATCCGAGGCGCTCGCCCTGTCGGACGAGATCATCGTGATGTCCGGCGGCCAGGTCATTCAGCGCGGCGGCCCGCTCGACATCTACCGCCGGCCGAACAGCGAATTCGTCGCCGATTTCATCGGCTCGACCAATCTCCTGCCGGGCGAGGTGGCGCGCGCCAGCGGCACCGACGGCATCGGCGAGGTGCGCACCGACCAAGGCGTCATCCGTTGCAGCTTCATCCAGCCGGTGCCGGCAGGCCAGGCGGTCCTCGTCTCCGTCCGGCCCGAGGACGTGGCGATCAGCGCGGGCGGCGGCGCGGCCGATGGCGGCATTCTGCCTGGCAAGGTCATCAACCGGATCTTCCTTGGCGAGGTGATCGACTATCTGGTCCAGGTCGGCGTTCACGAGTTGAAGGTGAGGGCCAAGCCCGATCAGGACCATCGCATCGGTGAAATGGTCAGCTTACGGTTCGCCATCGACCGCTGCGTGGGCATCCAGGCGGACAACAGCCGGAAGGCCTGACCGGCCGCCAAAAGGCGGAGGACGCCGCCGGGACTGGCTGGAACCCTTGGATTCTAAGGTAAATTCTGCCTAGCCCGTGGGCAGGCCTTAACTCGCCCTTAACAGTAATTGCCTCAAATTGTTCCTGTCGCAAAGACAAGAACGACAGGGTGGAGCATGAGGGTTGTGCCTCCGATGGCGGCGCAAAGCGACCTTCCGCTGGGAAGGGGCGCTCAGGGGGATTCGTGTTCCAATGATCCCGACGCCGTCCGCTACTTCGACGAGGGCGACGAACGTGCCGCCACCCGCTTGCTCGGCACCATCCTCGATACGGTGATGCAGGGTATCGCCTTGTTCGACGCCGATCTCAATCTCGTCCTGTTCAACCGGGCCTATCCCGAACTGCTCGACTATGCGCCGGATTTCCTGCGCCTGGGCATGAACTACGAGGAAATCCTGCGGTTCAATGCGAGCCGCCGCGAACGCGGCGACCGTGACCCGGACGAGTATGTCCAGGAACGCTTGGCCGTGGTCCGGTCCTTGACCCCGGCGCGCCGCGAGCACGTACGACCGACCGGCAAGGTGATCGCCATCCGCTTCACGCCGATCCCGAGCGGCGGCTTCATCCACACCTATACCGACATCACCGCCCGCAAGCATGCCGAGGAGGATGCCGCGCGCACCGCCACCGTCCTCAAGGCGACGCTCGAGAACATGGCGGACGGCGTGCGCGTGTTCGACAACGACCTGCGGCTGATCGCCTGCAACCAGAAGTCCCTGGATATGTTCGGTTACCCGCCCGAATTCGGCGAGATCGGCACGCCCTATCAGGCCTTCGTCGATCTCAATGTCGAGCGCGGCGACTATGGCGAATGCGGCCCGGCCGAGCTGGCGGCGAGAATCGACCGCGCACGGCGCGGGGTCGGCAACAATCGCGAGCACCAGATGTCCGACGGCCGCGTCATTCTCAAGCTGCGCAATGGGATGCCTGGCGGCGGATTCGTCAGCACCTACCAGGACATCACCGCGCGCAAGCAGGTCGAGCAAGTGCTGGCCGATCAGGCGCGCATGCTGCAGCAGGCCATGGAAGAGCTGCAGCGCTCAAATTCCGAGCTCGAGCAGTTCGCCTACGTCGCATCGCATGACCTTCAGGAGCCGCTCCGCATGGTGGCGAGCTATTGCCAACTGCTTCAGCGGCGCTACGCGGCCAAGCTCGACGGCGACGCCCATGAGTTCATCGGCTTTGCGGTCGAAGGCGCCAAGCGCATGCAGAGCCTGATCAACGATCTCCTCCTTTATTCCCGCGTCGGCACCAAAGGCAAGCCCTTCACGCCGACTTCGCTCGAACAGGTCTTAGCCGACGCGGTGGCCAACCTCACCGTATCGATCGGCGAGGCCAAGGCCGAAATCAGCCATGACCCTTTGCCGATGGTGCAGGGCGACAGGGTCCAGCTGCTGCAACTGTTGCAAAACCTGCTCGGCAACGCGCTGAAATTCCGGCGCGAAACGCCCGTGCGCATCCATGTCGGCGCGCAGCGCCACGGCGGGCTGTGGCAGATCAGCGTGACCGACAACGGTATCGGCATCGAGCCGCAATATGCCGAGCGCATCTTCATGATTTTTCAGCGGCTGCACACGCGGGAGCAGTACCCGGGCACCGGCATCGGTTTGTCGGTGTGCAAGAAGATTGTCGAGCGCCACGGCGGCAGGATTTGGGTCGAGCCTGCACCAACGGGCGGCAGCGTGTTCCAGTTTACGGTGCCTGGGTAGGAGGAACCTCATGCACGGACGGGTCAACATGACTGCTATCGATATTCTGATGGTCGAGGACAATCCGGGCGACGCCCGCCTGACCAGAGAAGCGCTGAAGGAAAGCAAGGTCTGCAACAACCTGCATCATGTCCGCGACGGCGTCGAAGCGATGGAGTTCCTGCGCAAGGAGGGCGAATTCGGTGACGCCCCGACGCCCGATATCATCCTTCTCGACCTCAACCTGCCGCGCAAGGACGGTCGTCAGGTTCTCGCCGAGATCAAGGCGATCCCGCATCTCAAGCATATTCCGGTGGTCGTCCTCACCACCTCGGAAGCCGAGCAGGACATCGTCAAAAGCTATGAGCTGCATGCCAACTGCTACATCACCAAGCCGGTCGATCTCGACAAGTTCGTGGAAATCATTCATGGCATCGAAAATTTCTGGCTGTCCATCGTCAAGCTGCCGCAGGCCTGATCGCTCTGGGAACGGGAATTAGGGCCCAGCGCCGATGAACTCGCCCGCCCTGTTCAACGTGCTGCTCGTGGAGGACAATCCGGGCGACGCCCGGCTGACCCGCGAAATCCTGGCCGAGGCGGGCAACAATCGGTTTCGCGT
>CAVVYA010000010.1:0-124176 GCA_963752345.1 uncultured Alphaproteobacteria bacterium
AGTTACAATTTTTTCTTATCGAATTCAACGGTCTTGGTGATATCCAAGATGTCGCTAAACACCGGTTTCTCCTAAATTAATAAACATAACACACCTTTAATTATGTGCCTTCACGTAACATATAATAAGTTTGTCAGGCACAATGAATAATTATTTTATCTTTTATAAGTCGTCTGTTGAACTTCAATCCAGGTGACCGATAGACGAAACAAACTTGCAAAACTTCGCCACTACCTCACTTGTGGTAGTGCCAGTCCCAAGCATGGAGAAGCAGGAGGGTGACGATTATCGTCTTTGTTATGACAAACGTCGTTAAGCAGCCGCTAACCCTAATTTCCATCTTCCACTCACCTTGCCCTGACCCAGGGCTTCGTGTGCATCCTGAGTCCCTGGCCCCAGGGATCGTGTTTCTCCGAGGCCACTGGCAAACGGCCCCGCTCCTTGGCTAGCTCCTCAGCGATCGCTCGGATGTGGTAGGGTTCGAATCCGCAACAGCCGCCGATGTAGCGGACACCGAGGTCGTAGGCATCTCGTGCGTACTTCTATGTCCCAACGACTACAGATACGGGGTTCGAGACCTAAGACGAGAAGGAATCTGATAGGGGTATTTGTTGCATCTGTATAGTCACTGTCTGGCTAACTGGATGGCTGACTGACTGACTGACTGACTGACTGATTGACTATTGACTAATTGACTGACTCATTCATTCATTCGTTAATTAATTAATTAATACATTGTTCATTCATTCATTCATTCATTCATTATTCGTTCATTCGTTCATTATTTGTAATTAATTAATTAATTAATTTGTTAATCAATTATTTACTCATTCGTTCATTAATTAATTCATTCATTCATTCATTCATTGGCATATAAGTAATTACGGTTGCCTCGTTATTTTTACGAAAGTAAATAAGTTAGATAATAAATAAATCGGTAAGTAATTAAGTAGAGACCTCTGTGTAGAATAGATTTATCTAGCGTTTGATTGGTTATTCTCCAACTAACCACACCCACACGCACTCAATAATGGAATGAAATCGTTAAATTTAGACACCTTTTAAACGTATTTAAATTGAGGTATATGTTCCTCAAATCGCGTTTCGTCCAGAATTACGATTACATTTCCGGTTTCAGTAATAGCGAGAATACAAAAGATGTTGCTAAACAATTAATTGCAATTAAATTTTCACTTATAAATTATTACAGCACCACTCCAAGTAAAGGCTAATATTAGGCGATGTCTGCGCTAGCTTAGATGTTAAGAAAATAAATTCATCAGTAAGCCAAACAATGGACTGAAAACTGGAGGAGTTCCCAGTGGCAGGCCCACGCACACGCGT
This sequence comes from uncultured Alphaproteobacteria bacterium, assembly GCA_963752345.1. GTDB lineage: Bacteria > Pseudomonadota > Alphaproteobacteria > SMXQ01 > SMXQ01 > CAVVYA01. The sequence goes on from CAVVYA010000010.1 coordinate 1,345, forward strand.
GAAACCCAACAACGGATTCCCATTCATGACTGATAGATAGCATCAAGTTCAAAGTCTACATGGACCAAGCAGCGTCGGGAGTGTTGAGAGACGACAGGCGGTAGCGTCCGCAGCACACGTGAAAGCCACCGCCCAGCAGTCCCTCAGTGATGGTAGATGACGCATGTCCGGCTATCCCTCAAACCGCCGGGTGCAAGAAGAACAGATATTCATTGTCTGCCTGTCAGTAAATCGAAGCTGCACCCGTGATTATCGGTCGATGCCACTCCAAAGACCTACGTCGATCCTACTCCCGACAACAGATGGCGTAGTCGGTCCATAGATCGGAAGGACGTAACTTTGTTCCAGGAAGTAATGGTGAACATTCCCCTATTCCCTAACCCAAACTTCCCTCTTCTTCCCTTCTCCCTCCTCTCTCCCTCATTACATTTCATACAAATTTGATATGACTACTGTCAACTATAACAAGACTGCGACGTCACCAATTTATGCGACATTAAACAATAAGTAAGTAAGCTAACGTGAAGACATCTATCATCATTGCGTTAGTTAAATATGCAGGAATACAACGCCGTTAATTGTCGTTCCTTGAAAACTAGCTTTAAACCAAAACAATTACTTCAGCACATGTCCAGAAAGTAGTGGTTACTGGACTCCACCGTCAGAGTTTAAAGCTACGCCTGTGAGGTTAAGTCTGTTGCTGGCATAGATCGGATTGTATGTAAATTATGGAATCATTGAATGTATGCATGATAATATAAATATCTTTCTGACTGTTTGGTCGAATAGAAACTAAAGGTGCTGTTTGTGGACATTAAATATTTCATACGAGACTATGTTTATAGCCAGCTGAACATAGACATCTAAATCTGCAATCTGAGAGTGAAAATATAATGTAAGGTGTACGACCACTTTATCAACTGCTACCGTCGCAAATACACACCTTTAAAACACTTTCCAAGACGTTATTTATATTTCCCAGCTGCCTACACGGTTAGATGCTGGTTGTCCCGCCACTTTGTCATCGCGTATAGGAAACCTTTGCCTTTCAACGGTGAAACTCAAGGAATCTATCCCGAATTCCGCCCACAAATTAGTCACATGACATTCTATAGGGAGTTTCCGGTTGTATATAATTATAATAAGTCCTGGGGTGAAACTGTGCAGAAATAATATTTCTATCGACGTTAACGGCTTCTAACGTCACAAAATGTCATTAACCCTTATAGGGTCACGATATTTCTCAACCGATTTTGGTCACCGGGGGGTAAAAAAATACCCCCACTGTGATTCGCATGATTCTTATGGTAAACTCCGATTTTCAAGTATAAAACTAAAAAAAGTTATTTATAGAAGGTACTGACATAATTATTGTTTTTATTTATGGAGCACAAGCTATTGCTGACGTCATTGTTTACTGTGTAGTAATAAATACAGAAATTCTTAAACGTTTTAAAGAATAACAAGTTGAATTCACTAATATATGATAAATATCTAAGCAATTCAATGAAACAGGTTAAATGAAGTATGGTTATGCCTTCAAGTAATTATTGCACTGCTTCTTAATTGCATTGGGTGTATGTGGTGCATCTCCAATGCTCATCGGTACTGCATTCCAACTATTTGGACCATTACAACATATATAAATATACGATAATTAGTGCGTGCATATAATTATGACATATAAATCACCAGATACTGATGAGACATTGTAACAGAAGACCATGCATGTGTACAACCTCAGTGTGATTCTCCTTACAGATTTTATTTTAGTTATAGTTACAGTTATAGTTAATGGTTTCTTATTTAATAGTTATAGTTATAGTTAGTATTATTTTTTAGTTATAGTTATAGTTATAGTTAATGGATTTTTATTTTAGTTAATTTTAGTTACTACTTAGTTACAATAATTAAGGCTATAAGCAAAATAGTGCGTATTTAACACGCTGTTTCACAATTTGCTCAGAGCTTTGAAAGCCTTTGAAGCATGGGTGCATTCAGCTTCATGAATACACGAGTTTCCAAAGTAACTGACAAATTGCATAATAAAAATATCGCATTTTTCGTTCTCATTTATGTCGAATCGTCCATATTGCACTTCCTATTTTTATTTTTTGTATTAACGAAAATAAAGATGAATTTTCGTTAGTGTTATTTTCGTTATAGTTATAGTTATAGTTAATGATATTTTTTAGTTATAGTTATAGTTATCGTTAACGAAATCATTTTATTTTCGTTAACGAACATTTTCGTTATCGTTATCGTTAACGAGAATCACACTGTACTACCTTCGTAAAATAGTTTGAAAATGAATCAGGCAGCAAGCTATTGACAAATTAATACATGAAATTACCCAGTTGATAGCGATTTATGTTTTCAAAGTTCATAATATTATATTCTCTGTATCTTACATTTCACACAAACTTAATATGATATTGACGAGGTTGTCAATTTATGCAACATATATTTAAGTACATAAGCTAATGTGAAGACATCTTTCATCATTGCGGTAGTTAGTGTAAATATGAAGGAATACACCGCCGTTATTTTGTCTTTGCTTCAACCTGCTTCAAATAAAAAAGTGGGAAACTATTTCTGCAAATTTATCTAATTTGCCTACGGTTGTTAAATATACCAAAATATGAAGGAATACACCGCCATTAATTGTCGTTGCTTGAACCTTCTTCAATCCAAAACAAGAGAAATAATATTTGGGAAAAAAGTGGTTGTTACTGGACTCCGCCGTCACAGTATAAAGCTACGCCTGTAAGGTTAAATCTGATGCTGATATAGGCTTAGGTTTTATTCTACGGAATCTAGTAGGCATTGAGTATAAACATGATAAAAATATCTTTCTAGGTCGTGGATACAGTCACGCCCGACGTGAGCCTATACCTGGGACTAGAATCACGCCCGCCTCGCAATTGGTCATTGCATGTCACATGATTGTGTGTACCTGAAACGAACCGACCGATAAACATTGCCGATTGCGGTGGAAGGTTGTTCACCGTGTTTTCTAAAGACGACACTAACCCTAACCCTGACCCTAACCGACCCTCACGACGCCTAATTTGACCATAAACGACCCCACGAATCCTAACCTGGCCCTAACCGACCCTCAAGATGTCCGCCATATCAAAATTCCACGGGAAGACAACAAGTTCACGTGACAGGCTTTAGCCAATAACGCGACGGGCGTGAATGTAGTACTGGGGTTCCGCTAACGCCCGGGGCGTGAACACTATGATCTTTCTAACTGTTTGGTCAAATGGAAACAAAAGGTGCTGCTTGTGGACATTAAATATTTCAGCTGAAATTGTAATGTAAGTTGTTCGACCACTTTATCAGCACTGTCACCGTCGCTATATATACACACCTTTACAACACTTTTCCGACATTATTTATATTTCCCAGCGGCCTACACATATAGATGCTTCGTCTTTGCCTCGCGCCACAGCGTCATTGCGTATCGGAAAACTCTGCCGTTCTACGGTGAAACTAAGGAATCTATAAAACTATAAAAAAAATCTATATTTACAGGAAATATTGGGTGTGTATGTAGCGATTCTTCTCTCTGTCTCTCTGTCTCTGTCTCTCTGAGTCTCTCTATGTCTCTATGTCTCTTTCTGTGTTCTCTGTCTGTCTCTGTCTCTCTTTCTGTCTTTCTATTTGTCGCTGTCACTATATAAATTTACAAATTTACGCCTGTGATTACCTGTCGTCTGATGACTTTGGAAAATAATTCATAAACAGTAACTCCTGAATTAGACACCATTAATAACAGATATAGTTGTATGATAATGACGAGGAATGATGCTGCAGATTAGTTCTACTCGTATCAAAGGACACGGTTTTCCTCAAGTGTCACAAGATGCCGCTAAACGCTGGTTTCTGCTGAATATTAAGTAACTCATAAACACACCTTTAATTATGAAACTTCATCTACTATAATAATAAGTTTGTCAGACGCGTTGAATTGCATACTAGCTCAAGCTTTACTATATACCAATAACGCCAAAATGATAACAAGAATTTCTTAGAACATCTTAAAATAACAATTTGGAAAAACCCACAAAAATCCGATAGTCCTCCTGATAAATAAGTGGATGCATTAAAGATAAATTTTGTATTAATGAATTGAAACAATTCATTAGATCAACCAAAATTAAATTTTATCGTAGTTATCCTCAGTTTATAGCATTGGTTAGTCACTGTTTAACGACGCTATTATCATAACAAAGATGATTAGCGTCGCTCTCCTCCTTTCTGCAGGCTTTGGACTGGCACTACCAGAGTAATGGCAATGGTTATAAATTATTATTTTTATTAATTAAATTAAATTATTTCAATTACATTTACATAATATACGGCACCAAACGCCGTTGACATTTTTGAGAAATTTCTTTACACTACACAAATTTTTAAGATACGACAACGACCAACGATCACAATTTGCGATTATTAAAGTCGATATTGTCATCTATTTTAAGGTGTCTAAATTGAACTTATATTTTGTACATGCAGAGTGGAGTTGCGTTTATCCTTCAACAGAACTTATAAACAATTCGATTATGTTTTGAAGAATGGTAGATCGTAATCGTAATCGTGAACTCCACATTTCTATAGCGCTATTTTCATCATGAAACAATAAGTAATTAATGGTAACACTGATGATCTTTGTTATCACACAGTTTCGTTAAACTGAAAGCACTACTACTACTGCCTATGCCATTGGAACGGTGACATAAGATGTAGTTAAACATATGGTAACAAAAAAGTGGTAACGCTGCCACAATCATTTCGGGTGGTGCCAGTCTGAAGCCTGGATGAAGGAGAGGGCGACGCTAACCAACTTTGTTTTGACACGGTGTCGTTAAACGGAAACTAACTATACATGCCGAATTCGATCAGCCGAACTCAGATTCCCAGTCCCTCAATAGCTATAGCTGACACAAAGTCCTGCTATCTATTGAGCCACCGGGTGCACATAGAACAGAACTCATCGCATGCCTATCGAAACTCCACCCATGACTATCGGTCGAGGTCACTGCAAAGACCAACGTCGGTCGTACTCCCGACAGCAGATGGCGTAGACGGTCCATAGATGGCGAACTCGACGAGGGAGACAACATAGATCAGAAATAGTAATCATTTAAGCAAGAAAGTAACTCTGTCCCATGAAGTGATGGTGAACATTTCCCTATTCGCTCGCAGCCAAATTCCATCTTCTTCCCTTCTCCCTTCCCTTCTCCTCCTTATATTTAATCCAAAATGTATGTGATGTGTATGTGTATTTCCTTTTTAACGACTAGCTGTGTGGTAACAAAGACCATTAGCGTCGCCCTCCTCCTTTATCCAGGCTTGGGACTGGCACTGTCAGAAAGCGAACAGTGGCGGAGTTATGTAATGTGATAACTGAACAATGTTTATCTATTTATGCAGCGTATTACAATAAGGCATCTTATCATTATTGCGGTAGTTTAGTGTTAGGCTAAATATGAAGTGTATTACACCGCCATTAATTGTCGTTGCTTTGAACTCTGCTTTAAATCAAAACTAAAGGCAACAACTATTTCTACCTTATACGTCACAGTAATAAGAGCTATGCCTGTAAGGGGTTAAGTCTGTTGATAAAAATAACTAAATAAGCAATGAAATATAGACTAGACTGATTGACTATAAGCACTAGGGTTACCTGTTTAGCGGAACTTAAGGTGCCTTAGGGTATTACCCATTGTTACTGCATTTGGAAAATATCTGTCTTTACATGTAGGCCTACAACACTGAATTGAAGCGGTGAACAATAAAGATGATTTGATTTGATATGATTTTCATTCTATTGCTGACCATAGGTCTTATACTACGTGAATCTAGGAAGGCATTGAGTGTACACATGATTATCTTTTCTAACTGTTTGGTCGAAGTGGAAACTAACTGTACTGTTCGTGGGACAGGTTTAAATATTTTAGACTGAGACTCACCTGATTACAAAATAGACATCTAAATCTGCAATCTGAGAGTGATAAAATTGTAATGTAAGTCTGTCTCGACCACATGTCACAGTTACACGAAATTGAATATAACTTTAACAACACACCTTTAAAACACATTCCTCGACGTTATTTATATTTTTTCAACTGCCTTATATCTTTTGTTCAAATACCCTTAAACTCTTGTAGTTTGCTATGACGTCATTGCGTTATCCCGAAATCTTTGCCGTTCTATGGTGAAACTCAATGAATCTTATTTTAAGATTTAAAAATAATTGTGTGTAAGGCCCTTATCTGTTTTCTACTACTTATCGTCGTTAGTTCTCTCGGAGTGACGTCAAACGACCTGTATCTGCCACAAGTATTTCGTCAAACACTGTGATTTTCGAATGATATATGCTGCGTAATTTAGACACCTGTTTTCTCGAGATTTCCCGCAACTATATCATAAGAGTGCACAAAGCTTATAGAGCTGTAATATGCCAAAAAATAATCTTTGTCGGCGGAAACGGCCTATGTTGTCATAAGCTGCCGTTAAACTGTGGATCCATCTATAGCTTCAACTAATTAAAGAGCTGTAATATGCCAAAAACTAATCTTTGTCGGCGGCAACGGCCTATGTTGTCATAAGCTGCCGTTAAACTGTGGTACACATGGCTTCAACTGCAACTCATAATTCCTCTTTGGAAAAGCTAAGAGGATGCCTGGTAAGTAAGGAAACCAGAAATGAGGCAACGGTTGGTAATGAAATTGAAACTAGTAAGCCTTAAGTTTAAGACCTCAACAACTAGGGATAGGCCGAATAATCGGATGTCTATTATTATGTTCGGCCGGATTATACACTAATCGGTATTAATGGGAATCGGATTCGGACGAGCAAGTAGACCAAATATCCGGCTACTATTCGGAATCGGAAAAGGTAAAAAATGCCAATCGGCCATTCCCTATCTACAACAATAAATAACTTACAGGCCTTATAGAACTAGACTGTGGAGGTGTTGAAATCTATGTTAACCCTTACGGGATTTGAACCCCGCCCTCATTGGTGACAATTCAGCTCCTTGACCCATTATACAATTGCGCAGATTCAGCAGCGGCAGTAGCCAGTGTTAAGCGACATCATACGGCTGCCAAGGCTTTTGGCATCGACCCCTTCTTTATCTAGACTTGGGGTTGTCACCACCCAATTATGGCATAGACGAAATTATCGAACTGAATAAGTCCAACGAAGTCAGAGAAACGTTGACCATATTAACTGTGAGGATTTATAATATCGGTTGAAGCGTTTTAAGGGTTTCTAATTAGAGAGCTATTAATGTTAGTGTTTTGCTACATTTTGAGGTCACCAGATCCGTTGACGCCGTCCCTTTTCTTTATCTAGACTTGGGGTTGGCACCACCCAATTATGGCATCGACGGAATTAACTAACCGAATAGCAGCGAAGCCAGAGAAACGTCGACATTATTAACTGCGAGTTATTATTACATGGGTTGCAGCGTTTTAAGGGTGACTAATTAAGAAGTTCTTATTCAGTGTTTTGCGACATCTTACGATTGCCACGCTCGATTAAGTTTACCTTATATTAATAATTTTAATAAATTTAATATCGATGGGCACGCGCTGCTTTAGGAAGGCAGCCTTGACTGCGAAGTAGGGGTTGTTCCGCCCAGGCAAGTCTCGAAATGCTTTGTCGATTTGGACGATGGCTAAATTCCATTCAAAGCCATCGTTCGTCGCCGTCTCGATCGCCCGACGGCATGCGGCGGCGTAATCCGCGACACTACTGCTCTGTGACGTGAAGATTTGAACTTTGGGCTTTTGGAGTGCATAGCGTCGAATGAATCCTTTTTCGTAAGGCACACGATCACCAGATCTGACGCTTGGAAGACCTTCAAGAAATTTCGCCAAGAAACGGTCGACCTGTCCCTCGAACGCTGCTTGGGAGATCACCGCAATCTTCAGCTCCTTGGGTGTGAACGATCGCTGATCGTAGGGACCATTCTTCTCGAGACCGCGTTCATTCCATATATCCGTTCGCGTGCCGCTCGGATCAAAGACGAGGGTTGGTTTTTTGATCACTTCGTTGGAGAAATTCCAGCTGCCCTTGGCGCTGCCAGCCAATGGGCCAAGGCGCAGCGGAACGCCTGGGGCGAGTTCAATGTCTTGGCGACGTAGGTAGTCAAACATCTTGCGGGTATTTTCGAGCCGCCCAGGGCCGCTGATGTATTTGGATGCAGCCTGATCGGCTGTGTCGAGGGCGCGTGCGGCGTCCGAACCAATGAGTTGTTCGGCGCACCAGACCAGATTTTCCTTCCGGTTTTCGAGGAACGCGTCGGCAAGTTCCATTGATGAGGGCCCATCACCGCAATCGTCGAGCATGATGCGAGACCCTCGAAGAGCGGTGACGCGTCCGGCAAGTGTATATTTGCCGCGAAGGCGTTCGTCAGATCTGGGCCGGTAGGTCGTGACATACCTCCCCTCGATGGAGACACCAGCGCCTACGATGGTTTTGCAATCGGCCTCAATTTGGTTGGTGGTGCGCACGCCACACACGAGCACCAATTCCGACTGCTTGTCACTTGTCCGGATAGTCCGAGTGTCGAACGAAAAGACCACTCGGCGCTGCAGCCAATTGGGAAGTCCGCTATTGGCTGGGATTAGATTCGAAGGCTGTTGCGAAAGTACACGAAGGGGGTGCCATCCAATGACTTCCCGTCCGAGTCCGGTGAATAGCCGTAGCAAGGCTTCGAGAGTCAGTGATGCCAGAAGCCGGGGCGCCTGGTTGGCAAGCTGGTCGTTGACCGCATTCCCGAGTGGTTTCAGGCCTTCCACCAAGCCCACACAAAGGATCGAAGAACCTTCCTCGCCGCCGCGTCTGAACAGATATTTTTTCCGGTGTTTGCTGCGCAGTTGTTCCAAGAGATCGCTGTCAAATGGCTGGCTGCCAACGGCTAATTTGGCACCCGGATCGCTTTCGATACGCACCGCGTTGAGCAAGAGCTTTGCCATGCAAATAGTCCTTAGGTGTGCGAGTGCAGTCTGTCTCTACGCATCTTTCAATTATCTGAATTTGTTGCCTTATTCTCGTGGAACATACTATCGTATTGCCTTTTTTATTGGCAATAAGGCTTGCCACGCGATGCGATCTGGCCTGTGACGAGGAGCCCGCCCTGGCTCGGCGCTCATCTTTCCGACAATCTGGGATCGATCCGTCGGATTGGCCAAGCCCGGGTCGCCCTGACATGATCAAGGCAACCCCGTTCGACCATCCAAGAGGGAGATGAGCATGCCCGGCACCGTCCGCTTGCACCGCGTTCTCGCGACCAGCCCGGAGAAAGTCTATCGCGCGTTCCTCGAGGCGGATGCGCTCGCGAAATGGCTGCCGCCCAACGGCTTCGCCTGCACCGTGCACCATCTGGAGGCCAAGGTCGGCGGCACGTTCCGCATGGCCTTCCGCAACTTCACGACCGGCCATAGCCACGCCTTCGGCGGCGAGTATGTCGAGCTCGTCCCGGGTGAACGCCTGCGCTACACCGACAGGTTCGACGATCCCAACCTGCCGGGCGAGATGCAGGTGACGGTGACCTTGAAGAAAGTCTCGGTCGGCACCGAGCTGGAGATCGTGCAGGCCGGCATACCGGACGCCATCCCGACCGAGGCGTGCTATCTCGGCTGGCAGGAGTCGCTGCGCAACCTGGCGCGGCTCGTCGAGCCCGAGATCCGTCCGTAACCGGGCGACGCGGACCTTCGTCGACATCAGTGCCTTGTCCCCGCTTGCATTCGAGCCCATGCGAAGGGCTCCGGTCACCGACAACGGAGGGTAAGCCATGAAGATCGTCGTCATCGGCGGCACCGGGCTGATCGGCTCGAAGACCGTCGCCATTCTGCGGCAGGGCGGCCACGAGGTCGTCGCCGCCTCGCCCAAAAACGGCATCAACACCATCACCGGCGAGGGGCTCGCAGCGGCCCTGGCTGGGGCGCAGGTGGTGATCGATCTTGCCAATTCGCCCTCGTTCGAAGACAAGGCGGTGCTGGAATTCTTCGAGACCTCCGGCCGCAACCTTTTCGCGGCGGAGGCGGCAGCGGGCGTCCGGCACCATGTCGCGCTCTCCATCGTCGGGACCGACCGGATGCCCGACAACGGTTATTTCCGCGCCAAGGTCGCGCAAGAGAAACTGATCGTGGCCGCGGGCATTCCCTACACCATCATCCGCTCGACCCAGTTCATGGAGTTCGTCGGCGCCATCGCCGCTTCCAGTGCCGATGGAAACAGGGTCAGGCTTTCGCCCGGCTTGTTCCAGCCCATCGCGTCGGACGATGTCGCCGCCATCGTCGCCGATGTGGCGCTCGCGGCGCCGCGCAACGGCATCGTCGAAATCGCCGGCCCGGAACGCGCACCGTTCAACGAGTTCGTCGCCCGCTATCTGAAGATGGTCGGAGACCCGCGCCAGGTTGTGCGCGACCCCGAAGCCCGCTACTTCGGCGGGCGGGTCGAGGAGCACTCGCTCGTGCCGTTGGGCGAGGCGCGCCTCGGCCACATCGGTCTCGACGAATGGCTCCGCCGCTCACACGCACGAGCCTGATCCGCATCCTTCGACCGAAGGAGGGCACGATGAAACACATCGCCCTGAACGCGAAGGTGTGACGATCCATTCGTAGTCGAATGCGCCGCGCAAGCCGGCGCGATCGCGTTCGAGCCCTGCCGCCCTGCGTCGCGGAGAGAGCGGGCGCGGGCCTTTACCCCGACCTTTCCCCCTCGCGGCAATTGCCGCTATAGTCCGCGCGACCGACCGAATGAGCAGGAGCGATTCCCCACCATGTCCAAAGGCCTCGGAAGCACGATCCTCAAACTGCTGATCGCGTCGCTGCTCGTCGGCCTGGTGATGAGCTGGTTCGACATCACGCCGCGCTCGCTGATCGAGAATTTCGGCGACACCGTCGTGCGGATGTTCGGCAAACTCGTCACGTTCTTCGGCTGGGCGTTCGAGTATATGCTGCTCGGCGCGGTCATCGTCGTGCCGATCTGGCTCATCGTGTTCGTGATCGATCGGGCGAAGGGCAGGCGGGGCGAATAAGCCGGGTTCTCGGGCGATCGCCCGAATCAAAACGGGCGCCGGTTGATGCCGGCGCCCGTTTCGTTTCCGCGCGGCGCTTCGCGCCGCCTGTCGCTTGCTTCGCCCGCGTCGGCTTACTCCGCCGGCGCCGGCTTCGCCTCCGCGGCAACCTTCGGCGCGGCCGGGGCCGCGGAGTGCTTGGCCGAAACCAGCACCACCACCATGCAGAACACGGTGAAGATCGCCGAGGTGTAGAAGATCCAGGCCGGCACGCCGCTGTCGATCATGAAGCCGAACATCAGCGGCGCGATGGCCTGGCCGATGGTCTGGCCGGAGAACACGAAGCCGAACACCTTGCCCATCGAGCCCTTCGGGCTGGCGCGGCGGATCAGCATGTCGCGGGCCGGGCCGATCAGCCCGTTGGTCAGGCCGGCGAAGGTGAAGATCAGCACGATGAGGAGGCCGGGCAGGCTGTAGAGCCCGAGCAGCAGCATGACGGCGGCGGAAATCCCCAGCCCGACGGCGGCCACGATCTCGTGCCGCTTGGTCTTGTCGGCGAGCACGCCGCCGATCAGCACGCCCGCCGCATTGGCCACCAGGAAGGCGGTGAAGGCCGCGTTGGCGATGGTCGCCGCCACGTCGTGGGTCTCGACCAGGCCGGCGACCGCGAAGTTGCGCAAGCCGCCGCCGGCGATCGTGTTCATGGCGTAGTAGAGGAACAGGAACAGGATGGCCGGCGAGGTCAGGATGTATTTCGTCGTGCTCCAGCTATCGTCGGCGCCGGCGCCCGCCGCGGCGCTCGCCTTCTTTTTCTTCTTGCGCTGGGGCGCCGCGTCCTCGCCGATGTATTTCCACTGGGTCATCAGGCCGGCGAGAATGACGAAGCCGGTGACGCCCGACACCAGCAGGGCGACGCGCCAGTTGTAGAAGGTGGTGATGCCGATCAGCACGACGGGCGCGATGGCATTGCCGAGATTGCCCGAGAAGGAATGCAGGCTGAAGGCGCGGCCCATGTATTTTTCGTCGATGCTGCCCGCCATGATGCTGTAGTCGGCCGGGTGGAACACGCTGTTGCCGACGCCGAGCACGATGCCGCCGACCAGGATCATCCAGTAATCGGTCGCGCCGGCCGTCAGAATGGTGCCGAGCGCGCACAGGGCGAGGCCGATCGACAGCAGCAGCTTGGCGCCGTAGCGGTCGACCAGGAAGCCGGCCGGCACCTGGCCCGCCGACGACATGATGCCGCGCAGGCTGAGCAGCGCGCCCAGCATGGTGTAGCTGATGCCGAGATCCTGGTTGAGAATGGGAAGGAGGGGCGGGAGGGTGTTGGAGTAGAAGTGGCTCATCATGTGGCCGGCGCCGATCAGGCTGAGGATCCGGACCTGGGGCCGTAACGTCATGCTCATACTGGACAAAGCGCACCTCCCGACTTTTTTGTTCTTCCCATCGACAGTATACGGAGCTTTCTTACTCCCAGGAACGCCCGCACCGCAATGATCTTGGAGGTGGCCGGGCGAGGTTAACGCTGCCAGTTCTGGGTCTTATACAGGGGACGCCACGTACAGGGGACGCCACGGAGCGGAGCGGCGCGCGCCAGACCCGCGATGCCGCGGCTTCCCGGTCACCATGCCAGCGATGGCCCCGCGCGCGGTTCGTCTTTCACCGCCCCCGCGATGGGGGAGGACGGGTGGGGGTGAGGGCCACCGCGCTCGCATGCCCAAGCCCCCCACCCTGACCCTGCCCCACGAAGGGGGGAGGGAATACGCTTGTCCGCGGGTTCGTCCGCGACGTCACGGCGCGCATCGTCTTTCACCTCCCCCTCGATGGGGGAGGACGGGTGGGGGTGAGGGTCACCGCGCTCGCATGCCCATGCCCCCTGACCCTCCCCCACAAAGGGGGGAGGGAAGATGCTGGTCCGCAGGTTCGCCCCCGGCGTCACGGCGCGGTTCGTCTTTCACCGCCCCCGCGATGGTGGAGGGAACATGCTTGTCCGCAGTTTCGTCCCCGGCGTCACGGCGCGCATCGTCTTTCACCTCCCCCTCGATGGGGGAGGACGGGTGGGGGTGAGGGTCACCGCGCTCGCGCGCGCCATGCCCCCCACCCTGACCCTCCCCCACGAAGGGGGAGGGAAGATCCTTGCCCGCGGGTTCGTCACCGGCGTCACGGCGCGGATCGCCGCAATCTGGTAAACGCATCGTTTCCCTGGCGACGGGCGCCGCGGCGTCGGTGCGGCTTGTCGCCGTCGGGCGAGGTTTCTACAATCCGGCCCCCGACTCCCGTTCCAGCCCCACGAGAGGCCCATGGCGAAATCCCCGTCCGTCACGATCTACGGCATCAAGAACTGCGACACCATGAAGAAGGCGCGCGCCTGGCTCGACGCCCACGGCGTCGCCTACGGGTTCCACGACTACAAGGCGGCGGGCATCGAGCGCGGCGTGCTCGAAGGCTGGGCGCGCGAGGCGGGCTGGGAGGTGCTGCTCAACCGCGCCGGCACGACCTTCCGCAAGCTGCCCGAGGCGGACAAGGAAGGGCTGAGCGAGAAGAAGGCGATCGCCCTGATGCTGGCGCAACCCTCCATGATCAAGCGCCCGGTGCTCGACGTCGGCGGCAAGCTGCTCGTCGGCTTCAAGCCCGAGCTTTACGAAAAAACCTTCGCCGCGCGGCGCTGATCGATCCAAAGGCATGGGACGTGGCGGCGGGAACGTTGCTGCGCGCTCCGCCGTCACGCCAAGTTTCAAAGATTGATCTCCGCCACCACCGCCGCGTGGTCGGAAGCGGATTCGCTCGCCTTGGTGATTTCCGGGAAGTGCGGGAACAGGGTGCCGTGCTTGCCGCCCCACACGCCCTGGCGGAAGATCTGGCCGCCGGTCGTCTTCTGCGAACAGGCTGGGCGAGAGCAGGATGTAGTCGATCTTGTTGGCCGCCGTGCCGTTGCCGAAGGTGCCCGGCCGGCCGCCGTCGTCGAAATTGCGCGATGCTCGCTGATGTCCCTCAGGTCGGTGTCCTGGAGCAGCGGCGCGAGCGGGTCGCTGTCGGGCGTGTCGTTGAGATCGCCGATCACGGCGACATGCTTCGCGCCGTTCTGCTGCAACCGGTCGTAGATCGCCTGGACCCGCTCGCGCCTGGCGCTTGCGCTTCTTGTTGGAGTCGGCCTGGGAGCCGAAGCCCTTGCTCTTGAAGTGGTTGACCAGGACGACGAGATCCGTCGCTGCCCGGCGTCTTGAGGTGATACTCGGCGCAGTCGCGGCTGAAGATGCGCTTGCCGTCCTCGGTCGTCCACGTGGCTGCAGATGCTGTCGATGCCGAAGCCGCTGCGCGTCATGATGGCGACGTCGATGCCGCGGTCGTCGTTGCCGTCGATCAGCATGACATGCTGGTAGCCGCCGGCGCCGTTACCGGTCATGACGTCGTCGCGGAAATGCAGCAGCGACGGGCGGTTTTCCGCCTCGACCAGGCCGATCACGTCGGCGTCGATGTCCTCGATGACCTTGGCGGTCATGCGCGTGGCGGTCTCGTTGACCGCCTCCATCTTCAGGTCGAGCCAGCCGAGCCAGTCGGCGCGCCCGTCGGCCACGATCTCGAGGCCGTTCTGCCGCGCGCTTCACCAGGTGCCCGCGGTTCTGGCGCAGGATGACGTAGCCGCCGCCATCGTCCTTCTTGTCGATGCCGAGCTCCTTCATCAGCGCGACGATCTTCGCCTTGTCGCCGGCGGTGTAGTTCGGCTTGCCGAGAATGCGATTCAGCTCGGCATGCTTCTTGAGGATCTCGCGGCCGTCGGCCCAGGTCTCCTCGTTCATGGCACGGGCACGCTGGAACAGGTTCTCCACATTGTAGGATGCGAGCTTCATCTGTCGTCCCCCTCGGTTCGATCGGCAGAAGCGCCGTCGCAGCATACGACCGGCGCGGGCGCGGTTAAATCGACGACTGCGCGCGCGCGCCATGCGACACCGGAATACGGTGGTCAAATCGAAAAGCAATCGCGGCATGGGCGCGCCACGATCGTGCCACGGTCATGCTCGTGGATTTGACCCACGGGGTATGAAAGATTGATGACAGCGCTGCCGCGCGCCGCTCGACGCGCGTTGCCGAAGGAGGTGCCGCGTTGCCGGAACCGCGCGCTGCTTCGTCCGGATGAGGTCGGTGCGGTCGCGCGCGCCGGGCGCCGCGTCAGCCCTGGTGGCGCATCGGCGTGGTGTGGACGTCGACCGAGGCGTGCAGGCAGGCGCCGATGGTGCGTCCGGCGACGACGATCTTGTTGCCGATCGTCTTGTAATAGACGCCGCTCGGCTCGCGCATGATCATGAACATCGGATCGGCGCTGTCCATCTTGTAGGGCGGGAACACGGCGGCATAGGCCGCGTGCTCGGTCTTCCAGACCTTGAGCGGGCCCCACAGGCCGCGCGTCGAGAGCTCGCCATGGACCTGTTCGATCGCCTCGATGTCGCGCTTGGAAAAATGCCCGAATGTCAGCCTGACAACGCTACCCATCGCACCCGCCCCATCGCTTGCGCCGCGGCGGATCGTCCGCACGCCGACACCCTATTGTTAACGGATTGTTAAGCCTGCGGGTGGGGCGAAAAGGGGTAAAAATCGCGACCCTTTTGGGGAAGCCGTCTGGCAAGAACGGTCAGGGCAGGCGTCGCTTGGCCGACCGTGGGGATAGGGGGTTGCCGGGCGGCGGCAGGGATTCAACGCCTGTCGGCCACCGTACGACCCGGCGCCGTCATGCCAGTACCACATTCCGCACCGTACATCGCCGCACCGTATAACCCGGCACCGTATAACCCGGCACAGTACGACCGGCGGGGCGCTCAGCCGGCGGTGATGCGGTCGAGCTCGGCCATGTCGTCGCCCGACAGTTTCCAGCCGGCGGCCTTGACGTTGGCCTCGACCTGCTCGGGCTTGGTCGCGCCGGCGATGACGCTGGCGACCGGGCGGCGGCCGGCGAGCCAGCCGATGGCGAGTTCGAGCAGCGAGCGCTCGCGCAATTCGCAGAACGCCTTGAGCGCCTCGACCTTGCGCCAGTTCGCCTCGGTGAGAACCTTCGCCGCGTTGCGCGCGTTGTTGGCGAGCCGCGTGCCCGCCGGCAGGTCCGCGCCGCGCTGATATTTGCCGGTCAGCAGGCCGCTCGCCAGCGGATAGAACGGCAGCAGGCTCATGCCGGCGTTGCTGCCCGCCGGCGATGACGTTTTCCCGTTCGATGTCGCGGTTGAGCAGGCTGTATTCGTCCTGGAAGGTGACGAAGCCGGAGAGGCCGAGCCGCATGGCCGCCGCGTGCGCCGCGCGCATCTCTGCCGCCGGAAAATTGGAGCAGCCGTAGGCGCGGATCTTGCCCGCGCGCTTCAGCGCCTCGAGCGCGTCGAGCGTGTCCTCGATCGGCGTGTCCGGATCGGTCTCGTGCATCTGGTAGAGATCGATCCAGTCGGTGCGCAGCCGGGTCAGGCTGGCGTCGACGGCGCTGCGGATATAGGCCGGCGATCCGCCGCGCAGCTTGCCCTCCTTGTCCATCGCCTTGGCGAACTTGGTGGCGAGCACGATATCGGCGCGCCGGTTGCCCAGGGTCTTGCCGATGAAATCCTCCGAGCCGCCCTGGTTGCCGTAGATGTCGGCGGTGTCGAACAGGGTGATGCCGGCGTCGAGCGCCTTGTGCACGACCTTGCGCGTGCCGTCGAGATCGAGCCGGGCGCCGAAATTGTTGCAGCCGAGCCCGACCACGGTGACGCGCAGGTCCGAATTGCCGAGTGTGCGGGTTTCCATCGTGACTCCTGGGAGGATCGGCACGCGCGAGGGTTCCCGGGCGCGGCGGCGCGCCCGAGCCTCATCTTAGCCCACGGCGGGCGGTTACTCGACGATCGCTTTGGCGCGCGCCGCGAGATTTTTCGGCGTGGCCATCAGCTGGGCGGCCAGCCGCTGCATATGCTCGCCGCTCACCGGATCGACCTCGATGTTGAGCTTGTTGGCCTCGGCGAGGAATTCGGCGTCCTTCATGGTCGCCATGAAGGCGTCGCGCAAAGCCTTGACGCGCTCCGCCGGCACGCCGGACGTGGTGGCGAGCGGGCGGCCGAACTCGGTGCCCGAGACGATCAGCTCGAGAATCTTGCGGTCGTCCGTCGTTGCGCGCGAGCTCGGTGAGCGAGGGCACGCCGGGCAGGTCCTTGGCCTTGGGGCCGGCCTGGGCGATGATGACGATCTTCTTGTCGCGCAGCCAATCGGCCTTGGTCACCTTCCAGCTCGACCAGGTGTTGTTGCGCGCCTGGACCTCGCCGCGCTCGATCGCCAGGTTGATGGCGTTGCCGCCCTCGTAGCCGGTGACGATCTTGAATTTGGTGCCGAGGAATTCGTTCATCGCGGTCGGGAAGGTGAAGGTGATGGCGCCGCGCCCGCTCGCGCCGGCGACGACCTCCTTGTTGCGCGCGTCCTCGACCGAGTTCACCCCGGCGGTGTGCCACACTCCCATTGTTTCGACGGTCGGCGCGATCGAGCCGATCCAGGCCATCTGGGTGGCGTCGAACTGCACGCCGTTGGCGCCGACCGCCTGCATCATCGGGAAGTTGTTGGCCATCATGCCGAGCGAGGTGCCGTCCTTGGGCGCCACGGTATAGAGGTAATTGGCCATCTTCAGTCCGCCGGCGCCGGTCATGTTCTGCGGCACGACGGTCGGGTTGCCGGGAATATGCTTGCCGATATAGCGGCCGCTCAGCCGCGCATGCAGATCGTATTCGCCGCCGACGCCGACGCCGATCAGCAGATTGACCGTCTTGCCCTTGTAGAAGTCGGCGACCGGCATCGGCCGCGGCCGGGGTGGCGAGCGCGCGCCGGCGCCGGCGAGGGCGCCCGCCGCGGTGAACAGCGAACGCAGGACGCGGGGAATTCGGCGCGTGAAACGATGCATCTTGAGCCTCCTGTGCTTTGGTCTTTTGATTGTTGCCGCCACGCTAGCACAGAGCCGTCGGCCGGCGAAATCCCCCGCGGGCAAGACGGAAGCCAGACCCGTTTGTGCGGGCTATCGCTGCGCCGGCGGGCGGTTGGGGCCAAGCGGCGCGCTGGTCGCGTGCGGGCCAAGCGGTGCGCTGGTCGCCGTCGGGCTAAGCGGCGCGCTGGTCGCCGTAGGGGCCGACCACGCGGCCCTGGGGGAAATACACGGTCACCGTGGTGCCCTGGTCGACCTGGCTTTCCACCGCCAGCCGGGCGCCATGGCGCTCGCTCAGCGCCTTGACGATGGCCAGACCCAAACCGGTGCCTTCATAGCGGCGGCTGATGCCGCTGTCGCCCTGGGCGAACGGCTGGAAGATGCGCTCGAGGTCACGCTCGGCGATGCCGCAGCCCGTGTCGACGACGCTGATCGCCAGCTCGCAGCGCGCGCGGTCGTAGCGCGCCCCGAGTTGATCGAGCCGCCGCGCGCCGTGAACTTCAGCGAATTCGAGAGCAGGTTGATCAGGATCTGCCGCAAGGCGCGGGAATCGCCGCGCAGCAGCGGCAAGCGCGGCTCGATCTCGGCTGCGACGTGCAGGCCGGCCTGCTCGGCGCGTTCGCGGAACAGCCGCAGGCACAATTCGAACAGATCGGGCAGCACGATCAATTCGTTGTGCAGTTCGAACTTGCCGGCCTCGATCTTCGCCATATCGAGAATGTCGTTGATGATGGCCAGAAGATGCTGGCCGCTGTTGTTGATGTCGGTGGCGTATTCGCGGTAGCGCGGCTGGCCCATCACGCCAAGCTGCTCGAGCCGCATGATGTCGGAGAAGCCGATGATGGCGTTCAGGGGTGTGCGCAACTCGTGGCTCATGTTGGCGAGGAATTCAGATTTTGCCCGGCTCGCCTGTTCGGCGGCTGTCTTGGCCACGCTCAATTCCGCGTTGCGCACCTCGGTCAGCGCCGCCAGCGCGCGGCTGTCCTCGATCGAGTGACGCAGCCGGCTCAACAGCATCGTGAGGAAGATCAGGCCGATGGTGGCCAGGCCGCCGACCAGCATGGTCGGCTCGAAGAAATTCCGCAGGCTGAGGTTCAAGACGTCGGGAACGGGGATCGAGACGTGCTGGACGCCGCGCACGTCGTCGACCTTCCAGTCGGTCTTGGGACTGGCGAGATGCGTGTTGTGACAGGCGACGCAGGTTTCCTTCATGACGACCGCGCTGGCGTAGCGCACGAAACGCCGCCCGTTGCGCTCCTCGAACCGCATGATCGGTTGTTTGGGACGGCCTGCCAACGCCGTGAGCGCCTCGCGTTCGAAGCCGTCGAGCAAGCGGTTCTGACGCCACGGGAAGGGATGGTCGCTGACGATGCCGAAGCTGGCGCCATCGGCGCGATTGGCGAGCAGAGCCCCGAGATCTATGGTCAGCGTGATGGGATAGGGGATGACATCGTGCCGAAGATGATAGTCGTGCGAAACGGTGACGCCCGCCGCCTGGGCGCGCGGCACGATTTCCGCCGAATAGAAGTTGCGGAATTCGGTGATTGCGAAGGAGAGCGTCTCGGCCGCCTCGATGACGGTGGCGTCGCGCGTGCGATCCGCCTGGCGCCACACGGCGCCGAGCAGCAGGAGCGAGGCCAGGGCGAGGTAGGTCGCGATGAACGGCACCGGCCGCTCGATCATCAGCGACATCGCCCAGGAGAGGCGCTCGTGCACACGCTGGTAAAAGACCATTCCCACCACGGTTCGCTTCGTTCTGTTGTCGCCGGAGCGAACAGGCCTGCGCGCGTTTGGCTCAGGCCAGCGAATCGCCGAAGCTATGCCGTAGGTGTAGAGCCGAGCGGTTAATAACCATTAAACTTAGGAGGGCTCGGGCTTTTTACGATTTCAGCGAGGTTTTTTAGCGACTTCCAGGGCGGAATTGTGCATATAGTTAACCATGGTGGGCCGCAAGGCCGGGCCGGGGGGCGCCATAGTTTTCTCAATCTGAGGAGGAATCCATGGCAGGCTTTCGCGACCGAGTCGCGCAACTCTCGCGGGATCAAGGTAAAGAGGGTACGTCACCAGCTGGGGACGCCCCCACGGCAGCGCGCGACCCATCGCGGCCGGTTATGCCGTCAAAACCCGACTATGCCAGCGCGATCGCCGGCATCACCGGTCAAACCACGCCGACGGGCCCGCACGGCCACGGCGCGGCCGGCGGCGCCGGCACGAACGCGCTGCCCGAGGACAATCGCCTCATCGTCGGCCGCAACATCCAGCTCAAGGGCGAGATCGGCGCGTGCGATACGCTCGTCGTCGAGGGCCGGGTCGAAGCGTCGATGAAGAGCCGGATCATCCAGACCGCGGAAAGCGGCGTGTTCATCGGCGAGGCCGAAGTGGAAACCGCGGAAATTCGCGGGCGTTTCGAAGGCAAGCTCACCGCCAACAAGCAACTCGTGGTGCATGCGACCGGCCGCGTCATCGGCACGGTGCGTTATGGCTCGATCATCATCGAGGAAGGCGGGCGCATCGGCGGCGACATCGAGGAAATCGGTGGCGAGAAGCGCGATAGCCGGCGTTCGTCCGAAATGAATCAAGCGGCATCGTAGCGCCGGCTGCCGGATTGCTTCGCTCCAAACCAGACCAGGCCGCACCTGTCGAAATGCCGCGCCTTGCGGTGGTCGTGTGGTGCCAGGCCTGGCCTGGTTTTGGATCGAGGACGGCGGCGGGACCGGCCGCTCCGGGCCAGCTAAGACGAGACCAGGCGCAGTTGCCGGTCGAACAGCTTGAGCACGTCGCCCAGGCTGGTGCCTTGGCGAAGTTTGCGACCGCCACTCACGATCAGCCAATCGCCCCGCTGCCGTGAGCCGGCGGCGAGCTTGACGATGGTGTAGAGAGGGTGAGCGTTGGCGTGCAGGAAGACGGAAAACATCGCCGCGCCATCGCCATGGTCGATGGCGTAAGCCTTCCACTCGCCAGAGATGATGCGCTGACTGTAGACGCCGAGGAGCTGGTTCAGCTCCGTTCGGTCGAAGTGCACGAAGCGCTTCTTGTTCTTCGATTGGAAATCTGACAGACGGAATAACTTAGCCATCGGCCTAACAGCGCCTCCCGCGGCCATAGGAGCCAGCCAAGTCTTCCCGATTTTTTGGGCCTCGTCTAGGGCGGAACGAAGTCCCCTCGGCTTTGGCCATAATAGGGTTCCTTTGGTGGACCGTTTGCGCTAAGGAATTGAAGCTTTTCGGCCGTTGCGGGGCTGACGCCCCGGCGGCCCCTTTCGTATCGCCCGTTCCTCACTGTATCGGTTCATGGACAATTTCATACAAGAGCTCGAAGAGGACCTCCGGCGCGACCGGTACCTCGCCCTCTGGCAGAAATACGGTCGCTATGCCGTGGCAGTGGCTCTGGCTGTCGTTATCGCCGCCGCGGGGGTCGTGGCATGGCGCCACTACCGCAGCAGCGAGCGATTGAAGGACAGCATGGCCTATAATGCGGCCGTGTCGTTGGCCGATCAGGGCGGCACTGCCTGGGAAGGCGCGCTGTACGGCTTGCGCGACATCGCGCAGTCCGGGTCGACAGCCTACGCGGCGCTCGCCCGGTTGCAGGAAGCCGCGCTGTTGAGCAAGAACGGCAAGGCCGACGAAGCCGCCGCCATCTACGACAGCATGTCGAAGGACAAGGCTGTCGAGCCGCTTTTCCGCGATCTCGCCGCATTGCTGCATGTCATGGCCATGCTCGACAAGGGTGACCCGCAGCAGCTGGCGGCGCGTCTGGCGCCGCTCGCCGAGGCGAGCAATCCCTGGCGCTACTCCGCGCTCGAGCTGCAGGCGCTGCTCGCGCAGCGCACCGGCGACACCGCCAAGGCACGCGACATCTATGCCAACCTCGCCGACGATCCCACCGCGCCGCGCCAGTTGCGCGGCCGGGCGGCGGAGATGCTCGCCATGCACGGTTCCGCCGACGAATGAGGATTGGGATCGCACCGATGACTGTTTCCCGCGGTTCCTTGCGGCGGATGGGCGCCACCATGCTGGTCGCGGCGGCGTCGCTCATGATGCTGTCGGCCTGCAGCTGGTTCAGCGGCACGCAACAAACGCCGCTGCCGGGCGAGCGGATTTCGGTGATGCAGCTCGAGCCGACCCTGCGGCCGGCACCCGAACTCGCGAACGAGCCGGTGGTTCTGCCGAAGCCGGTGGTCAACCCGGACTGGCCGCAGCCATTCGGCTCCGCCGAGCCATACCGTGGGCCATGTCGAACTCGGCGACGCGCCGCGCCGCATCTGGAGCACCAGCATCGGCCGCGGCTCGAGCTCGAGCCGCAAGCTGCTCGGTCAGCCGATCGTCGCGGAGGGGCGGGTCTATACGATGGATGCGCGGGCCCGGGTCAGCGCCCACGACGCCGATCGCGGCTCCCATGTGTGGAGCAGCGACATCCGGCCGGACGAGGAATCGAGCGGCATGCTCGGCGCCGGGCTCGCCTATGACGATGGCTTGCTCTACGCCTCCAGCGGCTTTGCCGAAGTGGTGGCGCTCGATCCCAAGA
This sequence comes from uncultured Alphaproteobacteria bacterium, assembly GCA_963752345.1. GTDB lineage: Bacteria > Pseudomonadota > Alphaproteobacteria > SMXQ01 > SMXQ01 > CAVVYA01. Next base: position 23,823 of record CAVVYA010000010.1, read on the forward strand.
CCGGCAAGGAAGTCTGGCGGCGCAAGGTCTCCGGCCCGGTTCGCGGCGCCCCCGTGGTCGGCAACGGCCGGGTCTTCGTGGTCAGCCTCGACAATATGACGCATGCGCTCGACGCCAAGGACGGCCGTGTGCTGTGGACCCACACAGGCACCACGGAAGCCGCCGGCCTGCTCGGCGGCATCAGCCCGGCCCTGTCGGAAGACACGCTCGTCGTCGCTTATTCCTCGGGCGAGCTGTTCGGCCTGCGCGCCTCGACCGGACGCCAGCTGTGGGCCGATTTCCTCTCCCTGCCGCGGCGCACCAGCGCCGTCTCCGACCTCAACGACATCCGCGCCTCGCCGGTCATCGACCGCGGCCGGCTCTACGCCATCGGCAATGCGGGCCGCATGGTGTCGATCCTGTTGAGCAACGGCAGCCGCGTATGGGACCAGCGCATCAGCGGCAACCAGACGCCGTGGGTCGCGGGCGACGTGGTCTATGCCGTGACCACCGACAACGACCTGGTGTGCCTGAGCGCGCGCGACGGCCGCGTGCGCTGGGTGCGCGCCCTGCCACGCTGGGAAGACGAAAAGCGCAAGCGCGATCCCATCACCTGGGCGGGACCCGTGCTCGCCGGCGACCGCCTGGTGCTCGCCGGGTCGAACGAATACGCGCTTTCCGTGTCGCCCTACACCGGCGACCTGTTGGGCCAGATCGAACTGCCCGACGGCATTCTCATTCCGCCCGCGGTGGCCAACCGCACCCTCTACTTCCTGACGGATGACGGCGACCTGATCGCCTACCGGTGACCGCGGTGAGCAGCGCAAAACCGCTTCCCGTGGTTGCCATCGTCGGCCGCCCCAATGTGGGCAAATCCACCCTGTTCAACCGCCTCGTCGGCAAGCGCCTGGCGATCGTCGATCCGACGCCCGGCGTCACCCGCGACCGGCGCGAGGGCGAAGGCCAGATCGGCGACCTGCGCTTCATCGTGATCGACACCCCGGGCTACGAAGACGACACCAGCGAGTTGCTCGAATCGCGCATGCGCGAGCAGACCCGGCGCGCGGTCGAAGGCGCCGACCTCGCCGTCATGGTGATCGACGCGCGCGCCGGCATCACCCCGCTCGACGAGCATTTCGCGCGCTGGCTGCGCCGCCTGAAGAAGCCGATCCTGCTGCTCGCCAACAAGAGCGAGGGCCGCGCCGGCATCATCGGGCACCGGCGAAGCCTATGGCCTCGGCCTCGGCGACCCGGTACCCATCTCCGCCGAGCATAACGAGGGCATGGCCGATCTCTACGATGCCATGCGCGCCCATCTCGAAGCGGATGCGGCGGCGTTCGACGCGGCCGACGACGCGGAGGCCGACATCGGCGTCGACGTGGAAGCGCCCGCCGGTCTCGGCGACAAGCCGCTGCGCGTCGCCATCGTCGGCCGGCCCAACGTCGGCAAATCCACGCTGCTCAACGCGCTGCTCGGCGAGGAACGCACCCTGACCGGCCCGGAGCCGGGCGTCACGCGCGATGCCATCGCGGTCGATTGGCAGTGGCGCGGCCGGCCGGTGCGCATCGTCGACACCGCCGGCATGCGCCGGCGCGCGCGCGTCAGCGAGAAGATCGAGCAGATGTCGGTCGCCGATTCGCTGCGCGCCATCCGCCTCGCCCAGGTCGTCGTGCTCGTGCTCGACGCCACGCAGATGCTCGAGCGCCAGGACCTCAACATCGCCAGCCTGGTCGCGGAGGAGGGCCGTTCGCTGATCATCGCGGTCAACAAATGGGATCTGGTGGACGATCCGGTTGCGGCGATCGGCCGGCTGCGCGACCGCATCGAAACCTCGCTGCCGCAGGTCAAGGGCGTGCGCTTCTTCCGCGTCTCGGCCAAGCAGGGCGAGGGGCTCGATGCGCTGATGACCGGCGCCTTCGAATCCTTCGAGCGCTGGGACTCGCGCGTCTCGACCGGCCGGCTCAACCGCTGGCTCGAAGCGGCGATCGAAGCCAACCCGCCGCCGGCGCCGAGCGGCCGCCGCCTGAAAATCCGCTACATGGCCCAGGTCAAGACGCGGCCGCCGACCTTCACGCTGTTCTCCAGCCGGCCCGAGGAAATCCCCGACAGCTACCAGCGCTATCTCGCCAACGGCATCCGCGAGACCTTCGACATGCCCGGCGTGCCGATCCGCTTCAACCTGCGCGGCGGCAAAAATCCCTACGTGTCCGAGTCCGACGAGGACTGAGGCGGTCCCTCATATCGATCGTCATGACCCGATTAGTCGGGCCATCAACGCGTTTTTTCATCGCTGGAAAAAGAAAGACGTGGATGTCCGGACAAGCATGTCCTAGGGCCGCGCGAGGCGCGGACCCGAGGGCCGCGGCATGACGAAAAGAAAAAATCACGTGAACGGAAAAAGCGCCCATCACGCCGCCGCACGTGCGGCCATGATGGAAAGTGAGAGAGATCTGGCAATCGATGTGATCAATCGACCGTGACGACCTCGCCGTGGCGCATGTCGCTTTCCATGGCGAGTTGCACGAACGGCTCCGTCACCTCTTCCGGCGGCCGCAGCTTCAACGGGTCTTCGCCGGGGTAGGCTTCGGCGCGCATGCGGGTGCGGGTCGCGCCCGGGTTGATCAGGTTGGCGCGCACCCGGGTCTTGTTGAGCTCGCCGGCCCAGGTCTTCACCATGGTCTCGAGCGCGGCCTTGCTCACCGCATAGGGCCCCCAGTAGGGATGCCGGCCATCGGAGGCGCCCGAGGTCACGAACATCGCGCGGCCGGCGGGCGACAGCTTGAGCAATGGCTCGCAGATGCGGATCAGGCGCCAGTTGGCGGTGAGGTTGAGCGCCAGCGTGCGCTCCCACACATCGGGCGCCACATGACTCATGGGCGACAGGATGCCGAGCCGGCCGGCATTGCCGACCAGCACGTCGAGACGGCCGAAGCGCTGGGCGATGGCGCCGCCGAGCTGGTCGATCTTCTCGTAATCGAGCATGTCGAAGGGGACGAGGGTCGCCTGACCGCCGCCGCCCTCCTTGGCGATCGCGCGGATCGCGTCGTCGACCTCTTCGAGGGCGCCGGTGGTGCGCGCGGTCAGGATCACATGGGCGCCTTCGGCGGCGAAGCGCTTGGCCACGGCCGCGCCGATCCCGCGGGAGGCGCCGGTGATGAGGGCGATGCGGCCGGCAAGCCGGCCGGCCAACTCAACCACAGCCGGCCTCCGTCATCGGCCCGCCCGGGTGACGACTTCCTTCAGGAACGAAAGCTGGGCCGGCTTGTCGACGCCGTCGTGGTCCGTCAGGCGGATCGGGTAATCGCCGCTGAAGCAGGCGTCGCAAAACTGCGGCCGGGCGTCGTCGCGGCCTTTCTCGTCCATGGCGCGGTAGAGGCCGTCCATCGAGATGAAGGCCAGCGAATCGACGCCGATGAAGCGCGCCATTTCCTCGATGCTGTATTGCGCGGCGAGCAGCTTGGACCTCTCCGGCGTATCGACGCCGTAGAAGCACGGATGGGTGGTCGGCGGGCTGGCGATGCGCATATGCACCTCGGTGGCGCCGGCCGCGCGCACCATCTCGACGATCTTTTTCGAGGTGGTGCCGCGCACGATGCTGTCGTCCACCAGGATGACGCGCTTGCCGTCGATCGAGGCGCGGTTGGCGTTGTGCTTGAGCTTGACGCCGAGGTTGCGGATGTGATCGGTCGGTTCGATGAAGGTGCGGCCGACGTAGTGGTTGCGGATGATGCCGAGCTCGAAGGGGATCTTCGCTTCGTTGGAATAGCCGATGGCGGCCGGCACGCCGGAGTCCGGCACGGGAATCACCATGTCCGCCGCGACGTGGCTTTCGCGCGCGAGTTCGGCGCCGATGCTCTTGCGCGCCTCGTAAACCGAGCGGCCTTCCATGACGCTGTCGGGCCGCGCGAAGTAAATATATTCGAAGATGCAGGAGCGGCGCGGGCTGGCGACGAAGGGCTTCAGGCTTTCGATGCCCTTGTCGTTGATGATCACCATCTCGCCGGGCTCGATGTCGCGCAGGTATTGCGCGCCGATGATGTCGAGCGCGCAGCTTTCCGAGGCGAGGATATAGGCGTCGTCGAGCTTGCCGAGCACCAGCGGCCGCACGCCGAGCGAATCGCGCACGCCGACCAGCCCGTCGCGCGACAGGGCGACCAGCGAGTAGGCGCCCTCGACCTGGCGCAGCGCGTCGATCATGCGGTCGGTCACCGTGGAATAGGTGCTCGTCGCCATCAGATGGACGATGGTTTCGGTATCGGTGGTGGACTGGAACAGGCTGCCCTTGCGCACCAGATCCTGGCGCAGCGCAATGGCATTGGTCAGATTGCCGTTGTGGCCGATGGCGAAGCCGCCGAATTCGAAGTCGGCGAACAGCGGCTGGATATTGCGCTCGACCGTTTCGCCGGTGGTGGAGTAGCGGTTGTGGCCGATGGCCGAACGGCCGGGCAGGCGACGGATGGTGGTTTCGCGGGAGAAGTTGTCGGCGACGTGGCCGAGACCGCGATGGCTGTGGAACCGCTGGCCGTCGTAGGTGACCATGCCGGTGGCTTCCTGGCCGCGATGCTGCAGGGCATGGAGCCCGAGCGCGGTGAGCGCCGCGGCGTCGTCATGGCCGTGGACGCCGAAGATGCCGCATTCCTCATGCAGCTTGTCGTCGTCGAACGGATTCGTGGTGAGCATCTCGAACCCCGCACCGGAGCCGCTGGCCAAATCGGAGCCGCGGGATGGAGGCGTATCGGCCTTGCGCATCTACTGAGTTCCTTGAATCAAGCGGTCCATCTCCTTGCGCTCGTCCACCTTATAACCGGGACCGCCGCCCGGCGTTAAGGGTTTCGCGGCAGGTCTGTCCTGCGCCGAACGCGCGGGTCGATCAGAGCCCGGCGCCGGCCGTGCCGGCGTCGTGCCGCGCATTTCCGACGGCGCTGCGGCGGACAACAGGGCCGCGCCTTGCGCCATCAACGGCATGGTCTTCGCCGCGCGCACCCACTTGGGCTGCTCCTCCGGCGGCAAGGCCCAGCTCAAAGCCAAATAGGCGATGCTGACCAGCACGAAGCCGCGCACCAGGCCGAAGACGAAGCCGAGCGAACGGTCGACCGAGCCGACCACGCTGTCGCGTACCCGGTTGGCGACCAGGCCGCTGACGAACGACAGCGTGAACAAGGTCACCAGGAACAGTCCGCCACCGGCGATCGCCATGGCGATCATCGGCGAGCCGATGAACTGGCGAACAAAGGCGTTGGCCATGTTGTAGCCGTGCAGCGTCGCGAACACCGCGCCGACCCAACTGACGATCGACAGGACCTCCTTCACGAACCCGCGCGCCAGCGCGAAGATTCCGGAGAGCAGGATCACTGCCACGACGATGAGATCGACCAGATTGAAGCCGGCGACTTCCATGGCGATCAAGGCTCCTCGTCGTGGGCCGCGCCGGTGAGAGCGCGGGGGCGGGCGCCACCTTGGCGGGAGCCCGACCGGGGCCGCGACGCCCGGGCCTCGCCCGACAAGCCGAATAAGCGCAACAGGTCATCCAAATGGCCGATTTCGGAAACCTTCAGTCCATCCGCGTCGTCCGCCGCCGCGCGCCGGCTTTTCGCGCCGGTGCTGCCGCGGGGCGGGGTGATGGCTTGGGCAAAGCCGAGCTTGGCCGCCTCCTTCAAGCGGCCGTCGCGCTGGCCGACGGGCCTCACTTCGCCCGACAAGCCGATCTCGCCGAAAAAGACCGTTTCGGCCGGGGCCGGCGCATCCGCCAGCGAGGAGATCAGCGCGGCGGCCACCGCGAGATCGGCGGCCGGTTCGGCGATACGCAACCCTCCCGCCACATTCAAATAGATATCGAGCCCGCCTAAAGCAAGGCCGCAACGGGCGTCGAGAACCGCCGTGATCATGGCCAGGCGCCCGCCGTCCCAACCGACCACGGCGCGGCGCGGCGCGGCGAGGGACGAGGATGCGACCAGGGCCTGGATTTCGACCAGCAGGGGACGGGTTCCCTCCATGCCGGCGAACACGCAACTGCCGGACACCCGGCCGTCGCGCTCGCCCAGGAACAGGGCGGACGGATTCGGCACCTCGCGCAGGCCGGCGTCGGTCATTTCGAACACGCCGATCTCGTCGGTCGGGCCGAAGCGGTTCTTGACCGCGCGCAGGATGCGGAACTGATGGCCGCGCTCGCCTTCGAAATAGAGCACCGTGTCGACCATATGTTCGAGCACGCGCGGGCCGGCGATCTGGCCTTCCTTGGTGACATGGCCGACCATGATGACGCTGACGCCGCGGCTCTTGGCGAGCCGGATCAGCGCCTGGGCCGAGGCGCGCACCTGGGCCACCGTGCCGGGCGCCGATTCCAGGCTGTCGAGATACATGGTCTGAATCGAATCGACGATCGCCACCTTGGGCGCGCCCGCGGTTTCGAGCGCGGCGAGGATCTCGCTGACGTCGGTCGCGGCGGCGAGCGCCACCGGCGCCTGGGCGAGGCCGAGGCGGCTCGCGCGCAAGCGCACCTGATCGAGCGATTCCTCGCCGGAGATATACGCGGCGCCACCCGGGCCCTGGGCCAAGGCGGCCGCGGCTTGCAGCATCAGGGTCGATTTGCCGATGCCGGGATCGCCGGCGACCAGCACCGTCGAGCCGACCACCAGCCCGCCGCCGAGCACACGATCCAGCTCGGCGATGCCGGTGAGACGCCGTGCCTCCGGCGTGGTCTTGCCGTCGAGTGGTTGAAAGTCCAGCCTGCGGCCGCCCTTGCGCCTGTTGCCGAGCGCCGTCTTCAGCGCGCCGGGCGGCGCGTCGGCGACCGGCTCCTCGATCACGCTGTTCCACGCATTGCACGCGTCGCAACGCCCCATCCAGCGGCGATGGACCGCGCCGCATTCCTGACAGACATAGCGGGCGGTGGCGCGCGCCACCTAGTGCCCGGCTCCTCGGCCGTATGAGTTTCCGCTGGTCACCGGCGTGATCTCCACCTTGATGGGGCCCTCGGCACGTCCATGGATGAACTGGTCGACATAGGGATTTCCGGTGTAGTCGATCTTCTGCACCGGGCCGGACCAGATGATCTTGCCGCCATAGATCATGGCGATGCGATGGGCGATCTTGCGCGCGCTCATCAGGTCGTGGGTGATCGACAGCGTGGTCGCGCCCAGCTCCTTGACGCACTTCACGACCAGGTCGTTGATGACGTCGCTCATGATCGGATCGAGACCGGTGGTCGGCTCGTCGAAGAAGATGATTTCCGGCTCGGTGGCGATGGCGCGGGCGAGCGCCACGCGCTTCTGCATGCCGCCCGAGAGCTCCGCCGGGTACAGCTCGCCGACTTCCGCGCCCAGGCCGACGGCCGCGAGCTTCTGGATGGCGATGTCCTTGGCCGGCTCGCGATCCATGCGGCGCGCCTGGATCAGCCCGAAGGCGACGTTTTCCCAGACCCGCAGGCTGTCGAACAGGGCGGAGCCCTGGAACAGCATGCCGAACTTGCGCATCACCTGTTCGCGCTCGTTCGTCGACATGCCGGTGACTTCCTGGCCGTCGATCTGGATGCTGCCGGAATCCGGCGTGATGATGCCGAGGATGCATTTCAGCAGCACCGATTTGCCGGTGCCCGAGCCGCCGATGACGACGACCAATTCGCCGGGCATCACGTCGAGGTCGAGATCGCGCAGCACCTGCTTCGCGCCGAACGACTTGTTCAGGCCGCGAACCCGGATCTTCGGTATCGGATCGGCAGGAACGAGGCTCATCGGGCGAAGAACAGCTCCGTGATCAGATAGTTGGACACCAGGATCAGGATCAGGGCGGAAACCACCGCATTGATCGTCGCCGTGCCGACGCCCTGGGCGCCGCCACGCGAATTATAGCCGTGATAGCAACCCATCAGGGTGATGAAGAAGCCGAACACCGCCGCCTTGACCAGGCCGGACATCACGTCCTTGAATTCGAGGAATTCGAAGGTCTGGCGCAGATAATTGGCCGGGTTGAAGCCCAGCTTGTTGACGCCGATGAGAAAGCCGCCGAACACCCCGATGACGTCGGCGACCAGCACGAGCAGCGGCATCATGGTCAGGCCGGCGATCAGCCGCGGCGCCACGAGATATTTGTACGGGTTGGTCGACAGCGTGGTCAGCGCGTCGATCTGCTCGGTGACGCGCATGGTGCCGATCTCGGCCGCCATCGAGGCGCCGATGCGGCCCGCCACCATGAGGCCGGCGAGCACCGGGCCGAGCTCGCGTGTCATCGACAGCACGACCACCGTGGCGACCGCGCCCTCCGCCGAGAAGCGCGCGAAGCCGGAGTAGCTTTGCAGCGCCAGCACCATGCCGGTGAAGATCGCGGTCAGTCCGACGACGGGCAGGGAATAGTAGCCGATGTCGACCATCTGCCGGCCGATCAGCCGGAGGTAGAACGGCGGCCGCGCGGCCTGGAACAGAGCCGTGCCGGTGAACATCGACAATTTGCCGACGGTCTCGAAAAATCTCAGCAGCAGTCCGCCGATGGCCGCGAGCAGATCCATCAGGCGGGGTCTCCGCCGGCACTGTCCATGTAGATCCGGTGATAACGCGAACCGAGGCTGGTCAGGATTTCGTAGCCGATGGTTCGGGCGTCCTGGGCGAGGGTATCGGGCGTGCAGTGCGGGCCGATCAGATCGACCAGCCCTCCGGGCATGGCCGAGGCGGGCGGAACCTGCGTGACGTCCAGGGTGATCAGGTCCATTGAAACGCGTCCCACCACAGGCACCCGGATGTCGCCGATATGTGCGTGACCACGGTTGGTCAAGGCGTGCAGGTAACCGTCGGCATAGCCGACCCCCACCGTTGCGATACGGCCCTTGGCCGTCACCCGGTGCGCGGCACCATATCCAACGGTCATAGGGCTGTCAACGTCACGCACTTGCAGGATTCGCCCTTGCAGACGAACCACTTGCGCCATGGGATTGGAGGTTCCAACGTGCGGTGCCAGGCCGTAGAGCGCGGCCCCTGGACGGGCCAGATCGAAGTGGTAGTCCGCCCCCAGGAAGATGCCGCCCGAATTGGCCAAGCTGGCCCGGCCGGCCGCCAAGGCGGGCACCCGCCGCCGGGCGGCGAGGAAGCGGTCGCGCTGCTGGCTATTGAGCGGGTGATTCGGTTTCGTCGGCGCAGGCCAGGTGGCTGATCACCAGGCGCAGGTCGAGCCCGTCGATCAGGCCGGGGTTGGCGGCGAGTTCGGCGACCTCGGCCTCGGGCAGGCCGAGCCGGTTCATCCCGGTGTCGAGGTGAATATCGGCGGCGAGCCTGCGCCGCTCGCGGTTTGCCTGGGCGGCGAAATCGGCGATCTGGCCGAGGTGGTTGAGCACCGGGATCAGGCGGTGGCGGGTGAATTCGTCCGCCGTGACCGCGGTGGCGCCGGCGAACACATGGATCTCGGCATCGGGCAGCACGGCGCGCAGGGCAATGGCTTCGTCGAGCAGAGCGACGAAGAACACGCGGCAACCGGCCGCGGCCAACGCGGGCGCGACGCGCGTCATGCCGAGCCCGTAGGCGTCGGCCTTGACCACGGCGCCGCAGGCGGAGCCCGGGCTCAGCTTGCCTTGCAGCAGGCGGTAGTTGCCGGCGAGCGCCGAAAGGTCGATGCGCAGAATGGCGCCGGCCCGCGCCGCCGCGTCGTCAGCCTCGCTTGTGTGTGAAATCGACTGTCTCATCTCTTTCGCTCCCCCCTTGTGGGGGAGGCTCGGTGGGGGGTGTGACGCCACCCCACGGCGACGGAATGCATATCGCGAATGTCACCCCCACCCCGACCCTCCCCCATCAAGGGGGAGGGAGTCATGACGAATGGAGTCGGCGCGGGCGAAGGCGGACGCGAATCAGAATGACCCATTGGGCAGGTGATCGTCCGACACGAAATTGGAGAATTTGGTGAAGCGGCCCTCGAACTGCAAGCGCACCGTGCCGGTGGGGCCGTGGCGTTGCTTGCCGATGATGACTTCCGCCAGGTTATGAACGTCCTCCATCTTCTGCTGCCACTCCTGGTGCTTCTCGGTTCCGGCATCGGGCTCGAGGCGGGATATGTAGTATTCCGGGCGGTAAATGAACATGACCACGTCGGCGTCCTGCTCGATCGAGCCCGATTCGCGCAGGTCAGCAAGCTGCGGCCGCTTGTCTTCTCGGTTCTCGACGGCGCGCGAGAGCTGGGACAGCGCGATCACCGGCACGTTCAGTTCCTTCGCCAGCGCCTTGAGGCCACGGGTGATGTCCGAGATTTCCTGCACCCGGTTCTCCTGAGCCCGCCCACCGGCGGTCGGTCGCGCCAATTGCAGGTAGTCGATGACGATCATCGACAGGCCGTGCTGGCGCTGCAGACGGCGGGCGCGGGTGCGCAGCGCGGAAACCGACAGGGCGGGGGTATCGTCGATGAAGAACGGCATGCGCGACAAGGCACGGCTCGCCTGGACAACCTTGTTGAAGTCCTCGGTCGTCAGCTCGCCCTTGCGGATCCTGTCGGAATCGACCTCCGCGGTCTCGGCGAGCATACGGGTGGCGAGCTGCTCGGCGGCCATCTCGAGCGAGAAGAATCCGACGACCGCGCCGTCCAGCACCTTCTTGCGGCCGGCGGCGTCGGTCTCGTGGCGCCCTTCCTCGAGAGCCCGCTGATAAGCGCGCGCGGCATTGTAGGCGATGTTGGTGGCGAGCGCGGTTTTTCCCATGGACGGGCGGGCCGCCAGGATAATCAGGTCGGAGGGCTGCATGCCACCCAGCATCTTGTCCAGGTCGGTAAAGCCGGTCGCGACGCCGGTCAGCGATCCCTCGCGCTTATAGGCGGCCTCGGCCATGTCGACGGTCTTGGTCAGCACGTCGCTGAAGGCTTGGAAGCCGCTGTCGGACTGACCGGTGGTGGCGAGCTCGAACAGCCGCTGCTCGGCGATTTCGATCTGGACGCTGGCGTTGCCCTCCGGATCATGGTCGAACGCATCGTTGACCACGGTTTCGCCGATGTCGATGAGCTGGCGCCGCAGATGCAGGTCGAAGATGATGCGGCCGTAGTCGGCGGCATTGATGATCGTGGTCGCCGATGCGGCGAGACGGGCGAGGTATTGGGCGCCGCCGATCGCCTCGAGCTCGGAATCCTGGTCGAACAGGTTCTTGAGCGTCAGCGGATTGGCGATCTGGCCCTTTTCGATCAGCTTGGAGCAGGCTTCGAAGATGCGGCCGTGCGCCGCGTGGGCGAAGTGCCCGGGCTGCAGGAATTCCGACACCCGGCCATAGGCCAGGTTGTTGACCAGGACGGCGCCGAGCAGCGCCTGTTCCGCGTCGAAATTGTGCGGCGGCTCGCGCAGGCGAGCGGCGGCCACGTCGCTGTCCGCGCGCAGCGGTGTCACTTTCGCGTTCGTGTTTGTGTCGATTGCCATGCGTCCCCCAACTCTACAGGCGCCGGACTGTAGCTCAAGGAGCGTCGTCGCTCAGTGACAAACTTTATCAAGCCCCGCCTATTTTGAACACAGGCTGTGGATCACGGGTGCAACCGCCGACCTCAACCAAGACATGAACGTGGCTTAATCCAACACATGAAGTGCCGCGGAAAAAATCGGGGCCCGTCCTGGCGGGCGGGCCCCCGTTGCGACGCGGCGCGAACGTCGGAGATCACTTCATCGCGGCGGCGACCATGTCGATGATCGGCTTGGGCGTTGCATAAACCACCGCATAATTTTTAGCGAGATCCTCGCCGTTCATTGGCTGCTCGACCTCGACGCCGCGCTTGCGCATCTCGGCGTGGAAGGCGTCGTCCTGGAGCAGCTTCACGAATCCGTCGCGCAAGGCTTTGGCTCGCTCGGGCGGCAGGTCGGGCGGTGCGGCGATCGGGCGGCCCGACTGGGCCGGCAGGAACAGGAAGCGCATCGCCTGCTTCTGCTCGTCGGTCTTGGCGATCTCCAGCACGGTCGGCACGTCGGGCAGCTCGGCGTGGCGCGTCAGCGCCGCCTGCAGCACGATGTTGAGCTTCTTCTGCTCGAGCCAGTGCGGCACGGTCGACTTCAGCGCATCCCAAGAGTTGAACCGGCCGTGCGCCTCGCCACGCTCCATGGCGAGATAGGTTTCCTGGCTGCCCTGATAGCCGGTCACCAGCTTGAACTTGGTGCCGAGCACCGCATTCAGCACCTTGGGGTAGATGTCGGTGGTCGCCGCCGCGCCGGTGCCCGCCACCACCGTCTCCATCTTGAACAGATCATCGACGGTCTTGGCCGGCGCCGCACTCCACAGAGACAACACCGAGTGTTGCGCGCCCAGGCTGCCGATCCAGGTGAACTTCAGGGCCTCGAACTTGGCCCGTCCGGTCTCCGGATTGAGCAGCGGATCGATGGCGATCGGCCCGACATAGGCGATCACCGTGCCGTCCTTGGGCGCCACGTTGTAGAGGTGGTTGGCGAGCACCAGACCGCCACCGCCCGGCATGTTCTGGCCGTGGACCTTGGGATTGCCGGGCAGGTGCTTGCCGTAGAATTCCGCCATGGTGCGGGTGACGATGTCGAACAACCCGCCCGGCGTGCCGGCGATCAGGGCGGTGATCGTCTTTCCTCTGTAGAAGGCCTCGACGGATTCTTGGGCGGCCGCGGCGCCGGGCAGGGTGAGGAGGGCCGCGACGGCCAGTGCCGCGCCGGCGGCGCGGGCGGGTGACACTACCGACATGATCAACTCCCAGAACGGTTTTTATGATGGTCGGCGAATGGCGGCCCGCTAGGCCGCTTCGGTCGCCTTCGCGAGCTGCGCCCGTTCCCAATCCAGGATGTAGTCCCGGGTGAGGGGTACCGCCGCCGGTTGCTTGGCGAGCTGAATCTGGAACACCATCTGCTTCATGTTGCGGAAAGCCATTTCACAGCCCGCCAGATAGAACTCCCACATGCGGCAGAAGCGCTCGTCGTAGAGCTTGGCGATCTCGGCGCGATGGGCGAGGAAATTGACCTGCCAATGCCTGAGGGTCTCGGCATAGTGCAGCCGCAGGAATTCGATGTCGGTGACCCACAGGCCGACCTTCTCGATCACCGGGAGGACCTCGGACAGCGCCGGCGCGTAGCCGCCCGGGAAGATGTATTTGCGGATCCACGGGTCGGTGATGCCGGGCCCGTCCATACGGCCGATCGAATGGACCAGGGCGACGCCGTCGGGCTTCAGCATGTCGCGCAGCTTGCCGAAGAAGGCGGGATAGTGCGGCGCGCCGACATGCTCGAACATGCCGACCGAGACGATGCGGTCGTATTCGCCGCGCTCGAACCGATAATCCTGCAGCAGGAAGCGCACTTTGTTGGAGAGCCCCGCCGCGGCGGCGCGCTCTTCGGCCCGCTTGGCCTGCTCGCTCGACAGCGTGATACCGGTGACGTCGGCGCCCGCCACCTTGGCCAGGAACATGGCGAGCCCGCCCCACCCCGAACCGATGTCGAGCACCTTGAGGCCTGGCCGGTCGAGCAGCAGCTTGGCGGCGATATGTACCTTCTTGTTGTGCTGCGCCGCGGCCAGACTCTCTTCGGGGTGGCTGAAATAGGCGCAGGAATACTGCCGGTCGGCGTCGAGGAAGAGATCGTAGAGCGTATCGGATAGATCGTAGTGATGGGCGACATTGCGCTGGGCGCGATGCGCCGGGTTGTATTGCTGCGCGAACCGCATCATGCGGCCGATGAAGCGCACCAGCCGATATACCGGATCGGTGTGCTGCAGGGTGTCGATCTCGCGCGTGGTGACGTCGAGGAAATCCTGCAGCGTGCCCTCTTCGATCGTCAGCGTGCCGTTCATATAGGCCTCGCCGGCGTGCAGGGTCGGGTTCAATGGAATCTTCCAATGCAGCGCGGGATCGTGCACGCGGATCGTGACCGCTGGCGCGCCGCCGTCACCGAAGCGATGGACGCCCCCCTTGGCGTCGATCAGGGTGAGCGAGCCGCGTTTGACGGTCCGCTCCAGCATCTTGGACAACAGCATGGCCGCGTCCTCTTGTTCTGACTTTGGCCGAGTTCAACGTGCCGGCTTGACAGGAAAGCAAAGCATAGAAACCCGGGCCTGCGAAAGCCCTTTCGCGTCAATACGGTGACAGGCGCGCGGGCGAGCCAGGGCGAACGGCAGGGCGAACGGCTCGATGCGCGCGATAGGAGACGCTTCGCGCCCCGCGATCCTGAATTCTGCGGAAATCAGCTCAGGCATAACCCGAGCAGATTCTCACAACCTGCTGATTAAGCGGTCTTAGTTTAGAACGGAGGGATGATCGAAGAAGCGGCGCGCGGGCGCCGGAGGAGCCGGTGGCGCTGGGGCCACCGGCTCGTTCGTCATCGGCGGGCGTGAGCCCGGCTTATTCGGCGGTCTTCTCGGTCTCTTCGTCTTCGGCGCCGGCTTCCGTCGGGGCGGCGCCCGGCTCGAACACGTCGGTCACGGCCTCTTCGGCCTCGTCCGCGCCGGCGGTCACCGGCGCCTTGCCCTCGGCCTGCAGCTTGGCTTCGTCCTGCGAGCGGGCGACGTTGACGACGATATTGACGCTGACTTCCGGATGCAGCGCGACGCGCAGCTTGTGCAAGCCGAGGGTCTTGATCGGAATGTCGAGCTTGACCTGGCTGCGTTCGACCTTGACGCCTTCGGCGATGATCGCATCGGCCACGTCGCGCGGCCGCACCGAGCCGTAGAGCTGGCCGGTGTCGCTCGCCTGGCGCACCAGGATGACCTGCATGCCATCGGTCTTTTTGGCGACGGCTTCCGCTTCGCTGCGGCGCTTCAGGTTGGTCGCCTCGAGCTCGCCACGTTGGCTCTCGAAGTGGGCCAGGTTGTCCTTCGTCTTGCGCAAGGCCTTCTTGCGCGGCAGCAGGAAATTCCGCGCATAGCCCGGTTTCACCCGGACCACGTCGCCCATCTGCCCCAACCGCTCGATCCGCTCGAGAAGAATCACTTCCATCATTGCTCATCCTCCTGACTGCTGCCGCCGGCGAACCGCTGACGGAGTGACAGCCACTGCTCCATGAACCCCAGTCCGATCAGGGCCAGCATGGCCACCCAACCGAACACCACCAACAGCAGGTAGAAACCCGCCAATATCGCCAATCGGGAAGGCCATTGCCGGGCCCAGACATGGACCACGGCGAGACCTACCAAGAAGTACGGCACCAGCAGAGCCAGCGCCCCGTTGCGGGCAATGATGCCCAGCGTCTCCCAATCCGACGCCCGCGCGATCAAGGCGAGGGCCGCGGCGGCAACCACCACCGCCGTATACCATTGCGGCACCGCGATCGATGCCGCCTGCGGGGCCGGCCGCCGGTTGCGCCCGAACCGCTCGAGCACGCCGTGGGCCAGCGCCATGTTGACCAGCGCCATGACCAGCCAGGAGGCCATCACCATGGCCGGAAAATACCCGGCGATGGTGCTGACCAGCATGGTGACCTGCGGACTTTGCTCGCCCGGCAGGACGCTGGTCATGACCGCCTCGATCTGCGTCACCGCCTCGCGCAGGCCGCCTTCGCCGCTGAGCAGCGCCAGCAGCACGAAGCTGCCGCAGGCATAAATCGCAAGCCAGCTGACCAAGTGGCCGACCGGATACCATTCCACCGCGCCGTGCGGTTCCTGCCGCGACCGCAGCGCCAGCCGGACAATCGCCGCGGCCGGCACGCCATAGGCCAGCGCAAACACGAAACCGCTCGTCCACGAGGTTGCCAGCGCGACCAGCGCGGTCGCGAGCACGGCAGCCACGGTTACGGCTCCTGCGCCCCAGCCGAACCCGACCGCGAACAGCGGCAGGAAGGCGAGGTAAGCCAGGATCAGCGCCGCCGGCGCGTCGAACACGGTGGCGAGGTAAAACGCCGTGCTGACAACACCGCCGCCTGCCGCGATCGCTAGGTCTTTCGGCATCGGCCGTGCCTCGTGTTCGGCGCTCCCATGTCGCACGGGCGCGGCATGGGAGAGAAGCCGGCGTTTACTTCAGCACGTAAGGCAGCAGCGCCAAGGCGCGGGCCCGCTTGATCGCCTGAGCCAGCTCGCGCTGCTTGGTGGCGGACACGGCGGTGATGCGGCTCGGCACGATCTTGCCGCGCTCGGAAATGAAGCGCTGCAGCAGGCGGATGTCCTTGTAGTCGATCTTCGGCGCGCTGGCGCCCGAGAACGGGCAGCTCTTGCGACGGCGGAAGAAAGGCCGGCGCTGTCCGCCGCCCTCTTCTTTGCCGGCCGGGGTTTCCATGCTCATGGCGTATCTCCTAGCGGGGCGGCTGGTTCGTCGGCGTTGTCGCGGCCACGGAAGCCGGCGCTGTCGCGCCCGCCCTCGCGGGGACCGAAATCACGGCGCGGAGGCCGGCGTTCACGGTCGCCGAAGCGGCCGCCACCACGGCCACCTTCGCGCTCGCCGTCCTCGCGGCCGCGGCTGCGCACGACGGCCGAGGGGCCTTCCTCGAGCTCGTCGACGCGCACGGTCAGGTAGCGCAGGACATCTTCATGGATGCGCATGTTGCGCTCCATTTCGAGCGATCGCGGCCGGCGGCCCGTCGATGTTGAGCAGGACGTAGTGGCCCTTGCGGTTCTTCTTGATCTTGTACGCCAGGTTGCGCAGGCCCCAATTCTCGCGCTTGGTGACCTTGCCGCCCTGGGCGTCGATGATGCTGGTGAAGGCGTCCGCCAAAGCCTCGGCTTGAGGTGCGGCGATATCCTGGCGTGCAATGAACACGCTCTCGTAAAGAGGCATCCTGAACGGCTCCTTCTGGCTGTTCGGTGGCCCGGAGCCCGTCCCGCGGATCGGGAGCGTGGCCAATCGGGCCTAGCCGGCTCTCGCCGGCAAGGAGAAGGCGCGCACTATACACAAAAGCGAAGGCGGTGCAAGGCGCGGCGGGCGCAGGGTAATGTCTCCCCCAAAGCGGCACTCCCGCTTGACTTGGCGCGCTCAGCGGCTATCTCTTGCCGCTTTCGCGGGCAAGTAGGGGATCATGGAGCAAGTCTTTGTATTTCCTGGGCAAGGCTCCCAGGCGTGGGCATGGGCAAGGACCTTGCCGGTGCCTTTACCGCGGCGCGCGAGGTCTTCGAGGAGGTCGACGAGGCGCTCCAGCAGTCCTTGAGCCGCCTGATGTTCGAGCGGCCCGGCCGAGGACCTGACCCTGACCGAGAATGCCCAGCCGGCCCTGATGGCCGTCAGCATGGCGGTGCTGCGGGTGCTCGAACGGGACGGCAAGCTCGACCTTATATCCAAGGTCCGCTTCGTCGCCGGCCATTCGCTCGGCGAATATTCGGCGCTGGCGGCGGCCCGCACCTTCACCCTGGCCGATACGGCGCGTCTGCTGAAGCGGCGCGGCCAGGCCATGCAGCGCGCCGTGCCGGTCGGCATCGGCGCCATGGCGGCGCTGCTCGGCGCCGACCTCGCGAAGGCGGCGGCGATCGCCGCAAGAAGCGGCCCAGGGCGAAGTCTGCGCCACGGCGAACGACAACGGCGGCGACCAGGTGGTGGTCAGCGGCCATCGCGGCGCCATCGATCGCGCCATCGAAATCGCCGGGCAGCACGGCGTCAAGCGCGCCATCCTGCTGCCGGTCAGCGCGCCCTTCCATTGCTCTCTCATGCAGCCGGCCGCCGACGAGATGGCCGAAGCGCTCGCGGCCGTGGCGATGAGCGATCCGGTGGTGCCGCTGATCAGCAATGTCAAAGCCGCCGCGACCTTGGACGCCGACGAAATCCGCCGCCTGCTGGTCGAACAGGTCACCGGCATGGTGCGCTGGCGCGAGAACATGCTCTATGCCAGGGAGCAGGGCGTCACGCGCGTCGTCGAACTCGGCGCCGGCAAAGTGCTCGCCGGGTTGGCCAAGCGCATCGACCGCGACTTCGAAACCGTGTCGCTGCAAGGCCCGGCCGACATCGAAGCCTTCCTGAAAAGCGCGTAATCCGCGTAGCCGAATCCAATCCGCAGATAGGAGAGATCATGTTCGACCTCAGCGGCAAGACCGCCTTGGTGACCGGCGCGAGCGGCGGCATCGGCGGCGCCATCGCCAAGGTGCTGCACGGCGCGGGCGCGCAGGTCACGCTGGCCGGCACGCGCGCCGATGCGCTCCATGCGCTCGCCGGCGAACTGAAAGACCGCGCCCATGTCGCGACGGCGGACCTCGGCGACGCCGCCAGCCTCGATGCGCTCGTCAAGAGCGCCGAAAGTGCCATGGGCAAGGTCGACATCCTGGTCAACAATGCCGGCGTCACGCGCGACACCTTGCTGATGCGCATGAAGGACGAGGACTGGCAGACGGTGATCGACGTCAACCTGACCGCCACGTTCCGGCTGTCGCGCGCGGTGCTGCGCTCGATGATGAAGAATCGCTGGGGCCGGATCATCTCCATCACCTCGATCGTCGGCGTGACGGGCAATCGCGGGGCAGGCCAACTATGCCGCATCGAAGGCCGGCATGATCGGCCTGACCAAGTCGCTGGCCGCCGAGGTCGCCAGCCGGGGCATCACCGCGAATTGCATCGCGCCCGGCTTCATCACCACGCCGATGACCGACGCGCTGAACGAGGAGCAGAAGACCCGTCTGATGGGCGGCATTCCCGCCGGCCGTTTCGGGGCGCCGGCCGATATCGCGGCCGCCGCGCTCTATCTGGCAAGCGAGGAGGCTTCTTACGTGACAGGCCAGACCTTGCATGTGAATGGCGGAATGGCCATGATATAGCCGCCCGCGGAGGGAGCGTGGGCGCTCTGCGCCTGCTTGCCGGGGAGACTGGCAATGCCCTGGGAAGTATGTTAGGAAACCGCACTTTTTTGACGCCCGGGCCGGCGTCAGGGAACTGCGCGGGAACCGTGCACGGACCTGAAATCGAGCGTCCAAACCTGCTGCAATGCAAATAATCAGCCAAGGACAAACAGCATGAGCGATGTTGCCGAGCGCGTAACGAAGATCGTCGTCGAGCATCTCGGTGTCGACGAAGCGAAGGTTACGCCGAACGCCAGTTTCATCGACGATCTCGGCGCCGACAGCCTGGATACCGTCGAACTCGTCATGGCGTTCGAAGAAGAATTCGGTTGCGAGATTCCCGACGATGCGGCGGAGAAGATCCTCACCGTGAAAGACGCCATTGACTACATCTCGTCGCACAGCAGCTGAGCAGCAGTATCGGCTGGCGCCGTCGAGCAGGTCTCGCGGCGCCGCAGATGAGCGTTGGGCATGAAACGCGTTGTCGTCACTGGTATGGGATTGGTCACGCCGCTCGGATGCGGCGTCGAAGCGACGTGGAGTCGCCTGCTCGCCGGCGAGTCCGGCATCCGCTCGATCCAATCCTTCGATGTCTCCGACCTGCCCGTGAAGATCGCCGGGCAGATCCCGCAGGGCGACAAGTCCTCGGGTCTGTTCAATCCAGACGACTGGGTCGAGGTCAAAGACCGCAAGAAGATGGATCAGTTCATCCTCTTCGCGTTGGCCGCGGCGACGCAGGCGGTCGAGGATTCCGGCTGGACGCCCACGGACGAAGAGGGGCAGGAGCGCACCGGCGTGATGATCGGCTCCGGCATCGGCGGCCTGCCGTCGATCGCCGAGGGCGCGCTCACCATCCATGAGAAGGGCCCGCGGCGCCTGAGCCCGTTCTTCATTCCGGCCGCCCTGATCAATCTGGCCTCCGGGCACGTCTCGATCCGCTACGGCTTCCGCGGCCCGAACCACGCCGTGGTCACCGCCTGCGCCACCGGCGCGCACGCCATCGGCGACGCGGCGCGGATGATCCAGTTGGACGACGCCGACGTCATGGTCGCCGGCGGCACCGAGGCCGCGGTCTGCCGTCTCGGGCTCGCCGGCTTTGCCGCGTCGCGCGCGCTGTCGACCAACTTCAACGACACGCCGGAGAAGGCGTCGCGGCCCTGGGACAAGGATCGCGACGGTTTCGTCATGGGCGAAGGCGCCGGCGTGGTGGTGCTCGAGGAATACGAGCACGCCAAGAAGCGCGGCGCCAAGATCTACGCCGAAATCGTCGGTTACGGCATGTCGGGCGACGCCTATCACCTGACCGCGCCGACGCCGGACGGCAACGGCGGCTTCCGCGCCATGCGGTCGGCGCTCAAGCGCGCCGGCATGACGCCCGAGGATATCGATTACATCAACGCGCACGGCACCTCGACGCCGCTGGGCGACGAGATCGAAGTGGGCGCGGTCAAGCGTCTGTTCGGCGAACATGTCGGGTCGATCTCCATGTCGTCGACCAAATCGGCGATCGGCCACCTGCTCGGCGCGGCGGGCAGCGTCGAGGCGATCTTCTCGATCCTCGCCTTGCGCGACCAGGTCGCGCCGCCGACGCTCAACCTCGAAAATCCGTCGCCGGCTTGCGAGGGCGTCGATCTCGTGCCGAAGGCGGCGAAGCAGCGCAAGGTGCGCGCCGCCCTGTCCAACTCGTTCGGCTTCGGCGGCACCAACGCGTCGCTGATCTTCACCGCGGCGGGCTAGGCCGGCATGCGGCGCGCCGTTTTCGCCGCTCTGCTCATCTTCGGCGCCTTCGCCACCATCGCCGCCGGTCTGGCGGTGTGGCTTATCGCATCGTTCGAGCGGCCGAACCTGGACGGCAAGGCGGCGACGGTGATCGTGCCGCGCGGCGCCGGTGTCGACGATATCGCCAAGCTTCTGGAAGAGAACGGAGTCATCGACGACAAGCTGACGTTCTCCTTCGGCGTGCGCGTCAACCGCATGGGCAGCCGGCTCAAGGCCGGCGAATTTGCCTTTCCCGCCGCGACCAGCCCGCGTTCGATCATGGAGCAGATCGTCAACGGCCGCGTCGTGGTGCATCGCCTGACCGTGCCCGAAGGCCTGACCAGCGCGCAGATCGCGCTCCTGGTGAGCAATGCCGAGGCGCTCACCGGCAGCGTGACGCGCCAGCCCGACGACGGCGAACTGATGCCCGACACCTATCATTACGTTTATGGCGAGAGCCGCGACGCGTTGATGGCACGCATGCGGAAGGCGATGCGCGAGGCGCTCGACGCCGCCTGGGCGCAGCGCAAGGGCGACAGCCCGCTGCAGTCGCCGCAACAGGCACTGGTCCTCGCCTCGCTGGTCGAGGCGGAAACCGGTGTCGCCGAGGAGCGCCCGCTGGTGGCGGGCGTGTTTCACAACCGGCTGCGCCGCGGCATGAAGCTGCAGTCCGACGTGACCGTGGCCTATGGCGTGGCGAAGCAGGCCGGGCTGCCGGGGAATGTTCTCAACCGGCCGCTCAGCCGCGCCGATCTCGACGCGCCCAATCCCTACAACACCTACCTCAACGACGGCTTGCCGCCGGCGCCGATCAACAATCCGGGCCGTAGCGCCATCCTGGCGGCGGTCAATCCGGCGCCGACCGATGCGCTGTTCTTCGTCGCCGATGGCAAGGGCGGCCACACCTTCTCGCGCACGCTCGACGATCACAACCGCGCCGTCACCCGCCTGCGCCAGATCGAGCGCGACCGCGCCAAGCAGAGGCCGGCGGCGGCGCCGTAGCCTGCAACTTCAGTCCTCGAGGGCGTGACGCGCCGGCTTCTTCGGCAGGCGCGACAGCAGCGGATCGAGCCATGCCGGTGGCAGCGCACCCGTGAGCCATGCCGCGACGTAGTGCGGCCACGGAAAGGCGATGCGCGCCTGGTTGCGTTCGAGGCCGCGTTTGATGATGGCGGCGGCACGCTCCGGCTCCATCAGAAACGGCATAGGAAACGGGTTGCCGGCGGTCATTGGCGTGCGGATGAAGCCTGGGCATACGACCGAAACGGCGATCTCCTTCTGCCTCAGCGCGCCGCGCAAGCCTTCGCCCCAGGCCTTCACCGCCGCCTTGCTCGCCGAATAGGCCGGCGCGCCGGGATAGCCGCGGAAGCCGACCAGCGAGCTGACGATGGCGATCTGGCCGCGCCATGGCGGCGTGCCGGCCACGGTCACGGGCGCCTGATCGCGCATCAGCGCGATGGCAGGCAGCACGGTATTGAACAAGCCGTCGACATTGACCGCGAAGATGCGCCGTATCTGCTCGGCGCTTTCCTCGCTGCTGTCGCCGCCGTTACTCGTATGGCGGCCTGCGCCGCCGGTGCCGCCAGAAATGCCGGCGTTGGCGATCACCAGATCCAGGCGCCCGTCGGGCCCTTGGGCTGCTGCTTCGGCGACCCAGGCCGCCATGGACTCGCGGCCGGTGATGTCGAGCGACCGCGTGGTGACGTCCGCGCCGCGCGCGCGGCATTGCTCGGTCACGGCCGCGAGCCGGCTTTCGTCGCGACCGCCGAGCGCCAGGCGGCGGCCGGGCTCGGCATAGACGAGCGCCAGCGCGGCGCCAATGCCGCTGGAGGCGCCGGTGATGAGGACGGAGCGGGGAGATATCATGGCCATGACCGAGTTCGTGATGCGGGTTGTTGCCCCGTAGGGCTCGCGTTATATTGTGGCCCAATTCTTTGGAAATACTAGATGCTGTCGGCGTCGAACTTTCGCGGCCGGCAACGAGGAGGATGAGTGAGCGTCGCCAGCATGACCGGTTTTGCCCGCGCCGGAGGGCAGATGGATGACGTCAGCTGGCAATGGGAGGTCAAAAGCGTCAATGCGCGTGGCCTCGACATCCGCATCCGCCTGGCGCCCGGGGCCGAGGCGCTCGAGGTGCCGGTGCGCAACGCCGTTGGCGAGGTGTTCAGCCGGGGCAGCTTCAACATCAATCTCACCGTGACGCGCGTGGCGCCCTCGACTCGCTTCTCGCTCAACCAGGATCTGCTCGATCAGTTGCTCGGCGTCGTGAAGGAGGTCGAGGGGCGCGTGAAGGGCGGCACGGTGCAGATCGACGGCCTGCTGCGCGTGCGCGGCATCCTCGAGGCCGTCGAGGATGTGGAAAGCGACGAGCACAAGGCCAAGCGCGAGGCGGCGATGGCCGCCAGCTTCACCGAGGCGCTCCGCGCGATCGCGGCGGCGCGCAAGTCCGAAGGCGAGCGGCTCGCGACCGTGCTGCAGAGCCAAGTCAACCAGATCGCCGAATTGGCCAAGCGTTCGACCATGGTGGCCGGGGCGCAGCCCGCCGCCATTCGCGACCGGCTCAAGGCGCAGATGGCCGATCTGCTGGCTGGCAACGCCAATCTTTCCGAAGAGCGCCTGGCGCAGGAAGCGGCAATGCTCGCCGGCAAGGCCGACGTGCGCGAGGAGATCGACCGGCTCAACGCCCATGTCGCCCAGGCGCGCGAACTGATCGCCGGTGGCGGCGCGGTGGGCCGGCGCCTCGATTTCCTGTCCCAGGAATTCAACCGCGAGGCCAACACCTTGTGCTCGAAGGCGGGCGACATCGAGCTCACCCGCATCGGCCTCGATCTCAAGGCCGTGATCGAGCAATTCCGCGAGCAGGTGCAGAACGTCGAATGAACAAGCCGAAGAATTCCATCGAGCCCATGTCAATTCAACGTCGCGGATTGATGCTGGTGCTGTCATCGCCGTCGGGCGCGGGCAAGACGACGATCTCGCGCGCCCTGCTGAAGCGCGAGCCCAATCTGACCATGTCGGTGTCGGCGACCACGCGGCCCAAGCGGCCCGGCGAAACGGCCGGCGTCGATTACACCTTCATCGACCCGACCGAATTCAACCTGATGGTCAACCGGCGCGAGATGCTGGAGCACGCCCAGGTGTTCGGCAATTACTACGGCACGCCGCGCAAGCCGGTCGAGGACGCGCTCGCCGCCGGCAAGGATGTGCTGTTCGACATCGATTGGCAGGGCACCCAGCAATTGGCGCAGAACGCGCGCGGCGATCTGGTGAGCATCTTCATCCTGCCGCCTTCGACAAAGGAGCTGGAGCGGCGTTTGAAGACGCGGGCGCAGGATTCCGCCGAGGTGGTGGCCAAGCGCATGTCGCGCGCCGCCGAGGAGATCAGCCACTACCGCGAATACGATTACATCATCGTCAACGACATCATCGAGGAGAGCGTTGCGGCGGTGCAGTCGATCCTCGCCGCCGAGCGGCTGAAGCGCGACCGCCAGGTCGGGCTCGACGACCTCGTGCGTGGCCTGCGCGAAGGCCAGTAACCGTTACCGCTTGCTCGCGCCGTAGGCGCGGGCGAGGGCGCAGAAGGTCGCCACGTCCAACTCCTCGGCGCGCGCGGTCGGCGCGATGCCGGCTTGTTCCAGCAGCGGCAGCGGATCCATACCGAGCGCCTTCAGGCTGGCGCGCAGCATCTTGCGCCGCTGGCCGAACGCCGCCTTGGTCACCGTTTCGAGATCTTCACGCTGTGCCGGCGCCAGAGGTTCGCCGCGCGGGGTCAGGTTCACCACCGTCGAGACCACCTTCGGCGGCGGCGTGAAGGCGCGCGCCGGGATGTCGAACTGAATTCTCACGTCGCACAGCCACTGCACCAGCACGGACAGGCGTCCGTAGGCTTTGGTGCGCGGCGCGGCGGTCAGGCGCTCGGCCACTTCCTTCTGGATGAGCACGGTGAGGCCGGCGAGCTCTTGCGGCCGTTCGAGCCAGCGCAGGATGAGCGCGGTGGCGATGTTGTAGGGCAGGTTGGCGATGACCCGGATGGGCCCCTGCCAGCCGATATCGCGCAGCAGCGCCACGTCGTCCGTGCGCAGCGCATCGCCGGGGAAGATGCGCAACCGATCGGGATAGGCCTTCGCCAGATCGCCCAGCGCGGCGATGCAACGCTCGTCGCGCTCGATGGCGAGAACGCGCGGCGCGCCGGCCGCCAGCAGGGCACGGGTCAGGCCGCCGGGGCCGGGGCCGACCTCGATCACCGCCGTATCCTCGAGCGGTCCGGCGGCACGCGCGATCCGCGCCGTCAGATTGAGATCGAGCAGGAAATGCTGGCCGAGCCCCTTGATGGCGCGCAGGTCATGGGCGGCGATGACGTCGCGCAGCGGCGGGAGGTTCGCCGAAGGCTGGTCCGAGGCGGGAGAAATCGTCACGTCAGCGGATCATGCCACGGTCTGCGCCGCGACCAATCCGTGGGCCGCGCGGCGGCGGGCGATCTCGGCAGCCATATGGATGGCGGCGATCAGGCTCGCCGGATTGGCGCGTCCGCTGCCCGCGATGTCGAGCGCCGTGCCGTGGTCGGGCGAGGTGCGCACGATCGGCAGGCCGAGCGTGACATCGACGCCCTGCTCGAAGGCCAGCGTCTTGAGCGGGATCAGGGCCTGGTCGTGATACATGCAGATCGCTGCATCGTAAGCCGCCCGCGCCTGGGCGTGAAACATGGTATCGGCGGGCAGGGGGCCCATGACGGTCAGCCCCGCCGCGCGCAGCCTGGCGATCGCCGGCACGATGATCTCGATTTCCTCACGCCCCATGGCGCCATCCTCGCCGGCGTGCGGGTTGAGCCCCGAGATCGCGAGGCGGGGCCGGGCGATGCCGAAATCGATTTTCAGCGCGTCGGCCGTGACCCGCGCGCAATGGACGATATCCTCGCCGCGCAGGCTGGCGATCGCCTGGCGCAATGACTGATGGATCGTCACCGGCACGACGCGCAGCTCCGCCGATGCCAGCATCATGATCGAGGGGGTCGCGAGGCCGGTCAGCTCGGCGAGGAACTCCGTGTGCCCCGGATGGCGAAAGCCCGCGTCGTAGAGCACTTTCTTGTGGATCGGGTTGGTCACCACCGCGGCGGCGTCCCCGGCCATGGCGAAAGCGACCGCGCGCCGGATCGGATTCGATCACTGGCGGCCCGTTCGCCGGGTCGAGCTTGCCGGAAATGGCCGGTACGGCCAGCTTCAACGGCAGCACCGGCAATGCCTCGGCGAAGCGCGCGATGGTCGCCTGCCGCGGTGCGGCGATTTCGGCGATCGGTACCGCCAGCCGCAAATCGCGCGCCAGCGACGCCACGCGATCTGGATCGTCGATCAGAAAGAACGGCGTGCCGTGGGCATGGGTCGCCAGCCAGGCCTTGAGCGCGATTTCGCCGCCGATGCCGGCCGGCTCGCCCATGGTGAGCGCCAGCGGCCCCGGTAGGGCCGTCGTCTCACGAGACGATGCGGCGGTCGGCGATTTGGTTGTCATGACCCAGCTCCGGCGTCCTCGGCGGGTGGCGGCGAGCGGTCCAGCTAGGCGCGGATATCGACAAAGGCCGTCTGGCGGAGATCGCGCAGGAGGCGGCGGGCCTGCAATTCCAACTTCTGCTCGGTCAACATACGCTGAACGTCTTGCCGGCTCGGCAGGTTGGACGGCGGATCCGTGCGTTCGCAAACCATGAGAATCTGCAGGCCGCCTTCGGTCGGCAAGGGCTTGCTTGCCTCTCCGGGCTTGAGGCCAAGCACGACCTTGCGCAGTCCGGCCGCCATCTCGCCGACCCGCATCATGCCGACGTCGCCCGACGCAGCGGAGCCCAATTCCTTCGCCGCCTTGTCGAGATCGGCGCAGCCGTTGACGGTTTCGCTGATCGTCTGCGCCAATTCGCGCTGGCCCGTCACGTGTTCCGGGCGGGCGTTCGCGGGAACCGGCACGATGAGCTGATGAAGCGAGACCTGAATATCGTTTTCAGAGCCGGCACCGGCCGGCGCCCGGCGATCGCGCACCGCAACGATGTGGTATCCCTCGGCGCTGCGGACGGGTTTGGAGACGGCGCCGATCGGCATCTCGGCGAGCACGGCTTCGACCTCGTGCGGCATCTGGCCAACCTGAACCCAGCCCATGTCGCCTCCCTCGCGCGCGGAGGTATCTTGCGAGAACTGTTGGGCCAGTCTGCCGAAGGCCGCTCCGCCGCGTAATTCCTCCAGCAGGCGGTTGGCGTTTGCGAGAACCTGCGCTTCGTCTTGGGGCGAATCGACCGGCAGGAAAATCTGCGAAACCAGATTGCTCGGCTTGTTGCTGTTCTCCTTGATGGTCGCCATGGTCTCGTCGATCTCGTCATCGTTGACGATGGCGAAGCGGCCGCCACGGCGGCGGACGACTTTCGTCCATGCGAGGGCGGCTTCGACCTGCGCCTCCAGGCTCTCGATGCTCAGACCCTCGGATTTCAGCCGCTCGGCGAGCTCACCGGGCGGAATATTGTTCTGCTTTTCGATACGAGCGAGCGCCTCTTCGATTTCCTTCGGCTCGACCCTGATGTTCAGGCGCTTTGCCTCCTGCAGCTGCAGCCGCTCGTCCACCATGCTGCGCAGCACCTGGGCGGTGAGGCGGTTGCGCTGTTCCTGCGCGCTCGGGACGTTGCCGCCGGTCAGCAGCCGGATGCGTTGGTCGAGGTCATAGCCGGAGATCATCTCGTCGTTGACCACCGCGACGATGCGCATGGATTCCTGCGCGACGGTCGCTTGGATGGATGACAGGAAAAGAACCGCGAGCAGCGCGGCCGCAAGGCAGCTGAGCGGCCGGAAAAAACGTCGGGCTGACGGGGCTGATTTCATAAAGCTGCGCGATCCATCTCTGGGCCTGTGGCCCTACCACGGCAGGTCAGGTATTGCTGCTCTTTATATATTCAAGCGCCCATCGGGCACAACCGCCATGGCTTTGGCAAAGTTCCGCTGACCAGGGTCAACCGGCGGATTGGATTTCACCCAAGTTCTTGAAAATGACCTGGAACAGCAGGGTCGTGCTGGGCGTCAGGTCGCGGTCGCGTGTGAATCGCCGAGACATTGAGACCCGGAAGATCAGGCATTCGTCACTGTACTGCAGACCGCCACCGGCCGATATGAACCCGCCGTCTTCTTCCAGATCGCGCCGGGCGGTGGCGAAGGCGGACCAGTACTCCGTGAGACCGACGTTTACGCTGCCGTACACCTCTTCACGCTCGCCGAATTGCGGCGCCGCCGCGGTCTGGTCGATAAACAAATAGGTGAGTTCCAGCCTCAGGCGGGAAGGCCCGGCGCCCATGGTCAGTTCGTTGCGGCGCGCCTCCATGTCCTCGGCGTTGTAGCGGAAGCGATAGATGAAATCGAGCAGGTTGTTGGGCGAGACGCTGAGCCGGCCGACCACGTCGGACAACTGGTTTTCAAGACCGGTCCCGGCACCGAATTGCCGGTCCTCGTTCAAGCGGTAGCTCTGGCCGAGAAAGGCCGTCGTCGAGCCGCCTCCGGAACCGTAAACTCCACCGCGCAGACCATAGACGACCCGCTGGCCACCCTCCACCCGGTCGACGCCGGTAAATCGGTTTTCGCTAAACAGGTTCAAGTCGTCGAATTCGACGTTGATGCTGTCCTCGTTCGGGATCTTCTCCGGATTGTGACCGCGCGGGCCGACGACGAAGCCGGCGATCGGCTCGATCAACTGCGTCGTGCTTCCGGCGTGCCGGATGAACGGATAGCGCCAGTTGAACTGCATCTGCGGGAAAATGCGGCCTGTGAATCCATCTTCCGTTCCCTGCGACGTCTGCACCGCGTCGACATTATAGAGATCGGTCTGAAGGCTGAGGGAGAGGTTATAGATATCGCCCGCGGATGAGACGTGCGGCAAATTCCACGACGTCCTGACCGAAATACGCCGGCTGTCGGTGCCCTCGTCCCGGGTCAACGACAGAAGCGAGGAATCGACATTGAACCGCCCGCCGTGCCGGTCGGGCTCGCCGCGGAAGTTATATTCCGCCAGGGGCAGGATGAGCGGCGTCCTGCCCGGGTCATCCGTGGCGCGCAGCCCTTGATAGGAATAGCCGGTTGCGCGCGCGTAGCTGCGGCGGCGGAATCCTTCGACGAACGCGGTTGACGTCAGGGTGCGTTCGGCCCCGCCGTAGAGGCCTTCCCCCGCGGGGAAGCGGTAGCGGCGCAGATAGGTGTCGTCCGATGCACGCAGGACATTGAATCCGGCGCGCCATGTGTCATCGAGATCGAAGCGGCCACGGCCGCGAATATGGCCACGTTGCTCGGCGCCCGGCGGCGGATTGGTCGGCTCCGTATAGCTGCCGGAAAATTGATACTCGCCGTTGGCCAGGCGCTGGCGATATTCACCGGCAAACACCAGCCCCTGATCCGTGGTGTACATCGGTGAGAACGTCGCGTCCTTATCCTGCGAGATCGCCCAATAGTACGGCGTGCGGATGAATGTGCCGAGGTCGCTGGAACTGCCGTAGCTGGGCGCCAGGAATCCGCTGCGGCGCTTGACGGTCGGGTCGGCATGAGAGAACCATGGAAAATAGCCCACCGGAACGCCGAAAATCTCCATGGTGGCGTCGCGATACTCGACATCCTTGGCCACCGAATCGTGCCGGACGCGCACCGCCTTGATCTGCCACAGCGGAGCGCGGCTGGGGTCGTCCTTGCAAAGGTCGCAGGGAGAATAGAGCGCCCGGCTCAACTCGGTGGTCACGCCGCCGACACGCCGTCCGCCATTCGCGGCCAAGCGCGAGTTGTCCGCCAGAAGCATGCGAATGCTGTCGACGATCCCGTTCTTGAGGTCATCGCTGAATTCCGCGTGTTCGGCGAATATCACCTCGCCGGTCGCCTCCATCAGGCTGACATGGCCCGACGCCGTCATGATGTCGGTCTTCTGGTTGTAAGTAACCGTATCCGCCATGAGGACACGGTCGCCTTGCGCGATCTCCACATTGCCGCGGGCAACTACCAGCCCGAGGTTCTCGTCGAAGGTCAGTTCATCCGCCTTGAGCAGAAACGGCGTCTTCGAATCACCGGGGAGCGACGCGGCGGCGCCCGGCGAAGCGGCGCCGGCGCCGAGCCATAGCGCGGCGGCCACGACAACCAGCCATCCTCTCAGTCCCCCTGCCATGCTTTAGACCCCTGACATGGCGTCAACCATCTTCGAGATGGAGGAGAACGGCAAGGCCGATCAAAAGGCTGAACCCGGCGGGTGTCCAGGCGGCAAGAATGGCGGGAATTGTCGCCGACAGTCCCAGTGCCAAAACCACGTCGGACAAAAAGAACAACAGGAACCCGAAGATCACGCCGCTGCCGATCAGCACGGCGATGCCGCCACGGCGCGCCGGTCGGAGCGAGAAACTGGCGGCCACGAGGACCATGGCGGCAAGCAGCAAAGGCAGGGCGAGCAGAGAATGCCAGTACAGCCGGTGCCGGCTCGCGGAGAATCCGGCGCTGTCGAGCAAAGAGATGAAACCCGGCAGTTCCCAAAACGACATGGTTTCCGGAGCGGCAAAGCTGTCCTGGATTTTTTCCATCGTCCAGTTGGTCTTGACCTCATAGGTCGGGTGCGTCTGCGAAGGCCGGTCAGGGGCGGTAATCAGAACATTCCTGAGTTGCCAGACGCCTTTGCCGAGCGACGCCTCCGAAGCATCAATGCGGCTGACGAAGCGATCCGTGCCTTCATAGAGGAAGATCACGACATCGCGCAACACCATATCCGGTTGACTGACACTGACGGCATGGATCACCGATTGACCCATTTCGTCCGCCTGCCTGAGCCACAGTCCGGTGCGCGACACCGTCAACAGGCTCGATCGCCCGAGCACATGCCGGCTCTCGAGCAGGTCGTAGCGCGACAGCATGGCGGACGCGATCGGGTTGAATGCCGAGATATTGACGATGCCGATGAACACCATCGAGGCGATGGCGGGGAACAGAAACTGCCAGACGGAAACGCCGGCGGCCCGCGCGATGATCAGTTCATGAAAGCGCGTCAGGCGCCAGAACGTATGCATGCCGCCGAACAACGCCGCGAAGGGCACGATCTTCTGTGCCATGTAGGGCAGCTTGAGCAGGGCCATCTGGGCGATGAGAGAAATGGGAATATCGACACGGCCGCTGGTGCGGCGCATCAACTCGATCACGTCGAGCAAGAAGATGATCGCGCAGAAAACCAGCAGAACCGCGCCGAAACTCGTCAGGAAGCGCCGCACGATATAGAGCGACAAGGTTGCTGACAATTGGGCGGAATCGGCCATTACGCAGTCACACTCGAGAAAGAACGTTGGCCGGGGTCAGCATGGCGTGTCGGCCGGTCGTGCTGAAAAGAACATAGCCGGCCAAGGCTGTCGCGGCGAGCGGAACCAGATAGAGCAGCAGCGCGACGAAGGGGATCGTCGACGCCAGATTTGCCACCCCGAGATAGCCGAGTTGGAGGACGATAATCGCCGAAGTGGCCCATAAAATCCGGCGCAACTGGCCACGCCGGTTGAATTCGCCGGCGAGCAGCGCCGCCAATGCGATCATGGCGAAGGCGATGGCCAGGAGAGGCGACGCGAGACGTTGATGCGCCTCGGCGCGCATGGTGGCGAAATTGCGCTGGTCGTCGGGCGTGTTGCCGGGGCTGAAAAGCTCATGCACGAATCGCTCGCGCGGCTCCCGCCAGCGCTCCTCCTCCGTCTGATCCACGGTGTTAAAATCCACGGTGTAGCGGTCGAAATAGAGGATCGACAGTCGCTCGTGGGTGCGCTCGACCACCTGGCGGTTGCCGGTCAGCATCACCACGCGCGGTCCGCCCGGCGCCTGAACCAGCGCGCCGCGTTCGGCCATCATGGTCACCGGCTTCGCCGGGTCGCGCTCGTCATGGACAAGAATACCGAGCAATTCGCCGTCGTTGTGGCGTTCCCGGACGTAGACGGTGACACCGTCCGCCACGGTATTGAAGGCGCCTTCCTGCAACAGCACGGAGGAATAGTTGTGCCGGATCGAGAACTGCAGATCCTTGAACTCGCGGTAGGCCAGCGGCATGAGATAGAGGTTCAGCAGGTAGCAGAGGAATACGACCCCTGCCGTGACGCTGAGCGCCGGCTTGGCGAGGTCGCCATGGCTCATGCCGCAGGCCTGCAGCACCACGAGTTCGCTATCCATCGTCATCTTGGTGTAGGCGAAGACCACGGCGATGAACAGGGAGACCGGCAGCAGCACCGACATGACCATCGGCAGCACCAGAATCGCGAGATAGAAGAATGTGTGGGCGGGCAGGCCGCGGTTGAGGATCAGGTCGACGAAACGCAGCGACTGCGTGAGCCAAATGACGCCTGCCATTGCCAGCGCAATGAAAAAGAGCGACCAGACCAGTTGGCGGGTCATGTAGCGGAAGCTGCAAGTCATTGGCTGCATTATAACCATCCGTCCGCAGCACGCCACAGTGGAGGCGTGCCGGGGTCTGCCGTCGGCGGGGCTTGGAGAGTTGGCTTCCGCGACTCGGCGGATTAGACTGCGCAGCTTGTCAGAACACCGTCCGCCCCACCGCGCCGCGCCCAGGCGCCATATCCCCGGAACTCGAATCAATCCAGGAGAGTTGCATGAAGATCGTTTTTTCCGGTCCGGCCGATAGTGGGACCGGCGCTGTCGCGGTTGCCGTGGGCGAGGAACGCGTTCTCAGTCCGGCTGCCCAGGAACTAGACCGCAAAACGTCCGGCGCGATCGCCCGCGCCATGGCGGCCAGCCGGTTCAAGGGCAAGAAGGGGCAGGTGTTGGAGATTCCCGCATCGGCGGGCATGAAAGCAAGCCGCATCGTGCTGTTCGGCATCGGCAAGGCCGATGCGCTCGACACCAAGACGGCGGAAGAGGCCGGCGGCCATCTGGTCGCCCATTTGCAGGCCACCGGCGACAAGACCGGGCTTGTCATGGCCACCCTGCCGTCCGGCGCGGGCCTGCGCCTGGCGACATTTGCCGCCCATCTCGCCCTGGGTGCGCAACTTCGCAGCTACCGCTTCGACAAATACCGCACCAAGGAGAAGGCCGAGGACAAACCGGCACTGACCGAGCTGACGATCGCCCTGCGGTCGCCCGACGAAGCGCGACGCCGCTATGCGCCGCTCGACGGCATCGCCCAGGGCATCTTCATGACGCGCGATCTGGTGTCCGAGCCGGCGAACGTGATCTATCCGGAGACCCTGGCGCAGCAGGCCAGGACCTGGTCAAACACGGCGTCAAGGTCGAGGTGCTCGACAAGCGCCAGATGAAGGCGCTCGGCATGGGCGCGCTGCTCGGCGTGGCCCAGGGCAGCGTCCAGGACCCGCGCCTGGTGGTGATGCGCTGGAGCGGCGCCGGCAAGGGCAAAGGCAGCGGCCAGCCGCTCGCCTTCCTCGGCAAGGGCGTGACCTTCGACACCGGCGGCATCTCGATCAAGCCGTCGAAGGGCATGGAGGACATGAAGTGGGACATGGCGGGCGCCGGCACCGTGATCGGCCTGATGAAGGCGCTCGCCTTGCGCAAGGCCAAGGTCGACGTGGTCGGCGTCGTCGGGCTGGTCGAGAACATGCCGTCGGGCAACGCCCAGCGGCCGGGCGACGTGGTGAAATCCATGTCGGGCCAGACCATCGAGGTGATCAACACCGATGCGGAGGGCCGCCTCGTGCTCGCCGACGCCCTGTGGTACACCCAGCAGCGCTTCAAGCCGCGCTTCATGGTCGATCTCGCGACCCTGACCGGCGCGATCATCGTCTCGCTCGGCCATCATCAGGCCGGGCTGTTCGCCAACGACGACAAGCTCGCCGACCGGCTGCGCGCCGCGGGCGAGGCGGTCAACGAACGGCTGTGGCGCATGCCGCTCGGGCCCGAATACGACAAGCAGATCAACTCCGACATCGCCGACATGAAGAACATCGGCGACGGCGGCGGCGCCGGCAGCATCACCGCCGCGCAGTTCCTGCAGCGCTTCGTCAACGACGTGCCCTGGGCGCATCTCGACATCGCCGGCACCGCCTGGTCGGGCAAGGATGCGCCGACCACGCCCAAGGGCGCGACCGCCTTCGGCGTGCGCCTGCTCGACCAATTCGTCTCGGAATACTACGAGTAGGCGCTGGGAGCCCGCGGGTGTGAGCGACATCGGCTTTTATCATCTGGTGCGTTCGCCGCTCGAAAAGGCGCTGCCCAAGCTGCTCGAGAAGGTGCTCGAAAGCGGCGCCCGCGCCGTGGTGATGGCCGGGTCGGAGGAGCGGGTGGAGAGCCTCGCCGCGCTGCTGTGGACTTATCACCCGAACAGCTTCCTGCCGCACGGCACGGCGCGCGACGGGAAGCCGGACGTGCAGCCGATCTGGCTCACCGAGCGGGACGAGAATCCCAACGGCGCCACCATCCTGGTGCTGACCGACGGGGCCAGCTCGGAGCAGGTCGACCGCTATGCCCGCTGCCTGGAGATCTTCGACGGCGGCGACCCCGAGGCCGTCGACCCGGGCGCGCGAGCGCTGGCGCGTCTACAAGGACGCCGGCCACAGCCTGACCTACTGGCAGCAGACCGAGAGCGGCGGTTGGGAGAAGAAAGCTGACCTGGCCTTTTGCGCCGCAACGGGGAGGTTGCCCCGCGGGGGGGATGCGTATATAAGGCCGCGACTTTCAAGGAGAGCCCATTGCCATGGCCAAAGAACGCACCCTTTCGATCATCAAGCCCGACGCGACGCGCCGCAATCTGACCGGCAAGATCAACGCCAGGTTCGAGGACGCCGGCCTGCGCATCGTCGCGCAGAAGCGCCTGCAGCTCTCCAAGCAGCAGGCCGAGAAGTTCTACGAGGTCCATGCCGCGCGCCCGTTCTACGGCGAACTCGTGGCCTTCATGATCTCCGGCCCGGTGGTGGTGCAGGTGCTCGAGGGCGACAATGCGGTCGCGCGCAACCGCGACATCATGGGCGCGACCAACCCAGCCAACGCCGCCGCGGGCACCATCCGCAAGGATTTCGCCGAGTCGATCGAGGCCAATTCGGTGCATGGCTCGGATTCCGCCGAGAATGCCGCGCGCGAGATCGCTTTCTTCTTCGCCGAAACCGAAATCACTTCCTGAAGCCGGCTGCCGACCGTCGTGAGCGGCCCTGTTAGATCAGGAACAGGGCCATTCCGATCAAAATGACGATAATGCCGCCGAGCGAGTAGCCGATCAGCTTGAGAAAGCTGTGCCACATGTCGACGTGCGGGCGCAGGTCGTGCATAGACATGGAAGACCTCCTGGATAGTGTCGTCCCGGCTTTGTGCCGGTTGTCCAGGAACTATAGCGCGAAAGGCCGGGGTGTGCATCCCCGGCCGGGCCGCGGTCAGCGTGGATTGATCAGCGTCAATCCCGCATCGGCAGCACCCTCGACCACCGCGCGCGCGCCTTCGATGCGCACGCGGCCTTCGGCGAACAGCCGCAATGCGAGAGGATAGAGCCGGTGCTCGGCCGCGAGCACGCGGGCGGCGAGCGTAGCGGGCGTGTCGTCGGGCAGAACCGGCACGGCGGCTTGGGCGATGATCGGTCCGGCATCGACCTCCGGGCGGACCACATGAACCGTGCAGCCCGAGATCTTCACCCCCGCCGCGAGCGCCTGGGCATGGGCGTTCAGCCCGCGGAAGGCGGGCAGCAGGGACGGGTGAATGTTGATGATCCGGTCATGCCAGCGCGCGATGAAGCCCGTGGTCAGCAGCCGCATGTAGCCGGCCAGACAGACGAGTTCGACGCCGGCCTGCGCTGAGGTGCCGATGAACGGCGTCGTCGAAGGCCGCGCGATCGGCGAAGCCGCGGTGATCGAGCGCGACGGTTGCGATACCGGCTTCGCGCGCGATGGCAAGTCCGGCGGCGTCGGGCTTGTTCGAAACGACGGTGACGATCTCGGCCGGAAGGGCCGGATCGCGGCAGGCTTCAATGAGGGCTTCGAGGTTGCTGCCGCGACCGGAGATCAAGATCCCGGTTTTCAGTCGCGCCATGCCGTTTCCAGGGCGGTATCCAGCCCGGTGACGACACTGCGGTCTTCACCGCTGGCGGGTACGACCCGGCCGATCCGCCATACGGTTTCGCCGGCGGCCTCGAGCGCGTCGCCGATCTGCGACTCGTTCTCCGGCGCGACGATCGCCACCATGCCGATGCCGCAATTGAAGGTGCGCGCCATCTCCGCCGGGGGAACGCCGCCTTCGCGGGCGAGCCAGGCGAACACCGGCAGCATGGGCCAGGTCGAGGCGTCGAGCGCGACGCCCAGGCCATCGGGCAACACGCGCGGAATATTCTCGATCAGCCCGCCGCCGGTGATATGGGCGAAGCCCTTCACGCTGCCGGTCGCGAGGGCGGCGAGACAACTCTTGACGTAGATCCGCGTCGGCGTGAGCAGCGCTTCGCCGAGCGTCTTGCCGGGTGCGAACGGGGCGTCGTCGTCATAAGAAAGGTGGAGATCGCTGACCACCCGGCGCACGAGCGAAAATCCGTTCGAATGTACGCCGGTGGCGGCCAGTCCGAGGACGATGTCGCCTGCCTGGATCGTGATTCCGGTCAGCGCGCGGTCGCGCTCCACCGCGCCGACGGCGAATCCCGCCAGATCGTAGTCGCCCTCGCGGTACATACCCGGCATTTCCGCGGTCTCGCCGCCGACCAGGGCGGCGCCCGCCTCGCGGCAGCCCTCGGCGATGCCGGCGATGATCTCGCGCGCGGTCGCGACATCGAGATGGCCGGTCGCGAAGTAGTCGAGGAACAGCAGCGGCTCCGCGCCCTGCACCACGAGGTCGTTGACGCACATGGCGACCAGGTCGATGCCGACCGTGCCATGGCGGCGCGCCTCGATGGCGACCTTCAGCTTGGTGCCGACGCCGTCGGTGGTGACGACCAGCAGGGGATCCTTGAAACCGGCCGCGCGCGGATCGCAGAATGCGCCGAAGCCACCCAGGGCCGCATCGGCGCCCGGCCGCGCGGTGGTGCGCGCCAACGGCGCGATGGCCTTGACCAGGGCGTTGCCGGCATCGATATCGACACCGGCATCTTTGTAGGTCGGATGGTTGCTAATGGGCTTTCTCGTTCGCCGTTAAGTGCTAAGGTCTGGAATTGGCCCGGAAAATGATACTATCTGGCCAGTCCGTATCGTGCGAAAACTCGCGCGAACATAGCCTATCCGAGACGGTTTGCAATGGTTCAAGGCCTCGTCAGACAGTCCCTCGTCGGTGGCCGCCGCGCCATCGCCGCGGTGTTTTTTATGGCGGGGTTTAGCGGCCTTGCGCCGGTGATCGGCAGCGTTCAGGCCGCCGACGTTTTCACGGTGGAGAATGTCACGGTCGATGCCACGGCGGAAAGCGCCGCCGCGGCGCGCGAGCGGGCGATCGACCAGCGCTCAGCTGACCGCGCTCAACCGGTTGTTCGATCGCATGGTGCCGCGTGACCAGCGTGCCTCGGTGCCGCACCCCGCGGCGGCGGAGATCGGCGATCTGGTGCGCGACTTTGCCGTGAACGGCGAGAAGACCTCGGCCGTCCGCTACCTGGCCAATCTGAGCGTGCGGTTCCGCCCGGACGACATTCGCGCCCTGCTGCGCTCCGCCGGGGTGCCTTTCGCCGAGACCATGAGCAAGCCGGTCGTCGTGCTGCCCCTGCTGAAATCGGGCGCGGCGCTGCAATTGTGGGAGGAAACCAACCCATGGCGTCAGGCTTGGGCCGCGCTCGACCGCGACGGGCTGGTGCCGTTCGTGGTGCCCGTCGGCGATCTCGAGGATGTCGTGGCGATCGACGCCGAACGCGCTCAGGCCGGCGATCGTCAAGCCCTGGCCGCGATCGCCGATCGCTACAAGGCGGGCAGCGTCATCGTCGCGACCGCCGAACCGCGCGAGCAGAATGGCGGCACGAGCGCCATCCAGATCACCACGGCGCAGTTTACCGCTTCGGGCGGCGATGATGAAACGGTGGTCAACACGGTGTCGGCGGGCGGCCAGGACGGCGACGCGGTCTGGCAGCGTGCCGCTGCGTCGATGGCGGAGGGCATCGAGGATGCCTGGAAACGCGCCAATCTGATCCGCTTCGACAGCGCGCGGTCGCTGGTCGCCACAGTGCGGCTGAATACGCTCGAGCGACCTGATCGAGATACGCAAGCGCCTGTCCGGCGTGTCGTTCCTGCGCTCCTACGATGTCGTGTATGTGGCGCGTGACGCGGCGCAGTTTCGCCTCAACTTTTTCGGTGACGAGCAACAACTGGCGATCGCCTTGGCGCAGAGCGACCTCACGCTCGAGCAGGATGCCGTCGATTGGATCCTGCGGCGCAGCGGAGCGCCGCAGCGTGCATCGGCTCCCGACGGTTCTTCCCGACAGCCCCGGTAATCCGTGAATCTCGCCAATCTCATCACGCTCGCGCGTCTGATCTCGGTCCCGGTCATCGTTTGGGCGATCCTGGCCGGAGAGATGGACCTGGCTTTCGCGATCTTCGTCATGGCCGGCGTGTCGGACGCGGTCGACGGATTCATCGCCAAGCACTTCAACAGCCGCTCGGTGTTCGGCAGTTATCTCGATCCCTTGGCCGACAAGGCGCTGCTGATGAGCGTTTATGTCGCGCTTGGCCACGCCGGGTACCTGCCGATCTGGCTCGTCATCCTGGTGGTATTTCGCGACGTGCTCATCATCGGCGGCGTGCTGCTGCTGTTCACGATCGGCAATCGTAGCTTCCGCGTCGAGCCGCTGCTGATCAGCAAGGCCAATACCGTGGTCCAGATCGTCCTTGCGGCCATCGTCCTGGGCGGCGAAGCCTTCGATTTGACGGATCCGCGGCTCGTCACCGTGATTGTTTGGATCGTGGCCACGACGACGGTGGCATCGGGCGCCAGCTATATCGTGCAGTGGAACCGGCGCGTGCCCACCATGGAAGACCGTCCATGAGCCGTCTTCATCCCGCCTGGTTCTGGGCCTTCATCATCGCCGCCTTCATGGCGTGTCTCTATTTGTTCCGTCCGATTCTGACGCCCTTCGTCATCGGTATGCTGCTGGCCTATCTGCTCAATCCTGCCGGTGATCCGCCTGTCGCGTCTGGGCATCGGCCGGGCCTGGGCCTCGGTGCTCGTCCTTCTGCTCGCCTTCATCTTCTTTATCGGCGTGCTGCTGCTCCTTCTTCCTCTCCTGCAGCAACAGTTGACGGATCTCATCGGCAAGCTGCCCGACCTGGTTTCCGTTATCCGGGCGCGGCTGTTGGAACTGCTGGCTCTGGCGCAGTCCCGCATGTCGGCGGAAACCGCGGCCAAGGTGCAGGACAGCGTCGGCGGCGTGCTCGGCGACCTGGCCGGGAATCTCGCGGCGATGCTGGGCGGCCTGCTGGCGGGGATTTGGACGGGCGGCATGGCGCTCGTCAACGTCTTGTCGCTGATCTTCATTACGCCGCTCGTCGCATTCTACATGCTGAACGACTGGGACCGCATCATCGCCGCCATCGACGACAACATTCCGCGCCGCTATGTGCCGACGGTGCGCTACCTGGCGCACGACATCGATGTCCACCTCGCCGGCTATTTGCGTGGCGTCTCGATGATCTGCGTCTTCCTCGCGGCCTTCTACGGTTCGCTATTGTCGCTGGTCGGGCTCGATTTCGGCCTGATCATCGGCCTGGTCACCGGCGTGCTGTCGTTCGTTCCCTTCGTCGGAACGATCACCGGCTTCATTCTCAGCGTGGGGCTGGCGCTCGTGCAATTCTCCGAACTCACCTCGGTCCTGCTGGTGGCGGGGATCTTCATCATCGGCCAGATGATCGAAGGCAATGTGCTGCAGCCCTGGCTGGTCGGCCGACAGGTCAACCTGCATCCGGTGTGGATCATTTTCGCGCTGCTCGCCGGCGGCACATTGTTCGGTTTCCTCGGTGTCCTGCTCGGCGTGCCGATCGCCGTGGTGATCAGTGTGCTGCTGCGCTACGCCCTGAAGCGCTACCGCCAGAGCCCGCTCTATCAGGGCGATCCCGCCCTGCTGCCGCCACCGAATCCCGGCGCCGATCCGGGCCTGCCGGCGCTGGGCAGCGACAAACGCGCCGGCGCGCCCGCGCCCTGAACATGGCCGATCCCGAGGACAATCCGGGCCGCCGTCAACTCGCGTTCGATTTCAGCCATCGCCCGAGTCAGAGCGGCGAGGATTTCATCGTGGCGCCAAGCAACGCGGCGGCCGTGGCCTGGGTCGACGCTTGGCCGGGCTGGCCCGCTCCCGCGCTGGTGGTCTACGGTCCGCCCGGCTGCGGCAAGAGCCACCTTGCCAGTGTGTGGCAGGCGCGGGCCGCGGCGCTGCGCTCTCAGCCTGCCGCAGACAGGTCGGTTCGATCCGCTGCAAACCCTCGCCGGTGGGGCGGCGGCGGTGGTCGAGGACGTCGACCGCTGGATCGCCGGGGACGAGGCGCAACGGCAGCTTTTTCATCTCTACAACGTGGTCGCCGAGCGGCGCGGGCACCTGATGCTGACCGCCCGGGTGCCGCCGGCGCTCTGGCCCATGCGGTTGGCCGATCTGCGGTCGCGGATCGCCGCGGCACCGGCGGCGGCGATCGAGCCCCCCGACGAGGATCTGGTGGCCGCGCTGCTGATGAAGCTGTTCGCCGACCGGCAGCTCAAGGCCGGCGACGACGTGCTCACGTTCCTGCTTGCGCGCATGGACCGAAGCTTCGATGCTGCGCGCCGCTTGGTCGCGGCGCTCGACGAGGCGGCCTTGCACGCGCGGCGCAACCTGACCGTGCCGCTCGCCGGCGAGGTCCTGCGCCAGGTCGGCCCTGACGGCCGAAGCAGCGCCGGGGATCGCGCCGGCCGTGACATCGGCCAAGTCGACGACACTATGGGCTCTTAGGAGGACACGATGAATTTGGGTATCGCCGGCCGTACGGCCTTGGTATGCGGCGCGAGCCAGGGGCTCGGCCGCGGCTGCGCGGAGGCTCTCGCCCGCGAAGGGGTCAAGGTCTTCATCAATTCGCGCACCCAGGCAAAGCTCGAGGCCACCGCCGAAGAAATCGCCGCAGCCACCGGCGCGGAGGTCGTTCCCGTCGCCGCGGATATCACGACCGACGCCGGCCGCCGCGTGGTGCTCGGCTCGATTCCCAACCCGGACATCCTGGTGACCAATGCCGGCGGCCCGCCGACCGGCGACTTCCGCGACTGGACCCGCGACCACTGGATCAAGGCGCTCGACGCCAACATGCTGGCGCCCATCGAGCTGATCAAGGCGACGGTCGACCGCATGATCGAGCGCAAATTCGGCCGTATCGTCAACATCACCTCGAACGCGGTAAAGGCGCCGATAGACCTGCTCGGTCTGTCCAATGGCGCGCGCTGCGGCCTGACCGGCTTCGTCGCCGGGCTGTCGCGCCGCACGGTGAAGCACAACGTGACCATCAACAACCTGCTGCCCGGCACCATGGACACCGAGCGCCTGCGCTCCAACTTTGTCGCCATGGCGAAGAATGCCGGCCAGCCGATCGACGCCTATACGGCGAGCCGGCTCGCCGCCGTGCCAGCCGGGCGCTTCGGCACGCCCGAGGAGTTCGGTCAGTTGTGCGCCTATGTCTGCTCGGCCCAGGCGGGCTTCATCACCGGGCAAAACTTGCTGATCGATGGCGGCGTCTACCCCGGCACGTTCTGAAGCAAATGCTTAGGTGATGGTCTTCGTAATCAGGAGTTAAAGCAGACTGTGAACGACGCGGGCCGGGGTCTTCACCCATCACCTCAGCTTGTTAGATCGCGGGGGGCGGTGAAGGCTTCCAGCCGGCCTTGCCCGTAGTCGATCTCGCGCCAGAACTGCGCTTCGGGAAACCGGATTACCGCGAGCGCGGCTGTTGGAAACGCGACTTTCATGCGGTCGCGCGCTTCGCGGGCAGCCTCCGAGGCGACTTCACCCGATAGGTGAAGTGCGAATTCATGCAAGCCTGGATTATGGCCTATTAACAATAGGCTATCCGGGTTTGTCGACGTAAAATGCAAACGGGCGAGTAAGGTGTTCGGGGTCGCCAGATAGAGCGCGCGGTCGCGCACCACCGCCACATCCCCGGCCAGTTCGGGCAAAATCAGTTCGAGCGTTTCGCCGACCCGGCGAGCGGTGGAGGCCAGCACCAGTGCCGGATGGTGGTGCAGCCCGCGGAGGTATCGACCCATGGCGCTGGCCGCCTTGCGTCCGCGTTCATTCAACGGCCGCTCGTGATCGGGCAGGCCCTTGTCCCCCCAACTGGATTTGGCGTGGCGGAGCAGGTACAGTGTTTTCATTGTCGTAATATTAAGCCTTAACTGGCCCTAATTTCGGCACGATCGCAGCCCATGATCTGCATGTCGGGGCCACACCGTCTGTTCGGTCCCTGACAATGGCGACGCCGACATTATGACAGCCATGTCACCGGCCTGTCGCCGCCACTGCGTTAAAACGGAGCCCTGCTAGACCCTTCGAGGAACGACGTGACCATTCCATCGGCGAGCACACTGGCCAGCGTCGCGGCACCGGGGCAATACGATCCCGGTTCGCCGGACCGGTTCATCAACCGGGAGCTTTCCTGGCTCGCGTTCAATGCCCGCGTGCTGGAGGAGGCGAGCAACCCCGACCACCCGTTGCTCGAGCGCGTGCGCTTCCTTTCCATCTCGGCCAGCAACCTCAACGAATTCTTCATGGTCCGCGTCGCTGGCCTGAAGGCCCAGTTGCGCGCCGGCATCGCCACGATCAGCGAGGACGGCCGCACCGCGGAGCAGCAACTCGCGGCCATATCGCGCACCGTGGCCGAGGTGCTCGCCCAGCAGCAGGAACGCTGGCGTACCCTGCGCCGCCAGCTCACCGAAACAGGCATTTTCCTGGTCGAGGCGGAGGACCTGAGCGACGACGACCGGCGCTGGCTCGAAAACTACTTCATGGAGCATGTCTTTCCGGTCCTGACGCCGCTCGCCATCGATCCGGCCCATCCGTTCCCGTTCATCCCCAACCTGGGTTTCAGCCTGGTGCTGGAGTTGCACCGCGACTCGGATGGTGAAACCCTCAAGGCGCTCGTGCCACTGCCCAACCAGGTGCGCCGGTTCGTCCGGCTGCCGGGCAGCACGATCCGCTTCGTCGTGCTCGAGAAGCTGGTGGAGATGTATCTCGACCGGCTGTTCCCCGGCTTCGAGGTGACCGGCATGGGCCAGTTCCGGTTGCTGCGCGACAGCGAGGTCGAACTCGAGGAAGAGGCCGAAGACCTGGTGCGCGAAATCTCCTCGGCGCTCAAGCGGCGCCGGCGCGGCGTGGTCATCCGCCTGACCTTCAACAAAGGGATTCCGGCCGGGTTGCGCAGCTTCGTGATCAACGAGCTGCATGTCGCCGACAGCGACGTGTTCGACGTCGGCGGTCTGCTCGGGCTGGCCGACATCACCCAGATCATCACCGACGAGCGGCCGGACCTGCTGTTCACGCCGTTCAACCCGCGCTTCCCGGAACGCATCCGCGATGCCGGCGGCGATTGCTTCGCGGCGATCGCCAGCAAGGACATCATCGTCCACCACCCTTACGAGAGCTTCGACGTGGTGGTGCAGTTCCTGCGCCAGGCGGCGCGCGATCCGAACGTGGTGGCGATCAAGCAGACGCTGTATCGCACCAGCGATGACAGCCCGATCGTCAAGGCGCTGATCGAAGCCGCCGAAGCGGGCAAGTCGGTCACCGCCATGGTCGAGCTCAAGGCGCGGTTCGACGAGGAGGCCAATATCCGCTGGTCGCGCGATCTGGAGCGCGCCGGCGCGCAGGTGGTCTACGGCTTCATCAATCTCAAGACCCACGCCAAGGTTTCGCTGGTGACGCGCCGCGAAGGGCAGGGGCTGAAAAGCTACGTGCACTTTGGCACCGGCAACTATCACCCGATCACCGCCAAGATCTACACCGACCTGTCGTTGTTCACGACCGATCCGGCCTTGTGTCACGATGCGGCGCGACTGTTCAACTTTATGACCGGCTACGCCCGCCCCGAGGAATTCGAGAGGCTGGCGGCATCGCCGATCAATCTCCGTGAAACGCTGCTGCGGCTCATCGAGGATGAGATCGCCCATGCCAGGGCAGGACGTCCGGCGGGGATCTGGGCCAAACTCAATTCTCTGCTCGAC
Source organism: uncultured Alphaproteobacteria bacterium (assembly GCA_963752345.1). GTDB lineage: Bacteria > Pseudomonadota > Alphaproteobacteria > SMXQ01 > SMXQ01 > CAVVYA01. Next base: position 67,262 of record CAVVYA010000010.1, read on the forward strand.
CCCGAGGTCATCGATGCTTTGTATCGCGCGTCCCAGGCCGGTGTGGCGATCGACCTGGTGGTGCGCGGCATCTGCTCGCTGCGTCCGGGCGTTCCGGGCCTGTCGGAAAACATCCAGGTGAAAAGCATCGTCGGGCGGTTCCTCGAGCATTCGCGCATCGTCTGCTTCGGCAACGGCCACCCGCTGCCGTCGCCCAATGCCAAGGTGTTCATGTCGTCGGCCGACTGGATGACGCGCAATCTGGACTGGCGCGTCGAAACCCTGGTTCCGATCGAGAATCCCACCGTGCATCAGCAGGTGCTGGGCCAGATCATGGTGGCCAATCTGAAGGATAATCAGCAAAGCTGGACGTTGGACCCGCATGGTGTCTATCATCGGGTGAAACCAGAGTTCCCAACCCTTCAGCGCTCATCAATTTTTCATGACCAATCCCAGCCTATCCGGCCGCGGTAGCGCTTTGAAGGGGTCGGCCGTGATGTTGAGGCAGATGCTCCCCAAGGCCTAGGTGCGTCGAACCGTCCGTTCCAAATCCGCTGCGAAACGTGCCAAGGCCTCCAAGAAGAAGGGGGAACGACGGTCCGTGTCCAAAGCGCGCAGACCGAGCAAGGCCGCCGTCGCCCTCTTTGCCGCGACCGGAGCGGTCGAGACGCCGCGCGTCGGCGTCATCGACATCGGCTCCAATTCCGTCCGCCTGGTCGTCTATGACGGGATGGGCCGGGCGCCTCAGCCGATCTTCAACGAACGCGCGCTCTGCGGCTTGGGCCGCAAGCTGGGCGAGACCGGCCGTCTCAACCCTCAGGGCGTCAAGATGGCCATCGAGAACATGGCGCGCTTCGTGCTTGCCGCCGAGGCGATGCATGTCGCCCATCTGGCGGTGGTCGCGACCGAAGCCGTGCGCGCGGCCGAGGACGGCCCTGCCTTCGTCGACGACCTGGAGCGCCGCTTCGGCATCGTCGTGGAAGTGCTCAAGGGCGAGATGGAGGGCAAGCTTTCCGCCTACGGCGTGATTTCCGGCATTCCCGAGGCGCGCGGCATGATGGGCGATCTCGGCGGTGGCAGCCTCGAAGTGGTGACGATCGGAAAAGGCAAGCCGGGGCATTGCGCCTCGGTGCCGATCGGTCCGCTGCGGCTGCTCAGCACGTGGGACAAAAATCCGAAGAAGGCGCGCAAGATCATCGACGATGCGTTCGAGAGTCTGCCCTGGATCTCGTCGGTGCGCGGCCAGACGTTCTATCCCGTGGGCGGCGCCTGGCGCGCGCTGGCCAATATTCACATGCAGCAGACCAACTATCCGCTGCATGTGATTCACGAATACGAGATGACGGTGAGGGAAGCCAAGGAGCTGCTCGGCATCATCATGCACCTCAGCCCGTCGTCGCTCGCCCGCATCGAACGGGTGCCGAAGAAGCGTCTCGATACCCTGCCGCTGGCCGCGGTGGTGCTCGACCGGCTGATCGACATCATGAAGCCGGACTGCCTGGTGTTCTCGGCGCAGGGCCTGCGCGAGGGGCTGCTCTATAGCAAGCTCACGCCGGCGCAACGGCGCCAGGACCCGCTGCTCGCGGCCTGCGACGTGATCGCGAGCCGCTCGAAGCGCTTCGATGTTTCCGGCAAGGAATTGTTCGAGTGGATCGATCCGCTGTTCCGCAAGGACGACGCGGCGCGCAAACGCCTGCGCATGGCGGCATGCCTGCTCGGCGATGTCGCCTGGAACGAGCATCCGGATTACCGCGCCGAACAGGCATTCTGGCGCGTGTTGCGTATGCCCGTTACGGGAATCGACCATCCGGGCCGCGTCTTCATCGCGACGGCGATCGGCGCGCGCTACGGCGCCTTTGACAACGGCATCGATGCCGAGGCCGTCGAGCGCAACTACCGCTTGATCTCGGAAGAGGATTTCTCCCACGCCCAGGTGCTCGGCAAGGTCTTGCGCTTCGCCTTCACGCTTTCGGCCGGCAGCCGGCGCATTCTGAAGGCGACCCGGCTGTCGCTCGGCAAAAACGATCTCACCCTGAAGCTGCCGCGCGGCGGCGACGCCTTGCTCGGCGAGATGGTGCTGCGCCGTTTCGAAAGCGTGGCCAAGCAGCTCGGCCGCAAGCCGCGCCTGACCGGGGCCGCCAAGAAGCAACTGGAAGACTGACCAGCTGGTGCGCCAGGGCATGATCCGCTTTCCATGCAATAGGACCATGCTCTCGAGTCCTGATTGACTCGCGTTTTCTACGCCGAGCCGGTTTCCACTCGGCGGAAAACACGCTAGGCCGTCGCCTGCTGTGAGGCGCCCTGTCGCGGCTCAGCCGCGGCGTGGGCAGCCGACTGCGCGCTCAACACGCCGTGCAATTGGGCTACCACGGCCGCGCCTTCGCCGATCGCGCCGCCGACGCGCTTGACCGAACCGGACCGCACGTCGCCGATGGCGAACACGCCCGGCACGCTGGTTTCCAGCCGGGCGCGGTTCGAGCCGCTGCCGTTGGGCTTATAGGGCGCGACGACATCCCCACCGGTCTTCACGAACCCTTTGTCGTCGAGTTCGACGCCGCACTCCTTGAGCCATTGGGTCGCCGGCACCGCGCCGATGAACAGGAACACATTGCGGATGGGTTTTGCGGTTTCCTGCCCGGTCGGATTGTGGCGCCAGCGCACCGCCTGCAGGCCGGTCTCTTTGCTGCCGTTCAGCCCGACGATCTCCGTCTCGGTCAGGAGCTCGATATTCGGTGTCGCCGCGATGCGGTCGATGAGATAGCGCGACATGGTTTCGGCCAAGCTCTTGCCGCGCACCAGCATGTAGATCTTCTTGACCTTGTCCGCCAGGAAGACGGCCGCCTGGCCTGCCGAATTGCCGCCGCCCACCAGAACGACCTCCTGGTTGGCGCACAACCGCGCCTCGATGGGCGACGCCCAGTACCACACGCCGCGGCCCTCGAAGTCCGCGAGATTGGCGACATTCAGCCGGCGGTAACGCGCCCCCGAGGCGACGACGACGATGCGCGCCTGGATGCGCCAGCCGTCCATCATGTCGAGCGCCATCAAATGGTCGTCCTGCCCCGCGCAATCGAGGTTCTTGACCTCGAGGGGAATGACGAATTCGGCGCCGAACTTCTGTGCTTGAGTAAAGGCGCGGCCGGCCAGCGCCTGGCCCGATATGCCGGTCGGGAAGCCCAGATAGTTCTCGATGCGCGCGCTGGCGCCGGCCTGCCCGCCGAACGCGCGGGTCTCGAGGATGATTACCGACAAGCCTTCCGACGCGGCATAGACCGCGGTTGCCAGCCCGGCGGGGCCGGCGCCGACGATGGCGACATCGAAGACCCGGCCCAGGGCCTCTTCCGCGAGCAGTCCGATGCAGCGGGCGAGAGCGTCCTCCGTGGGGTTGCGCAGCACCGTGCCGTCGGGACACACCGCCAACGGAAAATCGCTGGGGCTGGGCGAGAAACGGGCGATCAGGCATTGGGCATCCTCATCCGTCTCGGGATCGAGCACCGTATGCGGCTGGCCATTGCGGGTGAGAAAACCTTGCAGCCGGATCATGTCGGGCGATGTGCGTGGACCGATCAGGACCGGCCCGGCGGCGCCCGTCTCGATCAGATACACGCGGCGCAGGATGAGCGCGCGCAGGATGCGCTCGCCGAGCTCCGCCTCGGCGATCATCAGCGCGCGCAGGTTGTTCGGCGGTATTTCCAGGGCTTCCACATCGCCGATGGCGCGGGCATCGACCAGGGCCGGGCGGCCCGAGAGGTGGGCGAGCTCGGCAATGAATCCGCCCGGTCCTTGCTCCCGGATAGGGGCGACATGACCGAGCCCATCGTGCCGCAGGACCGCCACGCGACCGGATGTAACCACGAACATGCCGACGCCGCGTTGTCCGGTTGCGAACAGGAGTTCGCCGTCGCGGAAACGGCGCGGTTCGCCGAAATGTCGTATGCGCGCGATTTCCGCCTCCGTGAGGATCGGAAACATCTGGTCGCGACGCGATGCCACGGTCGAGCGATCCGGCGTTTCAACCATCATAGTCACCCTGCTGTTGGGTATGCAGCTTGCCCGGGATCGTCATGGCGGCGACCGCGCCGGCGGCAACGGCACAGCCGGCGCAGGTCAGCATGACGGCACGAAACGCCGCGGCAAAGGCGCGTTCAGCGGCGTCGATCGGCGCCGCGCCGCCCGCCATCACGGCATTCAAAGCCTCGCGCGCCGCTGCCGGATCGTCGATGGGAAGCGCTGCGGCGAAGCGCCAGAACAGCAGGGCACCGAGAGCCGCGACGGCAAACAGGCTGGCGATGCGCGCCACGGCGTTGTTGATGCCGGACGCGAGCCCGGCGTGACGCTTATCCACGACGGACATCACCGTCGTGGTCAATGGGGCGACGGTGACCGTCATGCCGACGGCGAGCACGACCATTCCGGGCAAGACGCCGGCCCAATAGGGCCGCGGTTCGGCGAAACCGAGAACGGCAAATCCCACGGCCGCGATCCATGGTCCGCCGACGAGCAAGGGCCGCGCGCCCAGTTGGTCAGCCATCCTGCCGGCGAAGGCGGACCCCAATCCCATGATGAGCGCGAAGGGCAGCAGGGCCGCGCCAGCGCCGGTCGCGGAATAGCCGCCGAGCCGGATGAGCGCGAAGGGCAGGTAGAACAGCATGCCGCCGAGCGCGAAGTAGAGCAGGAAGGTGAGCAGGTTCGCGCCGGTGAATGGGCGTGACCGGAACAACCCGGGCGGCATCATCGCATCGGGCCGGCGCGCTTCGAGCGCGACGAAGCCGGCGAACAACGCGACGCCGCCGGCCAGCGCTGCGACGACCGCCGGGTCGGCGGCGCCGCGTGCCGGCATCGCGGTCAGCGCCCAGACCACGGCGCCGAGGCTGGAGGCGGCCAGCGCGGCACCCTGCCAGTCGATGCGGCCGGCCTGCTCGTCCCGGCTCTCCGGCACCGATTTGATCGCCAGAAAAATGGCGGCGAGCGCGAGCGGCACATTGATGAAAAAGATCGCCCGCCACGACAGGGTATCGACCAGCCAGCCGCCGAGCACCGGCCCTGCCGCCACGGTCAACGCACCGAATCCGGCCCATGCGCCGATTGCCTGCCCGCGCTCACGGTCGTCGAAAACCGAGCCGAGAATGGCGAGGCTGGCGGGCGTCAGCAGCGCGGCGCCGATACCCTGCAGCGCGCGCGCCACGATCAGGGCCGCGGCGTTCGGCGATAGCGCGCAGGCGACCGACGCGGCGGTGAAAACCGCGACGCCGATCACGAACACCCGACGCCGCCCGATACGGTCCGCCAGGCCGCCGCCGATCAGCACCAGCGCACCCAGGAACAAGAGATAGCTGTTGACGATCCATTGCGCGGACGCTGCGTCGGCGCCGAGCGCCTGCTGCATGGCGGGCAGCGCGACGGTGACGACGGATCCGTCGATGAAGGCGAGGCTCGAGCCGAGGATCGTGGCGGCGAGGACTCCGCGCTTGCGCGCGGGCGGCAATGCCGCCGCCGCCGGCACGGCTGCCCGGATCAGGCCTTCGTCGCAGGGCGGTCGATTTGCGCCGATCATGCGCCAATGATGCACCCGCGCCGGGACTGAAGCATTGACAAATGTTGGGTGGGGTGCCCATCGGCCGATGGAACCTTGGCCGGCCGGTTGTCGCCGGTCGTCGTTCACGGCCGTCCGGTCGAAATCCCCATCTCTCGGGACAGCGCTGACAGCACGACATCTGATGGTGGGGCGTTGGAGGACGGACACCGCTCGTCACCGTCGCAAGCGACGGCTGAACGTCGATGGCACGCCGTCGTGCGGCGCCTGCATTCGCATGAGATCGGGCCATGACGGGGATCGGCCGAAACCGTCATGCCCGACTTGTTCGAGGCATCCACGATCGGCGCCTGCCGACGGTCGCGGCCTGAACCGGACAGCCGAGGTCATCGCCGGGCCGACTGAACAGCGTCCTAGCTGGCGGCGACCTTGCGCTCGACCAGCGGCACCAGGGTGATGTTCCTGTTCTTGACCGCCAGCGACAGGCGGCCATGCTTGAGCGCCAGGGCATCGTCGCCGAAGACCTCGCGGCGCCAGCCGTGCAGCGCCGGCACATCGGCGTTGTCGTCGGCCGCGATCAGCTCCAGATCGCCGCTGCTGGCGACGAGCCGCTGGGCTACGTCGCCGGCCTCGCATTTCATCTTCAGCAGCACGCGCAACAGGTCGACCACGGGCGCCAGCCCGCGCGGCAGCTCGGGCTTTTCCTCGTAGATGAGCGTGCCGGAATCCTCGGCCGCGCGGCCGCGCTCGATGGCGCCGAGGATGCCTTGCTTCATGCTCGGGCTGAATCCGTTGTGGCCGAGGCCGCGCGTGCTCATGAGCTCGTCTTCGTTCTTCGGCGCATGGGCGGCGATATTGAGCAGCGCATCGTCGCGCAGGATCCGGTTGCGCGGCACGTCGCGCTCCTGGGCGGTCATCTCGCGCCAGGCGGCGAGCTCGCGCAGCACGTAAAGGAAGCGCGGATTGGTCGAGCGCACCTTGAGCCGGCGCCACGAGTTGTTGGGATCGGGTTTGTAGGTCTCGGTCGCCGTCAGGATCGCCATTTCCTCGTCGACCCAGCGCGTGCGGCCGGTCTGGTCGAGCTGCTGCTGCAGCTTCTCGTAGACGAGGCGCAGATGGGTCACGTCGGACAGGGCGTAGTGAAGCTGCTTCTCGCTCAACGGCCGGCGCGCCCAGTCCGTGAAGCGCATCGATTTGTCGATGCGGGCGCGCGCCAGCTTGGTGGCCAGGGCTTCATAGCCCACCGAATCGCCGAAGCCGCAGACCATGGCCGCGACCTGGGTATCGAAGATCGGCGCCGGCACGCGACCGCTCAGATGGTAGAAAATCTCGATGTCCTGGCGCGCGGCGTGGAAGACCTTCAGCACATTGGGGTCGGCCATGAGGGTCATGAGCGGGGCGAGATCGAGGCCTGGCGCCATGGCGTCGACGATCGCGGCTTCCTCGGGACCGGCCATTTGAACCAAGCAGAGCTTGGGCCAATAGGTCTTCTCCCGCATGAATTCGGTATCGACGGTGATGAACGGGGCGCTGGCCAGGCGCTGGCAGAACGCCTCCAGCGCCGAAGTCTCGGTAATGACGATCATGCGGTGAAGCTATAGCGAAAAACCCGGCACGGTTAAAGCACTGAGAAGGCGCGAATTGTGGAACTTTCGACGGGTTGCGGGCTTCTGCGCGCGGCGCCGGCGCATTTTGGCCCCGCGATGGCGCATTTCCAGGCGCGCCGCGGGGAAGCGGCCAGACTGGAAGGAAGGGCCGACTGGAAATAGCGTCGGGCGATGGCGCGCGGGCAAACGGTCAACCAATCGCCCGCGCGGATCGAAACCCCCATTTCGAACATCCCCCGCGGGTGGCATTTTCCGCAAAAAAGCGGCGGTTGAAAAAATCGAGCTTGTCGCTCTTCCGCGTGGTTCACGCCGGCGGCCAGCGCCGTCGCCTGCCTTGACAAAACCGGCTCATCCGTGCGTTTTGGCGCCAGTTTTCGCACCCCAAGCCCGTTCCCCAAGCCCGCTCAAGAGGCGCCGTTTCATGCACCCTTATCGCACCCACACCAGCGGCGAGCTGCGAGCCGCCCCAAACGGCGGCCATGTCGGCCAGACCGTCCGCCTCGCCGGCTGGGTCCATCGCAAGCGTGACCACGGCAACCTGCTGTTCATCGATCTGCGCGACCACTACGGGATCACCCAGTGCGTGATCGATTCGGGCGATCCGGCCTTCGCCGCGGCCGATGCCCTGCGCCTGGAAAGCGTCGTCGCCGTGACGGGCAAGGTGCTGCAGCGCTCGCCTGAAACGGTGAATCCGGACCTCCCGACGGGCGGTGTCGAGGTCGGCGTGGAGTCCGTCGAGCTGCTGTCCAAGCCGCACGACACATTGCCGCTGCAGGTCAATTCGGACGTCGATTACGGCGAGGAAACCCGCCTGCGCTACCGCTTCCTCGACCTGCGGCGCGAAAAGGTCCACCGCAACATGGTGCTGCGCAGCCAGGTCATCGCCTCGATCCGGCGCCGCATGATCGAACAGGGCTTCCTCGAATATCAGACGCCGATCCTGACCTCGTCCTCGCCGGAGGGCGCGCGCGACTACCTGGTGCCGAGCCGCATCCATCCCGGCAAGTTCTATGCGTTGCCCCAGGCGCCGCAGCAGTTCAAGCAACTCCTGATGATCGCCGGCTTCGACCGCTATTTCCAGATCGCGCCGTGCTTCCGCGACGAGGATGCGCGCGCCGACCGTTCGCCGGGCGAGTTCTATCAGCTCGATTTCGAGATGTCGTTCGTCACCCAGGAAGACGTGTTCGCCGCGATCGAGCCGGTGCTGGCCGGCATCTTCGAGGAATTCGGGCCGGGCTGGACGGTCACCAAGCCGCCGTTCCCGCGCATCGCGTTCGACGACGCGATGCTCAAATACGGCACCGACAAGCCCGACCTGCGCAACCCGCTGGTCATCGCCGACGTCACCGAGGCATTCCGCGATTCAGGCTTCGGCATCTTTGCCAAGGCGATCGCCAACGGCGCGGTCGTGCGCGCCATTCCGGCGCCGAAAGCCGCCGGCAAGCCGCGCAGCTTCTTCGACAAGCTCAACGACTGGGCGCGCGAGCAGGGCGCCGGCGGATTGGGCTACATCGTGTTCGACAATGGCGAGGCCAAGGGTCCGATCGCCAAGTTCCTCGATGCCGACCGCATCGCCATGCTGAAAACCAAGGCGGGAGTCGGCGACGGCGACGCGCTGTTCTTCGCCGCCGACAAGGCGCCGAAGGCCGCCAAGCTGGCCGGCGAGGCGCGCACCAGGATCGGCACCGAACTCGACCTGATCGAGAAGAACACCTACCGGTTCTGCTGGATCACCGATTTCCCGATGTTCGAGTTGAACGAGGAAACCGGACAGATCGATTTCAGTCACAACCCGTTCTCGATGCCGCAGGGCGGGCTCGAAGCGCTCGAGAAGCAGGATCCGCTGACCATCAAGGCCTATCAATACGACATCGTGTGCAACGGCGTGGAGCTGTCGAGCGGCGCCATCCGCAACCACCTGCCGGAGATCATGTACAAGGCGTTCGCCATCGCCGGCTATAAGCCGGAGGATCTCGAAGCGCGCTTCGGCGGCATGCTCAACGCGCTCAAGTTCGGCGCGCCGCCGCATGGCGGCTCGGCGCCGGGCATCGACCGCATCGTCATGCTGCTGGCCGACGAGCCGAACATCCGCGAGGTCATCCTGTTCCCGATGACCCAGCAGGCGCAGGACCTGCTCATGCAGGCGCCGGCCGAGGTCGATGCCAAGCGGCTGCGCGAGCTGCATATCCGGCTCGACCTGCCGAAAAGCGCGGCGAAAAAGGACGCCTGAGCGGAGAAACTTCCCTCCGCCAGGCTCGGCTGCAACGGAATCGCTGCGCTAGCGCGTTCAATATGCGTCTGACGTTCGGGGGCGGGGGCCATGGCTATCGCTGCCTATCCGCGTGCTCTGCGCGCCGTCCGCGCGCTGATCCTGGCGCTGTTCGTGACGGCCGCGTCGCCTCCGTGGCCTGTGTGCGCCGCGCCGTCCTGGGAAGAGCGCGACGTCGCCATCGACGTCGGCGGCCTGACCCTGCGCGGCACCATGGTCGTGCCGGCTGGGACGGACCGCGTCGCAGGTGTGCTGCTCCTCGCCGGCTCCGGTCCGATCGATCGCAATGGCAATCCGCCGAATGGCCATAACGACGTCCTGCGCCGGCTGGCGTACGGCTTGGCGGAGGCGGGGATTGCCTCGCTCCGCGCCGACAAGCGAGGTGTCGGTGGCAGTGTCTCCCTGGGCATGCGGGAAATGGACCTGCGCTTTGATTCCTACGCGGATGATGCCGCGCGCTGGACTGAATTCCTGCGTGCCCAGCCCCGCGTCGGTGCTGTCTTCATCGTCGGTCATAGCGAGGGCGCCTTGATCGGCACCATAGCCGCGCAGCGCGCCTCGCTCGACGGACTCGTCGCCATCGCCGGTCCCGGTGCATCGGTCGGCAGCGTGCTGCGCCAACAGTTCGCCATGGATCCCACTTCAACGCCCTCGATACGCGCCGCCGCGGGTCATATCATCGACGAACTGGCGGCAGGCCGAACGGTCGGCGAGCTTCCTGCCGAACTGGCCGTGATGTTCCGGCCGGACGTGCAGCCCTATCTGATCTCGCAATTCCGCTACGATCCGGCTGCGGAGCTAGCCAAGCTGCGGCTACCGATCCTCATCATGCAGGGCGACCGTGACCTTCAGGCGTCCGTCGCGGATGCACGGCGCCTGGCCGCCGCCGCCTCGAGGGCCGATCTGGTGCTGTTGAGCGGGGTCAATCATGTGCTGCGCGACGCGCCGGCCGATCGCCCGGGTAATCTCGCGCTCTATCTTCAGCCGGAGCGGCCGCTCGCCGCGCCGGTGCTGCCGAGCATCATCGGCTTTCTGCGTGGGACGGTGCCCGCCACCCCGTAAGCTGCCTTTTAAAGTTATTGTTATATTTCAACTGCATATACGCAGCAGAGAAAGCAAGTCCAAGGCGGTTTCCAGCCTGGGCCGCAGATGCTGGCGGGAACTCCGCAGCCACAGCCAGGGCTGGGCAATGCGGCAAAGATCGGCATAATGCTTGCGGGAATCACACACATCGGAAACCGAATGACGCGCTATTTCACAGTGATCGCGGCTGGCTTGTTGATCGTCGGCGCTACGGTGGCCGAGCCCGTTTCGGCCGCCGTGCAACTCGCCGCGCACCAGGCGGTCTACAGCTTGTCCCTGGGCACTGCCCGGTCGGGCAGCAATACGGTCGATGTGCGCGGGGCCATGTATCTCGAACTTGCCGAATCGTGCGATGGCTGGACGGTATCCCAGCGGGCCCGGATGACGCTCTATGCAACCCAGGGTGGCGAGATCGACGCGGATTCGAATTTTTCCAGTTGGGAATCCCGGGACGGCAAATCTTATCGCTTCACCGTGCGCAACCTGCGCAATGGCAAAGTCGCCGAGGAGTTTCGCGGCGACGCCAACCTGGAAGGCGCGGAGCGCTCCGGCAAGGCGACATTCACGGTCGGCGTGACCTTCGACCTGCCGAAGGGAACTCTGTTCCCCACCGAGCATATGGCGAAGGTGATCGCCGCGGCGCAAGACGGCTCCATGCGGCTGTCGCGCATCATGTTCGACGGCACGACGCTCGATGGTCCGCTTGAGGTGAATGCGATCATTGGCTCACCGGTAAAGCCGGCGGGCGGCGATCATCTGACCGACCGCGAATCCTGGCCGGTGCGCATGGCATTCTTTCCGATCCAAAGCCAGCAGGCGGAACCCGACTACGAGGTCGAAGTGCTTCTCGGTGACAACGGCGTTTCCAACCGGCTGCTGCTCGACTATGGCGATTTCACGGTTAACGCGGCGCTCGAAAAAATAGAGCCGCTGCCCAGGCCAAAATGCTGAAAAGATCGCGGGCTGGCGCGCGATAATGCGGCGATTCCTCCACTTGGTTACATCCTGTTAACCTTTCCCACGCATATTGGATCACGCGGTCCAACACCGCACAGGGGCTAAACCACGGCCCGGCCCGGTTAATCCGCCGCGGCGCCAGCGTATCTGTTATCGTACGCGTCGGTTGTGTGGACACTATGGGACGATGACGAAATGTCGAAGACCATCTTGATCGTTGAAGACAACGAACTGAACATGAAGCTCTTCCATGATCTTTTGGAAGCTCATGGCTATCGGACGTTGCAGACCAAGGATGGGATGGAGGCGTTACGTCTGGCGCGCGAGCATCATCCAAATCTGATCCTCATGGACATCCAGCTGCCCGAAGTCTCGGGCCTGGAAGTTACCAAGTGGATCAAGGAAGACGACTCGCTGAAGGACATTCCTGTGATCGCGGTTACGGCCTTCGCCATGAAGGGTGACGAGGAAAAAATCCGGGAGGGCGGCTGCGAGGCCTATATCGCCAAGCCGATCTCGGTGACCAACTTCATGGAAGTCATTCAAAAGACTCTCAGTTAGGACGAGTACCATGCCCGCTAGGGTTCTCGTAGTCGATGATGTTCCGGCTAACCTCAAGATTCTCGAAGCGAAGCTGACCGCGGAATATTTCGACGTCCTGATGGCGCCCAATGGCAAGACGGCGCTGGACCTCGCGGTGCGCGAACAGCCGGATATCATCCTGCTCGACGTCATGATGCCGGAAATGGACGGCTTCGAAGTCTGCCGCCGCCTCAAGGCCGACGGGCGCACGGTCCATATCCCGGTCGTCATGGTGACCGCGTTGTCGGATACCGAGGACCGGGTCAACGGCCTGGATGCCGGCGCCGACGACTTCCTGACCAAGCCGGTCAACGACCTTATTTTGCTGTCGCGCGTCAAATCGCTCGCGCGCCTGAAGACCATCATGGACGAGTGGCGCCTGCGCGAGGAAACCTCGGGCCAGTTCGGCGGCGCGCCCGCCAGTTCCGCGCTGACCTCCGACGAAGGCATGAGCGGCCGCGTCCTGGTCATCGAGAGCGACCGCTTCACCAGCGAAAAGATCCGCACCGCCTTGGACCGGAAGTCCTGCCCGGTCACCGTGGCGAACACCGCCAAGGGCGGCATGGAGCTTGCCGACGAAAAGGCCTTCGACCTCATCATCGTCAGCCTCTATCTCGAGGACGGCGACGGGCTCCGCCTGTGCTCGCAATTCCGCTCCGCGGCGCGCACGCGCCGGTTGCCGATTCTGCTCGTGATCGAGCAGGAGCAGTTGCAGGGACTCGTGAAAGGCCTCGAAATCGGCGTGAACGATTACCTGATCCGGCCGATCGACGGCAACGAGCTGTGGGCGCGGGTGCGTACCCAGATGCGCCGCAAGCGCTACCATGACTTGCTGCAGGAAGATTATCAGCGCAGCCTGGCGCTGGCGCTGACCGACAGCCTGACGGGCCTCTATAACCGCCGCTATCTGATGTCCCACCTGGGATCCATGGTCGAGCGGTCGAAGGCAGCCTCGAAACCGATGTCGATCCTGATGATCGACATCGACCACTTCAAGGTGGTCAACGACACCTTCGGTCATGCAACCGGCGACGAGGTGCTGCGTTCGGTCGCGCTCGAGATCGGCCGTGGCGTCCGCGAATTCGATCTCACGGCGCGCATCGGTGGCGAGGAATTCGTCGTCGTGATGCCCGACACGCCGGGCTCCGCGGCGATGGCGGTTGCCGATCGTTTGCGCGAGTCCATCGCCGCCAACCGCGCCGGATTGTCGGCTGGGGGCAAACAGGCGCCTGCGGTCACCGCCAGCATCGGCATTGCAACCCTGCTCGGACCGGGCGAGTCCGCCGACAATCTGCTGAGCCGGGCCGACGACGCGATGTATCGCGCCAAGACGGCGGGGCGAAACCGCGTGGTGTCGAGCGAACAGGATTTGCCCGAGGCGGGCGGCAGCGCGATGGCCCGTGTCGGGATCAGCCCGCTGTCGTGACCTCCACGCTCCACGCGTGAAAATCCAGGCAACAAAAAAGCCGCCCCCGGGGGCGGCTTTTTCATATGTTCTTCCGCGTGGCGCGGACAGCTACTTGATCTTCGATTCCTTGAACGGAACGTGCTTGCGCGCGACCGGATCGAACTTGCGGAATTCGAGCTTCTCGGTCGTCTTGCGCGGATTTTTCTTGGCCACATAGAAGTAGCCGGTTCCAGCGGTGCTGAGCAGCTTGATCAGCACGGTGCTACCCTTCGCCATGGCGATGATTCCATATTAACAATGACATAGACCGGCATACGGCCGGCGCGGGAAGCGGCAAGATACAGCCATCGACGGCGCTGTCAAGCCCTGCCTGGGGGGCGCGCGCGAAGCATGCACCGCCAGTTTGGCCGTTTGCCGGCATCACTTCTTCGCGTCGCTGCAGCCCGCGTCCAATGGGGCGGCGAGCCGCGCGCCGATGGCCCAGCCGGCCGCTACGCCCGCGAGATGGGCTGCGGGTTAATTGGCGTGGAGCGGGCCCGCCACCACGGTGCTGCCGGTCGATTGCAGAGCGCGGCGATAGAGCGCCGGGTTGTCGATCAGGCGGCTCGCCACGTCGATCTCGAACGCGCGCACGTCGTTGCTGCGCGGGCAGTTCTCGCGCATGGTGTCGAGCTTGGGTCCTTCGGCGGGCGAGGAGGCGCGCCAGGCGGCCATCAGCAGCGGTAGCCGCGCCCACACCGGGCTCAATTGGTCGAGCGCCTCGTCGGGCTTGCCGCGGAACCCGCTGGTGCACACGTTGGGCAGCACGCCCAGGTTGTGCAGCGAATAGCCCGACGGTGCATGGTAGACGGACCAGGTCAGCACCAGCTCGCCGTCGTTCGGCAGAGGCGACAGGTTCTGCACCGTGCCTTTGCCGTAGGTGTTGCTGCCGACGACCACGGCGCGCCCGTCGTCCTGCAACGCCGCGGCGACGATTTCCGCGGCCGAGGCCGAGCGGCCATTGACCAGCACGACCATGGGCAGGTTGAACGACTGGTCGTTGCCCGTCGCGTCATAGACCTGCACGCTGTGCGCATGGCGGCCCTGTGTCGAGACGATGCGGCCGGACTGCAGGAACAGGTCGGAGACGCCGACCGCCTGGTCGAGCAGGCCGCCCGGATTGTCGCGCATGTCGAGGATGAGGCCCTTCAGGCGGTCGCCCATGTCCGTGCGGGCTTGTTCGAGCGCGTGCGCCAGGTTCCGCGTCGTGCCCTGGTTGAAGCCGCTGAGCTTGATCACGGCGACGTCGCCGTGCTTCTCGAGTTGGACCGTCGGGCTGATGATCAGGGCGCGGTTGACCGACACCGCGAGCGGTTCGTCCTTGCCGTTGCGCAGCAGGGTCAGGTTGACCTGCGAATTGATGCGACCGCGCAGCCGGTCGATGACTTCGGCCTCCGCCATCGAGGCGGTTTCGAGCCGGTCGATGCGAACCAGCAAATCGCCGGTCTTCAGCCCGGCTTGTGCGGCGGGCGATTCCGGGATGATCGTATCGACCATGACGCGGCCGGATTCGAAGTTCAGCATGACGCCGATACCGCCGTAGCCGTCGCGCGTCGCGCGCGCCGAGCGGGCGGCGGCCGCGGGCAAATAGCGGCTGAAGCGATCGAACTGGGCGAGCGATGCCTTGAACACGGCCTGGTAGAGATCTTCGCTGCCGGCGGCGCCGAGCGCCTTGGAGTGGCTGCGGGCGACGGCGATCGCGGCGGCCGTGGCGGCCGCCCATTTCTGCGCATCATCGTCGGCCGGTGCGGTCAGATCGGCGGTGACGCCGTCGGGCAGCGTGAGATGGACGGCCTTGTCCGTGACGCGCACGCTCACCGCCGCATCGATGGTGCTCAAGCCGGCGAGTCCGCTGGCTGCGATCGTCCTGCTCGAAACCGGCTCGATATATTTATCTCGGATCGTGGAATAGCCGGCGGCGAAAACCTTGGTCGCCGTCTCGCTGTCGAATGTGGTGCGTTCATCCTGGTGAACGAGCGCGACGCAGCCTGTCATCAAAAACGCCAGAGCCAATGACGGCCGGACAATTCGCCGCACCAGATGTGCCGGGCACGTGTTCCCCCTCATCCCCCAATCCCCCGTATGCGTCGCGTAATGACGAACTACCCTTTAACCCGCAGCATCCACTGCACCCCGAGCAATGCGCCTTTGACGCGCGGCAATACAGCGAGAGTCATGGCCGAGAGTCAGCGGCAGCCAGGTCACCATGTGGACCCAGGTCGCCGGATGACTCGTCTGCTCGAGAATCAGCATGGCCGGAACGATGAAATGGCCGACGATCGCGATGGTGAAATAAGCCGGCGCGTCGTCGGAGCGATAGGCGGCGAACTCGAGGCCGCACCCGTCGCACTGTTTATTGACCCGCACATAGCCGCCGAAGATGGCGCCGCGCCCGCAGGACGGGCAACGCTGGCGGAGACCCCTGAGGAGCGCCGTGCTCCAGGATTGCGTTGAACCGGGTTCCTTACGATCGGCCATGGGCAAGGCAGGCACCGCTATTGATATACAACCAAAGCATAGCGAGCCGAAGGTAAAGGATTTGCTTACAACCTGCCGCATCTTTTTGTGCATGGCAGATAGTTATTTGTGGGAGGTCGCTATCGCGGGAGGAGGCGGAGGAGTTACTTCCGACGGGTTTTGCCCGGCTTGCGCTGGGTATTCTTGCGCCCGGGGCGGCGCGGGCCCTTGTCCGGTTTCGCGCCGGGGTTGCGGCGCCTCGGACCCGCTTGTCCGGCGCCGGCGGCGCGGCCTGGCGGTAAGCTTAGGCCGCTGTCACCGTGGTCCATGATGCGGAACACCAGGCTGCCGGTGATCGGGTCGGCCTCCTTGAGCAGCACGGTGACGGTATCACCGAGGGCATAGGTCTGGCCGGTGTTGCGGCCCTGCAGCGTGTGACGCAGCTCGTCATGGACGAAGTAATCGGAACCCAGGCTGCGGATCGGGATCAGGCCCTGGGCACCGAGGTCGTCGAGCGCCACGAACAGGCCGAACCGGGTCACGCCGGAGATATGGCCGGGGAAGCTGGCGCCCACGCGGTCCTTGAGGAAGAGCGTGATATAGCGCTCCATCGCATCGCGTTCGGCCGATGCGGCGCGCCGCTCGGTGTTGGAAATATGCTCGCCGACGACGGCAAAGGTTCGGCCCGCTTCCTTGTCGAGACCGCCTTCGCCCAGCCTGAGACCCGAAATCAGGGCGCGGTGAACCAGGAGGTCGGAATAGCGCCGGATCGGCGAGGTGAAGTGGGCGTAGCGGCGCAAGGCGAGGCCGAAGTGGCCGAGGTTGTCCGGACTGTAGATCGCCTGGGCTTGGCTGCGCAGCACCGTCTCATGCACCAGCCGGGCTTCCGGCTTATCCGCCACCTTGGCCAGCAGGTCGGCGAAATTGCGCGAGCGGATGACCTGGCCGCGCGGCAGGCTGAGGCCGAGACTGCCGAGGAATTCGCGCAGCGCTTCGAGCTTGGCCTCGTCGGGACGGTCGTGCACCCGGTACATGCAGGGGTAGCCGACATTCTCCAGCGTTTCGGCAGCCGCCACGTTGGCGCTGATCATGAATTCCTCGATCAGCCGGTGACTGTCGAGACGGGTGCGCGGCACGATGCGTTCGATCTGCCGCGCCTCGTTCATGACGACCTTGTATTCCGGCAGTTCGAGATCGAGCGTGCCGCGGCGGATCCGGGCGCGGGTCAGCGCGGCAAACGCGCCGTACAGCGGCCCGGTCACCAGGCCCGTCACGGCGGCCGGCAGATCCGACTTGCCGGTATCCTTCATCGTCTGGACCTGCTCGTAGGTCAGACGCGCGGCCGAACGCATCAGGCCGCGCACGAAGCGGTGGCGCATCAGATTGCCGTCCTTGTCGATCCACATGTGCGCGGCGAGCACCGCGCGGTCCTCGTGGGGCCGCAGCGAGCACAGGTCGTTGGACAGCTTCTCGGGCAGCATGGGCACGACCCGGTCGGGCATATAGACCGAGTTGCCGCGCTCGTAAGCGCTCTTGTCGAGCGCATCGTCGGGCCGCACGTACCAGGCGACATCGGCGATCGCCACGATCAGATGATAGCCGCCCTTGTTGTCGTTCGACGTATCGGCCTCGGCCCACACCGCGTCGTCGAAATCGCGCGCGTCCTCGCCGTCGATCGTGACCAGCGGCAGGCCGCGCAGATCGTCGCGCTCGCCGAGCGTCACCGGCTTGGCGCGTGCCGCCTGATCGAGCGCCGCTTCGGGAAATACGGTGGGAATTTCCTTGGCGTGAATGACGATCAGGCTGACCGCGCCGGGATCGTCGAGATGGCCGAGCACTTCGACCACCTCGGCTTCCTGCAGGCCGGCATTGCGCCGCTCGTGCGGCCGCGCGCGCACCAGATCGCCGGGCCGCGCGCCGCCCGTCTTGCCGCGCGCCACCACATATTCGCCTTTGGTGCGGCGGTCGGTCGGCTGGATGCGGCCCTGGCCGCGTGCCACGGCGAACACGCCGATCAGTTCGGCCGGACCGGCGGCGAGCCGGCGGATCACCTGGGCGTCGTAGCCGCCTTCCGGATCGGGCTTGAGCTTCGCCAGCACGCGTTCGCCGGCGCCGAGCGCCGGCAGCGCGTCGCGCGGCGGCGCCACGAAGATGCGCGGATAGGGTTTGTCGTCCGGCCAGTTAACCGGCTTGGCGAGCAATTCGCCGTCGGTGTCGGTGCCGACCACCTGGATGATGGCGACCGGCGGGATCTTGCCCGGCGTGCTGAAGCGGCGCCGCGCGCCGCGCTCGACGGTTCCTTCGTGCTGCAAGTCCTTGAGCAGGTTGCGCAGCACCGTGCGTTTGGCGCCGGTCACGCCGAACGCGCGCGCCAATTCTCGCTTGTCGAGCGCGCCGGGATGCTCGCGCAGATAGTCGAGGACCGCCTCCTTGGTCAGCGGTCGGTCGGGTGATAGGGGCTTGCGCGCCACGGCGGCTAGCCCGCCGACGGTACGGCCGCCGCGGCTTTCTTGATTTTGGGCTTGGCGGCGGTCTTGGCCGGCTTCTTCTTCGGCGCCTTCTTGGTTGTCTTCGGCGCCGCGGCATTCTCCGATGCGGCGGCATCGGCCGTCCCCGCCGTCTTCTTGCTCTTGCCGTTGGCGGAAGGCTTGCCGGCTTTCGCGGGTTTGGGTGTCTTGCCGCCCTTCGCCGCGCGCGTGGCGAGCAGGGCCACGGCATCGTCCAGCGAGATGGTCATCGGATCGCTGTCTTTCGGCAGGGTGGCGTTGGTCTTGCCGTGCTTGACGTAGGCGCCGTAGCGGCCCTCGTGAACGGTAATCGGCTTGCCGTCCGCGGGATGGGCGCCGATTTCGCGCAGCGCGGCCGTCTTGCCGGCGCCGCGCGCCGCCTTGCTCTGGATCAGGTCGACCGCGCGGTTGAGCCCGATGGTCAGCACATCCTCGTCGGCGGGAATCGAGACGTAGGTCTTTTCATGCTGAATGTAGGGCCCGAAGCGGCCGATGCCGGCCTTGATCGGCTTGCCGGTTTCCGGATGGGCGCCGACCTCGCGCGGCAGCGAC
This sequence comes from uncultured Alphaproteobacteria bacterium, assembly GCA_963752345.1. Classification (GTDB taxonomy): domain Bacteria; phylum Pseudomonadota; class Alphaproteobacteria; order SMXQ01; family SMXQ01; genus CAVVYA01. The sequence continues at coordinate 86,235 of CAVVYA010000010.1, forward strand.
AGCAGCGCCACGGCCTGGTCGAGGGTGAGCGCCGCGACATCCATGTTCTTCGGCACCGAGACGCGCTTGGGCTTGGCATCCTCGGTCGCTTCGCCGAGCTGGATATAGACGCCCCATGGCCCCTTGCGCACGGTGACCGGCAGGCTGGTCGCCGGATCGTTGCCGAGATTGAGCGGGCCGTTGGCCAGCGCGGCGGCGGCGCTGCCTTCCTCGGCGCGCTCGATGGCGAGCCGGCGGGTGAATTTGCATTCCGGATAATTCGAGCAGCCGATGAAGGCGCCGAACTTGCCGAGCTTGAGGCCGAGCCGGCCGGTGCCGCATACCGTGCACTGGCGTGGGTCCTTGCCGTCCTCCCCGGTCGGAAAGAAGTGCGGACCGAGCGCCTCGTCGAGCGCGTCGATCACCTGGGTGATGGTGAGGTCCTTGGTGCCGGCGACGGCCTTCGAGAAGGCCTGCCAGAAATCGCCCAGCACCTTCTTCCAGTCGATCTTGCCGTCGGAAATCTGATCGAGCTGGTCTTCGAGCTGCGCGGTGAAATCGTACTCCACGTAGTCGTGGAAGAATTCCGAGAGGAACGTGGTGACGACGCGGCCGCGGTCCTCCGGGATGAAGCGCTTCTTGTCGAGCTGGACATAGTTGCGGTCCTGCAGCACGGAAATGATCGAGGCATAGGTGGACGGCCGGCCGATGCCGAGCTCTTCCAGCTTCTTGACCAGCGAGGCTTCCGTGTAGCGCGGCGGCGGCTGGGTGAAATGCTGTTCGGGCAGCACCGTCTCGCGCGCCAGCTTATCGCCTTCCTTGACGGGGGGCAGGATGCGACTGTCTTGGTCGTCGCCTTCGGCGACGTCGTCGCGGTCCTCGCGGTAGAGCTTGAGGAAGCCGTCGAAGGTGATGACCGAACCGTTGGCGCGCAGCACGGTGCCGTTCGCCGCCACATCGACCGCGACCTGGTCGAGCACGGCGGACGCCATCTGGCTCGCCATGGTGCGGCGCCAGATCAGTTCGTAAAGCCGCAGCTGGTCCTTCTCGACTTCGTGCGCGACGTCCTTCGGCTGGCGCGACAAATCGGTCGGCCGGATGGCCTCGTGGGCTTCCTGCGCGTTCTTGGCATTGCTTTTATACAGGCGCGGCGATTCGGGCAGGTAGGGCGGGCCATAGTCCTTGCTGATCAGGCTGCGCGCCTGGGCCACCGCGTCGTTGGACAGCGCGACACTGTCGGTTCGCATATAGGAGATATGACCGGCCTCGTAGAGGCGCTGGGCGAGCTGCATGGTCTGGCGCGCGCTAAAGCCGAGCTTGCGCGAGGATTCCTGCTGCAGCGTCGAGGTGGTGAAGGGCGGCCACGGATTGCGCCTGGCCTGCTTGCGCTCGACCGACTTGACCGCGAAGTCGAGGCTGGCGATGCGATCGGCGGCGCGCCTGGCGGCGGCTTCGTCGGCGAGCGAGAACTTGTCGAGCTTCTCGCCGTCGAGATGCGTGAGGAACGCCGTGAAGCGGCCGCCCTCCGGCGTGCGGAATTCCGCCTCGACCGTCCAATACTCGCGCGGCCGGAAGATTTCGATTTCCGATTCGCGCTCGCAGATCAGGCGTAGCGCCACCGACTGGACGCGGCCGGCCGAGCGCGAGCCCGGCAGCTTGCGCCACAGCACCGGCGACAACGTGAAGCCGACGAGATAGTCGAGCGCGCGGCGCGCGAGGTAGGCGTCGATCAACGGCTTGTCGAGATCGCGCGGATGGGCGATGGCGTCGAGCACGGCATTCTTGGTGATCTCGTGGAACACCACGCGCTGGACCGTTTTGCCCTTGAGCACGCCGCGTTCCTTCAGCAGCTCGAGCACATGCCACGAGATCGCTTCGCCTTCACGGTCCGGGTCGGTGGCAAGAATGAGATTGTCGGCGGTCTTCATCGCCTTGGCGATGTCCGCCACGCGCTGGGCGCCGCGCTCCGCCAACTGCCAGCTCATGGCGAAGGATTCGTCCGGCCGAACGGAGCCGTCCTTGGGCGGCAGATCGCGCACATGACCGTAGGATGCCAGGACGGTGTAATCCGACCCCAGGTACTTATTGATGGTCTTAGCTTTGGCCGGCGATTCGACGACGACGACATTCATGAGGGGGCGTGTCTACACCATTCCCGGGCTGGGGAAAAAGCACGGTTTTTCGATGGTGTTCTATAGGCTTGAAATGATTAACGAAATTTGACCGCCGGTATGGCGCTCAACACGGCCCGCCAGTTCCAGCTCCAAAAGGAGGGCCGCCAGCACGGCAGGGGAGAGATGGGCCCGGCGCCCGAGTTCGTCAACCGTGGCGGGAGAATAACCAAGGAGTTCCAGGACTTTAGCCCGGGCCGCGGCGAGATCCGCGTCGTCGGCGCCGATGCGTGGCGGGACGCTTCCGCCGTCCGGTCCTGGCGGCCCCGCGGGTGCCCCGGCGCCGTGCAGCGGGGCGCGTTGCGGCGACGGTGTCGCCACCGGCGCCGCCCGCGGCACGGCGGGTGTTCCGAGCGGTCCCAGGGCCGCCAGGACGTCCTCCACGCTCTCCACCAGCCAGGCGCCGTCCTTGATCAGGCTGTTGCTGCCGCGCGCCCGCGGGTCGAGCGGCGAGCCCGGCACGGCCAGCACTTCGCGCCCCTGCTCGGCCGCCAGGCGGGCGGTGATCAGCGATCCCGAGCGCAACGCGGCCTCGACCACCACCACGGCGCGCGCCAGGCCGGAAATCAGGCGGTTGCGGTGGGGGAAATGGCGCGCCTGGGGCTGCAGCCCGAGCGGCTGCTCGGCGACGATGGCGCCCTCGGCGGCGATGCGCGCGGTCAGCGCCGCGTTCTCGCGCGGATAGACCACGTCGACGCCGCCGGCGACCACGGCCACCGTTCCCGTCTCGATTGCGCCCTCATGGGCCGCGGCATCGATGCCGCGCGCCAGGCCGGAGGTAACGACGAAGCCTTTCGCGCCGATGTCGCGCGCGAGCAGGGCGGCGAAGCGCCGCCCGTTGGTGGAGGCGTTGCGCGTGCCGACCACGGCGATCATGGTCTGCGCCAGGAGCTCGACGCGGCCGCGCACGGCGATGAGCGGCGGTGCGTCGGAAATGGCGGCGAGCGGCGCCGGGTAATCGGCTTCGCCGCGCGCGACCAGCCGGCCGCCGATCTTGGCGAGCTCGGCGAGCTCCCGTTCGGCGGCCGAGCGCGACGCGATGCGGATCGGCTTGGCGCGCCCGCCGCGCCGGGCCAGGTCGGGCAGGGCTTCGAGGGCGGCTCGCGCGCTGCCATAACGGCCGAGCAATTGATGGAACGTGACGGGACCGACGTTCTCGCTGCGGATAAGCTGGAGCCAGTCGATCCGTTCAGCGTCGCTGAGGGTGTGACCGGCGCCCATGCGTCATCTATCCGTTCATGCCGGTCTGCCGATGCGCGGCTCTTCGCCTTTGAGCAGGCGGCGGATGTTCGCATAGTGCTTGGCGATGACGAGCAGCGCAACGACGCTCGCCAGCACGGCCACGGTCTCGTCCGACCACAGGTAGGCATAGAGCGGCGCGAGAGCCATGGCGACCAGCGCGGCGAGCGAGGAAATGCGCGAACCCGCCGCGACGAGGAGCCAGGTCACCATGCAGGCGACGCCGACGGGCCACGATAGCGCGGTGAACGCGCCCATCGCGGTGGCGACGCCCTTGCCGCCCTTGAAACGCAGCCAGACGGGGAAAATGTGTCCGAGCACCGCGCCGAATCCGGCGACGCACGCCACCATAACAAGCTCCGGCGGGCCGAAGGTGATATGCCATGCCAATTCAACCCATGGAACGATGGCATAGGCCATGGTGAACACGGCTACCGCGCCCTTGCCGCCATCGAGCAGTAGGGTCAGAGCGGCAAGGCCCTTCTTGCCGGTGCGCAGAACGTTGGTGGCGCCGATATTGCCGGAGCCGATGGCGCGGATGTCGCCGAAGCCCGCGAGCTTCGTGAGCAGAAGGCCGAAGGGAATCGAACCGAAAAGATACCCGGCCAGCAGGGGGATCAACACGAATACGAACAGCAGTATGGGGATGAACCACTCGCTGTGCACCATGGCGGCTAACGCCGCCCGGCGTGCGGTTCCGCCTCGAATACGGCGCGGCCGCCGACGATGGTGCGGATCGCCATGCCCTGGACCGGGCGGCCGTCGAACGGCGAGTTCTTCGATTTGCTGTGGAAGTTCTTCTCGTCGATCTTCCACGGCCGGTCGAGATCGAACAGCAGCAGATCGGCCGGCGCGCCCTTGGCGAGGCGGCCCGCCGGCAGGTCGAGAATGGTGGCCGGCGCCAGCGTCAGGCGGCGCAGCACGTCGAGCAGCGGCATGTGGCGGTTGTGCTGCAGCTCGAGCGCCAGCGGCAGCATCGTTTCGAGACCGATGATGCCGGGCTCCGCATGGGAGAACGGCAGACGTTTGCTTTCGGAATCGTGCGGCGCATGGTCCGAGGCGATGGCGTCGATCGTGCCGTCGGCAAGGCCGCGCACCACCGCCTGGCGGTCGCTTTCGCCGCGCAGCGGCGGCGACAGGCGGGCGAAGGTGCGGTATTCGCCGATCGCGGTCTCGTTCAGCCCGAAGTAGGGCGGCGCGGTGTCGCAGGTGACAGGCAGCCCGCGCGCCTTGGCCTGGCGGATGACCTCGACGCCCTCGGCGGTCGAGATATGCGCGGCGTGATAACGGCCGCCGGTCAGCTCGACGAGGCGGATGTCGCGCTCCAGCATGATGACCTCGGCCGCGGCCGGAATGCCGGCGAGCCCGAGCCGCGCCGACAGTTCGCCTTCATGTGCTTCGCCGCCGGCGGCGAGCCGCGGCTCTTCCGGATGCTGCACGATGATGCGGTTGAATATCTTGGCATAGGCCAGCGCGCGGCGCATGACGACCGCGTCGGAGATCGCCTTGATGCCGTCGGTGAAGGCCACCGCGCCGGCTTCGGCGAGCAGGCCCATCTCGGCCATCTTGTCGCCGGCCGCGCCCTGGGTCACGGTGGCGTAGGTCCTGACGTTGGCCAGTCCGGCTTCACGGCCGCGCTGCAGAACGAAACCGACCAGCGCCGGATTGTCGATCACCGGCTCGGTGTTGGGCAGGCAGACCATGGTGGTGACGCCGCCGGCGACCGCGGCGAGCGCCGCGGTGGCGATGGTTTCCTTGTGCTCCTCGCCGGGCTCGCGCGCCTGCACGCGCATGTCGACGAGGCCGGGCGCGAGGCAGAGGCCCTTGCAGTCGATGACGGTGGCGTCGGCCGGCTTGCCGTCGGCGAACAGGCGCGGGCCGAGGTCGGCAATACGGTCGCCCTCGACCAGCAGACTGCCGGTGGCATCGAGTCCGCTCGCCGGATCGAGCAGGCGCGCGTTGAGAAAGGCCGTGCGCGGCGCGTTGCTCATGATGCGGCCGCCCCGTTGCGTTCCTCGGCCAACCGTCCGACCACGGCTTCGAGGCAGGCCATGCGCACGGCGACGCCGACCTCGACCTGCTGCAGGATCAGGCTGCGCTCGATCTCGTCGGCCACTTCGGTGTCGATCTCGACGCCGCGGTTGAGCGGACCCGGGTGCATCACCACGGCGTCCGGCTTGGCCGCCGCCAGCATCTCGTGATCGAGCCCATAGTAGTGGGCATATTCGCGCGTCGAGGGCACGTAGGCGCCGTGCATGCGCTCGAGCTGCAGGCGCAGCATCATGACGACGTCGCAGCCCTCCAGGCCTTTCTGCATGTCGTAGAAGACCTCGACGCCGAAGCGTTCGACGGCGGCGGGCATCAGGGTCGGCGGGCCGATGACGCGCACCCTGGCGCCCATGGTCTGCAGCAGATGGATGTTGGAGCGGGCGACGCGGCTGTGCGCGACATCGCCGCAGATCGCGACGAGCAGCCCCTGGATGCGGCCCTTGCGCCGGCGGATGGCGAGCGCGTCGAGCAGCGCCTGGGTGGGATGTTCGTGGGCGCCGTCGCCGCCGTTGATCACCGAGCAGGTGACCTTCTGGGACAGCAGGTGCACCGCGCCCGAATTCGGATGACGCACGATCAGCACGTCGGGCTGCATGGCGTTGAGGGTGACGGCCGTGTCGATCAGCGTCTCGCCCTTCTTCACCGAAGAGGTGGCGACCGCCATGTTGATGACGTCGCCGCCGAGCCGCTTGCCGGCGAGCTCGAACGAGGTGCGGGTGCGGGTCGATTCCTCGAAGAACAGGTTCATGATCGTCCGCCCGCGCAGGATGGAGAGCTTCTCCTTGCGCGCGTTGACGGCGATATAGCCTTCCGCGAGATCCAGCAGATGGGTGATCTCGTCGGGCGAAAGGCCTTCGATGCCAAGGATATGGCGGTGCGGGAAACGGGACTTGGAGGGGGCGCTCATTAAAGCGGCACTATATGCCGCGCCCCGAGGTCAGCGCAAGGTGACGCCGGCGGAAATTTGACGATGCGTTCGCGCTGCCGTCCACGCCGGCGAAAACCGGCGCCGAACCGGGGCTAAACGGCCCGGCGCCTCGATTCCCGGCAGGTCCCGGGCGTCTCTAGTTGCGCGACAGCTTGAGCGCCCCGTCCTTGACGAGGAGGATCTTGGTGCGCTCGCCGGTGATGCCGAAGTCGTCGTCGTTGATCAGCAGCATGGTGCCGTCGCCCAGGATCGCGATGCCTTCCAGCTTGTTCGGCGCTTCCGGCACCTTCGAGCTGTCGAAGCGCAGCGTCTTGGCTGGCACCTTGATGCCGAGCTCGGCGATGTCCTTGTTGGCCTCCAGCGAGGGTGAGGTGGCGATGTCGTCCCACTTGCTGCCGAGAATATTGGTCGCACCCGCCAGGCCGATCTCGTGGATGCGGGTGATATTGTCGGTGCGTTCGAGCACCAGCATGCGGTCGGTGCCGAGCGCCGACATTTCGCTGATGCGCACCGAGCTCTGGGTCTTGGCGTTGTAGGCCTTCGGATCCTCGAGCAGGTAGACGTATTCGCCGATGACCTTGCCCGTCGCGCGATCCATCTTGAACAGCCGCGTGTTGGCTGCGTTGCGGTAGGTCGCGCTGTCGGGATTGGCGAGCGGGTTTTGCACCAGGAAGTAGAGGAAACGCTCATCGGGCGACATGGCGAGCGATTCGATGCCGCGGTTGCCCTGGCGCTTGGCCAGAATGGCGGGCAGGCTGGCCTCGATGTCGTATTTTGCGTCCTTGAAGTCCTTTTCCGTGCCGGCCGGCACCAGGCGCTTGATCACCCGGCCGTCGGCGGCGGTATGGATCAGGCCCGGGGCATTTTCGTCGCTCAGCCAATAGGTGCCGTCGCGCAGGCGCACGATGCCTTCGAGGTCGACGCCGCTCGGATCCTGCTGCAATCGCTTGCCCGCGCCGTCGAACGGAATATCCGTGCTGGCGATCGTCAGCGGGTTGACGATGCCGGTGAGCGGCCGGCCGTCGCGGTCCTTGAGCGCGATGATGTCGACCACGCGGAAGGTCTGGTCGGGCAGGAGCTCGACGGTGAAGATCGAAGGCGCGTAGCCCGGCAGCGGATAGAGGCGGCCGCCCTTGGTGGCGCCGCACATCTGCGCGGGCGTCAGTCCGGTGATGGCCTGGCCTTCGTCGTCGCAGGTGAAATTCGGACCGCGGTCGCTGACCGTGTAGACCAGGTTCGCCGGTTCGCCGGCACGATGAAACGCGCCGCTGCCGATGCCGATGCGCATCTCGATCGTTTTGCCGCCCTGGAATTGATACGGGCCGAGATTGAGCAGGGGATCTTTGGTGGTGTAGGTGGTGATGGTCTGCTGCGCTTGGACCGACGCGGGGACGAACATCGCCAGGGCGGCGAGGGCAACGGCGAACGCCGGGCGTTTCATGGAGACCTCCGAATTGGACCTGAACGGCCGTGGTTCGGCCGACGGCTGCTTTTACCGCGTCCGTTGTGACAGGACGGCGACCGCCGCAGGCGCTCGAGGATCGCGCGAAACCGCGCCAGGCCTCGAATTTTGTTCGTTTCCGGATGGTTAGAAGGGTTGCGTTAACCAGCCTTGGCGCGCATGGCGGATCGGCTGGTTTACCGATCTTTAAGAGGAATTCGCCATAAATCACGGAAGTTGCAACAGGCACCGAAACGGTGCGCCTCTTGGGCAGGAAGCTTTCATGTTTACGACGCTGAGCGACCTAAAAATCAAAATCAAGGTTCTGGCCGGTTTCGGCATCGTGCTGACCTTATTCGGCGTGGTTTCGATCAGCAGCGTGGTGAGTTTCCGGATCACCGACCGCACGCTGGGCGATTTCGTTTCCCATAGCGCCCTGGACGGCAAGGCCACCGATGCGCAGCTCGACGTCCAACGGTTGCGCCGCGCCGCATCGGTCTACCTCTATACGGGAAGCGCGGACTCGCTGAAGAACGCGCGCGCCGCCGTTGCCAGCCTCAAGGAAAATCTCGAGGCCATGATCGCGATGACGCCCAAGCAGGAATACATGACCCTGCTGAATAGCGCGCTCGAGGATATGGCGCAGTACGGCGAAGGCATCGAAAAGCTCGTGCAGGTGAAGACCAACGCCGCCGATATTCAGACCAATGTGCTCGATCCGCGCGGCGTGGCGATGCACAACAGCGCGTCGGCTTTCACCGCGCGTTCGCTCGCCGACAAGGATTTCCAGGCCGGTACCATCGGCGGGCAATTGCTCGAGCGGGCGCTGCTCTGCCGCTATTACGTCAGCGAGATGATCGCCCGTCAGGATTGGTCCAAGATCGAAGCCGGCCGGCGCGAGCTGGAACTCATGCAGGTCGCCGCCGAGCGGCTTGACCGGGCGAGTTTACCGCAGGAACGCATCGCGCTGGTCGATCAGCTGCTCAAGGACAGCCAAAGTTTCGTCGACGGCGCCAACAAAATGGCCGAACTGGTCGAAGTGGCTGAAACGCTTCTCAATGGCCCTTTGATGAGGAGCGCCGACACGCTCGCCCAGCGTATCGTCGAGGTGAGCAAGGGTATCGCGGGTGAGACGGCGGCGCTGTCCGACCAAACCGTCAAGACCACCAAGGTTGCCATGTCGGTCGTGCTGATTGCCGCCGGCACCGCGATCCTCAGCGGCCTGTTCATCGCTTGGTTGCTCGGGCGCGTCATCTCCAATCCGATCACGCGCATGACCGCGGTGATGGCGCGGCTCGCCAACCGGGAGTGGGATACCGAAGTGACGTCGCTCGAGCGTAAGGATGAGATCGGCGCCATGGCCCAGGCGGTGCAGATCTTCAAGCAGAACGGTCAGGACAACGAACGCCTGCAGATCGAGGCCGAGGTGGCCCGCCGCAAGCGCAAGGAAGAGATGCAGGTGCTTGCCACCTCGTTCGAGGAAGCGGTGGGCAGCGTCGTGCATGGCCTCGCTTCGGCAGCGACCGAGATGAATGCGCTGGCCGAACAGATGGCGACCGCCGTGAGCGAGACCAACACACGGTCGTCGGCGGTGGCGGCCGCGTCCGAGCAGGCCTCGGCGAATATTCAGACCGTCGCCTCGGCGACCGAGGAACTGTCGTCGTCGGTGCAGGAAATTGCCCGCCAGGTGCAGACCTCGACCAACAGCACGCAGCAGGCCGTAAGCGAAGTCGAAAAGACCAACGTGCAGGTCGAAGGGCTCGCCAGCAACGCGGAACAAATCGGCGAAATCGTCAAGATCATCGCCGACATCGCCAATCAGACCAATCTGCTGGCGCTCAATGCCACGATCGAGGCCGCGCGCGCCGGCGAAGCGGGCAAGGGCTTCGCGGTGGTCGCCTCCGAGGTGAAGAACCTGGCGACGCAGACCGCCAAGGCGACCGAGGAAATCAGCAATCAGATCCAGGCCATTCAGGGCTCGACGCTCGGCGCCGTGAAGGCCATCCGCAACATCGGCCTGACCATCGGCAAGGTGAACGAAATCGCCACGTCGATCGCCTCGGCGGTCGAACAGCAAGGCTCGGCGACAACCGAAATCGCCCGCAATATCCAGGAAACCGCCACCGGCACGCAGCAGGTTTCCGCGCAACATCAACGGTGTCACCGAGGCGGCGAGCAAGACCGAGCACGCAACCGGCCAGGTGCTTCACGCAGCAGGCGATCTGTCGCGTCAATCGGAGATGCTGCGCGCCGAGGTGGTCAAGTTTATCGAAAAGGTGCGGGCCGCCTGACCGGCACCTTTGTTTCCTCAGAGAGGGCACGGGGCGGCTGCGGCCGCCCCGTTTTTTTGTGCCCGAAGTTGGCCTTGCCTCTTAGATAATTCCGTTGCGGCGCAATTGCGCGCGCTGCTGCGCGTCGAGTTGCAGCAACTCGGCCAGCACCTCGTCCGTATGCTGGCCGAGCGTCGGCGGCGCATGGCGATAGGTCGGCGGGCTCGCCGACAGCTTGATCGGGCAGGACAGCAGCGGCACCGGCTCGGCGCCGGCCGACGGGTGCGGCATTTCCATCGACATGTTGCGCGCCTGGACCTGCGGATCGGCGAACACCTCGGTCATGGTATTGACCGGGCCGCAGGGCACGCCTCGCGATTCGAGTCCGGTGACCCAATAGCCCGTCGGATGCTGAACCGTGATCTCGTTGAGGATCGCGGTGAGCGCCACGCGGTTCTCGATGCGCGCTGTGTTGCGCGCGAAGCGCGGATCGGCTGCCAGCTCCGGCCGTTTGGCGAAGGCGCAGAACTTGGCGAACTGGCCGTCATTGCCGATGGCGAGGATGACATGGCCGTCGGCCGAGTCGAAAACGTCGTAAGGCACGATGGTCGGATGGCCATTGCCGAGGCGCGGCGGATTCTCGCCCGACAGCAGGGTGTAGATGCCGAGATAGGTCATCCACGAAACCTGCGAATCGAGCAGCGACATGTCGACCTGCTGGCCCTCGCCGGTGCGCTCGCGGTGGCGCAACGCCGCGAGGATGCCGATGGTGGCGTGCGCGCCGCACATCAGATCGGCGATGCCGATGCCGACCTTGAGCGGGCGACCGTCCGGCTCGCCGGTGACGCTCATGATGCCGCCCATGCCCTGGGCGAGGAAATCGTAGCCGGCGCGCTTGGCATAGGGGCCCGTCTGGCCGAAGCCGGTGATCGAGCAATAGATCAGGCCGGGCTGGTCCTTGCGCAGGCTCTCGTAATCGAGCCCGAGCTTCTTGAGCGAGCCGACCTTGAAGTTCTCCACCACCACGTCGCGATTGGGCGATCAGCTTGCGCGCGAGCGCCTGACCCTCGGGCTTGGTGAAATCGATGGTGATCGAGCGCTTGTTGCGGTTGGCCGACAGATAATAGGCGCTCTCGGTGGTGTCGCTGCCGTCCGGCGCCTTGAGGAAGGGCGGTCCCCATTTGCGCGTGTCGTCGCCGGCGTCCGGCCGCTCGACCTTGATCACGTCGGCGCCGAGATCGCCCAGCATCTGGGTGCAGCTCGGCCCCGCCAGGACGCGGGTGATATCGAAAACGCGCACGCCGGCGAGCGGGCCAGCGGAGGCGCCAGTCGGGAAGGGGGATGTTTCGGTCATGGTCTCGGGTCCTGTCAGTGGGAAATCGCGATGAGGATGGGCAGGGTGACGAAGGCGGCAAGCGTGGTCGCGGTGACGGCGCCGGCCATGAGCCGCGCGTCGCCGCCGAGCAGCCGCGCCAGGACATAGGCCGAGGCGGAGATCGGCAATCCACCATAAAGTAGAGCCACGCTCAGCGCATCGCCCGAGAGTCCGAGCGGCACGCCGATGAGCGCCACGACCGCGGGAAACAGCGCCAGCTTGAGCGCGCCGGTGAGGACGATGATCGGGACGGCGCTGCGCGCCGCCGCCAGATCGAGCGCGGCGCCCACGGTGAGCAGCCCCATCGGCATGGCCGCCGTGCCCAGCCATTGCAGCACGGTCTGGACGACGGACGGCAGCGTCACATGAGACAGGCTGGACGAGCACGCCGAGCACGCAGGCGACGATCAGCGGATTGGTCACGATGAGCCGCGCCAGCGCGAACGGCCGGAGAGGTGCGCTGTCCGGTCCGGTGGTGCTGCGCGCCACCACGATGACGCTCAGCAGGTTGACCAGCGGGATCACCGACACGATGGCGATGGCCAAGATCGCCAGCCCGTCCTCGCCCCACAAGGCGAAGACCGGCGCGACGCCGACGTAGGTATTGGGCCGGATGGCGCCCTGGAACACCGAGCCGAACGACGGGCCGGACAGCTTGAGCCACGGGCGCAGCGCCAGCACGAGGCCGGCGACTGCCAGCGTCGCGCCGGCCAGGCTGGCTGCGATCGGGCCATAGGCCACGGCGGCGAGATCGGCGCGCGCCAGGCTGAGGAACAGCAGCGACGGCAACAGCAGGTAGTAGGTGAGATTCTCGGCCAGCGGCCAGAACCGCTCGCCGCCGAAGGACTTGCCGAAGCGGCGGCCCGGAATGCCGAGCCGCTTGAGGACATAGCCGAGGACGATGAGGGCGAAGACGGGACCGAGCGCGGCGACGATCGCGCTCAAGGCCGGGGCTCCGGCGGCGCGCCCGATCGCGCCGTCGCCGCGAGATTGTCGAGCAAGCCTTGCAGGATATAGGCGGCGGCGATCTTGTCGATGTTCTCGGCGCGCTTCTTGCGCGACATGTCGGCTTCCAGCATGGCCCGTTCGGCCGCCACCGTGGACAGCCGCTCGTCCCAGAAGCAGAGATCGAGGTCGGCCACGGTCAGCAGGTTGGCGGCGAACTGGCGCACCGATTGGCAGCGCGGCCCTTCGCTGCCGTCCATGTTGATCGGCAGGCCGATGACCAGGGCGCCCACGTCATGCTCGGTCGACCAGCCTGAGCAGCCACTTGGCATCGTCGCTGAACTTGGTGCGCTTGATGGTTTCGAGCGGGGTGGCGATGGCGCGCGATACATCGGACAGCGCCAGGCCGACCGTCTTGCTGCCGACATCGAGGCCGAGCAGCCGTTGGCGCGGCTTGAGCAGGCCCGCAAGCTCGCTGGGGTTGCGGAGGGGCATGGTGGGTGATAACGTGCCGGCTCTTGCGGCCAGAGCCTTGGATTTGCCTGGAGTTTCCGGGGCTTCCGGGGCGCCGCACCCCCACCCGATCGGAGACACTTAACCAGATGTCGCTGGACAAAGCCACCGTTGCGAAAATCGCGCGCCTGGCCCGCATTCGCGTCGACGAAGCCGAGCAGGAATCGCTCGCGGGCGAGCTCACGCAAATCCTCACCTGGATCGAACAGCTCGACGAAGTGGACACCAGCGACGTCGAACCGATGGTGCGCGTCGGCGACATGAAGCTCAAGAAGCGCAAGGACGAGGTGACCGACGGCAACTGCCGCGACGCGGTGCTCGCCAACGCGCCCGAAGCGCGCGACGGTTTCTTCACCGTGCCCAAGGTGGTCGAATAATGGCCGCCGATTCGCTGACCGACTTGACGCTGACCGCCGCGCGCGACGGCCTCAAGGCGAAGAAATTTTCCGCGACCGAGCTGGCGCGCGCCCATGTCGATGCCGTGGCGAAGGCCAAGCCGCTCAACGCCTATATCACCGAGACGCCGGAGCTGGCGCTGAAGCAGGCCGCCGCGTCCGACGCGCGCCTCGCCAAGGGCGAGGCCGGCGCGCTCGAAGGCCTGCCGCTCGGCATCAAGGACCTGTTCGCGACCGAGGGCGTGCGCACCACCGCCGCCTCCAAGATCCTCGAGAATTTCGTGCCGCGCTACGAATCGACGGTGACGGCCAAGCTGCTCGCCGCCGGCGCGGTGACGCTCGGCAAGACCAACCTCGACGAATTCGCCATGGGCTCGTCCAACATGACGAGCGCCTTCGGCCCGGTCGAAAATCCGTGGCGCCGCAAGGGCGACAACCGGCCGCTGGTGCCTGGCGGTTCGTCCGGCGGTTCGGCCGCGGCCGTCGCGGCGCGCACCTGCCTCGGCGCCACCGGCACCGACACCGGCGGCTCGATCCGCCAGCCCGCCGCCTTCACCGGCATCGTCGGCATCAAGCCGACCTACGGCCGCTGCTCGCGCTGGGGCATCGTCGCCTTCGCCTCGTCGCTCGACCAGGCGGGCCCGTTCGCGCGCACCGTGCGCGACTGCGCCGTGCTGCTCCAGGTCATGTCGGGCCACGACCCGAAGGATTCGACCTCGGCCAATGTGCCGGTGCCCGACTTCGAGACGGCGCTGACCGGCGACATCAAAGGTCTGCGCATCGGTATTCCGAAGGAATACCGCATGGAGGGCATGAACCCGGAGATCGACGCGCTGTGGCAGAAGGGCATCGACTGGCTCAAGGACGCCGGCGCCGACGCCGGTCGAGATCAGCCTGCCGCATACCAAATACGCCCTGCCGACCTATTACATCCTGGCGCCGGCGGAGGCCTCGTCGAACCTGGCGCGCTACGACGGCGTGCGCTACGGGCTGCGCGTGCCGGGCCAGTCGATCGAGGAGATGTACGAGAACACCCGCGCCGCAGGGTTTCGGCAAGGAGGTGCGGCGCCGCGTGCTGATCGGCACCTATGTGCTGTCGGCCGGCTATTACGACGCCTATTACCTCAAGGCGCAGAAGGTGCGCGCCCTGATCGCGCGCGATTTCACCCAGGCTTTCGAAAAGGTCGACGCCATCCTGACGCCGACCGCGCCCTCGGCCGCCTTCGCAATGGGGGAGAAATCCGACGATCCGATCGCCATGTATCTGAATGACGTGTTCACGGTGACCACCAATCTCGCCGGCTTGCCCGGTATTTCGGTGCCGGCCGGCCTGTCGGCGCGAGGGCCTGCCGCTCGGCCTGCAGGTCATCGGCAAGGCGTTCGACGAGGAGACCGTGTTGCGCGTCGGCGATGTCTTGGAGCGCCAGGCGGCTTTCACCGCGAAGCCGGATGTGGCGGGGAGGATGGGCTGATGGCTGAAACGGAAGATCGTCTGATCGAAGGCCGCCTGATTGAAGGTAGGACCGGCAAGTGGGAAATCGTGATCGGCATGGAGGTCCATGCCCAGGTCGCCGCCAAGTCCAAGCTGTTCTCCGGCGCCTCGACGGAATTCGGCGCCGAGCCGAACACCCAGGTGTCGCTGGTCGACGCCGCCATGCCGGGCATGCTGCCGGTGATCAACGAATACGCCGTCGAGCAGGCGGTGCGCACGGGGCTCGGGCTCAACGCGCAGATCAACCTGTCGTCGGTGTTCGACCGCAAGAACTACTTCTATCCCGATCTGCCCCAGGGCTATCAGATCTCCCAGTTCACCAAGCCGGTGGTCGGCACGGGCAAGATCATCATCGATCTCGCCGACGGCACCAGCCGCGAGGTCGGCATCACGCGCCTGCATCTCGAGCAGGACGCGGGCAAGAGCCTGCATGACCAGCATCCGAAGCTGACCTTCATCGACCTCAACCGCTCCGGCCAGGCGCTGATGGAGATCGTGTCGGAGCCCGACATGCGCTCGGCGGAAGAGGCGGGCGCCTATCTCAAGAAGCTGCGCTCGATCCTGCGCTATCTCGGCACCTGCGACGGCAACATGGAGGAGGGCTCCATGCGCGCCGACGTCAATGTGTCGGTGCGCAAGCCGGGCGACAAGTTCGGCACGCGCTGCGAGATCAAGAACGTGAATTCGATCCGCTTCGTGCAGCAGGCGGTGGAATACGAGGCGCGCCGCCAGATCGAGCTGATCGAGGACGGCGGCGTGGTCAAGCAGCAGACGCGCCTGTTCGACGCCAACCGCGGCGAGACGCGGCCCATGCGCAGCAAGGAAGAGGCGCACGACTACCGCTACTTCCCCGATCCCGACCTGCTGCCGCTCGAGCTCGAGCCGGCGTGGGTCGAGAAGATCAAGGCGACGCTGCCCGAGCTGCCCGATCGCCAAGAAGGCGCGCTTCATGAAGGAGTACGGCCTGTCGGCCTACGACGCGGGCGTGCTCGCGGCCGAGATGGCGCCGGCGGCTTTCTACGAGACCGTGGCGAAAGGGCGCGATCCCAAGATCGCCGCCAACTGGACCATGGGCGAGCTGTTCGCCGTGCTCAACAAGCAGCAACCTGACCATCGAGCAGTCGCCGGTCTCGGCCGAGGCGCTCGGCGGATTGCTCGACCTGATGGCCGACAATACGATCTCCGGCCGCATCGCCAAGGATGTGTTCGCCGAGATGGTCGAAACCGGCAAGGCGGCGAAGGACATCGTCGAGGCCAAGGGTCTCAAGCAGATCACCGACACCGGCCCGATCGAAGCGGCGGCCGACACGGTGATCGCCGGCAATCCCGATCAGGTCGCCAAGTTCAAGGCCGGCAACGACAAGCTGATCGGCTGGTTCGTCGGCCAGGTGATGAAGGCGACGGGCGGCAAAGCGAATCCGCAAGTGGTCAACGAGATCCTGCGCAAGAAGCTGGCGGGCTGAGCCTTTCAGGAATTCGTCATGCCCCGACCTGACCGGGGCACCTTCTCACGCGCGTCGTTTCGATGGGCATGAGATGGCCCGATCACGTCGGGCCATGACGTGACTCATGGAATGGAAACGAGGACACCATGATCGATCTCTACACCTGGACCACGCCCAATGGTCGCAAATGCCACATCATGCTGGAGGAAACCGGCCTGGCGTATCGCGCGCATCCGGTGAACATCGGCAAGGGCGACCAGTTCAAGCCCGAGTTCCTCAAGATCAGCCCGAACAACAAGATTCCGGCGATCGTCGATTCCGAGGGGCCGGGCGGCAAGCCCTATGCGCTGTTCGAATCGGGCGCCATCCTGATGTACCTCGCGGAGAAGACCGGGCAGTTCTGGCCGCAGGACGCGGCGACCAAATATCGCGTGGTCGAATGGCTGATGTTCCAGATGGGCGGCATCGGCCCGATGCTCGGTCAGGCGCACCACTTCCGGCAATACGCGCCGGAGAAGATCCAGTATGCCATCGACCGCTACACCAACGAGGCCAAGCGGCTCTATTGCGTGATGGATAAGCGCCTGGGCGAAGTCGAATATTTCGCCGGCGACTATTCCATCGCCGATATGGCGATCTTCCCCTGGACCCAGTCGCACGCCAATCACGGCGTCGATCTCGCCGACTATCCCAATGTGAAGCGCTGGTACGATGCCATCATGGCGCGGCCCGCCGTGCAGCGCGGCATCAAGCTACTGACCAAGGAAGCGCCGCAGAAGCCGATGGACGACGAGGCGCGCGAGAACATGTTCGGCGCCAAGCAGTATCAGCGGCGCTGAGCCGAGGCTTCGCGGTCAGCCGGGCTGGCTTTTGATTTCGTCATGCCACGGCCCCCGGGGCCCGCGCTTCGCGCGGCCCAGGGGCATGCTTGACCGGCCATCCATCTTGTCCGCTGCCGTGCGTGTGGCGCCACCGCCGCCGTATGGATGACCTGATTGAATTGGCCATGAGATTGCCGGCGAAGCGGCCGTCTCTTGCCCTGCGCCTCTCCACAGTGACATCATGCCCAAAATAATGGGGCGAAGACAATGGGAGGGGAAGATGATCGAACTGTACAGTTGGGCGACCGGCAATGGCCGGCGCGCGTCCATCGCGCTGGAGGAGACCGGATTGCCCTATACGGTGCATCCGATGGAGCTCTCGACCCGGGTGCAGAAGGAGGACTGGTTCCTCAAGATCAATCCGGACGGCCGCATTCCGGTCATCGTCGATAAGGATAGCGGCGACGGCCAGCCCGTGACGGTCAGCGAGTCCGGCGCGATTCTCGTCTACCTGGCGGAGAAGGCCGGCACGTTGCTGCCGCGCGCGGGTACGGCGCGCGCCGAAACGCTCAAATGGCTGTTCGTGCAGACCAGCGACGTGTCGCCCATGGCGATGCAGGTCCATTGGCTCGGCAACGCGAACCATGCGCGGGCGGGCGGCTTGCCGGCGGTCGAGACCTATTTCCAGGTTTATATGGACGAGGTGAAACGGCTCTACGAACTCATGGACCGCCGCCTAGCCAATGCGGACTATCTCGGCGGCGACGATTATTCCATCGCCGACATCGCCGCTTATCCGTGGGTCTTCCGCCATCCGCAGCAGAAGATCTCGCTCGATGGCATGCCCAACCTGTCGCGCTGGTTCGCGGCCGTGGGGGCGCGGCCCGCGGTCCAGCGCGGCATGCAGATTCCGCCGCGCAAGGATGGGCTCTAGACGCACGAAAACCCCGCCGGCAATGCGGCGGGGCTCTCGGCTCATCGCAAATCCGCTGTCGGTGCTTAGACCGGCGGAGCGGGGGGCCTGCGTCCAGTGAACAGGTGGGCGACCAGGCTGATGACGAACAGCACCAGGAAAATGAAGAACAGGATCTTGGCAATCTCGACGGAAATGATCGCGACACCACCAAATCCCAAAACTGCCGCGATGATGGCGATAATCAGAAAAATGACGGCGTAGCGGAGCATTGTTTCCTCCTTATCGGTGTGGCCGGATCCCTGTCCGGAACGCCGGTGCCGCAACCGGCTGCTGATCAAACGTGCATGAGTTCGGCCGGGTTCCTTAAGGGGTGTTCCGCCGACCAATCAAGAGCATGTGCGAGGCTATAGAGGCGGATCATGCTCAAGACCCCGCGCGTGATCGGGTGGAACCGATACGCCGCGCGCCGCGTTTAGGGAGCGGTGTGGTTGGTCATCCAGCCATGCTTGTCTCTGACGGCGCTGACGAGGGGTTTCGGAACGCCCCCTTGTCCGCGCCGTCATTCATTTCTGGGCTGGCGTTTCTGGCGGGCGCTTGCGTCGCGAGTCGGGTAACCGGGCCAAAAAAAAGCCCCGCGGAGGCGGGGCTTTTTTTCGATGCCGCGGCATCAGGCGACGAGGGTGGAGGATCGCGCCGGCGCCGACGACAACGAGCCGCGCGACTGGGGCGGCGCCGTATCTTCGCTGCGGTTCGGGACTTCCGACGAGGACGGCGAACTCTCGATCTCATCGATGTTGAGGCCGTCGACCATTTCGATCAAGGCATGGCGCGCGCGCGACAAGCGCGACCGGACGGTGCCGACCGGCACCTCGGTGATCCGCGCCACCTCCTCGTAGGTGAGGTTCTCTAGCGCGATCAGCAGCAGGGTCGAGCGTTGCGCCGCCGGCAGCTTGGCCAATGCGGTTTCGACGTCGGTGACCTGGACGCGGCGGAACTGATTGGCCGGTGTGAACAACCCTCTCTGGATCGTTTCGGTGGTCTCGCACACCTCGCGGGCACGCCGCTTCTTGCGGAAGCTGTCGATGAAGATGTTGTGCATGATGGCGAGCAGCCAGGCGCGCAAATTGGTGCCCGCTTCGAAGCGGTCCATCTTCGCGATCGCACGCACCAGGCAATTCTGCACCAGGTCATCGGCATCGGCGACATTCTGCGTCAGGGCCCGGGCGTAGCGGCGCAGATACGGAATCTGGCCAACCATAATCGAAGTCACGGCATCTTTGTCCTTGCTGCGAGGCGCATTGTTTTCCATTGCAAGGCTCCTTTCCTTCTGTCCGTCTTCTATTGCCGTCAGCGTTCCATCGGGTTTCGATTTGGAACTCGTCATCTGGCTATATTTTCTTCCGGAGCCCGAAACCTGTAGTGACAAAAACCGACTGCCACGTGTCAAAGTTGTGTCGGGCTTGATATTTAAGGGCTTTTTCGAGTTTTTGAGGTTCCAAAAGGAACGGCCAAAATCATCGCACGTTGGCGTGTCAGATGCGTGACGTGATGGTGACGCGCCGGCAGGCCGGCGTTGACGGCCGCATGGCCCTATGGATGGCGGCGGCTAATCCCAATTGACGCTGTGGAAGATGACAACACACACAAAGCTCGGCCGGCAGACAAAATGGGGCGCTAACATCAGCGTCAATCTGCTGCGTCAGGCTTACGACCCGATCCTGCTGGAGCCGATACCGGAACCGCTGGTGAAGGCGGCGTCGGTGCTCGCCGAAGTCTGCGTGCGGCATCTGAGCGCACGGGAAGCGATGCGCGGCGGTTCGGAGAGCAACCCGCAGCGTCCGTGACGTCGTGCAGATGTGGCCACGTGGCCTATACGGCCCACGTAAGCCCAAAGCCCGCATCTCATGAAGCGGTGACAACGGCGCGTTTCGTCGCCGACAGATATCGCCATCTAAGAGCTGGTCGGCTCCGCCACCCCTGCCGCCGCGACCGGCGCCGGCACCCGGCCGCGCAGCATGGCTTTACGGATGTCCCACTGGACGGCGGCGTCGAGGTCGTCCTGCAGGAACTGAACGTCGCCACCCGCCAGCATGGCGACCGGCAGGTCGTCGCGTAACAGCAGGCGGTTGCCGGCCAGCGCGGCGAGCTTCGGCCCGGGCGTCAGGATGCCGGCGAGGTTGAGCGGATCGGCGCCCGACACCGAGATCCATTCGCCGGTCAGCGGCTTGTGCCGGGTATCGCGCAGCATGCCGACCGCTTCGGGCAGGGCGTATTGCTCGCCGGAGAATCCGGCGACGAAACGTCCGCCACGGATGTCGCCGCGGGCTTCCAGCCGGCGGTAGACGCGCAGCAAGTCGCGCCATGGCGGCAGCCAGTCGGCTTCGCGCTCCAGCAGCTTCCAGAACACCACGCCGTAGCGGCGCAGCAGGCTGCGCGCGATGTGCTCGATCGCCTCGCTGTCGCCCTTCGGCGGCGCCTGCGCGGAGCGTGCCTTGCGTGCCAGGGCCCAGCGGCCGGCGTCCTCCATGCCGAACACGCGGGTGCGCCGGCGGCGCCGGCCATGGAGCGGCGGGCGGCGGTCGGATGCCGGCACGAGCAAGGCGCGCAATCCGCCGAAGCTGTCCGAATTCACCAGGCCGAGCGCGACCAGTTCGGCGAGCGCCTCTTCGACCTGCGGCCGCAGCAGGCCGGTCACCTCGACCAGTTCGTCGAAGAACAGCGCACCGTGCTCGCGGATCGCCGTCCATGACGGTCTCGCCGCGCTGGCTCGGATGGATACCATCGACGGCCGGTGAGATCGCGGCCCACAGCGGGGCATGGCGCCGCGGCAGCAGGGTGATCGGTGTGCTGCGCACCGGCGCCGCCTTGCGCCCGTTGCCCGGCACCGCTGCGACTCGCGGGCGCAGCCGAGCCCACGAAATGCGGCCGGCCAGGCAGTGATCGTCGAGCCACGCCGGCTCGTATCCGGCGATGCGCGCCGGCAGGATATCGGCTTCCCAGGCAGCGGCAGGGGCCTCGTAGCCTTCGAGCTGGCCGACGATAGCGTTGACCGCGTCAGGTCCCTCCATGCGCGCCGACGGCGCCGCGCGCTGCCAGCGGAACAGGAAGCGCAGGAAATCGCGTGCCGCCACCGGCTCGATCTCCGCGCGCAGCCGCTTTACCGTGTAATTGTGGATGCGCGCGAGCAGGCGGCGATCGCACCATTCGTCGCGTTCGGCGCCGGGCGTGAATCGGCCGTGCAGGGCGAAGCCTTCGCCTTCCAGGACGGCGATGGGCGCGGCAACACCCTCGGCCGGCAGCCCGAGAGATGCGGCGAAGCTTTCCGACGTCACCGGCCCGAGTCCTTCGAGACGGCCGCGCACGATTTCGACGAGCGCTTCGTCCGCCCGCCAAGCGCGCTCCGCATAGGCGGCCGGAGCCGTGATCGCGGGGGTCAGCGCCGCGTCAGGCCACAAGGCACGGAATTGCGGCAAGCGCTCGGCGGTGATCCAGAGTGTCGCGTCCGGCGTGCGCAGTTGCGCCACACGGCGGGCGCGGGCGAGCTCGGCGAGCCAGTCCTGCCAGCCGGCGTTGGCTTGCGCTTCCGCTTCGGTCGCGAACCCGAGCCAGACCAGCGCGTCGTGCAACTCATCGGCATTGGCCGGCTCCGGCCAAGCCTCGGCGCGCACCCGCGCGATCGCCTCGGGATCGAGCCGGCCGATGTCGGCGGCCTTCTCCGGCGCGAGCCAGCGGCGGCCCATCACGGCCTGGGTGCGGCGCTCCTCGAGCGGCGCATCATCGAGATAGGCATAAGGCCGCGCCGACAGTACCTCGAGCGCAAGCGGCGAAGGCTCGGTCAGGTCGCGGGTGACGACCTCGATGGCGCCCGATTCGATGCCCTGCAGGAGCCGCTCCAACCCGGCGAGATCCATCGCCTCGGTGGTGCAGTCGTGAATGGTCTGGCGCACCAGCGGGTGATCGGGAATCTCGCGGTCGCCGGGAAGGTTCTCGGCGCAGGCCATCTGGTCGGGGAAGATGGTGGCGACGAGATCTTCCGCTTCCATGCGGGCGAGCTGCGGCGCCACCTTGCGGCCGCCGCGGAAGCGCGGCAGGGCGAGCGCGACGCCGGCAACCCAGCGCCAGCGGGTGAGGAACATCGGCGCATCGAGCAGCGCCTGGACCAGCACCTCCCGCACGCTGGAAGAATGCAGATAACGCTTCACCGCCTCGAGCTCGAAGCTGTGCACCGAGGTGAGCGACAGCACGATATTGTCCTCGGTCGCCGCCGCCTGGAGCTCGAAGTTGAATTTGCCGCAGAAGCGCTTGCGCAGCGCCAGGCCCCAGGCGCGGTTGATCCGGCTGCCGTAGGGCGTGTGGATGACGAGCTGCATGCCGCCGCTCTCGTCGAAGAAGCGCTCGAACACGAGAGTGCCCTGGGTCGGCAGCAAGCCGAGGGCCGCGTGGGCCGACGCGAGATACTCGACCAGCAGCGCGCGCCGGCGGCTCGGTGATGCCAACCTCGTCGACCAGCCAGCGAATGGCGGTCTCGCCCGTGGCGTCATCGGTCAGGCGCGCGGCGAGGTCGCCGCGCAGGCGCGACACGGCCTGGGAAAGTTCGTCGCTGCGGCCCGGCGCCTCGCCGAGCCAGAACGGAATGCTCGGCGGCTCGCCGTGGGCGTCCTCGACGCGCACGGTGCCGCGTTCGACCCGCAGGATGCGGTAGGAGCGGTTGCCGAGCTGGAAAATGTCGCCGGCCAGGCTCTCGACCGCGAAATCCTCGTTCACCGTGCCGATGAAGATGTTTTCCGGCTCCATCTGGACGCGGTAGTCGGCATTGTCGGGGATGGTGCCGCCCGAGGTGATGGCGGTCAGGCGCGCGCCGCGCCGGCCGCGGATCTCGTGATTGACCGCGTCATGGTGGATCAAGGCGCCGCGCCGGCCGCGCCGGGTGGTGAAGCCTTCGCCGAGCATGGCGACGATGGCATCGAAATCGGCGCGCGGCAGGTCGCGATAGGGCCAGGCGCGGCGCACCAGGGCGAAGAGATCGTCCTCGCGCCATTCGCGCGCGGCGGTGTCGGCGACGATCTGCTGGGCCAGCACGTCGAGCGGCCGTTCGGGAATGGTCAGTTGGTCGAGCTCGCCGCGCTGGACGCTGTCGATCAGCGCCGTGCATTCCACCAACTCGTCCCGCGACAGCGGGAACAGGCGACCCTTGGAGGTGCCGCCGACCGCATGGCCGGCGCGCCCGACGCGCTGCAGGAAGCTGGCGATCGAACGGGGCGAGCTGATCTGGCAGACCAGGTCGACGTCGCCGATATCGATGCCGAGCTCGAGCGACGCCGTCGCCACCAGGGCCTTCAGGCTGCCGTGCTTGAGCCGCTGCTCGGCGGTCAGCCGCTGCTCCTTCGACAGGCTGCCGTGGTGCGCGGCGACATTGGTCTCGCCAAGCCGTTCCGACAATTGCGCCGTCACCCGCTCGGCCAGCCGTCGCGTATTGACGAAGACGAGCGTGGTGCGGTGCTCCCCGACGAGCTGGGTGATGCGGTCGTAGACCTCGTCCCACACCTCGTTCGACATCACCGCTTCGAGCGGCGAGGAGGGAATTTCCAGCGCCAGGTCACGGGCACGCTTGTGCCCGGTATCGACGATGCGGCATGGCGGTGCAGGCTGCCCCTCGGGCCCTGCGCCGACGAGGAAGTGCGCGACTTCTTCGATCGGCTTCTGGGTCGCCGACAGGCCGACGCGCTGCAACGGACCGCCGCCGGTCTCGGCGATCAGGGCCGCCAGCCGCTCGAGAGAGACCGCGAGATGGACGCCGCGCTTGTTGGGCGCCACCGCGTGGATTTCGTCGACGATCACCGTCCGCGTGGTCGCCAGCATCTTGCGGCCCGACTCGGAGCCGAGCAGGATGTAGAGCGACTCGGGCGTGGTGACGACGATGTGCGGCGGCTTCTTGCGCGCCTTGTCGCGCTCGGCGCTCGGCGTGTCACCGGTGCGCACCCAGGTGCGGATATCGACGTCGGGCAGGCCCTGGGCGCGCAATTGCTCGCGGATGCCGGCGAGCGGCGCCTGCAGGTTCTTCTGGATGTCGTTGGACAGCGCCTTGAGCGGCGAGACATAGACGATCTGCGTCTCGTCCTTGAGCGGCTCCTCGAGGCCCTGGCGCACCAAGCCGTCGATCGCGGCGAGGAAGGCGGCCAGGGTCTTGCCCGAGCCCGTGGGTGCCGCGATCAGCACATGCTCGCCATTCTGGATCGCCGGCCAGGCCTGCGCCTGGGCGGGCGTGGCGCCCGCGAAGCTGCGCTCGAACCAGGCGGCGACCGCCGGATGAAACAAGGTGGCTGGAGTCATCG
This sequence comes from uncultured Alphaproteobacteria bacterium, assembly GCA_963752345.1. GTDB lineage: Bacteria > Pseudomonadota > Alphaproteobacteria > SMXQ01 > SMXQ01 > CAVVYA01. Next base: position 110,546 of record CAVVYA010000010.1, read on the forward strand.
AATCGTTCCTGGGGGAATGGTCCCTGCGCGGGCCCCGAGAGTCAACGGTGCTGGCGACAGAGTCAGTCACGCGGCCCGCATCCGGCTGACCCGGGCCGACAACTCGGTCACGCAAAGCGAGGCTTCTATAAAGGAACGATCGCCCTTGAAATCAAGGGTTTCGGGCGCGCGGCGGTGGTCGCGATGGAACGCCGCCCGGCCGGTTGACCGGCTGTTACGAGGCGGCCGCCGGCAGCACCGCGTGCTGGCGCAGCCAGTTGCGCAGCATGGTGCCGTCCATGGCGCCGGGCTGCTGGGCGACCAACTGGCCCTGGCGAAACAACATGAGCGTCGGAATGGCGCGGATATTGTAGCGCGCCGCCAATTCGCGTTCCGCTTCGGTGTCCACCTTCAGAAAGCGAACCTCGGGCTCGAACTCGGCTGCCACCCGCTCGAAGACGGGCGCCATCGCCTTGCAGGGGCCGCACCATTCGGCCCAGAAATCGACCACCACGGGAATGTCGTTCTTCTGGATGTGCTTGTCGAAGCTCTTGGTCGAGACCGCGGTCGGGCGCCCGGTGAACAAGGGCTTATGGCAGACGCCGCACTTGGCTTTTGCGGCGGGCTTGTCCAACGGCACGCGGTTGGTGGAGTCGCAATGGGGACAGACGATATGGCGAGCCTGGGTGCTCATGGTGCGCTCTCCGCGCCGCTCGGGCGATGGTGGGTCCTTTAGATATGGTGTGCCGATCGCCGGCCGCCAGGGGCCGGGGAAGGCGCCCGCCGCGGCACTCGCGGCCACGGCGGCTTACGCCAAGACGGTGCGAGCCCAGCGACGCATCTTTTGCAAAACCCGACGCAACCGGGCATAAGGCGGGGACCGGCGCGGTGCCCTTTGAAGCGGCGGCAAGAGAAGCCGGGATACTGGCTCGGACAAGACCGAGGGAGGTCGCAACGGATGTCGGAGGTACGCGCGCGGATCGGCTATTCAGCGGTAGCCTATGTCACCGAACTGCTGCCCAAGTATTTCTATGAGATCGTGCCCGACGGCGTGCTGATGCAGTTCCTCACCCTGCAGATCAGCGACCATACGAAGGAGCAGTTGGAGAGCGTCTACGAGCAGGGCCTCAAGGCCGCCGACTCGTTCGCACGCGCCGGCGCGGACGTCATCATCATGGGCGGCGCCCCGACCAACATCTCTCATGGCAAGGACAACCTGGAACGGGTGCTGAAGGAGCTCGCCGACAAGTATGGCGTGCCGGTGAGTTCGAGCTCGGTCGCGCAGCGCAACGCATTGCGCGCGGTGGGCGCCCGCAAGATCGGCACCATCAATCCGGCGGTGCCGCGCAAGATCGGCGATTCGGCGAGCGGCTCCATGGAGGACGGCATGATGCTGATCGGACGCAAGCATGCCAATGCCAAGCTCGAGGACTACAACCGCATCCCGCCGGAAACCGCGCTCAATCTCGGGCGCGAAATGATGCGCGAGCATCCGGAAATCGACACGCTGATCTTCGGCTGTCCTCACTGGGCGACGATCCCGGCGATCGAACCATTGGAGAAGGAATTCGGCGTCACCGTGGTCACCGCGCTGCAGGCCATCATCTGGGAAGGCATGCGGCTCGCCGGCGTCAACGACAAGGTGCAGGGCTACGGCCGGCTGTTCCGGGAGTTTTGACGAGCGACGCGCGCCGCTTCGCTCTAATCTGCTTCAGTTGCCGGGCCCGGATGCGTGGTATCGATGCGGCCCGTTGGTAAGGAGATATGATGACCAATCCGCCTGTCGTGCGACCCGGCGAGGTGATGTGCCGGCTGGATGATCTCGACGATCCGTCCTCGAAAGCCTTTGTCCTCAGGTTTGACGACGGCGAGGAGGTCGAGATCTTCCTCGTGCGGCGCGGCGACCAGGCCTTTGGCTACCTCAACCATTGCCCGCACGAAGACATGTCGCTCGCCGGCGACGACGAGAATGCCTTTCTCAACCTGGATGGCAGCCGCATCCTGTGCGCCGTGCATGGCGCCACGTTTCGCATCACGACCGGCGAGGCTTTGTCGGGTCCCGCCCTGCCGGACGGCTGCCTGAAGAAGGTGCCGGTATCGGTGGTCGACGGCGAAATCCGGCTGAGGAGCCGTTAAGGCGTCTTGTCTCTTCTATATAACCATAGATTTCGAATGGCTCGGCGATTGTCAAACCGGGCCAAAATGCTGCTAGACTAGGCCGGTAAGCAGAAGAGAGCGTCGGCCCACAGGAGGCACTGTCAATGGCTCATGTCACCAGGATTTTCGACAAGATCGATATCGACCACCCGGAAAAGCCGCGCGAGCGCAAGCTCCTGTTCAAGGAGTCCGATCTGATGATCGCGCTCAACCATTATGCGCCCGGCGCGCGCAATGAGTTTCACTACCACAAGGGCTCGTCGCAGTCGTTCCTCTGCGTCAAGGGCAAGCTGACCGTGCGGACCAAGGACAGCGAGGACGCCGAACCGGCGACCCACTATCTGACCGAGGGGATGTGCGTGCTGATCCCCGGCAATCAGTTCTATCAGCTGCACAACGAGAGCGAGTTGCCGGCGCTGCTCTATCAGGTAAAGCGGCCAGGCGACCAGATCGTTGTCGCCGGCAAGGGGCAGCTCACGAACAGCGACTACTTCACCGAGGACCGCCAGGCTCAAGTCGCCCTCTAGGCTGCGTGCTCCGGGTCGGCGTCCGGTGCGTCCGCGTCTCGCGCGGGCTGCGCCGGATCCGCTGACCGCGGGCGCGGCACGGGGCCGCCGCCGCCCGGCGTTAGAGAGCGTCGCCTTAAAGCAGCAGGGCTTTTTCGCGCTGCATCTTGCCGAATATCCTGGCGAGCGCCTGGTCGTCCAGCGCCGCGCGCAGCTTGGGAAATTCGACGTCTTCCTCCTCCCGCACGTGGCTTTCGATGATGGCGCGCAGTTCGCTCACGTGCGATTGCCAGGCCGGGTCGTCCTTGGGCAGTTCTTCCAGTTTGTAGAGATGGATCTTCATCTCCGCGTGTTCGGCATAGAGATGCTGGGCACCTTGCTGGTCGCCGCCCAACGCGGCAAGCGCCGGATAGATCACATCCTCCTCCGCCAGGGCGTGGGCGCTGAGCCGGCGCTTCAGGCGGACAAGCCGGTGGGTTCGGCTCGACACCGCGTCGCGCGGGGTCTGCGCTATGGCCGTCAACAATGCGACAATGGTGCGGTGGTCCTGCGCCAGGGCGGCGAACGGATCGCGGCCGGCCGCGCCGCGCGCCATGCCGCTCGCCTGGGCGAACAGCGGCGGCAAGGCCCGGCTGGCGAGAAGGCCGGCCAACGCGCCGCCGGCAAAGGCCGAGAATCCACCCGATTTCGTGCGTGTTGGCATGAATTGCTCCATTCGAAAGGGGATCGACTCCCTAACCGCCGATTTGTCGCGCGGTTCCGGCGCGCCATCCGTCATTATCGGCCAGGAGGGCAGGGCCGCTGAGGTTGCCGACGCGTCGCCTTTCTCCAACCGGAGCGGCATGCCAGACCGGCGCGCGCCGGCGATCATCGACGGCGCTCCTCGCTGCGGGTCGGATCGCTCGACGCCGTGGGCAGCGCGCTCCCGCCGCCGACTGTCGGTAAATTTTCTTGAAAAGGCGCGATTGTTACCTTGGCCTTACAGTGGCGCTGGGAAAAACGTGAAAAATCAATGCACGCCATGTTGGCACGCGATTTGCTTTTATTAGTGCGAGATTGGCGGCTGGGCCAGACGATGGTAAGCCGCACGACAGTTTTACCACCCCGCGTGCCTAAGCGTAGCGGCGGCTGAAAGGCCGCCGTTTCGTTGTACGCGCGTTCGTGTAATCGTGTTCGTGTACGCGGGGTTCGTAGTCGCCGGTGTGCCGCGAGCCGGATGCGCGCGATTGTCGAGCCGTTCGCAGATGCGGTCCGCGGACGCTTCGGCCTGACGGCGGGGGCCCGGCGAGGGATGCGCGGACTCAACTCTCGATTTGGCGTCCTTTATCCGTCAGGACATACCATTGGATCTTGTCGAGTTCTTCGGCCGGCTGAATCAGGTTCTCGTCGCACAGCTTCTTGAACTGCGCCGGTGTCACCGGCAAATCGGACAGCATGAATTTCCGGCGCACGACGCCGCGGCGTTCGGCGAGCCGCTCGCCCGACTTCATCTTCCGGATGATCGCGATGTGGCGAATGGTGAGCATGGCCCCGGCGTCACGTTCTGGCTTAAAACGTTAAGCGGCTCTCGCGCCTTGCTCGTGGGATTCGTCCGGCGCAGCCTGTTCATCGTGGGTTACACCATTCATCATCACGGTCAGGGCGGAACGGCCGCGCGACAAGCGCGAGCGCACCGTGCCCACGGGGACACCGGTGATCTTGGCCGTTTCCTCATAGCTGAGCCCCTGCAGCGCAATCAGAAGAAGCGTGGACCGCTGCGCGGCAGGAAGCGCGGCCAGGGCCTTGCTGATGTCCATCAGCTCGATTCGGTGAAACTGGTTCGGGCGCGTCACGTTGCCGCCCTGGTCCATCGAGGTGACCGCCGTGGCGAAATCGCGCGACCGCTTGGCCCTGCGCGTGCCGTCGAGGAAAATGTTGTGGACGATGGAAAGCAGCCAGGCCTTCAAATTGGTGCCGGGTTCGAACAGATGCATTTTGGACAGCGCGCGCACCAGCGCATCCTGGACCAAGTCATCCGCATCGGTCTTGTTGTGGACCAGACCGCGCGCATAGCGTCGAAGCACGGGCACGTGGGAGATCAGGATCGAGCTGATATCCGCATTGTCCTTGGCGACATTTTCCATCGGGCGCTGCCTTTTGTTATTGCGACATCCTGGGCAAGACAGCATACGCAGGTATGGCTCCGCTTCGGTCGTGTCATAAATGCGCCGAGGCAGGTCAACGCTATGACATGACGCCGATATCGACCGCGTTTCCCGTTCTGCGCGACAGTTCTATTCGCGTCCTGCTGAACCGGGGCGGTATGGAGCGGATGACGAAAAGGCCGGCTCGAATGAGAGCCGGCCTTTCACGAGGGGACGTGTTACTTCTTCGAATAAGTGTATTCGGGCAGACCCTTGAGTTGGTCTTTCGTGGCGCCCGGCAGGACGATCTTGGTGTCGTCGGCCTTGTCCTTGTCGTAGGCCACTTTCAGGTTCGACGTCGGGACGACGACCAGGTGGTTGCCCATCCCGAGGAAGCCGCCGACCGACAGCACGGCGTAAGGCGCTTTGCCGTCCGCGCTGATGAGGACGTCGTCGACCTTGCCGATGGTCTCGTTGCGGTCGTTGTAGACGGTGCTGCCGATCACCTTCGAGCCGCGGTATGCGGTGTCGATGCTCCGGACATCGACCTTGGCGACTTCCTGGGGCGCGCCTTGCGCCAGGACGGGACCGGACAGAAGACTCGCGCCGAGCAGGACGGCACTGGCGAGAATCATTGGTTTGCTCATGATTATTCCTCTTTATGGTTCGGATCGGGGCGGCGCATCCGGCCGGCATCCTCGACGATGCGATGTCAGATGGATGGCGCCGCGGCGCCGATCGCCTCGAGCTTGCGGGAAATGAACGAAGCCCGATTCAGCTTCGTTCCGTCACCGGCGGGGAGGCGCGATATGCCGCGCGAATGGCGTGGGCCGCGTGCGTCGATAACGTGACCTTTTTTGGCTGTGAGCCATGAACAAACAAAGCGCCGGCGTCCTCGCCTTCAAAACCGTCGATGGCGAGGTGTTCGTCTATCTCGTGCATCCCGGCGGGCCGTTCTGGGCCAAGAAGGACATCGGCGCATGGTCCATTCCCAAGGGAGAGTTCGGCGATGACGAGGACGGGCTGACGGCTGCGCGCCGCGAGTTCGCCGAGGAAACCGGCCAGGTCGTCGATGGCCGCTTCCGCAAGCTGACGCCCTGCCGCCAGAAGGCCGGCAAGCTGATCCACGCCTGGGCGGTGGAAAGCGACGTCGATGAGAAGGTGACGAGCAACGCGTTCGAAATGGTGTGGCCGCCGAAATCAGGCCGCAAACAGATGTTTCCGGAAATCGACCGCGCCGCGTGGTTCACGCTCGACGAAGCGCGCGAGCGCATCAACCCGGGACAGCGGCCGCTGCTGGAGGAGTTGGAGAACTTGCTGCGAAGCGTGGGATGAGGTTCGAGTGGCGCGGCAGTGTTCGCACGTTCCGCTATCCATTGCTCGAGGCGGTGCTCTCGCGGATCACGCGCCGGCCATACCGCCTGCGCGTTCCATTCGTCGTCAGCGCGATTATCCCGTGGATTTAGGTGCGGACGCCGCCCGCGTGAACAGGATCACGACCCGCATACCCTTGCCAGGACTCGAACTCGACCTGAAGAGTGGCATTGGCGTTGGTACGCAGCGACCGAACAATCAGCATGCCGAGTTTGCCGCGTTGCGGCCACTCGACACCTTCCGGCAGCCCCACGCCGTCGTCAGCAACGATGACCCGGCAGCCATTTCCCTCGGTGAGGCTGTGCAGCGTGATGGTGCCGCCATCGCGGCCGGTGAAGGCATGCTTCAGTGCGTTTGTCAGCAATTCATTGACCACGAGGCCGGCTGGCATGGCGACATTGATCGACACGGGATAAGTATCGACCTTGAGGTCGAGCCGTATGCCTTCGACGGCATGAGCTCGCATCACCGCCGAGGCGACTTCGCTCAGATAGATACCGAGATCCACCTCGTCGCCCTGACCATCCGGGCGAAGCGAGCGGTAAAGGACGTTGAGCGCTTCGATGCGCCCAGCCAACCGGTCGAAAGGGGCCGCCCCGCTGCCGCTCCGGGCGTTGCGCGCTTCGAGACGAATCAGCGCCGTGATCATCTGCAGGTTGTTGCGGACGCGATGCTGGACCTCTTGCAGCAGCGTGTCCTTCTCGCGGATCAGGTGCTCAAGCTCTTCGCGCTTCGATTCCACCAGGGCTTGAACATCGACAAACGCCGCAAGCCGATAGCACGGCGTCCCTTCGTCATCGACGATCACGTTGGAAAAAGCATCGACCAGGGCGGCTTCCTGATTCTCCCGTTCGATGCGAAATGTGCCTATCCGGTCGTTGCCTTCCGTGATGGATGACCCCAGGGGGCCGGGCGTCGCGTCGTCGTTGCTCTCGCCGCGCAAGACGCTCCACGGATGCCCCTCGATTGCCTCGCTCGACTGTCCACAGAGCTTCTCGAATTGAGGATTGGCATAGACGATCCGCTCGACGCCTCTCATCTCCGCCACCACGATGGCGATGGGCATCTGATCGAGGAAATGGCGGAACTGCTCGCTCTCGAGCGCGTTGGCCAAGTCCGGCGAGGCGAGCAATTCCTCGATCTGTTCCGCTTGGGCGTCATTGGGAGGCATAGAGGGGCCGTATGTGCGTGGGGTGGATGGGCAGCGGCGGGCGAGAAGTCTCGCTCTAGCGCACGCTGGCAGGAGCCAAGCTCAACCTATACCCGTTCGTGACGGAACAGGAAGAACAGATCTCCGCATGCCGCGAACCAGAGCGGGGGTCAATCCTTTGAGCCGCGTTCAGTTCATATCGATCAAACAGAGCGCGCCGTCTTCACGCAGGGGCCGCTCCCAAATCCCATCGGCGAAGACGAGGAGTGAAGCCGTCGAAGGACTGGCTGGTCTGCCGATAGGAGTTGGCGAGGCAAACGACCTCAAAGCGCTGGCGCCAGTCGGAAAGTTAGTGGCGGAGCGGACGATACCCCGAACGAACCTTCTCTGATCCTGTGCCGGAGAGTGAGCAGAAGCCATTGAGGTGAAGTCCAGGCGACCCATCTTAGCTCCGCATCACGGATACTCGCTAAACAGGACGGCGTAGGCAGAGAATATTTCCCTATCAAAAAAGACGCTCGTTCCTTTGTAAGGTAATTACCTCGGATGTCGGCGAGCTTTACACCTGGGGGCGCAAAAGGGTCCGTTCGTCCTGGTCGCAACCCCCTTACGGGCGTGCGAATTACTAAAGCGTCACGATCTCGACCCCGCGGGCCCACGTCAGGGCGGTAGCGCCGAACTCGAAAAATCAGGCCGGCAGTCGTGCGGGTCCGCCCATCCACCTGACTAGATTGATCGAGGCCGCGCGGTTGTTGGGTGAAAAACCTATGTCAGCCGAATCGTTGATGGCTTTCTTGTCCGGCCTGTTCTGCAGCGCGGGCCATGCACCTATCGATCATTCCCAGTCGCATCCACTGAGAGGGAAACCTCACGAACTCTGCCCTCGTCGGGCTAACAAAACCGAGGCCCGCACAGAACTTTCTGAGCGGAAGAACGATTTAGCGAGGAACACAATCTCGCTCGCGATTCAGAGCCGCGATGCCGATCGGCGCGGATCTGGCATTGATCTTGCTGCGACCTTCTCAGAGGCGACGATTGTAAAGCATTCGACAGCCTTCGTCCTGTTCACAAAACAACGGAGGCCTCCATGCGTACCAGCCGTCGCATTCTGCTCACTGCCGTTAGCGCGATCGCCATCGCCGTGGTCGCTCCAACCCCGGCGCGCTCCATACCGATCATCAGCACGGGTGCGCCAGGTCTTCCTGGACTATCAGGACCCACGGGAACGGCAGGTGGGCCCGGTGGCCCCGCGGTCGCCAATAACGCCGTTCCCGACAGCGTGAGCCTTGCTACTGCTACCGCTGGCGCTGGCGGAGACGGCGGCAACGGCACTTCCAATTCTGGCGGTGTAGGCGGTGCCGGCGGCGCTGCCAGCGCGACGGCAACCAATTCCCTCGTCGGCGCGACGAGCACCACGGCCCAAGCATCAGGTGGCCGCGGTGGCACAGGCGGATCCACTCCCGGTGACAACGCCGGCGGTGATGGCGGGGACGGCGGTTCGGCGACTGCGTCCGTTCAGGCGGCCACTGGCGCGGCCGTAGCGATGGCCGAAGGTTTCGGTGGGCTGGGCGGCACGGGCGGACTTGCTGGTGAGGGTGGAAACCAGGGGGACGTTGCCGCGCTTGCGACGACGGGCGGCGGTGACGCGCGCGCCACAGCAACAGCACTGGGTGGCAATGGTGGGGACGGACGCCGATTCGGCTCAGGCGATGGCGGCAGCGTAGGGACCAGCAGCGCGACCGCGCGAACAGCGGACGGCACGGCTGAAGCGACCGCGCTCAGCTTTGGCGGGGACGGCGGCGACGGAGGCAGAAAAGGCGGGATTGGAGGGAACACGGCCGACGTTGCCGCAACGGCCGAAAGCGGACGTGGAAATGCGACAGCTCACGCTACGACAGCTGGCGGTGCTGGAGGTGCCGGAGGCGCCTTCGGCGAAGGTGCCGACGGAGGACATGGCGGACTGACCACCGCGAGCGCTCTAGCAACCAGTGGCGCGGCTGAAGCGAATGCGACGAACCTGGGCGGGAACGGCGGCGCTGAAGGCAATTCGGCGCTCGGAACCAGCGGCAATGGCGGTGCCGCACTCGGCGCAGTCGCGCGAGCCGAGACCTCCATCGGAGATGCGAATGCCCGCGCCATATCTCGCGGTGGCGATGGGGCCGGCGGGCACCTATCCGGGGGCGGCGGAAGCGCCACTGACGTCACGGCGACGGCGCGGACCGTAATCGGTACCGCTCAGGCGGACGCAAGAGGTACTGGCGGGGCGGGCGGTAGCGGCGAAGGCGCCGATGACGGGGGAGCAGCAATCCGCATCCTGGCACAGGCGGAAACAGCCGGCGGGAATGCCATCGCGCGGGCGACAGCGATCGGAGGCGCCGGGGGCGACGGCCGCTTTCCGGGGAATGGCGGCGTCGCTACGAGCCAGGCAGATGCCTCGAATTCGGGGGCCATGGGCACCGCAACGGCGACAGCATCCGCGACTGGCGGTCAAGGCGGACAAAGCATCCCCCGTCCCAGTATCGGTGGGAGTGCGACGGCAGTCGCCAATGCCGTAGCTACCAATGGCGCAGCAGCGATTGCCGATGCGGGGGCATTTGGCTCTGCCGATACCAGCGCACGCGCCAATGCCACCACGGCCATGGGCGCGCAGGCCATCGGGACCGCCTTCGCTCAAGGAATCGATGGAATCGCGCGTAGCTCGGCGAAAACGAGCGGCAGTGTATTTTCGCAAATCAATGCGTCGGCGGCGGCCGATGGCTCTGCGACTGTGAAAAGCTCAGTCAATGTCAATGGGGCCTTCCAGGGCATCGACACGACAGGGAGCTTGCAGGCTTATGCCTTCGGCACGGGCTTACCCAACGCGGCATTCGTCTCCGCGACGCTCGCCGGTAACCCCAATGTTGCGGCGGCTTTTGCCAGCGGCGGCATCGTCGGGGCAGGTGCCATGGGTGCTGCTTATCGCACCGATGGTCCTGTAGGCTCACGGCTTTATTCGAGCACCTTCGATTTCATCTTCGACACGGATGCATTCGCCGCGGCCGGCAATCTGCAGCTCGGATTTTATGATGAAATCACCTTCGGCTCCGGCTTCGACGCGCTTTTGTTGCGAGTTTTGTTCGAGGGAAACGTCGTTGTCGATGAACTCTTCACGACGGTTGCGGCAGCGGAAGCCTATTTCGATGATACAGTGCTAAATCTTGGCGCCTTCGCTTTGGGAGATGTACTGGACCTGAATTTCATTTTCGCGCTCGAATCGCACCGACCCGATGATGGCTTCGGAATGGCGTTCCTCTTTGGCGCGGACACGGCGGCCGTTGCGCCGACGCCGGCGCCGGTACCGGAGCCGTCAACCCTCGGCCTGCTTGCATTCGGCCTCAGCCTGCTCTTTTCAGTGGTCCTGCGTCGTAGGCTGAATGCTGACCCTCGGCTGCCGAAGTAGGGGCAAAATTTCACGGCCGGTCGATGCCCCGAACCCGGGGGCTGAACCTTTGTTTGGGCACCTCGACAAGGTCGAGGTGTTTCAGAGAAGAGTCGACACGCCAGCCATGAACCCGATCGTCATGACGATGAATCGGTCCGGGGTCTGTCCCGCTACGCGCATCGCCCTCTCCGTTATTCGTTCTGCCGCCATTTTGCGCCGCAGACTTCCGAGGTGAGTCAGCAGGTGCGGAGAAATACCGGCATAGAGAACGCGCTGGGGCGAAGGCAGCGCATTGCCGAGTGCGAAGAACGCGTCGCAAGACTTCTGGAATACCGGTTTTCACTCCGATGCGGGCAGGAGAGAGATGTTGTAGCGGGAGAGATTGGCGGAGCGAGAGTCCGCCTAACGGCGGTCTTCCGTTGCCCCGACCGTCCCCTAGCATGTCCCATTTTTTATTGACGTTTGCTGTTTGGAATGATTGCCGTCGCTGGCGCCATCGCGCACGCGACCAGGTACGCTACAGTGACAATGGAATCCGGATCTGCCTACGTGGTGGAGGATCGCTGGACGGGCGCGGTTCGCACTTGTCGGCTAGAATTACGGGCGGAAGCCAGAGGCGAGTATTCAAACGCGGTCCGGTGCGCATGCTACCCCTTGAGAGACAGCCGGCGCGCGTCGCGCAAGGCGCTAACGCCGAACTTGTGATCAAGTGATACCCAGCCCTCGCGCTCGTCCATTGGAGGCTCGCTAGCTTCGTCGCTGACCAGCCTGTTCCATATCTCAAGTTTTACCCGGATCCCCTCGATGGATTCGGCTGGCGTTGCGAGTATCTCGGCCTCGAGTTCGTGCAACCGCTTGTGCGCTTTTTCCTGCTCCGCATCGTCGCCGTCGAAGTTATTTACGACAGCGAGAAGCTCGACCGCATGGCCGAGCGCGCGCGTAAGTTTCTCATCCCCCATGTCTTCCCCCTAGCAATGGGCCCCGCCAGCTTACACCAGCGGGGCCGAGTTTCGCGCTTGGCGGCGCGGGCTATCTTTCGATACCTCCGGGAGGCGGATAGTAGAGCGGCACCGCACGAAGGTTGAGGTTGGTGATTTGCCCACGCCGGTAATGAACAGCGATTATCACCGCCCGCCCTGATCAGTTCGGGGTTTCCTTGGCCGGCATCAAGCGCATGGCCCGCCACCGCCTCCAGGTCGAGCATCATCAGTACCCGAACTCTTCCGAAGGCGCGGGTGGTCGAGGCGCAATGGGCGCTCGATTGTCGGTTGCTTTGGGAACTGGACGACATTCGGGCAGGGAAGTAGCGGGGATTGCTCCCCGCCCTTGAGTGCGCTTCGCCATGGGCTCAGCCTCCTGCCGCGCGGGGCGCGGTCAGCGGCAGTCTCAAAGAGCCCTTGTCCGCATGTGCTTACTCGCCTACGCTCCAGCGACCTGAAATTATGGAGTTTCTCATGAGTTTTATCCTGGATGTGTTGCGCTTTGAGGTGATGGCGGTTGTTTGGATCGGTGCTATCTGGGCTTTGTTTGTTGCTGCGGAACGGTTGTCAGGGAAATAGCATCCTGTGAAAGTCCCTATTGCTCGGGGTGCTTTCAGGCCCCCGCCGTCTAGGGGGCGGACGGAGACGGTAGCGACAATCCGTCTCCCAATAGGAGGGGACGGACGGGGACGGTGTGTCTAATAGACACCGTTCCGTCACTCCCTATTTCCAGTTTCGATTCCCTCGGACGGAAAGAAGGCCCCGCCAGTCTCCCAGCAGGGTGGGCACTGTTACATGGGCCATGCTAGGTTCTAGCGATTGGTTTGAGCGCCCGCCGAGGCAAGTTTCGCACGAATGGCGGAAGCATCACTTGGGCTCATTTCTGCGATTCCTTGGACCAATAATTCGAAGTCTCGGAATCGCTCAGGTCGCCCGCAATAGGCGACTTCGATGACCGTATCCGGCAGGTCCTCATCATTGTCGAAGATGGTCGTTTTGCCGAACCGATAGCCAGCCCGGGCAGCGAAGCACTGGCCTTGCCGAACGGTGACGACGGTCCTGAACCCGACCGTATTTTTTGATTGGTTGTTTTGAATCTTCACGGGTTCAGCTTGGCTCGTAAAACCGGATGACATTAATGCCCGCTCGGCCCACGCCTGAAATTGCCTTTGGTCTGCAATACCGTCTCTCGTGTAGCTGCTGTACCAACGGCCCGTCGCCCGCTGGGAAAATATTTTACCGCTACCAGCTTCATTGACGCCGACCAAATCGATCGTGTCGTGAACGGCACGGTTGTCCCTGATCTGTCTTTCAACTTTAGAAATCATTCGGGGGTCTAAAAAGAGACCGACAGTCAAATCAGTGGCATCTGCCGTAAGCGGCCCAGCATTGCGAAGAGACATCGGCACTCCGTTAGAGTCCACGTTCGCCGTCAGTGACGCATGCTGCTAGTCCAAGTAACAGAACCGGAAAAAGATAGCTAGACTCGCATCGTGCCCCCCAGCATGATTGACTCCGCCGAAACATAGCACGAGGAGCCGCCCCAAAGGGCGCGCGCGAGGGGCTGGAAGCATGGCGCTAGAGCCGCGACTAGCGAAGGCGCCTCTCACCGCAGCGGAACTAAGGGTGTGGGAGTTTTTGGAGCAATACGCGCGCGAGGCGGTGGCCTGCACGCACGGAAGGCCAAAATGGCATGCGCCAGCGGCGGGACCGTGGGATGACCTCTCGCTGACCCAGGGGCGGCAATCGCGTCAGGCCGCGCCCTATTATATTCAAGCGCGCGGGACTTTCCCCGCAGTACGCGCGCGCGAGGCCGGCGGGCGCTAAACGGCTCCTTCCCGAGAGCATCCCCAGTCCAGGCGTTAAATGGGTGAGTCAACGGGTGAGCTACCGGCGGGCAGCCTGCAAATTCCGTTTTTTTGTTGATGATTTCTCTGAAAT
>CAVVYA010000011.1:0-97769 GCA_963752345.1 uncultured Alphaproteobacteria bacterium
CCGCGTCAGGCAAACAGCTCGTGGCAGGTCTCGAGCGCGTCGACCAGCGCGTCGACTTCCGCCGCGTGTTGTAGAGGCCGAACGACGCGCGGCAGGTCGCGGTCAGCCCGAGATGGTCATCAGCGGCTGGGCGCAGTGGTGCCCGGCGCGCACCGCCACGCCCTTGCGGTCGACGACGGTCGAGATGTCGTGCGGATGCGCCGGCCCTCCAGCGTGAAGGAGAAGATCGCGCCCTTGCCCGGCGCCGTGCCCTGCACGTTCAGCCAGTTCAGCCCGTCAGCCGGTCGCGGGCATAGTCGCGCAGCGTCGCGCTCGTGCGCGGCGATGTTGTCCATGCCGAGGCCGTCATGTAGTCGAGCGCCACGCCGAGCCCGATCGTCTGGCACGATCGCCGGGGTGCCCGGCCTCGAACTTCATCGGCGGGTCGGCATAGGTGACCGCGTCGCGGGCACCTCGCGGATCATGTCGCCGCCGCCGAGGAAGGGCCGCATCTCGGCCTGCCGCTCGCGGCGGATGTAGATCGCGCCCGAGCCCGGTCGGCCCGTAGAGCTTGTGCCCGGTGATCGCGTAGAAATCGCAGCCGAGGGCCGCGACGTCCACCGGCATGTGCACCGCCGCCTGGCTGCCGTCGACGAGCACCGGCACGCCCGTCGCCCGCGCCGCCGGCGCAGATCGCCGTCACGTCGACGACGGTGCCGAGCACGTTCGACATGTGGGTGACGGCGACCAGCTTCGTCCGCGGCCCGATCGCGTCGAGCACCGCCTGCGGGTCGAGCGAGCCGTCCGGCTCGATGTCGACCCATTTCAGCACCACGCCCTGCCGCTCGCGCAGGAAGTGCCAGGGCACGATGTTGGCGTGGTGCTCCATCACGATCAGCACGATCTCGTCGCCCGGCCTGAGCCGCGGCGCGGCCCAGGCGTAGGAGACGAGGTTGATCCCCATCGGTCGAGCCGGTGGTGAAGACGATCTCGTCCTCGTGCGCGGCGCCGAGGAAGCGCTGCGACGATGCCGCGCGTCGCCTCGTACTGCTCGGTCGCGACGGTTCGACAGGTAGTGCAGGCCGCGGTGAACGTTGGCGTATTCCGTGCGCATAGGCCCGCGTGACCGCGTCGATCACCACCTGCGGCTTCTGCGCCGAGGCGCCGTTGTCGAGATAGACCAGCGGCCGGCCGTGCACCTCGCGCGACAGGATCGGGAAGTCGCGGCGGACCGCCTCGACGTCGTACATCAGCGCGACCTCCTGCGGGGTGAGCCCAGCATCGCGAAGCAGCATCGCCATGCCGAAGAACAGCACGATCGCGGTCAGCGACCACCGCGCCGAGCACCACGAACGGATTGTGGAAGCCATGCAGCTCGGCGACGAAGTTGGCGAAGGCCCAGAGCAGCCCAGAACACCGTCGACGATCGCCAGCATCGCCGCCAGCGGCGGCACCAGCGCCAGCCGACGAGCTGCGCGACCTGGATCAGCACCATCATCGCGTTCAGCCAGACCACCAGCGCCAGCGCACCGCCGAGCTCGCCGCTGCCGCCGAACAGCCGCCCGATCCGCACGGTCAGGAACACGATGACCAGCATGACCGCGAGCTGCGCCAGCGCGCCGACCAGCGGGTTGCCGAGCACCGCCGCCGACACCGCGTCGACGGCCGCCGGGCTCATCCGCAGCGCGACGTAGCCGAGCACATGCCGACGCAGGTGACCACCACCGCCGCCTGCAGCAGCTGCGCGCGGCGAGCTCGAGCGCCAGCACCCGCCGCGCCGCGGCGCGCGGCCGCAGCAGGCTGTCGATGACGAGCTGCGCCCACATCTCGCGCGTCCGCGCGCTCCCTGCGCCGTGTCCGTCACGCGCCGCCGCCGGCCAGCGACGCCGAGCAGGCCGGCGAGCGCCGGCGAAGGACCGCCGGCCACGCACCGCCGCCACCCGGCCGGTCGGGCGAAGCCCTCGGCCTCGGCGAGGCTGGCGGCGAACAGCCAGAGCCAGAAGGCCGAGGCCCGCATAGCCCAGCAGCGCCAGCCAAGGCAACAGCGCCGGCGCCGCCTCGGCCGCCACCCCGACAAGCGCCAGCGCCAGCGCCAGCGGCGCCGCCGAGCAGCGCCGACCAGAACAGCGCCGCCCGCGCCGCGAGGAAGCCGCCCCGCCCGCCGAAGGCCGCGCGCCGCCAGATGCACCAGCGCCGCCAGCGCCGTAGGCGAGCAGCGGCGCCACGCAGAGATAGCCGAAGAGATGCGCCGCGACCGCGCCCGCCACCGGATCGTCGATGCCAGCGCCGCGCGCCTCGCGCAGCGCGTTCGGCAGGCTCGCGACGAAGAGAGCCCGCAGGCGCAGCATCAGGTGCAACAGCGCCCGCGGCTCGCTCAGCCCGCCGGCCAGCTGCCGCGCCATCGCGCCGCGCGGGTCGCGCCAGCCGTCGCCAGATCGCGTCGACGAGGCCCGCGCCGCATCGCCTCAGCCCCGCCGGCGCGCGAGCCAGGCCGCGAGCCGGTCGCGCACCTCGTCGGCGAGCGCCGCGTCCTCGATCTCGGCGATCGCCTCGTCGACGAAGGCGAGCACCAGCAGCTCCTGCGCCGTCCGCCGCGGCGATGCCGCGCGAGGTCAGGTAGAAGAGCGCGTCTCGTCGACGGCGCCGCGAGGTCGAGCCGTGGCAGCAGTCGACGTCGTCGGCGTAGATCTCGAGCTCGGGCTTGGCCAGGAACTGGCTCGTCTCGTCCAGCAGCAGCCCCTGGCTGATCTGGTAGCCGTCGGTCTTCTGCGCGCCGCGGCTTCACCAGGATCTTGCCCTGGAAGACGCCGACCGCGCCGCCGCGCAGCACCTTCTTGAACACCTGCCGGCTCTCGCAGCCGACCGCGTCGTGGGTCACGAACACCGTGTCGTCGTGCAGGAAGTCGCCGTCGCCGACGCAGGCGCCGGCGACGTGCGCCATGCGCGTCGTCGCCGGCGAACTCGACGATGCTCTCGTTCCGGGTCAGCCGGCCGTTCACGGTCAGGGTGAAGGACTTGAACCGCGCTCTCCCGTCCGAGCCGGGCGAAGATCGCGCGTCGCCGTCCGCCGCTCGTGGTCGCGCCCCTGGCTGCGCACGTGGTGGAAGGCGGCGCCGTCGCCGATCTCGACCTCGAGCACCGTGTTGAGCCGCGCCGCCCCGGCGCCGGTCTCGAGCAGGGTCAGGTCGGCGCCCGGCTCGAGCCGGATCAGGTGGCGGATCAGGGCATCCGAGGTCGGAACTGGTGGAGATAGACAGAGCACCGGCTTCGGCCCGCGCCGGTCACCCGGATCGCCACGCCCTCGGTGGCGCGCGCCGTGTTGAGCGCCGCCAGCGGCCGGTCGACCGGCGCCTGGCCGCGCGCCTCCAGCTGCCCGAAGAGATCGCGCGCCCAGTGGATGTCCGTGGCGAGGACCTCGGCGAGCGGCTGGATCTCGACGCCGGCGAGCTCCGGCGCATCGGACAGCTCGGGCGCGAAGACGCCATCGACGAAGACCAGCCGCACCCGGTCGACATCGTCGAAGGCCGGCTTCTCGTCGGCGGCCAGCACCGCCGCCGCCGGGGCCGGCAGCACGGTCAGGCCGGTCGGGTCGGTGAACTTCCAGTACTCGTCGCGCCGGACCGGCGCGCCGCGCTCGGCGAGCCGCCGGGCCGCCTGCGCCCGCGCCGCGCCGCCCAACCCGCCTCGCCGGCCGGCTCGGGCCAGGCCGCGAGCAGCGCCCCGGCGCGTCCGTCTTCAGTGCCGGGACCGCCATCTCAGGCGCCCGCCTTGCGTCAGTCATGATCTCTCCGTTAAGCCGGCCGCGGCGCCAGCACCATCGCCTCGACGACCCGGCGCACGAAGGGCGCCATGCCGTCCGGCCCGGAGCTCCGCTCCTTGAGATGGATCGAGATGTCCGGCCGCCGCTGCGCGATGACGCCGATCAGCTCGCCTCGGATGCCGTCGTCGAGCCCGGCGCCCATGACCACCACGGCGATCCGCGGCTCGGCGTCGAGCTGGCGCGATGACCTCGTCGCGGTCGTGGGCGCCGAGCCACTCCACCGGGATGTCCTGCAGCTTCTCGGCGATCCCGCCGATCACGCCCGGCAGCCGCCCACGAGCAGTACCACTGGTCTCATCCGCGCCTCCTCATCCGCCACCGGGCGCAGCAGGTCGGCGTAGCCGTTGCGCTCGACCTCGAGCGCGAGCTCCGGCCCGCCCGACTGCACGATCCGCCCGTCCGCCATGATGTGCACCACGTCCGGCGTGATATGGTCGAGCAGCCGCTGGTAGTGGGTGATGACCACGAACCCGCGCTCCGGCGAGCGCAGGCCGTTGACCCCGTCCGCGACCAGCTTCATCGCGTCGACGTCGAGCCCGGAGTTGGTCTCGTCCAGGATGCACATCCGCGGCTCGAGCACCGCCATCTGCAGGATCTCGTTGCGCTTCTTCTCGCCGCCGGAGAAGCCGACGTTCACCGGCCGCTTCAGCAGCTCCGGCTCGATGTTCAGCAGTCTTCGCCTTCTCGCGCATCAGCTTCAGGAAGTCGGCCGCGTTAGCTCCGCCTCGCCGCGCGCCTTGCGCTGGGCGTTAGCGCGGTGCGCAGGAAGGTCATGTTGCCGACGCCGGGGATCTCCACCGGGTACTGGAACGCCAGGAACAGCCCCGCCGCCGCCCGCTCCTCCGGCTCCTTCTCCAGCAGGTCCTCCCCGTCGAGGCGCGCGTCCCCTCGGTGACCTCGTAGCCGTCGCGTCCGGCCAGCACGTAGTGAGCGTCGACTTGCCCGAGCCGTTCGGGCCCATGATGGCATGCACCTCGCCCGCCCCGACCCGCAGGTCGACGCCCTTAAGGATCACCTTGTCCTCCTCCTCGAGCCTCACGTGCAGATTGCTGATTTCAAGCATGAATTCCAAACCTCACTCGCCGTCGCGCAACCGCCAGCCGGCGTTCCAGAACATTCCAATTCCCTGGGCGAGCCCGGTGACCACCACCGCCGCCGGCCCCGGCAGCCCGATCGCCTGCAGCAGGATCCCGAGCGTCGCCGCGAACGGCAGCACCACCAGCGCGGCGATCAGGATCGCCTCGAACGATGCGCCGAACCCCTGGCGGAAGTCGGTCGCCGCATGCGCGAGCAGATCGCGGACCGCCATCAGCCCGGCGCCTTCAGCGTGACCGCGGTGCCGGACGCCGACACCATCAGCATCGACTGCCCGATCACCTCGTCATCGCCGTTGCGGCAAGCATCTCGCCGGTGTTCGGCATGGCCGCACCATGAGCGGATGGGGCATAATCGTCAATGGCCGCAGGAACCTGCCGCGGCCTGGAGAAGTGTATTGAGCGTGCAGTCCGAAAATGCCGTCCTGCTCTGCGGTCACGGCAGCCGTGATCGCGAAGGCGTCGCCGAATTCGAGGCGTTTCGCGCCGCCGCCGCCGCTCGGCTGGCGCCGGTGCCGGTGGTTGGCAGCTATCTCGAATTCGCCACGCCGAACATCCGCGACGGCTTGCAGCAGCTCTATGACAACGGCGCGCGGCGCATCCTCGCATTGCCCGTCATGCTGTTCGCCGCAGGCCATGTGAAGAACGACATCCCATGGGAGCTCAACAGCTTCGCCAAAGCCCATGGTGACGTCGCCGTCGAGTTCGGCCGCGAGCTGGCGCTCGATCCCAAGCTGATCGCCGCCGCCGCCGACCGCATCGCCGCGGCCGAGGTCAAGAGCGCGCGGCCCGTGGCGCGCGGCGACAGCCTGCTGCTGGTGATCGGCCGCGGCACCAACGACCCCGACGCCAACGGCAACGTCGCCAAGCTCGCCCGCATGCTGGGCGAGGGCATGGGCTTCGGCTGGGCCGCCGCGGGGTATTCCGGCGTCACCGAACCCAATGTCGTCTCGGCGCTCGAGCGCGCGGCGAAACTCGGCTTCGCCCGCATCGTCGTCTTCCCCTATTTCCTGTTCACGGGCGTGCTGGTCAAGCGCGTCTATGGCGCCATGGCCGAGGTCGCCGCGCGCCATCCGGAGATCGAATTCATCGCCGCCGATTATCTCAAGCATCATCCCCAGGTCATCGAGGCGCTGGTCGATCGGCTGGCCGAGATCGATTCGGGCGGCAACCTGATGAATTGCCTGCTGTGCAAATACCGCGATCAGGTGGTGGGCTACGAAGAGGCCGCCGGCCAGGCCCAGGAGGGCCATCATCATCACGTGCGCGGAACGGCGCACGATCACACGAGCTGTCACGATCATCAGGGCCAGGACGGACGCACACACGGCGCGGCGCGGCGCACGGGGCGATAACATGGCGAAACGATATTCCTATATCCGCGATCCGGCGGCGATCTATCGTGCCTCGCAGACGGCGGTCGAGCAGGCGACGGATCTGTCCCCCATCCCGGAAGACATGCGCGCCATCGCCATCCGGCTCGTCCATGCCTGCGGCATGCCGGAAATCGTCAATCACCTCGCCTATTCGCCCGACGCGGGGACCGCCGGCCGACGCGCCATTCAGGCCGGCGCCAAGATTTTCGCCGATAGCCGCATGGTGGTCGACGGCATCATTCGCGGCCGCATGCCGCGGCGCAATGCCGTGATCTGCACCATCAACGACAGCGTGGTGACAGACAATGCGCGGTTGCGCCGGATCACGCGGTCCGCCGCCGGCGTCGAGCGCTGGCCGCCCTTGCTCGCCGACGCCGTCGTCGTCATCGGCAATGCCCCGACCGCGCTCTACCGACTCCTCGAATTGCTCTCCGACGGCGCGCCGCGCCCTGCTCTGATCATCGGCATGCCGGTCGGCTTCGTCGGCGCGGCGGAAGCCAAGGAGCAATTGATCGCCGATGCCGGCCGGATTCCCTATATCACCCTGCGCGGCCGATTCGGCGGCAGCGCGCTGGCCGCGGCGACGGTCAATGCGCTGGCCGGCGATCTGGCGAACGAAGAAGAACCCGTGTGAGCGCCTGGCTTACCGTGATCGGCGTCGGCGCGGAAGGCCTGGCCAGCCTGACGCCCGCGGCGCGCGACCTGGTCGCCAATGCCGAGGTTCTGGTCGGCGGCCTGCGCCATCTCGAGATGGTGCCCGGCGGAACCGGTGAGCGCATCGTCATCAAGGCGCCGCTGGCCGAGGTCATCGCCGCCATCGCCAACCATCGCGGCCGCCGGGTCGTGGTCCTCGCAAGCGGCGATCCGCTGCACTATGGCATCGGCGTCAACCTGCTCGACCAGTTCCGCGCCGACGAGATCGCGGTGATGCCCCACCACAGCAGCTTCACGCTCGCCACCGCGCGGCTCAACTGGCCGCGCCATCAGGTCACGACACTGACGGTGCATGGCCGCCCGCTGGAAATTCTTCACCGCCACATCCAGGCCGGGGCACGTCTGCTGGTGCTGGCCAACGATGGCGAAACGCCGGCCCGCATCGCCGCCCTGCTGACCGTGCAGGGCTTCGGGCCGAGCCGCATCATCGCGCTGGAAAACCTCGGCGACGATGAGACCATGCTCGAAGGCACAGCGGAATCCTGGCCCCACCCGCGCGGCCGCGATCTGGTGACTGTCGCCATCGAATGCCGGCCGGGGCCGCAAGCCACCGCCTATTCGACGGCGCCCGGCCTGCCCGACGAAGCGTTCGAGCATGACGGCCAGATCACCAAGCGCGAGGTGCGCGCCGTCACCCTCGCCGCCCTGGCGCCACGGCCGCGACAGACGGCTGTGGGATGTCGGCGCCGGTGCCGGCTCGATCGCCATCGAATGGCTGCGCGCCGCGCCCGACGCAACCGCCATCGCCATCGAGCGCGACGAGGCCCGCGCCGACCGCATCGCGCGCAACGCCGCCGCGCTTGGCGTGCCCGAACTCACCATCGTGCGCGGCGCGGCGCCGGACGCGCTGCGCAGCCTGCCGACGCCCGACGCGCTTTTCATCGGCGGCGGGGTGTCCAACCCGGGCGTGCTCGATTTCTGCTGGGCCGCCTTGGCGCCGCGGCGGACGGCTGGTCGCCAACGCGGTGACGGTCGAGAGCGAGGCGGTCCTTGCGAAACATCAGCGCGACCACGGCGGAACGCTCACCCGCATCGCCATCTCGCGCGCCGAACGGCTGAGCGCTCCGCGGCGCAAGGGCGCCGCGCCCGATGGCTGGCGCGCGCTGGCGCCGATCACCCAGCTCTGCGCCGTGAAAGGCTGAACCATGGCGACGCTCTACGGGCTTGGCGTCGGGCCGGGCGATCCCGAGCTGATCACGCTCAAGGCCGCGCGCCTTCTCCGCGACGTGCCCGTGATCGCTTATCCGGCAACGCTGTCCGGCGAGAGCATGGCGCGCGCCATCGCCGCGCCGCATATTCCCGAAGGCCGCAGCGAGCTGCCGTTCGCCATCGACATCACGGCTCCCCATGCCGACAACCGCGCGCGTTACGACGCAGCCGCGCGCGCCATCGAGGCTCATCTCGCCGCCAACCGCGACGTGGCCGTGCTGTGCGAGGGCGATCCTTTCCTCTACGGCAGCTTCATGTATCTCTTCACCCGGCTCGCCGGGCGCTGGCCGGTGACCGTGGTGCCCGGCGTGTCGTCGCTCAATGGCGCGGCCGCCGCGCTGCATCGGCCCCTCGTTGCCGGCAACGAGACTCTGATCGTGCTGCCCGCGACTTTGCCCGGCGACATTCTCGCCGCCCGGCTCGCATCCGCGGATGCGGCCGCCGTGCTCAAGGTCGGCCGCCATTTCGCCAAGCTCAAGCGCGTCATCGCCGAGGCGGGCCTCACCGCCCAGGCCGAGGTGATCGAGCGCATCGGCTTTGCCGACCAGCGCTGCCGCAAGCTGTCCGCGGTGGCCGACGATGCCGTGCCGTATTTCTCGGTGGTCCTGATCCGCCGCGCCACCGAAGGGCCACAATGAGAGTCGTGCCATGAAGCCCGTCATCGTCACCCTGAGCCACGGCGGTTTCGAACTCGCGCGACAAATCGCGGCTCACCTGCCCGGCGCCGAAATTCATGGGCTGGTCAAGCGCGTGCCCCAGGCCGACGTCACGTTCGACGCCGCGGCCGATCACCTGCGCGCATTGTTCGCCCAACACCGGCCGATCATCGCCGTGATGGCGGCGGGCATCGTCATCCGCGCGCTGGCCCCGCTGCTGTCCGACAAGCGGCGCGAGCCGCCGGTCATCGCCGTGTCGGACGACGGCGCGAGCGTCGTGCCTCTGCTCGGCGGCCATTCCGGCGCCAACCAATTCGCGCGCGACGGTCGCCCGGGCCAGCGGCGGCACGGCGGCCGTCACCACGGCGGGAGACGTCAGACTGGGCGTCGCGCTCGACGAGCCGCCGGCCGGGCTATCGCCTCGCCAACCCGCAAACCGCGAAGCATGTCACGGCGGCGCTGCTCGCCGGCGAACCGGCCGAAATACGCATCGAAGCCGGCGACGGGCGCTGGCTGAAACGCAGCCGCATCAGGCGGGCGGAGCGCGCGAAGCTGGTGCTGCGCGTCGCCGATCGGGTGACGAAGCCACGCACCCATGAGCTGGTCTATCATCCGGCGACCCTGGCGCTCGGGGTGGGATGCGAACGCAACGCCTCGCCGAAGGAGCTCGCGACACTGGCCCGCCGCGTGCTCAAGCAGGCCGAGCTGGCGCCCGAGTCCATCGCCGGCGTGTTCTCGCTCGATCTCAAAGCCGATGAACCGGCGGTGCTGCAACTGGCCGAAACGCTCGGCGTGCCGGCGCGGTTCTTCACGGCCAGGCATCTTGAACGGGAGACGCCGCGCCTGGCCAACCCCTCCGACACCGTGTTCCGCGCCGTCGGCTGTCACGGCGTCGCCGAAGCGGCGGCATTGGCGGCGGTGGGCCGCCGTGGCAAGCTGGTTGTCGAGAAAACCGCGTCCCGCCGCGCCACGGTCGCCATCGCCCGCGCGCCCGGCGTCATCGATGCCGTGCGCATTGGCGTCACGCCGGGCCGGCTCGATGTGGTCGGGCTTGGCCCCGGCGATCCGAATTGGCTGACCCCCGAGGCGAAAGAAGCGCTCATCAGCGCCACCGACGTGGTCGGCTACGGGCTCTATCTCGATCTCGCCGGCGAACTCATCGCCCATGCGCGCCGTCATGAGGCGCCGCTCGGCGCCGAGGAAAAGCGCGCGCGCAAGGCCCTCGATCTCGCGAGCCGAGGGCAAGCGCGTCGCGCTGGTCTCCTCGGGCGATCCGGGAATCTATGCCCTCGCCACCCTGGTGTTCGAACTGCTCGAGAGGAAGCCGAAGCCCGCATGGACGCGCGTTGCGGTCCAGGTGATGCCCGGCATCTCCGCCATGCAGGCGGCGGCGGCACGCGCCGGCGCGCCGCTCGGCCACGATTTCTGCGCCATCTCGCTCTCCGACCTGCTGACGCCCTGGCCGGTGATCGAGCAGCGGCTGCGCGGTGCCGCGGCGGGCGATTTCGTCGTGGCGCTCTACAATCCGGTGTCGGCGCGGCGGCGCGATCACATCGTCAAGGCGCGCGATATCCTGCTCGACCCGTCGCGCGGCCGGACACGCCGGTGCTGGTCGCCCATGATCTCGGACGCGCGGCGGAACGCATCGAGATGATTCCGCTCAGCAAGCTCACGGCCGATCATGCCGACATGACGACACTGGTGATGATCGGCTCCTCCACCACGCGCATGATCAGCCACGGCGGACGCGCGCGGCTCTACACGCCGCGCGGCTATGCCGCCAAGCGCCGGACGAAAAAGCATGACCGTGCATTTCATCGGCGCCGGCCCGGGCGCGCCCGACCTGATCACCGTGCGCGGGCTGAACCTGATCCGGCGCTGCCCCGTGGTGATCTATGCCGGCTCCCTGGTGCCGCGCGAGGTCATCGCCGAGGCGCCGGCGGATGCGCGTGTCGTCGATTCGGCACCGCTCCATCTCGACGAGATCATGGCGCTGATCGCCGAGGCGCACGGCAAGGGTCAGGACGTGGCGCGGGTCCATTCCGGCGACCCGTCGCTCTATGGCGCCATCGCCGAGCAGATGGCGCGGCTCGATGCGCTCGCTATTCCCTACGACATCACGCCGGGCGTATCGGCCTACGCGGCGGCGGCGGCGGCGCTGAAATGCGAGCTCACCCTGCCCGAGGAAAGCCAGACGGTGATCCTGACCCGCACGGCGGTGCGCGCGTCCGCCATGCCCGCTGGCGAGGCCTTGGCGAAGCTCGGCGCCAGCGGCGCCACGCTCGCCATTCACCTGTCGATCAACAATCTCGCCCGCGTGGTGCGCGACCTGGCGCCGCACTATGGCGAGGATTGCCCGTGCGTCGTCGCCTATCGGGTGAGCTGGCCCGACGAGCTGATCATCCGCGCGACACTCGGCACCATCCGCGACAAGGTGAAGGACAGCGGCATCACCCGCACGGCGCTCATCCTGGTCGGCCGCACGCTGGGCAGCCACGGCGCCGCCGCAAGCAAGCTCTACGCCGCCGACCACGACCATGTGCTGCGGCCGAAACGCCCATCGGAGTAAGCGGAAAATCGTTTTTTGTTTTCGTCACGGCCGATTTAGTCAGGCCACGACGAAAGAAAAACCATGTGGGGCGATACCGCGCGAGGAATGCGTCTTTCGAAAGTCATGCGAATGACGCTCCGAAACATCACTCCGCCTTGAGCCGCTCCTCCAGCCAATCCAGCGCGGCTTCGATGTTGTCGACCGCGTCGGTGGCATCGCTCGCCGGCCGGCCGATGATGATGACCGGGATGCCGAGGTCGCGCGCGGCGACGATCTTGCCGTAGGTGGCCGCGCCGCCGCTGTCCTTGGTCAGCAGGGCGTCGATGCCGTGCTCCTCCATCAATCTGCGCTCGGCCAGTTCGGTGAACGGCCCGCGCGCGAAGATCAGGGCGTAATGGGCCAGCGGCAGCGGCTCGGCGGGCGGCTCGATCAGCCGCACCAGCAGCCATGCCTCGGTGAGAGCGGCGAGCGCCGCGAGGTCCTTGGCCCCGCTGGTGACGAAGATGCGCCGCGCGCCGAGCTCGCGCAGCTTCGCCGCGGCGCCCGCCATGTCGGCCACCGCGATGCGGCGCTCGCCCGTGGTGAGCGGCCAGGCCGGACGCTGCAAGGTGAGGCGCGGCACGCCGGCTTGCGCGCAGGCGAGCGCGGCGTGGCGCGATATGGCGGCGGCGAACGGGTGCGTCGCGTCGATGACGAAATCGATCTTCTCGGCGCGCAGATATTCGACGAGCCCCTCGATGCCGCCGAACCCGCCGACGCGCACCTGGCCCGCAATATCGCCCGGGATCTCGGTACGCCCGGCGAGCGACGAGATCACCGTCAGGCGGTGGCGATAGCGCGCGACCGCCTCGCCCGCGAGCTCCGCCGCGTCGGCCGTGCCGCCGAGAATGAGCAGCCTGCGCCAGGTCATTCAGGCACGCGCCGCGTCGAAGCCGGCACGGCCCACCATCGTGCCGCCGCGATCGAACAGGATCGTCTCCACGCGGGTGCCGCCGGCCAGGGTGGCGAGCGCGACGGCGCGCGCCTGGCGCGCCACCGCGTCGCCGAGCGGCAGCCCGCGCTGGCGCGCGATTTCGAGAATCGCACCGGCGCTCGCGGCGTTCCGCGCCTCGGCCACGTCGGCCGGCGACGCGCCCACGCGTTCGAGGAGCGCACTCAGCGCCGCGATATCGACCGAGGAGCGCGCGCTGTGCAGATCGAGCGCCCCTTGCGCCAGCTTGACCAGCTTGGCGAAGCCGCCGCCGATGGTGAGTTTCGCCAGCGGATGATCGCGCAGGTACTTCAGCATGCCGCCGGCGAAATCGCCCATGTCGATCAGCGCCATGTCGGGCATGCCATAGATCGCCTGCACCGCCGCCTCGCTGGTGCGCCCGGTGGCCGCGCCGACATGGGCGACCCCGTTGGCGCGCGCCACGTCGATGCCGCGGTGGATCGAGTGGATCCACGAGGCGCAGGAATAGGGAATGACGATGCCGGTGGTGCCGAGCACCGACAGTCCGCCGAGGATGCCGAGCCGGCCGTTGGCGGTTTTCTTCGCGAGCTCCGCGCCGCCGGGGATCGACAGCGTGATCTCGACGTCGCCGCCGTCGCCGTGGGCGCGCGCCAATTCGGCAACCGCCTCGGCCATCATGCGGCGCGGCACCGGATTGATCGCCGGCTCGCCGACCGCCAGCGGCAGGCCGGCGCGCGTCACCGTGCCGACGCCTTCGCCGGCGCGGAACTGCACGCCGCTGCCGGGGGCGGCGCGGCGCACGGTGGCGGCGATCAGCGCGCCGTGGGTGACATCCGGATCGTCCCCCGCATCCTTGATCACGCCGGCCGTGGCGCGGTCGGCGGCGAGCTCTTTCAACGCCAGCGCGAACTGCGGCTGCTGGCCGCGCGGCAGGCGGATCGCCACCGGATCGGGAAACCCGCCGGTGAGCAGCGCCTGATAGGCGGCGCGCGCGGCCGCGGTGGCGCAAGCCCCCGTGGTCCAACCCCGACGCAGTTCTCCGGCAGGCTTGCGTGTCATCGGCTTATCGGCAAAAACGGGACGGTCGTGGCATAATGCGGCAGTTTAGCGCACCTGAGAGATCCAAGGAGTCATTCCCGCGCATGCTGACCGTGCCTTTCGAGCTTCCCCGTTTCGAGCCGGGCTGGGTCTGGCTGGTGGGCGCCGGCCCGGGCGACCCCGGCCTGCTCTCGCTCCATGCACTGAACGGCCTGCAGCAGGCCGACGTGGTGGTCTATGACGCCCTGGTCGACAAGAGCATCCTGAAGGCGGCGCGCCAGGGTGCCGAGCTGGTCTATGCCGGAAAACGCGGCGGCAAGCCGTCGCCCAAGCAGGCCGACATCTCACGCAAGCTGGTCGAACTGGCGAAGGCGGGCAAGCGGGTGCTGCGCCTCAAGGGCGGCGATCCCTTCGTGTTCGGCCGCGGCGGCGAGGAAGCCCTCGCCCTGGTCGCCGCCGGCGTGCCCTTCCGCCTGGTGCCCGGCATCACCGCGGGCATCGGCGGACTGGCCTATGCCGGCATCCCCGCCACCCACCGCGACATCAATGCCGCCGTGACCTTCGTCACCGGCCATCAGGCCGGCGGCAAGGTGCCCGAGGGCCTCGACTGGGACGCGCTCGCCAAGGGCTCGCCCCTGCTGGTGATCTATATGGCGGTGCAGAACCTGGCGGCGATCGCCCAACGCCTGATGGCGGCGGGCCGCCCGGGCGACGAGCCGGTCGCCTTCGTCAGCAAGGCCTCGACGCCGGAACAGACCGTGCTCGAAACCACGCTGGCGAACATGCGTTGCCGACTGCCGCGCCCATCCGGTGCCGACGCCTTCGATCATGGTGGTGGGCCAGGCGGTGAAGCTTCGTGCTTCGCTCGATTGGCTCGGGGCCATGGCGGGGCGGGTGTTGGCAAGTTAGCGCGAATCCCGGTGGGCGCTGACCCGGCGGCAAGACGCCGCCCGATGGAATAGGTTCAAAGCGGGCCTGTCATCCGATGCGATTGTGCGCTCGCGGACCATTCTCGCTGATTATTGAGCGCGGAAAGACGGAACTAGTATTCTGAAGCTGCGTTGGAACTTGTGACAAGGGGCGCCGCGGGACCCGATCGTGCCGACCGGTTCACCCCTATCCCCATAAAAAGGCGGGCGATGCGTAAGCGAGTGATGGTCATTTGCCTCGACGCTTTCGACGCCGCGCTGAGCGATCAACTGATCGCGGCCGGCAAGCTCCCGGGGCTCGCCCGCCTCAAGGCCGAAAGCGCCCGTTTTAAGCTGGAACATGGCCCCGAAGGGAAGGCGCGTTACACCGGCCTGACCTGGGAACATTTTTCGTCGGGACGCAAGCCCGAGACATCCGGCAAGTGGTCCGTGATCTCGTTCGATCCCAAAACCTTCCGCGTCCGTCAGAGCTATGCCACCGAACGCCCGTTCCTCGCGGATGTCGCCGCGAAGTGCGTGGTCTTCGACGTGCCCTATTTCGATCTTCAATCGATGCCCAATGCCGTCGGCGTCGTGGGCTGGGGCGGACACGACCTCGGGGTCCATCCTCAAGCCATGCCGAAGGGCCTCATGGCCGAAATCACGGCGCGGTTCGGCCCACCGCCCGACGTCGATGCCCTGAACGTCATGGTCTATCCCAGCGTCGAGCTGACGACGCGCATGGGCGCCAGGCTGCGTGCCTCGGCGAAGCAGCGCACCGACATCGCGGAATGGCTGCTCGCCGAGCGCGCGCCGGACTGGGACATCGCCGTGCTCGGCTTCGGAGAGCCCCACGATGCGATCGAACTTTTCTATCATGGCATCGATCCCGGCCATCACCTGCGTGATCTGCCGAGCGCCGCGCCCGCGCGTGAAGGTCTCATCGCGGTCTATGAGGAAATCAGCGCGCAGATCGAGCGCCTTGTGGCGCGGTTTCCGGATGCCACGGTCGTCGCCTTCACCATGCACGGCATGGGCGAAAACGATACCGACCTGCCGACTATGCTGCTCCTGCCGGAGTTGATGTACCGCATGGCCTTTGATCGGCCGCTGTTCGGCTCGCGCGAGGATTGGCGTGCCGCGCGGTCGCCGGTGCTGAAAGAGGGTGAAGACTGGAATGCGGTGGTTGCCGGCGCGATGGCGCATGCGCGGTCCGCGCCGCTGCAACACATGTCGTCCCGCACGGTCCGCAATGCACGCCGCATCGCCGTCAAAATGGCCAAGGGCATGCTCGGGCAAACGCTGGTACGCAACCTGTCGAGCCGCCGCGGGTCGGCGCGGGAGAAATCATTCGACGTCGATTGGATGCCCGCATCGCAGTATGCGCGCTACTGGCCGCACATGAACGCGTTCGCGGTGCCGTCGTTTTTCGAAGGCCGCGTCCGGGTCAACCTGCGGCAGCGCGAGGCTTATGGGCGCGTGCCGTTGGACCAGGTACGCCGCGTGCCTCGACCGCATCGAGGATACCCTGCGCGCCTGCGTCGATATCAAAACCGGCGCGCCCGTGGTGCGCGAGATCACCCGCTCGCGCATCAACGATCCGATGAATCTGTCCGACACCCAGTCCGATCTGGCGATCCTGTGGAACCGCAGCCCGATCGGCTTCCGTCATCCCGTCTACGGCGATATCGGGCCGGGGCCGGTACGGCGCGCGGGCGGCCATAGCGGGGGGCTCGGCGCGCTCTATATCCGCTCCGACGACATCGCGCCGGGGGACTATGGCTTGCGCTCGTCGTTCGACGTGGCGCCGACGATCGTCGATCTTCTGGGCGCAGCTTGCCATGGCCGGATCGACGGTGAGAGTGTTCTCGAATCCGCGGCTCCCACGGAGCGGCGCCCCGCGATGAGTCCCGCTCTCAGTCCCGCTTCAGCTCACGAATGATACCCCTCCCCGCGCACCTTGCCGCGGAAGACCCAGTAATTGTAGGCGATGTAGGCGAGCATGATCGGGATCAGCACCGCCGCGCCCCACAGCATGAAGACCTGCGATTCGCGCGCCGCGGCGGCCTGCCAGATGGTGATGTGGGGCGGCACCACGTGGGGCCACAGGCTGATCGCCAGGCCGAGATAGGATAGCGCGAACAACCCCATGGTGAGGATGAACGGCCGCTTCTCGCGGCGCCGCTCCAGCGCGCGCCAGATGCCGATCGCGAGCGCGACCGTGATCAGCGGCACAGGCGAGAGAAAGGCGATGTTGGGCCACGAGAACCAGCGCGCCGCGATGTCGTGCTTGGCGATCGGCGTCGCGATGCTGACGACCGCGATGGCGACGAGCACGGCGAGCAGCAGCGGCTTGGCGATCCGATAGGCCCAGGACTGCAGGGCGCCGTCCGTCTTGAGGATCAGCCAGCCGGCGGCAAGCAGGGCGTAGCCGGCGATCAGGCCGACGCCCGCGAGCAGGCTCATCCAGGAAACCCAGGCGAAGGGCCCGCCAACGTAATCGCGGCCCTGCACCGCGAAGCCCTGGATGAAGGCGCCAAGCGCCACGCCTTGGGTGAACGTCGCCAGGAGCGAGCCGTAGTGAAAGGCCTTGTCCCACCAATGCCGGCTGGTGTTCGCCTTGAAGCGGAATTCGAAGGCGACGCCGCGGAAGATCAGCGCGATCAGCATGACCAGGATCGGGATATAGAGCGCCGGCAGGATGATCGCATAGGCCAGCGGAAAGGCGGCGAGCAGGCCGCCGCCGCCGAGCACGAGCCAGGTTTCGTTGCCATCCCAGAACGGCGCCACGGAATTCATCATGGTGTCGCGGTCGGCGTCGCGCGGCGCGAAAGGAAACAGAATGCCGACGCCGAGATCGAAGCCGTCCATCAGCACATACATGAAAACCGAGAAGGCGATGATGGCGGCCCAGATCAGGGTGAGATCGATGGTCATGACCCGGACCTTCCCGACTGCGCGACCTCGCGCCGGCCTTCCTCGACCATATCGTCGGGGGTCTCGTCCGAACCGGACAGCGGCCGCATGGCGGTGCCCGTGGGGAAGCGGCCCTGCGGCGACGGCCCCTCCGGCCCGCGCTGCACCAGACGCACCATGTAATAGATGCCGGCGCCGAAGATCACGACGTAGACGATGACGAAGAGCGCCAGCGAGAACAGCACGCTGTGCCAGCCGAGCACCGGCGTCGCCGCGTCCGCCGTGCGCATCAGCCCATAGACCACCCAGGGCTGGCGCCCG
Organism: uncultured Alphaproteobacteria bacterium; assembly: GCA_963752345.1. Classification (GTDB taxonomy): domain Bacteria; phylum Pseudomonadota; class Alphaproteobacteria; order SMXQ01; family SMXQ01; genus CAVVYA01. The sequence goes on from CAVVYA010000011.1 coordinate 17,535, forward strand.
ACCTCGGTGACGAACCAGCCGGCGAGCACGGCGACGAAGCCGATCGGCAGGCACGCGGTGCAAATCCGCAGGAACCAGCCGGTGGTATAGAGCCGTCCGGTCAGCCGCAGCAGCACGCCGACGACGGCCACGGCGATCATCAGGAAGCCGAGCCCGACCATGAGGCGGAAGCCGAAGAACGGAATCGCCACCGGCGGCCGATCGGCGGGCGCCCATTCCTTGAGCCCCTTCACCTCGCCGTCCCATTCATGGGTGAGGATCAGGCTGCCCCAGCGCGGAAGGGCGATCTCCGCGCGGTTGCGCTCCTGTTCGGGATCGGGAATCGCGAAGAGCAGCAGCGGCATGCCGCGCTGGGTTTCCCAGTTGCCTTCGATGGCGGCGATCTTCGCCGGCTGATGGGCGAGCGTGTTGAGGCCGTGCAGATCGCCGATCACCGCCTGCGCGGGCGCCAGCAGCAAGACGAGCCACAGGCCCATGGACATGGCCTTGCGCGAGGTCGCATCGGCGCGGCCGCGGCGCAGCTGCCACGCCGATACGCCGATCACCACGAAGGCCGTGGTCAGATAACAGGCGGTGACCATGTGGACGAAGCGGTAGGGGAAGGACGGATTGAACACGATCCGCCACCAGTCCACCGGATAGAAGATGCCGTCGCGGATTTCGTGACCGGACGGGGTGTGCATCCAACTGTTGGCGGAGAGAATCCAGAAGGCCGAGGCGAGCGTGCCGAGCGCGACCATGACAGCCGCGACAAAGAACAGCTTGGGCGGGACGCGCGAACGGCCGAACAGCAGGATGCCGAGGAAGGTCGCCTCGAGGAAGAAGGCCATCAGCACTTCGTAGGCCATGAGCGGCCCGATGATATTGCCCGCCATGTCCGAGAACCGGCTCCAGTTGGTGCCGAACTGGTAGGACATGACGATACCCGACACCACGCCCATGCCGAACGACACCGCGAAGATGCGGGTCCAGAAGCGCGACAGACGGACATAGACGTCGTTGCCGCTGAACAGCCAGCAGCCTTCCAGCACCGCGATGTAGGACGCCAGCCCGATGGTGAAGGCCGGGAACAGGATGTGGAACGACATCACGAAGGCGAACTGGATCCGCGACAAAAGGACCGGATCGAATTCCATCGCTCTGCTCCTGGTTGGCGCCGCTCTGTCTGCGGCAAGCCCTGCCGCAACGACCGCGCGAGCCCGTTCCAGTCTAACGAAAACTCTCGCCATCGTGTTGCACAGCGGGCCGCCGGTCAAGGCGAAGCGCGACGCGACGGCGGGAACCTATCGGCGTTTTTCGAGTTTGAGATTTATGGCAAAGAAGCGCACGCCGTCGGCAGGTCGGCGAAATCTCGAACTCCTCCGCCCATTTCTCGACGCCGTGCTGGAACTCAACCGGATCGCCGCCACCGAGCCGCCATGGCAGGCATTCCTCGACCAGACTGTGGCACAGGTCGCCAAGACCACCGACATCCGCCGCATCAAGGTGCTGCGCTACCGTCCACAGATCGGCGATCTCCTGGTCGACGCCGGCATCGGCTGGAACGAGGGGGTGGTGGGCAACGCCACACTGCCGATCGATATCTCGTCGCCACCGGGACTGACGATCCAGACAGGCCGCTCCACCGTCGTCGAGGATTTCACCAAGGAAAGCGACCTCAAGCTTTCACCCTTGCTGCGCAACCACGGAATTGTTTCGCTGATCAATGTGCCTATCAAAATGGACGGCGCGATATGGGGCGTGCTCGAGGCCGATAGCGAGCAGCCCTGCCGTTTCAGCGAAGATCTTTTATCATTCCTGAAAGTGATCGCCTATATGATCGGCTTGGCCGCTCAGCGCGAACAGCGCAGGCAGGCGGCCGAGGCGCTGCAATCGGACGTCGCCCGGGAAGTGGCCCATCGCGAAGTGCTGCTGTCCGAGATGCATCACCGCATGAAGAACAATTTCCAGGTGATCATCTCGACATTGCTGATCCAGCGCCGCCGGGCGCAGGCTGACGAAACCAAGCAGCTGCTGCAGGCCATGTCGAACCGGGTCATGGCGATGTCGCTCGCCCACGACCAGCTCGACCCGCGCCAAAGCGCGCAAACCGTCAACATTGCAAGCTACCTGGGCGCGCTCGGCCGTACCCTCGGTCAGCTCGCCCAGGATGTCGCGATCGACTTGGATTTCGACGAGGGCACCGTACCAGTCGAGATTGCGGTGGCACTCGGCTTGATCCTGAACGAGCTTCTCACCAACTCGATCAAACACGCGTTCGACGGCGGACCCGGCCGGGTCACGATCACCTTCCGCGTCGGGCCGCAGGAGGGCGAGGCCTCCATGACCGTCGCCGATGACGGCAAGGGCACGAAGGAGGTCACGCGCGAAGGGTCATCCGGCACCGCGCTGGTCGAGGCCCTGACCAAGCAGCTGCAAGGCAGAATCGAACGGGACAAGGTGGCGCGCGGCACTGTCGTCCGCGTCTGCTTTCCCATGCGGTAGCGGCTGAAGATCCGCCGGTTGACAGTCCGCATTCGATGACCGACGGTGCCCGCCATGCCGTCCAAAGCCGCAACCATCGCGCCGGCCGGCCTGATCATCGCTGCACCGGCGACGGGTTCGGGCAAGACCACCCTGACCCTCGGCCTGTTGCGCGCGCTGCGCCGCCGGGGCCGCCGCGTCACCGCGTTCAAGGCCGGGCCCGATTATATCGACCCCGCGTTTCACACCGCGGCACTGGGCGATCCGGCGCGGCCCTGCATCAATCTGGACGGCTGGGCGATGGACGATGGGGTGATCGAAGCCCTGCTCCGTCATCATGCCGCCGATGCCGAGCTGGTGATCGGCGAAGGGGTCATGGGCCTGTTCGACGGCGCCAAGGGCGTGCAGGGTCGCGACGCGCGAGGGCGCGGCGACGGCTCGACCGCCGATCTCGCGGCGCGTCTCGGACTGCCGGTCGTCCTTGTGGTCAATGCCAAGGGCCAGGGCGCCAGCATCGCGGCCCTGGTCGAAGGCTTCGCGCAATTCCGCGCCGACGTCACGGTTGCCGGCGTCATTCTCAACCGGGTCTCCAGCGACAGCCACGCCGCGGCGCTTCGCGCGGCCCTGGCCCAACTCGATCCCGCCATTCCGGTGCTCGGCAGCGTGCCGGACCATGCGGCCCTCGCCCTGCCGTCGCGCCATCTCGGCCTGGTGCAGGCCGCCGAGCACAGCCAACTCGAGGCTTTCATCGGTGGTGCCGCCGATCTGGTCGCCCGGCATGTCGATCTCGACGCACTCGCCGCTCTCGCGCGCTCCAGGCATTCGTTCGGTTCGGACGACGGTGGAATTCTGCTGCCGCCGCTCGGTCAGCGCATCGCGGTGGCGCGCGACGAGGCCTTCCTGTTCGCCTATCCCGCGATGCTCGAGGGCTGGCGCCGCGCCGGCGCCGACGTCCGGTTCTTCTCGCCGCTCGCCGACGAGGCGCCCGACGCGACCGCCGACGCGGTGTTCTTGCCGGGCGGCTACCCGGAACTCCATGCCGGCCGTCTCGCCGCCAACCACGGCTTCTTCCATTCGCTGCGCCGCGCGGCCGGCCGCGGCGCCTTGGTCTATGGCGAATGCGGCGGCTACATGGTGATGGGCGAGACGCTGACCGACGCGGACGGCGTCACCCACCCGATGGCCGGCCTGCTGCCGCTCGCCACCAGCTTCGCCGAGCGCCGGCTCCACCTCGGCTATCGCCAAGCCCGAAATCGCGGCCACCGCCTCGCCGTTTGGGCGGTTCGGCGAGCGCTGGCGCGGCCATGAATTCCACTATGCGACGGTGCTGCGCGAAGACTCTCGTTCGGCGCCTTCCGAAGCCCTCTTCGAGTGCGCCGACGCCGCAGGGAATATCTTAGGATATCAAGGGCTTAGGCGCGGCGCGGCAATGGGCTCTTTCGTGCATTTGATCGCCGGCGCGGGGCGTGCTTAGACTGCAGGTATGTCCCCGGCCCGCCGCAAATCCCGTCCCGAAAAATCCTCAGCGCTGCCCGCCCAGGGCCGCCCGGACGAGCCGTTCTGGCGCCGCAAGACCCTGCTGGAAATGACCAAGGGCGAATGGGAATCCCTGTGCGACGGCTGCGGCAAGTGCTGCCTGCTCAAGCTCGAGGATGAGGATACCGGCGCGGTCTCCTATACCGATGCGGCCTGTAAATTGTTGGACCTGGAAAGTTGCCGCTGCAGTCGCTATGTCAACCGGCGGCACTATGTTCCCGACTGTATCAAACTGACACCGAAGCTGGTCGACCGGCTGCGTTGGATGCCCTCGACCTGTGCCTACCGGCTGCTGTCGGAAGGCAAGGATTTGCCCGACTGGCATCCGCTGGTCTCGGGCGATCCCGAGTCGGTGCATCGTGCCGGCATTTCGGTGCGTGGACGTGCGGTGCCTGAAGCGGTGGCGGGGGAATTGGAAGATCGGATTGTAGAGTGGCCAGAATGAGAGCTCGGGACAAGTCAGGAACTCCGCCAGTCGCGCGTAAGCAGGTCACGGTGTTTCAAGTCAACGGCGAGAAGGTCGTGGTGCGCACCAAGCGCAACCGCAGGGCGCGCCGCATGACGTTGCGCATCGACGCCGCCAACGATTGCGCCGTGCTGGTGCTGCCGTCGCGCGCTTCCCTGTCGGAGGGCATCGATTTCGCGCGCAGCAAGGCGCCCTGGGTCAAGGAAAAGCTCGAGTCGCTGCCACCGCGCATGCCGTTTGCGCCGGGCGAAACCGTGCGTGTCAAAGGCCAGATTCTGACCATCCGCTATGACAAGCGCGTCGGGCCGCGCGTCAAGCGCGACGGCGATATTCTATACGTCGGCGGCGAGCTCGAGGACGTGCGCGACCGTATCGTCCATTGGCTGCGCGAACGCGCCCGCTGCGCCATCGCGCGGCGTGTCGAGGAGCGTGCCGGACAGATCGGCAAGCGCTTCCGCCGCATCACCCTGCGCAATTCACGCACGCGCTGGGGTAGCTGCTCGGCGCGCGGCAACCTGTCGTTTTCCTGGCGCCTGATTCTGGCGCCGGTCGACGTGATGGATTACGTGGTGAGCCACGAGGTCGCCCATCTCGCCGAGATGAACCACGGGCCGCGCTTCTGGAAACTGGTCAACGACCTGGCGCCCAAGGGCCTGCGCGCGCGCGACTGGCTCAGCCGATACGGCACGGCGCTGCTGCGCCAAGGCTGAACCGGTTTTGCTGAAGCGGCCTCGCTGATTTCGCCAGCCACCCGACTGATCCGTCGGTATCCGAGACGATGATTCCCGCTCGGTGATGCTGCGACATCCCTGAATTCTCCGCGCACGCAAAAGATCGCGGCAGAAGCCGGGCAGAACAGATCGTCCGCAGCGGTTTGCTGTTGACGGCGAATACCCATTCAAGCACCTTTTCTTACTGCGACACTTTTACCTCCCCATCATGCTCGCGATGATGAGCGATGAGCCGCGCACTAGTCGGCGGCGGTCTCCGCGATTTGGCGACCGTCTTGAACGTAGGAGGGTGACGCGGCCAGTTCAGAGGTTCCCAGCTGGGAGCCCGACAGCGTACCGCATACCTAAGCAAGCCGTTCAGAACAGAAACGACAAGGGTGGGAGTGTTATGTCCAAGCATTTGCTGAAGGCGGTTTGTTTTTTGGCGACCACGGCCCTGATGGGCGGAGCGCCCTGCAATGCGTCGCTCGCCGACACCAGTGTGCCAAAACAGATCACCTTTGTTGTCGGATCGAGCAGCGGCGGCGGATTCGACCAGTACGCACGTTTTGCCGCGAAATACATGCCACGGCACTTTCCCGGCAATCCCACCATCGTCGTGCAGAACATGCCAGGCGCGGGCGGGCTACGGTCCTTGAGTTGGCTCGGCACGGCCGCCCTGCGGGACGGCAGCGTTGTTGCGACGATCCAGGGCTCCGCGATTTTCGAGCCGCTGCTGCTCGGAGGACCGGCGCCGTCGGTCGACGTTCGGACGTTCCACTACCTCATCAGCCTCGACCGACTCAGCAACTTCCTACTGGTCTGGCACACGACACCGTACACGTCGGTGCAGGACGCGTTCGATCGTCAGATCGTGATGGGGAGTTCGGCCGGACCCTCGGCGGTCGTGCCGATTATGTACAACCGGCTTCTCGGCACGAAGTTCAAGGTCGTCTCCGGCTATAGCGGTACCGACGAGATTCTTCTCGCCCTCGAGCGCGGGGAGACCCAAGGCTCCTCCACCCTGCCGTGGTCGGGCATCGTCAGTCAGCCGCGGCTGCTCAACGACAATCTGATCCGCATTCTGCTGCAGCTGACCTTCGATCCGATCCAGGATCCCAGGCTCGCGTCCGTGCCGACGCTCAACGACATCGTCAAAGACAAAGGCGTAAAGGACATGCTCAAGATCTTCCAGGCGAAGGACGATCTGGGCCGCGCCATCATCGCGCCGCAAAACGTGCCGGCAGACATCATCTCCATCTATCGTGAAAGCCTGATGAAGATGAGCAAAGACCCCGAGTTCCTCGCCGAAGCCAAACAGAGGCACATGCCGATCACAATCAAGTCCGGCGAGGAGGTCGAAGCCTACGTTAAGCGTATGTACGGCATGCCGGAATCGACCATCAATCGGCTGCGGGAGGAGCTCAAGCTGGCGACGGAGGAAGCCGGCAAGTAAGGACGATCGTGCGTCCATTTACGCCGACGGCGCGAGAAGGACCATCGCTGATCGCCAGCGGCCGGGTCATTTCGGTGCCGAAGGCCGACGCCAACGAACGCACGGGTGTTGTCATGAGAGAAACAAGAAGCCTTGAAGGGGGAAATCGATGGCGGCGTCTAGCGCCTTCGATGTGAAGGAAACCACCATCGCCGACATCCACGCGGCGTTCCACGCCGGCACTCTGACGGTGCGCCAGCTCGTGCAGATCTATCTCGATCGCATCGCCGCCTACGATCAGAAGGGTCCCGCGATTAACGCGATCATTTCCCTCAACCCGCGTGCCCTCTACGAGGCCGACCGGCTCGATGCGGCGTTTCGGAAGTCGGGCTTCGTCGGTCCGCTGCATGGCATTCCGGTCATCATCAAGGACCAGGCCGACGTCGCCGAGATGCCTACCACCTTGGGCTCGATCCTGTTCGAAGACTTCATGCCGGGCCGCGACAGCTTCGTCGCTGCCAAGCTCAAGAAAGCAGGCGCCGTCTTCCTCGGAAAGGCCACGCTCGGCGAGCTCGGCGCCGGCGACACCCACGGCTCCCTCTTCGGTTCAACGCGGAATGTCTATGACCTGGAGCGAACCGCTGGCGGGTCCTCGGGAGGATCGGGAGCAAGCGTGTCTGCCAACTTCTGCGCCATCGCCGTCGGCCAAGAGGGTTTCGGTTCCATTCGTCGGCCCTCGACATGGAATGGGGTCGCCGGCATGCGTCCGACTGCCGGTCTGGTCAGCCGCGGCGGCGTATTCGGCGGATGGCCGGCCGTGACGGGTTCGCTCGGGCCGATGGCGCGGACCGTCGCGGACCTCGCCGTCTTGCTTGATTGCATGGTCGGATACGACCCCGCTGATCCCGTCACCGCCCACGGGGTGAGCGCTATGCCGATCCATGCCGCCAAAGGTCTCGACAAAAATGCTCTGAAGGGTGCCCGCCTCGGTATACTGCGCGAACCGATGGGAAGCGGTTCGGAGCCGGACTCCCAAGACTTCGCCAAGATCACGGCGGTGTTCGACAGGGCGGTGGAGGAACTGCACGCTGCTGGGGCGGAGATCATCGATCCCATCGTCATTCCGGACCTCGCCGCGCTGCTCGCCACGCGCGCCGGCGACAGCGATACCGCCGATGCGGCCTTCAAAGAATATTTCGCAGGCGTCGCCAATGCACCTTACGCCTCACGCCAAGAACTTCTCGCCTCACCCAAAGCCGCCAAAGTGGCGCAACGCATCCGTAACCGCCTGGGCAACGTCAGCCCACCCGAGCGGCATCACGCCTACCTGAAGGCCCGCGACGTGATGATGATCCGGATGCTCCAGGTCATGGCCGACCATCGCCTTGACGCGATCGTGCACAAGGCGGTCGAGCACCAACCGACCTTAATCAAGGACGGCATCAACCCGCCTTACGTCGACCAAAAGGGCGTGCCGCACCTCAACACGTTCCTGATCTACGTGCCGTCGATCGTCGTTCCTGCCGGATTCACCGATGACGGTTTGCCCGCGGGCATTACCTTCCTGGGACGGCCCTACGACGACGCCGCGATGGTGCAACTCGCCTACGCCTATGAGCGGGCGACCCTTCACCGCCGCGCGCCCGAAATCTCGTAATGGAACGGTGCATTGTTCTCGGCGCTCGCGCTCGGACCAGCACGACGCACGCGAGGCCATTCACTACGCGCCGTAGCCGCGGTCGGTGAAGCCGGCCGCCTGGCGCTTGCAACGCCGGATACACGTCAATCTAAATGGATCGTGCTCTAGTCGCGCCAGCCGCGCGACCGGTCGGTCGGATATTCGTGGACCACGTCGGGCTTGCGCGTGGCCGGCTTGGTATCGCGCGGGCTGCTGCTCGTGCCGCTGCCGCTGCTGGCGCCGCCGCGATTGCCGGAGCCGAACACTGAGCCGAGCAAGCTGTCGAGGAAGGATTGCACGGGCCCGGGCCGCTGCGGCTCCTCCTGCGGCAGCGCACGCTGTGGCTTGCCGCTGTCGGCGGCGATCATGATGTCGCGCCACACCTGGGCCGGCAGGCCGCCGCCGGTCACCCGCTTCATCGGCGTGCGGTCGTCGTTGCCCATCCACACGCCGGCGACATTGTCCGCCGAATAGCCGATGAACCAGGCGTCGCGATAATCGTCGGTGGTGCCGGTCTTGCCCGCCACCGGCCGGCCCGTTGCAGCGGCACGCCCGGTGCCGGTCTGCACCGCGGCGGTGAGCATGCGGTTCATGTTGGCGACCAGCGCCGGATCGATGCGCAGCCCCGGGCCGGAGCCGAGCCGGCGATAGATCACGTTGCCCGTCGAATCGACGACCTCGGTCACGCCATAGGGCCACACGCCGGCGCCGTCATTGGCGAAGGTGCCGTAGGCCGCCGTCAGTTCGAGCAGCGTCACCTCGCTTGCGCCGAGCGCCAATCCCGCCTCGCGCTTGAGCGGCGACGTGATGCCGAGCCGCTTGGCCCACTCGATAACGCGGTCGATGCCCGCGAGATTGAGCAGCCGCACGGCGACCGTGTTGATCGACTGCGCCAGCGCCTGCTCCATGGTGATGGCGCCGCGATAGGTGCCGTCGAAATTGCGCGGCCGGAAGTCGCCGACCGCGACCGGCTCGTCGAGAAAGACCTGATCGGGCTTGTAGCCGGCGTCGAGTGCCGCGAGATAGACGAACGGCTTGAACGCCGAGCCCGGCTGACGCAGGGCGCGCGCCGCGCGGTTGAACTGGCTGTCGCGGTAGTCTTCGCCGCCGACCATGGCGCGCACCGCGCCGTCCGTCCCCAGCACCACCGCGGCCCCCTGAGTCACCCCCATCTTGACGCCCTGCGCTTCGATCATCTGGCGCAGCTTCAATTCGGCGGCGCGCTGAACCTTGAGGTCGATCGTCGTCTTGACCGTGATGTCGCGCGTCACCGTGCCGATATAGCTGCCGACCTGGTCGATCGCCCAATCGGCGAAATAGCGCCCGGCATTGTCGCCCGGGCGCGCCAGCTTGACCTGTTCGGCCTTGGCCGTCCTGGCCTGCGCCGCGTTGAGGTAGCCGGCATCCTCCATCGCGTCGAGCACGGTGCGCGTGCGGCTCATCGCCAGGTCCATGTCGCGGGTCGGCGCATAGCGCGACGGTGCCTGCAGCAAGCCGGCGAGCATCGCCGCCTCGGTCAGCCGCAACTGGTTCACCGGCTTGCCGAAATAGCGGTCGGCCGCGGCGCTGACGCCGAACGTGCCGGCGCCGAGATAAACCCGGTTGAGATAGAGCGAGAGAATCTCGTCCTTGGTCAATTTGCGCTCGAGCCAGAAGGCGACGATGAGCTCCTGCACCTTGCGCTTGGCCGTGCGCTCGCGCGACAGGAAGACATTCTTGGCGAGCTGCTGGGTGATGGTCGAGCCGCCCTGGCGCAGCTCGCCCGCCGCGACATTGGTGATGACGGCGCGGAGCAGGCCGAACACGTCGACGCCCGGGTGGCTGTAGAAGCGGCGGTCCTCGATGGCGAGCACCGCCTGGGGCAGGTAGCGCGGCATCTCGGAAATCGGAATCGGCGGACCCGCGGTGTCGCCGTAATTGGCGAATTCGGTGCCGTCCGCCGCGACCAGGCTGACCGCCGGGCGGCGCGCCAGTTCGGGAATGCTCTCGAGCTCCGGCAGATCGTAGGCATACCAGGCGACGATGCCGCCGACCGCCACCGTGGCCCAGATACCCGCGACGAACGTCCAGCGCGCCAGCCGCCAGGTCCACGATCCGCCGCCCTTGTGCCCGCCGCCGTTCGCTTTGCGCCCGCCGCCGCTCGGGCGCGAGCCGCTCGGGCGGCCGTTGCCCGAACCGCCCCGTCCGTTGCGCGACGCACCGCCACGCCCCGGCCCGCCGGACGGGCGGTCGGACAGGCCGAAAAAGGCGCGACGGGATTTTTTCGGGTTGGCCATGACTGCGCTTGTGTAACGGAACTTTGCGGCAGCGTTGTGGCGTGAAATGGCGACCTTGTCGAGGTCATGCGCGGCTGACTCAAAAAAGCCACACCGTCTCGGCCACGCCTCAAGCCTTGCGTACGGTTCTCGCATCGCAAACATGTGATGTCCGCCAGGCGTTCCGCGCGGCTAGGCTCCGCATCAAGCCGCCGTCCGCGCGGGCAGAAGTGCACCTTCCAGGGGGGCCAGATGATGAAACTCGCACTGTCATTGGCGGCCATCGCTCTCACCATCGCCACCGCGGCCGAGGCCCAGGTGCGCGAGGAAAAAACCATCACGCTGGCGCTCGCCGCCGAAGCCGTCAGCGCCGCCGTCGCGGAATGCCAGGCCAAGGGCTTCGCCGCCAGCGCCGCCGTCGCCGATCGCGCCGGCCAGGTGAAGGCCATTCATCGCGCCGATGGCGCGGGCCCCCATACTGTGGATTCGGCCCAGCGCAAGGCCTGGACCTCGGCCTCGTTCCGCGCCAACACCGGCGCCATGATGGAAACTGCGCAGAAAAACCCGGGCGCCGCCAATCTCTGGCAGATCCCGGGCGTGCTGCTGCTGGCGGGCGGCGTGCCGATCCGCGTCGGCAACGAGGTGGTCGGCGCCATCGGCGTCGGCGGCGCGCCGGCCGGCAGCATCGACGAGGAATGCGCCAACGCCGGCATCAAGAAGATCAGCGACCGGCTGAAGTGACGGCCGTCGCACGCCGTCATTCCCCGGCTCGACGTTTTTGTGAGGGAGCCGTCGCGCGACTCTCGGCCCGAACCGGCCCGGCCCGATCAAATCGCGCCATGACGAAAAAACGGAAGCGCGGCGAAAGCCGGTTGGGCGCGGGCAATCACGCGCCCGCGCCTCACACGTCGAGGTTGGCCACCTCCAGCGCGTGGGTCTGGATGAATTCGCGCCGGGGATCGACCGCGTCGCCCATCAGGGTCGAGAAGATGTCCTCGCTCTCGTCGGCATGGGCGATCTTGACCTGCAGCAGCGTGCGCGCCTCGGGATCGAGCGTGGTCTCCCACAACTGACCCGGGTTCATTTCGCCCAGGCCCTTGTAGCGCTGGATGCTCATGCCCTTGCGGCCGAGCTCCATGATCTTCTCGACCAGTTCGGTCGGGCCGGTGATGGTGGTCTCTTCGCCCTTGTGGATCAGCTTGGCGAAGCGCTGATAGACCTCTTGCAACTCGCGCGCCATGGCGTCGAGCTTCTGGGCTTCGACGCTCTTGATCAGCCGGGCGTCGATCTTCAACTGCTCGGGCACGCCGCGCAGCATACGGCGGAAGACCATGTCGCCCTTGGCGTCGATCTCGCCGGCCCAGGTGCGCTCATGCGGCTCGGTGATCGTCGCGTTGAGCCGCTTGGCGAGAACCCGGGCCGCTTCCGCCGCCTGGGTCTTGTCGCTGAACACCGCCTCGTTGAGCACCCCCAGAATCGCCGCCTGCTCGACCAGCACGCGGTTGCCGGCGCGGCGCGCCAATGGGCTGAGCAGCGCGCGCACCGTGCGCGCCCGTTCGACGATCGCGCGCAAGTCGTCACGCGCGCGCTGATTGCCGTCGTGCATGATCAGCACGGTGTCGTCCAGCCCGGCGTCGATCAGATAATCTTCCAGCGTCCGGTCGTTTTTTAGATAGACCTCGGAATTGCCGCGCTTGGAGCGATAGAGCGGCGGCTGCGCGATATAGAGATAGCCGCGCTCGATGATCTCCGGCATCTGGCGGTAGAAGAAGGTCAGCAGCAGGGTGCGGATGTGACTGCCGTCCACATCGGCGTCCGTCATGATGATGATCTTGTGGTAGCGCGTCTTGTTGATGTCGAAATCTTCCTTGCCGATGCCGGTGCCGAGCGCGGTGATCAGCGTGCCGATTTCGGCCGATCCCAGCATCTTGTCGAAGCGCGCGCGCTCGACATTGAGGATCTTGCCGCGCAGCGGCAGGATCGCCTGATTGGCGCGGTTGCGGCCCTGCTTGGCGGAGCCGCCGGCCGAATCGCCCTCGACGATGAAGATTTCCGATTTGGCCGGATCGCGCTCCTGGCAATCGGCGAGCTTGCCGGGCAGCGAGGAGATGTCGAGCACGCCCTTGCGCCGGGTCAGCTCGCGCGCCTTGCGCGCCGCCTCGCGGGCGGCCGCGGCCTCGATCGCCTTGCCGATGATCTTGCGCGCCTCGCCGGGATGTTCCTCGAGCCATTGGCTCAGCCGGTCGCCGACCACGCTCTCGACCGCGGGACGCACCTCGGAGGACACCAGCTTTTCCTTGGTTTGAGACGAGAACTTCGGATCGGGCACCTTGACCGACAGCACGCAGGTCAGTCCCTCGCGCATATCGTCGCCGGTCAGCGCGATCTTCTCCTTCTTGCCCACGCCCGATTCGGCGGAATAGGCGTTGATCGCGCGGGTCAGCGCGGCGCGGAATCCCGCGAGATGCGTGCCGCCATCCTTCTGCGGGATGTTGTTGGTGAAGCACAACATCGTCTCGTGGTAGCTGTCGTTCCATTCCATCGCCACTTCCGATATGACGCCGTCCTTTTCACCGATGGCGACGATCATCGGCTGATGCAGCGCGGTCTTCGAGCGGTCGAGATATTGCACGAAGGCTTCGAGGCCGCCCTCGTAATACATCTCCACGGTCTTCGGCTCGTCGACCGAGCGCGCGTCGGTCAGCGTCAGCTTGACGCCGGAATTGAGAAAGGCGAGTTCGCGCAGGCGATGCTCGAGCGTGGCAAAATCGAATACCGTCTTCGTGAAGATGGCGGGCGACGGCAGGAAGGTGACCTCGGTGCCGGTGCGCAGCGTGCCGCTGTCGGTCGGCGCGTCGCCGACGATCTTGAGCGGCGCATCCGGCTCGCCCAGGTGAAAGCGCATGTAGTGTTCCTTGCCGCCGCGCCAGACCCGCAGGTCGAGCCATTCGGACAGGGCGTTGACCACCGACACGCCGACGCCATGCAGGCCGCCCGACACCTTGTAGCTGTTCTGGTCGAATTTGCCGCCGGCATGAAGCTGGGTCATGATGACCTCCGCCGCCGAGACGCCTTCTTCCTTGTGCATTTCGGTCGGAATGCCGCGGCCGTTGTCGCGCACCGTCGCCGAGCCGTCCGGGTTGAGCGTGACATCGACACGATCGCAGAAGCCGGCGAGCGCTTCGTCGATGGCATTGTCGACGACCTCGTAGACCATGTGGTGCAAGCCGGAGCCGTCATCGGTATCGCCGATGTACATGCCCGGGCGCTTGCGCACCGCATCGAGGCCGCGCAAGACCTTGATCGACTCGGCGCCGTAATCGTCGGCGGCCTCGGCTTTGGTTTTTCTGGGCTCTGTGCTCATGTCACTGTCTCTCACAAACCGTTTAATCGGGAGCGCGCCGCAGCGCGGCTCATGGCGTCGGTATGGCGCTCGGCGGCGACTTCAGTCGGCCGCGAAGCGATTCATTTAACTCGGCCGCGAGGCGGCCACGGTGGCCGCGGCGACGCGGAAAAATTGCGCCTGATCGCCCATCGGCGCGAACAGCAGGGCATCGGTGCCCGTCAGCCATGCCTGCACGCCCAGCGCGTTGATCTCGGCGAACAGGGCGCGGCGATGGGCCTCGTCGAAATGGGCGGCGACCTCGTCCATCAGCAACAGCGGCGCCGCGCCGCGCAACCGCGCCTGCAGCCGCGCATTGGCCATGACGATGCCGACCACGAGCGCCTTCTGCTCGCCGGTCGAACAGAGGTGCGCCGGCATGCGGCGCGCCGCGTGATGGACCACCAGGTCGCTGCGGTGCGGTCCGACGGCGGAGCCGCCGGTTTCCGCGTCGGTCCCGCGCGCCGCGGCGAGCGCCGCCATCAGGCGTTCCTCGCAGGCGAGCGCCGGCGCATCGGCGAGCCAATCCTCGGGCGCGCCCGCAACCGCGATCTCGGCGGTCGGGAAAGGCCCGAGGCCTTCCGCCTCCGCGCTATTGAGTTGCGCCACGACCTCGCGCCGGGCAGCGGCGATGGCCACCGCGCGCTCCGCCATGGTTTGCTCCAGCGCGGAAAGCCATGCCGCGTCGGCCGCGCCCCCGCGCTGAAGATTGGTGCGCAACAGGCGCGCGCGCTCGCGCAGGGCGCGTTCGTAGGCCGAGATGCGACCGGCATGGGCCGGATCGAGGCCGAACACCAGACGGTCGAGAAACCGCCGTCGCGCGCTGGCCCCTTCGACGAACAGACGGTCCATGGCCGGCGTCAGCCACAGCACGCTCATCACCTCCGACAGGCTGGACGGGCCTTTGCCCGGCTGGCCGTCGTAGCGCACGACGCGCTTGTCCCGTGCGCCTTCGTCACCCGCGGTGTGCAAACCACGCGCGTCAGGGTCGGGACCGGTGCCGACCTGCCGCTCGCCATCGGGCGTCGTCACCATCGCCGCCACCGCCCAGGGGCCGCCGCCGATGCGATCGGCCTCGTTGAGCTTGGCGCCGCGCAAGCCGCGTCCGGGTGCCAGGTAGGACAAGGCCTCGAGCAAATTGGTCTTGCCCGCGCCATTGGGCCCGGTCAGCACGACGCTGCGTCCGTCCAGATCGAGCCGCAGGCTGGCGTAGCACCGGTAGTCGGTGAGCGACAGGCGGCGCACCGCGAAACGCGGCGCCCCCGCGGGCGCCGGCGCGGCAACGGTATTGGCAAAGGGCTGGGACAGGCTCAGCGCTCGGTCCTCCCGTAAATTCGACAGCGCGCATACGCGCGCGGGTTCAGCAATCCACGCCCGGGGCGCGGGAGTCGGCAAAGCCCGCGCTCGCGCGCGGCGGTTATTGCAATATCACGCCCGACCCGCCTCAGACCCGCATCGGCATCAGGACGTAGAGCGCGTTCGCGTCGTCCACGTCGCGTACGATGGTGGGTGAGGCCGAGTCCGCCATGGAGAACTGGGCGCTCTCGCCTTCGATCTGCTGAGTGATGTCCAGCAGGTAGCGCGAGTTGAACCCGATTTCCAACGGCTCGGCGTCGAAGCTGATCTCGATCTCCTCGGTGGCGCTGCCGTTGTCCAGACTGGTGGCGGACAGGGTCAGCGAGCCTTTGCCCACCGCGAGCTTCACGGCGCGGGACTTTTCCGTCGAAATGGTCGACACGCGGTCGACCGCTTCGGCGAACGGCTTGCAGGCGACTTCCATGAGCTTGTCGTTGTTCGCCGGAATGACGCGCTCGTAATCGGGGAAGGTGCCATCGATCAGTTTCGACGTCAGGGTCACATCGTCGAAGGCGAAGCGGATCTTGGTATCCGACAGGGCGACGTCGACCGTCGCTTCGCTTTCGTCGAGCAGCTTGCGCAGTTCGTTGACGGTCTTGCGCGGCACGATGACACCCGGCATTTCGGCCGCGCCCTTGGGCAGCGGCACCTGGAAGCGGGCGAGACGATGGCCATCGGTGGCGACGGCCCGCAGCACCTCCTGTGCGGCATGGATATAGATGCCGTTCAGGTAGTAGCGCGTCTCCTCGGTAGAGATGGCGAACCGGGTGTGATCGATCAAGCCTTTGAGCTCCGCCGCGGTGAGGCTGAAGCTGTGCGGCTGCTTGTCCTTCGCCATGACCGGGAAATCGGCCGGCGGCAGGCATTGCAGGGTGAAGGTCGAACGGCCGGCGCGGATCGTCAGCGGCGCGCCGTCGCCCTTCTGTGCCATTTCCACCTGGGCGCCCTCGGGCAACTTGCGCACGATGTCGTAGAGCGTATGCGCCGGCGCGGTGGTGCCGCCCGGCGTCGCGACCTGCGCGTCGACGGTTTCGGCGATCGCCAGATCCATGTCGGTCGCGGTCAGCTTGAGCTTACCCGACTGGGCCTCGAGCAGGACGTTGGACAGGATCGGAATGGTGTTGCGCCGTTCGACAACGCTCTGGACGTGGCCGAGGGAGCGCAGCAGGGCGGCGCGTTCAATGGTGAGTTTCATGGCTCAGTGGATATCCAAAACCGGCGCTCGTTGGTGGTCGTCAAGCCGACCATTCTGTTGCCCCATGGAGGGTTAACAAAGCCGGCGGACAGCCCGTCGAGGACCCCGGGTTCCCCATGGTCGGTCCACGGGCGAAAAGCGAGGCTTGACCGGGCGTTCAGCCGGTCACGCAGTATAGCAGAAATGCTTGGTTTCCAAAGCCGATTCGCGTCTTTGCGGGGGCCCGATTCGGGCCCTTCCGCAGCCTCGGCGACGGCGCCGAAAGCCGGCAAAAATGGCGCGCGAATCGGCAATGCCAGGAAGGTTAACAGGACGCCCCGCAGGACCGCGCGGAGGTGGCCGAAAAGGCCGTTTAAAAACAGCGGCAAAGAGGAGAACGGGCGGCAGGCGGCGCCGCAGGGTCCGCGCGGTCGGTGTCGAGCGGGGCGCCTCAGCTCTCCAGCATCCGGCGCAGCAGCTCGACGTCTTCCGAGAAGCTGGTGTCGGTCGCCCGCAACTCCTCGACCTTGCGCACCGCGTGCATGACGGTGGTGTGGTCGCGGCCGCCGAACTTGCGGCCGATCTCCGGCAGGGAGCGCGAGGTGAGCTGCTTGGCGAGATACATGGCGACCTGGCGCGGCCGGGCGACGGCGCGGGCGCGCCGCGCCGAGCTCATGTCCGAGATGCGGATGTTGAAATGCTCGGCCACGCGCTTCTGGATTTCCTCGATGGTGACCCGCCGGTCGTTGGCGCGCAGCAGGTCGTGCAGCACCTCCTGGGCGGTTTCCAGGCAGATCTCGCGGCCGACCAGGGTGGCATGGGCGACCACCCGGTTGAGCGCGCCTTCGAGCTCGCGCACGTTGGCGGTGATCTTGTGGGCGAGGAATTCCATCACCTTGGGTGGCACCCCGACGGACAGCCGCTCGGCCTTGGCCTGCAGGATGGAGAGCCGCAACTCGTAATCCGTCTGATGAATGTCGGCGACCAGGCCCCAGCCGAGACGGGAGCGCATGCGCTCCTCCATGCCCTCGAGGTCGGAGGGCGACTTGTCGGCCGAGATCACGATCTGCCGGTTCTGGTCGACCAGCGCGTTGAACGTGTGGAAGAATTCTTCCTGGGTCGAATCGCGGCCCGAGATGAATTGGACGTCGTCGATCATCAGCACGTCGACCGAGCGGAACTGCTCCTTGAACGCCATGGTGTCGCGGAAGCGCAGCGCGCGGATGAACTGGTACATGAACTTTTCCGCCGACAGATAGATCACGCGGCGGGTCGGATGGCGCTCGCGGATCGCCCAGGCGATGGCGTGCATCAAATGGGTCTTGCCGAGGCCGACGCCGCCATAGAGGAACAGCGGATTGAACGGCACGGACTTCGCCTCGGCGCAGCGCCGGGCGGCGGCATAGGCGAATTCGTTCGACTTGCCGACCACGAAATTCTCGAAGGTGAAGCGCGGATCGAGCGGCGCGCTGATGTCGCGCTCCTCGCCGCCGGTGGTGCCGGCCGCGGCGCGGACCGCGCCGTCGACCGCCTTGACCATCGACGGCGTCGCCGCGTTGGCGGCGGCGCTCGCGGCATTGGCGGCGGTGCCCGCCATGACGGCCGATTGCGGCGGAGCGGGACGGTGCACCCGCACCACGACCGACCGCACGGTGGCATTCTCTTCGCCCCAGAACAGGCGGATACGGTCGAGATAATGGCGCTCTACCCAGTCGCGCATGAACCGCGTCGGCACACTGATGACGACCTCGCCATCCGCCGACTTGGCGAAGGTCAAAGGCTTGAGCCAGCTCTTGAATACCGCATCGCCATATTCCGCCCGCAGGCGGCCGAGGACGCGTTCCCATTGGGCGGTGGTCGGCGGGGTGCCGGGACTCGGCGTATCCTTGTGGAGTGGATCCATCATGCGCACGTCAATCCTGGATCCAGGGCAGATCGGCGGCTTTCCAGCCGTCCTTGGCGCCGCGGTGCTTGTTGGCGTCGTGCGGGCCTTCGAAGCCGCCGCTGATGTTATAGGCGCGGCCATAGCCGGCCTGGGTCATCGCCAGGGCGGCCGCCTTGGAGCGCGCGCCGGAGCGGCAGAGGAAGAGAACCGGCGCGTCGGGCTTGGCCCCCGCGGCCTGGACCTGCTTGACGAATTCGCCGTTAACCTGCATCGACGGAAAGACCTGCCATGGAATGAAGATAGCGCGCTTGCCGATCGGGCTGAGATCGGGAACGCCGACGAACACCCATTCAGGCTGGGTCCGCACATCGATGAGAACCGCGTCAGGATTTTGAGCGAGAATTTCCCACGCCTGCTTTGCAGTCGCGTCGCCGCCGTACCCTTGTCCTGCAACAACGGTCTCTTCCGCCGGAGATCGTGGTGAGCGTTCCGCCATAGCTGGCCCCCCTCAAACACCGCTGACTTTTTTGCCTTGCGGATCAACTCAACGCGTACTCACGCCAATGGCAACCAAGGGTAGTGAGTTCTGTCCTGTGCCGTGAGCGGATCCGCTTTCAGGGACCGAAACGTAATTTGATGATTGTCCGGCCAACGAAGAAATGACAATCGACGGATGACCGGCTGAAGGCAAACTGTAACTTCGGGCTGGGTCGCGTGCAACCTGATCGAATAGGGAACGGGGAAAATTTTTCGCGGGTGTCTCCCGTTTTCCCAATTGACTCGCAGAGCGATGTGAGTCCGAAAGCAGCCGTCGCATGCAGCGTATGCATGGCGCGCGAGGCGGCGAATGCCGCGTCGATAGTTGTAAATTTTTGCGACACCGTAAAACGAAAATGGGCGCCGCATAAACGGGCGCCCATCTTGTCGTTCCGACTCGCGTCGGAACCATCCGAATGTCTCGGTTCGCTTACAGCGCTTTGATGCGCGCCGACAGGCGCGACAATTTCCGCGACACGGTGTTCTTATGCACGACGCCCTTGGTCGCGCCACGCATCAGCTCGGGTTGCGCGGCCTTGAACGCGGCGACGGCGTCGTCCTTCTTGCCGGAAGCGATCGCACTCTCGACCTGCTTGACGGCCGAACGAATACGCGTCGTGCGACTGTGGTTGATAGCGGCGCGCTTGGCGCTCTGGACGGCCCGCTTTTTGGCGGACTTGATATTGGCCATGGTTCAGCCCTTGCTGCGTGACGATTTGCGCGTTGATGGGAAGCGCGCGGTTATAGCCCCATGAACGCCATCCGTCAATGGTGGCGTAAGCCCCTCAAGCCCTTGCGCTGCTTGGCTTTGCGTCACTTGGCCCCGGGCCGGCCCCGGCCCCCGCGGTTCCCTGGCCATAGGCCGGCTTGCGCTTCTCCAGGAAGGCGGCCATGCCCTCCTTCTGATCGGGGGTCGCGAAGGCGGCGTGGAACAGCCGGCGCTCGAAGCGAACGCCTTCGGCGAGCGTGGTCTCGAACGCGCGGTTGACCGATTCCTTCACCAGCATGGCCGCGCTGCGCGATTGCTGCGCGATTTTTTGCGCGGCCTTCATCGTCTCCTCCATCAATTGCGCGGCGGGCACGACTCGGCTGACGAGACTCGCCCGCTCCGCTTCGGCGGCATCCATCATGCGACCGGTGAGACAGAGATCCATCGCCTTCGCCTTGCCGATCGCGCGCGTCAGGCGCTGGGTCGCGCCGGCGCCGGGCAGGATGCCGATGGTGACTTCCGGCTGACCGAACTTCGCCGTGTCGGACGCGATGATGAAGTCGCACATCATGGCGATTTCGCATCCGGCGCCGAGGGCGAAGCCGGAGACCGCGGCGATCACCGGCTTGCGGCATTGAGCGATGCGCTCCCAGTCGCGCGTGATGAAATCCTCGCCGTACATCTCGGCGAAGCTCTTGTCCTTCATCTCGCCGATGTCGGCGCCGGCCGAGAACGCCTTCTCCGATCCGGTGACGACGATGGCGCCGATCGCCGGATCGCGCTCGAACTCGTCGACCGCGCTCGCCAGTTCCCGCATCAGCAAGCTGTTGGCGGCGTTGAGTACTTGCGGACGGTTGAGCGTGATGAGGCCGACCGCCTCGCGGGTTTCGACGATGATGGTCTGATACGACATGCTGGTTCCTATGCTGGACGACGGCGTTGCGAGACAGCCGAGACTGGCGCCCGGAACGGACACCCTAGGGGGCGCCGAATTCAACGTTTCGGCGATAAGGCAAAACGCACGGTCAGCTTGTTGGCCGCGGCGGAGAAGTTGAGCAGCAGCTCCTCGCCCTCGCGCGCGAAGCGGTTGTTGCCCTCGCCCTTCCAGCCCAGTTGCGGCAGGGTCGTGGCATAGAACCTGGCGACCTCGGCCTGGCTCATGCGGCCCTCGGCGACCGCCTCGACGATGCGGCCCTCGGGCTTGTCGAAGCTGATCGCAAGGTCCTTGCGCTCGGCCAGGCCGGGCATCAGGGGCACGTCCTCCAAATTGCTGAGGAAGGTGGGCGGCGGGCTCGCGGCCGCTACGGCGGGCGCCGGGGCGGCGGCGCCGGCCAGCCAGACCGGCGCCAGGAGCCAGACAAGGAGGAAGAATCCGGGGCGTTTCGCGGCCTTCATGGGAGCCATCATATCAGCGTTGGTGCAGTGCACAATAAAATGTCGAGCGGCCCGACTGGACCAGCCGGCGGATCACCGGGGCCGGCATCCGCGCGCCGTTGCGTGCCATGCCGTCCGGACCTTCACAGTGGCGGCAGGCGCCGCCTTCGCGGTCGTAGGCGGCGAAGCTGTGCTGGAAATAGCCGAGCTCGCCGGACGGCTGGATATGGTCGCGCAAGGTCGAGCCGCCGGCGGCGATCGCGGCGGTCAGCACCTGCTTGATGGCGGCCACCAGGCGGGCGGCGCGCGCGCCCTGCACCGTATGGGCCGAGCGCTTCGGCGAAATCCCGGCGTAATAGAGGCTTTCGCAGGCGTAGATATTGCCGATGCCGGCGACCACCCGCTGGTCGAGGATGGCGGCCTTGATCGGCGTCTTCTTGCCCTTGAGCGCCGCCGCCAGCCGCGCGCCGGTGAAATCCTCGCCCAGCGGCTCGGGCCCCAGCCCCTTGATCAGAGGGTGCTCGGCCAGCTCGGCGCTCGAGCACAGCGTCATCAGGCCGAAGCGGCGGGCATCGGTGAAGCGCACCATGACGCCCTCCTCGGTCTCGAAGATCACATGGTCGTGGGGGCCGGCCGGCGGGTGATTATGGCCGGCGGGCAGGATTCCCATGCGGCCGGACATGCCGAGATGAATGAGCCAGACCTGATCGTCGTCGAGACGCGCCAGCATATACTTCGCGCGCCGCTCGAGCGCCATGACGCGGCGGCCCTCGATCCGCGCCGGAAAGTTGTCGGGCAACGGAATGCGCAGGTCCGGGCGGCGCTGATCGAGCCGCGCGATGCGTTTACCCACCAGCACAGCCTCGAGGCCGCGGCGGACGGTTTCCACTTCAGGAAGTTCAGGCATGGCGCCTAAGGTAGCGCAGACCCGACCCTTCGGCTATCTTCGCCGCATGACCCCCAGCCCCGCGAACGAGACCGCCGGCCCGCCGGACGACACGGTCGATTTCGGTTTCCGCCAAGTGCCCCGCGAGGCCAAGGCACCCCTCGTGCGCGGCATCTTCGAGCGGGTCGCCGGCCGCTACGATCTGATGAACGACCTGATGAGCGGCGGCATCCACCGGCTGTGGAAGGCGGCGATGATCGATTGGCTGGCGCCGCGCGCCCACTGGCGCATGGTCGACGTCGCGGGCGGCACCGGCGACATCGCCTTCGGCATCCTCGGCGCCGTGGGCGGCCCGGCCGTGCTGCGCGCCAAGGGCGGCAGCCTGACTGTCGCGGACATCAATCAGGCCATGCTCGAAGTCGGCCGGCGGCGCGCCATCGAACGCCGCGCGGATCAGGCTGTGGATTTCGTCGCGGCCGATGCCGAAAAGCTGCCGATCGCCAACGCCTCGCTCGACGCCTATACGGCGGCCTTCGGGCTGCGCAACGTCACCGACCTCGACGCCGCGCTGGCAGAAGCCAGGCGCGTCCTGCGGCCCGGCGGGCGGTTCCTGTGCCTGGAGTTCTCCAAGCCGGCTCTGCCGCTGCTCGGGCCGCTCTATGACCACTATTCCTTCACCGTCCTGCCGTGGCTCGGCCGCTGGGTCGCGGGCGACGCCGACGCCTACCGCTACCTCGCCGAAAGCATCCGCCGCTTTCCCGATCAAGCCGCCTTCGCGCGCCGCATCGCGCAGGCCGGGTTCGACCAGGTGAAGGTGCGCAACCTGTCGGGCGGCATCGCCGCCCTTCACTCCGCCTGGCGGCTTTAGCGGTTCCATGCTGCGCGACCTTCGCAACCTCGGCCGCCTGATCGGCATTCTATGGACCCTGGCGCGCTTCGACGCGCTGTTCCCGCTCGACTATTTCCGCCTGCCGCCGCTTCTGGCCGGGCCTATCAAGCTGTTCGCGCGCATCGCCCGCCGGCCGTCGACATTGCGTCGCGGCGAACGGGTCGCGCTGGCGCTGCAGGAAATGGGACCGAGCTTCATCAAATTCGGCCAGTCTCTGGCGACGCGCGCCGATCTGGTGGGCGAGGAGATCGCCGCCGATCTCTCGCAATTGCAGGACCGCCTGCCGCCGTTCCCCGCCGTCGAAGCCAAGGCCACCATCGAAGCCGAGCTCGGCCGGCCGCTGATCGAGATTTTCGCCACCTTCGACGACGAGCCGGTCGCCGCCGCCTCGATCGCCCAGGTCCATTTCGCGACCGTCACGGGCGAGGACGGCGCTTTGCACGAGGTCGCGGTCAAGGTGCTGCGCCCCGGCATCGAACGGGCGCTGGCGCGCGATCTCGACCTGTTCCTGTGGGCCGCCGAATGGCTGGTGCGCACGCAACCGTCGTTCCGCCGCCTCAAGCCGGTCGAAGCGGTCGGCACGTTCGCGCGCGTCATCGCCACCGAGATGGACCTGCGCATGGAGGCGGCGGCCGCGAGCGAATTCGGCGAAAACTTCACCGGCGATCCGACCTTCCATGTGCCGGCGGTGGACTGGCGCCGCACCGCGCGCCGCGTGCTCACGCTGGAGCGCATCAACGGCATCCGCATCGACGAGCGCGAGACGCTGATCGCCGCCGGTCACGACATCGACGCGGTGCTGGCGCGCGCCGCCTGCGGCTTCTTCAACCAGGTGTTCCGCGACGGCTTCTTCCATGCCGACCTGCATCCCGGCAATCTGTTCGTCGGCGCGGACGGCTCGGTGCAGGTGGTCGATTTCGGCATCATGGGACGGCTCGATCTCGAGACCCGGCGGTTCCTCGGCGAGATGCTGCTCGGCTTTCTTGAAGGCGATTACCGCCGGGTCGCCGATGTGCATTTTCGCGCCGGCTACGTGCCGGCGAGCGAATCGCTCGAGGATTTCATGCAGGCCTGCCGCGCCATCGGCGAGCCGATCCTCGGCCTGCCGTTGAACGAGATCTCGATCGGCCGTCTCCTCGGCCAGCTGTTCCAGGTCACCGAGCGCTTTCATATGGAGACGCAACCGCAGCTCCTGCTGCTGCAGAAGACCATGGTGGTGGCGGAAGGCGTCGGCCGGCGGCTCAACCCCTCGATCAACATGTGGCAGCTCGCCCGGCCTTTGATCGAGGACTGGGTGATCGCCAATCTCGGCCCCGCGGCGCGCGTGCGCGAAGGCGTCGAGGACCTGCTACGGGGACTGGAGCGGCTGCCGCGCACGCTGGCGAACCTGGAGCGCGCCACAGCGAATCTGGCGGAGGGCGGTATCCGGCTGCACCCGGACAGTTTCGCCCGCTTCGACCCTGGCGCCGCGCGCGGTGGCGAGGGTTCGATGGCATGGGCCTTGTGGTCGATCGTGGCGTTGCTCGCGGCGCTCCTGATCCTGGCTTTTATACCTTAGTAACGACTGCGTTTTTTTCGCCCGCGGTTCTGTCCTTGCACGGCGCGGCCGGGATGATTATGTTTAATAACAATTTTCCATCGTAGTTTTACCTGGGTATTACCACCGTGATTGCGGGTAAACGCATTCTGCTCATCGTGGCGGGCGGCATCGCGGCTTACAAAAGCCTCGATCTGATCCGGCGTCTGCGCGAGCGGGGCGCGGCCGTGCGCTGCATCCTGACCACCGCGGGCGCCAAGTTCGTCACGCCGCTGTCGCTCGCCGCGCTGTCGGGCGACAAGGTCTATGGCGATCTGTTTTCGCTGACCGACGAGAGCGAGATGGGGCATATCCGCCTGTCGCGCGAGGCCGACCTCGTCGTCGTCGCGCCCGCCACCGCCAATATCCTGGCGCGCATGGCCCAGGGCATCGCCAACGATCTCGCCACCACCGCGCTGCTGGCGACCGACAAGCCTGTCTTGGTCGCGCCGTCGATGAACGTGCGCATGTGGGACCATCCCGCGACGCGCGACAATCTGGACATCCTGCGCCGCCGCGGCGTGCGCTTCGTCGGGCCGGGTGCCGGCGATCTCGCCTGCGGCGAGACCGGCGACGGACGCCTCGCCGAGGTGCTCGATATCGTGGCCGCCGTCGAAGCCTATTTCGGCAGCGCCGCGCCGCTCGCCGGCCGCCGCGCGCTGATCACCAGCGGCCCGACTTTCGAGGCGATCGATCCGGTGCGCTTCATCGGCAACCGTTCGTCGGGCAAGCAGGGCCATGCCATCGCGCTCGCGCTGTCGCGCGCTCGGCGCGGAAACGACACTGGTGTCCGGCCCGGTCTCCGAACCCGATCCGCAGGGCGTGCGCGTGGTCCATGTGGAAAGCGCGCAGGAGATGCTCGCGGCGTGCCGCGCCGCACTGCCGGCCGATGTCGCGGTATGCGCCGCGGCCGTCGCCGATTGGCGCGTGCGCACGCCGGCCAGCCAGAAGCTCAAGAAAGACAAGACGAGCGCCAAGAGCGCGCCGCCCACGCTCGACCTGGTCGAGAATCCCGACATCCTCGCGACGCTGAGCGCCGGCAACGACCGGCCGAAGCTGGTGATCGGCTTTGCCGCGGAAACCGAGACGCTGATCGAGGGCGCGCGCGCCAAGCTCCTGTCCAAGGGCTGCGACTGGATCGTCGCCAACGACGTGTCGCCGCAGAGCGGCGTCCTCGGCGGCAGCGACAACACCGTCCATCTGGTCAAGCGCGACGGCGTCGAAAGCTGGCCGCGCATGTCCAAGGACGCGGTGGCCGAGCAACTCGCCCAGCGCATTCGCGACCATCTGCTGGCGGTGGCCTGAATGTCCGCGCCGCTGCGTGTCGCCATTCAACGCCTGCCGCACGGCGCCGATCTGCCGCTGCCGGCCTACGCCACCGCCGATGCGGCCGGGCTCGATTTGATGGCCGCCGTCGACGAAGCGCTGCGCATCGAGCCGATGGGCCGCGCCCAGGTGCCGACCGGCATCGCCATTGCGCTGCCCGCCGGCTTCGAGGCCCAGGTGCGGCCGCGCTCCGGTCTCGCGGCGCGCAACGGCATCACGGTACTCAATGCGCCCGGCACCGTGGACGCGGACTACCGCGGAGAAATTCAGGTGATCTTGATCAACCTCGGCGCCGAACCCTTCGCGGTGACGCGCGGGTTGCGCATCGCGCAGCTCGTGGTCGCGCCGGTCAGCCGGATCGCTTGGCGGCAGGAGGGCGAGCTCGACGAGACCGCGCGCGGCAGCGGTGGCTTCGGCTCGACCGGATTGCATATGGCGGAACAGCGCAAGACGCGGTGAAGCGCGGAAACGGGCGATGTTGAAACTATCGAAGAAACTTCTGTTCGCGATCGAGGCGGTACTCGACATCGCCTATAACTCCGGCAGCCAGCCGGTGCAGAGTCGCGAGATCACGGCGCGCCAGGGGATTCCGCGGCGCTACTTGGAACAGGTGCTGCAGCAATTGGTGCGGGCCGGCGTGCTGACCGGTGTGCGCGGACCGCGCGGCGGCTATCTGCTGGCGCGCGAACGGCGCCGCATCACGGTCGGCGAGATCACCAAGGTGGTCGCCGCGCTCGACCCGGCGGAGCCGCTGACCGAATCGGAATCCGCCTCCGAGCTCGGCCGCCAGGTGGTGCGCCCGCTGTGGGCCGAAGTTCAGCAGCGCATGATGGAAGAGCTCGAGAAGACGACCATCGAGGATCTGTGCCTCAAGGCCCACGCAACGGGCGTCGAGAGCGAGGCCCGCCAGCGTCTCGATTTTACCATCTGAGTTTCCGCGGCCGATGCGGCGCACCGGCGACGTTCGATTGAAAGAGGACAAGTTCCATGGATGACGGCGCGCTCCCAGTGAAATCGAATGGCGCGAAGGCGCAGGCGGACAGCGCCTCGGAGTCGCCCGCCGAACCGCATGCGGGAACGCGCGGGCGGATCTACGGCAGCATTCTGGAAACCATCGGCGACACGCCGCTGGTGCGTCTCGCCAAGCTGTCCCAGGAGAAGGGCTGCAAGGCCGAGATCCTGGCCAAGCTCGAATTCTTCAATCCGCTGGCTTCGGTCAAGGACCGCATCGGGCTCGCCATGATCGAGGCGGCCGAGCGCGAAGGCCGCATCGGCCCGAAGACCACCATCATCGAGCCGACCTCGGGCAACACCGGCATCGCGCTCGCGTTCGTCTGCGCGGCCAAAGGCTACAAGCTGATCCTCTGCATGCCCGAGAGCATGTCGCTCGAGCGGCGCAAGATGCTGATGCTGCTCGGCGCCACCATCGAGCTGACGCCGGCAGCCAAGGGCATGCGCGGCGCGCTCGACCGCGCCGACGAGCTCAAGCGCACGCTGCCCGATTCCATCATCCTGCAGCAGTTCGACAATGTGGCCAATCCCGACATCCACCGCCGCACCACGGCGGAGGAGATCTGGCGCGATACCGACGGCACCGTCGACGCGGTGGTGAGCGGCGTGGGGACCGGCGGCACGCTGACCGGAGTCGGCGGGGTGCTCAAGGCGCGCAAGCCCTCGCTGCGCATGATCGCGGTCGAGCCGGAGGACAGCCCCGTGCTGTCGGGCGGCCTGCCTGGGCCACACCGCATCCAGGGCATCGGCGCCGGCTTCGTGCCGAAGAATCTCGACACCGAGCTGATCGACGAGGTGGTGCGCATCGGCAACGAGACCGCCTTCGCCATGGCGCGCCGCGTCGCCAGGCTCGAAGGCGTGCCGGTCGGCATCTCGTCGGGTGCGGCGCTCGCCGCGGCGCTCGAAGTGGGCGCCCGGCCCGAGATGGCGGGCAAGCGCATCGTCGTCATCATCCCCTCGTTCGCCGAACGCTACCTGTCGACCGCGCTGTTCGACAATCTGTAGGCGCGCGCTCTAAAGAGAAAACCCGCTCTGCAGTCCAGGCCCCCGGCGTTTGCGCGGCCGCGCGCCATAAACCGTCATGGCCCGGCGTCGTGCGTAGTCACGCATTCGCGTGACACCGGGCCGTCTCTTGCGGGTTGGGCATTGCGCGGCCACGATAAAGACCGTCATGCCGGATTTGATCCGGCATCCATCGAACAGGGCTGGCGCTCGAGCGCTGGCAAGCACCCATGGACCCCCGGATCACGTCCGGGGTGACGATTTTGCTGATGCCTCGTAGGACACTGGCTTGAGATGGCCCGGTCGAGCCGGTCGAGCCGGGCCATGACGAGAGTGGGGTAAAGGCCAAACCTCGGGTCGTGCCCCTCTCCCTCCATGGTCAGACTGACGCGCGCAACCCTGGGGGTGAATACCACCCCGCCCGGGTGCTAGACTGATCCCATGAGCAAACCACCCGCCCAGAGGGATTTCACCGACGAGCAGCTGTCGCGCTATGCGCGCCATATCGTGCTGCCCGAGCTCGGCGGCGTCGGTCAGGCGAAGCTGATGGATGCCAGCGTGCTGGTGATCGGCGCGGGCGGGCTCGGCTCGCCGCTCCTGCTCTATCTCGCGGCGGCCGGCGTCGGGCGCATCGGGGTGGTCGACGACGACGTGGTCGACCTGTCC
Source organism: uncultured Alphaproteobacteria bacterium (assembly GCA_963752345.1). Classification (GTDB taxonomy): domain Bacteria; phylum Pseudomonadota; class Alphaproteobacteria; order SMXQ01; family SMXQ01; genus CAVVYA01. The sequence continues at coordinate 45,851 of CAVVYA010000011.1, forward strand.
AACCTGCAGCGCCAGGTGATGCACGACACGGCGCGCGTCGGCGATCCCAAGGTGGAGAGCGCGCGCGACGCCATTGCGCGCGTCAATCCGGAGGTCAGGCTGGAGCCGCACCGCGCGCGCTTCACCGCCGCCAACGCCCTTTCGCTGATCGCCGGTTACGATCTGGTGGCCGACGGCAGCGACAATTTCGCCACCCGCTTCCTGGTCAACGACGCCTGCCATCTGGCGAAGAAGCCGCTGGTGTCGGGCGCCATCCTGCGCTTCGAAGGACAGCTCTCCACCTTCAAGAGCGGCGTGTCGGGCGTGAAGGATGCGCCGTGCTACCGCTGCATCTTCCCCGAGGCGCCGCCCGCCGGCCTGATTCCGACGTGCGCCGAAGGCGGCGTGCTCGGCGCGGTCGCCGGCGCGATCGGCTCGCTGCAGGCGACCGAAGTGATCAAAGAGCTGGCGCGGATCGGCGACAGCCTGTCGGGCTGGCTGCTGATCTACGACGCGCTGTCGACCACGTTCCGCAAGGTGCGCGTCAAGCGCGACCCGGCCTGCGCGCTGTGCGGCGACGCGCCGACCATCCACGACCTTTCCGCCCACGCCAATAGCCAGGGACCGATCTGTGTCGGCTGACCAGCCAGCAACGGGCAAGGCGAACGGCGCGAGCCATCCGCCCGACAAGCTCAGCATCATCGTCTATTCCGGCGATTATGGCCGTGTGCACTATGCGCTGGCCATGGCGAGCGCGGCGGCGGCGATCAACCGGCCGGTGACCCTGTTCTTCACCATGGGCGCGATCCGCGCGCTGACCAAGCCGGCCAAAGGCGGCTGGGGCGCCCTGCCGGTGACCGACGACACGGGGCACGGCACCGGCGCCAGCCAGGACGCGGCGATGGCGGAAAAGGGCTTGGCGAGCTTCGAAGAACTGCTCGCCGCCTGCGTCACCTTCAAGGTCACCATCATGGTCTGCGAAATGGGCCTGCGCGCCGTCGATCTGACCATGATGGATCTGCGCGAGGACGTGCCGTATCGCGAGGGCGGCATCGTCACCTTCCTGGCCGATGCGTCCGCCACCGGCGCCACCCTCTTCGTGTGAGCCCGCCCGCATGATCACCATCCGCACCGCCAGCGCAACCGATTGCGACAAGGTCGGCGCCCTGCAGGTCAAGGCCTGGCTCGAAACCTATCGCGGGCTGGTGCCCGATTCGGTGCTCGACACGCTGTCGACCGTCGAGCAGGCGACGACCTGGCGCCGCGTGCTCGACCGCGAACCGCCGGTCGCCATGGTGGTCGCCGAGGCGGCGAACGGCATCCTGGTCGGCTTCGCGGCGGGCGGCCAGCGGCGCGGCAAGCGGCTGACCCAGGACAGCGAGATCTATGCCATCTATGTGCTCGGCTCGGCCCAGCGCCAGGGGCTCGGCCGCGCGCTGATGGCCGGCGTGGCGCGCCAGCTTCATGCCCAGGGCGGCCAATCGCTCTGTCTCTGGGTGCTGCGCGAGAATATCGTGGCGCGGCAGTTCTACGAACGCCTGGGCGGCATCGAGGTCGGCGAGAAGATCGAATCCATGGGCGGCGTGAAGCTGCAGCGAGGTCGCCTATGGCTGGGACGATCTGGCGGAATTTCTCGTGCAATTCGATGATCCGGTGGCGCCGTGATCCGACATACGCGCTCGTCGCACTTGACGCCACCCGCCCGGACTTCCCTTAATACCGCCGCATGACAATCCCCGCTCGATCTCCCATCCGTTGCCCGCTCCTCGCTGTGCTCGCGGCCCCGCTCGTCGCTGCGCTCGCCGCCCTGCTGGTGCTGGTCGCCGCACCCCTGCCGCTGGCCGGAAGCCGCGTGGCCCGGCCCAGGCCCAGGGCATGCCGAGCGAGATCGATCCGGAATCGGGCAAGCGCGCCGACGAGGCGGGCATCGAAAGCGACGACCGCGGCGCCCCCGCCGGGCGCACCAACCTGCCGCTGCCGCGCTTCGCCAGCCTGCGCGCCTCCCAGGTCAACGTGCGCACCGGGCCGGGCGTGCGCTATCCGATCGACTGGGTGTTCCAGCGCCGCAACATGCCGGTCGAGATCACCGCCGAATTCGAAAACTGGCGCAAGATCCGCGACGACCAGGGCACCGAAGGCTGGGTCCACCGCCAGATGCTGTCGGGTAAGCGCAGCCTCGTGGTCACCGCCAAGGAGCTCGTGCTGCGCCGCCAGGCCGACGCGGGTTCGCCCGCTGTGGCGCGGCTCGGCACCGGCGTCGTCGCCCAGGTCACGGAATGCAACGGCGAGTGGTGCCGCGTCGAAGCCTCGGGCTTCCGCGGCTGGCTGCCGCGCGCCGGCACCTGGGGCACCAAGCCCGGCGAACGGATCAAGTAGCGATCAGAGGTAAAGCGTCGCCACGGACGCGACGGTCATCAGCGCCAGCGTCCAGCGGACGATGCTGGCGGCGGGCTCGCGCGCGGCGATGCCCTGCACGGCGGCGCCGAAGCCGGCCCAGGTGGTGACGCTCAGCACATTCACCACGGCGGCGACGCCGACGATCAGCGCGATGTTCGTCGCCATGCTCGCGCCGGGAATCGAATAGGCGGCGAACACGGTGATCGCCATGATCACGCCCTTCGGATTGACGAACTGAAACAGGAACGCCTCGAAGAAGCGGATCGGCCGATCCTTGCCGTCATCCGGCCGCGCGCCGGATTCGTTTTTTCCCAGCACGGCCCAGCCGCGGAAGATGCGCCAGGCGAGATAGAGCACATAGACCGTACCGGCGACGCGCAGGACATCCTGCAGCACGGGATAGGCCTCGAACACCGTGCCCAGCCCCAAGCCGACAAGATCAGCAGCGCGGAATAGCCCATATGGATGCCGACCATCTGCGGGATGGTGGCGCGGAAGCCGAAGCGGATGCCCGACGCGGCGAGCAGCAGATTGTTCGGCCCCGGCGTCATCGACGCGGCGAGTGTGAAGCCGAAGAGAGGGAGGATGTACTGCAGCATGCGGCAAGCAGGATGGCGGGGCCGCGCGGCGTTGTCCAATGCTTCGCCCACCAGCGCATGAGCCAATTCCCTCCCCCCTTGTGGGGGAGGGTCAGTGGGGGGATTCCAAAAGCGAGGCGCTGCTCACCCCCACCCATCCTCCCCCATCGAGGGGGAGGTGAAGTGGAGCGTGGCCGCTCTGTTAATCCAGGTCCGTCGCCAGGGCGGCGCGCACGGTTTCCGGGATCAGCGCCATGTGGGCGTAGTTCTGGTGCGCGATGGCGAGGATCGCCTTGGCGCCCGGCTGTTTGAAGGCCGCGGCCTGCTTCGGCGTCAGCGGGAAATGCAGGAAGTGCACGGCCGAGGTCTTGCCGTCCTCGGTGGTGCGGTCCTGGTCGCCGTCGAGGTCGGCCTTGATCTCCTCGCCGTCGATGGACAGCGTGATGGTCTCCTCGGCATGGCCGAGGCGGGCGAGTTCGCGGGCGCGGCGGTCCTTGTCCTCGATCTCGAACATCAGGGTGGCGACCAGCTCGCTGCCGTTGGGCACCAGCGCGTTGTAGGCCTCGAGTTCGCCGGCGATCTGCTCCTCGCCGCCGCGCTCGATGAAGAGCATCTCGTGCACCTGGTGCAGCATGGTGTCGAAGCTCTCGAAATAGAAGCAGGCGAAGGGCCCGACCTCGACCCGCCGGCGCTTCTTGAGCTCCGCCATCTGGGCGCGCCGGTCGCGCCGCAGCTTGCCGTAGTCGGCCATCGGCATGATGTCGTCGCGGGTGATCAGGTGGCGGTTGGCGGTGTGTTGCATTTCGGTCTCCGGTCGCATCGCGGAACGCGGCTGTCTCCGTCCTCAAGGAGTCTTCGAGGTCTTCAATCCGTAAGCCTTGGCGAAGATCTCGATCGGATGGCTTGAATGATCGACCTTCACCCCATCGCCGCCGATCTTCCGCGCGCCCTGCACCACATGCTTGCCGGCGAGCGGGCATTCCGAGGCGATATAGGCCTTGCCCTGCTCGGCCGCGGCGCGCGCCACCGGCTTGCCGACCTTGAGCGCGACCTCGAAGTTCTCCTTGCGGATGCCCCACGAGCCGCCATGACCCGAGCAGCGCTCGATCACGTTGACGTCGGCCTCGGGAATCAGGCGCAGCATCTCGGCCGCCTTGTTGCCCATGTTCTGGGCGCGCGAGTGGCAGGCGAGATGCAGCGTGATGCCGCCGTCGACGGTTGCGATGCCGGGCGCCAGGCCTTCCTTCTTTGCAATATCGACGACGTATTCGCTGATGTCCCAGGTCGACTTTGGCGAGGCGCTGGACGTCCGCGTCGTCGGGCACGATCAGCGGCCATTCGAATTTCATCATCAGGGCGCAGGACGGCGTCAGCGCCAGGATGTCGTAGCCCTTGTCGATCCACGGCTTGAATTCGCCGGCGATCCGCTTGGCGGTCTCCGCCACGCGGGCGAGATCGCCGTTCTCGAGCTGCGGCATGCCGCAGCAGCCGGGATAGACCACCTCGGTTTCGACGCCGTTCTTGCGCCAGCACGGCGAGCGCGGCTTCGCCGATGGTCGGGTTGTTGTAGTTGACGAAGCAGGTGGCGAAGACCGCCGCCTTGCGCGCATTCGCCGGCGCCGCGACGTCGCGCGCCGGCTTGCCGCTTTTCGCGCGCGCGGTGAAGGTCTTGCCGTGGAATTTCGGCAGCTCCGCCTCGCGATGCACGCCGGCGGCCGCTTCGAGGATCGGGCGCGTGAGCGCGTTCGCCTTGTCCGACGCCCAGTTGGCGATCGGCGCCACGGCGCCGGCGAGCTTGCCGTTGCGGTCGGTCTCGGTGAGCTGCGTCACCGTGAACGGCACCTTGCCGTTCTTCTGCTCGATGGCGCGGCGGCGCAACATGAGATGCGGAAAATCGAGATTGAATTCATGCGGCGGCACGTAGGGGCACTTGGTCATGAAGCACATGTCGCACAGCGTGCAGGCCTGCTCGACCTTGCCGAATTCGCTGCTCGGCACCTCGTCGAGCTCGCCGGTGCTGGTCGCATCGATCATGTCGAACAGACGCGGGAAACTGTCGCACAGATTGAAGCAGCGGCGGCAGCCATGACAGATGTCGAAGACGCGGCGTTCTTCCGCTTCGAGCTTCGCGAGATCGTAGAAATCCGGATTGGTCCAGTCGAGCGCGTGGCGCGTCGGCGCTTCCGAGGCTGCCTTCTCTCATCGTCTATCCGTTCCCGAGTTGCCCCGAGTTACCCCCGGCCTCGGCGCGCGCGGCGCGAGGCGATTGCTGTGTCGTGCGGCCGTCAGGCCATGAATCGAAAGCCACGGGACCGAAGCCGGCCGCGCAAAGCGCGAGACGGCCCCGATCTCGTTTTCCGTGGCCTGACAGTGGCGATCAGACTCCGTCGAGCGCCTTCTGGAAGCGGCCGGCGTGCGACTTCTCGGCCTTCGCGAGAGTCTCGAACCAATCGGCGATCTCGTCGAAGCCCTCTTCGCGCGCGGCGCGCGCCATGCCCGGATACATGTCGGTGTATTCGTGCGTCTCGCCGGCGATCGAGGCCGCGAGGTTCTTCTTGGTGTCGCCGATCGGCAGGCCCGTCGCCGGGTCGCCGACAGCCTCGAGGAATTCGAGGTGGCCGTGGGCATGGCCGGTCTCGCCTTCCGCGGTCGAGCGGAACACGGCGGAGACGTCGTTATAGCCCTCGACGTCGGCCTTTTGCGCGAAATACAGATAGCGGCGATTGGCCTGCGACTCGCCGGCGAACGCCTCTTTCAAATGCTTCTCTGTCTTGCTGCCTTTCAGCGATGCCATGGCTCTCTCTCCTAATGTGTGCGGTCGTCTGGGATTGTCGTTGCGTTGATGGCCGGGACCGGTCGGCCCTCAGCGCGCAGCGGTTTGGCTACCCGCTGGGATCAATTTATGATCCATTATCGTGACCTCGTCAATAGTTTAGAACAAATCTAAACTACTTAAGAGGAGACCGTGACAAGGCAATGGATTGCGCGCCAGCGCAGGCAGACGGGACGCCACGCCGCTTAGGCGCGGTCGGCGTTGTCCTTGACGCGGATGACCACGTCGACGCGACGGACGGAGGTGCCGGCCGGCGGCTCGGGCAGGCTGGCGATGGTCACCGACTTGCCCTCGATGTCCTGCAGATGATTGCTGTCTTCGAAGAAAAAATGGTGGTGCTCGCTGACATTGGTGTCGAAATACGAGCGGCCTGCATCGACGACGATCTCCTTGAGGAGACCCGCCTCGGTGAATTGGTGCAGCGTGTTGTAGACCGTGGCGAGCGACACGCGGATGCCCGCGGTCTGCGCCTGGCTGTGCAGCTGCTCGGCCGTGAGGTGGCAGTCGCCCGCCTCGGCCAGCAGTTTGGCGAGGGCCAGACGCTGACGGGTTGGGCGCAGCCCGACGTCCTTCAAGCGGTCAATCACGCGGCTGAACGGCCGATCCATAAAAAGCTCCCGACTAGGTTGGACCCTAGGACCGTCTTATATAGGCCGGTCTGACGCGCAATTAAAGTAGAAAAAACAGGGTATTTGCGCCCGTTCTGGAACCACTAAAAGTCGCAGTCGGGCGCATGGGACCATCAGTCTCCGGTCGGTGAGCCGCTCCACCAGTTCCCGCACGGTCGGCACGAAGCCGTTGGCGTAGAACGGATCGTCTTTGAATTTGAAGGCATTGTGGCCGGCGAACATGAGCTGGTCCTCGACCTGGCCGCCATGGCTGATGGCCTGCAGGGTCTTCTGGATGCAGTAGGAGCGCGGATCGGGCTTCTTGCCGGTCGAGCCCTTTTCGTTCTGCGCCCAGTTGGAGAAGCCGCAGGCCGACAGGCAGCCCATGCATTCGATCTGGTCGGTGCGGATCTCGCCGCGCATTCTCCGGCGTGACGAAGACAGCGTCGAATCCGGCGTGCGCATGCGCTTCGGTGAAGCCGTGCGCTCACCCAACCCCGGGCGCGCTCCGCGTCGTGCGCCGTGAGATAGACGATGCGGCCGCGCGCGCCGACCGGGAATTCGGTGTCGTGCTCGCCGACCGGGTCGTGGGAATAGGCGGCCTGGCGCTCGCTGCGGTCGTGCAGATCGTTGAGGAAGCGGTTCTTCACCGCCGAGGAATAGAAGCCGGTCGGGCTGAACTTGTTGAGGAAGATGTCGCCGTCCTGCAGGGTCAGCAGCCGCTTCTTCCAATCGTCGGAGATCGGGCTCTCCTGGGTCAGCAGCGGCCGCGTGCCGAACTGGAACGCGATCGGCCCGAGCTCCGGATTGTCGAGCCAATCGTCCCAATCGCGCAGGTACCAGACGCCGCCCGCCATGACGATCGGCGTCTCGGCGAGGCCGACTTCGCGCATCAGCGCGCGCAGCTCGATCACGCGCGGATAGGGATCCTGCGGCTGCGCCGGGTCTTCGCTGTTGGACAGGCCGTTATGGCCGCCGGCGAGCCACGGGTCTTCGTAGACCACGCCGCCGAGCCGGTCGGCGAACTTGTGATAGGCGCGCTTCCACAGGGCGCGGAAGGCGCGCGCGGACGACACGATCGGGTAGTAGTAGACGCCGAAGCGTGTCGCAGATCTCGGCCATCTTGTAGGGCATGCCGGCGCCGCAGGTGACGCCGTGGATCAGCCCCTTGGCGCCTTCGAGCACGCCCTTCAGCACGCGCTCGGAGCCGCCCATCTCCCACAGGATGTTCATGTGGATGCGGCCTTCGCCGCCGGCGGTCTCGTGGGCGATGCGCGCCTGGGTGATGCCGCCCTGGACCGCATAGGCGACCAGTTCCTCATGGCGCTCGCGCCGGGTGCGGCCGTGATAGACGACGGGGATGAGATTGCCGTCCTCGTCGTAGGAATCGGCGTTGACGCCGGAGAAGGTGCCGACCCCGCCGGCGCGCGCCCAGGCGCCCGACGATTCGCCGTTCGATACGGAAATGCCCTTGCCGCCTTCGACCAGCGGCAATGTTTCGCGGCCTGAAATCAGCAACGGCTTAAGCGGCTTCACGCCTGCGCTCCATCATACAATCGTCCCGTCCTGCGCAGCCCGACAGAAGCTACGAACATGGCAAAGCGCTGCCCGCGCCAGACCCCTTGGTCCGTCCGCGGCCGCGCCAACTCTTTCTATATATGAACGCTCATTCAAAAAGGCGAATCGGCGGCTCGCCCTGATACCCTAAGCTTGCGTGGCGACAAAGGCTTTTCTCGTCAATCGGCGGGGCCGGGCGGGGCCAAGCCTGCAAGAATCCGGTCGGGAACGTCCGAGAACACGCCATCGATGCCGTCCGCGAGCAAAGCGCGCGCCTGGACCGGATCGTTCACCGTGTAGACGAGCAGGCGCAGGCCCGCGTCATGAACCGCCGTGGCCAAAGCCCGGTCGGCGCAGCGCGCCTGCACATGCAGGCTGACGCAGCCGAGCGTTTCGGCGGTCGTCCGCCAGTCGCGGCCCGGCGCATCGCGCAGCAGCGCGCGCGGCAGAAAGGGCGCCGCGCCATGCGCCGCATAGAGCGCCGCCGGCGAGAAGCTGGAGATCAGCAGGTCGAGACCGTGCTTACGGCGCGCCTGTTCGCAGGCGACCGCGGCAAGCGCGCCGGTGACCGGCGCGTTCGGTCCGGCTCCGCCTTGACCTCCACATTGGCGCCCAGTCCGAGGTCGGCGAGCAGCTCGAGCACCTCGGCCAGGCTCGGCACGCCGGCGCCGTCGCCCGGATCGAGCGCGGCGAGTTCGGTGATCGTGTGATCGGCGACGCGACCCTGGCCATTGGTCGTGCGTTCGAGCGTCGCGTCATGAATGACGGCGAGCCCGCCGTTGGCGGCGAGCCGCACGTCGAATTCGACCCAGCGGCAGCCGAGCGCGCGCGCCTTGCGAAACCCCGCGCGCGTGTTCTCCGGCGCGTGCGCCGCCGCGCCGCGATGGCCGATGACTGGGGGAATGATCAGGGAGTCGGACATATGCACCTGAATCCGTAACGCGGAGCATGAGTAGGGCCATACTCGTCGCGGGTCCCACGGTATCGAGAACAGCCCGAGATTACACCTCCCCCTTGATGGGGGAGGAGGCGCGCGCAGCGCGCGGGTGGGGGTGATGTGCGTAAGGTGTGTCTGATGAGTGGCAGTGTACACCCCCACCCCGGCCCTCCCCCATCAAGGGGGAGGGAGCACAAGAAATCATTTCGTCATCCCAAAAAAAAAGGGGAGGTTGCCCTCCCCTTTTCGATCTTGCGGATCGTGGCGGTTATTCCGCCGCGGGCTGGCCGGATCGCTCCGGCCTTCTCCTGCGGGATTTCCTCGCCGGTCTCCTGGTTCACGGCCTTCATGCTGAGGCGGACCTTGCCGCGCTCGTCGACGCCGAGCACCTTGACCTTTACCTGATCGCCTTCGTTGACCACGTCGCTCACCTTCGCGACGCGGCGCGGCGCCAGCTCGCTGATGTGGACGAGGCCGTCGCGGGCGCCGAGGAAGTTCACGAAGGCGCCGAAATCGACGACCTTCACGACCTTGCCCGGATAGATCATGCCGACTTCCGGCTCCGCGACGATGCCCTTGATCCAGGCGATCGCCTTGTCGGCGGCTTCGCTGTCGACCGCGGCGACCTTGATCGTGCCATCGTCCTCGATGTCGATCTTGGCGCCGGTCTGCTCGGTGATCTCGCGGATCACCTTGCCGCCCGTGCCGATGACTTCGCGGATCTTATCCTTCGGGATGCTGAAGGTGGTGATGCGCGGCGCGTTGGAGGATACGCCCTCGCGCGCGCCGGCGATCGCCTTGCCCATCTCGCCCAGGATATGGATGCGGCCGCCTTTCGCCTGATCCAGGGCGATGCGCATGATCTCCTCGGTGATCGAGGTGATCTTGATGTCCATCTGCAGCGCGGTGATGCCCTTCTCGCTGCCCGCCACCTTGAAGTCCATGTCGCCGAGGTGATCCTCGTCGCCGAGAATGTCGGACAGCACGGCGAAGCGCTCGCCTTCCTTGATCAGGCCCATGGCGATGCCCGCCACCGGGCTGGTCAGCGGCACGCCCGCATCCATCAGGGAGAGCGACGAGCCGCAGACCGTCGCCATCGAGGACGAGCCGTTCGATTCGGTGACTTCCGAGACGACGCGGATGGTGTAGGGGAACGCGTCCTTGGCCGGCAGCATCGGACGGATGGCGCGCCACGCGAGCTTGCCATGGCCGACTTCGCGCCGGCCGGGACCGCCCATGCGGCCCGTCTCGCCCACCGAGTAGGGCGGGAAGTTGTAGTGCAGCATGAAGTGCTCGCGGTAATCGCCCTCGAGCGCGTCGATGATCTGCTCGTCCTGGCCGGTGCCGAGCGTGGCAACCACCAGGGCCTGGGTCTCGCCGCGGGTGAACAGGGCCGAGCCGTGGGCGCGCGGCAGGATGCCGACTTCGCGAGATGATCGGACGCACCGTCTTGCCGTCGCGGCCGTCGATGCGCTTGCCGGTATCGAGGATGGCGTTGCGCACGATGTCCTTCTCGAGCTCCTTGAACAGCTTCTTGATCAGCTCGGGCTCGAAATCTTCCGCGATCATCTTCTCGAGCGCCGGCGTTCTTCACGGCGTCGATCTTGTTGCGGCGCGTCTGCTTGTCCATCTCGCGATAGGCGGCGCGCAGATCGGCCTCGGCCAGCTCGCGCAGGCGCTTCTCGGTGCGCTCGGCGGCTTCCGGCTTCGGCGGCAGAACGCGCGGCTCCTTCGCCGCCTGCTCGGCCAGGCCGATGATCGCGTCGATCACCGGCTGGAACCGCGATGGCCGAACATGACCGCGCCGAGCATCAGCTCCTCGGTCAGCTCCTTGGCTTCGGATTCGACCATCAGCACGCCTTCCTGGGTGCCGGCGACGACGAGGTCGAGGCTCGATTCCGGCAGCTTGTCGATCTGCGGATTGAGCACGTACTCGCCGTTGATGTAGCCGACGCGCGCGGCGGCGATCGGGCCCATGAAGGGAATGCCCGAGATCGTCAGCGCGGCCGAGGCGCCGATCATGGCGACGATGTCCGGATCGTTCTCCAGGTCATGGGAGATGACCGTGCAGACGACCTGGGTCTCGTTGCGGAACAGCGGGTGGAACAGCGGGCGGATCGGGCGGTCGATCAGGCGGGAGGAGAGAACCTCCTTCTCGGTCGGCCGGCCTTCGCGCTTGAAGAAGCCGCCGGGGATCTTGCCGGCGGCGAAACTCTTTTCCTGGTAGTTGACCGTCAGCGGGAAGAAATCGATCCCGGCCTTCGGCTCCTTCGCGGCGACCGCGGTGCAGAGCACGACGGTTTCGCCATAGGTCGACGAGCACGGCGCCGTCGGCCTGGCGGGCGATATGGCCGGTTTCCAGGATGAGCTTGCGCCCGCCCCAGATGATTTCCTTCTTGACGATATTGAACATTGATTCTTCCTTCCGACCTTCCACGACGTCCCGCCGCCCTCGGCGGGACGCCCCGCGGGTCGAGCCCGCGGCATCACGGCCTGCGCCTCAGCGGCGCAGGCCAAGACGCTTGATGATCTCGGAATAGCGCGCATCGCTCTTCTTCTTGAGATAATCGAGCAGCCGGCGGCGCTTGCCGACCATCATGAGCAGGCCGCGCCGCGAATGATAATCGTGGCTGTGTGTTTTGAGATGTTCGGTCAGGTTGTTGATCCGCTCGCTGAGGATCGCGACCTGGACTTCAGGCGAACCGGTGTCGCCCTGCTTGGTGGCATATTCTCCGATGAGCGCGGTCTTGCGCTCGGCAGCGATCGACATCGATCTCTCCTTCGATCAGAGGTTTAAAACTCGCACCGGACGCAACAGGTCCCCGTCCAGACGGACCAGCGCCACGGGCTTTGCCGCCGGCGGTCGCGTAGGCGACCGGCGCCTTCGGGAAGTGGCCGGGACGCAGGGGTACCGGTGCGGAGCGCCTGCACGGACTGGCCCAGCCTCAGGCGGGCAGCCTCGATTCGGTCAGGGCCAGCGCCGGGATGTCGTCCAGCGCGGTCTCGACCGGGAGCAGGTGCTCCAGAAGCGGCGGGACTATGCCCGAGGTGCCTCCAGCTTATCCAGGGAAATCGCGGCCTCGACGCCGAAGGGGCCGACCCTCGTGCGGCGCAGCGCGGCGACATAGCCCACCGTGCCGAGCGCCTGCGCGAGATCGCGGCCGAGGGAGCGGACATAGAGGCCCTTGCCGCAGGCGACCTCGAAAACGGCGCTGGTCGGGTCGGGCATCGTCGAGCCAGTCCAGCTGCGTCGAACCGTGACCTGGCGCGGGCCGAGCTCGACCGCCTCGCCGGCGCGGGCGAGCTCATAGGCGCGCTCGCCTCTGACCTTGATGGCCGAGAAGGCCGGCGGCACCTGCTCGATGGCGCCGGTGAAGCGCGGCAGCGCGGCCGCGATCGCGGCGCGCGTCGGCCGCAGCGTCGCGAGGTCGCGGTCACCTCGCCCTCGGCGTCGTCGGTCGCGCGCGCCTCGCCCCAGCGCACGGTGAAGCGGTAGATCTTCTCGCCGTCCATGGCGTAGGCGACGGTCTTGGTCGCCTCGCCGACGGCGAGCGGCAGGATGCCGCGTCGCCGAGCGGATCGAGCGTGCCGCCATGGCCGACCTTGCGGCGTGCCGAGCGCGCGGCGGGCGGCGCTGACCACCCGGGCCGAGGAGATCCCGGGCGGCTTGTCGATGACCAGCCAGCCGCTGGGTCCGATGGTCGCCTGGGCATGGCGCGCGGTCAGGGCGACCGTCGCTCTCCTCGCTGTCCGTGTCGCCGTCGCAGCCGCTCGCCGGCGTGCGGCATCGAGGTCGCGCGCCACGTCGGGCTGATGCAGCAGGCCGGTGATCTTCTCGGCATAGTCGAACGAGGTGTCGGCCTCGAAGTGAGGCTCGGGCACCGCGCGCAGCTTGACCGCGCGGGCGATCTGGCCGCGCAGGTAGGGCGCCGCGCGGCGCAGCGCCGGCGACCACGTCCGCCGACGTTCGCGCCGCCCAGCGGCATGACGAAGGCGGTGGCGTTCTTGAGGTCCGGGACTGACCCGCACCTCGGTGACGGTGATCGAGACGTCCTGCAGCACCGGGTCGCGGAAATGGGCGCGCTCGATGATCTGGGCCAGGGCGTGGCGCAGCTCCTCGCCGACGCGCAGCTGGCGCTGGCTCGGACCCGCGGCCGGGTCACCATAGCCGGAATGGGCAGACGAACGGCGTTTCATGACGGACTCCGCCGGCAGGCTGGATTCAGGGGCGAGGGATGCGGGCGGGCGAGGCGCGGCCGCGCGGACTACAGCGTGCGCGCGACTTCCTCGATCTCGAAGCACTCGATCACGTCGCCCGGCTGGATGTCCTGGTAGTTCTCGAAGGCCATGCCGCATTCGTAGCCCTCCTTGACCTCGCGGACCTCGTCCTTGAAGCGCCGCAGCGTCTTGAGCGTGCCTTCGTGGATGACGACGTTGTCGCGCAGCAGGCGCACCTTGGCGCCGCGCTTGACCATGCCCTCGGTGACCATGCAGCCGGCGACCTTGCCGACCTTGGTGATGTTGAAGACCTCGCGGATCTCGGCGTTGCCGAGGAAGTTCTCGCGCTTGGTCGGCGAGAGCATGCCCGGTGAGGCCGGCTTTGATGTCGTCGGTCAGGTCGTAGATGATCGAGTAGTAGCGGATCTCCACGCCGTCGCGCTGCGCCATGTCGCGCGCCTGCGGGTTGGCGCGCACGTTGAAGCCGATGATCAGCGCGTTCGACGCCTCGCCAGGGTGACGTCGGATTCGTTGATGCCGCCGACCGCGGCATGCAGCACGCGCACCGCGACTTCCTCGGTCGCCGAGCTTCTCCAGGCTGCCGACGATGGCCTCGACCGAGCCCTGCACGTCGGCCTTGACGACGACGGGCAGCTCCTTGGCCGCGCCCGCCGCGATCGTCGAGAACATCTGCTCGACGCGTGCCGCGCACGCCGGCCGACACGCGGACGTCGCGCGTTGCGGCGCTGGCGGAAGTCGGTGACCTCGCGGGCGCGCTCTCGTTGTCGACGACGGCGAAATCGTCGCCGGCCGACGGCGCGCCCTGGAGGCCGAGCACCTCGACCGGCAGTCGCCGGGCCGGCGCGACTTCACCTTCTTGCCGTGGTCGTCGATCAGGGCGCGCACGCGGCCCCATTCGGCGCCGGCGACGAAGATGTCGCCGAGCTTGAGCGTGCCGCGCTGCACCAGCACGGTGGCGACCGCGCCGCGGCCGCGCTCGAGCTTGGCCTCGATGACGACGCCTTCGGCGGCGCGGTTCGGGTTGGCGCGCAGCTCGAGCACTTCGGCCTGCAGCAGGATCGCTTCCTCGAGCTTGTCGAGGTTCTGGCCGGTCTTGGCCGAGACCTCGACCGCCAGCACGTCGCCGCCCATCTCCTCGACGACGATCTCGTGCTGCAGCAGCTCCTGGCGGACGCGCTGCGGATTGGCGTCGGGCTTGTCGATCTTGTTGATCGCGACGATGATCGGCACGTCGGCCGCCTTGGCGTGGTGGATCGCCTCGACGGTCTGCGGCATGATGCCGTCGTCGGCGGCGACCACCAGCACGACGATGTCGGTGACCTTGGCGCCGCGCGCGCGCATCGCGGTGAAGGCCTCGTGGCCCGGCGTGTCGAGGAAGGTGATGCGCGGCGCCCGACTTCATCTGCACCTGATAGGCGCCGATGTGCTGGGTGATGCCGCCGGCCTCGTGGGCGGCGACGTCGGTCTTGCGCAGCGCGTCGAGCAGCGAGGTCTTGCCGTGGTCGACGTGGCCCATGACGGTGACGACCGGCGGGCGCGGCTCGAGCGCGTCGTCGATCGTCGGCCTCGCCCTTGAGGCCGACCTCGACGTCGGCGGCGCTGACGCGCTTCGCCTTGTGGCCGAACTCGGCGACGATCAGCTCGGCGGTGTCGGCGTCGATCGGTCTGGTTGATCGTCGCCATCACGCCCATGCGCATCAGCGCCTTGATCACGTCGGCGGAGCGCTCGGCCATGCGGTTGGCCAGCTCCTGCACGGTGATGGTCTCGGGAATCACGACGTCGCGCGCGAACTTGACGATCTCGCCCTGCGACTGGCCCTGCATGCAGGCGCTTCTCGCGCTCGCGCGGCGCGCGCACCGAGGCGAGGCTGCGCATGCGCTCGCCGGCGTCGTCGTCGAGCGCGCGTGGTGATGGTGAGCTTGCCGCGGCGGCGGTCGGCGTCGGCTTGGCGACCGTGAGGCCGGGGCGGCGCGGCGCGACCTTGCCGACGCCGGGCCGCTTGGCGCGCTTCGCCTCGGCTGTCCTCGTCCTCGCTCTTCCTCGGCCGGCTTCGCCGGGACGGCGGCCGTCAGCTTCGGCCTTGGCGGCCTCGGCGGCGCCGGCGGCGGGCTTCGCTTCGGCGGTCTGCGGCGCGGGTCTCGGCGGCGCGGCGCTCGGCGCTCGGCGGCGACGGCTTGAAGGCCTGCTTCGGCGATGCGGCGCGCGGCGTTCGCCTCTTCGGCCTTGCGCTGCGCGGCGGCGGCGCCTCGTCCTCGACGCTTGCCGGCGGCGATCTTCTTCCTGGACGACGCGGCGCCTGCTCGTCGGCGCGGATCGCGCCCTGCAGCGCGCGGGCGCGCGCCGCCTTTTCTTCTTCGGTCAGCGTGCGGATGCCGGCGCGCGGCGGCGGCGGCTTCGGCTTCGAGCGCTGCGGGCGCGGCGTCTCGCGGGCGCTCTGCGCCTCGGCGGCGGCGGCCATCTCTTTGAAGCCGGGCTTCACCTCGGTCATGCTGCCGCCTTCGCCCGGCGCGAAGGTGCGCTTCTTGCGCACCTCGACGGTCACCGCCTTGGAGCGGCCGTGCGAGAAGCTCTGCCGGATCTGGCCGGTCTCGACGGTCTTCTTGAGCTCGAGCCGACCGGGCCGCGACAGCGTCAGCGGCTTTTTCCGCATCTCATCTCTTTGGTCGTGTCCGTCATACGTCTTCAACTTTCCTCAAACCTGAACTGGCCGTGCCTTCGGGCGAAGGCCGCAACCCAGCCAGCCGATGTGCGGCTTGCAAAAATTCGCGCGCCAGCCGGCCATCGGCCAGCGCGACATGAACCACGGCGCCCGTGCCGAACGCGGCGCCGATTTCGGCCGAGTCCAGGACGTCGACCAGCGGCTGGTCCGGCGCCAGATGACGCAGCTTGTCGCGTCCGCCGGCGGCGCCGTCCGCGCCGCGACCAGCGACGCCGCTTGCGGCGCGGCCGCGCGAACGATCGCGCAGAAAAGCACGCACCTGTTCGTAGCCCATCACCGCCTGGCCGGCGCGGCGCGCCAGGCCGAGCATGTCGCAGCAGCGCTTGGGCGAGCATGCGCTCCAGCCGGTCGGCCAGATCGGGCGCCACTGTAACCGATTCCTTGGCGGCGCGGGCAAACGCCGCGCCAAGCCGGGTCTTCTCCAGGACCTCGCGGTCGGGGCTGAGCCACAGGCCGCGGCCCGGCAGGTTGCCCTCGAGATCGGGAACGACGCTGCGGTCGGGCGCCGACCACGAAGCGCACGAGCTCCTCGCGCGCCTTGCTCTCGCCGGTGGCGATGCAGCGGCGCTCGTTGGCCAGCGCGCGGCGGGCGCGGATGCCCGGACGCTGCGAACGGCGCGGCTTGTCGGCCGCCGTGCGTTGCCGCCCGGCTTTCGCCGCCTGCTCGTCCGCTGGTGCAATTCCCATCATTCCCATCCGTCCCGTATTCGATCGGCGGTCAGGCCGACGGCGCCGGCGTGTTCGCCGGATGGCTCGTCGGCAAACCAATGGGCACGCGCCGCCATGATCGCCTCGTTGGCGTCGTCGGCGGAGATCTTCTTGTCGAGCATCTCGACCAGCTCGTCGCTCGCCAGATCGGCGAGATCGTCGAGCGTCTTGATGCCCTTCTCGCCGAGCGCGACGAGATGTCGCGGCGTCAGGCCCGGGATGGCGCCGAGCGCGTCGTCGACGCCGAGTTCCTTGCGGCGCGACGTCATGCGCTCTTCCTGCTCGGTCAGATAGGTCTGGGCGCGGGTGCGCAGCTCGTTGGCGATGTCTTCGTCGAAGCCTTCGATGCCGCTCAGATCCTCGAGCGGCACGAACGCGACTTCCTCGATCGAGGAGAAGCCTTCCGTGACCAGCAGATGGGCAATGACGTCGTCGACATCAAGCGCGTCGATGAACATCTGCGAGCGGCCGCGGAATTCGGCCTGGCGGCGCTCGGATTCCTGCGCCTCGGTGAGGATCGCGATATCCCAGCCGGTGAGCTGGGACGCGAGCCGCACGTTCTGGCCGCGGCGGCCGATGGCGAGCGACAACTGGTCGTCGGGCACCACCACCTCGATCTTGTGCTGCTCTTCGTCGAGCACGACCTTGCTGACTTCGGCGGGCGCCAGCGCGTTGACGACGAAGGTCGCCGGATCGTGCGACCACTGGATGATGTCGATCTTCTCGCCCTGCAACTCGCCGACCACGGCCTGCACGCGCGAGCCGCGCATGCCGACGCAGGCGCCGACCGGATCGATGCTCGAATCGTTGGACAGCACGGCGATCTTGGCGCGGCTGCCGGGGTCGCGCGCCACCGACTTGATCTCGATGATGCCGTCGTAGATTTCCGGCACTTCCTGGGCGAACAGCTTGGCCATGAACTCGGGCTTGGTGCGCGACAGGAAAATCTGCGGGCCGCGCGGCTCTTCGCGCACGTCGTAGATGAAGGCGCGCACCCGGTCGGACTGGCGGAAGTTTTCGCGCGGCAGGCATTCGTCGCGACGCAGCACCGCTTCGGCGCGGCCGAGATCGACCGTGACATTGCCGAACTCGACGCGCTTGACCAGGCCGTTGACGATCTCGCCGATGCGGTCCTTGTATTCGCGGAATTGGCGCTGGCGCTCGGCGTCGCGCACCTTCTGCACGATGACCTGCTTCGCGGTCTGCGCGGCGATGCGGCCGAAATCGATCGGCGGCAGCGGCTCGATGAGGAAGTCGCCGGCCTTGGCGTCCGGGCTTGCGCCGGAGCGCTTCCTTCAGCGTCATCTGGGTCGCTTCGTTTTCGACCGTCTCGACGATCTCGGTATATTTGGCGAGCGTGATCTCGCCGTTCTTGCGGTTGATGTCGGCGCGAATGTCGTGCTCATGGCCGTATTTCGAGCGGCCGGCCTTCTGGATGGCCTGCTCCATCGCCTCGATCACTTCTTCGCGGTCGATGCCTTTTTCGCGGGCGACCGTATCGGCCACCTGGATGAGTTCCGGACGGGCCAAGCCCAATGTCGCTTCCATCGCCATGATGTCTACACGCGTTTTGTTGTTTGAGTTGCTTCGATCAAATCGTCGGTCAAGACCAGCTTCGCCTTCGCGATCGCGGCGAGCGGCACCAGCGTTTCGTCCGCCCCGGTGCCCGCCTTCGCGGTTTCGCGCAAGCGTACCTCGTCACCCGTGACACCCATGAGACGGCCGCGGAACCGCTTGCGGCCGTTGACCGGCTGCACGGTTTCGACGCGCGCCTCGAAGCCGGCGAAGCGTTCGAAATCGTCGCGCTTGACCAGCGGGCGGTCGATCCCGGGAGAGCTCACTTCCAGCGTATAGGCGCCGGCGATCGGATCTTCGACGTCGAGCAGCGCCGAGACGGTGCGGCTGATGTCGGCGCAATCGTCGACGGTCATGCCCACGCCATCCTTACGCTCGGCCATGATCTGCAAAGTGGCGCGCAATTCGCCGCCCTGGATCGCGATCCGCACGAGTTCATAGCCCATCGCGGTCAGCGCTGGTTCAATGAGCCCTTCGATGCGTTGCGCGGTATCCGCCATCGCCAACCTGTCTCCACCTGATCCTAAAATCTCGCCTCGCCGCGGCTCGCCGCCGTGGCCCCTGACTCGGCCTTATCCGCAAACGCCAACGCCGGCGTGCGGCCCTGGCAATTGCGGGGTCTGCCGCAGCTTCCCCGACGTTCCTTAAGGGGTCACGCCTCCCGACCGGTCTGGACGGAAATAAAAAAGTGGGCCGCTGGCCCACTCGCTACAAACCCGACCGATTGCTTGAGGCCTTAGAGCAAAGCCAAGCAAAATATAGCCATCTTGCGGATTTCTTCAAGTTTTTTGAAATCCGCGGCCCACGCTAGGCCATCGCCCTGTGGAGAACTCACCGGGCCTGGCGGCGGAAAGCCAGAAATACCGGGGCGCGGCCTTGCGCCCGGGCCTTGGCCTCATAGCGGGTTTCCGGCCAGTCCGCCGGCCGTTCCCGCCATTCGGAGGGCGGACGAATCGCGGTAAACGCCGGATTGGCCCGCAGATGATCGAGCGTCCATTCGACATAGTCGGCATGGTCGCTGGCGACCCGCAATTCCGCGCCGTCCTTCATGACCCGGGCCAGTTCCACCAGGTTTTCCGGACCGATGAAACGCCGCTTGTGGTGGCGGCTTTTCGGCCATGGATCGGGAAACAGCACGAAAACGCGCCCCAGAGCGGCATCCGGCAGCGCGGCGATCAAGGCGCGCGCATCGTCCATCAACACGCGGATATTGGCCGCCCGACCCGGGTCGCGGGCAATTTCGACGAGCAGCGCGGCCATGCCGTTGATGAAAGGCTCGCAGCCGACGACGCCGGCGCCCGGATGGGCCGCGGCCTGGGCGAGCAGGTGTTCGCCCGAACCGAAGCCGACTTCGAGCCACAGATCGTCGAATTCCTGGGCAAACAGGCGCGCGGGGTCGAGCCTGCCCTGTGCCGGCACGGCGACGGTCAGCTTGGGCAGCCACTCGGCGAGGGCCGCCTCGCGGCCCTGCTTGAGCGGCCGGCCGAGGCGGCGGCCGTAGAGGGTGCGTCGGCGCCCCGTATCCGACGGCGGACCGGGCGGCGCCGGATCAGGCGAAACGGGACCGGAGGTCGTCGGCAAGGTCGAGCCGTTCCCACGAGAACCCGCCGTCGGGATCCGGCTGACGGCCGAAATGCCCGTAGGCCGCGGTGCGCGCGTAGATGGGCCTGTTGAGGCCGAGATGCTCGCGAATGCCGCGCGGAGTCAGGCTCATCAATTCGCGCAGCGCCTTGCCGATCTTCACTTCATCGACTTCGCCGGTGCCCTGGGTATCGACATAGACCGACAGCGGTTCGGCGACGCCGATGGCGTAGGCAAGCTGGATGGTGCAACGGTCCGCGAGGCCGGCGGCGACGACGTTCTTCGCCAGGTAGCGCGCCGCGTAGGCTGCCGAACGGTCGACCTTGGTGGGATCCTTGCCGGAGAAGGCGCCGCCGCCATGAGGCGCGGCACCGCCATAGGTGTCGACGATGATCTTGCGGCCGGTCAGGCCACAGTCGCCGTCGGGACCGCCGATGACGAAGCGGCCGGTCGGATTGACGTAGAAATGTTCCTCGTCGCACATCCAATCCTCGGGCAGCACATTGAGCACGTGCGGCCGCACGATCTCGCGCACCTCGTCCTGATCGAGCTTATCGCTATGCTGGGTCGAGACGACCACGGCGGTGGCGCGCACCGGCTTGTTCTTTTCGTAAAGCAACGTGATCTGGCTCTTGGCATCGGGGCCGAGGCCGGTGACGGCGCCCGAATGGCGCGCTTCGGCGAGCGAACGCAGGATCTCGTGGGCATAGTGGATCGGCGCCGGCATCAGCGCCTCGGTTTCGCGGCAGGCATAGCCGAACATCAGGCCCTGGTCGCCGGCGCCCTCGTCCTTGTTGCCCTTGGCGTCGACGCCCTGGGCGATGTCGGCCGACTGGCCGTGGAGATAGACGCTGACGCGCGCCTTTTTCCAGTGGAAACCCTTCTGCTCATAGCCGATGTCGCGCACGGCGCGCCGGGCGATGGCCTCGATCTTGTCCTTCTTGATGCCCTTCTTCTTGTCGACCAGGGAGCGCGGACCGCGCACTTCACCGCTGACGATGATGCGGTTCGTGGTGACCATGGTTTCGCAGGCGACCCGCGAATTGGGGTCGGCGGCCAGGAAGGCATCGAGAACGGCGTCGGAAATGCGGTCGGCGACCTTATCGGGATGGCCTTCGGAAACCGATTCGCTGGTGAAGAGATACGGGCCTTTTGGCACGGGTAGAGCCTCCGCCGCTAAGGAGAAAGATTAAGATCTGTGGACGTTACCGGCGGACCAATAACGGGGGCACTAACCGCGACCGCACGTTGGGGAACCCTCACGAAGACGCCGCCACACGGCGCGTCATGCCGCGATCCAAACCTATACCCCGCCGCGCCCCGGCGCGAGGTTGTTGCAACCTTTGATCCTGCCGTCAAGAGGATTTAGCCCCGGATAAAGGCCTCAGGACAGCTTCGATTTGAGAAGCGCCTTGACCTGGGAGGTCCGGGACAGCGCGCGCACCAGGTCGAGCACCCGCTTGCGCACGTAGGGGTTGGAGATCGCATAGTAGGCCCGCACCAGATCCATGGTTTCGCGCCGGCTGAACGGATCGCCGGTGACCCCGCTGTTGACGGCCGTCGCCGCTTGCGCGGCTTTGGTCTTCACCGCCGGAACGTCTTCGAAGAAATAGGCGATGGGCACGGCCAGCGCGCGGCTGAGCTGAAGCAGGCGGCTGGCGCCGATGCGATTGACGCCGCGCTCGTATTTCTGAATCTGCTGGAACGTCAGCCCGACCGCGCGGCCGAGCTTTTCCTGGCTCATGCCGAGCAGCGTGCGGCGCTGACGCAGCCGGCTGCCGACCGAAATATCGACCGGGTCCGGCGCATCGTCTGCCGCTGTCGGGCTGCGCAAGCGGCCGCTCGCGGCTCGCGATTGTCTCACTACCTCTCCCCCGGTACCGCGACACACTATCGCGAGATAAATAGCATACAACCGTATGCTTTCCACCGTGCTTCTTTTAGCGGGCGCGCGTTGAGATGGGGTTAACGGTGCGGACAAGCGGGCCGCGCGTCCTGACAATCCAAGATGTCAGCGCGTCCCGTGACGGCGCAAACCCGCAATCGCGCCGGCCGCCGCCGCCAGCAGGACCAGCAGAATGCCATTGCCGAAGCGCGCGAAAGGCGTCGGCGGCAGCGCCTCCGGCAGGGCCGCATCCAGCACGCCCTCGCGCCCGAGCGCGAGGCTGGCGAGGACCCGCCCATAGGGGTCGACGACCGCCGAAATCCCGGTGTTGGCGACGCGCACCATGGGCAAACCCTCCTCGACCGCGCGCAGCCGGGCACTGGCGAAATGCTGATGCGGCCCGGCGGATTGGCCGAACCAGGCGTCGTTGGTGACATTGAGCAGCCATTGCGGACGCTGGCCCGCGCGCGCGGTCACACCGCCCGGAAAAATCGCTTCGTAACAGACCAGCGGGCTGACCGGCGGCAGGCCGGGCAGCACCAGCGTATTGGGCCCGGGGCCGGAGGCGAAGTCGGCGGCGCCCGGCGTGATCTTGTCGATCGGCAGGATGTTGCGCAGCGGCACATATTCGCCGAACGGCACGAGATGGAATTTGTCGTAGGTGGCGACGACCTGGCCGCGGTCGTCGATGGCATGCACGCTGTTCCACACCTGGACCGGGATGGTGCCCGGCGGATCGACCCGCACGGCGCCGGTCAGCAGCAGGCCGCCCGGCGGCACGACCTGGGCCAGGACGCGCAGCAGTTCGGGCTCGGTCGACAGGAAATAGGGCAGCGCGGTTTCCGGCCAGACCACGTGGGTGATCGGGCTGGCGCCCGGCTGGCTCGACAACGCGAGATATTTGCGCAGGGTATTGACCCGTTCGGTTTCTTCCCACTTGAGGCGCTGGTCGATATTGGCCTGCACCAGACGCAGCCGCACGCCGGGCACCATCGACTCGGCCTCCTGCGCCGGCGCGAGCGCGATGCGCGCGATGCCGCCGAGCGCGCAGACGACCAGCAGCGCGACCATCGCGAGTATCGCCTTGACCGGGCGCCGCGGCGCCGTCGTGGCGCCACACAATGCCGCCGGCGCCACGGCTGCCAGCACCGTGACGAAGCTCAAGCCGTAGGCGCCGAACAGCGCCACCGATTGGCTCATGGCCGGCGAGAAAGACCAGGTCGTGGCCATCAAATTCCACGGAAACCCGGTGAGGATATTGCCGCGCAGCCATTCGACCGCGGTCCACGCGACGGCGAACAGCACGGGCGCCGCGGCGCCGGCGGCCCAGTTGCGCGCGCGGCCCTCATAGCAGGCGAGGATGGCGAGGCCTGGAAAGATGGCGAAACCGAGCGAGAGTCCGCTGACCGCGAACGGCGCCAGCCAGCCGAACTTTTCGGCGTCGACCAGCAGGGCGTTGGTGATCCAGTAGAGACCGCTGACGAAATGGGTGAAGCCGAACCACCAGCCGGTGGCGAACGCCTGCCGCGCGCTACGCGCCCCTTGGGCGAGCCAGAACAATCCGCAGAACGCCGGCAGCAGCGCGGGAAACAGGTAGAGCGGCGGCAGAGCCAGCGTGGCGAGGCAGCCGCACAAGGCGGCGGCGGCGTAGCGCCGCCATCCCGTCAGCGCCGCCATCTTGTCGGCGAGGCGGTCGAGCCCGGCCCAGCGGTTCGCCACGACTGCGACAGACAAGGTTATCCGGCCCGTTGCACGGCGGGTGCCGGCGGCGCGTGGGCGGCGCGCGGCAGATTGCGGATGCGCAGGCGTTTGACGCGCCGCGGATCGCTGTCGATCACCTCGAATTCGGTGCCCGACGGATGGCGGATGACTTCGCCGCGGCTCGGCATGCGGCCGGCGAGATAGACCACGAGTCCGCCGAGCGTGTCGATATCCTGGGCGCGCTCCTCCTCGGTCAGCACCGAGCCGACCTTGGCCTCGAAGTCCGCCATCTCGGTGCGCGCGTCGGCGAGCATCGAGCCATCGGGACGATCGATCATGCCCGGCGGCTCCTCCACGTCATGCTCGTCCTGGATGTCGCCGACGATGGATTCGATCAGGTCCTCGATCGTCACCAGCCCGTCGATGCCGCCGTACTCGTCGACCACCATCGCCATGTGCAGGCGGGCGAGACGCATCTCGAGCAGCAGGTCGAGCACGCGCATGCTGGGCGAAACGAACAGTGCTTTGCGCGTGATCGTGGCGAGATCGAATTCTTCCGGCTTGGTGAAATAGCCGATGACGTCCTTGATGTGAACGATGCCGACCACGTCGTCCAGGGTTTCGCGATAGACCGGCATGCGCGAGTGCGCCTCGCGGCTCATCCGCTGCATGAGCTCCGGGAAGGTCCTGGAGATTTCCACGGCGACGATGTCGGCGCGCGGCACCATGACATCGTAGGCGGTGACGTCGCGCAGGCGCAGGATGTTCTGCAGCAACAGCCGTTCGTCGGTGTTGATGGTCTGCGCTTCGGCCTTGCCTTCTTCGATCAGCTCTTCGATGACGTCGCGGATCGAGTCTTCGGCTGCCTTGCGGCGGCGAAATCTCTGTAGTCCCGCGCGGATGCGTCGCAACAGAGTGGTCGATGGGATGGCCCCGCTGTCGCGGGGCTCGCTACTGTGAGAGTCGCTCATGTCCGGGGTCGAGCTGCCTGTGGCTGGTTGCGCGAAACGCGGGATTTTTTACGCGGAACACGCGCGCGGTAAGGGTCTGAATGGCCGAACCGCGCCAGCACGGCAGTCTCCAAAGTCTCCATATCGTTGGCTTGGGCTTTCGTCAGGTGATCATAGCCCAAAAGGTGCAAAATACCATGGACCACGAGGTGCGAGAGGTGGGCGGCTAGCGTCTTGCCCTGCGCGCGCGCCTCGGAAGCGCTTGTTTCATAAGCGATCGCCACGTCGCCCAACGGAAAAACCGGGCGTTCCATGCCGCGCTCCGTCGGGTCGATGGCCGGAAACGACAGCACATTGGTCGGCTTGTCCTTGCCGCGAAAATCGCGGTTGAGCCGTTGCAGCAGGGCGTCGTCGCCGAGAACCAGGCTGAGCTCGGCGCTGGCCGCGCCGCCCATCTGGCGCGCATCGAAGCCGGCCGCGGCCAATGCGGCGCGCGCCAGCCGGCGGCAGCGCGTCCGCGCATCCGGTACGCGGCGCAGCCACGCTGCGCTTTCGATCGAGATGGCGATGCGGACGGCCGGACGGGGAGACCGGTCAGACATTGTCAGCGGGCGGCTTCCCGGCGGCGCCGCGGCCCTTGCCATCACGCTGCTGCTGTTCGTGGCTTTCATAGGCGCGCACGATGCGGGCGACCAGCGGATGGCGCACGGTGTCCTCGGCGGTGAAGCGGACGAGGCCGATGCCCTCGACGTCCCGCAGCGTCTCGATCGCCTCCACCAAACCTGACTTCACGCCGGGCGGCAGGTCGATCTGGCTCGTGTCGCCGGTCACCACCATGCGCGCGCCCTCGCCGAGTCTCGTCAGGCACATCTTCATCTGGATCGAGGTCGTGTTCTGCGCCTCGTCGAGGATGACGAAGCAATGGGCGAGCGTGCGGCCGCGCATGAAGGCAAGCGGCGCCACCTCGATCTCGCCGGTCTCCATGCGCTTGATGACCTGCTCGGCCGGCATCATGTCGTGCAGCGCGTCATAGAGCGGCCGCAGATACGGATCGATCTTCTCGCGCATGTCGCCCGGCAGGAAGCCGAGCCGCTCGCCCGCTTCCACGGCCGG
The DNA here is from genome assembly GCA_963752345.1 of uncultured Alphaproteobacteria bacterium. Taxonomy (GTDB): domain Bacteria; phylum Pseudomonadota; class Alphaproteobacteria; order SMXQ01; family SMXQ01; genus CAVVYA01. The sequence continues at coordinate 71,212 of CAVVYA010000011.1, forward strand.
ACGCGACAGGATGATGCGGTCGACCTCGCCGGCATTGAGCGCGTTCACCGCGCTGGCGACCGCCAGATAGGTCTTGCCGGTGCCCGCGGCACCCAGGCCGAATACCAGATCGTATTTGCGCATGGCGCGCAGATAGGCCGCCTGGTTGGGCGAGCGTGGCGCGATCTGGCGCTTGCGCGTGGAGATCACCAGATCGTCGCCATAGGACGCCGCCGCACCGCCGGCGCGCGCCGGCGCGCGCGACCCATCGCCCGATTTCACGTGGCGCAACGCCGCATCGACATCGCCGCTTTCGATCTGCTGGCCGCGCTTGAGCTGGCCGTAAAGACTCTGCAGCACCTGGCGCGCCGCGGCGGCGGCCTCGGGCGAGCCGGCGATCACCAGCCGGTTGCCCCGGCTGACGACCTGCACGCCCAGCGCGCCTTCGATGCGCACCAGATATTTGTCATGCTCGCCGTACAACGCGGGCAGCAGCCGGTTGTCGTCGAATTCCATCTGGATCTGGTCGGCGCCGTCGCCGCCGCCGGAGGATGTGGCTGCCGGATCCGGCATGTCGGACGATGGCGTCACGCGGCCGCCTCGGCGTGCGGCGAAACCTCGGGCGCGTCGAATTTCGGATCGCCGGTCAGAAGTTCGGCGGCCAGGCTGTTGCCGCGCGCCTCGGTGACGCGCACGCGGCAGACCGATCCGATGAACAACTCCGGGGCTTCGACGAACACCGCCTGCATGGTGGGGTTGCGCCCGACCAATTGGCCGGCATCACGGCCCGGCCGTTCGAAAAGAACGTCGATGTCGCGGCCGACCGTGGCGCGGTCGAAGTCCTTGGTCTGCTGGTTGAGCAGCGCCTGCAGCGCATCGAGCCGCGCCGCCTTGATGCCCTCGGGCACTTGCTTGGCGATGATGGCGGCCGGCGTGCCCGGGCGGCGGCTGTATTTGAACGAGAAGGCCTGCACGAATCCGATTTCGCGCGCCAGCGCGAGCGTGGCTTCGAAATCCGCATCGCTTTCGCCGGGGAAGCCGACGATGAAATCGGACGACAGCACCAGATCGGGCCGCGCTCCGCGCAGCCGGTCGACCACGCGGCGATATGTGTCCACCGTGTATTTGCGGTTCATCGCTTCGAGCATCGCGTCCGATCCCGATTGCACCGGCAGATGCAGGAACGGCATGAGCTGCGCGACATCGCGATGGGCGGCGATCAGATCGTCGTCCACGTCGTTGGGATGCGAGGTGGTGTAGCGGATGCGCGCGAGGCCGCCGATCTCGGCAAGTTCGCGGATCAGGCGGCCAAACGACCATTCACGACCGTCTGCGCCGATCCCGTGATAGGCGTTGACGTTCTGGCCGAGCAGCGTGATCTCGCGCGCGCCCAGGTCGACCAACCGGCGCGCTTCCGCCACCACGGCCGCGACGGGACGCGAATATTCCGCGCCGCGCGTGTAGGGCACGACGCAGAAGGTGCAGAATTTGTCGCAGCCTTCCTGCACGGAGAGGAACGCGGCGACGCCCTGCGGCGATGACGCTTCGGGCAAAAAATCGAATTTCGGTTCGGCCGGGAAATCGGTGTCGAGCACCGCATCTTCGAGTGAGCCGGCGGAACGGCGGCCGACGGCGCGCGCCACCATCTCGGGCAGGCGATGATAGGTCTGCGGCCCGAGGATCGAGATCGACGAAGGGCGCGCGCGCGGCGATCTCCTCGCCTTCGGCCTGGGCGACGCAGCCGGCGACCGCGAGCAGCATGTCACCGCCGCCGCTGTCCCGCTTGGCGGCCTTCAGGCGCTTGAGCCTGCCGAGATCGGAGAACACCTTCTCGGACGCCTTCTCGCGGATATGGCACGTGTTGAGGATGACGAGATCGGCACCCTCCGGCTGAGCGGCGCTCGCGTAACCGAGCGGCGCCAGGACGTCCGCCATGCGGGCGGAATCATAGACATTCATCTGGCAGCCGTAGGTCTTGATGAACACTCTCTTGGTCACGCGCATCCTCAACAGGCTGGACGTCGGCCGATGGCGGTCGGCATCCTAGGACCGGACCCCCGCTGCGCCAAGCGGTGGCTAGAAAACTACTGAAATTTCAATAAGTTCCGTAGAGCCCACCGACTCAGGCGGGCACCCTACCATTGCACCCTGGCGAGTCAAGTCGGGCGCGGCGTCGGCTGGCCGGCGGCGGCCGGCGCGACCGCCATGCTGCGCCGCGCGCGCGGCGCGTGCGACGCCGTCGCGACGGCCCGGCCGGTGGCGAACAGCGCCTGGGCATGACCTTCGACGACCGCGGCGTGGCTGCGATCGGCCATCAGCTTACGCAGCGCGCTGGGCGTGCTCGGCGCGGCCTCGATCTCGGCCATGGCGAGCGGCGGGTGGAACGTGACCTGGACGGTCAGTCTGCCCATGGCGATCACGTTGCGGATATGGGCGCCGAGATCCATGCCGCCGTACCACGCGAAATACGGCCGCCATTCGCGCCCGATGGGCAGGCCGTCGATATGGGTATAGGCGACCGACACCGGCTGCACCACGAGCGGCCGGCCCTCCGCGCGCCGCTCGGCCACGCTGAACAGGGCGCTCTTGAACGGCAGCACGCGGTTGCCGTCGCTGCTGGTGCCTTCGGGAAACAGAATGAGATCGTCACCCGCTTCGAGCCGCGCGCCGATCTCGTCGCGATGAAGCGCTGCCTTCGAACCGCGCCGGTCGATGAACACCGTGCGCTGCAGCTTGGCGAGCAGGCCGAAGAACGGCCAATCGGCGATTTCGGCCTTGGCGACGAAGGACCCGGCGATCAGGCTGCCTAGGATGGCGATGTCGAGATAGGACGCGTGATTGGCGACGAAGAGGACCGGATGGTCGCGGCTCGGCTCGCCCCGATGTTGCACGTCGATGCCGAGAAGGCGGCAGCACACCCGGTGATAGAACCGCGGCAGGCGCTTGGCCAACGGGGCGCGCAGCGCCACCGCCAGCATTTGGACCGGCAGCAGCAGCACCGTCCAGATGCCATAGAGCGCGGCACGCAACGTGGCTCGCAAGGGTGATCGCATGAGAGATCCCAGCCCAGGTCAGCCGGACGATGACTCGCGCAGAATATCGTAGTGCCGCATGTATTTTTCCGTGACCAGTTCGGTCTTGACCACGACACAGACGTCGGTGGTGTTGAACTGACCGTCGATCACCGCGCCGTCACCGACGAAGCCGCCGAGCCGCAGATAGCCTTTTACGAGCGGTGGCAGCGATGCGAGGCTGGCGCGCGGATCGAGCGTCGGTTGCGGTTTGAGCTTCATGTCGACGAACAGGCTATCGAGCGCGCGCGGCCGCAACGCCGGCGGCGCCAGGTGATAGTGATAGAGATAGGACAGCGTGTCGGCGTGCGCCTGCACGTCGGTGCCGGGCAGGCTGGCGCAGCCGAACATCACCTCGACCTGGTGATGGAAGACATAGGCCGAGATGCCGCGCCACAGCAGTTGCATGGTGGGACGGTTGCGATATCCCACGTCGACGCAAGAGCGCCCGAGCTCGAGAATCTCGCCGGGCACGGCAATGAGTTTTGATATGTCGTATTCGGATGCCGAATAGAATCGGCCCGCCTTGGCGGCGGGCTCCCGGCGCAGCAACCTGTAGGTGCCGACCACGGCGTCCGCTGCTTTGCCCCGGCTGTGGTCGATGACGAGCAGATGATCGCAATAGAGGTCGAAATCATCGACGTCGCGCCGGCTTTTGGCGGTCTCGGGCGAGGGTCGCGCCGCCATTTCCTGGTAGAACACCTGATAGCGCAGCGCTTGAGCGGCATCGATTTCGTCGCGACTTTCCGCCAGCCTGACCTCGAGATTGCCGGCTCGCAGCACCGGCATCGGCCGATTTGCCAACTTGGTCTCGGATATGGTCATGCGCGCCCGTTTCCCTTCATGGCGGCCTAGCCGTCGCCATTTTTCATCGGCACCGCATAGAGTTCGAGACGGTGATCCACCAGCTTGTAACCGAGCCGCCGCGCGATTTCCCGCTGCAGGGCCTCGATCTCTTCGTTCTGAAACTCCACGACCTCGCCCGATTTGATGTCGATCAAGTGGTCATGATGGCTTTCCCGGGCCCGCTCGTAGCGGGCGCGGCCGTCGCCGAATTCGTGGCGCGAAAGAATATTGGCTTCTTCGAACAGCCGCACCGTCCGGTATACCGTCGCGATGCTGATGCGCGGATCGATGGCCGAAGCGCGACGATGAAGCTCCTCGACGTCGGGATGATCGGCGGCGTCGGACAGCAGACGAGCGATGACGCGGCGCTGGCCGGTCATCTTCATGCCTTTGTCGATGCAAAGCTTTTCGAGGGTGGAAAACTCTTCAGGCATGGCTTACCCCCGCAGTCCTCTGGGCAGGCTGAGCGTTCGTTTCGGTTAATATATTATGAATGCGCGGCGCGCGCCTACCTTAATGCGAACGACGCCGGCCCGAAAGTTATTGCCTGAAGCCGTCAGCCGCGGCCGCGCCGCCCGCGTGGCTTGGTGCCCAGACCGATCTTCTTGGCCAGCGAACTGCGCTGCTTGGCGTAATTCGGCGCGACCATGGGGTAGTCCGGGGGAAGCTGCCAGCGCTCGCGATATTCCTCGGGCGTCATGTTGTAGGCCGTCTTGAGGTGGCGCTTGAGCATCTTGAGTTTGCGGCCGTCTTCGAGACAGATGATGAAGTCCGGCGTCACCGACTTCTTCACCGCGATCGCCGGTTGTGGCCGGGCGCCGATGGAAGCCGGCGCGCCGCCGATCCCGGCCAGCGTGCCGTAGACCTGCTGAATGAGCTGCGGAAGGTCGGCAAGTGATACGGTATTATTGGCCACGTGCGCGGATACGATTTCCGTCGTCAAGACGAGTAGTTCATTCGAACTGTTGTTGTTGTTATCCGCCATGTTACTCGAACTCCGATACCGATGAGGTCATGGACCCCATATAAGTTTGTTTAAGGCAACGATCAATCAATAATTGTAAAATCAACGAGCTGACATTCGGGATTCCACGTATGGCTCATCACGTGCTGGATATAACGCGCGATGTTTGTCCTCTCACGTTCGTAAAGACGAAATTGCTGATCGAGCGTATGTCGGCGGGCGATACGGCAGAGATTCGATTGACTGGCGCCGAGCCGCTTGAGAACGTGCCGCGCTCCGTGAGCGAGCACGGCCACACGGTCATGTCCCTGGCGGCCGAACCGGGCGGTGGCGCGCACCTGCTCCGAATCCGCAAACGCTGATTTACGGATCGCGAAAGCCGCCGCTGAGATTGCGCCGCAAGGTCAGGGCCGACACGGCGGGACCCGATTTGCGCCGGTAATAACCGGGCCGTCGGCCGACGGTAAAGAAACCGAGACTGCGATAGAGCCGCTGCGCCGCGGTGTTGTCTTCCGCCACCTCGAGAAAAAGCCGCGCCGCCCCGCGATTGGTCGATTCGACAATGATCGATTCGACAAGCTGGCGACCGATGCCGCCGCGGCGATGCTCGGGGAGAACGCCGATCGACAGCAACTCGCGTTCGTCGGCGGCGCCGCTTGCCAGGGCGAAGCCGATCGGCGCATCGCCCGCCGAATCGATTTCGCCGGGCAGAACCGCGATATAGCCGAAGGCGCCGGGCATGCGCATCACCTGGCCGACGGTGAAGGCATTCCAGGAATCGTCGAAGCAGGCGGCGTGCAATCCGGCGACCACCTTATGCATGGCGACCTGCACGGGCAACAGACGCACGGGCATGGCGGCGGGCTCGGTCGCCCTCATGATACGGATCCCGCACCGAACGGTTGCGGCAAACGCACCGCAGGCGCGCGCAAATAGAGCGGACGCAACGGTCCTGCCGGGGCACCGGCCGCGAGGCGCGCGGCGGCGATCACCGCGACATCCGCGGCGTCCGGCACCTGGGCCGCGGACAGCGCGACGCGCGCCGGATTGCCGAGCGCCGCGCTCAACCGCGCCGCGCCATCGCCCGCGAGCACAAGCCGTCCCGCCGGCAGGATCGCGTGGGCGTCGGCCGGCATCAGAATGGCTGCATCGCCGCGCGCGGAAAATCCGAGCGCGGTGGCGTCGAGCGCGTAGACCTGCAGATAAAGATCGTCGCGTTTGGTCTCGATCGCGACCGCCAGGGCTCCCGCGTCCCGCGCCTCGTCGCGCGCCGCGAAGGCGATGGCGTCGAACGTCGAGATGCCGAGAACGGGACGGTCCGCCGCAAGGGCGATGGCGCGCGCGGTCGCCAGACCGATCCGCAGGCCGGTGAAGGCGCCGGGTCCGTTGGTCACCGCCGCGGCGCTCAGCGCGGTAAAATCGCACCCGGCTTCGCGCATGACCTCGTCGATCATCGGCACCAGAGCTTCCGACTGGCCGCGTTGCATGGCGCGGGCGCGCCGCGCCACCACCGCGCCGTCGCGCCACAGGGCAACCGAGCAGGCATCGCACGCCGTATCAAACGCCAGAAGATTCATCGTCCGCCAAATATGCTAGAGTGCCGCCGCATCACCGAACTCATGAACGCCGCCGAAGTTCTCCATGACCTCACCCGCGCCGCCACCGCCGTCGCCGCCCTCTCCTGCCCCATCGCTGCCGTTCGTCCCGCTGGTCGAGATCGCGCCGCCCACCTTCGCCGTGGTCCACGAGATCGCCTACGCCACCGCCGACAACATCACCGGCAAGGCCGTCTATCAACGCCCCGGATGCTACCTCCATCCCGACGCCGCTGAAAAGCTCGCCCGTGCCATTGCCCTGGCCGGCGCGCTTGGCCTCGGCCTGAAAATCTTCGATGCCTACCGACCGACCGAAGCGCAGTGGGCCTTGTGGAATGCCAAACCGGACCCCGATTTCCTGGCCGATCCACGGCGCGGGTCACCCCATTCGCGCGGCGTGGCCGTGGATGTGACGCTGCTCGACGAAGCGGGCCGCGAACTCGACATGGGGACGCCGTTCGATGCCTTCCGGCCCCAGTCGCACCACGGGCGGACCGACGTCTCCGTGGCGGCGCAGCGTAACCGCCTGCTGCTGCTTGGCCTCATGAGCGCGGCCGGGTGGGATTTCTACCGTAACGAATGGTGGCACTACCAGCTTTTCGAACTCGCGCAGCTATCCCCTGATCGACGACGGCAAGGGCGCGCCGCCGATGATGTGAGCGTGGCCCGCCGCGCGCGCATCCATCATCTGGACACGGCAGGGCCGGCGCAAGCGCCGGCCCATCACATCCGTCAATACCGCCGCTTAAGCGCCGGGCCGCAGATCGCCGGCGATCTGTTCATTGGTCAGGCGCGCACGGTCGAACACGCGAAGATCGTTCATCTGCATGAGCTGGCGAACGTCGGCGATGTAGTCGCCGGCGCGCTCCGAATAACTGACCAGCGTCTTGGCCAGCACATCGCCAGCCATCGGGCCGAAGTCGTGGCGGCCGGGAGGCGCCTTGCGGCGCATGTCGGCGCGCAGCTTGCGAAAATCCGCATAGGCCGGATGGGAGTTCAGGTTGTGCATATAGGACCGCACGCTGCCCGACAGATCCTCGAAGGTGCGCATGCGAAACATCTCGTTGCCATGGCGGTCATAGGACGGCATGGCGGCCGCGAACTCGATGAAGATCTTCTGGCCGAACAGCGCATTGCCCTTCTGGGCGAAGCGCGAGGTGCCCCAACCGCTTTCGAGCGCGGCCTGGGCGAGGGCCAGCGACGGCGGCACCACGTCGATGCGCTTCAGCAGCTCGGCCGTGTCGGGCCGCTTGAGATCGTAGAGCCGGGTCATCTCTTCAAGCCACGCCTGTTCTTTCTGACTGAACTCGCGGCCGGTCGCGGCTTTGCGCGACAAGGCCTCGAGCGCCGCGCGGCGGTCGAGGATTTCCTCATTGGCGCGCAGGATCATCGGCAGCATGGCCTTGATGAACACGACCTTGCGGATTTCGGGCGATTGCACATCGGGCAGATCGTTGGGCAGGCTGGCGAGATAGAGACGGGGCACGGTGCCCTGCCCGTCGCGCAGCAGATCGAGCCGGTAGCCCATGTCCTCGAAATAGCCGACGAGACGCTGGCTATTGCCGATAGCCTGGACCATGCCCGTTAGATCGAGCATGCCGAGCGTGCCGGCGGGACCGAACTTGGTCCAGGCGGTGCTGGGCTCGACCGCGGCACCGATCGGCGCGGAAAACGCCACGCGCGACGCATTGGCGCGATGGACGCCCGAAGGCGGCGTCGCCAACGCGAGAATGAGACAAAGGCAGAGGCCGACACCGCTGATATGCGCGGGTTTGACGAACGCCGACCCCAAGCCCGAAAATGAACGAACCAATAAACGCAAGGAAACCCCTCTCATAACAAGCACCCCCTTGTTCCCATTCATGGGTAAGGCAGGTGGAGACCGGCCCGAACTATTGGGCCGCCCGCACCTCCCGGACTTCAGGGATGTAGTGCCGGAGTAAATTCTCGATCCCCGCCTTCAGGGTGGCCGTCGAGCTCGGACAACCCGAGCACGAACCCTGCAGGTGCAAAAACACGACGCCGTCCTCGAAACTGCGGAACACGATGTCGCCGCCGTCCTGGGCAACCGCGGGGCGCACCCGGGTCTCCAGAAGTTCTTTGATCTGGGCGACGATTTCGCCCTCGTCCCCGTCGGCCTGAGCCTCGCCCGCGTCGCCCGCCGCGAACAGCGCCTGGCCGGAGGTGAAATGCTCCATGATGACGGCAAGAATGGCCGGCTTGAGCAGCTGCCAATCGCGGTCGTCATGTTTGGTCACGGTGACGAAATCGCTGCCGAAAAACACCCCGCGCACGCCTTCGACACCGAACAGCGCCGCCGCCAGCGGCGAGCGGCCAGCCGTTTCCACCGCGGGAAAATCCGCGGTGCCCGCTGCCATGACCTCACGACCGGGAAGAAACTTCAAAGTCGCCGGATTGGGTGTCTGCTCGGTTTGGATAAACATGGCAAATAGAGGTCCAAGTGATCGTGCTGTGTTAAACCTTTGTTAAACATTGGCCAGGGAACGATCAAAATCAAGATAATTTTCCCTAACTATTTCATATGGTTAACGTCGGGCGCCGAATTGAATTGTCCTTATGGCAACGCTGCATATGGCAAAGAATTCCTTAAACGGATGCAGAAAGTCATATTGTTACTTACCGTAAGGGATACTTACAGACGCAGAAAAGCGCGCTCTTTCAGGGGAGGCATTGGACCGAAGGAGGTGTCGCGGCATCGGGACCGGCCTTGGCCGGTCAGCGTCTGACCGGGCGGTCAGGTCAGCAGGTCGAGCTCCGCGTGGGTCAGGCTACCCGGCACGATGGTCAGCGGGATGCGCAACTGATTCCACATCTTGCCGGCCAGGGCCGAGATCAGCGGGCCCGGGTTCTTGCCGCCCGAGGCGGCGGCGAGCACCAGGATGGAGATGGTTTCGTCTTCGTTGATGAGCTTGATCAGTTCGTCGCGCAGAGCGCCCTCGCGGATATGGAACACCGGCGTCTTGCCGCAGATGCCCTGGACCTCGGCCGAATGGGTATGAAGGACGGTTTCCGCCTCCTGGCGCTTCTCCTCCCGCATCAGGTCCTCGACCGCGCCGAAGGCCTGAAAATCGCCGGGTTCGATGACATAGAGCAGCGCGACGCGGCCGCCGGTCTTCTTGGCCCGCAGCGCCGCATAATGCAGCGCGACCTTGTGTTCCTCGCTCTTGTCGACGACCACCAGGAAGACGCGCTCGGGGGCGGGCACCCCCGCCGGGGTCTCGCCGGGCGCGGTCGGGCCGGGTTGGGACGTGCTATCGCTCATCGGTCGCTGATCTCCGTCTCGAATAGGAACCGCCCTTGTCCGACATCCAGACCATGTCCATTCAGACCGGGCGGTCAGGTCCTGCGGAAGGCGACGCCGGCCATCCAGCCGGCGGACAATGCGACGACGACCGCCAGTATGCCGTAGAGCACCGGCCGCCGGTGAGCGAAATCGAACAGTTCGGCGCCGAACCCGACCTTGCCCACGACCAGCGGCGTGCTCTGGGCGCTGACCACATTGCCGTCGCGCACCAGGAAGACATCGGCGGTATAGGTCCCGGTCGGCACGTTCGAGGGGAAATAGATGCGCGTGCGGAATAGCCGGGCGCCGAGGAAGCTCACCTTGCCGGTTTCCTCGAGATAGAGTTCCTCGCGCTGCTTGTTGCGGATCAGCGCGCGGCGGAACTCCTCGACCTCCTGCGGCGCCGCGGCGCGCGCCGGCACCAGATGCAGATAGTCGAAGCCGATCTCGTGACGCACGCGGGCGACCGGCGAGAGGATTTCGGAGAGCGGCTTGGCCGATGCCACGACGTAGAACGACGGCGCGTTGTTGAACACCATCTCGCGCTCGTTGATCCAGATGCCCGCGATGCGCGCCTTGCGCCGCACGATCTCCGTGCGCGGCGGACCGCGCACCACCACCACCACGTCGCCGGTGCCCTCGATGGCGCCGAACAGCAGCACGTCGGTGCCGACGAAGCCGGTGGTGATGGCGACGAGATGTTCGGACAGGTCGGCGACCAATTGCGCGCGCGCGGCCGGCGCCACCGCGAGCAGCGCCAGGACGACGGCGGCGATCCGCACGAAGGCGTGCATCAGTCGCGCACCCCGTGGCCGATGGAATAGAGGTCGGCGGGCGGGGCGACCAGGTCGAACACCAGCTTGATACCGACCGCGAGCACCACCACGGCGAGCAGGGCGCGGAGCTGTTCGCCGGGGATCTTGCCGGCCAGCCGGCTGCCGAACTGGGCGCCGACCACAGCGCTGGTCAGCAGAATAATCGCCAGCAGGGCGTCGACCGTCTGGTTCTGCACCGCCTGGAGGAAGGTGACGTTGGCGGTGACGAAGATGATCTGGAACAGCGAGGTGCCGATCACCACCACGGTCGGCATGCCGAGCAGATAGATCATCGCCGGCACCAGGATGAAGCCGCCGCCGACGCCCATGATGGCCGACAGGACACCGACGCAGAAGCCGACGGTCAGGGGCAGCAGCGCGCTGATATAGAGCTTCGATTTGCGAAAGCGCATCTTGAGCGGCAGGCCGTGCAGCCAGGTATGCTGATGCAGCTTGCGCACCGGCATGGTCGGACTGGCGGCGGCGCAGGATGGCGCGCGACGATTCGACCAGCATCAGACCGCCGATGATGCCGAGAAAGACCACGTAGCTCAGCGAGATCACCAGGTCGAGCTGACCGATCTCGCGCAGCAGGGTATAGAGCAGCACGCCGAGGGACGAGCCGAAGAAGCCGCCGATCAGCAGCACCGCGCCCATGCGGAAATCCACGTTGCCGCGCCGCCAATGGGCGAGCGCGCCGGATACCGAGGCGGCCACCACCTGGTTGGCCTCGCTCGCCACCGCGACCGCGGGCGGCACGCCGACGAAGATGAGAAGGGGCGTCATGAGAAAGCCGCCGCCGACGCCGAGCAATCCGGAGAGGAAACCGACTCCGGCTCCCATGCCGAGGAGCAGGAACACGTCCACCGACAGTTCGGCAATCGGCAGATAGATCTGCATCGGACCAGACGCGCCTTGGACTTGAGGTCAAGGGAAGCCTTGTCCCGTTCTGCGCTGACACACCGATGGGCGCAACAAAAAATCGCGTGACCGGAAAAAAAAGCAAAAGCCGTGACGGGAATGCGTCGCCGACCGGTCCGCGCCGAACTGCCACCGTCCATCGGCCGATCACTCGAGATAGGGAACGACGTGATACAGGTCGGGCGGCGGCAGCGTCAGATCGGTGAGCATCTTGATGCCGACGGCGAGGATGATGATGCCGAGCATGGCGCGCAACTGTTCGCCCATCAGCCGGGTCGATACGCGGCTGCCCATCTCGGCGCCGACCACGCCGCCGACCAGCAGGATGAGCGCCAGCACCAGGTCGACCGTCTGGTTCTGCGCAGCCTGCAGGACCGTGACGCTGGCGGTGACGAAGATGATCTGAAACAGCGAGGTGCCGACCACGATGAGGGTCGGCATGCCGAGCAGATAGATCATAGCCGGGACCATGATGAAGCCGCCGCCGACCCCCATGATCGCCGACATGACGCCGACGAAGAAGCCGAGGCCGAGCGGCAGCCAGGCGCTGATATAGAGCCGCGACTTGGGAAACCGCACCTTCCAGGGCAGGCCGTGCAGCCAGGTGTGCTGGTGCAGCTTGCGGCCGCCGACCGCCTTGCGCCGGCGCACCCAGCTCCGCACGCTCTCGATCACCATCATGAAGCCGAGGCTGCCGAGCAGCAGCACGTAGAGGATGGAAATCGTCAGTTCGAGCTGGCCGAGGTTGCGCAGGATCTTGAACAGCCAGACACCGAAGACGGAGCCGACCAGGCCGCCGGCGACCAGCACGCCGCCCATCTTGAAATCCACATTGCCCTTGCGCCAATGGGAAATGGTGCCGGACACCGAGGCGGCGAGGGTCTGATTGGCGCCGGTCGCCACCGAGATCGCCGGCGGGATGCCGATGAAGATGAGCAGCGGCGTGGTCAGAAAGCCGCCGCCGACGCCGAACAGTCCCGACAGGAACCCGACGCCGCCGCCGAGCGCCAGGAGAACGAAGACGTTCTCCGAGACTTCGGCGATGGGCAGATAAATGTCCAAGCTTTCACCCTGGCGCCCCGATCCGGGACAGTGGCGGCCCGGCTGGCCGCCGAAAGGGCGACCGGACGGGCTGTTAGGGGCGCAACAACCCCATGATGTCTTTGACCTCGGCGATGTGCCGGCCGGCGATGGCGCCGGCGCGTTCGGCGCCGCGATGCAGCACCCCGTCGACATAGCCGGGGTCGGCCGACAGGCGCCGCATCGCGTCGCCGATCGGGCCGAGCACCGCGACCGACAGGTCGGCAAGGTCCTTCTTGAATTCGGAAAAGCCTTTGCCGGCATAGCGCGCCAGGACCTGCTCGCGCGTCTCGCCGGCGAGCGCGGCATAGATGCCCAGCAGATTGTCGGCCTCGGGCCGGGCCTCCAGGTCCTTGACGCTGTCGGGCAGCGGCAGGGTATCGGTCTTCGCTTTCTTGATCTTCTGCTCGATGGTCGCCGCGTCGTCGGTCATGTTGAGGCGCGAATAGTCCGAGATGTCGGACTTGCTCATCTTCTTGGTGCCGTCGCGCAGGCTCATGACGCGCGTCGCCTCGCCCAGGATCTGCGGCTCGGGCAGCGGAAAGTATTCGGTGCCGAAGCGCCGGTTGAAGGCGCCGGCGATGTCGCGCGACAGCTCGAGATGCTGCTTCTGGTCCTCGCCGACCGGCACATGGGTCGCCTTGTAGAGCAGGATGTCGGCCGCCATCAGCACGGGATAGCTGTACAGGCCGAGCCCGGCGTTCTCGCGGTGCTTGCCCGCCTTCTCCTTGAACTGGGTCATGCGGTTGAGCCAGCCGAGCGGCGTCAGGGTGCCGAGCAGCCAGGCGAGCTCCGCGTGACCCGGCACCGCGCTCTGGTTGAAGATGACGCAGGCCTCCGGATCGATGCCGGCGGCGATGTAGGCGGCGGTTACCTCGCGGGTGTGCTTGCGCAGTTCCTCGGGGTCCTGGGGCAGGGTCAAGGCGTGCAGATCGACGATGCAGAAAATGCAGTCGTAATCCTTCTGCAGGGCGACCCAGTTGCGGATCGCACCCAGGTAGTTGCCGAGGTGAAGGTTGCCTGTCGGCTGCACACCGGAAAAGATGCGATTCATGGCGGGGCGGAGGCTACGAGCTGTTGAGGCTGAGGGCGCGAGGTGGCGGCTGTTATCGCCCCTCGGCCGGCATGGGTCAAGCGGACAGGCCCGCTGAGCCCGACGCTCTCAGGGTTCCGACTCGCCGGCCGGCGGTCGCACGGTTGGCTGGCCGCGCCGCGGCCGCAGCAGGGACTTGAGCTCGCGCAAATCGACGGCGCCCAACAGTTGCGCGGCGACAAAATAGGTGGCGCCGCCGGCCGCGACCAGGATGGCCAGCGCCACGACGCGCTCGTGCAGCGCGCCGGCGAGCCAGGGCGCCAGCAACCAGTGGCCTAGCATCAGCACGCCGGCCATGATGACCGCCGCCACCAGGATCGGCGGGGCGCGGCGGCGCAGGCGCGCATCCAGGCTGAACTGGCCGCGCCGCGCCAGCCCGCGCCACAGCATCACGGCATTGAGCCAGCCGGTCAGCGAGGTGGCGAGCGCGATGCCGACGTGGCCCATGCCGTAGCGCTGCAGGGCCAGCATCAGGACGACGGCGAGCGCGGCGTTGACCACCATGACGAGGACGGCGATCTTGACCGGGGTCGCGGTGTCCTCGCGCGCGAAATAGCCCGGCGTGAAAACCTTGGCCAGCACGTGGGCAGGCAGGCCCGCGGCGTAGGCCGCGAGCGCCAGCGCGGTGGCGGCGACCGCCTCCGGGCCGAACGCGCCGCGCTCGAACAGCACGGCGATGATCGGCTGGGCGATGACGATCAGGGCGGCGGCGGCGGGCAGGGTGAGCACGAGCGCCACTTCGAGCGCGCGGTTCTGGTTGGCCAGCGCTTCGCTGTCCTCGCCGGCGCGAATCTGGCGCGCCAGGATCGGCAGCAGCGCCGTGCCGATGGCGATGCCGACGACGCCGAGCGGCAGCTGGTTGAGCCGGTCGGCGTAATAGAGGAACGAGACCGAACCAGAGGGCAGGAACGAGGCGATCACCACATCGACCACCACGTTGATCTGGTAGACGCCGGCGCCGAACGCCACCGGCAGCATGAGGATCAGCAGCCGTTTCACCTCCGGCGTCAGCTTGGGCAGCCGGAAGCCCAGCCCCATGCCCGCCGATCTCAGCACGAGGGCGAGCCAGACGAGCTGGGCGAAACCGGCGACGGTGACACCCCAGGCCGCGCCATGGGCGGCCGATGGCGCGTACCAGCGCCAGCCGACCAGGCCCGCGATCATCACCAGGTTGAGGAAGATCGGTGTTGCCGAGGTCGCCGCGAACCGTTCGAGCGCGTTGAGCGCGCCGCCGATCAGCGAGACCAGGGAGACGAACAGCAGGTAGGGGAAGGTGATGCGGGTGAGCTCGACGGCGAGCGCGAATTTGGCCGGGTCCGCGACGAAGCCCGGCGCGATCACGCGCATCGCCCAGGGCATCACCGCCTCGGCGATCAGCACGAAGACGACGAGGGCGAAGAGGAGCACCGCCTGGGCCTGCTCGGCGAAATCGCGCGCCGCGTCGCGCCCCTCCGCCGCCAACCGGCGCGCGAACAGCGGCACGAATGCGGCGTTGAACGCGCCTTCGGCGAACAGGCGGCGGAACAGGTTGGGCAACTTGAAGGCAACGACGAAAGCGTCCGCCGCGGCACCCGCGCCGAGGATGGCGGCGAGCAGCACATCGCGGATGAAACCGAGAACCCGGCTGATCAGAGTGTAGCCGCCGACGGTGGTAATGGCGCGTAGAAGCGACATGCGACGGTTGGCTCAACAGGCTGCGTCGGGCCGGCGTCGAACCGCCAGCATCAGTGGTGACTATCCCCGACATTGACGCGGGTCGCCAGCACTTTGTCGATGCGCCGGCCGTCCATGTCGACGACCTCGAAGCGCCAGCCGCCGACCACCACCACGTCGCCGATGCGGGGCAGCCGCTTGAGGCTGTGCAGGATGAAGCCGGCCACCGTGTGGAAGTTGCCGTCCTGGGGCAGGGCGATCATCAGGCGGTCGGCCATCTCGTCGGCCGGCATGGAGCCGGAGAACAGCCACGAGCCGTCGTCGCGCCGGAACGCATCCGGATCATCGTCGGAACCTGGCTCGGCGAAGGCGCCGGCGATCGATTCGAGCACGTCGCCACTCGTCACCAGCCCCTGGAAAATGCCGTATTCGTCGACCACCAGGGCCATGTGCACGGACGCGCCCTTGATGATGGTGAGAATCTCCAGCGCATCGACGCTTTCGTGCACCACGGGCGCCTCCTTGACGTGATCGCGGATGCGCACGGTGCCGCCGCTGAGATAGGCATTGAGCAGGTCCTTGGCCTGCACCACGCCGACCACCTCGTCGATGCTGCCGCGCCCGACCGGCAGGCGCGAATGATGGCTGGTCTTCAGCCGTTCGCGGGTTTCCTGTTCGGGCGCGTCGAGATCGACCCAATCGACGTCATGGCGCGGCGTCATGATGGCCTGCACCGGCCGGTCGCCGAAGCGCAGGACGGCAGCCATCATTTCCTTTTCCGCCGGTTCCAGGATGCCCGCCGACTCGGCTTCCGCGATCACCATCTTGATCTCGTCTTCGGTGACCGACGATTCGCCCTTCGATTTGCTGCCGAGCAGCTTCAGCACCAGGCGCGAGGAAAAATCGAGCAGCCAGACCGCCGGGGCAACGACCCTGGACAAAATTTCCATCGGGCGGGCGACGAAGGCCGCCACCGCCTCCGGATTGCGCAACGCTACCTGCTTGGGCACCAGCTCACCGGCGATCAGCGACAGATAGGTCACCGCGGCCACCACCAGTGACCAGGGCGGCGGCATCCGCGATCGATTCCGACAGCCCTAATTTCGCTTCGAGATAGAGCGCAAAGGGGTCGGCGAAGGTGGCGCCGCTATAGGCGCCGGCCAGCACGCCGACCAGGGTGATGCCGATCTGCACGGTGGAGAGGAAGCGGCCCGGATGACTGGCCAGGCGAAGCGCGGTGGCGGCGCCACGCACGCCGGCGGCGGCCATGGCCTGCAATCTGGCGCGGCGGGCGGAGACGACCGCCAGCTCCGACATGGCGAGAAAACCGTTGACGAGAATTAGAAGAAGGACGAGCCCCAGCTCGGCGATGAGCATTTTTTTATCTGGATGGTTAGTCTGACGGCTGTCTTATAGCACGGATCAGGAACTTTTGGCGCTGTCGATGGACCGCGGCTTGGCGGCCGCGGCCGGCGGATCGCCGACCACCGCGGTGAGCCGCGCGCGGACCTGGGCGAGCTTGCTGTCATTGGCGATCTTCAGCCCGAACAGATCCTTGACGTAAAACACGTCGACCGCGCGCGCGCCGTAGGTCGAAATCTTGGCGCTCGAAATCTGCAGGCTGAGCTCGGTCAGAGTCCAGGTGACGTCATAGAGGAAGCCCGGCCGGTCGCGGCCGTTGACTTCAATCACCGTGTGCGTCGCCGAAGCATCGTTGTCGATCAGCACGCGCGGCGCCACCTTGAACACCTGGGCGCGCGCCGGGCCGCTACGCTTGCCGGCGAGTTCGCGGGCCGGGCGGACGCGGCCCGCGAGCACCTGCTCGATGGTGCTGCGCAGCTTGCGCACCCGGTCGGGCCGGTCGAACGCGCCGCCTTCCACGTCCTGGATCCAGAACGTGTCGAGCGCCATGCCGTTGGCCAGGGTGAAGATGCGCGCGTCGACGATGTTGGCGCCGCTCATCGCCATGGCGCCGGCGATGCGGGCAAACAGGCCGGGATGGTCGGCGGTGTAGATGGTGACCTCGGTCACCGCGCGGAATGCGTCGGCGACCACGTCGACCGCCAATGGCGCGCCGCTCGCGTCCGCGTCGCGCAGCAGCTTCGCGTGATGCACATGGGTCGGCGTGTCGAACGACAGCCAATAGGACGGATAGCCGCGCGCGGCGTGTTCGGCAAATTCCGCGTCGGTCCAGTCGGCGAGCTGCGCGCGCAAGGCTTCCTTGGCGGCGGCGACGCGGGCGGCGCGCCCTTCGGTCATCATGCCGCCCGACATCATCTCCTCGGCGCCGGTATAGAGATCGCGCAGCAGCGCGCCCTTCCAGCCGTTCCACACGTTGGGCCCGACGGCGCGGATATCGACGGCCGTGAGCAGCACGAGCAGGCGCAGGCGCTCGACCGACTGCACCACGTCGATGAAGCTGCGCAGCGTCTTGGGGTCGCCGATGTCGCGCTTGAACGCCGTGTTGCTCATCAGCAGGTGGTAGCGCACCAGCCACGAGACGGTTTCGGTTTCCTCGTCGCTCAGGCCCAGGCGGGGACCGAGCTTGAGCGCGATGTCGGCGCCGATCTCGGAATGGTCGCCGCCGCGTCCCTTGGCGATGTCGTGCAGCAGCACCGAAAGATAGAGCGCGCGGCGCGACTGCACCTTGTGGATGATGTCGCTGGTCACCGGCAGCTCGTCCTTCATCTCGCCGAGCTCGATGCGGTGCAGGATGCCGAGCGCGATGATGGTGTGCTCGTCCACCGTATAGACATGGTACATGTCGTGCTGCATCTGGGCGACGACACGGCCGAAATCGGGAATGAAGCGGCCGAATACGCCCGATTCGTTCAGCCGCCGCAGCATGAACTCCGAATTGTCGGGCGCCGCCAGGATTTCCATGAACATCCGGTTGGCGTCCGGATCGGCGCGCAGACCGTCGTCGATCAGCCGCAGGCTGCGCGTGATGAGCTGCAGCGCGCGGGGATGGATATCGAGCTTGTGCTGGTGCGCCACATGGAACAAGCCGATGAGGCGGCGCGGGTCTTTCTTGAAGGCATCGTCGTCGGCGACGTCGAGCCGCTCGCCGTGCACCTTGAAGCCGTCGATCATGCGGCCGCTGCGCGCGCCCAGGAAGGGCAGGAAGGCGCGCGGCTTGCGCTTGTGGGTCTCCTCGAGCGCCGCGCAGAAGATGCGTGTCAGGTCGCCCACTTCCTTGGCGATCAGGAAGTAATGCTTCATGAAGCGTTCGACGCCGCGCGCGCCGATATGGTCGGTGTAGCCCATCAGGTTGCCGACCGTCTCCTGCACGTCGAAGGTCAGGCGCTCCTCCGGCCGGCCGGTCAGGTAGTGCAGGTGGCAGCGCACGGTCCACAGGAAGTTGTGGGCGCGGGCGAACCGCTTGGCCTCGCGCGCCGAGAGCACGCCGAGCTTGACGATGTCGGCCACGTCATCGACGCCGTAGAGGTATTTCGTGATCCAGAACAGCGTGTGCAGGTCGCGCAGCCCGCCTTTGCCTTCCTTCACGTTGGGCTCGAGCACATAGCGCGAATCGCCCATGCGCAGATGGCGCGCGTCACGCTCGGCGAGCTTCTGTTCGACGTAGTCGGCTTCGGTGCCGGCCACCACGTCCTTGCGGAAGCGCTTGCGCAGCTCCTGATAGAGCCCCTCGTCGCCCCACAACGGCCGCGTCTCCAGCACGCTGGTGCGGATGGTGATGTCGGTCTTGGCGAGCCGGATGCATTCGTCGACCGAGCGGATCGCCTGGCCGACCTTGAGCCCGAGATCCCACAGCAGGTAGAGCACATATTCGATGACCTGCTCGGAATGCGGCGTCTTCTTGTAGGGCACGATGAACAGGAGATCGATGTCGGAGAACGGCGCCAGCTCGCCGCGGCCGTAGCCGCCGATGGCGACGACGGTCAGCCGTTCGCCGGCGGTCGGATTGGCCAGCGGATAGACCCGGCTGGTGACGAACTCGAGGATGGCTTTGATCACGCCGTCCATCACCCGGGCATTGGCCGCCACCGTCATGGTGCCGTCGGCGCGCCGCCCATCGAAGCGCTCGCGCACGCGGGCGCGGCCCTCCTCCAAAGCCTCGCGGACCAGGGCGATGGCCTGGCCGCGCAGGGCGTCGGGCTTGAGATCGGCGGGCAGGGCTTCGAGCGCCGCCGTCAGGGGTCCATGGGTGGAGCCGGGCGCCTGCCGCTCGTCCTGATCGGGCGCGCGGCTGCGCCCGGGGAGAGCGGGAATCGTCACCTCGTCCTCGTGGACATGGCCCGGGGCGATGATATGGGTCGCCATCGTGTCAGCCGCCTTCGACTCTGCTGGCGCTGCGACAATCGGCCGCCCGCCGTTGTGCCAAAGATGTTACCAAGCCGGTTGATTTACAATGAACATCCGTGAGCCGGCTGTAAGTAACGCTTACAATGGCGGGCCAAGCTCGGACCGCGAGGGGGCAAAGTGGCGACCGCGCTTCTGATCATCGACGTGCAACAGGGCTTCATCAATGCCGCGACCCGGCACCTGCCCGCCATGGTCGCCGACCTGCAGGACGACTACGACCGGGTCTTCGCCACCCAGTTCGTCAATCCGCCCGGCTCGCCGTTCCGCAACCTGCTGGGCTGGCAGAAATTCGCACCCGGCAGCGCCGACGTGCAGCTCGCCTTCACGCCGCGCGACGACGCCACCGTGATCGAGAAGTCGGTCTATACCTGCGTGACGCCCGATTTCCTCGCGACACTCGCGCGCGAGCGCCTCGACGAAATCCACCTCGCGGGCATCGCCACCGACAATTGCGTGCTGAAATGCGCCGTCGACCTGTTCGAGGGAGGCCGGCGCCCGGTCGTGCTGGCGGAGTTCTGCGCCAGCCACGCCGGCGCCGACCATCACCAATGGGGCCTCGCCATCATCGAACGCTTCATCGGCGCGGCACAGGTGCGGCGCTAATTCCCGCTGCCCAGTCCGCCCGGGCCGAAGGTGTCGAGATAGACCGGGTAGGGCGAGCAGGCGCCCGGCGCGTTCATCGGCACCGCGGCGCGCAGATGCTGCGGCCCGAGTTGCGTCAGGCTGGTGACGCCGAGCAGTCCCATGGCGACCACCATCTCGCGCTCGAGGATTTCCAGCGCCTTGACCAGGCCCTCCTCGCCGCCCGCCGCCAGCGCCCAGCCCTGCAGCTTGCCGATGCCGACCGCCGTGGCGCCCATGGCGATCGCCTTGATCACGTCGGTGCCGCGCATGAAACCGCCATCGATGACGATCTCGGCCTTGCCCTCGACCGCGTCGACGACCTCGCGCAGCACCTCCATGGTGCCGGCGCCGTGGTCGAGCTGGCGCCCGCCGTGGTTCGACACATAGACGCAGGCCACGCCGTGCTCGACGGCGAGCCTGGCGTCCTCGGCGGTGGCGACGCCTTTCAGGATGATCGGCAGCTTGGTGCGGTCGCGGCAGTAATCGAGGAAGTCCCAGGTGATCTGCGCCTGGTGGTTGAATTCCTCGCGCTCGGTGATATTGCCGATGTTGGCGCGGGCGACGAATTTGCGGCGCTCGAACTTGCTGATCATGTCGCGCTCGCGCCGCGAGTAATAGGCGACGTCGGCGGTGACCGTCAGCGCCACGTAGCCCGAGGCCACCACCTTGTCGAGCAGGTCGTCGCACCAGTCGCGCGGCGCCGCGCACATAGAGCTGGAAGATCTTCGGCCCCGGCGTGACCTTGGCGGTCTCGACCACGCCCGGGCTCGCCACCGTCGAAATGATCGGCATCGTGCCGAAAGCGTGCGCCGCCTTGACCACAGTGGCGGCGGCACCGGGATCGTAGAGATGCAGCGAGCCGATCGGCGCGCACATCACCGGAATGCGCAACGGCTGGCCGAGGAAACGGGTGGTGGCGTCGACCTTCATCACGTCGACCAGCACGCGCGGCCGGAAGGCGATGGAATCGAGCGCCCAGCGGTTGCGCTTGAGCGTGGTTTCCGATTCGGCGCCGCCGGTGAGCGCGTCCCATACCATGGGCGACAGCCGGCGCTTCGCCTCCATGACGATTTCCTGGAGCGTCGACATCTCGTTGATATTGGGCACCGCGATCTCCCCCTTTTTGTGATCGGCTTGTTGGAGAAGTCTTAACGGCGTGCACCCGCCGCGTCCAGCCTGCCGGCGGCGTTGCCTATCGCGCTCCCTCTCGACCCGCGGCGCCGTCGTTGGCACCCAGGCCCTGGTCATCGGGCTCGAGATGGCATGTTATGAAGGGGGCGCTCGCGTTGTTATTATCCCTTCGGGCAGCCAGGCATCAGCAACAGACCTGCCGGGGATGGCGCAACAAAAACCCGATTACGGCGGCACGAGGAGGCCGCGCAAGAATGACGACGATCGATCTGGCCGGGCGCGTGGCCATCGTCACCGGCGCGGGCCGCGGCCTCGGGCCGCGCCATGGCGCAAGGGCTGGCGCGGGCCGGCGCCGCGGTGGTGTTCGCCGATATCGACGAGCAGGCGGCGGTGCAGGCCGCCAGCGGCGCCGGCGGTGAGCAGCGGGCGCGCGCGGGCGCGTGCGCTGCGACATCACGCGGCGGGCCGATTGCGAGCGCGCGGTCGCGGCGGCCGCGTCCTTCGGCGGCCTGCATATCCTGGTCAACAACGCGGCGCTCGGTCCGGCTCATCTCGAAGCCGCGCCCGACACCCGCTCGCTCAAGTTCTGGGAGGCCGATGCGGAGGTCTGGCAGCGCACCATCGTCACCAACGTCAACGGCACCTTCCTGATGAGCCATATCGCGGCGCCGGCGATGATCGCCGGCGGGTGGGGCCGCATCGTCAATATCACCACCAGCCTCGACACCCTGCAGCGCAAGGAGAACTCGCCCTACGGCGTGAGCAAGACGGCGATCGAGGCGGAAACGCTGATCTGGGCGCAGGATCTGGCCGGCACCGGCGTCACGGTGAATTCGCTGATCCCGGGCGGCGCCGCGGACACCGGCTTCGTCAGCCCACGGTCGCGCGCGGCGATGCTCGCCGCCGGCCGCAAACTGATCGATCCGCGAGATCATGGTGACGCCGCTGCTGTGGCTCGCCTCAGCCGCGTCGGACGGCGTCACCGGCGCACGCTTCGTCGCCAAGCTGTGGGATGACGCCCTGCCCCCGGCCGAGGCGGCAGAGGCGGCGCGCGAGGCGCCGGTGCTGCGGCGCGCTTGAAGACCTAGACATGTGCAGAAAAAGGCGCGGATGGCCGGTCAAATCTGGCCATGGACGCGTACGCGCGCGTTACTTCAGCATCTCGCGTAAGCGATACAGCAGGTCGAGCGCGCCGCGCGGCGTGAGCTCGTCGGGGTTGACGGATTTGAGCTCGCGCTCGACTGCCGACGGCTCGCCCGCCTTCGCGGCCTGCTGCTGCACGGTGGCGGAAAACAGCGGCAGATAGTCGGCGAGCTTGGCGACCGCCTTGGCCTTGCCGCCGGATTCGAGCGCCGCCAGCACTTCCTCGGCGCGCGCCAGCGCCGCTGGCGGCAGGCCGGCGAGCTTCGCCACGTGGATGCCGTAGGAGCGGTCTGCCGAGCCCGCCGCCACCTCGTGCAGGAACACCACGGTGCCCTGCCATTCCTTGATGCGCAGCGAATGGTTGGAGAGCTGCGGCAGGCGCGCCGCCAGCGTCGTCAGCTCGTGATAGTGGGTGGCGAACAGCGCGCGGCAGCGGTTGACGTCATGCAGATGCTCGATCGTCGCCCAGGCGATCGACAGCCCGTCGAACGTCGCGGTGCCGCGGCCGATCTCGTCGAGGATGACGAGCGCGCGTTCGCCCGCCTGATGCAGGATCGCCGCGGTCTCGACCATCTCGACCATGAAGGTGGAGCGGCCGCGCGCCAGGTCGTCGGCGGCGCCGACTCGGCTGAACAGCCGGTCGACGGTGCCGATATGGGCCGAGTCCGCCGGCACGAAGCTGCCCATCTGGGCGAGTACCGCGATCACGGCGTTCTGGCGCAAGAAGGTGCTCTTGCCCGCCATGTTGGGGCCGGTGAGCAGCCATAGGCGGCTGCCCTTCGCGCCGGCGGCATCCCCCGGCGTGAGATCGCAGTCGTTGGCGACGAAGGCGCCCGACTGGGCGCGCTTGAGCGCCGCCTCGACCACCGGATGGCGCCCGGCTTCGATGCGGAACGCGAGGCTGTCGTCGACCAGGGGCCGCGTCCAGTTCTGCTCTTCGGCGAGCGTGGCGAGCCCCGCCGAGACGTCGATCGCCGCCGCCGCCCGGGCCGCGCCGGAAATCGCCGCCGCGCGCGCCATCACCGCGGCCGACAATTCCTCGAACACCCGCAGTTCGAGCGCCAGCGCATGATCGGCGGCGCGGCTGATCTTGGTCTCGAGCTCGGCGAGCTCGATGGTGGTGAAGCGCACCGCGGTGGCGATGCTCTGGCGGTGGATGAAGAAGCGCTCCTGGCCTTCCGGGCCCTGGGCGCCGGTCAGCTTGTCGGCCTGGTTGGGCCGCACCTCGATGAAGTAGCCGAGGATGTTGTTGTGGCGGATCTTGACCGGGATGCCGCAAGCCGCCGCATAGCGCGCCTCGAGGCCGGCGATCAATTTGCGGCTGTCGTCGCGCAACGACCGCGCTTCGTCGAGCTCGGGCTTGAAGCCGGGCGCGACGAAGCCGCCGTCGCGCGTGAAGGCGGGCAATTCCGCGGCCAGCGCCTGGGTCAGGCGCGCGACCAGGTCGCTCTCCGTGCCGAGCGCGCGGCAGGCGTTTTCGAGCGCCGCCGGAAAAGCCGCGAGCTGGGCCCGGCGTTCGCTCTGCGCCAAGGTGGCGCGCAAGGCGGCGCCGCAGGACAGGCCGTCGCGCAGTGCTGCGAGATCGCGCGGGCCGCCGCGCCCGAGCCCGAGCCGCGACAGAGAACGCGCCATGTCGGGCATGGCATCGAGCAGCCCGCGCAACTGCACGCGCAAATCGCCGCGTTCGAGCAGATAGGCGACCGCCTCGAGCCGCCGGTTGATGCGTGCCACCTCGGTGAGCGGCGCCGCGAGACGCGCGGCGAGCAGCCGTGCGCCGGCCCCGGTCAGGGTGCGGTCGATGGTGGCGAGCAGGCTGCCCTCGCGCGTGCCGTCCGGGCCCTGCGCCAGCTCCAGGTTGCGCCGGGTCGCCGCGTCGATCTCGATGACCGCGCCCGCCGCCACGCGGCGCAGCGGCTGCAGCGCCGGCATGCGGCCTTTCTGGGTCAATTCCACATAGTCGAGCAGCGCGCCGGCCGCCGCGAGCTCGGCGCGGCCGAAGCTGCCGAAGGCATCGAGCGCGGCGACGCCATAGAAGGCCTGCAGCCGACGGCGCGCGTTCTCGCTGTCGAACAGGGAGGACGGCTGGGGCGTCAGCGCGCAACCGCTGTCGTCGAGCAAAGTGGCCATGTCGGCGCGGCCGAACAGCTTGTCGATGACCAGCAGCTCACCCGCCGCGATGCGCGCCAATGCGGCGCCGAGCGCGGCCTGGGTCACCAGCTGGGCCTGGAACTCGCCGGTCGACAGGTCGAGCCAGGCCAGGCCGAATTCGCCGCCGGTCTCGGCCAAGGCTCCGAGAAAGTTGTTGCGCCGCGCGTCGAGCAGCGAGTCTTCCGTCAGCGTGCCTGGCGTCACCAGACGCACCACGTCGCGCTTGACGATGGATTTGCCGCCGCGCTTCTTCGCCGCGGCCGGATCCTCGAGCTGCTCGCACACCGCGACGCGGAATCCGCGCTTGATGAGACGCGCGAGATAGGCCTCGGCGGCATGCACCGGCACGCCGCACATCGGGATATCCTCGCCCTGGTGCTTGCCGCGCTTGGTCAGCGCGATGTCGAGGGCGCGGGCGGCCTGCACCGCGTCCTCGAAGAACAATTCGTAGAAATCGCCCATGCGGTAGAACAGCAGCGAGCCGGGGTGAGCGCGCTTGACCGCGAAATACTGCGCCATCATCGGCGACATCGCCTCGTTCGAGGCGGCCACGGCGGATTCCGCGGCGGATTGCACCAAATCGCCCGCGGAATCGTCGGGCGCGGGCGTCAAAGCCAAGGAGAGAGGCGCCGGATCGGTCACGCGGTCCTTCAATCTGTGGGCCATCGCAGTCGATGACGCATGGTGGCGGCTGGAGCCCGCTACCATACCGGCGACGCGCCAGCCGGGCAATCCGACAGAGCCAATGCGACAGAGATCGTTAAAATTTCCCCGTGACAGGGGGGCGGCGTATTGGCAAGTTGCGACAGCCAAGGGCCGTCGGTGCCTTGAACCCGCGCGTCGCGGACCGCGCAAGCCCCATCGAATACCCCGCAGTTTATCCCAGGAACCGTTATGGCGAATTCGAGCGACCACGTAACCGACGAGGAAGCCCTTGAGCTCCATGCCATGGGGCGTCCCGGCAAGCTGGAGATTACGCCGACCAAGCCGCTGACCACCCAGCGCGACCTGTCGCTCGCCTATTCGCCCGGCGTCGCCGTGCCCGTGCTGCGCATCGCCGAGGATCCGACCAAGGCCTACGACTACACGATCAAGGGCAACCTGGTCGCCGTCATCACCAACGGCACCGCGATCCTCGGCCTGGGCGATCTCGGCGCGCTGGCCGCCAAGCCGGTGATGGAAGGCAAGGCGGTGCTGTTCAAGCGCTTCGCCGACGTCGATTCGATCGACCTCGAGGTCGACACGCGGGACGTCGACGAGTTCGTCAATTCCGTGCGCTTCCTCGAGCCGTCGTTCGGCGGCATCAACCTGGAGGATATCAAGGCGCCGGAATGCTTCATCATCGAGCAGCGCCTGCGCGAAGTGATGAAGATTCCGGTGTTCCACGACGACCAGCACGGCACCGCGATCATCGCCGCCGCCGGCCTGATCAACGCGCTCGACGTCACCGGGCGCGACATCAAGAAGTTCAAGATGGTGGTGAATGGCGCCGGCGCCGCGGCGATCGCCTGCGTCGAACTGGTCAAGCGCATGGGCGTGCCGCACCACAACGTCATCATGTGCGACACCAAGGGCGTCATCTACCAGGGCCGCACCGAAGGCATGAACCAGTGGAAGTCGGCCCATGCGGTGCCGACCGAGGCACGCACCCTGGAACAGGCCATGCAAGGCGCCGACGTGTTCTTCGGCCTGTCGGTCAAGGGCGCGGTGACGCCGAGGATGGTCGCCGCCATGGCGCCCAGGCCGATCATCTTCGCCATGGCCAATCCGGACCCGGAGATCACGCCGGAAGAGGCGCGCGCCGTGCGCGACGACGCCATCATCGCCACTGGCCGCTCGGATTATCCCAACCAGGTCAACAACGT
>CAVVYA010000012.1:0-165840 GCA_963752345.1 uncultured Alphaproteobacteria bacterium
CAGAAGGGGACATGTTAGCGGCGATCGGCGGTTCGGGCGCCATAATTGGCGCGGATCCATGGCGATGGGGGCTGCTCGGGGCGCAACCCCTGTTGCTGCTGATCGGCCTGGTGACCGAGGCGGTGATCGGCGGCCTGCCCGGGTTGTGGCGCCGGGTGCCTCATCCCGTGGCGCTGCTCGGCCGGCTCATCGCGCTGCTCGACCGGCAGCTCAACCGGGAGGCGCGTAGCGCGGCCAGCCGGCGGACGCGCGGCCTGCTGGTGGCCGTGCTGCTCATTGTCGTGGCCGGCCTGCTCGGCTGGGCGATCCAAGTGGCGGCGCGCACCGTACCCTATGGTTGGCTCATCGAGCTCGCCGCGATCGTCATTCTGCTGGCCAGCCGCAGCCTGTTCGATCACGTCCGCGCGGTGGCCATCGCGCTCGATATGGGCGGGCTTGTGGCCGGGCGCGCTGCGGTGCGCCATATCGTCGGGCGCGACGTGGACCGGCTCGACGAATACGGCGTGGCGCGCGCGGCGATCGAAAGCTGCGCCGAGAATTTCAGCGACGCGGTGGTGGCGCCGAGTTTCTGGTATCTGCTGCTCGGCCTGCCCGGCCTGTTGATCTACAAGACCGTCAATACCATGGACAGCATGATCGGCTACCGCACGCCGCGCCACCAAGCCTTCGGCCGGGCGGCGGCGCGCATCGACGATGCGATGAACGTCATTCCGGCGCGGCTTGCCGGCTTGATGATCGTGCTGGCCGCCTGTTTCACCCCCGGCGCCTCGCCGGCGCGCGCCTGGCGCACCATGCTGCGCGATCACGGCAATCACGCCTCGCCCAATTCCGGCTGGCCGGAGGCCGCCATGGCGGGCGCGCTCGGCTTGGCCCTCGCGGGACCACGTCCCTACCACGGGGCGCTCAAGCCGGCGCCTTGGATCGGCGACGGGCTGGCGCGCGCCACGCCCAGCGACATCCGCCGCGCGCTCTATCTCTATGGCGTGGCTTGCCTGATCAATATCGGATTGGTCGCCGCCTTCGCCTTCCTCATGGCGCTGCCAACCGAATAGCTCGGCGATCACGACTGACTCTCCACGCGACGGCGCGCGATCTGCAGGATGCGCTCGATGTCGAGATGGGCGGCGAGATGCTCGGCCAGCGCGTCGAGCGTGCGCTCGACCAGCGAGTCGTAGTCGGCGAGCGCGCCAGCGCCGCCGAGCTGCGCCAGCCAGGCGTGGCGGAACCCGTCGGTCGCGAACAGCCCGTGCAGATAGCTGCCGGCGACCCGGCCGTCGGCGCTGCGCGCGCCGTCCGCCTTGCCCTCGACCGTGGCGAAGGGCCGCGCGCAATCGGCGCCGTGTGTCTGTCCCATATGCATCTCGTAGCCGTGCAGGACGGCGCCGGTCGCGCTCTCGGTCGCCGTCACATGGCGCAGCACCTTTGCCGCGCCGATTTCCGTCTCGATATCGAGCAGACCAAGGCCCACGGTCTCGCCTGGCGCGCCCTCGATGCCTTGCGGGTCGCGTACCACGCGGCCGAGCATCTGATAGCCGCCGCACAGCCCGAGCACGCGGCCGCCGCGCCGCACATGGGCCTTGATGTCGATGTCCCAGCCGGCGGCGCGCAACGCGTCGAGATCGGCGCGCGTCGCCTTCGAGCCCGGGATCAGGATCAGCGCGGCGTCGGCGGGCAGCGGCTCGCCTTGCGGCACGACGACCAGCCGCACGTTGGGCTCGGCGGCGAGCGGATCGAGATCATCGAAATTGCTGATGCGCGGCAGGCGCGGCACGGCGATGGTCACGATGCCGGGCCCCCGCGGCTTCTCGGCACCGCGCGCGTTGAGCGACATGGAATCTTCCGCCGGCAGTTTGGCCGCGTCGGCGAACCATGGCAGCACGCCGAGGCACGGCCAGCCGGTACGCGCGCCGATCTCGCCCAAGGCCGGCGTGAACAGCGCGGGGTCGCCGCGGAATTTGTTGACGATATAGCCCTGCACGCGGATCCGTTCGGCCGGCGTCATCAGTGTATGGGTGCCGACGATACTGGCGATGACGCCGCCGCGGTCGATGTCGGCGACCAGCACGACGGGCAGGTCGGCGGCCTCGGCGAAGCCCATGTTGGCGATGTCGCCGTCGCGCAGGTTGACCTCGGCCGGGCTGCCCGCGCCTTCGGCGAGCAGGAGATCGGCCTCGGCGCCGAGCCGCGCGAAGCTTTCCAGCACGGTCGGCAGCAGCGCCGGCTTGAGCGCGTGATAGTCGCGCGCGCCGATGGTGGAGACGGCGACGCCCTGCACCACGAGCTGCGCCTGGCGCTCGGCCTGGGGCTTGAGCAGCACCGGGTTCATGTCGGTCGTCGCATCGCTCAGGCAGGCCTTGGCCTGCAACGCCTGGGCGCGGCCGATCTCGCCGCCGTCCGCCGTCACCGCCGCATTGTTCGACATGTTCTGCGGCTTGAACGGCCGCACGGTCAGGCCGCGCCGCGTGAACAGCCGGCGCGAGTCCGGCGACCACCAGGGACTTGCCGACGTCGGAGCCGGTGCCCTGGACCATCACCGCGGCCACCGTTGCCTCGCGGGCGGCCGCGCGCCCATGACTCTTTTTCTTCCCCCTTGTGGGGGATGCCGGGTGCGGGGTGCGTTCTCGTGATTGCTGGACTGCATGCGCTCCGACGTCACCCGCACCCCGACTCTCCGCCATCGAGGGGGAGGACGGCGGCACATCGCTATTAAGCGGCATGGGCGAGACCTCGATCCATCAGAATTCGATGCCGGCTTGGGCTTTGACGCCGCTGCGGAACGGATGCTTGACCAGGGTCATCTCGGTGACCAGATCGGCGGCCTCGATCAGCTCGGGCTTCGCGTTGCGCCCGGTGATCACCACGTGGGTGTCCGCGGGCTTGGTGCCGAGCGCATCGAGCACCTCGCCGATCGGCAGATAGTCGTAGCGCAGCACGATATTGAGCTCGTCGAGGATCACCATGCGGTAGCTGGTATCCGCAATCATGCGCTTGGCTTCCTCCCAGGCGGCGCGCGCCGCGGCGATGTCGCGCGCGCGGTCCTGGGTGTCCCAGGTGAAGCCCTCGCCCATGGCCTTCATGGTGACCTGCTCGGGGAAGCGTGCGAGGATGTCGCGCTCGCCGGTCTGCCACTTGCCCTTGACGAACTGCACGATGCCGACGCGGAAGCCATTGCCGAGCGCGCGCAAGCGCCAGGCCGAAGGCCGCCGTGGATTTGCCCTTGCCCGTGCCGGTATGGACGATGATCAGGCCCTTCTCGATGGTCTTGGTGGCGAGCATGCGGTCGCGCGCTTCCTTGCGCTTGCGCGATTTCTCGTTGGCCCGCTGGTTGATCTCGTCTTCGCTGACACTCTCGTCGCTCATTGCGCCGCCTCCCGGGAGCGGCCGGCGAGCTTGGCGAGCTCGCGCGCCGCCGCGTTGGATTTCGGTTTCCACAAGCCCCGCTCCTGGGCTTCGAGCAGCCGCTCGCTCATTTCGCGCAGCGCCGCAGGATTGGCCTCGGCGATGAAGGCGCGCACCGTCGGGTCGGCGATATAGGCGTCGAACACGGCGTCGAAATGATGGTCGGCGACGGCCCGCGTGGTGGCGGCGAAGGCGAACATGTAGTCGACCGTCGCCGCCATCTCGAAGGCGCCCTTGTAGCCGTGGCGCATGACGCCGGCGATCCATTTCGGATTGACCACGCGGGCGCGCACCACGCGGCCGATCTCTTCCTGCAAGCGTGCGGATGCGCGGGCTTTCGGGGCGCGAATGGTCGTTGTGATAGACCGCGGGCATGTCGCCGCGCGCCTCCTTCACGGCGGCGGCCAGACCGCCTTCGAACTGGTAGTAGTCGTCGGAATCGAGCAGGTCGTGCTCGCGGTTGTCCTGGTTGTGCAGCACGGCCTCGATCGTGCCGAGCCGCGTCTCGAACAGCGCCGGCGCGGCAATGCCGCCGGCGCCCGCGCCATAGGCATAGCCGCCCCAGGCGACATAGGCGCGCGCCAGGTCGGCGGCGCTGGTCCAGCCGCGCTCGTCGATCAGCGCCTGCAGCCCCGCGCCATAGGCGCCGGGTTTTGAGCCGAACACGCGGTAGGTCGCCTGGCGCGTCGGCCTCGGCGGCGCTCGCCCCTTGCGCCATCAGACTCTCGATCTCTTCGCGCGCGCGCGCGGCCAGCGGATTGTCGCGCGCCGGCTCGTCGAGCGCGGCGACGGCGCGCGCCGCCGAATCGAACAGGTCGATGAGGCCCGGGAAGGCGTCGCGGAAGAAACCCGAGACGCGCAACGTGACGTCGACGCGCGGCCGGCCCAGCACGGAAACCGGCAGAATTTCGAATCCGGTGACCCGGCGCGACGCCGCATCCCAGGTCGGCCGCACGCCCATCAGCGCCAGGCCTTGCGCGATGTCGTCGCCGCCGGTGCGCATGTTGGACGTGCCCCAGGCCGACAGCGCGACGCTGCGCGGATAGTCGCCATGCTCCTGGGCGTGGCGCTCGATCAGCAGCGTGGCCGATTTCCAGCCGAGCAGCCAGGCGGCCGGCGTCGGCACGGTGCGGGTGTCGACCGAATAGAAATTGCGGCCGGTGGGCAGCACGTCGGGCCGCCCGCGGGTCGGCGCGCCGGATGGGCCGGGTGGCACGAAACGGCCCGCAAGCCCGCGCAGCAGGCCGGCGATCTCGGCCGCACCGCAGGCGGCGACCGCCGGGCGAAGATGGCCGTCGAGATGGCCGAGCACGGCGCGGGTGCGCGTCCACTCGCCCGGCGCCCGGGTTTCGCCGGCCACCAGCTTGCGCGCCAGCAGCTCGAGCCGCTCGACCGTATCGCCGTGGGTGCGCCAGGGCGCCTCGGTTGCGAGCGCGGCGGGCTTCGCGCCGGTCCACGGCTCGCGCCATGTCGCAATCGAGCGGGTCGAAATCGAGCGCCAGATCGCGCGCCAGCGCGCGCAGCAGCGAGGTCTCGGCGCCGTCGAGCAAGCCGGCGCGCGGCACGCGCGCCAGCGCCACCAGCAGGTCGGTGAGCTGATCGCCGGTCGGGCTGCGGCCGAAGATATGCAGGCCGTCGCGGATCTGCAGTTCTTTCAGCTCGCAGAGATAGCCGTCGAGCTTGTTGAGCGCGCTGGTCTCGTCGTCGCCCGCGGCGATGCCGCAGTCGGCGGCCACGCCGTGCGAGCGCGCGAGATCGAGGATCTGCTCGGAGAGCACGCGGCAGCGGCGCGGATCGACGCCGGCCGCCTCGTAATACTCGTCGACCAGCTGTTCGAGGTCGCGCAGCGGCCCATAACTCTCGGCCCGCGTCAGCGGCGGCGTCAGATGATCGATGATGACGCCCGCCGCGCGGCGCTTGGCCTGGGTGCCCTCGCCCGGGTCGTTGACGATGAAGGGGTAGAGATGCGGCAGCGGCCCGAGCGCCACTTCCGGAAAACATTCCTCGGACAGTGCCAGCGACTTGCCGGGCAGCCACTCGAGATTGCCGTGCTTGCCGAGATGCACGATGGCTTCGGCGCGGTAAGCGTCGCGCAGCCAGCAATAGAACGCGAGATAGCCGTGTGGCGGCACCAGGGCCGGATCGTGGTAGCTCGATTGCGGATCGATGTTGTAGCCGCGCGCCGGCTGCAACCCGACGGCGATGGTGCCGCAGCGGAAAGCCGGAATGGCGAAGGAACCGCAATCGGTCTGGCCCGGGCGATAGAACGGATCGGATTCGGGCGCGCCCCAACGCGACATCACCGCATCGCGCACCGCCTTCGGCAGGGCGGTGAAAAACATCTGGTAGTCCGACAGCGGCAGGGACTCGCGCACCAGTCGCCGCGTGCGCGCGGTGATCGTTGGTCGGGCCGGCCGTCAGGCGCGCGACCAGGTCGGCGCCGTCGTGGGGCGCGGCCTTCACGCCATAGCCGGCCTCGCGCAACGCATTCAGAACTTCGATGGCCGAAGCCGGCGTGTCGAGTCCGACGCCGTTGCCGATGCGGCCGTCCTTGTTGGGATAATTGGCAAGCACCAGGGCGACGCGCCGGGTGGCCGCGTCCTTGCGCCGCAGATGCGCCCAGGCGGCGGCGAGCTCGGCCACGAAGCGCACGCGGTCGGCGACCGGCGCGTAGGTGACGATGTCGCATTGGGTCAGCTCGTCGCGCCGGCTGCTGCCCTTGAACGAGACCGCGCGGGTGATGATGCGGCCATCGACCTCCGGCAGTGCCACATTCATGGCGATATCGGTCGGCGACAGGCCACGCGTGCCGGCGCGCCAGGATTCCTCGCTGGTGCCGGCGAACACCACCTGCAATTCGGGGCAATCGAGATGGGCGGGCGGGCGATAGCTCTCGCCGCCCGGTGCGGCGCGCGAAAATCCCGTGGCATTGATCACCACGTCAGGCGGCGCGCCGGCGAGCAGATGCGTCGACCATGGCGGCCGCGGCGGTCTCGCGCAGGCTGGTGGCGAAAATCGGCAGGGCGTTGATCTCCACGGCGTCGAGCGCCGAGATGAGCTGGTCGACCGCCGCGAGGTTTCCCGCCTGCAGCAGCGCGCGATAGAACAGCACGGCGGCGACCGGCCGATCCTTGTCGCGCCATCGCTTGCGCAGCGAACCGAGATCCGGCGCCCAGGCGCCCGGCCAATAGAGTCCGGCGCGCAGCAGCGGCCGTGGCTCCTGCCATTCCCCCTCGTGGCCGATCAGGCTCGCGGCGAAGCGCAGGAAGTTCGCCGCGTTCTGCGGCCCGCCTTCGGACTGGAACCGCCACAGCCGATGCAGCGCTTCGGCGGGCAACGTGCTTTCGCTCGTCAGATCCGGATCCGGCTGATCGTCGCCCGGCAGGAACGCGACCGGAATGCCGCGCGCGCGGCAGAGGGCGGCGATCTCGCCAACCCCATAGGGCCAATAGCCACGGCCGCCGAGCAGGCGAACGATCACCAGCTTCGCGCGCGCGATGATCGTCTCGCCATAGAGATCGACGGAATAATTATGGCCGAGCCGCATGACATTGGCGAGCCGCAGGCTCGGCCATCCGGCCTGCCGCTCGGATAACGCGCGGTGCGCGGCAGCGAGCAGGCTGATCTCGCTGTCGGCGGCGGTCAGATAGACGATGTCGCCGGGGCTCTGCCCCAGATCCACCGCCGCCGATCCATCGGCGATGGCGCCCGGCTGTGCCGCGAGCAGATGCATGGGATGTCAGCCCACGGCGCCGAAGCCGGCAAGCGCGCCCGCGATGGCGTTGCGGTCCAATCCCTTGCGGCCGATGAACACCAGGCGTCCGTCGCGCGGCTTCGTGCTCGCCCCACGGCCGGTCGAAATAATTCGACAGCCGCGCGCCGACGCCCTGCACCACATGGCGCAACTCGCGGCCGGGCACGGCGAGGAAACCCTTGAGCCGCAGAATGTCATGGTCTCGCGCCAGCTCGGCAAGGCGCGCCAGCAACCCATCCATGTCGCTCACCGGCGCCACCGCCAGATTGAAGCTCTCGAAATCGTCGTGGTCATGATCGAGCTCGGTCTCGTGATGGGACGGCCGGCTGGCGAGATCGTCCTCGGCCGCCGCCTCGAGCCCGAGCAGCACCTCGGTCGGCACGATGCCGAAGCGCGTGGCGACGATCTTGACGTTCGGGCGCAGGCGCGCGCGGATGTCGGCCTCGACCGTGCGCGAGCGCCGCCGCGTCGAGCAGGTCGCTCTTGTTGAGGATCACCAGGTCGGCGCAGGCGAGCTGGTCGGCGAAGACCTCGTCGAGCGGATTGTCGTGATCGAGCGACGGATCGGCGGCGGCCTGGGCGGCGACGGCGGCGGGATCGTCGGCGAAGCGCCCGTCATGCACGGCGCGCGCATCGACCACCGCGATCACGCCATCGACCGTGACGCGCGATTTGATCTCGGGCCAGGCGAAGGCCTTGATCAGCGGCTTGGGCAGGGCGAGGCCGGAGGTTTCGATCAGGATGCCGTCGGGCGGCGTGGCGCGCGCCAGCAGCTTTTCGATGGTCGGCAGGAAATCGTCGGCCACCGTGCAGCAGATGCAGCCGTTGGCGAGCTCGATGATGTCCTCGTCGCGGCAGCCTTCGAAGCCGCAGGCGCCGAGAATGCCGCCGTCGACGCCGAACTCGCCGAATTCGTTGACCACCAGGGCGAGCTTGCGGCCGCGCGCGGCCTTGACCGCATGGCTCATCAGGCTGGTCTTGCCGGCGCCGAGAAAGCCGGTGATCACGGTGGCGGGGATGCGCGGCTTGAGGGTGAGGGGCGCGGTCATCGCGCGGCTCCCGCGGCGAGCCCGCCGTCGTGCTTCATCACCATGGGCAGGCCGGCGGCCATGAAGACCACACGCTGGCAGACCTGCGCGATCGCCTGGTTGAGCAAGCCCGCCTCGTCGCGGAAGCGGCGCGCCAGCGCATTGTCCGGCACGATGCCGAGGCCGACCTCGTTGGCGATCAGCACCACGGGGCCGGACAGGCAGGCGATGGTGGCGGCGAGCTGCTCGCGCTCATGGGCGATGTCGTGGTTGGCGAGCAGCAGATTGGTCAGCCACAGGGTCAGGCAATCGACCAGCATCGGTCGCGCGCCATGGGCGACGAGCGCGCCCGACAGGTAGATCGGTTCCTCAACGGTATCCCAGCGGTTGCCGCGCCGGTCTTGATGCTGCCGGATGCGTTCGGCCATTTCGGCATCGCGCGCTTCGGCGGTGGCGATATAGACCGGCCGCGCGCCCTGCGACACCCGGGCGCCCTCGATGATCTGCTCCGCATAGGCGCTCTTGCCCGAGCGCGCGCCGCCCAGGATCAGGGTGGCGCGGGGCAGGGATGCGCCGCCGCCGAGCGCGGGCGCGCGCACGTCGCGCTCGAATTCGACGGGCCGCACCACGGTGGATTGGCTGTCAGGCTGGGCCGGTGACGCGGAAGAGCCGGGCGGAAAAACGGGTGACGCCATGGCTTGGATCCTCCCTCCGAGGAACGGGGTTGCCGATCGCATCGAGGAGGTCTCCTGGCTCGCGGCCTTCCACCTGCCTGATCGTCCGAAGATCATGGCGCCGATGGGACCGGAACGCCTTCCCGGCTCCCCCTTGCAGGATCGCCAGTGGCTGAACGTGACGCTCACGCTCCGTTCCGGAAAAAGCCGCTTACAGTTGCGGGGGCAGCGCCGGCCTGGCCATTTGAGCCCTCCGAAGAGGTCATGGCGTCACCGGACTTCCCTGTCTCGATACGGCAGGGACCGTAGCATGGCGCGGCAAGGCGCGCCAGAAGCGAGACAGGCGGCTGAGTTCTAGTTTCCACCCTTCGGCGGTGCCGCCGTCGCCAGCCAGTTCACCGCCGTCACGCGCCACGGGCGCACCGCGCCGGGGGCCGGGCGGCCGTCGCCCGTCACGTGGTCGATGCGGGTGAGCGAGCAGTTGTCGATGCGGAACGACAGCGCCGCGTCGGCGTCGACGTCGAGCGCATGGGCGAGCGCCGCGCGGATCGAGCCGCCATGGGCGAAGGCGACGATGTCGCGGCCGGCGAACTGGTTGTTCATATGGTCGATGGTGCGGGCGACGCGCGCGATCACCTCGGCGAAGCTCTCGCCCTCGGGCGGCCGCGCCTTGGCCGGGTTGGCCCAGAATTCGTCGAAGCCGCTGCCGAGGTGGGCCTTCAGCTCGTTGAAGGTCATGCCCTGCCAAGCGCCGAAATTCTGCTCGGCGAAGGCGGGCTCCGCGATCAGCTCGGGCTCGGCCCGGTCGCCCGTAACGAAATGGGGCAGCACGGCTTCCGCCGTTTCGCGGGTGCGCCGCAGATGGCTGGTGAGCCACACCGCGCCGCCCGGCAACAGACCGGCGAGCGACTGGAACAGGGCCAGCTCGTCGCAGTTGCATGACAAATCCTGCTGGCCGTAGAGCCGGCGCTCCGGATTGTCGACCGGCGCGTGGCGGATCCACCACCAGCGGGTCGTGACATAGTTGGTGGCCACGGAGTCCGGCTTCCCCGCGCCGGCCTTACGACATCGCCACGACGGCCAGCATCATGCTGGCCTCGGTCGCCTGCTGGGCGGCGCCCAGCACGTCGCCGGTGACGCCGCCGAGCCGCTTCCTGGCGATCCAGGCGACCGTGGCCGCCGCCGCCACGCCGACGATGATGGCGACCAGGCCGGCGGTCGGCCCGAGAAAGAGCAGCGCCAGGACCGCGCCGAGCAAGGCGGCGAGCACGACCTGGTTCTCCTCCGGCCGGCCGGCGGTGAAGGCGAGGCCGTCGGCGCGCGCCGGAGCCATGAAGCGCATCAGGGCGGGCAGCACGGCGCGCGAGGCCGCGGCGCAGCCGATCAGCATCGGCGCGACCTGGTCGGGCCAGCCGATGGCGCTGATGGTGCCGGTCTTGATGCCGACCACGATGATGAGGGCCAGCGTGCCGAAGGTGCCGATGCGCGAATCGCGCATGATGGCCAGGCGCTCCGCCATGGTGGTGCGCGCCATGGCGCCGTCGGCCATGTCGGCGAGTCCGTCCTCGTGGATCGCCCCGGTGAACACGGTCATGGCGCCGATGGCGATGAAGGCGGCGGCCTCGGGCGGCAGCCGCAGCATGCTGCAGAGCGCATAGACCAGGGCGCCGAACAGGCCGACGACGAGGCCGGCCAGGGGGAAGGCGCGGGCGCCGAAGCGCAGGCCGGCGCGGTGATCGTCGAGATCGGCCGCCGGAGCGATCGGCAGAATGGTCAGGAATCCGATCGCGATGCGGAAGTCGTGCCACCAGCCGTGCAGGATGCGCGTTGTCTCATCCAGGGCATGATCCTCCGGGCGCGTGCTGCCGGGCGCCGCCGCGGTGGGCTCGGCGGCGGCGGGTGCGGGCGTTGCATCGGAAGGACTGTTGGACGGCTCGGTGTTCGACATGGCCAATCGTGGGTTCCGAAAGGACGTTGCTGGGACTATCCCTGGATGACGCTCCCAGGCATGGATCGGTGGCGTGGGAGCGTTGAGGTCTCGACGATCGCACTTTGCGGATCGTCCCATCGGTTATAAGACAGATGCCCTGCCGCGCCAACTCACGGCAGTGTGCCACGCCGCGCTTTTCTGTCCATCGTCACCCATCGGCCACCCTGGCACGTCCGTCCCGCTTCCTTCCTGTCGCCCGTTCCCGCTCGAAAGTGCATGACATGACCGCTCCGTCCCTGCCTGCTTCCTTCGCCGAAATCCGCCGGCTGCTCGACTCGATGCCCGGGCCGGCCGCGGATGCCGCTGCCCAGGTCCGCTCGCGCGACGCGCAATTGACCAAGCCCGGCGGTTCGCTCGGACGGCTCGAGGAAATCGCCGAGTGGCTCGCCGCCTGGCAGGGCCGCGCCACGCCGACGGTGGAGCATCCGCGCGTCAGCGTGTTCGCCGGCAATCATGGCGTCGCGGCGCGCGGCGTGTCGGCCTGGCCGGCGGATGTGACACGGCAGATGGTGGCGAACTTCATCGCGGGTGGCGCCGCGGTCAATCAACTGTGCCGGGCGATGGACGCCGATTTGCGCGTCTATGAGATGGCGCTCGACGAGCCGACCCACGATTTCACCGTCGAGCCCGCCATGAGCGAAGCCGACTGCGTGCGCGCCATGGCTTACGGCATGATGGCGGTCGAGCCGGGCGTCGATCTCTTGTGCCTGGGCGAGATGGGCATCGGCAACACGACCTCGGCCGCGGCGATCTGCCACGCCCTGTTCGGCGGCACGGCGGAGGACTGGACGGGGCCCGGCACCGGCGTCACCGGCCCGGTGCTCGCCAACAAATGCGCGGTGGTGGCGGCCGGCGTCGCGCGCCACAAGGACCGCGCGCGCGATCCGCTCGCCGTGCTGCAGTCGCTGGGCGGCCAGGAACTCGCCGCCATTGCCGGCGCGGTGATCGCCGCGCGCCTGGCCAGGGTGCCGGTACTGCTCGATGGCTATAGCTGCACCGCCGCCGCCGCCGTGCTGCACGCCATCCAGCCGGGTTTTCTCGATCACTGCCTGGCGGCCCATCGCTCCGCCGAGCCGGCTCATGGCCGGCTGCTCGACAAGCTCGGCAAGCGGCCGCTGCTCGATCTCGACATGCGGCTGGGCGAAGGCTCGGGCGCGGCGCTCGCCATCGGCCTGATCAAGGCGGCGGTCGCCTGCCACACCGGCATGGCCACCTTCGGCGAGGCGGGCGTGAGCGAGAAGAGCGAGGGCTGAAGCGCCGGGCGGTCGCGTTGTTTCGTCATGGCCCGATTTAGTCGGACCATCCACGGGTTTTAACGCGGCGCGCTAAAGAAAGTCGTGGATTGGATGATGAAGCCCGGCCATTACGCGTATCGAATGGAAGCGCCGGCGGGCTACTCGCCGAGCTTCATCAGCAGGCCTTTTTGGCGGGCGCTGCGGAACATCAGCAGGAAGAGAGCCGCGCCGAGGGCGAGGTAGACGACATTGAGCGCGCTCGCGGCGAAAAACAGGTCCCAGCGGAACGTATGCTCGAACATCACGGCGCGCATGCCTTCGAACACATGGGAGGAGGGCAGCGCGCGGGAGACAGGCTGCAGCCAGTCGGGCAGCACGCTGACCGGGTAATAGACGCCCGAGAGCGGCGCCAGCGCGAAGACCGCGATCCAGGCGAGGCTCTCGGCCGCCAGCCCGTAGCGCAGGATGAGGGCGGCGATCATCAGGCCGGCCGCCCAGCCCATGACCAGCAGATTGATGAAGAAAGCGAGCAGCGGCAGGCCGAGATCGAAGATCGAATATTGGTAGAGCAGGATGGCGAGAAAGGCCGCCGGCACCACGCCGATCAGGGTGCGGATCAGGCTCATCAGGCTGAGCGATACGACCAGTTCGTAGGGCCGCAGCGGGCTGACGAACAGGCTCGCCAGGTTGCGCGACCAGACTTCCTCGAGGAACGAGACCGAGACGCCGAGCTGGCCGCGGAACAGCACGTCCCACAGGATCACCGCGGCGATCAGCACGCCGAACGCCTGCGCCACCCAGGAGGAATTCGTCGCCATGAACTGGCTGATGAAGCCCCACAGGATCATCTGCAGGGTCGGCCAATAGGCGAGCTCCGCGATGCGCGGCCACGAGGTGCGCAGCACATAGACATGACGCATGACCATGGCGCCGATGCGGCGCGGCGAGAAGGCGGCCGGCGGCGGCGCCAGGCTCGGCAGGCGCCGGCGGGGTCCTGTCGCGGCCGCGCTTTCGGCCATGTCGGGCGGCGGCGTCATAGCGCGACGTCCTGGCGTGTCTCATCGTCCGCGCGCGACCGCGCGGGTTTGCCATCCGGTCCGTCGCCGATCGCCGCTTCGCCGGGGCGGCGCACGATATCGAGGAAGACCTGCTCGAGATTGTCGCGGCCATAGCGCGCGATCAGGGCGGCGGGCGTGCCGCGGTCGATCATCGCGCCGCGCTGCATGATCAGCACATCGGTCGCCATGCGCTCGACCTCCGCCATATTGTGCGAGGCGAGCAGGATGGTGGCGCCGGTGCGCTGCTGGTAGTCGAGCAGATAGGTCCGCACCCAATCGGCCGTGTCGGGATCGAGCGACGCGGTCGGCTCGTCGAGAAACAGGATTTCCGGGCGATTGAGCAGCGACTTGGCGAGCGCCACCCGCGAGCGCTGCCCGGCCGACAGGTCGCCGAGCGGTCGCGCGAGGAAAGGCTCGATCTGCAGCTCGGCAGCGACCTCGGCGATGCGCGCGTCGAGCTTGGACAGACCGTAGAGGGCGCCGTAGACCCTGAGGACCTCACGCACCCGCAGGCGGCGCGGCAGATCGACATAGGGCGACGAGAAATTGATGCGCGCCAGCACCCGATGGCGGTGGCGCAGCATATCCTCGCCGAGCACGGTGATGGCGCCGCTGGTCGGCAGCAGCAGGCCGAGCAGCATGGCGATGGTGGTGGTCTTTCCCGCGCCGTTGGCGCCGAGCAGCGCGGCCGTGACGCCCGCTTCGATATCGAAACTGAGATCGTCGACGCCCGTCACATCGCCGAACCGCTTGACGAGACGACGTACGCTGATGTCCGCCGGGGAGGCGGCACTGGGCGCAAGGGTGTTACGCGAGGGGTGGTTCGCCGTGAATTCCATGGGTCAGGTCTATGTAAGTGCTGCGGCGAGGCTTGCCAAGCGTGCCGACGGGCGCCGGAGTTCCTGATGGCGGGACGGTCAGCCTTCTAGTCGGCCGCGCCTTGGCTGTCCGCCTTAGGGCGCGTCCCATTCGAATCCAGCGTCGGGCGCAGGCCGGCGTTTCGCGGCCTGGTGATATTGAGCAGGCCGAGTTCGCCAATATAGTCGAGACCCAGCATCGGCAGCCGTGCGCCGATGGTGTCGGGGCAGAATTTGATCTCGGCGGGCGCGCCTTCCAGCGCGCGCAAGACGATGTTAAGCCGCTCCACCGCGTCGCCTGGCAGTGCGACGATGATCATATCCGGCGGGTTCCGGCGCGCCGCCTCGAGCAGCGCGTCGGTATTGCCGAAGATCGGAATTCCGGCGATGTCGTGGGGCACGCGCGCCGTGCGATCGTCATAGATCCCCACCACGGTCACATCCTGGGCGGGCAGCGACTGCAGATACCAGACTAGCTTGCTGCCCTTCTCGCCGGCGCCGACGACCGCGACGCGGCGCGCCAGCCGGCCGCCGCGATACCATGTGGCGATGCGGCCCGCGGCGAAGACACGTGCCAGCAGCAGGCCGGCAAGCGCGGCGAAAAACCAGGAGACCGCCCAGCTATGGGGAAACAGGTCCGTGGTTTGCGTCAGATAGGCGAGCGCGGCCAGCGCGCACATGACGGCGATCCAGGCGCTGGTAAGCCCGACCGCCTGATCGCGGAAGCGCCGCAGGCGGCCGAAGGCGTAGTTGCCGGAAAACTGGTTGACGCTGAGCAGCAAGACAGCGCCCAGCGCGATCGCGGTGACGATGGCGGCCGGCAGGGCCGGGCTGTTTTCCATCAGGCGGAAAACCAGAATTCCCGTCAGGCCCACCACGGTGGCGTCGGCAAGACCGAGCAGGCCGCTCAGGATATTTCCACCGTCCCCGCGGGCCGGCGAGCGAAACAGAGCCATGGTGGGCACCGCCGTTGTCTGCCGCGTCGTTCGGACAGGCGCCGCGCGCGGCGTATCCCCCGTGGCCTGCCCCTTGGCGCGGAGATTAAGCCGAGTACCGATCAAAATCCCA
Source organism: uncultured Alphaproteobacteria bacterium (assembly GCA_963752345.1). Lineage (GTDB taxonomy): Bacteria > Pseudomonadota > Alphaproteobacteria > SMXQ01 > SMXQ01 > CAVVYA01. Next base: position 15,064 of record CAVVYA010000012.1, read on the forward strand.
ACGTATTCGCGGTTAAATGGGGCCGAAAACGGCCGAAATCGGTGTTTTCACAGATCCTTTACGTGGTCTGCGGATGATGCGCGCAAGAAGCCCTTGCAAACGGCGGCTCGCATTCCAATCTCGCGCGTTATTCCTCATAGTAGATCCATGTTCAGCCGTCTGTTCTCCCCAGCTCGCGCAAGACCCAAGCCCGCCCACGGGCCGGCGGACACGCGCGTCTATGCGATCGGCGACATTCACGGGCGCCTCGATCTGCTGCGCGAGACCCACGAGCGCATTCTCGCCGATGCCCGGACCTCGTCGGCCACGCGCAAGGTCGTGGTCTATCTCGGCGACTATATCGACCGCGGCGCGGACTCACGCGCGGTGGTCGACTTGCTGATCGAGCAACCGTTGCCGGGTTTCCAATCGGTTCATCTCAAGGGCAATCATGAGCAGGCGCTGCTCGATTTCCTGCAGGATAGCGCGGTCGCGCTGGAGTGGTTCTTCTACGGCGGCGACGCCACCCTCTCCAGCTACAACGTGGCGCGGCCGACACCGGGCGGCGGCCCCGATGCGCTGCTCAAGGTTCAGGACGATCTGCGCGCGAAGCTGCCCGAGCGCCATCTCGCCTTCTATCGCTCGCTCGCGCTGTCGCACCGCGAGGGCGATTACCTGTTCGTCCATGCCGGCGTGAAACCCGGCGTGCCGCTGGAGGCTCAGCGCGAACGGGACCTGCTATGGATCCGCGATGAATTTCTCAGTTCAGATGCGGATCACGGCTACGTCGTGGTGCATGGTCATTCGATCACGCCGCGTCCGGAGGTGAAGAAAAACCGCATCGGAATCGACACCGGCGCTTATTCGAGCGGCCGGCTCACCTGCCTGCGGATCGAGCAGGACGAGCGGGGGTTTCTGACCCCGTGAAACGGTTGCCGTCCAGAGTCACAAGGATGCCAGGCTGGTGCCGGGCGCCTCGGCTTCCGCGCCGCTGCGAACGATGTTAGTCTCGCGCGGCCTTGCGCAAAGGGCGCATATCGCGTTCACCACAAACCTATAACAAAGGGGACAAGCTGAGCCCCGTGGTCCACGGGTTTGGCAATCGCATGACAACGACTGTTCTGGTTACCGGCGGCGCCGGCTATGTCGGCAGCCACTGTTGCAAGGCGCTGGCCGCAGCGGGCTTTCTTCCCGTCACCTACGACAATCTCGGACGCGGCCATCGCTGGGCGGTCAACTGGGGCCCCTTGGAAGAAGGCGACATCCTCAATCGCACGCGGCTCGACGCCGTCATCGCGCGTCACAAGCCCGCCGCGGTGCTGCATTTCGCCGCGCTGACCTATGTCGGCGAATCGATGACCGACCCGGCGCATTACTATCGCGTCAATACCACCGGGGCGTTGACCATTCTCGAAGCCATGAAGGCGGCGTCGGTGCCTTGCTTCGTATTTTCCTCGACCGCGGCGACCTACGGGGTGCCGCAGGTTTCACCGATGCCCGAGACTCACCCGCAGGCGCCGATCAACCCCTATGGCGAGAGCAAGCTGATGGTCGAGCGCATGCTGCGCGATTTCGGCGCGGCTTACGGCCTGCGCAGCACGGCGCTGCGCTATTTCAACGCGGCGGGCGCCGATCCCGATGCCCGGATCGGCGAAGACCACGATCCGGAAACCCACCTGATCCCCCTGGTGCTCGACGCGGCGGCCGGGCGACGGCCCGACATCGCCGTGTTCGGCGAGGATTACGAGACGCCGGACGGCACCTGCGTGCGCGACTATATCCATGTCGGCGATCTGGCCGATGCCCATGTCCTGGCGCTGCGCCGCCTGCTCGCGGGCGGCGACAGCCAATTCTTCAACCTCGGCAACGGCAACGGGTTTTCCGTGCGCGAGGTGATCACCGCGGCCGGCAAGGTCACCGGCTGCGACATTCCGGTACGGCGTGGCGAACGGCGGGCCGGCGATCCGGCGGTGCTGGTCGCCGATGCGACCCGCGCCAAGACCGTGCTCGGCTGGAAGCCCCAGCGCGCCGCGCTGGAGGTGCAGATCGCCGATGCCTGGCGCTGGCACCAGAAGCATTTCAAGAGCTGAGTCGCCCGAACCGCAGCCTCAACGGCTGGCGGCCTGCGGGTCCCGGTGATACTCTGCGCGGCCAGAGCGCGGCGCCATTGCGCCACGGCTTCGGGCGCGACGGGGAAACGATGAAGACGGCGTTGGTTACGGGCATCACCGGGCAGGATGGGGCTTACCTCGCCCAATTGCTGCTGTCGCGCGGTTACCGGGTGCACGGCATCATCCGCCGGGCCAGCACGTTCAATACCGATCGCATCGACGCGCTCTATCGCGATCCGCATGACCCCGGCGCCCAGATGTTCTTGCACTACGGCGACCTGACGGACGGCACCAGCCTGCGTCACATCATCGAAATCGCGCAGCCGGACGAGATCTACAATCTGGCCGCGCAGTCCCATGTCAAAGTCTCGTTCGACCAGCCGGAATATACCGCCGATGTCGTGTTCACCGGCACCTTGCGCCTGCTCGAGGCGTTGCGCGATTACAGCGCCGTTTCCGGCAGGGCGGTGAAAATCTATCAGGCGGGATCGTCGGAGATGTTCGGCGCCGCGCCCGCGCCGCAGAACGAGAGCACGCCGTTCTATCCGCGCAGCCCCTATGCGGCGAGCAAAGCGGGCGCCCATTGGCTCGCGGTAAACTACCGCGAAGCCTACGGCATGTTCATCGCCAACGGCATCTTGTTCAACCACGAATCGCCGATGCGCGGCGAGACCTTCGTCACCCGCAAGATCACGCGCGCCGCCGGCCGCATCAAGATGGGCCTTCAGGACAAGCTCTATCTCGGCACTCTCGACGCGCGGCGCGACTGGGGCTTCGCCGGCGACTATGTCGAGGCGATGTGGGCCATGCTGCAGCAATCCGAACCGGATGACTACGTGATCGCGACCGGCGAGACGCGCTCGGTGCGCGAATTCGCCGAGGCGGCGTTCACACTGCTCGACCTCGATTGGCAGGACTACATCGTGCTCGATCCGCGCTATCTGCGCCCGACCGAAGTCGCGCTGCTGCAGGGCGACGCGAGCAAGGCGCGCAGCAGGCTCGCCTGGCAGCCGACGGTGAGTTTCGACGCGCTGGTCGAGATGATGGTCGAGCATGACCTGGAGCTCGCGCGTCAGGAAGCGACCTTGCGCGCGGCGGGCCATGACATCGGCTTGCGCCAACTCCAGAAGCGCTGACGGACGCATCGTGGAAACCAACAGCAAAGTCTTCGTCGCCGGGCATCGGGGCCTCGTCGGGTCGGCGATGGTCCGCCGGCTCCAGGCGGAGGGGTTCAGCCGCCTGATCGTGCGCGGCCGCGACGAGCTCGATCTGACCGACCGCGCCGCGGTCTTGCGGTTCTTCGCATCCGAGCGGCCGGACTATGTCATCCTGGCGGCCGCCGAAGTGGGCGGCATCCTCGCCAACGAACGCCACCCGGCCGACATGATCCGCGACAACCTGCTGATCCAGACAAACGTCATCGACGCGGCCTGGCGCCACGGCGCGCGCAAGCTGCTGTTCCTCGGCTCCTCCTGCATCTATCCGAAGTTCGCCGAGCAGCCGATCCGCGAGGACAGCCTGCTGACCGGCGCGCTCGAGCCCACCAACGATGCCTATGCGGTGGCCAAGATCGCCGGCATCACCATGTGCCAGGCCTATCGCCGGCAACACGGCTTCGATGCCATCGCGGCGATGCCGACCAATCTTTACGGCCCGCACGACAATTTCGATCCGCTCACGTCCCACGTGCTGCCGGCGCTGATCCGGAAATTTCATGAGGCGAAGCTTGCGGGTGCCAAGACGGTGACGATCTGGGGCAGCGGCACGCCGCGCCGCGAGTTTCTCCATGTCGACGACCTCGCCGAGGCGTGCCTGTTCCTGATGCAACGCTATGAGTCCGGCGAGATCCTCAATGTCGGCGCGGGCAAGGATATACCCATCGCGGAGCTGGCCCGCCTGGTCGGCGAGGTGGTGGGCTATAGCGGCGATCTGCTATTCGATCCCGCGAAGCCCGACGGCACGCCGCGCAAGCTGCTCGACGTCTCGCGCCTGACGGCGTTGGGCTGGACGCCGCGCATCGCGTTGCGTGAGGGTATCGCCATGACCTATCGCTGGTATCTCGATAACGTCGATGGCAAACACAAGACCGCGCCAGTCGCTCGACCGGCCCGGGCCACGCCATGACGCAGGGACACCAAAACGCCATGACCGCCACGACGCCGACCGGAGATGCTTCCACGCTGGTTGCCGCGCTCGACCGGCTGGCCGGCGTTCACGCCCTGGTCGTCGGCGACGCCATGCTGGACCGCTATGTCTACGGCGAGGTCGAGCGCATCTCGCCCGAGGCGCCGATTCCGGTGTTTCTCGAGACGCGCGAAACGGCCATGGCCGGCGGTGCCGGCAATGTGGTGCGCAATCTGGCCGCCCTCGGCACGCCGACCGGCTTTGTCTCGGTCATCGGCGACGACGGTACCGGCGCCGATCTGCGTGGCCTGCTCAGCGCGCTGTCCGGGGTGACCGTCAGTCTCGAAGTGGCGCCCGGCCTCACCACCACGATCAAGACCCGCTACGTCTCCGGCCACCAGCAATTGCTGCGCGCCGACCGCGAGCGGCCGGGCGGCATTCCCGAGGCCGTGCAGCGCGCCGTGGCGGCGCGCGCGGCGGAATTGGCAGCGGGTGCCGACGTCATCGTGCTGTCCGACTACGGCAAGGGCGTGCTCTCGCCGGCGGCCAACAAGGCGTTGATCGCCGCCGCGCAGAAGCACGGCCGGAAGATCATCGTCGATCCCAAGGGCGTGGATTTCACGCGTTATCGCGGCGCCTATCTGGTGACGCCCAACCGGCGCGAGTTGCAGGCCGCCGCCGGGCTGCCGGCCGATACCGACGAGCAGGTCGTCACCGCCGCCCGCCGCCTCATGGCCGACTGCGGCATCGCCAATATGCTGGTGACGCGCAGCGCCGACGGCATGACCTTGGTGACGGAGGATGGTGCGGAGCACCTGCCGGCCGAGGCGCGCGAGGTGTTCGACGTATCGGGCGCCGGCGACACCGTGGTGGCCGTGATGGCCGCCGCCGTCGGCGCCGGCTTGCCGCTGATCGAGGCGGCGCGGCTCGCCAACGTCGCGGCCGGAATCGTGGTCGGCAAAGTCGGCACGGCGGTGGCCTATCTCGGCGAAATCGCCGATGCCCTGCACGCGGGCGATCTGTTGCGCGGCGAACGCAAGCTGGCATCGCTCGAGGCGGCGCTCGATCACGTGGCGCGCTGGCGCCGCCAGGGCGTGCGCGTCGGCTTCACCAACGGCTGTTTCGACCTGCTGCATCCGGGCCATCTTCACCTGCTCAAACAGGCCCGCGCGGCGTGCGACCGTCTCGTGGTGGCGATCAACACCGACGCCTCGGTCAAGCGGCTGAAAGGCGCCGACCGGCCGATCCAATCGGAGGCGGCGCGCGCCGCCGTGCTCGGTTCGCTGTCGATGGTCGATCTGGTGGTGCTGTTCGCCGAGGATACGCCGATCCGGCAAATCGAGGCGATCCGGCCGGACGTGCTGGTCAAGGGTGCCGACTATGCCGTCAAGGATGTGATCGGCGGCGCCTTCGTGCAATCCTACGGCGGTAAGGTGCTGCTTGCCGAGCTGGCGCCCGGCCATAGCACGACGGCCACCATCGCGCGCCTGGCGCGCTGACCGTCCCGTTCCCGTCGGCGCCCCAGGAAGTTCCGAGAAGCCCATGACGGAAACGCTATGGCGCTGCATCGCCGATCCGGACCATCGTTTGACCGAGCCGGTCTCGGCCACGATTCGGGCCGAAGCGGCGCGCTTCGCCGCGATGACCTCGCCGGCGACGGCGGCCTGGCTGCTCGCCGATGCGACGGCGCCTGACGCGCCGCTGATTTCCCACGACGAGGCGGAGCGCAGCCGGATGTCTCACGGCACACGCAGGGCGGCCGCCATGGGCTGGCTCGCCGTGATCGAGCAAGCCGGCATTGAAACCGTGGTCCTGAAGGGCTTCGCGATCGGCGCTCTGTTCTACCCCGATCCGGCCGTGCGCGGTTTTGCCGACCTCGACATCCTGGTGCGCGGCGCTGATTTGGACCGGCTGATCGACCTGCTCGCCGGCCACGGTTTCGAATTCCACTATGCGGCGGACACGCCGGCCTGGGGTCATATCGGCGACGCGAGCTTTCATCCGTTCGTCGCGTCCGACGGTTCGATGGTGTTCGACCTGCATATCCATCCGGACGATTTTCCGGTTCATCGCGGCATCACGACCGATATGGTGTTCGCGCATGCGCAGCGCGTTACCGCCGACGGCGCATCGTTTCGCGCGCCGTGCACCGATCATCTGGTGCTGCTGGCTATCACCAATGCCATGCGCGACAAGTTCGATCCCCTGGCGGTGCGCGCGCTCACCGATCTGATCGTGATGCTGGGGCGGGCTCGCGTGACGGTCGACTGGCCGCAACTGCTGCAGATCGCCAAGCGCGCCGGCTTCCTGCGCGGCATGCGGGCGGCGGTGCTGCTCCTGCGCCACTTGGGCGTCGCGGCCGAGCGGTTGCCGGAGTCCTTGCTGAAGCCTTACGAGGGTTTCACGGAGCGCTGGGCCGCGCGCGAATTCGCAACCCTCGTTGCGGATGCGGAGCGCATGTTTCCGTCGCGGCCGTCGCGCCTCGCCCTGCAGACCCGCGAATGGTTCCTGAGTGTCGGCGTCGATGCGCTGGCGGTGCGCAATGCGCGCCGCGTTATCGGCCTGATGCGGCCGTGGCCCGGTCTGCCGCCGCGCCACGTCGGAAAATAGCGGCGGCCTATCGGGCAGGCGTCGCGGTGCGCGGGAACGGCGCGCCCAATCCGGCCGCCTGCCGCAGGAAGGTTTTCACCGCCTCGCGCGCGCCGAGAACTTCCGGCGCGTTGTAGTTGTCATCGCGCGGGTAGGCGTCGAACAGATGAAACGCATCGGGATAGAGGATGAGACGTGGCGGTGCCGCGGAGTCGCGCCGCTGTCGGACATAGGCCTCGCAAATCGGCTGAACGGCGGGATTGTCGGCTTGACCCAGCAGCAACAAGGCCGGCGCGAGAAGGTCGTGGCGCGGCAACCGGTCGCAGGTCGGATAGAGCGCCACGGCGGCGGCGAACCGATGGAACCGCGCATTCTCGCTGGCGCTGACCGACAGCAGGGCGGTTCGCGCGCCGTTCGACATGCCGATGACGAACACCCGCCGCGGATCGACGAACGGCTGATCGGCCAGCCAGGCGAGCGCCGAATAGGCATCGTCGACTCGGCGCTGCGCCCAGGCTTTCGAGCCGTCGCCGCACACGCCGTCGGTGACGCCGCGCACGTCCAGACTGTCGAGGGCGAGCGCTCCGACGCCGACATCCTGCAGCGTGCGCGCCCATAGCTTGAGCCAGAGCCCGTTGACGCCGCCATAGGTTCCGCCGCAGCCGGCGAGCAGCACGGCAAAGGGCGCGGGGCCCTGTTGCGGAGCAGGATAGAGCTGGCCGGCGAGATTGCCGCTGCGCGCCGTGCGGCCGCCTTCTTCCTCGCTCCCGTCCTGGAACCGGATGAAGCGGCCCGGACGCCAGGGAAAGGTGACCGCCTTCGGCTCGGGCAAGCCCCTCAGATAGGACAGCACAATGGGATTTTCGATCGCGTCCGCTTCGGCCTCACGCCCCGAAGCTTCGGCGGAGCGGGCGGCCGTGAAGACCAGGGCGAGCAAGACGGCAGCGAACAGGAGGGCGGAGAGACGAACGGGAAGGCACCGGATCATGATGCGCCATCATATCCCGTATGGCGCGCCGGGAAACCCCAAAGGGCATGCCGCGCTTAGCTCGCCATGCGCGCCTGATCGGGCTCCAGGGTCTCGCGGATGGCGGCGGCGAGCTCGGCTTTGCTATAGGGCTTGAGCAGCAGCGCGTGATCGGTTTTCGAATGGCCGCGGCCGCTTGCCGGCTCCGCATAGCCTGAGGTGAGCAGCACCTTGAGCGATGGACGGACGACGGTGGCATGCTTGGCCAAATCCCAGCCCGTCATCCCGCCCGGCATGACGATGTCGCTGAACAACAGGTGCACAGGGCCTTCGTAGGCCTTCAGGCATTGCAAGGCGGTCTGGCCGTCGTTGGTAGCCAGCACCGCGTAGCCAAGACCGCGCAACGCGGCGACCACGAAGTCGCGCACCAGAGGGTCGTCCTCGACGACCAGGATGGTTTCGGATCCTTGCGGGATTGCGTCCGGTTGCGCCACGGGCTGGTGAGACGGCACGGCAGCGGCGCGCGGCAGGTACAGGCGCACGACCGTGCCCTGTCCTTCAACGCTGCGGATGTCGATGGCGCCGCCGGATTGCTGGACAAAGCCGTAGACCATGCTGAGGCCCAGACCCGACCCTTTGCCGACTTCCTTGGTGGTGAAGAACGGCTCGAACACTTTCTCGAGGTTGGCCGCCGGAATGCCGATTCCGGTATCCGCGACGCTGATGCACACATAGTCGCCGGGGCGCACGTCCATTTGGCGGCTGGCATGGGCTTGGTCGCTGGTGAAATTCTCCGCCTGGATGGTAATGCGGCCGCCGTTGGGCATGGAATCGCGTGCATTGAGCACCAGATTGACCAAGGCGTTCTGCAACATGCCGGGATCGACCACCACCTGCCACAGGTCTCGCGGGAACTGCTGCTTGAATTCGATGGAAGCGCCGATCGCGCCCGACAGCAGGGCTTCGGTTTCGGCAACCAGCCGGCGCACGTCGGCCGGCCGCGGCTGCAGCGCCTGGCGGCGGGAGAACGACAGGAGCTGGCTGGTGAGTTCGGCGCCGCGCTGCGCTGCGGTCAAGGTCATCTGCGCGAGTTTCTGCTGCGGCTTGCTGTTCTTCAGGGCATCGACGAGGATCTCGCTGTTGCCCATGATGACCTGCAACAGATTGTTGAAGTCATGGGCGATGCCGCCGGTCAGTTGGCCGACGGCCTCCATCTTCTGCGCCTGGCGCAGGGCTTCGCCCGTCATCCGCGCTTCGGTGATGTCGCGGCATACCACCACGGCGCCGCGAATCACGCCCGCATCGTCCATCATGGGCCGGGCGCTGGCGCTGATGAAGGCGCCATCCGCCATGCACGGCATTGCGGACGTAAATCTCGGCCGAATCGATATTGTCACCCTGCAACGCGCGGCCGAGCGGAAACTCGTCGGCGCTGAGCGGCGTTTCGCCATCGATGTGATAGAGGCCGAACATCCGCACGCAATCCTCCGGATTGACCGCGGTGACCGGCGGCTCGCCGAACAGCGCGCGGGCCGCGGGGTTGAACAGCACGATGCGCCGCTGCTCGTCGGCCACGATCACCGCGTCCGCCATGCTCGCGATGATGGATTGCAGGATCAGGGCCTGCTTGCGGCTGGTCTCCTCGGATTGGCGCAACTGTTCGGATTTTGCCAGCAGATCCGCTTCCGCGCTCTTGCGCGAGGTGATGTCCGCCAGGATGCTCAGCACATAAGAATGCTCGCGTCCGGCGCCGCTTTGCAAAGAGGCGGTGAGACTGACCCAGACGGCCTGCCCGTCCTTGCGCAGATAGCGCTTCTCGTTGGAATAGAGCGACAGTTCGCCGCGCACCATCGCGTCCCAGGATGCGCGGGAGGCGGCCCGATCGTCCGGATGGGTGAGGTCGGCGAAACTCGTTTCGCGCAGTTCCGCTTCGGAGTAGCCGAGAATTTTGCACAGGGCCGAGTTGGTCAGCAGCCAGCGGCCATCGAGGTCGAGGTGGGCGATCCCGACTGGCGCGTGATCGAATGTGCTGCGGAAGCGCTGCTCGCTTTCCTGCAACGATTTCTGCGATTTGTGCCGGCTCGCCGTTTCGCGCAGAATCAGCATGCAGCCAAGGATCAGCAGGAGTGAGATGCCGCCGACGGTCAGGCCTTCGCGCCATACCTCCCGCCGCCACGGCGTGAGGATTTCAGATAGCGATTTGGCAACGGTGATGACGAGCGGTGCGTTGTCCACCTTGCGGTAGCCGACGATGCGGACGCCGCCGTCGCGCTGCAGGGCGGCGATGTAGATGCCGGCCGGCGCGCGGCGTAGATGTTCGGCGAACAGCGGCCGGTCCGCGATCGAGTGTCCGATGGTGCCTTCGACGTTCGGGAAGCGCTCGATGAGGATGCCCTGGGCGTCGAACAGAGCGATGACGCCGTGACGGCCGATGTCGAGCGATGCATAGATGTTACGGTAATAGCTGGGATCGATCGAGGCGACGATCATTCCGATGAAGTTGCCTTGGTTGTCGCGGATCCGGCGGGTCACCGCGAAGATCAGTTTCTCCGACATGCGGCCATAAAAAGCATGCGAGATGTGCTGCTCCTTGTCCGGGTTTTGCAGCAGCGCCTCGAAATACTCCCGTTCACGCGCGTCGATGCCCGAGGGAAGCGGGCCGGTGCTCTGGGCGACAAACCGGCCGCTCGCATCGATCAGCACCAGATTGGCGACCTGTGGCAGTTCGGCTTTGACGTCGCGCAGGTAAGCCCGGATTTCGCCTTCGTCCGGGCGGGTCGCCGCGGTCATCCAGCTGCTCTCGACGATCTTGGCTGGCGATGCGGATCAGCAGATCGGTGGCGCTGATCGAGCTGAGAGCCTCCAGCTCGAGCGTGCGGGCGAGGGTCGACACCTCACGCTCAGCCTCGCGGATCGCGCTGCTGCGACGGTCATAGAGATTGAAGACCGTCTGACCCCAGACCACCGCCATCGCCAAGACGGTGAACAAGATCAGACGGAGTTTCATGCTGGCCATCGGCCAAACATACACTTAAGACTTAAATATTTGGTAATAATATGGAACCATTTCCCCCTTCCCTATGGGAGAAAGGTATAGTCTACAATGTGGTATCTTTAAGAAACTTCCCGAGTCGCGGCGAACCGCAAGTTCGGCCAATCTTGCTGCGTGCGGTCGAGATCCCAACGGTTGCGCGCCAGGAAAACCAGCGCGCCGTCCCGGTCATGGGCGAGTCCGCCCTGATTGCGGTCGATGAATTTCTTGAGTTCGGCCTCCTCGCCGCTGACCCAGCGGGCGTATTCGAAGGGCGCCTCCTCGAACCGCATGGCGACCTTGTATTCGCCGGCGATGCGGGTCGACAGCACATCGAGCTGCAGGGCGCCGACGACGCCGACGATCCAGTCCGAGCCGAGCACCGGCCGGAACACCTGGGCGATGCCTTCTTCCGCCAGATCCTCGAGCGCGCTGCGCATCTGTTTCGATTTCATCGGATCCTCGAGCCGCACGCGGCGCAGGATTTCGGGCGCGAAGTTCGGAATGCCGGTGAAGCGGATCGCCTCGCCCTCGGTCAGGCTGTCGCCGACCCGCAGCGTGCCGTGATTGGGAATGCCGATGATGTCGCCGGGCCAAGCCTCGTCCACCAGCTCGCGGTCCTGGGCGAAGAAGAAGATCGGGTTGTGCACCGCCATGGTCTTGTCGGTGCGCACCTGCTTGAGCTTCATGCCGCGCTTGAATCGCCCGGCGCAGAGCCGCATGAAGGCCACCCGGTCGCGATGATTGGGGTCCATGTTGGCCTGCACCTTGAACACGAACCCGGACACCTTGTTCTCGTCCGGCTGGATCGCGCGCGGCTCGGCCGGCTGCGGCCGCGGGCTCGGCGCCCAATTGGCCAGCACGCTCAATAGCTCGGGCACGCCGAAATCCTTCAGCGCGCTGCCGAACAGCACCGGCGTCAGATGGCCCTCGCGATAGGACGCCAGGTCGAATTCCGGATAGCCGGCGGCGGCGAGCTCGACTTGCTCGCGGAACGCGGCGAGTTCGTCCTCCGGCACATACTGGCTGAGGACCGGATCGTCGGGTCCGCGGCATTGGATCGCGGTGCCGAAACCGCCGTTCGGCGAGGTGCCCGGCAGCAGCAGGCGATTGCCGCGCAGGTCGTAGAGACCGCGGAACAACCCGCCCATGCCGATCGGCCAGACCACGGGCGAGACATCGAGCGCCAGCGTGTCGGCAATCTCATCGAGCAGTTCGAAGCAGTCGCGGCCCTCGCGGTCGACCTTGTTGACGAAGGTGACGATCGGCAGGTCGCGCAGCCGGCAGACCTCGAACAGCTTGCGTGTCTGCGTTTCGATGCCCTTTGCCGCGTCGATCACCATGACGGCCGAATCCACCGCGGTCAGCGTGCGGTAGGTGTCCTCGCTGAAATCTTCGTGGCCGGGGGTGTCGAGCAGGTTGAAGGTCATGCCCGCGTGCTCGAAGGTCATCACCGAGCTGGTGACCGAGATGCCGCGGGCGCGCTCGATCTCCATCCAGTCGGAACGGGTGCGCCGGTTCTCGCCGCGCGCCCGCACATGGCCCGCCATGCGGATGGCGCCGCCCGACAGCAGCAGCTTCTCGGTCAGCGTCGTCTTGCCGGCGTCCGGGTGCGAGATGATGGCGAAGGTCCGCCGGCGCGCCACGGGCGTCGTGGGCGCGGAAAGAGAAGGGGCCGTATCGGTCATGGGGCGGCGGGCGGGGCTCGGCAATGATCGGGATTGGCAAGGATATAGTGCCTTTGGCCCTGGATTTACAGGCTCTTCCGCAGACGGGGCGGAGTTCGGCCGTAGTGCAGGCCACCCTCACCGGTGGGGGAAGACTGGGGGTGGGCGATCTCGCGCGCCACCCTCTCCCGGCCTTCCCCCTCAAGGAGGAGGAGAAGAAAACATTCCGGCCGTTACTTCTTCTCGTAATTGACCTCGTCGCCCGCGCGATGGGTCATGGCCGCCTTCACCTTCTCGAGCAGCGGCTTTGGCGTCCTCAGCAGCTCCTCGGTCAGGCGCTGCACCTCATCGCCTGGCATGGGGCTGACGTCCGCCTGCTGCTTCTCCGCCTCGGCCAGGAATTCGGCGTCCTTCATGGTGGCGGTGAAGGCCTTGCGCAGCGCCTCGACGCGTTCGGTGGGGACCTCCGGACTGGTCGCCACCGGCCGGGTGATCGCCACCACGGTGGAGAAGAATGTGAAAATCTGCTTCTGTTCCTCGTTGGTCGCGAGATCCATGAGCAGCGGCACGTCGGGAAGCTCGGGTTCCTTCTTCAGTCCGATCTGCAACAGGTAGTTGAGCCGCTTGTTCTTGACCCACTCGGGCCGCGTCGACTTGTAACTCGACCAGGTGTTGGTGGCGCGTCCATCGACCTCGCCGCGCTCCATGGCGATGGCATCGTCGCCGCCGTAGCCGTAGATAACCTTGAACTTGGTGCCGAGCAGGTTGTTGTAGACCGCCGGCAGTTGCGCCGAGATCGAGCCGGCGCCGGTGGTGCCGAGGTGGGCCACGTATTTCTTGGCGTCCTCGATCGTCTTCACCTTCGAGGAATGCCAGGTGACCAGCACCGGATTGGAATCCGTCACGTTGCCGATCCAGTTGAACTTGCCCATGTCGGCCTTGAGCTTGTCGCCGAAGAAGTCGATCGCTTGATACATCGGCAGGCCGAGCGACGGGATCGTCAAAATGGTGCCGTCCTTGGGCGCCACCTGAGCGATGTGGTTGATCGCCAGAAGACCGCCGGCGCCCGGCATATTGACCGGTAGCATGGTCGGATTGCCCGGAATGTATTTGACGATGTGACGGCCGATCATGCGGCTGTAGAGGTCGTAGGACCCGCCGGGATCGGAGCGAATGATGAAGCGCAGCTGTTTGCCCTTATAGAACTCGGAGACCGAGTCCGCGTGAGCAATGCCGGACGGGAGCACGACATTCGTCAGAGGGCCCGCCGCGACGGCGGCGAAGGTGAACGCGACGAGACGAACGGACGCGCGCAGCATGAATGCCTCCCCAGATATGAAGCTATGGCTCCTCTATCGGGAGCTCTTGATGGAAGCTTAGGGCTTGGTGCCATGTGGCACAAGCCACGAACCGGTCTGCGCGCCGCGCTGCCGAGAGTCAGGTCGGGGTCGTGGCTGGCACGCTAGACCCGGTGGTGGCAGCAGCCACCAGGGCGCGCCAGTTGCCGGAAGGCGATTGGCTCCGGTTGCCTGTCTTGGCGTCGGTCAGCACCACGCCGGTCATGCGCCAGAGCTTTTTCCAATCCTCGAGATTGTGCAGAGTGACTTGGTGAAACCGTTGCTCCATGCGGCGGCGGTGCCAGCGCCGGCCGATCGCGATCCAGCCTGTCGCGCCCGCGGCGGCTGCGCCGACAGCCCACCACAGGCCGCCCAACCAGGCCGCCGCCGCAACAATGATGATCAGGCTGTAGATCCAGCGGTTGGAATCGGCTTGGACCGAGATCGGCGAATCGATGTGTTCCAACTTCGCCGAAGTCGAGCGATACGGTCATCGGCGCCCGACTGGATCGCGTCGCGCAGAAGCCTGAGATAGTCGATGTCTTCCATTTGGCCGTTCCTCGACGATCGCCGTGCCGCACTCATCGCGGCGACACCCAGCGCGACGGCGCGCGGGAAACCGCAGCGAGATATTTAATCATTCGCCGCCATGCCGTCACGGGCAATCAGAATGAGGCGTATGTCGGACGACGGCTCATTCCCACGCCCATGCGGCGCCGCAACCCCCGTCTGGGTCAGGCTTGAGCGAGGACGGTGACGAGGCCGGTGGCGTCGAGCACGGGAGCGGGGTTAAATCCCATCAGGTGGCTCCAACGAGCGGCAAATGACGCTCGAGCCCTCGGGTCGGCGGTTTCCAACAGGACAAAAGCGCCGCTGAGGTGCGCCTTTGTCCAGCGCCGGCTTGGCACCCTTGGGCATCTGGCGCGGCCAATCGGGCACCTCCCGCGTCATAAGGCTCCGAAGGCTGGCCGCACCGTTTACAGGCGCCACCAAGGGTTGGCGGCGCGGCTCGGGCGAAAATTCGCCCGAGAAGGCGTTTTCGTCCGCCGCGCAAGAATGATAAAATGCCTCATGACGTGCATGGCTTCGCGAACCTGAGCGAAGGTGGGGATGGGGATTTCCTATAATCCGTATCTGGTCGCGCTCTCGGTGGCGGTGGCGACCTTTGCGTCCTATACCGCGCTCGATCTGGCCGGACGGTTTCGCGCACAGGCGGGAAAAGCCGGGGCGCCCTGGCTCGTGGGTGCCGCCTGCGCGATGGGCGGCGGCATCTGGTCGATGCATTTCATCGGTATGCTGGCCCTCAGCATGCCGGTCACGGTGCGCTACGACGTGGGGCTCACGCTGCTGTCGCTGGCGACGCCGATCGTGATGACCGGCTTCGGCTTCTTTCTTGTCGCAAGGCACCCAAAAGGTCTGGCGAACCTGCTGGCCGCCGGTCTGATCACCGGTTTCAGCATCAGCAGCATGCATTACGTCGGCATGGCGGCCATGCGCATGGATGGCGAATTGCATCATGAGCCGCTGTTCGTGCTCGCTTCGATCATGATCGCGGTCGGCGCCGCCACCGCGGCGCTGTGGCTGTCGATCGTGCGAATCGGCCGCTGGCGGCGCATGGCGGCGGCCCCGATCATGGGTCTGGCCGTCTCCGGAATGCATTATGTGGCGATGGCCGGCGCCCATGTCGTACCCATTGATTCGCCCAGCGACATGGATGGCATCCTGCTCGATCCGGCGGTGATGGCCTTCAACCTGGCGACCGTCAACCTCCTGGTCATGCTCCTGGCGCTCGCCGCGGCATCCTACGACCGTCGGCTCGCACGGGTGAACGCCGCTCATGCCCGCAGTCTCGAAGACAGCAACGAGGCTCTGGAAGCGAAGGTGCGCGAACGCACGCGCGAGCTCGAAAAAGCATTGGATAGCCGCAATATCATCCTGCGCGAGCTGCAGCATCGGGTGCGCAACAACTTGCAGGTGGTGAAGAGCCTGTTGCGGCTGCAGGCGCGGCAATTCGAAGATCCCCGTATCGTACAGGCTTTTGCCGAGGCGCAAAACCGCGTGCAGTCGATCGCGCTCGTGCACACGCTGCTGTTCGACCAGGACGGCCTGCCCAGCATCGTGCACTTCGATACCTATCTCAAAAGCCTGTGCGCCGAACTGGCGCGGACCTACGACGCCGAACGACGTCAGATCGCCATCACGGTTGCGGCCAACCACATGGCATTGCCGTTGGAGACGGCGGTGCCTGCCGGACTGATGATCAACGAACTCGTCTCCAACGCGTTCAAGCACGCCTTTCCGGTGGGCAGCGGCCAGGTCAGAGTCGTGGCGTCGCTCAAGGGCGAGCACCTGACGTTCACCGTGGCCGACAATGGCATAGGGTTCGCCGGTCCATCGACCATGGGCAAGGACGGCCATATGGGCATGCGCGTGATCAGCTCGCTCGCCGCGCAGCTCGACGGTACGATCGAATATCGCAACCGCAATGGCACGGAAGCGGTTTTCAGCCAGGTCCCAATCCGGGATGCGGTCACGCTTTGAAGCGATCGGGATGGCCGCCCTGAGAGCCGCTGACCGGCGGGCGCGGCTCAGCGGTCGAGCGACCGCCATTTTCCTTCGATGATGGCGCCGCTGCGGCGGCGCGCCAAATAGTCGTCGAAGATGGCGAGGTTGCGCCGATTGGCGCGCCAGAAAATGTCGCCGATATCGCCCAAGACCGGGACAGCGCTGATTCCCGCATCGATGGCGATGTTCGCGGCCATGCGCAGCAGCGCCGATTTCGGTAGCCCCGCGCGATGCGCTTCGTAAACCACATAGAGGGAGAGCAGCGTGGTGACCGTGTCACCCGCAATCGGCAGCAGGCCGATCAAGGGATCGAGGCCGATGCGGATGTTGGTGCCCGGAACGACGAAGGCGGAATCGAGCAGATTGGCGACGCGGGCGATACGCGCGCGGCTCTGTACCGGATCGCTTGGCCGGGTGAAGAAATCGCTGAACAATTGCGCCGTCGTCGTGGTCATTCGCGTCTCCGTGCCAGGCAAGCCGCTGCGGGTGGAAAACGGTTATGTGGGGATTGCCGCCCCCGGTTCAATGCGAAGGGTCGTCGGCGCGTTGATCGCCATCCCGGCTATCGCGCGGTCCGGACGCAAAGAAGGGGCGGCACGAGTGCCGCCCCTTCGCTGTGAGAGTGGCTTACTTGCAGTCCAGCATCTTTGCCGCTTCGCCGTCCGCTTTGCAGGTCATACCAGCCTTGACGTCGCCGCGTGCGCCTTCTTTGCCATTGATCGTGACCTTGGTTCCGGAGCCGCTAACGGCAACCTTCTTGTCGCCGATAACGACCGTGCGGCCTTCGCCCTCGACGGCAGTGACTTTGCCTTCGACGGCCTGCGCCATCGCCGGCAGCGCGGTGCCGAACGCGAATGCGCCACCCAGAACAGAAGCCAGCAGGAGTTTCTTCATGGACATGGAAACGTTCCTTTTTAGAACCCGGCGCCGTGTTGCGGCGCCGGACACTCGGCCACCAGTTTCATCGAGCGGTCTGCGACGACCGCTGCGGTTTCCCCGCTGGCCGGGCCAAATCCCCGGGGAGACGCGAAGAGTATAGCAAGCGAAGTGTGACGAAAATGAGGGACCGAACCAATGCAATAAGGCATTCCGGCGGCAAAAGTTCCCATATCGCGTGCAAACGTCGGAGGCGCCGCAACCGAAGCCCGGCTTATCGCGCGATGCGCGGCTTGCGGACCGACAACGTCACCGGAAACGGCTTGCTGAGAAACGGCGAACCGGCGGCACCGAAGCGCCAGGGCTTTTCGCGCGCCTGGCTGATGCCGATGCGTGGTCCGATGACGATATCGGGCCGCGCCTGCGCGGGGTCGAGGTCGAACGGCGGAGCTGCCAGCGGATGTCCGTTGTGGGCGCGGGTGATGCCGAGGGCCTGACACAGGCGCCCTGGTCCGGCGCACAGCTTGCGCGGGTCGGCGGTGCCGCGGCGCGCGTGCATCGTCGCCATGCCGCTGGTGGGGGCGAGCGCCCGGATCAGGACGGCGTTGCCCTCACCCGCCGGACCGCAGACGAAGTTGAGGCACCAGTGAATGCCATAGGAGCGATAGACATAGGCATGGCCCGGGGGGCCGAACATGGCGGCGTTGCCCGGTGTCTGTCCGCGGTAGGTATGCGACGCCGGATCCTCGTGATGGTAGGCCTCGGTCTCGACGATCGTGCCGCCCACGCCGTCGAACAAAAAGGTGGCGCCGATCAGCTCACGCGCGACGATGAGCACGTCGCGGTCGAAGAAGGAGCGAGGCATCATGCGGCCATTAAAGGCGAAACCGGGTGCCGTGGGCAAGCGCGGGCGGATCGCCGATCCGCGCGCATCGCGGCGCGATTGGCGCCGCTGGTGACGCGGGCCTCCCCGGTGAGCGGAGAGAGAGGAACGCCGATCATGGCCGCGGCAGCGGCGGTCGTCTCTATGGTGAAAATGATCGAGGCCGGCGGGCCAGTCCGAGGGCGGACCGGACGAGCGGGAGTCAGCCGGCGTTTTTCGCCGACGCGACCGGTACGGCGCCCTTGGCCGCCGCCTTCAGGCTGTCCGAATGCTGATCCTGATAGGACAGCTTGTCGCCCGAGGCGGTGATCTGGTCGCGGTTGAAGTTGAGCGTGCAGAGCAGCCCGACCATGCCGTCCTTGATCTCCAGATTCTTCACAGCCTTGGCCGACAGCGGAATGTTGCGGTGGCCGCAGTAGACGATCAGCGCGCGCAGCACTTCCTGGTTCTCGAAACGGATCGGCATCTCCGAACCTTTGTCGGTGACATAGATCAGGGTGACGTCGATGTTTTCGCCCTTGCCGAGCACGATGTTCTTGAGGAAGCCGCGCGGTAGCGGGTAAGACCGGGCGCGCAAATCATTGACGAGCGCCTGATACAGCTCCTCGTTCGAAAACAACAGGTAGCGGACTTCCTTGGGCATGGGGTCCTCTGTAAACGTTCGCGGCGGCGTGCGTTCCGGGTGCGTGGCGCGAACCCAGTCATAGGGCAATATTGATAACAGAAAGTAAATTCCGGCCCGCGGGCCGGCCGCTGCGCGCCGCGCGGGTTTTGTGCAAGACATGCCGATGCGAGACGAACCGCGCCATCGCGACTGCGCCGCCCCATCGGTGGTGTTTGGTGGAGGCGTCCCCCGCGTCGCCCAAGGGGAATGATAGCGGCGCTATTCCTCCGAGCCCTCGCGCGTGGCGGCGGGCTTGGGTGCCTTCTCGCCTGGCACGGCGCCCACCCAAAGGGCATCCCACAGCTCATGCATCTTGGCGCTCGTATCGGCGGTGAGCATCGCATCGTCGCGCACGACGTGCGGCTTGCCCATGATGGTGTCGGCGAACATGAGGAAGTCGGGCGTCTGCAGCGCCTTGTGGACCGGCATGGCAAAGGTCGTCGCGAATTGCACGAGTTGCCCTTCGCGGCTCAGCATCCAGTTGATGAAAATCCGCGCGCCGTTCTTGTGCGGCGATTTTTCCAACATGCCGATCTGCGACACGGTGACCGGCACGGGCGATGGACAGTGATAGCCGAGCGGCGCGCCTTTCTTGACATATTGCCGGGCGCGGTCCTCGCCAGCCGGGACGACGGCATCCGCTTCGCCCGCCACGGTGAGGCCCGTGGTCGCGTTCATGCCTTCCTTGCGCCGCTGCGGCTGCAGTTCGAACAGGCTGCGCGTGAAGGCCGTCCCCCATGCGTCCCCTTTTGTCGACCACAGAGTGAGCAGCCAAGGGTCGGGAAGATTGGCGAGAGCGAGGGCGCCGCCGCGCCAGCGTGGGCTCTTCACGAGATCGTCCCACGTCGCCGGCAAGTCTTCCTTTTTCACTTTATCGAGATTGTAGGCCATGCAACGGAACGACAGCCGGTAGCTCGCCCAGGTGCCGTTCGCGGCGACGAAGTCGTTCGACAGGTTGGTGAAGCCCGGCAGCTCGCGCAGATCGGCCAGCGCCTTCATCTCGATGAACTGGGGCGTGGCGCTGCCGATGCTGGTCAGCACGTCGGCGATGACGCGGCCCTCGCCGAGCGCGACCAGCACCTTGATGCCGCGTCCGGCCGTGCCGGTGCGGTTGTAGCGCAGGTTGACGAAGGGATAGCGTTCCTTGAACGCCGCCGTCATGGTCGAAAAGTCGCGGTCATTCCATGTGCCGAAGATGGTGACGCCCTCTTCCTTGGCCGCGCCGTCGAGCCAGGCCTGGGGCACGGCCAGCTCCGCATCGAGTCCGTTCAGCACGGACAGGTCGAGCTTGAGCTCGGCGAGCGCTTTGTGGGTCGCCTTCGGAATATCCGCGGCGCCGGCGCGGGGCCCGGCGACCAGCGCCACCCCCAAGGCCATGACGATTACAAGCAGCCCCCTGTGCATGTCGGCATCCCTTCGTCTTGGCCTGCTTTTTTTATCGGCCCTGCTGTCCGATTTTGAACGCATCGCGGCCGTCACGCCAATTCTATGTGAGCCTTCAGCGAATCGTGAAGGAGACTGCCGTGATCAAAGAGCGGAGCCGCCGCATGTGGGGTGAAGCTACCCCCGCGTTGCGGCTGCGTCGCGGCTATCCTCCGCGGCGGGATGCCAGTAAAGGCTTGAAGCTCTTTGTGGAATTGGCGCACCCGACAAGATTCGAACTTGTGACCTCTGCCTTCGGAGATCGTTGATTAACTCAAGTGCTCGGCAGGGGCCTAAGCAAAAACAACCACTTACGTTTGAGCAGGTCGGGACTGTTGGCTTTCACCGGGGTTCGTTTGTAGCTCAATAACGGAAAAAACCTCAACATTGGAGCGCGGCCTTATCCGTTCCGGGATACAATTCTATTCAGGGCCCAGGCTCTGCGGACTTACGGGGTATCTCTAAAGCAACCGCTAGGATTTGAACGGCCCCGAGAAGACATGAGCAGTAGCCTATCCATTGCAATGCTCAGCAGGGGAAATTCGCATGGATTTCATAACCGCATTGTTAGTCAGTGTCCCGATTGTAATCCTAGGATTCTTTGTCTTAGATCGCGCATCGAAGAAGAGTGAAGATCGGCTGATTGCCGCGCTCAACGCAGTAATCGATCAGCTTACGCCGGATTTTCGCAACGCGGGCCCGTCTGCGATCGGCAAGGATGAGAGTTCGTGCCTCTTATTGGCGCAGGAGACGAAGCGGGTTTGCCTGATTGAATTATCCGACGACTACGAAACTCAGCATAGGATCGTAGGGCATAGAGATTTACTTGAGGTTGAACTGGTCCAAGATGGTATTTCAATCACAAAAACCTCTCGATCGAGTCAGGCGGCCAATGCTTTGATTGGAGGGGCGATATTCGGGGGTGTGGGTGCCGTTGTCGGCGCTCTAACGAGCACGAGTGTAACAAGTGACAAGATCAAACGTATCGATCTCAGACTCACGGTCAATGATTTGGATAGACCTCTTTTTATCCTTAACTTCCTTAATTCGGCAACGAACAAAGGCAGTAGTGACGCACCAGGAGGCAGCGAAGGCGGCTAATGAATGGGTCGCTCGAATAAAAGTCCTTATACGCAGTGCAGACGAAGAAGATGCAACAGTTCCACCTTCACTCATTGGCACTCACTAGCGACGCTGGTAAGAGCAGTGCAAGGAACGTGGCATTCAGGACGGACCGTGTGAGCCTGAGCCACCGGTCACATGATTAGGTCGCATCTAAAGACTGCATTGCGTGTGTCATGAAACACTTAGTTGAATGAACAGGCTGGAAGCCTCGTGCGTTTCTATGTCAAACACATTACTTAGCGAGCCCACTAGGTCTGGGAAAAATTGAAAAAAACGCGAAGAATTCGCGGCAACCGTAGAGGCAACAGGCCGCGCGGCCGCATCAACACAACATGTCGCTAGATGTTTGGTCCCGGCTTTGATGGTGCAGTCTATTCACCATGGAATGGAAGGATGCACTATGGGCCAGGTTCTCCACGGGAGCGCCACGACGACAGAGGCGGTCCGTCGAGCGATACAACATAGTCAAGAGAGCCTGAGGGCGCTGGCCAAGCGCTACGGCATCAACCAGAAGACCGTCGCCAAGTGGAAGAAGCGCGGACGTCGGTCGCCGATCTGCCGACTGGCCCGAAGAGAGCCGAAGTCGACGGTGCTGTCGATCGAGGAGGAGGCGGTCATCGTCGCCTTCCGGCAGCACACGCTGCTGCCGCTGGATGACTGCCTCTATGCCCTGCAGCCGACGATCCCGCATCTGACGCGATCATCGCTGCATCGCTGCCTGCAGCGCCATGGCATCTCCCGCCTGCCGCGAGGTCGAAGGCGACAAGCCGGCCAAGAAGAAGTTCAAGGCCTACCCGATCGGCTACTTCCACATCGACATCGCCGAAGTCCAGACCGCCGAAGGCAAGCTCTATCTCTTCGTGGCAATCGACCGGACATCAAGTTCGCCTTCGTCGAGCTGCACGAGAAGGCCACGCGCGAGATGGCCGCAGCCGACTTCCTGCGGCACCTCATCGCAGCCGTTCCCTACACGATCCACACCGTGCTCACCGACAACGGCATCCAGTTCACCACACCCGGCGAACAACCGCTCAGCCGCGCCCGATATCAAGCGCACTGGACGCGGCGAACCATTCGTGCTCATGCATTCGAGCTGCCTGCGCACGCAACGATATCGAGCATCGCCTGACCAAGCTGAAGCATCCCTGGACCAACGGGCAGGTCGAACGGATGAACCGAACCATCAAGGAAGCGACCGTCAAGCGCTACCACTACGACGACCACGACCAACTGCGAGCGCCACTCGCACGACTTCGTCACCGCCTACAATTTCGCGCCGCCGGCTCAAGACCCTCAAGGGCCTCACACCCTACGAGTACATCTGCAAAGCCTGGACAACAGAGCCCGAACGATTCACCCTCAATCCGATCCATCAAATGCCGGGACTAAACAGTTAGTCTAAGATTCAAATCCAAGAGAAGTTGGCGCACCCGACAAGATTCGAACTTGTGACCTCTGCCTTCGGAGGGCAGCGCTCTATCCAGCTGAGCTACGGGTGCTGTGCCGACGCACGGGCGAACGCCCGGGAGGGCCGCACTTTAAGGCAAACCGTTCCGAGCCGCAACGACCGGGGTTGAACCCGTGCGCACGGTGTCTCGGCAGGCCACGGGTTGCAATCCGCGCGCGGTTTCGCGCCGCCCGCTGCGGCAGACCGCCGGACGGCGCTCGCGTCGATCGGATTGAAATAGGCGCGCGCGGATGACTTCTCGCCGGCGATCGGAATGATGGCAGGCGCACACGATGGCGCGCGGCGTCGCGCGTGCGTGCCCTGCCGCGCTTTTCGCCGTCTTGTCGCGACGATGCTTCGCGGCATCGCACCGGCCCCCCCGCGCGTCTCGCTCGCCGCTGTGCGGGCGCCACAGCGCCATCTGTGCTGGCGCCGCGCTTCGTCTCGCGTGCGCCGCCGATTACAACCAAGGCTGTAATCACTTTGCCGCCTATTTCATATAGACAAAGGCCTATTCATTCTTCATTAACGGTGACCTGCAGTCTACCGAAAGGCAAAGGCCGCAACTGTTGGTAGCAATTGCGAAGCCGTGCTCGCGGTTCGCGCAGTCGATTAAGCGTAAATGAGGGGGACCTCATGGGTACATCACAAGCTTCGCCCCGCATCCCGGACCCCCGGGAGCGAACCGCGCGCCGGGCTTGCGCGCCGCGCCACGCGGTGCGGACCGGCCGCAGGGTCACGGCGTCGCGCGCCGCGCGCGCCGCCGTAGCGATCTGCGCCGCGCCGCTTGGTGGACCCTGGCCGTCGCCGCCGCCTTTGCGCTCAATCTCGGTCATTTCGCTGACGGGGCACGCGGCCGGCGCCATGCTGCCCGAAGACAGCGGCCAGCTCAAACTCAACACCAGCCGGCAAGTCACCGCGGACAATACGAATTTGTCGGCCTTCGGGCCGCGGTCGGAAAAATTCGGCATAAAGCCTTACGTGGCGTACGGTTTGACGAACCGCCTCACCATGGGGCTGGGCAGCGAAACCCAGCTCATCCGATCGGGACTCGAGAGCGACCGCGCCGTGCGCACGGACGGCGTCATGAATACCGAGCTTTTCCTGCGCGGCCGGCTGCGCGACCAGGATTGGTACACCATTTCGGTGCAGGACATCCTGCGCCTGCCGGGGCAGGACACGGCGCCGGGCTTGACCCAGGCCGACTCGAGCCTGCGCGTGCAATACGGCCGTTCGGGCCGGATCGGCGGCGGCAGCTGGACCTCGGCCGTCAAAGGCGGCTTTCACCCCGGCCTCAACCACGCGCCCGACAAGCTGCAGACCGATCTGGTCTTGGGCTGGCAGCCGGCGGACCGCTGGCAATTGTCCGCGCAATCCATCAATACCGTGGCGCTCGACGGCGGCGGGGCGGCCGGGCCGGTGCCGAGCGGCATCGATTCGTCCAAAGGCCAGCTCTCGGTGACGCGCAATCTGACCAAATCCCTGTCGCTGCAGGTCGGCGGCTGGCAGACGGTATCGGGCGGCAGTGGCGCGCCGCACGGCTACGACGCCATCGTGTGGCTGCGCTACTGAGGCGACCGCGCCGCTGAGCGGCGGGCTCGCTCGCGGTGTCGAGAATGGGCTGCGGCGCGATCAACCCGGCGCAGCGCCAGATGATCTGGGGCAGCTGCCTCCAGCAACCCACGTTGCGTGTCGCCGGGGACCGGCTAACGCCGTCATCGACAAGACCGAAAGCCGTGACATTGCTCAAGAACCGGGCACCCATGGCCGTGGACCGCGCCGATCCAAGGCCGCATGGCCACTCGGCCATGGCACCGGCCCGGGCTTGCCTTCGCAGGGTGGCCGGTCTATGACCTGCCACCTCTTTTTGCTGCGTTGCGGAGCACCCATGGCCGTTGCCGCCACCCTGCCGCCGTTTCTCTGGCTGACCGAGCAGGACGTCACCTCGCTGATTAACCTGTCGGACGTCATCGCCGCGCTCGAGCGCGCGCTCGTGCTCGAGGCCGAGGGCAAGGCGAAGAACATGTACAAGGCGCAGACCGTGTGGGACCAGGGCAGCACCAATGTCACCGGCGCCCAGTTCGTCTCGGAGGGCTTCAGCGGCGGCAAGATCTGGACCAATGTGGGCGGCTCGTCGGAGCCGCTGACCGTGCTGCACGGCGCCGACGACGGCAAGGTCCGCGCCATCATCGAATCGATCGCGCTCGGCACCATGCGCACGGCCGCACTCGCCTCGGTCGCCACCAAGTATCTCGCGGCCGAGGGCGCGGACGACCTCGCCATCATCGGCACCGGCAAGCAGTCGCTGACCCAGGTTGCCGCGGTCCATGCGGTGCGGCCGCTCAAGCGGTTGCGCGTGTTCAGCCCGACACCGGAGAACCGCGCCAAATTCGTCGAGCTGGTGAAAAGCAAATACAAATTCGAGGTGGTCGACGCGCCGTCGGTCGAGGCGGCCGTGAAGGATGCGCCGATCGTCTCCACCTTCACCCGCGCGCGCCAGCCGTTCCTGTCGGCCGCCATGATCGCCAAGGGCGCCCATGTCAATGCCGGCGGCGCGATCATCCCGGCCTATGCGGAAATCACGCCCGACGTGGTCGGCCGCGCCAGCATGATCGTGGTCGACAACCTGGAGCAGTGCAAAGAGAACGCGCGCGAGCTCAATGACGCCTTCGCGCAAGGACTCGGGGGCGGCTGGGACCGGGTGCAACAGCTTTCGCAAGTGGTGAAGGCGAGCAAGGTGCGGCCCGCCGGCGTCGATCTGACGCTCTACAAGTTCATGGGCTTGGGACTGGCCGATCTCGCGGCCGGCATCGAGATCTACCGCCGCGCCCAGAAGCAGGGCAAGGGCACGCCGCGCGAGCATGCGGTGCGCTTCCCCGTCGATCTGAGCTGACGAATTCACTCGCGCTTTTGACCGCCGCCCGGATGATGGGTGAGCGGCGCCGACGGACTAAATTCACTCCGTGAAATGAGGATGTCATGCAGCGTACGATGTTGAAGTCAAAACTGCACCGCGTCACGGTCACCCATTGCGAGCTCGACTACGAGGGCTCGTGCGCCATCGACGACGAGTTGCTCGACGCGGCGGACATCCGCGAATACCAGCAGGTCGACATCTACAACGTGACCAACGGCGAACGGTTCTCGACCTATGCCATACGCGCCGTGCGCGGCAGCGGCATCATCTCGCTCAACGGCGCGGCGGCGCGCAAGGCCGCGGTCGGCGATATCCTGATCGTCGCCGCCTACGCGCGCTACGACGAGCAGGAGATCGCGAGCTTCGCGCCGAAACTCGTCGATGTCGATGACGGCAACCGCATCAAGCGGCAGCGCGACCGCATACCGGTGCAACTGGCGTAGCGCCGCGCTTCTTACACCTCGCTTGCGCGTTGCCGACAGGATACTCGCCTCGATCGCGAAAACTTCGACATCCGCACGACGGGCGCTTCAACGATATGCATGCGCTTCGACGATGACGATCGCGGCGAGGCCCGGGAGCGGGGTTCGTACAAAGTTCGGGCCATCCACGATTGCCTGTCGTGAATGGCCCGCTTGTCTTTGACCGGTCGCCCTTCTTAACGGGGATGATGACCGGGGGACGCGCCGGGCACCGGATCGCTGCCGCTGGGATAGGCCCATTCCTGCGAGCCATCCGTCGTCTTCTTCACATAGGCACCGTCGGACCATTTGGTGATCACGGTGCCATCGGAACTTCGTGTCGTCACGCCGGCGCCGCGGCACGCCGCCGCGTCGTTGTCCGGCGCGGCGGCGAGCGTCAGAACGGCGGCGGCGGACAGCGCCATCGCCAGTTTGCCGCAACGGAGCAAAAGACGCCGGCGGGTTTCCGGCAGATGTTCTTTTTCGCCCGCGGCACTGAAAGCGGATTCGGATCGCATCGGACCCTCCCGTCCTGCTGAACCAACTGGACATTCAGCATAGCCGCGCTCGGTTTTTTGACGCGTGTCGATTTCGCGGCATCCCATGATCGGCGGCGCGATTTTTGTCACGGCGTCGATGACCGATTCACGGCGGGTGTTGCTCGCGAGCTACGCTTTTGCGCGGGCGACCGACGAGTGCGGTGCTCTGCGCTCGGCGCAGCCGTTCGTGGCTGACCTCGCCGGCGCCCGAGGAGTCCGCCTTATCGTGCGGGCGGCACCACACCGCGCGGTTGTCCCCTGCGCCGCGAGATGCGCCACAGCAGCGGCCCGAAGAGTGCCATGGCGGCGAGCAGCAGCAGCGCGGCGGAGATCGGCTCGGTGACGAAGACGGTGAAGTCGCCCTGGCTGATGGCGAGCGCGCGGCGCATCTGCTGCTCGGCGAGCGGACCGAGGATCAGGCCGATCACGGCGGGCGCCACCGGGATGTCGAAGCGGCGCATCAGGTAGCCGATGATGCCGACGATATAGAGCGTGATCAGGTCGACCACGGAATTGTGCAGGCTGTAGGTGCCCAGCGTGGCGAACACCAGGATGCCGGCATAGAGATAGGGCCGCGGGATCGTCAAGAGCCGCACCCACAGTCCGACGAGCGGCAGGTTGAGCACCAGCAGCATGACATTGCCGATATAGAGGCTGGCGATCAGGCCCCACACGAGATCCTTGGAATTGTCGAACAGCAGCGGTCCCGGCTGCAGGCCGTATTGCTGGAACGCGGCCAGCATGATCGCCGCCGTCGCCGAGGTCGGCAGGCCCAGCGTGAGCAGGGGCACCAGCACGCCGGCCGCCGCTGCGTTGTTGGCGGCCTCCGGCCCGGCGACGCCTTCGATGGCGCCGTGGCCGAATTCCTCGGGATGCTTGGTCAGCTTGCGCTCGATGGCGTAGGACATGAACGTCGGAATCTCGCCGCCGCCCGCCGGCATGGCGCCGAACGGAAAGCCGAGCGCGGTGCCGCGCAGCCACGGCTTCCAAGAGCGGCGCCAGTCGCTCTTCGACATCCACACGCCGCCCTTGACCGGATTGATGGACTCCACGCCGGTCTTGCGGCTCGCCACATAGAGGGTCTCGCCGACCGCGAACAGGCCGATGGCGACGATCACGATGTCGATGCCGTCGAGCAACTGCGGCACACCCATCGCGAAACGCGCCTGGCCGGTCTGCAGATCGATGCCGACGAGGCCGAGCGCCGCGCCGAAGAACAGGCTGGCGAAGCCGCGCGGCAGGGATTTGCCGAGCACGGCCGAGACGGTGGTGAAGGCCAGCACCATGAGCGCGAAATATTCCGCCGGACCGAACTGCAGCGCGAGCTCGGCGATGAGCCGGCGCCAGGAAGGTCAGCAGCACAGTCGCGACGGTGCCGGCGACGAAGGAGCCGATGGCGGCGGTGGCGAGCGCCGGTCCGCCGCGGCCTTTCCTGGCCATCAGGTTGCCTTCGACCGAGGTGATGATCGAGGCGCTCTCGCCCGGCGTATTGAGCAGGATCGCGGTGGTCGAGCCGCCGTACATGCCGCCGTAGTAGATGCCGGCGAACATGATGAAGGCGCTCGTCGGATCGAGATGGAAGGTCACCGGCAGCAGAAGCGCCACGGTGAGCGCCGGGCCGATGCCGGGCAGCACGCCCACCGCCGTGCCGAGGGTCACCCCGACCAAGGCCCAGCCGAGATTCTCGAACGTGAGCGCGACCGAAAAGCCGTGCAGCAGCGCGTTGAGAGTGTCCATTATAGAAGTCCCGCGAGCACGCCCGCCGGCAGATCGAGGCCGAGGCCGTATTTGAAGCCGACATAGACGACGAAGGCGAGCGCGACGCCGATGACGGTGTCGCGCAGCCAGGTGCGGCTGCCGAAGCCGCGCGCGACGCAGACGAACAGCACGGTGGAGGCGACGACGAAGCCGCCGCGGCCGATCAGCACCATGTGCAGGACCAGCCCGAGCCCGATGAGCAGGAACGCGTGCCAGTCGAACGCGGCGGCGCCCGGCGCGGAATCGTCCG
This sequence comes from uncultured Alphaproteobacteria bacterium, assembly GCA_963752345.1. Classification (GTDB taxonomy): domain Bacteria; phylum Pseudomonadota; class Alphaproteobacteria; order SMXQ01; family SMXQ01; genus CAVVYA01. The sequence continues at coordinate 43,776 of CAVVYA010000012.1, forward strand.
CGATCCATTGGCCGGCGATGGCATCGCGCGCGAGCAACAGTCCGAGCAGGATGAGGCCGAAAGAAATGACCCAGGGAAATACCCTGGGTCCGACCCGTGCATAGCTCGGTGAGACATCGATTCCGGCGGTCTGCACCACCAGGAACAGGCCGAGGGCGACGACGCCGAGGGAAAATGCCAATTCCCCGCTGAATCTCAGTCGGCGCATCGGCAGTCCCCCCGGCCCGGTCGTTGAACGATTACTTCGCCAATCCGATCGACTTGAGAATCTCGGTCACCCGCTTGTCCTCTTCCTTGAGGAACGCCGCGAACTGGTCGCCCGCCAGGTAGAGATCGGCCCAATCGTTCTTCTTCAGGGCTTCCTGCCACTGCTTGGTTTTGTGCATGCGGTCGACCACGTCGATCAGGTCCTTCTTCTGCTGATCGTTGAGGCCCGGCGGGGCGACCACGGCGCGCCAGTTGGCGAGCTCGACATCGATGCCCTGTTCCTTCAGCGTCGGCGCATCGAGGCCCTCGATGCGCTTCGGGGCGGAGACGGCCAGCACGCGCAGCCGCTTGGCCTGGATCTGCGGCGCGAATTCGCCGTAGCCCGAAACCCCCGCGGTAACCTTGCCGCCGAGAATATTGGCCATCGCTTCGCCGCCGCCCGAATGGGCGATGTAGTTGACCTTGGTCGGGTCGACGCCGACCGCCTTGGCGATCAGGCCGACCAGGATATGGTCGGTGCCGCCGGCCGAACCGCCGCCCCACGACACCGCGCCGGGATTCTTCTTCAGCTCGGCGACCAGGTCCTTCATGTCCTTGAGCTTCGAATTGGTCGGCACCACGACCAGTTCGTATTCGCCGGTCAGCCGCGCGATCGGCGTGGTCTGCTGCAGCGTTACCGGCGATTTGTTGGTCAGGATCGCGCCGACCATCACCAAGCCCATGACCATGAGCTGATTGCCATCGCCCTTCATGTTGTTGACCAGCGATGCCAGTCCGATAGTGCCGCCGGCGCCGGGGACATTGTTCACTTGCACGTTCTTGACCACGCCGCCCTGGATGAGCGCCGTCTGCATGGTGCGCGCGGTGGTGTCCCAGCCGCCGCCCGGTGCCGCCGGGGCCATGATCTTGAGCTGGTCGATCGCGGCCTGCGCGCCGGGCGCGCCAGCGAACGTGGCAAGCGTCGCCACAGCAACGCCCGCAGCCAGGATGGCACGGCGTGCGAAATGGGTTTGGGCGTGTTTGATCATCGTTATTCTCCCTGTGGCGTGGCGCGGTTCCGCGCCGTTGAAGCCAGGGGCCGAAGCTTAGGCCTGCCGTTGCCGGGCGGCAAGGGCGCCCCGCAGCGCGTCCTCGAAGCCGGCCGCGAAGGCAGCGGCGTCGCATAGAGCCGATCCGGCGACCCGCCCGCGCAGGCTCGCACGGAGGTCCGCCAATTGCGGCAAGTCACCGGCTAAGCTGCGGATTTTCGCCTTGTACTCCGCGATATTCGCCGCGATCGTCTCGGCCAGTCCGGCGGCGGTCAACAGGCTGGCACCGACTCGGCCCGCATGGCGGTCGCCCGCGAAGGTCACCACCGGACACCCCATCCACAACGCCTCGCATGTGGTCGTTGTTCCGTTGTAGGGGAAGCTGTCGAGGGCGATATCGATGCAACGGTAGAGGTCCAGGTGGTCGCGCGGATCGGGCACGGCGGAGCGCAGCGCGATGCGGTCCGGGTCGATGCCGTTCCGGGTCAGCAATCCCAGGTAGCGCGCGCGGATGCCATCGTCGGCAAACAGCGGACTCTTGAGCAGCAGACGCGAGGTGGGCATCTCCATGAGGATCTCCGCCCACACCGCGGCGGTGGCCGGGGTCACCTTGATGGAATTGCTGAAGCTGCCGAGCGTGACGAAACGATTGGCCAGCGCGGGTAGCGGCGCCACCGCCGGCGCGTCGGGCGGCGCGCCATAGCACAGGAAGCATCCGGGCAGTCGCAGCAGTGTTTCGCTATGCAGCCGGTCGGCGGCGCCGGGCGGATCGGCGATGGCATCGGTGATGCGCAGGTCGATGGCCGACAGGCCCGTGGTATTGGGATAGCCGAGCCAGGTGGCCTGCAGCGGCGCGGGCTTGCGCGCGAAGATGCCGAGCCGGTTGTCCGCCGTATGGCCGCCCAGGTCGATCAACACGTCGATTCCGTCGGCGGCGATCCGGCGCGCCGCCTCGTCATCGGATAACGTGCGGATGTCGTGCCAGGCATCGCTCAGCCCGCGCAGCCGCTCGGTGGTCGCATCCTCGCGCGCCGTGGCGGAATAGCACGTCACGGAAACCCGGTCGCGCCGATGCGCGGCCAGCAGCGGCAGCAGGAACTGCGCGACCGGGTGGCTGCGCAGATCGGCGCTGACATACCCTATATGGAGGCGCCCTTCGCTGCCGGGGGCGATATGAACGCGAGCTTCGGCGCCGGGCGCCATCCGTGGACGCTCGACCGGCCGCGTCGCCGGTACCAGGCGTGGCACCTGGCCATGCCGCGCGTCCCATTCGCGATGGCGGCGGTAGATTTCATCCGCGGTGAAATCGGCGTCGTAGTTGAGCGCGAGCAACGCATTGCTGCGCAGATCAGGCAGCTTAGGCGCTACGGCGAGCGCTTGATCATAGGTCGAGACCGCGTCGGCGATTTCGCCGCGCTCGAGTTGCGCCATGGCGAGATTGGCCAGCGCGCTGAGATTCTTCGGCGCCCGCTCCAGTGCGCGGCGATAGCATGCGAGCGCATCGCTGATGCGGCCCTGACGCGACAGGGCATAGCCCAGCTTGTCCCACAGGTCAGGCTCGCGCGCGAATTCGCCGTCGCGGTCCATGTCGAGCCCGCGGCGTAGCGCGGCGGCGGCTTCGGCGAAGCGGCCTTCGTCGAAATGCAACCGGCCGAGCGAAATATGCGCCGGCACATAGACCGGCGCGACTCGCAGCGCGCCGCGGTAGGCGTCGGCGGCGGCGGCGCGATCGCCGGCGCGCGCTTGCGCGTTGCCGAGCGCGAGCCACAGGCCGGGATCCTTCTTGCGCACCGCCAGCGCGCGGCGGAGCACCTCGACCGCTTCCGCGCTGCCGAGCGCCGCAAGGCTGAGCGCCAGCAGGTGCAAGGCATCGGTGTGCTTCGGATCGATCTTCAGCAGATTGCGGCAGGCGGCTTCGCTGTCGGCGAAGCGTCCGCCGTCATAGGCTTCGACCGCCGCGGCGAAGGGTCCGCGGACGGGCTGACCGGTCACGGCCGCTCTACTCCCGGCAGCAGCCCTGGCGCATGCTGTTTGCCGTCGGTGGCCTCCAGTCGTAGCGTGTCCTGGGGCGGTTTGCCGACCGGTTGATCGGCGCCCGACGGTAGCGGCCTGTCGGGATCGTCGATCCAGGCCACCACGTCGCGCATCACCGTCTCGCCCTGCAGGTCGCGCAAGAGCATGTGATAGCCCTTGTCGTAGATCGCGACCTTGTGGACCGGCGGATTGTGCCGGGGCAGCTGCTTGATCATGGCGAAAGTCGGATTGTCCGGCACGACCTCATCCTTGCGGCCGTAGAGGATGAGGCTGCGCCTGTCGAACTTGGGCGCGGATTCGAGCGCCGCGTCCATCAGATCGACCAGCCCATGAATGGCGTCGATGCGGGTTTCCTTGATCACCATCGGATCGCGCGAGAACCGGCGCAGCATCTCGATGTTATCGGACGGCCGGATGCTGAGGCCCTCGCCGGTGACCCGCGCCCAGGGAATCGTATGGGCGGCCATCCACAGGGATGCGGTCTGGTAGAACGGCATATAATCGCGTCCCCACACCGCCGGCGCGACCAGGATGATGCCATCGGTTTCGGGCGGCGCGCCGCTCGTCATGGCCAGCATGACGACCGCGCCGCCCATGCTCTCGCCGAGAATATAGAACGGCACGCCGGGATGGCGGCTGCGCAGCAGCCGGGCGGCCATGCGCAGGTCCTCGACATAGGTTTCGTTGCCCGACCATAGGCCGCGGTTGGGTGCGCCGCCGAAGCCGCGCTGATCGTAGGCATAGGTGGCGATGCCATGGTCGGCCCACATCTGTCCGGCATCCTCGAAGGCATTGGAATAGTCGTTGAAGCCGTGCAGCGCCAGGATGACCGCGCGCGGCGTATCCTCCGGCTCCCAGGCGCGCAGCGGCAACTGCGCGCCGTCGGGCGCCGTGATGACGTCGTCGCTCACCTGCGGCGCTGTATAGGGCTTGCCGGGCAATTGCAGATGCGGCGCGCAGGCCGCCAAACCGAGGGCGAGACAAGCCCATAGGGCGCATCGATGAAAGGCGGTGCGGCGCACGCCGGTGCGCGAAGGCGACATGCCCATGGCCGGCGATTCACGTCCGGCCGTCCGCGGGGATCGCGCCGTTGCGCCGCGCGGCCTTGCGTTGACCGCTGGTCAGCTCGAGGAAGATGTCCTCGAGCCGGCTTTCCTCGGTGGTCAGGTCCGCGATGACGACGCCTGCGTCGCGCAACGCGGCGAACACTTCGCCGATCTGGGTGCGGCTGGGCTGGTAGCGGAAGATCAGCCGGCGTGGCGGCAGCAGCTCGACCGCGAAGCGCGCCAGGTTTGGCGGAATGGCCGCGATATCCTCGACCGTGGTGACCACCAGTTCCTTGTGGTCGAGCTTATGCAGCAGGGCCGCCGTCGTGTCGCACACCACCACCTCGCCCTGGTCGATGATGGCGATGCGGTCGCACAGCTTCTCGGCCTCTTCCAGGTAGTGGGTGGTGAGCAGGATGGTGGTGCCGAGCGCGTTCATCTTCTTCATGTAGGTCCACATGTGCTGGCGCAGCTCGATATCGACGCCGGCGGTCGGCTCGTCGAGCACCAGGACCGGCGGATTGTGCATCATCGCCTTGCCGATCAGCAAACGCCGGCGCATGCCGCCCGACAGCGTCCGGGCATAGGCTTCCGCCTTGTCGGTCAGGCCGATGGCCTCGAGGATCTCCCAGGTGCGGCGTTCCCCCTGCGGCACGCCGTAATAGCCGGCCTGCAGGTCGAGCAGGGCGCGCGGCGAGAAGAACGGGTCGATATTGAGTTCCTGGGGAACGACACCAATTGATAAGCGAGCCGAGCGCATGTCGTGGTCGAGGTCGTGGCCGCAGATGCGCACCGTGCCCGAGGTCTTGTTGACCAGCCCGGCCATGATGTTGATCAAAGTCGACTTGCCGGCGCCGTTGGGGCCGAGCAGGCCGAAGAACGAGCCGCGCGGGATGGTCAGATCGACGTCCTTGAGCGCCACCTTGGCCACGCCATGCTTGCCGCCGCGATAGGTCTTGTTGAGGCCGCGGATTTCGATCGCCCATTCCGCGTTCGGGCCGGGGCTTGCCCCGGGGCTGGTCGGCTCGGCAAGGCTGGAATCGAGGGTCATGGTTGGGGATTTCCGTGCGACGGAGGACGCGATAAGGAGGGTTTTGATTGCAGCGCGGCAGGAGGTATCATCCGGTTCTCATTCTGGCCCCTCGGGCGGGCGGCGTCAAATCGCCCACCTCGAGGTTCCCAATCAAATCGTTGCCGGAAAGGCGGCCGAGCGAAGCGCCGCCATACGGGATTGCCGTTAACTGGAGACACCATGGACGCGCCTGAAACCATCACCGTCGATACCCTGACCGTCGCCTGCGAAGGCAGCGGCGGGCCGCTCGGCCATCCCCGGGTCTATCTCAGCCTGGAAGGCAAAGGCGAGGCCGAATGCCCCTATTGCGACCGGCGCTACGTGTTGCGCGCCGGGGCCGCGGCCCAGGCCGCCCACTGACGGATCGGGTGATGGCGGCAGTCAAAACAGCGCCGAAAGGGGAAACCGCAGACGTGGACCAGCGCGCGCCGCGCCACCTCTACCTGGTCGACGGTTCGGGCTATATCTTCCGCGCCTATCACGCGCTGCCGCCGATGAACCGCCGGGATGGCACGCCGACCAATGCGGTGTTCGGCTATTCCCAGATGCTGCTGAAGCTGATCGCCAACACCGAGACCGACTACCTGGTCGTGGTGTTCGACGCGGCGCGCAAGAACTACCGCAACGACATCTACAGCGACTACAAGGCCAACCGGCCCGAGGCGCCGGACGACCTGATTCCGCAGTTCGCGCTGATCCGCGAGGCGACGCGCGCCTTCAACGTGCCCTGCGTCGAGCTCGAAGGCTACGAGGCCGATGATCTGATCGCGACCTATGTCAAAGCGGCGCTGGCGGCGGGTGACGAGGTCACCATCGTGTCGTCCGACAAGGACCTCATGCAGCTCGTCTGCAATGGCGCCACCATGCTCGATCCGATCAAGCAGAAGCGCATCGGCGACGCCGAAGTGCGCGAGAAGTTCGGCGTCGATCCGTGCAAGGTGCTCGACGTGCTGGCGCTGGCCGGCGACGCGGTCGACAACGTGCCCGGCGTGCCCGGCATCGGCATCAAGACCGCCGCCGAACTGATCAACACCTATGGCGACCTCGATACGTTGCTCGCCCGCGCGCCCGAGATCAAGCAGCCGAAACGGCGCGAAAACCTGATCGCCAATGCCGACAAGGCGCGCCTGTCGCGCGACCTGGTGCGGCTCGAGGAAAACGTGCCGGGACTGCAGCCCTACATCGAATTCCCGGTCAAGGCGCCGGAGCCCGCGGCGCTGCTCAATTTCCTGCGCGCGCAGGAATTCAACCGGCTGCTCGCGCGGGTCGGCAGCGATCTGGCGGCGCGCGGCGTCACGGTCAGCGACGCGCTGATCGACGAGGCCCAGCCATCGGCGCCGGGCGATGGTCCGCGCCCCGAGAAGATGGCGCCGCGGGTCAACAACGAAAAGCGCGGCGCGCCGGCGGTCGATCTCACCAAGATGCCGGAGCCGACCTCCTACGCGTGCATCCAGGACGAAGCCGCGCTGGTGCAGTGGATCGCCCGGGCGCGCGAGGCCGGCCAGGTTTCCATCGATGTGATCACCGGGGCGACCGATCCGTTCCGCGCCGAGCTTTGCGGCATCGCGCTGGCGGTGGCACCCGGCTCCGCCTGCTACATCCCGCTCGGCCATCGCAATCCGGTGGCCCAGGCCAGTCTCGATCTCGGCAGCAATGCCTCCGACGCCGACCGGCCGCGCCAGATCGACAGGGCCCGGGCACTCGCCCTGCTCAAGCCGCTGCTCGAGGATGCCGGCGTGCTCAAGATCGGCCACAACATCAAGTTCGATTCGCAGGTGCTATCGATCCACGGCATCGACATGCAGCCGGTCGACGACGCCATGCTGCTGTCCTACGTGCTCGATGGCGGCGCCCATAGCCATGGGCTGGAAGAACTCGCCGAGCGCCATCTCGGCCACATCGGCATGAAGCTCAACGAATTGACCGGCAGCGGACGCAACCAGATCACCTTCGACCAGGTCGCGGTCGAGAAGGCGGCCTGTTATGTGGCGAGCGGCGCCGATGTCGCGCTCCGGCTGCATAGGATGCTGAAGCCGCAACTCGCCGCCAAGCATGTCACCACGGTTTATGAGACCCTGGAGCGGCCGCTCATTCCGGTGCTGCGGCGCATGGAAGAGGCCGGCATCAAGGTCGACCGCGATATCCTGCACGCGCTGTCGGGCGATTTCGGCTCGCGCATGCATGTGCTGGAGCAGCAGATTTACAAGCTGGCGGGCCGCGAATTCAACGTCGGCTCGCCCAAGCAGCTGGGCGAGGTGCTGTTCGACGAGATGGGCCTGGACGGCGGCAAGAAAGGCAAGACCGGCGCCTATGCCACCGGCGCCGACATCCTGGAGGAGCTCGCCGCCGAGGGCCACGACCTGCCGGCGCGCGTGCTCGAATGGCGCCAGATTTCCAAGCTCAAGAGCACCTACACGGAAGCGCTGCAGACTCAGATCAATCCGAGGACCGGCCGGGTCCATACCTGCTACGGCATGGCGGTGGCGTCCACCGGCCGGCTGTCGTCGACCGATCCCAACCTGCAGAACATTCCGATCCGCACCGAGGAAGGGCGCAAGATCCGCCGCGCCTTCATCGCCGAGCCCGGCCACCAGCTGATCTCGGCGGATTATTCGCAGATCGAGCTGCGGCTGCTCGCCCATGTCGCCGCCATCCCGGCGCTGACCAAGGCGTTCCGCGACGGCGCCGACATCCACGCGCTGACCGCCTCGGAAATGTTCGGCGTGCCGCTCGACAAGCTCGATTCGAATACGCGGCGCAAGGCGAAGGCGATCAACTTCGGCATCATCTACGGCATCAGCCCGTTCGGGCTCGCCGCCCAGCTCGGCATTCCGCAGGGCGAGGCCGCCGCCTACATCAAGACCTACTTCGAGCGCTATCCCGGCATCCGCGACTACATGGAAGCGACCAAGGTATTCGCGCGCGCCAACGGCTTCGTGCGCACGATTTTCGGACGCAAGGTGCATGTGCCGTGGATCAACGAGAAGAATGGCGCGCGGCGCAGCTTCGCCGAGCGCGCGGCGATCAACGCGCCGCTCCAGGGCGCCGCCGCCGACGTCATCAAGCGCGCCATGATCCGCATCGCCGAAGCGCTCGACGAGGCGAACCTCAAGGCGCGCATGCTGCTGCAGGTCCATGACGAGCTGGTGTTCGAAGCGCCGGAAGCGGAAGCGGCGAAGACCGCCGAGGTGGTGCGCCGCGTGATGTGCGACGCCACCCTGCCGGTGATCAGGCTCGATGTGCCGCTGGTGGTCGAAACCGGCATCGGCGACAACTGGGCGGCCATCCACTAATGGCGCAAGGCCGTCTGGAACGGCGCGGTGCTCGCGGAGAGCGACCGCTTACGAGATCGTCGAGGGCAATGTCTATTTCCCGCCCGACACGGTGAACCGCGACTATCTGCGCGACAGCGCGACGCACACGGTCTGCGGCTGGAAGGGCATCGCCAGCTACTACGACGTGGTGGTGGACGGGCAGGTGAACAGGGATGCCGCCTGGTACTATCCGGAAATCAAGCCGGCAGCCGCCCAGGTGAAAGGCTTCATCGCCTTTTGGCGAGGTGTGTCGGTGTCCCGCTAGGACGCTCGGTCGCGCCCAGGAAGACGTCCTCGGTGCGGCGTGTCGCCGCGCCCGACTTGATATCGCGCAGGTAGGCGCGCCATTCACCCATCCGCCGGTGCGAGGCGGCGAGCGCGGCCTGGCTCTTGATCCGTTCGCGGTGCGCGGTGATCGCCCGGGTCACGCCGTAATAGGCGAACAGCACGGCGAGCGCCGGCAACACGACGATCAGAGCCCGGTTGAAGACCGAATTATCCTGCGCCAGCATGATCTGCGAGGTGCAGTTGTAACGCGCCTGCGACGAGGCCAGCGCTTGGCACTTCGCGATCTTGATTTCTTGCGACACGTAGGAATTCGGCGCCGGCGCCGATTGCACGAAGGCGAACCAGGTGGCGCCCGCCATCCAACCGACACAGAGAACCATGACGGCCCACTGGATGATCTTATCCGCTTCGAACTTCAGCAAATGTTTCATCGCCACGATTCCCAACCAGACGCAACACTGCGTGGCGGCCCCCGACGGCCAGGGCCAATCATGACGGGTATTGGTTAAGAAAGGGTGTCGCCACGGGGTGACGGCGAGGGAAATCGCTGTACACCATCGCGCAAACCGCGGGCGCCACGTCGGGCCGCGCAAAAAAATGCCGGCCCTCAGGGAAGAGGGCCGGCGAGATAGAGCAGAAATGAAGCGAAGCGGTCAGGCGGCGGCGCGGATGGCCGCCTTTTTGACCTTGTCGTCGACCTGGCCCTCGAACTGCTTGAAGTTCTTCTCGAACATCTGGGCGACCTGACGGGCGGTCTGGTCGTAGGCCGTCTTGTCCTTCCAGGTATTCTTCGGATTGAGCACGTCGGCCGGAACATCCGGGCAATTCTGCGGCACGAGCACGCCGAAGTTCGGATCGGGCGTGGTCGCCACCTGGGCCAGGCGTCCGTCGAGCGCGGCGCGCACCATGGCGCGGGTATGGGCGATCTTCATGCGATGGCCGACGCCGTAGACGCCGCCGGTCCAGCCGGTATTGACCAGCCAGCACTTGGTCTGGTGCTTGGCGATCTTCTCGCCGAGCAACTTGGCATAGACGGTCGGATGGCGCGGCATGAAAGGTGCGCCGAAGCAGGTCGAGAAGGTCGCTTCCGGTTCGACCACGCCCTTTTCGGTGCCGGCGACGCGCGCCGTATAGCCCGACAGGAAGTGATACATCGCCTGGTCGGGCGTCATCTGGCTGATCGGCGGCAGCACGCCGAAGGCGTCCGCCGTCAGCATGATGACGTTTTCCGGATGGCCGCCCATGCCGTTCTCGCTGACATTGGGAATATAGTCGAGCGGGTAGGAGCTGCGGGTGTTCTCGGTCAGCTCCTCGGAGTCGAGGTCGAGCTGGCGGGTGTTGGGATCGATGACGACGTTCTCGAGCACGGTGCCGAAGCGGTGCGAGGCGGCGTAGATCTCGGGCTCCGCTTCCGGCGACAGCCGGATCACCTTGGCGTAGCAGCCGCCCTCGAAGTTGAACACGCCCGTGTCCGACCAGCCATGCTCGTCATCGCCGATCAGCGTGCGGGTGCCGTCGGCCGACAGGGTTGTCTTGCCGGTGCCCGACAGGCCGAAGAAGATCGCGGTGTCGCCCTTCGGGCCGATGTTGGCCGAGCAGTGCATCGGCATCACGCCCTTGGCCGGCAGCAGGTAATTCAGGATGGTGAAGACCGACTTCTTGATCTCGCCGGCATACCAGGTACCGCCGATCAGCACGAGCCGGCGCGCGAAGTTCACCAGGATGAACACGCCGGTGCGCGTGCCGTCCTGCTTGGGCACGGCGGTGAAGCCGGGCATCTGGATGATGGTGAAATCAGGCTTGAAGCCGGCGAGCTGTTCAGGGTTCGGACGGATGAACATGTTGCGCGCGAACAGGCTGTGCCAGGCGGTCTGGGTGAGCACGCGCACGCCGATGCGGTGCATCGGGTCGGCGCCGGCGAAGCAATCCTGCACGAACAGGTCGCGGCCCTGCATGTAGGCCAGCATCTGCTTGTAGATCGACTCGAAGCGGTCCTCGCTGAACGGCTGGTTGACCGAGCCCCACCAGATGTTCGCCTTGTTCGCCGGCTCTTCGACGACGAACTTGTCCTTCGGCGTGCGGCCGGTGTGTTCGCCGGTCGCCACGACCAGCGCGCCGCCTGGAGCCAGCAACCCTTCGCCGCGACGGATCGCCTCCTCATAGAGAGCCGGCAATTCCAAGTTGCGGTGAATAGCGGTGGTGTTCCGGAGACCATCGATCTCCAGTGAAAACGTATTCGTCAAAGCCACAGTTCTTCTCCAGGCTAACAGGTGTTCGAGACTGCCTCCCGAACGCCCCCCGAAAACTTCCGGTTCCGCCGGCATTATGCGCAGGGGAAATCTTGCGCCGTACCGATCGAGAGGGGCGCAGCATAGCGGCTGGGAGGCGCAGCGTCAAAATCGCCGTGACGCTCGGGAGGTTAAAATCACTGGGATTTCAAGCCGTTTATGCTGCACTGCGATAAATGGCAGGCAGACTTGACGCCGGTTATTAGGCTGGCTGCGGCGATTCGCCGCGTGCCGGGGTTGCCGGCAACAGACGGGCCATGAGATGGCCGGCCACGACCCCGAGGACCGCCCAGAACAGGGCCGCGGCGGCCAAGCGAGGCGATCGCGAAGCGGGCGGCCAGTTCGGCCGGGACCGCGCCGGCCTCGGCCGCCACATGGGGCGCGCCGAGCAGGTGGGGCAGCAGGATCAAAGCGAGGCCGGCGGCCTGCAGCAGGCGCTTATAGGGCTTGCTCGGGGCGAACACGATCAGCGCGAGGCCGGCGGCGGTGGCCCCCACGGTCATGATCCACCACACTTGGCGCGCCGCCAGGTCGGCGGCCATCATGCCCGGCAGCTCGGGCGGCAGGCCGAGGGCGGGCGCGACAGCGAACGCGCCGTAACCGGCCAATCCCCAGAGCAGGCCACGGCGTGCATCGACCGGCCGGCCGGCGACCGCCATGACGGCGGCCAGAATCAGTCCGAAGCCGACTCCGGTGAGGATATTGGCGAGCCACGTGAAGGCGTTGCGTTCCAGACCGTCGGCCGGCGCCCAGGCTTCCGATGCGCTGTCGTGGTGGTGGTGGTCTGCGGTCGAGCCATCGTGGACATGCGCCGGGGCGGGCCCGGCGTCTTCGAAGACTTCCGCGGCGAGGATGAGCGGCGTGACCTGCAGCATCTGCACTACGGTCACCGCCGTTCCGGCAATGAACCCGGCAAACAAGCCGGCCGTCAGAATGCGGCGGAGAATGACGGTGATCGCTGGGGCCATGGGGCGCTCCGTCGCTCGCGCGGGCGGTCGGCCGTCCCCGCTGGCGAATGCTGGATGGTCAGTGGCAGGGGAACGTGAAGGCGTGCCGCGTGTCGTGCGCGGCGTTATGCAGCAGTTCGGGCTGGGCGAAGCCGACGCCGAACAGGACAAACACGCCGAGCATGAGCGAGAGCGCGGCGCTGAGTACGATGGCTTGGCGCGGCGCGGCGAGCGTGACTGCTGGGTGATGTGCGGGCGTAGCCACCTGCATCTCCTATACTCTGGTCAAAGGCGTGAGCGACAGCGTAACAAAACGCGGGTGCCAGATAAAGTGCGTTGCCGCGTCAGAACAGGCCGCCCTCGGCGAAGGCGTGCTGCCAGATCACCGAGGCGCCGAGCACCGTGGTGAGCACCCCGATGGCGCCCGACAGACTCTTGTAGAACCAGGTAATCCGGCTGGCCGTGAAGCGCAGCGGGAGCGCGATGATGATTGACAGCAGGGCCATCCCGACGATCGAACCGACGCCGAACAGAGCGATGTACATCATGCCTTGCCACAGGGAATGGATGGTGCCCAGGGTCAGCACCACGAGCGCCGCGGAACCGGCCATGCCGTGCACCAGGCCGACGAACAGCGCGCGCCATGGCATCCTCGCGCGATGCGCGTGGCGGTGCACGTCCATGTCATGAATAACGACCGGCGCGCGGTGGCCATGGGCATGCACATGGCGTTCGCCGTTGTGCTGGTGAACGTGCAGATGGATACCGTCGCGGATCAGCCGGCGCAGCACGTCGAGCCCAAGAAGGAGCAGCATGACGCCGACCGCGAGTTCCAGGCCCTGGGCGACGGTTTCCGGGACCAGCGAATCCGTCAGCAGGACCGCGGAGCCGATGACGAACAGGGTGATCGTGTGGCCGAAGCCCCAGGCAACGCCGAGGCGGGTCGTTTCCCTCATCCCGCGGCTGCGCGTGGCGAGCGACGCCACGGCGGCGACGTGATCCGCCTCCAGGGCGTGCCGCATGCCGATCAGCAGACCAAACGTCAGAACGGACAACAGGACGGAATCCCCCAAAAGGACGGCCCCGCCGGATCGACGAGTGCACCATTCTATGCGTCTGGAAGCAGTTGGCGGCGCCGAACTGCGGGAAGGCAATCGAAAACGCGTCGCCATCATAGGGTTGGCGGGCCCCCCGTCAATACCTCAGGCGCGTGTCGAGCGTGCGCCACGGGCCGCGACACAAGCCTTTTACCGGCACGGCAAAGCGTGGCAAAATGGCTTTCCGCGGCGTTTAGGCGCTAAATGATTGAAATCGGCGGCGCTCCGCGCCACCTGACAGCATGGTTTGAGTGGCAACTGAAGAAGGAGTAGCGACGTGAGCGTCGCAACCGACAGGAATTCCGCAGTCACGAAAAACAGCGGCGGCGCCAAGACCCGCCGATCTGTCGCCTTGGTCGATGACGATCAGAATATCCTGACCTCGGTATCCATGGCCCTCGAGGCGGAAGGCTTCGAGGTGCGCACCTACACCGACGGTGAGGCGGCGCTCAAGGGCATGACGGACAAGCTGCCCGACATCGCCATCCTCGACATCAAGATGCCGCGCATGGACGGTATGGAACTGTTGTCGCGCCTGCGCCGGCAGACCCAGATGCCGGTCATCTTCCTGACCTCCAAGGATGACGAGCTCGACGAGGTGCTCGGCCTGCGCATGGGCGCCGACGACTACATCCGCAAGCCGTTCTCCCAACGCCTGCTGATCGAACGGGTGCGCACCCTGATCCGCCGCTCCGAACTGTCGGGCGACAACGGTGCGGCGGCCGGCGGCGAAGGCATGATCGTGCGCGGCGATCTGGTGCTCGATCCGGCGCGCCATCTGTGCACCTGGACGGGTAAACCGGCCCAGCTCACGGTGACCGAATTCCTCATCCTGCAGTCGCTCGCCATGCGCCCCGGGCACGTCAAGAATCGCGACCAGCTGATGGACGCGGCCTACGGCGAGCATGTCTATGTCGACGACCGCACCATCGACAGCCACATCAAGCGGCTGCGTCGCAAGCTCAAGTCCCTCGACAAGGAATTCAACCAGATCGAGACCCTCTACGGGCTCGGTTACCGCTACAAGGACAAGTAGCCCGCGCGGCCCCGCCCCGGAGCAATGCGAATGTGGCGAAACGCCCAAGCAGCGGCCCGTCGGCAACCCGTCCCGTCTTCACCGGAGAGCGAGGCACAGGCTGTGCCGCCGAATCCGGCCGAGTCGAAGGCGCCGAACCCGAGCGAGTCCGCGCCGCCGCCGGCACAAGGCGTCCACAGCCCCGCGCCGCGCGTACCCCGCCGGCACATCTCGCTGACATGGCGTATTCTCGCGCTCAACGTGCTGGCGCTCGTCACGCTCGTCGTCGGCCTGCTCTATCTCGACCGCTATCGCACCAGTCTGATCGACGCCGAGCTCGATGCGCTGACCGTCCAGGGCCAGATCGTCGCCGAGGCGATCGGCGAGGCGGCGGTGACGTCGAGCCCGGCCGAAGGCCAGGACTACCTGACCGCCAACACGCGTCCCCTGGTGCGCCGCCTGGCGGAGCCGGCCCACTTGCGCGCCCGGCTGTTCGCGATCAATGGCGACCTCATCGCCGATTCGCGCGCGTTGTCCGGACCGGGCGGCATGGTGCAGATCGCCGAGCTGCCACCGCCCGATCCGGAGCCGACGACTCTCGACCACGTGATCGACGCCTATGAATGGATCCTGCGGCAATTGCCCGGACGGCGCGACTTTCCGCCGTATCGCGAATCGGCGCCGCAGGTCGCCACCGACTATCCGGAAGCGGTGCGCGCCCTGCGCGGCGAAACCGGAACGGCGGTGCGCACGGCGCCTCAGGGCGGCCTGATCCTGTCGGTCGCGGTACCGGTCAGCCGCTACAAGCAGGTGCTCGGCGCCATCATGCTGTCGAGCGACAGCCGCGACATCGAGGAGAGCCTGCGCGACGTGCGGCTCGATATTCTCAACGTGTTCGCCATCGTCCTCATCTTCACCGTTCTCACGTCGCTCTATCTCGCCGGCACGATCGCGCGTCCCGTCCGCCGTCTCGCCGCCGCCGCGAAGCATGTCGGACTCGGTCACGGCCGCAAGGTGGAGATTCCCGACTTCTCGCGGCGCGGCGACGAAATCGGCGATCTGTCGGCGGCGCTGCGCGAGATGACCGACGCGCTGTGGAGCCGCATGGATGCCATCGAACGGTTCGCCGCCGACGTCGCCCACGAGATCAAGAACCCCCTGTCGTCGTTGCGCAGCGCCGTGGAGACCGCGTCGCGCATCGATGATATCGGCCAGCAGAAAAAGCTGATGTCCATCATCACCGACGACGTGAAACGGCTCGACCGGCTGATCAGCGACATCTCGGATGCCTCGCGGCTCGATGCCGAATTGTCGCGCGCCGAAAGCGAGCCCGTCGATATCGCCAACCTGCTTTCCACCCTGGTTGAAATTCATCACGCGACAGCGCCCGCCGACGGTCCGCGCCTGGATTACCAGTCCGACGACGTCAAGGACCTGGTTGTGTTCGGCATCGAGGATCGTCTGGTGCAGGTGTTCCGCAACCTGATCAGCAACGCGATTTCCTTCAGTCCGCGCGGCGGCACGATTCTGCTGCGCGCCTGGCGCGACGGCCCTTGGGTCAACATCGCCGTCGAGGATCAGGGCCCCGGCGTGCCGGAGGATAAGCGCGAGGCGATCTTCGACCGCTTTTACACCGAGCGGCCGAAGGGCGAGAAGTTCGGCACCCATTCGGGCCTCGGCCTGAGCATTTCGAAACAGATCATCATCGCGCACAACGGCCGAATCTGGGCGGAGAACATCCACGAGGATGCACGGAACATGGCCAGCCCGGTGCGCGGCGCGCGCTTCGTCGTCTCCCTGCGCGCCGCGCCGCGCACGAAAACCGGTGGCGCCTGACCGATGAGCGCCTTCCTCCATGCGAGTTGCGTCGCGATCGAGAATGTCGGATGCCTGCTGCTCGGCCCGTCGGGCAGCGGCAAGTCCGACCTCGCCTTGCGGCTGGTGATGGACCACGCGCGCAAGGCTGGTCGCCGACGATCAGGTGGCGCTCGAGCGGCGCGCCGACCGCCTCGTCGCCTCGGTGCCCAGCACCCTGGCCGGCCTGATCGAGGTGCGTGGCCTCGGCATCGTGCGGCTCGCGCACCGCGCGCGCGCAACGCTGGGTCTGGCGGTCGTCCTGGTGCCGCCCGACGAAATCGAGCGAATGCCTGACGGAGACGAGGGCGTCGAATATCTCGGGGTAGCGCTACCCCTTTTGCGCCTGACGCCGTTCGAAGCCTCGGCGCCCCATAAGGTTCGCCTTGCCGCGCGCTTGCGGAAAAGCTCTATTAGGCGCCGCTCATGACTGTCTCGACACGCAATCAGATCCGCGGCGCCAACCGCACGCGTTCTAAACCGGCAAGAACTGCCCGCCCGCCTGCGAAGGTGCCGTCGGCCAAGGCGCGCTCCGCGCCGCGAACGCGCGTGATCCTGGTGACCGGCATGTCGGGTGCCGGACGGTCGTCGGCGCTCAAGACCCTGGAGGATCTCGGCTACGAGGCGGTCGACAACTTGCCGATCTCGCTGTTGTCGCGCATCGTGCGGCCGCCGGCGCCGATGGCGAAGGCGCGTTCGGCCAAACCGCAGAAGAGCAGCGCGCGCCGCGCGCTGGCGATCGGCGTCGATATCCGCACCCGCGACTTCGGCGTCGAGCCGTTCCTCGAAGAACTCGATCAATTGATGGCCCATCGCGAGCTCGACGTTCAATTGCTGTTTCTCGAGTCCGGCGACGACGCATTGCTGCGGCGCTATACCGAGACGCGGCGGCGCCATCCGCTGGCCATCGATCGTCCGGTGCGCGACGGCATTACCCATGAGCGGCGCCTGCTGGCCGGCCTGCGCGCGCGGGCCGATCGCGTCATCGACACCAGCGATCTCGCGGCGAGCGATCTGCGCCGGCTGCTCGAGGGCGCTTACCGGCTGGACGCGCACGGCCGGCTCGCCGTCTGCGTCACGTCTTTTTCCTACCGTCAGGGCGTGCCGCGCGAAGCCGATCTGGTGTTCGACGTGCGCTTCCTGCGCAACCCGCATTACGTGCCGGCGCTCAAGCCGCATACCGGTCTCGACGAGAAGGTCGGCGCCTATGTGGCGTCGGACCCCGGATTCGATGATTTCTACGACGCACTGACCCGGCTGCTCGGTGTTCTGCTGCCGCGCTACGAGCAAGAAGGCAAAAGCTATCTGACGATCGGCGTCGGCTGCACCGGCGGCCGCCATCGCTCCGTCTATATCACCGAACGCCTCGCGCGATGGCTGCGGGAACGCGGCTCCGATGTCGCGGTCGAGCATCGCGATATCCTGGAAGAAGAGGCGGCAGCCCGCGGGGCCACCCAGGCGGTCGGTCGCGCGCTATCCTGAGGATCGCACAAGGGGATTGGGATGATCGGATTGGTTCTGGTGACTCATGGCAGGTTGGCGGAGGAGTTCGTCGCCGCCCTGGAACATGTGGTCGGGCATCAGAAGAACGTGGCGGCCATCTGCATCGGTCCCGACGATGATATGGAACAGCGTCGCGCCGACATTCTCGATGCGGTCGGCCGGGTCGCCGACGGCGACGGCGTCATCCTGATGACCGATATGTTCGGCGGCACGCCCTCCAACCTGGCGATTTCGGTGATGAGCGAGGCCAAGGTCGAGGTCATCGCCGGCGTCAATCTGCCGATGCTGATCAAATTTGCCAGCGTGCGTGAGACGGAGCCGCTCGCCGCGGCCGTGGGCAGCGTCCAGGAAGCCGGGCGGAAGTACATCAATGTGGCTTCGAGCCTGCTCGTGGACATGCCGGCGGAGCGGGAAAAGGACCGCCGCTGAGTGAAGAAACCCATTAAAGGCCGCGCCGACAACTCAGGCGAGGGCGTCCCACGCCGCGCGCCGCGCAAAGCCTCACCCCCAGCCACGCCGTCCGCCGGCAAGCTCGAGGCGACAGTGACCGTGGTCAACAAGCGCGGGCTGCATGCCCGTGCCGCGGCAAAATTCGTCAAGCTGGCCGGACAATTCGAGGCCGATATCAAGGTGACGGCCGTCAAAGGCGGCCTTGCCGGCGGGGCGGTCGTCTCGGGCCGTTCCATCATGGGGCTGATGATGCTGGCCGCGGGGCCGGGCGCCGAGCTCGCCATCGCGGCGCGAAGGCGCCGATGCCAAGGCCGCCCTGGTCGCCCTGACCCGCTTGGTCGAACAGGGATTCGACGAGCAGGACTAAGCCATAGCGGCTTGAGCCAGCGTCTCGCGAGATCTAACGCGCGGTGCCGATGCCGCGCGGCGTCATTTCTCTAGGATATCCGGAAAAGTTTATATATAAATATAAAGGTAGCTTTATATGTTGGCCGGTTCCTTCCGGCCGACCTCCCTTTTCATCTCCTGCTGGAGTCTGCGCCGTGAACGCCACGCCCTCTCCCACGTCTGCGACCTTCAACGACTATCGTGTGGCCGATATCGGCTTGGCCGACTGGGGCCGCCGCGAGATCGCCATCGCCGAGACCGAGATGCCCGGCCTGATGGCGCTGCGCGAGGAATACGGCAAGAGCCAGCCGCTCAAGGGCGCCCGCATCGCCGGCTCGCTGCATATGACGATCCAGACCGCGGTGCTGATCGAGACGCTCAAGCATCTCGGCGCCGATATCCGCTGGGCCTCATGCAACATCTATTCGACCCAGGATCATGCCGCCGCGGCGATCGCCGCCAGCGGCGTGCCGGTGTTCGCCTACAAGGGCGAGAACCTGGCGGAATACTGGGACTTCACCCACCGCATCTTCGACTGGGCCGACGGCGGCGCGCCCAACATGATTCTGGATGACGGGGGCGATGCGACGCTGCTCGTCCATCTCGGCCTGCGCGCCGAGACCGATCCGTCGGCCATCGGCAATCCGCAGAACGAGGAAGAAGAAGCGCTGTTCGCCGCCATCAAGAAGCGCCAGGGCGAAAAGCCCGGCTGGTATGCGGCGCTGGCCAAGGCGATCCGCGGCGTCACCGAGGAAACCACCACCGGCGTGCATCGGCTCTATCAGATGGAGAAGGACGGCACGCTGCTGTTCCCGGCGATCAACGTCAACGATTCGGTGACCAAGTCCAAGTTCGACAATCTCTACGGCTGCCGGGAATCCCTGGTCGACGGCATCCGGCGTGCCACCGACGTGATGATGGCCGGCAAGGTCGCCGTGGTCGCCGGTTTCGGCGACGTCGGCAAGGGTTCCGCCGCCAGCCTGCGCAATGCCGGCGCGCGCGTGCTGGTCACCGAAATCGATCCGATCTGCGCCCTGCAGGCGGCGATGGAAGGCTATCAGGTCGTCACCATGGACGAAGCCGCGCCGATCGGCGACATCTTCGTCACCGCCACCGGCAATGTCGATGTCATCACCATCGAACACATGCGCCAGATGAAGGACCGCGCCATCGTCTCCAACATCGGCCACTTCGACAGCGAGATTCAGGTCGCGGCGCTGCGCAACTACAAGTGGCATCCGGTGAAACCGCAAGTCGACGAGATCGAAATGCCGACCGGCCGCCGCATCATCCTGCTGGCCGAAGGCCGCCTGGTGAACCTCGGCTGCGCCACCGGCCATCCGAGCTTCGTCATGAGCGCCTCCTTCACCAACCAGACGCTGGCTCAGATCGAGCTGTGGACCCAGAAGGGCCAGTATCAGAAGAAGGTCTACACCCTGCCCAAGAAGCTCGACGAGAAGGTCGCGGCCCTGCATTTGGCCAAGGTCGGCGCCCATCTCACCAAGCTCACGCCCAAGCAGTCGAGCTATATCGGCGTCGCCGCCGAGGGTCCGTTCAAACCGGAACTCTATCGCTACTGATACGGAAGGCGGCCGGCGCGCTTCCGTGGCGGTGCGGGGTGTGTTTGCACTATAGTGGCGCGGGGAAACAACAGCGGGGCGCGCCGTGACACGCGGGTCATGGTCTGGGACATCATCGAAAGCGACAGGGGCTGCGTTTTGACCGGTCCGCGCATCGGTCCGGCACGCGCACTGTCGTCGGCATTCGCGCTGCTGTCGCCGGTGCCGGCCTGGGCCCAGGTTTCGCTCGAACTCCGTGCCCGAAGGCGCGGGCTGGGTCGCCGCCGGTGTGGCCGCCATCATTCTTCTCACCATTGCGGAGCTGTGGCGCCGCGTCGCGGTGCTGCGGCGCGAAGCGGCGACCGCCCGGTCGGCGTTGGCGGTCAGCGACGGCATTCTTTCCACCGTGCCGGGCGGCTATTGCGGCTGGACGCGGCGCCGACTTCATCGCCTCACCGGGGCTCGCGAGCGGTCTGGGCGTCGACGGCATCTTCTCCAGCTTCGACGAGCTGGCGGCGCAGTTCGACGCGGGCAGCCGGGTGGCGCTGGCCAATGCGGCGGAGGCACTGCGCCGCGACCGCCAGCCGGTGGTGCTCACCGTGCGGCTCGGCGCTCGCGCCTTCGAGGTCAGCGGGCGGCCCGGCGCCGGCGATCCGAATGCGGCTTCGCCCGGCGCGATGACGGCCGTGCTGTGGTTCCACGATGTGACGGCGCGCGAGCAGGGCGCGGAGCTCCTCGGCGAGGCGCGCAGTTTCGCCGAAACCCAGGCCGGCCTGTTCTCCGAAGTCTTCAACGTCATCAGCATGCCGGTCTGGTTGCGCGACGGCGACGGCCGGCTGATCGCCTGCAACGAGGCCTACGCCAAAGCGGTCGAAGCGGAATCGCCCGCCGCGGCCATGACCGATCAACGCGAGCTCGCCGGCGCGCGCCTGGAATGGAGCCAGGGGCTGGCGGCACGCGCGGTCGCGCTCGGCATGCCGCAAAGCGGCGATCTCCACGTGGTGGTCGATGGCACACGCCATCTGTTCTCCGTCACCGAGGCGCCGGTCGGTGGCGGCCACCTCGCCGGCTTCGCGGTCAACCGCACCGAATTCGAAGAAACCCACGCCGAGCTGTCGCGCCATATGGCGGCTCACCGCGACGTGCTGGAAAAGCTCGGCACCGGCATCGTCATCTATGGTCCCGACATGCGGGTGCGGTTCTTCAACTCCGCCTTCGCCCGCCTGTGGGGTATCGAGGAAGACTGGCTCGCCACCCTGCCGACCCATGGCGAAATCCTCGAAGAGCTGCGCAGCCGCCGCCGCCTGCCCGAGCAGGCCGACTTCAAGGCCTACAAGCGGGAGCGGCTGGCGTTCTATACCTCGCTCATCGAGCCGATCGAGGAGCTGCTCTACCTGCCCGACGAGCGCGTGCTGCGCCAGGTGGTCAATCCGCATCCGCAGGGCGGGCTGCTCTACACCATCGAGGACGTCACCGACCGCCTGACGCTCGAGCGCTCCTACAACACGCTCATCGCCGTGCAGCGCGAGACGCTCGACAATCTGCATGCGGCGGTCGCGGTGTTCGGCAGCGACGGCAAGCTCAAGCTCTACAACCAGGCTTATGCCCGCATCTGGGGCTTCCAGTCGGCGCTGCTCAGCCTCGAGCCTCATGTCGCCGATCTGGTCGACTCCGCCCAGGACCTGTTCCGCTACGGCGGCGATTGGGAACGCTTCCGCGACTACGTGGTCAACCGCGCCACCGATCACGTGGCGCGCAGCGGCGTGTTCCTGCGCAGCGACGGCTCGGTGCTCGACTACACCAGCGTGCCGTTGCCCGACGGCGCCATGATGTTCAGCTATCTCGACGTCACCGACAGCTATAACGTCGAGCGCGCGCTGCGCGAGCGCAACGAGGCGCTGGAAACCGCCGACCGGCTGAAGTCGGAATTCATCACCAACGTGTCCTACGAGCTGCGCACGCCGCTCAATACCATCATCGGCTTCACCGAGATCCTCGCGAATCAGTATTTCGGCGGGATGAACGAGCGGCAGGTGGAATACACCCGCGGCATTCTCGAATCCTCGCGTCAGTTGCTCGCCCTGATCGACGACATCCTCGACCTGGCGCTGATCGAAGCCGGGCGCCTGTCGCTCGACCTCAAGCCGGCGCAGATCCACGACGTGCTGTTCAGCGTCGGCCAGCCTGGCGCGCGACCGGGCGCGCAAGCATGGCATCGCGCTGACGCTCGATTGCGCGGCCGACATCGGCACCGTGGTGGCCGACGAACGCCGGCTGCGCCAGGCGCTGTTCAACCTGGTCAGCAACGCGGTGAAATACACCGGCGACCAGGGCCAGGTGGTGTTGCGCGCCCGCCGCGAGGGGCAGGAGGTCGTGCTTGTCGGTCGTCCGATACCGGTCCGGGCATCAGCCCCGAGGACCAGACCGCGGGTGTTCGAGAAATTCGAGCGTGGCGGGCACACCGGCGGCGGCCGCGTGCCGGGGCTCGGCATCGGGCTGTCGCTCGTCAAAAGCTTCATCGAGCTGCATGGCGGCCGCATCGAGCTGCAGTCGGAGCCCGGCAAGGGCACCATCGTCACCTGCCGCCTGCCGGCCCAGGCCGACGCGATGCGCAAAGCCGGCGAGTAGACGCGGTCACGCCGCGCCGGGCACGCCCTTGGTCGTCGAATATTCGAAATGCAGCGCCTCGCCCGGGTGGACCAGCGGGATAGGCGGCGTGCGCCGCGAGCGCCGCTTCGGCGAAGCCCGACAGGATCAGCTTGAGCTTGCCCGGATAGTGGGCGATGTCGCCGATCGCGAAGATGCCCGGCACCGACGTGCGGCAGGTCGCCGGATCGACCGCGATATGGTTGCGTTCGAGATTGAGGCCCCATTTCGCGATCGGCCCGAGATTCATCGCCAGCCCGAAGAACGGCAGCAGCACGTCGGCCGGCAGATGGCGCGTCTTGCCGTCGAGATCCTTGACGATGACGTCGGTGAGCTGGCCGTCATGGCCCGCCAGCCCGTCGAGCTGATAGGGCACCACCAGCTCGATCTGGCCGTCCTTCGCCAGTTCCTGCAGGCGCGCCGCGCTTTCCGGTGCCGCGCGGAACTTGTCGCGGCGATGCACGACGCTGACCTGGGAGGCGACCCCGGCGAGCGCGATCGCCCAATCGACCGCCGAATCGCCGCCGCCGGCGATCACCACCCTCTTGCCGCGCAGGTCTTCCTTGCGCTTGACGAAATACTGCACGCTCTTGCCTTCGTACTGCTCGATGCCGGCGAGCGGCGGCCGGTTGGGGCCGAAGGCGCCGCAGCCGCCGGCGATGAACACCGCCTTGGCTTCGAGCGACAGGCCGGCCGAGGTTTCGATGCGAAAGCCGCCGTCGATCGGCGCCAGGGTCTCGACCTGCTGGCCGAGACGATAGGCCGGCGCGAAAGGCTCCGCCTGAGCCGCGAGATTGTCGATCAGATCGGCCGCCGAAATCGCCGGATGGCCGGGAATGTCGTAGATCGGCTTTTCGGGATAGAGCGCGGTGCATTGCCCGCCCACCGCGTCGAGCGCGTCGATCACATGGCAGCGCATCTTCAGCATGCCCGCCTCGAAGACGGCGAACAGGCCGACCGGGCCGGCGCCGATCACGGCGATGTCGGTACGCTCAGGCGTGGGCATGCGAACTCCTGGAGAAACGGAACGCCGGCCGACGGGAACTCGGCGGCGCGGGGCGCCATGAGCCGGCGCCGCAGCGGGCCCTAACATGGCGTCAGCCGCCCGCAAGATCAACCCCGGCAGAGTGGGCCGGGAATCGATGCGCCTCAGCCCTCTCCGCTGGTGGGAGGCGCGGAATGGGATGAGTGAGCGCGGAAAGAGACGTCATGGCCCGACTTGATCGCGCCATCTCATGCGGATGTCGTGCTGCGCCGGCGCCGGCAACTGATAGATCGTCACCCCGGACTTGATCCGGGGCCCATTGAACAGAGCAGGCGCTCAAGCGCCGGCAAGCTGACCAATGGACCCCGGATCAAGTCCGGGGTGACAGATATATTGGAGCAATCAGAGCGGATCACCCGCCTGAGATGGCCCTGTCAAGGACGGCCATGCGGCCGGCATGAGATGGCCCGATCAACTCGGGCCACGACGGTCTTTCTTGGGCGGTCGGGTTTGGCTTTCGTTTCTTGGCCGCGTCCCATCCGCCGTTGCTGGCTTCCGTCTGGGCGGCTACAACTTCGTCATGGCTTTTCAACCCAGGCTGCTGCCGGACGAGGGCGTGCTGCGCATGACGGTGGCGGACCCGCTCGATATGGCGGTCTTCGCCGAAATGCTGGCGCCGTTCGCGGTGCGCGGCGACGTGCTCGCCTTGCGCGGTCCGCTCGGCGCCGGCAAGACTCTGTTCGCCCGCGCCTTCATCGCCGCCCGCGCGCGCGCCGCCGGGCTTGGCGCGGACGCCATGGGCGAGGTCCCGAGTCCGACGTTCACCCTGGTGCAGACCTACGATCTGCCCGACACGCCGATCTGGCATTTCGACCTGTTCCGGTTGGAGCGGCCCGAGGACGCGTTCGAGCTCGGCATCGACGACGCCTTCGCCCTGGCGATTTCGCTGATCGAATGGCCGGAGAAGCTCGGCGGCTATCTGCCGCGCTCGCGACTCGATCTCGAAATCGCTTTCACCGGCGCGCCGACCGGCCGCGAATTGCGGCTGACCGGCGGCGACGCCTGGCCGCCGCGTCTCGCCCGGCTCGCCAAGGCCCTGGCGCCGTCATGAGCGGATCCGCGGCCAACGAGCGCGACACGGTCATCGCGGAATTCCTGCGCGGCTCCGGCTGGGCCGCGGCGCGGCGCGACAAGCTGCCGAGCGATGCCTCGTTCCGCCGCTATGAGCGGCTCGATCTCGACGGGCGCCGCGCCATGCTGATGGACGCGCCGCCGCCGCGCGAGGACGTCCGCCCGTTCCTGCGCGTCGCCCGCCATCTCACCGGCGCTCGGTTTGAGCGCGCCGCAAATCTACGAAGCGGACGAGAACGCCGGGCTGCTGATCCTCGAAGATCTCGGCGACGACACCTACACGCGGCTGTTGGCGCGCGGCGCCGACGAGCGCGCGCTCTACGCGCTCGCCATCGACGTGTTGATCGCGCTGCACCGCCTGCCGCAGAGCCAGGCGATTCCGGCTGGCCTGCCGCCCTACGACGACAAGCGGCTGATCGATGAGGCGAGGCTGCTGACCGACTGGTTCATGCCGGCGATCACCGGCGCGCCGCACGCCAGCCGACCAGGCAGAGGGTTATGCGAGCCTGTGGCGCGCCGTCGTGCCGCTGACACGCTTCGCGCCGCCGACCCTGGTGCTGCGCGACTACCATGTGGACAACCTCATGGGCTTGCCGGCCCGCCCGGGCGTTGCGGCCTGCGGGCTGCTCGATTTCCAGGACGCGGTGGCGGGGCCGACGGCCTACGACGTGGTGTCGCTGCTCGAAGACGCGCGGCGCGATCTGGCGCCCGGCTTGGCCGATGCGATGATGGAGCGCTACCTCACCGCCTTTCCGCAGCTCGATGCGCGAGCGTTCGCGGCGTCCGCCGCAATTCTCTCGGCCCAGCGCAACGCCAAGATCATCGGCATCTTCACGCGGCTCAGCCGGCGCGATGGCAAGCATCATTATCTCAAGCATCTTCCGCGCGTCTGGCGGCTGCTCGAACAGGACCTGCGCCATCCGGCGTTGCAGGACGTGCGCGCCTGGTTCGACCGCACCGTGCCGGCCAGCCTGCGCCGCGCGCCGCCGGTGCCGGAGCCGGCCGCGTGAGCGCCGCGCCCGCGATGCCGAGCCATGGCATGGTGCTGGCGGCCGGGCTCGGCCTGCGTATGCGGCCGTTGACCGACACGATGCCCAAGCCGCTCATCCCGGTCGCCGGCCGCTGCATGCTCGACCGCGCGCTCGATCAACTGACCGCGGCCGGCGTGACGCAAGCGCGTCGTCAATACCCACTACCTCGCGGACAAGGTCTCCGAGCATCTGCGCAATCGCCAGCTCGACGAGGGCGCGACGGCGGAGATCGCCGTGTCGCACGAGGCCGACCTGCTCGACACCGGCGGCGGCGTGGTCAAGGCGCTGCCGTTGCTCGGCACCGCGCCGTTCTTCGTCATCAACGGCGACATCCTGTGGCGCGACGGCAAAGAGCCGGCGCTGCGCCGGCTCGCCGCCGCATGGGACGACGCGGCGATGGACGCGCTGCTGCTGGTGCATCCGCGCGACAAAGCCATCGGCTATGACGGGTCGGGCGATTTCGATCTGGGCGCGGACGGCGTGCTCGCGCGCCGCTCGGGCGCCAGCGCGCCCTTCGTCTTCACCGGCGTGCAGATTCTCAGCCCGCGTCTGCTCGCCGACGCGCCGTCCGGCGCCTTTTCGCTCAACACGCTCTATGACCGCGCCGCGGCGCATGGCCGGTTGCATGGCCTCGCGCACACCGGTCACTGGTTTCATATCGGCACGCCCGACGGCCTGCGCCTGGCCGAGGAACGTCTGCGGGCGATGGTCTAGCCATGCGCGTCGCCACGATCCCGGCAGCGGCGCCCTTCGTCGATTCGCTCGCGGCGGGCATTCTCGCCATGGTGGCGGCGCGGGGCGGCGCCGACCCGCTGGCGCTGGCCCGCGTCACCGTGCTGCTGCCGACCCGGCGCGCGATCCGCAGCCTGCGCGAGGCCTTCCTGCGCCAGAGCGATGGCGTGCCATTGCTGCTGCCGCGCCTGATGCCGCTCGGCGAGCTGGACGACGAGGCGTTCTTGCTCGAAAGCGAGGGCGCCGGCGGCGGCGCGATCGATCTGCCGCCCGCCATCTCCGGCCTGCGCCGGCAATTGCTGCTCGCCCAACTGGTGCAGAAGCTCGGACGCGCCAGCCTGCCGAACGCGCCCGACGAGGCCCAGGCGGCGCGGCTCGCCCAGGCGCTCGCCAGCCTGCTCGATCAGGTGCAGACCGAGCGGCTCGATTTCGCCAAGCTCAAGGATCTCGCGCCCGAGCGCTATGCCGAACACTGGCAGCAGACGCTCGCCTTCCTCACCATCCTGACCGAGCATTGGCCGCGCATCCTCGAAGCCGAGGGCTGTCTCGATCCCGCCGACCGGCGCAACCGGCTGCTCGAAATGCAGGCCGCGCTGTGGCGCCGCAATCCGCCCGCCGACCCGGTGATCGCCGCCGGTTCGACCGGTTCGATTCCCGCCACCGCCGATCTGCTCGCCACGGTCGCCGCCGTGCCGCAGGGCTGGGTCGTGCTGCCCGGCTTGGACACGCGCATGAGCGAGGATTGCTGGCAGGCACTGCCGCAGAGCCACCCGCAATTCGGTCTGGCGCGCCTGCTCGGCCACTTTGCCATGACGCGCGCCGATGTGACTGACTGGCCGTCGTCGGTGCCCGCGGCGGCGCCGCCCGGCCGCTTGGCGCTGATCGGCGCCGCGCTCGATCCGGTGCCCGAGGACGGTGAGGTGCCGGTATCGCCGGCCGTGGATGCGATGGCGGCGTTCGACGGCGTATGCCGCATCGACGCCAACGGCCCGCAGGAAGAAGCCACCGCGATCGCCCTGATGATGCGCGAGACCGCTGCCACGCCGGGCAAGACCGCTGCGCTGGTGACGCCCGACCGCGACCTGGCGCGCCGCGTGGCCGCCGAACTCCGGCGCTGGAATATCGAAGTCGACGATTCCGCCGGGCGTCCATTGCCGGTCACGCCGGTCGGCGCGTTCTTGCGGCTGTCGCTCGCCATGCTGGCGGAGGATCTCGCGCCGGTCCCGCTGCTCGCCGCGCTCAAGCATCCGCTCGCCGCGGGCGGGCTCGACCCGGCAGCCTTTCGCGGCATGACGCGCAGGCTCGAGCTGGCCGTGTTGCGCGGCCCGCGCCCGGGCCCGGGCTTTGGCGGACTGCGCGCGGCGCTCGGCCCGGGCGGACGGGACCACCAATTGGACGGCTGGCTCGCCAAGATCGAGCGCGCGGCGCGACCCTTGTGTGAATTGCTCGCGTCACGCGGCGCGTCTCTGGAAGATATTCTGAAAGCCCATGTCGCCTGGGCCGAGTCCCTGGCGGCGAGCGACAGCGCCGACTGGCGCGGCGCGGCTGTGGCGCGGTGACGACGGCGAGGCCATGGCGAATTTCATCGCCGAGCTGGCGAGCGCCGCGCGCGGTCTCGGCGCGCTGCCCGGCGGCGCCTATCCGGCCCTGTTCGATGCGCTGCTGTCGGGCCGCGTGGTGCGCCCGCGCTACGGCGCCCATCCGCGCCTGTTCATCTGGGGCCCGCTCGAAGCCCGCCTGCAGCATGCCGACCTGATGATTCTCGGCGGCCTGAACGAGGGCACCTGGCCGATGGACGTCGCCGCCGATCCGTGGATGAGCCGGCCGATGCGCGAGGCATTCGGCCTGCCCCTGCCGGAACGTCGCATCGGACTCTCGGCGCACGATTTCGTGCAGGCCTGCGCCGCGCCGCGCGTTGCGTTGACCCGCGCGATTCGCGTCCAGGGCACGCCCACCGTGCCGTCGCGCTGGCTGCAGCGGCTCGACAACCTGCTGCTCGCCATCGACATGCCGCAGGCGCTCGACCGCGGCGGCCGCTGGCTCGCCTGGCAACAGGCGCTCGACCGGCCAGAGCGCATCGCGCCGATCGCGCGCCCGGCGCCGACGCCGCCGGTCGCCGCGCGGCCGCGCCGCTTGAGCGTCACGGCGGTCGGCACCTGGATGCGCGATCCCTATGCGATCTACGCGCGCTATGTGCTCGGGCTGAAGGCGCTCGATGCGCTCGACGCCGATCCTGGCGCCGCCGATCGCGGCAGCTTCATCCACGAGGCGCTCGACCAATTTTTGCGGGCGGCGCCGGCCGGCGAGACGCCCGATGCCGCCTACCGCCGCCTGATCGAGATCGGCCGCGAGGCGTTCGGGCCGGCGCTCAGCCGCCCGGGTGTCTGGGCCTTCTGGTGGCCGCGCTTCCAGCGCATCGCGCGCTGGGTGGTCGATGTCCAGGACCAGCGCCGCCGCGTGGCGACACCGCTCGCCGTCGAAGGCTGGGGCGAGCTGGTGTTGCGCGGGCCGGCGGGCGACTTCAGGCTGGTCGCCAAGGCCGACCGCATCGATCATCTGGCGGACGGCCAGCTCGCGGTGATCGACTACAAGACCGGCGCGCCGCCGAGCAAGGCGGATATGGCCTCCGGCCATGAGCCGCAACTGCCGCTCGAAGCCGCCATGGCGATGCACGGCGGCTTCAAGGGCGTGCCGCCGAGCGCGGTGGCGGAACTCGCCGTATGGCGCCTGTCGGGCGGCATGCCGGCGGGCGAGATCAAGCTGTTCGACGATCCGATGCGGCTCGCCGAGGAGGCTTACGCCGGGCTTCAACGCCTGATCGAAACCTATGACGATCCGGCAACGCCCTATCCGGCACGGCCGCGCGCCGACATGGCGCCGCGCTATTCCGATTACGGCCATCTCGCGCGCGTCAAGGAATGGTCGGCAGGCGGCGCGAATGGCCAGGACGGCGACGGCGGCGGCGAATGAGCGACGTGATCGAGCGCGCCGACGACCAGCAGCGCCGCGATACCGCGATGCAGCCCGATGCGTCCGTGTGGGTGGCGGCCTCGGCCGGCGCCGGCAAGACCACGGTGCTGACCAACCGCGTGCTCAGCCTGCTGGTGCATGGCACGCCGCCGGTCCGCATTCTCTGCCTGACGTTCACCAAGGCGGCGGCCGCCGAGATGGCGATCCGCATCAACCAGCGGCTCGGCGTGTGGGCGACGTTGGATGAGCGCGAGCTCGCCGCCGAACTGCGCGCCCTGATCGGCAAGGAGGCGAGCGCCGCCCAGAGCCGGCGCGCGCGCGGGTTGTTCGGCGCGGTGCTCGACGTGCCGGGCGGCATGAAGATCCAGACCATCCATGCCTTCTGCCAATCGCTGCTGCGCCGCTTTCCGCTCGAAGCCGGCATCGCGCCGCACTTCGACGTGATGGAGGAGCGCCGCGCCGCCGAACTGATGCTGGAGGCGCGCGAGGATCTGCTGCTCGCCGCGCGCCGCGCCGACGAAGCGGGCGACAAGAACGATCCGGGCGGCGCTCGGCTGGCGCGCGCGCTCGCGATCGTCACCGCGGCGATCCAGGAAGACGGCTTCAGCAGCCTGATGACCGATCTCGCCTGCGAACGGGCGCGGTTGCGGGCCCTGCTCGCGGCCCACGGCGGGCTCGACGGCGCGGCGGTCGCGATCCGTGTCCGCCTGGGCTTGGCATCCGACGAAGACGAAACCGCGCTGTGCCGCCAGGGCATGGCTCATGCGGCCATGGATATCGCGGGCCTGCGGCGCGCGGCTGTCCGGCTCGCTGGCGGCAGCGATGCCGATCAGGCGCGCGCCTCGGCCCTGGAACAGTTCCTCGACGACGCCGAGCGCCGCGTCGAACAGTTCGCTACCTATTGCGGCATCTTCCTCACCCAGAAGGGCGAGCCGCGCGCGCGGCTCATCACCCAGAAGGCCGCGAACGGCTCAGACAGCGCCGAGGTGCTTGCCGCCGAAGCCGACCGGCTGGTCAAGCTGTGTAAGAAACTCAAGGCCGTGCGGGTCGCTTCGCTGAGCGTCGCCACGCTCGTCATCGGCGAGGCGCTGCTGACCGCCTACGAGCGCCACAAGACGCGCCATGCCGCGCTCGATTACGACGATCTGATCCTCGGCGCGCGCGACCTGCTGCATGGCTCGGGCGCTGCGGCCTGGGTGCTGTTCAAGCTCGACGGCGGCCTCGACCACATCCTGGTCGACGAGGCGCAGGACACCAGCCCGGAGCAGTGGCAGGTCATCGCGGCACTGGCCGAGGAATTCTTCGCCGGCGCCGGCGCGCGCGAGCAGCCGCGCACGATCTTCGCGGTCGGCGACGTCAAGCAGTCGATCTACAGCTTCCAGCGCGCCGATCCGGAAGCCTTCCATCGCATGCGCGTGCATTTCCGCGACCGCGTGCGCGACGGCGGAACGGCGCTGGGGCGAGCTCGACCTGTTGCGCTCGTTCCGCTCGACCTCGGCGGTGCTGTCGTCGGTCGACGGCGTGTTCTCCAAGCCGGCCGCGCTCGACGGCGTCAGCGAAGCGGGCCAGCCGATCCGTCACATCGCGCAACGGGTAGGCCAGGCGGGGCTGGTCGAACTCTGGCCGCCGGTGGTGCCCGAGCCGCCGGCGCCGCCGGAATCCTGGGCGCCGCCGGTGGCGGCGGTGCCCGGCGATTCGCCGTCGGCGCGCCTCGCCGCGGTGATCGCCGCCACCATCCGGCGGTGGCTCGACGAGCGCGAGATGCTGGCGAGCCGCGACCGGCCGATCCGGCCCGGCGACATCATGGTGCTGGTGCGTCGCCGCTCGGGCTTCGTCGACGAACTGGTGCGCTGCCTGAAGGCGCGCAATGTCGCGGTCGCCGGCGTCGACCGCATGGTGCTGACCGAGCAGATCGCCGTCATGGACCTGATCGCCTTCGGCCAGTTCCTGCTGCTGCCCGAGGACGACCTGACGCTCGCCACCGTGCTCAAGAGTCCGCTGATCGGCCTCGACGAGGAAACGCTGTTCTCCGTCGCCCATGGCCGCGATGGCACCTTGTGGGAATCGCTCAAGCAGGCGGCGGGCAAGGATGATGCGCCGGCGCCGGTGCGCGCCGCTCACGAACTGCTGGCGCGCTACCTGTCGGTCGCCGATTACCTCAGCCCTTACGATCTGTTCAGCGAGATCCTGAGCCACGACGGCGGCCGGCAGCGCCTGCTATCGCGCCTCGGCCTCGAAGCGGACGATCCGATCGGCGAATTCATGAGCCTGGCGCTGACCTACGAGCGGCAGTCGCCGCCGTCGCTGCAAGGCTTCCTCCATTGGCTGGTGTCCGGTCAGGCGGAGATCAAGCGCGACCTCGAGCAGGGCGTGCGCGACGAGGTGCGCATCATGACGGTGCACGGCGCCAAAGGCCTGCAGGCGCCCATCGTGTTCCTGCCCGACGACATGCAATTGCCCAACAAGCTGCCGCGCCTGCTGTGGGCCAAGGATGACGATGACGAGGCGACGGCCCATCTGCCGCTCTGGCTGGTGCGCAGCGCCGACCGCGATGCGGTGACCGACGCCGAATGCGCCCAGGCCCAGCGCAAGCGGGACCAGGAATACCGCCGGCTGCTCTATGTGGCGCTGACCCGCGCCGAAGACCGGCTCTATGTCTGCGGCTGGCGCGGCAAGCGCGATCCGGCACCCGGCTGCTGGTACAATCTGGTGCGCGACGGCTTGAGCGGCATGGCCGAGGCGGCGGGATTCGATTTCACCGCCATCGCCGGTGCGGCCGGCTGGGCCGGCATCGGCCTGCGGTTGGCATCGCAACAGGAGGCGGAGCCGGACAGGACCAAGGCCGCGAGCGCGCCGCCCGATGAATCCGCCGCCGCGCCGTTGCCCGCCTGGGCGCGCGAGACGGCGGCGCCCGAACCGAAACCGTCGCGTCCGCTCGCGCCGTCGCGACCCGATCCGGCGACCGAGAGCGAGCCCGCGCTGGTCTCGCCTCTGGCGGTGAGCTTCGGCGATACCACGCGGTTCCAGCGCGGCCTCATCATCCACCGCCTGCTGCAGAGCCTGCCCGATCTCGCCGCCGACGCGCGCGGCGACGCGGCGAAGCGCTATCTCGCGCGGCCCGTGTTCGCCCTGGCCGATGACATGCAGGCGGCGATTGCCGCGGAAGTCGCCACTGTGCTGGCGGATGCGCGTTTCGCGCCGCTGTTTGGGCCAAGGCAGCCGGGCCGAGGTGCCGATCACCGGCCAGCTCGGCGACGGCTTCGTCGTGTCCGGCCAGATCGACCGTTTGGTGGTGCTGCCCGAGCGAATTCTGGTGGTCGATTACAAGAGCAACCGGCCGCCGCCCCAGCGCGTCGAAGACGTGCCCGCGATCTATCTGCGCCAGCTCGCCGCCTACCGGGCGTTACTCCACGGTGTCTACCCGGACCGCGCGGTGGACTGCGCCCTATTGTGGACCGATGGTCCGCTGTGGATGGAAATCCCGGCGGAACTCCTGGATCGGCAAGGGGTTGGCGCCGCACCTTGACGTTGGTGGGGGTGCAACCCTAGATTCAGGTCAGCCCAGGCCGGTCATTCGCACCGGTTCTCTCTTTGCAACATTCAGGGACAAGTAAATGAGTTTGAAGCAGGTGACCGACGGCTCGTTCGAAGCGGACGTGCTGAAAGCCGAACAGCCGGTGCTGGTCGACTTCTGGGCCGAATGGTGCGGCCCGTGCAAGCAGATCGCCCCGTTCCTCGAGGAAATCGCCAAGGAGATGGACGGCAAGCTGACCATCGCCAAGATCAACATCGACCAGAACGGCGGCACGCCTTCGAAATACGGCGTGCGCGGCATCCCGACGCTGATGCTGTTCAAGGGCGGCCAGGTCGCCGCCACCAAGGTCGGCGCCCTGCCCAAGGGCACGCTGTCCGACTGGATCAAGTCGGTCCTCTAGCCGGCGATCGAAACCACATAAGGCCCCGCTCCGGCGGGGTTTTTTATTGCGTCGGACGGGGAAACGCGGGCACTGCCGCTGGTTTGAGTCCGTGCACAAGGCAGGAGGCAGCGATGTTCAGGAATCTGGTCAAGGCTCTGATGCTGATGTTCGTGGTTGTGACAGTCGCCGGCTGCAACGCGCAGTCGGGCAGCAGGAATACGGCGAGCAGTGACGAACCGCGTGGCGAATCGTCACGGGACAGCGATTGAGAAACGGCTGCGATACTGAACTGGGGCGCGGTTCCATGAAGCGAACGTCCCAAAAAGCCCCGCTTCGGCGGGGCTTTTTATGGCGGAAGGTGGGAATTCGCGCGGGCCGTCGTTCGTTTACCCTTCGAACAAGGCAGGAGACAACCATGCTCAGGAAGCTGATGACGGCTTTGATGTTGATGTTCGCGGTCGCCACCGTGACGGGCTGCACCTCGCATCCGGACGACAAAGGCGATGTGACGGGCCGCAACCAAGGGAATACGTCCAATTACGATTGAGTTTGGTTCCACGACTGCGAACAGCCAACGATCAAAAGCCCCGCTTCGGCGGGGCTTTTTATTGGTCAGGCCGGAGTTCCGGTCCCGGCGTCCGCCGCGTCCCATCGGAGATAGAATTTGTGTTCGTCGTCGTGGGTGGTGCGGAGGCCGAACCGCTGATACAGCCGCACCGCCGGATTGATTTTGACCACGCCGGGCGTGACAGCTTTGCCTTGGTGGGCAGCGTCCCCCATGAGCCGCCCCATCATCTGCGTGCCGATGCCGCGTCGCTGATAGGCAGGCGCGATAAACAATTGCTTCAGGAAGATGGCGTCGCCCAGATCGGCGCTCTGCTGCCAGCCGATATCGACGCCGTCCGACGTAATGATGCCGATTTCTTCGAGGATGAATTGCCGGGCGAAACTGTCGTCCTGCCGCTTCTGGTTCCTGCCGGACCGGCCCTCGATGATCCAGCGCATGGTTTCGAAATAGATGCGCTTGGTGAAGGCGACGTCGGCGGCCCGCGCGGGACGCAGAGCGAGGTTCATGGATCAACCGTTCTCCGCGAGAACCTGGCCGGCGAGATAGAGCGAGCCGCAGATCAGGATGCGCGCCGGGCCACCGGCCGAGCGCGCCAGGTCGTTGACAGCGGCGTCCACGGTCGAGGTCGGCAAGGTGTTGGCGATGCCGGCGGTGATCGCGGCATGGGCGGTTTCCACGGCGCTCAGGCTGGCCTCCTCGCCGGGGATCGCCACCGTGCGGGCGGCGGCGAGGCGCGGCGCGAGCGGCCGCAGGAATCCGGCGGCATCCTTGGTGCGCAGCATGCCGGTGACGATCATCAGCGGCTTGTCGCGCCATTGCGCCGCCTGCTTGGCGAGCGCCTCGCCGGCCGACGGGTTGTGGCCGCCGTCGAGCCACAGCTCGAATTCGTGCGGCAGCTTCGCCAGATCGTCGACCAGCGGTCCGCGGGTCAGGCGCTGCAGCCGCGCCGGCCAGTCCACCGTGGTAAGCCCTGTGCGGATCGCCGATTCGGCGACCACGAAATCCTTGAGCACGGCGAGCGTGGCGATCGCCGTTCCGGCATTGAACAGTTGGTGGTCGCCGGGCAGCGCCGGACGGGGCAGCGCCATGCGCCGCGACGGCTTGTCGCTTGGGCCGCTCTGCCACACCATGCTGAATCCGTTGCCTTCGATCTGCCAGTCGCGGCCATACCACGACAGCGGCGCGCCGACATCGCGGGCGCGCGCCCCGATCACGGCGGCAGCCTCGGGCGCCTGGGGCGAAATGATCGCCGGCACGCCGCGCTTCAGGATGCCGGCCTTCTCGAAGGCGATCTTGGCGAGCGTGTCGCCGAGAAATTGCTCATGGTCCATGGAGACCGGCGTGATGGCGCAGGCGAGCGGCGCATCGAGCACGTTGGTCGCGTCAAGCCGGCCGCCGAGGCCGGTTTCGAGCAGCACCACGTCGGCCGGCGTTTCGGCGAAGGCGAGGAAGGCGGCTGCGGTGGTCACCTCGAAGAAGGTTATCGGCTCGCCCCGATTGGCCTGTTCGCAGCGTTGCAGAATTTCCGTAAGCGCCGTTTCATCGACGATCTTGCCGGCGAGCCGGATGCGTTCGGCGAAGCGCACCAGATGGGGCGAGGTATAGACATGCACGCGGTAGCCCGCCGCCTCGAGCATGGCGCGCAGGAAGGCGACCGTCGAACCCTTGCCGTTGGTGCCCGCGATATGAATGGCCGGCGCCATGCGCCGCTCGGGATGGCCGAGCGCCGCGAGCAGCCGCTCGATCCGACCGAGCGACAGATCGATCAGCTTGGGATGCAGGGTCTTCAGCCGTTCGAGAACGGCGTCGCTGGGCAGCAGGGAATCCGCGAGCGTCACGGGCTCGGCGCCGCGGTCAGCGCGCCGGAGGCTGCGGGCTGCGTCCCTTCACCGAATCCGGAATGGCGAATTCGTTGGGCAGGGGCACCACGTCCGCCGCCGGCGTCCGGTTGAGCAGCAGGCCGAGAACGCGGATCAAGGTCGCGCGCAACTCGTTGCGCGGCACCACCATGTCGACCATGCCGTGCTCGAGCAGGTATTCGGCGCGCTGGAAGCCTGGCGGCAGCTTCTCGCGGATGGTCTCCTCGATGACGCGCGCGCCGGCGAAGCCGATGATGGCGCCGGGTTCGGCGATCGCGATATCGCCCAGCATGGCGAAGGAGGCCGACACGCCGCCGGTGGTCGGATCGGTGAGCACGACGATATAGGGCAGGCCCGCGTCACGCACCAGTTCGACGGCGACCGTGGTGCGCGGCATCTGCATCAGCGAAAGCGCGCCTTCCTGCATGCGCGCGCCGCCCGACGAGGGAAACACGATGAGCGGAGATTCCTGGAGCACGGCGAGCTTGGCGGCAGCGACCAGGCCCTCGCCGACGCCCATGCCCATGGAGCCGCCCATGAAGCGGAAATCGAAGGCCGCCATGACGGCATTCATGCCGCCGAGCTTGCCGTGCGCCACGGCAAGCGCGTCCTTGTGACCGGTCTTGCTCTGGGACTCCTTCAACCTGTCGGAATAGCGCTTCTGATCCTTGAACTTGAGCGGATCGACGGTGATGTCCGGCAGCTCGATCTTGGTGTAGTTGCCGCCGTCGAACAGCATCTTGAGCCGCTCGTCGGCGCTGATGCGCATGTGGTGGCCGCAGTGGGTGCAGACGAACAGGTTGGCGGCGAGATCGCGATGGAACACCATCTTTTCGCAGGCCGTGCACTTGCGCCACAGATTGTCCGGCACGTCCTCCTTCTTCACCAGGGCGCGGATCTTGGGACGGACGAAATTGGTCAACCAGTTCATCGCGGTCTCCTTGAGGTCTGTCGGCGCCGTCATGTGCGCGCGGCGGCGCGCGCAGGCTTCGAAGCCCGCGCGCGCTGCACGCCCGCGGCCAAGGCCCGCACGAAGATGAGGGCTTTGGCGGCGGTCTCGGTGCTGGCGCGTCCTGCGTCATCCAGGCTGTCGGCGATGGTCTGCACCAGAGCCGAACCGACCACGGCGGCGTCGGCGATGCGCGCGACATTCGCCGCCTGCGCCGGCGTCTTGATGCCGAAGCCGACGGCGACCGGCAGAGCGGTCTTGGCGCGCAGGCGCGCCACGGCGGCGGCGACCGCTGCGTCGTCGGCCGAGGCCGAGCCGGTGATTCCGGTGATGGACACGTAATAGATGAAGCCGGAGGTGTGCGCCAGCACGGCCGGCAGGCGCTTCTCGTCGGTCGTCGGCGTCGCCAGGCGGATGAAATGCAGGCCGGCATCGAGCGCCGGGATGCACAGCTCGTCGTCTTCTTCCGGCGGCAGATCGACCACGATCAGCCCGTCGACCCCGGCCGCCAGCGCATCGGCGATGAAGCGCGGCACGCCATAGACATAGATCGGGTTGTAGTAGCCCATCAGCACGATCGGCGTGGCGTCGTCGGTCGCGCGGAAGCGGCGCACCAGATCGAGGGTCTTGTTCATATTGGCGCCCGACTTCAGCGCGCGCAGGCTGGAAGCCTGGATCGCCGGGCCGTCCGCCATGGGATCGGTGAAGGGCATGCCGAGCTCGATGAGATCGGCGCCCGCCGCCGGCAGGCCCTTGAGAATCTCGAGCGAGGTGGCGGCGTCGGGATCGCCGGCGGTGATGAAGGTGACCAGGCCGGCGCGGCCCTCGTCCTTCAGCGCGGCGAAGCGCGCCGCCATGCGGTCCTGCGCCTTGGCCGGCATTCTCGCGGGGGCTTTGCTCACAGCTTGGCTCCGAGGTGGCGCGCCACCGTGAAGATGTCCTTGTCGCCGCGGCCCGACAGGTTGCAGACGATCAGGTGGTCCGCCGGCAGGGTCGGCGCCATGCGCACGAGATGGGCGATGGCATGGGCCGATTCGAGCGCCGGGATGATTCCGTCCATGCGCGAGCACAGTTCGAAAGCGGCGAGCGCTTCGTCGTCGGTTGCCGAGACGTAGGTCACGCGGCCGATGTCATGCAGCCAGGCATGCTCCGGTCCGATGCCGGGATAGTCGAGGCCGGCCGAGATCGAATGGGCCTCGGTGATCTGGCCGTCGTCGTTCTGCAGCAGGAAAGTGCGGTTGCCGTGCAGCACGCCGGGCTTGCCGGCGGCGATCGAGGCGGCATGCAGACTGGTGTCGAGCCCCTTGCCCGACGCCTCGACGGCGAACATCTGCACGGTCGCGTCGTCGAGGAAGGGATGAAACAGGCCGATGGCGTTGGAGCCGCCGCCGATGCAGGCGACCAGCGAATCGGGCAGGCGGCCTTCCGCCTTCATCATCTGCTCGCGGGTCTCGTTGCCGATCACCGATTGAAAATCGCGCACCATGGCCGGGTAGGGATGCGGACCGGCGGCCGTGCCGATCAGGTAGAAGGTGTTGGCGACATTGGTCACCCAATCGCGCAGCGCCTCGTTCATCGCGTCCTTCAGCGTGCGCGAGCCGGACTTCACCGGCACCACTTCGGCGCCGAGCAGCTTCATGCGGAACACGTTCGGCTGCTGCCGCTCGATGTCGGTCTCGCCCATGTAGATCGTGCAGGACATGTCGAACAGCGCGCACACGGTCGCGGTCGCCACGCCATGCTGTCCGGCGCCCGTCTCGGCGATGATGCGCGACTTGCCCATGCGCTTGGCGAGCAGGATCTGGCCCAGGCAGTTGTTGATCTTGTGCGAGCCGGTGTGGTTGAGCTCCTCGCGCTTGAAGTAGATCTTGGCGCCGGCGAGATGGCGCGTCAGCCGCTCGGCGAAATAAAGCGGGCTTGGCCGGCCGGCGTAATGCTCGAGGTAATAGGCGAACTCGTCGGCGAAGGATTTGTCGCGCTTGGCCGCCGCATAGGCCTTCTCGAGCTGAAGGATGAGCGGCATCAGCGTCTCGGCCACGTAGCGGCCGCCGAAGATGCCGAAATGGCCGTGCTCGTCCGGGCCGCTGCGATAGGTGTTGCGGCCGGCGCGCGTGGCGGGCCTGCCGGGGGCCTTGGCGGCAGGCTTGGCGCCGGCTTTCGCTGAAACTTTCCGTGCTGTCATGGGTAGCTCCTAGCGCGCGGCGCGGGGCCTTGGCAAGCAAAGGTTTTCTGCCGCCAAATCAGGCGTTTGCGCCGCTACAGAGTGGCGGCCAGACGAAGAAATTCGGCGATCTTGTCGGGGTCCTTCAAACCCGGCCGCAGTTCGACGCCCGACGACACGTCGACCAGCTTGGCGCCGCTCTGGCGCACCGCGGCGGCCAGATTTCCGGCATGGAGGCCGCCCGACAGGAACCACGGCGTCTTCCAGGTCTGGCCGGCCAACAATTGCCAGTCGAAGCTCAGAGCGTTGCCGCCGGGCAGCAGGCCGTCCTGCTCGGCCGGCGGCTTGGCGTCGAACATCAGGTAATCCACATGGCCTTCGAAGCTGCGGGCGAGGTCGACGTCGGCCGCCTCGGCGATCTTGATCGCCTTGACCACCGGCAGGCGGAAGGTCTGGCGCAGCTCGTCCATGTTGCGCGGGCTCTCGGTGCCGTGCAACTGCAGCACGTCGAGCGGCACCTGCAGCATGATGTCGTCGATCTGCGTCGGATCGGGATCGACGAAGACGCCGACTTTGGTGACGTGAGGGGGCACGAGCGCCGCCAGGCTCGCCGCATCCTCCGGCTCAACGAAGCGCGGCGACGGCGGATAGAAAATGAATCCGACGAACCGGGCGCCGTGGTTGACGGCGGCTTCCATGGCGGCGCGCGAATTGATGCCGCAGATCTTGGCCGAGACACTCATGACGCTAACGGGCTCCCGCCGCGGTCTCGGCGAGGATGGCGGCGACCGCCCGGGCGGGATCGGCGGCTTCGGTGATCGGCCGGCCGATGACCAGATCGTCGGCGCCGGCGGCGATCGCTTCGGCCGGGCCCATGACGCGTTTCTGGTCGCCGACGGCGGCGCCCTTGGGCCGGATGCCGGGCACCACGAGGCGGAAGTCGGGTCCGCAGAGTGCGCGCAAGGCGGTGGCTTCCTCGGCGGAGCAGACGACGCCATCGAGACCGCAGGTTTGCGCCAGGCTGGCGAGCCGCTTGACCTGATCGGCGGGCGAGGCGGCAATGCCCACGGCGCCGAGATCCTTCGCATCGAGGCTGGTAAGCACCGTCACGGCAAGGACCAACGGTCGTGTCAGTCCGTGCTTGGCCGATTCAGTCGCGGCGGCTTCGGCGGCGGCGCGCATCATCGCCGGGCCGCCCGCCGCATGGACATTGAGCATGAAAGGCTGCAGCGGCACGGCGGCGCGCACGGCGGCGGCGGCCGTGTTGGGGATATCGTGGAACTTGAGATCGAGAAACAATCGCCGGCCCGCGGCATGCACGGCCAATTGGCCGACCCCTTCGCGACCCTGTGCGACAAAGAATTCAAGGCCGAGCTTGATGCCGATGCCGCTCGCCGCCGTCTGGGCGACGAGGCGCTCGGCGCGCGCCATGTCCGTGGTGTCGAGCGCCATCCAGATGCGCGCCGCGGCCGCTTTGGCGGCAGCGCCGGTCGAAGGTTCTGCAGTCACGCCATTCATCCCACGCCACCGCCCGCGATATGGCGCAAGGCCGCCTCGGACGGATAGGTCGGTGCGGTCGCCGCGGGCAGGGTGCGGGTCGCGTTTTCGGCGAAGGCGAGCTTCTGGCGCAACTCGGTATTCTCCGCGCTCAACTTGTCGGCGCGCTTGGCCTCGGCGCGCGACGCGATGACGCGCGCGCAGGCCGCTGAGCCAACCGTAGATGATGCCGACGAGGAAGCCGAGGAACAGCGCGCCGGTTACCGCGATGTAGAGCGGGATCTCGATACGGTAGGCGAGCGGCCATAGGCTGATCGTCACCGACTCGTGATTGGCCACGGCAAAGGCCATCGCGATGGCGACGATCGGCAGGGCGATGATCCAGAAAAGCACTTTCATGCCGCGGCCTTAGGGTGAAACAAATCGGCGCGGTCCGTCCGTGCAACGGCGAGCCCGGCGAACGCCGCCATTATTATAGGGCAAATGGCGGATGCCGATGGCGCGGTCAGGCTTTGGTATTCAGCCGTTCGCGCAGCTGCTTGCCGGTTTTGAAGAATGGCACGGCTTTCTCCGCCACGTTGACGGCGGCACCGGTGCGCGGATTGCGGCCGACGCGGGAATCCCGCTTCTTGACCGAAAACGCGCCGAAGCCGCGTAGTTCGACGCGGTCGCCGCGGGCCAGCGCCGTGGTGATCTCGTCGAAGATCGCTGTGACGATACGCTCGACATCGCGGTGATACAGGTGAGGATTGATTTCCGCGAGACGCAAGATCAGTTCCGACTTGGTCATAGCCCCTGTTCCTTTCCGGCTTACGCCCGCCGCCTGTCTCAGCGCAGGTCAGGGTGCCAAAGGGAAACCAGCCCGTCAAGGGTAAGTCTTTCAGAAAACAATGCTTTTCCGGCTAGGCTTTGGATCATGCCGAGCAGCCCTTGGTCTTTCCGGGCGACTTTGACTTCGCGGACCGGGGTGGCGCGCGGAATGCCGCGCTCGGCAGCCAGCCAGTCGCGGGCCTCGGGCTCGGCGCCCAGGGCATCGATCAGCTTGTTGTCCGCCGCCTGGCGTCCGGTATAGACCCGGCCGTCGGCGAGCTTGACCACCATGTCGCGCGGCATCTGGCGGCGCTCGCTGACCAGGTCGACGAACAGGTTGTACATGTCCATGACCAGCACCCGGGTGGCTTCGCGGCCCTCTTCGGTCAGGGGCTCCAGCGGGTTGGGCACGGCCTTGAGCGGGCCGCTCTTGATCGCCTCGGCCTCGACCCCGAGCTTGGCCAGCAGGCCGGTGATATCGGTGGTCTGCAGGATGACGCCGATCGAGCCGGTGATCGTGCCGCTGCGCGCCAGGATACGGTCGGCGCCGATCGCCGCCATATAGCCGCCCGAGGTGGCGAGCGTGCCCATCACGGCAACCACCGGCTTCTGCTCGGCGATCTCGCGCAGCTCGCGATAGAGATTTTCGCCGCCGACGACGGTGCCGCCGGGGCTGTTGATATGGACGATCAGCGCGCGGACCGCATTATCCTTGGCGATGCGGGCAAGCGTCTCGTCGCGCTCGCGGTCCTCGCTGATGATGCCGCTCACGTCGAGCCGCGCGATATAGGATTTCTGCCAGGGCGCGTCGGTGACGCTCCGCGTCACCACCAGCAGTGCCGCGGCGAACAGGGATAGCACCGCAATCGTGCGCCATACGCTGAGGCGCCGCTTGAGGCGCCGGCGATCGATCAAAGCGTCGGTTTCGAGCGACATGTCGGCATTCCCGTGAAAAAGAACGCCGCGGACGGGCGTGCCGTCCGCGGCGTGTGGTGGCTAGCCGTTCTTGCCATCCTCGTCAGCGCCGGTCTTGTCCCGTGCCTTGTTGAGGGCGGCGCCCAGGATGTCGCCCAGGCTGGCGCCCGAGTCCG
The DNA here is from genome assembly GCA_963752345.1 of uncultured Alphaproteobacteria bacterium. Lineage (GTDB taxonomy): Bacteria > Pseudomonadota > Alphaproteobacteria > SMXQ01 > SMXQ01 > CAVVYA01. Next base: position 86,212 of record CAVVYA010000012.1, read on the forward strand.
ACGAACCGTACTGGGCCATCGCCTTCTTCTCTTCCTGCATCTCGTGCGCCTTGACCGACAAGGTCAGCTTGCGGCTGATGCGGTCGACAGACGTCACCGTGGCATCGAGCTTCTCGCCGACGGCGAAGCGCTCGGGCTGCTGCTCGCTGCGGTCGCGGGCAAGGTCGGCCTTGCGGATGAAGGCCGGCGCGCCGTTGACTTCGACATCGAGGCCCTTGTCGCTGACGGCAGTGACCGTGCAGGTGACAACGTCGCCCTTCTTCAGTTCGCCCGCCTGACCCTCGAACGGATCATCGCCGAGCTGCTTGATGCCGAGGCTGATGCGCTCCTTGTCGGTATCGACGTCGAGCACCTTGACCTTGACCTGGTCGCCCTTCTTGTAGTCGGCGATGGCTTCGTCGCCGGCACGCTTCCAGTCGAGGTCGGACAGGTGAACCATGCCGTCGATATCGCCGGGCAGGCCCACGAACAGGCCGAACTCGGTGATGTTGCGGATCTCGCCTTCGATCTCGGTGCCCGGCGGATACTTCTCGGCGAAGCTGACCCACGGATTCTCCAGGCACTGCTTGAGGCCCAGCGAAATGCGGCGCTTCTGCGGATCGACGTCGAGGATCTGAACTTCCACTTCCTGGCTCGTCGAGACGATCTTGCCGGGGTGGACGTTCTTCTTGGTCCAGCTCATTTCCGAGACGTGCACCAGGGCTTCGACGCCCGGCTCCAGCTCCACGAAGGCGCCGTAGTCGGTGATGTTGGTGACGCGGCCCTTGAACTTGGCGCCGACCGGATACTTGGCGGCGATGCCGTCCCACGGGTCGGCCTCGAGCTGCTTCATGCCGAGGCTGATGCGCTGGGTCTCCGAGTTGAATCGGATGACCTGCACCTTGACGGTTTCACCGATGTGTAGCGCCTCACTCGGATGATTGATGCGCTTCCAAGAAATGTCGGTGATGTGCAGCAGGCCGTCGACGCCGCCCAGGTCGATGAACGCACCGTAATCGGTGATGTTCTTGACGACGCCTTCGAGCACCTGGCCTTCCTTGAGGTTGGCCACCAGCTCGGAGCGGGCTTCGGCGCGGGATTCTTCGAGCACCGCGCGGCGCGACACGACGATGTTGCCGCGCGAGCGGTCCATCTTGAGGATCTGGAACGGCTGCGGGGTGTTCATCAGCGGGGTGACGTCGCGCACCGGGCGGATGTCCACCTGGCTGCCGGGCAGGAATGCCACGGCGCCGGACAGGTCGACGGTGAAGCCGCCCTTGACGCGGCCGAAGATCACGCCGTTGACGCGGAGGTTTTCCTTGAACGAGCGTTCGAGCTGCGTCCAGGCTTCCTCGCGCCGCGCCTTTTCGCGCGACAGCATGGTCTCGCCATTGCGGTCTTCATAACGCTCGAGATAGACCTCGACGATGTCGCCGACGGCGATCTCCGGCTTCTGTCCCGGCAGCGTGAATTCCTTGAGGGCAACGCGGCCGGCCGACTTGAGGCCGACATCGATCACCGCCGCGTCGTTTTCGAGCGCGATGACCGTGCCTTTCAGCACGGAGCCCTTCGAGGGGCTCGCCACTGAAGCCTTCGTTGAGGAGGTCTGCGAAATTTTCGCCGGTCGAGAAATTCTCGACGCTTTCGGCGGTTTGTCTTGCCATGCGATATGTCACTTTCAAATGCCGAGGAGCCGACTATGTCGGTCGCCATCGGGCAGGCTGCCGCGCCGTACTGATCCCGCGAGCCCCGAGCGCGCACGGGGAGTGCGACGGTCGGGCGCGGTGCCGTTCATGGGAACGGCCGGCGCACGAAATCCAAGGTCTTTACGCTTGGTTCTGCTCTATGAGCTTAAGCGCGGCTGCGAACGCCTGGTCCGCATCGAGCTCGCTCGTATCCAGCAAACGGGCGTCGGGCGCTTGCCGCAGCGGGGATTTCGTCCGCTGTGTGTCCAAGGCGTCGCGCTCGAGAATGTCTTGCAGGACGCGGCTATGTATAGCCTCGACCCCGCGTTGCCGCAACTGCTTCAACCGCCGGTCGGCGCGGATTTCCGGGCTCGCCGTGACGAACAATTTGTGCCGCGCTTTTGGGCAGATGACCGTGCCGATGTCGCGCCCGTCGATCACCACGCCGGCGGCCCCACCGGGCGGTTTGGCCGCGAAATCGCGCTGGAAATGCAGCAGGGCGTCGCGCACGGCGGGAATGGCGGCGACCTTCGATGCCAGGAGCCCGGTGTGCTCCCCATAGAGATTGGGGTGGTCGAGGTCCGATTCAACTAGGCGTTGTGCCACAGGGATGGCGACGTCCGGATTCGCCGCGGTTTCTCCGGTATCGAGCAGCTTGGCCGCGACCGCGCGGTAGAGCCGGCCGGATTCGAGATGGGGGTAGCCGAAATGGCGCGCGAGCCGTTCGGCGAGGGTCCCCTTGCCGGAGGCTGCCGGGCCGTCGATGGCGATGACCACCGGCCCCTGTTCGCCACGGGACGGCGCGCTCATGCCGGCTGGGTCTCGCCGATCTGCGCGCCGAGGCCCGCCATCAGGGGTGCGAAGCCCGGGAAGCTGGTGGCGATCATGGCGCCGTCGTCGACGGTGACCGGTTTGTCGCTGGCCAAGCCGAGCACCAGGAAGGACATGGCGATACGGTGATCGAGATGGGTGGCGACCATGCCGCCGCCGGGCACCTTGCCCGCCATGCCGTGCACGGTCAGGCTGTCCTCGCCGACCTCGACGCGTACGCCATTGGCCTTGAGGCCCTCGGCGATGGCGCTCAGCCGGTCGCTCTCCTTGACCCGCAACTCGGCCAGTCCGCGCATCACCGTGATGCCCTCGGCGCAGGCGGCGGCCATGGCGAGGATGGGATATTCGTCGATCATCGAGGGCGCCCGGTCGGCCGGCACCTCGATGCCGTGGAGCGGTCCATGGCTGATCGTGAGGTCGGCCACCGGCTCGCCGGCTTCGTCGCGGGCGTCGCCGAATTCGATATTGGCACCCATTTCGACCAGGGTGCGATAGAGCCCGTCGCGCAGCGGGTTGAGCCCGACATGGCGCAGCGTGATGCGCGAGCCGGGCACGATGAGCGCGGCCACGGCGGGGAACGCGGCGGAGGACGGGTCGCCGGCGACGCGCACCTCGCGGCCGGTCAGTTCCGGCTGGCCGGTCAGCGCGATGCGGCGGCCGCCACCCGGCAGGTCCTCGACCGTCAGCTTGGCGCCGAAATGGCGCAGCATCAGCTCGGAATGGTCGCGCGTCGGCTGCGGCTCGATCACCGTGGTGGTGCCGGCGGTATTGAGCCCGCCGAGCAGGATCGCCGATTTGACCTGGGCCGAGGCGACCGGCAGGGTGTAGCTGATCGGCAGCGGCATGTCGGCGCCGATCACCGACATCGGCAGGCGGCCGCCTTGCCGCGCGATGAACTGGGCGCCCATCTCGCGCAGCGGCGCGATGATGCGGGCCATGGGGCGCGAGCGCAGGGAGGCATCGCCGGTGATATGGCAGGCGAACCGCTGGCTCGCCACCAGGCCGGTCAGCAAGCGGGCGCCGGTGCCTGAATTGCCCATGTCGATGATATCGTCCGGCTCGGACAGACCGCCGACGCCGACGCCGTGCACATGCCACACGCCGGCTTCGTCGCGCGTCACCTCGGCACCCAAGCCGCGCATCGCTTGCGCGGTATTGAGCACGTCCTCGCCCTCGAGCAGGCCGTGAATGCGGGTTTCTCCGACCGCCACGGCGCCGATCATCAGCGCCCGGTGGGAGATCGATTTGTCGCCCGGTACGCGAACCTCGCCGCGCAGCGGGCCGGCGCGCCGGGCGGTGAGCGGCCGGGGTTGGCTATGACGATTGGCTGACATGCGATCTCTAAGGATTCCGTATGGGCTGGCTTCGGGCGGGATGGCCGATTGTTTATCATAGCGCCGCGCGCGGGGCGAAAATTACTTTTGACAGCCGCCGGGGATCGTGGCAATTGGCAACCCCACTGCGCCGCCGTAAACGCGGCGCATCTTATCCGCCGCCCTGCATTTTCGTCTTCCGGTGTTCTTCCGACAGACGTTTCGATTTCAGGGGCCGCGGTTTCTCGGAGGATCGCGGGTGGTGAAGGCAGATTTGGGACAGAAGCGCGTTTGCAACAGCTGCGCGGCCAAGTTCTACGACCTCAACAAAGACCCGATCATCTGCCCGAAATGCGGCACGGAGTATGATGCCTCCGTGGTCGTCAAACCGCGGCGCACGCGCACTGCCGCCGAGGACAAGCCGAAGAGCAAGAAGGCGCCGAAGATCGCCGAGGTCGAGACCGAGTTGCCGGAAGCGGACGTCGGCGACGACGCCGTGGTCGACGACGAGGAGGAAGAGGAGGGCGTCATCGAGGACGCCTCCGAGCTCGGCGAGGACGAGGATGACATGGCCGAGGTCATCGAAAACGTCGACGAAGAGAGCGAACGCTAAACGCACGGGCGGTTTGCCGCCGCTGCGGACGGCGATCACCACGGGCCGCCTCTGGCGACCGCGGTCCGGATGGCGAGCGGCGGGCCAAGCCACCGGGCCCAAATGACTGCCCGGCCTCGTCTTTTGCCGCGCGTTTTTTCCCTTGCCCGGGTGCGGACGCGCCCCTATGTTCACCGCCTCGCGAGCCGCCGGTCCCATCCGCGGCAGCGCGCCAATTGGGACGAAAATCCCGTATCGTTTTGGGATGACGTCCCTTGGGGCCATAGCTCAGCTGGGAGAGCGCTACAATGGCATTGTAGAGGTCAGCGGTTCGATCCCGCTTGGCTCCACCAAATTTGCAAAGGGCTTGGCGGGAAACCGCTAGGCCCTTTGTTTTTGCCAGCACTCTTGCGCGGTTAACGCATTCATCCCCTGCGGCGGCAAATCGTGATCGCCGCCGAATGTCTCCCGCTTGTGGCCGGATGGACCGGACGCGTCAGGTGGTTGTCCGGGTCTCCGGCACGTAGCGGATGAGCAGGAAGGCGACCACCGCGGCCGATGCCGCGGTGAACAGGAAGGCGGACGTATAGTTCACGTGGTCGGCGAGCAGCGCGAACACGATCGGGCTGACGGTGGCGCCGCCCTGGCCGACAAAGCGCCACAGGCCGAGGAACGTGCCGCGGGCTTCCGGCGGCGCGACATCGGCGCCGACCGTCTGGATCGAGCCGCCGGTCAGGGATTGCATGGTGATGCAGAGGAAAAATAACGCCACGAACCACAGCAGGGACAGTTCCAGGTAAGCCGATATGGCGAGCAAGATCATGGAGATCGCCACGCCGGAAAAACCCGGGACCATCGTGAGCTTGCGCCCGTACCGGTCCATCAGCCAGCCGGCGACGAATCCGATCGGCAACGAAAGGAGCGCCCCGCCGGTGGCGAGATAACCGATCGCCTGAGGGCCGAGCTGATAGACGAAGGCGCCGTAGAGGTGCAGCAGGTCCGCATAGATCGGTCCACGGGTGAGTCCGGCGAACAAGGCGACGCCGAAATAGACCATGCGCGGCATCACGATCTGGCGCAGCGTGAGCGAGGGACCGGCCTGGGCCTTCTTGCGCGCGCCGGTGTCGCGCGATGGCGTATCCTTGGCGTACTTCAGCGTCGGAAGCAGCGCGACCAGCGCCAGCAAGCCGTAAATGATGAACGGCGCGCCCGGCCCCCACATGCTGGCGACGAAACCACCCACGACCGGACCGGCGAGCTTGCCCGTGCTGTCCATGCCGAACATCCAGCTGACCTGGCGGCCGCGCTGCCCGGCCGCGGCGCCGTGCGAGATCGCCGCCAGCCGCGCCATCAGCCACATCTGAGCCGCAACGCCGTTGAAGAAGCGCAGGACCAGCAGCACCGCAAAGGAGTCCGTGGTCGCGACCATGAATGCCATCACCGCGGTGAGCAGCGGTCCGGCGATCATCACCGGGCGGCGCCCGAACCGGTCGATCAGCCAGCCCGATGGTATCGTGCCGGCGAGGTTGCCGATCAGGAAGGCGATGACGACCCAACTCGCCACGCCGAAGCTGACATCGAAGGATTTCGCCAGGGTCGGCACCGCCGGCAGCGCGATGCCGGTGCCCAACGCCAAGATGAGTGCCGGCAGATAGGTCGAGAGGAAGGCATCCCACGAGACCGCCTTTGCCACCCCTGGCGCCGGTGGGTCACCGCGGTCGCCTGGGCGGGTGTCGGCCTCGCTCATGCTCGAGCACGCACGAGCCGGCGCCACAGATTCGGGCACCCGTCGGGGCAGTGCCAGTCAGTCTTGGTGATCACGAGGCACCGTCCTTCGTACAACGGCGTTACGCCGCCGCCAGCCAAAGCTGGTCCTGCGCGAAACGCCGTTGACGTGGGTCCCGCGGATCGAGGGTGCCACGGCACGCGTATGCCGAGATCAGCATAAGCTCGTAAAAGCTATATCCAGCAGCGTAGGGGAAGCGAAGGGAAAGCGCAACTTTGAGAATTGATGGAGATCAGCGATTAGATTCCGCGCGGCTCTCCACGAGAAAGGCTGCTCGCGAGCGTGGGCCTTTCCTTTCCATAGTCAAAAGCGTTAGTTCGGTTTGCCTCCAACAGCGAACACGGTGAATCCCCGGTTCTGGTAAACAGCAGGTCCTTTCGGCTGACCGCTCTCAATGATGTAGTCAATCCCGTGTGAGGCGGCATAGTCGAGCTTGGCGCCAACGTCCTTCAATCGGCTGACCTCTGCGATGCGACTCGACCAGGTGACGAAGTATTTGGGATCCCACATCACGCTCGTCCCCTCGCGATAACCCACCCAGATCTGACGCCGCGCACCGATCTGAAAACCGATCAGTTTGTTATCGATTGGGATAAGGAAGATCGCGTCAGAAGCAGTCTCCCGCGCGGCCCATTTCTGGACTTCCTGCCAGTCTATCCAGTCCGGGCGTCGGTTGGTTAACCACCCGTCCTGCGCAGCCATTCGGTCGATTTGCTTCGCGGCCACGAAAGTCGCTGGGACTAGCACGATCAAAGCCAGGGATACATGCGATCTAAGATAATGCACATATGCGGCCGTGACGGACAGTAAAGCGCTTATAAAAATGATCTGGTCAAAGCGTCCTTGAGCGTGGAATAGAAGCCCTAGAACTATGCCAGTTACAGCGATGCCCAGCGAAACCATACGTGATGGTGCGCCACGCGTGGTTCTCCACAGCAGCAGACACGCCAGAAATATACCAGGCCACCAACCGGTTATCAGGGCTATGAGCAAGACGATCGGCTCTGGATGTTCCGCTGCCTTCTGAATCTCACGGCAGGCCCAGCTCGCGACAAGCAGAAATGCGATCGCGGTTAAGATAGCGTCCGATCTAAGAAGGTGGAGATTTAGCAGAAGGCGGTTGGATGTAATGAATGGGAGGCCGACTCCCGCCGCGAACACAACTGCAAAACCGGATAGAGCTATGAGCCAGTTCCGCCGCTGTTCGCCCATCGCCGATACTGCGAGCGATGCAGATCCAAGCATAAAAAAGAATTCCACAAGGTCGGAAGCGGCCGCGGCCTGAATAAAAAAATGGTGGGGATAAAAATTGCGAAGAAAGCCTACATAGTCGAACGGAGTTGCATCGGCGCTGCTCACAATGGTTGATGCAATCCAGAAAATTTGCGGTAGCGAAACAGCAGCCATTACGGCGCCGGCCTTGGTCAACTTAATCAGGCGTTGCGTCATTGCATCTTCTTCTCGAAGAAGAAGGAAGAGGCTCAAAACAGGGGCCAGCCAAATGCCGATAAATGCGTTTATACAGAATACCACTCCGGCAAGCGTGAAAGCCGCCGTGGTTCTTCTGTCGAAAATTAGCAGCAAGCAGAAAATCACCAAAGGCGTGCAGATTTCTGAATGAGTAAAGATCTCCGCCTGCAGCCCGGATTTTCCTATGAGAGACGGTCCACGGAATACATCAGACACTGCAAGTACGGATAGGAGCAGGGCCTGCTGTGAAAACGTGTGAATTCCAAGCCGCAATGCCGCCGCGGCAATCGACATATACAGCAAAGAGCGGGACGCTAAATGAAGAGCAAAAAATACGTATTGTATATTGTCTTCCGTAGAGATTTGGCTTACCGCCAACCAAAACAACGAGGCGAATGAACGTAAGCCCTGAATGAACATGTCATCGTGAAAAACAGGGTCGTCGTACAGTCGCAAAGCGATAGGTATATGGAAGACGTTATTGCCGGCGCCGTAATAATAGCCTTGCAACAGAACCGACATCATCGCGAACGTTATTGCGATAGTGGCAATTACGATAGTACGCGACCCTAAAACTGTTAGACCGTTAGCGATGGGACTGCTGGACATAGGTTGTTCCCGCAAGCACTAGCTTGTGGCAACCAGATAGACGCCGATCCCGACCACTGCGGTTCCTACGGCTTTTTGCAGGGTAAAAGCTTCACCGAAAAGGATGCAACCCACAGCCATCGTGATAACGAACCCTATTGCGACAAACGGGTATGCTACCGAAAGGTCCAAGCGAGCCAGCACAAATAGCCAGATTACAGCACTCAAGCCGTATAGGATAAATCCGGCGATGATAGACATGTCGCTGGCAATCGCCTGGGTGATGGCCCACCAGTTCCCTCCCGCCAAAGCCTGCTGCATGGAAGGTAGTGACATTCCATATTTTAAGCTGACCTGAGCCAATGCCGAAAAGCTCACACTGAGCAACATCAGGAGGTAGGCGGAGATGGTTTGCACGGGCAAATATCCAGATTCAGAAATTCAGCATGTGGGGCATGTGCGCCGCTGCAACCAACACCAAGAGACAGGCAAAAACCAGCCACGATACCCAATCTCGTGCCGCGTAAACGATCGGATCGTCATGCATATAGCCGCGGGCTGTTGAAAGCCACAGGCGGCATTGCCAGAACAGCATCAGCGGGATGATACCCCATAACACCTTAGCGTTCGCATAGGCCTGCGAAGCGTCGTCACTCTGGATGTACAGGGAGAGCACCACGGCGGAGGCAAACGATCCGGCGCACCCCATGAGTTGAAGCATCTCCAAATCAGTCGTGAGATAACCGCGGCGCGCCGCTCCTTCTTTCTGCTCTGAACGCAGGCGCCGCAACTCCGATACTCGTTTGACGAGCGCAAGGCTCAAGAAGAGGAAGCTAGAGAATCCAAGAAGCCACATGGACAGAGGATGTCCGGTGGCTTCGCTGCCAGCCATCAGGCGCACGGTATACAATGCCGCAAGAAGGAAGACGTCGATGAGGGGCATTTCCTTGAGCTTGATGTTGTATGCCAATGACAGCAAAGCATACAGACCCAGGGAGGAGAGTGATCCCGCGACCCAGCCGAAATACAGTCCAATTGCGGATAGCAAAGGTATGAGCAATACGCCAGCTTTGACAGAAAGTGCACCACTGGCGAAGGGACGGAGCTTGTTGCGAGGATGGGTGCGGTCCGCGGCAAGGTCACCCATGTCGTTAAACAGGTAAATTGCCGACGCGATGGCGCTAAAAGCGACGAATGTAATAAAAGCCGAAATCCAGCCGTCCAAATTGAGAAAGTCGCCCGCGGCGAGTAACGGCACGAAAATAAGCAGATTTTTTATCCACTGGTAAGGACGTATAGCCTTCAGCGCGGCCTTCAATCTCGCGGGGCGCGCGTCTTCAATGATCTCATCGACAGGGTAGTTTTTCTCCGCCCTGCGGCGGACAGAGGGCGATGTGTTGACGAGTATTGCTGCGGCAGAATGCTCCCATACTGCATAATCCGTGTAATCATTTCCCGCATAGACAAAACCTCGCGGCCCAAACCGCTCGCAAAGCGCCGCCGCCTTTCTGGCTCCCCTGAGATTATCAGTTCCGTTGGAAGCTATGACTTCGTCGAAAAAGCCGACATGACGCGCGATTGGTTCTGCGATAGCCTGGTCAGCGGCTGTCACTAAAATGATCTTTCGACCGCGAGAACGCATAGTGCGCAAGTAATTTAGAAGCGTATCGCTGTAAGGCAGGAACGCTGGATCAAAAAACCAACGCTTCGCCAATTCCTGCTTAACCTTAGCCTTTCCGCTCAAAAGCCACCCCGGGAGGTGTAAGAAGACTCTGAGATCTGTAAACGCCGCCCCAAAGGCGGACTCATGCAGCGAATCGGTTTTAATCAGCGTGCCATCTAAATCCACACACAATGGCAAATCGTTGCTATCTTCAATCATCCCCGACCAAAGCCTCCCCCTGCCTGGCATTCGCCGAATATTTTGCCGCTAAAAGAATTTAAAATACTACTTTTTTGGATATGTCTGAGGTTGGTGGGTTACAATCTTCTAGCTAAGGGCAAAATAGTAAGGATCGAAATGGTAATCGCTATGGTTTGATCTGCGAGACCAGATCCAGAATGCGACCCGGCGCTGAAAACAAGAAAGGCTGCCCGGTCGGGCAGCCTTTCCATTGTCGTCTGACCTTGGTCACCGTGGACCAAAGGAAACCGCGTCAGGCTATTTCGACCCCGCGGCGATCCAGGTCTCGGAAACCAGTGGCCGTGAATGACAATGAGACACTCGATCACCTCCTTTCACTGTTTGTAATACGGAGGTCAAATATGGTGCGCGCTCGTCACACGCGCAAGCCTTTCAGCGGGATTTCTCCCCGCGACGTCTCGGCCTGAGTTCCAGCTCCAAATCCCGTCGCAGGGCCATAAGACGGCGCGCGGCGAAAGGCCGTTCGGCCACTCGCTACTTCAACCCGACCGCCGTCTTCGCCTTCAGGGTCAGGCTCTGTCGGATCTTGAACATCGCGGCCCACGGGTCGCCCTCGATGGCGGCGAGGCGGCGCGGGAAATTGGCCAGGGTGAAGAAGCTGCCTGAGGGAATGTTCGGCAACTCGTCCCAGAACAGCGGCGCGGCGACGGCGGCGCCAGGGCGCGCGCGGGTCGAGTAGGGCGCGATCGCCGTCGAGGTGCGCGCGTTGCGCAGGTAGTCGATGAAGATGCGGCCGGTGCGCGCGCTCTTGGTCATGGTGGTGATGTAGAGCGGGTTGTCCTTGGCCATGGTCTTGGCGAGCGCTTCGGCGAAGCCGCGCACCTCGTCCCAATCATGCTTGCGCTCGAGTGGGAACACCACATGCAGGCCCTTGCCGCCGGTGGTCTTGACGAAACTCTGGAGTCCCATGGCGGCGAGCCGGTCGCGGCATTCGATCGCGGCATTGACCACCGATTTCCACGGCACCGATTCATGGGGATCGAAATCCATCACGATGCGGTCGGGATGCTCGGGATCCTCGACCGTCGCGCCCCAGGGATGCAGCTCCAGCGCCGAGAACTGCACCAGGGCGAACAGACCGCGTTCGTCCTCGATGGCGAGATAGGCTTGCTTTTCGCTACGCACCTTCACCGGTTTCACCGCGTCCGGCAGGCCCTGGCCGACATGGCGCTGGAAGAAGCATTGACCGGCCAGGCCGTCCGGACAGCGCACCAGGCTGAGCGGCCGGTTCACGATATGCGGCAGCATGAGCTTCGCCACCGATGCGTAGTGGTCGGCGAGTGCCTGCTTGGTGACGCCGTCGGCCGGCCACAACACCTTGTCGGGGTGGGTGATACGAACGCCGGCGTAATCGAGCGGCTTGTTCGATGCGCCGGTCGCTGCCTTCTTGGCGGCAGACGCGCGGTTGGATGTCTCGGCCGCCGTGGCGGAGCCGGTTTTGCCGTCGCCTTGTTGCGTCGACCCGGAAAGCCCTTTGGGACCGGAATCCACCGGCAGCTCGATGGTGATCTCCGTCGGGTCCTTGTCCTCGCGCACGCCCTTGAAGGCGGCGTGGCGCAGAATGCGGTCGCCAGTCCAGGCGCCGAATTCCGCTTCGACCACGGCCTTGGGCTCGGCCCAATGGGCCCCGCGCCGCACCTCGCTCGGCAATTGGCCCTCGAACGGCTGATCCTTGCGCTCGAGCTTCCGCAGCCTGGCGGCGAGCGCGGCGCCGGTGCGGTCGTTGAAGCCGGTGCCGATCTTGCCGGCATAGCGGAATTTGCCCTGGTCGTAATAGCCGACGAGGATCGAGCGCAGGTCGCGCCCGGCCGCCGTGGAGGAGGTCCAGCCGCCCACCACGAATTCCTGGCGCTTGACGCATTTGACCTTCACCCAGTCGCGGCCACGGCCCGAACGATAGGGCGCATCGCGCCGCTTCGACACCATGCCTTCGAGCGCCAGGCGGCAGGCTTGGCCATAGACCTCGTCGCCGCGGCCGACCACATGATCGGAATAGCGGATCGGCCCCTCGCTCTCGACCGTCGAGAGCAGCCGCTTGAGCGCCTCCTTGCGGTCTTCGAGCGGCACGCCGCGCAGATTGCGGCCGTCGAGATGCATCAGGTCGAAGGCGAAATAGACGAGCTGCTCGTCTTTCTCGTCGGTCAGCGTCTGCTGCAGTCCGTTGAAGCTGCTGACGCCGGTTTCATCCAGCACGGCGATCTCACCGTCGATCAATGCCGCTTTGGCCGGCAGCGCGGCGAGTGCGCGGGCCACGGCGCCGAACTGTTCCGTCCAATCGAGCCCCTTGCGGGTCAGCATCCGTGTCTTGCCGTTGGCGACGCGGGACTGGATGCGATAGCCGTCGAGCTTGATTTCATGCAGCCATTGCTCGCCCTCGGGGGCCTTGCTGACCAGCGTGCAAAGCTCGGGCGGCACGAAGTCGGGCAGCGACTCGCGCGGCGCGTTCTTGACCGACTCGGGAAGCGCGCCGGCGACGGCCTGGGGTGCCGCGGCAGTTTTCAGCGCGGTGGTTTTGGCGCGCGACGATCTGGCGCCGGAGGTCGCGCCGGGAGCCTTGCGCACCGGGTCCGCCTTGCGCATCGTGTCGACCTGGGCGGCAGGCATTTCGCCCTGGCGCGACGACCACACGCGCTTGCGCTGATTCGCGATCTCGTCCATCGACCGCTTGCTGACCACGCTCGGCAGCTCCGCCTCGGTCAGCGCCTTGCCCTTGCCGGGCTGGGCGTATTCGTCCATCTCCTTGATCAGCAGCCAGTTCTCCTTGCCGGGCTTCTCGCCCGGCCGCGGCTTCATGCGCACGAGCACCCATTTGCCCTCGAGCCGCTCGCCGTGCAGAATGAATTTCAGGTTGCCGTTCTTGAGGCCTTCGTGCGGATCGCCGATCGGCTCCCAGGTGCCGCGATCCCACAGCATCACCGTGCCGCCGCCGTATTCGCCCTTCGGGATGATGCCCTCGAAGCCGCCGTATTCGAGCGGATGATCCTCGGTGCGCACGGCGAGGCGCTTGTCGTGCGGGTCGAGGCTCGGGCCATTGGGCACCGCCCAGCTCAGCAGAACGCCGTCGAGCTCGAGACGGAAATCGTAATGTAGGCGGGTCGCGGCGTGCTTCTGGATGAGATAGGAATTGCCGCCCTTGCTCGACTGGACAACGGGCCCCGGCTCCGGCGTCTTGCTGAAGTCACGTTTGCGGCGATAGGTCTCCAGCGCCTTGCTGGATTTGGCGGCCGTCCGCGCCTTCGCCGCGGCTTTTGGTTTTGCCGCGGATCTGGCCGTGGACTTGGCCGCGGATTTCGCCATGGTCTTCGAACGCGCACGTGTCGCTGCCGTGCTCTTCGACGCGATCTTGGAGCGCGTCTTGGCGCCTGCCTCGGCGGCCGTCTTCGATTTTGCCCGCGTGGTTGCCATAAGCCGGTCCTTCAGCGTCTGGGTGTGCCGTTGGCCTTGGGCCGCAGCCGCGCCATGCGGCAAAGCATCAGCGCCCGCTTGGCGCGGTCGACGGCCTGCTTGTCGGCGCACGGCGATTGCGAACCGGGCGCCAGGGTAAGATAGCGCTCCCACAAAGGCAGCGCCTTGTCGTAGGTGCCTTCCTTCATATGGCTGAGCGCCAGATCATGAACCGCCTCGATGCACGCCGGGTCCGCCGCCACCGCGCGCTCCAGGCAATTGGCCACCGCCGCGCCGGTTTCGAGCAGCGACAGATTGAACCAAGCCTCGGCGAAATCGGGCCTGACCGCCAGGGCTCGGTGAAGGAACAGGCGGGCCTCGTCGCGCCGATCGAGCTCGGCGACCACGTCGGCCAGATGAAACAGGCAGACCGCGTCTCGCGGGCGCATGGCGACGCAGCGGCGGTAAGCCTGTTCGGCGGCGGGATAGTCGTGGCTCGTTTCCGCGTCGAGCGCCCGTTCCCAGACCGCGTCGAAGCTTTCGGCGTCGTCGCCCAGATCCAAGGCGATCTGATCGTCGGCCGTGCCGGTCAGCGGCGTCTCGGCGAGATGCCGGCGAAAGCCGTGGCGCCGCCGTACATCCAGGGCGATTTCCAGCGCGGCGGGCAAATCCTCGCGATGGTCGAGCCGGCGGGCAAAATCGCGCGCCGCCTTGAGATCGCGAAAGCTGTAGCGGCCATCGACATCCTCGATGATATCGAGCAGGGCGAGCAGACGCGCCGTGGCCGGATTGAGCGCCGCCCAACTCGCCAACTCGCGTAGGCTGTGGCTGCGCGGCTCGGGCGGGATTTCGGGCAGCAAACCCAAGCGGCGCAGCATGCCGTGTTCGCTGAGCAGCGGCAGCCGCCATCGATCGGCCTGCGCCAGACTCTCGCCGAGCTTGCCGGACTGCACCAGCGTGACGGCGCCATGGGCGACCACCACCACGTCGCTCTGCCCCGTGATATGGCGGGTCACCGTGGTGTTGCGCTCCTGCAAGACGCCGGCGAGGCGGCGGCGCGGCACCCGACCGAGCCGCCCGATCAGCGCGATCCGGACATCGCGAAGGTCCAAGGGAAGATCCACGGCGAGGTTCATGGGGCCGCGTATCTCGGCATCGGCCGGGCTTAAGCCCGCTTGCGCCGCTTGGGTTTGGCCGCTTTCGATTCGCTCGCGGCACTCTTGCCCGCCGTGTCGGTTTTACGGGTGGCCTTGGTCGGCGCGCGCGCCTTGCCACCCTTGGCCGCGCCGGCGCCTTCCAGGCTGGCCTTCAGGGCGTCGAACAGATTGACCACGTTGGTCGGACGTTCGGGCTCTTCAGCGGCCACCGGCTTCTGGCCCTTCATCTTGGCTTCGACCAGGTTTTCCAGCGCCTGCTGGTAGCGGTCCTCGAACATCGACAGATCGAACGGCCCTTCCATCTTCTCGATCAGCATCTCGGCCATCTGCAGGTTCTGCTTGTCGACCTTGACGTCGGGGATATCGTCGAAGAATTCCTCGGGCTTACGCACCTCCGCCGGGTCGCGCAGGGTGGTGATCATCATGCCTTTGCCGCGCGGCTGCACCAGCACGGGGCGCTCGCGGCGCGACATGACGGCGCGCCCGATGCCGACCACCTCCTTGCCCTTCAGCGCCTCGCGGATCGTGGCGAAAATATCGAGGCCGGTCTTGCCATCAGGCTCGACGATATAGGGCATGTCCCAATAGAGCGGATCGACCTTGTCGGCCGGGACCACGCGCTCGATGCTGATGATTTCGGAGCTCTCGATCTTGAGCTTGTCGATTTCATTTTTCTCGACGGTGACGTAGCGGCCTTTTTCGAACTCGTAGCCCATGATGGTTTCGTCGTTCGGGACGACGTCGCCGGTTTCCGAATCGATCATCTGCATGCGCAGGCGGTTGTTGGTCTCGCGGTTGAGTTTATGAAAGCGGATTTGCTCCGCGCCGGTGATCGCCGGTGTGAGCCGGATCGGGCAGGCAACGAGCGCGAGACGCAGATGACCTCGCCAGGTGGGACGGGCAGCCATGATTTTCCTCGCAATTTCTGTTTGCGAGTCTAAACGTACCGGGCGTCTTGGCTGTTCCATTGGCGGCTTCGGTACGGGTGCGATTCCCGCAAGAACAAAACAGGAAACGTGACGAATGCACGATGGGCCGCTAAAAACCCGGGCATGAGTGACTCTCTGGCATGAGCGACATCGAAGAACGCTGGCGCGCCACCCTGGCGCGCGAGCCCGGCAATCCGGAGGCGTTGTATCGGCTCGGGCTCATTGCCGACGAAAAAGGCGAGCGGCGGGAAGCCTATGAGCTTTTGCAGCGTGCGGCGCAGGGGGCGGCGCCATCGCCCGGCCTGTTGAGCGCGCTGGGCCGGGCGGCTGCGCGTCTCGACAAGGATGAGGAGGCGCAGAACTGCTTCGTGCGCGCCCTGCAGGCCGACGCGGCGGAGGTTGCCGCGCTCGCCGGGCTGGGCGCCCTTTATTACAAGCAGAGCAAGCTGGAGCTTGCCCTCGAGGCTTTGGGAAAGGCCGTAGCACTGGCGCCCGAGCGCGCCGACGTGCGCAGCAATCTCGCCGGGGCGCACCTGCGGCGCGGGGCGTTTGCCGAGGCGGAGAGTCACCTGCGCGCTGCCCTCGTTCATTCGCCCGCCAATGCCAACTTGCATAACGGCCTCGGCCTCGTGTTGCTCGCGCAAGGACGCTACGGGGAGGCGGAGGCGATCCTGCGCGCCGCGCTCGCCCTGGCGAGCGATCATGTGGAAGCCCATAGCAATCTCGGCGTCGTGCTGTCGCAGGCCAAGCGCTTCGGCGACGCCGTCACCCAGTTCCGCGCCGCGCTCGCGGTGCAGCCCGATCATCAAGGCGCGCTCGCCGGCATCGGCACCGCCTACCATGGCCTCAATCAGATAGCCGAGGCGCGCGCGGTGCTCGCTCAGGTCGCCAAACGCAATCCACGCCATTGGTGGGCGCGCTGGAGTCTGCTCGTGGCGCTGCCGATTCTCTACCGCGACGAGGGGGAGATCGCGGAGGCGCGGCGCGGCTTCGCCGCCGATCTGGCATCCTTGGAAGGAGACTTGTCGCGCTGGGTTGCCACCGACCATGCCGCGATGACCGCGGCGGTTGCCTCGCGCACGAATTTCTATCTGCATTATCAGGGTGAGAACGACCGCGATCTGCAACGCCGCTACGGCGCGCTGGTCACCCGCATCGCGGAGACTGCCTTTCCGCGCTTCGCCAAGCCGCTTGCCCAACGGGTGCTCGCCCCCCAGGACAAGATCCGGGTCGGCTTCTGCAGCGCCTTCCTGCGCAATCACAGCATCGCCAAGACGCACGGTGCCTGGATGACCGGATTGCCGCGCGAGCGCTTCGAAGTTTCGCTCTTTCATCTTGGAACGGTGCGCGATGCGACGACCGAACGCCTGCGGCAAGACAGCCGCTACTACGACTGCATGCGCCTGAGCCCGGCGGCCCTCATCGAGACGATTGCGGGCGCTGAGCTCGACGTGCTGATCTGGCCCGATCTGGGCATGGAGGCGAAGGTGCAGATTCCCTCGGCCCTGCGGCTGGCGCCGGTGCAGGCCAACGGCGGCGGCCATCCCGTTACCTCGGGCCTGGCCGCGATGGACTATTTCCTATCGAGCGATTTCATGGAGCCCCCCGGCGCCGAGGCGCATTACACGGAGCGCCTCGTGCGCTTGCCCAATCTGGCCTCCGCCTATCCGCATCCGGCGCCCGGCGAGGGCGCCGCGCCGGCGCGGGTGCGGGAACTCAAGCAGGCGGGCCGGGTGCTCTACTTATGCAGCCAAAGCCTCTACAAGCTGCTGCCTGGGGACGATGACGTGTTCGCCGCCATCGCCAAGGCGGTGCCCGGCGCGGAATTTCTCTTCATCTCCCATCCCGAGCCGGCGGTCACCGAGTTCTTCCGTCAGCGTATCGCCGCCGCATTCGCGCGCGCGGGTGGCGAAGCGCGCCGGGTTCACTGCGTCCCGGCCTTGTCCCAGCAGGATTTCTACGCGCTCAACCGCGAGGTCGACGTGGTCCTCGATTCTTTTGCCTGGTCGGGCAACAACTCCACTCTCGAAGCGCTCGCCTTCGACCGCCCGGTGGTGACTCTGCCGGGTGCGATGATGCGGGCGCGCCATACGGCGGCGATTCTGAAGCGCCTCGGCATGCCGGAACTGATCGCACGCGACCGCGCCGACTACGTGGCCATCGCGGTTCGGCTCGGCAACGATCCGGCATGGCGCGCCGGCGTAACGGCGCGGATCGCCGAGCGCGGCGCCGTGCTCTACGACGATCCCGCGCCGGTCGCCGCGCTTGCCGCCTGGCTCGAACAGGTGGTGCGCCGGCCAGCCTGAGCCAGGCTCAGGCGGTGGATGCGGTTTTCTCCCGTGGCGTGATCAGTCGCTCGATGCGTCTGCCGAGGCGTAAGACGCTTAGGCGCAAGGGGCGGTCGATCTGCTCGGCCGCGAGCCAGCGGTGGAGATCGTCGACGCCGGTCACGGCCTCGCCCTCGATGGCGAAGATCAGGTCGCCGGTGAGCAGGTCGGTTGCCGCTGCGGGGCTGCCGGGCTCGATGCTGGCAATGCGCACGCCACCTTCCCCGTCCAATCCATGGAAGCGCGCGACCCGGCGCGACACATGGGTGCTCTGGCCAGCGATGCCGAGATAGCCGCGCCGCACTTTGCCGTGACGCAGGATCTCGCCCAGCACGAATTGGGCGGTGTTGCTGGCGATGGCAAAACACAGGCCCTGGGCGCCGCGGATCACGGCGGTGTTGATGCCGATGACCGCGCCGCTCGCGGTCACCAGAGGCCCGCCCGAATTGCCTGGATTGAGCGCCGCGTCGGTCTGCAGCACGTCGTCGATCAGCCGCCCGGACTGGCTGCGCAGGCTACGGCCGAGCGCACTCACCACGCCCGCCGTCACCGAGCATTCGAAACCGAGCGGATTGCCGATCGCCACCACCAGCTGGCCGACCCGGATCGTCTTGGAATCGCCGAGCGCCGCCCAGCCGGTGATCGGCGCATGGATGCGCAGCACGGCGAGATCGGTGTCGGGGTCGTCGCCCACCAGGTACGCCGGCAGCACGCGCCTATCGTTGAGCGTGGCGGTGATCCGATCGGCGCCATGGACCACATGGCTGTTGGTCAGAACGAAGCCGTCCGGCGTGAAAACCACCCCGGATCCCGTGCCCAGCACGCCCGGCTCGGCCGCTCCCGCAGGCGTCTGGGCGACCCGCGGCTGAGACACTTGAAGATGCAACACCGCCGCTGCGACCTTATCGACAGCGCCGATGACCGCCTGGGAATAGGCGTCCAGCAGGCTCTCGTCGCCGGGCACGGCGGGCGCAACGCGAAGAGCGCCGGCAGGTGCCGGCGCGGGTCCGAGTTCCGCCTTGTTTTGCTCATCGAGAATGAAATGGAAACCGCCGTCCATGGTCCGCGCCTCCTGCGCCGGTGAACGTTGTGGCTCCCATATATGGTGTGTTCGCGGCGGAAAGGTAGACCGCCCGGTCACCCTGCTCCCGCGCCACGCATCGCATTTCCGTCATACAAAAGCTTTGTGGAACACGGTCTTGTATAATCGGATGCTCTTGATTGCACGCGAGCACGCACTACATAACCAATCGGCGGTGCCACTAGGGCCGCCGTCGGCCTCCGGAGGAGCAGCGCGCGCATGCGGGTTTTTTCGGCAAGTCGGCAAGGGGGCGCTGCCTCCGTCACTCTCGCTCATGCTGAGGAGGTGTATCGATGTCACGCCTTTCCCTTTTCAACAGCCCCCTACTTTTGGGCTTCGACCATTTCGAGCGGGTGCTCGACCGTGTGTCGCGCGCCTCGGGTGACGGCTATCCACCGTATAATGTGGAGCAGACCAGCCCCGATGCCTTGCGCATCACGCTCGCGGTGGCGGGCTTCAAACGCGATGAATTGACCGCAACCATCGAGGACAACGAACTGGTGGTGCGCGGTAAGCAGGCCGACGACGATGGCCGGGTCTATTTGCATCGCGGCATTGCGGCTCGTCAGTTTCAGCGCCGGTTCGTTCTGGCGGAGGGAATTGAAATCGCGGGCGCTTCGCTCGGCAACGGGTTGCTCAGCATCGATCTGCTGCGGCCCCATGTCGAGCCGAAGACCCGGACGATCGATATTCGCGACAGCGAATCGACGAACGGCGCGGGAAGTGGTTCGATTCATGTGGAAAACTCGCCATCCCAGACGAAGCCGAGCGAGCGGCAGGGCCCATAAAGCCCTTATTAACAGTTGGCACGTATAGTTAAGAGTAGGATAGGAGGCTGGCGATGACTGCTATGCAGCACCATTCCCCGATCATGTCGGACCACGACCTGGCGTCCCTGGGTCTGCAGGAAGTGGCCTATGTGAAAGCCGTGAGCACCGAAGGCGGCATCGCCTATGCTGTTCATGCCGCCGATGGCACGGAGATCGCCGTGAT
Organism: uncultured Alphaproteobacteria bacterium; assembly: GCA_963752345.1. Lineage (GTDB taxonomy): Bacteria > Pseudomonadota > Alphaproteobacteria > SMXQ01 > SMXQ01 > CAVVYA01. The sequence continues at coordinate 106,251 of CAVVYA010000012.1, forward strand.
GCCGGATCGCGATGTTGCGTTCGCAGCGATTCGTCAGAACGACCTGCGTCCGGTCAGCGTTCACTGACCGGCGTCCACGGCTCCCGCCGGGCACACGCCGTGCGCCCGGATCAATTCCCTTAGAACTGAAAAAAGTGCCTCAGGCGGCGTGGCTCGTCGCCGTTTCCGTGAGCAGCGCATAGAGCGCGTCCGAGGTATCGGAGCCGCGCAGCTTTTCGCACATCTCGCGATCGCGCAGCAGACGCGACACCCGGGCCAGGGCCTTGAGGTGATCGGCACCCGCCGTTTCCGGCGCCAGCAGCAGGAAGATGAGATCGACCGGCTGCTCATCCACCGATTCGAAATCGATCGGCGTATCGACCCGGGCGAATACGCCATACAGGCGCTTCAAACCGGGCAACTTCCCGTGCGGAATGGCCACGCCGGCGCCGACGCCGGTGGTGCCCAGCCGCTCGCGTTCGAGCAGCACTTCGAAAATGGTTCGTTCATGCTGCCCGGTCAATCCGGCGGCGAAGCGTGCAAGTTCCTGCAAGGCCTGTTTCTTGCTGGGAGCGCGCAAGGTCGGAATGATGCTGTTGGGTGTCAGCAAATCGGCGATCTCCATAGGGCGTTCCTCAGTCCTGCTCCGGCAGGTTATTCATGCGACGGGCACTGTTGGCCATCGCCGCAGTTGGGTACAGGATCCAGCGTCATATCAAACGCCGGATAAAGGCTATCCGCGTCATTTGGGCCGCGGAACGGAGTTCCCTGGCCTATCGGGCTGGAATTGGCCGCGCCGAACGGTTGGACCCCGCGTGGCAACACGATGTCCGCTTCATTGGCGCCATCGAGATACTGGATCACGAATGCTGTCTGATTGGCCCCGTTGCGGCGCCGCGGGGCGGCGTCGACCTCGAGCTGTTTACCGGTCACCGAAGGCTGCATGATCCCCGATATGAAGTCCGATACAAAACGAACGGGTCCCGTCAGCGGGAGGTGGAGCAGGGCGGTGAAGGGCGGCACCTTAGGACCCGTATTGGGTGAAGTCAATGGAAACTCGGAATGGGTATAAACTATTCTAATTCAACGGTTTTTTCACGTCGGCGCTGCACTGAAGACGGGATTCTGAGGGCCTCTCGGTATTTGGCCACGGTGCGTCTGGCGATGCCCACCCCCTCGCCGTTCAGGATCTCCACGATGCGGTCGTCGGACAGCACCTCATCGGGCTTTTCCCGGTCGATCAGTTCCTTGATTCGGAAGCGCACGGCCTCCGCGGAGTGGGCGTCGCCACCCTCGGACGAGGCGATCGAGGAGGTGAAGAAATACTTCAATTCATAAATCCCACGCGGCGTCGCCATGTATTTGTTGGCCGTCACGCGGCTGACGGTGCTCTCGTGCATTTCGATGACTTCGGCGATGTCGCGCAGCGTCAGTGGCCGCAGGTGCTGCACGCCGCGCAGGAAAAAGCCCTCCTGACGGCGCACGATTTCGGTCGAGACCTTGAGGATCGTGGTGGCGCGCTGGTGCAGCGAGCGCACCAGCCAATTGGCCGATTGCAGCCGGTCGGCGAGATAGTCGCGGTCCTGCTTGCTGCTGGTCCCCTGGACGATCCGCGCATAGTACTGCTGGTTGACCAGAACGCGCGGCAGGGTCTCGGCATTGAGCTCGATCTGCCAGCCGCCCTTGGCCTGCGGCTTGACCAGCACGTCGGGCGTGATCGGCTGCGAAATCTGGGTTTCGAAGACCAGGCCCGGTTTGGGATTGAGCGCCTTGATCTCTTCGATCATCTGGGCGATGTCCTCGGCATCGACGCCGCAGATTCGGCGCAACCCGGCGAGGTCGCGCTTGGCCAACAGGTCGAGGTGCGCGAGCAGCGCCTGCATGGCCGGGTCGAGCCGGTCCTTCTCGCGCAGTTGCAGGCTCAGGCATTCGGCCAACGAGCGGGCATAGAGGCCCGGCGGATCCAGATGCTGCAGCTTGCGCAGCACCTCGGCGACGCGCTCCGCGGAGCAGCCGAGCATGGTGGCGACTTCGGCGAGGTCACCGATCAGATAGCCCGCCTCGTCCAGCATGTCGGTGAGATGAATGGCGATCAGCCGGTCGGCGGGATCGGAGAACTCTATGTTGATCTGCGCCAGCAGATGGTCGCGCATCGAGACATCGTTCTGGAGCGTTTGCTCGATGCTGTATTCGTCGTCGTCGAACCCACCGCCGACGGGCGCCTTGCCCCAGTCGGCAAAGGCTTCGGTGTTGTTCGCCACGCCATCGGCAGCCGAATCGTTGCTGAACATGTTGCCGAAGTCGGTATCCAGCGGCGTATCGCCGTCGCTCGGCTGGTGGTCGGAGGCGGTGAGCTCGGCGGTATCGGGTCCATCGCCCTCGACCTCCTCCTTCCCGGGACTGCTCCGTGTCCGGCGCGGCTTCGCCGCTTTCGGCGTCCTCGCGCTCGAGGAGCGGGTTCTGCTCGAGCTCCTGCTCGATATAGGCCGATAGCTCGATATTGGAGAGCTGCAACAGCTTGATCGCCTGCTGCAGTTGCGGCGTCATGACCAGAGCCGTGGTCTGCCGCAGCGTCAGCTTGGGGGTAAGCACCATCTGCGCGCGCCTTACAGGCTGAATCGCTCTCCGAGATAAACGCGGCGCACGTCTTCGTGCGACACGATCTCCGAGGGCGCGCCCTCCATCAGCACATGACCATCATGGAGGATATAGGCGCGATCGACGATTTCGAGGGTTTCACGGACATTGTGGTCGGTGATGAGGACGCCGATCCCACGATCCTTGAGATGCAAGACCAGGTCGCGAATGTCACCGATGGCGATCGGGTCGATGCCGGCGAGCGGCTCGTCGAGCAGCATGAACTGCGGCCGCGAGGCGAGCGCCCGGGCAATCTCGACGCGGCGGCGCTCGCCGCCCGACAGGGCCATCGCCGGGGTGCGGGCGAGATGGGTGATGGAAAATTCGGCGAGCAGCTCTTCGAGCATGGCCTCGCGGTTTTCGCGGATCGGCTCGGTGACCTCGAGGATGGAGCGGATGTTGTTGGCGACCGACAGCCCGCGGAAGATCGAGGCCTCCTGCGGCAGATAGCCGACGCCGAGCCGGGCGCGGCGATACATCGGCAGGTCGGTGATGTCCTCGCCGTCGAGAGTGACCGTGCCGTAGTCGGCTGCCAGCAGGCCGGTCATGATGTAGAAACACGTCGTTTTGCCGGCGCCGTTCGGGCCGAGCAGGCCGACCACCTCGCCGCGCTGCACCTGTATGCTGACGTCGCGCAGGACCGGGCGTTTCTTGAAATGCTTGCCGATGTTTTGCGCGCTGAGTCCCGGATTGTCGCGGATCAGTTGCGGGCCGGAGCGCTGAGTTCCTTCGGTGGAGGATGGTCCTGTCGGTGAGACGGTGCCGGGAGAATTCGGATCGAACCATAATGCGCTCAGTTCGCGGACTGGCTGGGAGCGCCGGACGGCGGCGCGGCGGCGGCGTCCGGCTTGCGCTCGGGCACAATGAGCGCCCGCACGGGACCGCCCGTACCCTCGACTTCGTGCTGACGATGCGGCTCACCCCTGTACGCAAATTCACTTCCGCGGCTTCACCATTCAGCTGATTCCGGCCTCGCGTAATCTTAACCGATCCCATCAGGTTGGCGATACCAGTTTCCTCCATGTAGACAGCGCGGTTGCCGCGGGCCACTTCCTCCGGACTCGTGATGAGCACGTTGCCGAAGGCGTCGAGCCGATGCAAGCGGCTCTCGTCGCGGGCGCTGGTGCCCCCTGGCGCGGGCTTCTGAGCTCGGCCGCGCCGGCGGTTTCGCGCCAGGCCTGCTCGGCGCGGGTTTGGTCGAAGCCGGCGTCGCCGCGCGCTGCTCGGCGTTTTTGAACTGCGCGGTGAGCACGTCGGCGCGGATCCGGCGGCCATCCGTCACCACGACCGCGTCGCCGCGCGCCACGGCGAGATCCTTCTGCTCCCAATATTCCAGGCTGTCGCGCGCCGTGATCTTCTCGCGCGGCGTATTCAGGCGCAGATTCTTTCCCGTCATCACCAGCACGCCGTTGTCTATGGTATAGACCGCGCGGTCGCCGAAGGCCGTGTCGGTCGGCGTGGTGATGCGCACGTTGCCGTTGGCTTCGACACGCCACACCTCGGTGGCGCCGCTCGCTGCCTTGCGGTAGTGCGCGGTCAGGGTGTCGCCGTGAACCGTGGTGTCGCCCTTGATGGCGCGCGCGTTGCCGCGCGCGACGTAGATGTTGTCGTTCTGATGCCACTCGATACCCTGGTCGGCCAAGACCTCGAGCGGCTTGTCGTCATTGCCGCCACCGAGCCCCAGACCGAGGCCCTGCGCCATGACCGCGGTCGCGCCGATGGCGAGCGCGCACAACGCGCCCAGGCCAATGCGCGCCGCCCGCTTGGCCGCCCATGTCATCACGGTTTCTTCTCCGGCGCTGCGGCGGGCCTGCTCGGCGCGGCGTCTCCCGCGTGCGGATAGAGCACGAGCCGGGATTTTCCGGTGAAGATGATGGTCTTGCCCTTGTCGGTGAAACGGAAGCCCTCGCCCTGAATATCGCCCGCGGGTCCTTGGCCGGTTGTCGGCTCGTGGCCTACGCCGGCGCCGCTGTTCAGGTCGATCGTGGCGCTCGGGCTTTTGAATTCATAGCCCGAGTCGTGAAACAGGTTGACGTCGCCCGACAGATCGAGCTGCTGGGATTTCTGGCCATAGAGGCCGGAGCGGGCGGTCAGCGCCACCCAGCTTCCGTCCTTCATGGTCATGTCCGCCTTCGGATTGTCGAGCGTGATGAGATCGGATTTGGCCGATTGCTGGCTCGCCACCTCGGCGGTCACTTCATAGGGCAGATTGTTCTCGTCGAGCCCGGTGTAGCGCGGATTGACCATGTTCAGGCTTTCCGCGTCTTCGTGGCCGCTCTGAGATGCGCCGTTCTGGAAGGTCCCGTCGCGCGAGCGGAGCTGGGGCCACACGATGACGAGCGTGATCAGGATGAGCGCAATGGTGGCCGAAACCAGCTTGGTCAGTTGCACGAAGCGCGAATAGCGTCCGCCCGGATGCCGGCTTGCCCGCGCCCCGCGAATCGGCAACGTGACCGCGTCCGCCTGCGTCGCGCGGCGAGCCGGCTGGTTGGCCAAGGGGCGGGCCGCCGTCGTCATGCGACACCGGCCCGCAGGCAGTCGTGGATATGGATGATGCCGACGACCTCGCGGCTCTCGACCACGAACAGCGCGGTGATGGCGCGCTCATTCATGACCGCGAGTGCCTCGGCCGCCAAGGCCTTGGGCCGGATGGTCACCGGCGCGCCGGTCATCACGTCGCGCACCTGCTTGCTCGGTAGGGTGGGTGACATGTGGCGCCGTAAGTCGCCGTCCGTGACGATGCCGATCAGCTTGCCGCGGCCATCGACCACGCCGACGCAGCCGAAATGCTTGGCCGTCATCTCGATCAGTGCGTCGGCCATGACGGCGTCATGGCCGATCAGCGGGATTTCGGGCGCGCGATGCATGATGTCGGCGATCTTGAGCAGCCGGTGTCCGATCTGGCCGCCCGGGTGGAATTTCTGGAAATCGTCGGTGGTGAAGCCGCGCCGCTCCATGAGCGCCACCGCCAGCGCGTCGCCGAGCGCCATGGTCATGGTGGTGGAGGTGGTCGGCGCCAGGCCGATCGGGCAGGCCTCGTCGGCCGGCGGCAGCACGAGCGCCACATCGGCATTGTCGGCGAGCGAACTGCTGGCGCCGCTGGTGATGGCGATGAGCGGGATGCGGAAGCGCCGCGTATGGGCGACGAGGTCGGCGAGCTCCGCCGTACCGCCGGAATTGGAGATGGCGATCACCACGTCGTCCGGCGTCACCATGCCGAGATCGCCATGGCTCGCTTCGGCCGGATGGACGAAGAAGGCTGGCGTGCCGGTCGAGGCGAGCGTCGCGGCGATCTTGTGCGCGATATGGCCGCTCTTGCCGATGCCCGAAACCACCACGCGGCCCTTGCATTTGGCCATGCGGTCGAGGGCGGCGGAAAACCGCTCGTCGAGGGCGCGGGCGAGGGCGTCCAAGCCCACGGCCTCGACCTCGAACACGCGGCGCGCGACCGCCATGTCGCCGGCGACGACCCGGTTGCGGGCGCTGACGGTGGCCTGGGATTTGATGGGCACCACCTTGCCGCTCGTCGCCTTTGCCTTAGGGGCCTTCATGTCCGCTCCGACACGTTTTGCAAAATCGCTGATCTGTCCGCCACTTAGACCGAATCCCCAGTCCCTATGTTTACTCCAACCGGAGGATCAATCAAAGACTGGAAAAAATTGATGAACAGCCCGGGATAAACTCCGGTCCGGCAGGCCGATGGCGGAGCGGCAGGCGGCCAGCGGTGCGATGATCGGCGACGGTCGCTGAAAACCGCGCTCAGTGGGCGAAGATATCCTCTTCGGCCCATCCGGCCAGATCGAGATTGGCGCGGTAGGGCAGGAAGCGGAAGCAGGCCTGAGCCAGTTCGGTGCGCCCCTCGCGGGCCAGCATCTCGTCGAGCTTCGCCTTCAGCCGATGCAGGTATAGCACGTCCGAGGCGGCATACTCGATCTGCTCCTGGGTCAGCTTGGCGGCGCCCCAATCAGAGCTCTGTTGCTGCTTGGAGATTTCGACGCCGATCAGGTCGCGGCAGAGGTCCTTCAGCCCATGGCGGTCGGTGAAGGTGCGGGTCAGACGCGAGGCGATCTTGGTGCAATACACCGGGGAGCAGTCGACGCCGAGGTAATGCTTGATCGCGGCCACGTCGAACCGCGCGAAATGGAACAGCTTGGTTACATTGGGGTCGGCAAGGAGGGCAGCCAGCCGCGGCGCCCGATAAGGAATGATTTCGCTCGGCCCGGGGAATTGCACCAGATGGGCGTTGCCGTCGCCGCTCGACAGTTGGATCAGGCACAGGCGGTCGCGCAGATGCCGGAGACCCATGGTCTCGGAATCGACGGCGACGCTGGCGCCGAAGTCGATCCCCTCAGGCAGGTCGTGCTGATGCAGGTAGTTGGTCAAACGGCTTCGTTCCGGCCCGGATCGTGCGCGCCGCCCAGGCTCGGCCAGGGCTGGCGGGGCTGACGGCGGGCTTCTGCGTCAGCCGAAAAAAGTTGGTGCCCGGGAGAAGACTCGAACTTCCACGAGGTTTCCCCCACTAGAACCTGAATCTAGCGCGTCTACCAATTCCGCCACCCGGGCACTGTCGGGTCGTCACCGCGGAGCCTGGCTGCGCCGAGGTCGCGAGCCGGTCTGGATAAACGTCGGCGCGAGTAAAGTCAACCAGCGCGCCGGTCTAAGTGCCGGAATGCCATCGCTGTTGACGCGCCCCAGGCCGACCTAATATAGGCCCGCAGGGCGGCGGGGGCCAGCGCCGCCGGCTCTTCGGCTGCATCGCCCGGCCGCAGGCATGGCTATAGTGGCGCCGCCGGAATTCACGGCCGCGATCAGGGGAAGACGGAATGACACTACGAAACGTGACGGTCTTCGGCGCATCGGGCTTCATCGGACGCCACCTCGTGCAGCGCCTGGCGCGCCTCGGCATCCGTGTCAAGGCCGTCGGACGGCGGCCGCAGAATGCGCAGTTTCTGACGCAGATGGGCGACGTCGGACAGATCGCGCCGCTCGGCGTCGACATCACCCAGGATGCCGCTGTGGCCGCCGCGGTGGCGAACGCGGACGCCGTGGTCAACCTGGTCGGCATTCTCTATCAACGGGGCCGGAGCAGCTTCAAGGCGATCCATACGGATGGCGCCGAGCGCGTGGCGCTCGCGGCGCAGCGTGCTGGCGCTCAGCGCCTGGTACATGTCTCGGCGGTCGGCGCCGACGCGAATTCGCCCTCGCTCTACGCGCGGACCAAGGCGCTCGGCGAGGGCGCGGTACGCACCGCGTTGCCCAGTGCCACCGTCGTGCGCCCGAGCATCGTGTTCGGGCCGGAGGATGATTTCTTCAACCGCTTCGCCTCCATGGCGCGGTGCGTGCCGGCATTGCCGCTGTTCGGCGGCGGCACCACGCGCTACCAGCCGGTCTATGTCGGCGATGTCGCCGATGCCATCGTCAAAGGCCTGACGGATCCCGGCGCGGCCGGCAAAACCTTCGAGCTCGGCGGCCCGCGCATCTATACCTTCGCCGAACTGATGGAATTGGTTCTGGCCGTGACGGAGCGCCGACGTCCGCTGGTCAAGCTGCCGTTCTGGATGGCCGATATCATCGGCACGTTCGCCGCGCTCGCGCCGGGCCGCCCGCCGTTGACGCGCGACCAGGCGAAGCTGCTGCGTATCGACAATGTCGCGGCGCCAGGCATGCCGGGGCTGGCCGAACTCGGGATCGAGTCCGACGGCCTGTGAAGTCATCCTGCCGACCTATCTGGATCGTTACCGCAAGGGCGGCCGGCGGCCACCCGAGTAACGCCGGGACGCGTGGCCCTGCCGTCAGGCCGGGATGATGTGAGGGCCGCCGAACCCGTAGATCCAGATCAGCAGCGCGATGCCGAGCAGGATGCGGTAGACCACGAACGGCAGGAAACTCGCCGTGCGCAGCCAATTCATCAGGAAGGCTACCGCGATCAGCGAGGATAGGAACGCCCCGACCGCGGCAAGCGCCGCGTCGTGCAATTCGCCGTAGTGGCCGAGTTTGACGATCTCATAGACGCCAAGCAGGCCGGCGCCGAATGTCACCGGCAATGAGATCAGGAACGAGAAGCGCGCGGCGGAAACCCGGTCATAGCCCAAGCCGAGGGCCGCGGTCATGGTGATGCCCGAGCGGCTGGTGCCGGGTACCAGGGCGAACGCCTGGGCAATGCCGATGAAGACGGCATGCTGCCACGTCATCTGCTCGGCCTTGCGGTTGCGGGTGCCGAAGCGGTCGGCAAGGAACAGCAGGATGCCGAAGAAGATCGCGTTGAATGCGATCAGGGTGACGCTGCGCAGCGAAGTCTCGGCGTAGTCTTTGATCATCAGCCCGACGACGACCGCCGGAATCGTCGCGATCACCACATGCACGACCATTTTCGCACCCGGGTGGTCGCGCCGGCCGGTGGCGGCCGCGCCCAACCCCTGCAGCATCCCCAGAACATCGCGCCAGAAATAAACCAGGATGGCGAAAAAGGTGCCGAGATGCAGGGCCGCATCGACCATCAGGCCCTGGTCGGGCCAGCCGGTGAGAGCCGGTACCAGAATGAGATGAGCGGAGGAGCTGATCGGCAGAAGTTCGGTGAAGCCCTGCAGCAGGGCGAGAACGAGGATATTGGCTACGGTCACGGGGCCCCCCGAGGAACAAACGCGGGCTTATATCATTTAGGTTTCACATCGCCAAAATCATAAAAAGAACCGAAACGGCTCTAATTAGAGCCCGAAGGTGCCAGGCTCGGCGATCGCAGAGTCGCCGAAAACCGCTTTACTAGCCGATATTGGTCATCTATATTGACCTATATCGGCTGCGTCTCTGGCGCGGCCGAAAGCGGGGCTATAAGGGTCTGAAAAAGCCCGGGTAATCCGTGCGATCGCGTTGGCTCGCTACCAGGACCGGCGCTTTTTAACGTTTCGACAACCGTATCTTCATGTGGGGCCTGCCATGGCGCAGCAGATGCTGAAGTTCGTCAAAATCGGCAACCGCATGCCGGACAAGCGCGCCGCCGATGCGCGCCGTCAGGATTTCGACGAGATCTACGGCGAGTTTCCCGACGCGGAAGCCAACACCCAGGCAAGCCGCTGCTCGCAATGCGGCGATTCCGTTCTGCCAGGTTCATTGCCCGGTGCAGAACAACATCCCCGACTGGCTGAAGCTGACCGCCGAGGGCCGGCTCGAGGAGGCCTACGAAGCCTCGGCCGCGACCAACAATTTCCCGGAGATCTGCGGACGGATCTGTCCGCAGGACCGGCTGTGCGAGGGCAATTGCGTGCTCGAGAAGTCAGGCCATGGCACCGTCACCATCGGCTCGGTCGAGAAATACATCACCGACACCGCGTTCGAGCGCGGCTGGGTCAAGCCGGTCACGCCGCGCCGCGAGCTCGGCCAATCGGTCGCCATCGTCGGCGCCGGCCCGGGCGGCATGGCCGCCGCCGAACAACTGCGCCGCAAGGGCTACCAGGTCCATATCTATGACCGCTACGACCGGGTCGGCGGCCTGATGATCTACGGCATTCCCAACTTCAAGCTCGAGAAGCAAATCGTTGCGCGCCGCGCCGCGCTGCTGCGCGATGCCGGCATCACGCTGCATCTCAATTTCGAGGTCGGTCGCGACGCGAGCCTCGCCGAGCTGCGCCGCAAGCATGACGCCGTGCTGATCGCCACCGGCGTCTACAAGGCGCGCGACGCGGCGATGCCCGGTGCCGGCCTGGGCAACATCTTCCAGGCCATGACCTATCTCACCGCGTCGAACCGCAAGGGCCTGGGCGACGACGTGCCGGCGTTCGACGACGGCACGCTCGATGCCGCGGGCAAGCGCGTCGTCGTCATCGGCGGCGGCGACACGGCCATGGATTGCGTGCGCACCGCCGTGCGCCAGGGCGCCAAATCGGTGCAATGCCTCTATCGCCGCGACCGCGCCAACATGCCGGGCTCGCAGCGCGAGGTGAAGCACGCCGAGGAAGAAGGCGTGAAGTTCGTCTGGCTCGCCCAGCCCGAGGCCTATCTCGGCAACGGCGCGGTGACGGGCGTGCGCGCGAGCAGGATCCATCTCGGCGTGCCCGACGCGACCGGCCGCCAGACGCCGCAGCCGATCGCCGGCTCGCACTTCACGGTCAAGGCCGACATGGTGATCAAGGCGCTCGGCTTCGATCCGGAAGATCTGCCGGCGCTGTTCGACGCGCCCGAGCTCGCGGTCACCCGCTGGGGCACGCTCAAGGTCAACTACCGCACGCTGATGACCAACCTCGACGGCGTGTTCGGCGCGGGCGACATCGTGCGCGGCGCCTCGCTGGTGGTCTGGGCGATCCGCGACGGCCGCGACGCGGCCGAGAGCATCCACGACTATCTGGCGGCCAAGGCGGCCGGCGCGCACGAAGCCGCGCCGGCGATGGCCGCCGCGTCCTGACAGGAGGACGGCGATGCCATGACCGATCAGCGCAAGAATCCGGCGTCGCAGTTCCTCGCGCGAGTGGGACGCCAACGCCGCCCATCTCGCCGCGACCGGCCTGTACGATCCGGCCAACGAGCATGACGCCTGCGGCGTCGGCCTCGTCGCCGCGCTCGACGGCAAGCCGCGCCGCGACGTGGTCGAGGCGGGCATCGCCGCGCTCAAGTCCGTGTGGCACCGCGGCGCGGTCGACGCCGACGGCAAGACCGGCGACGGCGCCGGCATCCATGTCCAGATTCCGCAGGACTTCTTCAAGGAGCATATCGCGCGCACCGGCCACGAGCCGAAGCCCGGCCGCCTGGCCGTCGGCATGGTGTTCCTGCCGCGCAGCGATTTCGCCGCCCAGGAGCGCTGCCGCTGCATCGTCGAGACCGAGATCCTGCGCTTCGGCTATTCGATCTACGGCTGGCGCCAGGTGCCGGTGAACACCTCGGTCATCGGCGAGAAGGCCAACGCGACGCGGCCCGAGATCGAGCAGATCATGATCGCCTCGAACCCCGGCACCAAGCAGGAGCAGTTCGAGCTCGATCTCTACATCATCCGCCGGCGCATCGAGAAGGCGGTCGCTGGCCGAGCACGTCAGCGATTTCTACATCTGCTCGCTTCAGCTGCCGCTCGATCATCTACAAGGGCCTGTTCCTCGCCGAGCAGGTGGCCGAGTTCTATCCCGACCTGCTCGATCCGCGGTTCGTCTCGAACTTCGCGATCTTCCATCAGCGCTATTCGACCAACACCTTCCCGAACTGGCGGCTGGCGCAGCCGTTCCGCATGCTCGCCCACAACGGCGAGATCAACACGCTGCGCGGCAACGTCAACTGGATGAAGAGCCACGAGCCGCGCATGGTCGCCGGCGCGTTCGGCGAGTTCAGCGAGGATCTCAAGCCGGTGGTGCAGCCGGGCGGCTCCGACTCGGCCGCGCTCGACAACGTGTTCGAGGTGCTGGTGCGCGGCGGCCGCTCCGCGCCGATGGTCAAGAGCATGCTGATTCCCGAACTCGTGGTCGCAACAAGCCCGAGATGCCGCAGGCGCACCGCGACTTCTTCAGCTACTGCAACTGCGTCATGGAGCCGTGGGACGGCCCGGCCGCGATCGCCGCGACCGACGGCCGCTGGGTGGTCGCCGGCATGGACCGCAACGGCCTGCGCCCGATGCGCTACACCCTGACCAACGACGGCCTGCTGATCGTCGGCTCCGAGATCCGGCATGGTGCCGGTGCAGGAAGCCAACGTCATCGAGAAGGGCCGCGTCGGCCCCGGCCAGATGATCGGCGTCGACCTCGTCGAAGGCCGGTTCTACGACGACCGCGAGCTCAAGGACATGCTCGCCGGCGCCCATCCCTATGGCGACTGGGTCAACAACATCACCGAGCTCGACAGCCTGATCAAAGGCAGCCGCGAGGCCGCAGGCCGAGTTCGACCGCGAGGAGCTGCGCCGCCGCCAGCGCGCCGTCGGCTACACCATGGAGGAGCTCGAGCTGATCCTCCATCCGATGGTCGAGGACGGCAAGGAAGCGGTCGGCTCGATGGGCGACGACACGCCGCTCGCGGTGCTGTCGCAGCGCTACCGCGGCCTGCACCATTTCTTCCGGCAGAACTTCAGCCAGGTCACCAATCCGCCGATCGACAGCCTGCGCGAGCAGTATCAGATGAGCCTGAAGACGCGGCTCGGCAACCTCGGCAACATCCTCGACGAGGATTCGAGCCAGACCCGGCTGCTGCAGCTCGAATCGCCGATCCTGTCGAACGCCGAGTTCGCCGCGATGCGCGCCTATATGGGCAAGGACGCGGTCGAGATCGACTGCACCTTCCCGACCGCCGGCGGCGAGCACGCGCTGCGCGACGCGATCCGGCGCATCCAGCGCGAGGCCGAGGACGCGATCCGCGGCGGCTGCGTGCATGTCATCCTGACCGACGAGCGCCATGGACGACATGCGCGCGGCGATCCCGATGATCCTCGCGGCAGGCGGCGTGCACACGCATCTCGTGCGCCAGCAGCTGCGCACCTTCACCTCGCTCAACGTCCGCTCGGCGGAGTGCCTGGACGTGCATTATGCCGCCGTGCTGATCGGCGTCGGCGCCACCACGGTCAACGCCTATCTCGCCGAGGAGAGCATCGCCGACCGCCATCGCCGCGGCCTGTTCGGCGCGGCTGACCTTCGACGACTGCGTGCGCCACTACAAGAAGGCGATGGACCAGGGCCTGCTCAAGATCATGTCCAAGATGGGCATCTCGGTCCTGTCGTCCTATCGCGGCGGCTACAATTTCGAGGCGATCGGCCTGTCGCGCTCGCTGGTCGCCGATTTCTTCCCCGGCATGACCGTCGCGCATCTCCGGCATCGGCCTGTCGGGCATCCAGCGCAAGGTGCTGGCGATCCACGGCGAGCGCGTTCCGCGAGGATGTGGTGGCGCTGCCGGTCGGCGGCTTCTACCGCTATCGCAAGTCGGGCGAGAACCATGCGCTCGAAGGCGCGATGATCCACACCCTGCAGCAGGCGGTCGCCACCGACTCCTACGCGACCTATCAAGCAAGTTCGCCGAGTCCTGCCGCACCACGGATCGCGCGATCACGCTGCGCGACCTGCTCGACTTCAAGAAGGGCCTGCACTCCGGTGCCGCTCGAAGAGGTCGCAGTCGATCACCGAAATCCGCAAGCGCCTGGTGGCGCCCGGCATCTCGCTCGGCGCGCTCAGCCCCGAGGCGCACGAGACCCTGTCGATCGCCATGAACCGCATCGGCGCCAAGTCGGACTCCGGCGAGGGCGGCGAGGATCCCGCGCGCTACACGCCTGAAGCCGAACGGCGACAACGCCTCGTCGGCGATCAAGCAGGTCGCGTCGGGCCGCTTCGGCGTCACCGCCGAATACCTGACCAACTGCCGCGAGCTCGAGATCAAGATCGCGCAGGGCGCCAAGCCCGGCGAGGGCGGCCAGCTGCCCGGCATCAAGGTCAGCTCGATGATCGCCAAGCTGCGCCATGCGACGCCCGGCATCACGCTGATCTCGCCGCCGCCGCATCACGACATCTATTCGATCGAGGATCTCGCGCAGCTCATCTACGACCTGAAGCAGATCAACCCGGAGGCCAAGGTCGTGCGTCAAGCTGGTGGCGCAGACCGGCATCGGCACGATCGCCGCCGGCGTCGCCAAGGCGAAGGCCGACGTCATCCTGATCGCCGGCCATTCGGCGGCACCGGCGCCTCGCCGCAGAGCTCGATCAAATATGCCGGCCTGCCGTGGGAAATGGGGCTGTCGGAAGTCAACCAGGTGCTGACGCTCAACCGTCTGCGCCATCGCATCAAGCTGCGCGTCGACGGCGGCATCAAGACCGGGCGCGACGTGGTGATCGCCGCGATGCTCGGCGCCGAGGAGTTCGGCATCGGCACCATCTCGCTGGTGGCGATGGGCTGCATCATGGTGCGCCAGTGCCATTCCAACACCTGCCCGGTCGGCGTCTGCACCCAGGACGAGGCGCTGCGCGCCAAATTCACCGGCACGCCGGAGAAGGTGGTCAACCTGTTCAGCTTCGTCGCCGAGGAAGTGCGCGAGATCCTCGCTTCGCTCGGCGTCGCGCTCGATCGAGGAGGTCATCGGCCGCACCGACCTGCTGACCCAGGTCAGCCGCGGCTCGGCGCATCTCGACGACCTCGACCTCAACCCGATCCTGGCCCAGGCCGATCCGGGCGACTATCCGCGCTACTGCCCGATGGGCGAGAGCGAGCGCAACGAGGTGCCCGAGACGCTCGACGCGCAGATGATCGTCGACGCCAAGCCGGCGCTCGAAGCGGGCGAGAAGATGCAGCTCGCCTACAACGTGCGCAACACGCAGCGCGCCATCGGCACCAAGCTGTCGTCGAAGATCACCCGGCGCTTCGGCATGAAGGGCCTGGCGCCCGGCCAGGTGACGGTCCGGCTGCGCGGCACGGCCGGCCAGTCGCTCGGCGCCTTCGCCGTGCAGGGCATCAAGATCGAGGTGTTCGGCGACGCCAACGACTATGTCGGCAAGGGCCTGTCGGGCGGCATCATCGTGGTGCGGCCGCTCGCCTCCTCGCCGCTGGTCAGCAACCACAACACCATCATCGGCAACACCGTGCTCTACGGCGCGACCGCCGGCAAGCTGTTCGCGGCGGGCCAGGCCGGCGAGCGCTTCGCCGTGCGCAACTGCGGCGCCGAGGCGGTGGTCGAGGGCTGCGGCTCGAACGGCTGCGAGTACATGACCGGCGGCCTCGCCGTCATCCTCGGCCCGGTCGGCGACAATTTCGGCGCCGGCATGACCGGCGGCATGGCCTTCGTCTATGACGAGGACGAAAGCTTCATGCACCGCGTCAATCCGGAGACCCTGGTGACCCAGCGCGTGGTGCCGGGCCGCTGGGCGGACAAGCTCAAGAAGCTGGTCATGGAACATATCCGCAATACCCAGTCGCGTTTCGCCGAGCAGTTGCTCAACGACTGGGACCGCCAACTCGCCAAGTTCTGGCAGGTGGTGCCGCGCGAATATGCCGCCATGCTCGAGCGCGACGAAGCGGCGGAACTCGAGAAGCGTGCCTAAAGCCCATCGCCGAGTCCCCGGGGATGCCCGTCACGCAATCGTGACGGGCGGCTTCACTTGGCCGCGCGTCGGATTCACCCTACACTCCGCCGTTCCAACCGCGGGACGCAAACGTGACCTGGAGCCAGGTCGCGCGCCACCGCAGGATCGATCGGGGAGAAGGCGATGCAGCAAGTGATGGTCCGGGCCCGCCCCGGACGCTCGGCGCGCAAGGCGGTCTGCGAGGCGGCAATGGCCGCCCTTCTTTTGACCGGCTTGATGGGTGCGGCGCCTGGTCTTGCAGCGCGCAACGAGGATCCGGATCCTTTCACGGGGGATGTGCCCTACGTGCCGACGCCGCAGGATGTGGTGGAAACCATGCTGACGATCGCGCAGGTCGGGCCGACCGACTATGTCATCGATCTCGGCTCGGGCGACGGCCGCATCGTGGTGACCGCGGCGTCCAAATTCGGCGCGCAAGGCTTCGGCGTCGACCTCAATCCGCGCCGCATCGCCGAGGCGGTGGAGAACGCCAAGGCCGCCGGCGTCAGCGACCGCGCGCAGTTCTTCCAGCGCAATCTGTTCGATACGGATTTCAGCAAGGCGACGGTGCTGACCATGTATCTGCTGCCGGACGTCAATATCCAACTGCGTCCGAAGGTGCTCGACCTAAAGCCCGGCACCCGTATCGTCAGCCATGATTTCGACATGGCCGATTGGAAGCCCGACCATGCCATCACCATGCGTTCGGCCCAAACGGGCTACAACGATCGCATCTATTATTGGGTGGTGCCGGCCAAGATCGCCGGGCAATGGCGCTGGACCGCCGAAGGCGAGAACGCGACGCTGACCATCGAGCAGAAGTTCCAGGAGATCAAGCCGTCGCTCGCCGGCGCCAAAGGCTGGCGGGCCGCGGAAGGCGCGCTCAAGGGCGACCATGTCCTGATCACCGCCAAGGACGATGCCGGCCGCACGCGGATCTATTCGGGCCGTGCGATCGGCGACGTGATCGAAGGAATGATCAAGGGGCCCGACGGCGAATCCCGGTGGACCGCGGCGCGCAGCGCGGCCGCCCGTTGAAAAATCACAGCAAGTCTTCTTCCATGACCCAGTCGACCACGGGCCAGCCGCGGCCGTCCCTGTCGTTGTTCGATGCTGTCGCCATGATCGTCGGCCTGGTGATCGGCATCGGCATTTTCACCTTTCCCGCACTGGTCGCGAGCAACGCCGCGAGCGCCACCGATGTCCTGCTGCTGTGGCTCGCCGGCGGCGTGATCTCGCTGATCGGCGCCTTGTGCTATGCCGAGCTCGCCACGGCCTTTCCCAGCGCCGGCGGCGAATATCATTTCCTCACCCGCGCCTTCGGTCCGCAGGTCGCCTTCCTGTTCGCCTGGGCGCGGCTCGGCGTCATCCAGACCGGCGCCATCGCGCTGGTCTGCTTCATCCTCGGCGACTATGCGACGCGGCTCTACGACCTCGGGCCCAACAGCTCGGCGATCTATGCCGGCATTACCGTGGTGATTCTGACGATCGCCAACCTGCTCGGCGCGCAGCCCGGCAAGAACCTCCAGAACGTGCTGTCCTGCGGCATCGTCGGGCTGCTTGCGGTCGCCATCGTGGTGGGCCTGATCAATGGTGTGTCGGGCGCGTCGCCCGCAGCCGTCGCACCGGCCGCATCGGTGGCGACGGTCGCCACCGCGCCCGGCGTCGCCATGATCTTCATCCTGCTGACCTACGGCGGCTGGAACGAGGCCGCCTACCTGTCGGCCGAGGTCAAGGACGCGAGCCGCAACATGGTGCGGGTAATGATTCTCAGCCTGCTGCTCATCACCCTCATCTATGTGCTGGTCAACGTCGCTTATCTCCATGTCCTCGGGCTGGACGGCATGCGCGGCGGCTCGACCACCATCGGCGCCGAACTGATGAACCGCGAGTTCGGCAGCGCCGGCGCGGTGCTGCTGTCGGTCGCCGTGATTTTGGCGGCATTGTCCACGGCCAATGCCACGATCTTCACCGGTGCGCGTACCAGCTATGCCCTGGGGCGCGACTTTCCGCCCTTGAGCTTTCTCGGCAAATGGAGCGCCCGCGGCGCGCCCGCCACCGCGCTGATCATCCAGGGCGTCATCGCGCTGGGCTTGGTCGTCGCCGGCGGCTTCGCCCTCGACGGCGTCAAGGCCATGGTCAATTACGTGACGCCGGTGTTCTGGTTCTTCATGCTGCTGGTCGGCCTGTCGCTCTTCGTGCTGCGAGTGCATGAGCCCGACGCGCCGCGTCCGTTCCGGGTGCCGCTCTACCCCGTGACGCCGTTCATTTTCGTGCTGACCTGCACCTACATGCTGCATTCCGGCATCGATTTCGCCCGCTCGACCTTCGCCGGAGCGCTCTCTCTGGCCGGCGTGCTGATCGTGCTGGCCGGCGTTCCGCTACTGCTGTGGGCAAACCCGAAGCGGGTTTGATGGTGCGATATCGCCGGCTTGTCGGCCGCCTTGGCCATGCCGACGTCCTCCTGTAGATTGCGCCCCATGCGATGCCTCTATCATCTGTGGCTTTCCCCCTTCTGTCGTAAGGTCCGGCTCGTGATGAGCGAGAAGGGCATCGATTTCGACATGAAGGTCGAGAAAACCTGGGAGCGCCGTCCGGAATTCCTCGCCATGAACCCGGCGGGCCAGGTTCCGGTGCTGATCGAGGAGGACGGCAGCGTCCTGGTCGACAGCAACGTCATCTGCGAATACCTCGAGGAGGTCCATCCGACGAGCGGCAAGCCGATGCTCGGCGCCGATCCCATGCAGCGCGCCGAAGTGCGGCGGCTGGTCTCGTGGTTCGACATCAAGTTCTACCGCGAGGTCACCAACTGCCTGGTCGGCGAGAAGATTCAGAAGCGCTTCCTCGGCCTCGGCCAGCCGGATTCCAACGCCATCCGCGCCGGCCACGCCAATATCCACACCCACCTCGACTATATCGCCTGGCTCACCGAGCGGCGCAGTTGGCTCGCCGGCGACGATTTCTCGCTGGCCGACATTGCGGCGGCGTCCCATCTCTCCTGCCTGGACTATATCGGCGACGTGCCGTGGGACGACCATCCGGAAGCGCGCGACTGGTATGCCCGGATGAAGTCGCGCAAGACGTTCCGGCCGATCCTGGCCGACCATATCCCGGGAGTGCCGCCGCCCAGGCACTACGCCGATCCGGATTTCTGACTGTTCCCCAGGCTCGGACCCATGTCATAAGACGCGCCATGACCCATGTCGACCCCAGCACGCTCGCCCCGCCCGACGATGCGGACGGCCCCCATAGCCAGATCTATCAGGCCTATCTGGATGGCCGCCTGCATCTCGGGCTGAAGTATTTCCAGCTCAACAGCCGCGGCTCGCCGGTCTACAAGCTGTGGGAGAACATCCTGCCGTTCGCCATGATCGTCGTCATCGTGGCGCAATATACCTACGATTACGGCTACGTCGGCTTCGCGCTCAGTCTGCTGCTGACCGGCCTGCTCGGCTTCTATTTCATCCCGCGCTGGCTGGCGAAACGGGTGCGCGCCCGCGGCATGGCCATGGCGGTCAGCGGCGAGGAAGGTTGGGACACCCTGTGGAAGGCGGGCTGCCTGTCGATCCGCATGGCCGACGATCCGGAAAAGGCCGCCGACTCGCCGGACGACGACTGGCGCGCCTTTGTCCAGGCCAACTTGTCGAAGTAGCCGACGCGCCGCAGTTTCACCACAGTCCCCTGCCAGATTCCTCGCTCCGCAACTGACGAGGAGGGATTCCGTGCGCGTTGTCACGACTGGCCTGGTGGCTTTGGTCCTTGCCTGTATCGCCGCGCTGCCCGCCGGCGCGCAGGTCATCCAGCCGCGCGATGAGATCGTGCTCAACCTCGCCGCCGAAGGCTGGGTCGAAACCAAGACCGCCCGGGTGCTCGCGGTGGCCGACGTGGCGATCGCGGCGGAGAACCGCAACGCGGTGCGCGACCGCATGATGGCCGCGCTCAAGACCCTGTCGCCCGACGCGGAATGGCGCATCAGCCAGTTCACCCGCAATCAGGATCCCGCCGGGCTCGAGCGCTGGCGCGTCACCGCCGAAGCGCGCCTGCCCGAAGCGGCGCTCGGCGGCCTCGACGAGCGCGCCAAGCAGCAGAGCCAGCCCGGCCTGCAACTGCGCATCCAGGCGATCCAGTTCACGCCGACGGTGGAGGAGCGCGAGGCGGCGCTCGCCAGCTTGCGCGGGCAACTCTACGCCCAGGCGAAGGAAGAGGCGGCGCGCGTCGCCAAGCTGTGGCCCGAGCGCAACTTCCGCGTCGCCCGCATCGAGATCGGCAGCCCGGCCTACCGCACCTTGCCGGCGCCCATGGCCACCCAGGCGTTTCGCGATCGGGACGGCGCGGCCGGCGCCGCCGAGTCGGACTTCGGCGAAGCGGTCTCGGTCGCGCAGAAGCTCAACCTGCAGGCCACGGTGACGCTGACGCCTGAAAAATAGGCGGTGTTCTGCGGCGCAGGTTTTTTAACCCTCCCCACCCGTGGGGGAGGGTGCGAGCGTAGCGAGCGGGTGGGGGAGCTTGCCGGCGTCACCCCCACCCCGACCCTCCCCCATCGAGGGGGAGGGAGAGCGCACACGATGCCGCGCTCACGAGCGACACTTCGTTACTGAATCCCCACGGGTGGGGAGGGTTTAAGGACGTCCGCGGCCCTTCGCTACTTCGCTTTGGCCGGTGGCGCCTTGAGCCGCGTGGCGGCTTCCTTGCCTTGGATGCTGTTGGGCGCCAGCTTGACGATGGATTGCAGGTCGGCGCGCGCGCCGGCCTCGTCCTTGCGCAAGGATTTGATCGTCGCCCGCTCGAGCAGCGCTTCCGGGCTGCGCGACGATAGCGCGACGGCGCGGTTGGCGTCTTCCAGCGCGAGGTCGAGGCTGTTCACATGGCGATAGGCATTGGCGCGATAGAGCCAGGCCTCGGGCCGGTCGGGCGCGATCTCGATGGCGATGTTGAGATCGTCGATCGCCTCGAAATGCTTGCCCGCCTCGTCGCGCGCCACCGCGCGGTCGATCAGGAAATCGGCCTCGCGTGGCTTGAACAGGATCGCCTTGTCGTAGAAGCCGAGCGCCTGATCGTTCATGCCGGCGAGCCAATAGGCCTGGCCCGCCTGATTGTAGAGGTCCGCCTTGAGCGGCAGGATTTCCTCCTTGGCGTCCTCGGCGAGATCCTCGAGCAGCTTCGCCGCCTGGACATAGCTTTCCTTGGCGACGAGCGCGATCGCCAGGCAATGACGCGGGCCGAAATTGCCGCCCGATTCCCACCATTTCTTGGCGCGCTCGATCGCCGCATCGGGCTTCTTGCGCGCCATGTCCATACAGGCGGCATATTCCGCGTCCTGATCCGGCTTTTTCGCCGCGGGTTTGGCGGGCTGCGAGGCGGCGGGTTTGGCCGGCTGCTGACTCCACGCAGGAAACGACGGCGCAGCCGCGATCAGGCCGGCGACCGGCAGGGCGGCAAGGTGAATCAGGGAACGGCGAAACGAGCGATGCATAGCCTGAACTTGCTCAACCGCGGCGCGCTTGGCAAGCCCGCTGTTGGCTGTCCGCACAAGCGGGCCGAAGCTTGCGTTCGCCGGGGGTTCCGCGTCATATCCGCACCATGACGGACCGCTCCGACAAACGTTTATTCTGCTTCGGGCTCGGCTACAGCGCGCAGGCTTTGGCGCGGGACTTGCGGGCCGAGGGATGGCGCATCGCCGGCACCAGCCGCGAGCCGGACAAGGCAAAAGACCTGCGCCGCCAGGGATTCGGCGTCTCCCTCTTCGACGGCACGGCTCCCATCGCGGACGCGGCCGGGGCGCTTGCCGGCGCGACGCACCTGCTGCTTTCGGTGCCGCCCGACGAATCGGGCGATGCCGTGCTGCGCTGGCATGGCACCGATATCGCCAAGCTGATGACGGCCACGCCGCGGCTCGCTTGGGTCGGTTACCTCTCCACCACGGGCGTCTACGGCGACCGCGCCGGCGGTTGGGTGGACGAGGCGGGCGAACGCCGTCCGACCGGCGAGCGCGGCCGCCGCCGTGTCGCGGCGGAGGATAGCTGGCTCGCCCTGTGGCGCGAGCATGGCGTGCCCGTGCATCTGTTCCGGCTCGCCGGGATCTACGGCCCGGGGCGCAGTGCGCTCGATACGGTGCGCGCCGGCAAAGCCCAGCGCATCGACAAGCCGGGCCAGGTCTTCTCGCGCATCCATGTGGACGATATCGTCGCCGTGCTGCGCGCGTCGATCGCCAAGCCCGATCCGGGTGCGGCTTACAACGTCTGCGACGACAATCCGGCGGCGCCCGAGGAAGTCATCCGCTATGCCTGCGAACTGCTCGGCGTGACGCCGCCGCCGCTGGTGCCGTTCGACCGCGCCGATCTGTCGCCCATGGCGCGCAGCTTCTATGACGACAACAAGCGCGTGCGCAACGAACGCATAAAAACCGAGCTCGGCGTCACCCTGCGCTATCCGGATTACCGCGCCGGGCTCAACGCTCTGCTGCGGAACGGCTCTCCTGCCGGTCGCGCGCCAGGCCGGTAAGCTCGGCCACCATCTGGCACAAGCGGCCGAGATCGGCGTCGCGCGACAGGCGATGGTCGCCGTCCTTGATCAGGCAAATTGCCACGTCCGGCGTTTCGAGCTTCTCGGCGATGCGCAGCGCGGTGGCGAAGGGCACATCCGGGTCGGCCATGCCCTGCAGCAGGCGGACCGGGCAATGCAGCGGGATGGCCTTGCCGAGCAACAAGTGCTTGCGGCCGTCCTCGATCAGCTTGCGGCTGAAGCGATAGGGCTGCTCGCCGTATTCGGACGGCTGCAGCACCGCGCCTTGTTCCATCATGGTCTTCTGTTCGGCGGCGCTGAGCTGTTGCCAGATCAGCTCTTCGGTGAAGTCGGGCGCGGCGGCGATGCCGATCAGCCCGGCCACCCGATCCTGGCGGGCGAGCGCCGCCAGCAGGGCGAGCCAGCCGCCCATCGAGGAACCGACCAGGATCAGCGGTCCCTCGGTCAGTTCGTCGATGACCGCCAAGGCATCCTGCAGCCAGTCGTCGATTCCCGAATCGTCGAACTTCCCCTCCGACGCGCCGTGGCCGCGGTAGTCGAAGCGCAGGAAGGCCTGGCCGCGGTCGGCGCAGAACTGGGAGAGGGCGGCCGCCTTGGCGCCGCTCATATCGGACATGAAGCCGGGCAGGAAAACCACCGTCGGCGAGCGTCCCGGGGAGGCCAGATAGGCGAGCCTGGGCCCGGCAGCGGGCTGCAGATAAGCGGGCTCTTGTTGCAAAACCATGAGCTTTCCTGCCATAGACTGATGCGGGGCCCGAGCGGGCCGGTGGCTCACACGTAACATCGAATATGGTCCTGGCCAAAGTCAAAGGGAGTGCGGCGTCTTGAATGCTCCGTTGCCACCGGCCGTGCTGCAGGTGCTGCCTGCGCTCGGCACAGCGGGCGGCGTCGAGCGTGGCACCGTGGACGTCGCCAAGGCGCTGGTCGCGGCGGGCTGGCGCGCCATCGTCGCGTCGGAAGGCGGGCCGCTGGTTCGCGAGCTCGAACGCGCCGGCGCGGTCCACGTCACCCTGCCGCTCGCCTCGAAAAGCCCCGTGGTCATGATGACCAATGTCGGACGGTTGCGCGCCCTGATTGCCGAGCACGGTGTCGATATCGTGCATGCCCGTTCGCGCGCGCCGGCATGGAGCGCGGAAGCGGCAGCGAAGCGCGCGGGCGCGCATTTCATGACCACGTTCCACGGCACCTATTCCCTCGGCTTGCCGATCAAGCGGCTCTACAACGCGGTCATGACGCGCGGCGAGCGGGTCATTGCCATTTCGGATTTCATCGCCGAGCACATGGTGCAGACCTACAAAGTCGACCCCGCCAAGGTCCGCGTCATCCACCGCGGGGTCGACGTGCAGCAGTTCGATCCGGCCCATGTCAGCCAGGAGCGCGTCATTCGGCTCGCCGCGCAATGGCGGCTGCCGGAAGACCGCCACATCGTGCTGCTGCCGGGACGGCTGTCGAGCTGGAAGGGCCAGGACATGCTGATCGACGCGCTCGCGCGCCTGCGCCGCAAGGACCTGTTCGGCATCATGGTCGGCATCGGCCAGGGCAGCAGCGCGCTGCGCGAGGAGATGGAAGGTGCCATCCTGCGCGGCAAGCTCGAGGACAGCGTCCGCCTGATCGACGAATGCCGCGACATGCCGGCGGCCTATATGCTGGCCGATGTGGTGGTCGCGCCGTCGACCCGGCCGGAGGCTTTCGGACGCACGGTCGTCGAGGCCCAGGCCATGGGCCGGCCGATCATTGCCAGCGACCACGGCGGCGCGCGCGAGACCATCATCCCCGGCGCGACCGGCAGCCTGGTGCCGCCGGGCGACGCCGGCGCGCTCGCCGACGCGATCAGCCGGATGATCGGCCTGGACGGTCCCTCGCGCGACCGGCTCGGTCGCGCAGGCGAGCGCGCATGTGCGCGCCAATTTCACCAACGATGTGATGTGCGCCTCGACCCTGGCGGTCTATGGCGAGCTCCTCGCCGAATCCCCCGTTTCCGCCGCCGGCGCCAGCGACGCCCTGCGGCCAGGCGTCGTCTGACTTTGGCCCCGAGCGGTGCCGAGGCTGCCCGGCGCATCCTGGTCATCAAGCTGGGCGCGCTCGGCGATTTCGCGCTCGCCATGGGTCCCTTCGCGGCGATCCGGCGCCATCATGCCGATGCCCATATCACGTTGCTGACGATTCCGTCCCTGGCCGAGCTCGGCCGCGCCTGCGGCTATTTCGACGAGATCTGGACCGACAGCCGTCCCGGCGTGGTGAATCTGCCGGGCTGGTGGGCGCTGGCGCGCCGGCTCAACGGGCGGCGCTTTCAGCGGGTCTACGATCTCCAGACATCGGACCGCTCGAGCTTCTATTTCCGCCTGATGTCGCCGCCGTTCGGGCGCGCGCCCGAATGGTCGGGCATCGCGCGCGGCGCGTCCCATCCCCACGCCAATCCGCGGCGCGACTTCATGCACACCATCGAGCGGCAGAAGGAGCAACTCGCCATGGC
This sequence comes from uncultured Alphaproteobacteria bacterium, assembly GCA_963752345.1. Taxonomy (GTDB): domain Bacteria; phylum Pseudomonadota; class Alphaproteobacteria; order SMXQ01; family SMXQ01; genus CAVVYA01. The sequence continues at coordinate 130,864 of CAVVYA010000012.1, forward strand.
GGGCATCGCGGCCGTGCCGCCGCCCGATCTCAGCTGGGTGAAGGCCGACGGCGGCCGTTTCGCGCTCGATGCGCCCTTCGTCCTGCTGGTGCCCGGCAGTTCGCCGCATCGGCCGGACAAGCGGTGGCCGGAGGTGCGGTTCGCCGAGCTCGCGCAACGGTTGCTCGATCGCGGCTATTTGCCGGTCCTGCTTGGCGCCGAGGCGGAGCGCGACGTCATCGACAGCATCCGCAAGCGCGTGCCCGATGCGCGCGACCTGTGCGGCAAGACGTCCTATTTCGACATCGTCGGTCTGGCGCAGCGCGCCGCGGGCGCGGTCGGCAACGACACCGGGCCGATGCATCTCATCGCGGCCGCGGGTTGCCGTACGGTGGTGCTGTTCTCGGACGCCTCCGACCCCAGCCTGTGCGCGCCGCGCGGGCCATTCCCCGACTCGGTCGTGGCGCTGCGGCGTCAGCCGCTCGCCGACCTGACCATCGACGAAGTCCTGGCGGCCATCGCGCCGGACTGAAGCGCGCGGCAAGACTCCGCGTCGATGCGCGTGACATGCCGAAGATGTGCATCAGCGATTTGACCAACGTGATCGCGCCGTGGCGCTTGTGCTTGTGGGCGAGCGCGTCCATGCCAGCCAGGCGATCCGCACGACGCGCCGCTCGCCGACGAACGGCCGGTGGCCGTGGACAATCCGGCGCTCTCGCGCTTGAAATCGGGACCGCCGCGGACCAGATAAACGGCTGCGCCGGCTCCGTTTCTTGACAGCCGGCGCAACCTGGATACAGTGCGCGGGCTTCAAAACCGGCGCACACAACGGATTTTATGGTCGCGATCACCCTCCCCGACGGCAAGGCCCTGCAATTCCCCGGTCCGGTGACCCCCGCCGAGGTCGCGGCCAAGATCGGCCCGGGTCTGGCCAAGGCGGCGCTCGCCGCCAAGGTCGACGGCCAGCTCTGGGACCTCAACCGGCCCGTCGCCAACGATGCCCGGGTCGCCATCGTCACCGGCAAGGATCGTGAGGCGCTCGATCTGCTGCGCCACGATGCCGCGCACGTGATGGCCCAGGCGGTGCAGGAGCTCTATCCCGGCACCCAGATCACGTTCGGGCCGGCGACCGAGGACGGCTTCTATTACGATTTCGTGCGCGACGAGCCCTTCACGCCCGACGACTTCGCCAGGATCGAGGCCAAGATGCGCGAGATCGTCGCGCGCGACCTGCCGATCGAGCGCGAGGAATGGGCGCCGCAAAAGGCGGTCGAGCATTTCCGCAAGAGCGGCGAGACCTACAAGGCCGAGTGGGTCGAGGAGATCGCCCAGCGCGGCGAGCCGATCTCGATCTATCGCCACGGCGACCAGTGGCTCGACCTGTGCATGGGTCCGCATCTGGTCTCGACCGGCAAGCTGCCGACCGCGTTCAAGGTGATGAAGGTGGCGGGCGCCTATTGGCGCGGCGACGCGCGCAACCAGATGCTGCAGCGCATCTACGGCACCGTGTGGCCCGACGACAAGCAGCTCCAGGCCTACCTCACCATGCTGGAGGAGGCGGAGAAGCGCGATCATCGCCGGCTCGGCCGCGAGATGGACCTGTTCCATATCCAGGAAGAGGCGGTCGGTTCGGTGTTCTGGCACCCGAAAGGCTGGACGCTCTATCGCACGGTCGAATCCTATCTGCGCGGCCGGCTGGAAAAACACGGCTATGTCGAGGTCAAGACGCCGCAGCTCGTCGCGCGCAGCCTGTGGGAAGCTTCGGGCCACTGGGAGAAGTTCGGCAAGAACATGTTCCTGGCGGTGACCAAGGAAGAGAACACCGACATCGCCATCAAGCCGATGAACTGTCCGTGCCACGTGCAGATCTATCGCCAGGGCATCAAGAGCTATCGCGACCTGCCGCTGCGCATGGCCGAGTTCGGCTCATGCCACCGCTACGAGCCGTCGGGCGCCTTGCACGGCATCATGCGCGTGCGCGCCTTTACCCAGGACGACGCGCATATCTTCTGCACCGAGGACCAGATCACGTCGGAGACGGTCGCGTTCTGCGACCTGCTCAAATCGGTCTACCAGGATTTCGGCTTCACCGACGTCAAGGTGAAGTTCTCCGACCGGCCGCCGGTGCGCGCCGGCGAGGACGCGACCTGGGACAGAGCGGAACGCGCACTGCTCGACTCCGCCAAGGCCGCCGGACTGGAGACGATCCTCAATCCGGGCGAGGGCGCGTTCTACGGACCGAAGCTGGAATTCGTGCTGCGCGATGCCATCGGCCGCGACTGGCAGTGCGGCACCCTGCAGGTCGATTTCGTGCTGCCCGAGCGTCTCGATGCGTCCTATGTGGCGGAAGACGGCAGCCGCAAGCGGCCGGTCATGCTCCATCGCGCTATCTTCGGCTCGTTCGAGCGCTTCATCGGCATTCTTATAGAGAACTATGCCGGCAAGTTCCCGCTGTGGCTCGCGCCACAGCAGGCGGTGGTAACCACCATCACCAACGATGCCGACGATTATGCCCGGATCGTTCACGGCGAGCTCAGCAAGGCCGGGCTGCGCGTCGAACTCGACCTGCGGGCGGAAAAGATCAGCTACAAGGTGCGCGAGCATTCGCTGGCCAAGGTGCCGCTGATCATCGCGGTCGGCAAGCGCGAGGCGGAGGAGCGCACCGTGGCCTTACGGCGGCTCGGCAGCCCGCAGCAAGAAACCCTTGCCTTGGGTGAGGCAGTCGCTAGACTGGCGGCCGAAGCTCAGGTGCCAGCTCACTGATAAGGGAATATCGAACGGAAATGCTACGCTTTCCCGCGCCAATGGGGCGGCGGGCGGTGTTGGCATGCCGGGTCTTTGCGTCCCACCGGGCCCGTTCCGGGGCCACCTGATCTCATTATCCGTCGCATGATCTGCGTCAACAGAAACAGGAGAGTTACATAGCAAGACCGCCTTTCGCCGCCCCCTCGAAAAGCAACGACGGGCCGCGCGTCAATGAAGATATCAATGTGCCCAATGTCCGCCTCGTCGACGAGGCCGGCGAGATGGTCGGGGTGGTTCCGACCCGACAGGCACTTGAAATGGCTGCAGCCGCTGGACTCGACCTGGTCGAAGTCGCCGCCGCCGCCGATCCCCCTGTGTGCAAAATCCTCGATTACGGCAAGTTCAAGTTTCAGGAACAGAAGCGTAAGAACGAGGCGCGCAAGAAGCAGAAGGTCATCGAGGTCAAAGAGATCAAGATGCGTCCTTCGATCGATGACAACGATTACAACGTCAAGATGCGCGCCATTCACCGCTTCCTCGAGGAAGGCGACAAGGTCAAGATCACCATCCGGTTCCGCGGCCGCGAAATGCTGCATCAGGAACTCGGCATGGTCGTGCTCGACCGGGTCCGCGCGGATTTGGACGAGCGCGCCAAGATCGAGCAGTTCCCCAAGCTCGAAGGCCGCCAGATGACCATGGTGCTGGTGCCGAAGTAGCGCTTCGCGCCGCTTCCATCTTACCCGCAACGGCGCGCTTCGGCGCGCCGTTGTCGTTTGCGCGGGGCCTGTCGTCGTGCCGATGTCATGCGTGTCGGCGAAGACCAAACGCTATAGTGTGCGTAACATCAACCGGGGAGAGCGTGCCATGAGTTCGGCTGTCGCTGATGGTCTCCTGCCGGATGTTTGTCGTCGTGCCGGCTCTAGTCGGATGCGGGTGGGCCGGCCCGAACACAGGCTCGCTTGCTGACGTTCCGGTGACCGTGCGGATGACGTCGGGCTTCACCTTCGAGCCGCGACAGGTGCATGTAAAGTCGGGCGGCGTGGTGGAATGGCGCAACATGTCGATGTTGGCCCATAGCGTGACCGCCGATCCGCGGAAAGATCCGAAGCTCACGGCGCTTCCGGCAGGGGCGGCACCCTTCGACTCCGGCCTCATTCCGGCGGGACAGATTTTCCGCCAGACCTTCACGGTGCCGGGCGTCTACCGTTACAAATGCGTGGTTCACGATCGGCAGGGCATGACCGGCGAGATCATCGTCGAGCCCCTGAGCTGACTGGCTACTTGCTGACGGCTACTTGCGCGCCGCGTTCTCGCTTTCGCTCATGCCGCGCAACGCTTCCTCGCGCAGCAATTGCCAGATGCGTGCCACATAAGCCCCGAATGCCGGCGTCGCGATGATCTCCGAGGTGCGCGGGCGCGGCAGGTCGATGGTGATGGTTTCCTTGATGCGCCCGGGCCGGAAGGTCATGACCACGACGCGGTCGGCAAGCTGCACCGCCTCCGTGATGTTGTGGGTGATCAAGAGCGTCGTTTGTTCGAGCTCGCGCCAGATCTGCAGGATCTTGTCGCCGAGCAGCATGCGCGTCTGTTCGTCGAGCGCGCCGAACGGCTCGTCCATCAGCAGGATTTTCGGCTCGTAGGCGAGCGTGCGGGCGATCGCCGTTCGCTGTTTCATGCCGCCCGACAACTCGGCCGGATAGCGGTCCTCGAAACCGTCGAGCCCGACCAGGCGCACGAAGTGGCGCGCGCGCTCCTCGCGTTCCTTCTTCGCCATGCCGGCGATTTCCAGGGGAAACATGACGTTCTGCAGCGTCGTGCGCCATGGGAAGGTGGATTCTTCCTGGAACACCATGCCGATGTCGGAATGGCCGCCGCGCACCGGCTGGCCGGCGATCAGCACCTCGCCGTCGAAATCCGCGACCAGTCCGCCGATGACGCCGAACAGCGTGGTCTTGCCGCATCCCGACGGCCCGATCACCGCGACGAACTCGCCTTGATGGACATCGAGCGACACGCCGTCGAGCGCCTTGACCGCGGCGCCGCTGGTCACCGCGAAGGTCTTCGACACATCGCGCACCGCGAGCAGGCTCGCCGCGCGGTCGGGCATTCCGCTATCCGTGGGCCGCAACTGTTTCATGGCCTGACACTGCGCGCCTGGCGCCGGTTGAGCCGCGTCATGGCTTCGTTGGCCAGCACGGCGAGGGCGAAGATGATCAAAAGTACCGCATACATGTCGGCGATCTGGAAGGTGTTGTAGTGCTGGATGGCGAGGAAGCCCAGGCCACGGTTCGACAGCTTCACCTCGCCGAGCAGCACGCCGATGATGGCGACGCCCAGGCCCAGCCGCATGCCGGAGATGATCGGCACCACCAGGGCGGGCAGATAGATCATGCGCACCATCTGCCACCGGGATGCCTTGAAGTTGCGCCCGACGCGGATCAGCACCGGATTGATCGTCAGCATCCCCGCCGTCGTCGAGATCGCGATCGGAAAGAAAGCCGACAGCGCGCCCATGGCGATCTTCGAGCCTTCGTGGATGCCGAACAGGATCATCAGGATCGGCAGGAAGATGATCTTGGGCGCGGGCGCCAGATATTGCACGAAGGGCTCGGCCACTTTTCCGGTGAATTTGCGCGCGCCGAACAGGATCCCGAGCCCGATCCCGATGACGAGCGCGATGGCGAATCCGGCGGCCACCTCCATCGCCGTGGTCGCGAGGTGCTGGTAGAACGACGCTTCGGACAATTGGCGCACCACCGCCTGCGCCACCTTGACCGAGGAGGGGATGACGTCCTTGTAGAACAGGCCGGAATGGGCGAGCGCCTCCCACACCGCGACGACCACGACGATCGTCACCAGCCGCACGCGCAGCAGCGGGCGATTGAATAGGTTTGCCGCGCTGCCGGGCGCGGGCGTTACAGCCGTTGCCATCGCTCGATCCGCCCGATCAGCCAGAAGAACACCACGCTCACGGTAATCACGAAGGCGATGGCGCCGTACATGCCGGCGATGTCGTAGCGCTCGTGGGTTTCCGCCACCAACTGCCCGAGCCCGCCGAAATCGATCAGGAATTCGATGCCGACGATATTGATCAGGCTGTAGATCAGGCCGAGCCTGACTCCCGTGAAGATGGTCGGCGTCGCCGCCGGGAACATCACCTTCCAGAACACCTGCCGCTCGCTCAGGTTGAAGGTGCGGCCGACGTTGACCAGCACGCGCGGCACGCCGAGCAGCGCCTCGCGGGTCTTGAGCACGATGGGAATGATGCCGGCGATGAAACCGATGACGATGATGGTCCAGGCATTGCGCCCGAAGATCACCAGGAACAGCGGATAGAGCAGGATGAGCGGCGCCGAGAACAAGGCGCCGAGCCAGGCCTCGTAGGCGTCGCCGAGCAACCGCTTGCGATAGAGCAGCCAGCCGAGCGGCACGCCGACCGCCACCGCCGCGCCGGTCGCCGCCAGGCACATGCCGAAGGTGGCGAAGAAGCGCCGCAGCAGATGGTCCTCCGCGAACAGCCGCAGGGTCGATTCCACCACGGCGCTGGGCGGCGCCAGCACGAAGGGCGAGACCAGACCGCCGCGCACCGCGGCCTCCGCCGCCGCCAGCAGCAGGGCCAGGACCGCAAGGCTGGCGAGGCCTGTCTTGCTCATGGGTGAAGCCCGCGCCGGACTCGCCTGGTCGTCCCTCAGCCCTTCGGCTGGTAGACGATGTCGATCATCTCGTCCATCTGCTGCTTGGTCATCGGCTCGCGGATGCGCTTGAACTCGATAGCTTCCTTCATGGTCGCTTCGAGACCGCCGATCGGCGCCAGGCGAAGGGTCGACTTGGGATAAAACTGGTCGCGCGCCTGCTTGGCCTGCGCCATCGTCACCTTGTTCATTTCGGCGAAGGGCTTCAGCACCTCGTCGCTGCTATAGGCCCAATTGATGGTTTCCTCGTAGGCCATCAGGAAGCGCCGCGCCACGTCGCGCTTGCTCTTGAGGAAATTGAGGTTGGCGACGTTCACCCGCACGGTCTGGTCGGCGACGCCCGGCACATCGTTGCCCTTGCCGACCACGACGATGGCGCCTGCCTCGATCTGGTCGAAGCCGAGTGGCGGCACCGACCAGCCGATATCGATCTGGCCCGACATGACCTGGGTCAGGGTCGCCGGCGGGGCGCCGCTGGCGATGAACTCGGCCTTGACGCCGGCCGCCGCCGCGAGCGACTGGCTGAGCAGATGGGTCGACGAGCCGGGCCGCGAGTAACCGACCTTCTTGCCGTTCCAGTCCTTGACCGTTTTGATTCCGCTTTTCGTGGTGGCGTACCAGTAGATGTCCGGCGAACCGGTCATCTGGGCGCTGATGATGCGGATCGGCGCCTTCTGGGCATGGGCGCCGAGCACGCCGAGCGTGCCGGTGGCGATGCCGATGTCGAGGGCGCCCGAGATCACGGCCTGCTGGGTATCGGCGCCGCCCGCCGTCCAGCTGATATCGAGCTCGATGCCGTGTTTGGCGAAGATGCCTTTGTCGGCGCCGAACTGCACCAGCGTGGTGTCCCAGGCGCCGCGCTGGCTGCTGGCGAGCTTGACCTTGTCGGCGGCGAGCGCCGCGCTGGCGAGCGACAGCATGGTGACGGCGGTAATGGCAAAGAGGGCGCACGAATGACGTTTGGCGGTCATGGTCCCGGTCTCCCTGATGAATATGGCCAACGGCGCTTGCCCCAGTGACTCGGGGGTGTTTTTCGTCGCTCGGCCGTTGGCGGCTCCCTTGTGGCGGCAGCCTAGCAGCCGGGCCGCGGCAAAACAACGGCGAGGCGCTCGCCAATCGTCGGTCAGACTGGTATAAGCTGCTGAAAAGGCCGGAAACTTCGTCCGGACGGCGGCCTTGCATTTGGCCAGGCGAGTCGGTATAACCCCTGCCTCGGCCGGGTCGGCCGCGCGCGTGCGGCCGCCGGTCGCATGAGCGCGCCAGCGGATCCGCCGGCGGGTTCGCCGCCTCCCCACAGGCCGGATTCGTTATTTTCAGCCGATTATGATTTTTGGGCTCGATGCAGGCAGCGTCTGGCCATATGAGGACAACATGCCGAAACTGAAGTCCAAGAGCGGCGCCAAGAAGCGTTTCAAAGTGACCGCCACCGGCAAGGTCGTCGCAGGCCACGCCCTGAAGCGCCACGGTCTGCGCAAGCGCAGCCAGAAGATGAAGCGCTCCGCGCGCGGCACCAAGGTGCTGCAGTACGGCGATGCGCGCCTGATTAAAGATTTCTTCCTGCCTTACGCCTAAGGAGTCGACCGATGGCTCGCGTCAAACGCGGTGTTACCACCCATGCCCGCCATAAGAAAATTATCGATATGGCCAGCGGCTACCGCGGCCGTGGCGGCACCAATTTCCGCATCGCGATCGAGAAGGTCGAAAAGGGGCTGCAATATGCCTATCGCGACCGGCGCAACAAGAAGCGCGATTTCCGCAGCCTGTGGATCCAGCGCATCAATGCCGCCGCGCGCATGAACGGCCTGACCTACGCGCAGTTCATCGACGGTCTCAAGAAGGGCGGCGTCGATCTCGACCGCAAGGTGCTGTCCGATATCGCCGTGCGCAATCCCGAGTCGTTTGCCGAGTTGGTCAACCACGCGCGGGCTGCCCTCGTCAAGGCCGCCTGAAAACCACACACGGCTTTCAGGTTTGATTGAACAGGGGCTGTCCGCCGGACGGCCCCTTTTGTTTTGAACGGATCTAACGTCGCATGACCGATCAAATCGAATCTCTGCGTAAGGAGATCGCCGACACCCTGGCTGGCACCGGTTCGCTCGACGCGCTCGAAGCCTTGCGTGTCGACGCGCTCGGCAAGAAGGGCCGCATCACCGCGCTGATGAAGGATCTCGGCACGCTGGCGCCCGAGGAGCGCAAGACGCGCGGCCAGGCGGTCAATGCGCTGAAGGACGAGATCACCGCGGCCATCGAGGCGCGCAAGGCAGCGCTCGGCGGCCGCGGCACTCGACGCCAAGCTCGCCGCCGAACGGATCGACGTCACCCTGCCGGCGCGGCCCGAGGCGGCCGGCACCATTCATCCGATCAGCCAGACCATGGACGAACTCTGCGCCATCTTCGGCGAGATGGGCTTCACGCTGGCCGAAGGTCCGGACATCGAGGACGATTTCCACAATTTCACCGCGCTCAATATCCCGCCCGAGCATCCGGCGCGCCAGATGCACGACACGTTCTATTTCGAACCCGGGCCGGACGGCACGCGCAAGCTGCTGCGCACCCATACCTCGCCGGTGCAGATCCGCACCATGATGTCGGCGCCGCCGCCGCACCGCATCATCGCCATGGGCCGCACCTACCGCTGCGATTCCGACATGACCCACACGCCGATGTTCCACCAGATCGAAGGGCTGGTGATCGACAAGGCGACCCACATGGGCCACCTCAAGGGCTGCCTGATCGAATTCCTGTCCGCCTTCTTCGAGGTCGACGACGTGCCGATCCGCCTGCGCCCGAGCTACTTCCCGTTCACCGAGCCGTCCTGCGAAGTGGACATCGGCTGCTCGCGCAAGGGGGGCGAGCTCAAGATCGGCGCCGGCGATGCCCGATAAGCAGATTGGCTGGAAATTCTCGGTGCCGGCATGGTGCATCCCAACGTGCTGACCAACTGCGGCATCGACGCTTCGGAATATCAGGGCTTCGCCTTCGGCATGGGCATCGAGCGTCTCGCCATGCTCAAGCACGGCATTCCCGACCTGCGCACCTTCTTCGAGGCCGACCTGCGCTGGCTCAAGCATTACGGATTCGCGTCGCTCGACATGCCGAGCCTTGCCCTGCCGAGCGGAGGCGCGCGATGAAATTCACCTTCGCCTGGCTCAAGGACCATCTCGATACCGATCGCCCGCTCGACGACATCGTGCAGGGCCTGACCGCGCTCGGCCTCGAGGTCGAAGGCATCGAGGACCGCGCGAAGAGTCTCGCGCCCTTCATCGTCGGCCATGTGATTTCGGCCGACAAGCATCCCAATGCCGACCGGCTGCGCGTCTGCGTCGTCGACACCGGCACGGACAAGATCCAGGTCGTGTGCGGTGCGCCCAACGCGCACGCCGGCATGAAGGGCGTGTTCGCGCCCGCCGGCACGCATATCCCCGGTACCGGCGTCGATCTCAAGAAGGGCGTCATCCGCGGCGTCGAAAGCGCCGGCATGCTGTGCTCGGCGCGCGAGCTGGGCCTCGGCGAGGATCACGACGGCATCATCGAATTGCCGGCCGATGCCCGGGTCGGCCAGTCGGCAGCCGCCGTTCTCGGCGTCGGCGATCCGGTGATCGACGTCTCGATCACGCCCAACCGCGGCGATTGCCTCGGCGTGCACGGCATCGCGCGCGATCTCGCCGCCGCCGGCTATGGCACGCTCAAGCCGCTGCCCGCCGACGCGGTGCCCGGCCAGTTCAAGAGCCCGGTCGACGGTCACGCTGCGCCTGCCGGGCGAGGCGGCCTCCGCCTGTCCGGTGTTCGTCTCCCGCGTCATCCGCAACGTGAAGAACGGCCCGAGCCCGGAGTGGCTGCAGAAGCGGCTGCTCGCCGTCGGCCTGCGGCCGATCTCGGCGCTGGTCGACATCACCAACTTCTTCGCCATCGACCGCGCCCGCCCGCTCCATGTGTTCGATGCGGATACCCTCGCCGGTCATCTCCATGTCCGCCTGTCGCGCCACGGCGAGCGGCTCGCCGCGCTCAACGGCAAGAGCTACGAGCTCGACGACGCCATGACCGTGATCGCCGACGACGACGGCGTGCTCAGCCTGGGCGGCGTCATCGGCGGCGAATCGTCGGGCTGCACCGAGGCGACCCGCACCGTGGTGCTCGAATCCGCCATGTTCGATCCGCTGCGCACCGCGGCGACCGGGCGCAAGCTCGCCATCGAATCCGACGCGCGCTACCGGTTCGAGCGCTGGGTCGATCCGGCCAGCACGATTCCCGGATTGGAAGCGGCGACCCAGATGATCCTCGATCTGTGCGGCGGCGAGGCGAGCGATCCGGTGATCGCCGGCGCGGTGCCCGACACGACCCGCCAGGTCACGCTCCGGCCCGACCGCGTCCATCACCTGGGCGGCATCGATCTGCCGCTCGACGACAGCGCGCGGATCCTGCGCGCGCTCGGCTTCACGGTCGAGCAGGGCACGGACGGCCTGCGCACGGTGACGCCGACCTGGCGCAACGACATTTCGATGGAAGCCGACCTCGTCGAGGAAATCCTCCGCGTCAACGGCTACGACAAGATCCCGCCGGCGCCGTTCGTCCGCCTGTCGGCCATGCCGCGCCCGGTGATGAGCGCGGCCCAGCGTCGCGGCCGGGACGCCAAGCGCGCGCTCGCGGCGCGCGGGCTGCACGAGGCGGTGACCTATTCCTTCACGGCGGAACATCTCGCCGCCTTGTTCGCCGAGATCAACCCGCGGCTGCGGCTCGCCAATCCGATCAGCGCCGATCTCTCGGTGATGCGGCCGACGCCGGTCGTGCCGCTGCTCGCCGCCGCGGCGCGCAATGCGGCGCGCGGTTCCGCCAGCCATGGGCTGTTCGAAGTGGGCCCCGCCTATCGCGACGACACCGCCGCCGGGCAATTGCTCGCCGCCGCGGGGTTGCGCACCGGCGAAAGCGGCCCGCGTCATTGGCTGGCGCGCCCGCGCGCCGTCGATGCGTTCGACGCCAAGGCCGACGCCATCGCGGCGCTCGCGGCGGCCGGCGCGCCGATCGGCTCGCTCCAGGTCACGGCGGATGCGCCCAAATGGTTTCACCCGGGACGCTCGGGCACCTTCCGCCTCGGGCCGCAGACGGCGCTCGCCCATTTCGGCGAAGTGCATCCGGCCGTGCTGCGCGCCTTCGACATCAAGGGGCCGGTCGTCGCGTTCGAGGCCTATCTCAACTTGGTGCCGGCGCCCAAGGGAAGGCCGCGCGGCCGGGGCGCCTACAATCCGTCGCCGTTCCAGGCGGTCGAGCGCGATTTCGCCTTCCTGGTGGATGCCTCGGTGAGCGCCGAGACGATCCTGCGCGCCGCGCGCGGCGCCGACAAGCAACTCATCGAAGACGTCACCGTGTTCGACGTCTACGAGGGCAAGGGCGTCGAGCCGGGCAAGAAGTCGGTCGCGATTTCCGTGCGGCTGCAGCCGACCAATGCGACGCTGACCGACGCGGAGATCGAAGCGGTGGCCAACAAGATCGTCGCCAATGTCGCCAAATCGACCGGCGGGTCGTTGCGCGCCTAGCGCTTACGTGTGATCAAGCAAAAAAGCCCGGGTAACCCCGGGCTTTTTTCGTCGAAGCACATGACTCACTTCGCGAACAGTTGCGCCATATCCTTGAAGGCCTTGAACTCGAGCGCGTTGCCGGCGGGGTCGAGGAAGAACATGGTGGCCTGCTCGCCGGGCTGGCCCTTGAAGCGGATGGTCGGCTCGATGACGAAATTGACGCCATGGTCGCGCAGGCGCTTGGCCAGCGCCTCCCATTTGTCCATCGTCAGCACGACGCCGAAGTGGGGCACTGGCACGTCGTGGCCGTCGACCGGGTTGTGGTGCAGGTCCTTACGTGCGCCCGGTTGTAGGTGGGCGACGATCTGGTGGCCGAACAGGTCGAAATCGATCCAGTCCGGCGCGCTGCGGCCTTCGGGGCATTGCAGCACCGTGCCGTAGAACTGCCGCGCGGCCGCGAGGTCGTCGACCGGGAAGGCGATAGTGGAACGGGGTCAGGCTGGTCATGGGAATCTCCGGGGAAACACGATCTGAATTGGCGGCAGCCTAGCGCGTCGGCTGGGGCTCGACCACGGTTGCGCCGGTTTCATCCGGCGCCGGGGCATGGCGCCGCGCCATGAAGGTATAGGCGGTCGGCACCACGAACAGCGTGAGCAGCGTGCCGAGCAGCAGGCCGCCGACGATGACCCAGCCGATCTGCTGGCGGCTCTCGGCGCCGGCACCGCTGGCGATGGCGAGCGGCAGGGAGCCGAGCACCATGGCGCCGGTGGTCATCAGGATCGGGCGCAGGCGCAGCACGGCCGATTCGATCACCGCGTCGTGGATCGAGCGGCCCTTGGCCTGGAGCTGATTGGCGAATTCGACGATCAGGATGCCGTGCTTGGTGATCAGGCCGATCAGCGTCACCAAGCCGATCTGGCTATAGACGTTGAGCGTGCCACCGGTGAGATTGAGCGCGAGCAGCGCGCCGGTCATCGAAAGCGGCACGGTCAGCATGATGATCAGCGGATCGACGAAGCTCTCGAACTGCGCCGCCAGCACCAGGTAGATGAAGGCCAGCGCCAGCACGAAGGAGAAATAGAGCGAGCCGCTCGAGGTGCGGAATTCGCGCGCCTCGCCGGCGTAATCGATCTGCGTCGCGGCCGGCAGCAGGCGCCGCGCGGTATCCTCGAGGAAGGCGATCCCGTCGCCCAGGGTATAGCCCGGGCCCAAGGTCGCGGTGATGGTGGCGGCGCGCAGCTTGTTGAAGTGGTTGAGCTCGCGCGGCGCCACGCGCTCGGTGATCTCGATGAAATTCTCGATCGGCACCACATCGCCGCTCCGCGTCGGCAGATAGATGTCCTTGATGTCGCTGGGCGTGCGGCGGTTCTCGTCGGCGAGCTGCAGGATCACGTCATACTGCTTGCTCTCGCGCTTGAAGCGCGTGACCTGGCGGCCGCCGAGCAGGGTTTCCAGCGTGCGGCCGATGGTCGCGACCTCGTAGCCGGCGCCGATCGCCTTGTCGCGATTGACGTTCAGGCGCAGCTCCGGCTTGTTGAGCTTGAGGTCGGTATCCAGGTTCTGCAGCCCCGGATAGTTGCGCGCTTCGGCCATCAGCTTGTCGACCATCTGCTGCAGCTCGGTGTAGCTGCCCGAGGTCTGCACCACGAACTGCACCGGCTTGGCGGTCGGGCTGGCGCCGAGCGACGGCGGATTGATGGGAAAGGCGAGCACGCCCGGAATGGCGAAGAACTGCGGCGCGATCTCGCCGATGATCTGTTGCGAGGTGCGCTGGCGCTCCTCCCACGGCTTGAGCGGCGCGAAGGTGATCGCCTGGTTGACGACGGGGAAGCCGGTCACCACGAAATACTGCTGGACCTCCGGCACGCGCGCGAAGATCTGCTCGATACGGCGGGCGTATTTCTCGGTGAAGTCGAGCGTGGCGCCCTCGGGCGCGATGGCGACGCCGAGGACGAAGCCGCGGTCTTCCGACGGCGCCAGCTCTGACCGCAGGCTGGTGAACAGCAGCACGCTCGATCCCGCCACGATCAGGCCGACCAGCACGACCAGCCAGCGTGTGGCGAGCGCGCGCGCCAGGATGCGGCGATAGCCGCCGGTCATCCGCTCGAAGAAACGCTCCACGGCAAGATAGACGCGGCCGTGGCGCTCCTCGGTGCGCAGCAGCCGCGACGCCATCATCGGCGACAGGGTGAGCGCCACGAAGCCGGACACGATCACCGCGCCGGCGAGCGTGAGGGCGAATTCGGTGAACAGCCGCCCGGTGCGGCCCTCGGTGAAGGCGATCGGGGCATAGACCGCGGCCAGGGTCACCGTCATGGCGAGCACGGCGAAGCCGATCTCGCGGCTGCCGACGAAGGCGGCCTGGAGCGGCGGCATGCCCTCCTCGACATGGCGATGGATGTTTTCCAGCATGACGATGGCGTCGTCCACCACCAGGCCGATGGCGAGCACCAGGGCGAGCAGGGTCAGCGTGTTGATGCTGAAGCCGGCGGCATACATCAGCGCGAAGGCGCCGATCAGCGAGACCGGGATGGTCACCAGCGGGATCAGCGTGGCGCGCAGCGAGCGCAGGAAGACGAAGATCACCAGGATGACGAGGACGATGGCCTCGCCGATGGTGTGGAACACATTGCTGATCGAACGCTCGATGAAGACCGAGGTGTCGTAGGCGACCTCGACCTGCATGCCGGGCGGCAAGGCCTGGCGGATCTGCGGCAGCACGCCGCGCACCGCGTTCGACACGTCGAGCGGGTTGGCGACCGACTGCTTGACCACGCCGATGGCCACGGCGCTCTGGCCCATGTAGCGCGCGCGCACCCGTTCGTCCTGGGCGCCGATCTCGACCTGGGCCACGTCCTTCAGGCGCACCAGGTAGCCGTTGGCTTCCTTGATGACGACCTGCTCGAATTCCGACACCGTGCGCAGGTCGGTCTCGCTCACCACCGTGAACTCGCGCGTCGTCGCCTTCGATGCGCCCGGCGGGAATCTCGATGTTCTGACGGGTCAGCGCGTTCTCCACGTCGCTCGGCAGCAGGCTGTAGGCGGCGAGCCTGGCGGCATCGAGCCAGACCCGCATGGCGAAGCGCCGCTCGCCGAAGATGCGCACGTCGGCGACGCCGGTCAGGGTCTGCAGCCGGTCGCGCACATAGCGGTCGGCGAAATCGGTGACCTCGAGGGGCGACAGCCGGTCGCTGGCGAAGGCGAGATAGATGATCGGCTGCGCGTCGGCCTCGACCTTGGAGATGATCGGCTCGTCGATCTCGTCGGGCAGCCGGCCGCGCACCCGGGCCACGCGGTCGCGCACGTCGTTGGCGGCCGCCTCGATGTCGCGCGTGAGCTTGAAGGTGATGGTGATCTGGCTGCGCTCGGAGCGGCTGATCGAGGTCATGAAATCGATGCCCTCGATGCCCGACAGGGAATCCTCGAGCGGCTGGGTGATCTGCGATTCGATGATCTCGGCGCTGGCGCCGCGGTAGGTTGTCTCCACCGTGACCACCGGATCGTCGATGCGCGGATATTCGCGCACCGACAGGCGCTGATAGGAGATGACGCCGATCAAGCACGATGACCAGGTTGATCACCGTGGCGAAGACCGGCCGCCGGATGGAGAGGTCGGAGATCTTCATCGCCTATCTCCCGCCCTGGCCGTCGCTGCCGCCAGAAGTGCCGGACCCGGAACCGCCTGATCCTGCGCCGCCCGGCGCTGCCCCACCGGGTGATGAGCCGGGGGCGTTGCCGCCCGCGCCGCCCGGTGACGGGCCTTGACCGGCATTGGGCGCCGCGCCGCCGGGCGGATTGGCCCCGCCGGCACCGGCTGCGCCGCCGTCCGGCGGCACCACCTGCACCGGCATGCCGTCCTGCACCTTGATCTGCCCCGCGGTGATCACCAGGTCGCCCTCGGCGACGCCGTCGAGCACGCGCACCTGGCCTTCGTAGCGCTCCCCCAGCGTCACCTTGGTGCGTATCGCCTTGCCGTCGACCACCTTGAGCACGAAGCGCTCGTCGCCGATCGGAATCAGCGCCTCTTCCGGGATCAGGATGGCGTCGGGCGCGCGGGTGACGATCAGGCGGACGCGGGCGAACAGGCCCGGGCGCAGCCGCATCTCGCGATTCGCCATGTCCGCGCGCAGCGCGATGCTGCGGCCGACGAGATCGACCTGGGGATCGATGGCGTAGACCTTGCCCTCGAATTCCTCCTCGGGGAAGGCATCGACATGGACCAGGATCGTCTGGCCGATCTGGAGATGGCCGAGCTGCGTCTCGGCGACGCGGAAATCGACCTTCAACGGATCGATCTGGTCGTGATTGACGATGTCCTGGCCGACATTGACGAAATCGCCGACGCTGACCCGGCGCAGGCCGACAATGCCGCTGAAGGGTGCCGAGAGCACGGTCTTTTCCAGCCGTGTCTCGGCGGCGGCCACCCGCGCCTCGTCGTTGCGCAAGGCCGCGACCGCCTCGTCGAGCGTGCGCTGGGTGCCGACCTTTTCCTGGAACAGGCGGGACGCCCGCTCATAGTTGGTGCGCGACAGGACCAATGCGGCGCGCGCCTGGTTGAGCTCGGCGCGGTAGAGCGAATCGTCGAGCCGCACCAGCACGTCGCCGGCGCGCACGGACTGGCCCTCCTGGAAATTGATGCTGGCGACCCGGCCGGCGATCTCCGGCCGGATGATGACGCTTTCGTTGGAGCGCAGCGAGCCGACCGCCTGCACGTCGACGGTGAGATCGGCGCGCTTCGCCGCAACGGCCTCGACCGGAATGGCGATACCCGCCGGTGGACCGCCCGGCCCGGCCTGCTGGGCCGGCTTGCGCAGCACGAAATACCAGGCCGCCACGGCGGCAATGGCAATGATGACGAGAGCGAGACCAATCTTGGCGGGGCGCATCCGAGGGCTCCAGGCGTGGGTCGAGGCGGGGTCGGGCCGCCCGTATTGCCGGCGACGGCGCAGTCGGCGCCAAGCGTGGCCGTGGGGCGAGCCGAGGCAGCCGCCTGCCGCGCCCATGAGACTTGAGCCTCAGCTCTGCCGCGGCGACAAGTTCAGTCTACGACGCTCCGTCAGGAGATCGCCGTGATTTCCGCATCGCGCGCCGCGCTGACTGCCGACCGGTGATCCTTGGCCAGCACCGTGTAAACGGTCGGCAACACGAAAAGGGTGAACAGCGTGCCGATCGACATGCCGGCGACGATGACGATGCCGATGCTGAAGCGGCTGGCCGCTCCGGCGCCAGTGGCGAGCAGCAGCGGAACGAGGCCGACCACCATGGCGGCCGTGGTCATCAGGATGGGCCGCAACCGCACCGCTGCGGCGCGCTCGATGGCGGTGCGCCGGTCGACATTCTCGGCGCGCTGCAGATCGTTGGCGAAGGCGGTCATGAGAATGCCGTGCTTGGTAATCAGGCCGATCAGCGTCACCAGGCCGACCTGGGTATAGATGTTCAGCGTCGCCAAGCCCATGAACAGCGGGATCAGCGCGCCGCAGATCGACAGCGGCACCGTGACGAGGATGATCAATGGATCGCGCAGGCTCTCGTATTGCGCGGCGAGCACCAGGTAAATCACGATCAGCGCGAAGATGAAGGTGATGGTGAGTTGGTTGCCTTCCTGGACGTATTGACGCGACTCGGCCAGGAAATCGTAGCGCACGTCGTTGGGCAGCACCTCGGCGGCGAGCGTCTTCAGATAATCCACCGCCTGGCCCAGGGTGACGCCGATCATCGGCGCGGCGGAAAAGGTCGCCGAATTGAGCTGGTTGTAATGGTTGAGCGCGTTGGGCTCGACGTCGTTCTCGATCGAGGCGACGGTCGATAGCGGCACCGATGTGCCGCCCGCCGTGCGCACGTAATACTGGGTCAACAGATCCGAGCTCAGGCGGAAGTCGCGCGGCACCTGCGGGATCACCTGGTAGGAGCGCCCGTTGAAATTGAAGCGGTTGACGAAATTGCCGCCGACCAGCAGCGCCATGGTTTCGCCGATCGAGCGCATCGAAATGCCGAGATCGTTGGCTTTCGCGCGGTCGATCTTGAGCCGCGCCACCGGATTGTTGAAATCGAGGTCGCTGTCGCCGAACATGAACATGCCGCTGGTCAGCGCGCGTCCCTTGATCTCCTGCATGTATTTGTGCACTTCGGGAAAGCTGCGCGGCGAGCTGATCACCATCTGGACCGGCGGCCCGCCGGTCGAGCCCGGCAGCGGCGGCAGGTTGAAGGCGAAGACCTGCATGCCGGTGATCTGGCTCAGCTTCTGGTTGACGTCCATGAGCAGCGTGGTCGAGGAGCGCTCGCGCTCGTCCCATGGCTTCAGGATCATGCCCGAAATGTTGGTGTTGACGCCGGAGCTGGCGAAGCTGAAGCCGCTCAGCACGAAGGTCGCCATGGTCTCCGGATAGCTGCGATAGGTCTCGTCGAGCTGGCGGCTGAACACCTCGGTGTAGTCGAGATTGGCGTATTGCGGCGCCTTGCCCATGGCGAACACCACGCCCTGGTCCTCCGGCGGCGCCAGCTCCGAATGCGTGTGCGTATAGAGGAAGGCGAGCAGCCCGAAGATCGCCACCGCGAACAGCCCGACGACGGGGCGGTAGTCGAGCGTCGCAGCGAGCCGCCGGCTGTAGGCGCGGGTGACGGCGGAGAAGAACTGTTCGACCTTGCGCGGGAACCAGCCGTCCGCCATCTCGCGCGTCAGCAGCTTGGAGGCCATCATCGGCGACAGGGTGATGGCGATGATGCCGGAGATGACCACCGCGCCGGCGAGGGTGAAGGCGAACTCGCGGAACAGGGTGCCGGTCAGGCCGCTGAGAAAGCCGATCGGCGCGTAAACCGCCGCGAGCGTAATGGTCATGGCGATGATCGGGCCGAGGATCTCGCGTGCGCCGATCAGGGAGGCCTGCAGCGGCGTGCGTCCTTCCTCGATATGGCGATAGATATTCTCCACCACCACAATGGCGTCGTCGACCACCAGGCCGATGGCGAGCACCATGGCGAGCAGGGTCAGCAGATTGATGCTGAAGCCCATGGACAGCATGATGGCGCAGACGCCGATCAGCGACAGCGGAATGGTGACGACGGGAATCAGCACCGAGCGGAAGGTGCCGAGGAACAGGAAGATGACGAGGATGACGATGGCGACCGCTTCGGCCAGCGTCAGGATCACCTCGTTGATCGAGGATTCGATGAAGCGGGTCGAGTCGTAGACGATCTGCATCGTCACGGTCGGCGGCAGGCCGCGCTCGATATCGGGAACCAGCGCGCGCACGCCCTTGACGATATCGAGCGGATTGCCGGTCGGCGTCGCCTGCACGCCGATGAACACCGCGTTCTGGCCGCTCATCATCACGGAGGACTCGAAGGCCTGGGCGCTGAGGTCGACCATGCCCACGTCGCTGATGCGGATCAGGGCGCCGTTCTTCGCCTTGATCACCATCTGGCGGAATTCGTCGAGCGAGGTCAGCCCGGTGTCGGCGGTGACGTTGGTCACCGTGAAGTAGCCCTTCGCCTGGCCGGGTGCTGCCTGGTAGTTGTTGGCGCGGATGGCGTCCGCCACGTCCGATGCCGTGACGTCATGGGCCGTCATCTTCACCGGGTCGAGCCACAGCCGCATGGCGAAGGTCTGGCCGCCGATGACGTCGGCCGAGGCGACGCCGGTCACCGTGGCGAGCAACGGCTGCACGACGCGGCTGAGATAGTCGGAAATCGCCGCGCCGTTCAGGGTCGGGCTGGAGAAGCCTATATACATCACCGCCGTGGTCTGGCCGGTCGAGCGCAGAATCACCGGGTCGTTGGCCTCGCTCGGAATCAGGTATTTGACCTGGTTCACCTTGGCCATGACGTCGGTCATCGCCTTGCTCGGGTCGTAATTGAGCTTGATATGCGCCTGGATGCGGCTCTGCCCCTGGATCGAGGACGAGGTCAGGTAATCGATTCCCTCCGCGCTGGCGACCGCCTGCTCGATCGGCTGGGTGATGAAGCCCTGCATCAGATCGGGCGAGGCGCCGGGATAGCTGGTCGACACGGTGATCACCGTGTTTTGCAGTTCGGGATACTGGCGCACCGGGATATCGAAGAACGAGCGCAATCCGATCAGCAGGATGAGCAGGCTGACGACGGTGGCGAGAACCGGACGGCGAATGAAGATATCGGTGAAGCGCATGGGTTTTGTCCCGCCGTGAGGCTGATGCAGCGCGTTGTGACGGCAGCTATTGCAACGGTATCGCCGTCGGCTTGTTCAGAGAATCGTTCTCGGTCGGCACCACGGCAGCACCGTTCTGCACGCGGATCTGGCCGCCATTGATCACGCTGTCGCCGTTCTTCACGCCCTTGGTGATGGCGACCTTGCCCTCATAGCGCGCGCCGACGTCGACGAAGGTCTGCACCGCCTTGTAGGTCGGCTTGCCTTCCGCATCCTTGCTTTCCTCGATCACGAAGACCAATTCGCCATAGGTCGTGTAGTCGACCGCGGTCTCCGGCAGGGTAACGGCGTCGCCTTGCGGCGGCAGCACCACGCGGGCGCGCACGAACATGCCGGGCTGCAGCAGATGGTCAGGATTGGGCAGGGTGGCGCGCAGCTTGATCGCGCGGGTCAGCGGATCGATTTGCGGCTCGATGGTGCTGACCTCGGCCTGGAAGACGCGGTCGGGATAGGCGTCGGCGCGGACTTCGACCGGCAGGCCCGTAGTCAGGCTGGCGCGGCGGTTTTCCGGCAGGGTGAAATCCACATAGAGCCGGTCGAGATCGGTCAGGGTGACGATCGGCGTGCCGGGGCTGACATAACGGCCGACGTCGACCTGCCGGATGCCGAGGCTGCCGCCGAAGGGCGCGCGGATCAGCTTTTGGTCCATCAGCACCTGGCTGCGCGCCATGCCGGCGCGCGCCATGTCGAGATTCATGCGCTGCTGGTCGACGTTGGCCTGGGTGCCGTATTTTTCCTTGGCCAGCGACTGCGCCCGGGCAAGGTTGACCTCGGCGAGCTTCGCCTGGGCCTGGAAGTTGGCGAGATCGGCGCGCTCCGTGCCATCGTCGAGCTGCACCAGCGGATCGCCGGCTTTCACCACCGCACCGGACTCGAACAGGATCTTCAAAACGCGGCCGGCGATCTGCGGCGATACCATCACCTGATTGATCGCCGAAGCGGTGCCGATGCTGTCGAGGTAGCGCGGCACCGGCTCCAGCGTCGCCTTGACCACGGCCACCACGGTGGGCGGCGGCTTCTGGCTGAACATCTGGCTGATCATCGACTGCTTGAATTTCTCGAAGCCGTAGAACGCGCCCGACACCACGACCAGAATGGCAGCCACGATCGCCAGGCGCCAATAGAGGCCGCTGCGGGTCGGCGGCCTGCGCCCCGCGGTGGGGCGGTGGTCCGCGCTCAGCACGGGGTCGGTCATTTGATCCATGGCCTTGCCTTCTTGAGGCTCGTCAGAATGGAATTCGCGTCACTGAGACGAGCGGTGCCGGGAGAGCGACCGGAGATGCTTGTCAGCCTGTACTAAACAGTTTAGTTTAGTTCGCGTAGATATAGCCGCCCAAAAAAAAGAGGTCAATGGGGATTACGGCAGGGCTGCGTTGCATGATCACAACCGAGTAGCGTCACGATGAGCACGCGGGTGAGTACGACACGGAAACCGAACGGCGCAACGCGGACCCGCAAAACGGCCGCCGCGAAGGATGCATCGTCTGCGAAATCGGCTTCGCCCAAGCGCCAGGCCCTTGAAAGCGGCGGCGGCGCGCGTCTTTCTGCGCGACGGCTATGCTGGTGCGAGCGTGGACATGATCGCGCGCGAGGCCGGTGTGTCCAAAGCCACGCTCTACAGCCACTTTCGCAGCAAGGAAGAATTGTTCGGTGCCATCATATGCCAGCAATGCGGCCAGTTCGTGGTCGAGGCCCAGACGTCCGAAGCGGCGGGCGCGGGCCCTGAGCAGATCCTGCGCCGATTGGGTGAGCGTTTTTTGAGCAATGCTCTGTCGCCCAATTTGCTGGCGCTCTACCGCGTGGTGGCGAGCGAGGCCTACCGCTTTCCGGCGCTCGGCAAGACGGTCTACGAATCCGGTCCGGGACCGGCGCGGCTCGCGCTTTCCGAATATCTGCGGGATCTGACCAAGAAGGGCCGGCTTGCCGTCAAGCATCCGGAGATGGCGGCCGACCAGTTCTTCGGCTCGCTGTTGGGCGGCGTCCATTTTCGCCAGCTCCTCGAGATCGAGGAGCCGCCGAGCAAGCACATGCTCGAAGCCTGGGTCGACAACGCGGTCACCGTTTTCTTGACCGCCTATACGCCGCCCTGAAACGTCCGCAGGCCCGGACGCCGGGAATGGACGCGGCCATTGCGCAGAAGGGCCGTGCGCCCTATGTTCCCGCCATCTCCGACCCTTGACCCAACCCGCACCCGCCGGCCTTATGACCGACCTTCGCCATATCCGTAATTTTGCGATCATTGCCCATATCGACCATGGCAAGTCGACCCTGGCCGACCGGCTGATGCAGGTCTGCGGCGGCATCGCCGCCCGCGACTTCCGCGACCAGATGCTCGATTCCATGGATATCGAGCGCGAGCGCGGCATCACCATCAAGGCGCAGACGGTCCGGCTCAATTACAAGGCGAAAGACGGCCAGACCTATCAGCTCAATCTGATGGATACCCCGGGCCACGTCGATTTTGCCTATGAGGTGAGCCGCTCGCTGGCCGCTTGCGAGGGCTCGATCCTGGTGGTCGACGCGAGCCAGGGGGTCGAGGCCCAGACGCTCGCCAACGTCTACAAGGCGATCGACAACAATCACGAGATCGTCCCGGTCCTCAACAAGATCGACCTGCCCGCCGCCGAGCCGGAGCGCGTGAAGGCGCAGATCGAAGAGGTGATCGGACTCGATGCCTCGGACGCCGTGCTGGTCTCGGCCAAGACCGGCGTCGGCATCACCGACGTGCTCGAGGCGCTGGTGCACCGCCTGCCGCCGCCGAAAGGCGATGCCGGCGCGCCGCTCAAGGCGCTGCTGGTGGATTCCTGGTACGACGCCTATCTCGGCGTCGTCGTGCTGGTGCGCGTCTATGACGGCAAGCTCACCAAGGGCATGAAGATCCAGATGATGAGCACCGGCGCGCTGCACCAGATCGAGCAGGTCGGCGTGTTCACGCCGAAGCGCGAGGCGATCGACGCGCTCGGGCCGGGCGAGATGGGATTTTTCACCGCGCAGATCAAAAATATCGCCGATACCCGCGTCGGCGACACCATCACCGAGGAAAAGCGCCAGACGGCCCACGCGCTGCCCGGCTTCAAGCCGAGCGTGCCGGTGGTGTTCTGCGGCCTGTTCCCGGTCGAGGCGTCCGACTACGAAAAGCTGCGCGACAGCCTGGCCAAACTGCGGCTCAACGACGCGAGCTTCGAATACCAGCCGGAAACCTCGGCGGCGCTCGGATTCGGCTTCCGCTGCGGCTTCCTCGGCCTGCTGCATCTGGAAATCATCCAGGAGCGGCTCGAGCGCGAGTTCGACCTCGACCTGATCACCACCGCGCCGTCCGTCGTCTACCGCATCAACCTGACCGACGGCAAAACGGTGGAGATGCACAATCCCGCCGACATGCCTGATCCGGTGAAGATCGACAGCATCGAGGAGCCGTGGATCAAGGCGACCATCCTGGTGCCCGACGATTATCTCGGCTCGATCCTCGCGCTGTGCCAGGAGCGGCGCGGTGAGCAGGTCAATCTGACCTACGCCGGCAATCGCGCCATGGTGGTCTATCGCCTGCCGCTCAACGAAGTGGTCTACGATTTCTACGACCGGCTGAAATCGATCAGCCGCGGCTACGCCAGCTTCGATTATCAGATGGAAGGCTACCACGAAGGCGACCTGGTCAAGCTCGCCATCCTGGTCAATGGCGAGCCGGTCGACGCCCTGTCCATCATCGTCCATCGCAGCGCCGCCGAGTCGCGCGGCCGCGGCCTGTGCAGCCGGCTCAAGGATCTCATCCCGCGCCAATTGTTCAAGATCGCGGTGCAGGCCGCGATCGGCGGCAAGATCGTGGCGCGCGAGACGATCAGCGCCATGCGCAAGGACGTGCTCGCCAAATGCTACGGCGGCGACATCTCCCGCAAGCGCAAGCTGCTCGAAAAGCAGAAGGCCGGCAAGAAGCGCATGCGCCAGGTCGGCAACGTCGAAATTCCCCAGGCCGCCTTCATCGCCGCGCTCAAGATCGGCGACTGATCGCGCTCTGACATTTTTTTGCCCCAGGCCCGGCGCCGGCCGGGAATGGACAAGCTTCGCCGCCCATGGTGTCATTCCGCTGTTCGCGGGGGCAAAAATCATCCGCCGGTCCATTCAGGCGTCCTCCGCGCACGAACAGGGGAGGCTGCGATGGCCATCAGGATGCGTGGGGCGGTGAGCCTGGCACTTGCCGGCGCTTCGGCCGCGTTGTTCGGTTGCACCATGCTGGGTGGCGGCGACTCTATGCAGGCCGCCGGCGGCAAGGAAGAGGCGAAGAACATGCGCCTCGTGGGCTACCACGATCTGTCGGCGCGCACCGCCTATCAGCCGACCATCAAGAAGCAGGGCGATCGCTGGATCGCCTATATCGGCTCGCACGGCGGCCGCATGGTCAATCCGCTCACCGGCGCACTGGAAGAGAACGGCACCAATATCCTCGACGTCACCGATCCGAGGGCGCCGAAGCTGCTGCATCATATTCCCGGCGAGAAGGGCCGCGAGGTGCCCGGCCGCGAGACCGGCGGCGCGCAGATGACGCGGGTCTGCCTCGGCTCGGAACTGCCCAAGGCCGACAGGAACAAGGTCTACCTGCTGCGCACCTTCGGCGATTCGACCCAGGAACTCTACGACGTCACCATGCCGGAGCAGCCCGTCCGCATCGCCCAATTCGGCAAGTTCCGCAGCACCCACAAGAACGAATGGGAATGCACCACCGGGATCGCCTATATCCCGGGCAGCCACGACGCCTATCAGGCGTCGCGCGTCACCCATGTCTACGACCTGTCCAACCCGGCCAAGCCGGTGTTCATCCGCACTTTCGCATTGGTCGAGCAGCTCAAAGGCGTCAAGGGCTACCAGCCGGGCCAGATCCATGGGCCGCTCTCGGCTCATCCCATGCGCGAACGGGTTTACTTCGGCTATGGCACCAACGCCCGCGGCGCCGGCCAGATCGTCGACCGGCAGAAGCTGCTGAATGGCCAGCGCGCGCCCAACACCAAGAATCTGCTGCACCCGGAGATTTCGCGCATCGACCTGCCTGAATTCATGGGCGCGCACACCACCTTTCCGCTGCTGAACGTGGAGGTGCCGGAATTCAAGGAATCGGAAAAGAAGCAGCGCGACTTCCTCGTCATCGTGAACGAGAACAACACGACGGTCTGCAACGAGCCGCGTCAGATGGTGTTCTTCGTCGATATCACCGACGAGGCGCGACCGTTCGGCGTGGCCAATTACCACCCGCTGGAATCGAGCGGCAACTTCTGCAGCCGCGGCGGGCGCTTCGGGGCGCACGCCTCGAACGAAAACATGACGCCCATCTACTATCAGAAGCTGATGTTCTTCAGTTGGTTCAATGCCGGCGTGCGCATGGTCGACGTGCGCAATCCTTATCGCCCGCAAGAGGTCGGATATTACATTCCGCCGGTCAATGCGCGGACCGACGAACGCTGCGCCGACGAGCGGAACAAGACCGATTGCGTGCCGGTCATCCAGATCAACAATGTGGAGGTGGATGACCGCGGCTATGTCTATGCCGTCGATCGCGCGAATTCCGGCCTCTATATCCTCGAGGTCATCGGCGAGGCGCGCGCCATCGCCAACCTGCCGCGCTGACAGCCCAACCTCCCGCGGCCGGGTTCGCGTTTATCCGGCGCGAAACTTTGGCCGCGCGGCGTCCCGAAGCGTGCCCATGCTGATGCTCAAATCGAGCCACAGCAGGCCAACGCCGGGTAGGCCGGCGACGAGCCATGCCGGCTGGCGCAAGATCCAGGCAATTCCCGGATCCCAGACGACCGGATAGAAATGACGCTGAATGAAGGAATGCGCGCCTTCGAGACTTGGCGCGTGGAGGTTCGTCCACAATTGTCCGGCGGCGAGGGCGGTCCAATGGCCGGTGCGTATCAGTCCGTAGATTTCCACCCCCGCCGCGATGAAGGCGAAGATGAGAAACACAACTGCGATCAGACGTATGATGAACATAGCCGCCACTCCTGTGCTGCGGCATGACATCGACCCGATCTGCGACGGAAGGGTCGCTACAAGGACAAAAGCGTACGCCCACGGGGCTGCGCCGTCCACAACAGTCGATTCGGAATTGAGCCAATTTCCGCCGATTGCGCGGACAGCCTTAACGATACGCGCGGCGAATCCGCAGCGGAATGAACGGTGTGGATTGAGCGGGATTAAGATTCGCTGGAAAGCGATCTTACAATCGAACCCCGCACGATCGGGCTGCCGCCGATGATGGTGGGCCGGCTCGGGTGTTCGCCGAGGAACAACGCGCCGAGGAGGATTGCGAAGGCGACGCTCAAATTGTCGCCGCATTTTTCCAGCCGTGTGACCGGTTCGCGGCGCAGCGCGCGCTGGTCAAAAGAAATGCCGCCGTCCGGGGGGCGGAACGGCGGCACTGTCGGGGTACGCTTACGCAAGACCCGGATACGGGCAAGCCCGCACCAGTGTTATGGCGTCGGGTGCCTTTGCAGGCCGCCGGCGTCAGAACGGCGATTGAGGGCCGCCTCGCTGGCCGGATAGTTCACCACGGAGACCGGCACGTCCACCCGCCGCAGCACGCGTCCGACCACGGAGTGGAGATCGAGGCTGCCGACGATCCCGAGATTGTTGGCGCTCATCACGATCTCGTCGACAGCGAGTTCCTTCGATGCCCGGGCGATGGTCTCGACCGTGTCGCCGGCGTAGATGTGCGGGATGTAGGGCACGTTGGCTTCTTCCAGCAGGCGCTTGGCCCTGGCCAGGGCCTTCGCCCCTTGCTCGTGCTGGAAATCGCGGATCACCGTCGCTTTGAGGAAGCGCCCGATATAGGACCCGAGCCGCGGCTGCACGGTGACCAAGTGGATGGTCCCGATCTGGCCGAGACGAACCTGGCGGATAACGCTCTGTACCGCTGCATCGGAGCGCATGGTGCCGTCAACCGGGAGAAGAATAGACCGCATCTCGTGTCCTCCTACCGCGAACTTTGTGATGAAACCTGAGGATTGCTATGTACCTGTTTGTGCTCCCGGCCCTCGCGTTGCGCGTTGCGCGAGAACAGCAGCAGGAGGCGCGTGATCATGGCGAGCGACAGGCCGACGATGCGCGCCTTTTCGCGCTGATGCACCGGCAGGGTGGCGGCAATGATGGCGATGACGACGATATTGTCGATCCCGAGAACGATCTCGAGGCTGGTCAGGGTCAGGAGGCTCAGCAGGGTTTTCGAAGTCGAACATGACGCGGCGCCTGCCCATTTTTTAACGGGATAGACGCGCGCAATCCCGCGCATCCTCGTTGGAAAGGTAGGGTCTCGCGAGGCGGGTACGAAATAGTGGAACACCACTACGTGCAACGGCCGAGACGATGGCGGTTAGACGCCTTGCTCGAGCAGGATCGCCATCCGGATGAGCTCGGACAGGTTGCGCGCCGCGGTCTTTTCCATGACCCGGGCGCGGTGGATCTCGACGGTGCGGACCGCGATCTTGAGCCGGTCGGCGACCACCTTGTTCGGGTGGCCCGCGACCACCAGGTCCATGACCTCGCGCTCACGCGGGGTCAGTTGTTCGATCCGGGCCGCCACGGTCGTCCGGTCGAAGGTCGAGCCAAGCGCCGCCATGCCGCGACGCAGCGCTTCATCGATACTGGCGAGCAAGGCGTCGCTGTCGAACGGCTTCTCGAGAAAATCGACGGCCCCGGCCTTGAGTGCCGCGACCGCCAGAGGAACGTCGCCATGGCCGGTGATGATGATCACGGGCAAGGGGATGCCGCGGCGTTTCAACTCGCGCTGCAGCTCCAGCCCGCTCATGCCGGGCATGCGGATGTCGAGAATGGCGCAGCCCGTGGCCGCCGGCGTTAAGGCGTCGAGAAAGTGCTCGGCGGACTCGAACGTCCGCAATTGGTGGCCATGCACATCGAGCAGCGCCGTCAGGCCGTCGCGCACGGCCTTGTCGTCATCGACGACATAGATGGTGGGTTTAGAATTCACTTTTGATGTCCGTGTAGCTGGGCAGGGTAAAGCGAATATCGGCACCCGTTTCGGCACTGTTGGCCGACGGCACGGTCCAGATGCGCCCGCCGTGCGCCTCGATGATCGAACGGCTGATCGACAGGCCGAGTCCCATGCCGGTGCTCTTGGTGGTCGAGAACGGCTTGAACATGCGGTCCTCCAGTTCGGCGGCGAAT
This sequence comes from uncultured Alphaproteobacteria bacterium, assembly GCA_963752345.1. Classification (GTDB taxonomy): domain Bacteria; phylum Pseudomonadota; class Alphaproteobacteria; order SMXQ01; family SMXQ01; genus CAVVYA01. The sequence continues at coordinate 159,144 of CAVVYA010000012.1, forward strand.
CCCGGACCGGTATCCTGCACCGCAATGGTGACGAAGCCCGGTTCGCCCGGGTCGAGCGCCGCGGACAACCGGATTTCGCGCCGCTCTACCGGAATGTGTGCCATGGCCTCCATGCTATTGCGTATCAGATTGAGGATGACTTGTTCAACCTGGATGGCATCGGCGAGGACAGGTGGGGTCTCGCGCTCGAACCGGATGACGACCCGCACGTGATTGAGCGACGCCTCCGACTTCACCAGGTCGTAGACTGCCTTGAAGATCTGCGCGACCTCGACCTTGGTGACATTCGCGTCGCCGCGACGCAGGAATTCACGCGTGCTGCGGATGATGTCACCGGCGCGCAGCGCCTGCTGCACGGTCTGCTCGATCAGGTTTTGCGCCTTGCGCGATCTCTCATCCTCCACGGTGGACCCCTTGAGCAGCACCTGGCAGGCGCGGGCAAAGCTGATCAGCGCCGTGAGCGGCTGGTTCAATTCATGAGCCAGGGAGGCGGCCATCTCCCCGGTCGCTGTCAGGCGGGAGGCATGGGCGAGCTCGGCCTCGTGCTCCTTGAGCCAGAGCTCGGCCTGCTTGCGGATGGAAATATCGCGCACGGCCGCGACATAGAGGGCGCCACCGCCGACAGCGGCCTGGCCGACCGCCACCTCCGCTGGGAAGGTGGTGTCGTCCAGGCGCTTGGCGATCATCTCATCGCCGGCGACCGAATCGGGTGTCTCGCTGTCGAGCCCGGCGAGCAGGGTCTGGATATTGATGCCGACCGGCCAGCGTCCCGTGGCGGAGAACATGCGCTCGGCGGCCGGATTGGCCGAGGTGATCTCGCCCGTCTCGTCGAAGGTCAGAATGGCGTCGGGCGCCGTTTCGACCACGGTTTGCAGGCGTGTTTCGCTGTCGCGCAGCGAGGATTCCGCGCGTTCCTCCTCGTCGACGATCGAGCCGAGCACGAGTCCGGTGACCGCGACGGCCAGCATCAACAGCTGGAACTGGGTCGTCACCCCGGCGTCGTAGCCCTTGAGCTGGATGGCCAGCACGAGGCCGAGCTGGGTGGCGAGGATGCCCCAGGTGGCGCCGACCAGACCGCCGCGCAGGCCGATCCAGATCAGCGGCAGGAAAAGCACGTAGGAATATTCGAAATGGTCGGTCGGCTCCCAGCCGAAGATGATCCACAGGCCGAAGGCGATGGCGCCGAGCTGTAAGACGTATTCCAGCGGATGGAATCCATGCGCCAGGCGGCCGCGCTGCTGCGGGTCCGTCATCAATAGGGCCAGGGGCGTGAAGCCGGCGATGCCGATCATGTCGCCGACCCAGAAGTGGAGGGCGAAGTTCGCGAATTCAGGCTTGGGCACCAGTCCGCTGACGGCGAAGATGGCGACCACCGATACGGCGACGATCATGGTCGCGACCAGCGCCACCGCGAGCAGGGTGAGCAGATCGCGGTGAGTGCGCAGGCGGATCGAACTCAGCAAACGGTTGCGCAGCATCATGGCCGCCACGGCGTAGACCAACGCGATGATCAAAGCCGGCCCAACGACCGCAAGCGGCTCGCTGGACAGGCCGTGCAACAGCACGCTCGAGACGGCGACAGCGGCGAACACCGCGGGGGCGAAGCTCGGGCCATAGCGCAACAGCAGGGCGAAGCTCAGGCCGGCCGGCGGATTCCACGGCGTGATGCCGAGCACGCCCGCGCCGCCCGACGGCTGAATGAGGCTTATCCAGTCGAGGGCGATATAGAGTGCCAGATATCCGGCAATAAGAATGGCCTGCCGCAAGATCATGGTGCGCATTCAACCATGGGGTGCGGTGTCCGCAACAGCGAAACCTCGCCGCTGCGAATCCCAGTTAAGCCGGTTCGCGCACTGGCGCCCTTGCCAACCAGGACACAGTTAAAACTCATTCCGCGAAGGGTTATTTCACCGCGCCGCCGGTGAAGCCGGCAACGAACTGGTCGACGAAGAAATTGTAGATGATCGCGATCGGCACGCTGGCGATCAGGCAGGCCGCCATCATCGAGCCCCAGAAATATACGTCGCCGCGCACCAGGAATGTCGGCACGCCGACGCTCACTGTGTAATTGGCGCCGGCGGTGATGAAGGTAACGCCGTAGACGAACTCCTGGGTCACCAGGGTGAAGGCGAAGATGACGACCGTCAGCATGCCCGCGAGCGAGATCGGCATGACCACCTTGACGAAGGCGCCGAAGCGCGACAGCCCATCGATCATGGCGGCGTCCTCGAGATCGCGCGGGATGGCCTTGAAGAAGCCCATGAGCAGCCAGGTGCAGAACGGCACCGTGAAGCTGGGATAGACCAGCACCAGGGACCACAGGCTGTCCTGCAACCCGAGCCCGGCGATGATGCGCGAGAATGGAATGAACAGAATGGTTGGCGGCACGAGGTAGGTCAGAAAGATCGTGACGCCGAGAGTCTCCGCCCAGCGTCCGGTCATGCGCGCGAGCGCGTAGCCCGCCGGCACGGCGAGTGCCAGCGTGATCGCCACCACGGCGAGCCCGACCAGGCCGGTGTTGATCAGCCATTGCAGGTATTGCGTGTCGCTGAACAGCACCGTCGAGATGGCGCAGGGTCGGCGGATCGTTGAACAGGTAAGGATTGTTCTCCGTGTTGTGCAGATCCTGCGTCGTCTTGAAGGTGGTGATGACCATCCAATAAAACGGAAACGCCAGGAAGGTGATGAAGAACACCAGGATCGCGGCATGGCCGCTCTTGACGGCGATACGGCGGGCGCGGGCGGTGGCGGGAGTCATCACACGACCTCCGCCTTGCGCGCGAAATGCAGAAACAGCACCGCGACGGCGGCGAGCACCGGGAACAGGAACAGCGAAACCGCCGCGCCGCCCGCCAGATCGCCGCCCTGGATGCCGGTGAAATAGGCCCAGCTCGCCAGGGTCTGGGTCGTGTCGTAGGGCCCGCCGCGGGTCAGCACGAAGACCACGATCATGTCGGTGAAGGTGAAGATGATGCCGAACAGCAGCGCCACCAGGGTGATCGGCGTGACCAGCGGCAGAGTGACCTGGAACTTGGTGCGCCAGAAGCCGGCGCCGTCCACCGCGGCGGCATCATGGATGTCCTGCGGGATCGACGACAGGCCGGCGAGGATGATCACCGTGGCGAGCGGCACGAGGCGCCAGACATGGAGGATGATGATCGAGGCCATGGCGAGATGGGGTTCGCCGAGCCAGATCGGCCACTCGTTGGGCCCGAGAATGCCGAGCGCCCGGCCGGTCCAGTTGATCACGCTGTAGATCGAATTGAAGATCCACAGCCAGCCGATGCTGCCGAGCGAGATCGGCGCCACCCAGGGCAGCAGAATCAAGAGACGGACGAACCATTTGCCGCGGAAATTGGCGGCCAGCGCCATGGCGAGGATATTGGCCATGACCAGCACCAGCACCTGGGAGATCGCGGTGAAGACGAGCGTGTTCTTGAGCGATGTCCAGAAGGTCCGACTGGCGAGGATGCGGGCGAAATTGTCGAGCCCGACGAAACTCATGTCGCGGCTCGCCACCGTGACGTTCGACAGGCTGTAGGCCAGCGACAGCAGGAACGGGAAGCCGACCAGCAGCACGATATAGAGAATGGCCGGCGCGAGCATGAGCCGCCACAGCCAGCGCTCGTTGTCGGCGAGCCGCAGTAGTGGACCGCGCCGCGCGGGCGCTGCATCCGCCGCCGTCATGGCGCCGCGCTGTCTTCGCAGCGCTTGCCGGTGGCACGGTCGAATCGGACGATGTCGCGGCGGCGCACGACGAAGTCGTAGAGCGCGCCGGCGTCGATCTCGGTGCGGATGTTGGTCGGGATCTTCGAGATCGACATGGGGCTGGCCCGGCCAATTCTCGAGCACGCCATAGACCAGCCGGTCGGCGCCGAGATATTCGACGCGGGTGACGCGGAACGGCAAGGTGACATTGTCGCCGCCGGGTTCGACGCCGTGGGGCAGGAAGGCCTCGGGCCGGAAGCCGAGCCAGGTGGCGCCGTCCTCGATCAGGTTCATCGGCGGCGAGCCGATGAAGGTGGCGACGAAGATGTCGGCGGGACGGCCGTAGATCTCATGCGGCGTGCCGATCTGGCACACCTGGCCCGCGTTCAGCACGGCGATGCGGTCGCCGAGCCCCATGGCCTCGGCCTGGTCGTGGGTGACGTAGATCGTCGTGGTGGCGAGATTCTGCTGGAACTGCTTGAGCTCGTCGCGCGCCGAGTTGCGCAGCTTGGCGTCGAGGTTGGACAGCGGCTCGTCGAGCAGAAAGACGACCGGCTCGCGCACCACGGCGCGGGCCAAGCGCGACGCGCTGGCGCTCGCCGCCGGACAAGCTGGCGCGGCTTGCGGTCGAGCAACCGTTCGATGCCGAACATGCGCGCCGCCCAATCGACCTTCTTGCGGATCTCCGCCTTCGCCATGCCGACCGCGCGCAGCGGAAACGAGATGTTCCTCTCCACGGTGAGATGCGGATAGAGCGCGTAGCTCTGGAACACCATGGCGATGTTGCGCGCCCGCGGCGGCAGGTCGGTGACCACCTGGCCGTCGATCACGATGTCGCCGCTGGTCGGCCGCTCGAGCCCGGCGATCATCCGCATCAGCGTCGTCTTGCCGCAGCCGGACGGGCCGAGCAGGACGAGGAACTCGCCCTCGCGCGCCGCCAGGTCGATGCCGTTGACCGCGGCCACGTCGCCGAACTTTTTGAAGACGCGTCTTGCTTCGACCGTTGCCATGGATGGACCCGGTTGTTTTTTTGAACGGTGTGAATGCTGTGACGATGCTCGCGAAGGAAGAAGGCCCGGCCGCAGATTGCTGCAACCGGGCCTTCTATGCCGGGATCAGATCATTCCCCTGTCCTTCCATTTGGCCCAGATCGCCTTCATGGCGGTCTCGGCCTGGGCGAGCGCGGCTTCCGGCGTTTCGGCGCCGGTCGCCGCCTTGGCGAACATCGTGTTGAGCACCCAGGTGTTCCAGGTTTCGTCGATGGCGGCGTTGGAATAGCCCGGGTAGCCGACATTGGTCGCCCAGTCGAGCACGTCGCCCGAGCACCGCGTATTTGTCGGGCGGCACGGCTTTCGGGTCGTGGGCGATCGCCTTCTGCAGGTCGGGCACCGTCTTGGCGAAGCACGGGAAGTTGTAGAACTGGCTGGCGTCGAACGCGGTGCGGAAATTGTCCACGTAATCGACGAGGAATTTCTTCGCCCCGTCGATGTTCTCGGCGAACTTCCAGATCACGTAGGCGTCCATCACGTGCTCGAGGCCGAGCCGGCGCACCGGGCCGGCGGCGGCCTTGGCGAGCAGGATTTTCTCATGGATCGGCAGCTTGTCGTTCTCGCCGGTGCGCGTCACCGAAATCGCGTTGAGCACCAGCGAGGAACGGCCGGCGAGCATCTGGCGGTTGTTGGACGATGGATCCCACGCCAGGACCTCGGGCGTCATCGCCTCCTTGAACAAGGCCTGGGCGTATTTCAGGGCCTCGAGCGTATGGTTGGAGCGGATCGCCAGGTTGCCCTCAGGATCCTGCTCGGCGCCGCCGAACGAATAGAGCAGCGAGCGCAGCGCCATGGCGGAGTCCAGCTCGGCGGACAGACCGACGCCGACCGGAATGCCGGTCTTGTCCTTGATCCTCTTGCCGCCGACCCGGATGTCGTCCCAGGTGTCGGGCTTCATGCCGATGTCGCCCCACAGATCCGCCCGGTAGTTGATCGGATCGGGCACGAAGCTGTCGGAGAAGGCGAAGTATTTCTTGGTCTTCGGGTTGTAGGTGCTCTTGATGGCGAGATCGATCGGCTTGCCGTGCTTCTTCTCGACCTCGGCGTAGACGTCGTTCATCGGCACCACCTGCTCCTCGTAGACCGAGGGCGGCGACAGGAACATCACCAGGTCGTGGCCTTTCTGGGCGGAGACCTCGGCGGCGGCGCGCGACGCAATCAGGTTCAGGTTGATGTTGTCGACGGTGACTTCGGTGTCGTTCTTGGCGCCCCATTGCTTGACGTAGTCGCCGTTGAACCATTTGTCGTAGGCCGGCACGAAGTGGCTCCACTGCAGGATGCGCAGGGTCTTGGCGGCCTTGGCGGGGCGGACATGGACAAACGGGCCGACACCGGCGGCAAGACCCGTGGCGGCGGCACCCTTGATGATGGCGCGGCGCGACACGCCGCCGGAACGAACGTTGCGATGAGCCATTGCGGCCTCCCATTCGTCTGTAACCCGTCGGCTTTGGTCCGACGCGGACGGCCGTATTCGCGGGTGGGCCCCCTCCCGGAGGGCAGGACGGTATTATTCGACCAACCGCGAGGGCTGTCCATGGCCGCGATGGGCAACAACGCGTGCCGCGATCGGTACGTAACGGCCGCCTCGCGGTTTGCGGGGGGGGGGCGGCTGGGCGGCTCCGGGCGGCGGCCATGGTAGACCTCGGCGCGCCACAGCCCGAGCCCAGGCTCGCTTGCACGGCGGCCGGCCGGCGAGGAGGCTCCGCGGGCTTGCGCGAACTGCAGTCGCCGCAGCCCACGCCAGGCGGCGATGGCGGTTTTAGCCGAGCCCGATGGCTGTGGCGCGACCGTCCGCCCGGCTTGGCAAATGGTTGTAATGGCCGGGCTCTGCGGCTATTTTGGCCGCCCTTCCGGAGGGGTGGCCGAGCGGTTTAAGGCACACGCTTGGAAAGCGTGCATACGGTAAAACGTATCGCGGGTTCGAATCCCGCCCCCTCCGC